>NZ_JBXAPV010000001.1:0-1580000 GCF_058806575.1 Reyranella sp. GW821-FHT12G01
CCCCCCCCCCCCCCCCCCCCCCCCCCCCCCCCCCCCCCCCCCCCCCCCCCCCCCCCCCCCCCCCCCCCCCCCCCCCCGCGACGATTTTAGGGACGCGATTCCCCAGCTATAAGGATCGCCCTCATGAGCACCCTCCCCGCGATCCTCCTGGCGATCCCGTATCCCGAGATCGACCCCGTCCTGGTCCAGCTCGGACCCTTCGCCATCCGCTGGTACGCACTGGCCTACATCGCGGGCCTGGTGATCGGCTGGCAGGTCATGCGCCGCGTCTGCGACCAGCCGCCCAAGGTGCTGTCGCCGCTCAAGATCGACGACTTCCTGCTGTGGGCCGCGATGGGCGTGATCCTGGGCGGGCGCATCGGCTACGTGCTGTTCTACAAGCCGGGCTTCTACATCGAGCATCCGCTGTCGGCGCTGACCCTGTGGGAAGGCGGCATGTCGTTCCATGGTGGGTTGTTGGGCGTGATCGCCGCCATCCTGCTCTTTGCGAGGCGCAACAAGGCCGATCCCTTCATGCTGTCGGACCTGGTGGCGCTCGTGGCGCCGCTCGGCCTGTTCTTCGGGCGCCTCGCCAACTTCATCAACGGCGAGCTGTGGGGCCGCATCAGCGACGTGCCGTGGGCGATGGTGTTCCCGAGAGGCGGCCCGCTGCCGCGCCATCCCAGCCAGCTCTACCAGGCCTTCTTCGAGGGCGTGCTGCTGACCCTGATCGTGGTGGCGGTGTGGAAGCTCACCGAGGGCCGCCGCCGGCCGGGCCTGCTGACCGGCGTGTTCTGCGCCGGCTACGGCCTTGCCCGCATCGTTGGCGAGATCTTCCGCGAGCCCGACGCGCATCTCGGTTATCTCTGGGGACCGATCACCATGGGCATGCTGCTGTCGCTGCCGGTGCTGCTGTTCGGCCTCTGGGTGATCGTGCGGGCCTATCGCAAGCCCGCCCTTCCGTGATCGAATCGCCGTGACCGAGCGCTCATGACCGAGTTGGGCGGGCTGATCGCGCGCCGCATCGCGCTCACCGGCCCGATCTCCCTCGCCGACTTCATGGCCGAGGCACTGGGCCATCCGCGCCTCGGCTACTATCGCCGCGCCGTGCCGGTGGGCGCCGCCGGCGATTTCACCACCGCACCCGAAATCTCGCAGATGTTCGGCGAGCTTTTAGGTGCGTGGCTGGCCGAGCGCTGGCTGGCGATGGGCCGGCCCTCGCCGGTGCGGCTGGTCGAACTGGGACCCGGTCGCGGCACGCTGATGGCCGATGCGCTGCGCGCGACGCGCGGCGTACCGGGCTTTCATGCCGCGATCGACTTGCATCTCGTCGACACCAACGCACCGATGCGCGAGGCCCAGCGCGTCGCATTGCAGGGCTACGTGCCGACCTGGCACGAGCGATTCGACGAGGTGCCCGACGGACCGCTGCTGCTGGTCGCCAACGAATTCTTCGACGCGCTGCCGGTACGCCAGTTCCATCGCACGGCGCAGGGCTGGCGCGAGCGCATGGTCGGCCTCGACGGGCAGGGCGCGTTGCGGCTGGCGCTCGCGCCGGGCGCCACGCCCTTCGCCCCGGTGTTGCCCGAGGCCGGGGAAGGCGCGGAAGCCGAATTCAGCGAGGCGGGCCGCGCGCTGGCCGGCGCGATCGGTGCGCGTATCGCCCGCGACGGCGGCTGGGCGCTGATCGTCGATTACGGCCTGGAGAGCGCGGGCCGCGCGGCATCGCTGCAGGCGGTACGCGGCCATCAAGGCGCAAGCATCCTCGACCGCCCCGGCGAGACCGACCTCAGCGCACATGTCGATTTCGTTGCACTGGCTGCGGCCGCGAAGGTCCCCGCCTTCGGACCGGTCGGCCAGGGCGACTTCCTGCGCCGGCTCGGCCTGTTCGAGCGTGCGCAGGCGCTGAAGCAACGTGCAAAAGCGGCGCAGGCCCATGCAATCGATGCGGCATCGGCCCGCTTGATCGCGCCCGATCAAATGGGCACCCTCTTTCGCGTGCTGGCCCTCGGCGACGGCAAGAGCGCTCCACCAGCCGGTTTCACGGATGCCCCCTCGGACGCGTAAATGATTCAGGCCCAGACACTCGCCGCCCTCGACGGGGTGCAGCATCGCTTTTTCACCCGCCGCGGCGGCGTGAGCACCGGTCTCTTTTCCTCGCTCAACTGCGGCTATGGCTCGGCCGATGCGCCGGAGAACGTGCGCGAGAACCGGCGCCGCGTGGCCGAGCAGTTCGGCCTCGACGAGCCCGACCTTCAGACCGTGCACCAGATCCACTCGACCGACGTGCTCACGGTCGCCGACGAACGCTGGACGTCGCCGGGCGCGCCTCGCGCCGACGGCCTTGTGACCGACCGGCCCGGCGTCGTGCTGGGCGTGATGGCGGCCGACTGTGCACCCGTGCTGCTGGCCGACGGCGATGCCTCGGTGATAGGCGCCGCGCATGCCGGCTGGAAGGGCGCGCTGGGCGGCGTCGTCGACACGACGATCGCGGCGATGGAGAAGCTCGGCGCGCGCCGCGAACGCATAAAGGTCGTGGTCGGTCCCTGCATCGGTCCGGCCTCGTACGAAGTCGGCCCGGAATTTCCCGCGCCGTTCCTCGCGCAGGACGAAGCCAACGCGAAGTTCTTCCGCACCGCCACGCGCGCCGGTCACTTCATGTTCGACCTGCCGGGCTATCTCGTGCACCGCATCGCGCTGAACGGCGTCACGGTGAGCGCCACCGGCCACGACACGCTGACCGCCACCGAGGATTTCTTCAGCTACCGCCGCAACACGTTGCAAGGCGTGCGCGACTACGGGCGCGGCCTTTCGGCGATCGCCCTCGCGGACTGACGTGCCCTACTTCGTCATCCTGATGTTCTGCTGCCTGCTCGGAGTCATCGCGACATGCGCCATGTTGTGATGCTGCTCTGCCTGCTCGCCCTCGCGGCGTGCGGTGGAACGCCGAGACCCTTCGAGCACGATTCATCGCAGGTCTCCTACGGCCGCCAGTTGCGCGACAAGGTCGAGGTCGCGATCAGCCCGCCGCGCAACATGCCGGCGGAGATGGGCGAGCGGGTCGCCGCATCCCTCGCGATGGAACTCCAGTCCTACGGCATCAATGCCGCCGTCGCGCCGGCGGAAGCGCCGATCCAGGTCGACGGCGTGATGAGCACGCGCGACGCCAGCATGTCGATCGAGGTCCAGGTCGACTGGCGCGTCCGCGGCCGGCCCCGCACCGACGAGCCCGCGACCGTGAAGACGCGCGCGCCGCCCGAGGACTATGCCGAGCAGGCCGAGCGACTGGTCTCGCGCATCGCGCAGCAGGCCGCCCCTCGCGTCGCGACCTTGATCGGCAAGCCGCCGAACTTCATCCCGAAGGCGCCGGGCCAGGTCGCCGCGGGCGTGACCATTCCTTACGAGTTCCCGCCCGATCCCGCCGCCCCACCGCCGCCGGACGGCACCGTGCCGACCAGCACGACGACCCCGACGCCGGTCGCCGCCAAGCCCTCGGAACCGCAGGTGAAGGTGTTTGTGGCGCAAGTCACAGGCGCGCCGTCAGACGGCAACCGCCAGCTCACCTCCGGCATGCGGCGCGCACTGGGCTCCAGCAAGCTTGTGATCGTCGACCAGGCAGACGGCGAGGCCTTCACCATCGTGGGCACCGTGAGCCTGACGCAGATCGACGAACGGACCGGCAGGCTCGTCGTCAAATGGCTGGTCAAGGACCCCGCCGGCAAGAGTGTCGGCGACATCGAGCAATCGAACCCGGTGCCGATGGCGGCCGCGAAAGGCTCGTGGGCGGGGTTCGGCGACATCGTCGCCTCCGCTGCATCCGAGGGTGTGCTCGAGCTTCTCGAGAAGGCGATCAATAAGACGCGCTGAGCTGCGCGGTTCGTGAATCGGCTTGTCAGAGGGGGGTTCCCGGCTGCTACTGTCCGCACGGGGCGGCTCGATTCTTGCAAGACTTCACAACGCACGAACGGGGCGCGCGACAGGGAGTAAAAAAAGCATGTTCTCATTCAAGAAATCGGCTTTGGCGATCGTCGCCGCGGCGGGCGTCAGCGGGCTGTTGGCCGCTGCACCGGCGGAGGCGCAGACGCTCAAGGTCGTGATGCATTCGGACGTCAAGATCCTCGATCCGATCTGGACCACTGCCTACATCCAGCGCAACCACGGCTACATGGTGTGGGACACGCTCTTCGCGATGGACGAGAAGTTCGAAGTGAAGCCGCAGATGGTCGACAAGTATGACGTGTCGGCCGACAAGCTCACCTGGACCTTCACTCTGCGCGACGGACTCGAGTGGCACGACGGCAAGCCCGTCACCGCCGAGGACTGCATCGCCTCCATCAAGCGCTGGGCCGCGAAGGATTCGATGGGCCAGAAGTTGATGGCCTCGGTCTCCGACCTCAAGGCCACCGACGCCAAGACCTTCGTCATGACGATGAAGGAGCCCTACGGCCTCGTCCTGCAATCGCTCGGCAAGCCGAGCTCGAACGTCCCGTTCATGATGCCCAAGCGCGTCGCGGAGACCGACCCCAACACGCAGATCAAGCTCGAGGACGTGATCGGCTCCGGCCCGTTCATCTTCAAGGCCGACGAGTGGAAGCCCGGCGAGAAGACGATCTACGTCAAGAACACCAAGTACAAGCCGCGCGCCGAGCCGCCCTCGGGCCTCGCCGGCGGCAAGGTCGTCAAGGTCGACCGCGTCGAGTGGGTCTGGATTCCGGACATCCAGACGCAGATCGGCGCGCTGCAGAACGGCGAGATCGACATGCTCGAAGCGCCAGGTCACGACCTGCTGCCGATCCTCGCCAAGGACAAGAACATCACGCTGCTGAACTTCAACCCGACCGGCAACCAGTACGCCTTCCGCTTCAACTCGCTGGCCAAGCCGTTCGACAACCCGAAGATCCGCCACGCCGTGTTCGTCGCGTTCGCCCAGGAGGATTTCCTCAAGGCCACGATCGGCGATCCGCAGTGGTTCAAGGTCTGCAAGGCGCCGTTCGTGTGCGGCACCCCGCTCGCCACCGACGCCGGCATGGCCGACGTGCTGAACGGCAATGCCGCCAAGGCCAAGCAGCTCCTCACCGAGGCCGGCTATGACGGCACGCCGATCGTGCTGATGCAGTCGACCGACCTGCAGGTCCTCACCAATCTCGCGCCGGTTGCCAAGGCGCAGATGGAGAAGGCCGGCTTCAAGGTCGACATGGTGTCGATGGACTGGCAGACGCTGGTCGCCCGCCGAGTCAAGAAGGACCCGCCGAGCCAGGGTGGCTGGCACGCGTTCCTCACCTCGTGGGTGGCCGCCGACATCCTCAACCCGGTGATGGCCGGCTACTTCAACGCCTCCTGCGACAAGGCGATGTTCGGTTGGCCGTGCGACGCCGAGATCGAGAAGCTGCGCGATCAGTTCTCGAAGGAAACCGACCCGGCCAAGCAGTTCGCGATCGTCGAGGCCCTGCAGAAGCGCTGGGTCGACTATCCGACTCACATCAACGTCGGTCAGTGGTACGCTCCGCTGGCGCGCCGCAACAACGTCGAAGGCAACCTGGTCGCCCCGGCGCCGGTGTTCTGGAACGTCACGAAGAAATAGCTCGATCCGCGCGCGGGGCCTTTGGCCCCGCGCGCCCATCGACAAAGGCGGGCGATCCCTGCCTTTCTCGATGGGGAAGAAACCCGGAGGGGGCGCTATGAAAAAAGTAATGAGGCGTACGCTCGCGGCCTTGGCCGCTGGTGCAATTCTATCGAGCGTCGGGCCGGTGATGGCCCAGGGCAAAGTCGTCAAGTTCGTGCAGAACGGCAACCTGACGATCCTCGATCCGATCTGGACGACGGCCTACGTCACGCGCAACCACGGTTACTTCATCTACGACACGCTGTTCGCGGCCGACGAGAACAACGCCGTCAAGCCGCAGATGGTCGACAAGTACGACGTCTCCGCCGACAAGACGGTCTGGACCTTCACCCTGCGCGACGGCCTGGAATGGCATGACGGCAAGCCGGTGACCTCCGAGGACTGCATCGCCTCGATCAAGCGCTGGGGCGCACGCGACGCGATGGGCCAGAAGCTCATGGACTTCGTGAAGGAGTTCAAGGAAGTCGATCCCAAGACCTTCCAGATGGTTCTGAAGGAGCCGTACGGCCTGGTGCTCGACTCGCTCGGCAAGCCGTCGTCGCAGGTTCCGTTCATGATGCCGAAGCGGGTCGCCGACACCGATCCCTTCAAGCAGATCGACAGCCAGATCGGCTCCGGCCCGTTCATCTACGTGAACGCCGAATCCAAGCCCGGCGAGAAGCACGTCTACAACAAGAACCCCAAGTACAAGCCGCGCGCCGAACCGCCCTCGGGCCTGGCCGGCGGCAAGGTGGTCAAGGTCGATCGCGTCGAGATCATCGAGATGCCCGATCCGCAGCAGCAGGTGAACGCGATCGCCGCGGGCGAGATCGACGTCATCGAGCAGCCGCCGCACGACCTGATCCCGATCCTGAAGAAGGAAAAGGGCGTCACGCTCTTCAACTGGAACCCGCTCGGCCACCAGTTCATCTACCGCATGAACTGGCTTCAGCCGCCGTTCAATAATCCGAAGATCCGCGAAGCAGCGCTGCTGACCATCCGCCAGGAGGATTACCTCAAGGCAACCGTCGGCGAGCCGGAATTCTATAAGGTCTGCACGGCTGCCTTCATCTGCGGCACGCCCAATGCCGTCGATGCACCCGGCGACCTTCTGGTGAAGCCGAACTTCGAGAAGTCGAAGGCGCTGCTCAAGGAAGCCGGCTACGACGGCACGCCGATCGTGCTGCTGCAATCGACGACCTTGCCGGTGCTGACCAACGTGGCCCCTGTGACAAAGGCGCTGCTCGAACAAGGCGGCTTCAAGGTCGACATGCAGTCGATGGACTGGCAGACCGTCGTGACGCGTCGAACCAACAAGGGTCCCGTGAGTCAGGGCGGCTGGAACATCTTCCACACTTTCTCGGTGGCTGCGGACATCCTCAATCCGATCTCGACCTCCTACATGGTCGCGAACGGCGACAAGGCATGGTTCGGCTGGCCGACCGATCCGGAAATGGAGAAGTTGCGCGACGACTACGCGAAAGAAACCGATCCGGTGAAAAATAAGGCGCTCGCCGCAGCCGTTCAGGCCCGCGCCTTGCAGACGGCCCAGTATGGCTGGATCGGTCAGTGGTACGGACCGGGCGCCATGCGCTCCAACATCTCGGGCTGGCTGAAGGCGCCGGTGCCGGTGATGTGGAACATCGAGAAGAAATAACAGCGAGGCCATCTGGCCAAGCTGTGATCCCGAGCGGAGCGCCATGCCTCGCTCGGGGTGACACGTAGAGGGAAAATGCTCGACTTTATTGCCCGTCGTCTCATAGCCATCATCCCCGTACTGGCGGTGGTGGCTATCTTCGTCTTCCTCATGCTGCGATTGACGCCGGGCGATCCCGCCGCGGTCATCGCCGGCGACAATGCCACCTCGGACCAGATCGCCGACATCCGCGCCAAGCTCGGCCTCAACGAGCCCATCTGGACGCAGTTCGCCATCTGGATCGGCAATATCCTCCAGGGAAATTTCGGCGAGAGCTTCTTCTTCAAGAAGACCGTCGCCGAGCTGATCGCCCAGCGCGTCGAGCCGACGCTCGCCCTCGCGGTCTGCACCCTGCTGTTCGCCGTCACCGTCTCCGTGCCGATCGGCGTCATGGCCGCCTACCGCCAGGGCTCGCTGCTCGACCGTGCGGTGATGGGCTTCTCGGTATTGGGCTTCTCGGTGCCCGGCTTCGTGATCGGCTACTGCCTGATCTATGTCTTCGCCATCGAACTGGGCTGGCTGCCGGTGCAGGGCTATGTCCGCATCGGCGTCAACTTCTTCCAGTTCCTCGAACGCATGGTGCTGCCGTCGCTCACGCTGTCGGTCGGCTTCATCGCCCTGATCTCGCGCATCACGCGCGCTTCGGTGCTCGAAGTGCTGAACGAGGATTACATCCGCACCGCCCGCGCCAAGGGCCTCAGCAACCGCGTGGTGCTGATGCGCCATGCGCTGCGCAATGCCGCCGTGCCGATCCTCACCGTGATCGGCCTCGGCATCGCCATCCTGATCGGCGGCGCGGTGGTGACGGAAAGCGTGTTCGGCCTGCCCGGCCTTGGCCGTCTCACGGTCGAAGCGGTGCTGAGCCGTGACTTCCCGACCATCCAGACCGTCATTCTTCTCTTCTCCGTCGTCTATGTCGTGATCAACCTGCTCATCGACATCAGCTACACCCTGTTCGACCCGAGGATCCGGTATTGAGCGCGATCACCGAAGAAGTCGTCGATTCCGCCTCCATTGCCGCGGCGTCGACCAAGCGCAAGAGCCTCTGGCTCGTTGCTCTCCGTAACCCGAACGTGATCTTCGGCGGCGTCATCCTGTTGACCATGCTGATGATCGCCATCCTGGCGCCGTTCCTCGGCACCGTGGACCCGACTCGCATCGACCCGGCGGCCCGCAACAAGAAGCCGGGCACCGAGATCACCTACCGCCTCGACGACGGCCAGACGGCCAAGCGCGTGGCGATCATGGGCACCGACAGCCTGGGCCGCGACGTCTACAGCCGCGTCCTCTACGGGGCGCGCGTGTCGCTGGCCGTCGGCGTCGCCGTTTCCATCATCGCGGTCGCCATCGGCATGGTGATCGGCCTTGTGTCCGGCTACATCCGCTGGGCTGACGGGATAATCATGCGTGTCATGGACGGATTGATGGCGATTCCGGGCATATTGCTCGCGATCGCCCTCGTCTCGATCTGGCGCGCCGGTCTCATCACGGTGGTGTTCGCCATCGTCGTGCCCGACGTCCCAAGAGTCGTGCGCCTGGTGCGCTCGATCGTGCTGACGGTGCGCGAAGAGCCCTACGTCGAAGGCGCGATCTCGGTCGGCACGCCGACCTGGGTGCTGATGTTCCGCCACATCCTGCCCAACACCGTGGCGCCGCTGATCGTGCAGGGCACCTTCCTGGCCGCCGCGGCGATCCTGACCGAAGCCGCGCTGTCGTTCCTCGGCATCGGCATCCCGCCGGAAATCCCGAGCTGGGGCAACATCATGGCCGAGGGCCGCACGCTGTTCCGCGTGTTCCCGCACAACATCCTCTATCCCGGCATCTTCCTTGCCTTGACGGTGCTGGCCATCAACATCATGGGCGACGGTCTGCGCGACACGCTCGATCCGAAGATGAGCAAGAAAGTCTGATGTCGACCGAAACCAAGAAACCCGTCCTCGAAGTCCGGAACCTCAGCGTCGCCCTGCCCAAGGGCGGTGACCGTGTCCATGCCGTCGAGAAGGTGAGCTTCACCGTCAATCCCGGCGAGATCGTCTGCCTCGTGGGCGAATCGGGCTCGGGCAAGTCGGTGATCGCCTTCACGGTGATGGGCCTGCTGGCCAAGGCGCTGAAGCCGACTTCGGGCGAGATCCTGCTGCAGGGCGAGAACATCCTGACGGCCAGCGAGAACCGTCTGCGCGAGCTTCGCTGCACGCGCATGTCGATGATCTTCCAGGAGCCGATGACGGCGCTCAATCCCGTCATGACCTGCGGCGACCAGATCGACGAGGTGCTGAGCACGCACACGCAACTCGACGCGGCGGCGCGCAAGGCCAAGATCATCGCCATCCTCGCCCGCGTGAAGCTGCCGGAGCCGGAGCGCATCTACGGCTCGTTCCCGCATCAGCTCTCGGGCGGCCAGCGCCAGCGCATCATGATCGCCATGGCGCTGGTGCTCGATCCGGTGCTGTTGATCGCCGACGAGCCGACCACCGCCCTCGACGTCACCACACAGGCCGAGATCCTGAAGCTCGTCGCCGAGTTGCAGACGGGCCAGGGCACCGGCGTGCTGTTCATCACCCACGATTTCGGCGTCGTGGCCGAGATCGCCCATCGCGTGGCCGTGCTGCGCTGGGGCGAGTTGGTGGAGATGGGTCCGACCGAGCAGATCCTGTCGCGGCCCGTGCAGGGCTACACCAAGATGCTGATCTCGTCGGTACCGTCGATCACGCCGGCCCATCGCGGCGTGCGACGTGACGGCACCACGATCCTGCGCACCGAGAAGCTCGGCAAGACCTACTCCGGCAATGCCTTCTTCCAGAAGGCGCGGGTCGTGAAGGCCGCCGTCGATGTCGACCTCGACATCCGCCGCGGCGAGACGCTGGGCATCGTGGGTGAATCCGGCTCGGGCAAGTCGACCGTGGCGCGCTGCATTGCCCGCCTGATCGATCCGACCGAGGGCAAGGTCTATATCGGCGATACCGAGATCGCGACCATGTCGGCGAGCAAGCTGCGCCCGCATCGCCGCCGCGTGCAGATCGTCTTCCAGGATCCCTACCGCTCGATGAATCCGCGCATCACCGTGGGCGATTTCATCATCGAGGGGCCGATGAACTTCGGCATCAGCCGAAATGAAGCGATGGCGCGCGCGCGCAAGCTGATGGAGACGGTGCGCCTCGATCCGAATGCGCTCGACCGTTACCCCCACCAGTTCTCCGGCGGCCAGCGCCAGCGCATCTGCATCGCGCGCGCGCTTGCCATGGAGCCCGAACTGCTGATCGCCGACGAGGCGGTCTCCGCACTCGACGTGTCGGTGCAGAAGCAGGTGCTGGAGCTGCTGGACGAGATCCGCGTCCGCCTGAACCTCGCCGTGCTGTTCATCACCCACGACCTGCGCGTCGCCGCCCAGATCTGCGATTACGTCGCGGTGATGAGCAAGGGCCGCGTCGTCGAATACGGCTCGGCCGAACAGGTCTTCGGATCGCCCCAGGCCGACTACACCAAGGCGCTGTTTGCCGCCGCGCCCGGCCGCCACTGGGAATTCGGCAAGTTCGCCGCCTGATCTTTGGCGCTCCTCTCCGCCGCAAGGCGGAGAGGAGCGCGAAGCGGCTTATTTCTTCGCGAGAACGCCGGCCAGGCCGGTATAGGTTTCCGGCCGCAGCACGCGCAGCCGGGCCTTGAGTTCGGCATCGACCTCGAGCCCGTCGATGAAGGTCGCGAAGTCCTCGAGCGTCACCTGCCGGCCGCGCGTCAGCGCCTTCAGCTTCTCGTAGGGCATCTCGACTTCGGCGACGCGCAGCATCGTCTGGATCGCCTCGGCCAGCACCTCGGGATGTGCCATCAGCGCCTCGGTGAGCGCTGCCTCGTTCACGCTCACCTTGCCGAAACCGCGCAGCAGCGCGCCGTAACCGATCAGCGCGTGGGCGAAGGCGGTGCCGAAGGTGCGGGCGACCGTCGAATCCGAAAGGTCGCGCTGCAAGCGTGAGATCGGCAGCTTGCGCGACAGATGCTCGAACAGCGCGTTGGCGACGCCGAAATTGCCCTCGGCATTCTCGAAGTCGATCGGGTTCACCTTGTGCGGCATCGCCGACGAGCCGATCTCGCCTTCCTTCGGCTTCTGCGTCACCCAGCCGTCCGAGATGTAGCGCCACATATCCTGCGACAGGTCGATCAGGATGGTGTTGATGCGGCGCAGCGCATCGAACATCTCCGCAAACGTATCGTGCGGCTCGATCTGGGTCGTCACCTCGTTGAGTTCGAGGCGCACCCGATGCACGCCGCTTGAGCCCGGTGCATTCAGCCGCTCGACGAAAGTGCGCGCGAAAGCCAGCCAGTCGACCTGCGGCAGCGACACCATCTGCGCATTGTAGTTGGCCGTGGGGCCGCCCCACTTCACCAGCACCGGATTGCTGCCGAGATAGGCGACCTGGCGGGCAAGGCGCGTCGCGAAGACGTTCATCTCCTTGCCGAAGGTCGTGGGCGTGGCGCTCTGGCCGTGCGTGCGCGCCAGCATGGCGGTGTCGGCGTGCTGGCGGGCGAGGCCCTCGATCGCCTTCGCGACCTTCCCGAGCGACGGCAGCATGACGCTCTCGACGGCGCCACGCAGGCAGAGCGCGTGGGCGGTGCTGTTCACGTCCTCGGAGGTGAGCGCGAAGTGCACCCATTCCAGCACGTCGGCGAGGCTCGAACCCTTGAGCTTCAGCTTGATGAAGTACTCGACCGCCTTCACGTCGTGGTTGGTGGCCGGGATGCCGGCATGGCCCTCGCGCTCGAACTTGCGGATGATCCGCGCATCCTCGACCGTGATGTCCGGCAGCGCCTTCAGCATCGCCGTCTCGGCCGCCGTGAGCGCGCGCATGCCGACGCCCTGGGTCTCCGCGAGGGCGGCTAGATATTCGCACTCTACGGTGACGCGCGCCTTCATGAGCGCGTATTCGCTGAAATAGCCGGCCAGCGCTTCGGAGGTCGTGCGGTAGCGGCCGTCGACGGAGCTGACGGCGGTGAGGGAATCGAGCTGCATGGCGGCCACATAGCACAGACGGCGGGCGGCTGCTTGCCGTCCCGGGGATGGCAGGTTCAGACTGGCCTCATGGCTTCCGGTTTCCTCGAAGACGCGTCCTTCAATCAGTCCCCCGCCCTCGGCGATCTCGACCTGTTCTCGGCCGACCGGCCCCTGGCCGACGCGGCCGGCCGGGCCGGGCTCGATCTCGCCGCCCTGTCGGCTTGTGGAAAGGACTACGGCGCCGCCGACACGCTCGATCTCGGCCGGATCGCCAACGAGAACCCGCCCCGGCTGCGCACCATGGACGGCAAGGGCAACCGGCTCGACCTGGTCGAATTCCACCCCGCCTATCACGCGCTGATGCAGAAGAGCATCGGCCACGGCATCCACGCCTCGGCCCATGACGGCAGCGACCCGCCGGCGCCGATGTCGGCACGCGCCGTGCGCCTCTATCTCGCGACCCAGGCCGAGAGCGGCCATATGTGCCCGATCACCATGACGCATGCCTGCATCGGCGCGCTCCGGTCCGAACCGGTGCTGCTCAAGAAGTGGCTGCCGAAGATCCAGACCCGCACCTACGATCCGCGCCCGCTGCCATGGTGGGAGAAGAACGGCGTGACCCTGGGCATGGGCATGACCGAGCGCCAGGGCGGCACCGACGTGCGCGCCAACATCACGACGGCCACGGCGCACGGTGATCATGCCGAAATCAGCGGCCACAAATGGTTCATGTCGGCGCCGATGTGCGATGCCTTCCTCGTGCTCGCGCAAACCGAAGGCGGTCTCACCTGTTACCTGATGCCGCGTTACCGGCCAGACGGTTCGCAGAACGCGATCCGCTTCCAGCGGCTGAAGGACAAGCTCGGCAACAAGTCGAATGCTTCCTCCGAGGTCGAGTTCCATGGCGCCTGGGCGGAGCGGCTCGGACCCGAAGGCGCGGGCGTGCGCACCATCATCGAGATGGTGAACCTGACGCGCCTCGACTGCGCCATCGCCTCGGCCGGCCAGTCGCGCATCGCGCTCAGCCAGGCGCTGCATCACATTCGCAACCGCTCGGTCTTCCAGCGGCGGCTGGCCGACCAGCCCGCGATGCGCGCGGTCGCCGCCGACATGGCGCTGGAACTCGAGGCGCAGGTGGCGCTGGTGTTCCGCCTGATCCGCGCCGCCGAGCATGCCTCGCACGATCCGCGCGAGGCCGCCTATGCGCGGCTGCTGACGCCCGCGGTAAAGTTCCTCGTCTGCAAGAGCACGCCGCAGCTCGTCTACGAATCGCTCGAGTGCCTGGGCGGCAACGGCTACACCGAGGACCTGCCGATGGCACGCTACTTCCGCGAATCGCCGCTCAACGCCATCTGGGAAGGCTCGGGCAACGTGATGGCGCTCGACGTGCTGCGCGCCGCCGGCCGCCATCCCGAGGCCGCGACCGACACGCTTTCGCGCCTCGTGCGCACCGCCGACCAGGCTTTTAGAGCCGCACCGCTGGCTCAGGCGCTGGAGCAAGTGTTGAAATCGGGCGACGCCGAACGCCGCGCGCGCTTCCTGTGCGAGGGTCTGGCCAAGCTCGCCGCCGTCGCGGCATTGGTCGAGGCGGGCTCACCCTTCGCCGCGCTCTATGCCGAAACCCGCCTCGCCGGCTCGCCCTTCGCCCAGTTCGGCAGCGCCGATCTCGGCGGCAGCGAGACCGCGCTGATGGACCGCGCGCTGGCCGCGTGAGCGACACGCCGGTAGACTTGGCGCCGCAGTGTTTCTTCCCTTGCAGAGTATCCGGACATCTAGATGAAAAAGATCTTCACGGCGTGCCTCGGCACGGAGACCAATACCTTCGCGTCGATCCCGACCGGTCACGGCCTGTTCGAGGAGACCTGCCTGTTCCGCAAGGCCAGCTACGGCGACAAGGTGCCCATGTTCGGCGCGCCGCTCGACGTCTGGCGCAAGCGCTCCGAGGCCAAGGGCTGGCAGGTGGTCGAGAGCCTCTGCGCCTTCGCCCAGCCCGCCGGCAAGACCGTAAAGAAGGTCTATGAAGCCTTCCGCGACGAGATCGTCGGCGACCTCAAGGCCGCGATGCCGGTCGATGCCGTGTTCCTCTCCATGCACGGCGCCATGGTGGCCGAGGGCTATGACGATTGCGAAAGCGACCTGCTCGCCCATGTCCGCAAGGTCGTCGGACCGGACATCCCGGTCGGCGTCGAGCTCGACCTCCATTGCAACATCGGCGAAGGCACGATGCGCGACGCGACGGTGCTGGTCCTGTTCAAGGAATACCCGCATGTCGACGTATCGGATCGCGCCGACGACCTTTTCAATGTCATGGAAGGCGCCATCGAGGGCCGCACCAAGCCGGTGATGGCGACCTGGGACTGCCGCATGATCGGCGTGTTCCACACCACGCGCGAGCCGATGCGCGGTTTCGTCGACAAGCTGATGGGCATGGAGGGCAAGGACGGCGTGCTCTCGCTCTCGATCGCCCACGGTTTCCCGTGGTCCGACATCAAGGAGATGAGCAGCCGCATCATCGCCGTCACCGACGGCGACAAGGCGAAGGCCGAGAAGCTCGCGAAGGAGCTGGGCCAGGAATTCTTCGCCATGCGCGAAGTCACCCAGCCACCCTATGTCACGCTGGGCGCCGCCATGGCGCGCGTCTCCTCGCACAACCTGCCCAAGCCGATGGTGCTGGCCGACGTCTCGGACAATGCCGGCGGCGGTGCGGCCTCCGACTCGACCTTCATCCTGCAGGCGCTGCTCGACGGCAAGGTGAAGGACGCGGCGATCGCCATGTTCTGGGATCCCGGCGCCGTGAAGCTCGCCTTCGAGGTGGGCGAAGGCGCCGAGCTCGACATCCGCCTCGGCGGCAAGCTCGGCCCGCAATCGGGCCCGCCGATCGACGCCCGCGCCAAGGTGCTGAAGCTCGAGAAGGACGTGTTCATCCAGTTCGGCGGCGCCCGCAAAGGCACCAACCCGATCGGCGACGTGGCGGCGCTGCAGATCGACGACGTCACCGTCATCGTGAACTCCAAGCGCTCGCAGTGCCACAGCCTCGACTGCTTCACGAAGCTCGGCATCGATCCCTCGACCAAGAAGGTCGTGGTGGTGAAGTCGATGCAGCACTTCCACGCGGCCTACGCGCCGATCGCCAGCGAGGTGGTCTATGTCGCCGCGCCCGGTGCGCTGGTGCCGGACTGGTCGCTGCTGCCCTACACCAAAGCCGACAAGACGCAGTGGCCCTTCGTCGCCAACCCGCACGCGTGAGGCTTTCAGCTCTCGCAAGCCTCGCGGTCGCGGCGACGACAAGCGTCGCGGCCGCGCAATCGCCGAACGGCGTTCGCACGCTCGATCCGCCGGGCGCCATCAAGGCCGAGGGCACCTGGAGCCTCGGCGCAAGAGCCGGCGATTTCGTCTTCGTCGCCGGCATGCAGGGTGTCGATCCCAAGACCAACAAGCTGGTCGAAGGCAACGAAGCGCGCATCCGCCAGGCCTTCCTCAACATTCAGCTGATCGCCAAATCCGAAGGCGCCACCCTGCAGGATTGCGTGCGTCTCACCATCTACGTGAGCGACCTCGCCACGATCGCGCCGCTGGTCGACAAGGTGCAGGCCGAACTCTGGGGCAAGCCGCCCTATCCGCCACGCACCATGTTCGAGGCGAAGAAGCTGTTCGACGGCGACATCATCGAGATCGATAGCGTCTTTTATGCGCCGCTGAAGAAGTAGCGACTACAAACACACCCGTCGTCTCGACCGAAGTGCCGTAGGCGCGTAGCGGAGAGACCTTCCCTCCACCAAAAGCCGGCTATGTGTAGAGAGAAGGTCTCTCCGCTACGCCTCGCTGCGCGAGGCTCCGGTCGAGACGACGGATTTATTTTCAGCGCGGCAGCGCGGCCTGCTCGACGGCGGGCAGGACGCCCGGCGCATCTTTCGTCGTCTCCTTGGCCTGCGCCGTCCGGGTCGGATCGTAGCGGCGTTCGAGCCAGCGTTGGGCGCGGTCCCAGAGCGTCGTCAGGACCAGGTAATAGACGGCGGCGGCGGCGAAGACTTCGAGCACGTCGAACTTGATCTGCATGATCATCTCGGCGCGCCGCATCAGCTCTTCCATCGAGATCACCGAGGCGATCGACGTGGCCTTCAGCAGGCCGTTCACCGAATTGCCCAGTGCCGGCAGGATGATCCGCGTGGCCTGCGGCAGCAGCACCTTGCGCAGCGCCAGCGAGCGCGAAAGGCCCAGCGCCTTGGCGGCGTCATGCTGGCCGGCCGGGATGGCCAGAAAGCCGCCGCGGATGATCTCGGCCATGTAGGCCGCCTCGTTCAGGATCAGCGTCACGATCACCGAGGTGAGCACGCCGAACTTGATGCCGAGCTGCGGCAGGCCGGAATAGATCATCACCATCTGGATCAGGAGCGGCGTGCCGCGGAAGAACCAGATGTAGCCCTGCGCGATTCTGCTGACCGCGCCGTTGTTCGAGGCTCGCATCAGCGCGATGGCGAGACCCAGGATCAGACCGCCCGCCAGGCCCGCCACGGTGAGACCGGCGGTCACCAGAACGCCGACCAGCAGGAACTGGTTAGTCAGCGCCGCATAGAAGTCACCGACGTCGAAGCCCCTCATGATGCGATCACTTCGATTTCAGTCAGGTCGGACCGGGGCCGCGGATGGCGAAGGTCTCGACCGGCAGCTTGGTGAGACCGTACTTGTCGAACAGCTTGTCGTAGTAGCCGTCCTTCTTGAGTTCGTTGAGTGCGCCCACGACCTTCTCCGCGACGTTCTTGTTGCGATACATCTGCGTGGTCGGCGCACTGCCGAGACCAGTCGCGGTGATCTCGATCAGGCCGCGACGCTTGATCTCGACCGCCGTCACGTCGATCAGGATCGCCGTCTCGACCTGGCCGGCGCGCAACGCCGCCAGCACCTCGGTGGCGGTCTTGAAGGTCAGGACCTCGATCGGCTTGGCGCCCTTGGCGACCTGTTCCTTGTCGACGCCGCGCAGCCAGCGCTCCTGGTAGGAGTTGACCTCGACGCCCGCCTTGCGGCCGGCGAGCGACTCCGCATCGGTGAGCTTCAGAGGCGAATTCGCGGTGACGGTGAGCGCGATGGTCTGCTGCGCATAGGGCACCGTGTAGGCGATCTTCGAGCGTTCCTCGGTCCAGAACATGCCGGTGTTGATGCCGTCGAAGCGGCCGCCCTGCATGGCGGGGATCATCGGCGGGAAATCCATGCGGATCAGCTCGAGCGGGATGCAGAGCTTCTTGGCGATCTCGCGCATCAGCTCGACGTTCAGACCCTGCAGCTCGCCCTTCTCGTCGACGAACTGTTGCGGCGGCAGGGTCGGGTTGATCGACATCTGCAGCTTGCCGGGCGCAACGAGGTCGGCGTCGGCAATGGCGGGCTTGCAGCTTTGCGCCGCGGCCGGGAGGGCGGCGAGGCACAGCGGGAGAAGCACAGCCGAGATCAGTGGAACACGCATGACATCCATCCTCGATAGGCCTGCCACCGCGAGGGTCCGCGGCACAGCGCTTGCAGTGGTGTTGGCCCAGAGGTCGGTCCAGGTCCGTGCCTGGGAAACTGCAATAACGGTGCCACTGAAGGAGTCCGCCATGCCCGCACAGGTCGATCAGTCGTTCGATTGGCGCAGCGCCGCCGCGGCGCGCGGGCTCGTCGTCACCGATCTCGCCGAGAACGTGGCGACCTCGATCGAGGGCATCGACCTCAGCGACGACCATGATGAGGAGATGATCGCCATCATCCGCGCCGCCTGCGTCGCACGAACCCTGCTGCTGTTCCGCGGGCAGGAGAAGCTGTCGCCCGCCGGCTATCTCGCCTTCGCCAACCGCTTCGGCGGCCGTCCCGACCTGCACTCGCTGCGGCACTACTGCCTGGCCGATCACCATGAGATCTTCGTGGTCGGCAACGTGCACGAGGAGCAGGCCAAGGTCGGCTCGCCCAAGGTCGGCCTCAACTGGCACACCGACCACTATCACCTGCCCGAGCCCGGCCTGTTCACCTACCTGCACGCGATCCAGGTGCCAGAGGGCCAGGGCGACACGCGCTACGCCAACGGCATCGCCGCCTACGAGGCCCTGCCCGACGCCAAGCGCGCCGAGATCGACGGGCTGAAGGTCCTGCACAGCCGGGCCCGCCTGTTCCGCAACCTCTTCCCCGAGGCGAGCGAGGAAGAAGCCGAGGCCGAGCGCCTGAAGATCCCCGACGTCGTGCATCCGCTGGTCCGCACCCATCCCGAGATCGGCAAGCGCGGCCTTTATCTCGGCGGCGAATGGGGTTCCTGCATCGACGGCATGGAGGCGGAAAAGGCGCAGGCGCTCTACGACGAGCTGCTGCACCACATGATCCAGGACCGCTTCTCCTATCAGCACCGCTGGCAGCCCGGCGACGTGCTGATGTCGGACAATCGCTGCAGCATGCACCGGGCCAGCGAATGGGACGAGGCGACCCAGGTCCGCCGCCTGCACCGCATCATCATGATCGACGACAAGGTCCCTTACTGAAGCGACAAAAAGCCCGATATTTCCGAGCGTTTACAGACCTCCGACTCATTGGTATGTTCCGCCCCGTCGCGGCCCGGGATGGCCGTTTTGTCGTTTTAGATCAATGACTTAACCAATCCCGCCCCGGCGCGAGGGACGCGATTCATGAAGATTCTCACCGGCAACAGCAATAAACCGCTGGCCGAAGCCATTTCCGCCAAGCTGGCCCTGCCGCTGGTGAAGGCCAATATTCGCCGGTTCTCCGACAACGAGATCTTCGTCGAAATCCTCGAGAACGTGCGCGGCGAGGATGTGTTCGTCATCCAGTCGACGAGCTTCCCGGCCAACGACCATCTGATGGAACTGCTGATCACCATCGATGCCCTGCGCCGCAGCTCGGCGCGCCGCATCACCGCGGTGATCCCCTATTTCGGCTACGCCCGCCAGGACCGCCGCACCGGCTCGCGCACGCCGATCTCGGCCAAGCTGGTCGCCAACCTGATCACCCATGCCGGCGCTCATCGCGTCCTCACGCTCGACCTGCATGCCGGCCAGATCCAGGGCTTCTTCGACATCCCGCTCGACAATCTCTACGCCGGGCCGGTCTTCTCGAAGGACATCAAGGAGACCTTCTCGAACCGCAGCCTGACCGTGGTGTCGCCCGACACCGGCGGTGTGGTCCGTGCCCGCGCGATTGCCAAGCGCATCGATGCCGACCTCGCCATCATCGACAAGCGCCGCGAAGCCGCCGGCGTCAGCGAAGTCATGAACGTGATCGGCGACGTGAAGAACCGCGACTGCATCCTGATCGACGACATCGTCGATTCGGGCGGCACGCTGTGCAACGCGGCGGTCGCGCTGATGGACCAGGGCGCCACCTCGGTTTCGGCCTACATTACGCACGGCGTGCTGTCGGGCGGCGCGGTTGCCCGCGTCGCGGCCTCGCCGATCGAGAAGATGGTCATCACCGATTCGATCATGCCCACCGAGGCGGTGCGCGTGTCGCCGAACATCCGGCCGCTCAGCATCGCGACGCTGATGGCCGAGGCGATGAAGCGCATCACCGACGAGGCATCGGTTTCGAGCCTGTTCGACTGAGAAATTTAGGAATTTAAGAGATCCGGCGATGGGCACCCCTGGAGGCCACGCCGCGATAACAGAGCAACCCAAGGAGATGTGAGATGGCAGAGACGACCAAAGTCGTCGCGAAGATGCGAGATCGGGCCGGTAAAGGGGGCGCCCGTTCCAGCCGTCGTGATGGACTGATTCCCGCCGTGATCTACGGTGACAAGCAGGCCCCGGTGATGATCGCCGTCGAACCGAAGACGATCGAGCGCGAGCTTCACAAGGAAGGCTACTTCAACCACCTCATGAAGATCGCCGTCGATGGCAAGGACTACGACGTCCTGCCGCGCGACGTGCAGGTCGATCCGGTGACGGACAAGCCCCTCCATCTCGACTTCCTGCGCATCGGACCTGAGTCGGTCATCACCGTGCAGGTGCCCGTGCACTTCCGCAACGAGCTGGCGTCGCCCGGCATCAAGCGCGGCGGCGTGCTGAACGTGGTGCTACACGAGATCACCGTGCGCACCAAGGCCAGCGCCATTCCGGAGTATTTCGAGGTCGACCTGACCGGTCTCGAAATCGGCCACTCGATCCACATGTCGACGCTCAACATTCCCGAGAGCGCGCGCGTGGTGACCCGCGACAAGAACGCCACCGTGGCGTCGATCGCCGCCCCGACCGTGGTCCGCGAGACGGCCACGACGGATGCTCCGGCCGAAGGCGCTGCGCCGGCGGCGGGTGCGGCCCCGGCGGCGGGTGCTGCGGCTCCGGCAGCGGGTGCGAAGGCTCCCGCTCCGGCGAAGAAGTAACGAGCGGGCGAAGGCTCGGCTCCGTCGATGCTTCTGCTGGTCGGGCTCGGCAATCCCGGGCCGCGCTATGCGGGGCACCGGCACAATGTGGGATTCATGGCGGTGGACGAGATCGTCCGCCGCCGTGTCTTCTCCCCCTGGCGTGCGCGTTTCAACGGCGAGGTGGCCGAGGGCCATCTGGGCGGCGAACGCGTCATCGCCCTGAAACCCATGACGTTCATGAACGAGTCGAGCAAGGCCGTGGGCGAAGCCGTGCGCTTCCTCAAGGTGCCGCTCGACCGTCTGGTCGTCTTCCACGACGAACTCGACATTGCGCCCGGACGGGTGCGCATGAAGAAGGGTGGCGGCGCCGGCGGGCATAACGGCCTGCGCGACATTGACGCCCATGTCGGCAAGGATTACCGCCGGGTCCGCATCGGCATCGGCCATCCCGGCCACAAGGACCTGGTGCTGCACTGGGTGCTGCGCGACTTCGAGCGCGACGAGCGCGACCCGAAGGACGGCTGGGTCCCGAAGGTGCTGAACGCGCTGGCCGAGGAATCGGCGCTGCTGATCGAAGGCGGCGCCAAGGCCGACGAGAAATACATGAGCCGGGTGGCGCATCTCGCGCCGCCTCCCGACCTTCCGGCCCGCCTCGACATCAAGGGCGCCCTGAACGGCAAAGAACACAGCAAAGAGTAGAACATGGGTTTCAATTGCGGAATCGTCGGCCTGCCCAATGTCGGCAAGTCGACCCTGTTCAACGCGCTGACCGCCACCCAGGCGGCGCAGGCGGCCAACTACCCGTTCTGCACCATCGAGCCGAACGTCGGCCGCGTCGCCGTGCCCGATCCGCGCCTCGAAAAGCTCGCGGGCATCGCGAGCTCGGCCAAGATCATCAACACCCAGCTCGAATTCGTCGACATCGCGGGCCTCGTGAAGGGCGCCTCGCAAGGTGAAGGTCTCGGCAACCAGTTCCTCGGCAACATCCGCGAGGTCGACGCGATCGCCCACGTGCTGCGCTGCTTCGAGGACGGCGACGTCACGCATGTGAGCGGCAAGGTCGATCCGGTGAGCGACGCCGAGGTCGTCGAGACCGAGCTGATGCTGGCCGACATGGACAGCCTCGAGAAGCGCCTGCCCAACCTCGAGAAGAAGGCCAAGGGCGGCGACAAGGATGCGGGCGCCGAAGTGCCGGTCGTGAAGAAGGCGCTCGAGGCGCTGCGCGACGGCAAGCCGGCCCGCGAAGCCAAGATCACCGACGACGAGCGCCTGATCTTCTCGCGGCTGCAGCTCATCACCGCCAAGCCGATGATGTACGTGCTGAACGTCGAGGAAGGCGCAGCCGCCACCGGCAACGAGCACAGCGCCAAGGCCGAAGCCTTCGCCAAGTCGCGCGGCATGCCGTCGGTCGTGATCTCGGCCGCCATCGAGGCCGAAGTGGCGCAGCTCCCGGCCGAAGACCAGAGCGACTACCTGTCGTCGCTCGGCCTCGAGGAGACCGGCCTCGCCCGCGTCGTGCGCGCGGGCTACTCGCTGCTCGATCTCGTGACCTTCTTCACCGTCGGCCCCAAGGAAGCCCGCGCCTGGACGGTGCGTCGCGAGGCCAAGGCCCCGGAAGCCGCCGGCGTCATCCATACCGACTTCGAGAAGGGCTTCATCCGCGCCGAGACGATCGCCTACGACGACTACGTCACGCTGAACGGCGAGGCGGGCGCGCGCGATGCCGGCAAGCTGCGGCTGGAAGGCAAGGAATACGCCGTCAAGGACGGCGATGTGTTTCACTTCAGGTTCAATGTTTAACGCGCCTGCGGCGCGCTAAACATTGAACCGGTGAGCGGCAGCGCTTGTAATCAAGCGCGAGAGCTCACACGGCGCAGAATAGATAAGAAAAGAAACTCGACGCTTCTCAACGGAGCGCGCCACTCCAGTGGCGCTCATATCTCGTTGCTTTAACGACGCATGAGCGCCACTGGAGTGGCGCGCTCCAATGAGTCCTATCCGCCGATCTGCCCCCCACCCTTCTTCGTGATCGCGATCACCGAAGGCCGCGGCGGCATGCCGTCCTTGAAATCCGGCCAGCGCGTAGAAGGCTTCTCGAAGGTCGAGTTGCGGTCTTCGCCGGGATGCTGGATCGACAGGAACAACGTGTTGTCGTCGGGCGAGAAGATCGGCCCGCACACTTCGGCGCCGGTCGGCGCCTGATAGAAGCAGCGCGTCAGCGCGCGGCCGAAGCCCGTCGTGTCGGCGCCGTACACGCCGTCGGCAACGCCGGCCGCCGACGGCGCCCCGTCGGTCACGATCCAGATGCGGCCCTTGCTGTCGAAGGCGATGTTGTCGGGGCAGCTCAGCCAGCCATTGTCCGAGGTCGCGCGATGATAGCGCGCGCCGGCATCCTGGCCCGGCTTCCCGGCCAGCAGGAAGATCGACCAGGCACCTTCGTTGGCGGCGTGGTCGCCGTCCTTCGGCGTGATCTCGAGGATGTGGCCGTGATCGTTGGTGGCGCGCGGGTTGGCCTTGTCGACCTGGTCGGCCTTGCGCGAGCCGTTGTTGGTCAGCACGACATAGACGCGGCCGTTGACCGGATTGGTCTCGATATCCTCCGGCCGGTCCATCGGCGTGGGCTTCAGCAGGTCGGCGGCCATGCGCGTCTTCACCAGCACGTCGCCCTGCGTCGCAAAGCCGTTCGCGGCGGTTAGCGGGCCCTGGCCCTGCACCAACGGCAGCCACTCGACCTTGCCGTCGGCATTGAAGCGCGCGACCGAGAGCGTGCCCTCGTCCAGCAGGTTCTTGTTGGCCGCTCGGTCGTTCGGGTTCCACGGCTTCGAGGTGACGAAGCGATAGACATACTCGAAGCGCTCGTCGTCGCCGCTGTACAGCACCACGCGGCCATCCTTGGCCAGCGCGTAGGTGCAACCCTCGTGCTTGAAGCGGCCCAATGCCGTGCGCTTGATCGGCGGCGAGTTGGGCTCGTACGGATCGGTCTCGACCACCCAGCCGAAGCGGTTGGGCTCGTTCGGCTCCTTGTCGAAGTTGAAGCGATCGACATGCCGCCCCCAGGCATTGGTCGCCCGCGCCACGCCGTAGCGCTTGCCGAGTTCGGTATCGGCCGCACGCGCGGCATCGCCGTCGAAGTAGAAGTGGAAGTTCTCCTCGCAGGTGAGCCACGTGCCCCACGGCGTGCTGCCGCCGGCGCAGTTGCCGAAGGTGCCCAGCACCTTGGTGCCGGTCGGATCGGCCGAAGTCTTGAGCTTGTCGTGACCGGCGGCGGGGCCTGAGAATTCCATCGGCGTCGTCGCGGTGAGTCGGCGCGCGAACTTGCTGTCGGGCACGACCTTCCAGCCGGCGTTATCCTTCATGATCTCGATGATCGCGCCGCCGACCGACGCCATCTCGACCGCGACCTGCTCCTTCGTGGCCTGCAGCGCCGCGTCGCGGCCGCTGCCGAGGCCGGCGAACATCAGGTTGGGGTTGGTGTATTCGTGGTTGGCGACCATCAGGAACCGGTCGCCGCTGCGGCTGCCGGCCGGCTGCGGATAGAGACCGAGATAGTCGTTGTTGTAGCCGAAGCGCTTCTCCTGCTCGGCGGCGGTCAGCGCCTTCGGATCGAAGTCGGCGCCGCCGCCGATGATCGGATCGCCCCAACGGATCAGCACCTGCATGTCGTAGCCTTCGGCGACGTGCTGGTTGGTGTCGAGCGTGTGGGCCAGCTCCTTGAAGGTAAGCGTCGAGGGACCGGCCGTCTGCGCCTCCGCATCGCTGCTGGCGAAGGGGCTGCCGAGCGACGCCGCGATGCCGACACCCGCGAGGCCCCGCAGCGCATCGCGCCGGCTGAGGCGGCGCTCGATCAGCTCGCCGATCGACGGCTCGGTGCTGGCGTTCACGCCGATATCGTCGGGATCCGTGTAATCGTCATTTTGAGCGGCGGCCATGCGATCTCCTGGAAACACCGCGTCTGGGTAGCGGGCAATAATGGCGTTTCCGTTACGATTTTGCGCGCGACCCCGCGCCGTCCACAAGGGACCGTCAGCAAACCGTAGCGCTCAGCCTGTAGCAGGCAGATGTCACAGCTAATGAAGAGACAGACATGAAAACACATCTGCTGCTTGCGACCTCTGCCGCTGCCCTGCTGCTGGCCGCGTTCCCCGCCTCTGCCCAGACCAAGTTTCCCGCCACCTTGGAAGGCCACGCGGTCCTGCCGGCCATGACCCTCGTGCCGGCCCCGGCCGACGCGCCGCAGGAGCTGCAGATTTCTGGCCGCTATGCCGGCCCGACCGGCCAGCGGGTCGACGCGCCCGAGAGCGTGCAGGCCTTCTCTGCCCTCTCCGATAAGGCCGCGCCGCGTCCCACCGGCCTCATGCTGCCGCTGAAGGGCCAGGCTGTGCAGGGCCTGTCCGGCATCAAGAACCTCAAGGACGGCACCTTCCTCACCATCACCGACAACGGCTTCGGGTCGAAGGCCAACTCGCCCGACTCGATGTTGATGTTCCACGTGCTGAAGCCCGACTGGAAGAGCGGCGCCGTCGAGCGCGTCTCGACCACCTTCCTCAGCGACCCGGATCGCAAGGTGCCGTTCCGCATCGTCAACGAGAACACGCCCAAGCGCTACCTGACCGGCGGCGACTTCGATCTCGAGTCGGTGCAGCCCGTCGGTGACTTCCTGTACTTCGGCGAGGAGTTCGGTCCGTTCCTGATCAAGACCGACAAGAGCGGCAAGGTCCTGCAGGTGTTCGAGACCAAGGTCGACGGCAAGGTCGTGCGCTCGCCCGATCATCCGTCGGTCACCATGCCGGGCGCGCCCGGTCCGGTGAAGTTCGAGGTCCGTCGCAGCAAGGGCTTCGAGGGCATGGCGCAGTCGCCCGACGGCAAGTTCCTCTATCCGTTGCTCGAAGGCCCGCTGGTCACCGAGTCCGGCGAGATGGAAGCCAAGGACGGCAAGCGCTACCTGCGCATTCTCGAGTTCGACGTGGCCAAGGGCGAGTACACGGGCAAGAGCTTCAAGTACACGCTCGAGGCGCCCGGCAACGCCATCGGCGACTTCAACATGATCGACGCCACCAGCGGCCTGATCATCGAGCGCGACGACACCGAGGGCGACGTGGCCCAGGCCTGCGCCGAGGGTGCGCCGAAGCCCGATTGCTTCAACGTGCCGGCCAAGTTCAAGCGCATCTACAAGATCGACCTCGCCCAGGCCGATGCCGACGGCTTCGTGAAGAAGGTCGGCTACATCGACCTGATGGACATCCAGGACCCGAACAAGGTCGCGCGCCAGGGCGGCAAGGACGGCAAGCTCACCTTCCCGTTCTTCACCATCGAGAATGTCGACCTGATCGACGCCGACCACATCATCGTCGGCAACGACAACAACCTGCCCTTCTCGTCGGGCCGCGCGCTCGGCAAGTCGGACGACAACGAGCTGATCCTGCTCAAGGTCACCGACCTCCTGAAGGCGAAGTAGTCCAAAGGGACAATGCACGCCCAAATTGCGTGCTAGGCTGCCGGTTCAGCGGACCCCACAAGGGGGTCCGCCTAGCCGGCAGGACAATCGAGTGCCCCTTCAAACCGCGTCGACGCAGACCATCGGGTTTCTTCGGATCACCATTGGCCTGCTGCAGGGGCTGGCGCTCTATCTCATCAATGAAGCGCTCCGGTCGTCGCATTGGCTCGCGGCCGACAAGGACCTTCTGAAGGCGGCGACAGCGGTCGTCGTGTTCGTTCCGACGATCGCCATCGTGAGCCTGGGCAACCTGCAGCGGCGCAGCCTGGTCGCCTGGTGTCTCGCAGCGACCTTGTTGTGCGCGTCTCTCGGCTTCTACGCCTCCTATCGCAATCCATATCCCGCGCCCAATTTCCTGTTCTCGTTCCTCCATGAAACGGCGGGCCTTGGCGGCCTGGCCGGCCTGCTTTTCGTCCTGCAGGCCCTGATTGCCTCGGGCGACAACGACCGCAAGCCGATCGCGTCCTTTGCCACCTATTTCGACACGACCTGGAAGCTGGGCGCCCAGATCGTGCTGGCGTCGCTCTTCGTCGGCGTGTTCTGGGCCGTGCTGTGGTTGGGCGCCGCGCTGTTCGAACAGATCAATCTCACCTTCTTCTCCGAATTGCTGCAACGTGCCTGGTTCGGCATACCCGCCACGACTGTGGCGGCCGGCGCCTCCCTTCACCTGACGGATGCGCGTGCGAGCCTCGTGCGCGGCGCCCGAACCCTGACCTTGAGCATGCTGTCGTGGCTGCTGCCGATCCTGACCCTGATCGCCATCGGCTTCCTGTGCGCGCTGCCCTTCACCGGCCTGCAGCCCTTGTGGAACACGCGACACGCCACGCTCAGCCTGATCGCGGCCTCGATCTTCCTGATCGTGCTGATCAACAGCCACTACCAGGATGGAGGCCCCGGCACCGACAGCCCCCGCGTGCTGGCCTATTCGAGAACCCTGGCCGCCGTCGTATTGATGCCGCTGACCGTCATTGCGGTGATCGGCTTGAACCTGCGCGTCCAGCAATACGGCTGGACCCCGAGCCGCGTGACGGCCACGGCGGCGCTGGTTGCCATCGCCTGCCACGCCGTGGGCTACACGATGGCGGCGCTTCGAAGCGGCCCGCGCCTCACCCTGCTGCCCGCGACCAACATCATGTCGGCCTTCGTCATGGTGGCGATAATGCTCGCGTTGCTGTCACCGCTCGGCGATCCGGCGCGGATTTCGGTGTCGAGTCAGGTGGCCCGCCTCGAGGCCGGCCTCGTGCCCGTCGGCAAGTTCGACTTCAATTTCCTGCGCTTCGATAGCGTCAGATACGGTCGGACGGCCCTGGAGAGGCTGAAAGAGAAGACCGAGGGCACGAATGCCCGCGAGATCGCGGCCAAAGCCGACGAAGCGCTCAAAACCGAAAACCGTTACGCATCGAGGCCAAGGACGGACGCGACCCCGGCCAGCCGCGTCGCCGACATTCAGGTCGTCCTGCCCGCCGGCGCCACACTGCCGCAGGCCTTCGTCGACAAGGACTGGAGCACCACGCCGCCGGCAACGCCCGTGCCAGCCTGCCTGCGCGAAGCCGAATCCCGGCAACGGTGCCAGGCGATGATCGTCGATCTCGACGACGACGGCCGGCCGGAGATCGTCATCATCGATGGCGTGCAGGTGGTGGTCTTCGCGACCGCCGCGGACGGTCAATGGGCCAACATCGGCCGCTATCAGGGGAACATCTATTGTTCAGGCGCCACGGGCGCGCTCCGGGCGGGCAACGTGCAGTTCGTCCCACCCAAGTTCAAATCGATCGATGCCGATGGCCAGATTCTGACCTACGTGCCACCCTGCGCGCCTGCCCGGCGTTGAGAGGTATCGCGAGATGACCATCACGATCACGGCCTTCGAGCGCTCGCCCGACGGCGGCCAGGGACTGGCGCGGGACACGCGCGTCCGCTGGGCGCTGGAGGAAGTGCGCCAGCCCTACGAGGTCCGGCTCGTTTCCTTCAAGGCGATGAAGGAACCTGCGCATCTGGCGCGGCACCCGTTCGGCCAGATCCCGACCTATGAGGAGGGCGATCTCGCCCTGTTCGAGACCGGGGCGATCGTCTTCCATATCGCGGAGTGCCATGCCGGCCTGCTGCCGGACGGCGCGACGGCGAGGGCGCGCGCGATCTCCTGGATGTTCGCCGCGCTCAACACGGTCGAACCGCCGATCCTCGAACTGCAGACCGCGAGAATCCTGGAAAACGACAAGCCCTGGACGCCTGAGCGCCTGCCGCTGGTTAAGGACCGCATCCGCGTCCGGCTGAAGCAGCTCGCCGCGCGCCTGGGCAGTGCCGACTGGCTCGACGGCGGCTTCAGCGCGGCCGACCTGATGATGGTGTCGGTGCTGCTGCGGCTGCGCCCGTCTGGCCTTTTAGACGAATTCCCGACCCTGGCCGCCTATGTCGCCCGCGGCGAGGCGCGGCCTGCCTACAAGCGCGCCTTCGCCGACCAGCTGGCGATCAACGCACCCCGCTGACAAACCCCCTCAGGGCAGGACGCGCTTCATCCAGTTGGCGGTCGCCTGCGCGTCCTGATTGTCGCTTTCTTCCAGCTTCGCGATCACGCGGGTCCGGTCCTCGAGGTCACGATTCTGGCTGAGCTTGATCTTGGTCTCGAGCCGGGTGAGCGGCATGCGGAAGGCGACGATGCCGCGTGTCTGGGCCTCGGCATTGCCCGGCGGCAATTTGTCGAGGTTCCAGGACGAGGGATCGACGCCCTCATAGACCGTCGAAAGCTTCGTCAGCACGTCGAGTGCACCCTGCGTGTCGGCGATGACCTGCGGCCGGCCGTAGGCATGCACCGTGACGTAGTTCCAGGTCGGCACCTTCGGTCCGGGCGCATACCAGGTGGGCGAGACATAGGCGTGCGGGCCCCAGAACAGCGCCAGCGACTCGGCCGGGCGCTCGAACAGCTTCCAGTGCGGGTTGGCGCGCGCCAGGTGGCCGACCAGCGAGCCATGCTCGCTGCCGTCGTCCTGCCAGAGCAGCGACAGGTGGGTGGCGAAAGGCGCGCCGGCCTCGTCGGTCGTCATCAGCAGCGCCCAGCTATGGGCCTGCATGACCTCCCGTCCGACCGCTTCATCGCCTGCGAAATGCTTAGGGATATACATGGCTTGGATTCCTTGAACGGCGCGGGCTTACCATGGTCCAATACTGGCCACAGAGGGAGGAATATTCATGGGCGAAGATATCCGTCTTAAGTCTGCCGCCGGCGAGATCGGCGCGTACCTGGCCACCCCGAAGGGCACGCCCAAGGGCGGCATCGTGGTCATCCAGGAGATCTTTGGTGTGAACCATCACATCCGGGCGGTAACCGACAAATTCGCAGCCGAAGGCTATCTCGCCCTCGCGCCGTGCTTCTTCGACCATATCAAGCCCGGCATCGAGCTGGGTTACACGCCCGACTCCATCGCCGAGGGCCGCGGCTACGTCATGACGCCGGGCTTCACCGACAAGGCGGTGCAGGACGTTCAGGCGGCGATGGACGAGCTGAAGAAGCGGGGCGTGAAGAAGGTCGGCGTGACCGGCTACTGCTGGGGCGGCACGATCAGCTGGCTGGCCGCGACCCGGCTCAAGCCCGACGCGGTCTCGGCCTACTACGGTGGCGGCATCCATGGCGCCAAGAACGAGAAGCCGACCGTGCCGACGCAGCTGCATTTCGGCGACAAGGACATGCACATCCCGATGGCGCATGTGAACGAGCTGCGCGAGCTGCATCCCAACATCGAGATCTTCGACTATCCAGCCGACCACGGCTTCCATTGCGACGAGCGCGGAAGCTGGGACGCGGCCGCCTCGAAGAAGGCGATGGAGCGCACGATGAAGCTGTTCGACACGTTCGTGGGCAACGGCTGACCTTGGCCAAGAAACCCGCGAAGAAGGCCTTCACCCCCGGGGCGCGCGGCCCCCTGAATGGGGTCCGCGTCGTCGACCTGTCGCGACTGGTTGCCGGCAACGTGCTGACCCTGCAGCTCGCGGACTTCGGCGCCGAGGTCATCAAGATCGAGCCGCCCGAGGGCGACACCCTGCGCTCGTGGCGGGTAAAGGGCGTCGAGACCGCCTGGAAGGTCTATAGCCGCAACAAGAAGAGCGTCGCGCTCGACCTGCGTTCCGATGCCGGCCGCACCATCGTGCGCGAGCTGGCGAAGACCGCCGCCATCCTGGTCGAGAGCTTCCGGCCGGGCGTCATGGAAGACATGGGTCTGTCGCCCGACGAGCTGCACGCGATCAACCCGAAGCTGGTGATCGTGCGCATCTCGGGTTGGGGCCAGGACGGGCGCTATCGCCACAAGCCGGGCTTCGGCACGCTGATCGAAGGTTACAGCGGCTTCGCGTCGATGAACGGCTTCGCCGACCGCGAGCCGGTGCTGCCGCCGATGTATCTGGCCGACTGCATGGCCGCGCTGAACGGCTACGGTGCCGTCATGGTGGCGCTGCGCGAGGTCGAGATGAACGGCGGCAAGGGCCAGGTGCTCGACCTGCCGCTGTTCGATCCGCTCTACTCGATGCTGGGTCCGCAGGCCGCCAACTACAAGCTGACTGGCGAGGTGAAGATCCGCACCGGCAGCCGCTCGACCAACGCAGCACCGCGCAACGTCTACCAGACCAAGGACGGAAGCTGGGTCTGCCTCTCGGCCTCGACGCAGGGCATGGCGATGCGCGTGCTGACCAAGATCGGTCGCCCGGAGCTGACCGAGGATCCGCGCTTCTCGACCAACATCGAGCGGGTGCGCAACGGGCTCGAACTCGACCGGATCATCGGCGAGTTCATCGCCGCCCGCGATCTCGACGAGAACCTGCGTTACTTCGACGAAGCCGGCGTCACCATCGGCCCGGTCTACGACATCTCGCAGATCATCCAGGACGATTACGTGCTGGAGCGCGAATCGCTGATCGAGATCGACGACGAGGACATGGGCGAGCTGCCGACCCATCCGGTCGTGCCGCGCATGTCGGGCACACCGGGCGCGCTGAAGAGCGCCGCGCCCAAGGTCGGCGAGCACAACGAGGCGCTGCTGAAGCCGATGCTGGGCGCCGCCGAATACGACAAGCTCTGCGCCGCGGGCACCATTTCGAAGGGTAAGAAGAAGTGAAGCGTCCCGTTCCGCCCGTCTGGCGTTCGATCCTCTACGTTCCGGGCAACGTCCCGAAGTTCATCGACAAGGCGCACGAGCGCGGCGCCGACTGCGTGCTGGTCGATCTCGAGGACAGCGTGCAGCCCGCCCAGAAGCCCGAAGCACGGGCGATGCTGCCGGAGACCATGCAGAAGGTAGCGCGCGGCGGCGCCGATGTGGCCGTGCGCATCAACCGGCCGCTGCGGCTCGCCATTCCCGACATCGAGGCGGCGGTCCGTCCCGGCCTTTCGGCGCTGTTCGTCACCAAGACCGAGGGCGTGCAGCACCTGCGTCTGCTCGACGAGATGGTGACCGAGCTGGAGCGCGAGCGCGGCATGCCGGTCGGCAGCGTCGGCTTCTCCGCCATGATCGAGCATCCGCGCGCGCTGCCCGAGCTGAACGACATCGCGGAGCGCGGCCCGCGCGTCATCGCCATGATGCTGGGCGGCGAGGATTTTGCGCTGGAGACCGGCTCGGTGCCGGGCGACGAGACGCTCGAACTGCCCAAGCGCATGGTGGCGTTCGCGGCCCAGGCGCACGGCGTGTCGATGATCGGCATTCTAGGCACGGTCGCCGACTACTCAGATCCGACGGCTTACAGAAAGAGCGCCGAGCGGGCGCGCCGCTTCGGCTTCTCGGGCGGCACCTGCATCCATCCCGGGCTGGTGACCACGCTGAACGAAGCCTTCACGCCCAGCGCCGACGACGTCGCCTACGCGAAGAAGCTGATCGCGGCCGACGAAAAAGCCGCGGCTGAGGGCCGCGGCTCGTTCTCGGTCGATGGCAAGATGATCGACATTCCGGTGATCGATCGCGCCCGCCGCCTGCTGGAGCGGCACGAAGCGATCGAACGGCGCCTCAAGAGATAGTCGGTTGAACGACGAGCCTTGCGGCCCGTCGTCCGACAATCAGTGCTTCTTGTCGGCCCACACCATGCGCTTCACGGCGTACATCATGCCGGCCAGCGCGATCAGGAACAGGATGACCCGCACGCCGGTGCGCTTGCGGTCTTCCATGTGCGGCTCGGAGGCCCAGGCCAGGAACTCGACGACGTCGGCGGCTTCCTGGTCGAGCGTGGCCTTGGTGCCGTCGGCAAAGGTCACCTTGTCGTCGCTCAGCGGCGGCGCCATGGCGATCTTGTGGCCCGGGAAGTACTTGTTGAAGTTGTCGTCCTTCTTGACGTCGAACTCCTTGATCTGCTCCGGCGTCAGCTTGTCGTAGGGCACGTAGCCCGTGAGGATGCCGTAGATGTAGTCCGGGCCTTCCTCGCGCGCCTTGACGATGACGCTGAGGTCGGGCGGAGCCTTGCCGTTGTTGGCGGTGGCCGCGGCGGCCTCGTTGGGGAACGGCTTCTTGAAGCGATCGGACAGGCGCGCCGGCCGGTCGGCGACCGCACCCTCGTCGTTGAGATCGGAGACGGAGATGTCCTTGATCAGGCCCTTCACCTGGTTCTCGGTCAGGCCGAGCTCGGTCAGGTTGCGGTACGACATCAGCGACAGCGAATGGCAGGCCGCGCAGACTTCCTGATAGATCTGGAAGCCACGCTGGGCGGCCGCGCGGTCATAGGTGCCGAACGGGCCCTGGAAGTGCCAGTGCTTGTGCGGCGGATGCTCGGTCCCACCGGCCGCGATGGCGATGGTGCCGGTGGTCAGGGCCGCGAGCGCGATGGCGCCAGAGACCAGGAGATTGCGGGCGAACGGCTTGCGCATGGCTCTTAGACCGCCTTCTTCTTGAGCACCGAGTCGGCGATGCTGGGAGGCAATGGCAACGGCCGTTCGATCTTGCCCAGGATCGGCAGCAGCACGAGGAAGTGGGCGAAATAGTAGAGCGTCGCGAGCTGCGACAGCGGCACCCAGAAGCCTTCCGGCGGCTTGGAACCGCAGATGCCCAGGACGATCACGTCGACCACCAGGAACATCATGAACCACTTGTAGATCGGCCGGAACGTGCAGGACCGGACGCGCGAGGTGTCGAGCCACGGCAGGATGAACAGCACCGCGATGGCGCCGAACATCGCCAGCACGCCGCCCAGCTTGTCGGGGATGGCGCGCAGGATCGCGTAGAACGGCAGGAAGTACCATTCCGGCACGATGTGCGCGGGCGTGACCAGCGGATTGGCCGGGATGTAGTTGTCCGGATGGCCCATGTAGTCCGGCGCGAAGAAGACGAACGCGGCGTAGACGATCAGGAAGCAGACGACGCCGAAACCGTCCTTCATCGTGTAGTACGGATGGAACGGGACGGTGTCCTGCGGGCCCTTCGGATCGATGCCGGTCGGGTTGTTCGAGCCGTGGATGTGCAGCGCCACGACGTGCAGCGCGACCACGCCCACGATCACGAACGGCAGCAGGTAGTGCAGCGCGAAGAAGCGGTTGAGCGTCGGGTTGTCGACGGCGAAGCCGCCCCACAGCCAGGTGACGATCGATTCACCGACCAGCGGGATCGCGGAGAACAGGTTGGTGATGACGGTGGCGCCCCAGAAGCTCATCTGGCCCCACGGCAGCACGTAGCCCATGAAGGCCGTCGCCATCATCAGCAGGAAGATTACGACGCCCAGGATCCACAGCAGTTCGCGCGGCGCCTTGTAGGAGCCGTAATACATGCCGCGGAAGATGTGGACGTAGACGGCGATGAAGAAGAACGACGCGCCGTTCATGTGCAGGTCGCGGATCAGCCAGCCCTGCGGCACGTCGCGGTCGATGCGCTCGACCGAGTCGAAGGCCATCAGCACGTGCGGCGTGTAGTTGGTCGCGAGCACGATGCCGGTGGCGATCATGAGGACCAGCATCACCGTGGCGATCGCGCCGAAGTTCCAGAAGTAGTTGAAATTCCGTGGCGTCGGGAACGTGTGATATTCCTTCTCGATATACGAGAAGATCGGCAGGCGGTGATCGACCCAGGCGATCACCTTGTTATTGAAGACCGGCGGCGTGCCGTGTGACGAGGCCATTCTGGAACTCCAGCGAGATCTGAGGCGGACGACCTGGGTCGATCAGCCGATGCGAACGAGCGAGTCGGAAGTGAACAGGTAGTCCGGAATCACGAGATTCTTCGGCGCCGGTCCTTTGCGGATGCGGCCCGCCGTGTCGTAGCTCGAACCGTGGCAGGGGCAGAACCAGCCACCGAACTCGCCCTTGGGGTCGCCGGGCTTGTTGCCGAGCGGCACGCAGCCCAGATGGGTGCAGACGCCGATCATGATCAGCCATTCCGGGCGAACCTTCTTCGCGGTGTCGGTGACACGCGCGTTGTCGGTCTGCGGGTCCGGAAGCTGCGACATCGGCACAGCCTCGGCTTCCTTGATCTCGGCCTCGGTGCGGTGCCGGATGAACACCGGCTTGCCGCGCCACTTCACGGTGACGGCCTGGCCGACGGCGATCGGGGTGACGTTCACCTCGATGGTCGACAGAGCCAGCGTATCCGCGGCGGGATTGAGGTTATTGATGAACGGCCACGCAACGGCCGCAGCGCCGACGGCGCCAAGAGCGCCAGTCGCGACCATCAAAAAGTCGCGCCGAGTCGGTTCGCCGTGCCCATTGGCCGGAATACTTGAAGAAGCCATGATTACTCTCTTCCGTCCCCCCGAGGAGATGGCGGGTATATAGCCGGGAAAGCCCCTTTTGTTTCAAGGCTCTGTTGGTCGCAGGGCCGATGCGCGGCATTCTGTGACGGCGTGCCGCAGAAGGAGCGTTCCGCGACGCGGACGGGAATGGTGAAGTTCATGCGGTTGGCCCTTTTTGAGCCCGATATCCCTCAAAATCTAGGGGCATTTATCCGCCTGTCGGCTGGGTTGGGCGTCCCGCTGGACGTCATCGAGCCCTGTGGGTTCCCGGTGGACGACAAGCGGATCCGCCGGGCGGCCATGGATTACTACGATCTGGCCACTCTGGTCCGTCACGCGTCCTGGGCGGCTTTCTGCCGGGATCGGCCGCCGGGACGGCTGGTTCTGCTGACGACGCGCGGCGCCGAACGCCTTCCGGAAGCGGTTTTCCGGCCCGACGACACCCTCCTGATGGGCCGGGAAAGCGCCGGCGTGCCGGAAGAGGTCCATGCGGCGGCCGATCTCAGGGTGCGGATCCCGCTGCAGGCTGGGGCAAGGTCGCTCAATGTTGCCGTGGCGGCCGCGATGGTATTGAGCGAGGCCCTTCGCCAGACCTCGGGATTCGAAAAGCTCGCATGACCGCCAAATCCGCCCGCACCGCCACCGGCCCCAACGGGCCCTCGCCCCTGCCCGACGAGGCCACCATCGCCCGGCAGAAGAAGGAGGCGCAGACCTGGTTCGCGGGCCTGCGCGACCGCATCTGTGCCGAGTTCGAGAAGATCGAGGACGAGTTGCAGGGCACGCATTGCGACAAGCCGGCGGGCCGCTTCGAGCGCAAGACGTGGGAGCGCGAGAAGGGACCGAACGGCGAGGATCGCGGCGGCGGCACGATGGGCCTGATGCGCGGCCGCGTGTTTGAGAAGGTCGGCGTCAACATCTCGACCGTGTTCGGCGAGTTCAGCCCCGAGTTCCGCAATCAGATTCCCGGCGCCGCGCAGGACCCGCGCTTCTTCGCGGCCGGCATCTCGCTGGTGGCGCACATGCAGTCGCCCAAGGTGCCGGCGGTGCATATGAACACGCGCTACATCGTGACGACGCGCAGCTGGTTCGGCGGCGGCGCCGACCTGACGCCGATGGTGCCGCACGAGCCCGACACGCGCGACTTCCATGCAGCGCTGCGCGCCACCTGCGACGCGCACGATCCGGCCTACCATCCGAACTTCAAGGAATGGTGCGACGAGTATTTCTTCCTGCCGCATCGCAACGAGCCGCGCGGCGTCGGCGGCATCTTTTATGACTATCTCGACAGCGGCGACCATGCGCGCGACTTCACCTTCACGCGCGCCGTCGGCGAGACGTTTTTGGACATCTATCCGAAGCTGGTGCGGCGCCACATGAACGAGCCGTGGACCGAAGCCGACCGCGCCCATCAGCTCGCGCGCCGCGGCCGCTATGTCGAATTCAACCTGCTGCACGATCGCGGCACGCGGTTCGGACTCATGACCGGCGGCAATGTCGAAGCGATCCTGATGTCGCTGCCGCCCGAGGTGAAGTGGCCTTAGTCATGCGGACCGCGGGCCTCCGGCCCGCTCATGATGCGGGCCTGGAGGCCCGCGGTCCGAAGAGATTAACGACCCGGCCAGTTCCACATCGGCCGCTCCTCGCCCTCGGCGATCGTCTCGCCGAGTTCCTTGGCCAGGGTGATGCGCCGACCGCCGGCTTCGGTCAGCGCGGAGACCAGACGCTCGGCGTGCGAGACCACGATGACCTGCGATCGTTTCGCCGCGTTCGCGATCAGTCGGGCAAGCGGCGCCAAAAGATCGGGATGCAGGCTGGTCTCGGGCTCGTTCAGGATCATCAGCGACGGCGGGCGCGGCGACAGGAGAGCGGCGACCAGTAGGAGGTAGCGCAAGGTTCCGTCCGACAGTTCGGTGGCCTTCAGCGGACGCAGCAGCCCGTGCTGCAGCATCTCGACTTCGAAATAGCCGTCGCTCACCGCGACATCGACCGAGCCGCCGGGAAAGGCATCGGCGATGGCGGTTTCGAGTTCGCCCTCGATGCCAATCTCCTGGATGGTCGCGAGGGCGGCCGCGAGATCGGCGCCGTCGCCCGCGAGCACCGGCGTGCGCGTGCCGACCTGACGACGACGGGCCGGCGCATCGATATCGGTGCGGAAGTGATCGTAGAAGCGCCAGTCGCGCAGTTGTTCGCGCAACGACAGCAGCTCGGCGCCATCCTCGGGATTGGCACAATGGGTCAGCATGCTGTCGAACGGCTGGAGATGCGTATAAGCCTGCCGGCGCTGGCCCTTGCGGTCGCGTAGCGTCACCGACGGGCCCAGCCGTTCGGCAAAGGCATTGGCGCGCTGCAGGACCAGCCCGTTCCACAGCGTCTCGGTCTTGATCACCGGATCGCGACCGAACAGCCCGCCCGGGATCGGCAGGCCGAGATCGATCGCATAGCCGTAATCCTCCGAGGAGAAGCCGAGCTTCAGGCTGACCGGCCCCTTGCGCACCGTTCCCTGCACCGGCTGCTCGCCGCGCTTCATGCCGCGCGAGAACTGTTCAGGTCCGGCCCACAGCACGGAGGAGATGCCGCCTTCGAGCGCCAGCGACGGGATGATGCGACCCTGCGCGACATCGGCCAGCAGTCGCAGGGCGCGATAGAGGCTCGATTTACCGCTGCCGTTGGCGCCGGTCACGACAGTGAGCGGCTCGACTTCCAACCGGACGTCGCGCAACGAGCGATAGCCCGACACGCACAGCCGCGTGACGATGCTCACGGACGCTTTGCCATCAGCTTGCCCGCCAGCAACGGCGCGGCGAACAGCACGAGCAGCAACAGCGGATAGGGCGCGCCCCACCAGATTCCGAAACGATCCAGGAAGGCTTCGGTGCCCTCTTCGTAGGCCAGGCGCGCATAGAGAAAGTCGGCCAGCGCCGTCGAGGTCGGCCACAGCAGCGCCGCCAGCAACGCCGCCTCGAACCAGTTGCCGCCCGCGGTGCGGCGCGCATGGAAGATCGCCATCATCACGACGTAGGGCATCGGCACCAGCGCCTTGTACCACTCGACGGTGCGCACCGAGAGCGTGGCCGCGATCCAGGTGTCGCCCACGAAATCGTTCAGCACGACGAGGATCGCGATCGCCAGCCACAGCGAGAAGGTGACAGCGGGGCGGATCATTGCGCTGCGCGCACCAGCCGTTCGAGCTCGGCGAGGCAGGCGGCGCGATCGGCGGCGAAGTCGCCGTCGATCCACCAGCGTTCGACCGTCTCGATCAACGCGCCGACTTTCGGTCCCGGCTTGAGGCCGAGCTTCAACGCATCGCCACCGCTCACCGGCAGTTCCGGCGGCGTCCACCCTCGCGCCATCGCCAGCGCCGCGCGCCAGTCGCCCGGCGCTTCGGTCGCGAGCAGCAGGCGGTCGGCATAGAGGCGATTGCCCAGCGCATAGATCTGCGCGCGCCACGCCTTGGGGCCACCGGCCACGTCGATGACGGGATCGGCCGCCAGCATGACTTCCAGCCGCAGCGATTCCTGCGTCGAGAGTTTCAGGCGCTTGCCGATCGCCGTCGCATCGGCGTCGGCCGACAGGGTCGATGCGAGGCGACGCACAGCCACGACCTCGTCCTCGCGCGCGATCAGCGCCCGCAGGCGGGCCACGCCGATGCATTCGGGCAACCAGTGATCGAGGATCGCGGCGGCGCGCATCGCCTCGACCGTGTCGGCCGGCGCCGGCGCTTCGAGCAGGCGCAGGAACTCGTTGCGCACCCGCTCGCCCGAGAGACCGCGCAGACCACCGGCATTGCGGCGGCAAGCGGTGAAGCCTTCGGCATCGAACGGCGGCCGTCCGTACCAGGCATGGAAGCGGAAGAAGCGCAGAATACGCAGCTTATCCTCAGCGATGCGCTGATCGGCATCGCCGATGAAGCGCACGCGGGCATTGGCGAGATCGGTCCGTCCGTCGAACGGATCGTAGAGCGTGCCGTCGAGATCGGCGTAGAGCGCGTTGAAGGTAAAGTCGCGGCGGCTGGCATCCTCCAGCCAGTCGTCGGTGAAGGCAACGACCGCATGACGCCCGTCGGTCTCGACGTCGCGACGCAGGGTGGTGAGTTCGTAAGGCGCGCCGCCGATCACCGCCGTCACGGTGCCGTGCTTCAGGCCGGTCGGCACGACTTTGATCTTGGCCGCCTTGAGGGCGAGCATCACGGTCTCTGGCGCCTTGTCCACGGCAAGGTCGGGCTCGCCGCGCAGCGGCGCGCCGCGCACGGCATCGCGCACCCAGCCGCCGACGAAGCGCGCCGAAATGCCGGCACCGCGCAGCACATCGAACAGCTTGCGGACGCCCGTGTCGTCTGCCCACGGCGCCGCGTCGAGACGGCCCGAGGGCGTCATGGCCGATGGCTTCATGGCGCGAAGAGTCCGCCGTAGCCCTGATTCTGGGTGAAGAACATGACGATGAAACCAGCGATGGCGCAGAGCAGCCCGATGATCCCGAGCCAGGTCATCGGCAGGTCCTGCCACTCCGGCAGGGTCCCGGCGAGCTTGCGCTCCTGTTTGATCTTCACCGCCCACGCCCACAGGAAGAAGGCGCAGAACGGCACCAGCACCAGGCCGACAATCATGAGGACGACGCGCATGGAAGGCTCCGGGCCTGCGTCAGGGGCTGGCGGTCAGGATGAAATGCAGGTTCTTCAGCATACCCGCCGTGGCGCCCCAGATGTAGCGCTCGCCGTAGGGCATCGCGTAGTAGCGCCGCTCGCGACCCTGCCAGACCCTGCTGTCGATGCGGTGATTGCGCTCGTCGAGGAAATGATCGAGCGGCACCTCGAAGACATCGGCGACCTCGCGCGGGTCTGCACGGGGCGTGAATCCCGGCGTCACGATGCCCACGATCGGCGTGATCTCGTAGCCCGTGCCCGTACGGTACTGGTCGAGCGGCCCGATGACCTCGATGAAATCGCGGGTAAGCCCGACCTCTTCCTCGGTCTCGCGCAATGCCGTGGCCGTCGCATCGGCATCTTCCGCCTGCCGGCGGCCGCCGGGAAAGGCGATCTGCCCGGCATGGCTCGGCATATCCTCGGTGCGCTGGGTCAGCAGCACCGTGATTCCCGGCTCGCGTCGCACCAGCGGCACGAGCACGGACGCCGGACGCCACACCTCGGGCATCGCCGTGACGCCGTTCAGCGAAAAGTCGCTCCCGATGGGTGGCGTAGCGACGGGCAAACCTGATGCCAAACGCCTGCTGCGCTCACCGACCCGCCGCACAATTTCGTCAACCGTCATGCCCTTGTTCCGGCCTCAATTCTGGGCTTCCCTCAATTATAATTCCCATCGACGACAGGAGCGCCCTGGTGGCCCCCGATACATCGACTGCTACCGACGCCGACGCCCAGGCCGCCCTCGCCGACATCGAACGGCTGGGCGGGCAACTTCGCGCAGCCCGCACCTCCATCGGCAAGGTCATTTATGGCCAGCAGGACGTGATCGATCAAACGCTGGTTGCTCTCCTGTCCGGCGGACACCTTCTCTTGATCGGTGTTCCGGGTCTCGCCAAGACCAAACTGGTCGATACGCTGGGCGTCGTGCTCGGCATGGAATCCAAGCGCATCCAGTTCACGCCCGACCTGATGCCGGCCGACATCCTGGGCTCCGAAGTGCTGGAAGAGAGCGACGGCGGCCGCCGCTCGTTCCGTTTCCTGCAGGGTCCGGTCTTCGCCCAGCTGCTGATGGCCGACGAAATCAACCGCGCCAGCCCGCGCACCCAGTCCGCCCTGCTGCAGTCGATGCAGGAGCGGCACGTGACGGTGGCCGGCAAGCGCTACGACCTGCCCGCGCCTTTCCACGTGCTGGCGACCCAGAACCCGCTGGAGCAGGAAGGCACCTATCCGCTGCCGGAAGCCCAGCTCGACCGCTTCCTGTTGCAGGTCGACGTCGGCTATCCCGACGAGGAGGCCGAACGCCAGATCATGATCGGCACCACCGGCGCGGAGCAGGCGGTCGCGACGCAAGCCCTGTCGCCGGGCGACCTGATGGCCGCCCAGGCCCTCGTGCGTCGCCTGCCGATCGGCGAGACCGTGGTCAACGCCATCCTGAAGCTGGTGCGTGCCGGCAGGCCTGAGCACACCGACCTCGATGTCGTGCGCCAGCGCGTCGCCTGGGGCCCCGGCCCGCGCGCCAGCCAGGCCTTCATGCTGGCCTGCCGTGCCCGCGCGATCATCCAGGGCCGCCTCGCGCCGTCGGTCGACGATGTCGTGGCGCTCGCGGGTCCGATCCTGCGTCATCGCATGGCCGTTAACTTCTCGGCCCGCGCCGAAGGCGTGACCGTCGAGTCCGTGATCGCCCAGATGTGCGCGCGCCTCGGATAAACCTCTGGCCTAGGCATTGCACAGCGGGAGTTCATGGCTGCGCCTTCAACCCTTCATCGTTCGCTCGAGCTTGCCGGCACGCTGCCCGCCTTGATGGTGGCCGCTGACCGCGTCGCTGCGACCGTCATCCAGGGCGTGCACGGCCGTCGCCGCGTCGGCCAGGGCGACGCCTTCTGGCAGTACCGGCCCTTCCGCGACGGGGACAGCGCCAGCCAGATCGACTGGCGGCAGAGCGCGCGCAGCCGCAACCTGTTCGTGCGCGAGACCGAATGGGAAGCCGCGGCCAGCATCTGGCTGTGGCGCGATGCGTCGCCGTCGATGCAGTACGCCTCGCTGAAGAACATCGACACCAAGGCGGTGCGCGGCGAGCTGATCACGCTCGCGGTCGCGAGCCTGCTGGCCGATGCCGGCGAGCGCGTGGCGGTGCTGGGCGGCGGCATGCGCCCGACCTCCGGCCGCGTTGCCGTGCGCCGCGTCGCCGAGACCCTGTTCGACGAGAGCCGCGACACGACCCGCACGCCCGCCAGCCTGCCGCCGATGGTGCCGCTGCCCGCACACGGCACAGTCGTGCTCGTCTCGGACTGGCTCGACCCGCTGGAGAAGATCGAGGAGATCATCCGCTACTACGCCAGCGTCGGCGTGCGCGGCCATCTCGTGCAGATCCTCGATCCCGCGGAGGAAGAGCTGCCGTTCGACGGTCATGTGAAGTTCGAGGGCCTCGAAGCCGAGGGCCAGCACACGATCCGCAAGGTCGAGGCCGTGCGCGCCGCTTACGGCGCCCGCCTCACCGCGCAGAAGGAAGGTCTGAACCGCCTCACGCGGCCGGCCAACTGGACCGTTCACCTGCATCGCACCGACCGCTCGCCGCAGACGGTGCTTCTGTCGCTTTACCTCGCCATGGCCGACATGGGTCGGCTGAACCTGGCCTGACCGCATGTTGAGTCTCGGCGCCTTCGCCTTCGCTGCCCCCGGCATGCTGGCCCTGCTTGTGGCTCTGCCGGCGATTTACTTCCTGCTGCGGCTGATGCCGCCGCTGCCTAAGCTCGTGCGCTTCCCGGCGATCCGGCTGCTGATCGGTCTCGAACCGGCCGAACAGACGCCGATGAAGATGCCGTGGTGGCTGTTGCTGCTGCGCCTGCTGCTGGCGACGGCGCTGATCCTCGCGGTCGCGCGCCCGCTGCTGAACCCGCAGGCCGAGCTGCCGGGCCGTGGGCCGTTGCTGCTGGTGATGGACGATGGCTGGTCGAGCGCCCCGGGCTGGGCCACACGCACCGCCCATGCCGAACGCCTGATCCAGCGTGCCGAACGCGCCAACCGCCCGGTCGTTCTCGTGGGCACCGCGCCCGCCCCGCTCGATGCGCCCGCAGTGCGTCGCGGCGCGATGCGTCCCGACGAAGCCCGCACGCTGCTGCGCGCCTTCCGTCCCAAGCCCTGGCCGACCGATCGCGCGGCTGCCGTCACCGCCATCGACCAGATGCAGATCGACCCCGGCGCTTATGCCGTATGGCTGAGCGACGGTCTCGAGGACGAGGGCGCGACGCGCCTCGCCGAGCGCCTGCGCCGCTTCGACGGGCTGCAGGTGCTGCTGCCCGATCAGGCGACGACTCCCCTGCTCCTGCTGCCGCCGGCCGCCGAAGGCCGCGACCTCAAGGTGCGCGCGCTGCGCGCCGCTGCCGACGGTCCGCGCAAGGTGGCGGTGCAGGCCGCCGACGAACAGGGCCGCGTCGTCGCCCGCATGGATCTCGATTTCGCCGCGACCGCGACGCAGGGCGAAGGCGTGCTGGCCGTGCCGCCCGAGCTGCGCAACCGCATGGCTCGCCTCGACATCGAGGCGCAGGGCGGCGCCGGCAGCACGATCCTGCTTGATGAGCGCAATCGCCGCCGTCCCGTCGCGATTCTCGGCGAACGCGCCACGGCGGGTAACCAGCCGCTGCTGCAGGAGATCTACTTCCTTGAACGCGCGCTCGATCCGTATGTGAGTCTCAGCATCGGCGATCGTGAATCGGTGCTGACGCGCAACACCGCGGTGCTGCTGATCCCGGACGGCTCCACGCCCTCGGCCAACGACCGCGAGGAGATCGCCAAGTGGATCGAGCGCGGCGGCATCGCCGTGCGCTTCGCCGGTCCCAATCTCGCGGCCGGCGCCGACAATCTGGTGCCGACGCCGCTGCGCCTCGGCGACCGCGCGCTGGGCGGCATCATGAGCTGGGGCCAGCCGAGCGCGCTGGCCGAATTCCCGCCCAACAGTCCCTTCCTCGGCATTCCGATCCCGAAGGACGTGCGCATCTCGCAGCAGGTGCTGGCCGAGCCGACGCCCGATCTCGCCGACAAGACCTGGGCGCGCCTTGCCGACGGCACGCCGCTGGTCACCGCCGAGAAGCGCGGCCAGGGCTATCTCGTGCTGATCCACACCACCGCCAACACCGGCTGGAGCAACATGTCCTTGTCCGGCCTGTTCGTGAACATGCTGCAGCGTCTGGTCACGCTCTCGCGCGGCGTCGCGGGCGACGGCGTCAACAAGGCACTGAAGCCGTGGCGCACGCTCGACGGCTTCGGCCGCCTCGGCGCCCCGCCCGCCGGCATCCAGATCCTGCCGGCCGATGCCGCCGAGACCTTCCAGCCCAAGCCTTCTTCTCCGCCGGGCCTCTATGGCGACGAGAATGCCCAGGTCGCCTTCAACATCGGCGGCCGCATTCCCGCGCCCAAGCCGCTGGCCCTGCCGAGCGGCGTGTCGACCGACAAGCTCTCCGAAGGCGGCGAGACGGACCTCTCGAAGTGGTTCCTGCTGACCGCGCTTCTGCTGCTGCTGGCCGACCTGCTGATCTCGCTGTGGCTGCGCGGCCTGCTGCCCAAGGCCGTCCGCTTCGGACGCGCGGCACCGGCCGCGATCCTGCTGGCCGCCACCCTCGCTTTCACCGGATCACCCGACGTCGAGGCGCAGCAGCCGGCACCGCCGCAGCGTCCCGGCACCGCCGCGACGCAACCTGCAGCCAAGCCCGGCCCGCCGCCCCTCACCGACGAGCAGGCGCTCAAGGGCTCGCTCGACATCCGCCTCGCCTACATCGTCACCGGCGACAAGGAAGTCGACGACATCAGCAAGGCGGGTCTCGAAGGCCTCAGCGAAATCCTGCGCGCCCGCACCTCCGTCGAGCCGGCCGATCCCGTCGGCCTCGATCTCGAAAAAGACGAGCCGCGCCTCTATCCGCTGATCTACTGGCCGGTGACCTCGACGCAGCCGGCGCTGTCGCCGCGCGCCCAGGCCAATCTCGATCGCTACCTGCGGACCGGCGGCATCATCTTCATCGACACGCGCGACCAGCAGATGAGCTTCGACCGTCCCGCCGGCGGCAACCCCGACCTCAAGCGCCTGCTGGCCGGCGTCGAGACGCCGCCGCTGGTCGCCATGCCGCCGGACCATGTGCTGAGCAAGGCGTTCTATCTTCTCTCCGACATGCCGGGCCGCTGGCAGGGCGGGACGCTCTGGATCGAGTCCGGCACCGGCCGCGTCAATGACGGCGTGACCACCATCCTGATCGGCTCCAACGACTATGCCGGCGCCTGGGCCACCGACCAGCGCGGTCGCGGCCTGATGCCGGTCTCGCCGGGCGGCGAGACGCAGCGCGAGATGTCCTATCGCTTCGGCGTGAACCTCGTGATGCATGCGCTGACCGGCAACTACAAGGACGACCAGGTCCACCTGCAGGACATCATGCAGAGGTTGAGGCGATGAACATGACATCGGCCGTTTCGGTCGCCTTCGATCCGCTGCTGCCGTGGACGGTGCTGGCCGTCCTGGGCGCGATCGGCCTCGTGCTGGTGCTGTTCGGCCTGCGCGCGGGTGCGCGCGGCACGATCTGGCGTTTTGGCTCGCTCGTCGTCGTGCTGGCGGCGCTGGCCAATCCCTCCCTGATCGAAGAGCAGCGCAAGCCCATCGCCGACGTGGCGCTGGTCGTGGTCGACGACAGCGATTCCATGGCGATCGGCGAACGACGCCAGCAGGTCCAGGCCGCGCGCGAAAGCCTGAAGCGCAAACTCGGCCAGCAGGACGGGCTCGAAGTGCGCGAGGTCGTGCTGCCGCCGTCGCAGATCCAGCTGGGTAGCGAGCGGCCGGGCGGCACGCGCCTGATCGACACGATGCGCTCGGCGCTGATCGAGATTCCGCCGGAGCGCCTCGCGGGCGTCGTCCTGTTGAGCGACGGCCAGGTCCATGACGTGCCGGCCGGTGTGCCGCCGGAACTGGGCGGCGCGCCCGTGCATGCGCTGATCGCCGGCAAGAAGAACGAGCGCGACCGGCTGATCGTGCTGGAGCAGTCGCCGCGCTTCGGCGTGGTCGGCCGCGAAGTCGTCGCCAAGTTCCGGATCGAGGATCCCGCCGGCGGCACCGCGCCGGTCACGCTGTCGGTCGGCGGCGAAGTCGTGAAGCGCATCGACGTACCGGTCGGCCGCTCGGTCGAGCTGCCGATCACCGTCGGCAATCCCGGCGCCAACGTCGTCGAGCTGGAAGTCGGACCGGGCACCAGCGAACTCACCCTCGACAACAACCGCGCGCTCTTCACCATCAACGGCGTGCGTGACCGTCTGCGCGTGCTGCTGGTCTCGGGCGAGCCCTACCAGGGCGAGCGGGCGTGGCGAAACCTGCTGAAGAGCGACCCCGCGGTCGACCTCGTGCACTTCACCATCCTGCGCACGCCGCAGAAGGACGACTTCACGCCGGTGCGCGAACTGTCGCTGATCGTCTTCCCGATGCGCGAGCTGTTCGAGCAGAAGCTGAAGGAATTCGACCTCATCATCTTCGACCGCTACGAGTCGGGAAACCTGATCACGCGCGATTACTTCCGCAACATCTCCGAGTACGTGAAGGGCGGCGGCGCGCTGCTGGTCTCGGTCGGCCCGGTGTTCGCGACCCAGCGCTCGCTCTACCGCACGCCGCTCGGCGCCATCCTGCCCGCCGCCCCGACGGGCGACGTGGTCGAGACCGGCTTCAAGCCCAAGGTCACCGAGATCGGCCAGCGCCATCCGGTGACGGCGAACCTCCCGCAGGCCGGCGATCCCAACAAGGAGCCCGAGTGGGGCCGCTGGTTCCGCCTCATCACCTCGCGCACCGAGCGCGGCAACGCCGTGCTGGCCGGCGCCGAGGAGAAGCCCTTGGTCATCCTCGACCGCGTCGGCGAGGGCCGCGTGGCGCAGCTGATGTCCGATCACCTGTGGCTGTGGAACCGCGGCATCGACGGCGGCGGCCCGCAGCCCGAGCTGGTGCGCCGCGTCGCCCACTGGCTGATGAAGGAGCCGGACCTCGAGGAAGAGGCGCTGCGCGCCACCGCCGTCGGCGGCCGCATCGAGATCACGCGCCGCACGCTCGCCGCCACCTTCCCGCAGGTCACCATGACCTCGCCCGGCGGCGCCACGCGCACCTTGGACCTGCGCCAGACCGCGCCGGGCCTCGGCTTGGCCGTGGTCGATGTCGACAAGCCCGGCCTCTACCGCTTCGACGACGGCACGCTGCGCGCCGTCGCCGCGGTCGGCAGTCCCGATCCGCTGGAATTCTCCGACGTGCGCGCGACCGACGCCAAGCTGAAGCCGCTGGTCGACGCGACCGGTGGCGGCCTGATGTGGATTTCCGACCAGTCCGAGCCCGACATCCGCACCGTGCGTCCTGGCCGTGCTGCCGGCGGCTCCGACTGGATCGGCCTGCGCCGCAACGAGGGCTACACGGTCGCCGGCATCAACCAGCTGCCGCTGCTGCCCGGCATCCTCGTGGCGCTCGCCTTCCTGATGGCCATCGCCAGCGCCTGGTGGCGCGAGGGTCGCTAGGGCTGAGCGAAGCTCAGCCCTAGGAGCGGCAGGACATTGCCGAAGGCAATGTCCGGGAGCGTCGAAGGCAGAACGGCCACACGCCCCGCCGGGGTCAGCCTCCGCCCGGCACGACCTGCGTGGGCTTCGGGGCGCTCGACGCGCCGAAGGCGTTCTCGAACTTGCTCACGAAGTCGGGCGCGAAGCGCTCGCTGAAACCGGCCAGGAAACCGATCACCCAGACCATGTATTCCGGCCCGTTGCCGACCGAGACGCCGGTGATCGTCAGGAAGCCGCTGGCCAGGATCGCGTAGATCGAGATCGCAAACAGGCTGGCGGCGATGGGCTTCAAGGTCGCGCTGACGAACAGGTGGAGCGGGTCGAAGATCGTCAGCTCCGCCACTTCACCCAATCGCGAGATGATGCTGACGGAGGCGCCGCCCATGGCGGCCAGCACGACCAGCCCGAGCGGCGACGCCTGCTCCAGATGCGCGAGATAGCGGCAGCCCGCCCAGATCGGAATGAAGATGAACGCCCAGGGGATGATGGAACAGAACAGCCCCGCCAGCATGGCGTTGATGGGTTGATCCCCGACCCAGGTCCGTATCCGGGCCGCCCAGCTCGTGCCCGACGACAGCACGCGGATCGTCAGCCTGTTGCGGATGCTGCGGGCGAAGAGAAGCTTCGGGTCCGTATCGGCCAGCGCTTTAACCGCGGCCTGGATCATCTGGTAGAAGCTCTGGTTCCTCTCCTCGTCGTCCACTTCCGGATACTGGATGACCAGCTCGACGAGACGCGCGAGCTCGAGCTCGACGTCGGGCAACAACTGGGACTGGTTGAACAGAGCCTGGATGTCGGCGATCAGTTTTTCCCGGGTCAGCCAGACCGGCGCCGCCCCCGCACCCGCATTCACATCGGTCATTTTTGCCCCCGCAAATCTGCCGCTGAGGGGATATTGAAGCGGCAGGCGGGCTTGAGTCCACAACCCATGATTGGCGCATCCGCATACCTGCGCACGCCGTCCCGGGGGAGGGCTTCGACGCCTCAGTAGGTCGCGCGGCCTCCCGAGATGTCGAACGTGGCGCCGGTCGAGAAGGAGCAGGCCGGCGAGGCCAGCCAGAAGGCCAGCTCCGCGACCTCTTCCGGCCGGACCATGCGCGCCATCGGCACGTTGGCCAGCAGCTTCGTCCGCCGCTCGTCGGTGAGCGGACCGAAGATCGCGGTCTCCGACGCCGAGGGCGAGATGGCGTTGACCAGCACGCCCGACGTCGCGAGCTCCTTGCCCATCGACTTGGTGAGCGCGATCACGCCGGCCTTGGACGCGACATAGGCCGCGACGTTGGGGTTGCCGTCCTTGCCCGCGATCGAGGCGATGTTGACGATGCGACCGTAGCCGCTCGCCACCATGTCGGGGACGGCCGCCTGGCAGCAGCGGAACGTGCCGTTCAGGTTGATGTCGAGCACGCGGTGCCACAGTTCCTCAGGGTACGAGGCGATGCCCGCCGAGGGGCCGAGGATGCCGGCGCTGTTGACCAGGATCGACGGCGTGCCCAGCGCGGCCTTGCTCGCCGACCACGCCGCCTTCACCGCCGCCGTGTCGGTGATGTCCACGGCGAAGGGCGTCGCGAGATCGCCGATCTCCCCGGCGACGCGCTGTGCGCCGCCGAAGTCGACATCCCACAGCGCGACCTTGAGGCCTTCCCTGGCGAAGCGATGCGCGATGGCGCGACCGAGTCCGCTGGCCGCGCCGGTGACGACGGCAGTCCTGCTCATGGCTTCACGTTGGCGGCTTGCGCGATCTTGCGCAGGGTCGCGATGTCCTTGGCCGTCTGCGCCTTGAGATCTTCGGGGCTGATCGTCGAGGCGGTCATGCCGAACTCCGCCCAGCGTTCCTTGACGTCGGGCATCGCCAGGATCTTCATCAGCTCGGTATGCAGGCGCTCGACGATGGGCTTCGGCGTGTTGATCGGGGCCATCAGGTCGTAGCGCCAGACGAAGTCGAAATCGACGCCCTGCTCGACGAAGCCCGGCACGTCGGGGAAGTTGATCGAGCGGCGGGTGCACGAGACCACGACCTTGACCTTGCCCGACTTCACCATCGGCACGGCCGACTGCACGTCGGAGAAGCCGAGCTTGATATGGCCCGCCGCCACGTCGTTCAGCACCGGCGCCGCGCCCTTGTAGGGCACGTGGGTCATGTTGATGCCGGTGCCGGCGCGGATGATCTCGGCGCAGAGATGCCCGGTGGAGCCGTTGCCCCAGGTCCCGTAGTTCACTTCGCCGGGCTTGGCCTTGGCGAGCGCGACCACGTCGCGCAGGTCCTTCACCGGATAGTCGGGGCTGGCCACCATCACGACGGTGGCCGAGCCGATGTCGGCCAGATGCTCGAAATCCTTCACCGGATCATACGGGAGATCGGGCATCACGGCCGGATTGACGACGACGGTGCTGGCCGATCCCAGGACCAGCGTGTAGCCGTCCGCCGGCGCCGTCTTGGCCGCTTCCATCGCGATGAGGCCGGACGCGCCCGGCTTGTTGTCGACGACCACGGTCTGGCCGAGCGCGGTGCCGAGCTTCTCCGCCAGCGCGCGCGCCACCAGATCGGTGCCGCCGCCCGCCGCGAACGGCACGATCATGCGAAGCGGCTTGGTCGGCCATTTGGCATCGCCCGTCTGTGCAAGTGCAGGTGTCGCGAGGCCCAAGGCCAGAGTCAGGGCAAACGCCCTCCGCAGCAGTTTCATTCTTTCCTCCACGTGGTTCTTGATTACTTGCCGATTACTTCCCGGGCGGCGGCGCGCAGGATTCGCGCAGCACAAGATCGACGGGCAGCAGCGCGCGCGACTGCCCCTCACCCGAATTCCCTTTCAATCGTTGCAACAGCAGCTCGGCCGCCGCGCGGCCGACATCTTCCAGGCTCCAGCGCAGCGCCGTGATCGCCGGCGCATGCACGGCGGCGAGATCGGTATCGCCGACGGCGATCACCGACAGGTCGGCCGGAATGGACAGTCCGAGGTCGCGCGCCGCCCGCAGCGCGCCCGCGAGGATGCGGGTGCCGAGTGCGATGATCGCCGTCGGGCGCTGCTCGCGCTGCAGCAGGGCGAGCGCGTCGCCTTGCGCGAAATCCATCGACGATTCCTGCAGACAGACCATGGCGCCGGCCGGATCGATGTCGGCCTCGGCGAAGGCCGCGTTGAAGCCCGCGATGCGCTCGCGACCCGGCCGCATGCGCGCGCCCGGCGTCAGCAGGGCGATGCGCCGATGGCCGAGGCCGATCAGGTAACGCGTCGCCGTCCGCGCGCCTTCGCGATGGTCGACCAGCACCGCGGGCCACGGCGTCTCCTCGTCCGGCGGCACATCGCGATCGAGGATGACGACGGGCGAGCCGCCGGTCGCAAGCTCGCGCCAGGCCCGGTCGTTCTCGTCGCTGCCCGGCGCGACCAGCATGCCGTCGAGCCGCCGGCTGCGGAACGCCGCCACCATCGCCCGCTCGCGCACGGGATCGTTCGCGGTGTTGGCCACGACCATCAGCAGGCCGGCGTCGCGCAGCCGCGCCTCGGCCGCCTGCACGATGCTGGCGTAAAGCGGATTGGCGACGTCGGAGACCAGGCAGCCGACCATGCCGGTCGTGCGCGTGCGCAGGCTGCGCGCCAGGAAGTCCGGCTGATAGCCGAGCTTCTCCGCCGCCGCCGCGACGTCGCGCGCCACCCTGGCGCTGACGTTCTTGCCGCCGTTCATTGCCCGCGACACCGACCCGACCGAGACTCCGGCTGTGCGGGCGACATCGCGGATGGTCGCTTTGGAAACGATTTCTGCCATACGAAGCGGCATATTTGACATCAATAGCATCGCTTGCAAGATTAATTTGGAAACGTTTCCAGTTTCAGGAGTTCGTAACGCCATGGCAGCCGTCCAGCAGCGCGCGAGCGCGGTCGAGACCGACACCGAGTGCGATGTCGTCGTGGTGGGCGCCGGCTTCGGTGGCCTTTATGCCCTGCACAAGCTGCGCGAGAGCGGCTTCTCGGTGCGGGGGCTCGAGGCGGCGCCGGACGTCGGCGGGACCTGGTACTGGAACCGCTATCCCGGCGCGCGCTGCGACGTGCCGAGCCTGTTCTATTCCTACAGCTGGTCGCCCGAGCTGCGCCGCGAATGGCGCTGGACCAACCGCTACGCCGGCCAGGAGGAAATCCTGAGCTACGCCCGGTTCGCCGCCGACCGGCTCGACCTGCGCACGTTGATCGAGTTCGACACGAAGGTCGCGAAGGCTACCTTCGATGAGAAGACCGAACGCTGGACCGTCGAGACCGACCGCGGCGGCCGCCTCAGCGCCCGCTTCGTCATCATGGCGACCGGCGGCCTGTCGATACCCAACACCCCGGACATTCCCGGCGTCGCCGACTTCGAGGGCGCGATCTATCACACCGCCCGCTGGCCGCAGGAGCCGGTCAGCTTCGAGGGCAAGAGGATCGGCATCATCGGCACGGGCTCGTCGGGCATCCAGGCGATTCCGATGATCGCCAAGTCGGCGAAGCAGCTCGTCGTGTTCCAGCGCACGCCGAACTTCTCGGTGCCGGCGCACAATCGCCCGCTGACCGACGAGGATCACAGGAGCTTCGACGAAGGCCTCGAAGCCTATCTCGCGAGCCTCGAGCAATCCGATTTCGGCCGCGTGCCGCCCACGGCCTTCACCGCCGAAGTGCCGCCGCGCGACGTGCAGTGGAAGCATTATGAGAAGCTCTGGCAGGACGGCGGCAGCGGCGGCTTCCTGAAGGCGTTCCCCAACATCCTGGTCCATCCCGAGGTCAACGAGGTCGCCGCCGACTTCGTGCGCCAGAAGATCCGGGAGACGGTGAAGGACCCCAAGACCGCCGCCGCGCTGTCGCCGTCGGGTTATCCGTTCGGCGTGAAGCGCCTGTGCGTCGATACCGATTACTTCGATACCTACAACCGCTCGAACGTCGAGCTGGTGAACCTGCGCGACGAGCCGATCGAGAAGATCACCGCCCATGCCGTCGACACGACGTCGCGGCACTTCGAGCTCGATGCGCTGGTCTTCGCGACCGGCTTCGACGCGGTGACCGGCGCGCTGCTGGCGGTCGATATCCGTGGCCGCAACGGCGCCCCCTTGAAGGATGCCTGGTCGGAGGGGCCGAAGACCTATCTCGGCCTGACGGTAAAAGACTTCCCGAACCTGTTCACCATCACCGGTCCAGGCAGCCCCTCGGTGATCGGCAACGTCATCACCAATTGCGAGTATCACGTCGACTGGATCGCCGACTGCCTGACGCACATGCGCCGGCGCGATCTCTCGACGATCGAGCCCGATGGCGAGGCCCAGGTCGCCTGGGGCAAGCATGTCACCGAGGTCGCAGACCGCACGCTCTTCCCCAAGGCCAACTCCTGGTATCTGGGCGTCAACATCCCCGGCAAGCCGCGCGTGTTCATGCCGTATATCGGCGAGGGCTATCGCACGACCTGCAAGGAGATCGTGGCCGACAATTATCGCGGCTTCAGGTTCGGTCCCTCGGCCGCACACGAACGGGCGGCCGCCGAATGAGCCGGCTGTTCGGGCCGATCCGTCAGAACGGCTATGTCGTGCGCGACATCGAAGCCGCGATGGCGCACTGGATCGACGTGCTGCAGGTCGGGCCGTGGTTCTACATCGATCGCGTGAAGACCGACTGGTTCCGCCATCGCGGCCAGGACTCTTCCGTCGAGATGAGCATTGCGCTGGCCAACGCCGGCGACCTGCAGATCGAGCTGATCCAGCAGCGCAACGACGCGCCCTCGATGTACAAGGAGTTCCTCGATAGCGGCCGCGAGGGGCTGCAACACGTGGCCTTCTGGTCGACCGACTTCCAGTCGCTCTACGACCGCGCGCTCGCCCAGGGTTATAAGCTCGGCCACGAAGGCCAGATCGGCGGCGAGCAGGGCCGTTTCGCCTACTTCGATACCGGCGCCCCGGCCGATCCCCATGCCGGCACCGTCGTCGAGATTTCCGACATCAGCGGCAACAAGGGCCGCTTCTTCGAGCACATCCGCGAACGCGCCCGCACCTGGGACGGGTCGGACCCGATCCGGAAGCCGCGCTAGGATTTCCTCCCCATTCAAATGGGGAGGTGGCCCGTAGGGCCGGAGGGGTCATGAGGCCCCGGGTGATCGTTCTTCCTTCGACGCTCCCGGACATTGCCTTCGGCAATGTCCTGCCGCTCCTGGGGCCGAGCTGCGCTCGGCCCACCGTTACCAACCAGAAACTTGATCCCCCTCCTTGTTGCGCCATTTTGGGAAGCACAAGGAGAACACCATGATCGAGCTCAGACCCTTCGATAAATTGGGCAAGTCGGACCACGGCTGGCTCAAGGCCAACTTCCATTTCAGCTTCGCGGACTACCGCAACCAGGACCGTGTCCACTGGGGAGCGCTGCGCGTCTGGAACAACGACCGCATTGCGCCGCAGTCGGGCTTCCCGCCGCATCCTCACCGCGACATGGAAATCGTGACCTACGTCATCAAGGGCGCGATCACGCACAAGGACCATCTCGGCAACGAGGGCCGGACCGAAGCGGGTCAGATCCAGGTGATGAGCGCGGGCAACGGCATCCAGCACGCCGAGTACAACATGGAGCAGGCCGAGACCGAGCTGTTCCAGATCTGGATCCTGCCCAACAAGCAGGGCGTGCCGGCACGCTGGGAGACCGTTCAGTTCCCGGCTGACGGCCGCGAGGGCAAGCTGGTGCCGCTGGCTTCCGGCCGCGGCGATGACGGGGCGATCCCGCTCTATGCCGACGGCTCGCTGATGGCCGGCACGGTGAAGGCGGGCCAGTCGACCCGCCAGAAGCTGAACGGCAAGCCGACCTACCTCGTGCCGGCCAAGGGCCGGATCGAGGTCCGCGGCAGCGACGGCAAGGTCGTGACGGCGAATGCCCGCGATGGAGTGGCCATCGTCGACCAAAACGAGATCGAGATCGTGGCTCTCGAGGATGCCGAGATTGTGCTGGTCGAAACGGACCGGCTCAACTGATCTCTCCTAAGATTGACGGTATGGACCGGGCGGGCTTTGATCCCGCCCGGTTTTCGTTTGGGAGAGACGCAATGGCCTACAAGGGCTTCGATCTGACGGGCAAGGTGGCGCTGGTGACCGGCGGCAACGGCGGCATCGGCCTCGGCATGGCCGACGCGATGGCCCAGGCGGGCGCGGGCGTCTGCATCTGGGGCACGCGCAAGGAGAAGAACGACGCGGCCGTCGAGCAGCTGAAGAAGCATGGCGGCAAGGTCCACGCCCAGATCGTCGATGTCGGCGACGAGAAGCAGGTCGCCGATGCCTTCGCCGAGACGGTGAAGGTGATGGGCCATGTCGACAACTGCGTCGCCAATGCCGGCGTCTCGGGACGCGGCAAGGGCTCGATCCTCGAGATGGACTACGCCGAATGGCGCCGCGTGCTGCAGATCAACCTCGACGGCGTTTTCTTCACGTTCCGTGCAGCCGCCAAGCACATGGTCGAGCGAGGCCAGGGTGGCTCGCTGGTCGCGATGGCCAGCACCGCGGCGATCGAGGGCGCGGCGCGCTCCAGCCACTACGGCGCCAGCAAGGGCGGCGTCACGGCGATGGTCCGCGCGCTGGCGGTCGAGCTGGCCCGTTACAAGATCACGGTGAACTCGATCCTGCCGGGCTGGATCGAGACTGAAATGACGGCCAACGCGGTCGCCAATCCGAAGTTCGCGGGCAACGTCCTGCCGCGCATCCCGACCCGCCGCTGGGGCACCGGCGCCGACTTCGGCCCGATCGCGGTCTATCTGGCGAGCAGCGCCTCCGGCTATACGACGGGGCGCGACTTCGTTATCGATGGCGGCTATACGTTGTTTTAGCCCGTCGCCACTTCAAATCAGCATCCTCCCGGGGGAACACTCATGATGAATCGGTTTGCCGCCAGCCTCGCCGTCCTCGTTGCTTTCGGCGCCCTGCCGGCGCTCGCTCAGCAGCCCAAGCCGGCAGCCACGCCGACCATGGCGGCGCCCAAGGCCAACCCGGATGAGGACCGCTACGTCGGCTACTACTATCCGAAGCCGACCGCGACCGAGACCTACACCTCGCCGATGCAGACGATCTCCGGCGCCGAGCGCGCCCAGCGCGTGCAGTTCGCCACGGTCGTGTCGCAGGGCACGATCCAGTCGGCCTACCGCGTTCCCTACTCGGTGTTTGTGAAGGGCGAGAAGGCCGACAAGATGATCATCGTCGGCCTGCAGCCGGGCGAGATGAGCACGATCTACCGCGCGCGCGCGATCCTCGCGAACATGACGACCATGTCGCGCCTGTCGCCGTTCTTCCAGGAGCGCACGATCGCCGAGGACGCGAACTTCTTCGACCTGCTGAAGCTGCTGGGCTTCCAGCAGGTCACGATCAGCGACGGCGACAAGTTCACCCACCAGGTGAACATCAAGTAATGGGCTGAGCGAAGCTCAGCCCGAGGAGCATCAGGACATTGCCTCTTGGCAATGTCCGGGAGCGCCGAAGGAAGAGCGATCAAATAGAGCACGCCGCGGGCACCAGCCTGCGGCGTGCTTTTTTGTTTGGCGTCATGCCGGAAGCGGCGCAGGCTCGCCCCAAGACACGGAGGAACACATGGCGCGCACCCTGGAATTCTATTTCGACTACGGCAGCCCCTACAGCTACCTGGCCGACACGCAGGTCGAGGCGATCGCGCAGCGCGCCGGCGCCGCCCTGGTGCGCAAGCCGATGCTGCTGGGCGGCGTGTTCAAGGCGACGGGCAATCATTCGCCCGCCGAGCTGCCGCAGAAATCGAAGTGGAGCAGCTTCGACATGCCGATGTGGGCCAAGCACTACGGCGTGCCGTTCGCGCGCAATCCGTTCTTCCCGGTGAACACGCTGGCGCTGATGCGCGGCGCGGCGGCGGCCCAGATCGACGGCACGTTCGAGCGCTATCATCCGGCGGTCTACAAGGCGATGTGGGTCGACGGCCGCAATCTCAATGACATGAAGGAGATCGCGTCCGTGCTGAGTTCGGCCGGCCTCGATCCGGCCAAGGTCGGCGCCCGCATCCAGGACCAGGACGTGAAGGACCGGCTCAAGGCCACGACCGAGGAGGCCGTCGCGCGCGGTGTGTTCGGCGCGCCGACCTGCTTCGTGGACAACATGATGTTCTTCGGCAACGATCGCCTCCCCTTCGTCGAAATGGCCCTCAAGGGAGAGCTCAAATGAAAAGACTTGGCGTCCTGATCGCCCTCGGAACGCTGTTCGCCGCGGCGCCGTCCTTCGCGCAGACCGTCGGCACTTGCCCGCGCGGCGGCGGCAGCAGCCAGCCCAATCCGGTCCGCATCCTGTTCGCCCTCAACAGCTCGGTGATCCCGCCGGCCGAGAAGCCGGCGATCGTGCAGGCGGTGAAGACCGCCAAGGATCGCCAGGTCTCGGCGGTCTGCATCATCGGCCACACCGACAAGCTGGGCGACAAGGCCTACAACCAGAAGCTCGCCCGCGCCCGCGCCCAGTCGGTCGCCGCCGAGATGATCCGCGACGGCTATCCGGCCAAGAACATCACCATCGTGGCCGACCCCGAAGCCTTCGGGAACATGAGCTTCGGCAGCGACAACGCCTCCGAGATCGACCGCAAGGTCACGATCTTTTACGCGCGATAGGCAATTGTCGTCCTGAGCGAAGCGAAGGACCTTACATAGCGGCCAGACGACTCCGGAGCGGGCGCGAGATCCTTCGCTTCGCTCAGGATGACAATGAGGTCATCTCGATCGCGACCTTGCCGACGACCTTGCGGTCGATCAGGACCTGGAACGCGTCGGCCGCCCGTTCCATCGGGAAGCGATGCGAGACGTTGGGGCGCATGACGCCGAGCGCGGCGAGCCGCGGCAGTTCCTCGACATAGTCGCGGCCGAGTTCGGGCGAGAGGCGCAGGATCGTCTCGCCCGCGCGCACGCCCAGGACCGACAGGCCCTTGATCAGAATGTGGTTGGACATGAGCTTGCTTGGCCCGCCCGAAGTGAAACCCACCACCAGCAGCCGCGCGCCGTAGGCTGCAGCGCGCACCGACTTCTCCAGCACCTCGCCACCCACCGGATCGTAGATCACGTCGCAGCCCTTGCCGTTCGTCATCTCCTTCACGGCGGCGACGAAGTCGCCGGTGCGGTAGTTCACGACCTCGTCGGCGCCGTTCGCGCGCACAACGGCCAGCCGCGCATCGTCGCTGCCGGTCGCGATGACGCGCGCGCCGAGATGCTTGCCCAACTGCACCGCCGCCAGGCCGACGCCGCCCGAGGCGCCGTGCACCAGCAGGACGTCGCCCTTCTTCACCGCCGCGCGATGGACCAACGAGTGATAGGCGGTCTGCGCCGCGACCCGAAAGCCCGCGCCCTCGGCAAAAGACCAGTCGGCCGGCAGGCGCATGAGATGGCCGCTCGCCTTGACCTTCACGTATTCCGCGAAGGCGCCGGGGCGCACGCCGAAGATCACGCGATCGCCGGGCTTCCAGCCGGTGACGTCCGCGCCGATCGCATGAATCGTCCCCGCGCCTTCCATGCCGGGCACGAAGGGCAGCTCGGGCTTGTGCTGGTAGCCACCGGCCACCATCAACACGTCGGGGAAATTGACCGATCCCGCGCCAACTTTGACGACGATCTCACCCGGTCCCGCTTCGGGGATCAGACGCTCTTCGATATGGAGAACGGAAGGATCGCCGAGACGATCGCAAACGAGGGCGCGCATTACAGAAGCGCCCACCTGACTAGTCGAGCTCGAAGGCGTTCTTGTAGTCGAGCTTGAGCGACGGGTCCTGGTCTTCCTTGCGGAGCAGGCAGTTGCCGACGACCAGCACTTCGATCTCGCTGCCCATGAAGCAGCGCCACGCATCCTCGGGCGTGCAGACGATCGGCTCGCCGCGCACGTTGAACGAGGTGTTCACCACCACCGAGCTGCCGGTCTTTGCCTTGAACGACGAGATCAGGTCGTAGAACGGCTTGTTGGTCTCTTCGTGGACCGTCTGGATGCGGCCCGAATAGTCGACGTGGGTGACCGCCGGAATGTCGGAGCGCGGCACGTTCAGCTTGTCGATACCGAACAGCGCGTCTTCCTCGGCGGTCATCTTGCGGCGGCGTTCCTCGACGACCGGCGCGACCATCAGCATGTAAGGGCTGTCGGTGTGGAACTCGAAATACTTGTCGACGTCCTCGCGCAGCACCGCCGGCGCGAAGGGGCGGAACGACTCGCGGTACTTCACCTTGAGGTTCAGCGTCTTCTGCATCGACGGCGAGCGGGCATCGCCCAGGATCGAGCGGGCGCCCAGCGAACGCGGACCGAATTCCATGCGGCCCTGCATCCAGCCGACCGCCTTGTCGTCGGCCAGCGCCTGCGCGGTCTGGTCGATCATCTCGTCGCGGGAGAGGCGCGAGAACTTGGCGCCGACGGCGGTGAGGCGCTCGGCAATCTCGTCGTCGTTGAAGTCCGGGCCGAGATAGGAGCCGGCCATGCCGTCCATGTGGCCGTTCAGCTTGCGCGGCTGGCCGAGGAAGCCGTGATAGGCGGCATAGGCCGCACCGACCGCGCCGCCGGCATCGCCGGCCGCCGGCTGCACCCAGATGCCGTCGAAGATGTTCTCGCGCAACAGCTTGCCGTTGGCGACGCAGTTCAGCGCGACGCCGCCCGCGAGGCAGATGTTCTTGACGCCGGTTTCCTTCTTCACCGACTTGCCCAGCCGAATCACGATCTCCTCGGTGACGGCCTGGATCGACGCCGCGAGGTCCATGTGATGCTGCGTCAGCATCTCCTCGGGGTTGCGCCGCTTGCCGCCGAACAGATCGCCGAACTTGTCGTTCGTCATCCGCAGGCCGGTGCAATAGTCGAAGTAGCTCTGGTCGAGGCGGAAGGTGCCGTCTTCCTTGAGGTCGACGATCTTGTCGAGGATCAGGCTCTTGAACTTGGGCTCGCCGTAGGGCGCCAGGCCCATGACCTTGTACTCGCCCGAGTTGACCTTGAAGCCGGTGTAATAGGTAAACGCCGAATAGAGCAGGCCGATCGAGTGCGGGAAGTGGATCTCGCGCAGCATCTCGAGCTTGTTGCCGCTGCCCATGGCCAGCGACGTCGTGGCCCATTCGCCGACGCCGTCCATGCAGAGCACGGCGGCCTCTTCATAAGGCGACGGGAAGAACGCGGACGCGGCATGGCTCTGGTGGTGCTCGCCGAACAGCAGGCGCTTCTGCCAGTCGAAGTCGGGCTGCCACTTCTTCATCTCGTCGCGCAGCAGCGTCTTCTGGAACAGCTTTTCCTTCAGCCACAGCGGCATGGCCATGCGGAAGGAATTGAAGCCGCGCGGCGCGTAGGCGAGGTAGGTCTCGAGCAGGCGCTCGAACTTCAGGAACGGCTTGTCGTAGAAGGCGACATAGTCGACGTCCTGAAGCTTGATGCCGGCGCGGTCCAGGCAGAACTGGACCGCGTTCTGCGGGAAGCCCGCATCGTGCTTCTTGCGGGTGAAGCGCTCTTCCTGCGCGGCGCTGACGAGATGGCCGTCCTCGATGAGCGCGGCCGCGCTGTCATGATAGAAGGCCGAGACGCCGAGCACCCGCATGGAAGTGTCCTTAGCCGCTTAGAACAGCGTGTAGATGAAGGGCGCGATCGCCGAACCCTTGGTGAGCACGATGAGGCCACCGAAGATCACCATCATGATCAGGATCGGCAGCAGCCAGAACTTCTTGCGCTCGCGCATGAAGGCCCAGAGTTCGACGATAATGGATCCCATTGCTCGGTCCCTTTTTGGATCAGAACTGGTTGCGCATGGATTGCGGGGGCGGGCCCGGCGGGCTGCGATCGATCCAGTAGCTCTTGGCGTTGCGATCGAGCTTAAGCCGCAGGAAATCCTTGCCGGCCGCGCGCATGATCAGGCCGATCGGCATGATGGTGACGAAGAACAGCAGGCCGAGGACCAGCGGGTTCATCACCTTGTAGAGGAGCAGTCCGAACTTCAGCCACAGCCGGTTCAGCGGGCCGAGCGCCTTCGGATAGACGAGCGCCACGACGAGGAACGCCGCCGCGACCGGAAGCATCCACTTCCAGGCGGCGCCCTGTTCCATCCCGTGGTGCCACAGGTTGATTACCGTCAGGATTCCGAAGAACCCCGCGAAAACGAACCCGAAGCTGCGATCGGAGCCCGCCTTGACGTGCTCCTCGCGCGAGAAATCTTCATGAAGCTGGCTGGTCGCCATTTACCGAGCGTTCGTCAATTGAATGGGGCTCTTAACTCTCTGATCCCATACGCCAAGTCAATCGGCGACCAGCAGTAAGGTGGCTATTCCGCCGCGACCGAGGCGAAGCGGTGCGCCAGGAGCGCGGTGAGGGTCATCCGCCAGACGGCGGCGGCCCGCTCGAAGCTCAGATTGTCCCGGCGGCGCAGGACGACCCAGGCATCCAGGGAGAGGGCGGCGCCAATGGCGTCGGCCAGCTCTTCACGGGCCTGCTCGCCCAGATTCGCGAATTCCGGGGCAAAAGTCTCGAAAGTCGAGGCCCGCAGCTCCTGCTTGAAGGCCTGGCCGCGCTCGATCAGGGCCGGATGGCCGACGAACTGGCCGGCGGCGACCCGCAGCGGGACGATCTTGTCGAACACTTCGGTCAGGCTCTGGACCACCGAGGCGACCCGGTCGGCCAGCGGACGGGTGTTGGCGGTCGGCGGCGGGACGACGATGTCCTGACGGATGGCGTCGGTGACAGTTACGAAAAGTGACTCAACGTCGCCGAAATGCTGGAAGACCGAGCGGACCGAGACATCGGCCCGGCGGGCGACCGCCACGACGGTCGGGGCAGTGCTGGTCTCGGCGATCATGGCCTTGGCGGCCTCGATGATCTTGCGACGGGTCTCCGCGGCCCGGCGGTTACGCCCATCGGGACGAGCCGTACCGTTACCGTTCGCGTCCGTCGCTGCCGCCACTACCGCCACTGCGTTGCCGCGCGGCATCACCGCTGCTTCGCTCATGTGTAAATTCCTAATCAGGTGTTCAGGCCGATGGTCAACGCACGACCGCTCGCCTATGGAGGGCGTGAGATAAGGGCCGACTGAGGCAGCAACAAGGTAAAGACCGTCGCACCACCATGAATACGAGCCATGCAAAAACCCCGCTCGCGGTACTCTGGGACTTCGGCGGCGTGATCCTCTCCAGCCCCTTCGCAGCCTTCAATCGCTACGAGGCCGAGGCCGGTCTTCCCAAAGATTTCCTGCGCGGCCTGAATGCGCGCAATCCTGACACCAATGCCTGGGCGAAAATGGAACGAAGCGAAGTTTCCCTGCAGGGCTTCGTCGACCTGTTCGAGGCAGAAGCCCGCCTCCAGGGACAACGAGTCGAGGGCTGGAAGATATTGCAGGCACTAAGCGGCGACATTCAGCCGCAGATGGTCGAAGCGCTGCGGCGCTGCAAGGCGGCCTTCCGTGTGGCCTGCATCACCAACAACATGAAGGCGGGCGAAGGGCCCGGCATGGCGCGCAGCCCCGAGAAGGCCAAGGCCGTGGCCGAAATCATGTCTCTTTTTGAGCATGTCATAGAATCGAGCAAAATCGGCCTGCGCAAACCCGATCCGCGCATCTACCAGCATGCCTGCGACCTGCTGGGCGTGCCGCCCGACCGCTGCATCTATCTCGACGATCTCGGCATCAACCTGAAGCCGGCGCGTGCGATGGGCATGCGCACCATCAAGGTCGGCGATCCCGACGTCGCGATCGACGAACTTCAGGCGATGGTGGGTATCCCGCTCAGAGGCTGATGCCGTGAAGCGCACCGCCTCTCCGATCACGGCGAAGTATCTGCAGAACGCCGCCGTGTTCTATCTCGAGCGGTACGCCAGTTCGGCCGAAGGCCTGCGCCGCGTGCTGCGGCGGCGGGTCTCGAAAGCGAAGATGCTCGACGCGCCGGTCATGGAGAATGTCGAGGAGGCGATCGAAGCGGTCGTCCGGAAATTCATCGCGGCCGGCCTGCTCGACGACACCGCGTTCGCGCAGACCAAGGCACGGTCGCTGCACCGTCGCGGCATGTCGGGCCGCCTGACGCGCCAGCGCCTGCAGGTGGCGGGCGTCGGTCGCGAGGATGTCGACAAGGCGATGGCCGGCCTCGACGAGGAACTGGGCACCGATCCCGCCAAGCGCGAGATCCAGGCCGCCCTCGCCTTCGCCCGCCGGCGCCGGCTCGGCCCCTTCCGCATGAAGGACCGCGACGAGAACAAGGCGCGCGACCTTGCCTCGATGGCACGCGCGGGCTTTGCCTACGAGCTCGCCCGCAAGGTCGTCGAGGCGGCGGACCCTGATGCGCTGGACGAAGGCTGAACGGCTCGCCATGGTTCGATCAACGAGGAACCCATGACCGTCACGATCTGGCACAATCCGCGCTGCACCAAGTCGCGGCAGATTCTCGAGCTGCTGAAGAGCAAAGGCGTCGAGCCCACGATCCGCGAGTATCTTAAAGAGCCGCCCAGCAAGGCGGAGGTCGAGAAGCTGATCGCGCTGGTCGGCGGCGATCCGCGCGAGCTGATCCGCGACGGCGAGGACGAGTTCAAGGCGCTCAAGATCAAGAAGGCGGATCTCACCAAGGCCGACATCGTGAGCGCGATCGCAGCGCATCCGATCCTGCTGCAGCGTCCGATTGTCGTGAAGGGCAGCCACGCCGCCATCGGCCGGCCGCCCGAAGCGGTCCTTCCCGTCCTGAAATGACGTCATGATCGGACGGCTTCGCCTCTGGTCGGGCTACGTCCTTTTCTTCTACGTCGTCACCCATCTCCTCAATCACGCGCTCGGCCTGATCTCGCTGCGCGTCCTGGAAGCGGGCCGCAACTGGTTCGCCTTCCTCTGGATGAATCCCGTCGGGCAGACCGTGCTCTACGGCGCGCTGTTCGGGCATTTCTTCCTGGCGCTGTGGTCGCTGTACCGGCGCCGCGCGCTGAAACTGTCGCGCTGGGAATGGACGCAATGGATCCTCGGCGCGTCGATCATTCCACTCGGCACCGTCCACGTCGTCGGCACGCGACTGGCGGAAACGCTCTACGACGTCGACTCGGGCTATCCCTGGGTGCTGGGCTCGCTCGTCGCCGGAAGCTGGACGAGCATGCTGCGGCAGTTCTCTCTGCCGCTCGTCGTCTGGATGCATGGCTGCATCGGCCTGCATTTCGCGCTGCGCCTGAAACCCTGGTATCGCGACTGGCTGCCGCTGCTCTATGGCCTCGCGCTGTTGATCCCCGCCGCCAGCCTCGCGGGCACCGCGGTGGCGCTGCGCGATGTCGCCGAGCTGGCACAGCGCCCCGGCTTCCTCGAAGCGCTGTTCGAACGCGCGCGCATTCCCGCGCCCGACCAGATCGCCAACCTCTATTCGATCGCGGCCGGCCTGGAATATGCAGCGCTTGCCCTGCTGCTCGCCGCGATCGCCGCGCGGCCCTTGCGCGATCTGTGGGAGCGGCGCGCTGGCGTCGTGCGCCTCGACTACGGCGAGCGTCGCAGCGTGTCGCAGCCCGCCGGCCACACCATCCTCGAGATGAGTCGCATCGCCGGCATTCCGCACGCGTCGGTGTGCGGCGGACGCGGCCGATGCTCGACCTGCCGCGTGCGCATCACCGGCGACGAGCGCCACAAGCTGCCGCCGGCCTCGCCCGAGGAGGCGAAGGTACTGGCGAGGGTGGGCGCCCCGGCGAACGTGCGCCTCGCCTGCCAGCTGCGCCCGCCGCCCGGCCATTATCGCGTGACGCCGCTGCTGCCAGCCGCCGCCGGTCCGGTCGAGGCCTACCGCCGGCAACCGCAAGCGCACGGCGGCGAGCGCTACATCGCCGTGCTGTTCGCCGACATCCGCGGCTTCACGACGATCTCGGAGGGCAAGCTGCCCTACGACGTCGTGTTCCTGCTCAACCGCTACTTCCGCGCCACCGGCCAGGCGGTCGAGGCCGCGGGCGGGCGGCTCGACAAGTTCATCGGCGACGGCGTGATGGCGATCTTCGGCCTCAACCAGGAGCCGCAGGTCGCCTGCCGCCAGGCGCTCGATGCGGCGCGGCGCATGGCGCTGGCGCTCGACGATCTCAACGAAGCGATGTCGGGCGATCTCGACTTGCCGCTGCGCATCGGCATCGGCATCCATGCTGGGCCCGCCATCGTCGGCGAGATGGGCTATGCACGCGCCGCCCAAATCACCGCGATCGGCGACACGGTGAATACCGCGAGCCGACTCGAATCGCTCACCAAGGAATTCACCGTCGAGCTGGTCGTGTCGCAGGAGCTGCTGGATCGTGCGGGCGTCGATCTCGGCGAGGCGCCCAAGCACGAGGTCGAGATCCGCGGCCGGCAGGGACGGCTCGCCGTGCGCGCCGTCGCGAGGGCAGCCGATCTCACGGCAATGTCATAAGATTTTCGTTGTCCGGCGGCCGGGCCGGGCGAGAATCGCACCACCTTCAGGAGGTATCCCATGCGCGCCCTTTTCCTTGCTGCCGCGATGACCGTGACGGCCCTCGGCCTGTCCCTGCCCGTTCACGCTGCCGGTGGCGGCTCGATGGAATCGACGCCGGCCAAGCCGGTCGACGCCAACTTCACGCGCGCCAAGGCGATGATCGAGGCCCGCGACTACAAGGGCGCCCTGCCGCTCTTGCAGCAGGTCGTGGCCAAGGACCCGAAGAACGCCGACGCCTACAACCTGATGGGCTTCGCCACCCGCAAGTCGGGCGATCCCAACGCCTCGCTGCAGTACTACCAGCAGGCGCTCTCGATCGACGCCCGCCACATCGGCGCGCACGAGTATCTCGGCGAGGCCTATCTGATGCTGGGCCGCCTGCCCGAGGCCGAGCAGCAGCTCGCCCGCCTCGACTCGCTCTGCACCTTCGGTTGCGCCGAATACCGCCAGCTCAAGGCCGCTGTCGCCGACTACAAGGCCGGCAAGCGGCCCGCCACGAACTAGAATTCAGTCCCTTCCCCATTCAAATGGGGAAGTGCCCCGTCTTACGGGGCGACGGGGTCATGGGCCGAGCGAAGCTTATGACCCCTCCGGCGGCGTAAGACGCCGCCACCTCCCCATTTGAATGGGGAGGACAGCTCCCGAAGCGAAATTCACCACGCCCAAACGCCTCGACAGGCTTTTGCGCCGGCGGCTTCGCCCGCTATGCTGGCGGCAATAAACGCCCGTTCACGCCGCCGCATCGGAGGGCTCCCGCGATGAGCACCGTCACCCCAGTTCCGCTCGTTTTCGGCGACTACGCCCTCGAGGACCGCTACCGGCTCGGCAAGGGCCGGGTCTACATGACCGGCATCCAGGCGCTGGTGCGCCTGCCGATGATGCAACGCCAGCGCGACCTCGCGGCCGGGCTCAACACCGGCGGCTTCATCTCCGGCTATCGCGGCTCGCCGCTCGGCATGTACGACAACGCGCTGTGGGGCGCGAAGCGGTACCTGAAAGAGAACAACATCCACTTCCAGCCCGGCCTCAACGAGGACCTCGCGGCGACAGCGGTGTGGGGCAGCCAGCAGACCAACCTGTTCCCCGGCGCCAAGGTCGATGGCGTCTTCTCGATCTGGTACGGCAAGGGCCCGGGCGTCGATCGCTCGATGGACGTGCTGAAGCACGGCAATGCCGCCGGCACCTCGCCGCATGGCGGCGTGATCGCGCTCGCCGGCGACGACCATGGCTGCCAGTCCTCGACCCTGCCGCACCAGAGCGAGCAGGTCTTTGCCGCGGCGATGATCCCGGTCGTCAATCCCGCGACCGTCCAGGAATATCTCGACTTCGGCATCCTGGGCTTCGCGCTGTCGCGCTACTCGGGCTGCTGGGTCGGCTTCAAGGCGATCTCCGAGACTGTCGAGAGCGGTGCCTCGGTGTGGGTCGATCCCGAGCGCATCCAGATCGTGATGCCGACCGACTTCCAGTTGCCGCCGGGCGGCCTCGGCATCCGCAATCCCGATCCGCCGCTCGAAGCCGAGCGCCGCCTGCACGGGCCGAAGATGGCGGCCGTGAACGCGTTCGTGCGCGCCAACGGCTTCGATCGCACGGTGATCGAGCCGACCGAGACCGGCACCAAGGCCCGCATCGGCATCATGACGACCGGCAAGGCCTATCTCGATACGCGCCAGGCGCTGGAAGATCTCGGCATCGACGACGCGCGCGCGCGGGCGCTCGGCATCCGTCTCTACAAGGTGGGCGTCACCTGGCCGCTCGAAGCCGAAGGCGCGCGCCGCTTCGCCGAAGGCCTGCAGGAAGTGATCGTCGTCGAGGAGAAGCGCTCGAACCTCGAGGACCAACTCCTGCGCATCCTCTATCACCTGCCGGCCGACCGCCGCCCGACGGTGATCGGCAAGGCCGACGAGACCGGCCGCATCATCCTGCCGAGCGAAGGCGAGCTGACGCCAACCGGCGTCGCGATGGTGATCGCCGGCCGCCTGATGAAGCACGAGGGCGATTCGCCCGAGTTGCGCCAGCGCCTCGCGCGCCTCGAAGCCAAGGAGAAGCTGCTGGCCGCGCCGCCGCCGAAGGTCGCGCGCACGCCATTCTTCTGCTCGGGTTGCCCGCACAACACCTCGACCAAGGTGCCGGAAGGCAGCCGCGCCATGGCCGGCATCGGCTGCCACGGCATGGCGATCTGGATGCCCGAGCGCCGCACCTCGCTGATCAGCCACATGGGCGGCGAGGGCGTGGGCTGGATCGGCCAGGCGCCGTTCCATTCCGACAACCACATCTTCCAGAACCTGGGCGACGGCACCTACTACCACTCCGGCCTGATGGCGATCCGTCAGTCGGCCGCCGCCGGCGTCAACATCACCTACAAGATCCTGTTCAACGACGCGGTCGCCATGACCGGCGGCCAGCCGCATGACGGGCCGCTGACGGTTCCCGAGATCACGCGGCAGGTCGAGGCCGAGGGCGCCAAGAAGGTCGTCGTCGTCACCGACGAGCCGGACAAGTACCCGATGAACGCCGGCTTCGCGCATGGCGTCACGATTCGCCATCGCGACGAACTCGACGCCGTGCAGCGCGAGCTGCGCGAGATCCCCGGCCTCACCGTGCTGGTCTACGACCAGACCTGCGCCGCCGAGAAGCGCCGCCGCCGCAAGCGCGGCACGTTCCCCGATCCCGACCGCCGCGTGTTCATCAACGACGCAGTCTGCGAGGGCTGTGGCGATTGCTCGGAGAAGAGCAACTGCGTGTCGGTGAAGCCGCTCGAAACCGAACTCGGCCGCAAGCGCCAGATCGACCAGAGCAATTGCAACAAGGATTTCTCCTGCGTGAACGGCTTCTGCCCGAGCTTCGTGTCGGTCCGCGGCGGCGTTCCCGCCAAGGCCCGCCGCCCGAAGCTCGAGGTGGTGAAGGAAGATCCCTTCGCGTCACTGCCGATGCCGACGCTGCGCCCGCTCAACGAGGCCTACGGCATCCTGGTGACCGGCATCGGCGGCACCGGCGTGATCACCGTCGGCGCGCTGATCGGCATGGCCGCGCACCTCGAAGGCAAAGGCTGCACCCTCCTCGACTTCACCGGCCTTGCCCAGAAGAACGGCGCGGTGATGAGCCATGTGCGGCTCGCGCCGAAGCCTGAGGACCTCCACGCCGTGCGCATCGCCGCCGGCGGCGCCAACCTGGTGCTGGGTTGCGACATGGTCGTGGCCGCCTCGCCCGCCGCGCTGTCGCGCATCGAGCAGGGCGTGACCAAGGCCGTCATCAACGGCTACGTCCAGCCGGTCGCCGCCTTCGTCATGAACGGCGACATGGATCTCGGTGCCGAAGCAATGATGAAGGCGATCCGCGACGCCGCCGGCGACGAGGCCACCTCGTTCATCGACGGCACCGGCCTCGCCACCGCGATCCTGGGCGATTCGATCGCCACCAACCTCTTCATGCTGGGCCACGCCTGGCAGAAGGGCCTGGTGCCGCTGTCGTTCGAGGCGCTGATGCGCGCCATCGAGCTGAACGGCGTCGCCGTCGAGAGCAGCAAGCGGACCTTCAACTGGGGCCGCCTCGCCGCGCACAACCTCGCCGCCGTGCAGGCTGCCGCCAAGCCCGCGCTGCGCATCGAGAAGCCAGTGGCGCGCACGCTGGCCGAGATCGTGTCGAAGCGGGTCGAGCTGCTGACTGCCTATCAGGACAAGGCCTATGCCGAGCGCTATCGCGCGCTGGTCGACAAGGTCGCCAAGGTCGAGAAGGACAAGGCGCCGGGCCGCCGCGGCCTCGCCGAGGCGGTCGCCAAGTCGCTCTACAAGCTGATGGCCTACAAGGATGAGTACGAAGTCGCCCGCCTCTACAGCGACGGCGAGTTCCACAAGAAGCTGCGCCAGCAGTTCGACGGCGACTACAAGATCAGCTTCCATCTCGCGCCGCCGCTGTTCTCCGATCGCGACCCGGTGACCGGTGAGCTGAAGAAGAGCGAGTTCGGCGCGTGGATGATGCCGGCCTTCCGCATCCTCGCCTCGCTGAAGCGGCTGCGTGGCGGCACGTTCGACATCTTCGGCTACAGCGAGGAGCGCCGCATGGAGCGCCGTCTCATCGGTGAGTACGAAGCGACGCTCGACACGCTGCTGGCGACCCTCAGCCAGGACAACCACGCGATGGCGGTACAGATCGCCGGTGTGCCGGAAACGATGCGCGGCTTCGGCCACGTGAAGGAAAAGAACGTGAAGGCCGCGAAGGAGCGGGAAGCCTCGCTGCTCGCCGCCTACAAGAGCCCTGCGACCCAGTCGATCGCCGCCGAGTAACGTTCCGGTGGGAATGCCGGCCGCATTCGTAGAACCCGGTGTCGAGCTGTCGCGCAATCAGGTGGCAGGACGAAGCAGAAAGAGAAACCTCGCCGCCGCTTCGCGCACCTTGATCCAACCGGGATGGTCGATCACCTCCTGCCACGGCAGTTCGGGACCACCGATCTTGTCGAAGTCCCGCATGCGATCGACGAATTCCTTGCCGGCTGCCTTCTGAGCCTCGTCGAGTGAGAGGTCGGGATCGGCGTACTCGTCGATGATCGCGTCGCTGAAGACGTTATTGTAAATCTCTTCAGGCCACGAGACGTAGCGGCTTTTCCCCGACCAAGCATCTCGCAGAAAGTCCGGATCGGCAATCGCGTCGAGGATTTCGCACGCATTTTTCAGCCAGATCTCTTTGATAAATGGCATCTCTCATCTCCAGGAGAAGCAAACATCGTGGGGAATATGAGCGTCGGCCTCGTGTCCTGGCCTCGGCCCACCGATCCTTTGACCGGCTCTGTTCACGGTTGCGCCCCAGTTCTGATCGCTGCAGGTTGCAGCGGCGGCTGCTTTGCCGATGGAGACTTCGGGGATTACGGCGAGGACCGCTGCTTTGACGGCGTCTCCTGACGAGCTTGGGCCTGGTGCCATTGCACGCTCGCCGCAGTCCTTGAGCGCCATCGCGCTTCGCTTACGGATACGCAAACCGGCGAGGCGAGCGTCGTCCCCAGCCATTCCCTTACTCAAACCAGCAGATATCGTTGATGTTGGGGTCGCCTTTTGTGGGGTCCCACTCTTGGTCGATTCGCGCGACAACGGCGTCAGGCGCCTGGTCCGGCCACAGAATGAGCCTGGAATCTCCATAGCGCTCGAATTGTCCGGCGCGGAATCCGCGCTCCATCAGAATGTGGACGACCTTCAGAGAAAGCCGCTTTACCTCGTCGTTGTCGGTAATATCACAGCGACGCCTGACAAAGTTCGCGACCACCACGAGCCCCAACCAATCTTCGGCGCGACCGGCTTCACAATTGGCGATGAAATCCTTCACCTTAGCGTCGAACTCAGTCGTATTCATAACATCCTCTCTACTTATAGTAGAATCTTATTGAGCCCGTGTGCGGCGAGTTTATGTCTATCGTTGGCAAGCCGTCCTTGTTGATACGATAGCCGACATACATATCCCTGCCCGGCAGTCTCAAAATGGATTGCGATGCCGCATGCTGACCAGAAGAGACCGCATGGGGCGTCGCCTGCTTACTCAACTCAGCAAAATCGGCCTCAGCTTTGGCGTTGCCTCCCTGCAATATCGAACGTCCTCTCCGTTGCCTCGTTCACCATTCAGCGTCTTGTCGTCGGGATATTTGCCGTAGTTCTTGAAGACGAACCGACCAAGCTTTCCTTGGACGACAGCCTCGACCTCCTTCTGAATGCCATCGACGATTACCTGGTCAGGTGGCACGCCGGGCACCGGTTCGAGCTTCAGCAGAGGATTGTCCGGATCGAGCTTCTGCAGGTGCTCGCGGTAGGTCGTATAGGTGTCCATCCTCTCACGGGCCGCCTTCTCCTCCACGGCAGCTGCCGGTCCGGCCGTATCGGGCGTGGGCTGTGTGCCCGATGGCTGAGGTGAAGGCGGAAACCAATGCCGCCAATTCTCGATTGCCTGTGGCAGTCCGGGCTGCACCTCCCGCGGCTGCCGATTATGCCCGGGGCCCGGTGTGGGCCGTTGGCTTGGCGCCGCAGGTGGACGGGACGGTGGAGGAACGCGGCCACCACCACCACCACGAGCACCACCACCTCCGGCTTGCGCGAGAATGATGTTCTGCGGATCGAAGGCTTCACCTACCTCCGCGCTGCTGTCTTCGTTGTGAGTAATGCGGGGCTCCGCCCCGTCGAGCGCTTACTTCGCTTCGACCACTTGCAGCGGCGCTTCGTCCAACTGGTCGCCCGAGACCTGTATGACATTCGGATCGGGTTCCTGGCTTGGCAGCATGCCGCCCACGACGTCATCGACGAGGCCGCGAATGTCGGCCATCGTCGGCGGCTTGCCCTCGACCGTCTCGAAGGCGCCGAGCAGCCTGTCGAATTTCTGCCGGGCGGTCCGTGCCTCCGCTCCGTCGGGATCGACGTTGGCAGCTCGCAGTCCCTCGCCGAGGAACAGGCGGCCGAGACGGTGGCGCTCGAAGGCGGGATCGGGTTTGCCCTCAGCAAGAACCTGCTGGAGCTCGGTCAGGCGGTTGTACTCGATGTCGCCGAGCGACAGGCGGTGTTGAGCGAGATCGAGACCGGTGAACTCTTCCGGATTGTTCACGGCCTGGTCGTCGAGCCTGTCGTAGAGGTCGCGGTCCGTGACGACGCGGCCGCCGTTCATCGCCGTCCGGTCGAGCGCCTCCGTTTGCTCCGGGCTCAACCCGTCGCGCAGGTCCGCCGGCATCGCCATCAGCGGCGCCCCGGGATTGGCGCCGAGCCAGTCGAGCGCGCGGGTGGCCGCGCGGCCCCGCGACGCCTGCCATGCGCGATCGGCGCGCGCCTGTTCGATCCGCGCCATCCTCGATATCTGCGCCCGCACCTCCGGCGAGGCGTCCGGCGGCGTCGCGTCGATGGCTCGCGCCTGGTAGTCGTCGGGGGCCGGACGCCGCGCCGGATCGTCCGGCGTGTCGGCCAGGTCGCCCACGATCTCCGTCACGCGACGCTCCTCGCGCGCCCGGTCGATCCGGCGCTCGACCGCCGCCTGCCGGTCCGGCTGGATCACGTCGCGCGCGTGGTCGTAGAGCTTCGCCGCGCGCTCGGGATCCTGGCCGAGCGCGGCCTCGACCGCGCCGGCATAGAGATCGCTGAGGCCGGTGCGCACCGCCGTGTCGGTCCGAACCTCGTCCCAGCCCTTTCGTTCGCCCTGATAGCGCAGCTCGCCCACCGCCGTGCGGCCCAGCGTGCGCAGATGGGCCCGGTCCTGCCAGGACAGCGCCGCGTCACGCCCCAGGTCGGCGAGGCGCTCGGCCACGATGCGGTCGTCCAGCACCGACGTCGCCTGCGCCACGATCCGGCCGAGGTCGCCGCCCGCGCGGTCGAGGCGGCGGTCGATCAGCGGCTCGAGCATCGCCTTCTGGCGCGGGCCGATCGCCTGCGAGAGGTACCGGTCCTTCAACTCGGCCAGCAGCGGGATGGTCCCGGCGATACCGGCAAGTGCTCCCTCGGGGTCGCGGCCCGCGAGGCCCGTCGCCGGGTCGTTCACCAGCCCGCGCACCTCGCCCGCGAACCCGGTGTCGAGCTGGCGCGCGAACATCTCGTCGGCCTGAAGGCCCAGCGGATGATCGTCGCCCAGCTCGTTGCGCGGCCATGACTCCGCGGCCGGGCTTTCCGGCACCGACGACCAATATCTGGCTCGCCGGAATCGCCTCTGCTGCGGCAGTTGCTCGCTAAAAACTCTTCCCGACGTCAGACCTTTGCGAAAGCTGGCTTCTCGACGCCGGTCATCGTGTCGTAAGCCTTGAGGATGGTCTCCTCCGGCGTCCGCGTGACGCCGCTGTCGTGGTAGATCGCCTTCAGCCACATCGCCATCTTCGTATGATAGCCGTTCTCGATGAAGCGTTCCGACATGACCTTGCGCAGCATCTCCTCACCCTTGGCAACATAGACCGCGTCAGCCTTGCCGCCATCGGCGAGATGACGGCAAGCCCATTGCCCGTACATCAGTTCCGCCCGCACGATGGCCGGTGCCGACGAAGGCTTGGTGGTGAGTCCCGCCTCCTGACAGAGCTTCAGGCCGACGTCATAGCGTCGAGCCGCCATGTTGAGCGGCAGCGCGAGTTCGAGCCCTTCCCGCATCAGCAGCTTCGCCCCGTTGGGCAAGAGGCGGTCGAACTGGTCCCACTGTCGCCAGTCGGCTTCGCTCCCGCGGGTGAACTCGGCCACTGCCGGATCACCATCGATCAGCCACTTGCATAAGCCCAGCGTCTGCCACCATTGATAAGCGTCAAAAGATTCATCGGAATCCTTGCCCTCTGGCGGCGCCGTTTGTACTTCCATCCAGGCCACAAGCGCCTGCGCCGTCGGCAGTACCCGATCGCGCAGGCCCAGAAGATGGGCCCGAATCAGATCACTTAATCTAGACGACATATAGCCTGCTCGATTGAACGAGCCGGTCTTTTCAGGCTCGAACTTCGTTACCCGTGGCATATGGAAGTCGAGGTAGAATTTGCGGTCATCCACGGGGTCAAAGTTTCTGGGCATCAGGGCCTCCGCTCTGGATGGACGACGGCGCGCTCGCCACCCACGATTCGTTCAACCACACCGTTGCGCGCGCTTCCAGTACCGACCGTGATGATGGTCACGTTCCTGTTGTCCACATTCTCCATGGCCTTGGCCCCGGCTTCAGGCGATAGACGTCCGCTCTTCACCGCTGCATCGATACTGTCTCTAGTGTGTTCTCGTGCATCCTCGGAGGTCGGGGCGCTTACGGGTGCAGCCCATGGCGAGAAGAGCGAGGCCTGGCTGGCTCAGCGCACTGGCGATCGCGACCGGGACTGCGAGACGCGGGCCGACACGGTCGAGCTGCGCATCTCGAAGCTACGCGGTCATCGCCTCTCCGGTCTTCCTGAGATTCCAGTTCTCATCGGTTGATCTGCCCGTCATCGAGCGCATCAACGCGTGCTTCGGCTTCATGGAAGGGCGTCACGGGCGACTTCGGATACTCGCGTCGACCGCCGAGGACGGGACGCCCGCATTCCCTGTTTGGGGTTGGGGAAAGGAAGGCGGACGTCCCGGGTACGCACGTCGTCCGCGAAGGGAGGCAGGCGGTCGACGTCCTTGCGCTATAGGCCCGTTTGCCTGGGGAAGTTAAGTACAATCCAGACGCGAACACGCACACCTGATGCACCGCAATGCATGCAGGTTTTCTGCACTCGCAGATCAGCTGTTTTGGAAGCTACGCCCGGCCCGATTGGGGAGAGAAGGACGCCAGGTCGAACTTGGCGCCGGGGCCGCCGCGGCCCAGGCGGTCGAGAGCACGCTGCCACTTGGCGGCGAAGTCGGCGTCGAACACCAGTTCGGCATCGCCGTCGACCACGAGCCAGGCATTGTCCTGCATCTCGCGATCGAGCTGGCCCGGCGCCCAGCCGGAATGGCCGAGCGCCAGCCAGGCGTTCTTGGGGCCGCTGCCGCCGGCCATGTCCTTCAGGATCTCGAGCGAGGCGGTGAGCGCCATGCCGCCCTCGATCAGCAGGGTCTCGTCACGTTTATAGTCGGACGAATGCAGTACGAGGCCGCGCGAGGTCTCGACCGGGCCGCCGAACAGGACGGGCCAGTCGGCCGCGGCCTTCGGAACCGTGATCCCGAGCTGCTTGTAGACCTGCCCCAGCGGCAGGTCGTCGACCTTGTTGTTCACGATGATGCCCAGCGCGCCGTCGTCGTCGTGCTTGCAGATGAAAACGACGCTCTTCTGGAAGCGCTCGTCGGGCATCGACGGCGCGGCTACCAGGAAGCGGCCGACCAGAGTGGCGGCGGGAGAGCTAGACCCGGGCATGATCAATCATCTCCTGAATCCATGGGGATTGTCCGGTCTAAACGCAAGGCCTGTGCCGCCGCCTCCTCGCATGGACAAAAACCCCACCCCGGCCTAGGGTCCGCCGGTTCGCAAAGGCCGCGGTTGGGCGGCGCTATATTAAGGAGCTAATAATGGCGAAAGTCGGCGACAAGGTCCCCAGCGCCACGCTGCGCACGATGGGTCCCGAAGGCCCCAAGGCCGTGACCACCGAAGAGCTTTTCGCACCGGGCAAGAAGGTCGTCGCCTTCGCTCTGCCGGGCGCGTTCACCCCGACCTGCTCGGCCAAGCACGTGCCGGGTTTCGTCACGGAATTCGACAAGCTGAAGGCCAAGGGCGTCGACACGATCGCCTGCATCTCGGTCAACGACGCGTTCGTCATGGGCGCCTGGGGCAAGGACCAGAAGGCCGGCGACAAGGTCATGATGCTGGGCGACGGCAACGGCGAGTTCACCCAGGCGATGGGCCTGACGATGGACGGCTCGAAGTTCGGCCTCGGCACGCGCAGCCAGCGCTACGCCATGGTCGTCGAGGACGGCACCATCAAGCAGCTGTTCGTCGAGAAGCCGGGCGCATTCGAGGTCTCCTCGGCCGAGCACGTGCTGAAGAACCTCTAGCGCTGGGCATCCCGCACAGCCAAGATCGACGGCGGAGCGCAAGCTCCGCCGTTTTCTTTTGAGGGCGCATGAATCTGAACGATCCGCAGCTCTTCAACGGCCTGTTCCAGGTCAACGGCGCCACGCGCCTCTACGGCACGATCGGCGATCCCATCCGCCAGCTCCGCATGACCGGCGTGATGCCGCAGGTCTTCGCCGCCACCGGCGCCAACGCCGTGTGGCTGCCGTTCGAAGGCGGCCCCGACCTGCTGCCGCTGATGCTCGATGCGCTCTCCAAGATGCGCAACCTGGGCGGCTTCACCGTCACCATCCCGCACAAGACCGCGATGCTCGAACTGCTGGGCCGCGCCACGCCGCGCGCGCTGGCCGCCGGCAGCGTCAACCTGGTGCGCCGCGATCCCGACGGCGCGCTGTCGGGCGACAATGTCGACGGCGTGGGCTTCGTGCGCGGCCTCGAAGCGCAGGGTCATCGCGTGACGGGCGCCAGCGTCTGGCTGGTCGGTCTCGGCGGCGCCGGCGGCGCCATCGCCGCGGCGCTCTGCGAGGCCGGCGTCGGCCGCCTGCTCGTCACCGAACTGCAGGAAGCGCGGGCCGGCAAGGCAATCGACCGCCTGCTCAACCACTATCCCGACGTGCCGGTCGCCGAGGTCCGCTCGCCCCCCAAGGGCATTCACATCGCGATCAACGCCACGCCGCTCGGCCTGCGCCCCGACGATCCGCAGGCCTTCGATCCGGTGACGCTCGATCCCGACGTCGTGGTGGCGGACGTGATCATGAGCCCGGCCGAAACGCCGCTGCTGAAGCGCGCCCGCACCCACGGGCGGCGCATCCACCATGGCCGGCACATGCTCGACCACCAGGTCCCGCTCTACCTCGACTGGTTCGGGATCGACGCCAAGGGCATCGACATCATCCGCCTGGTGGGCTCGATCGGGTGAGCGACCGCCCGCACCACCTCATCCTGAGGAGGCCACGAAGTGGCCGTCTCGAAGGATGGGCACAAACGTGGTGCGCGCGCCCACCCTTCGAGACGCGCTCCTGCGGAGCGCTCCTCAGGGTGAGGTCGTTGTTTGAAGGCTCGATGTGGATTCTGCGGGCTTCGATTCCGCGCTACAGCGTCACGCCGCCGTTCACGTGGACGGTCTGGCCGGTGATGTAGCTCGCGGCCGGCGAGCACAGGAAGGCGATCAGCGCCGCCACTTCGGCGGGCTTGCCGTAGCGGCCCATCGGGATCGACTGGGTGATCTTCTCCATGCCAGCGCGCGGCACGGCGGCGTGCGCATCGGGATCCTTCTCGATGAAGCCGGGGGCCACGCAGTTCACGGTGGCGCCTGAGCCTGCGATGTCGACGGCGAAAGCCTTGGAGAAAGCCTCGACGCCCGCCTTGGCCGCGGCCGAGGCCGGGAAGGTCATGAGGCCGCGCGCGAAGGCGTGCGCCACGAAGGACGAGACACCGACGAGGCGGCCTGCGGCGCCTGCCTTCACGAGCCACGGCTTGGCGGCCGTCGCCAGTTCGAAGAAGGCGGCCGTCATCGCATTCTGGCTGGCGTCCCAGGCGGCGCGGTCGAGCTCGCCCACCGGCGTGCGATTGGCAAAGCCCGCGTTGCTCACGATCACGTCGAGATGGCCGAACTTCTTCGCGGTCTCCTCGACGAGGCGCGCCGCCGTTCCGGTCTCGGCGAGGTCGCCTTCGAGGATCAGCGTCTGCCCGCCGGCGCCGGTGACGAAGGCCGAGACACGCTCGAGGCCGGCCTTGTTCCGCCGCGCATGCAGGGCGATCGCCGTGTCGGGCGCGGCCAGCGCGCGGGCGGTTGCGGCGCCGATGCCCGAGGAGGCACCGGTGATGAGGATCACGCGGGACGGAGAAGTCATGCCACAGAAGTAGAATCCCGCGCAGCGACCGGCAAGCCTTCTACCGACACGTCTCCCGCACGACGGGCGTGAGCAGATCGGCGAAGCGGCGCGCGCCCGCCGCCGAGAAGTGTCCTTCGTCGACGAAGTCGGCCGGGCCGAACGCACTGGCGGGCAGCGCGACATAGGTGTCGCCCAGCGCCCTCGCCGTGCGCTCGAGCAGCGCGTTGGATCGATCCAGCAACGTCCCCAGGTCGCGGTCGCGCACCCGCGGCAGCCAGCCATAGAGCCCCTCGCCCTTCAGCCGCTCGCGGTTGACGACCTGTCCGACCCAGATGGTCGGCGTGCCGCGCTGCCGGTTGATGGAAGAGATCGAGCGAACGTTGCGCTCGAAGATCGCTTCCTGCGCCGCATCGGGCCCGCTGGCGGGCGGCAGTGCGTAGGGGTCCTTGGCGTAACGCACGGTGTCGATCTCGGCGGAGACGAGGCGCGTCAGCACGGTGAGCAGCGGCGAGAGCGTGACGTTGGAGCCGCCGAGCCGACGCACCTTCAGCGAATCGACCTGGCTCGGCAGGTGGAAGTCGGCATAGCCGGCGTCGAGGCTGGGAATGTGCGCGTTGCGCAGGTCGTTCCAGCCCACGAAGTAGAGGGCGCAGCGCGGCGCCTTGCCGAACTTCTCCGGATAGAAGGCGGTCTGCAGCACGTGCTCGGCCGTCGTGTAGCCCGGCACGCCATGATTGACGACGAGCAACCGGTCGCCGCGCAACGCCGCGTCGAGACGCTCGGGCCAGGTGTCGCCCTCGCCGTTGCCGATATCGTAGGTCGCCGATCCGCCGAACGCCGCCACGACGCCGCTGTCGGCCAGTCGCGCAGGCTCGGGATCGCGTCCGCGCGTGCCTTGCGCGGAGTGGCGGATGGCGAGCCCGGTCGCGCTGGTGAAGGCGAGGCCGGGCACCGGTGCGGCCTGCAGCAGCGGGTGCCATTCGAAGCGCGCGGGCTCCGCGGTGACCGGCGGCAGAAGCGACGGCGCGCCGGACGGCGCCAGCGCCCACGAGCCCAGCCCCCAGGTGAAGTCCACGCAGGCCAGCACCAGCAGCACGCCGGACAGGCGCGGCCAGCGCGCCACGAGGGTCGCGCCCGCGAACAGCGCCGCGAGGTAGAGGAAGTAGTCGGCGCGGGGACCGCCGAGCCTGAGCTCGTCGAGCCGCGCCAGCCAGATCGCGGCGCCGGCGAGGACAGCAAGGCCCAGCAGGCCGGCGGAGCGCAAGAATTTCGACACCTTGCCCAAGTCTAGGCCAGGCCTCGCCGTTTGGGCAGGCGGGAGGTTTGTGCCACAAGAAGGCGATGTCCGTGCTGCAGCGCTTGCTCAAATCGACCCGATCCGGCCGGCAACGGCGCGTGGTCTTCGATTACGGCTATCATCCCCGGGAGCGGGACTGGAGCCGGTCGCCCGGCGTCAACGCCCTGACGCGCAAGGCCTATGAAACGGCCGACGACTACAAGGCGCTGTTCGCCCGCTTCACCGCCTATCGCCCCTGGTTCGAGAAGATTCCCGCCCGCGCAAGCGACGACGATCCAGCGCCGCGCTGGATCAATGGCTCGTTCCCAGGCCTCGACGCCGTCTCGCTCTACGGGCTGCTCGCGCTGAACAATCCGTCGGTCTATGTCGAAGTGGGCTCGGGCAACTCGACCAAGTTTGCCCGGCGCGCGATCCAGGATCATGGCTTGCGGACCCGGATCGTCTCGATCGATCCGCATCCGCGCCGCGAGGTCGATGCGATCTGCGACGAGGTGATCCGCCATCCCTGCGAGGACATGGACATGGGCTTCTTCGCCGGCCTGCCCGGCGACGCCATGCTCTTCGTCGACAATTCGCACCGCGCTTTTCAGAACTCCGACGTCACGGTCTTCTTCATGGAGATCCTGCCGGTCCTCGCGCCCGGCACTGTCTGGGGCCTGCACGACATCTTCTTTCCCTGCGACTACCCGCAGGCCTGGCGTGGCCGCTTCTTCAACGAGCAATACCTGCTGATGGCCTACCTGATGGGCGGTGGCGGCGACGACACGATCCTCCTGCCCAACGGGCTGGTCTCGAGCAGCCCCGCGCTGATGCCCTACGCGCTGAAGATCTTCGAAGGACCGCACTTCGGCGACGTGGAGAAGCACGGCGGCTGCTTCTGGATGCAGCGCAAGGCGAAGGCGGCCTAGCCGTTCTTGTACGCGCCGACCGACGGATCGAGGAACTTGTTGTTCGCTTCCCGGAGCCGGGCGGCCGCCTCGTCGTAGAGGAACGGCAGGAACGCGTAGCGCCGGCCGCGCGTCACCGGGGAGACGGCATGCATCAGCGAGCAGGAGAACACCACGGCGCCGCCGGGCGGCGGCTTGAAGCCCTGCGGGCCGTATTCGGGAAAGCTCACGTCGCCGCCGTCGAAATCCTCGTTGAGGTTGATCGAGATCGCGAAGCGCCGGTGCGCCGTGCCCTTGGTCGTGTTGTCGCGATGCTGCGCGAAGTGACCGCCGTCCTCGGCCGTGTAGCAGCCGACGAGATAGCGTTCGATGCGGGTGGCCTCGAAGAAATAGAGCCGGGCGATCTCCGGCACGATGCGTCGCCTGATGCGCTGCTGCACCGCCAGGATGATCTGCTGGTCCTCGACGATGCAGTCGCGGCGTCGCTTGCGCGCCGGATCGACCAGTTCGACGGTCTTGCCGTCGACCTCGCTCATGAACCCGGTGTCGCGGCCACCGTCGGTCTCGTGAAGCGCGATGAGACCGCGGCAGAAGGCGGGCTCGAAGACGTTGGGCAGCAGCAGCACCGGCGCCTGCAGCGACCGGCCGGCATGCAGGGACGGCGGCGGCAGCGAATCGAGATAGGCGAACACTTCCGCGCAGTCCGCGCCGCCGGGCTTGAAGGGAAAGATCTCCAGCACGCGCAGGGTCGGGTCGAGCACCAGCCAGAACTGCCGCACGTCGATCGGCGTGCCGGTCGTGGCCTCGCGCGGCACCGCGCCGTAGGTCTTCGACACCGCCCCGTCGAAATCCCAGAAATAGCGGATGCCGGGAACGCTCGGCACGGCCCGGCCGGTATCGCGATCGGTCGGATCGACGGTGACGCCAAAGAAGCACGCCCGCTCGTCGTCGAACTTCTGGCGATTGGCCGCCACGGCCTGCAGCGCGGCCGCCCCGCCGGGCGAGGTGCCCGACACGAAGAAGCAGAGCACGACATAACGGCCCGCCACCGTGTCGAAGATGTAGCGCGGGTTGCCGGTCGTCGCGGCCTGGAAGCGGGGAGCGGGATCGCCCCGCAGCAGATTGACGTAGCTCTTTTCCATGGCTCGGCGCCCTCTCCCATCCGGGCGCTACCGGCAGGATAGTCGCTTTACCGCCGGCCTCAAAAGCCGGCCGACGAGCGCCGCCTCCTATTCGCGACGCCAGTCGGGATAGACGAAGCTCTTCCAGCCCGAGCGGTCGAACTTCCGCCACTGGCCCTCGGGCTGCGCCAGGCGGTCGGCCACGGCGAACACCGCCGCTGGATGATGACCGAGGCCGCAATGGCTGCCGATCACTTCGATGTTCTCGGCGTTGTCGGCCTCCTCGTTCAGGCAGTTCTGCCACGCGCAAATCCCATCAGTCCGGCTGAAGATCGAGGTGGTGGGAACAGGCGGCGCCTCGGCGAGCGCGCCGCTGCTCAGTTCCAGCTGGTCCTCGACCCGGGTGCCGGACGCCCATTCGTAGACCTGCCAGGCGTTCGTGCTGAGCGGCGAGCCGTTGAAGGGGCTGCCCAGGCTGATCATGCAGCGGATCTTGTCGGCCCTGATCTTGGCGATGTGGCGCGCATAAAGCCCGCCCAGGCTCCAGCCCACGAGGCTGATCCTGCGCCGGCCATGGCGTTCGAAGAGTTCGTCGACCCTCGCCACCATCTCGGCCTCGACATTCTCGCGCAGTCCGCAATTGCGGCCCTGCTTCCAGCCGTGGACGCGATAGCCATGGCCCTTGAGAAAGTCGCGCAGTGGCCGCGTGCTGGCGTCGTCGGCGAGCAATCCCGGCAACACCAGCACCGGATGACCATCGCCGCCGGGCGCAAGCGACAGCCATGGCCGCATCATGCAGAAGGCGCTGAACTCGGGGAGCGCCCGGCTTTCGAGGAAGAACAGGGCTTTCGAGGGCGGCGGGACCGCTTCAATCACGGACATCGAAAAACCTCACACTGGTGGAACACCACCAAGAAACGGGATGGGGCTGGAAAAGGTCCACAGCCGCACTGCGGCGAAGTGGCTGCTCTTCGATCATCCGTGCGTTCCGCCGCGCACGCGGCCAAACTGAAGCGGGATTACCTCCCCGGCAAAAAGATATTCCGCGGTAATGCCCGGAGCCCGTTTCCGGCCGAACAGACCGCCACCAGCAAAGAGCGTTGAGTGCGCTTCATGTTTCCGGCCTAGCCCGGAACCCAGCCCAGAACCCCAGCGAGGAAACATGCGTCTCAAAACAGGCCTTCTCGGCGCGCTCACCGCTCTGTCCCTCGCGCCGGTTGCGACGGTGGCGAGTGCCGCCACGATCAGCGGCACCTTCTATGCGACCCAATACGACTTCCAGGATTTCTGGACGGCGGCCGACGGAAAGAACTTCCGCGTGGTTCTCGCCGGCAATCCCTTCGACGCGTTGCCGCCCGAGCAGGCGGCCGCGGGCTTGCTTCCCGTCATGCAGGCGGCCAAGCCCCGTCCCAGGCTGACCTTCACCTACGCGGCGCCCGTGGACGAACCGCGTCCCGACTATCGCCTCGTGCTGGTCTCCAACGCCGCCAACGACCTGAACGGGGACAGCGTGTGCAAGGGCACCACGCGCTTCAAGGCGGGACGTCCGGGCGCGCTCAACCTGTTTGCCGTCTACTGTCGCAACGACATGGCGATGTCGATGACGACGGCCCGGACCGCGGCTTCGACGCCGGACGATCCCAAGGTTGCGGAACTCTTCCGCGAACTGTTCCAGGTCGTGTTCAGCGATTCGCAGGCAATGAGGCCGAGTACCGGCGGCCCGGTGCGACGCTAGGACGATATAACGAAGGGCAAGGCTATCTGCCTGCGCCTGGTCACACGACAGCCCGCTCCGGATCCCCGGGGCGGGCTTCTGTTTGGGGGATGCAGGTGATGTTTCCGCCGGACAGCAAAACGGGCCAGCGTTGGAACGCTAGCCCGCTTGGAGACGAGAGAGAATGGCGCGCCCGGAAGGAGTCGAACCTCCAGCCTTCTGATTCGTAGTCAGATGCTCTATCCAGTTGAGCTACGGGCGCACGGCCGAGCCCCGAGGGGTCCGGCGAAGAAGGGCGCAACCTAATGAAACTGTTCCGGCGTTGCAAGCCGAGTACGGCCAGATTCGCAGCTGCGACGCGGCGCCGCCGCGGATGCGAAATCACCCGGCAAAAAGCCCCGGAAACAGCGTGCAAACGACCGGCAAGTCATTCAACTCGTTGGGAAAACGACCTGTCAGTTTTGCTTGCTTTCAGATAGCATGACTGCCATCTGGATTTGGGGACACGTGTCCCGAGCTGGCCTTTCCTGCGCGCGGGAGCCGGATCGGAGCACCAGATCGATGCTACCGGGGCAGGTTCGAGGCCAAAGATGGCGCTAAGAGTTCCACGATCAGCGCTTCTCCTGGCTGCGATCGTCCTGAGTGGATGCGCGGAGAACAACGTCTTCGCCCCCGCCCCCAGCGCGCCTCCGCAGAATTCCGCCAATCCGCCGATCACCCAGATCGGTACGCAGACCGTCCGCCAGCGCATCCAGCAGCTTCGCAGCGACCAGGCGTCGTTGAACAACGGCATCGCGACCCAGCAGGCCCAGCTCAACGCCACGCGCGGCCAGCTCGCGGGCGACACCCAGGCCTATTCGAGCCTGGTGAGCGGCATCACCTCCCGCCTGCAGGCCGGCACGACGCCGGGCAATCCCGACCTCGTGAACCAGTGGAACGCCGCGCAAGCCAAGCTCGACGCCATCACGCTGGGCGTCGGTTCGCTGAATTCGCTGGCCAGCCAGGTCACGACCCAGGCGTCGGTCACGGGCTACCTGCTCGAGAACGTGCGCGCGACCTTCATGGTCGGCGGCGCCGTCGACCAGGATCACCGCGACCTGCGCGCCATCGAGGCCGACACCCGGCGCTCGATGCAGCAGATCGACAAGCTGATCACCGATCTCAACGCCGAGATCAGCCGTGACAACGCCTTCCTGGGCCGCGAGCGCAGCAATCTCGCCGCCCTCGCCTACGGCGTGAACATCGGCCGTCTCGGCGCGCCGGCGGGCGGCGCGGGCAACGCCGTGACGCCGCAGCCGACCCGGCGTCCCGTTCCGCTCCAGTAGCCTCCCATCAGTCACTCACCGATCGGTGAGCTGATCTGCCGTCAGAGCAGTCGCGTATCCAGGACCTGGAGCGTAACATGACGTGCATGGCCCTTCGCTTCTTCGCTCTTCTCGGCGTGATGCTCGCCCTGGCGCTGCCGGCCGCGGCGCAGGTGGTCTCGCCTTCCGACCAGACCGCTATCCGCGAGGCGATCGAGGGCCAGGTCGAGGCCTTCCGCCGCGACGACGGCGATGCGGCGTTCGGTTACGCCTCGCCCAACATCCAGGGCATGTTCGGCAGCTCCGAGACCTTCATGGACGTAGTGCGGCAGGGCTATCGCCCGGTGTACCGGCCGCGTGTCTTCGAGTTCCGCGAGATCGTCACGCTCCACGGTATGGTGACGCAGAAGGTCCATGTGATCGGTCCCGATGGCCGGCCGGTCAACGCCTTCTATCCGATGAGCCAGCAGCCCGACGGAAGCTGGCGCATCGAAGGCTGCTACCTGCAGGCGCCTGAAGAACACCAGGCCTGATCGCTTCCATCCGCTGATGTCTCGTGTTTCGCCCAAAGTGCTGGCGCTGCTCGGCGCGTTGACCCTCATGTGGGGGACCAACTGGCCGCTGTTCCGGATCGCGCTCAGCGAGCTGCCGGTACTGACCTTCCGCACCCTCGTCCTGTCGTCGGGCATCCTGATGATGAGCGCGATCCTGCTGGTGCGCCGGGAGAGTCTCGCCGTGCCGAAGGGCAAGTGGCCGGCGCTCCTCCTCGCCTCGACGATGAACATCGGCATATGGAACATCGCGACCTCGTTCGCGGTGCTCTACATTCCCTCGGGCCATGCCTCGGTGCTGGCCTATACGATGCCGCTGTGGGTGGCCGTGCTGGGCTTCGTGGTGTTCGGCCAGAAGCTGACGGGGCGGTTGCTGGCCGCCATCCTGATTGGCGCGGCCGCCGTCGCAGCGTTGATGATCCCCAACTTCCAGAGCTACGCCTCCGCGCCGCTCGGCCTGTTCTGGGGCCTGCTGGCGGGCTTCTGCTGGGCGATCGGCACCTTCGTCGTGAAGCGCACGAGCTGGGGCGGCATGGGGCTCTCGCTCACCTTCTGGCAGCTCCTGCTGATGCTGCCGCCGATCGCGCTGGGCGCCCTGATCTTCGACGGCCTGCCGACACACTGGCCCTCGACCACGGTGCTGGTCGCCACGATCTACACCGGCGCCATCCCGATGGCGCTGGGCACCAGCGCCTGGTTCATGCTGGTGAAGCTCCTGCCGGCGCAGGTCGCCGCCCTCTCCTCGATCGCCATTCCCATCGTGGCGATCGTGAGCGGCATCGCGATCCTGCAGGAGCCGTTGTCCGCTCTGCAGGCCGTCGCCATCGCCTCGACCGTGATCTCGCTCTGGCTCGCCTTGATGCCAGGACGAAATCGGTAACCGACAACGGTAGTTGCCTCCGGCCAAGGCAATTCCCACATTGGGGTGGGTATTGGAGGCCCGGGCTTATGACGAGAGGCGATCCCCGAGACTGGATGTGGTCGGAAGCGCTGCAGATGCTGGCGCAGGCCGAGCGACTGCATCAGCAGGTATTCAAGCCGCAGGTGGCAGGCCGCCTGCGCCCCAACTGGGAGCCGCCGGTCGACGTGCTGGAGACCGAGCGCGAGGTGCTGATCCTCGCCGCGCTGCCCGGTGTCGACGTTCAGAAGGTCGAGGCCGTGATCGAGAACGGCACGCTGGTCCTGTCCGGCGAGCGCACTGTTCCGGCCGAGCTGCGCACCGCAAAAATCCATCGCATGGAGTTGCCGCAGGGCCGGTTCGAGCGCCGCATCGAGCTGCCGGCCGGCCGGTATGGCGAAGTGCGTCGTTTCGAAGTGAACGGTTGCCTGGCCGTCACACTGGCCAAAGCCGTCGCGCGGAGGCAGCCATGAGCCCGCAGGACGAAGTGATTCAGCCTATGAGCGCGAAGCCCGAAACCGCGGCGCCGAAGCCCGACGCCAAGCCCCTGCCGTCCGATGCGCTGATCGTCGTGCCGGTGCGCGACCTCGTGCTGTTCCCCGAGATGGTGTTCCCGGTCAGCGTCGGCCGTCCCTCGTCGATCGCCGCCATCCAGCAGGCCGTGCGTGAGCAGCGCCAGGTCCTGCTGGTGCTGCAGCGCGATCCCGCGAAGGAAGACCTCGTGCCCGCCGATCTCCATTCGGTCGGCACGATCGTGAACATCCTGCGCTACGTCACGACGCCGGACGGCAACCATCACATCGTCTGCCAGGGCGTGCAGCGCTTCAGGATCAGCGACTTCGTCGAAGGCTATCCCTTCATGCTGGCGCGCGGCCTGCACCTGGCCGAGCCGACCACGACGGGGCCGGAGATCGAGGCGCGCTTCAATGTGCTGAAGCAGCAGATCCGCGACACGCTCGACCTGCTGCCGCAGGTACCGCAGGAGCTGCGCCAGACGGTCGAGAACACGACATCGGCCGGGTCGCTGGCCGATCTCGCGGCCTCCTATCTCGATTCCAAGCCCGACGAGAAGCAGGAGATCTTGGAAGCGCTCGACCTCGTGCCGCGTCTCGACAAGGTGACGGAGCTACTGTCGAAGCGGCTCGAAGTGCTGCGCATCAGCAGCGAGATCGGCAGCAAGACCAAGAGCTCGCTCGATGCCCGCCAGCGCGAGATGGTGCTGCGCGAGCAGATGGCCGCGATCCAACGCGAGCTGGGCGAGGACGATTCCAACAAGCAGGCGATCGCCGATCTCGACAAGGCGATCACCGAGGCGAAGATGCCGCCGGAGGCCGAGACCGCCGCGCGCAAGGAACTGCGTCGCCTGCAACGCACGCCCGAGGCGTCGGCCGAGCACGGCATGATCCGCACCTATCTCGACACGCTGGTCGAGCTGCCCTGGGCGCTGCCCGAGACGCAGCCGATCGACATTGCCGAGGCACGGAAGGTGCTCGACGCCGATCATTTCGGCCTGGAGAAGATCAAGAAGCGCATCGTCGAGTATCTCGCCGTGCGCAAGCTGGCGCCCGAAGGCAAGGCGCCGATCCTGTGCTTCGCGGGCCCGCCGGGCGTCGGCAAGACCTCGCTGGGTCAGTCGATCGCCAAGGCGATGGGCCGCAAGTTCGCGAGGGTGAGCCTCGGCGGCGTGCATGACGAGTCCGAGATCCGCGGACATCGCCGCACTTACATTGGCGCGCTGCCGGGTACGATCATCCAGGCGATCCGCAAGGCGGGCTCGCGCGACTGCGTGATGATGCTCGACGAGATCGACAAGATGGGCAGCGGCGTGCACGGCGATCCGTCGGCAGCGATGCTCGAAGTGCTCGACCCCGAGCAGAACGGTACGTTCCGCGACAACTATCTCGACGTGCCGTTCGACCTGAGCCGGGTCGTGTTCATCGCCACGGCCAACATGCTCGACACGATCCCCGGCCCGTTGCGCGACCGCATGGAGATCATCCAGCTCTCCGGCTACACCGCCGGCGAGAAGCTGCAGATCGCCAAGCGCTACCTCGTGCGGCGCCAGCTCGAAGCCAACGGCCTGACGGCCGAGCAGGCCGGCATCGACGATGCCGCGCTTAAGCTGATCATCGAGGGCTACACGCGCGAGGCCGGCGTCCGCTGGCTCGAACGCGAGATCGGCCGTGCCCTGCGCCACGTCGCGGTGCAGGTGGCCGAGGGCTCGGCGACCAAGGTGCAGATCGGCACCGCCGACATCGAGGAACTGCTGGGACCGCTCCGTTTTGAGAACGAGGCGGCGATGCGCACCAGCGTGCCCGGCGTGGCGACAGGCCTTGCCTGGACACCGGTCGGCGGCGACATCCTGTTCATCGAGGCGACGCGTTCGCCCGGTGGCGGCCGGCTGATCCTCACGGGCCAGCTCGGCGAGGTGATGCGCGAGAGCGCGCAGGCCGCACTCAGCGTTCTCAAGAACAAGGCCAAGTCGATCGGCATCGATCCGGCCCTGTTCGAGAAGAACGACATCCATGTCCACGTGCCGGCCGGCGCCACGCCCAAGGACGGGCCGAGCGCGGGCGTCGCGATGTTCATGGCGCTGTCGTCGCTGATGACGGGCCGCACCATCCGCAGCGATACCGCCATGACCGGCGAGATCAGCCTGCGCGGCCTGGTGCTGCCGGTCGGCGGCATCAAGGAGAAGGTCGTGGCTGCCGCCGCCGCGGGCATCACGCGCGTGATGCTGCCGGCGCGCAACAAGCGCGACTACGACGACATCCCCGAAGAGGTGCGCAACACGCTCGAGTTCATCTGGCTCGAGAAGGTCGACGACGCCGTGGCGCAAGCGCTGACGCCGGATGCACCGGACGAGAGCAACGACGGCTGACTGTCGTCCTGAGCGTTAGCGAAGGACCTAGCCGAGCGACCAGAGTACTGCGTAGCGAAGATTAGATCCTTCGCTACGCTCCAGAGCGGGGGTTACCCCGCTCGCGATGACAAGGCTAGGCAATCGGCAACGACAGCGGCGAGATCTCCTCGCCGGGGCGGTTGGCGTAGTCGAGCTTGACCGAGTCGCGCAGCATGCGAGCCTGCGCCTCGGCCAAGCGCTCCGCGGCAGCGGCCGGGTCGAGATGGACCGGGTCGCCGTCCTTCAGCACCACCTCGCCGTCGACCAGCACCGTCCGCACCGCGCGATCGGCGGCATGGAAGACGAACGATCGCAGCGGGTCGCGTGCCGGCTGCATCAGCAGATGGTTGAGGTCGACCAGCACGATGTCGGCCGACATACCAGGCGCCAGCGCACCGATATCGTCGCGGCCGAGCGCCGCCGCTCCGCCGAAGGTTGCAGCCTCGAAAGCGCCGGCCGTGTCGAGGCTGCGGATGTCCTCGCTCATCAGGCGACCGGCAACGATCGCGAGCCGCATCTCCTCGATCAGATTGTGCGGCGCGCAGTCGGTGCCCAGCCCCACGTTGACACCGCGCGCGCGGTAGCGACCGACATGATCCATGGCGAGGCCATAGCGCGCGAACGGCTGCGGGCAATGCGCCACCGACGCGCCGGCCTCGGCGATCAGGTCGAGGTCCTTGCGCGTGTGCCAGTTTATCTGCGGATGGTCGTCGAGCAGGATGCAGTGCGCCATGATCGTGTCGCCCTTCATCAGCCCCTGCTGCGCCGCCCACTGGATGGGCGTCATGTTGTGGCGGCGGATCATCTCGCGCACCTCGACCACCGACTGGCCGACATGGGTCGAGAAGCGGCGACCCGTATCGTCCGCGTGCTTGCGCCCGGCGGCGAACAGTTCCGGCGTCACCGTGTCGATCTGCGCCGGGAAGACCACGGCATCAAGGCGTCCGGAATTATGCGCCTCAGCCTCGTCCATCACCCGCTTCGCCTTCTCGAATTGCGCGAGGCCGGCCGCTTCGTCCCACTTCCAGGTCACGGTCTGCGGCGAGGCCATGCCCCAGCGCGCCGAGGCAAAAGTCGGCGCCGCATGAAAACGCATGCCACTCTGTGCCATCGTCTCCAGCCAGCCGTCGAACGGCACGGTGACGTCGCACGCCGTCGTGGTGCCGGCGCGCAGCATCTCGGAATAGGCCATCGTCGCCGCGCTTTGGCGACCGTCGTCGCCGAGACGAAACGCCTGCAGGCGTTCCATCAGGCCGGTCATCTGCTGCTCAGGGACCCCATGATCCTCGCGCACGCCGCGATAGCCGGGCTCGGTCGAGGGATGGGAATGGATGTTGATCAGGCCGGGCAGCGCCAGCATCCCGCTGCCATCGATCACCGTCTCGCCCGGCCCCGTGGGTCGTGCGCCGGCCGGCGTGATCTCGACGATGCGGCCGTCCTTCAGGTGCAGGTCGATCTCGCGGCGATAGATGTGGCGCTTCTCGGCGCCGTCCCGGACCACGGCCCAGGAAACGTTTCGGATCGAATCGGGCCGGCCATCCATGTTTTTGCGCTCCTGCAAGGCATGCCTGTTGCATAGGCACCGCAACGGGACGATAGAATCGGGAAAACGAGAGAACAAGGAGGCAGGTGATGCGGAAGATGAAGTGGGCGGCGATTGCCGCGGCGACGACGGCGCTGTTCGCGGCCTCGGCCGAAGCGCAGACCCTGAAGGTGGTCATGCATTCGGACGTGAAGATCGTCGACCCGATCTGGACCACCGCCTACATCGTCCGCAATCACGGCTACATGGTCTACGACACCTTGCTCGCGGTCGACGACAAGCTCGACGTGAAGCCGCAGATGCTCGAGGGCTGGAAGGTGAGCGACGACAAGCTCACCTACACTTTCACCCTGCGCGACGGGCTCAAGTTCCATGACGGCGCGCCGGTGACAGCCGAGGATTGCATCACCTCGATCAAGCGCTGGGCCTCGCGCGATGCGATGGGCCAGAAGCTGATGACCTTCACCAAGGCGATGAACGCCGTCGACGACAAGACCTTCACGCTTACCCTCAACGAGCCCTATGGCCTGGTGATCGAGTCGCTGGGCAAGCCCAGCTCGAACGTGCCGTTCATCATGCCCAAGAGGGTCGCCGAGACGCCGGGCAACACGCAGATCAAGGAGTTCATCGGCTCCGGTCCGTTCGTGTTCCGCGCCGACCTGTGGCGGCCGGGAGAGAAGGCCGTCTACGACAAGTTCAAAAATTACAAGCCGCGCGCCGAGCCGCCTTCGGCCCTGTCGGGTGGCAAGACCGTCTATGTCGATCGCGTCGAATGGGTGAACATTCCCGATCCGCAGACGGCGGCCAACGCGCTGCTGACCGGCGAGATCGACGTCCTCGAACAGCCGCTGATCGAGATGCTGCCGCTGATCGAGAAGGACAAGAACATCGAGGTGAAGGACCTCAATCCGCTCGGCAGCCAGTACAGCCTGCGCTTCAACGTGCTGCACAAGCCGTTCGACAACGCGAAGATCCGCCAGGCCGCGCTCTACGCGCTGAACCAGAAGGACTTCCTGCTGGCCGCCATCAACGACCCGAAATACTTCAAGGAGTGCAAGGCGCTCTTCATCTGCGGCACGCCCTACGCGACCAACGCCGGTTTCGAGGACAAGCTCGAATCGAACTTCGCAAAGTCGAAGGAAATCCTGAAGCAGGAAGGCTATGACGGCACGCCCGTGGTGCTGCTGTTCGCCACCGACACCAACACCGGCCGCTTGACCCCAATCGCCAAGTCGCTGCTGGAGCGCGGCGGGTTCGTCGTCGACATGCAGGCGATGGATTGGCAGACGGTGCTGTCGCGCCGATCGCGCAAGGAGCCGCTGAACGCCGGCGGCTGGAGCGGCTTCATGACGTCATGGGTTTCGGCCGACCTGCTCGATCCGATCGTGTCGGCCTTCATCGGTGCGGCCTGTGACAAGGCCGCCATCGGCTGGCCCTGCGACGCCAAGCTCGAGGAACTGCGCGACGCCTTCGCCAAGACGACCGATCCCGCCAAGCGCAAGGAACTGGCGACCGCCGTTCAGGTGCGCGAGTCGGAATATCCGACGATGGCGCAGCTCGGCCAGTTCAACATCCCGATGGCGATCCGCAAGAACATCACCGGCAGCCTCTCCTCGCCTGCTCCGGTCTTCTGGAACGTCAAGAAGGCCCCTTAGGACCTGACAGGCAAGGATCAGCCGAGCTCCAGGCTGGTCACGCCGAACAGGCCGGCATAGTCGACGTCGGGGTCCGCGCCCGTGTACATGCGCGCGGCCTCGAAGGAGGGCTTCAGGCCCATCTTCTCGAACAGCGTTACTGCCGGCTTGTTGCGATCGGGCACGTCGATCGCGGCGGCCTTGACGCCGAGGCGGCCCGAGAGCGCGCCGACCAGCGCGGCGGCGATCTCCGGCGTCGCGCTGTAGAGCGGGCCGACGCGCGCAGCCGACGCCGAGTGGCGCATCACCGCGAAGCCCACGATCTCGCCGTCGCGCACCGCCACCAGCGCGGCCCGTTCCGGCAGCGAGATCCAGGAGGCGAGGAAAGCGTCCCGCGGTTCGGGGAAGAAGCGGCGGTCGTAGGCGGCCAGCCTGTCGAAGGCGATGCTGCGCGCATCGACCAGAGTGACGCCCGCCGGCGGCAGCGAAGCCGGAACGGCGCCTTCGTAACGGACGTTGTTCCAGGCGCGGCGAAAGCCCGACTTCTGGTAGTTGCCCTGCTGCGCCACGACGCCGTCGAGCCCGACATTGCGTCCCGCGAGCCGCGCCATGCCGGCGCGCCAGACTTGTATGCCGTAGCCCTTACCACGCACCGCCGGCCGGGTGATGTAGAAGCCCAGGAAGCCGAAACTGGCGCCGTACTTCACGACCGAGATGCAGACCTGCGGCTCACCATCGAGGCGGCCGATCAGGAACGCAGCCGGATCGGCGGCGAAGAAGGCGTGGGCATCCGTGTTGCCGGGGTTCCAGCCTTCATCGTTGGCCCAGGCGGCCATGCGCTGAACGTCGTCGGCGCTGCCGACCGAGATCTCGAAGCTCATGGGCGCGGAGCTTACTCCGCCGCCTTGGCCGTTGCCGCGAAAAAACGGTTCTCCGGTCGCGGCAGCCCGAGATTCTCGCGCAAAGTGGTGCCCTCATACTCTGTGCGGAAGAGACCGCGGCGCTGCAGTTCGGGCACGACCTTGTCGACGAAGTCGTCGAGCCCGCCCGGCAGGTAGGGGAACATGACGTTGAAGCCGTCGCAGGCTTCGCGCTCTAGCCACTCCTGCATCTGGTCGGCGATCATCGACGGCGTGCCCAGCATGCCGAGCCCGCCATAGCCGCCGAGGCGACCGGCGATCTGGCGCACCGTCAGGTTCTCGCGCTTGCCGAGGTCGATAACGCGATCGCGGCCGCTCTTGCTGGCCTCGGTCTCGGGAAGATCGTCGGGCAGCGGCTTGTCGGGATCGAACTTGCGCGCATCGACGCCCAGCGCCATTGAGACGGCGGCGATCGAGCTGTCGTAGTTCACCAGACTGTCGAGACGCGCCCGCTTCTCCTTCGCCTCGTCGAGCGAATCGCCCACCACCACGAAAGCGCCGGGCAGGATCTTTATGTGATCGGGGTTGCGGCCGATCTTCGCCGCACGGCCCTTCACGTCGGCATAGAAGGCGCGCGCGCCGTCGATCGGACCGCCGGCGGCAAACACCATCTCCGCCGTCTCGGCCGCGAGCTGGCGGCCGGCATCGGATGCGCCGGCCTGCACTATCACCGGCCAGCCCTGCACTGGCCGCGCGATGTTCAGCGGCCCACGCACCTTCAGGTACTTGCCCTTGTGATCGAGCACATGCAGCTTCGACGGATCGAAATAGATCCCGTTCTCGACGTCGCGCACGAAGGCGTCGTCGGCCCACGAATCCCACAGGCCCGTCACCACGTCGAAGAACTCGCGGGCGCGCGCGTAGCGCTCGGCATGGGGCATCTGGTCGTCCATGCCGAAGTTCAGCGCGGCGTCGGGATTGGACGTCGTCACCAGGTTCCAGCCGGCGCGGCCCTCGCTGATATGGTCGAGCGAGGCGAAGCGGCGCGCGATCGTATAAGCCGGCTCGAAGGTGCTCGACGCGGTGGCGATCAGGCCGAGATGCTTGGTCGCCATCGCCAGCGCCGGCAGGAGCGTCAGCGGATCGAACGAGGTCACCGTGGCGCTGCGCTTCAGCGCGTCCATCGGCATGTTCAGCACGGCCAGGTGGTCGGCCATGAAGAAGGCGTCGAACTTCCCGCGCTCCAGGGTCTGGGCGTACTTCACCAGCGCCTTGAGGTTGAAGTTGGCGTCCGGTGTGCCGCCGGGATAGCGCCACGCGGCGGTGTGGATGCTGACAGGGCGCATGAAGGCGCCGAGGCGAAGCTTCTTCTGGGTCATGGGCAATATCTTGCCCCCGCCGGGCGGACCGGCAAGGCCCGCTCGGACGACAAGAACTAATTCAACGAATTATTTCCCCAATCAGAGGATCGGCGGATGCTTTTTGTCCGTCCCGGCCACGCGCTCCCAGGCGCGCGCCACCTGGAAGACCGTCGCCTCGTCGAAATAGCGACCGACGAACTGGACCGAGACTGGCAGGCCGTTCACGGCGAGGCCCGCCATCATCGCAAGCGCGGGATGGCCGGTGACGTTGAACGGCGTGCGAGCCTGGCGCGGATAGGTGCGCTCGACCTCGGCCAGGTCGTCGATGCGGCTGGCCGGGTCCATCGAACTGGCGCAGAGCAGCACGTCGACGTCACGCAGCGCCGCCTCGACCTCGGCGATCATCTGCAGGCGACGACGGCTCGCCAGCATGTAGTCGCCCGCGCTCATGAAGGCGCCGGCCATCAGGCGGCGACGCGCGAGCTGGCCATAGTCGCCGGGACGCTCGCCGAGCCACGGGCCGTGGATCGACCAGGCCTCGCTCTGCAGGATCACGCGGTTCACCGCACCGAACTCGTTCAGGGTCGGCAGGGTGATGTTGCGCACTTCCGCGCCCTCGACCTGCAAGCTGCGCGCGACATGCTCCAGCGCCGCGGTGACTTCCGGGTGGGCCGGCGTGTCGATCTCATGGAAGTGACGCACGAAGCCGACACGAAGCCCGCGCAGGCTGCGGTCGAGCGCGGCGCCGTAATGGCCCTGCGCCGCGGCCGCACTGCCGGGGTCGAGCGGATCGTGGCCGGCGATCGCGCCCAGCATCAGCGCGTTGTCGGCGACGGTGCGGGTCATCGGCCCGACATGGTCGAGCGTGAAGGAGAGCGGGAAGACGCCGCGGCGCGAGACGAGACCATAAGTCGGCTTCAGGCCGACGATGCCGCAGCAGCTCGCCGGGTTGCGCACGCTGCCGCCGGTGTCGGTGCCCAACGCCATCGGGAACAGGCCTGCGGCCACGCCCGAGCCGGAACCGGACGAGGAGCCACCGGGATGATGATTGGTATTCCACGGGTTGCGCGCCGGCGGCCACGGCAGATCGAAGCTCGGACCGCCGATGGCGAATTCGTGCGTGGAAAGCTTGCCCAGCACGATGGCACCGGCGCCACGCAGCTTCTCGACGCAGACCGCGTCGGCGCTCGCCATGTTGTCCTGCAGCACCTTCGAATGGCAGGTCGTCGGCAGGCCCGCGACGTTGATGATGTCCTTGATGCCGACCGGCACACCGTGCAGCGGCCCGCGCAGGCGGCCCGACGCGGCTTCCGTCTCGGCCGCCAGGGCAGCCGCCATCGCAGCCTCGCCATCGACGAGGATGAAGGCATTGAGCCTGGGATCGAGTTGCTCGATGCGGTCGAGCAGCGCCTTGGTGAGATCGACGGGCGAAAGTTCCCTGGCGGCGATGGCGCGCGCGGCTTCCGTCACCGTCATCCAGTGCAGGTCGCTCATAGCGTGGTCCCCGCCTTCATCGGCGGCCAGGGTTCGGCCGTCGGATCGGCCGGGCGCTTGATCTTCTGCGCTACATCGGCCGCCTGTGTCGCAGCGACGGTCACATCCTCGGGAAAATCCGCCAGTGCCTTGGCGAGCCCGGCGGAACGCGCGAGCACTTCAATCGTTTCCTTGTTCAAGCGATTGTCTCCTTCAACCCGGAAGAGGTCAGCACGAGTCGTGCCAGCCGTCCATCCGTGACAGGAAGAGAGGCGGCGCGACCGGGGGAACGGCGTGGCAGATCATACGACGGCAATCTTCGCAGCCGAGCTGATCCTGCTGCTGTTCTTCGGTCGCCTGATCGGCGAGCTGATGACGCGGATCGGCCAGCCCGCCATCTTCGGCCAGCTCCTGGCCGGCGTGCTGCTCGGGCCCTCGGTCTTCGGCCTGCTGCTGCCCGACCTGCGGGCCATCGTCTTTCCCAATACACCTGCGCTCAAGAGCATGATCGATGCCGTCTCGCAGATCGGCATTTTGCTCCTGCTGCTGCTCACCGGCATGGAGACCAATCTCGCGCTGGTGAACCGCAAGCGTCGCGCCGTGATCTCGACGTCGCTGCTGGGCATCGCCATTCCCTTCGCCTGCGGCGTGGCACTCGCCTACCTGTTGCCGATGGAGCTGATCCCTTCGCCCGCCGCCCGGTTGGTGACGGCCTTGTTCCTCGGCACCGCGCTGTCGATTTCTTCCGTGAAGATCGTGGCCATGGTGCTGATGGAAGTGGGCGCCATCCGCCGCGACCTCGGCCAGTTGATCCTGGCGACCGCCATTCTCGACGACACGCTGGCCTGGGTGATCATCGCCGTCATCTCGGGCATCGCCGCGCACGGCACCGTCAGCCTGGCCGATGTCGGCTCCAGCCTGGCGCTGACCGCCATCTTCCTCGCCGCCAGCCTCACCGTCGGCCGTCGGCTGGTCGCGCGCATCATCCTGTGGTGCAACGACAACCTCACCATCGAGATGCCAGTGATCAGCGCGATCCTGGTGATCACGCTCACGATGGCACTGATGACCGAGCTGATCGGCGTGCACACCGCGCTGGGCGCCTTCATCGCCGGCATGCTGATCGGCCAGTCACCGATTCTGACCGAGCATATCGAGGGCGAGCTGCGCGGCTTCATCATCGCCTTCTTCAGCCCGGTCTTCTTCGCCGTGGCCGGGCTCGGCATGGACCTGCGCACGCTGTTCGACCCGACCCTGGCGCTGTTCACGCTGGCGATCATCGTGGTCGCCAGCGTCGGCAAGTTTCTGGGCGCGTTGGCCGGCGGCAGGCTGGGCGGGCTGACCGGACTCGAATCGCTGGCCCTTGCGACGGGCCTCAACGCCCGCGGCTCGACCGAGGTCATCATAGCCAGCATCGGCCTGTCGATGGGTGCGCTCAGCAACCAGCTCTACACGATGATCGTCGCCATGGCGGTCGTCACGACCATGATCATGCCGCCCACCCTGCGCTGGGCGATGGCGCGCGTGCCGTTGCGCGACGACGAGCTGAAGCGGCTCGACAAGGAAGACGCCGAGCAGAACCAGATCGTGCCGAAGATGGAGCGCGCGCTGGTGCTGGCCGACGACAGCGCCAACGGACGCTGGACGACCGCCGCCGCCGGGCTCTTCGCGGGCCGCCAGCAGGTGCTGACGACGGTGCTGCAGCCGGCGAGGACCGACGGCGCAAACGAGGAAGGCAAGCTTTCGGCGAAGGACAGGCTCGCCGAGGCGATGCGCGCGGCCCTAGACCGCGGCTCGCCGCCGTCGGCGAAGGCCGAGGCCTCCGAGGGCGCTGCGCCGGTCCGGGTGCCGGTCGAGGAGCTGCTGCAGGTGCGCAGCCCGACGGCCGAGGACGCGATCGAGAAGGAAGCGGCCAAGGGCTACAGCATCGCCTTCGTGGGTCTCGACCAGCCGATCTCCCGCGAGGCGCCGCGCTTCGAGGAGCGACTGCAGCGGCTGGTCGCGTCGTTCGACGGCCCTGTCGCGATCCTGGTCAATGGCGGCCATACCGCCGTATCGACCGGTCCGCTCGACATCCTGGTCCCGACCGGCGGCAGCCCCGACGCCCGCCTTGCCACCGAGATCGCCCTCACCCTGGCAGCCGCCAGCCACGGCAAGCTGACCGCCCTGCACGTCTTCGATCCGAGCGAGGACACGCTGCTGCTGCGCGGCCGCGCCCGCCGCCTCGGCATGTCGGTGCTGGTCGACGTCCATCGCCTCGGCAAGCGCGGCGGCGTGCCGGTGCGCGGCCTCACCGCGACCAACACCCATCCCGAAGCGGAGATCCGCCGCGCCGCCTATCGCGGGCGGTACGACCTCGTCGTGCTGGGCACCTCGCTGCGCCATGGCGACGCGAAGTTCCTGAGTTCGCGCAGCCTATCGCTGATCCGTGCGATCAGGAGCCCGGTGCTGCTGATCGCCCGCTGATCCGGAGTCAGCGGGTCGGCACGGCGGTCAGCGTTCCCAGGCCGGGCGGTTGCTTGTGCCAGGCCTTGCCGTCGACCATCTGGCGCACGCCGTATTCGTAGAGCGCGTTCATGTAGGTCTGGTCGAACTCGCCCTTCTTGGGCGCATCGAAGTCGGAGCCGATATAGGCCAGGTTGTAGTCGACCTTGTCGCGCTGAGCGACGAAGTAGGTCCGCAGCACGTCGTTGGTGCCGCTGGCGGCCAGCATGGCGATGATCGCGCGGCCGGCGATCGAGATCGTCCGGCGTTCGGACATCGCATAGTCGGGGTCGAGGCGGCCGTTGCGGATGATATAGGCAATGCGCGGCCGCTTCAGGCTCGCGATGTCGATCGACGGCGGATAGAGGAAGAGCTGGGCGATGGCGCCGCCGTCGACATGCATCTCCTGGTACTTCTTGCCGTCGAGTTCGACGTCCATCATCACCGGCTGGAAGAGGCCGGGGATGGCGGCCGAGGCGCGCAGGATCTTGCGGAAGAGTTCGAGCGCGCCGGGATGGCCGCTGGCGGCGATGGCACCGATGTTCCAGATCACCGGCCGCTGGGCGTCGAGATCGGTCGTGCCGATCATCAGCAACCGGCCCTTGTTGTATTCGACGGCAATCGCATCCAGCAGCTTCTGGTCGGCGTAGCTGGCGATCACCTCAGCGAGCGGCGCCGAATCGGCCATGCTGTCGTCGAACACGGCCGCCGTGATGAAACGCCGGCGATAGACCTTCTCGGCCGTCATGGTCGTGTAGACGTCGCGCAACTGCCTGTCGTAGGCGGAGCCGAGGAAGGCGAACGGAGCGATCAGCGCCCCGGTGCTGACGCCGGTGACGATCTTGAACTGCGGCCGCGTCCCGAGCGCCGTCCATCCGTTCAGCAGGCCCGAGCCGTAGGCGCCGTTGTCGCCGCCGCCAGAGATGGCCAGGAAGTAGGCCGGCGTCATGGTGGTCGGCGCCTTGCCTTCGGCCCGGAGCGCCGCGGCCTCGCGTATGCCCGACTGCACGCCCTCCTCGACCATCGCCTTCGGATCGGCGTCGGCGAAGAAGCGCGCGTTGGGAATGCCGAGCGGCATCGCCCGCGTAGTGTCGGCGCGCGGCACCGCATCGCCACGGTCGGGGATCGAGCAGCCGGTTCCGACAAGGCAGACAATCGCAACAGCGAGAAGAAGCTGGCGCATCATGGTGCTGTCTCTTCGATCACTTCGGTGGCTGGGCGCCGGGTTGATTGGAGGCATAGAGGCAGCTGCGGATCTTCCAGCCATCCGCTTCACGCCGGAAGACGATCATCTCGTTGAACGAGTCGGTCGTCTCCACGCCGGTCGTGAGGAGCTTGATCTTTCCCCTGGAGACCGCGCGCAGCCAGCCCATGTCGCCGGCGATCTCGGCTTCAACGACATCGAAGGTGAGATCGAGCTTCAAGGTGGCGAAAATCTGGCGATAGGCCGCGCGCAAGGCGTCGCGCCCGACCACCGCGGGCATGTCCTCGCGCATGAAGACGCCGTTGGCGGTGTAGAGGGACACGAGAGTATCGACATCGTTGGCGCGAAGGGCGGCGGCGTAGCGCTCCATGATCGCACGCAGCGGCGCCGCATCGGCTGCCGGCTGCGCTTCGACCGTGCCGGCAAGGGCGATCAGTGCCCCGGCAACGATGACGCCGCGCCGCGACGGCGCGTTACCTTGTGTCGACATCCCCTCTCCCCCGTCACGCGATCAGTCGAGTTGCAGCACCATGGCTTTCAGATAGGCCGTCTCCGGCAGGGCCGGATGGACCGGATGGTCGAGCGCCGCACCACTGGTGCGCAGGATGCGGCCGCTGCGCTCGGCATCGCGCAGGCCGCGGCGGACCTGTTCGGCGAACAGCGGCACGTCGACGAGATGCGAGCATGAGGCCACGAAGAAGAAGCCGCCCCGGGTGACCAGCGGCGCGGCCAGCCGCACCAGCTTGCGATAGCCCTGCGCGCCGATCTTGAGATCCTTGCGGTTCTTCACGAAGGCCGGCGGGTCGCAGATCACGACCTCGTAGCTGCGCGGCTTCTGCTTCTCCAGCGCCTCGAACACTTCGGTCTTCTGCAGCGTCACGATCTTGCCGACATCGTTCAGCTCGACGGCCCGTGCCGCGGCATCGAGCGCGGGCTGCGAGCGGTCGAGGCAGAGGACCGACTTTGCACCATGCTTCGCGGCCAGCACGCCGAAGCCGCCGCTGTAGCAATAGGCGTCGAGGACGCGCGCATCCTTGGCCAGCCTCGCCATGAAGCGGCGGTTGTCGCGCTGGTCGTAGAACCAGCCGGTCTTCTGGCCTTCCGAAAGGTCGGCCACGAAGCGGGCGTCGTTCTCGATCAGCTCGATGCTGCCGGCCTCGCCCTTGGCGACCACGACCTCGCGCGGCAGGCCTTCGAGCACCCGCACCGGCGAATCGTTCTTGAGGATGATGGTGGCCGGCTTGAACTCCGCCTCCAGCGCCTCGAGCAGGACCGGCGTCAGCGCATCCATGCCGGCGGTGTTCACCTGGACCACGAAGGCATCGCCGAAGCGGTCGATGATCACGCCCGGCAGCCCGTCGGCCTCGGCATGGATCAGGCGGTAATAGGGAACGCCCACCAGCCGGTCGCGCAGGGCGGCCGCCTGGGTCAGCCGGCGGCCGAGGAACAGCGCATCGACTTGGGCTTCAGGGTTCGTGGTGAGAAGGCGGGCCGCGATCAGCGAGTGCGGGTTGAAGGTGCAGAGACCGAGCGCCTCGCCACCCGGCGCGCGCAAGGTCGCCAGGCTGCCCACGGGGATCGCCTTGGCATCGGCGTCCATCAGGATCTCGTTGGAGAAGGCCCAGGGATGGCCGCCGCGGACACGGCGATCCTCGCCGGCGCGCAGGATGACGGAGGGGAGTTTCTTCAGGGCCACGTCTTATTCTCCTCGGGCGACGCCATCGCGTCGCGGGTCGGCGCCCCCTTCCCACCCGTCGCCCGTGCGCCGGAGGGCCGTCAGGCCGCCTTCATGCCGGCGGACTTGTACTTCATGGCCCAGCGCGCGCAAGGCACCCGCCTGGTCGGCGATCGGCGTCCCCTCCTCCAGCTCGGTCGCGTCGTTCATGTTGGCGACCCGCGGCAGGTCGACCGCCGCCTGGGCCGACAGGTCCCAGTCGAGCATCCCGATCAGGGCCTGCAGGGTGTCGCCGATGATCCGCGGCCCGCCCGCCGAGCCCGCGACCACCACCAGTTTCTTGTCCCGATCGAACACGAAGGACGGCGACATCGAGGAGCGCGGCCGCTTGCCGGGCTGCACGCGGTTGGCGACCGGCTTGCCGTCCAGCTCGGGCCGCGGCGAGAAATCGGTGAGTTCGTTGTTCAGCAGGAAGCCTCGCACCATCATCCCGGCGCCGAACGGCGCCTCGATGGTGGTGGTGAAGCTGACGGCATTGCCCCAGCGATCGACGATGCTGATGTGGCTGGTGCCGCGCTCGACATAGCCCGGCGGCACGCCGGGACCGACCTTGCCCATGCTGCGGTCGGGCGACATCAGCTTGCGCCGTTCCGCGAGATAGGCGGACGACAGCAGCCCGGCCACCGGCACATCCACGAAAGCCGGATCGGCGACGTAGCGGTCGCGGTCGGCGAAGGCGAGCCGGCTCGCCTCGGCGATCAGATGGGTGGCCCGCAGGTCGTTGGGCGCATCGCGCTGGATGTCGAAAGGCTGAAGCAGCTCCAGCACCTGCAGGATCGCGATGCCGCCCGACGACGGCGGAGGCATGCCGCAGACGGTCCAGACGCGATAGGGGCCGCACACGGCCTCACGCTTGACCGGCTTGTAGTCGGCGAGATCGGCAAGGGAGAGCGTGCCGGGTCGGCGATGGCCATGCACCCGCTCGATCATCTCGGCGGCGACAGGGCCTTCGTACATCACGCGCGCGCCCTGCTGGGCGATCAGCTCCATCGTCGCGGCAAGCGCTGCGTTGGTGATCTTTTCGTTCAGCTTGCGCGGGCTGCCGTCGGGATTGAAGTAGGTCGCGACGATGCCCGGCTCGTCCCGCAGCAAGGGCATCATCCTCTGGAGCCAGGCGGCGAGACGCGACGAGACCGGGAAGCCGTCGCGCGCCGCGACGATCGCCGGCCCGAACAGATCGCCCCAGGCAAGCTTGCCCTTCTCCTTGTGCGCGAGTTCCAGCATGGCCATGACGCCAGGCACACCGACGGAGATGCCCGAGAAGACGGCCTCGCGATAACCCAGCGGCTTGCCGTCGGGCGCGAGGAACATGGTGGGCTTCGCGCCGGCCGGCGCCGTCTCGCGACCGTCATAGGCGGTGATGGTCTGGGTCGCGGCGTCGTAGTGCATCAGGAAGCCGCCGCCGCCGATGCCCGAGGCATGCGGTTCGACGACGCCTAAAACCATCTGCACGGCGATCGCCGCATCGACGGCGGTGCCGCCACGGCGCAGCATCTCCAGTCCCGCCTCGACGGCCAGCGGATGGGCGGCCGCCACCATCGACTGCGGCGCCGCCTGCACGGAGGGCGCGCGAGCGGCCGCGAGCAGCAGCAGCGCGAGGCCGAACAGGCGGCGCACGCTCATGCGCGGCGCCCCACGATGAACAGGCGGCGGAACGGGAACAGCGTGATGCCGTCGGGCCGCGTCGGATAGGCCTTGGCCAGAAGGGCTGCGTAGGTGTCGTAGAACTGCGTGCGCTCCGGCTCCTGCAGCAGCTCGAGATAGGGCCGAAGGCCAGTCGACGAGGTGTACTGCGCCACCGGATCCTTGCCGGTGAGCGGCTGCTGGTAGATCGATTCCCAGACCTCGAGATCCGAACAGAACGGCTTGAGCACGTCGTAATAACGGTCCGGTTCCTCGACCCGCACGATCGGGCGCACCTTGGTGAGCTTGTCGCGCCACGGGCCGGCGATGGCCGCCTCGTGCATCGAGGCATGCGAGGGTGCCTCGTGGTTACGCGGCATCTGGATCGCGAGCTGGCCGCCGGACGGCAGCAGCTTCATCAGGCCGGGGAACATGTCGATGTGGCCGTCGAGCCACTGATAGGCGGCGTTACTGTAGAGGATGCCGGCCGGCAGGTTCGGCTTGAAGTGCGCGAGGTCGCCCTTCTCGAAGGTCACGCGCGCATCGACCGTCTGGCTGCGTGCCTTGGCGAGCATCTCCTCCGACGAATCGATGCCGACGACCTGCGCCTCGGGGAAACGCTCGGCCAGGATGCGCGAGATGTTACCGGCGCCGCAGCCCAGATCGTAGACCGCATGACCGGGGCGCGCGCCGTTCGCCGGATCGAGCCGGCCCATCAGGTCGAGCGCCGGCCGCATGCGGTGATCGGCGAATTTCAGGTAGAGATTGGCATCCCACGTCGTGGACTTTCCGTCGCTCACGTCACTTCTCCTCGAACGCTGCATCGACTGGCACACGATAGGCCGTCGCGATCTTGTTGCCCTTCTGCGCGGCCAGCACGACCGCCATGAACTCTCCGAACATCTCCTCGGTCATGCCCTTCTGGCGCGCCATCGTGCCGTGCGAGGCGATGCAGTAGTCGCACTGGTTGGCGACCGACACCGCGAGATAGATCAGTTCCTTGGTGAGGCCGTCGAGCGTGCCGGGCGCCATCACCGCCTTCATCTCGGCGGCGAAGCGCTCCATCGTGTCGGGATGGTGGGCGAGCGCCTTCCAGACATTGTTGATGTTCGCCGGATCGCTACCGCGCGCCTTGGCGATGCCTTCGACCACCGCCTTGGCCCGCGGGTTCATGTCCTTGTACTCGGTCAGCTTGGCCACGTGTCGCTCCCACGAAAGAACACGAATGAAAAGGGCCGGCAGAATATGCCGGCCCGCATCTTGGCGTTTTCGCGCCGGTTGTCAGCCCCAAGCTGACGTCAGTACATGTGCTGGCCGCCGTTGATCGACAGGGTCGAGCCGGTGATGAAGCCGGCATCGTCGGCGATCAGGAACATCACGCCGCGGCCGATTTCCTCGGCCTTGCCGAGACGGCCGACCGGGATCTTGGCCACGATCTTCTCCAGCACGTTGGCCGGCACCGCCGACACCATGTCGGTGTCGGTGTAGCCCGGCGCGATCGCATTGACGGTGATGCCCTTGGGCGCGCCTTCCTGGGCCAACGCCTTGGTGAAGCCGTGGATGCCCGACTTGGCGGCGGCATAGTTCACCTGGCCGTACTGGCCGCCCTGGCCGTTGATCGAGCCGATGTTGACGATGCGACCGAAGCCACGCGTGTTCATGCCGTCCCACACCGCCTTGCTCATGTTGAAGCAGGAGCCGAGGTTGGTGTCGATGACGGCGTCCCACATGTCGCGCGTGAGGCGGCGCATCGTGGAATCGCGGGTGATGCCGGCGTTGTTCACGAGCACGTCGACCGGACCGAGATCCTTCTCGATGTCGGCGATCACCGACTGGCAGGCCGCGAAGTCGCCGACGTCGAACTTGTAGACGTTGATGCCGGTCTCGGCCTTGAACTTGTTGGCGGCCTCGTCGTTGCCCGCATAGGTCGCGGCGACCTTGTAGCCCTTGTCCTTCAACATCCGGGAGATGGCGCCACCGATGCCACGTGTTCCGCCCGTTACGACTGCTACCCGTCCGGCCATTGTTTCCTCCCTGATGAAAACGCCCCCACACTCTAGCCGGTTATCCCCCATCGCGGGCAAGCGTCAGATTGATGTCGCTTCGATATCTGAATTGAGCGACGCCGGCGGATAGAGGCGCGCGGCAACGCGGCCCTAGAACGGCGGCATGAAACCTTTCACCGCCCTGCTCGGCGCCGCCGCCGGGACCCACGCCGCCGACCAGATGGCGCTCGCAACCCTGCCGCTGACCGCGACCCTCGTCCTGGGCGCCGGTCCGGACCTGCTCGGCCTTCTGGTGGCCGCGCAAAGTGCATCCTGGCTGCTGGTCTCCCTGCCGGCCGGCGCCTGGATCGACCGCATGCCGCGCCGCCGCATGCTAATCGTGGCGCTGGCGCTCGGCCTCACCGCCTCGATGGTCGCGGTCGCGGCGGCGGCCACCGGCTACGTCTTCCTGCTGGGCCTGGCCGCCATCGCCGGCGCCTCGGGCACCGTGGTCTATGTCCTGACCTCGGTCTCGCTGCTGCCGAGCCTGGTCGCGGCGGGCGACCTGCCGCGCTCCAATGCGCGCCTCGAACTGGCGCGCGCCGTAGTGAGCCTTGCCGCACCGTTCGTGGCGGGCCTGCTGGCGCAGCACCTGTCGCCGACCTGGGGCTATGCGCTGGCGGCGCTGGGCGCGGCCCTGGCGCTGGTCTGCGTGCTCGCCCTGCCGGAGGGCAAGGCCCCGGCAGCGGGCGCCGAGCGGCCGAGCCTCGCCAGCGCCATTCGGCTCGGCACGTCCTTCGTCGTGCGCAACGAGCTTTTACGCGGCATCAGCCTCTGCGCGATCTTCTGGAACTTCGCCTTCTTCGCCCTGCTCGCCATCTGGGCGCCGCTGGCGCTGGGACCGCTCGGCCTCGACCCGGCGCATATGGGTCTCGCGCAATCGACCTACGGCGCCGGGCTGATCCTCGGCGCGCTGGTGGCGCCGGTCACGGCGCGCCGCCTGCCGCCGCTGGTGACGCTGATCTTCGGACCGGCCGTGTCGATCGTCGCGGCGCTGCTGTTCCTCGCGGCGCCCTCGGGCAACGGCCTCGTCTTTGCGGCCGGCGGCTATTTCCTCGTGGGCTTCGGGCCGATGCTGTGGCTGATCTGCCAGACCACCGTGCGCCAGCTCGTGACGCCGTCGCCGCTGATGGGCCGGGTCAACGCCACGGTGCAGACCGCGATCTACGGCGTTCGCCCGCTGGGCGCCCTGGCCGGCGGGCTGGTGGCGGCGCAGGCCGGGATGCACGCCGCCCTGCTGCTGATCGTCGTGGCTTTCGCCCTCTCGACCCTCGTCATCGTCCTGTCACCGCTGGCACGGCTGCGCGTCCTGCCCGCGCCAGCGACAGGCTGAGGCTTGACCCGCAGGCCCGTCCGTCGGAATTTGCCGGCGGAGGTCGTTGCATGAAGAAGTTTCTGGGCGCCGCGTTGCTGGTGCTTTCCCTGTCCGCCTGCCAGCCCGGCCCGGGCTCGCCGTCGCCCTGGTACCAGGCCTATGGCACGAACTCCTTCCCGGTCGCGAAGGACGGCATGGCCGCGCTCTACATCGTGCGCGACACCGCTCCGCCGGATGCGCCGAACATCCCCATCACCATGAGCCGCAACGCCGTCGGCAGCCTAGCCGGCTCGACCTGGATGCGCCTCGACCTGCCGCCCAATCCCTACGACCTGCGCGCCTACGGCAGCCAGGAAAACACCGAGCTGATCATCACGGTCGTCCCCGGCGAGACCCGCTTCCTGCTGGCCCAGACCAAGGGCACCAACGACGCCCAGCTCACCTGGCTCTCGCAGGACGACGGCCGCGCGCTCGTCCGCAAGGGAACGCAGGTCGGGACGCAGATCAGCTACTGAGCCTCTGCCAGCCGCCAAAAGAAAACGCCCGAGGGATTTCTCCCTCGGGCGTTTTTCATTTCGGCGCGGACCGGACTAGTCGCGCTGGACGCACATCGCGATGCCCATGCCGCCGCCGATGCACAGCGTGGCGAGGCCCTTCTTGGCGTCGCGCTTCTGCATTTCATAGAGCAGCGTCGTCAGGACGCGCGCGCCCGAGGCGCCGATCGGATGGCCGAGCGCAATGGCGCCGCCGTTGACGTTGAGCTTGCTCTCGTCGAGGCCGAGCTGCTTGCCGACGGCCAGCGCCTGCGCGGCGAAGGCTTCGTTGGCTTCGACGAGGTCGAGATCCTTGACCGTCCAGCCGGCCTTCTTCAGCGCTTCCTGCGAGGCCGTGACCGGGCCGATGCCCATGATCGACGGATCGACGCCGGTGGTCGCCCACGACACGATCTTGGCGAGCGGCGTGACGCCGCGCTTCTTGGCCTCATCAGCGCTCATCAGCACCAGCGCCGCGGCGCCGTCGTTGATGCCCGAAGCATTGCCGGCGGTGACCGAGCCGCCTTCCTTGGTGAAGGCCGGGCGCAGCTTGGCCAGCGCCTCGACCGTCGTGCCGTGACGCGGGAACTCGTCGCTGTCGACGACGACCTCACCCTTGCGGGTCTTCACGGTGACCGGGACGATCTCGTCCTTGAAGCGGCCGGACTTCTGCGCCGCCTCGGCCTTGTTCTGCGACGAGGCCGCGAACGTGTCCTGCTCGGCGCGCGTGATCTGGAACTTCTGCGCGACGTTCTCGGCGGTGTTGCCCATGTGATAGCCGTGGAACGCATCCCACAGGCCGTCCTTCAGCATGGTGTCGACCATCTTGAGCTCGCCCATCTTGGTGCCGTCGCGCATGTGCGCGGCGTGCGGCGCCTGGCTCATGCTCTCCTGGCCGCCGACCACCATGATGCTGGCGTCGCCGTTGCGGATCGCCTGCCAGCCGAAGGCGACGGCGCGCAGGCCGGAGCCGCAGAGCTGGTTGATGCCGAGCGCGGTCTTCTCGACCGGGATGCCCGAATTGACGGCCGCCTGGCGCGCCGGGTTCTGGCCCTGACCGCCGGTCAGGATCTGGCCCATGATGACTTCGTCGACTTCCTCGGGCTTCACCTTGGCGCGCTCGAGCGCACCCTTGATGGCGACCTTGCCGAGATCGTGCGCCGGCACTGCGCTGAACGCGCCGTTGAACGAGCCGATTGGCGTGCGCGCTGCGCTCGCGATAACGATGTCCGTCATAAAATCCTCCATGGCAGGCCGCCCTTGCGGATATTTATAGGCCTGCCGCGCGGCGGGGCAAGGACCGCCGGGTCGCCGTTCCGACGGCCTTCATTCCGAACAGCGGCCGGATCCAGCGCCACGGGCGCACCAGCCCTGCATAAATCGCCCATGTCCCCGCGAAGGTCGCGACCACTGCCACGATGAAGCCTAGGACCGGCGAAGCACCGGCCTTCAGCAGCGCCCAGACCGCGATCACCGTTACCGTCTGGTGAATCAGATAGAACGGATAGACCGCTTCGGTCGCCTCGGAGAGGAAAGCCGGCCGCCGCGTCAGATAGCGGTGCGCGAAGCCGATGATCGCGAACAGCCACGCCATGACGTTGATCGCCGACAGCAGCACGAAGACCGGCCGCGCCGCCGGCGGGATGGTCGGCCGCACCGTGCCTTCGAAGTAACCGAAATAGAGGAACGCATAGGCCGCGACCCCGACGACGAGCGAGACAAAACGCTGCCGCTGCAGGGCGCTTAAAAGGTCGGTCGAGCCGAAGAGGAAGGCGCCGTAGAGCAGCAGCGCGCCGTAGGAGACGAGCCCGTTCCAGTCCCCTACCAGCCCGTTGATGTTCCAGGAGATCGGCGCCAGCCAGAGGTACGACGCGGCAAGCGGCAGCACCATCAGCCACTGCAGGCCATGGCGCGCCGCGATCCGGCCGGCCTTCGCGACGACCGCCTGCCCGGCTTGCGATCGCGCCCACAGGAAGACCGGCAGCAGGACCAAGGTGAGCACCAGCACGTAGGCCACGAACCAGAGGTGATGCCAGCTCATGTTGCCCTTCGGGTAGACGCCCTCAAAAGCATGCGGCAGCCATTGCAGGAACGAGCCGGTGAACTGGCCGCTCGACAGGCGCTCCAGATAGACCTGCGGCGGCACGATCACGACCATGCCGAAGGCGAGCGGCAGCAGCAGCCGCTTCAGCCGGTCGCGCACGAAGGCGCCCGGCGTGCGGTCGCCCAGCGCCAGCATGATGGCCGCGCCCGAGACCACGAAGATCAGCGGCATGCGCCAGCGGTTCAGGAAGCGCATGGCCTCGCGCAGTCCTTCCAGACTGTCGGGGCTGGTGACGTGCCAGCTCCAGCCCGACCAGGCCATGCCGGCGTGGTAGAAAATCAGCAGGCCGAAGGCGAGGACGCGCAGCCAGTCGAGGTCGGCGCGGCGGTCAGAAAATGCGACAGGGGGCATGGCGGGCTCCGGAGGAAGGACACCCTCGACCTATCCTGCAAACCGTTGATTTCACGTCGTTTTGTGACGACCGGCGTGGCCGGTGGGACGACCGGCAGGCCTCATGGGACGTCCGGTCAGGCTCTTACGGGGGCCAGCGCCTCGAACCGCTGGCGGTAACGGCGGCTCAGGTTTACCTCGGCGCCGCCCTGCAGGCGGATGCGCCAGTCGCCGTTCACCCAGGGGGTCACCTCGACCACGCGGGCGATGTTCACCAGATGGGATTTGTGCACCCTCACGAACCGCTTCGGGTCGAGCTCGCCCTCCAGCCTGGTGAGCGAGGAGCGGATCTCGAAGGTCTCGTCGCCGACATGGAGCACGGCGTAATTGCCCGACGCTTCGATCCAGTCGATGTCGGCCACCTCGACCATGATCTCCCGGCCCTTGCGGCGAACGGCGAAGCGTTCGGGCAGAGGCGCCGATACAGGCTCCGGCGGCGCGGCCGCTTCGACGGCCTCCGACGGCGCCGGCCGCGTCAGGTAATGACGCAGCGCCACCGTGCCGGCGCTCAGCAGGCCGTAGGCGATGATGTCCTTGGCGAACTCGTAGAGCATCCGATCAAGGGTGAGCGGAAAGCTGTGCGGTTCGCCGACGATGCCGCCGAACCACAGCAGCCGAAGGGCCGCCATACCCAGCGTATGGGCGATGCTGAACGGCACGATCGCGGCGACATGGATCGCGAGGTTGCGCGGATGATGCGGGATGGGCCAGCGCCGGTGCAGCCAGTAGATCGCCGGCAACAACGCCGCCACGACCAGATGGCTCGACACCTGGATCGCCATGGCGCCGCCGAACGACAGGCGCACACCGCGCGCCGCTTCGTTGGCGATCTCGACATAGACATGGGCGAAGACCGAGACGGTCAGCAGCGCCGCCCAGACCGCCGGCACCCGCCAGTCGAAGGACCTAGCCGGTGACGACACGGGACCGTCGCGACGGAAGGTTGCCCAGCCACTCGATCAGCGGCGTCCAGCACAGTTCGCGGGCGCGGCCGCTCACCACCATGCCGATATGGCCGAGCGGCAGGTCGATGCGCGTTGCGTTCTTGAGGCCCTTCTTTGGATCGGCCAATGCCGCGGCCGAGAGCGGCGGCACGATGCGGTCGCCCGAGGGGATCATGACCAGCGACGGCACCTTGATCTTGGACGGCACGATGCGGCGGCCGCCGACGACCCATTTGTTGCTGCCGGGAATGTTGTCGCCGTACCAGCCGACCAGGCATTCGCGCGCCGTCGGACCGGCCAGCGGCGCGCCGCCGTTCAGCCAGTCCTCGAGCAGCACGAATTCCTTGGCGTGCTCGCCGTTCGGATCGAGGCCGAGGAACCGGCCGAACTTCTTCACCGATAGCCAGGGATCGAGCGACCAGAACAGGGTCTGCAGGATATCGACCGGCAGTTCGCCGACCTTGTCGGCGACCTCGGCGAGCAACGGTCCGGACGACAGAAGGAAAGCGTGGCCGGTGCGATCGGCGTGGAAATCCCACGGTGCGGCCATCAGCGCGAGGCCCGCGACGCGGCGCGGCTTGCGGGCGGCCAGCGCCACGGTGAGCGTGCCGCCCATGCAATAGCCCAGCACCGCCGGCGCCCGACGCGCGCGTTTGGCCACGAAGGCGAGCGCCCGTTCGAGCCGCGCCACATAGGCCGTCGTGTCGAAGCCGCGCTCCTCGCCGTTGGGCGTGCCCCAGTCGACGAGATAGGGCCGCAACCCCTGCGCCGCCATGGCGCGCAGCAGGCTCTTCTCGGCGGTGAGGTCGAGCACTTCCCAGCGGTTGATCAGCGAGGGCACGACCAGCACGGCGCGCGTGCCGCGCTTGCGCGATGCGCGATTGGTGGCGCCGTAGTCGAGCAGCCGCGTGTTGCCCTCGCTCCAGACGGCAGGCGGCTCGTCCAGGGTGCGATGGATGTCGTTGCGCTGATAGGCGAGCACGCCATCGGCCAGCCGGCCCATGCGGCGCAGGATCTCGCGCTTCAGCGCCTCTTCGAACTTGCCCTCGCCTGCCTGCGCTTCGAGGGCGCCGATCTCCGGCAGCAGCGCCGCCAGCGACTCAGGAGGTTGTTGTGCGGGACTCGAGTTCTGCGAGCCGGGCTTCAAGAGCTTCCACGCGCTTTCGGAGCTCGCCCAGGTCATCAGGGCCGTTCCCAGATGGAGCGGCAGCGGGCGGGGGCCTAGTCGTGCCAGCATGAGAAGCTCCTTGGGCTGCCTGCAACGCTGAGGCGACTTGCGTGTTCGCAGCCGCAAACAGGCGGGCGATCTGCTCGGTCACGGCCTGGTCCGACGCCAGCCCGGCCAGCTGGGCCTGCCACAAATCGAGGTAACGCCGGGCCAGCTTGTCGAATTCGGCGCCAGTTCCCTCAGTCTTGTCGTCGTTTCCGGAGGCCATGCACTCACTATAACGCATCGGAACGCCACGTCGCGCTCGCGCTGCCTTCGCAGCAGCAAAGCCCGTCTTGTCGCATTGCGGCATCGGCGCTAAGGTGAACGATCCCAGTAAACGAGCGTTCACTGCGCTTGGGAGCTAGAGGAGCGAAGCGTAATGGCCGACCAGGCAGTACCCGAAGGCGGACCGAAAGCGGCGCCGGTGGTGATCAAGAAGTACGCGAACCGGCGGCTCTACAATACCGCGACCTCGGCCTATGTGACGCTCGACCATCTCTCCCAGATGGTGAAGGACAAGACCGACTTCGTCGTCTACGACGCCAAGACCGGCGACGAGATCACGCGCTCGGTGCTGACGCAGATCATCTTCGAGGAAGAAAGCAAGAGCGGCCAGACGCTGCTGCCGATCCCCTTCCTGCGCCAGCTCATCTCGTTCTACGGCGACAGCCTGCAGGGCGTGGTGCCGCAGTATCTCGAAATGTCGATGACGCAGTTCGCGCGCAATCAGGACCAGATGCGCCGCTACATGCAGAATGCCTTCGGGTTCAACCCGTTCCAGCAGTTCGAGTCGATGGGCAAGCAGAACATGGCGATGTTCGAGAACGCCATGCGGATGTTCAACCCGTTCGGCACGACGCCCAACGGCCAGGCCCCGAACGGCGCGATGCCCAACGGGCAATCGCCGTTCGGACAGATGCCGGTGCCGACCGCCGCCAACGGCCACGAGCCGGAAAAGACCGAAGCCGCCGCTCCCGCCAACGACGCGGCGATCGACGACCTGAAGCGCAAGCTCGACGAGTTGCAGAGCCAGCTCGCGGAGCTCGGCAAGAAGACCTGACCGCGCCATGCCTCCATCGACATCGTCGATGACCCGCCGGGTCGTCTCGCCCTGCATCGGCATCTGCAAGCTCGATCAGAAGAGCGGCTTCTGCATCGGCTGCAAGCGCACGATCGAGGAGATCGGCCGCTGGGCGATGCTGGAAGACCCGGCACGCCAGGCCATCATCGACCAGCTTCCGACACGGAAGCTCTGATCATCCGGACCGCGGGCCTCCGGCCCGCTCATGAATGCGGGCCTGGAGGCCTGCGGTCCGTTCAACGCCCCTTGAACGACGGCTTGCGCTTTTCGCGGAAGGCCGACGTTCCCTCCTTGTAGTCCTCGGTGAGCCCCGTCAGCACGTTCTGGTCGGCATCCATGTGGCTGCCGAGATCGTCGAGCGCGTGGGCGAGCCGATTGACCGTGGCCTTGGTCATGCGCACGGGAATCGGCGGCTGGCGCGCGATGCGTTCGGCGAATGCCATCGAGGCGGCCAGCGCCTGGCCATCGTCGACCACGTTCTCGACCAGGCCCCAGTCCAGCGCTTCCGCCGCGCCGATGCGATCGGACGCCAGGATCACCGCCTGCTTGGTGCGCGCCGGGCCCATCAGCGCCAGCATGCGCGGGATCGAGCCCCAGCTCATGTTCATGCCGAGCTCGACCTCGGGAATGCGGAAATGCGCCGAGCGCCCGCAGGTGCGGAAGTCGAGCGACACGACCAGCGCCGCGCCGCCACCGACGCAATGGCCTTCGATCGCGGCGATGGTGACCTGGTCCATGTCCTGCCAGGCCTTGCACATCTTCGGACCGACACGCTGCTTCTGGATGCGCTCGCCCACCGGCAGGGTCGCGCGCGCCCATCCTTCAGGGTCCTTCAGATCGAAGCCGGCCGAGAAGGCCTTCGCCGTGCCGGTGAGGATCACCACCGTCGTCTCGATGTCGTCCTCGAAGTCGCGCGGCACGTCGCGCAGCTCGCGCATCGCCTGCTGGCTCAGCGCATTGATGTTGTCGCCGCGGTCGAAGCGCACGACGGCGATGCGGCCCTGCGGCCCCAGGCCCTTCTCGATCTTCACGAACTGACGATCCATCGCGCGTTTCCTCCGTCGTTTCGTCCGAAGGTACCGGCTCGCCTTTACAAGGGCGAGCCGCTTCGATTGACTGGCTTGCATGTCGAAAGCCATCGAATCCACCGTCTTCGAACGTCGCGTCAACGCGCTGTTTGCCCCCTACACCAAGCCCGGCTCGCCGGGCGCCGTCGTCGGCGTGATGCGCGGCGGCGAGATCGAGTTCTGCAAGGGCTTCGGCCTGGCGAGCATCGAGCTCGGCGTGCCGATCCGACCCGACACGCGCTTCCGCATCGCCTCGGTGAGCAAGCAGTTCACCGTGACGGCGGCGCTGATGCTGGCGGCCGAGGGCAAGCTCAAGCTCTCCGATCCGCCACACAAGTACCTGCCCGAGCTGCCGCCGCTGCCGGTCACGATCGACCAGATGATGCGCAATTCGAGCGGCCTGCCCGATTTCCTCGAGCTGCTGCGGCTGGGCGGCCACGGGCTCGACAAGCCGGCCCGGCCCGAAGACCTGTTCGACGCCTGCACGCGCAACCGCCATCTCAACTTCGCGCCCGGCAGCCGCTTCCTCTACAGCAACACCAACTTCCTGCTGCTCGGCCGCATCGTCGAGAAGCTCGCGAAGAAGAAGCTGGGCGATGTGCTGGCCGAGCGCATCTTCAAGCCACTCGGCATGGCGCAGACCTCGCTGATCGCCGAGATCGACGCGGTGATCCCGAACCTCGCCACCGGCTATCTCGGCGATCGCGAGCAGGGTTTCCGTCGCGCCGCGCATGCCTATCCGCAGGGCGGCGAAGGCGGCCTCACCTCGACGGTCGAGGACCTGCTGATCTGGAGCCGGCATTTCGACAAGCCGGTGCTCGGCAAGACGATCCCGGCCCAACTGACCGCGATTGCACCGCTGACCGGCGGCAAGGCCAACGACTATCGCCGTGGCGTCGCCGTGCAGGAGCTGCGCGGCCTGACCACGGTCGGCCATGGTGGCCTGTGGCCGGGCTTCCGCACCGAGTTCCTGCGCGTGCCGAAGGCCGATCTCACCGTCGTGGTGATCGCCAACCTGGGCAGCATCGATCCGTGGCGTCGCGCCCGCGCCATCGCGGCGCTCGCGCTCGAAGACAACAAGAGGATGAAGCCCGCTCTGCCGCCGATTACGGCGGCCGAGACCCGGCCGCTCACCGGCACCTGGTTCAATGCGGCGGAGCCGTCGCTGTTCGACCTGGCATGGCGCAACGACGAGGCGATCGTGACGCAGAACGGCCTGCCCTTTGCGCTCGGCCGTCGCGCCGGCGGCTGGTTCGCGGCCGAGCGCGGCTCCTACGAGTTCGCCCTGAAGCCCGGCCCGAAGGGCACGCTCAAGGTCGATCTCGGCGCGGGCCGTGTGCTCGCCTTCAGCAAGGTCGGCAAGCGCGCGGCCGTGCCCGCGGCGATCGCCGGCACCTACGTGTCGTCCGATTGCGCCGCGGTGTGGCGTATTTCGCGGGCGGGCGCGGACTGGCAGGTCGAGGTCGGCGGCCCGCTGATCTCGGGCGGCGCGCCGTGGATGGTGCGCGGCCTCGACGCCGACACGGTCGAGCTGGAATCGCCGGGCAGCTGGATCAAGGCCACCCAGCTCGCCCATCTCGTGCGCGACCGCGCCGGCAAGATCGTCGCCCTCGAAGTCTCGACCGGCCGCATCAAGAAGATGCGCTTCGATCGCGAGGATTGAGTTTGAAAACGCCGGGGCGTCCGCGCCCCGGCGGCTCACGTTCGACGATTTAGCGGAACGGGATCGCGTACATCAGGCCGCCATTCGTCCAGAGCGCGTTCTGGCCGCGGTCGAGCTTGAGGGCGGTCGCGGGGCCGACGTTGCGGTCGTAGCTCTCGCCGTAGTTACCGACCTGCTTGATGACGTTGTACATCCACTTCTCGTCGACGCCGACCGCCTTGCCGAAGCCCGGCGTGATGCCGAGGAAGCGCTTCACGGCGGGATCGTCGCTCTTCATCTTCTCGTCGATGTTCTTGGAGGTGATGCCCATCTCCTCGGCCTCGATCATGCCCATCAGGGTCCACTTCACGAGATCGAACCACTGGTCGTCGCCGTGGCGCACGATCGGGCCCAGCGGCTCCTTGGAGATGCGCTCGGGCAGGATGACGTGCTCGCCCTTGCCCGAGAGCTGGCCGGCGCGCGCCGCGGCGAGGCCCGACGCGTCGGTCGTGTAGGTGTCGCAGCGGCCGGCAGCATACGCCTGCAATAGCTCGTCGAGCTTCTCGATCAGCACCGGCTTGAAGGTCATCTTGTTGGCGCGGAAATAGTCCGCGAGGTTGAGCTCGGTGGTGGTGCCCGGCTGCACGCAGACCGTGGCGCCGTTCAGCTCCTTGGCGCTCTTGATGTTGCTCTTGGCCGTCACCATGAAGCCCTGGCCGTCGTAGAAATTGACGCCGGCGATGTTGAAGCCGAGCGAGGTGTCGCGCAGCAGGGTTTGCGTGGCGTTGCGGGTGATGACGTCGACCTCGCCCGACTGCAGGGCGACGAAGCGCTGCTGGGCGGTGGTCGGGGTGAACTTCACCTTCTCGGCGTCGCCGAACATCGCGGCGGCAATGGCTTTGCAGAGATCGACGTCGAGGCCGGTCCACTTGCCCTGGCTGTCGGCGAACGAGAATCCCGCCAAGCCGGTGTTCACCGCGCACTGGACGAAGCCCTTGGCCTTGACCGCGTCGAAGGTCTGGCCGGCCGACGCCGGACCGGCGGCGAGCGCCGCGCCCGACAATACGGCAACGGCTGCGATGGATTTGAGTGTCATGGCTGAAGCCCCCTGTTCTGTCTCAGGGCTTCAGCATAGCAAAAGACGAGCCGCTAGACGGTACGTTCGACCATCAGCTTCTTGATCTCGGCAATCGCCTTGGCCGGATTCAGGTGCTTCGGGCAGGTCTTGGTGCAGTTCATGATCGTGTGGCAGCGATAGAGCCGGAACGGGTCCTCGAGGTTGTCGAGGCGCTCGCCCTTGGCTTCGTCGCGGCTGTCGGCGATCCAGCGATAAGCCTGCAGCAGGATGGCCGGGCCGAGATAGCGCTCGCCGTTCCACCAGTAGCTGGGGCACGAGGTCGAGCAGCAGAAGCACAGGATGCACTCCCACAGGCCGTCGAGCTTGGCGCGCTCTTCCGGCGACTGCAGGCGCTCGCGCGTCGGCGGCTGGGTCGACGACTTCAGCCACGGCTCGATCGAGGTGAGCTGGGCGTAGGGCACGTTGAGGTCGGGCACCAGGTCGCGCACCACCGGCATGTGCGGCAGCGGGTAGATCTTGATGTCGCCCTTCACCTCGTCGATGAACTTGGTGCAGGCCAGCGTGTTGGTACCGTCGATGTTCATCGCGCACGAACCGCAGACGCCCTCGCGGCAGGAGCGGCGGAAGGTCAGCGAGCTGTCGATCTCGTTCTTGATCTTGATCAGCGCGTCGAGAACCATCGGACCGCAGGTGTCCATGTCGACTTCATAGGTGTCGACCGACGGGTTCTTTCCGTCTTCCGGCGTCCAGCGGTAGACCTTGAACTTCTTGATGTTCTTGGCGCCCGCTGGAGCCTTGTAAGTCTCGCCGACTCCGACCTTGGAATTGGCGGGGAGAGTAAACTCGGCCATTTTCTTCCTCAACTATGCGCACAGGCGCCTTGAAAAACATCGACCTTCAAGCGCTTTGCGTCACGAAGAATGTCTTCCTCAACATTGCCTCCGCAAACAAGCTTCGCTCGGATCGTCCACTTTTCACCGCTCAGTCGAGCCATTGCAGCGAGAATGCTTCGATACTTGACACACTGATAAAGGCCTTTTCGATGCTCTAATCCCGCGGCATTCGAGGGCTTTACTTCAACTAAATCGAAAGTCGATTTGTCATGAAATAGAACGTCTATCTCATCACCTGAAGGCAGGCGAAACTCGCCTTCATCGATAGGATCAGGCTTTAGTCTCTTCGAGATACCAAAAAGATGGGGTTTCCGCCTGACAATTTCCTTAAGTCTCTTATGTTCTTCGCCTTCGGGACCGCCGCCAAACGAAGCTTGAATTGCTTTATTTGCAGCCTTAGCTCGGAGCGTACGCCTTCTGCTTTTTGAAACTTCGGCATCCCATGCCGATTTTGTTAGTGCAGCACGTTTTCTCGCAAAGGCAAAAACTTCATTCCACTGCCCAAAAGTTCTTACCTCGCGATGAACAACTGCTGTCCAATACTGCTGAACGGAAAGTGGCGCATCCGCGAGACTCGCCAGTTTCAGACCATATCTCCGTTCAACAAAGGCGTAGAAGCCATGCCCTGGGACTTCTAACTTTCCGTTTACAGCAAACGACTGAAGCTCTGGACATTCAACGCCTCTCTCATCGCCCCACTCAATCAGAAGGCCGCCAAGCGTCCCTAAGATTTCACCCACTCGAACAGGAATCCAATTTAGCTTGGTCCTGCCCTTTACTGCAGCGCAAAGATCGCCGTAAGTGATTGGCGCGTTGTCTTGAACACGCGGCAAAAGTACGGAGGCAACGATAAGAGCCTCGCGAGCTCCGAAAGGCGTTATATCTCCGTTTGTGTCACGAAGATCTTTCAAGCCATATCGAATCGCTTTCGGCACTTAGGCCTCAGTACACGCGGGCCTTGGGAGGGAACGACTGAACGTCGTTGCTCATCGGCTGCAGGTTGACCGGGCGGTAGTCGATCTTGGTCTTGCCCGTAAGCTCGTCGACCCAGATGACCGTGTGCTTCAGCCATTCCTTGTCGTTGCGGTCCGGGAAATCCTCCTGCGCATGGGCGCCGCGGCTTTCCTGGCGGTTCGCGGCCGAGCGGATCGTGCCCTGGGCCTGGAGGATCAGGTTCTCGAACTCCAGCGTCTCCATCAGATCGGAGTTCCAGATCATCGAGCGATCCTTGACGCGGACGTCGCCCTTGCCGGCGAACACCTTGTCCATGTTCTCGCAACCCTCGTTGAGGGTCTTGGTCGTGCGGAACACCGCGCAATCGTTCTGCATGGTCTTCTGCATCATGGCGCGAAGCTGCGCGGTCGGCGTGCCGCCGTTGGAATGACGCGCCTTGTCGAGACGGGCGATCGCCTCCTCGCCAGCGTTCTTCATGTCCTTGTGCGGCTGGCCGGGCGTCAGCTGCTCGGCGACGCGGTTGGCGGCGGAGCGGCCGAACACGACCAGCTCGAGCAGCGAGTTCGAGCCCAGGCGGTTGGCGCCGTGGACGCCGATCGACGCGGCCTCGCCCAGCGCCATCAGGCCGGGGACGACGGTGTTGGGATTGCCGTCCTTCACCGTCATGACTTCGCAGTGATAGTTCGCCGGGATGCCGCCCATGTTGTAGTGGCAGGTCGGCAGGATCGGGATCGGCTGACGCGTGACGTCGACACCGGCGAAGATGCGCGCGGTCTCGGCGATGCCGGGCAGGCGCTCGTGGATGATCTTCGGATCGAGATGCTCGACGTGCAGCTCGATGTAATCCTTGTTCGGGCCGCAGCCGCGGCCTTCGCGGATCTCGACGGTCATCGAGCGGCTGACGACGTCGCGCGAGGCGAGGTCCTTCGCCGTCGGCGCATAACGCTCCATGAAGCGTTCGCCGCTGGAGTTGGTGACGTAGCCGCCCTCGCCGCGCACGCCCTCGGTGATAAGGCAGCCCGCGCCGTAGACGCCGGTCGGATGGAACTGCACGAACTCGAGGTCCTGCAGCGGCAGGCCGGCGCGCAGCGCCATGGCGCCGCCGTCACCCGTGCAGGTGTGGGCGGAGGTCGCCGTCTGGTAGACGCGGCCGTAGCCGCCGGTCGCCAGCACCACCTTGTGGGCGCGGAAGCGATGGATCGTGCCGTCGTCGAGGTTCCAGGCCATGACGCCGCGGCAGACGCCTTCGTCCATGATCAGGTCGAGGGCGAAGTATTCGATGAAGAACTCGGCGTGGTTCCTGAGCGACTGCTGGTAGAGCGTGTGCAGGATGGCGTGGCCGGTACGGTCGGCCGCCGCGCAGGTGCGCTGGGCGATGCCCTTGCCGTATTCCGTCGTCATGCCGCCGAACGGGCGCTGGTAGATCTTGCCCTCGGGCGTACGGCTGAACGGCACGCCGTAATGCTCGAGCTCGATGATCGCGCCGATGCCGTCGCGGCACATGTATTCGATCGCGTCCTGGTCGCCGAGCCAGTCGGAACCCTTGACCGTGTCGTACATGTGCCAGCGCCAGTCGTCCGGGCCCATGTTGCCCAGCGCCGCCGAGATGCCGCCCTGCGCCGCCACGGTGTGGCTGCGGGTCGGGAACACCTTGGTGATGCAGGCGGTCTTGAAGCCCTTGTTGGCCATGCCGAAGGTCGCGCGCAGGCCCGCGCCACCGGCGCCGACGATGACCACGTCGTATTCGTGATCGATCACCTTGTAGGCGGTGTTGCCGATGTTGATGACCCCAGCGACCGGCGGGGTGCTGTTGCTCGCCTCGGCCATGTTCAGCTCCCGAATCCAATACGCAGGATGGCCACCGCTGCGGCCAGCCCGAAGAACACCGCAATGAACTTGATGCCCACGATGCAGGCCAGCTTGAGGCCTTCGCTATGGACATAGTCCTCGATCACGACCTGGATGCCGAGCTGCGCGTGATGCAGCCCGATGCAGATGGTGAGGATCAGCAGCACCATCACGACCGGCGAACCGATCCAGGCGCGGACCATCCCGTAGTCGGCGCCGCTCAGCATCACCAGCGAGACGGCGAACCAGGCAACCAGCGGGATCAGGGCGACCGCCGTCAGGCGCTGCACCCAAAAGTGATGGACGCCGCTCTTGGCCGAGCCGAGACCGCGCGCGCGGCTGAGATGACTTCTGAGATCGCTGTTCATGGAGGGCTCCTCAGATCAGCCGAAGGCCGACGATCCAGGTGGCGGCCGTCGCCACGGCGGTGACCGCCACGACGATCCAGCCGCTGCGATCGGCATCCTTCAGTTCGAAGCCGTAGCCGAAATCCCAGAAGAGATGACGGATGCCGTTGAACAGGTGGAAGAAGAGGCTGAACAGCCAACCGCCCAGCACGATGCGGCCGACGATCGAGCTGTTGAAGGCCTGGAACTTCGCATAGGTCTCGAAGCTGCCCGAGGCGAACACGACCCAAGTCGCGAGGTAGAGCGCACCCACCGACAGGGCGATGCCGGTCGCGCGATGCAGGATCGAGAGATTCGCCAGGAACGGCAGTCGATAGACTTGCAGATGGGGGGAAAGCGGCCGACTGGTCGGCCGATTGGCAGCGCTCATCGCGTGATGACCTCTATTGCCGATATCGGCTGGCGCTGTTTTTAGCGCGCAGCCGTATCAAGTCAACGAATGTCGGCGTTGCACGTGCGTTAAGCCCCGGATTCGCAAGCGAAAATCCGCCTGATGAGCGGCATTTTCAGGCAATGCGCCTCGGCATGAGCAGCCAGTAGTCGAGATCGAGCACCACGGCGGGATGGTACTTGCCGTCGGCGCCCTTGCCCGGCCACGTGCCGCACGGGCAATCCTTCGCCGCAATGCTTCTCATTCGCAACGCGCCGACGTCCGAGCGGCCCGGCAGGGGCGCCGTCTCCAGCACCTCGGACCAGGCGTAGATCGTGTCACCGCCAAAAGTCGGCGCGACATGGCTGCCGGCATTGAAGGCCGCGACCCGGAAGCCGTTGGCCAGCCCGTTGAACGACAGCGCCCGCATCAGCGAAATCACGTGGCCGCCATAGGCGAGGCGACGGCCGAAGCGCGTGTCCTTGCCGGCGAAGGCGTCGAAGTGAACGCGCGCGGTGTTCTGATAGAGCCGCGTCGAGAACATGTGGTCGGAGTCTTCGAGCGTGATGCCGCTCACATGGTCGATGCGCTCGCCGGCGACATAGTCTTCCCAGCGATGCGACGACCCGGCCGCACCGTCGTCGTAACCCGCCAGCGACAGGCCTGCCGGGACGACGAGGTCCTCCGGCTTCACCGACGGCGCCGTCTTCGGCACGGTGGTCGGCTGAACGGCAGCGGCGGGATCGCGCTTGTGCACCATCACCCAGCGCACATAGTCGAGCACCATCTCAGCCCGTTGATTGACGCCCGTCGAGCGCACCCAGACGACGCCGCTTGCCCTGTTGGAGGTCTCGCGCAGGCCCAGCACCCTGGAATGCGCCGACACCGTATCGCCGGGATAGACCGGTACGCCCCAGCGGAACTCGGCATAGCCGAGATTGGCGACGGCGTTGGTCGAGATGTCCGGCACGGTCTTGCCGATCACGACATGGAAGACCAGCAGGTCGTCGAGCGGCGCGCGCGGCAGGCCGATCGCCTGCGCGAACACATCGGACGAGTTGATGGCGAAGCGCGATCCGTAGAGCGCGATGTTGAGCGCCGCATCGGCCTCCGTCAGCGTCCGCGGCGTGGCGTGGCGGAACTCCTGCCCGACGCGGAAGTCCTCGAAGAAGTTGCCGTTGCTGGTCTTGCTCATGCCGCGCCCTGCAGCTCCTTGATCGCGGCGGCGAGCGCCAGCCCGCGCTCGGCCTGCTCGACATGCAGGTTCTCGATCATGCGTCCGTCGACGGTGACCACGCCCTTGCCTTCGGCCTGGGCCTGCTTGAAGGCGGCCACGATCTTGGCCGCCATCTCGAGTTCGGCGGCAGATGGCGCAAACACCTCGTTGCAGGGCTCGACCTGGCTGGGATGGATCAGTGTCTTGCCGTCGAAGCCCATCTCGAGGCCCTGCTGGCAGACGGCGCGGAAGCCTTCCTCGTCCTTGATGTCGTTGTAGACGCCATCGAGGATGGTGAGGCCGTGCGCGCGGGCGGCGAGCATGCCGAGGCCGAGCGCCGTCACCATGGGCAGGCGCATCGGCGTGTGACGCGCGCGCATGTCCTTCACCAGGTCATTTGTGCCCATGATGAACAAAGTGAGCCGCGGATGTGATCCCGCCACCTCTTCGGCACGCAGGATGCCCTTGGGCGTCTCCATCATCGCCCACACCGCCATCGTCTCGGGCGCGCCGGCGGCATCGAGCAGGCCGACGACGCTCGCCACTTCGGCCGCGCTCTCGACCTTCGGCACCACTACTGCATCGGCGCCTGATTTCGCGATAGCGGTGATGTCGGCGGCGCCCCATTGCGTGGCAAGACCGTTGCAGCGGATCGCGATCTCGCGCTTGCCGTAGGCCTTGCTCTGCGCGGCGGCGACGACGTTGGCGCGCGCGGCTTCCTTCGCATCGGGTGCGACGGCGTCCTCGAGATCAAAGATCAGCGCATCGGCCGGCAGGCTGCGCGCCTTCTCCAGCGCGCGCGTGTTGGCGCCCGGCATATAGAGAACGCTGCGGCGCGGACGGACGGACATCGACATCTTATAAAGCCTCCCCGGAACGCGGCGGACTATAATGGCGGACCTCCTTGTGGCAAGGTGGCGCCGGCCATGCGCTTCCTGTCCCTCCAGAGCCATGTCGCCTACGGCTATGTCGGCAATCGCGCAGCGACCTTTCCCCTGCAGCGGTTGGGCCACGAAGTCTGGGCGGTGAACACGGTCGAGTTCTCCAATCACACGGGCTACGGCGCGTGGCGCGGTCGCGCGGCATCGGCGGAACAAGTGGGCGAGATCGTCCAGGGCATCGAGGCGCTGGGCCAGCTCGCACGCTGTGACGCTTTGCTGACCGGCTACGTCGGCGATGCAGCACTTGCCGACATCGTGCTCGATACCGCAGGCCGCGTGCGAGCCGCCAACCCGCGCGCCGTCTGGTGCTGCGATCCCGTGCTGGGCGACATCGACACCGGCGTCTACGTGAAGCCCGGCATCGACACCTTCTTCCGCGACCGCGCAATTCCGGCCGCCGATCTCGTGACGCCCAACCATTTCGAGCTGGAATTGCTGACCGGCCGCAAGGTCGCGACCATGGACGAGGCGCTGGCGGCGGCGCGAATACTGCTCGGCGGGGAACGACAGGGCCCACGTCTTGCGCTCATCACGAGCCTGCGCCGTGCCGATGCAGCCCCCGACACAATAGAAATGGTGGCGGTGTCACGCGAAGCGGCCTGGCGCGTTGCAACACCGATGATCGGTTTTCCCATCGCCCCGAACGGCACCGGCGACGCGGTTGCAGCGCTCTTCACCGCCCATTGGGTGGCCGGCGACGAGATCGGCGAGGCACTGGGCAAGGCTGCCTCCTCGATCTTCGCCGTGCTCGAAGTCACCCAGGCGATGGGCGAGCGCGAGCTTCAGCTCGTGACGGCCCAGGAAAAGCTGGTCGCGCCGCCGCGCCCCTTCAGGGCCGAGAGGTTTTAGGCGCGATGACCGTGCCGGGCTTCGCCTTCAATCCCATCGCGCTCGCCATCGAGGGCGCGGCGATCGGCTTCCTCATCGCCGTGCCGGTCGGACCGGCGGCGGCGCTCTGCATCCGCCGCTCGATCACCGTCGGCGCGATGGCGGGCTACATGACCGGTATCGGCGCGGCTTTGGGCGACGCGGTGTTCGGCGCGGTCGCGGCCTTCGGCCTGTCGTTCGTGCAGCGGTTCGTGATCGAGCGCGAGGCCTGGTTGCTGGGCATCGGCGGGCTGGTGCTGGTGATCATGGGCTGGACGACGATGCGCCACCGGCCGCGCAACGTCGGCGATCCGGTCGCCGACGACCAGGAGCACACTTTCTCGACGCACTTCCACTACGCCAGTTCGAGTTTCTTCATCACCGTGTTCAATCCGCTTACGGTGATGGCCTTCGGCGCGGCCTTCGCGGGCCGCAACCTGGCGGGCGTCGGCTCGAGCCTGCCCGACGCCACGCTTCTCGTCGCATCTGTGTTCTGCGGCGCGCTCGCCTGGTGGACGATCATTTGCACGGCGTCGGTGTCGCTGCGCGCGCGCTTCACCGGCACCGGCCTGTTGTGGCTTAACCGCGGATCGGGCGCGGTCATCCTGGGCTTCGGGCTGGCGGCACTGATCTCGCTGCTGCCGCTGCCCTGGAAGAAGATCGGCGCCTTCGTCGGGCTCTAAGCTCAGACGATCTTGCAGACCTCGTCGAACTCGAAGCGCGGGCTGCGCGCGAACACCTTCGAATGGTCGCCGTAGCCGATGTTGCACAGGAAGTTCGTCTTGAACTTGCCGTCGGGGAAGAAGGCCGCATCGACCTTGGCATTGTCGAAACCGCTCATGGCGCCGCAATCGAGACCCAGCGAACGCGCCGCGATGATCAGGTAGGCGCCCTGCAGGGTGCCGTTGCGGAACGCGGTCGGCTCGGCCGACGGCTTGCCCTTGAACCAGTGGATCGCCGTCTGGTCGTGCGGGAACATACGCGGCAGGTGCTCGAAGAACTCGGGATCGTAGGCCAGGATCGCCGTGACCGGCGCGGTCATCGTCTTCTCGGTGTTGCCCGCGCTCAGCGCCGGCTTCAGCTTCTCCTTGCCCTCCTTGGTGCGCACGAAGATGATTCGCGCAGGCTGGCAATTGGCCGAGGTCGGACCCCACTTCATCAGATCGTAGATCTCGTGGAGCTGCTTGTCGGTCACCGGCTTGTCCTGCCAGCCATTATGCGTGCGGGCATCGCGGAAGATGGTGGCCAGCGCCTTGTCGTCGAGCATCGAATTCCCCTTGGAAGTTGACGGACCGTAGCGAAGCTTCACCGAACGGTCGAGACGCACGCGCGTGATCGAGTTACCGTCCGGAACCCGCCGTTCCGCCGCCGGTTCCGTTGCACGAACTGTGCTAGGCTTCCCCATCAATGTTTGCGCAGGATTCAATGCTGCCCGTTCTGCTCGATCCCGCGAAATTCAAGGATGCCTGGATCACCGCCAAGGGCGAAACGCGCGCCCATGTCGGCCTGAAGGCGCTCGAGACGCTGTGGTTCAACACCGGCACGCTGTGCAACCTCACCTGCCGCAACTGCTACATCGAATCCTCGCCGCGCAACGACCGGCTCGTCTATCTGACGGCCGCCGAGGTCACGGCCTATCTCGACGAGATCGAGCGCGACGGTCACGCGACCAGGCTGATCGGCTTCACCGGCGGCGAGCCGTTCATGAATCCCGACCTGCCGGCGATGCTGGACGACGTGCTCGCGCGCGGACTCAAGGCGATGGTGCTGACCAACGCCATGAAGCCGATGCACAAGATGAAGCCGGCGATGCTCGACCTGCTGGCGCGGCACGGCAGCGACAATCTCGCGATCCGCGTCTCGGTCGATCACTACGAACGGGAGCTGCACGAGGAAGAGCGTGGCCCCAGAAGCTGGAAGCCGACCATCGACGGACTCGTCTGGCTGGCCGAAGCCGGTTTCGACCTGCATGTGGCCGGTCGACATTTCTCGAACGAGACCGACGAGGAAGTCCGCGCGGGCTATGCGCAGCTCTTCGCGCGGCTGGGCGTGCCGATCGATGCGCGCGATCCCGCGACACTCGTTCTGTTTCCGGAAATGGATCCCACCGTCGATGTTCCCGAGATCACGACGGCGTGCTGGGGCATCCTGAAGAAATCGCCCGACAGCGTGATGTGCGCGTCGGCGCGCATGGTGGTGAAGCGCAAGGGCGCCGAGCGTCCCGCCGTCGTCGCCTGCACCCTGCTGCCCTACGATCCGCAGTTCGAACTGGGCGAGACGCTGGCGGAAAGCGTCGGCGAGGTGCGCCTCAACCATCCGCACTGCGCCAAGTTCTGCGTTTTAGGCGGGGCCGCCTGCAGCGCGTGACGACGGAAATCGACATCGTCATTCCGACGCTGAACGCAGGCTCGACGCTTGGCCGCACCTTGGCGGCGCTGCCCCATCATCCCGATCTCGCCGTTAAAACGACGATCTGCGACGGCGGATCGCGCGACGACACGGCCGCAATCGCCCAGCAGGCCGGCGCGCTTGTCGTGACGGCGCCGCCCGGTCGCGGCGGCCAGCTCGGCACGGGGGCGGCGGCCGGTAAGGCACCGTGGCTCCTGTTCCTCCATGCCGACACGCAGCTCGATGTAGCCGCCGGCGAGACCATCGCGCGCTTCATCTCGGCGAGCGCAAACGGAGACAAGGCCGGTTACTTCCGCCTGCGCTTCGATGCCGGCGAAGCGAGCGCCCGCCGGATCGAGCGGCTCGCCGCCTGGCGCAGCCGAACCTTCGGCCTGCCCTACGGCGACCAGGGCCTCCTGATCGCGCGGACACATTACGACCGGCTCGGCGGCTTTCATCCGCTGCCACTGATGGAAGACGTCGATCTCGTGCGCCGCATCGGACGCAAGAATCTCGTCGCGCTCGAGGCCGAGGCCGTCACGTCGGCAGAGCGCTACCGGCGCGACGGATGGTTGCTCCGCCCGATGCGCAACCTGAGTTGCCTCACGCTCTACTTCGCCGGCGTCTCGCCGAATGTCCTGCGCAGGCTCTACGGATGAGGCAGCGCCACCTCGTCATCTTCGCGCGTGCGCCGCAGGCCGGGCGGGTCAAGAAGCGCCTCGGCAGCGAGATCGGCACGATGCCGGCGGCGCGCTTCTATGCCCGCACGCTCAGGCAGCAGATCGACCGCATGGTGCGCGATCCGCGCTGGACGGTCTGGCTGTTCGTGACGCCCGACACCGCGCTCGACCATCCGGCCTGGCAGCTCGTTCCCGCCTCGAAGCGACGGCCGCAGCGACAGGGCGATCTCGGCCATCGCATGAAGCTGCCGTTCGAAACGCTGCCCCCAGGTCCGGTCGTGCTGGTCGGCAGCGACATCCCCGCGATGCGCACGCATCACATCGCGCGCGCCTTCGCTCTGCTGGGCCGACACGATCTTGTCTTCGGCCCGGCGCGCGACGGCGGCTTCTGGCTGGTCAGCGCGAAGAGGATGCGGCCTTTGCCCTACACGCTGTTCGACAAGGTGCGCTGGTCGACGCCGACGGCGCTGGCCGACACGCTGGCCAGCCTCCCCTCGCACGTCACGACTGCATTGGCTGACACGCTGGACGACGTCGACGACGCCGAGGCGATGCGAAAATCGCAATCAAAAAACCCACCGTCGTCCTGAGCGGAGTGAGCGAAGCGAACGCAGTTGAAGGACCTCTCTTCCGGCGCACGGTGTGTCGAAGCGAAAAGAGGTCCTTCGACTACGCCGCCCTGCGGGCGGCTTCGCTCAGGACGACGGTGGAGTGCTTTTCAGCACGTCGAGCTCGCGCGCCACGTCCGCAAACACGTCGTTCCAGTTGCCCGCGACCGTCTGCTGGAAGATCCGCGCCGAGGGATACCAGGGCGCGTGGTTGCCGCCGAGCTGCCAGCGCCAGTCGGCGACCGAGGGCAGCAGCACCCAGGTCTTCACGCCCATCGCGGCCGCGAGATGCGCGACCGGCGCGTCGATCGAGATCAGCAGGTCGAGTTGCGAGAGCGCGGTCGCGGCTTCGCCGAAATCGAAGATGCCGCGACCGACATCGTGCACCAGCCCGCCCGCGCCGAACGCCTGGATGTCCTTCTGGTGAACGCCGCCCTGCAGGCTGAAGACCAGCAGCTCGGGATCGCCCGACAGAGCGAGGAATTGCTCGAACGACACAGAGCGTTGCCGGTCCTGCGCCTGGCCGGGCATGGCGGCCCAGTAGATGCCGATGCGCAGCTTCGCCTGTTCGAGCTTGCCGAGCTTGATGCGGCTTTCATCGGGCGCGCGCAGATACGGCGGCTCGGCCGAAAGTGCGGCGAAGTCCGCCTTGCAGAGATGCGGCAGCGACACCATCGAGGCGTGGACGTCGAACTCCGGCAGCTTCTCGCCCTCGGCCACGACTTCGTCGACATAATCGACGGCGCGCAGCAATTCCTTCAGCAGCGCCTGGCACAGCACGATCACCGTGGCGCCGCGCCGCTTCAGCTCGCGCGCGAAGCGCACGAACAGCAGCACGTCGCTCAGACCCTGCTCGGGATAGAGCAGGATGCGCCTGCCCTGCAGCGGTTCGCCGTCCCAGGCAGGCTGCGCGAACTCCGGCGTCGGGATCTCGGGCAGGCGCTTGCGCATCTCGTAGGACGCGAAGCCTTCCGCGAGGTCGCCGCGCATAAGCAGCGCGATGGCGAACTCGACACGGGCCCGCCGGTTGTCGGGGTTGATCGTCAGGGCGCGGCTGAAACAGCCGATGGCCTCGTCGAGCCGGCCGAGGTCTCGCAGGCAAAGCGCCAGATTGAAGAAGCCCTCGGCATAGTCGCGGCTGAGCGCGATCGACCGGTAGTGATGCTTCACCGCCTCGTCGAAACGATGCGTCGCGCGCAGCGCGTTGCCGAGATTGGAATGCAATGCCGGGTTTTCAGGATCGGCGGCCAGCGACAGGCGATGATGCGACACCGAGGCTTCGAGCTTGCCCGCGAGGCGCAACGCGACGCCGAGATTGTTGTGCAGCTCGGCATGATCGGGACGGACGGCGAGCAGCCGCAGATAGGAAGTGATCGCCTCGTCGAGGCGTCCCGCGCGATGGGCCTGCGATGCCAGCCGCATCTGCTGCACGAAGCTGTCGGCCGCGCTGCCGAACAACGGCGTCGGCGCGTTGGCGACCGCTGATTCCGGCTTTGTCGGATGGATGTGAGGCGTGTCGTTCACGTTGCCGGCAGTCTACCTCAAGCAAGCTCCACAAGCATCCGCCCACAAATGACAATGGCGCGAACCTTTCGGTCCGCGCCATTCGATCTGCGGTAATTCCGAAGATGCAGCTCTAGACGTAGCCCTTGATCAGCTCTTCGGCGATCTGGACGGCGTTCAGCGCCGCGCCCTTGCGCAGGTTGTCGCTGACGACCCACATCGCCAGGCCGTTCTCGACCGTGGGATCGGAGCGGATGCGGCTCACGAACACGCCATCCTGGCCGGTGACTTCCTTCGGCGTCACGTAACCGCCGGGCTCGCGCTGGTCGACGACGAGCACGCCGGGCGCCGCCGCGAGGATGCGCCGCGCCTCGTCATCGTCGAGCGGCCGCTCGAGTTCGAGGTTCACCGCCTCGGCATGGCCGACGAAGGTCGGCACGCGCACGCAGGTCGCGTGGACCTTGATCTTGGGGTCGAGGATCTTCTTGGTCTCGACCACCATCTTCCACTCTTCCTTGGTCGAGCCGTCATCCATGAAGACGTCGATCTGGGGAATGACGTTGAAGGCGATGTTCTTGGTGAACTTCACCGGGTCGAGCGTCTGGTTGACGAAGAAGCTCTTGGTCTGGCTGACCAGCTCGTCCATCGCTTCCTTGCCGGCGCCCGAGGTCGACTGATAGGTCGACACGACGACGCGCTTGATACCGACTGCGTCGTGGATCGGCTTCAGCGCCACAACCATCTGGATGGTCGAGCAGTTCGGATTGGCGATGATGCCGCGGCCCTTGTAGCCGGCGATCGCCTTCGGGTTTACCTCGGGCACGACCAGCGGAACGTCCGGGTCCATGCGCCAGAACGAGGTGTTGTCGATCACCACGGCGCCGGCCTTGGCCGCGCGCGGGCTGTGCTCGGCCGACACCTTGGCGCCCGGCGAGCTCAGCACGATGTCGATGCCCTTGAAGTCGAACTTGGCGAGGTCCTGGACCTTCAGCACCGATTTGTCGCCGAACGATGCCTGCAGGCCGACCGAGCGGGCCGACGCCAGCGCCACGACGTCATCGGCCGGGAAATTCCTCTCGGCCAGGATCTGCAACATTTCGCGCCCGACATTCCCGGTCGCGCCGACGACGGCAACTCTGTAGCCCATGACTATATGCGCTTAGCGTGCGCGCACCCCTGTTTTGAAGGACAGGGGGAGATACGCGCACGGCCCCCCTTTGGCAAGGAACAGGGCCGGAAGCCCTGCTATTCGGCCGTCGCGCCCGACGCCTTGATGATCGGCACCCAGAGCGCCAGCTCGTCGCGCACCAGCTTGTCGACGGCGGCTGGCGGCTCGGGCGGCATCAGGTCGATGCCCTGGCCAGCCATCTTCTCGCGCACCGCCGGCAGCCTCGCGATGCGGATGAACTCCGCATTCAGCTTCTCGACCACCGGCGCCGGGGCGCCCTTCGGCATGGCGAAGCCCATCCAGGTGTTGAACACGTAGCCCTTCACGCCCTGCTCGACCATGGTCGGGACCTCGGGCAGCAGCTCGGAGCGCTGCTCGCTGGTGATCGCCAGCGCCTTCAGCTTGCCGCCCTTGATCTGACCGATGACGGTCGGCGTGTTGTAGAAGCCCATCGCCACTTCGCCGTTGGCGACGGCCATGATGCCGGCCGGCGTCGTGCGATAGGGCACGTGCTGCATCTTCACGCCGACGTCGCGCTCGAACAGCAGGGCCGACATGTGATGGCTGGTGCCGGTGCCGCCCGACGAATAGGTCATCTCGCCGGGCTTGGCCTTGGCCTGCGCGATCACGTCGGCGACGGTCTTCGCCGGATTGTCGGGATGCACGACCAGGATGTTGGAGACCGAGCCCGCGACGGCGACGGAGTCGAAATCCTTCACCGGGTCGTAGCCCGGCTTGGGATAGAGCCCGATGTTGAACACCACGGTGCCCTGCGAGATCAGGATCATCGTGTAGCCGTCGGGCGCCGCACGCGCCGCCTCGGCGGTCGCGATGGTGCCGCCCGCGCCGGTCTTGTTGTCGACCACGATGTTCTGGCCCAGCGCCTTGCCGAGTTCGTCGGCATAGATGCGCGTGATGATGTCGGCGGTGGCGCCGGGCGCCAGCGGCACGATCAGCCGGATGGGCTTGGCCGGCCAGGCTTGCGCCATGGTCCTCGTCGAGACGGCAGTCGTGACGGCGCTCAGACCAGCCGCCAAAAGGGTTCTCTTCGTCAGGACCATGGCTAACTCCTCCTAGAGGCCGACGGACCTCGCGACCAAGGCGGCGAGTTGCTTGCGTAATCGCGCGACCAGCCCCTGCTCCGATCGCTTGCCGATCAGGTTCTTCATTTCGTAGGGATCGGTCTTGAGGTCGTAGAGTTCGTCGCACGCGACGCCGTCGAGCGACTTCTGCGTCCAGTGGATGTACTTGTGACGCTTGGTGCGGATCGCCTTGTAGCTCATGCCCACCAGCCACGGCATGGCGTTCTCGCTGAAGTATTCGCACATGAACGAAGTGCGCCAGCCCTTCGGCTTCGCCCCCTTCGCCAGCGGCTTCAGCGACAGGCCCTGCATGGTCTTGAAGTCGGCGGCCTTGCCGCCGGCGAGATCGACCAGCGTCGGCGCGATGTCGAGCGCCAGCACCAGCTCGTCGCTCACCGTGCCGGGCTTGAACCAGGCGGGATAGCGGATGAGGAACGGCGACTTGATGCCTTCTTCGTAGGCGAAGCGCCGCTCCGGCCCGAGCCCGTGCTCGCCGAAGAAGTAGCCGTTGTCGCCCAGGAACAGGATGAAGGTGTTGTCGAGTTCGCCGTTCTCCTCGAGCACCTTGAAGATGTCGCCCATGCCTTCGTCGACCGAGGCCATCATCGCGGCGCGCAGGCGGATCTCCTCGTCGGTGCCGGCCAGGATGCCGTCCAGCACCTTGCGCGAGGCCTCGTTGACCCGCAGCGCATGGGCTTCCGTCCAGGCCGGCTTGTCCTTCACGACGTCGGCGGCCGGCAGCGCATTGGGCCGGCGCGGGAAGTGCTCGCCCTTGTAGAGATCGGCATGGCGCGGCGCGGGGCGGTAGCCGCCGTCGGTGAAGTCGATCGTGCCATCGGCCGCCTGGTAGGCGTCGGGATGCACGGCCTTGTGGGCGAAGAACAGGGCGAAGGGCTTGTCGCGCTTCTGCTTCAGGAAGTCGACGGCATGATCGTTCAGGAGATCGGTGATGTAACCTTCGTACTTCTTCTCGTCGCCGTCGATGTTCAGCACCGGATCGATGATCGAGCCGTGGCCGGGGAAGCTCACCCACTTGTCGTAGCCCGGCCGCGGGCCGCCGGAATTGCCCATGTGCCACTTGCCGATATGGGCGGTCTCGTAGCCCAGCCGCTGCAGGACGACGTGGTAGTTGGGCAGGCGGTGGCTGTGGGCGTCGCGCGCCACGTTGTCGATGATGCCGTGGCGGCTCGCATACTGGCCGGTCAGGATCGAGGCGCGGTTGGGCGAGCAGAGCGGCGTCGTGTGGAACGCCGAGGTGAACATCGCGCCTTCATGGCCGATGCGGTCGATATGCGGCGTCTTCATGTAGGGATGGCCGCAGATCCCCAGCTCGTCGAACCGCAGGTCGTCGATCAGGACGATCAGGAAATTGGGCTTGCGCTTCTTTGCCACGATGAAGTCCCCACACTGGAATTCCGCCAAGCACACCGCGTGCCGAAACGAGGCTAGCGAGCGGTGTTGACGGAGACCAGAGCCCCGCGCCCATATCGGCCGCGAAAGGGAAATTCCATGACCGAGACTGCCCTGCCGCTGGCGGGATTGCGCGTACTGGACATCAGTTCATTCATCGCTGCACCGGCCGCGGCCGTTGTGCTGGGCGACTGGGGCGCCGACGTCATCAAGGTCGAAGGGCCGGACGGCGATCCCAACCGCCGGATCATGCACGATTCGGCGAACTACCCGAAAAGCGAGGTCAACTATCCCTGGCAGATGGATTCGCGCAACAAGCGCTCCATCGTGCTCGATCTCAAGCAGGCCGACGCGCGTGCGGCCCTCGACCGGCTGATCGCGGTCTCCGACATCCTGATTTGCAACTTCCCGCCGCCGGTGCGCGACAAGCTCAAGCTCGCCTACGAGGACGTGAAGAAGGTCAATCCGAAGCTGATCTATGCGTCGCTCACCGGCTACGGCGAGAGCGGCCCCGACCGCGACCGGCCGGGCTTCGACGCCACCGCCTATTTCGCCCGCTCCGGCCTGCTCGATGCGCAGCGCTATGAAGGCGGGCCGCCGGGCGTACCCGGACCCGCGCAGGGCGACCGCGCCACGGCGATGGCGCTGGTGTCGGCGATCCTGATGGGCCTCATGAACCGCACCAAGACCGGCGAAGGCTCCTGGGTCGGCACGTCGCTGCTGGGCAACGGCCTGTGGTCGTGCGGTGTGATCGCGCAAGCAGCCCTGGTCGGCGCCTTCCTGCCGCACCGGCCGCCGCCCGACCGGCCGCGCTCGGCGCTGGGCAACATCTACCGCACTTCTGACGACCGCTGGCTGCAGCTCACCATCGTGCGCGCCGACAAACTGTGGGCGCCGCTCTGTCGGGCGATGGGGCTGGAAGCCCTGATCGAAGATCCGCGCTTCGCCACCGAGCCCGAGCGGCGCGCGCGTGCCGGCGAACTCGCCGGCATCCTGAGCGACACCTTCGCCACCAAGCGCTACGAGCACTGGCGCGAGGCGCTGGCGACGCACAGCGTCACCTTCGGGGTCATCAGCCGCCCGCAGGACGTGCCCGACGACGAGCAGGCCGTGGCCTGTGGCGCCGTGGTCGAGACTTCCATCCCCGACATGCCGCGCACCCTGGCCGATCCAATTCGCCTCAGCTTCGCCAGCCAGCGCGTCGCGCATGCCGCGCCAGCACTCGGCGAGCATGGCGAGCAGGTGCTGAGCGAAGCCGGCGTCAGCGCCCAGGAGATCGCGACCCTCAAGGCAAGCGGTGCGCTGCGATGAGCCCGTCGATGACCCCCGACGAACCGCTGCCGCTGGCCGGCCTCACCGTCCTCGACATCAGCTCCTTCATCGCCGCGCCCGCGGCGGCGGCGGCGCTGGGCGATTTCGGCGCCGACGTGATCAAGATCGAGCCGCCGGTCGACGGCGACCCGCATCGCAACAGCTTCCGTAACGCCAGCTACCCGCAGAGCGACCAGAATTTCCCCTGGCAGCTCGACGGCCGCCACAAGCGGTCGATCGCGCTCGACCTCAAGACCGATGGCGCCCGCACCATCCTCGAGCGGCTGGTGAAGCGCGCCGACGTGATGATCGTGAACTTCCCGCCGCCGGCCCGCGAGCGGCTGCGGCTGCGCTGGGAAGACATCGAGCCGATCAACCCTCGCCTCGTCTATTGCTCGCTGACGGGCTACGGCGAGACCGGTCCCGACCGCGACCGCCCGGGCTTCGACATCACCGCCTATTTCGGCCGCTCCGGCATCCTCGACGCCGCGCGCTATGACGGCGGACCGCCGGGCGTCTCACTGCCGGCGCAGGGCGATCGCGCCACCGCGATGACCCTGGTCGCCGCGATCCTGATGGGACTGCGCCGCCGCGACCAGACCGGCAAAGGCGGCTGGGTCGGCACCTCGCTCTATGCCAACGGTGTGTGGGCCAACGGCACCACCGCCGCCGGCGCCCTGGTCGGCGCGCAGCTGCCGGTGCGGCCGCCGCCCGACAAGCCGCGCAATGCGCTGACCAATCTCTACCGCACGAAGGACGATCGCTGGCTGCAGCTGCTGATGGTCCGCGACGACCGGCTGTGGGCCACCTTCTGCGGCATCATCGAGCGGCAGGATCTGGTGGCCGATCCGCGCTTCGTCGGACGCCCGGAGCGGCGCGCACATGCGCAGGAACTGCACGACCTGCTGCAGCCGGTGTTCGCCGGCCGCACCTACTCGGAGTGGGAAAAGCTGCTGTCCGGCACCGGCATTCCCTTCGGCGTGATCGGTCTGCTGTCCGACGTGATCGAGGACGAGCAGGCCGAGCATGCGGGCATCTTCGCCGACACGACCAACCCGGCGATCCCGCGCACGGTGAACACCCCGATCCGACTGGGCTTCGCCAAGCCGCGCACCGCAGGGCCGCCGCCCGAGGTCGGCCAGCACAATGACGAGGTGCTGCGCGAGACCGGCTTCAGCGAGGCCGAGATCGAGGCCCTCAAAAAAGGCGGCGCTTTGGGTTAAACTGTCGGCATGGCCTCCCGCTTCCGGACCTATGCCGAGTTCTGGCCCTTCTACCTGCGCGAGCACGCGAAGCCGTCGACGCGGGCGGTGCACTATGTCGGCACCATCGCGTCCGCGGCCCTCCTCATCTATGCGGTCGCCTCCCAGAACTGGTGGTGGCTGCTCGGCGTGCCGCTGTTCGGCTACGGACCGGCCTGGTTCGGCCACTTCTTCATCGAGAAGAACAAGCCCGCCACCTTCGAGGCGCCGTTCTGGTCGCTGATCAGCGACTACAAGATGTGCGGCCTGTTCCTGAGCGGCCGGCTGGGTGACGAACTGATGAAACACCAGGTCCGGGCGCCCTGAAATTCGAAGGAATCCCGGGGTTGCGTCCCCGGGGGTGCGACGCCACATTGCAGTCGAACCACCCCATTCCGGTTGAGGATTTATGGAAACGATGCTGCAGGGCGCCGCGCCGCAGGCTGCCCCCGCCGACCTGATCAAGGACAGCGACCAGACGAAGTTCGCCAAGGACGTGCTCGAAGCCTCGCGGACCGTCCCGGTCATCGTCGACTTCTGGGCGCCGTGGTGCGGCCCGTGCAAGACGCTCCAGCCGATGATCGAGAAGGTCGTCAAGGAGGCCAAGGGCGCGGTCAAGCTGGTCAAGATCGACATCGACAAGAACCAGATGCTGGCCCAGCAGCTGCGCATCCAGTCGATCCCGGCGGTCTATGCCTTCTTCGGCGGCCGTCCGGTCGACGGCTTCATGGGCGCGGTGCCTGAGAGCCAGCTCAAGGAATTCGTCGACCGCCTGATCCAGGCGTCGGGCGGAGTCACGGGCGATCCGGCCGCCGCCGAGGTGGCCGAACTGCTCGAACATGCCAAGGCCGCGGTCGCGCAGAACGACATGGACACCGCCGCGCAGATCTACAGCGAGATCCTGGGCGTCGAGCCGACCAACGTCGCGGCCCTGGCCGGCCTCGCCCGCTACCAGGTCTCGCTCGGCGACGTCGAGCAGGCCAAGGAGCTGCTGGAACAAATCCCCGCCAAGGAGCGCAATGGCGCCGACGTCGTGGCCGCGCAGGCCGCGATCGACCTCGCCGAGAAGGCCAAGGATGCCGGCCCCGTCGCCGACCTCAAGGCCAAGGCCGAAGCCGACCCGAAGGATTTTCAGGCGCGGCTCGACCTCGCGATGGCCTACTGGGCCGGCAGCCAGAAGCAGGAAGCCGTCGACGAGCTGCTCGCGATGATCAAGGCCGACCGGAACTGGAACGAGGCGGCCGCGCGCCAGCAGCTGCTGAAGTTCTTCGAGGCGCTGGGCTTCACCGATCCGATCTCGGTCGATGGCCGCAAGCGCCTGTCGACGATCCTGTTCTCGTGAGCGCCTTCGTATGAGTGATCGCGCACCGTCGTCGACGAGTCCGGGGCGCAATCCTTTCGAGCCGAGCTTCGAGCAGTTGCCCGAGACGCTGCCGATCTTCCCGCTGTCGGGCGTGCTGCTGCTGCCCGGCGGCAAGCTGCCGCTCAACATCTTCGAGCCGCGCTATCTGGCGATGATCTCCGATGCCCTCGCGGGCACCCGCATGATCGGCATGGTGCAGCCGCTGCAGCCCGGCGGCTTCGCCGGCGACGGTCTGCCGACCGACGATGGCCGCCCCAAGGTGCACCGGGTCGGCTGCGCCGGGCGCATCACCAATTTCAACGAGACCGAGGACGGCCGGCTGATGCTGGTGCTGAGCGGCGTCTGCCGCTTCGACATCGTGCGCGAGCTCGACCTCGCGCAGGGCGGCTACCGGCGCGTCTCGTCGGTGTTCTCGCCCTATCGCGCCGACCTCGACCATGCCGACGACATCGTCGAACTCGACCGCGACCGGCTGATGGCCGCCCTCGCCGCCTTCTTCCGCGGCCGCAAGCTCTCGACCGACTGGGACGCGGTGAACCAGGCGGCCGACGAGAACCTCGTCACATCGCTGTCGATGGTGTTGCCGCTGGGTCCTGCGGAGAAGCAGGCCCTGCTGGAAGCCGCCGACAGCACGGCGCGCGCCAAGCTCCTGATCGCGTTCCTGGAAATGAACGCTTTCGGCGATCCGTCCGACACACCGTCCGGCCGCAAGAACTAAGACCCATCCGTCAGCGGGTCTCGACCGTCACGTGCGCGAGTTCGTCCACCGGCGCGAGACGCTGGCGGATCGTCTCGCCGTCGACCGAGCCCGCGACGCTGACGATCGCCGCATGGGCGCCGGGACCGATCCGCCAGATATGCAAGTCGGTGATGCGCGCATCGCCCGGCCCTTCGACCTGCTCGCGGACTTCCGCCTCCAGGTGAGGATCGCTGGTGTCGAGCAGCACGGCGGAGGTGTCGCGCATGAGGCGCCAGGCCCACACCGCGATCACGATTCCGCCGACGATGCCCATCACCGGATCGAGCCAGACCCATCCGAGATAGCGCCCCGCCACCAGGGCGGCGATCGCCAGAACGGAGGTCAGCGCGTCGGCCAGCACATGCACGAACACCGAACGCAGGTTGTTGTCCTGGTGGGCATGGGCGTGTCCATGCTCATGCTCGTGGTGATGATCGTGATGTCCATGATTACCAGACAGCAGGAACACGCTCGCCACGTTGACCGCCAGGCCGAGCACGGCGACCAGCGTCGCTTCGCCGAAGGCCACCGCTGACGGATCGAAGAGACGGCCAACCGATTCCGCGGCGATCCCGACCGCGATCAGCGCCAGGACCAGCGCCGAGGCGAAACCCGACAGATCGCCGACCTTGCCCGTTCCGAAGGTGAAGCGCCGGTTGGCGGCGTGCCGGCGCGCGTAAGCATAAGCGCCGGCCGCCACCGCGAGCGCGCCGGCATGCGTGGCCATGTGGAAACCGTCGGCCAGCAGGGCCATCGAGTTGAAGGCGATGCCGGCGGCGATCTCGCCGACCATCATCAACGCGGTCAGCACCACGACCCACAGCGTGCGCCGTGCGTTCTCGTCGTGCCGATCCCCCAGGAACACGTGATCGTGGGAGAGCCGTTCGATATCCCGCAACGTGGTCATGATGTGCTCCTCACTTCGCGTAGCGGCGGACGACGGCGATCAGTTCCTCGGCACCGGCCGCACGGGCCGCGCTGTCGAGGCCCGGTCGCGCGACATGCTCGCGCACATGATCCTCGATCAGCTCGCCCATCAGGCCGTTGAGCGCGCCGCGGGCGCCCGCGACCTGCTGCAGGACCGCCGCGCAGTCGGCCTCCTGTTCGATCGCCTTCTCGATCGCCGCCATCTGACCCGCGATGCGACGGACCCGCGCGACGAGCTGCGCTTTCTTCTTCTGGAGATGTGCCATGATATACCCCCCTATACTATCAGGCACTCGATGGAAAGCCCCGGCACCCTTTGGTAGGCTGGCGGACGCTTCCGTCCGACCGTTCAGGATCAGCCCCTCATGCTTCCCAAGACCGCCGCAGCCGCCGTCCTTGCCCTGACGGTCCTTTCCGGCACGCCGGCCGATGCCCTGGCCTGGGGTGCCACCGGCCATGAATGGATTTCCGGCATCGCCCTCGAGAAGCTGCCCGACACCGTGCCGGCCTTTCTCCGCACGCCGCAGGCGATCGCCGAAGGGGCGGTCATGGGGCGCGAACTCGATCGCTCCAAAGGATCTGGCCGCACGCACGATGCCGAGCGCGACGCCGGCCACTTCGTCGCCCTGGCCGACGACGGCTCGGTGCTGGGCGTGCTGCCGCTGGCGCAGCTTCCGCAGACCCGCGAGGAATACGACACGCTCCTGCGGGCCAAGGGCTTTACGCAATACCGGGCTGGCTACCTGCCGTACGCGATCGTTGATGGCTGGCAGCAGCTGCGAAAAGACTTCGCCTACTGGCGCGCGGCGGTGAAGGGCGCGGAGACCGCGACGACGCCGGAGGAGAAGGCGTGGTTCGAGGCCGACCGGAAGCTGCGCGAGAAGCTCACGCTGCGCGACCTCGGCATCTGGAGCCACTATGACGGCGACGCCTCCCAGCCGCTTCATGTCTCGGTGCACGGCAACGGCTGGGGCAACTTCCCGAACCCCGGCGGCTACACGACCGAGAACATCCATGCCTATTTCGAGGGCGAGTTCGTGAAGAACAACCTTTCGCGCGCCGCCGTGGCGGCCGAGGTCGGTCCCTATCGGTCCTGTGGCGGATGTTCGGTCGAGGCGCGCACCAGGCAGTTGCTCGAAACCACGCTTGCCCAGGTCGTGCCGCTCTATGCGCTGGAGAAGGAAGGCGGCTTCAAGGCGGGCGATCCGCGCGGCATCGCGTTCGTGACGGGCAGGCTCGCGGCAGGTGCAGGCACCCTGCGGGACATGATCGTCGATGCCTGGGAGGCCAGCGCGGAAACGCCGATCGGCTATCCCATGGTCAACGTGAAGGACATCGAGAGCGGCAAGGTCAGGGCCACGATCGACCTGTTCGGCGCCGACTAGGGCCGCCGCCGGCCGACGTGCTATAAAGGAGGCCGCTCAAGAATCAGGAAAAGAAACGCGCGATGAGCCCTCCATCGGACGACCCCGCCGCCCCGCGCCGTGCCGGCGTGGACCCCAAGCTGCTCGAGATCCTGGTCTGCCCGGCCACGCATACGACGCTGGAGTACGACGCCGCGGCCGGCGAGTTGATCAGCCGCAAGGCGGGCCTCGCCTATCCGATCCGCGACGGCATCCCCATCATGCTGGTGAGCGAAGCCCGCCAGCTCCGCGACGTGCCATGACCGCCGAGTTCCCCAAGGCCGTGCCCGACGACGGCAGCTACGAATCGACCACCGCACCGTGGCCGACCGAATTGCGCGTCTTCAAGGAGGAAGGCCGGCTGGAAGTCGATTTCTCCGACGGCCACGCCTGCGCGCTCTCCGCCGAATATCTGCGGGTCGAGAGCCCGTCGGCCGAAGTGCAGGGCCACGGACCGAACCAGAAGAAGATCGTCGCCGGCCGACGCCACGTGAAGATCGTGTCGGTCGAGCCGGTCGGCCACTACGCGATCCGCATCGTGTTCGACGACCGCCACGACAGCGGCATCTACAGCTGGGCCTATCTGCGCGAGCTCAGCGAGACGCGGGCCGAGCGCTGGGCGACCTACGAGGCGGCGCTGGCGCAGCGCGGCCTCAATCGCGACACCTGACGTCCGGTCGATGAAGATCGTCATTGCCGGCGCCGGGATCGGCGGGCTGACCGCGGCGATGTGCCTGCATCGCGCGGGCTTCGAGGTCCATGTCTACGAGGCCGTGTCGGAGATGCGGCCGCTGGGCGTCGGCATCAACATCCAAGCCAACGCCGTGCGCATCCTGAGCGGGCTCGGCCTCGAACCCGCACTCGCCGCCACCGCCGTCGAGACGCGCGAGCTGCGCTTCGCCAACCGGCACGGCCAGACGATCTGGGCCGATCCGCGCGGCCGCCATGCCGGCCTGCCGTGGCCGCAATTCTCGATCCATCGCGGCGAGCTGCAGATGATCCTGTTCCACGCCGCGCAGGAGATGCTGGGCGCGAACCGTATCCGCTTCGGCCGGCGCATCGCGCGCTTCGCGCAGCATCACGGCAAGGTCACGGCGCACTTCACCGATCGCGACGGCATGCCGGCCGAGAACGTCGAGGCAGACCTGTTGATCGGCGCCGACGGCATCCATTCGGCGGTGCGGGCGCACTATTATCCCGACGAAGGCCCGCCCAAGTGGCAGGGCATCCTGATGTGGCGCGGCGTCACCGTGGGCAAGCCGTTCCTCGGCGGCAACACGATGGTGCAGGCGGGCCATCACAACCAGAAATTCGTCTGCTATCCGATCAGCCGCGCCCATGCCGAACGCGGCGAGGCGCTGATCAACTGGATCTGCGACCTGCATCTGGGCGGCGGCGAGCTGCCCTCGCGCGAGGACTGGAACAAGCCCGGCCGGCTGGAGGATTTCCTGCCGCGCTTCGCCGACTGGAACTTCGGCTGGCTCGACGTGCCGGAAGTGATCCGCACCGCGCACACGATCCTGGAATTCCCGATGGTCGACCGCGATCCGCTGCCGCGCTGGAGCCGTGGCCGCGTCACACTGCTGGGCGATGCGGCGCACCCGATGTATCCGATCGGCTCGAACGGCGCCTCGCAGGCGATCTTCGACGGCGAGGCGATCACGCAGGAGCTGAGCGTGGGCGACGATCCGGAGAAGGCGCTGCAGCGCTACGAAGAGCGGCGCCTGCCGCCGACCGCGCGCATCGTCGAGAGCAACCGGCGCAAGGGCATCGACGTGATGCTCGACATCGTCGAGCAGCGCGCACCGCAGGGTTTCACCGATCTCGAAAGCGTGCTGCCGGCGGACGAACTCGAGAAGATCGTCGGCGACTACAAGAAGCTGGTCGCGCAGGATCGCGAGACATTGCTGAAGATGGCGGGCGCCCCGACGTGAGGTGCACAAAAGAAAACCGGCCCCTCTCGGGACCGGCCGTGGTGATGGTTTAAACCGACCATTACATCGCCGGCCACCACCGAGAGAGAATATGCCAGAGAGCGATGACGGATTTATGGCTATCAGATCGGCTTTTCCGTTCCTCTCCCCCGATAGGGGGAGAGGCTAGGTGAGGGGGTTACAGGTGGTGCGTCGCCCCCTCACCCAACCTCTCCCCCTATCGGGGGAGAGGAGACAGAGGAGGAGAAGGGCGTGAGTCTCGCGCGATCCATCGCAACGGTCGGCGGCTTTACCCTGCTGAGCCGCGTCGTGGGTTTCGTACGCGACATCGTCCTGTCGGCGGTGCTGGGCTCGGGCGCCGTCGCCGACGCCTTCTTCGTCGCCTTCAAGCTGCCGAACTTCTTCCGTCGCCTGTTCGCCGAGGGTGCCTTCTCGGCCGCCTTCGTGCCGCTGTTCGCGCGCGAGCTGACGGGCGGCGGCCGCGCCGAGGCGATGGCCTTCGCGCGCCAGGCACAGGCGGCGCTGCTGCTGGTGCTGATCCCGTTCACCGTGATCCTGATCTTCGCGATGCCCTGGGTGATGGGCCTGCTCGCGCCCGGCATGGTCGACGACCTCCCGACCTTCGCCATGGCCGTCGATTTCGGCCGCATCACCTTCCCCTATCTCCTGTTCATCTCGCTGGCCTCACTCTATGGCGGCGTGCTGAACGGCATCGACCGCTTCGCCCATGTCGCGGCGACCCCGGTGCTGCTGAACCTCGCGCTGATCGCCGCCGTGCTGGGCCTGACGCCGCTGCTGCCCAACTCGGGCTATGCCGCCTCGATCGGCGTGGCGATCGCCGGCGTCCTGCAATGGGTCTGGCTGCTGATCGCCTGCGCCCGCGACGAGGTCGGCATGGCGCTGACGCGGCCGCGCTGGACGCCCCGCGTGGCGCGGCTAGTGAAGCTCGCGACGCCGGTCGCCATCGGCGGCGGCGTGCAGCAGATCAGTGTCGTGCTCGATGTCGTATGGGCCTCGCTGCTGCCCGTCGGCACGATCTCCGCGCTCTATTATGCCGACCGCATCGCGCAGTTGCCGCTGGGCGTCGTCGGCATCGCCATCGGCACGGCGCTCCTGCCGCTGCTGGCCCGCGAGCTGCGGGCCGGCAACACGCAGTCGGCCATGACCAACCAGAACCGCGCCCTCGAATTCGGCCTGCTGTTCAGCCTGCCGGCCGCGGTGGCCCTGTGGTTCCTGGCCGATCCGATCATCCGCGTGCTGTTCGAGCGCGGCCGGTTCACGAGCGAGGACACGCTCCGCACGGCCGGCGCCCTGGCCGCCTTCGCCGTCGGACTGCCGGCCTTCGTGCTGGTCAAGGCGCTGGCGCCTGGCTTCTTCGCCCGCGAGGACACCCGCACGCCGCTCTACATCGCGCTGGCGGCGATCACCGCCAACATCCTGTTCAACGTCTACTTCCTGTTCGCGACGTCGCTCGCCCAGGTCGGCATCGCGCTCGCCTCCTCGCTGTCGGGCTGGCTGAACGCGGCCCTGCTGGCGGCGGTGCTGCGACGGCGCAATCACCTCGTTCCGGACCGACGCCTGATCTCGCGCACGATCCGCGTCGCCGGCGCGACCGCCGGTATGGGCGTGGCGCTGTGGCTGGGGTTGATCTGGCTGGCCAAGCCGCTGTCGCACGCCGATGTCGCGGGCGGCATAGCGCTGGCCGGCATCTGCCTGATCGGCATGGTGGCCTACGCCGTGCTGGGCACGGCGCTGGGCGTCGTTCGGGTCTCGGAGCTGCGCTACGTGATGCGCCGCCAGCCCGGCCTCAGGTCAGCCGACCCAGGCGAACAACCGTAACGCCCGGCCGCAGCGGCCGGCTCGACGAGGGCATGACCAGCACGCAGTTGTCGTAGGGCGTCGTCACCGGCTCGTCGTCGTCGTGGCCCAGCACGGTGCCCGCCTTGGCGATCACGTCCTGACCCTCGAAGCGCTGCGCCGCCGTGAAGTTGCCGCGCTTGGTGGCGACGGCATGGGTCACCTCGACGACGCGCTGCTTTTCCGGCGTCGGCTGGCGCCAGCCGGCCGGCAGGTCGCTCTCCTCGAGGATGCCGGCCACGACCAGGAAGCGCGCCGTCACGTCCTTGGCGACGACCACCGACGAGGCGCGCCAGTGCTGGCCGGTCTCGATCAGCAGCGCGTTCTTCGGGCTCTTCGGGTCGCCGAAGCCGCCATAGTCGCGCATGCGCATGCCGGCGGCGTGACCGGCGTCGCGCACGATGTCGACCGGCGTGCCGATCGCCTTGGCGAATGCAACGCCCTTGTCGAGCGGGCCCGACAGCATCAGCGGCACGCAATCGTCGTGCATCGAGTGGAGGTCGAGCAGCAGGTCCGCACGCTCGACGAACGGCTTCAGGACCTGCGCGCGCTTCGTCTCTACGGTGGTCGCGGGCTCGTCGATGCGGCCCCACACGCGGTTGAAATCCTCGTCGACCAGGCGCGACTTGAAGGGCGTCTTGTGGTCGAACGAGTGATAGGCCTCGATATTGTTGAAGGTCAGGATCAGCGTGCCCTTGCGCGGCTTCACCTTCGCTGACAGCAGCGCATCGACCACGATGGCGCCCGACACCTCGTTGCCGTGCGTCAGCGAGGTCACCATCACGGTCGGCCCCGGCTTGCCGCTCTCCAGCACGTGGATGTAGGGCGCGGCGCCCTTCTCCCACTTGCGCAGGTCGGGGAAGGCAAATTCGATCGGCGGCGGCGTATCGGGCATGTTTCTGACCATCGGCAGGTTGCACCGTTCCTTCGCATGCTAGTTTAGCGCCGACAAGGAGAAGCAAATGGCGCGCAGCCGTTACCGGTGGTTCATCATCTTCCTGCTGTTCGCGATCACGGTCGTGAACTACGTCGACCGGGCGGCCCTCTCCTACGCCATTCCCCTGATCCAGCGGGACTTAGGCCTCTCGCCGGCCGAGACCGGCGGCATCCTGGGCGCCTTTGGCCTCGGCTATGCCATCACCACCCTGATCGGCGGCTTCGCCGTGGACCGCTACGGGGCGCGGCTGATCCTCACGATTGCAGCCGTGCTGTGGAGCCTCTCCATCGGCGCCACCGCGCTCGCGAACAGCGTCGCCATCCTCTATGCAGCCCGTGTGCTGTTGGGCGTCTCCGAAGGCCCCAACTTCCCGGCCCTCACCGGCGCGGTCAGCCACTGGCTGTCGCCACACGAGCGGGCGACGGCGCTGGCCAACGCCCTGCTGGCGGTGCCTCTGGCGCTGGCCATCGGCGGCCCGCTGGTGACGCAGCTGCTGGGCTGGCTCGACTGGCGCATGACCTTCGCAGCACTCTTCGTGCTCTCGGCCGCCTGGATCCCGCTCTGGTACTTCTGCTTCCGCGACGATCCCTCGCAGTCGCGCCACGTGAACGAAGCCGAGCTCGCCCATATCCGCACGACCGAACCCGGCATGACCGCCGCCCCGCATGCGGTGCTGAAGTCGTGGCCCGAGGCCTCCGTGCTGAAGGAACTGCTGACCAACCGGACCTTGCTCGCCAACTACTGGGCGTTCTTCGTGTTCGGCTATTTCCTGTTCTTCTTCATGACCTGGCTGCCGAGCTACCTGGAGCAGAAGTACGGGCTGAACCTGGCTTCGGTCGGCCTGTTCTCGGTGCTGCCCTGGCTGTCGGCCGCGGTCCTGCTCTGGGCGATGGGACGCTGGTCGGACCATCTGCTGAAGACCACCGGCAGCCTGCGCATCTCGCGCTCCTACCTGATCGCGGGCAGCCAGTTCGTCGCCGCCCTCGCCGTCATCCCGGTGGCGCTGACCAACGATCTCACCGTCGCCATCGCCGGCATCACGCTTGCGGTCGCTTCGTCGATGGGCTCGAACGCCGCCTATTACGCAGTGAACGTCGACATCGTGCCGCAGCGCGCCGCGACCGCGCTCGGCATCATGGATTTCGCCTTCGCCATCGCGGGCTTCCTGGCGCCCGCCGTCACCGGCTGGGTGCTGAACCTGCGCGGCGACTTCGCCGACGGCTTCCTGCTGATGACGGCACTCGCGCTGTCGTCGGTGCTGGTGGTCCTGCTGTTCCACCATCCCGACCAGGATCGCGAGGCAGCAGGCCCGGCCTGACCAGGCCGGCGCTCTAGACGACGATCTGGCCGCGCCGCGATGCAACGCCGATCGTTGCTATGGCCCCGCTGTTGAAGGCAAGGCGGTCTTCTTCGATGCCATCGCTGAAGATCGTGCCGTTCTCGGGCATGAGCGATGTGATCCGCAGCGTCTCCCCTCCCGTCACGCGGCCGAACACCAGATCGGCCTGCGAGCTGCGACTGGGGAACGGCTCGCGGACACAGAAGCGGAGTTCCCTCGCATTCCAGGCGAAACGACTGTCGAGAGAGGTCACGGTTCCGCTCAACGCGGCGTTCATGCCGGCCCATCCCGCATAGATGCTTCGCATCCAGCCCGTCGACCCGAGGCCGGTCGAGACGATCACCCCGCTCGAGGACTGGCGTTCCTCGCGGTCGCCGAGCGCCAGCACGTAGCGCGCCGAGACGTGGCTGCGCGGTCCGATGAACAGGTCGTTGACGGCGAACAGCTCCTGGCCGTCGTTGAGCGTCGCCCGCGCCATTGCGATCTCTTCCGTCCGCCGGCGGCCGGCGAGATGGTCGCGCAGGGCAGCGCCCACGTCCCGGGGCGTGAACGGCAGCAGCACGCCGTCCCAACGTGCCGGATCGGGATTCACCCCGACGACGGCCTGCGTATCGAGATACTTCAGGGCGTTGGCGACCAGGCCGTCCTGACCGAGCGCCACCACGACGTCCGTCGGACCGAACACGTAGCTGGGCAGATGCTTGCGCTGCAGGCGATGAATGCGCCCGATCTCCCGCAGCGCGTCCTCGGTTTCATGCAGCGCTTCACGATAACGGTCGTGCTCGGCGACATAGTCCGAGAAGTCCGCACCGAGGCTTTCGACATAGAAGCGCGCCTGGCCGATCGTGTTGAACCTGCCCACCAGCTCATCCAGCCGGGAGGGCCGGACGACCACCACGAGGCGTCTTTCGGTGATCTGGGCCATGACCCGCCTACCGGCTCTTCATCAGGTCGCGGAGCAGGTCGGGCTGGATGTTCAGCTCGCCGATCCGCTGGGCGTTTTCGGCGAGAGAGCGGAACGCCGTCGCCACGATCTGGTCGGGTTGCATGCCGGCGGTGGCCAGGGCCTGGACGACCGTCGGGTTGGCATCGGCGAAAGCTTTCATCGCCGCGGCGATGCCGTAGGCTCTGGCGTCGGCCTCTTCGCGCGCGTTCTCGGTAACGAGCGAGATCAGCTGGCGATTGCGCTCCTCGATCTCGATCTTGCCTTCCATGCCGGCGCGAGCGATCTCCTGCTCCTTGGCCTTGACCGCGCGCTCGACGTCCATCTGCGCTTCGCGAACCTGCTGGCGCTTTCCCTCGACGGCGATCTCGGTATTGAGTTCGTTCTCCTTGATCGCCCGCTCGTGCTCGACGGCGGCGTTCCGGCGGCTGTAGGTCGCCTCGTCGGCTTGTCGCAGCAGCGCCTCGCGGGCTTCCGCTTCGAGAGCCCTCGCCGTTTCGGGCTTGGGGCGTACGGCAAGCACCGACAGGCCCAGTACCTCGACACCGAGTGCAACGATGACCGGGTTGGCCTTCAGGGCTTCGCCCACGTTGAGGCCGAGCCTGTCGCCGGCCGCGAGCACCGCGCGCAGATCGAGAGACTGGACCTCCGAGCGCATCAACACCTGGACCTGATGCATGACCCGCTGGCCGAGCTTGCCGGGATCTTCCGACACGTACTTGCCTTTGGCATCGAGCGTGAAGTTCATCATCTTCGCCAGCCGGTGCGGGTCGTTGACCCGGTACGAGACCTGGCCCTGGACGGTCACTTCCTGGAAATCCGCCGTGGTCTCCTGGACGATGAACGGCTCGTCGACACTGGCGGTCGGGACCAGCGCGATGCCGGCCGTCGGGGCGAAATAGAAGAACGACTGTCCCGTGCCCTCACGGCGCAGCCGTCCGTTACGGAAATACAGGATGTGCTGGGTGGGCTCGCTCTTGATGAAACGCATTCCGAACATCGGTTCCTCCTAGTTAGTGTCTATTATCTACTAACTTATATTCCCATTGTCAATAACTGAAATCTCGCGCAAATAGCGAGCGTGGGAGGAAGCGATGGCGAGCAGGGACGAGAGCGGAAAAACGGCAGGCTGGACGACCCCGATCGCTACCGTGGACGTCGTGATCCTGCGGCTGGCCGGGCAGGCATTGAGCGTCCTGCTGTCGCAAAGGAGCGAGGAACCGGCGAAGGGAGCCTGGGCGCTGCCCGGCGGCTTCATTCGAAGCAACGAGGACGGCTCGCTCGAGGATGCGGCACGGCGCGTCCTTTCGGCCAAAGCCGGCGCGCGGTCTCCCTATCTCGAGCAGTTGCAGACATTCGGCGGACCAGATCGCGACCCGCGCGGATGGTCACTGACCGTCGCCTACTTCGCTCTGATCGGCGGCGATGCCATCGACCCTCCCGACATTGGCCGCTGGTTCCCGGTGCGTGAAAGCGGCGTCGAGGCCGACCTGCCATTCGACCATGCCAACATATTGGCGGCCGCGATCGAGCGCGTGCGACGCAAGGTCGAATATTCAAGCGTGCCGGTGCACCTGCTGCCGGAAGCCTTCACGCTTTCGGAGCTCCAGGAGGTCTACGAGATCTTGCTGGGCAAGCCGCTCGACAAGTCCGCCTTCCGCAAGAAGATCGCGGCCATGGACTTCTTGGAGCCGATCACCGGCGAGCAGCGGCGCGGCAGCAATCGGCCGGCCCAGCTGTTCCGCGCCCGCGATCCACGTGGCCTGGTCTTGTTCGATCGTCTCGTCTGACCGTTACCCGTCGCGATACCAGTTCGCGAGGTCCCAGGTGTTGTTGTCCCAGCCGCTGATGTTGGCGACGAGGTTGTGGATCAGCGCGACGGCGCCGGGTCGCGCGACCAACGGGATGACGACCTGGTTGTTCACCACCAGCTCGTTGCACTTGATCAACAGCGCAGCCCGCTTGATGGGGTCGAGTTCGGTCTGCGCTGCCTTGTAGGTCTCGTCGTATTCCGGGCTCTGCCAGCGCGTGATGTTGCGGCCCTGCCACTTGTTCTCTTTCTGCGCGGCCTCGAACGAACAGAACTGGCGCAGGAACACCTCCGGGTCGGGGGCATTCATGCCGTTGTTGTACATCTGCAGGTCGGCATAGAAGTGCGGATAGGTGTCGGGATTGGCGACGTCCGACGAGAAGAACACCGACGCCGTGACCGACTTCAGGTCGACGTCGATGCCGGCCTTCTGCAGCGCCTGCTTGATGATCTGCTGCGTCTTCTGGCGCGGCTGATTGATCGAGGTCTGGTAGACCCATTTCAGCTTCTTGCCGTCCTTGGCGCGGATGCCGTCGGGACCGCGCGCATAGCCCGCCTTGTCGAGCAGGGCGTTGGCCTTGTCGATGTTGAACTCGTACTTCGTCGTCTTCGAGCGGAACTTCTCGGGATTGTTGATGTAGTTCGCCGTCGCGAGGCCGATGCGGCCATAGATGTGCTTCTCGATCGAATCGCGGTCGATCAGCAGCGCCAGCGCCTGCCGCACCGCCGGATCGGTGAGCGTCGGGTGCTTGACCTTGAGGCTCGACCGCTCGCCGTCGATCTCGACATTGGGGTCGGTGTTGTTCACCTGCAGGTGCTCGATGCCACCGCCGGGCGAGATGACGACGCGGCCCTTGCCGCCCTTCTCCATGCGCACGAGGATCTCGTCCTCGACCTGCAGGTTCCAGGCGAAGTGGAATTCGCCGGTCTGCAGCACGGCGCGCGCCGCCGACACGGCATCGCCACCGCCCTTCATCTCGATCGCGTCGAAGTACGGCCGGTTGGGCACGTGATAGTCGAGGTTGATTTCGCCCGCGACCAGGTCGCCCGGCTTGAAGTCCTTGTACTTGTAGGGGCCGGTGCCGATCGGCTTCAGGTTGGCCGGCGCCTCGCGCGACTTGGCGCCGATGTAATCGGCGAACAGGTGCTTGGGAATGATGCCGCCCGCCCAGCCGACGAAGGCGTCGGCCCAGAACGGCGTGGGCTGCTTGAACTTAACGACGACGGTGTAGTCGTCGATCTTCTCGACCACAACGTCCTTGTAGGAGCCGCTGCTGACCGCCGAGGTCGCGGGATCGCTGGCATAGGCCCAGGTGAAGACGACGTCGTCGGCCGTGAAGGGCTTGCCGTCATGCCATTTGACGCCGCGCTTCAGCTTCCAGGTCACCGACTTGCCGTCGGCGGCGATGCCGTCCTCGCGCGTGGGGATCGACGCGGCGAGCTTGGGCTGGAGATTGCCATCGCGGTCCCAGGCGCCGAGCGGCTCGTAGAACAGGCGCGACGCGTCCTGGTCCTTGGTGCCGACGGCGAAATGCGGATTGAGGAGCGTCGGCCCCTGCCACCACATCACCTTCAACAGGCCGCCGCCGCCGCGCTTGGTCGGTTTGTAGGGCGCGTTCGATTGCGCCATCGCCACGCCCGAGAAGGCGAGAAGCTGGGTCGCCATCGGTGCGGTGAGCCCGACCGCCGCCATCCGTTTCACGAAGCCACGACGGGACAGCCCGCCCGCCTTCACCTTGTCGATGAGACCACGCAAGCCACGCTCGTCCATTGGATGCCTCCAATCAGAGTGTCGAAGCCGATTTCCCTGACGCTCCTGCTATCTTGCAAGATGCGTGCAATTCGATCCGATCAGTCGCGAGCGACGCCGTCAACCTGCGATGGGTAACCGAGGACACCATGAACAACCGCAAGATGGCTTCCGGCGCTCTCGCCGCCTTGATCTCCGGCGTGCTGGCGACCGCTTCCCTGGCAGCCGATCCGCCCGCCCCCGATTGCCATCAGGTGACGGACTACGCAGCGATGGTCGAGTGTCACACGCGTGACGCGGAAACGACCAATGCCAGGGTCGCGCAGGCCTATGAGCTGCTCATGAAGAGACTGGGCGCAGCACCCGCCGCCGAAACGCTCGCCCGGTCGCAGAAGGCCTGGCTCGACTATCGATCGAGCTATTGCGACTACATGGCCCTGGCGAACGAAGGCGGCAGCATCGTGCGGCTGATCCGGGCGCAATGTTACGCGGCCATTTCGAAAGCCCGCCTGGGTGAGCTCGAGTATCAGGTCGATTGCCGGGAAGGCTTTTTCGGCTGCTTCCGGCCGCGCTGAATGCCTTGATTACGCCCCCCGACTGCGCGATACCCGCGCGCCCCTGACCTTCCACCGGCGGGGTGCGCGGAGGTCCAAACCCCGCGCCATCGACCTGAACCGGAGTCCACATCCAATGACCGACACCACGACCGCGGCCGCCACCGGCGCGCCCAACCCGCACCTCGCCGCCTACGAAGCGCGCGGCCTCAAGGGCCGCATCCTTTCCGGCGTGCAGCCGACGGGCAACCTCCATCTCGGCAACTATCTCGGCGCGATCCGCAACTTCGCGCGCCTGCAGAACGATTACGAATGCCTCTACTGCGTGGTCGACCAGCACGCGATCACCGTGTGGCAGGATCCCGCGCAGCTCGCCGCCCAGACGCGCGAGATCGCCTCGGCCTTCCTCGCCGCCGGCGTCGACGGCGCCAAGCAGATCGTCTTCAACCAGTCGATGGTGCCCGAGCACGCGCAGCTCGCCTGGATCTTCAATTGCGTGGCGCGCATGGGCTGGATGAGCCGCATGACGCAGTTCAAGGAGAAGGCCGGCAAGGACCGCGAGAACGTGTCGCTGGGCCTGTTCGCCTATCCGGCGCTGATGGCCGCCGACATCCTGATCTACAAGGCCACGCACGTGCCGGTCGGCGAGGACCAGAAGCAGCATCTCGAGCTGACGCGCGACATCGCGATCAAGTTCAACAACGACTTCGCCCAGCCCGACTTCTTCCCGATCACCGAGCCGCTGATTTTTGGCGCGGCGACGCGCGTGATGAGCCTGCGCGACGGCACCAAGAAGATGAGCAAGTCCGATCCGTCGGATTACTCGCGCATCAACCTCACCGACGATGCCGACGCGATCGCCCAGAAGATCCGTCGCGCCAAGACCGATCCGCTGCCGATGCCCGACACGTTGGAGGACGCCGAGAAGCGCCCCGACGCCGACAACCTGCTGGGCATCTACGCCGCCCTCGCCGATCAGGAGAAGGACGCCGTCGTCGCCCAGTTCGCCGGCAAACAGTTCTCCGAGTTCAAGACGGCGCTGACCGAGCTCGCGGTCGCCAAGCTCGGCCCGATCGGCGCGGAGATGCAGCGGCTGATGAAGGACCCCGGCCATGTCGACAGCGTCCTGCGCAGCGGTGCCCAGCGCGCCCGCGCCGTCGCCGCGCCGATCCTCGACGAGGTCTACAAGACGGTCGGCTTCCTGAAGCCGTAGTCGTCGCCAACCTGAGAGGGGATCACGATGGTTAGCCGTCGGCATCTGGCGGGCCTGATGCTGGCCTGCGCGGCAATGACGGTCCAGCCGTTCGCCGCGAAGGCCGATACGACGATCGGCGCGCGACTCCGGGCGATCCTCGACGGCCTGTCTCGTCAGGCACCCGATCAGGGCAGGCTGATCGACCAGGCCTTGAATGCCTCGCCGCAATTGATGGGGCAATTCAATGCCGCCGCGAACAGTGGACGCCTGACCGCGCTCGAACTCTCCTCCCAGCGGCCGGGGCCGTTCGCCGCCACGGCATCTCGGGGAAAGCTTCTGTTCGCGCCGGACTTCGTGACCCAGCAGCGCAAGCAGCGTCTCCACGACGTCGTGCGCCCCGACGACATCCTGCCGGACAATCTGGTGTTCGCCCTCGGCAGCCTGATCTTCTACGTGGATGCGCCGCCCGTTGCGTTCGGCTCCAACCCGCAGGCTTTCGTCAAAGCCGCGACCGAACGCGACGCCAAAGCCTTCATCAACGGCTGGAATGCCATGGTCGATGCCGCGGTGAAGGAAAATCGCGGCAAGACACTGTCGCCGCAGCAGATCAGCTCGCTGCTGCTCAACCTGAAATACCGGCAGGTCTTCGCGAACCAGACGGCGCTGGGGAAATACAAATTCTCACCTGACGGCAAGATCGCGCCGGATCAGCAGAACGTCGAGGCCGTGGCCGCCGGTCTCGGGAAGCTCGGCCTTCTCGATATCGGCGTCGCGCCCGGACCGTAACTAGCCTTCCATGCGCGTGAGGGCCCACTTCACCGTGGTGCCCTCGGCCGGGACCTGGCCCACCAGCACGATCTGCTCGGTGCGGCGCACCCTGCCCTCTTCACCGAGATAGATGCTCTCGGCGAGGCCGATGCCCGCGCCGGTGGCGCGCAGCCGCCAGCCGCGGCCGCTCGGCAGGCGCATCAGCACGGCCTGGCCGCTCTGCGCCAGCGTCGCCTTCACCGTCGGATGGAGATGGAAGCGCACGATGTAGCGCTGGTCCGGCGAGGTGACCGGCCGTCCCTCGTAGCCCAGGAACGAATCCTCGCCGCGCAGGTCGCCGCCATCGGGCGACAGCCACAGGCGGCGGCGATGGATGATGCCGTAGAGCGAGCGATAGCCGTCGTGGCACATGTCGAGCCACTGCGCGCCGGCATCGTCGGCGCGATCGATCAGCACGTTGCCCGCGCGATACTCGAGCGAACCGTGGTTGGTGATCTCGGTCGAGTTCACGTCGTCGACCACGGCCGTCGAATGCGCGGCCGTGTAGCGCATGAAATGCTGCCAGTCGCGCGGCGCACCGGGATAGGTGCCGCAGTTCACGACCAGCCGCTCGTGCGCGGCGCTCATCTCGAAGCTGAGCGTGCCAGCATGGGCGATGCCGTCCATGCCGCGGCCCGGCGGGCTGCCGGCATCGGCGATCACCAGCGACGTGCCGGCGGACAGGCGCTGGAAGCCGCTGGCCAGCGCCATCGTCGGCGCGACCTCGCCCGAACCGGAGCGCGCCAGCACGAGGTCGATCAGGCGGCGGTCGCCCTCCCAGGTGCCGTTGAACAGGGAGAGCCCGCCATCGCCGTGGCGGAAGAAGCGCAGCATCGGCGCCATGCGATCGATCGCGGCGACCAGCTCGGCGGGCGCGCGACGCTCGGCCGAGGCAAGGGCTGCACGCACGTCGATCAGGTGACGCAACACGGCGAGCTGAAGATGCGGCGCGCGCTCCGACACGATGCCGTCATGCAGCACATAGCGCTTCAGGAATTTGGCGAGCCGCCCGAGCGACTGATCGAGGCTCTTCTCGAAATGCTTGCCGTCGCGGATGAACGCCAGGTCGGCGAAGACCAGCGCCTTGTAAACGGCGACCGCCTCGTGCCCGACCATGCCGCGGCGCGCGACGCGGCGCAGATGCATGCGCTGGCGACCGAGCGAGAAGACGAAGCGGGCCGCGAAACCGGAATCGGCGGCCGACGCCATCCACTCGTAATGGCGGATCCACGAGACGATGCGCGATGCCAGAACATCGCGCTTCCAGGTGATCGGCGACCAGCGCCATTCGCGATTGGTCCAGTCGTCGACCAGCTTCGCCGCGAGCAGGGCGCCGTGCGGATCGCCGTTGTCGCGCAGGTCGCGCAGCCAGGCGAAGCCGTTCAGCGCATCGAGCCACAGCGGCGCCGCGCCGGCGCGCTGCCACGGCGGATCGTCGGAATCCGGAAGCACGGTGCCGACGCTGCCGGCGGCCGCGAACTCACCGGCCAGCAGGAGCCGCTGGCCCAGCACGGCATCGCCCGGCCAGGCATCGGCCGCCACGGCGAAGAAGCTGCGCGGGGTGCCGTAACCCAGGGTGAGCGAATAGAGGGAGGAGCCGAGGAACCAGCGGCCGAAGGCGCGCCGTTCCTTCTTGGCCGCCGCCGAGGGGCGCACGGGAACCGAACGGATCGGCCGGGCTCCGGAAACCAAAGGCTCCCCGGGCCGTCTTGTGTCAGAGGCGACCAGCGTCATCGTTTCTGTTCTTTGGCCCGGGAGGCTCGAGTAGCCGGGCAGTGGAGGGGTTTGTGGACATTTTACCCCAGCCCGAGCCCCGTGGCGATGGGCTGGAGAGCCGGGCCTTGAACCCGGCCGTCCGCACCCCAGATTCATCACAAGGGAAGGCCCGTACGGGGTTCCCGGCCACTCGCTCCACGGAGGGGGGTTCTATGAGTCGTGTGTCGATGTTCAATTCGCCCTTGTTACTGGGCTTCGACCAGCTCGAGCGGACGCTCGACCGGCTGGCCAAGAACGCCGAGGGCTACCCTCCCTACAATATCGAGCGGATCGGCGAGCACGGCCTGCGCATCACGCTCGCGGTCGCCGGTTTCACGAGCGACGGCCTGGTGATCGAACTGGTCGAGAACCAGCTCACGGTGCGCGGCAAGCAGGCCGACGACGCCGACCGGGTCTATCTCCATCGCGGCATCGCCGCGCGCCAGTTTCAGCGGGCCTTCATGCTCGCCGACGGCATCGAGGTGACGGGCGCCCGTCTCGACAACGGCCTGTTGTCGATCGACCTGGTGCGACCGGTGCTCGAGCCGCGCATCCGAACCATCCGCATCGACGCGGGCAGCCCCGCCGGCGCCGACCACACGATCGATATCACCGCGCGTCGCAGCCGTTGAGGCGGAGCGCGTTGACGCTGCCAAGGAGGTAGCCATGGAAAGCAATGCAGTAGCCTTTACCCCCCTCGCCGATGAGGCCTTTCTCAGCCTCGGCTCCGAGCAGATCGCCTATGTCAGGCCGGTGAGCATGCCCGACGGCGCCCACGCAGTCGGCATCTTCTCGGCCGACGGCAAGCCGATGGCCTCGGCGCCGTCGATCGAGATCGCGGTGGCGCTGATCCGCCAGCACGAGCTCGAGCCCGCGCTGGTGCACTGAGGATCTGGCTAAAGGAGCCTGAGACGGCGGTTCAGGCGGCGCTTTGCGCCTGGACCGTCTCGACGAGCAGCGCGTAGAGCGCCTCGGCATTCTCGGTCGCCCGCAGCTTCTCGACGAGGCTGCGGTCGCGCAGCAGGCGCGACACCCGCGCCAGCGCCTTGAGGTGATCGGCGCCCGCACCCTCGGGCGTCACCAGCAGGAACACGATGTCCACGGGGCGCTCGTCGATCGCGTCGAAGTCGACGGGATGGGCCATCCGCGCGAACACGCCCATCGGCTTCGCCATCGTGGTCAGCCGGCCGTGCGGGATCGCGATTCCGCCGCCGATACCCGTCGAACCCAGCCGCTCGCGCTCGAGCAGTCGGTCGAACAGCTTGCGCTCGTCGATCTGGAAGAGACCGGAGGCCCGGCTGGCCAATTCCGCCAGCAACGCCTTCTTTCCGGTCGCCTTGGCGCTGGCCAGAACGGCATCCGGACCGGTCAGCAAATCGGCGATTTCCACAATGTCACCAATGGGTTAGCAAGCGCGGACTAAATCCGCTCTGCGAGGAGTGCGCCCCTATAAGCGCCTCCCCCGGTCGGGTCAAGCCGTGGTTCCAGAGCACGCCGACGGTCCCGGCGGCGCCATTCAGTCGGCCGGACCGGTCATCGCCTGGGCGGCGACGGCGGCGTTCGACAGGCCGCCCGGCATCGGACGGTTCATGCCGAGGCGTCCCAGGCGACGGCGTTCGGCCGACGAGGGAATGCGCATGGCTTCGCGATACTTGGCGACCGTGCGGCGCGCGATCTCGACGCCCTCGCCCTTCAGCAGGTCGACGATGCGATCGTCGCTGAGCGGCTGGTGCGCGTTCTCGCCGCCGACCAGCAGACGGATGCGCGAGCGCACCGACTCCGAGGAGACGACGACGCCCGGCGTGCGCGCCGGCAGGGCCGAGGTGAAGAAGTACTTCAGCTCGAAGATGCCGCGCGGCGTGTTGATGTACTTGTTCGAGGTGACGCGGCTCACCGTGCTCTCGTGCAGCTCGGTGGCGATGGCGATGTCGCGCAGCACCAGCGGCTTCAGCGCGCTGACGCCGTGGCGGAAGAAGCCGTCCTGCTGGCGCACGATCTCACGCGCGACCTTGAGGATGGTGGTGGCGCGCTGCTCCAGCGTCTTCACCAGCCAGTTGGCCGACTGGAAACGCTCGGCGACGAAGTCGCGATCGGGCTTGGCGCGCGCGCCCTTCATCAGGGTCGCGTGGTAGTTGCGATCGACCAGCACCTTGGGCAGCGCATCGGTGTTGAGCTCGATGTGCCAGCCATCCTCGCCGGTCTCGGGATCCTTGGCCGGCGTCAGGTAGAGATCGGGCTGCACCGGCTGGATCGGCTCGAAGTCGAAGGCCTGGCCGGGGCGCGGATCGAGCGTGCGCAGCTCCGATAGCATGTCGCGCAGATCCTCGTCGTCGACGCCGCAGCGGCGGCGAAGCTGGCCGAGTTCGCCGGCGGCGACGAGATCGAGATTGTCGAGCAGCGCCTTCATCGCCGGATCGAGGCGATTGCGTTCGGCGAGCTGGGCGCCGAGGCATTCCGCGACGGTGCGCGCGAACATGCCGGCCGGCTCCATCTGGCGCAGCCGCGCCCAGATCTTTTCGACCAGCGCGATGTCGGTCGCGACGGCTTCGGCCACGGCGGCCGGGTCGAGGCGGCAGTAGCCGGCCTCGTCGAGGCCCTCGGCGATCTTGAGCGCGATGCGGCGCTCGGCCGGGTCCTCGAACATGATCTCGAGCTGCTCGAGCACATGGACGGCCATCGACTGCGGGCGCTCGGCCACGAAATCGAGGGCGTCGGGCGCATCCTCGCGCTGGCCGACGCGGCTGGCGGCGGCATCGCCGCCGCGGTCGGCATGTTCGCGGGTCCAGCGGTCATCCGCTTCGGACAGGGCGGGAGCCGCCTCGGCCAGGGCGTCGGCGGTGTCGCGCGGCGTCTCCAGGACCGGCGCCTCGTATTCGGCGACCGGGCCCTCGTCCGGGCTGCCCTCGGACAGCAGCGGGTTCTTTTCCAGTTCCTGTTGAATGAAAGCAGCCAGCTCCAGGTGCGAAAATTGCAGGAGCTTGATGGCCTGCTGGAGCTGAGGCGTCATCGCCAAGGTCTGGCGTGACGCGAGAATGAGACTCGGACCGATACGCATTGCACCCCACCCCGAAGGTCGTTGGACCTCCCCGTTGGGCAGTCTAATGCAAGAACCGTGCCAACGTCAGCACGGCCGATTTTTTAGTGGGCGAAAATATCCGTCTCAGGCCAGCCGGCGACGTCCAGACGCGCGCGGGTGGGCAGGAACTTGAAGGCGGCGTCGGCCAGCTCGCGGCGGCCTTCGCGCTCCAGGAGCGCATCCAGCCTGGTTTTCAGCGCATGCAAATGCAGCACGTCGGAAGCGGCGTAGGCAAGCTGCTCCTCGGTCAGGGTCTCGGCGCCCCAGTCGGAGGTCTGCTGCTGCTTGGAGAGGTCGATGCCTAAAAGCTCGCGGCAGAGTTCCTTCAGGCCGAACCGGTCGGTGAAGGTGCGCACCAGCTTGGCGGCGATCTTGGTGCAGTAGACCGGCTCGCAGCGCACGCCCAGCGAATGCTCGAGCACGGCGATATCGAAACGGCCGAAATGGAAGAGTTTCAGCACATTCGGGTCGGCGATCAGGGCCGCCAGCCGCGGCGCCTTGGCGGCGCCCTTGGGCGCCCCGCGCGGGATCTGCACCAGATGGGCATTACCGTCGCCGCCGGAGAGTTGGACCAGGCAGAGCCGGTCGCGATGGGGGTTGAGACCCATGGTCTCGGTATCGATGGCCACGATCGGGCCGAACGAAACGTCCGCGGGAAGATCACCGCGGTGAAGGCTGATCGCCATTACTGGATGCTCCGACTGACCTGCATGCGCCTAGGACTAACGGCGGCAAGAAAGGTCTAAACTACTGATATTCCACGATAAGATGCGGATACGCCGGGAGCTTGTACGCCAGTCCAGTGGCGCAGTCCATCTGGCAGGAGGGCCTCACCTGTCGACTTCCCAAGGTCCATCGCCGACCTTGCATACCCAAAAGGGCATTTCCCCATCTGCCGCCCCATTCAGCCGCATCCGTTTCACACCTCCCGCGCGCTGGCTCAGCTCTTCCTCGAAGCACTTCCATTTCCGGTCAAGTTCTTCCTGGTTGAGTGGCAGCATTTTAGTTCTCCCATAATTAGCGTAGTACGATATCCGTGAGCTTTCTCATCGTCATCGGCCGGCATGGATCATCACTACATTCCGCAATTTTATTTGAAGCAGTGGGCCGATCCTGACGGGCGAGTACCAAACTATCGGCTGATCCAAGACCGAGTGGTATTCGGGCATGTCCCGTCTACCAAGGGCACCGGCTATGAACCAAACCTCTACGCCCAAGAGCATGTTTCACTCGAGAATAGACACAGAGTAGAGACTCATTTCTTCAAACTGCTCGATGCGAAAGCCGCCATCATTCACTCCCGCTTTGTGAACTTGGAGCACTTTTCGCTTACGGCTGAGGAGCGGACTGATTGGGCCATCTTCCTGGCCGCCGCAACAGCGCGAACACCCGAAAAGATCACTCATTTCAAGCAGATCTTGTCGGCCGCCGTCCGCGCCAACCTTCGCGACACGGCGCCGGAGGAGGTCGAAAAGGCCTTGGGCTACAAACCCGAATTCACGCTTCTAGATTGGACAGAGAAGCACTTCCCCGACCAGATCGCCAACTTTCACCTCCGGATGCTTATCAAGCACATGACGCGGCCGGAACTCGTTCAACTCTACATGGATATGGATTGGACCGTGCACAGGGTCCGCTCGCGTCACAAGGAGCTTCTCACTTGCGACCGTCCGCTCTGGTATCGGCATAACCCACCCCATCCCGCCTTCACCATGATGATGACGCTGTCTCCGCATGTAGTGTTCATTGCGGCGAAAGACCCAGCGTTAGCCGACAAAATGGCGGCAACGCCGACAATGAGGCTCGCTCGCCTTGTCAACGAGTCAGTTTTTAATGCGGCTCAAGAGCGTGTGTACGGCAGGACTACTCTTGCCTATGCGCAACGCGCATTCAGTCTGACCAGGAGAGGCCGCCTAGAGAGAGCCCAAAGGTGGGGAATATCGCAAAGGCCATCTTATGACAGAGGGCGAGAAATCGGCTCGTCGTCTTGAGCTGTACAACAGTCGAGTAAACTCGCGGTGAGGTTGGGGCAATGCCAATATATCGGTTCGGCAAGAATGCTATCGAGCGCGTTGAGGAAACCACCTTCAGCAACGAAGGGCTCCGCGAACGTGCCGACCTTCAACGCCTTCTTCGGGAGCACATCGAGGTCATTTCTCCAAACACCCTTATTATTTCGGAAGAATTTGGGGAGTGGGAAGAATCGCGTAGACGCATAGATCTCCTCGGAATCGATGAAGAGGCCAACATTGTAGTCATTGAACTGAAGCGCACTGAAGATGGCGGCCACATGGATCTACAAGCTATTCGCTATGCGTCCATGGTTTCCACTTTGACATTCGATCAATCAGTGGACGTGTACAGCAGGCACTTGGCCCGACTTGGGAGGGACGAGCAGGATGCTCGTCGGATGTTGCTCGATTTTCTCGAATGGGACGAAGCAGACGATGACAAGTTCGCGCAGGATGTCCGGATTGTTCTGGCATCTGCCGAATTTTCCAAAGAACTTACATCGTCGGTCTTATGGCTTCTCGACCACAACATTAATATTCGATGCGTTCGCTTGAAGCCTTATCGTTTGAGCGATCAGATTTTGGTGGATGTGCAGCAGATAATTCCGCTGCCTGAAATTGAGGAATATCAAATCCAAGTTCGGGAGAAGGTTCAAAAGGAGAGAGAAGCCCGAACCAGTAACGCTGACTTTACGAGATTCGATGTTCAAATTGGCGGCGAGCGCAGCGCCTCCATGTGGAAGCGCAACGCCATTCACTTTCTTTGCAAGCGCGTTTGCGAAAAGGGAATTAGCCCAGACGAGGTGACCGCATTATTCAATTGGCGTCCAAACCGAGTTTGGTACGCCGTCGACGGTATAGTCGATGCCACACGATTCAGAGAGCTGGCCACCGAACAGGCGTCTTCTGGCGGACCTCATTTTGATCATCGCCGTTGGTCATGTGACGATGACCAGCTTCTCCGCGTGAACGGGAGAACGTATGCGTTCTCCAGTCAGTGGGGTGGAGCGGGGTGGCACAAGGCGATGAAGCTACTCCAAGAGCGATACCCTCAGTTCGATATCAGCTACTCACCGACTGCGTAAGCAGAGCCACCCACCAGCCCACGCCCTCAATGATGATCCGTAACGGCTGGACCGCCGATCGCTTCTGGAACCAAGTCACTGCGAGCAGACACAGCCCTCGCCACAGAAGCCTCTTTGGCGCCGCTGCGCACTTCCGCATGTCAGATGGAGTACGCTTAACGGACGCGCGATTGCTTTACGGATCGGTGTACCGCACCAATCGGCGCGACATAGCCGGGCGCTCTTCGAATATGTGCCGGTCAGCGCAAGCTCTTGATGCGGCTTGGCTATTTGGTTTCAAAGAGAAACCAGCCGCATGGTGCCCAGGAGAAGACTCGAACTTCCACGCCTCGCGGCGCTAGTACCTGAAACTAGTGCGTCTACCAATTCCGCCACCTGGGCACGGCATGCGGTCTAGTGCGGGCGCTGAGTTAGGGCCGTGCCGCTCAGATGTCAACCGCGCCGGACACGCGCGCGACATCGCGGGCGCGCTTCGCCCTTGAACCTTCATGGGTTTGGGCTATAGGCAGCTACCATGAGCATCAAGCAGGTCACGGTTTTTGGCGGTAGCGGCTTCGTCGGCCGCGCCATCGTTCGGGCGCTGGCGCAGGACGGCTACCAGGTGCGCATCGCCTGCCGCCGCATCGAGCTGGCTGAACGGACCAAGACGGCCGGCGATGTTGGCCAGATCACGCTGATGCGGACCAACCTGCGCAACGCCGCCTCGGTGAAGGCCGCGATCGCCGGCAGCCAGGCGGTGGTGAATGCCTCGGGCATCGCCTTCCAGCGCGGCCGGCAGAGCTACAAGACCGTCCATGTCGACGGCTCGCGGCTGATTGCCGAGGCCGCCAAGGCCGCCGGCGTGCAACGCCTGATCCATATGTCGGGCATCGGCGCGGACCAGCGCAATTCGACCAACAAGTACATCCGCTCCAAGGTCGATGCCGAGGACGCGATCGTGTCCGGCTTCGCCGACGCCACGATCCTGCGGCCGAGCGTGGTCTTCGGGCCCGAGGACGCGATGTTCAATCGCATGGGCCAGATCGCGGCCAAGGCGCCGTTCCTGCCGGTGGTGGGCGACGGTTCGGCCAAGGTCCAGCCGGTGTTCGTGGGCGATGTCGGTTCGGCCGTGGTGGCCGTGCTGGCGCGGCCCGACACGGCCAAGACCGTGTTCGAGCTGGGCGGACCCCGCGTCTACACCTATCGCGAGATCGCGGGCTTGGTGCTGCGCGAGATCGACCGCCAGAAGCGGATCATCGGCGTTCCCGCTGGCCTGATGCGGATCGCGGGCTTCTTCTCGGAATTCCTGCCGGTGCCGCCGCTGACCCACGACCAGGTCGATCTGCTGGTGACCGACAACGTCGCCCGCCCCGGCGCCCCGGGCCTGGCCGCTCTCGGCATCGAGCCGACCGCCGCCGAGGCCATCCTGCCGATGTACCTCGACCGCTACCGGCTCGGCGGCCGCTACAACCTCCACGCCCCCGCTTAACTACGCCCAATAAAGGCGTCACAGATCGCGCCTATGCTTGCCCAAAGCCGTTAGTCCTAAAACGGTATCAAAATAGACTTCCCTTGAATCTCCTTGCGAGACGAGTCGTTTGTGGTCGCTGCACAGACCAAAAATAGGTCAGTACTGTTGACTATCGTCTCGGCGCATGGTCTAAGGCGTCCAACAAAGCAGTAAAGGCGCGATCGGCGCGCTTCTTGCGTAATAAAATTTCACACAATTATCCGAGGAGGCCGGGGATGGCCGAGAGGATGCTGAAGTTCGTCGGAACGCCGCAAGCCATGCCCGACAAGCGGCCGGCCTCGGAGCGTCGTCGCGACTTCGACGAGATCTACCAGAGCTTCGCCAAGGACAAGGCGGCCGAGCAGGCCGCGCGCTGCTCGCAATGCGGCGTGCCCTTCTGCCAAGTCCACTGCCCGCTCCATAACAACATCCCGGACTGGCTGAAGCTGACCGCCGAAGGCCGGCTCGACGAAGCCTACGAGCTCTCCTCGGCAACCAACAACTTCCCCGAGATCTGCGGCCGCATCTGCCCGCAGGACCGGCTGTGCGAAGGCAACTGCGTCATCGAGAAGGGCTTCGAATCGGTCACGATCGGCTCGGTCGAGAAGTACATCACCGACACGGCGTGGGAACGCGGCTGGGTGAAGCCGATCCAGCCGCGACGCGAGCGGCCCGAGAGCATCGGTATCGTCGGCGCCGGTCCCGCGGGTCTCGCGGCGGCCGAGCAGTTGCGCCGGAAGGGCTACCAGGTCGCGATCTACGATCGCTATGACCGGGTCGGCGGCCTGCTGATCTACGGCATCCCGAACTTCAAGCTCGAGAAGGAGATCGTGCAGCGCCGCGAGAAGCTGCTGCGCGACTCCAAGGTCACCTTCCATATGAACTGCGATGTCGGCCGCGACGTCACGCTGGAAGAACTGCGCGCGCGTCATAGCGCCGTGCTGATCGCGACCGGCGTCTACAAGGCGCGCGACATCGCCGCGCCCGGTGTCGGCCTGAAGGGCATCGCGCCGGCGCTCGACTATCTCACCGCGTCGAACCGCCAGGGTTTGGGCGACACGGTCGCCGAATTCGAATCGGGCACGTTGAACGCCGCGGGCAAGAACGTCGTGGTGATCGGCGGCGGCGACACCGCGATGGATTGCGTGCGCACCGCCGTGCGCCAGGGCGCCAAGTCGGTGAATTGCCTCTATCGCCGCGATCGCGCCAATATGCCGGGCTCGCAGCGCGAGGTGAAGCACGCCGAGGAAGAGGGCGTCGAGTTCGTGTGGCTGGCCGCCCCGCAGGCTTTCCTCGGCAAGGAGACGGTGAGCCACGTCCGTACCGTGCGCATCCATCTCGGCATGCCGGACGCGTCGGGTCGCCAGACGCCGCAGGAGATTCCCAACAGCCACGTCAACATCGAGGCCGACCTCGTGCTGATGGCGCTGGGCTTCGACCCGGAAGACCTGCCGGCCGCGATGAGCGCGCCCGATCTCGGCGTCACCGGCTGGAACACGCTCAAGATCGACTGGAAGAGCATGATGACCAGCCTCGACGGCGTGTTCGCCGCCGGCGACATCGTGCGCGGTGCTTCGCTGGTCGTGTGGGCGGTGCGCGATGGCCGCGACGCCGCCGAGCGCATCCACACCTACCTGACCACCAAGGCGCTGGCCGCCCAGCGCATCGCGGCCGAGTGAGAGAGCCATGCTGAAGGTTTACGACTTCACCGGGTCGGGGAACGGCTACAAGGTCTGGCTGCTGATGTCGCAGCTCGGCATGCCGTTCGAGCGCATCGAGCGCGACATCCTGAAGGGCGAGACGCGCACGCCGGCGTTCCTCGCGAAGAACCCGAACGGCCGCATCCCGACGCTCGAGCTGGAAGACGGCACGTTCCTCTTCGAATCGGGCGCGATCCTCTGGTATCTCGCCGAGGGCACGGCGTTCGCGCCGAAGGACAGACTGGCGCGGGCGCAGACGCTGCAATGGATGTTCTTCGAGCAGTACAGCCACGAGCCCTATATCGCGGTGGCGCGCTTCTGGAAGCACTTCTTCGACAAGCTGACGCCGCAGCAGGAAGCCAACCTGCCCGACATCATGAAGAAGGGTTACGCCGCCCTCGACGTGATGGAGAAGCATCTCGCGACGCGGACGTTCTTCGTCGACGAGCGCTACGGCCTCGCCGACATCGCGCTCTATGCCTACACGCATGTCGCCGACGAGGGCGAGTTCGACCTGTCGCGCTATCCTAACGTCACGGCCTGGCTGGCCCGCGTGAAGGCGCAGCCCGGTCATGTCGCGATCGATCACACGTTCTGACCAAGGGAGAAGAAGAAAATGCCGATGATCAACGTCCAGATGTTCGAGGGCCGCACCATCGAACAGCGCCGTGCACTGGCGAAAGAGCTGACCGACGGCGCCTGCCGCGCGCTCGGCTGCACGCCCGACGCGGTGCAGATCATCCTCACCGACATCAAGAAAGAGAACTGGGCCGAGTCCGGCAAGCTGTTCTCCGACACGTAGTTTCCGTCATCCCGAGCGCAGCGAGGGACCCTTATCGGGCGCCGCCCAAAGGTCCCTCGCGGTGCGCGGGATGACAACGATCTCCTGAGCTGGAGTTGACCATGTCCGTCCTTCCCTTCGATGCCGAGCAATTCGTCCGCGACTACAAGAGCGGAACCGACAAGCTCACCGCCGCCTACGGCTACAACCCCGCCGAGGGACTCGATTCCTGCGGCGTCGGTCTCGTGGTCGCGCTGGACGGCAAGCGACGCCGCGACGTGGTGGCGGCGGGCATCGATGCGCTGAAGGCGGTGTGGCATCGCGGCGCCGTCGACGCCGACGGCAAGACCGGCGACGGCGCGGGCATCCACGTCGAGATCCCGCAGGACTTCTTCAAGGAATATGTCCGCGAGGCGAGCGGCGAGCTCCCGCAGGTCGGGCGCATCGCGGTCGGCATGGTGTTCCTGCCGCGCACCGACCTCGGCGCGCAGGAGCGTTGCCGCACCATCGTCGAGGCGGAGATCCTGCGCTTCGGCCACACCATTCTTGGCTGGCGCCAGGTGCCGGTCGACATCTCGGTCATCGGCGCCAAGGCCAACGAGACGCGGCCCGAGATCGAGCAGATCCTGATCGGCCGCGGCGATGCCAAGCTCGACAACCGCGAGTTCGAAAAGCAGCTCTACATCCTGCGCCGGCGCATGGAGAAGGCCGCGCTCGCCGAGAACATCGCCGAGTTCTACGTCTGCTCGCTGTCCTGCCGCTCGGTCGTCTACAAGGGCATGTTCCTCGCCGAGCATCTGTCGACCTTCTATCCCGACCTGCTCGACGAGCGCTTCACCTCGCGCTTCGCGATCTTCCACCAGCGCTATTCGACCAACACCTTCCCGCAATGGAAGCTGGCGCAGCCCTTCCGCGTGCTCGCCCACAACGGCGAGATCAACACCATCCTGGGCAACGTCAACTGGATGAAGAGCCACGAGGCGCGGCTGGAGCACGAGACGTTCGGCCGTTTCATCGAGGACCTGAAGCCGATCGTGCAGCCCGGCGCGTCGGATTCATCGGCGCTCGACAACGTGTTCGAGCTGCTGGTGCGCGGCCATCGCAACCTGCCGATGGTCAAGACGATGATGATTCCCGAGGCCTCGGCCACGAACCCCAACGTGCCGGCCGATCATCGCGCCATGTACAACTACGTGAACGGCGTCATGGAGCCGTGGGACGGACCGGCCGCCATCGCCGGAGTCGCCGGCAAGTGGGCGCTGGTCGGGCTCGACCGCAACGGCCTGCGCCCGATGCGCTATGTCATGACGTCCGAGAACCTGCTGATCGCTGGCTCAGAGGCCGGCATGGTCCCGCAGGACGAGGCCAAGATCGTCGAGAAGGGCCGCCTCGGCCCGGGCGAGATGCTGGCCGTCGATATGGATCAGCCCAGGGTCTACAAGGACCGCGAGCTGAAGGACATGCTGGCCGCGACGCACGACTATGCGAGCTGGACAGAGCGCACGGTCGAGCTCGATTCGCTGATCCGCCAGGACACGCCGGCCACCGAGCATTTCCCCGCCGACGAGTTGCGCCGCCGCCAGTTCGCGGCCGGCTGGTCGATCGAGGATCTCGAAGCGATCCTCCATCCCATGGTCGAGGACGGCAAGGAGGCCGTCGGCTCGATGGGTGACGACGCACCGCTCGCGGTGCTGAGCGACACCTATCGCGGCATGCACCATTACTTCCGGCAGAACTTCAGCCAGGTCACCAACCCGCCGATCGACAGCTTGCGCGAGCGCAACGTGATGACGATCCGTACGCGGCTGGGCAACCTCGGCAACATCCTCGACGAATCGCCCGTCCAGAGCGAGATGCTGTCGCTGCAGTCGCCGATCGTGCTCAACGCCGAGTTCGAGGCGATGCGCAAGTACATGGGCGACACGGTCGCGCGCATCGACTGCACCTTCGATCCGAAGGGCGGACTGGACGCAATGCGCCAGTCGTTCGACCGCATCTGCAAGGAAGCCGAGGACGCTGTCCGCAGCGGCTGCCTGCACATCGTGCTGACCGACGCCAACATCGGGCCGGATCGCGCCGCCCTGCCGATGATCCTGGCAGCGGGCGCCGTGCACTCCTATCTCGTGCGCCAGTCGCTGCGCACCTTCACGTCGCTGAACGTGCGCTCGGGCGAATGCCTCGACGTGCACTATGCCGCCGTCATCATCGGCGTCGGCGCCACGACGGTGAACCCCTACCTCGCCGAGGAGACGATCGCGGCCCACCACGCGCGCGGCCTGTTCGGCAAGCTGTCGCTGGCGCAAGGCTTGGCCAACTTCAAGAAGGCGCTGGACGAGGGCCTGCTCAAGGTCATGTCCAAGATGGGCATCTCGGTCCTGTCGTCGTACCGCGGCGGCTGCAACTTCGAAGCGGTCGGCCTGTCGCGCTCGCTGGTCGCCGAGTTCTTCCCCGGCATGCCCTCGCGCATCTCGGGCATCGGCCTGCGCGGCGTGCAGGAGGAGATCGCCGAGCAGCACGCACGCGCCTTCGACGAGGAGGTGATCGCCCTGCCGATCGGCGGGTTCTACAAGGCCCGCCGCGGTGGCGACCGGCACAATTTCGAGGGCGCGCTGATCCACATGCTGCAGGACGCGGTGAACACCGAGTCCTACGCGAAGTACCGCAAGTACAGCGAGGCGGTGCGCCGCCAGCCGCCGATCAACCTGCGCGACCTTCTGGACTTCAAGCCCGACCGTGCACCGATTGCATTGGACGACGTCGAGTCGATCACCGAGCTGCGCAAGCGGCTGGTGGCCCCCGGCATCTCGCTGGGCGCGCTCGGTCCGGAGGCGCACGAGACGCTGTCGATCGCCATGAACCGCATCGGCGCCAAGTCCGACTCCGGCGAGGGCGGCGAGGATGCCGCGCGCTACAAGCCGCGGCCGAACGGCGACAACGCCTCCTCGGCCATCAAGCAGGTCGCGTCGGGCCGCTTCGGCGTCACGGCCGAGTACCTGAACAACTGCCGCGAGCTCGAGATCAAGGTGGCCCAGGGCGCCAAGCCCGGCGAGGGCGGGCAGCTGCCCGGCCTCAAGGTCACCGAGATGATCGCCAAGCTGCGTCATTCGACGCCGGGCGTCACGCTGATCAGCCCGCCGCCGCATCACGACATCTACTCGATCGAGGATCTGGCGCAGCTGATCTACGACCTGAAGCAGATCAACCCCGAGGCGCGCGTGACCGTGAAGCTGGTCGCGCGCTCCGGCATCGGCACGATCGCGGCGGGCGTGGCCAAGGCCAAGGCCGACGTGATCCTGGTGTCGGGCCATAACGGCGGCACCGGCGCGTCGCCGCAGACCAGCATCAAGTATGCCGGCATTCCCTGGGAGATGGGCCTGTCGGAGACGCACCAGGTGCTGACCCTGAACCGCCTGCGCGACAAGGTGCTGCTGCGCACCGATGGCGGCATCAAGACCGGCCGCGACGTGGTGATCGCCGCGATGCTGGGCGCCGAGGAATACGGTCTCGGCACGGCCTCGCTGATCGCCATGGGCTGCATCATGGTGCGGCAGTGCCATTCCAACACTTGCCCGGTCGGCGTCTGCACGCAGGACCCGAAGCTGCGCGAAAAGTTCGAGGGCAGCCCTGAGAAGGTGGTGAACCTGTTCAGCTTCGTCGCTGAGGAGGTGCGCGAGATCCTGGCGCAGCTCGGCTACAAGTCGCTGCTCGAGATCGTCGGGCGTTCGGATCTGCTGAAGCAGGTGGGTCGTGGCGCGCGCCATCTCGACGATCTCGACCTCAACCCGCTGCTGACGCGCGCCGACGGCGGCCACGAGACCGTGCACTGCACGGTCGAGGGCCGCAACGAGGTGCCCGACACGCTCGACGCCCAGATGCTGCGCGACGTGCAGCCCCTCTTCACGCACCGCGAGAAGATGCAGCTTCAGTACAGCGTGCGGAACACCCATCGCGCCGTCGGCACACGCCTCTCGGCGATGATCACGCGCAAGTACGGCATGGCGGGCCTGCCGCCCGACACCGTGACCGTGCGCCTGCGCGGCACCGCCGGCCAGTCGCTCGGCGCCTTCGCGGTGCAGGGCATGAAGCTCGAAGTGTTCGGCGACGCCAACGACTATGTCGGCAAGGGCCTGAGCGGCGGCACCATCGTGGTGAAGCCGACCATCTCCAGCCCGCTGGTGCCGGAAGCCAACGCCATCATCGGCAACACGGTTCTCTATGGCGCGACGGCGGGCAAGCTGTTCGCCTCGGGCCGCGCCGGCGAGCGCTTCGCCGTCCGCAACTCGGGCGCCGACGCCGTGGTCGAGGGCCTGGGCTCCAACGGCTGCGAGTACATGACTGGCGGCACCGCGGTGATCCTGGGGCCGATCGGCGTCAACTTCGGCGCCGGCATGACCGGCGGCATGGCGTTCCTCTACGACCCCGAGGATGCGTTCAAGCTGAAGGTCAATCCCGAGACGGTGAGTTGGCAGCGCATCGACCATCCGCACTGGGAGGCCGTGCTGAAGGCGCAGGTGGCCGAGCATGTCGCGGAGACCAAGTCGCCGCTGGGCGCGCGCCTGCTCAACGACTGGGACCGGCAGGTCGAGCATTTCTGGCAGGTCGTGCCGAAGGAAATGCTGACGCGCCTGCCGCATCCACTTACCGTGGCGCGAGAGAAGCGCGCGTAAAAGCGCCGCGCACCACAGGAGGAAACATCGATGAGCGACGCGCGGGCATCGCGCGTGGCGTGGCTGCAGCTTGGCGCCGTCGTCGTGCTGTTCGGCCTTGCCTGGCCGGTCATCCGGATCGGCCTGGGCGCCAGCACGCCGATCTGGATGGCGGCGGCGCGCGCCACTTTGTCGGCGACGACGGCGTTCCTCCTCGTCGGCGCGCTGAAGCGGCTGGCGTGGCCCAGCCGCGCCGACTGGCCGATCATCCTCTCGGTCGGCGCGCTGCAGCTGACATGCTTCTTCGCCTTCGCCAATCTCGGCGTGCAGATCGTGCCGCCGGGACGCTCTTCCGTGCTGGCCTACACGACCATGCTCTGGATGGTTCCGCTCTCGTGGATGGTCGGCGAGAAGGTCGGCCGCCGTGGCTTCCTCGGCGCTGCGCTCGGTGTCGCCGGCATCGTCGTGCTGATCGAGCCGCTGCGCTTCGACTGGCACGACCGCACCGTGATGCTGGGTCATGCCTGGCTTCTGGCCGCGGGCTTCACCTGGGCGCTCGCCATCCTGCATGCGCGCCGCCATTCCTGGCGCATGTCGCCGCTCGACGTGCTGCCGTGGCAGATGGGCGTGGCCTCGGTGCTGCTCTGGCTGCTCGCCGTCACGCTCGAACCGGCGGGCCATCTCGACTTCGGCAAGCCGTCGCTTTGGATCGCCCTGCTCTATCTCGGCGTGCTGGCCGGGCCGACCGCGACCTGGGCCGCCGTCTCGGTCGCGCGCGCTTTGCCGCCGGTCACGGGTTCGCTCGGCATGCTGGGCGTGCCGCTGCTCGGCATCGCGAGTTCGGTCGTTCTGGTGGGCGAACCGATCACCTGGCCCCTCGCCTTCGGCACCGCGCTGGTGATCGCGGGAATTGCCATCGTGATCCTGGACAGGAAGAATTGAACGCATGTCCCTGATCGAAATCGAACGGCGCCAAGCCGTCGCTGTCGTCCGATTCAACAATCCGCCCAAGGGCTACATGAACGCCGCGATGATGGGCGAGCTCGATGCCGCCGTCGAAAGCCTGCTGGCCGACGAGACGGTGCGCGTGCTGGTCTTCACCGGCGCGTTGAAGGGCGTGTTCATCGAGCACTATGACGTCTCGGAACTGCTGGGCCTCTCCGAGCGCCTGCGCGCCAAAGGGACCACTTTCTCGCTCGACCGGCCCTCGCCCGAGGGTGCCTATCACAAGATCCTCACCCGCCTCGAAGCAGCGCCCAAGCCGGTGATCGCCGCGATCAACGGCACGGCCATGGGCGGCGGCTTCGAGTTCTGCATGGCCTGTGACATCCGCCTCGCCGAGCGCGGCCCCTATTGGCTGGGCCAGCCCGAGATCAACATCGGCATCCTGGCCGGCGCCGGCGGCACGCAGCGGCTGGTGCGCCTGGTGGGCGAAGCCCGCGCCCTCGAACTGTCGCTGACCGGCCGCACGGTATCGCCTGACGAGGCGGCGTCGCTGGGCATGGTCCACGCGGCGGTCGACGGGCCGGTGCTCGACCATGCGATGACGTTGGCGTCACGCCTCGCCGCACAGCCGCCGCGGGCGGTGGCGCACATCAAGCGGCTGGTCCGCTCGGCCACTGAAACACCCTTGTCACAAGGGCTCGCCAACGAACGGACGCTGTTCATGGACCTCGCGGTGAGCGACGATGGGCATCGGTTGATGGGCGAATTCGTCGCCGGAAAGCGCACGATTCGCGATTGATTGACAGGCAAGCGCCGGCCGCTCCAAATGCCTGCGAACTCGGCGAGGACAGAACCAGGCGATGGCAAACAAGGTCTACAAGGATGCGAAGTCGGCGCTCGAGGGCCTGCTGCGCGACGATCTGATGCTGATGTGCGGCGGCTTCGGCCTGGTCGGCATTCCCGAGCGGCTGATCGGCGCGGTGCGCGACTCCGGCGTGAAGGGCCTGACCTGCATCTCCAACAATGCCGGCATCGACGGCGCAGGCCTCGGCCTGCTGCTCGAGACCGGACAGGTCCGGAAGATGATCAGCTCCTACGTCGGCGAGAACAAGACCTTCGCCAAGCTCTACCTCGAGGGCAAGCTCGAGCTGGAATTCAACCCGCAGGGCACCCTGGCCGAGCGCGTCCGCGCCGGCGGCGCGGGCATCCCGGCCTTCTATACGAAGACCGGCGTCGGCACGCTGGTCGCCGAGGGCAAGGAGACCAAGGTCTTCGACGGCGAGGAATATGTGATGGAGCGCGGCCTGTTCGGCGACATCGCGCTGGTGAAGGCCTGGAAGGGCGACACGTCGGGCAACCTGGTCTTCCGCAAGGCCGCGCGCAACTTCAACCCGATGATGGCGACCGCGGCCAAGATCTGCGTCGCCGAGGTCGAGGAACTCGTGCCGGTCGGCGCGCTCGATCCCGATCACATCCATACGCCGGCGGTCTTCGTGAAGCGCATCTTCTGCGGTGCGCCCTACGACAAGCAGATCGAACAGCGCACAATCCGCAAGGCTTGAGGAGAGAACGATGGCCTGGACCCGCGATCAGATGGCGGCACGCGCCGCCAAGGAACTGGAAGACGGCTTCTACGTGAACCTCGGCATCGGCATCCCGACCCTCGTGTCGAACTACGTGCCGGAGAATGTCGACATCACGCTGCAGAGCGAGAACGGCATGCTGGGCGTCGGCCCCTTCCCTTACGACAACGAAGTCGACGCCGACATCATCAACGCCGGCAAGCAGACCGTGACCGAGGTCAAGGGCACGTCCTACTTCAGCTCGGCCGACAGCTTCGCGATGATCCGCGGCGGCCACATCGACCTCTCCATCCTGGGTGCCATGGAAGTGGCGGAGAACGGCGACCTCGCCAATTGGATGATCCCCGGCAAGATGGTGAAGGGCATGGGCGGCGCCATGGACCTGGTCGCCGGCGTGAAGCGCGTGATCGTCACCATGGAGCATGTCTCCAAGGACGGTGCCTCGAAGCTGCTGGCCGAATGCAGCCTGCCGCTGACCGGCCGCCGCGTGGTCGACATGGTGATTTCCGAACTCGGCGTCTTCTCCGTCGACAAGAAGGGCAACGGCGGCGTGACCCTGATCGAACTCGCCGACGGCGTCACCGTCGACGAGGTCAAGGCGAAGACGAAGGCGAAGCTCTCGATCGCTGCGGGTTTGAAGGTCGCTTAAATAAAAGACCCGTCGTCCTGAGCGAAGCCGCCCAAAGGGCGGCGCAGTCGAAGGACCTCTTTTCCGACGCACGGCGCGTGGAAGCGAAAAGAGGTCCTTCGACTACGCGCCGGAGCCTGCCCCGAGGCACTCGAGGGGGCGCTCCGCTCAGGACGACGGGATTTTTTTATGGAGGCCGCGGTTCGCCCGCGTCCTACCACTTCGACAGATACTGCCTGAGCGGCTCCGCACCCGGGTTGGTGTAGCGGCGGTCCAGCACGACGCCCTTCGCGGTCGCGCCGCTGCCGTAGTAGAGCGCGTTCCAGTCGTTGTCGGCGTCGATGTAGGAGCCTTCGAGCGAGGCGCCCGCGAACAGGCCCTGCGAGTTGGCGAAGGCCACGATGTCGGCGCCGCCGGCCGCCGTCGAGGCGCCTTCGAGGCCGATGCCGACCGCGACCATGGTCACGCCCGCTTCCGCGCCGAACTTGAACTTGTGGTCGATGACCGCCTGCAGGCCCTTCTCGGTCCGGATGATGAACACGATCTCGGAGACCTTGCCGCCGACCTGCAGGCCGACGCTGCCGGAGCCCATGCCGTAGAAGGCCGGGTAGCTCCAGTTGTTGGGCGAGTTGCGGCCCATCAGGACGCCACGGCCGCCGGCGGCGCCGAAGATGAAGCCGCCCTGCACCAGCTCGGGAATGATCATGACGCCGCGTGCCGTGGTCATGACCTTGGCGGCATCGGGAAAGTCCGGACCGCCCAGGATCTTGCGGGCGGTCGCGAGGCAGGAATCGACCAGGGACTGGCGCTTGGCGTCGGCGCGCGCGGGCATGGACGTGAGAAACGGCGCGGCGAACGCGGCCGCAGTCCCCGAAAGGACGGTTCGGCGATCGAGCTTCATTTTATGCTCCGTTGGCTGGCGACCGACGCCGAGGGAGCGCCTGAATGGTCACAAGAGCTGAATCATAACACGTTTGCGGCCGTGTTTCCGGGCCGAATTGCGGCGCTCAGCGCGACAGCGCCGGCCGGTCCTTCATCACCAGCGGCAGCCCGGCGGCCATGAACAGCACCCGGTCCGCGCGCGCCGCGATGCGCATATTCAGCCGGCCCATCGCGTCCCGGAACGATCGGCCGAGCGGCGTTTCCGGCACAACGCCGAGGCCCAGTTCGTTGCTGACGAGGACCACCGGCTGGTTGTGATCATCCAGTGACTGCACCAGATCGTCGGTCGCCTCGTCGACGTCGGCGCCGGCGTGGATGAGGTTCGAGAGCCAGAGCGTCAGGCAGTCGACCAGCACCGGCTGGGCGTGCTGCTTCGCCGTCTCCAGCGCGTCGCTCAGCTTCAGCGGCTCCTCGATGGTGGTCCAGCCGACGCCGCGCCGGGCGCGATGCGCCATGATGCGGGTCGCCATCTCGACGTCGCCCGCCTCGGCGGTCGCAATATAGACCGCCGGCCGCGGCGGCGCGCCGTGCAGGGAGCCGGTGACCAGCCGTTCGGCATGGGTGCTCTTGCCCGACCGCGCGCCGCCCAGGACGAGGGTCACGGCCGGCAGCGGAAAGGTCGAGATGTGCTCCATCAGACGGGGCGTCCGCTCACCAGCCAGCAGGCGCCGGGCAGGCGCACGCCGTCGGGCGTCGCATGCGGCGTGACCGCCTCGCCGATCGCGGCCTTTGCCTTCGCGGCAGCCTCGGGGCCCGCTTCGGCAAAGGCCCGCGCGAGCGCGCCGAAGCGGCCGCTATTCTCCACCACCTCGGCCACGTCCTTGCCGATCCAGATCGGCAGGTCGAGCGGCTCGATCGCCAGCGTGCCGAAGCCCGCTTCTAAAAGGATGCGCTCGACCCGCGCGCGATCGCCGAAGGAATACTGGCCGGGATCTTCCGGGCCGGGCCGCGGCAGCGGCGGCAGGAACGGTGCTGCGGCCTTCACCGGCACGAGGCCCCAGGGATTCTCCTGCGGCGTCCGCCAGCAGACGAAGGCGAGCCGGCCCGACGGCTTCAGTGCCCGCCGCAGGTTGGCGAAAGCGGCCACGGGATCGCCGAAGAACATCACGCCGAAGCGCGAGAAGACGAGATCGCACGACGCCGGCTCGAACGGATGCACCGTTGCGTCGCCGACGGCGAAGTCCGCATTCGTGAGCCCTTGCGCCCGTGCGACCGCGATCAGGGGCCGCGAGACATCGACACCGAGCACATGGCCCGCAGGCCCGACGGACTTCGCCAGCGCCGCCGTCGTGCCGCCGGTGCCGCATCCGACATCGATGACCTTCTCACCGGGTCGCGCGTCGGCAAGAGCGAGCACGCGCGGGCCGATCTCCACCAGCGACCGCTCGATGCGCGCATAGGCATCGAGCCATCCCTGTCCGCCCGGCCCGTTCCAGAACGCCGCCTGATCTGCTGCCAGTTCGGTGGCGCTCTTCGGACCGGAGGTCACGCAGGCCCGCCCTTGGCGAAGGCGAGCGCCCGCGGCATGTAGTTCACGAACGACACGCGCCAGGCATGCTCGGGATTGGCCTGCTCGAAATGCTCGATCAGGGTGATCGAGACATTGTCGATCTCGAAGCGCACCGCGGCCTCGGGATGCAGGTTGAAGGCATGGGCCAGCGCCGCGCGGATGGTGCCGCCATGCGCCGTCGCCACGATGTCGCGGCCCTTATGCTCGGCGGTCAGCCGGTCGATGCTGCGCACCGTGCGATCGCGCAGGTCGACGAAGCTCTCGCCGCCCTCGGGCCGGAACTCCGGCGGTCCCAGCCAGAACAGATGATTGTCGGCATGGTTCTCGGCGATCTCGACATAGGTGAGACCCTGCCACTTGCCGAAATGCTGCTCGGCGAGATCGGAATCGATATGGAGCTTGCCCATCTCGGCGCCGGCCTTGGCGAGATGCTCGGCGGTCTTGCGCGCGCGCAGCAGGTTGGAGGAATACCAGACCGCGCCCTTGGGCAGCAGCTTCGCCTGGTGCCGGAACAGCTCCTCGTTGCTCACGTCGCAATCCATGTCGGACTGGCCGTAGCAGCGGCGCTCCGGATTGGGGACCACGGCATGCCGCACCCACCACCACCGCGTGACCGCACCCGTGATCTTGGCGCCCGTCGCCATGCTCTTCCTCCGATGATCCTTTAAGCGGTGGCCTTCTTAGCGGCCGATGAAGAGCGCCGCCACCACGAGGAAGACGATCTCGGCCTTCTGCTGGACTGCACCGAGAGTATCGCCGGTGTAGCCGCCGAGCCGCTTGGCGATCCAGTGCGTGGCGAACCAGGCCGAACCCATGGCGGCGAGCGGCGCCAGCAGCGCCACGAACAGGCCCTTGCCCAGCAGCAGCAGGAAGGCGAGCCCCGCACCAATGGCGATGGTGAGCCAGACGTCGTTGTCGGTCGGCTTGCCGGCCCCCGCCTGCGCCCCCAGCCCGTCGCCATGGACCGGCGAGAAGGCGAGCAGCGGATAGGCCAGCACGGCGCGCGACAGCGCGTGCGCCGAGATGAGGACGACAAGCCCGGTGGCGCTGCCGAACTGCGCCAGGCACGCGACCTTGATCAGGACAGTGAGCGCCAGCGCCAGCACGCCGAACGTGCCGTTGCGGCTGTCGCGCATGATTTCCAGCCGCCGGGCCGGCTCCAGCGCGTGCGGGCCGAGCCCATCGGCGGTGTCGGCCAGACCGTCTTCATGCAGGGCGCGCGTCAGGATCACCGCGGCGCCGACCGCCAGCACCGCCGCCAGCCAACCCGGCCCCGCGATGCCGCGCACGATCGCGAAGACCAGCCCGGCGCCCAGCCCGATCGCCGCGCCGACGAAGGGCAGCACCGGCAGCACCTCGGCCAGCTGCCAGCGCGGCAGGCCGACATCGAGCTTCAGCCCGGTGAAGAACGTCATCTGCTCCTTGAAGGCCTGCAGCCATTCGTCGAACGACGCGGGGCGCTGGGCGCCGCCGCCTCCAGAGGAGGAAGAGGAGGGTTCGTGGGGACTGGTCATGGTCCCGCGAATATAGGATGGTCCGCCCCCTTCCTGAATGCCCCCGGACAAACAATGTCGGCTGCCTCCTTCGATGAAATGCGCCGGATCCTGCGCGAACTGCCGGGACCCGATCTCACCGCCCAGACCGAGGTGGTCCGCCGCCAGGCCGAGCTGACCAAGCCGCAGGGCGCGCTCGGCCGACTGGAGGAGATCGCCGAATGGCTGGCCTGCTGGCAGGGCCGCGCCCAGCCGAAGGTGGAACGGCCGCGCATCGTGGTGTTCGTCGGCACCCATGGCGTGGCGGCGCGCGGCGTCTCGGCCTTTCCGCCGGAAGTGACGCAGCAGATGGTGAAGAACTTCACCAATGGCGGCGCCGCCATCAACCAGCTCGCCGCCGCCATCGACGCCGACCTGCGCATCTACGAACTCGACCTAGACCATCCCACCGCCGACTTCACGCAAGGCCCGGCGATGGACGAGACGCGCGCGGCCAACGCCATGGCCTACGGCATGATGGCGGCCGAGCCCGGCCTCGACGTTCTGTGCCTGGGCGAAATGGGCATCGCCAACACCACCGCCGCCGCCACGCTTTGCGCCGCGCTCTATGGCGGCAGCGGCGCCGACTGGGCCGGTCCGGGCACCGGCGTCAGCGGCCGCGCGCTCGCGCACAAGATCGCGGTGATCGACGAGGCGCTGCTCCATCACAAGGAAGCGGTCGCGCGGCGCGATCCGCTGGAGCTTTTGGCCACGGTCGGCGGCGAGGAATTCGCGGCCCTGACCGGCGCCATCGTCGCCGCCCGCATGGGCCGCATCCCGGTGCTGCTCGACGGCTATGCTTGCACCGCCGCCGCCGCGGTGCTGCACGCCGTCGACCGCCGCGCGCTCGACCATTGCCTCGTGGCACACCGCTCGGCCGAGCCCGGCCATGCGCGCCTGCTCGACGCGCTCAAGATGCGGCCGCTGCTCGACCTCGACATGCGCCTGGGCGAAGCCTCGGGCGCGGCACTCGCTGTGCCGCTGCTGAAAGCCGCCGCCGCCTGCCACAACGGCATGGCGACCTTCGCCGAAGCCGGCGTATCTTCGAGGAATGCGTAGACGCACCCTGATCGGAGCGCTCCCGCTCCTCGCCCTGGCGCCGCAAGCCGCCCTCGCCCATCCGCCGCGCCAACCCGACCCGGCTGAGGCGAAGCAGTTCATCGCGGAAGTGACCGACTTCCGCGCGAAACTCGCCAAGGCCGTGCTCGCAAAAGACTTCGCCGCGATGCGTCCGCTCTACGCCGACAGCTTCACCCACACGCACGGCTCCGGAAAACTCGACAACAAGGACGCCCGCCTGGTCGCCGCCATGGCCGGCGAACCCTTGATCGAGGCCGCCCCCACGACCGACCTCAGCTTCCGCGTCTTCACCGGCCCGACCGTGATCGTCACCGGCAAGAGCCCGATCCTGAACGTCAAGGAACAGAAGACCTACGATTTCAGGTGGGTGTGCGTTTACGTGACGGCGCAGGACGGGTGGCAGTTGGCGGTGAGTCAGGCGACGCGGCTATCGGGGTAAGCGCGTTAAAGGGTCAGGGCCACCCGCAATGCTGCCTTGGCGCAGAAGGGTAGTAATGCCGGAAGTTAATAAGCGAGCACTCATGTCGGCTAACAATTTCGCACGCTCGCCACAGAAGTTGCCGCCGAACATCGAACCATCGACGTAGGATAAGTACACATTTACCTAGCGTTGGCTGCGACGACTCTCTTGAATTCATTGATCCAAAGCGCGTGTTTGTCGTGTTCGGTTCGTCCAAGCCGCGTCGCGAGTTTAAAGAATCCCGGCCCAGGCATAGGGTCTGACTTATAGACAACCAAGACCGAAATCAGTCCTCGCCCGGCATCATTCTCATCCTCTGACAATTGCCCTAACAGCTCATGAAAAACATGCTCATCCGCTTCGAACCTGATTGAAGAGATCTGCGCTGCGAGATCCGAATATGAGATTGTCTGCTCTCGACGCGCTCTCTTCTGAAGAATTTCCAGAACTTCCTGCTTTGCTGCATCCCATTGAGACTGCGGAAATCCGAAAGATGGCATGCAGCCCCCCTCTCAATCGATCCGACTGTGTTTCTAATAATTATCTCCCGTAGATTGCAATAACCATTAAGCCGCGGCAACTGTTCGGCGACAATCGACCTTGCCACCGGCTCTACCTCTGTTGACATCAACCCACCCCGCCCGCTTCCATTGACGCAACAAAGAATGTCGGGCGGAAACGATGGATCTTCTCAAGACCCTATCGGCGGCGGGTGAGTTCGCGACGCCGATCGTCGATGCGCATCATCATCTGTGGGACTTGAAGGCCGGGCACTATCCGACCAAGCAGGACCAGTACGACAACAACTTCTTCCTCGGCGACTATCGCGCGATCTGCCGCGATTACATGCCGTCGGACTATGTCGCGGCGCTGAAGGGTTTCAACGTCGTCGGCAGCGTGCACATCCAGGCGGCGCGCGCGATGGACGAGCAGGTCGCCGAGACCGAATGGCTGGGGACGATGAACCGGCAGTTCGGCCTGCCCTCCGTCGTTGTGGGCCATGTCTCGTTCATCCAGCCGGATTGCGCGGAGATTCTTGAGGGCCATGCGAAGTCGCCGCTGATGCGCGGCATCCGCTCGCGGCCGACGACCTCGCCGGGGCCGAAGGCCTCGGTCGCTGGCGCGCCGGGCACGATGCAGGACGATCACTGGCGGCGGAACTTCGCGCTGCTGGAGAAGCACGGCATGTCGTGGGACATGCGCATCCCCTACTGGCACCTCGAGGAGGGCGCCGAGGTCGCGCGCGCCTTTCCGGGCATTCCAATGGTGGTCAACCATACCGGCCTGCCGCTCGACCGCTCCGAGGAAGGGCTCGCGATCTGGCGCAAAGGACTGGCGGCGCTGGCCGACTGCCCGAACGTGATGATCAAGATCTCCGAGCTCGGCCTGCCGCACGGCAAGTGGGACGTGCCGAGCAACGTCCGCGTGGTGCGCGAGGCGGCGTCGATCTTCGGGCCGGACCGCATCATCTTCGCGAGCAATCTTCCCGTCGCGAGCCTCAGCACGAATTTCGGCGGCATCGTCGCGGTGATGCGCGACGCGCTTGTGAAGGAGACGCCGGAGACGCTGGCGAAGTTCTTCGCGAAAAACGCCATCCGCTTCTATCGCATTCCGATCCACCTGTCCTGAGAGGACGCGCGATGACCCATCGAGTGACGAGGCGAACCCTGCTGGCCGCCACGGCCGGCGGAATCGCGGCGACGTCCCTTCCGCTCGGCAGTGCGAACGCCCAGGATGCCTGGCCCAGCAAGCCGATCAAGGTGATCATGCCGTTCGGCGCCGGCGGCTCGATGGACGTGCTGTCGCGCCTGTTGGCGCCGATCGTGTCGGAAACGCTGGGGCAACAGGTCGTCGTCGAGAACCGGCCGGGCGCCACCGGCACGGTGACGATGGCCGCCGTCGCTTCCGCGCCGGCCGACGGCTACACGCTGATGTTCACCGGCAGCAGCTATTCCATCATCGCGCTGCTGATGCCCAACCTGCCGTTCAAGATGGAAGCCTTCACGCCGCTGTCGCGGCTCACCGTCGGCCCGACCCTGCTGGCGGTGCCGGCGCAGCTCGGCATCAAGACGATGGCGGAGTTCGTGGCGGCGGCGAAGAAGCAGCCGGGCAAATGGTCGTACGGCAGCTCGGGCATCGGCACGTCGGTGCATCTGGGCGGCGAGCTGTTCAAGATGGCGGCCGGCGTCGACCTGGCGCACGTCCCCTATCGCGCCACGCCGGCGATCGTCGCGGACCTCTTGGAGAACCGGCTCCAGATGTCGGTGCTGGGCGTGGCGGATTGCCGGCAGTACATCGCCTCGGGGCAATTGCGCGGCCTGGCGCTGAGCTACACCGAGCGGATGCCGGAGTTCCCCGACATTCCGACGTTTGCCGAGGTCGGCTACCCGAACGTCCGCGCCAGCAACGATTTCGGCATCGCGATCCGCGCCGACACGCCGGCGCCGATCAAGGCGAAGCTGGAGGAAGCCTATCGCGCCGCCGTACGCCGGCCGGAGATCGTGCAACGGCTGACCGACTTCGGCCTGATCGTCGTGGCGACGTCCTCGGCGGATTTCAGCCGCGTGCTGGCCGAGGATGCCGAGCGCTACACCGCCGTCATCCGCGCGGCGAACATCAAGCTGGAGTAACCGTCGTCCCGAGCGGAGTTTAACGACGGAATTGAAAAGCCCGCCGCGGCTCTCACCGGGCGGGCTTTCCGTTTTCAGGCGACGCGGCTCAGGCGTGCACGTCGAAGCGGTCGAGGTTCATGACCTTGGTCCAGGCGGCGACGAAGTCCTTCACGAACTTCGCCTTCGAGTCGGACTGGGCGTAGACCTCGGCCAGCGCGCGGAGCTGGCTGTGCGAGCCGAAGATCAGGTCGACGCGGGTGGCGGTCCACTTCACGGCGCCCGACTTGCGGTCGCGGCCTTCGTAGATTCCCTCCTCGGCGGCCGGCTTCCACTCGGTCGCCATGTCGAGCAGGTTGACGAAGAAGTCGTTGCCGAGCGTCTCCGTCTTCGCGGTGAAGACGCCGTGCCTGGACTTCGCCGTGTTGGCGCCCAGCACGCGCAGGCCGCCGACCAGCGCCGTCATCTCCGGCGCCGTCAGGGTGAGGCGCTGGGCGTGATCGACCAAGCGCGCTTCGACCGACTGCTCCGTCTTGGTGCCGACGAAGTTGCGGAAACCGTCGGCGGTCGGCTCCAGCGGCTCGAAGGAATGGACGTCAGTCTGCTCCTGCGTCGCGTCCATGCGGCCCGGCGTGAAGGGCACCTTCACATCGTGGCCGCCGGCCTTGGCCGCCTTCTCGATCGCGGCGGCACCGCCCAGCACGATCAGGTCGGCGAGCGACACCTTCTTGCCTGAGGCGATGAACTCCTTCTGGATCGCTTCGAGCTTCTGCAGGACCGCGGCCAGCTCGGCCGGCTGATTGACGGCCCAGTCCTTCTGCGGCGCGAGGCGAATGCGCGCGCCGTTGGCACCGCCGCGCTTGTCGGCACCACGGAAGGTCGCGGCCGAAGCCCAGGCCGTCGACACGAGCTGCGACACGGTGAGGCCCGAGGCCAGGATCTTCGCCTTGAGGCTCTCGATCTCGGCCTCGCCGATCGGCGGCTGGTCGGCCGCGGGGATCGGGTCCTGCCAGATCAGGTGTTCCTTCGGCACGAGCGGGCCGAGATAGCGGGCGATCGGGCCCATGTCGCGGTGCGTGAGCTTGAACCAGGCGCGGGCGAAGGCGTCGGCGAACTGGTCGGGATGCTCGAAGAATCGGCGCGAGATCTTCTCGTAGGCCGGATCGAAGCGCAGCGAGAGATCGGTCGTCAGCATCGTCGGCACGCGGCGCTTCGACGGATCGGCCGGATCGGGCACGGTTTCCTTGCCGTCCTTGGCGACCCACTGATGGGCGCCGGCCGGGCTCTTGGTCAGCTCCCATTCATGGCCGAACAGGTTCTCGAAGAAGTTGTTGCTCCACTTGGTCGGCGTCGTGGTCCAGGTGACTTCGAGACCGCTGCCGATCTGGTCGCCGCCCTTGCCCGACCGGAAGCTGCTCTTCCAGCCGAAGCCCTGCTGCTCGATCGGCGCGGCTTCCGGCTCCGGACCAACCAGCGCCGCATCGCCCGCACCGTGCGTCTTGCCGAACGTATGGCCGCCGGCGATCAGCGCGACCGTCTCCTCGTCGTCCATCGCCATGCGCTCGAAGGTCTCGCGGATGTCGCGCGCCGCCTTCAGCGGGTCGGGATTGCCGTTGGGACCCTCGGGATTGACGTAGATCAGGCCCATCTGCACGGCACCCAGCGAGCCCTGGAGCTGACGGTCGCCGCTATAACGCTCGTCGGCCAGCCACTTGCCCTCGGGCCCCCAGTAGATGTCCTCCTCGGGCTCCCAGGTGTCGGCGCGGCCGCCGCCGAAGCCGAAGGTCTTGAAGCCCATCGAGTCCAGCGCGACGTTGCCGGTGAGGATCAGCAGGTCGGCCCAGGAGATCTTCTGGCCGTACTTCTGCTTGATCGGCCACAGCAGGCGGCGCGCCTTGTCGAGGTTGACGTTGTCGGGCCACGAATTCAGCGGCGCGAAGCGCTGCTGGCCACCGCCGGCGCCGCCACGGCCGTCACCGACGCGATAGGTGCCGGCGCTGTGCCAGGCCATGCGGATGAAGAACGGGCCATAATGGCCGAAATCGGCCGGCCACCAATCCTGCGAATCGGTCATCAGGGCACGCAGGTCCTTGATCACCGCGTCGAGGTCGAGGCTCTTGAATTCCTTGGCGTAGTCGAACGCCTCGCCCAGGGGATTGGAAAGCGCGGAGTGCTGGTGCAGCACCGACAGGTCGAGCTGGTTGGGCCACCAGCCGCTGTTGGGCTTGGCGCGCGGGGCGCCGCCAGAGAACGGGCACTTGCTTTCGGTCGTCATCGTCCATCCCTCGTGTTTCGACTTGTCTCGTTCACTTTAGAATGATTCTAAACGAAACGTCACGTTCATTTTCGAACGGAGCGCATGTCAGCGCCAGTGAACCTTTCTTTGGCACGGTTCTCGCCTTCGTGGTCGCGCAACGACCTCGCAAGAAGGACAGGAACCGTCGTGATGATCATCCAGAAGAAGGCGCTGCTGGGCGCCGTGGCCGCGCTGGCGGCCTTTTCAGCCGCGCCGGTGCTGGCACAGGGCACCCTGCGCATCGGCATGACGGCCTCCGACATTCCGCTCACCACCGGCCAGACCGACCAGGGCGGCGAAGGCATGCGCTTCATGGGCTACACGGTCTACGACGCGCTGATCAACTGGGACCTGTCCTCGGCCGACAAGGCGTCGTCGCTGGTGCCGGGTCTCGCCACCTCGTGGGAGGTCGACAAGGCCGATCCGACGCGCTGGATCTTCAAGCTGCGCGACGGCGTGAAGTTTCACGACGGCAGCGACTTCACCGCCGACGCGGTGATCTGGAACATCGAGAAGCTGCTGAACGACAAGTCCCCGCAGTTCGACCCGAAGCAGTCGGCGCAGGGCCGCTCGCGCATTCCCGCCGTCGCTTCCTACAAGGCGCTCGACGACAAGACCGTCGAGATCAGGACCAAGACTCCCGACGCCTTCCTGCCCTTCCAGATGTCCTGGGTGATGATGTCGAGCCCGGCGCAGTGGGAGAAGCTCGGCAAGGACTGGAACAAGTTCGCGCAGACGCCGTCGGGCACCGGCCCGTGGAAGCTGACGGCCTTCCAGCCGCAGACCCGCGCCGAACTCACGCCCAACAAGGACTACTGGGACAAGGCGCGCATCCCGAAGCTCGACAAGATGGTGCTGCTGCCGACGCCGGAGACCGCGACCCGCACCGCCGCGCTGCGCGCCGGCCAGGTCGACTGGATCGAGGCGCCGTCGCCTGACGCCATCCCGAGCCTCGAGAAGGCCGGCTTCAAGATCGTGAGCAACGCCTATCCGCACAACTGGACCTGGCACCTCAGCATGGTCGACGGCTCGCCGTGGAAGGACGTGCGCGTGCGCAAGGCGGCCAACCTCGCGGTCGATCGTGAGGGGCTGAAGGTCCTGCTGAAGGGCCAGATGATCCCGGCCAAGGGCTTCGTCACGCCGGGCAGCCAGTGGTTCGGCAAGCCCAGCTTCGACGTGAAGTACGATCCGGAAGCGGCCGTGAAGCTGCTGGCCGAGGCGGGCTTCAGCAAGGCCAAGCCGGTCGTCGCCAAGGTGCTGATCTCGAGCTCGGGCTCGGGCCAGATGCAGCCGCTGGCGATGAACGAATACATCCAGCAGAACCTCGCCGACGTCGGCATCAAGATCGAGTTCGAGGTCACGGAGTGGAACACGCTGATCAACCTGTGGCGGGCTGGCGCGAAGTCCGACCTCGCCAAGGGCGCCAGCGCGATGAACTACAGCTACTTCATCCAGGACCCGTTCACGGCCTTCATCCGCCATCTCGATTCCAAGCTGGTGGCGCCCAACGGCACCAACTGGGGCTTCTACCAGGACCCCGGCATGGACGTGCTGCTGGAGAAGGCGCGCACCACCTTCGATCCGAAGGAGCAGGAGCTGGCGCTGCAGAAGGTCCACGAGAAGATCGTCGACGACGCGCTCTTCCTGTTCGTGACGCATGACGTCGCCCCGCGCGCCATGTCGCCCAAGGTGACGGGCTTCGTGCAGGCCCAGAACTGGTTCCAGGACTTCTCGCCGATCACGATGAAGTAACGATACCCGTCGTCCCGATCGGAGCGCAGCGTGGTCGAGGGACCTCTTTTCGCCTCGACAGACGGTGCGCCGGAAAAGAGGTCCCTCGACTGCGTGCCTTCGGCACTTCGCTCGGGACGACGGATTAAAGTCTAAGCCCTTACCCGATCCCACCAGTCGCGGGTGCGATACCAGGCGCCGACGAAGGGCAGCACCCATTCGGGGTTGCCGTTGTAGAACGGCACAGTCGGAAACTCCTGGCCGTCGAACGCATTGATCGGCGCGTTCGAGCCGCCGGCGATCTTCCGGGCGGTCTGGTAGCCGAGATAGGACATCATCGCGACGCCCGAGCCGTTGCAGGCCATCAGGTAATGCATGCCTTGCTCCATGCCCATGTGCGGCAGGAAGTCGAAGGCGAAGGCGACGTTGCCGGTCCAGGCATGGGTGATCTTCACGCCCTTGAGCTGCGGCCAGCGCTCCAGCATGTAGCCGTGCAGCACCGGCGCGCTGACCTCGGGCGTCACCTGCGTGAAGCGCGCACGGCCGCCGAAGATCACGCGCTTGTTGTCGGGTGACTGGCGGTAGTAGCAGAGCACCCGCTTGGTATCCGACACGACGCGGTTCTTCGGGATCAGGCTCTGCACCAGATCCTCGGGCAGCTCCTCGGTCGCGATGATGTGGCTGGCGACCGGCACCAGCTTGCGCCGCAGGGTCGGCGTCAGCTCGGTCGTGTAGCCGTTGGTGGCGATCACCACCTCGCGGGCCTCGATCGGACCCTTGCTGGTCAGCACGCGGAACCCGCCGCCCGCCTTGCGCTCGATCTTCTCGGCATCGCAGTTGGCGCAGAGCTTCGCACCGGCGCGATGGGCCGCCTTCAGCAGGCCGCCATAGTAGAGCGCGGGATGGAGTTGGCCGGTGCGCTCCACGACCATGCCGCCATAGTAGTAGTCCGAAGCGATCTCCTCGCGCTGGCGCTCGCGCGGGATCATGTAGGTGCCGAGTGCCGCCTTCTCGTTGTAGGTCGCGACCTTGGCCTGCTGTTCGGCGAAGTGGCGCGGCGTGTAGGCGCCGCTGAAGCGGCCGTTCATGCGCCAGTAGCATTCGATGCCCTCGCGCTGGATCACCGTTTCGACCTGCGCCAGCGAATCGGCGGCGTCGCTCAGCATGCGCGCCATCACCTTCTTCCAGGCCTCGGGATCGCCGCCGACGCCCTTGCCGGAGAAACCCTTGCCCATGGTCGTTCCGCCGCTGACGCCGCCGCCGTTGCGCGTCGAGGCGCCGACGCCGAAATCGCCGCGCTCCAGCACGGTCACGTCGATGCCCGAGCGCGCGAGTTCAAGGCCGGTCGAGAGACCGCCATAGCCCGCGCCGACCACCAGCACGTCGGTCTTGAGCGGCGGGTCCTGGCTCAGCTCGTTGGAGGGATGCCACCATTCCCACCACCACGGCGTCGCCTTGAAATCCTTGTGGAAGACGCTGTCGGCCATGAAACTCTCCTAACGCGCACTATCCTTGAGGCCCCGGCCGAAGCGGCCGATCAGGACCAGCACGATCGACACCAGCAGGATCTGCATCACCGAGACGGCGGCGATGGTCGGGTCGATCTCCATCAGGATGTTGTCGAACATCTTCTTCGGCAGGGTCATGTTGGCGCCGGCCAGGAACAGCGCCACGACCACCTCGTCGAACGAGGAGATGAAGGCGAGCAGCCCGGCCGAAACGAGGCTGGGCCGCAGCAACGGCAAGGTGACCCGCATGAGCGTGCGCCAGCGGCTGGCGCCCAGCCCTTCGGCGGCCTGTTCCAGCGAGCGGTCGAAGTCGCGCAGGCCGGCCACGATCACCAGCACCACGAAGGGCAGCGCCAGCACCGTGTGCGCGATCGTGAGCCCGTACCAGGTGCCTATAAGCTTCAGCTTGGCGAAGAGGCCGTAGACCGCCACCGACAGGATGATGGTCGGCACGATGACCGGCGCCAGCGCCAACCGATCGATCAGCACGCGGCCGAAGAACCTGCCGCGCACCAGCGCGAAGGCGAGCGGCACGCCCAGCACCAGGGCGAACACGGCGGTCGCGCCGCCGATGTAGAGCGAGCGCCAGGTGGCGTCGATCCATTGCGGATCGTCGAGATAGCGCTCGTACCACTGCCAGGAGAGGCCGGGCGGCGGGAACTGCATGTAAGGCGCCGATGACAGCGAGATCGGGAAGACGACCAGCAGCGGCAACATCAGGAAGAAGTAGATGACGCCGCAAGAGATCACGAGAAGACGACGACCTGGACGGGGGCTCATCGCGCAGCCTCCGTCTCGGTGCGCGTGAAGCGTTGCGCGAACGTATAGACGGCGAAGGTGAAGACCAGCAGCACGGCCGAGAGTGCGGCCGCAAACGGCCAGTTCAACGCCTCGCGCACCTGCTGCTCGATCAGCACCGCGATCATCATGACGCGGCCGCCGCCCAGCAGCGCCGGGGTGATGAAGAAGCCCAGCGACAGCACGAACACCAGCACCGAGCCGGCAAAGATGCCGTTCAGGGTGAGCGGCAGGTAGATGCGCCGGAAGATCGCGAAGCTCGACGCGCCGAGGCCGGCCGCCGCGGCGGGAATGGCGGGATCGACCTTGCGGACGGCGCCGTAGATCGGCAGCACCATGTAGGGCAGCAGCACATGCACCATACCGATCAGCACACCGGTGAAATTGTGCAGCAATGGGATCGGATCGGTGATGACGCCGCCCTCGATCAGCATGCGGTTGAACACGCCGTTGCGGCCCAGCAGCACCATCCAGGCATAGGTGCGCACCAGCACCGAGGTCCAGAGCGGCAGCAGGACGAAGATGAAGCCCATGGTCGCCCAGAAGGGCGTCGTCGTGGCCATCAGGAAGGCCAACGGATAGCCCAGCAACAGGCAGAAGAAGGTGACCAGCAGCGCGATCTCGAACGTGTTCCAGAAGACGCGGAGATAGAGCTGCTCGCCCAGCGCCTTGGCGTACCAGTCGAGCGTCCCGCCCTCGAGGCTGAAACCCAGCATGCGCACGACCGGGAACAGGAAGAACACGAAGAGCAGGATCAGCGCCGGCAGCGCGGGCAGGAAGCCCCGCGCCTTCATTGGACCGCGGGCCTCCCGGCCCGCTCATGAGGCGGGCCAGGAGGCCCGCGGTCCGTCTGACTAAAAGACATGGATCGACTCGGGGTCGATGCCGACCGTCACTTTGGCGCCCGCTGCCGGCAGCGCGCCTCGTGCCGGCTGGCGCACCAGCAGTTCGAGGCCGCCGTCGCAGGCGATGCGCAGCTTGAACGAGGTGCCGAGATAGACCGATTCGATCACTTCGCCCGTGAAGGCATTGGCACCGGACGGTGCGAAGCGTTCGGGGCGCATCAGCACGCCGACCTTCGCACCCACCGGCTTGTCGCTGCGCACCTGAAGGGTGCGACCACCGTCGAGCGTGACCGTGCCCGGAGCGGTCATCGTGCCGTGGAAGATATTGCTCTCGCCCACGAAGTCGGCGACGAAATCGTTGGCCGGGCGCTCGTAGATCTCCGTCGTCGTGGCGATCTGCTGGATCGTGCCCTTGTTCATCACCGCGATCCGGTCGGAGAGGACCAGCGCCTCCTCCTGGTCGTGGGTGATGAAGATCGTCGTGAGGCCAAGCCGGCGCTGCAGGCGGCGCACTTCGAGCTGCATGGTCTCGCGCAGCTTGCGGTCGAGCGCGCCGAACGGCTCGTCGAGCAGCAGGAGCCGCGGGTTGAACACGATGGCGCGGGCCAAGGCGACGCGCTGCTGCTGGCCACCGGAGAGCTGGCGCGGCAGGCGCGCCTCGTAGCCCTTGAGTTCGACCATCGCCAGGGCCTCGGCGACGCGGGTCTCGATCTCGGGCTTGGCGACGTTGCGCATCTCCAGCGGAAAAGCGACGTTGGCCGCGACGCTGAGATGCGGGAACAGCGCGTAGTTCTGGAACACCATGCCGATGTCGCGCTTGGCCGGCGGCAGCGAGGTGATCTCGACGCCACCGACTTTGACGGTCCCGCCGGCCGGCGTCTCGAACCCGGCGATGACCTTCAGCAAGGTCGTTTTGCCCGAGCCGCTGGGGCCCAGGATGGTCAACAGCTCGCCCTGGGCCACTTTCAGGGAGACGTGGTCCAGCGCGACCACGTCACCGTAACGCTTGCCGACACCTTCGATGTGAAGGTCAGCTGATCCCCCGCTCGCACTCAACGGATGTTACGCCTTCTTCAGCATCCAGGCGTTCCACAGTTCGGCGGCCTTGGTACCGTTCTCGGCATACCATTCGTCGCTGATCCAGAACTGCTGGTCGAGATAGGCGGTCGGCAGGAAGGGCTTCACCTTGGGATCGACGAAGTTCAGCGATTCGAGGTTGAGGCCGGGATAGCCCAGCTCCGAGGCATAGATCGCCTGCTGCTGCGGCACCGCCATCTCGGCCAGCATCTTGTTGGCCCAGTACGGGCTCTTGGCGCCGCGCGGGATCGCGAAGCTGCCCTGCTTCAGGGCGCCCTCGTTCCATTCGATGGCGACGGGCGCGCCCTTCTTGATGATGTCGTAGAAGCGGCCGTTCCAGCCGGTCGCCAGCACGACTTCCTTGTCGAGCAGGAGCTGGGCGGGCTGCTGGCCGGTCGACCACCAGACGGTGATGTGCGGCTTGATCTGGTCGAGCTTCTTGAAGGCGCGGTCGAAGTCGATCGGATAGACCTTGTCCTTGGGCACGCCGTCGGCGATCAGCGCGAATTCGAGGTTGTCGGTCGGATGGTTGCGCATCGAGCGCGCGCCCGGGAACTTCTTCACGTCCCACCAGTCGGCCCAGCTCTTGGGCTGGCTGCCGTTCTTGAACACGTCGTTCCGGTAACCGATGATCGTCGTGTAGACCGACGAGGCGAAGACGTAGGGGTTCTGCGCCGTGGCGGGATACTTGGAGCGATCGACGACCTTGGGGTCGATCTTCTCCAGCAGGTTGGCCTTGCTGGCGCGGATCGCGTCCTGGCCGCCGATCTCCGTGATGTCCCATTCGACGTTGCCGGAATCGACCATGGCGCGGAGCTTGCCGAAATCGACCGGGCTCGTCTCGACGACCTTGATGCCGTACTTCTTCTCGAAGCCGGTGAAGAAGGCCTTGCGCATGGCCGAGCCCATCGACCCGCCGGAATGATTGACTACGAGCTGGGCGGGCTTGGCAGGTTCGGCCTGGGCGAAGGCGGACCCGGTCGCGCCGACGGCCGCGGCGCCTCCCAGCAGCGAAAGAGCGTGGCGGCGATGCAGGCGCTTGATGTCCATGGCGGTATCCCCTTCAAAATCCCCGCCCGACTGTAGAAGTGCGTTTCCCGGGGAGCAACAACCAAGCCCATAACCTTCTGGAATGACCTGAAGGGACGAATGAATTTCTCCCTCACTGCGGGATGCGCCTAACGTTGTTGCAACGAGATAACGGCGGGGGCCAGAGATGATGAACCGATTGAAGGCGCTGATCTGCGGCGCGCTCATCGCCTGTACGGCGGCAAGCGGCGCGTCCGCCCAGGAACTCACCATGGCGGTGTGGGGCGGCGGCGGCGCCAACACCTGGCGCGAGGCCTTCATCAAACAGTTCACGCCGGGCAACGGCTCGACCATCAAGATGGTCGAGGTGCCGAACCCCGCGGGCGCGCTGCGCTCCCCGGCGGCGGCCAGCCAGTACAGCCTGGCGCTGGTGACCTATTTCGAGGCGATCGCGCTTTCCAATGCGGGGCTCATCGAGAGCTTCGACGACAAGCAGCTCACCGGCATCGCCGACGTCGATCCGAAGTTCCTGACCAAGGACAAGGCCGGCCGCCATGTCGGCCTGCCGGTCTACTTCACCTATTACGGCATCGCCTACAACACCGACCTCGCCAAGGCCGAGGACTTCGCCTCGTGGCAGGGCCTCGCCGATCCGAAGTGGAAGGGCAAGCTGTCGCTGACGCGGCCGGTCTATCTCGCGCCCTACGACGCGGTGATCATGGCCAAGGCGATGGGCGGCAGCGAGAAGAACATCGAGCCGGGCTTCAAGCTGCTCGAGAAGATCGTGCCGAACGTGCTGGCGACCTACACCTCGCTCGCCCACATGAACACGCTGCTGACGCGCGGCGAGGTGGCGGCCGTGCCGTTCTACGCCTCGCGCGTCTGGGCGCTGCGTCGCCAGGGCGCCAACAATGTCGGCATCGTGATCCCCAAGGAAGGCGCGCTGATGCTGCCCTACGTGGTGGTGATCCCCAAGGGCGCCAAGAACCAGGACAAATCGCTGGTCTGGATGAACTATATCGCCGGCGCCGAGCCGCAGCTGCGCGCAGCCCTGCTCGACGGCTGGCTGCCGATGAACTCCAAGGTCAAGCTGCCCGAGGAGCTGCAGAAGACGCTGGGCCAGCCCTACGACGAGATCGTGAAGTCGCTCTATTCGCCCGACTGGCGCATCGTGGTCGAGCACAACGAGGAGCGCGTGAACTTCGCCGAGAAGCTGCTCTCCGGCGTCAAGCAGTGAGCCGAGGCACGATCCAGGTCGCGGGGGTCGGCAAGGAGTTCGGCCCCACGACGGTGCTCGACCGGGTCGATCTCACGATCGACGGCGGCAGCTTCGTCACGCTGCTCGGCCCCTCGGGCTGCGGCAAGACGACGTTGCTGCGCATGATCGCGGGCTTCCTCGAACCGAGTCGCGGCACCATCGCGATCGACGGCGCGCCCATGCAGGGCGTGCCGCCGCGCAAGCGGCCGCTCGGCATGGTGTTCCAGAACCTGGCGCTGTTCCCCCATCTCGACGTGTTCGAGAACGTGGCCTACGGGCTGAAAGTGCGTGGCGCCCCGGCCGGCGACATTGCCGGCAAGGTCTCGCGCTTCCTCGGTCTCGTCGGCCTGGCGGGCTTCGAGCGCCGCCGCATCGGCCAGCTCTCCGGCGGCCAGAAGCAGCGCGTGGCGCTGGCCCGGTCGCTGGCTCTCGAACCCGCCATCCTGCTGCTCGACGAACCGTTGAGCGCGCTCGACCTTCAATTGCGCCGCCAGCTCCAGGTCGAGCTGAAGTCGATCCAGCGCCAGCTCGCCACCACCTTCGTGTTCGTCACGCACGACCAGGAAGAAGCGACCATGCTGTCGGACACGATCGTCGTGATGAACGGCGGCCATGTGCAGCAGGTCGGCACGCCGGGCGAGATCTATCGCCGCCCCGCCTCGCCGTTCGTGGCGCGCTTCGTGGGTGACATCAACATGCTGGACGTCCGCATCGCGTCCGCCGACGCAGCATCGGTCACCGTGACCATCGCCGACCGGCAGGTCGCCGTGCCGCGTTCGTCGGTCGTTGGCAATCCGGTCGCCGCCCGGACCGGCCAGCTCGCGTTTCGTCCCGAATCGGTGCGCCTTGGCGCGGCGACGGACGGCGCGCTCACGATGGAGGCGCGCATCTCGGCGCTGCATCGCGTCGGCCCCACCCTGAAAGTCGTGCTCGACGGAGCGCTCGGCCCGATCGCCGCGCTCGCGATGGCCGATGCACCGCACGTTGCGGAACTCGCCGAGGGAAAGACGGTGCGTCTCGCCGTTCCCTCCGACACCCTCACCCTCTTCGCCTCAACCTGAAAGAACGATCATGTCCGCCCAGGATTTTGCCGGCCGTACCGTCGCTGACCACGTAAAGGCCTTCACCGCCGGAAAGGTCGCCGCGCGCGACATCGTCGAGGGCCTGCTGGAACGCACCAAGAAGGCCGAGCCGTTCAACCCCATCGCGACGCTCGATGCCGACGGCGCCCGCGCCGCGGCCGACGCGCTCGACGCGCGGCGCAAGGCCGGCGGCTCCTTCGGTGCACTGGCGGGCGTGCCGGTCTCGGCCAAGGACCTGATCCTGACCAAGGGCCTGCGCACCGCCTTCGCCTCGATCACCATGAAGGACAATGTGCCGTCGATGGACGCCGAGGCGATCGCCCAGTGGCGTGCGGCCGACGCCGTCCTGTTCGCCAAGACCACGACGCCGGAGTTCGGCCACAAGGTGCTGACCGACAGCCCGCTGCACGGCATCACGCGCAACCCGTGGAACCGCGAGCACACCAGCGGCGGGTCGAGCGGCGGCGCGGCGGTGTCGGTGGCACTGGGCCTCGGCCCGATCGCCATGTCGACCGACGGCGCGGGCTCGGGCCGCATCCCGGCCGCCTGCTGCGGCGTCTACGGGCTGAAGGCGACGCTGGGCCGCGTGCCGCACGAGGTGCCGCCGGACCAGTTCGGCCAGCTCACCTATCTCGGCGTGATGGCGCGCCATCCCAGCGATCTCGGCGCCGGCCTCGCCTCGATGTCGGGCAGCCATCCCAACGATCCGTGGACCCTGGCCATCGGCCGCGAAGCCTTCGCCTGGCCGGACAAGTCCGGCGAGCATCCGATCGCCGGCAAGCGCATCACCGTGATCCGCCGCATGACCGGCGGCTATCTCGACCCGGACACCGAGGCCCGCCTCGATGCCGCGCTCGCCTTCCTCGACAAGCAGGGCGCGAAGATCAAGGAGATGGACGGTCGCGAAATCGACTGGAAGCTCGACGTCGCGCGCATCATCCTGCGCGCCAACCAGATCGAACGCTTCGCCGACATCCTGAAGAACCGCCGCAACGATCTCGATCCGTCCTTCGCCAAGACGCTGGACGAGGGCGATTCGGTCGACGTGGTGCAGCTTCGCCGCGCGCTCGTCGACCGCACGACGGCGTTCAAGTCGGTGCAGGGCCTGTTCGCCGATTGCGACCTGCTGCTGACGCCGACCGTCGCCACCCCGGCGCCGCTCGCCACCCAGAACCAGTTCGAGCCGCTGGTCGTCGACGGCAAGCCGCTCGGGGACCTGCGCTCGGCCTGGTACACCTACACGATCCCCTTCAACATGACGGGCCATCCGGCGATCTCGATCCCGTTCGGCCGTTCGAAGGTGGGCCTGCCCATCGGCATCCACTTCGTGGCGCCGTGGTACGCCGAGGGACATCTCATCAAGCTTGCCGAAGCGTTCGACGCCGAGACCGGTGCCTCGGCCGAATTCCCGCCGGGCTTCGCGGCCGGCACCTGAGATGCGCAGCGCCACCTCCGCACCGAAGAGCCTGGGCTGGCTGCTGCTGCCGGCCCTGCTGGTGCTCTCGCTCTTCCTGGGCTCGGTGGCGCTGCTCCTGTTCCATGCCTTCTGGGTCAAGGACGGGTTCTCGCTGATATATTTCAGGCAGATCCTCGAACGCGCCGACTATCACGAGGTCTTCCTGCGCACCGTGTCGATCGCGTCCATCGTCGCGGTCGCCTCGGCGGTGCTGGCCTATCCGATCGCCTTGCTGCTGTGGCGGCTGCCGAAATGGCGCAACCTCCTGCTGGTGATCGTGCTGGTGCCGTGGCTCGTCAGCCTGGTCGTGCGCACCTATGGCTGGCTGGTGATCCTCGGGCCCAAGGGCTTCCTGAACGAGACGCTGAAATGGGCCGGCGTCATCCAGTCGCCGGTGCCGCTGATCTTCAACGACCTCGGCGTGGTGATCGGCCTCACGCACGTGCTGATCCCCTTCTCGGTGATCGCCACCCTCTCGGTCCTGCTGCAGATCGACAACCGCCTGGAGGAGGCCAGCGAATCGCTGGGTGCCGGCGGCTTCGAGACGTGGCGCCGGGTCGTGCTGCCCTTGTCGCTGCCCGGCGTCTTCACCGGCCTCAGCATCACCTTCCTCACCTCGATGGGCGCCATCGTGACGCCGATCCTGCTGGGCGGCATCCGCCAGAAGATGGCCGGCACGCAGATCTATCAAGAGGTCGTCTACAACTTCAACATGAGCAAGGCCTCGGCCTGGGCGATCTGCCTGCTGCTGCTGAGCGGCGTCGGCCTCGCTTTGCTGCGCGCCGCCGAAGCGGCCCTGGTGCCGAAGGCCGACCGATGAACGCATCGTTGATCAAGCTCGGCCGCGCCGGCTCCTTCGCGCTGCTGCTGTTCCTGCCGCTGCCCATCGTGGTGATCGGCGCAACGTCGTTCGCCGCCGCCGGTTATCTCCGCTTCCCGCCGGGCGAACTCAGTCTCCGCTGGTATGCCGAGGCCACCACCGATCCGCGCTGGATCGAAGCCTTCGCCACCTCCCTCGGCATCGCCGCCGTGGTCTCGGTGCTGGTCACCGCCATCGCCTTTGCCGGCGCCTATGCCTGCCATCGGCTGCGGCCGCGCTGGCTGCCGGGCTTCGAGCTGGCGGTGATGTCGCCGCTGTTCTTCCCGCACGCCGCGCTCGGGGTCGCGCTGGTCAACGTGCTGGCGATGGCGGGCTATCTCGGCTCGGCGACCGGCATCGTGATCGCCCACATCGTCTGCACGCTTCCCTTCGCGTGGCGGCCGATCGTCGTGGCGCTGCAGCGGATCGACGGCGAGATCGTCGAGGCGGCCTCGCTGCTGGGCGCCGACGAACGCCGCATTGCGCTCGGCATCGCGCTGCCGCTCGCGCGCTCCGGCCTCGTCACGGCGCTGCTCTTCTCGTTCATCATCTCGTTCGACGAGGTGACGATCACGATGTTCCTCACCGGCCCCCAGGTCACCACTCTTCCTGTCCAGATCTACGCCTTCATCCAGGAAAACGCCTCGCCGGTACTGGCAGCCATCTCGACCGCAACCGTCGTCGTTACCCTGGTTGTGGTGATGCTGCTGGAGCGGCTGATCGGCCTCGAATTCTTCGTGGCCCATGACCCGGCATAGGTTTCGAGGCGAGCCAGACTCATCTGCCTCCCCATTCAAATGGGGAGGTGTCGGCGTCTTACGCCGACGGAGGGGTCAGACCGGTCGCTCGTCCTTCGGCGCTCTCGGACATTGCAAGCAATGTCCTGTCGCTCATTGGGCCGAGCTTCGCTCGGCCCTACCAACCCTTCGCCTTGAGGTGCGCCTTCACCGCGTCGAGGAAGGCGTCGGCCAGCCGCGAGGGCTTGCGGTAGCGCGGCCGCATCGCGCGGAACAGGTAGCGGATGCGCGGCTCGAACGGCACGACGGCGATGCCGTCGCCGAGATAGTCGCGCGCCGTGAAGGGCTCGACGATCGACACGCCGAGGCCCCGTGCCGCCAGCGCGCAGGCATCGGCCGAGGAATAGACGTCGATTTGCAATTGCCGCTCGATCCGCTCCTGCTCGAAGGCCGCGTCGATCAGGTGGCGCATGCGCCCGTCGAGCGGGAACGACAGGAAGCGTTCGCCGCGCAGGTCGGCGGGGCGGATCACCTTGCGCTTGGCCAGCCGGTGGTCGCCCGGCAGGACGCAGACGGCGGTGGCGCGGCTCAATTCCTCCGTCACCATCGAGGGATGCTCGAAGGGCATCATCGAGAAGCCGAGATCGATCTGCTGGTCGACCATCTTCTGGTTGATGTAGGTCGAGCTGCGGACGTGGAAGACGATGTGCGCCTTGGTGTGGCGCTTCATGAACGTTGCCATGACGTCGGGCAGCACCGAACGGCCGAGCGCCGGCGTCGAATAGATCAGGAGGTCGCCGACCTGACGCTCGCGGATCTCGCGCGCCATCTCGGTCACCCGTTCGAGGCTGTGATAGAGCCGCGTCACTTCCTGTTCGAGCAGCCGCGCCTCGCTGGTCGGCGCCAGCCGCCGCTTGATGCGGGTGAACAGCGGATAGCCGATCTCGTGCTCGAGCCCCGCCAGGATCTTGCTCACCGCGGGCTGCGACACGCCCAGCCGCTCGGCGGCGGCCGTCACCGTGCCGTGGGCCATGATGGCGCGGAAGGCTTCGAGCTGGCGTGACGTGATCATCATAACCTCACGGACTTAACCACGTCGGACAATGACTTTGACCGTCTCGTCGCTCAAGCCGTAACTCAACCCTGTCAATGTTTTGCATGTGAGATAGTTCATGCCCGCGATTAACCAGTCGATCTTCGCCAGCAATTTCAAGGACGAGCCCTACTGGTGGGAGGCGTTCCGGCCGCAGGCCATCACGACGCCGTCGCTGCCGAAGAAGACCGACGTGGTGGTGGTGGGCGGCGGCTATGCCGGGCTCGCGACGGCGCGCGCGCTGGCCGATGGCGGCGTGCAGAGCGTCGTGCTGGAAGCCGGCGAGTTCGGCTCGGGTGCCTCGACGCGCAGCGGCGGCGCGCTGAGCGCCGGCCTCTCGATCGGCAAAAGTTTTACCGGCCGCACGCTCGACTATTCGCCCGATCTGGTGCGCAACGTGGTGGGCTGGGCGATCGACGCCTATCGCGCGCTGATAGACCTGGTCGAGCAGGAGAAGATCGACTGTTACCTCGAACAGCGCGGCCGCTTCCTCGGCGCGTGCGCCGCCTCGCACTATGAGGGCCTGCGCACCCGCTTCGCCAAGCTGCGCGACGGCGGCGCCACCGACTGTCGCCTGATCACCCGCGAGGAACAGCGCGAGGAGATCGGCAGCGACTTCTATCACGGCGGCATGGTCTTCGAGACGGCGGGCAAGCTGCACCCGGCGCTGTTCTACGGCGGCCTGCTGGCGGCGGTGCGCCGCCGCAACTCGGTGACCCTGGCCGGCCATTGCCGTGCTACCGGCCTCGCGCGCGACGGCGAGGGCTGGAAGGTCACCACCAGCCAGGGCGAGGTGCGGGCGCGCCATGTCGTGGTCGCCACCAACGGCTACACCTCGGAGGTCACGCCGCGCCTGCAGAAGCGGCTGGTGCCGATCGCCAGCCACATCATCGCCACCGAGGAACTGCCGGCCGAGCTGATCCGCGAGCTTTGTCCCAAGGGCCGCACCTTCTCCGAGACGCGGCGCGTCCTGCACTACTACCGGATCTCGCCCGACGGGAAGCGCGTGATCTTCGGCGGCCGCGCCCGCTTCACCGAGATCCCCGGCGAGCTGCGCGCGCAACTGCTGCATCAGTCGCTGGTCGAGCGCTTCCCGCAGCTCAAAGACACCAAGGTCACGCACACCTGGCAGGGCAACGTCGCCTTCACCTACGACGCCCTGCCCCATGCCGGCGAACTGGACGGGCTGCACTTCGTCGTGGGCTGCAACGGCTCGGGCGTGTCGATGATGCCGTTCCTCGGCAACGCGATGGGCCAATCGATTGCCGGCCGCCTGCATGGCAAGGTGCCGTTCGCCGAGACGGAGCTGCCGTCCATTCCGCTCTATTCGGGCAAGCCGTGGTTCCTGCCGGTGATCGGCGGCGCCTTCCGCACCCTGGACTATATCGACGAGAAGGTCAGATGAGCGCCGCGTTCTTCTCCGCCACCTATCGCGAGGCCCGGCAACGCTTCCTGGAAGCCGCGCGCGGGGCCGGCGCCGCCGTGCAGCACCATGTCCATCCGCTGAAGGGCGCGGCGGGAGAAGAAATCGGCACCGACACCGCCCTGCTGGGCCCGGCCGATGCGGCCAGGCTGTTCATCGTCAGCTCCGGCACGCACGGGCCCGAGGGTTTCTCCGGTTCGGCCTGCCAGCTCGCGCTGCTGAACGACGACCTCGCGAAGCGTGCCGCCGATCGCGGCATCGCGCTGCTGCTGATCCACGCGGTCAATCCGTTCGGCTTCTCGCACCTGAAGCGGACCAACGAGGACAACATCGACCTCAACCGCAACTTCAACGACTTCGCGACGCCCTATCCCGACAATCCGGTCTACGAGCAGGTCCACGAGCTGCTGGTGCCGCAGGACTGGCCGCCCTCGCCCGCGAACGAAGAGAAGCTCGCGGCCGAGATGGCGCGCCTCGCCGGCCAGCGTAACCCCGGCGTGTCGAGCGGACAGGACAGGCATCCGGACGGCCTCTTCTATTGCGGCACGGCGCCGGCCTGGAGCAACGGCACGATCCGCTCGATCCTGCGCAGCCACGGCACGAGCCGGCGTCACATCGCCTGGATCGACGTCCATACCGGCCTCGGCCCCTACGGCCATGGTGAGAAGATCTTCGGCCGCCATTCCGAGGAAACGACGCGGCGCGCCAGGGCCTGGTGGGGCAGCGACCTGATCGTCAGCACGGCGGGCGAATCGATCTCGCCGCGCACCGTCGGCCACATCACCGGCTGCGCACCGGAAGAATGCCCGGGAGTCGCGATCACGCCGACAACGCTGGAATACGGCACCGTCCCGAACCCCGTCGTGCGGCGCGCGCTGCGCGGCGAGGCGTGGCTGGCAGGCCATCCCGATGCGCCCGACGCGCTGGTCCGCGAGATTCGCCAATCGGTGCGCGACGCCTTCTTCGTCGATGCCGACGACTGGAAGGGCATGATCCTCGGCCAGTTCCGCGCCTACGCGCTGCAGACGATCAACGGCCTTTCAGCCGAAGAATAAAAACGACAAGGGGAACGCTCATGAGGTTTCGTCATCTTCTTGCGGCCGTCGCCGCGCTCGCGCTGGCCACGCCCGCCGCCGCGCAATCGACGCTCAAGATCGTCATGCATTCGGATCTGAAGATCCTCGATCCGATCTGGGCGTCGGCGCAGATCAGCCGCACCCACGGCTATCTCGTCTACGACACGCTGTTCGGCCTCGACGGCGATCTGAAGCCGCAGCCGCAGATGGTCAGCACCTGGGCCGTCGATCCAGCGAACCTCGTCTACAGCTTCACCCTGCGCGACGGGCTGAAGTGGCACGACGGCACGCCCGTCACCGCCGAGGACTGCGTCGCTTCGCTGAAGCGCTGGGGCAGCCGCGACCCGGTCGGCCTCAAGCTGATGGCGAACGTGAAGGAACTGAGTGCGCCGGACGCCAAGACGATCCGCCTCGAACTCGCGCGACCCTACGGCCTCGTGATCGATTCGCTGGCCAAGCCGGCCGGCGTCGTGCCGTTCATGATGCCCAGGAAGATCGCCGACGCGCCGGCCACGCAGCAGATCAAGGACCCGATCGGCTCCGGTCCCTTCATCTTCAAGACCGACGAATGGCGGCCGGGCGACCGGGTCGTCTACGTGAAGAACCCCAACTACGTGCCGCGCGCCGAGCCGCCCGCCAACTTCGCCGGCGGCAAGGTCGCGAAGGTCGACCGGATCGAATGGGTGTCGATCGCCGATCCGCAGACCGCGGTGAATGCGCTGGAGAACAACGAGGTCGATGCGCTGGAAGCGGTGGCGCACGACCTGCTGTCGCTGGTCGAGAAGCGCAAGGGCATCGAGGTGCAGCGCGGCGCCTACGCCAGCCAATATTCGCTGCGCCCCAACTGGCTCCATCCGCCGTTCAATGACCCGAAGATGCGGCTGGCGCTGGGCTACGCCATCGACCAGAAGGGCTTTCTGGACGCCGCCGTCGGTGATCCGAAGTTCTGGCGGCTGTGCAAGACCTACTATGGCTGCGGCACGCCGCTCGCCACCGACAAGGGCACGGCGGGCCTGCTCGAAGGCAATGTCGAGAAGGCCAAGGCGCTGCTCAAGGAAGCGGGCTACGACGGCCGACCGATCGTGCTGCTGCAGGTGACCGACCTTGCGTCGCTCGCCAATCTCGGCCCCGTGGCCAAGGCCCAGCTCGAACGGGTCGGCTTCAAGGTCGACATGCGGCCGGCCGACTGGCAGACGCACCTCGCGCGGGTCATGCGCAAGGAGCCGCCGGAGGATCGCGGCTGGAACATCACCCTGTCGAGCACCGGCGTGATCGACGTGGTGAACCCCATCACCTCGCTGTTCCTGAACTCGGCCTGCGACAAGGCCTCGGCGGGCTGGTCGTGCGACGAGCGGATCGAGGCGATGCGCGAGGCCTATGCGCTGGAGCCGGATGCGGCCAAGCGCAAGGCGATCGCAGAGGAAATCCAGGAGCGTGCCCTGAAGCTCGGCACGCACTATCCGCTCGGCGAATGGTACAGCGCCTCGGCGGTCAGCACGCGCACCAGGGGCTGGCTGCGCCCGCCGTCGACCACGACGTTCTGGAACGTCGAGGTCGCGAAGCGTTAGGTCATTGTAACGACATAACGACCTCACCCTGAGGAGCGGTCCGCAAGGACCGCGTCTCGAAGGGTGGGCACGCGCACCGCGTTTGTTGCCCATCCTTCGAGACGCCGTGCCGCGCACGGCTCCTCAGGATGAGGTTGTGCGACGAGAGCGCCCTACTTCTTCTGGGCGCCCGGCAGGAAGTCGTCGAGCGGCACGCCGAAACTGTTCAGCGCCCACGAGACGAGATTGTACTGGCCGACCGTGAAGACGGCGTCCATGAGCTGCTCGGTCGAGTAGGTCTTCGAGAGCGTGGCCCAAGTCGCATCCGAGGCGACCGAGTTCTCGAACAGGTCGTCGGCGAGTTGCATCAGCGCCGCCTCGTGCTCGTTCCAGCCCTTGGCCTTCGGGCCTTCCTTGAGGTTCGCCACGTCGCCGTCGGTGACGCCGCCGCGCTTGGCGATCAGCTCGTGCTGAGCGAACTCGTACTCGGCCTGGTTCAGCCAGCCGATGCGCAGGATCAGCAGCTCGCGATCGCGGAACGGCAGCGTCTGCTTCGACAGGATGTGGCCGGCGAACGGCGTCCAGCGCTTGGTGAGCGCGGGGTGATTGGCCATCACCTTGAAGATGTTGAACACCTGCCCGTTCATCGAGTTCTTCTCGACGGTCTCGCGATCCTCGGGCTTCATCGTCGAGAGATCACGCAACGGGATACGCTGCTTGCGCTTGATCACGGCTTTCCTCCTTGTCGGTTCCTGATTGGACTAACGTCCCCTCAGGCGACCGACAAGGCGAAAGACATTAATCGGCGCGCAGGCTTTCGCGCGGCGGCTGGAGCTTCGCGGCGGCGAGCTTCGCCTGACCCGGCGTGCTGAACTGGTGGCCTTCGAGCTGGAAGAACGGACGCGTGAAAGCATGGAAGCGGAACGCGTTGCCTTCCTTGAGGACGACGCCGGCGGGCTTTCCCCAGATTTCGACGACGAAGGGCTCGGGCATGGCGCGGTCTCCTTCCGGCTGAACGATCTGCGATCGAGGCTGAGATGGGGTCGACATGGAAAGATGACAATGGCCGGGAGTATCGAAACGACGAACGATCACAGCAGACCCTTTGCGTACGGCATCAATATGGCGGCAACGTTTTTCCATGCTGGTGTTGCGGTCATGCCTGCTGAACAATGACATCCGAATGTCACACTCGCTCACACGCTCCCGCTTCATCGGTCTCGCAAGTGCGAGCGCGCTCGCCATGGGACAAGCGGCGGCACAGACCGGAGCTCGCATGCATCAACGCAAGATCCCTTCTTCGGGCGAGATGCTGCCCGTCGTCGGCGTCGGCACGTGGCGCACCTTCGATGTCGGCGCCAAGCCGGAAGACCGCGCGCCGCTTGCAGAGGTGCTGCGGCTCCTGTTCGCGGCCGGCGGATCGGTGATCGACACGTCACCGATGTACGGTTCGGCGGAAGCCGTGGTCGGCGATCTGCTGGCGGCCAACCACACGCGCGACAAGGCCTTCATCGCCACCAAGGTCTGGACGACCGGCCGCGACAGCGGCATCGCCCAGATGCGCACGTCGATGCGGCTGCTGAAGACCGATTGCGTCGACCTGATGCAGATCCATAATCTGGTCGACTGGCGCGCCCACCTGCCGACCCTGCGCGCCTGGAAGGCCGAAGGCCGTATTCGCTATCTGGGTATCACCCACTATACGCAGAGCGCGCACGACGAGCTGGAAAGCGTGATGCGCGCGGAGAAGTGGGACTTCGTGCAGATCAACTACGCGCTCGACGACCGCGCCGTCGAACGCCGGCTGCTGCCGCTGGCAACCGAGCGTGGCATCGCCGTGATCGTGAACCAGCCGTTCGGCGGCGGCGGGCTTTTACGCAAGCTCTCGGCCCGCAAGCTGCCCGACTGGGCGGGCGAGATCGGCGCCACGAGCTGGGCGCAGATCCTGCTGAAGTTCGTGCTGGCGAACCCCGCCGTTACCTGTGTCATTCCGGGGACCGGCAAGCCCGAGCACATGACCGACAACCTGCAGGCTGGCGTCGGTGTCTACCCGGACACGGCGCTGCTCAAGCGGATGGTTGCCGAGGTCCAGGTCTAGGTCCCGTCGTCCCGAGCGGAGCGCAGCGAAGTCGAGGGACCTCTTTTCGTTTCGATACGCCGTGCGCCGGAAAAAAGGTCCTTCGACTGCGCCGCCCTACGGGCGGCTCCGCTCAGGACGACGTTTACCTAGAGCGGCAACTCCGCCTCGATCCAGGCGGTCGCCGAGGAATGCTTCGGCTGCCAGCCCAGTTCACCGCGGCTGCGCTTGCCGCGGACGCGGCTGTTGGAGCCGAATGTGTAGGCGGCGCTGTTCTCGCCCAGCTCCTTCGCGGCGTCCGCGAACGGCCAGACCTCGGGGCCGTCGAGCTTCAGGCGGCGCGCGATTGCCGCGCAGATGTCGCGATACGAAGCCTCGCCGTTCTCCGCGAAGTAGAAGGCGCCGGCCGGCGCTTTCGTGAGCGCCAGGCGGTAGATGTCGGCCACGTCCTCGACATGGACATTCGACCAGATGTTCAGCCCCTTGCCGACATGGCGCACCACGCCCGAGGCCTTGGCCCGCTTCGCGAGACCGGGGATCTGCGCACTGTCGCGCGCCAGGCCGAGGCCGTTGCCGTAGATCATGGTCGGGCACACGACGATGGAGCGGACGCCGCGCTGGCTGGCGTCGCGAATCGCCCGGTCGATGGCGACGCGGGCCTTCTTCCCGGCCACCGGCTCGAACGGCGTGTCCTCGTCGTAGATCTTCTCCGAGGCGACGTCGCCATGCGCATCGTCGGCCACGATGCTGGAGCCGCTGGTATGGAGGAATGGCTTGTCGGAGCCCGCGAGCGCTTCCAGGAAGGCGTCGATCGCACCGCGATGGTCGCTGTTGGCGGTATTGACCACCGCGTCAGCGCGCTTGGCCTCGGCGGCGAGGATCGCGGCATCGTCGAGGCCGCCGATCACCGGCTCGACGCCGAAGGACGCGAGTTTCTTCGCCTTCTCGGCATCGCGCACCAGACCGCGCAGCTTGTGGCCGTCGTCGAGCAGGCAGCGGGCGATGGTGCCGCCGATATAGCCGGTCGCACCGGTCATGAAGATGTTCATGGTCTTGTCTCCCTACAGGGCCAGCGTCATCTGGGGCGGCACCTTGCGTTCTTCGCGCAGGTGCAGGTTATGGAGCGAGACGCCGAGCAGGCGCACCTTCTTTTCGAGCGGGAAGATCGAGCGCACCAGCTCGCGTGCCGTGCGTTCGAGCTGGTCGCGGCTGTCGACGCTTTCCTCGAGCGTGCGGCTGCGCGTGATGATCTGGAAATCGGCGTACTTGATCTTCACGGTGACGGTACGGCCGAGGATGCCGGTGCGTTCGCAATAGGCCCAGACGTCTTCGAGCACGGAGGCGACGCCCTCCTCGACGGCCGCCGGCCGGTCGAGATCCTCCATGAAGGTGGTCTCCGATCCCACCGACTTGCGCGGCCGGTTGGGCACGACCCGGCGTTCGTCATGGCCGCGCGCGATGGCGTGATAGTAGGTGCCGGAGCGACCGAAATACTGTTCGAGGAATTCGAGCGTCTGGGCCTTGAGGTCAGCGCCGGTATGGATGCCGAGCCGGTTCATCTTCTCCGCCGTCTTCGGGCCGACGCCATGGAAGCGGCCGACCGGCAGGCCCTCGACGAAGGACGGTCCCTTCTCCGGCGGGATCACCGTCTGGCCGTCGGGCTTGCGATGGTCCGACGCGAGCTTGGCCAGAAACTTGTTGTAGGAGATGCCGGCCGAGGCGGTGAGGCCGGTGCGCTCCAGGATGCGGGCGCGGATCTCGCGCGCGATCTCGGAGGCGAGCGGCATGCCCTTGAGGTTGGTGGTCACGTCGAGATAGGCCTCGTCGAGCGACAGCGGCTCCACCAGCGGCGTGTAGTCGAGGAAGATCTCGCGGATCTGGCGCGACACTTCCTTGTAGACCTCGAAGCGCGGTTTCACGAAGACCAGCTCGGGGCACAGGCGCTTGGCCGTGACCGAGGGCATGGCCGAGCGCACGCCGAACTTGCGTGCCTCGTAGCTCGCCGCCATCACGACGCCGCGCTGCCGCCCGCCGACCGCGACCGGCTGGCCGCGCAGTGCAGGATCGTCGCGCTGCTCCACCGACGCATAGAAAGCGTCCATGTCGACATGGATGATCTTGCGGATCTCGGTTTCCGCCATGGCCGGAGTATAGGCTCCTCGCAGGGAGACTGCCGAAGTACGCAAATGACAATCGTTCGCAATTAGGATAATTCTGTTCCCATGCCTGACATCACCCATGCGCGCGAGCCTCGCCTGCTCGCCCTCGACGAATTGCTGTCCCGCCGCTCGGTGGGCCAACTCCAGCAGCCGGCGCCCTCGGGCGCCGACCTCGACCTGATTCTCGACGCCGGCCTGCGGGCGCCCGACCACGGGCGGCTGAAGCCCTGGCGTTTCGTCATCATTCGCGGCGACGCGATGCTGGCCTATGGCGAGAAGCTCGCGGAGGCCGTCGCCGCACGCGATCCGGCGAATGCCGCCACCTTGTCCGAACGCTATCGCGCCTGGGTGCGACGCACGCCGATGCTGATCGCGGTCGGCGCCATCGTGAAGCCGGGCAACATTCCCGAGATCGAGCAGCTTCTCGCGGCCGGCGCGGCGGCAATGAACATGCTGAACGCCGCGCACATGCTGGGCTACGGCGCCATGTGGGTGACGGGGCCGAACAGCTACGACCCGAACGTGAACAGGCTTTTGGGCTTCGAGGCGCCGTCGCGTCTGGTCGGCCTCCTCACCCTCGGCACGCCCGCCCCCTCGACCGCCCCGGTCCCGCCGCGGCCCGACCGGGCCGCGCATGTTGCGGAGTGGAAGGCCGAGCAGAGCTCGGCCTCCTGAGCGTCAGGACATCGCTTGCGATGTCCGGGAGCGCTGAAGGAAGAACGACCAAAGTTGCCTTTAAGCCGCGCTCTTCAGCTTGCCGGCGGCGTCGAGCGCCTGCGACAGATCCGCGAGGATGTCGTCGATATGCTCGATGCCGATCGACAGGCGCACATAGCCATCCGACACGCCGGTCGCGAGCTGCTCTTCGATCGAGAGCTGCGAGTGCGTCGTCGAGGCGGGATGGATCGCCAGGCTGCGTGAATCGCCGATGTTGGCGACGTGATAGAGCAGCTTCAGCGAATCGATGAAGCGCCGACCGGCCTCGCGGCCCGCCGCCAGTTCGAAACCGACCAGCCCGCCGTAGCCGCCCTTGAGATAGGCGTCGGCGCGGCGGCGCGTCTCGCCCTTCTGCTGCGAGGGATGGATGACCTTCGCCACTTCCGGCCGCTTGGCCAGAAAGTCGGCGACGGCCTGCGCGTTCTTGACGTGACGCTCCATGCGCAGTGCCACCGTCTCGATGCCCTGCAGGATCAGGAAGGCGTTGAACGGCGAGAGAGCGGAGCCAAGGTCGCGCAACAGGGTCGTGCGCGCCTTGATGATGTAGGCCACCGGGCCGATCGGCTTCACCGCCTCGACCCAGACCGCGCCGTGATAGCTGGGGTCGGGTGTATTCAGCGCCGGCTGACGCTCAGGCACCGCGGCCCAGTCGAAGTTACCGCCGTCGACGATCAAGCCCGCGATCGAATTGCCGTGGCCGCCGAGATACTTGGTGCCGGAATAGACGACGACCGCCGCGCCGTGATCGAGGGGCCGCGTCAGGATCGGCGCCGCGGTATTGTCGACGATCAGCGGAATGCCGAGCGGCCGGCCGATGTCGGCCACTTCCTTGATCGGGAACACCGCGAGCTTCGGGTTGGGCAGGGTCTCGGCGTAGTAGGCGCGCGTGCGCGCATCGGTGGCGCGGGCGAAGGCCTGCGGATCGGACGGATCGACGAAGCGCACCTCGATGCCCTGGTCCTTCAGCGTATGGGCGAACAGGTTCCAGGTGCCGCCGTAGAGATCGGTCGAGCTCACGACATTGTCGCCGGCCTTGGCGAGGTTCTGGAGCGCGAAGGCCGATGCGGCCTGCCCCGAGCTGACGGCCAGTGCTGCCGCGCCGCCTTCGAGGGCGGCGATGCGCTGCTCCAGCACGTCGACGGTCGGGTTGCCGATACGGGTGTAGATGTTGCCGAGTTCCTTCAGCGCGAACAGGTTCGACGCGTGCTCGGTGTCGCGGAACTGATACGACGTTGTCTGGTGGATCGGCACCGCAACAGAGCCGGTCGTGGGATCGGCGCGCCAGCCGGCGTGCAGCGACAGGGTCTCGGGATGACGGGAATTGCTCATGATCGGCCTCGCTGTTGCGACGAGCGGCCAACCTCATGGGATCGCACGTCGCAGTCAAAGGGAATGGCTGCCGACGCCCGACTGATGGACGACAGGTCCGGCCTGCGGGCCGCGACGGGAGAAGAAAATCCTTCTCTCCGTGTCTTGTCGAGTCCCCGAAGGGGTGAGCTGAAGGCCGCTTATCGTCCGGGCGGCGGGAACGCCGGCGGCGCCGGATTGGCCTGCTTGAGACCACCGATCGGCACCGGCGGCGGCAGGTCTTCCTGACGCCAGCCGCCGCCCAGCGCCTTCACCAGGTTGGCGCTGGCGGTGAGCCGGTTGAGGCGGATGGTGAGCAGCGCCTGCTCGGCGGAGAGCGCCGAGGCCTGCGTCTGCACGACGGTCGTGTAGGGCACAGTGCCGACGCGATACTGGTTGAGCGACAGCCGCTCGGCCTCGCGCGCCGCGGCGACGGCGGCGCGTTGCACCTGTTCCTGCGCCACGAGGATGCGTTGCTGCGCCAGCGCGTCCTCGACCTGCTGGAACGCCGTCAGGATGGTCTGGCGATAAGTCGCGACGGTGGCGTCGTAGCTGGCACGCGCGCCCTGCACCTGCGCGGCCATCGCGCCGCCGTCGACCAGGGTGCCGGCGATCTGCGGCCCCACCGACCAGGCGGCGGTGCCCAGTTGCAGCAGGGAGCCCAGGCCCCCGCTCAGGAAGCTGATGGTCGCGCCCAACGAGATCTGCGGATAGAAGGCGCCCTTGGCGACGCCGATCTGCGCATTGGCCGCCGCCATCTGGCGCTCGGCCGCGGAAATATCGGGCCGCCGTTCCAGCAACGTGGAGGGCACGCCGGAATCGACCGTCGGCACGGTGAGCCGCGTCGGCGCGGGCTCGATGCCCACTTCCGACGGCGCCTTGCCGACCAGCAGCGCGATCGCATGCTCGAGCAGCGCGCGGTTGATGGCCTCGTTCACGAGCTGCGCGCGCGTCTGCTCGTACTGCGTCTGGGCCTGCGCGAGATCAACCCGCGAGACGATGCCGGCATCGACCTGGTTCTGCGCGATCTGCATCGAGCGCAGATAGGCCGCGACCGTGGCCTCGTAGAGACGCTTGCGATCGTCGGAGATGCGCAGCGAGACGTAGTTGATGACCAGATCGGTCTGCGCCGACAGGCGGGCGTTGGCGAGATCGGCATCGCTGGCCTGCGCCGTCGCCGAATCGCTCTCGACCTGGCGGCGGAGCGTGCCCCACAGGTCGATTTCCCAGTTGAGGGTGAAGCCGGTCGAATACTGGCCCACCGTCGAATCGAAGCGCGTCGTCGTCGTGCTGCCGGTGCTGGTGCCACGCAGGCCGCCCGTGCCGGTCTGCTGTGCCGAGCCGGTGCCGGAAATGCTGGGATAGAGCGCCGACTGGTCCTGCCGGATGATCGCGCGGGACCGGCGATAGTTGGCCTCGAATATCTTGAGGTTCTGGTTGGAGACGTCGATCTGCGACGCGAGGCTGTCGAGCGTCGGATCGCCGTAGACCCGCCACCAGGTGCCGCGATCCGCGCCGTCGCTGGGCTGCGCCGGACGGAACAGAGAGGACGCGCCGGGCGGCAGCTCGGCTTCCTTGTATTGCGGCGCGACCGGGCTGGCCGGCGGCGCGCGCTCGTAGTCCGGCCCGACGAGGCAACCGGAGACGAGCATCAGCGGGACGAGCGCTGCGATGCGCTTCATGCCGGCGCTCCGGCGCTGTCCGGTCCGGCGCTGCCCATGGCACGGGCGACGCGGCTCGGACGGTCGCGCTCGCGACTGCGGAAACGGTCGAGATACAGGTAGATCACGGGTGTGGTGTACAGGGTCAGGATCTGACTCACGATAAGGCCGCCGATAATCGAGATGCCGAGAGGTCGACGCAACTCCGCGCCGTCGCCATAGCCCAACGCCAGCGGCAGGGCGCCGAGAATGGCCGCCATGGTCGTCATGAGGATGGGCCGGAAGCGCAGCAGCGCCGCCTGATGAATCGCCACCGCGGGTTCGAGCCGCTCGGCGCGTTCGCGCTCCAGCGCCACGTCGATCATCATGATGGCGTTCTTCTTCACGATGCCGATCAGCAGCAGCACGCCGATCATGGCGATGATGCTGAACTCCACGCCGGAGAATTGCAGCGCCAGCAGCGCGCCGATGCCGGCCGACGGCAAGGTCGACAGGATCGTGATGGGATGGATGTAGCTCTCGTAGAGGATGCCCAGCACGATGTAGACGGCCGCCAGCGCCGCCAGCACCAGCAGGAGCTGGTTGCCCAGCGACTGCTGGAAGGCGCGCGCGGTGCCCTGGAAGGAGCCGTGCAGGGTCGTGGGCACGCCGATCTCGCGCATCGTTTCGTTCACGTACTGCACGGCGTCGCTCAGCGTCTTGCCGGGCGCCAGGTTGAACGAGATGGTGCTGGCCACGAACATGCTCTGGTGGTTCACGGCGAGCGGCGTCGTGCCGTAGTTCCAGCGCGTGACCGCCGACAGCGGCACCAGGGTGTCCGGCGTCGTGCTGATCGCAGCACCTGTCGAGGCCGACCCCTTACCGCTGACCGCGATCTGGTTGGTGCGCAGGTTGCGCACGGCCTGGGCGGGATCGATCGTCAGCGAGGCGGCGCCCGTGCTCACCGCGCCCGTCGAGGTGGAAGTGCTGGTCGTCGAGGCGATGCCGCCGGTCGACTGGGTGCCGCTCAGCGCGCCGCCCGAGGTGCTGACATAGATCTCCTTCAGCGACTCAGGGTTCTCCCACCATTGCGGCGCGACCTCCATGACCACGTGATACTGGTTCAGCGCGTTGTAGATGGTCGAGACCTGGCGCTGGCCGAACGCGTCGTAGAGCGTGGCCGAAATGCTGCGCGTGGAGATGCCGAGCCGGCTCGCGGCGTCGCGGTCGATGGTGAGGTCGAGCTGGAGGCCGCGCTGCTGCTGGTCGGAATCGACGTCGGTGATCACCGACGAATCGGCCTGCAGCGCCTGCAGCAGCTTCGGCCCCCAGGTGTAGAGATCGGGCAGCGAATCGGCCTGCAGGGTGAACTGGTATTGCGAATTGCCCTGGCGGCCGCCGACGCGGATGTCCTGCACCGACTGCATGAACAGCATGGCGCCGGCCACCTGGTTGAGCTTGGGCCGCAGCCGCGCGATCACCTGGTCGGCGGTGACGTCGCGTTCGCTCAGCGGCTTCAGGGTGGCGAAGATGAAGCCCGAATTGGTCTGGCCGCCGCCGGTGAAGCCCGCGACGCTCTCGATGGCGGGGTCGGAGCGCACGATCTCGACGAACTGGCGGAACTTCCGGCGCATCGCCTGGAACGAAATGCTCTGGTCGGCGCGGATGCCGCCCATCAGCCGGCCGGTGTCCTGCTGCGGGAAGAAGCCCTTGGGGATCGTGACGTAGAGATGGATGTTGAGGATCACCGTCGCCAGGAAGACGAACATGGTGATCAGCGGATAGCGCAGCACCAGCCCGAGGCTGCGGCCGTAGGCCCATTGCAGGCCGCCCAGGGCGCGCTCGCTGATGCGGGCAAAGATGTTGGGCTTGCGATGCTCGTTCGGCGGCCGCAGCACGTAGGCGCACATCATCGGCGTGGTCGTGAGCGACACGACCATCGAGATCAGGATGGCGACCGAGAGCGTGACCGCGAATTCGCGGAACAGGCGGCCGACGATGCCGCCCATCAGCAGGATCGGGATGAAGACGGCGATCAGCGACACGCTCATCGACACGACGGTGAAGCCGACTTCGCGCGCGCCCTTGAGCGCGGCATCGATGCGCGACATGCCGGCCTCGAGATGGCGGGTCACGTTCTCCAGCACGATGATCGCGTCGTCGACCACGAAACCCGCCGCGATGGTCATCGCCATCAGCGACAGGTTATTCAGGCTGTAACCCAGCAGGTACATGCCGCCGAAGGTGGCGACCAGCGACACCGGCACGGTGACGGCGGCGATGAAACCGGCGCGGAACGAGCGCAGGAAGGCGAAGGTCACCAGCACGACCAGCAGCACGCCGATGGCCAGCGCCGATTCGACTTCCTTCAGGGCGGCACGGATCGTCGTGGTGCGGTCGCTCACCACCTGCAGCTCGACGTCGTTGGGCATCGAGGCCTGCAGCTCGGGCAGCAGCGCCTTGATCTCGTCGACCGTCTCGATGATGTTCGCGTTCGGCTGCTTGTAGATGATCACCAGCACCGAGCGCTTGCCGTTGGCTTGGCCTTCGTTGCGGATGTTCTCGGTCGAATCCAGCACCTCGGCCACGTCCGACAGCCGCACCGGCGCGCCGTTGCGCCAGGCGATGATCAGCGAGCGGTATTCGTCGGCGACGGTCGCCTGGTCGTTGGAATAGAGCTGGTAGCGCTGGTTTCCGACCTCGATCGCGCCCTTGGGCGAGTTGGCGTTGGCGGCCGCGAGGGCGGCGCGCACGCTCTCCATGCCGATGCCGTACTTGTTGAGCGCCGTCGGATTGAGCTCGACGCGGACCGCGGGCAGCGAGCTGCCGCCCAGCTGCACCTGCCCCACGCCGCTCACCTGGCTGAGCTTCTGCTGGAGGATGTTGGAGCCGGCGTCGAACAGGCGGCCCTGGCCGATCGTGTTCGAGGTGAGCGCGATCACCATCACCGGCGCGTCGGCCGGGTTGATCTTGCGGTACTGCGGATTGCTGCGCAGGTCGGCCGGCATGTCGGCGCGAGCGGCGCTGATCGCGGCCTGCACGTCGCGCGCGGCGCCATCGATGTCGCGCGACAGGTCGAACTGCAAGGTGATGCGCGAATTGCCGACGGTGCTGGACGAGGTGATCTCGGTGACACCGGCGATCGCGCCCAGCCGTCGCTCGAGCGGCGTCGTCACGCTGGTCGCCACCGTTTCCGGCGAGGCGCCCGGCAGGGTCGCCGTCACCTGGATCGTCGGGAAGTCGATCTTGGGCAGCGGCGAGACCGGCAGGCCGAAGAACGCGATCAGGCCGGCCAGCGCCAGCCCGATGGTGAGCAGCGTCGTGGCGACGGGGCGCGCGATGAAGGGCGCCGACAGGTTCACGAGGCGCCGCCCTCCTTCACTTCGGTGCCCACCGGATGCAGCGGCGTGTCAATCGGCACGCCGCGAATCCGGCGGCCCAGGCGATCGAAGGCGAGATAGATCACCGGCGTGGTGAACAAGGTCAGCATCTGGCTGACGATCAGGCCGCCGACGATGGTGAGGCCGAGCGGCTGGCGCAGCTCCGAGCCGGTGCCGGAACCCAGCATCAGCGGCAGCGCGCCGACCAGCGCGGCGACCGTGGTCATCAGGATCGGCCGGAAGCGCAGCAGGCAGGCCTGGTGGATGGCCTCTTGCGGCGCCTTGCCTTCGTTGCGTTCGGCGTCGAGCGCGAAGTCGATCATCATGATCGCGTTCTTCTTCACGATGCCGATCAGCAGCACGATGCCGATGATGGCCACGATGCTGAGGTCGGTGCCCGCGAGCATCAGGGCCAGCAGCGCGCCGATGCCGGCCGACGGCAGGGTCGACAGGATCGTGATCGGATGGATGTAGCTCTCGTAGAGCACGCCCAGCACGATGTAGACGGTGACGATGGCGGCCAGGATCAGCAGGAGCTGGCTGTCGAGCGACTTCTGGAAGGCAAGTGCGGCGCCCTGGAAGTGGGTCGTGATCGACTTCGGCATGCCGATCTCGCGCTGCGCCGCGACGATGGCGTCGACCGCCTGGCCGAGCGCATAGCCCTGCGCCAGGTTGAAGGAGATGGTCGTCGCCGGGAACTGGCCGAACCGGTCGAGGCGCAGCGGCGCGGTGCGCTCCTCGAAGCTGGCAATGGCCGACAAGGGCACCTGCTTGCCGCCGGTCGAGCTCGGCAGATAAAGGTCGTTCAGCGAGGAGATCGAGCGCGCCATCTGCGGCTCGACCTCGTAGATCACGCGATACTGGTTGGACTGCGTGTAGACGGTCGAGACGATGCGCTGGCCGAACACATCGTAGAGCACGTTATCTACGGTGGCGGCGGTGATGCCGAAGCGCGCCGCGGCGTCCCGGTCGATCTTGATGAACATCGACAGGCCCTTGTTCTGCAGGTCGCTCGTCGTGTCGACGAGTTCCGGCAGCTTCTCGAGCTTGTCCATCAGGCGCGGCACCCAGGCGTCGAACTCCGACGCGTTGGCCGATTCCAGCACGAACTGGTACTGCGTGCGGCTCACCGTCGAATCGATCGTGAGATCCTGCGACGGCTGCATGTAGAGCGAGATGCCCTGCACGCCCGAGGTCTCGCGCTGCAGCCGGCGGATGATCTGCGCTGCCGACAGCGAACGCTCGCTGCGCGGCTTCAGGTTGATCAGCATGCGGCCCGAGTTCAGCGTCGGGTTGGTGCCGTCGACGCCAACGAAAGAGGTCAGGCTCTCGACGTCGGGATCCTTCAGGATCGCCTCGGCGAGCGCGCGCTGGCGCTGGCTCATGGAGTCGAAGGAAACGCTCTGCGGCCCCTCGGTCACCGCCTGGATCAGGCCGGTGTCCTGAACCGGGAAGAAGCCCTTGGGAATGACGATATAGAGAAACGCCGTCAGCACCACGGTGCCGATCGCGACCAGCAGGGTCAGCGCCTGGTGCCGGAACACCACGATCAGGCAGCGGTCGTAGAACTGGATCATGCGGCCGAACCAGCCGGCCCCCATCGCCTCGGCCTCGGGCGGATGGACCTTCGCGGCCTCGCGCGCGACCATGCCGGGGCTGGCCTCCGGATCGACCGCGGCCGTGGCCGGCGTCTCGCCGGCGGCGTGCGGACGCTGGCGCAGGAACTGCGCGCACAGCATCGGCACCAGGGTGAGCGACACCACGGCCGAGATCAGGATGGTGACCGACAGCGTGACGGCGAATTCGCTGAACAGGCGGCCGACCACGTCGCTCATGAACAGCAGCGGAATCAGCACGGCGATCAGCGAGACGGTGAGCGACACGACCGTGAAGGCGATCTGCTTGGAGCCCTTGAGGGCGGCTTCCTTCGGATCCTCGCCGCGCTCGATGTAGCGCGCGATGTTCTCGATCATCACGATGGCGTCGTCGACCACGAAGCCGGTGGCGATGGTGAGCGCCATGATCGACAGGTTGTTCAGGCTGAAATCGGCCAGATACATGATCGCCAAAGTGCCGATCAGCGACAGCGGCACCGACAGGCTGGGAATGACCGTCGCGCGCGCATCGCCCAGGAAGGCGAAGATCACCGCGACGACCAGAACGACCGCGAAGCTCAGCTCGATCTGCACGTCGTGCACCGACGCGCGGATGGTGATGGTGCGGTCGGTGAGGACCGCCACGTCCAGCGAGTTCGGCAGGGTCTCGCGCAGGGTCGGCAGCAGCGCCTTGATGCGATCCACCACCTCGATGACGTTGGCGCCAGGCTGGCGCTGGACGTTCACGATCACCGCCTGGGTATTGTTCACCCAGGCCGCGATCCGGTTGTTCTCCTGCCCCTCCTCGACCGAGGCCACGTCGCGGACGCGCACCGGGGCGCCGTTGCGATAGGCCACGACGATGTCGCGGAACGTGTCGGGGTCGGTGATCTGGTCGTTGGCGTTGATGGTGAGCGCGCGCGCCGGCCCGTCGAAATTGCCCTTGGGTGTGTTGACGTTGGCGTTGGAGATGGTGGTGCGCAGATCGTCGATGTTGAGGCCGTAAGCCGCCAGCGCCGTCGGATTGGCGCGGATGCGCACGCCGGGCTTCTGGCCACCTTCGAGATTGACCAGGCCGACGCCCGGAAGCTGCGAGATCTTCTGCGCGAGGCGCGTGTCGACCAGATCGTGGACCTTGGTGAGCGGCTCGGTCTTCGAAGTGACGGCCAAGGTCAGCACCGGCGCGTCGGCCGGATTGAACTTGGCGTAAGTGGGTGGCGCCGGCAGATCGCCGGGCAAGAGATTGCCGGCGGCGTTGATGGCGGCCTGGACCTGCTGCTCGGCGATGTCGATGCCGAGCTTGAGGTCGAACTGCAGGGTGATCGACGAGGCGCCGGCCGAGCTGGTCGACGTCATCTGGTTGAGGCCCGGCATCTGGCCGAACTGGCGTTCCAGCGGCGCCGTGACCGACGTCGTCATCACCTCCGGACTGGCGCCCGGATAGAGGGTCAGCACGCGGATGGTCGGATAGTCGACCTGTGGCAGCGCCGACAACGGCAGGAAGCGATACGCGATGATGCCGACCAGCATGATCGCAACCATCAGGAGCGAGGTTGCAACCGGCCGTTCGATGAAGATCCGCGACGGATTCATGTCGCGGTCCGGCTACTGGTTGGTCTGTGCGGGCGGCTGGGCCGCGCCGCCTCCGGGAGGACCGCCGGCCCCGGCCCCGCCATTGGCCTGCTGCCGCCGGCGCTGCCCATCGGGCGATCCATTGTGGGTCTGGCCGTCGGGCGCGGCGTTGCTGCGCTGGCCGCCATTGGGGGTGGCCCCGGGCTGGCCATTGGGCCGCTGGCCGTCAGGACGGGCGCCTTCAGGACGGGGACCATCCGGCGGCGCATTCGCGACCGGCCGGCCTGCGGGTGCTGCCGGCGTGGCGTTCGGCTTGCGGATCTTGGCGCCATCGCGCAGGCGATCGACACCGTCGATCACGACCTGGTCGCCGACCTGCAGGCCCTTGAGGATCGCCACCTTCTCGCCGTCGGTCGCGCCGAGCTCGACGACGCGGATCTCGACCGAATCGTCGGCCTTGGCGAGGTAGACGAAGGTGCCGGGCTGGCCGCGCTGGATGGCGGCGACGGGCACGACGACCGCGTCCTTCACCGTGTCGGCCAGCAGGCGGATGTTCACGAACTGGTTGGGGAAGAGCGATTCGTCTTCGTTGGCGAAGATCGCGCGCAGCTTCACGGTGCCGGTCGTGATGTCGATCACGTTGTCGGTGGTGTCGAGACGGCCGACGCCCAGCTCGACCTTCTGCGAGCGGTCGAGGGCGCGCACTTCCATGTTTTCGCCGGTCTTCAGGCGCTTGCGGACCAGCGGCAGGGAATCTTCGGGGATCGTGAACAGGACCGAGATCGGCTGCACCTGGATGATGACGCAGATGCCGCTCGAATCGCCCATCGTGACGTAGTTGCCCTTGTCGACCATGCGCAGGCCGATCTTGCCGGTCAGCGGCGCGACGATCCGGGTGTAGGTGACGTTGAGCTTGGCCGCATCGACCTGCGCCTGGTCGATCACCAGCGCCGCCTCGTACTGGCGCACCAGCGACACCTGCGTGTCGTATTGCTGCCGGGCGATCGAATCCTGCTGGACGAGCTTGCGATAACGTTCGAGGTCCGCCTGGGCGTTCTTGAGCAGAGCCTCGTCGCGCTGCTGCTGGCCGAGCACCTGCTGCAGGGCAACGTCGTAGGGACGGGAATCGACCAGCGCCAGCAGGTCACCCTGCTTCACCATCTGGCCTTCCTTGAAATAGACGTCGACAAGCTGACCGGTGATCTGGGTCTTCACGTTGACGGTCTGGAGCGGCGTCACCGTGCCCAGCGCCCGCAGCACGATCGGAATGTCGCCCTTGGCGGCCGTGGCGATACCCACGGGGACCGCGGCGCCGCCGGCAAACCGGCCACCGCCCTGGCGGGCGGGGGGTGCAGTACTGGACTGCGAAATGTACCAGCCCGCTCCAGCCACAATGGCCAGCCCGAAACCGATCCCGAGGAGGGTTCGCAGCCGCGTCATATGTCCAATTCACCCCAAAAAGACAGCTCGTAACAACATACGCGCTGAACCCGCGGAGTCTCCCCCACGGAAATGGCAGACGCAAGGCGGCCGCCACCCGAACAGGGGTCACAACGTCCGAGAGGCCAAAAAGACCCCTCGGACGCCAGACAAATTCGCTCAGTCGGCGGCTTTGCCCTCGACATAGAGGCTGCCGCCGCCCGCCCGGAACTTGGCGCTCATCTCGTCCATGCCCTTCTTCGCATAGTCCCTGATGTCCTGGGTGATGCGCATGGAGCAGAACTTCGGACCACACATCGAGCAGAAATGCGCGGTCTTGTGGGCCTCCTTGGGCATCGTCTCGTCGTGGAACTTCTCGGCCGTGGCCGGGTCGAGCGAGAGGTTGAACTGGTCGCGCCAGCGGAAGTCGAAGCGCGCCTTCGAGAGCGCATCGTCGCGCAGGCGGGCGGCCGGATGGCCCTTCGCCAGATCGGCGGCATGGGCCGCGATCTTGTAGGTGATGACGCCAACCTTCACATCATCTCGATCCGGCAGGCCGAGATGCTCCTTGGGCGTGACATAACAAAGCATCGCCGTGCCGAACCAGCCGATCATGGCGGCGCCGATGCCCGAGGTGATGTGGTCGTAGCCCGGCGCGATGTCGGTCACGAGCGGCCCGAGCGTATAGAACGGCGCCTCGCCGCATTCGCGCAGCTGCTTGTCCATGTTGGCCTTGATCTTGTGCATCGGCACATGGCCCGGCCCCTCGATCATGACCTGGCAGCCCTTGTCCCACGCGATCTTGGTCAGTTCACCCAGCGTCTCCAGCTCGGCGAACTGCGCGGCGTCGTTGGCGTCGGCGTTGCAGCCCGGCCGCAGACCGTCGCCTAGCGAGAACGAGACGTCGTACTTGCGCATGATGTCGCAGATGTCGCCGAAATGCTCGTAGAGGAAGCTTTCGCGATGCTCGGTGAGGCACCACTGCGCCATCATCGAGCCGCCGCGGCTCACGATGCCGGTGACCCGGCTGGCCGTGAGCGGCACATGCGCCAGGCGCACGCCGGCATGGATGGTGAAGTAATCGACCCCCTGCTCGGCCTGCTCGATCAAGGTGTCGCGGAAGACCTCCCACGACAGCTTGGTCGGATCGCCGCCGACCTTCTCCAGTGCCTGGTAGATCGGCACCGTGCCGATCGGCACCGGCGAATTGCGCACGATCCATTCGCGGGTGTCGTGGATGTTACGGCCCGTCGACAGATCCATGACGGTGTCGGCGCCCCAGCGGATCGACCACACCATCTTCTCGACCTCTTCCTCCATCGAGGAGGAAACGGCGGAGTTGCCGATGTTGGCGTTGATCTTCACCAGGAAGTTCCGGCCGATGATCATCGGCTCCAGTTCCGTGTGGTTGATGTTCGCCGGGATGATGGCGCGGCCGGAGGCGATCTCCTGGCGCACGAACTCCGGCGTGATGAACGCCGGAAGAGCGGCACCGAAGCTCTCGCCGTCGGCCAGGCGCGCTTCCGCCTCGTCGAGCATCGTCTTGCGGCCGAGGTTCTCGCGCGCCGCGACGTAGATCATCTCCTTGGTGATGACGCCCGCGCGCGCCCATTCGAACTGGGTGATCGGCTTGCCGTCGAGGCCGCGCAGCGGCTTCGGCGTATGAAGAAACGGCCGCAGCACCGATTCCTTCACGTTGCCGTTGTCGATCGGCTGGATGGCGCGGCCGGTATATTCCTCGACGCCGCCGCGCTCAAGCACCCAGGCGCGTCGTGTCTGGGCGAGGCCCTTGCGCACGTCGATCGCGACGTCGGTGTCGGTGTAGGGGCCGGTCGTGTCGTAGACACGCACCGGCGGTTCCAGCGGCGACGACAGTTCGATCTCACGCAGGGGAACGCGCAGGTCGGGCGCCGCCTCGGGCGTCGCGTAGACCTTGCGGGATGAGGGCAGCGGCCCGGTCGTTACGGTCGGGGCTGTAGCGGTGACGATGGTGTCCATGATGGATCTCCCGTGGCTGGTTGGCGTACGGAGATCCGGTGTTTTGTCGTGCAAAGGATGTATCCATTCCCTTCGCCGGCATGACCCGGATCAGGTTCAAAGGGTCACCGCGCCGACGCCAGTCGGGACTGGCGACCATCGGTATCTCAGCCCCTTGCGGGACCCCCCTTGGACGGGACGAACCTAGATCGTCGAAATTTCGATCACAAGCGCGCGTTCGCAAATTGTCGTGCGCTTTGCGCAATTCTTTAACCGGCCCCCTCTAAGCGTCGCTCTCGGGGAGTGGGGAGCATCCGATGTTGCGAGCGCCAGTGCGTATCCTGTTGGCCTTGCTCGCTTTATCGATGCCCGTGACAGTGCGTGCGCAAACGCCGGCTCCCGATGGCCCTCCTGACGGCCTCAAGTCGGAGCTGCAGCGGTTCCTGTACGACGAAGCAACAGCCGTACTGCATTTCCGCAGCTACCTGTTCGACCGGCACAACCAGACGCCGCCCGATCTGGCGGCCGCGGTGGCGGGCGGCTGGATTGGCCTGCAGACCGGCTGGTTCTACGACACGCTGCAGCTCGGCGCGGTGGGCTACACGACCCAGCCGCTGTGGGCCCCGCAGGGCAACGAGACCACCTCGAATGGCACGTCGCTGCTGAAGCCAGGCGGCTACGGCTTCTTCACCCTGGGCCAGGCCTATGCCTCGGCGCGCTGGCAGAAGCAGACCGTCACCGTCTTCCGGCAATATATCGACGAGCTGGAGGTGAACCCGCGCGACGACCGCGAACTGCCGCAGACCTTCGAGGCCTATGCGCTGCGCGGCATCCTCGGTCCGGTGAACTACTTCGCGGGCTATGTCGCGGCGATGAAGCCGCGCGACTATTCCGCCTTCATCAACATGGGCGAAGCGGCCGGCACGCCGAACGACAACAAGGGCATGGGCCTGTTCAGCGTGAAGTACGGCAGCATGGACAAGCTGCAGGCGCGCGCCTCGACCTACTACGTCCCTGACATATTGTGGTCGAGCTACGCCGATGTCGGCGGCACGATCCGCGTGAACGAGGATCTGCGCGTCCAGCTCGCCGCGCAGTTCGCCGTGCAGGGCAGCAACGGGATGAACCTTCTCACCGGCCAGCCCTTCAGCACCTTCTGGGGTGGCTTCCGCGCCGATGCCTTCTGGGGGCCGATGGCCTTCCGCGTGTCCTATACGCAGATCGGCTCGGCCGCGAACTGGCGGGCGCCCTACGGCATCTTCATCGGCTACAACAAGATGCAGTCGCTTGACTTCAACCGCGCCGGCGAGATGGCCGTGACCGCGGGCGCCAGCTACGACTTCAAGGGCGTGGGTCTGCCCGGCTTCATCTTCCTTGCGACGGCGACCTATGGCGGCAACGCGGTCAATCCCGCGACCGGCGCCGGCATCTCGACCAACTGGGAATACGATCTCGAACTCGCGGTCCGCGGCGACGCGATCACGGACGCGCCGGACTGGCTAAAGCCGTTCAACCTGCGCAACCGGGTCGCCTTCGTGGATCAGTTCCAGGGCAACCGCACGCTCAACTCCTCCTTCACGGAGTATCGAGTGCAATTGAACTATGAGCTGACCTGGAAGGGCCCGCGGTTGCGTCAGTAAAGACGCTCGTGCCGCGTTGTTGTCGTCCTGAGCGTAGCGAAGGACCTAGCCTTGCGACCAACAGACTGCGTGGCTGGCGTGAGATCCTTCGCTTCGCTCAGGATGACAGTCAGCGGTCTCAGACGACCTGGCCCGCACGCATCTCGGCGATCTCGGCCGGCGAATAGCCCGCTTCCTTCAGCACCTCGTCGGTGTGCTGACCGAGCGTCGCCGGCGGGCGGTCGATCGAGCCGCCGCCATGTTCCAACCGGAAGCCCGAACCCACGACCTTGATCGGGCCGTGCTCGGTCTCGACGGTCTGCAGCACGGTGCGATGCTTGAACAGGTCGAGCTGCGCGGTCTCGGGAATGCTGTGCACCCGCCCGGCCGGCACGTCCGCCTTGGCGAAGCGTTCGATCCAGGTGCCGGAATCCTCGGTCTTCATCGCCCCTTCGACAATCTCGTGCAGGGCGGTGTTGTTGGCGATGCGCGTCGCCCAGTCGACGAAGCGCGGATCGTCCAGCGCCGCTTCCTGGCCCAGCACCTTCATCAGGCGCTTGAACTGCGGATCGGTCATGACGGCGAGCACGATCCAGCCGTCCTTGGTCCTGAAGAGATTGCCCGTGGGCTTGCGCGTCACCGACAGGTTGGCGGCCTGGCCATGGACGCGGCCGGTCATCATGTGCTCGGTGAACTGCTGCGCGAGATAGCCCATCACCGAGTCGATCATGGCGACGTCGACGAGCTGGCCCTTGCCGGTATGCGTGCGCTGGTACAGCGCCGAGGCGATGCCCAGCGCCGCCGTTGCGCCCGACATCACGTCGGCGCCGGCGAAGCCCACGCGCGTCGGGCCGTTGTTCTCGAAGCCGGTGATCGACATCAGGCCCGACATCGCCTGGATCATGCCGTCGAAGGCCGCGGTCTTGGAGTCGGGTCCGACCTGGCCGAAACCCGATACGGCGCAATAGATCAGCTTGGGATTGATCTTCTTCAGTGCCTCGTAGCCGATGCCGAGCTTGTCCATCACGCCCGGACGGAAGTTCTCGACGACGACGTCGGCCTTCTCGACCAGGCGCTTGATGACCTCGATCGCCTTGGGCTGCTTCAGATCCATCGTGATCGAGCGCTTGTTACCGTTCACCGCGACCCAGGGAGCCGCCAGGCCGCGCTTTTCCCAGTCGTTGGACCGGGTGCCGAAGCGCATGTCGTCGCCTTCGCGCGATTCGATCTTCACCACGTCGGCGCCGAGCAAAGCGAGCTGATAGGAGCTGTAGGGCCCCGCCAGCACGCGCGTGAAATCGACGACCTTTACGCCCGCAAACGGCTTGCTCATGTCACTCCTACGCCACGCCTGCCTGCTTGCGCTGGCTGAGCGCGACCTGCTTCACCTTGTCGAATTCGGCGCGCCGCTTGGCGACCTCTTCGGGCGGCATGCGCTCGAGATTGTTGTAATCGTTCTTCCAGTCCCCATCGTCGGTCCAGCGCAGCGGCGACTGAACCGTCGTGCGCGGGCCGATGGCGCTTTCCAGAACCTTCAAGGCGAGATCCAGCGTGAAGCGCTGGGTGTCGGGCTCATGCGGCTTGCCGCAGGAATTGCCGAGCGGGAAATCGCTGAACAGGAAGCGGGGCACGCCCGTCCATTCGACGATGTCCTTCGCCGCCCCCATCACCACGGTGGGGATGCCGTTCCGTTCGAGATATCGTGCGACCAGACTCACGGTCTGGTGACAGACGGGTCACGTAGGGACAAGGAGCGCGGCGTCGACCTGGTCCTGGCGGCAGCGCGCGAGGATTTCCGGCGCATCGGTCTCCAGCGTGACGCGCTGGCTGCGATTGGTCGGCGCGCCGTGGAAGCGCGGCGCCAGCTTGAAGCGCCCCTCATTGGCGAACTCACGCATCAGCGGCAGCGGGAACCAGGTGTTGCTGTCCTTCGCCGTCGTGTGCTTGCGGTCGTAGCCGATGTGGGAAATGCGGGTGTCGTGGTCCTGGGCGGTGTCGCCCGAATAGACCGAATAGAACTTGGCCGACGCGTTGTAGAGCGCGCCCGGACCCTGGTCGCCCTTGTCGGGCTGGTAGGGCGCCGCGGTCGAGATCAGCGCCAGCGTGCTGTCCTTCAGCGGCTTCTTGAGCGGCGTGAACGGCGCGTCGGTGTAGTGAGCCCAGCGGTAGGGATTGTCGTAGCCCAGCGCGAGGTAATACTCGCGGGTGCGGCGCATGTATTCGAGCGGCGCGTCGAATTCCGGCGCAAAATCTGTCGTGTCGGCCATGGTCGAAAACTGAGCGCTGGAACGTGCGAAGTCAAACAAGCAGACGTCGGTATTCGCATGACGATATGTCATTCGTCGCGCGCGACACCGAGGACCGGCGGCCGTTCCAAAGGTTGGGAAAGCTGACCCCGATGTAACCCCCCGGCCATAGTGCCGCCCAACTCCATCGCGCTATATATGAAACGAGATCAGGCAGGCTGGGGAGCGCATCGCATGGCGATCAAACGGCGCAGCGTATTGGCGGGCGGAGCGGCCCTTTGGGTCGGCGCCCCGGCGATTCTGCGGGCGCAGACCCCGGCAGCCGCCCCCACGACCGGCTCCGCGACCCAGATTCACGTCAGCCACGGCTTCGCCATGCACGGCGAGCCCAAATACAAGGCAGATTCCGGCCCGCCGGACTATGTGAACCCGAGCGCCCCCAAGGGCGGCTCGGTCCGGCTGGGCGCCCGTGGCACCTTCGATTCGCTGCACCCGTTCATCGTCAAAAGCGTCCCGGCGGCCGGCATCAGCCAGCTCTGGGACACGCTGTGCTGGAATTCGCGCGACGAGGCCTCGACCGAGTACGGGCTGATCGCCGAGACGATCGAATGGCCCGAGGACCGGTCGTGGGCCGCCTTCACCTTGCGGCCGCAGGCGCGCTGGCACGACGGCAGTCCGATCACGGTCGAGGACGTGATCTTCTCCCTCGACATCCTGAAGACCAAGGGCCTGCCGAACTACGCCTTCTATTACGCCGACGTGCTGAAGGCGGAGAAGATCGGCGACCGCAAGGTGAAGTTCACTTTCCGCGACGACACCAACAAGGAGCTGCCGCTGATCATCGGCCAGCTCCCGATCCTGCCGTCCAAGTGGTGGGCCAGCCGCGACTTCGAGAAGGTCTCGCTCGAGCCCGCGCTCGGCAGCGGCCCCTACAAGGTCGAGTCCTTCGATGTCGGCCGCTCCATCGCCTACCGCCGGGTCGACGACTGGTGGGCGAAGGACCTCTGGATGAACCGCGGGCGCAACAATTTCGAGGTGCTGCGCTACGAGTATTACCGCGACGTCACCGTCCAGTTCGAGGCCTTCAAGGCCGGCGACCTCGACATGCGGCAGGAGAACATCGCGCGTAACTGGGCGACTGCCTACGACATCCCGGCGGTGCGCGACGGCCGCATCCAGCGCGCCGAGATCAAGCACGAGCTGCCCACCGGCATGCAGTGCTTCGCCTTCAACACACGCCGCGACTACTTCAAGGACAAGCGCGTGCGCGAGGCGATCTCGACGATGTTCGACTTCGCCTGGGCGAACAAGAACCTGTTCTACGGCATGTACAAGCGGAACATCTCGTTCTTCGGCAACTCCGAGCTCGCCTCGTCGGGCCTGCCCACGCCTGCCGAGCTGAAGTACCTCGAACCGCTGCGCGGCAAGATCCCGGAAGAAGTCTTCACCAAGGAGTTCGTCCTTCCCGAGACCGACGGCACCGGCAACGTCCGCGATCTCGCGCGCAAGGCGCTGGCGCTGCTCAAGGAAGCCGGCTGGGAAATCAAGGACGGCAAGATGACCGAGACGAAGACGGGCAAGAAGCTCGCCTTCGAGATGCTTTTAGGCGACGCCAGCTTCGAGCGCGTCGTCCTTCCCTACAAGCAGAACCTCGAGCGCATCGGCATCGACATGACCGTGCGCACGGTCGACACCGCGCAGTTCAAGCGCCGCGAGGACGATTTCGACTACGACATGATGGTCGACAGCTTCGGCCAGTCGCTGTCGCCGGGCAACGAGCAGCGCGACTTCTGGGGCTCGAAGGCAGCCGACAGCAAGGGCAGCCGCAATACGCTCGGCATCAAGGACGCCGCCATCGACTCGCTGGTCGACACGCTGATTGGCGCGCCCGATCGCGAAAGCCTGATCAACGTGACGCGCGCGCTCGACCGCGTGCTGCTGTGGAGCAGCTTCGTGGTGCCCAACTGGCACAGCAACACCGCCTACGTCGCCTACTGGAACCGGTTCGACCGGCCGGCCAAGAGCGCGAAATACGCGCCCGTGGCCTTCGATACCTGGTGGATCGACGAGGCCAAGGACCGCGCCCTGCAGCGTGAAAGGAAGTAGGCGTCCGGCCGCTCCATGATCGCCTACATACTGCGCCGTCTCATGCTGGTGGTGCCGACCCTGTTCGGCATCATGGTGGTCAACTTCTTCATCATCCAGGCAGCCCCCGGCGGCCCGGTCGAACAGATGCTGTCCCAGATCCAGGGCACGGCGGTCGACGCGACCGAGCGCTTCTCGGGCAGCTCCAGCGGCGGCGAGACCCTGCGCAAATCGGGCTCGGAATCCTCCAGCGGCACCTATCGCGGCGCCCGTGGCCTGCCGCGCGACCTGATCGAGCGTATCGAGAAGATGTACGGCTTCGACAAGCCGATGGGCGAGCGCTTCGTGCTGATGATGAAGAACTATCTCGTCTTCGATTTCGGCGAGAGCTTCTTCCGCAACAAGCGCGTGGTCGACCTGATCATCGACAAGATGCCGGTGTCGATCTCGCTCGGCCTCTGGACCACCTTGCTGATCTACTTCGTGTCGATCCCGCTCGGCATCGCCAAGGCGGTGCGCGACGGCTCGCGCTTCGACGTCTCGACCTCGACCATCTTGATCGTGCTGAATGCCATCCCGGGCTTCCTGTTCGCGCTGCTGCTGGTCGTGCTGTTCGCCGGCGGCTCCTACTTCAAGTGGTTCCCGCTGCGCGGCCTCGTCTCCGACGACTGGAGCTCGCTCGGCACGATCGACAAGGTGCTCGACTATTTCTGGCACATGGCGCTGCCGATCGGCGCCATGGTGATCGGCGGCTTCGCGACGCTCACCTTCCTCACCAAGAACTCCTTCCTCGAGGAGATCCATAAACAGTACGTGCTGACCGCCCGCGCCAAGGGCCTGGTCGAGCGCCGCGTGCTGTACGGCCATGTCTTCCGCAACGCCATGCTGATCGTGATCGCGGGCTTTCCGGCCGCCTTCATCGGCGTGCTGTTCACCGGCTCCCTGCTGATCGAGGTGATCTTCTCGCTCGACGGGATCGGCCTGCTGGGCTTCGAGGCGGCGTTGAACCGCGACTATCCCGTCATGTTCGGTACGCTCTACTTCTTCGGCCTGATCGGCCTCGTCATGGGGATCCTGGGCGACATCATGTACACGGTGGTCGACCCCCGGATCGATTTCGAGGGTCGCTCCTGATGAACCCGATGAACAAACGCCGGATCGCGGCCTTCCGTTCGAGCAAGCGCGGCATGATCTCGCTCGCGATCTTCGGGTTGCTGTTCTTCGTGTCGCTGTTCGCCGAGCTGCTGGCCAACAACAAGCCGATCCTGATCAGCTACGACGGTGGCTTCTACTCGCCGCTGGTGAAGGACTATCCCGAGACGACCTTCGGCGGCGACTTCCCGACCAACACCGTCTATTCCGACCCCGAAGTGCAGAAGCTGATCGAGGAGAAGGGCTGGATCGTCTGGCCACCCATTCCCTACAGCTACGACACGGTGCTGAAGGGCGAAGGCCGAACGACCCTGCAGCCGCCCTCGCGCCAGCATTGGCTCGGCACCGACGACAGCGGCCGCGACGTGCTGGCCCGGCTCATCTACGGCTTCCGCATCTCCGTGCTGTTTGGTCTGGCCCTCACGGTGGCCAGCACGGTGATCGGCATCGCCGCGGGCGCGGTCCAAGGCTATTTCGGCGGCGCGGTCGACTTGCTGATGCAGCGCTTCCTCGAGATCTGGTCGAGCATGCCGACGCTCTATCTCCTCATCATCCTCGCGAGCTTCATCCAGCCGGGCTTCTGGGTGCTGCTGGGCATCATGCTGCTGTTCAGCTGGATGTCGCTGGTCGGCCTGGTGCGCGCCGAATTCCTGCGCGGCCGCAACTTCGACTATGTCCGCGCCGCCCGGGCGCTGGGTATGATGGATGCGCGCATCATGTTCCGGCACATCCTTCCCAACGCAATGACGGCCAGCCTGACCTTCCTGCCCTTCATCCTGGCCGGCTCGGTCACGACGCTCACTTCGCTCGACTTCCTGGGCTTCGGCCTCCCCGTGGGTTCGCCCTCGCTGGGAGAGCTGCTGCTGCAGGGCAAGAACAACCTCAACGCCCCGTGGCTCGCCTTCACCGGCTTCGTCGTGATCGCCCTGATGCTGTCGCTGCTGGTGTTCATCGGCGAGGCGGTGCGCGACGCCTTCAACCCGCGCAAGGTGCTGGCATGAGCGATGCCGCCCTGCTCGAGGTCAAGGACCTCTCCGTCGACTTCGGCACCGGCGCAAAGGCGGTGCACGCGGTGCGCGGCGTCAGCTTCGACATCAAGCGCGGCGAGACCGTCGCGCTGGTGGGTGAATCGGGTTCCGGCAAGTCGGTGACGGCGCTGTCGGTGCTGCAGCTTCTCGCCTATCCGTCGGCCAGCCATCCCACGGGGAGCATCCGTTTCCAGGGCAAGGAACTAGTCGGCGCCTCGACGCGCGAGCTGCTGGCGGTCCGCGGCAACCGGATCTCGATGATCTTCCAGGAGCCGATGACCTCGCTCAACCCGCTGCACACGATCGAGCGGCAGGTGAACGAGGTGCTGATCCTGCACAAGGGCCTGTCGCGCGAAGCCGCGCGCAAGCGCACGCTGGAGCTGCTCGACCAGGTCGGCATTCCCGACGCCGCCAAGCGCCTCGACGCCTATCCGCACCAGCTCTCGGGCGGCCAGCGGCAAAGGGTCATGATCGCGATGGCGCTCGCCAACGAGCCCGACCTGCTGATCGCCGACGAGCCGACGACGGCGCTCGACGTCACCATCCAGGCGCAGATCCTGAAGCTGCTCAAATCGCTGCAAGCGCGCTATGGCATGGCGCTGCTGTTCATCACCCACGACCTCGGAATCGTGCGCAAGATGGCCGACCGGGTGTGCGTGATGACCAAGGGCCAGATCGTCGAGCAGGGTCCGGTGGCCGAGGTCTTCGACCGGCCGCAGCACAGCTACACCCAGCATCTTCTTTCGGCCGAACCCAAGGGCCGGCCGGTGGTGGCCGACCCGTCGGCGCCGGAAATCCTGCGCCTCGACGATCTGAAAGTGCATTTCCCGATCAGGCGCGGCGTGATGCGCCGCACGGTCGGTCACGTGAAGGCGGTCGACGGCGTCAGCATCGCGCTGCGCGCGGGCCACACGATCGGCCTGGTCGGCGAATCGGGATCGGGCAAGACGACGCTCGGCCTCGCCCTCCTCAAGCTGGAGCGCAGCGAGGGCGGCATCCAGTTCGAAGGACGCGACCTGCAGGCGCTCAGCCAGCGCGAGCTGCGGCCCATGCGCCGCGAGATGCAGATTGTCTTCCAGGATCCGTTCAGTTCGCTCAGCCCCCGCATGTCGGTCGGCGAGATCATCGGCGAAGGACTGGAAGTCCATAAAATCGGCACGCCGGCGGAACGCGCCGCGCTGATCGAGCAGGTGCTGCGTGAGGTCGGCCTAGATCCGGCGAGCCGCGACCGCTACCCGCACGAATTCTCCGGCGGCCAGCGCCAGCGCATTTCGATCGCCCGTGCCCTGGTGCTGAAGCCGCGTCTGATCGTGCTCGACGAGCCGACCTCGGCGCTCGACATGAGCGTCCAGGCCCAGATCGTCGACCTGCTGCGCGACCTCCAGCAGAAGTACAAACTTGCATATCTCTTCATCAGCCACGACCTGAAGGTCGTGCGCGCGCTGGCCGACGAGGTGGTCGTCCTGCGCCACGGCAAGGTGGTGGAGCGCGGCTCGTCGAGCCAGATTTTCGAGGCGCCACAGACCCCTTACACGCAGGCCCTGATCGCCGCCGCCTTCAACATGGAGGCGATCGGCGCCGACAGCCGCACCGTCGCGACCTGATTGTTTCAATCGCACGGCAGTTTCTGCGGCTTGCAGGTCACGCGCGACAAACCTATGAGGAGGGCCTGAAAGGGAGGACCGTCATGATCGGCCTTCGCCGCGCCCTGTTGGCTGCAGCTCTCGTCGTCGTTTCGCCCCTCACCGCCCCGGTCGTCGCGCACGCGCAGGCCCAGCCCCTCACCCTGGGCACGGCCTCGGTCGGCGGCACCTATTACGTCTATGGCGGCGTGGTCGCCGCCCTGCTGACCGACAAGGCCGGCCTGCAGGTGATGACGCAGCAGACCCAGGGGCCGAACCAGAACGTCATCATGATCGACGACGGCAAGCTCACCCTCGGCATGACGACGATGGGCGTCGCGCTGCAGGCGCTGCAGGGTTCCGCGCCGTGGACCAAGGGCAAGAAGTACGACAGCATCCGCGCGCTGTTTCCGATGTACGACACGCCGATGCAGTGCGTGGCGCTGAAGAAGTCGGGCATCACCAGCTTCAAGCAGCTCGACGGCAAGACCGTCGGCACCGGCCCCAAGGCGGGCACCGCCGGCACCTACTTCCCGCTGATCTTCGACGCGCTCGGCATGACGGTGACGGCGCGCAACGGCCAGAGCGCCGAGGTCGGCAACCAGCTCAACGACGGGCTGATCGACGCCTTCTGCTTCGGCGCCGGTGCGCCGGTCCCGATCTTCACGCAACTCGACGCCGAGCAGCAGGTCAACTTCTTCGCCTGGACGCCGCAAGAGATGGCGACCATCCGCGCCAAGATGCCGGAGTTCACCGAGTCGACCGTGCCGAAGGGCCTCTACAAGCAGCAGGCGGGCGATCAGAAGACGCTCGGCCTCTACAATTTCGCGATCGCCAGCAAGGACATGTCCGACGCCACGGCCTACGCGATCACCAAGACCATTCTCGAGAACAATCCGGCGATGCTGCGGGCCCACGCCGCGGCCAAGGAGACGGTCGCGGCCAACGCGTCGCGCAACACGATCCTCACATTCCACCCCGGCGCCGTGCGTTATTATAAGGAAAAGGGAATCAAGCTCGACCCGGCGACGCTGCCTCAGTAGAAGAGGGAATGGCCGACGCTATTGCCTACCTCAGCCGCGATACCGACGGCGTACTCTGGAAAAAAGTCCTCGAAGCGGGTCTCGGTCCGCTCGATTTCCGCACCCGGGAGAATCTCGGCAACAAGGACGACATCGAGGTCGTCCTCGCCTGGAAGCCTGATCGCGGCCTGATCGCTTCCTTCCCGAATGTGAAATTGATCGTGTCGCTCGGCATGGGCGTCGACCACCTGCTGGCCGACGATCAGTTGCCGGCCGGCGTGCCGATCACCCGCATCATGGATGACGGGCTGGTCGGCCAGATGAGCGAATACGCCATCTACTACGGCCTGCGGCACCATCGCGACATCGACAAGTATGCCGCCAGCCAGCGGGCCAAGAAGTGGAAGCCCGAGGACTTCGTCGACACCATCCATCGCCGCATCGGCATCACCGGCCTCGGCACGATCGGCCAGGACACGGCGAAGAAGTTCGCCGCGCTGGGCTTTCCGACCGCCGGCTGGAGCCGCACGCAGAAGACCCTGCCGGGCGTCGAAACCTTCCACGGTCCGGACGGGCTGGCCGCGTTCCTGGCGCGCACCGACATCCTGGTGAACGTGCTGCCGCTGACGCGCGACACCAAGGGCCTCCTCGATGCCAAGCTGTTCGCGGCGCTCCCCAAGGGCGCCTACGTGATCAACATGGGACGCGGCGGCCACGTGGTCGACGAGGACCTGATCGCCGCGCTCAACTCGGGCCACATCTCCGGCGCCGCGCTCGACGTGTTCAACACCGAGCCGCTGCCCGAGAACCATCCCTACTGGACGCACCCCAAGGTGCAGGTGACGCCGCACATCGCCGGCGCCACCAACCCGCGCACCGCCTCCCCCGGCGTGATCGAGAACATCAAGCGCGTGCGCGCCGGCCAGAAGCTGATCAACACGGTCGACCCGGTCACCGGGTACTAGTCTTCGGACCGCGGGCCTCCAGGCCCGCCTCATGAGCGGGCCTGGAGGCCCGCGGTCCGAAGAACCTACTTCCCGAACCTGTCGGCGATCGTGCGATAGATCGCGCGCGCCACTTGCGCCTCGCCGCCTTCGGGGCGGCCGGGGCGGCTCGAGTTGTTCCAGGCCATCATGTCGAAATGCGCCCACGGCACGTCGTCGGGCACGAACTCCTTGAGATAGAGCGCGGCGGTGATCGAGCCGCCGAAGGCGCCGGCCGAGACGTTGTTGATGTCGGCCACCTTGCTGGCCAGCATCTGGCGATAGGGCGCGAACAGCGGCATGCGCCACATCGGATCGGTGACCGTCTCGCCCGCCGCGATCAGCGCATTGGCGAGCTTGTCGTTGTTGCAGAACAGCGCCGGCAAGTCCGGTCCCAGCGCCACGCGCGCCGCCCCCGTCAGGGTCGCGCAATCGACCATCATCGCGGGCTTCTCCGACGCGCCCTCGTCCAGCGCATCGCACAGGATCAGCCGCCCTTCGGCGTCGGTGTTGCCGATCTCGACGGTGATGCCCTTGCGCGTCTTGATCACGTCCATCGGCCGGAAGGCATTGCCCGACACGGAGTTCTCGACCGCCGGCACCAGCACGCGCAGCCGCACCGGCAGGCCGGTGGCCATGATCATCGACGCCACCGCGAGCACGGTCGCGGCGCCGCCCATGTCCTTCTTCATCATCAGCATGCCGGCCGCCGGCTTGAGATCGAGGCCGCCGGTGTCGAAGCACACGCCCTTGCCGACCAGGGTCACCTTGGGATGGCTCGCCTTGCCCCAGGTGAGGTCGATCAGGCGCGGCGCGCGCGTCGAGGCGCGGCCGACCGCATGGATCGTCGGATAGTTCTGCTTCAGGAGATCGTCGCCCACGATCACCTTGAACTTCGCCTTGTTCGCCCTGGCGAGTTTCTGCGCCGCCGCGGCCAGCTCGGCCGGGCCCATGTCCGACGACGGCGTGGTGATCAGGTCGCGCGCCATCGAGATGGCCTCGATCGTCGCGCTCGCCCGCCGCTTGTCGGCGCCCTCGGGCCACACGAAGCGCGGGCCTTCCTTGCTCTTCTTGGCGCGGTAGCGTTCGAACTTCCAGGCGCCGAGCCCGATCGCCACGGCGACGTCGGTCATCGACACCGGCGCGGTGTCGCCCTCCAGCCGCCACGTCGCGACCGGCAGCTTCGCGCTGAGCGCACCGAAATCCCACAGGGTCGGCGCATTGGGAATCACTAGCACTGCACCTGAAGCCTTGCCGTCATTGCCCGGCAACACGACGACCTCGCCCGGCGATCCGGCGATACCCAGCGATTCGACCCAGGCCCGGCGCGCCGCGGACTGCGCCTTCAGCCAGGCCCCCCACTTCGATTGACCTACAAACTGCAGGGGCAAGGAGGAAGAAGAACGGTCGACGAACGGCAGCGACATGGCCATGCTCACAATCATCAGAGAGAATGGTTAACATTGCCGGCCAAACTCCATGGCTGGCAAGGAGGGCGTATATGGCCGAATTCACGGTCGTGATCGGCAACAAGAACTATTCGTCGTGGTCCCTGCGCGGCTGGCTGATGGCCAAGATCGCCGGGATCGACTTCGACGAGATCGTCGTGCCGCTCGACAGGCCCGAGACGCAGGCGGCGATCCGCAAGCACTCGCCGTCGGGCCGCGTGCCGGTGCTGCTGCATCGCGGGCTCGCGGTGTGGGATTCGCTGGCGATCGCCGAGTACCTGAACGACCTCAAGCCCGAGGTCGGCATCTGGCCGCCGTCGGCCGCCGCGCGCGCCCATGCCCGCTCGATCTCGGCGGAAATGCATTCGAGCTTCGCCGACCTGCGCACCAACATGCCGATGAACATCCGCGCCTCCTATCCCGGCAAGGGCATGACGCCGGGCGTGCGCGCGGACATCGAGCGCATCACCTTCCTGTGGCGCGACTGCCGCAAGCGCTTCTCCGGCGCCTTCCAGAAGGACGAGGGTTTCCTGTTCGGCACCTTCGGCGCCGCCGACGCGATGTTCGCCCCCGTGGCGACCCGCTTCAAAACCTACAGCGTCACCCTCGACAGCGACGCCGACGCCTACTGCACGGCCGTGCTGAACCATCCCGCGATGAAGGAATGGATCGACGCGGCGCAGCACGAGCCCTGGCTGATCGACAGCGCGGAAATCAAATAAGTCGCTCCTGCGAACGCCCTCACCTCACCCTGAGGAGCCGCGCGGAGCGTGGCGTCTCGAAGGGTGGGCAACGAGCGTGGTGTGCGTAGCCCATGCTTCGAGACGGCTGCTGCGCAGCCTCCTCAGCATGAGGTTGCTGGTGGGTCGTCTACGCACTCTTGCGACGGGCGCTCTTCCGCTTCACCGTCTTCTTCTTCGCGGTCTTGCGCTTGGCGGTCTTGGGCGCCGCCGGCACCTTCTTGCCCTTGGCGCGAGCCTCGGAGAGGCCGATGGCGATGGCCTGCTTGCGGCTGGTCACCGTCCCGCCCTTGCCGCCCGGCCCGCTCTTCAGCGTGTGCTTCTTGCGCCGGTGCAGGGCGCTTTTGACTTCCTTCGCGGCGCTGGGTGAATACTTGGCCATATGTTTTCTCCTGCGAATGATTGCCAATAACGCGCAACAATTTGCAGGGATGCGACGCTAGCCTGCCGTGCAGCCGCGGCGGTTGAAGGCGGTTCGGCGCGGATGTTAGGTCGGAAGCTCGTCGCGAAGCCGGACCGCCATGATTGAAGTCGCTTTCGAGCGCAGCCACCGAATACTGCTCACCCGATTCATCGGCGTCTTTTCCTACGACGACATCGAGGCAATCGACATCATCGTCAAAAAGTTCGTCCACGAGATCGGGCCGTTTACCGGCCTCATCGACTGGACCGGCATCGACACGATCGCCATGCCGCCGTGGCGGCTGGTCCAGCGAGGGCGCTCGCCGCAGCTCGCCCTCGGGCAGAAGCGCGTGATGGTGGCGCCCGACGGGCCGATCCTCGACATGGTCCGCGCCTATGCCAACCAGCAGCGCGACTATGGCAACGTCGAGCCCGTCGTGGTGCGCACGCTCGAGGAAGCCTATGCCGAGCTGGGCATCGTCGATCCGGTGTTCGAACCGGTGGCCTGAGGCGCGTTCTCTGATACCTCCCCGTCCGTGCGGTCGGGGCGTTCTTCCGGCGTCATGAACATCCGCCAGCGGCGGGCGCCGACGCCCAGGCTGCGGCGGCTGGAATAGACCGCAAGCAGCGGCGCCAGCAGCAGGCCCAGCACCACCGGCAGCAACCAATAGAGAAACGACGGCGCGAAGTAGCCCATCACCGCCACCGCGGCGATGCCCAGGCCGATCTGGCCGAGATGGCGGCCCAGCGCCAGGTCCCACGCCATGCCGCGATCCCCGCGCGCCTGCGGCGGCCAGCCGACGGCGCGACCGCCAAGGATGCCCAGCACGAACACCGTGTGGAACAGCATCATCACCGGCGCCAGCAGCATCGAGAACAACGTCTCCAGCAGGACGCTGCCGACCAGCGCCAGGCGGCCGCCATAGGCCGGCGCCGGCGAAAACAGGGCCAGCACCATCGCCAGCAGCTTCGGCAGGAACAGCATCAGCGCCGTCACCACCAGCAACGCGTGGACGTGGCCGGTATTGTATTGCGGCCAGTTGGGAAACAGCGAGGGCAGGTTGCCGAAATAGACCGGGCCGACGATCTCGTGCTCCAGCACGATGGCGGCGCTCAGCAGCAGCGAGCCCAGCCACAGCGGCGAGGCGAGATAGCCCATGATGCCCATCACCAGATGCAGCCGGCTCATCCAGTGCAGGCCGCGGGTGAAGACCAGCCGTGCGTGCTGCAGGTTGCCCTGCATCCAGCGGCGGTCGCGCACCGCATAGTCGATCACGTTGGTCGGCAACTCCTCGAAGCTGCCGCCAAGGTTCGGCAGGTTCCAGACGAAGAAGCCGGCGCGGCGCATGAAGGCCGCCTCGACGAAATCGTGGCTCAGGATCTCGCCACCGAACGGCGCGCGGCCCTTGAAGACCGGAAGGCGGCAATGATCGGAGAAGGCGGCGACGCGGATGATCGCGTTGTGGCCGAAGTAATTGGCCTCGCCCATCTGCCAGAAGGAATGGCCGGTCGCGAGCATCCCGCCATAGAGGCGCGAGGAGAATTGCAGCACCCGGGCGAACAGGGTCTCGCGGCCCATCGCCACCGCATGGGTCTGGATGATGCCGGTGCGCGGGCTTGCCTCCATCAGCGCGGCCAACCGCACCATCGTGTCGCCCGACATCACGCTGTCGGCATCGAACACGATCATGTGGTCGAATCGCGCGCCGTGGGTGTCGAGCCACTCCGCGATGTTGCCGGCCTTGCGGCCGACATTGCTGGTGCGTCGCCGCCAGTGCAGCCGCTCGCCAATGCCAAGCTGCTGGCGCAGCACCTCGATGCCCGCCGCTTCCTCGGCCGCGATCGCATCGTTGGTCGTGTCGCTCAGCACGAACAGCTCGAATGCGTCCGACTGGCCGGTCGCCTCCAGCGAGCGCCAGGTCGTGGCCATGCGCGCGAAGACCTCGGCCGGCTCCTCGTTGTAGACCGGCACCAGGATCGAGGTGCGGCCGCGCAAGGCGGGCACGTCGCCATCGCCGGCCCCTTGCCGGCGCAGCGACAGCGGATGCAGGCCGAACAGCTTCAGCAAGAAACCCGCCAAGCCCGCCCAGAAGGACAGCGTGATCCAGCCGAAGCCCAGGGCGAACACCACGAGCAGAGCGATGGCCAATCCATAAGGAACCTGCGGCCCGAGGGCCGTCGCCAGAAGATGGATGCCGGCGACCGTCGTCGTTGCCGCGAGAACGAAGACGAGAAACCGCCGCCAGCCCGCGCGGCCACCGAGACGATCGAGGTTCCAGAGCGTGCGGTCCTGCGTGTATTCCATGAAGCGCGCCCTCCCCGGGGACTATCAGGGTCGAAGTTGGGTGCTGAATGTCTCGCTCAGCCGCTTGCCGTCCGCGGTCAGGAAGGCGCGGATTTCAGCGGTCTTGCGGCTCTCCGGCTCGATGTCGATGAACAGGCGCCGGTTGGTCGAGCCGGGTGTCCGGTCGATCTCGGCCCGCAGCAGCTTGCCGCCGTTGACCTCTACGTTGGACTCGACCAGCCGTTGCTCCGGGAGCCTGGTCAAAGTGTCGCCCTCGAACTCGACGACGAGGCGACGGGCCTTGTCGTTGCCGTCGATCGGCGCCTGGCGCGTCGCCACGACGCGCGCTTCTGGAGAGAGCGCCGCCTCGTCGCTCAACGCCGAGAGGCGATAGCGGTACTCCAGCGGCTTGCCCTTCTCGACCGGCCACTTCGAGACCCAGAAGGCCACGATATTGTCGTGATATTCCGACGGTGTCGGAATCTCGACGAGACGCACCTCGCCTTCGCCCCAGTCGCCCTTGGGCTCGACCCAGAGGCTGGGGCGCGTCTGGTATTTCGCGACGCCGTCCTGATAGCGGTCGAAATGGCGCTCGCGCTGCAGCAGGCCGAAGCCGCGCGGATTGTTGTCGGAGAACGACGAGACCTGCAGCGCACCGGGGTTGCTCAAAGGCCGCCAGATGCGTTCGCCCTTGCCCGTCAGAAGCGCCAGCCCATCGGAGTCGTGAACCTCGGGCCGGAAGTCGTCGCGCCACGGTCCCATCTTGCCGGACAGGAACATGCTGGTGAGCGGCGCCACGCCCAGCAACGACACCTGGTGTCGCGGGAACAGGCGCGCATCGACGTCGACGGTGGTGCGGGCACCCGGCGTCACGGTGAAGGCATAGGCGCCGCTGGCGCCGGGCGATTCGAGCAGCGCGTAGATCTTCAGCGCTTTGTCGCCGGGCGCCGGCTCGACCAGCCAGAATTCACGGAACTCGGGAAACTCCTCCGAGCGCGGCTGGGCGGTATCGATCGCCAGTCCACGCGCCGAGGCGCCATAGGCCTGGCCGCGGCCGATCGGCCGGAAATAGCTGGCGCCGAGGAACGAGACGATCTCGTCGAACTTCATGGTCTGCAGCGGATGCGTGACCTTGAAGCCGGCGAAGCCGACCTTGGCCGGCGGCTGGCCTTTGCCGAAGTCGAACATGCCGGGCGAGGGTTCGAGCGCCATGACCTCGCCCTTGCGCGGGATCACGTTCAGCTTCACCGGCGTCTGATAGATGAAGCCCGTCGGGAAGAATTCGACATGGAAGCCGCTGCCGCCGGTGCGCCAGAGGATCGACTCGGGCCGGAAGCGGATGTCTCGATATGTGTTGTAGTCGACCTTCGCCGTATCGGGGACCGGCGCTTCCCTGGCGTAATCCTTCGTGGCCGATTCCTTCGCGCGCGAGATCAGCGTGTCGAAGAAGTCCTGTGCCTGTGCCGTCGAGGCGGCGGCAAAATAGACGATGAGCAACGCGAGCAGTTTGAACACGGCGGACCCGGGTTTAGGAGAGCGCGCTCCAGGAATTCGGCGCGCTGCCGCAACGCAGCAATCCATCGTGCGGTTGCCGTACGGCCGCTGACGGAGTGCCTTTGCAGGCGCGAACCGTTCGCCTGCGCTCTATGACATCACGACGACGGTGGTGGCCGCCGCGTGATGGCCGACACGGCGCCATAACCCGCGATGGCGCAGAGGCCGGCGATCACGGCGAAGAACAGCGCGAACGGGTCGCGCTGCACCAGGCCCATCCAGATCGCGACACCACCGAAGATCGAGCTGAGCACCACCGCGCTCCACCAGATGATCCGCACCGACACGCGCAGCGTCTGGATGCGCTCGACAGGCTTCACCGCAGGCTCTGGCGCCTTCGGTTCGTCCGGTGGCGGCGGAGGTGGCGCCGGATCGGGGGGAGACTCAGCGGGAGACAGCAGCCGGGCCTTGAGATCGAGATATCAGGATGAACGTCCTCCGAAGCGAAGGCTTCGACGTGGCGGTTTCACATCCTACTCCCGATCGCGATCGATGGCCCCATCGCAAAGCATCCGTTCGCCAGAGAACATGATGCAACCATCACGGATGATCGAGGAACGTTAATCGCCAAAGGCACGTTGGCTGCTCGCGACCGCCGCGGCGTTTCGCCGGGGAAGAGATCGCCGAGGGAGTTAGCGATGCCAAACACCACCCACACCGACGAGACGACGAACTCCAAACCGGATCTCGGCGCGGCCGTCTCCGAAATCAGGACCGCCCTCACCGGCAAGGCCGAGGAACTGGCCGGCCGCTCGGCCGAGACCGGCGCCGAGGCCGTGTCGGCGCTGGGCAAGACCGCCGCCACGCTCGCCGGCTCCCTGCAGGACCAGTCGCCTGCGGTTGCCGATTACGTGCGCTCGACCGGCCAGCGCATCGACCGTCTCGCCGACGATCTTCGCGACAAGTCCGCCGGCGACCTTCTCACCATGGCGACCGACTTCGGCAAGCGCCAGCCGCTCGCTCTGCTGGCCGGTTCGGCGATCGTGGGCTTTGCCCTCGCCCGCATCGTCAAGGCCGGGATGGGCACCACTGGAGACCCCGCCGGCCCCCGGGCGAATGAGCCCAATGTCGGTCGCATCGACGTCTAGGAGGCCTGCATGAACACCCCCGAAAGGCCCGGCGTCGTCGGCCTCGTAACGGATGCCCTGGGCCGCAGCGCCGACCTGATCCAGACCGAGATCCGGCTGGCCCGCGTCGAGATCGGCGAGAAGGCCGACGCGATGCGCACCAGTGTCGTCAGCGGCCTCGTCATGATGCTGGTGGGCACGGTCTTCATGATCGGCGCCCTCATCCTCGTGCTGCAGGCCCTGGTCGCAGCGCTCATCGAAGGCGGGCTGTCGCCCGCAGTGGCCATCCTGATCGTCGCCGGCGGCTCGGCACTGGGCGGCATCGTCGTCCTGCTGGCCGGCAAGAAGACGATCGGCGCCGTCGATCCCACCCCCACCCGCACCATTTCGTCCCTGCAAAGCGATGCCCGCATGGCCAAGGAGAGCCTGACATGAGAGAGAGCGCCCAACTTCAACGCGAGGCCGAGGCGCAGCGCGCCGGCCTGTCCAACACCCTCGGCCAGTTGCGCGACGGCATGACGAGCTCGGCACTTTCCGCCGAGCTGGTGGGCGTGCTGCGCGACAGCAGCCTCACCCTCGTGAAGAGCCTGGCCGATTCGGCGCGCAGCAATCCTGGCGCGGCCCTGCTGATCGGCGCGGGCCTCACCATGATGCTGACCCGCACGACCGGCGCCGACGTGATGTCGACCGCGACCTCCGCCCTCAAGGCCGCCACGGCAGTCGGCACCGACGCGGCCGTGGCCGCCGCGGGTGGCGTGAAGAGCGCCGCCGGCAGCGCCGCCGATACCGCGAAGTCCCTGGCGGGCCAGGCCAGCGACACGGCCAAGTCCCTCGCCGGCCAGGCCAGCGACAAGGTCACCAGCATGGCCGACAAGGTCGGCCACCTCGCGACGGATACGGCGGCATCCTTGAAGGACAAGGCGACCGGCACGGCGGACGCGCTACGCGACGCGGCCGGCGAGCAGGTCGATCAGGCCAAACGACTGGTCGAGGACGGCAAGGAAACCGCCGAGCATCTGAACCAGGACGCCACGAAGCTGGCCGCCGACACCCGCCAGGCCGTGACGAAGCTGCTCGAAGAACAGCCGATCCTGGTGGCGGCGATCGGCACCGCCATCGGCGCCCTGTTCGGCGCGGCCCTTCCGGTTTCCCAGGCCGAGCGCAACGTGCTGGGCAAGACCGGTGCAGAAGCGATCAGCAAGGGCCGCGATGTCCTCGAGACCGCCAAGACCGCTGTCGGCGAGCAGATCGCCGACGCCCGTCTCGGCGACAAGGTCGGCGAAATGGCCGGCAAGCTCGTCGACACCATGGTGCCGACCTCTTCTCCCCGTCCCGTCTGACCCAACCCGAAGGAAACATCACATGTCTGCCAAACAGGATGCCATCGCCCTGCTGAAGGCCGATCACCGCAAGGTCGAGGATCTGTTCGAGAAGTTCGAGAAAGCCAAGGGCTCGGAGCGCAAGCAGAACCTGGCCACCCAGATCTGCACCGAACTCACGATCCACACCATGATCGAGGAAGAGATCGTTTATCCGGCCTGCAAGGGTGAGGTGGAAGACGACCTGCTCGACGAATCCTATGTCGAGCATGACGGCGCCAAAGTGCTGATCGCCGAGATTTCGACCGGCTCGCCGGCCGACGAGTTCTACGATGCCAAGGTCAAGGTGCTGTCGGAGATGATCAAGCATCACGTCAAGGAAGAGGAGCGGCCCGGCGACGGCCTGTTTGCCCAGTTGCGCCAGGCCGAACTCGACTTGGTGGCGATGGGCGACCGGCTGAAGGCGCGCAAGCAGCAGCTCGCCGCCGAGCTCAAGGGCGCCGACCTGCCGCCGCCGGAAACGCGCAGCTTCACCGGCCATGAGCTGGTGCAGAGCAAGCCGCTCGAAGCCACTGCCTAGAGCGGGCGCTGGCCGGGACGGGCTTTGCCGCTTAAGAAAGCGGAATGTCGTTTCACTGGCAGATCGAATCGAAGACCCAGCGGGTCACCATCACTGCGGATGGTGATTTCACGCGCTCTGATGTGGAAAGCTACCTGAAGGCCGTCGAGGCGGGCGGCGCGCTGACCTGGAGCAAGCTGTTCGACGGTCGCCTCGCTCGCACGGCCATGAACAGCGAGGACCTGCTCGCGCTGGGCGTGCTTTTTCGCAGCTACCATGTGCGCGGCCCCGTCGGCCCGCTCGCGGTCGTGGTCTCCGACGCCCAGGTCGAGAAGGTCGAGCGCCTGCTGGGCATCCTGGCGACGGCCGACCGGCCGATGAAGGTTTTCCGCGATCTCGAGCCGGCGCGGCGCTGGATCGAACGGTTGCCGGTGCACTCAGCGGTGCACTGATCGTCGCCGTGGGGCCGGCTCTTCCATGAAAAAGCCCGGCGAATTGCTTCGCCGGGCTCTTGTTTGCCTAAAAAGGGCAATCTCTCAGGTGTTGGGCTTGGGCAGCGTGGTCGGGCTGATCCGGAGGATCTTGTAACCCACTTCCGCCAGTTTGTTGGCTTCGGCCTGGGCTTCCGCCAGGCTCGAATAGCCGATGCCGATTTCAGACTGGGTGCGCGGGTCCACCGTCCACACCATGTGCTTGCCGAAGGCTGCTTCTGTTGTCATCGCGGCCTTATACAGAGCTTTGCCAGCCGAGTCCGAAGCTTGTGAGGCAGGCCGAACAAGTTACCGGGGGCATGCAAGCCGGGCGCGCTCCACGGCGCCCTGCTGGAAATCCTCGATCAGCGCCGCTGCGACCGTCTGGTTGAGCAGCGCCGTCGGATGGCCGTCGTCGCGCATGTAGAAGCGCTCGACCGGGGCCGCCGGCCGCGGCAGCAGGCCATTGACGTCGAGCACCATGGCGCCCGACCTGCAGAGCAGCGGCACCATCATCTCCCGCCAGCCGACCAGATCGTCGTGCCAGGTCTCGCCGGAATAATAGAGCACCACGAGCTTCGCGCCGTAGTCGCTCGCGAGCTTCGTCTTGATCTCCTGCAGGATGCGGACGAACAGGCGCCGCTCTCCCGCTTCGTCGACCTCGAGTGCCTTCCACACGAGGCCGAACAGCCGCGAGCCGACGATCAACGATTCCACGAAATCCGACTTCTGCACCCATGTGCCGCGCGCCACCAGGCGATCGTGGGAATCGATGACGTAGCGCGGACTGTCGTGCAGCCACTGCACCCGGCCGGCCACGCGCAGCACATGATCATCGACGATCGACATCACCGCCCAGGGAAAGGACTGGTGGCCGGACTTGCGCGGCTCGCCGATCTCGAGCTGCCGCAGCACCTGGTTGAGGCCGTAGCCCTTCACCGCCAGGTTCACCGGCTGCAGCCTGGCGCCCGACAGGTCGCGGAGATACCAGGCCAAGGTCTCCTCGTCAGGCAGGCCCGCGCCGAAGGCGAAGGAATCGCCCAGGATCAGGACCGGCGTGTCGCCCTTCGCCCTCGGATAGGACGGCAGGGTGCGGAAGCCGTTGCCGTCGGTCGTGTAGGTGACGTCGTAGATCGTGTGCCCGTTCTTGACTGCCGTCGCGCGCGCCTGCCGGTCTGGCATCAGCCGGAAGGCCAGGGTCGGGTCGGGCTCGATCAGGGGTTCGAGCGTCGTCACCAGCCCGTGCCGGAAATCGGCGAGATCGCGCTCCTCGACGAAGCGGTTCATGACGTCGGTGCGCAGCAGCAGCTCGGCCCCGAGCAGGCCGGCGGCGATCGTGAGCAGCAGAAGCGACGCCTCGCGCAGGCGCAGCGACGCCGGCAGGGCCAGCGTCATCAGCAGGAACCACACGACCAGCAGCGCCATCGCGCCGAGGATCGACGAGGCCCAGGTCACGGCGGCCCAGAAGGCGAACGCCGGGATGACGATCAGGAAAAAAAGCGCCGCGACGGCCGCCCCCAGCAAGGAGGAGCGGCGCGCCGGTTCAGGTTGGGAGGAGCGCGGCCTCAGCCGTCCACCTTGGCGCCGCTCGCCTTGACGATCGGCGCCCAGACCGCGATCTCGCTCACGATGCGATCCTGCAGGCCCTTCGGCGACATTGGCCAGGTGTCGGTGCCCAGCGCGGCGAACTTCGCCTTCACGTCGGCATCCTCGAGCGCCTTGGTGCCCGCGGCCGCGAGCTTGTCGACGATCGGCTGCGGCACGCCGGCCGGGCCGCAGAAGCCCATCCAGACTTCCACGACATAGTTCGGCACGAACTCGATGATCGCCGGCACGTCGGGCGCGGCCTTGTTGCGCTCGCGGCTGGTGACGCCGAGCGCCCGCAGCTTGCCGGCCTGCACGTGCGGGAAGCAGCTCGGCATGTTGTCGAACATGATGTGCACGTTGCCGGAGATCAGGTCCTGCATCGCACCGGCGCTGCCCTTGTAGGGGACATGCACCATGTCGGTGCCGGTGAGCTGCTTGAACATCTCGCCCGCCAGATGAATGGTCGTGCCCGAGCCCGACGAGGCCATGTTGTACTTGCCCGGCTCTTTCTTCAGAAGCGCGATCAGCTCCGGCACGGTCTTGGCCGGCACGCTGGGATGGACCACCAGCATGTTCGGCCACACCGACATGCCGGCCATCGGCGAGAAGTCCTTGGCCGAATCGTAGGGCAGCTTGGTGTAGAGGGCCGGCGCCATGCAGAACATCGAGACGGTGACGAGGCCGATCGTGTAGCCGTCGGGCGCCGCCTTGGCGATCGCGTCGGTGCCGATCGTGCCGCCGCCACCGGCGCGGTTGTCGATCAGGACCTGCTGGCCCAGCAGCTCCGACACCTTGGCCATGACGATGCGCGAGATGTTGTCGGTCGCGCCGGCCGGCGTGTAGGGCACGATGAATTTGATCTGCTTGTTGGGAAACGCGTCCTGGGCGCGCACGAGGCCGGGCGCGGCGAGGGTTGCGGCGGCGCCGGCCAACAGGGCGCGACGGCTGGTCTTGAACTCGAACATGACTCCTCCACTCTACTTTTTTTGATCTATGGCGCGGACGCTAACAGCCCCTCCGGCAAGCGTCACGCGACGCAATGTCCTTCTCTCGCGCTGCGGGCCGCGAGGTCGCTCAGCGGGTTACGGGAACGACGAATATCTCCACCGGCTCGCCGCGGCCGGGCACCTGCACCGCGCCGACGGGACGGAAGCGCTTGCTGTCGGCCACCACGAAGCCGCCCGAATTGACGGCGGCGGCCAGCGTCTCGGCGCTGGTGACGATCGAGGCGTCGTGCGGCCGCGCCAGATGCTCGAGCCGGCTCGCCACGTTCACCGTGTCGCCGACGGCGCTGTATTCGAGCCGGTTGCGGCTGCCGATCGCGCCCATCAGCACCGGGCCGACATGGACGCCGACAGCGATGCGCACCGCGGGCAGGCCGCGCGACCGCCGGCCGCGGTTCCACGCCTCGACCGACCGCACCATGTCGAGCGCGCAGCACAGCGCGCGCGTCTCGTCGTCGGGCTGCGCATCGGGCGTGCCGAAGGTCGCCATCACGCCGTCGCCGATGAATTTGTCGAGCGTGCCGCCGTGGCCGAAGATGCACTCGGCCATGCGCTCGTGAAAGACGCGCAGGAAGTCGATGGTCTGCTGCGGCGGCTGACCTTCCATCAGGCGCGTGAAGCCCACGACGTCGACGAACAGCACGGTGGCCTTGCTCTCGCGACCGACCTCGAAATCGCGGCCGCCGCCGGCCAGGCGATCGACCAGGTTGGGCGAGAAGTAGCGCGCGAGGCTGTTGCGCTCGCCCTCGGCCAGCAGGGTGCGCCCGAGATGGGCGCGGGCCCGCCACACCGCGACGGCGATGAAGCCGGTGCACAGCGCCATGAAGATGAGCTGCTGCACGAGGAAGGCCTCGGGCGTCACGAAGCCCGGACCGATCAGCCGCGCGAAGATCGACCGCGCCGCCGGCCACAGTTCCGTGGCGCCCAGAAGATCGGTGCCGGAGACGCGCGCCTGGTCGATCGCCGTCCAGGCGAAGCTGCCGATCAGCGCGACCAGCGAAGCCGCTCCCGTCAGGATGACGGTGCGCACGGAGTAGCTCAGCGCGCTCGCGGTGAGATAGATCACGAGATAGAGGAACAGCGAGCGCCGGCCGAACACCTGTTCCAGCCACAGCCCGTTTTCCGCCGCACCCGGAATCGGCACGATCGTGCCGATCGTGATCACCGTCACGTCGAGCACGGTGACGACGAGCTGCAGCGCCCGGGCGTACGGCGAGGCGCGGAAGGCATAGACCGCCCAGGCCGTCGCCATCAGGGTCACGCAGGCGCCGACACCGATGCCCACCCGCGCCGGCCCGGCCGCGAACAGCAGCCAGATCGCGACGGTGCCGAGCGCGATCAGGCGGAAGCGGAAGGCGAAGGCCAGTCCGTTATGTTCTTCTTCCTGCAGGCGAAGACGCAGGCGCGCGAAGGCGCCGTCCTGGGTGAGGGCTGATGACATGTTCTTCCGTTTCCGGATCGGGCCGAACGGCTTACCCGCTTGGCGTGTGCTCGTGAACGAAGTTTCATTCAAAGAACCGTGAATGAGGGTGTGAGAAAGATTCATCTCTTTCCATCGAAATGATTGTTGGCTTCGCCCTCAAGCGACCACAAAGATCGCGGGCCGAGAGAAGAGGAGACGCCATGCTGACCTACCGGACGCCCGCCGAGATCGTCGCGCACGAGGGATTGCGCATCGTGCTGGTGCGCGGGGTGCCGAGCCCGTGGAGCCAGGCGGCCAAGACGATCCTCGAGATCAAGGGCCTCGACTATGTCGCGGCGCCCCTCGATGTCGGCGGCGCCAACGAGGAGATCGTGGCCTGGTCGGGCCAGAACAGCGGACCGGTCGTCGCCTGGCGCGACGGCGCGCCGCTCAACCGCTGGCTCGACATCCTGCTGCTGGCCGAGCGCCTGGCGCCGTCGCCCGCCCTGCTCCCCGCCGATCCGTTGCAGCGCGCGCTGGCCATCGGCCTCGCCCACGAGATCATGGGCGAAGGCGGCATCGCCTGGAACCGGCGCCTGCAGATGTTCGCGATGGCGGTGAAGGCGGGTGTCGGCGCGCGGATGGCGCCGCTGATCGACAAGTACGGCTTCGACGCCGACGACACCGCCAACGCCGGCCATCGCATCGCCGCGCTTCTGCAGATGCTCGCCGCGCAGCTCCGCGCCCAGCAGGCGCGCGGCGTGCCCTACTTCGTGGGCGAGGCGCTGAGCGCCGTCGACATCTACTGGACCGCCGTCATGAACATGATGCTGCCGCTACCGGCCGCGCAGTGCCCGATCCGCGAATCGTCGCGCCCCGCCTTCACCGCCAGCGACCCGCTGGTCGTGGCGGCGCTCGACCCGATCCTGGTCGAACACCGCGCCCGCATCTTCGGGGCGCACTTCCGCGACCCGATGGAGTTTTGATCCTTACCGCCCCCTGCTAGCGCATCGGCAGCGGATACATCACGCCGCCCTGGGTCCACAGCGCGTTCACGCCGCGGGAGTAGCGCAGCGGCGAGTCGGCGCCGAAATAGCGTTCGTAGCTTTCGCCGTAATTGCCGACCTGCGCGATGATGCGATACGCCCACTGCTCGTCGAGGCCGAGCGACTTGCCGTTGCCGGTGTCGACGCCCAGCAGCCGGCGGACCGCCAGCGAGCGCGAGTTGCGGAAGCTTTCGAGGTTCTGCGAAGTGATGCCCAGTTCCTCGGCCTCGATCCGCGCATTGTGCGTCCAGCGCACGATGTCGATCCAGTCGTTGTCGTTGCCGCGCACGTAAGGCCCGTGCGGCTCCTTCGAGATGATCTCGGGCAGCACGAGATAGTCGTCGGCCTTGCCGGTGCTGACGATCGCGGCGACGAGGCCGGTCGATTGCTGGGTGACGGCCTCGCAGGCGCCGGCGATGAACGCCTCGAAGGTCGCTTCGGTCTTGTCGAACAGGACGAGCTTCACCGACATGCCCATGCCGGCGAACCAGTCGAGCGTGTTCTGCTGGTAGGTCGTGTCGCGCGTCACGCAGACCCGCATCTTGTCGAGCTTCACGAGATTGTTGATGCCCAGGCGCTTCGGCACCGCGAAGCCCTGGCCGTCGATATAGGTGACGGCGGCATAACGCACGCCGGTGTCGCCGGTGCTGCGCCGCAGGGTGATCGTGGTGTTGCGCACCAGCAGATCGATCTGCCCGCTCTTCAAGAGCTCGAACCGGTTGGTCGCGGTGGCCGGCACGAACTTCACCTTGCTGGCGTCGCCCAGGGTGGCGGCCGCGATCGAGCGGCAGAAGTCGACGTCGAAGCCGGACCACCGGCCCTGTTTGTCGATGACGGAGAAGCCGTGCAGCTCGCCGTTGACGCCGCATTGGACCATGCCGCGCTTCTTGATGAGGGCGAGCGTGGGCTCCGCGGGGGATTGCGATGTCGTGGCCGCAGCGGCGGGCGTGACGCCGGCGCCGATCTGTCCCGGTGTCTGTCGCGGCAGCGCGGGCGGCGTGGTCTGTGCCGGTGCGGGCGGTGTCGCGGGCGGCCTTGCCGAGTTCTGCACCGGCGGCGTTTGCGCCGAAGCCGGCAGCGACGAAGCGAAGGTCATCGTCGCCGCAGCGGCGAGAAGCAAAGCTGAGATCTTAGTGTTCATGTCACCCACGCGATCACCTGTTGGAATCGTCAGCGCGGGTACTTTAACAGCGAGACTGAACTTGCCGGAAGAGTGAGTGTTCGCATCGCGGCCACTCGATGAAGCGTGCCGGATATTCCAGTCGCCGGTCGCGAAATCCAATTCGCGATCCGGCTCGTATGATTGAACTTGGCTCGTGTCCTACGGCAGGTGCTTGTCGACCCAGCCGGTGATGTCGGCCATCACGGCTTCCTTGCCGGTGTCGGCCAGCAGGTCGTGATAGTGGCCTTCGTAGAGCTTCAGCGTCTTGTCGCTGGAGCCCGCGGTGTCGTGGAAGAACTGGCTGCCCTTCCACACCGTCGCCTTGTCGGCGGTGCCGTGCAGGATCAGCAGCGGAATGGTGATCTTCGGGAATTCATCGTGCAGGCGTTCGTCGGCGCGGACCAAAGCCGCGACGGTGGCAGCCGGCTGTATCTCGTGCGCAATCAGCGGATCGGCGTTGAGCGCGGCCACAGCGGCGGCGTCGCGCGTAAAATCCTCGTTCTTGAGCTTCAGCACCGGCAGGCGCGGCGCGATGTGGCTCAGGCCCTTGATGGCGGCCAGCGCGAAGCCCGGCGCCGGCACCTGGAAGGCGAAGTCCTCGCAGATGAAGCCCGCCAGTTCGGCCTGGTTGTCGAGCGTATAGGTGGCGGAGATGACGCCGCCCGCGCTGTGGCCCAGCAGGAAGACCGGCAGGCCGGGATGGCGCGCCTTGGCGATCGCGATCGCGCCGGCGAGATCGGCGACATAGTCGGCGACGTCCTCGACATAGAAGCGCTCGCCGTCGGACTTGCCGCGGCCGCGCATGTCGGGCGCGAAGACGGCATGGCCCTTCTTCACGAACTCGGCCGCCGGCCAGAGATACTGGCCACTGTGCGAATTGAAGCCCGTGACACATCACGACGACGGCGCGCGGCGCCCCTTCCGGCTTCCAGGAGCGCAGGAAGATTTTTACGGCTCCCTTGCTGTCGAAGGTCTCTTCCGTTGCGGCTGTCGTCATGGCGTCTCTCCCCGAGGTTCGTAAACTTCGGAGCAGATTGTTACTGCGCGGTGACTGAGCGCGCCATTGGACTAAAGATAAAGGGCGACCGCTACCACCCCTCCGTCGTCCTGAGCGGAGCGCAGCGTAGTCGAAGGACCTCTTCTCCGGCGCACGGTGTGTCGAAGCGAAAAGAGATCCTTCGACGACGCGCCTTCGGCGCTTCGCTCAGGATGACGGATTATTCGAGCCAGCGCAGGCAGCCGGTAGCCTCGAGCACCGGGTCGAGACGGCTACGCACGTCGGCCGGAAGCGCCGCGAGCTTCTTGCGCAGCGCGTCGTAGCACTTGGCCTGGTAACGGAATGGCGCCTGGCTCCACGGCCGGCCGAGGATGTCGAGATCGACCGACGGCGCGCCGCTTTCGAGCGCGGCGCGATTGGCGGCGAGGAACGGCAGGTAGGTCTCGCCGCAATGTTTCAGGAGCGCCGTCACCGCCTCGGGCAGCGGCGCATCGGCCGCCAGCCACTCGCCCTCGACGCCCGACGCATCGTCGAGACGCATCAGCCAGCAATAGACGTCGGGCGCGCGCTCGCGCATCTCCATCATCGGCGTCGGATCGACCGACAGGATCTGGAGCTGGCCGAACAGGCCGAACTCCGCCAGCGACGGCCGCGAGCCGAACAGGAATTCCATCTTGCCGACGTGAGGCTCAAGCGTGTCGAGGATGACGCGGTAGCTGTCCTCGATGATCGGCCGGTTGGCATCGGTGCAGCCGACCATCGCCATGCGGCCGACCTGGCGGTCGTTGAACGCCTGCATCGCCTCGCGCCGCTCGGGCCCCGGCATCTGCGGATCGCGCGAGGTGATCACCCAGGCTTTCGCAAACTCGCGGTCGGGCGCATAGAACCAGCGATAATGGAACATGATCTTGGTGACCCACTCGTCGCCGAAATCTTCCAAGAGATCGCTGAGATAAGCGTGCGCCGGATCGTCGGGCACGATCGAACGCTGGCCGGGATGCGCGCGCTCCAGCGCATGGGCGAGCGGTGTCGAATCGTTCATCACCGTGCCGTCGGGGAATTGCAGCGCCGGGATCACCGGCGGCAGGCCGGCCGCCACCGCGACGTCGCGCGGCCAGCCGACGGCCTTCCAGACGAAGGGCAGCCGGCGATAACGCAGGATCGCGCGCATCTTCACCGAATAGGGCGACGGGCCGAAGCCGTGCAGGATGTAGGGGTTCGTGCTCATCTCACCACTGTCCGAAGAAGATGCCGTGCTGGCGATGCTTCGCCGTCCGCGCCTCGACATAGGCGTCGTCCACACTGACGCGGTCCTTGCGCGCCTTGGCCCAGGCGTTCAGCCGCTCCTCCATCTCGCGGAAGATCGGCGCGTAGGTGAGATCGCCGCCGAGGTCGCGCCGCTCCTTCGGGTCGTTGGCGAGGTCGAACAGCATCGGCCTGAACCCCTGCCACCAGACATATTTCCAACGGTCGGTGCGGACCATGATGGCGCGGCACTCGCTGGGCTTGCGGCCAAGGATCTTGCGCGCCTCGCGGAACGAATAGTCGAGCTCGGAGAAGACCGCATCGCGCCAGGTGTCGAGATGGATCTTGCGCAGGAGCGGCAGCAGCGAGCGGCCTTCCAGCAGGTGATCCTGCGGCGGCAGGCCGAGCGTCTCGAGGATGGTCGGCACGACGTCGATCGCCTCGACGAAGCGCTCGTCGACCGTGCCGCGCGTCAGGTCGGCCTCGGGGTCGGGATCGACAACGATGAAGGGCACGCGCTGCGCTTCCTCGTAGAACATCTCCTTTTCGCCGAGCCAATGGTCGCCCAGGAAATCGCCATGATCGGCGGTGAAGACGATCATCGTGTCGTCGAGCCGACCGGCCCGCTCCATGTGGGCGAACAGGCGGCCGAGCCAATCGTCGAGCTGGCGGATCAGGCCCATGTAGGCCGGCCGCACGATGCCGGGCGCATCGGGCCGGCTGAAGGAAACGGATTCCTCCATCTCGCGATAGGCCGCGAGCACGGGGTGTTCGTTCGCCCGCTCCTGCTCGTCGCGGTTCAGCGGCATCATGTCGGCGGCGCCGTACATATCGTGATAGGGCGCCGGCGCCATGTAGGGCCAGTGCGGCTTCACGTAGCTGAGATGCAGGCACCACGGTTTGTCGCCCATCTCGTCGATGAAGCGCATGGCCTCGCGCGTCATGTAGGCGGTCTCGGAATGCTCTTCCTTCACGCGCGCCGGCAGATGGACGTTGCGCATGTGCCAGCCCGAGGCCTTCTCGCCGTTCGGCCCGTCGGCGGCGATCACGAAGTCGCTCCACGGATCGTCGGAGACGTAGCCGTGCTGGCGCAGGTAATCGGCATAGCCGCTTTCGCTGCCCGGCGGCGAATGGCCGTCGTAGCGGTCAAGCTCCTCGAAGCGGCCGGCGCGCAGCAGCGCATCGAGCGCCGAGCCGCCTTCGATGCCGAACCGCTCCAGCGATTCGAGATCGGGCAGGACATGGGTCTTGCCGGCCAGCGCCACCTTGATACCCGCCGGCCGCAGGAAATCGCCCAGGGTCTTTTCGCGCAAGGAGAGCGGCACGCGGTTCCAGGTGGCGCCGTGGCTCGACATGTAGCGGCCGGTGTAGAAGCTCATGCGGCTGGGGCCACAGACGCCGGACTGCACATAGGCGCGCGGGAAGCGCACGCCGCGCGCCGCCAGCGCGTCGATCGCCGGCGTCTTCAGGTGCGGATGGCCGGCGCAGGACAGATGGTCCGCGCGCAGCTGGTCGCACATGATGAACAGAACGTTTTTGACCTTGCCCACGGTTTCCTCGCTCGACGGGTTCTACGTGCCCTGTCTAACTTAAGACGCATGACACAGACCCCGTCCATCCGCGACATCGTCGATTTCTGGTTCCTGCCGCTCGACCATCCCGACCACGGCAAGCCGCGCGACATCTGGTGGAAGAGCACGCCCGAGTTCGACGCCGAGACGGTCGGACGCTTCGGGCCTGCGATCGAGCGGGCCATCGCCGGCGACCTCGACGCCTGGAAGGCCTCGCCCGAGGGCGCGCTGGCGCTGATCCTGCTCTGCGACCAGTTCACGCGAAACTGCTTCCGCAAGACCGCGCGCGCCTTTGCCGGCGACGCCAAGGCCATCGAGATCGCCCGCCACGCCGTCGCGCGCTTCTATCCGTCGGTGTTTCCGGTCGATATCCGTCTGTTCTTCTACATGCCGTTCGGCCATAGCGAGCAGCTCGCCGACCAGCTTCTCGGCTGCGCCTTCTTCGAGACGATCGGCGGCGAGAACAACATCAAGTCCGCCTACGAGCACCGCGACGTCGTCGCCCGCTTCGGCCGCTTCCCCCACCGCAACGAGGTCCTGGGCCGCGCCACGACCGCGGAGGAGATCGAGTTCCTGAAGAGCGCGAATCGCTATGGGCAGTAAAAGAGGTCCCTCCACTCCGCGCTGCGCGCTCCGGTCGGGACGACGGGAATAAAAGACGCGACCCTATTTCCGTCGTCCCGAGCGTAGCGCAGCGAAGTCGAGGGACCTTTTATGCGCCCACGATCTCGCGATAGATGTCTGCCGTTGCCTTGTCGAAGCAGCAGAAGATCACGTGTTCGGGCATGCGGATCATGTTGACCTCGTGCACGGCGATTTCCGCGGCGGCTTCCTTCGGGTAGCCGTAGACGCCGGTCGAGATGGCGGGGAAGGCGATGCTGTGCAGGCCGTGCACGATCGCCAGCGCCAAGGAGTTGCGGTAGCAGCGGGCCAGCAGTTCGGGTTCGCCCTGCTTGCCGCCGTGCCAGACCGGGCCGACCGTATGGATGACGTGGCGCGCCGTGAGGCGATAGCCGGCGGTGATCTTCGCTTCGCCCGTGGGACAGCCGCCCAGGGTGCGGCATTCGGCTAGAAGCTCAGGCCCGGCGGCGCGATGGATGGCGCCATCGACGCCTCCGCCGCCCAACAGGCTCTCGTTGGCGGCGTTCACGATGGCATCGACGTCGAGGCGCGTGATGTCGCCCTCGACGATCTCGATGCGGCTCATGTTTTTACCAGTAGCGCGCTTACCAGTAGCGAACGGGACCGGTGTCGATGTGCACGAAGCCGGAGCGCGGATAGAAGCCGACGCCGCCCATGTTGAGCGAGCGGGCGGCCTGGCGGATGCGGAACACCGGGACGCCCGGGAAGCGGATGTCCATGGCGTTGCCGTTCATGTGCTGGCTGTCGCGCGCCACGCCGCGGCTGACGCTGGCCAGCCAAGCGTTGCTCTCGGCCGAGCGGAAGGCCGACAGGACTTCGACCTGGCCGCCGTAGCCGGCGATGCGGGTGGTGTGCCACAGCACGTCGAACAGCAGCGGGTCCATCTCGGTCACGCCGCTGTCGCGGCTGTCGCGCAGGAACTGGTTGAGCTGGTCCAGCGCACTGCGGTGATAGGCGCCGTTGGACCAGTAGGTGACCGTCAGCTCTTCCTTGGTGTTGAAGTTCACCAGGCTGAGGCTGCGCGGGCTGGTCAGGTCGAGGTCGGGGGCCGGGAGCGGTGCTGCCATCGCGGCCGGCGCAAAGCCGCCGTAGCGGGCGGCGCGGAGCTGCTGCGGGGTGGCGGCGGGCGCCTTCTTCTGCTGGGCCGCGACCTTCTGGACGTTCGCGGACTTGGGTGTCGCGGCAGTCTTCTTCTTCGTGGTAGTGGTCTCGGCAGCGGCAGCGGTCTTAACTTTGGGAGCGCTAGAAGCGCCCGTATTGGTCTGGGCGAAGCCCGTGCCGGCAAATGCCAACAGTGTCGCCAGGCTCAGTACAAAACTACGCATCCGTGCCCCGGTGTTGTTGCATTTTTGTCACAGACACCCATATCAGAGACCCATTCTCGACTCAAAGCTAAATTCCGGGTCGCGACTAAGGGCTAGACCGACCACTTCACCCACCATGCAAAGCGTCGGACCGGTCAAAAACGCCCGCTGGGCCTGCCGGTCGATGGTGGCGAGCGTGCCGACGACGCGGCGCTCCTTCTCGGTCGTGCCGTTCTCGATCAGGGCGACCGGCGTGGAGGCCGGCAGCCCGTGGGCGATCAGCTGCGAGGCGATCTGCTGCAGCGCCCCCGCCCCCATGTAGATGACGACGGTCTGGCGCGGCCGCGACAGCATCTCCCAGTCGAGATCGACCGTGCCGTTCTTGAGGTGGCCGGTGACCAGCACGCAGGCCTGGGCATGGTCGCGATGGGTGAGCGGGATGCCTGCGCTCGAGGCGCAGCCCAGGGCGGCGGTGACGCCGGGCACGACCTCGACGGCCACGCCCGCCCGCACCAGCGCCTCGACCTCCTCGCCGCCCCGACCGAACACGAACGGGTCGCCGCCCTTCAGCCGCACGACGCTCTTGCCGGCACGGGCCAGCGCCACCAGCCGGTCGTTGATCTCCTGCTGGGGCATGCAGTGGTTCGCCCGGCGCTTGCCGACATAGATGCGCTCGGCGTCGCGGCGCGCCATCGCCAGCACCTCCTCCGACACCAGCCGGTCGTAGACCACGACGTCGGCGCGCTGCAGCAGGCGGTGCGCCTTGAGCGTGAGCAGGTCGGGATCGCCGGGGCCGGCGCCCACGAGATGGACGATGCCGGCCGACGGCGTCTCGTTGCGGAAGCCGTCGAGCAGCCGGATCAGTTCGCGGCGCGCGCTGATCTCGTCGCCGGCCAGCGCCAGCTCGCCGACCCGTCCCTCGAACACGCGATCCCAGAAGCGGCGACGCGCGCGCGGCACCGCCAGGGTGCGGCGCACCTGCTCGCGGAAGACCTCGGCGAAGCGCGCCAGCCGGCCGAGCGCGGCGGGCAGGCTGCGCTCGATCTCGGCGCGGACGCGCCGCGCCAGCGCGGGCGCCGTGCCGGCGGTCGAGATGGCGATGGTGATCGGCGCGCGATCGACGATCGCGGGCATGATGAAGCTCGACAGCGCGGGCCGGTCGACGACGTTGACCGGCACGCACTTTCTCTGCGCGGCGGCCGAGACCCTTGCCTGCTCGGATTCGTCGTCGCTCGCCACGATGACCAGCGACACGCCGTCGAGTTCGCTGTCGTCGAACGCACAGCCCGCCCACGAGATGTGACCTTCGGCGATGTACTGCGCGGTCTCGCCGCCCACGGTGCTGGCGATCAGCGACACCTGCGCGCCCGCCTTGAGCAGCAGCTCGGCCTTGCGCGCCGCCGCATCGCCGCCGCCGACGATCAGGGCCCGGCGGCCCTGCAGGTTGAGGAAGAGCGGGAAGGTCTGCATCACGCGGCCTTCACGAGTCGGGCGCTGCGCAACAGCGCGCGAAGTTCCGGACGGCAGGAACCGCAGTTGGTGCCGGCGTGAGTCTTCGCGCCGACCGAGGCCAGCGAGGTCGCGCCGTCGGCGATGGCGGCCTCGACCGCGGCGCACGACACGCCGAAGCAGGCGCAGATCTCGCCGCCGCGATGCATGTCGGTGCCGCCATGCAGCAGCTCGTCGCGCTGCGCCACCGTGAGACGGTCGAGCGCCATGAAGGGGGCGAAGCGATCGCGCACTTCGACATCGTAGGTCGGGCCCAGGCTCATCACCGCCTCGACCCGGCCGTCGGAAATGACGGCGCCGACATCTTTCTCACTCTCGAGCCACGGGCCCGGATTGGTCGCGCGCACGGCTGCAGACAGCGCTCGTTGTGCAACTGCGAAGGACTGATCGCCTGCAATTACATAGGCGTGATAGCCGGCGCCTCTGATCCGCGCCCAGTAAGGAATCTCCGGCAACATCACCGGGCGACGAGCGAGAATCGTGCCATGCCAGCGCATATCAAGACGACGAATCTCGACAGGCGTATGTTTCAGCTCGGGCTGGCCGGAAATGGGATCGACTGCGGGATTCACTGCAGCGTTTATGCGGCCCGCGCGACTGACCTGCGCGGTCCAGTGCATCGGCGCAAAGGCCTCGCCGACGCGCAAAGACTCGCTGACATGAACCCGTAACACGCCCCTGCCCCAGGCACTCGTCACCTCGGCGATATCGCCATCACTGAGGCCACGCGCCGTCGCATCGCGCGGATGCAGTTCGATCAGCGGCTCGGGCCGATGGCCGGCAAGACGCACCGACTTTCCGGTACGGGTCATCGTGTGCCACTGGTCGCGCACGCGACCGGTGTTGAGGATCAACGGCCGCACCTCGTCTGGCGCATTCACCGGCGCGCGCGAGGTCGTCGCAATGAAGCGCGCGCGACGATCGGCATGGAAGAAACCGCCCTCGGCGAAGAAGCGCTTGTCCGCACCGCCACCCCAGGTGAAGGGTTGCATCGATTCGTAGGCGACGTCGTCGATACCAGCGCAGGCGCCGAGGTCGAAGTCGCGCGTGCCGTCGTTCTCGAAAGCAGAGAGTGCGGCGTGCTCGCGGAAGATGTCGGCGACGCCGCGCCACGCGAAGGCTTCGCCATGACCCAGGCGCTGCGCAACTTCGGAGAGGATCCACCAATCCTGCTTTGCTTCGCCGGGCGGCGGCAGGAACGGACGCTGGCGCGAGATGCCGCGTTCGGAGTTGGTGACCGTGCCGTCCTTCTCCGCCCAGGCGAGTGCCGGTAACCGGATACGACAGGCATCGACGGTGTCGGTCGTGCGGATCGCCTCGGAGACGATCGAGAACTCGCAAGCCTTCAGCGCCGCACGCACGGCATCGGCGTCGGGCAGGCTGGCGACCGGATTGGTCGCCATGATCCACACCGCCTTGATACGACCGGCACGCACTGCCTCGAACAGGTCGACGGCCTTGAGACCGGGTTTGGTCGCGATGCGCGAGGCGCGCCAGAAGCGGCCGACACGATCGATGTCGGCGGCGCCAAAATCCATATGAGCCGCGAGTGTGTTGGACAGCGCGCCAACCTCGCGGCCGCCCATCGCATTGGGCTGGCCGGTGATCGAGAACGGCCCCATGCCGGGACGGCCGATGCGGCCGGTCAGCAGGTGGCAGTTGATCAGCGCGTTCACCTTGTCGACGCCGGCGCTCGACTGGTTCACGCCCTGGGAATAGAGCGTCACGACCTTTTCGGTGCGGGCGAACCAGTCGAGGAAAGTCGCGAGGTCGGCCGCTGGCAGACCACAGGCGGCAGCATCCGTCGTTCGCGCGGCGGCGAGGGCCGCGTCGAGACCCGACGTGTGCTTGTCGACGAAGGCGCGATCGATGCACCCACGCTCCGCAAGGCCGGCCAGCAGCAGGTTGAACAGTGCCACGTCGCCGCCGGGCTTCAGCGCCAGATGGAGATCGGCGATGTCGCAGGTCTCGGTGCGGCGCGGATCGACGACCACGATCTTCATCGACGGCCGCGCGCGCTTGGCGGCCTCCAGCCGCTGGAACAGCACGGGATGGCACCAGGCGAGATTGCTGCCGACCAGCACCACGAGATCGGCCAGCTCGAAATCCTCGTAGCGGCCGGGCACCGTGTCGCTGCCGAAGGCACGCTTGTGGCCCGCCACCGACGAGGCCATGCAGAGCCGCGAGTTGGTGTCGATGTTCGCGGTGCCCAAAAAGCCTTTGATCAGCTTGTTGGCGACGTAATAGTCCTCGGTGAGGAGCTGGCCCGAGACATAGAAGGCGACGGCGTCGGGCCCGTGCTCTTCGATCGTCTTCCGGAAGCCGTTCGCTACGGTATCGAGCGCGACGTTCCACGAGACGCGCTGCCCGTCGATCTCGGGATGCAGCAGGCGATCTTCCAGCGACAGCGTCTCACCCAGCGCCGCGCCCTTCGAGCAGAGGCGTCCGTGATTGGCGGGATGCAGCCGGTCGGCTTCGATGGCCGCACCACCCTTTCCATTGGGCGTTGCGACAACGCCGCATCCAACCCCGCAGTAGGGGCAGGTGGTGCGGACGCCTGCCCCGGTCATGACGACGACAACAACGACCTCACCCTGAGGAGCGCTCCGCAGGAGCGCGTCTCGAAGGGTGGGCACGCGCACCGCGTCTGTTGCCCATCCTTCGAGACGCCGTGCTGCGCACGGCTCCTCAGGATGAGGTTGCCGCTAATACACATCGCGCTGATAGCGGCCGGCCTTGGCGAGGCCGTCGAGCCAGGCTTTCGCTTCGGCGGCGCTCTTGGCCCCGGGACCCATCGCCACGTCGATCAAGGCCGTCTCGACATCCTTGGCCATGCGCTTGGCGTCGCCGCAGACATAGAAGTGCGCGCCCTGCTCGAACCATGCCCAGAGTTCGGCGGCGTTCTCGCGCATGCGGGTCTGGACGTAGATCTTCTCCGCCTGATCCCGCGAGAAAGCAAGATCGAGGCGGGACAGCACGCCGCGACGCTGCCAGTCGATGATCTGGTCCTCGTATAAAAAATCGGTGGTGCGCTTCTGGTCGCCGAAGAACAGCCAGTTGCGGCCCTTCGCCCCGCGCGCATCCCGCTCTTCGAGGAAGGCGCGGAACGGGGCGATGCCGGTGCCGGGTCCGACCATGATGGCGGGCGCGGCATCGTCGGTCGGCGGTGCGAAGCCGTGGGCCTTCTGCACGAACACCGGGATGACGTCGCCCGGCTTGGCGAAGTCGGCGAGATAGCAGGAGCCGATGCCGGTGCGGGTGCGGTCGTTAGTGTCCCAGCGCACGGCCGACACGGTGAGATGCACTTCGCCGGGATGCGCCTTGGGCGACGAAGCGATCGAGTAGAGACGCGGCTGCAGCCGGTCGAGCGACTTCAGCAGGCCGGGCAGCGACGGTGAGACCGACGGGAAGGCGTGCAGCAGATCGAGCAGGTCGGCCTCGGCCAGTTCCGGCGGCCCTTCGCCCGCGGCCAGCGCCTGCAGCTTCAGCGCTTCCTCGCCGTCGAACGCACGGTTGGCGAGAAAGAGCATGCACTCGTCGCTCGGCCGCGCGATGTCGACCTTGCTCAAGAGCGCCTGTCGCAGCGGCAGCGCCTCGTGATCGACGCCGACCATCTCCTCGCCGGTGGCGCCGAGGCGATCGAGCACCGCCTGCACGAGCTGAGGGTTCTTGCGCGCGAAGACACCGAGACTGTCGCCGGCTTCGTAGGTGACGTCGCTGGCCGAGAGGTCGAGCACGACGTGGCGCACGTCCTTCTCGGAGCCGTTGCGGTTGAGCGGATGGGCATCGACCAAGGTCGCGAGTGCGGGCCGGTCGCGCGAGAAGCCGACCTGGCCGGCGGGCTTCACCGCGGGCGCGGCCACCGCCGAGCCGTCGCGCATCGGCTCGAGTGCCGCGACGAGTTCCTTCACCTTGCGCTGGGTTTCCTTGCCGCCCGGCACGCAGCGGCCCATGTCGGCCTCGGCGCCGGACCACACCGCCTCGGCATAGGACTGGCAGAGATAGCCGCACTGGCCGCAATCGAGCTGCGCCATCGCCGCCATCAACTGCCGCTCGGGCTTTTTGTCCTTTGCGAGTTCTAGTCTTTCGGCGAGCGACAGCGCCGCATCATGCCAGGGGAAGTCTTCCGGCTCGGCGGGCTCCGCCGCGGCTTCTTCCACGCCACCACCGTTGACGCCGAGATAGGCGGCGAAGAAGCCGTTCAGCCAGGCACGCTGCTCCGTCGAGAACGGTGCGTTCTCCGGAATGATCTGCGGGAGGGGCGAAATCGCGTTCATGCCGCGAGCGCCGAGACGGGCGCGCGCTCCGCCAGTTCGCGCAAGGTCGCGATCTCATGGCGGCGGCAGAATTCGAAGAAAGATTCGGCCGGCGCGTCGCGATGCGCAAGATAGGCGGCCAGCAACCGTTCGAGCAGCGGCGGCAATTCATCGAACGCGATCGATGTCGCGTATTCGCGCGCCATCGCCTGCTCGGCGGTCGAGGCGGCGCCGCCGCCGATGAAGACGTGATAGCCCTCGACACTGTCCTCGCCGCGCTCGACCTTGGCCGCGATCAGGCCGATGTCGCCGACATAGTGCTGGGCGCAGGAATGATGGCAGCCGGTCAGGTGGATGTTGATCGGCGTGTCGATGGCCAGCCGCATCTCGAGATAGTCGGCGAGCTTCAGCGCATGGCCCTTGGTGTTCGAAGCCGCGAACTTGCAGCCGGCATTGCCGGTGCAGGCGACCAGGCCGCGCCGCAGCGCGCTCGCCTCGACGGCGAGACCCAGCGCCGCGATGGCCGCGACGCAGACGCCGACATCGCGGTCGGCCACGTCGGAGATCAGCAGGTTCTGCCACACCGTGAGCCGGATCGTGCCGGAGCCGAAGCGCTCGGCGATCTCGGCGACGCCGCGCATCTGTTCGGCCGTCATGCGACCCACCGGCAGGACGAGACCGAGATAGTTGAGGCCTGCCTGCTTCTGGGCATGCACGCCGATATGGCCGTGCTTGTCGGCCAGCGCGCGCGGCGTCACCACGGCGCCGGTCGCGCGGCGCAGCTTCTCGCCATGTTCCTTCTCGACCTCGGCCACGAAGGCCTCGCGGCCCATGCGGTCGATCACGTATTTCAAGCGCGCCTTCAGGCGGTTGGTGCGATCGCCGTGGATCGCGAAGGCGCGCACCACCGCGCCCGCCACCTTCACGCATTCCTCGGGCTTCAGCAGGATCCCGGTCTCGAAGGCGAAATCCATGTGGCCGGTGATGCCGCCCAGCTGCAGGCGGAAATAGATGCCGGGCGTAAAACCTTCGCCGCCGGTCACTTCGGTGGCGACGAAGCCGATGTCGTTGGTGTCTTCCAGCACCGGCACGCGACCGCCGCCGTCGAAGGCGATGTTGAACTTGCGCGGCAGGCCGTACATCTCGCGATGATTGAGGATGTAGTGGTGCATGGCGCGGCACAGCGGCCGCGTGTCGTAGAGTTCCTGCGGGTCGATGCCGGCGGTCGGGCTGCCCGTGATGTTGCGGATATTATCGGCGCCCGAACCGCGCGCGGTCAGCCCAAGGTCCTGCACGGCGAGCAGAAGATCGACGGCGTGCGCCGCCGGGATCTCGCGGATCTGCAGGTTGGCGCGCGTCGTCACGTCGGCATAGCCGCCGCCAAACGCATCGGCCGCATCGGCGAGGCCACGCATCTGCCAGCTGTTGAGAATGCCGTTGGGAATGCGCAGCCGGCACATGAAGGAGTCCTGCGCCGGCGCGACGAAGAACAGCCCGTGATACTTGGTGAGGAAGACGTCGACGCCCTTGGGGAACTGCCCGGCCTCGGCGCGGCCCACGACCTCGTCCCAACGATCGAGCGGATGCTTCGCGCGCTTGGCGGTCTCCTCCGCGACCAGCTTGCCGCCCGCCGCAATGGTGCGGTCCTGCGCGGCATGCTGCAGGGCGTCGGGTCCGATGGCCTGCCCCGCAGCCGGCGCGCCCGCCGTGCGCGAGGCGAGCTTGTCGGCCGCCTTGCGCGCCTCGATGCCGCTCACGAACCCCTGGAGCCACTGTTTCTGGGCGTCGTCGAATTCCTCGGTCATGGCCGGCCCCATCCGGAAGATGGGCGAAAATCGACCCGTTCCATGTCGCCGAACGGCGACATTTTCGGCGGCCTAAAACCGCTATGCCGCGGCACGGGCCGGCACCCGGTGGCGGGCGTAGAGGAATTCGAGGACGGCGGCGCGGCAGCGGGCATATTCGGCGTCGGTCGCGAGTTCGAGCCGGCGGCGCGGCCGCGGCAGGCCGATGGTCAGGATCTCGCCGATGGTGGCGGCGGGACCGTTGGTCATCATCACCACGCGGTCCGACAGCAGCACCGCCTCGTCGACATCGTGGGTGATCATCATCACCGTGTTGCCGAGCTTGGCGTGGATCTCCATGACGCTGTCCTGCAGGTGCGCGCGGGTCAGCGCGTCGAGCGCGCCGAACGGCTCGTCCATCAGCAGCACCTTGGGCTGCATCGCGAGCGCGCGGGCGATGCCGACCCTCTGCTTCATGCCGCCGGAGACTTCGTGCGGACGCTTGTCCTTGGCCTGGGCCATCTGCACGAGTTCGAGATTGTGCATCACCCAGTCGTGGCGCTCGGCCTTGCTCTTGGAAGAGCCGAACACCTTGTCGACGGCGATGGCGATGTTGCCGTAGACGGTGAGCCACGGCAGCAGCGAATGGTTCTGGAAGACGATGGCGCGGTCGGGACCGGGCTCGTCGACCACCTTGCCTTCGAGGAAGACCTCGCCGCTGGTCGACTTCAGCAGGCCGCCCAGGATGTTGAGCAAGGTCGACTTGCCGCAGCCGGAATGGCCGATCAGCGAGACGAACTCGCCCTGCTCGATGCGCAGGTTCACGTCGCGCAGCACTTCCGTCGCCATCTGGCCGCGGCGGAAGCTCATGCCGATCTGTTCGAACTTGAGATAGGGCGTGGTCATGGAAAGTGCTCCCTACTGCGCCGAGACGCCGTGCGAGACGAAGTGACCGACCACGGCAATCAGCTTGTCGAGCAGGAAGCCGACGATGCCGATATAGACCAGGGCCACGATGATGTCGGAGATGCGCGAGCTGTTCCACGCGTCCCAGATGAAGAAGCCGATGCCGACACCGCCGATCAGCATCTCGGCCGCCACGATGGCGAGCCAGCTCAGGCCCACGCCGATGCGAAGACCCGTGAAGATGTAGGGCACGGTGGCGGGCAGCGTGATCTTGTAGAAGACCTCCCACCAGGAGAGCCGGATCACCGCCGCGACGTTGCGATAGTCCTGCGGGATGTTCCGCACGCCCACCGACGTGTTGATGATGATCGGCCAGATCGAGGTGATGAAGATCACGAACAAAGCCGAGGGATCGGCATGGCGGAAGCCCGCCAGCGACAGCGGCAGCCAGGCGAGCGGCGGCACGGTGCGCAGGACCTGGAAGATCGGATCGAGGCCGCGCATCGCCCAGGTGCTCTGGCCGACCAGCACGCCCAGCGCGATGCCGACGACGGCGGCGAGGCTGAAGCCGATGGCGACGCGGCCCAGGCTCTTGGAGATCTGCCAGAAGGCGCCCTTGTCGATGCCGCCATTGTCGTAGAACGGATGGACGATGAAGTCCCACGCATCCGACACGACCTTGGTCGGCGGTGGCAGGCGCGCACCCGGTTCCGAGCAGAGGAGCTGCCAGGCGAGCAGGGTGATGGACAGCACGATGAGCGGCGGCAGCACGACGCTCGCGACATGCCGGGCGATCCCGATCGCGCGCTCGACCGCCGGCCGCACCGGCGGCCGGAAGGTGACGATCTCCGCCGAACTTTCCGGAACCGGCGTGGCGGCTGCGACCGAGGCGGCGGCGCGTGCGATGGCCGGCATCACGCCACCTTCTTGATCTGCAGCGCCGCGAGATAGGCCTTCGGATCGGCCGGGTCGAAGACCTTGCCGTCGAAGAAGGTTTCCGTGCCGCGCGACGTGCCGCTCGGCATGTCGTTCGCCGAGACGCCGATGGCCTTGGCGGCCTCGCGCCACAGGTCCTCGCGGTTCACCTTGGCGATGATCGCCTTGGTGTCGAGGTCCTGGGCCATCATGCCCCAGCGCTGGTTCTCGGTGAGGAACCACAGGTCGTGGCTCTGGTAGGGATAGGAGGCGTGGTCGCGCCAGAACTTCATCGACAGGTCGCGATTGTCGATCTTGCGGCCGTCGCCGTAGTTCACCTTGCCTTCGATGCGGTTGATGATGTCGGCCGGCGGCACGTTGAACCACTGGCGCTTGCCCACGATGTCGGACAGTTCCTTGGCGTTCTCGAGCTTGTCGCACCACTGCGCGGCTTCGAGCACCGCCTGCAGCACGGCCATCGCCGCCTTCGGGTTCTTGTCGACCCAGTCGGCGCGCAGGCCGAGACTCTTCTCGGGATGGTTCTTCCAGAGATCGCCGGTGGTGCAGGCGGTGTAGCCGATGCCCTGGTTGACCAGCTGCTCGTTCCACGGCTCGCCGACGCAGAAGGCTTCCATGCTGCCGACCTTCATGTTGGCCACCATCTGCGGCGGCGGCACGACGATGGTCGAGACGTCCTTCTCGGGATCGATACCGCCGGCGGCCAGCCAGTAGCGGATCCACAGATCGTGGGTGCCGCCGCGGAAGGTCATGGCGCACTTCGGATCCTTGCCGTCGGCCTTCATCTTGGCGAAGGCGGCCTTGAGCGGCGCGGCGTTGACCGTGGCACCAGTCGCCATCAGGTCCTTGGAGACCGAGATCGCCTGGCCGTTCGTGTTGAGGCGCGAGAGGATGTACATCGGCACCGGCTTGTTCTCCGGCGTCGTGAGGCCCAGCGAGATCTGGTAGGGCTTCGGAGTCAGGATGTGCGCGCCGTCGATGCCGCCCGCGCCCGAACCCAGCACGATGTTGTCGCGCGTCGTGCCCCACGAGGCCTGCTTGGCGATGTTGGCGTCGGTGATGCCGTACTTGTCGAACAGCTTCTTCTCCTTGGCCACGATCAGCGGCGAGGAGTCGGTGAGCGCGATGAAGCCCAGCGTGACCTTGTTGGTCTCGGGTCCCGCGGCCTGCGCGAATGCGCCGGCGGGCAAGGCAGCGCGCGCGGCGCTCAACAGGGCAGCGGTGGCGGCAACGCCGGAGGCGCTCTTGAAAAGGTCGCGCCGTCCCAGGCCCTTGCGGCCGTTCCTAGTCGCCATGATTGCTCTCCTGCTGTTTGAATGTCGTTGAGGTTTCGCTGTTGGGGTCGAACACCGACCCGTCGAGAAAGCTGTCGGGACCCATCGCCACCGGCGCGCCGTTGGTCGGCAGGATCCAGGGATCGGGATGCGCGCCCTCGACCTTGCGGTCGGTCAGAGGGCACGGGAGCCCCAGCTCGCTCGCCGCCGCGCGAAAAATGTCGCTGCGGAAGACGCGGTCGGCGACCGCGCGCATGTCGGGGCGCGGCGCGACCTGGCCCCAGCGGACCATCTGCGCGAGATACCAGTCGGCCTGGCTGCGCCACGGGAAGTTGGCGAGCTGGCGATGGAAGATGTGGAAGTCCGGAAGACTGAGCGAGCGGCCGATCACTTCCGCCGGCACGTTGAGGAAGCGCGGCATCGCCAGGATGCGCGCCGCCTCGGGCCGGTTGGCCGGCTCGTCGAGCCAGGCGCCGGCTTCGGTGATCGCCTTCACCAGCGCGATCAGGGTCGTGGGGTTGCGCTGCGCCCAGGCCTCGGTGGTGCCCAGCATCTTCTCGGGCATCGAGTCCCAGATCTGCCGGCTCGAGGCGGCGATGCGGCCGATGCCGAGCGACGCAGACTGCTGGTTCCACGGCTCGCCGACGCAGTAGCCGTCGATCGTGCCGCCCGAGAGATGCGCCACCATGTGCGGCGGCGGCACGACGGTGAAGCGCACATCGCGATCGGGATCGATACCGCCCGAGGCGAGCCACAGGCGCAGCAGGTGATTGTGCGAGGAATAGGTGAAGACCGACGCGAGCGTGACCTGCGGGCGGCCCTCGCGCGCGCGGCGGGCGATGACGGCGGCCAGTCCGCGCGCATCGAGCGGCGCGCCGGCCGGGCGATTGTCGCCGACGAACTCAGGCGCGGCTTCCTCGATCTCCTGCCACAGCGCATTCGACAGCGTGATCGAGTTGCCATTCAGATGCAGCGTCATGGCCGCGATCATCGGCACGTTGACGCTGTCGATGCCGAGCGTGGTCGCGAGCGGCATCGGCGAGAGCATGTGCGCGGCATCCAGCAGGCCGACCGCGAGCTTGTCGCGGATGTTCGACCAGGAGACTTCGCGGCGCAGTTCGACGTCGAGACCGTGACGCTCGTAGAGGCCCAATACCTCCGCGAACAGCACGGGCGCGCAGTCGATCAGGGGAATGAACCCCACCCTTACCTTCGGTCGCTCGACGTGACCCACCAGACTCGACTCCAAAAAAAACGACGCCCCAAGCGGCCGCGGGAAGGCGACCGTGTGGGACGTCGTTGTCCGGAAAGGCAGACCGCCATTGGCCTGCCCAAAAATTCAGGAGCCGCCCGTCATTGGGCGTCTCGCTGTAAGGACAGCAGGAAGCATGCCAAGCAGTGCCAATATCGCGACGTTTCGCGAAGCGTCTGATCCCATTGGAGAAATCGGTGCGCGCGGTGCGCGAACGCGAAATCACATCCGATTGGCTGTGATACGACCTGCCCGCTTGCGCGCCAGTGCCGCCAAAGAGGCAGGCACGTTTTCTAACTACTCCTCCCCATTCAAATGGGGAGGTGTCGTCGTCTTGCGACGACGGAGGGGTCATCGCTTCGCTCGGCCAATGACCCCATCGCCCCGTATGACGGGGCACTTCCCCATTTGAATGGGGAAGAGTTTGAAGCTCAGAACTTCAGCGCCTTCGCGTACGTCAGAAGATCCTGCGCCACCTCGCCGATGCGCTTGTTCTGGTCCATCGCGAGCTTGCGTAAAAGCTTGTAGGCCGCCTCCTCGCCGATCCCCTTCTGCTCCATCAGGAGGCCCTTGGCGCGATCGACCGTCTTGCGCTCGACCAGCGACAGGCGCGCGCGATCGAGTTCTTCACGCATCGTGTGATAGCGGTTGAAGTGCGCCACCGCGACGTCGACCACCGGCTGGACGCGATCCTGCGTCAGGCCCTTCACGACATAGGCCGAGACGCCGGCCTCCATGCCGGCGGCGATGGTCGCGGGATCGGAGCGGTCGGCGAACAGCGCGATCGGCCGCGGCTGGCGCTCGGTCGTGCGCCGCAGATCCTCGATCGCGTCGCGGCCGGGACTATCGATGCTGACGACGATCACGTCGGGCTGGAGCACGGAGACGCGGGTCGCGAGATCGTAGGTGCCGTCGAGGCGCGCCAGCAGCACGTAGCCAGCATCGCGCAGTCCCGATTCCACGATCTCAGCGCGGGCGGGATTGTCGTCAATCAGCACTACGGACAGAGGTTTCGACACGGCGGCGGCTTGAATCTCTCTTGCAACCCGCGGGGCGCAACTTCCGTGCCACCGATATCAAGGTGTTGATTCGACGAGCTTTCCGTCGGCCCAGCGGCCGGGACGTGTCTTGCCCTCGGCATCGGTGTAGAGGCCGTAGCCATTGCGTTGGCCGTTGCGGAAGGTGCCCTCGTACTTCTCGCGCTCGCCGATGCGCTCCACGCCCGGCCCGTCGAGGACGTCGGCGTGGAATTCGCCGGCCTTGATGACGTTGGGCTCGGCCAGGGTGCGATGCAGGCCGAAGCCTTCGAGGCGGCCGCCGACGAAGTTGCCTTCGGAGCGCTCGACGCCCGGCTTCTCGCGGATGCCGAGACCGGTCGACTGGCCGTCCTTCCACTGCCCCGAATAGCGCGTGTCGTCGGCCAGGCGCACCGTGCCGAGACCGTTCATCCGGTCGGCGGTCCAGTCGCCGGCCTGGCGCTCGCCGTTGCCGAGCTCGGCGACGCCCAGCCCCTGGCGTTTGCCGTCGACGGCCTGGCCGATGTAGCTGGCGCCGCCGTTGTAGGTGATGCGCTCGCTGTTCTCGAGATCGGGACGCGACGCGCGCGCCGCCACGATGCGCGCCTCGCCCGCCATGGCGCGGGCGGCGCGGGCGGCCTCGTCGGCTCGTTCGAAGATGCCGCGTGCTTCGACCGCCGCGCGCTGCGCCTGATCGGCCAATGCCTTCTGCGCCGTGTCGGCCGTGGCCGCGGGTGACGTCACGGGCGGCACCGGCCGGGTGGCTGGCGTGGGCGTCGTCGGATTGGGTGTCGCCGGAGTTGATGTCGTCGGAGTTAGTGTCGTCGGGGCAGGTGTCGTTGTCGGCGAGGTCGGCGCCGGCGTCGTGACGGCGATCGGAACCGGCGTTGGGAGCGCGGCCTGCGTCTCGACCGGGGGCTTTCCAAACAGGCGCTCGCGAATCTGCGGCTGATATTTCCAGACCGCGACCGCGCCCAGCACCAGCAGGATGAGCGGCCACCGCCGGCGTCGCACGCGCCGCTCCGAAGGTGGCGCCTCGACCTCCGTCGACTCGCTCACCGGCCGGCCTGCGCCGCCCAATCGATGCGACTGTTGCGGCGGCGTAGCTGCTGCCGGCGGCATGCGCTGCGTCGGCGCGTCCAAGGCCTGCGGCAGCGCGCGGCCGAACAGGGTGCGCCATTCGGAGATCGTCTGCGGCCGCTGCTCGGGCGCGAAGGCGAGGCCGCGATCGATCGCCGACAGCATGGCGCCGTCGAAGCGATCGCCATGGGTCACGGCCAGCGGCCGGTAGGGATCGGTGCCGACGCGGCTCACGGCCTCGGGCGGGGGCACGCCGGCGATGGCGTGATGCAGCACCGCTGCCGTCGAATAGATGTCGGTCCACGGCCCCTGCTTGCCGTCCATCGCGTACTGCTCGATCGGCGCATATTGCGGCGTCAGGATGCTGGTGAGCGTGCGCGAGCGGCCGCCCATCGCCTGCCGCGCGGCGCCGAAGTCGATCAGGATCGGCACGCCATCACGCCGGACGATCACGTTCGACGGCTTGATGTCGCGATGCAGGAAGCCCTGGGCGTGCACGGTCTCGAGACCGCTCAGCATGCCCTCGGTCAGGCGTCGCACCTCGTCGGGCTGCATCTGGCGGCCGGGCTGGCGCAGGAGCTGGGCGACGCTGTGGCCGTCCTCGAACTCCATGACCGTATAGGCCGTGCCGTTGGCCTCGAAGTAGCGCAGCACCGGCACGATATGGACGTGGCGAAACCGCGCCAGCGCCCGTGCCTCGTCGAGGAAGCGCTCGCGGCCCCAGGTGAAATCGTCGGCGTAGCGCGAGCTGCGGGGCGCGACCTGGCCATCCGGCCGGCGCATCGCGAACTCGACCGGCATATATTCCTTGATGGCGACGAACTTCGCGAGCTGCGTATCGAACGCGCGATAGGTGATGCCGAAGCCGCCATGGCCGATCAGCGCGTCCAGGCGGTAATCGCCGAGCCGCGTGCCGACCGGCAGGGCTTGATCGTGTTCTGCTGTCATGGGCACGCGCAACCTCGGCCCCTAGATGCGCGCTCCCGGCCAGCCGCACAAGCGGCTGAATGCGGGTCTAGCGGCTGGTGCTCGACGCGGTGATGGCGGCCTTCGGCCCGGCATCGCGGATTTCGGGCATTAGCTGCATGATCATGAGGAGGACGCAGAGCCCTAGTCCGGTAAGCATCGTGGCAGGCCCCGTGCGCAGATAGGGGGTGGGCGCAGAGGCCCGTCGCTCGTCCGCCATATCGGACAACTCCAAAAATAAACTTCGTCAAAAAACTACGGCCGAGCGGCCCTAAAATTGGGCCAGGCCTGAAAACATCATAGATCAATTTGCCTTGGAAATCCAACAAAGCCATGGAATCCCAATGGCTTAATAGATGATGCGAAGAACAAAAGTGAACCCACTAGACCTTGCAGTGCCAGCGCTTGCGAATCGGACGCGAAGTCGCCTCACAGGCAGGGTAGGATAGGAACGATGGATACAGCCCTTCCTCGCGACAATGTCCGCACCCTGGTTCTGACCGGTGCAAGCCGAGGCATCGGCCATGCGACCGTGAAGAAATTCAGCGCCGGCGGCTGGCGCGTCATCACCATCTCGCGCCAACCCTTCAGCGCGCTCTGCCCCTGGCCGAGCGGCGGCGAGAACCATGTGCAGCTCGACCTTGCCGATCCGGTCGATATCGGCCGCGGCATCGAGCAGATCCGCTCGCGCCTCGCCGGCGGCCGGCTCGACGCGCTGGTGAACAACGCCGCGATCTCGCCCAAGGGCAAGGACGGCAGCCGCCTCGGCGCGATGGACACGCCGTTCGATCTCTGGCGGCAGGTCTTCAACGTCAACTTCTTCGCCCCCGTCGCGCTGGCGCGCGGCCTGGTCGACGAGCTGTCGAAGGCGCAGGGCTGCGTCGTCAACGTGACCTCGATCGCCGGCAGCCGCGTGCATCCCTTCGCGGGTTCAGCCTATGCCACCTCGAAGGCGGCGCTCGCCGCGCTGACGCGCGAGATGAGCCACGATTTCGGGCCGCGCGGCATTCGCGTCAACGCGATCGCGCCCGGCGAGATCGACACCGCGATCCTGTCGCCCGGCACCGAGAAGATCGTCGAGGAGCAGATCCCGATGCGGCGCCTCGGCACACCCGACGAGGTGGCCGACGTGATTCACTTCCTTTGCGAGAAGGGATCGAGTTACGTTTCCGGCGCCGAGATCCAGATCAACGGCGGACAGCACGTCTAGGAGTTCGCGATGGACAGCACGCTCACCAGCCTGAAGGGCGAAACCGGCCGCGACGCACGCCGTCGCATCCGCAACGGCGGCCATCGCCTGCCGACCTCGGGCATGGCGCCGGGCTACGTCCAGGGCAATCTCGCGATCCTGCCGCGGTCGCTGGCCGCCGACTTCACGCGTTTCTGCATGCTGAACCCCAAGCCCTGCCCCCTGCTGGGCTCGTCGGAGCCGGGCGAATGGCGCCTGCCGACCCTGGGCGAGGATCTCGATATCCGCACCGACATTCCCTACTACCGGATCTGGAAGAACGGCGTGATGGTCGAGGAGGTCACCGACCTCAAGAGCGTGTGGCGCGACGATCTCGTCTCCTTCGTGCTGGGCTGCTCCTTCTCCTTCGAGGACGCGCTGGTCGAGAACGGCTTGGAAATCCGCCACCAGACCTGCGGCACCAACGTGCCGATGTTCCGCACCAACATCGAATGCGCGCCATCCGGTCCGTTCCATGGGCCGATGGTCGTGTCGATGCGCCCGTTCAAGCCCGCCGGCGCCATCCGAGCCATCCAGGTGACGACGCGCTTCCCGACCGTGCACGGCGCGCCGGTCCATATCGGCAAGCCCGAGCTGATCGGCATCAAGGACATCAACAAGCCGGACTATGGCGACGCCGCCCCCGTGCGCGATGACGAGCTGCCGGTCTTCTGGGCCTGCGGCGTCACTCCGCAATCGGTCGTGGCCACGGTGAAGCCCGAGTTCTGCATCACCCACGCGCCCGGCTACATGCTGGTGACCGACCTCCTCAACTCGCAGCTCGCCATCCTGTAATGGCGCGGCTCGAATTCGAGGGTCACGCCAAGGGCGCGGTCGAGAAGGTCGCCGTCGACATCAAGGATCTCGTCATCGCCGGTTGGACCGGCCGCGACGTGACCGCGCTAAACCACCACATCGAAGAACTGAAGGCGATCGGCGTGCAGCCGCCGTCGCGGGTGCCGATCTATTACCGCGCCGCGGCGCAGATGCTGACGCAGGCCGAGCGCATCCAGGTTCTGGGCGACGACAGTTCGGGCGAGGTCGAGCCGGTGCTGATCGGCGCCGCCGACCGGCTCTGGGTCACGGTCGGCGCTGACCATACCGACCGCAAGGTCGAGAGCTACGGCATCGCCGTCTCCAAGCAGATGTGCGCCAAGCCGGTCGGCCGCGTCGCCTGGCGTTTCGAGGAAGTCGAGGCGCACTGGGACCAGCTGATGCTGCGCAGCTTCGTGCAGGAAGGCGGCAAGAAGACCCTCTACCAGGAAGGGCCGCTGGCCAAGATTCGCGATCCGCGCGAGCTGATCTTCGCCTGGAAGGACAACAAGCGCCTGCCCATGGATACCGTGATGTTCTGCGGCACCATGCCGGCGATCGGCGGCATCCGCTCCTCGTCGCGCTTCGAGATGGAACTCGACGACCCGGTGCTGCACCGCAAGATCACCCACGCCTACGAAATCGAGACGCTCCCGATCATCGCCTGAAAGGCCCCTCCCCATTCAAATGGGGAGGTGTCGTCGTTTTACGACGACGGAGGGGTCATAGCGGCCGTTCTTTCTTCGACGCTCCCGGACATCGTTTCACGATGTCCTGCCGCTATCGGGCCGAGCTTCGCTCGGCCAACGACGCATGGCTTGGATGCAGGTCGGGTCTTGCACGAACGGCATCGGTAAACGTACGTTCAGCGCCTTCGGGAGGAAACAAGTGACCACGATCAAGGGCGCCTTCGACGGCATCACCGTTCTCGACTTCACGCAGGGCATCGCAGGCCCGCATGCCTCGATGCTGCTCGCGCTGCATGGCGCCGACGTCATCAAGGTCGAGCCGCCGGAAGGCGATTGGGGCCGGGCGCTCGGCGAGCTGAAGGGCGATCATTGCGCTCATTCCGTCGCCTTCAACCGCGGCAAGCGCTCGATCGCGCTGGACCTCAAGTCGGCCGACGGCATCGCGGTCGCCAAGAAGATCGCCGCCAAGGCGCATGTCGTGATGGAGAGCTTCCGTCCCGGCGTGATCTCGCGCCTGGGCTTTGGCTACGAGGACATCAAGAAGGTCAACCCGAACGTCGTCTACTGCTCGGTCTCGGGCTTCGGCCAGACCGGCCCCTACAGCAAGCGCCCGACCGTCGACGGCCTGATCCAGGCGTTCAGCGGCATGATGGTGATGAACAAGATGCCCGACGGCACGCCGTGGCGTCAGGGCATGATCGCCGTCGACGTGACGACCGGCCTCTACACCTTCCAGGCGCTGTCGACCGCGCTGATGCGCCAGTTCCGTTTCAACGAAGGCTGCTTCATCGATTCCAGCCTGATGCGCGCAGCCGCCGCCTTCCAGGGCGCCAAGCTGATGGAGTGGGTGTTCTCCAAGGGCGCGCCGCCAGTGCTCTACATGCCGGCCGGCAGCTACAAGTCGGCGAACGGCTACATCATGGTGAGCGCCATGCGCCCGCACCATTTCCGCCTGTTGTTCGAACTGATCGGCCGTGACGACATCGCCAACGATCCCGACCTGCAGAGCCACGAGAACCGCATCAAGAACGCCGCCAAGATCATCAAGGCGCTGAACGAGACGATGCCGACCAAGACCACCGAGGAGTGGATCGCGATCCTGCAGCCCAAGGACGTGTTCTGCGAGCGGGTGAACAATTACTCCGACTATCTCGATCATCCGCACGTCAAGGAATCGGGCGCGATCGACTGGATCGAGCAGGACGGTTTCGGCCGCATGCCGGTCGCCAACATCGCGGGCCTCCCGCCGGCGTCGGAACATGCGCCGCAGCAGCACGCCCCGCATATCGGCGAGGATGGACCCGACATCCTGAGCGAACTGGGCTATGCCGCGGCCGACATCGACGCGATGCTGGCGCGCGGCGGCGTGCGCGCCCCGCAGCCGGCGGTCAAGGCAGCGGACTGAACGCGAACTTTTCGATGTCGCGGCGGCTGCGGAGCCGCACGACGCGCTTCTCCTTGGCGAGGAAGCCGCACTCGAGCTCGAAGCGCTCGCGATTGCGGCGGTGCGTCTTCAGCGCATAGAGCAGGATCGAGTTGCGGCTGAGGAAGGCGTTGGTGACCGACTCGCGGTTGCCCGTGCCCCACAGCTCTTCGCGCGTCACGGTGCGCCTCACCGTCCGCCGCAGCAGCTGCGACATCACGGTCGGCAGCGGCAGGTCGAGCCAGACCAAGGTGTCGGCCGGACGCCACACCAGGTCGCGCACCTGCCCGTAGTTGCCGACGACGATCCAGCCACCCTCGCTGGTCTCGCGCTCGACACGATGGCGGAACAGGTCGACCGGCGCGGGCTGCCAGTCGCGGCCCCAGAACAGCGCATCGAGTTCGATCAGGCGCAGGCCGGTGCGGTCGGCCAGCCGTTCGGCCAACCAACTCTTGCCCGACCCCGTCGTTCCGAACACGACCACCCTCTGCATGGTCAAACTGTAGGTCCGCAAGCCGCGTCTGGCAGGGACGCTTTTCGCCACACCCTCTATTGTCGTGCGGCCCTATTGTCGTGCGACGACGGATCAGGGACAGTCGCCCATGCATATTGGACTCATTGCCGGCATCGGCCCGGCCGCCACAGACTTCTACTATCGCGGCCTGATCGAACGGCATGTCGCGTCGGGCATCCCGCTCGACCTCACCATGGCGCATGCCGACGTGCGCGAGATGAGCCGCAACCTCGTCGGCAAGAATCCGAAGAAGCAGGCCGAGATTTTTGCGGGTCTGGTCGGCCGTATGAAGGCCGCCGGCGCGCAGGCTGCCTGCATCACCTCGATGGGCGGGCATTTCTGCGTGAACGAGCTGATGGCCATCTCGCCGCTTCCCGTGCTCAACGCCATTCCCGCGGTCGATGCATCGCTGGCCCAAGGGAAGTTCAGGAAGATCGGCATTTTAGGGACCCGCACCGTGATGGAGACGAAGCTCTACGGCGGCATTCCGTCCGTCGAAGTCGTGCCGACCGAAGCGCTCGACCGGGTGCATGACAATTATGTTGCGATGGCCACGGTCGGCCACGTCACCGAAGCGCAGCGCCAGGTCTTCTTCGAGGAAGGCCGCAAGCTCTGCGCGCGCGGCGCCGAGGCGATCATGCTGGGCGGCACCGATCTGTTCCTCGCATTCGCCGGTCACGATCCGGGTTTCCCCGTCATCGATTGCGCCGACATCCATGTCGACGCGATCTACGCAAAGTCGAGTACCTGAGATGGCCGACGACAATCGCCCGCGCCGCTTCGCCGTCCTGATCGACGCCGACAACACCTCGCCGCGCATCGCCGCCGGCCTGTTCGAGGAGATCGCCAAGTTCGGCGAGGCGAGCGTGCGTCGCATCTACGGCGACTTCTCGAGCCCGCGCCTCAAATCGTGGGCCGAGATCCTGCAGAAGTACGCGATCGATCCCTACCAGCAGTTCGCCTACACGTCGGGCAAGAACGCGTCGGACATCGCCCTCGTCATCGACGCGATGGATCTGTTGCACAGCCGCCGCTTCGACGGTTTCTGCCTCGTCTCTTCCGACAGCGATTTTACGCGGCTTGCGTCGCGCCTGCGCGAGGAAGGCGCCGACGTCTATGGCTTCGGCGCACAAAAGACGCCCGAGAGCTTCCGCCAGGCCTGCCGCCGCTTCATCTACACCGAGAACCTGGTCCCTGAGGCCGCGGTGGCGACACCGGGCGAAGGCCCGGCGCCCAGTTCGCTGCAGCCCGCCAGCGCCGCCGTTCCGGTTCTCGCCAAGGCGATCGCGCAGATGGAGAGCGAGGACGGCTGGGTCAGCCTCGGCGCGGTCGGCCAGCGTCTCGCCAACATCGCGTCGGATTTCGATCCGCGCACCTATGGCTTCCGCAAGCTCAGCGACCTGATCCGCAAGACCGGCGCCTTCGACATGGACCAGCCCGACGGCCGCACCGTGCGGATACGCGCCAAGCCGGTCCAGGTAGCCCCGGCAAGCGGCCCAGGAGGCGGCGCGGGACGAAGCCGCCGGCGCCCCCGGCGGCCACCCGCCTCGTGACCATGGGCGAATCGCCGCGCTGGGCCACTTCGCTCGTTGCTTTTGCCTCTGGCGCCCCCTAAGGCCGACGGGCGGTTTGCTGACGCCCGCCTCCTCTCTCAAGGAAAACAATTCGTTTGAGCACCTCTCCGGAAGCCGCCGGTCCGCGCGCGCACATGGAAAAAGCCGCACGCGCCTGGACCCAGGTCCTGGCGCGCTATCGCGAGCCCAGTCACAGCCGCAGCATCTTCGAGATCGCCGTCACGATCGTGCCGCTCGCCGCCTTGTGGGTGCTGGCCTGGATGACGCTCGACATCGGCTATTGGCTCGCCCTGCCGCTGGCCCTCGCCGCCGGCGCCTTCATGGTGCGGCTGTTCGCGATCCAGCATGATTGCGGCCACGGCGCGTTCTTCAAGCAGCGCTCGGCCAACGACTGGATCGGCCGCATCGCCAGCGTGCTGACGCTCACGCCCTACGGGGTCTGGCGCCGCATGCATGCGACCCACCATGCCAGCACCGGCAATCTCGACCGGCGCGGCTTCGGCGACGTCGACACGCTGACGGTCGAGGAATATCGCGCGCGCTCGTTCTGGGGCCGCCTGCGCTACCGACTCTATCGCCATCCGCTGGTGATGTTCGGCCTCGGACCGGCCTACCTGTTCATCCTGCAGCATCGCCTGCCAGTCGGCCTGATGCGCGACGGCTGGCGGCCTTGGGTCAGCACCATGGCGAACAACCTGGCGATCGTGGCCGTCGCCGGCCTGCTGATCTGGCTGGTCGGCATCAAGGCGTTCCTGCTGATCCACCTTCCCGTGCTGCTGCTCTCCGCGTCGGTCGGCGTCTGGCTGTTCTTCGTGCAGCACCAGTTCGAGCACACGAAGTGGGACAGCGATCCCGACTGGAACCTGCACGAGGCCGCGCTGCACGGCAGCTCGCACTACGACCTGCCGGCGTTCCTGCGCTGGTTCACCGCCAATATCGGCGTGCACCACGTCCATCATCTCAGCAGCCGCATCCCCTACTACCGGCTGCCGCACGTGCTGCGCGACCATCCCGAGCTGCGCGACGTCGGCCGCCTGACCCTGATGCAGAGCTTCCGCTGCGTGCGCCTGGTCCTGTGGGACGAGACGCAGCGCCGCCTCGTGTCGTTCCGAGAGGCCCGCGCCTCAGCCGTCTGACGGGCAGCTTTTAAGCAGGTTGAGAGCGGCCGCATCGCCCGGCACCAGGGCGAGGCTTTCCTCGAAATGACGTCGTGCCGCTTCAGTGTCGTGCCGCAGCAGCGCCGTGATGCCTTCGAGCAGCGGTACCCTCGTCTTCAGCTTCTCGGCGCGAACCGGCGGCGGATCGCGGTCGAACACTTCGAACAGCACGACGGGCTGCGTCTTGCCCCGCACCACGACCACGTCGATCGGCCGGATCGCATGGGCGTCCGGATCGGAAAGATGGTCGTAGGTGTGCTGCGCGATCAGCATGGGGACGCGGTAGACCTTGGTCAGGCTCTCGACGCGGGAGGCGAGGTTGACGGCGTCGGAGATCACCGTGCCGTCCATGCGATGCAGCTCGCCGATCGTGCCCATCATCAGCGAGCCGGTATTGAGCCCGATGCCGACATTGACCGGCACCAGCCCGTCCGCCTCGCGCAGGGTGTTGAAGCGCTCGAGCGATTCCATCATCGCCACGCCCGCGCGCACGGCGTCGTCCGCCTCCTCGAACAGGGCCATGATGGCGTCTCCGATATACTTGTCGATGAAGCCGCCATGCTCGCGGATCACCGGGCCCATATGCTCCAGGTAGGAGTTGATGAAGGCGAAGTTCTCGTCCGGCGTCATCGTTTCCGACAGCGCGGTGAAGTTCCGAATGTCGGAGAACATGATGGTCATGTGCTCGCGCTTGTTGTCGCCCAGCGCCACCGAAACGATGTTGGGCTTGCCGATCTTGGCGAGGAACGCTTGCGGCACGAACCGCTCGATCGCCACGTTGGTCTCGCGCAAGTCGTTGATGGTCGTGCGCACCGCGTCGCGCATCGAGGCGAAGCTGCGCGCCAGATGGCCGATCTCGTCGCGCCGGTCGGTGTTGGCGATCTCCTGATCGAGGTTGCCGCCGGCGATGGCGCCGGCCTCGCCGCGCAGGTTCAGCAGCGGATCGATGATGCGGCGCTGCAGTAGCCGCGAGGTCAGCCAGTAGACCAGCGGCAGCATCACCGCGAGCACGACCATCGAACTCAGGAACACGTGCCGCACCGCCTCGCGGGCCAGCTCCAGGTCGTAGGTGACCTTGCGCACGATCATCATCGGCGTCTCGTCCCGGGCCGTGTCCGCCCTGTTGTAGCGGCTGTAGACCGTGACCAGATGGCCGGCCGCATCCGGCACTTCGTGGCGACCGATCTCCAGCACCTTTGCCGCCAGCACGGGATCGAGCTTCTCGCCGACCCGGATCAGCGACCAGGTTCCCGAGGCATTGATCAGGTAGATGTCCACGCCCGTCACATAGGGGTTGGACTGCACGGCGTCGGAGAAATAATCCTCGAAGAAGTACCGGCTCATCCAGCCAAAGTCGCTCTGCTTCAAGGTCGTGCGGACGTCTGTCGAGGCCTCGATGATGTAGTCCCGGCCGGGCGGACCGTAATAGGTGTAGGTCCGCAACGTGCCGGTGACCGACGACAGGTCGACGCCGTCGCTCATCACCCGGCCTTTGTCGAACACCGAATCGAGGAACCGCGAGAACGGGCCCTTCGGGAAGACGAGGCCCCTGTCGGTCGAGAGGTTGGTGTTGAACACCGTGTAATCGCGATTGATGAAGTAGATGTTCTCGACGCCGTACTTCGCGGCCAGCGCGTTCAGTTCGTCCACCGTCAGCTCGGAAGGCGGGCGGCCAGTGCTGAGCACGTCGGCCTCGATCTGCGGCAGCACCTTCGCCATGACCGCGGTGTTGCGCTTGTTCTCCGAGCGCAGCATCGTCTCGAAGACGTCGAAGCGTTCGCTGAGGCTGGTCTCGATGCGGCGCAGATCCTCGTCCTGCAGGCCCGACACCAGCCGGTACATGGCCAGCGACGCCACGATCGTGGCGCCGAGGCTCACGGCCACCAGCACCGTGAGCAGGAACAGACCGACCTTTCGCTTCATCGAGGCCCTAACTACCCACTCATGTCATCCTGAGCGCAGCGAAGGATCTCACGCCAGCAACGCAGTGCTTCGGTCGTTCCGCCAGGTCCTTCGCTTCGCTCAGGACGACAGCTGACTTCGCCCTCAACCCGCTCAGGTGTTCTGCCACAGCCGCGTCGTGTAGGCGCCCTGGACGTTGGCGTCGATCTGGGCGGCGACGGCTTCGCTCTCGCCGATGCGCGGCGCGATGATCTTGCCGAACGAGATACGCGCCGGCGCCGGCCACGACTTGGGATCCCACAGCTTCGACCGCACGATCGAGCGGGCGCAGTGGAAGTAGCAGTGCTTGATGTGGACGCGGGTCGCCAACAGCGCCGGCTTGCCGAGCGAACTCAGCGAGGCCAGCAGGTCGGCATCGTCGAAGATCTCCGCCGTGCCGGAGATGCGCAGCGTCTCGCCGGTCGCTGGCACCAGGGCGATGATGCCGATCTTGCCGGTGGCGATGATGTTGCTGAGGCCGAAGGCCAGGTTGTTGCCGACGCGCTCGGGGATCACGAGCGTCCTTGTGTCTTCCATGCGGATGAAGCCGGGCTCGTCGCCCTTGGGCGAGACCTCGATCGTGCCGTCGGCCGCGGTCGTGCCGACCAGGGCGAAGGGGCAGCGCTTCAGGAACTCGACCGACTGGTCGTCGAGCGCGTCGAGGATCTTGACGTGCGCGGCCGGACGCGGCTCGGCGATGATGCGCCGCAGCTCTTCCTTCGTGGTGATGCGAGCCATGAGGCAAACTCCTTCGGAACGCGTATCGGGGCAACATCCGTCACTTGCGAACGACTTGCAACCTCGTCTGCGGTGCGGGTTCTTGCCCCTACAGGGTATCAGGCAAAATGCGGCGCGACTTCGAGCATGAAGCGCTGCATCTGCTCCTTCACCATCGCGTGCGGCTTCTGGCCGTAGTTGAAGTAGAGGATGACCTCGGCGACGCCAGCCGCCTCGACCTGCTTCAGGGTGTCGACGATGTGCTGCGGGCTGCCGCACAGGATCGACGACTTGTCCGTCAGCTTCTCCGGCCGCATGTCGCGCAGGATATTCACGATCTCGACGAAGTATTTGTAGGTTGGCGGCACCTTCTCGCCCGACGAGGACGGGAAGGCCGCGATCAGCGCGTCCTGGAAGTAGCGCACCAGCGCCTCCTTGCCGTAGCGCTCCTCCTCCGGGGTCGAGGCAATGTGCACGAAGTAGGAGCACATGGCCCGCCGCATCGGCCGCTTGAACTGGGTCTCGCAGGTCTCGCGATAGACCCGCACCGCGTCGGCCAGCGAACCGTAGACCATGGCCGCCGCGAACGGCGCGTAGATCACGTTCCAGTCGTTCCTGGCCGCCAGTTCCATCGACGGCCGCGAAAAGCAGGCCACGTAGGGCCGAAGCGGGCTCTGCGCCGGCTTCGGGCGGATCTCGACATCGTCGAACCGATAGAACTTGCCCTTGTGGGACCACTTGCCCGGCTCGGTCCAGGCGCGCCACACGATCTCCAGCCCCTCGGCGAACAGCTCGGCCGAGTCGTCGAACGAAGCCTGGAACGGATCGTATTCCTTGCGGTCGTAACCGCGGCCGGCGGCGAAATCGACTCGGCCCCCGGACAGCTGATCGAGCGTCGCCCACTCCTCCGCGACATGCAGCGGGTGATGCACCGGCAGCAGCGTGACCGCGGGCGCGAGCCTGAGCTTCGTCGTGGCGCCCGCGAGCTGCGCCAGCATGGCGAGCGGCGAGGCGTTGACGCCTAAAAGGTTGAAATGATGCTCGCCGATCCAGGCCGAGTTCAGCCCGACCTTCTCCGCCCACAGCGCCTCGGCATAGATGTCCTTGATGAAGGATTCCGCCGAGCGCGGATTGTTCGGGTAGCGATTGTCCGAGAGCGTGAAGTAGCCGAACTGCACGATTAAGCCGCCTGCTGCTGCGCCACTTCGGACAGCGTCACGACCCAGTCACGGAACGCCTTGATCTTGCGCCGCCGGATTGCCTCGGGCGGATAGACGAGATAGTAGGCGAAGTCCGAGGAGCGCTTGAACTCGAAGGGCACGACCAGCCGGCCGGCCTTGAGATCGGGCTCGACCAGGGGATTGCGGCCCAGCGCGACGCCCAGCCCATCCATCGCCGCCTGATAGCCGATCAGCGCGGCGTCGAAGGTGACGCCGCGCGAGGAATCGACGCCCTTCACCCCTGCGGCGGTCAGCCAGACCTGCCAATCGTCGGGAAAGTTGCCGATATGGATCAGCGTGAACCGCTTCAGGTCCGCCGGCTTCTTCAGCCCGTTCGGCCCCTTGAGCAGCGACGGCGCGCAGACCGGCATGACGTCCTCGCTGACCAGCCGCTCGGACATCAGGTTCGGCCACTGGCCGCGGCCGTAGCGGATGCCGATGTCGACGTCCTCGCGCGAGAAATCGACCAGGCCGGTGCCGGTCGAGATGCGCACGTCGATCTCGGTGTTGGCCCTCTGGAAGCCGCCCAGCCGCGGCACCAGCCATTTCATCGCGAACGAGGCCGTGGTCGTCACCGTGAGATGGCCGCCCTTATCTTTTTGCAGCAGCTTCTCGGTCGCTTCGTTCAACTGGTCGAAGGCGGCGCGCACCGACGGCAGATAGGCCTGGCCCGCTTCCGACAGCAGCAGCGAGCGATTGCGCCGCACGAACAATTTTAATCCGAGCCTTTGTTCCAGCCCGCGCACCTGGTGGCTGATGGCCGCCTGGGTGACGCTCAACTCTTCCGCGGCATCGGTAAAGCTCATGTGGCGTGCCGCAGCCTCGAAGGCACGCAACCCATTGAGCGGCGGCAGGGATCGTTTCATCGCGAATCCTTCACATGAGCTATTTTAATCAAAACAGGACAAAGGGTCGTTTGTAAAGGGGCGCCCCCGGGCGCAAATCCACCCTCAACAGAGTTCACACCCCTACGGGAGAAGTCCCATGGCCAACATATCGCTCCATTACAGTTCCCAGGCCCCGCTGGCCGGCACCTTCACCGCCTTCGGCCAGATCCTCGCCACCTGGCGCCGCCGCGCCAAGGAGCGCCGCGAGCTCGCCGACCTCGACCACCGCACGATCCGTGATCTGGGCATCAGCCCGACGGATATCCAGTTCGAGGCGAACAAGCCCTTCTGGCGCGTCTGACATCCGAATCCGGAGCCGTCTCGTCCTACCCTGCACGAGACATTCCCACTCCGGTAACTGGCCGGCGGTCGATCCTCAGCCTCCCTTGTCGACCGCCGGCTTTTTCTTTCCGCATTCGAAAGGCTCTGCTAGAGCCGCCGCGTGCCCCTCAGCGACCAGCAGATCCAGACCCTCGGCCGCGACGCCCTGCAACGCGCGGCGGCGGGTGATTTTGCGTCGGCGGAAGAGACTTTCGCCCGCATCGTCGAGGCGCGGCCCAATGCCGGGCAGGCGCTGCATCTGCTGGGCCAGCTCCGGCTGAAGCTCGGGCGCTATGCCGAGGCGCGCGAGCCGCTGGAGCGGGCCGCGCAGTTCCTGCCGCGCGACGTGGCGGCCCAGACCAATCTCGCCGGCTGCCTGATCCAGCTCGGCCAGCACGAGGCCGCCCTGGCGGCGCTGGCGCGCGCGGCGCGACTGAAGCCCGACGACGCCAACATCGCGCACAATACCGGGCGCGCCCTGCAGGCCTTGGGCCGCAGCGAGGAAGCCGAGCGCGCCTACGACCAGTCCCTGTCGATCGACAACCGGCTGGTGCCGAGCCTCAGCGCCCGGGCCGACCTGCTGGCGGCGCGCGGCGATTGGGTCGGCGCCCTCACCGATATCGAGACCGCCCTCGTCAGCCATCCCGCCGACCCGCGCCTCAGGCTGCGGCGCGGCGAGCTGCTGCTGCGCCAGGGCGACTGGTGGCGCGGGCTGGGCGACCACGAAGCCCGGCTGGAATTGCCGGGCGAGCGTTACACGCCCGAGCTGCCGCGCTGGCAGGGCGAGCCGCTGACCGGCCGCCTCCTGCTCTATCCCGAACAGGCCGACATCGAGAGCGAGGCGGCACTGCGCGACACGCTGATGCTGGCGCGTGGTGTCGAGGGTACCGTCCAATGCACCGCGTCGCTGATCGACTGGGTCGACGGTCCGACCGCACGACGGGGCGATTCGCTCGACGGCTTCGCGGCCGCCGCGCCGCTGCGCAGCCTGCCGCATCTCCTGAACTGGTCGCTCGATGCATTGCCGCCGCCCGCACAGTTGCAAAAGGATGCCGCGGCCACTTCCAAGGTCGGCTGGTTCAGCACCGTCGAGCCGCCCGCCGGGCTCGACATCACGCGTGAGCCGCAGGACATCATCATCTGCCGCCTCGTCGTCGGCGACGATGTCTGGCCCGCCCATGCCGCCGCCGCACTCGGCATCCCGACGGTGATCCTGCTGCCGCATACCGCAGACTGGCTCTGGGGACCGACCCTCGGAATATCGCCCTGGTATGCCTCGCTCGAATTGCTGCGCGACGATGATCGCGAGGGACTGGCGGCGCGGCTCTCCTAGTGCTGTTATCCGCGTCCCGCGGATAAACACCCAAACCCAAAGGCCAAACCCATGGGCAAGACCCTGTTCGACAAGATCTGGGACAGCCACGTCATCACCGATCTCGGCAACGGGTTCGTGCTTCTGCACATCGACCGGCTGCTGTTGCACGACATGTCGGGCGGCAAGGCGCTGAAGGAAGCGATCGACAAGGGCTATCCGCCGTCGCAGCCGCGCCTGATCTACGGCACGCCCGATCACACCATGTCGACCAAGCCCGGCCGCACCGAGTTCACCCATCCGCCGGGCCTGCCGCTGATCAAGTCGATGCGCGAGACCACCAGCGCCTACGGCATCAAGCTGTTCGACCTCGGCCAGGACGGCCAGGGCATCGTGCACGTCATGGGCCCGGAACAGGGCCTCACCCTGCCGGGCACGACGCTGGTCTGCGGCGACAGCCACACCTCGACGCATGGCGGCTTCGGTGCGCTGGCCTTCGGCATCGGCTCCTCCGAGCTGGTGCATGTGATCGCCACGCAGACCATGGTCCAGCGCAAGCCCAAGCGCATGCGCGCCAGCTTCGAAGGCAAGCTGATGCCGGGCGTCACGGCCAAGGACATGATCCTTCACCTGATCGGCGAGCTCGGCACCGCCGCCGGCACCGGTTACTCGGTCGAATATGCCGGCTCGGGCGTGCGCGCTTTGCCGGCCGAGGCGCGGCTCACGCTGTGCAACCTCACCATCGAGATGGGCGCACGCACCGGCATGGTCGCGCCGGACGACACGACCTACGAGTATCTCAACGGCCGCGACTATGCGCCGAAGGGCGCGATGTGGGACCGCGCGGTCGCGCACTGGCGCACCCTGCCCAGCGATCCCGATGCCGAGTTCGATTTCGAGCACACGGTCGACATGAAGAACGTCGCGCCGCAGATCACCTGGGGCACCAGCCCCGAGCACGTGATCGCCGTCGACCGCGCCATTCCCGATCCCACCAAGGGACCGGAGGAGAAGCGCGGCGCCTGGGAGGCTGCCCTCAAGTACCAGGGCCTCGAGCCCGGCAAGCCGATCGAGGGCACCAAGGTCGACTGGGTGTTCATCGGCTCCTGCACCAACAGCCGCATCTCCGACCTGCGCGCCGCCGCCGAGATCGTGAAGGGCCGCCACAAGGCCGACCATGTGACGGCGTGGGTCGTTCCCGGCTCGGTGCGCATCAAGGCCGAAGCCGAGGCCGAGGGCCTCGACCGCGTCTTCACCGAAGCGGGCTTCGAATGGCGCGAGCCCGGCTGCTCGATGTGCCTCGCCTCCAATGGCGAGCGCGTCCCGCCCGGCCAGCGCAGCGTCTCGACCTCCAACCGCAACTTCGTCGGCCGCCAGGGCCCCAACGCCCGCACCCATCTCGCCAGCCCCGCGATGGCTGCCGCTGCCGCGATCAAGGGCGCCATCGCTGACGTGAGGAAGATCTGATCATGGACAAGTTCACCAAGGTGACCGGCGTCGCCACGCCGCTGATGCGCCAGAACGTCGATACCGACCTGATCATCCGCATCGAGCGGCTGGTCGACAACGTGACGCGCGAAGGCCTCGGCCCCTATGCCTTCGAGCAGATCCGCTTCAAGCCCGACGGCAGCGAGGACCCGGACTGCATCTTCAACCAGGCGCCCTATCGCGACGCACCGATCATCCTCAGCCGCGAGAATTTCGGCTGCGGCTCGAGCCGCGAAGGCGCGGTGTGGGCGCTGAAGGGCATGGGCATCAAGGCGGTGATCGCGCCGTACTTCGGCGACATCTTCAACAACAACTGCTTCCAGAACGGCCTCTTGCCGGTGGCGCTGCCGATCCACGAGATCGAGCAGCTCGCCGACGAGATGAAGGCCTCGCCCGGCAACGCGCGCATCACCGTCGACCTCGAAAACTGCGAGGTGATCTCGCCGACCGGCCGCACCATCCCATTCCAGGTCGATGCGCGCCGCCAGCATGCGATGCTGAACGGGCTCGACGACATCGCGCTCACCATGTCGCGCCGCGACGAGATCGAGGCGTGGCAGGCGTCGGACAAGAGCTCGCGTCCGTGGGTCTGGCTGTAGCCACTTGAGCCCGCTGCATCTCGCGGCGGCTCTCCTCATCGTGGCGATGTGGGGGCTGAACTTCACGGTCATCCGCTTCGGCCTCGACGAGTTCACCCCCTTCGCCTTCGCGACCTGGCGCTTCCTGCTGGGTGCGCTGCCCGCCCTGTTCATTCCCAAGCCCAACGTCTCGTGGGCGGCGCTGGCCGGCATCGGCGGGCTGATGTTCGCCGGCCAGTTCGTCTTCCTGTTCTTCGCCATGGGCGCGGGCCTGCCGCCCGGCCTCACTTCCGTGCTGGTGCAGCTGCAAGGGCCGCTCACCGTCGTGCTGGCCGCGTTGTTCCTGCGCGAGCATGCGACGCGCGAACAATGGCTCGGTCTTGCCGTCGCGGTCGTTGGTGTCGTGCTGCTGGCGCGCTCGATCTCCGACGACACGCCGTTGCTCGCGGTCGGCCTCGCGCTGATGTCGGCGCTCACCTGGGCGCTGGGCAATCTCGTCTTCCGCTCGGCGCGCGGCGTCTCGATGTTCGCCGTCACCGTCTGGGCCAGCGTCCTGCCCCCGATCCCGCTCGCGCTGGCGTCGCTGGCACTCGACGGGCCGATGGCGCTGGCCGCGCCGATCCTGGCGCCAACCTGGCGCGGCTGGTTCGTGCTCTTCTACACGGTCGTTCCGGTGATGTGGCTGGGCTACCTGATCTGGGGAACCCTGCTGCGCACCTATCCGGCCGCGAAGGTCGGCCCCGTCAGCCTGCTCGTGCCCTGCGCCGCGCTCGCGATCTCGGCCTACCTGACCGGCGAGCCGCTGGACGGGATGCGCCTGCTGGCCGTCGCGGTCGTGCTGGGCGGCGTGGCGCTCGGCGTCTACGCCTCGGCGCGCCGCTTGCGATGAAGCAATTATTGGACTGCAAACGCATCAAGTCGGATTCAAAAAAAGCCGCGCTTCATGCGCGGCTTTTTCGACTAACGTTCTTGCTAGCTATTTCTCGTCATTCTGGTCACGCACAGCTGCCTTTTTGAGACGCGAAATGCGGAAGTCCAGATAATCGCGGATGAACTCGTAACGCTCCAAGGACGGTTCGCCTTTGTACGAAAGAAAGGTCTCGTCTCCTTCGTCGTCTACAAGGCGTTCCTCTTTCCAGCCCGATTTGGCTTCAGGTCGCGCTTCCTCCAACAGAGGTGGGGGGACGGAACTGCCTACAGTGCCTTTTTGATGAAGCTGGACGTTGTCCACGGATGCCCCGGCTTGGCTTCCTTCAACATAAACCCACGGTTTTCCATCATGGATGTTGACCGCCCGAACCCGCCTCGGTTCAGGAAACACCAATGATCCTCCGACTTCGACGTTGACCAAATCCCCGACGGCGATTGGGGGCGGTGGTAGGTCGTCCGGCACCTCATCTTGATAAACGCCTGTGTCAGAATTCGACAATCCAGCATAGTGAATGGTCTCATCATAGACTCGTAAGAAGGTGTTTGCGGCACCTTGTGTGAATCCACCCTTGAGGACGAGCTGATCCAAGCACACAGGATCAGGTGGCCGGTCAGGACCCCAAACATGCCAATAATTTGCAATCGCCTTAGGCTTTAGAGCTGCTCGCTTAAGGACTTCTTTCTTCACGTTCTCCTGCTGCGCGCGCAGATAAGTGCGCCCATCGTCGGAGATTGGCGCCGTGCGAGCATCGCCCGCGCCATTATAATCCACTAATCCGTATGATTTCAGGGCGGCAAGCGTTTGCGCAGCCTGGCTACTCGCTGGCTTCATATCCCATGCAATTCCAGCCTGTAGTGCGGGTGCCGGATGGCGCCCGAACTTAGCGTCTAAAGCGATCAAACGCTCGATTGCCGTCCGGAGTGGAATGAAGGGGTACGAAGGGCTGCGATCCTTCGGCGCCTTTGGCACCTGTGAGTCTATGGAAGTCATAAAATGGAACCTCAGCGGTAAACCGTATTTACGGGATATACGCTTCATGATTTGACAAATCAAGTCACAGGAATATATTCCCGCCAACAAGAGGCTAGCATGACCAGAAGAGACGCCAGCCCCCGCGAGATCGACCGACGCGAGGGGCGAGGACAAATAGGAAAGGCCGCTTCCCGTCCCCGCTGAACACGGAAAGGAAGCGGCCTTTAATCGACTTTACTACTCGTGGAGGTAAGGCAGAGCAGTCGAACGTACCGGTCTCCAAAACCGGAGGGGTCCCTAAGCCAGGCCCTCACGAGTTCGAATCCCGTCATCTCTGCCACGCAGCCCCTTCCAGAAGGGCCAACTCGGTCGCTCCCCTCCACCAGGAGCGGCCTATTTTCTTTTTAAATCAATGACTCCACGCTCTCAAGCGTCCGGGTGGCGCAGCCTGCGGCGGCCCCGCATCGCTCGGTGCACATGCTACTTAATGCCGTAATGATCGAACAGCCTGCCGGCGCGCCGCTTGCGCTGAGCCCCTCGCGCGGTCTTGCCGAACACCGACGGTGGCACCGCGCGGTTCACGACCTCGCGTAGCGCAAAGCTCGATTCCAGCCGCGCGACCCTCGGCAGGCGCGAGAGTTCGGTGCGATGGATGCGCTCGAAATCCTCGATGTCGCGCGCCAGCACGATGACGACATAGTCGTCGCTACCCGACATCAGGAAGCAGCGCACCACCGAGGGACAGTCGAGCACGCCCGCCTCGAACGCCTTCAGCGCCTCGTCGCTCTGGCTCTCCAGGGTGATGCGCACCACCACCGTGGTGGCGAGGCCGAAGCGGCCGAGATCGAGCACGGCCTGGTAGCTCTGGATGAGCCCCTCCTCCTCCAGCGCGCGCTGCCGCCGCGCCACCGCGGTACTGGAGAGGCCGACGCGTGTCGCCAGTTCGACCTGGCTGACCCGCGCGTTCTTCGTCAGCTCCGACAGGAGGGTGGCGTCGATCTTGTCGATATCCATGTTTGGAATCCTGCGCGATTTTCCGTTTCAGCGTAGAGTTCCGGCGCCAACGGCACAATTCTTCTTCAGATTGCCGGGAAACAAACCCGCTTTCCTTGGTTTGATGATCTCCATCAAACCCGGAGAAATTGCATGCGCGTCGGTGTGCCCAAGGAGATCAAGACCCACGAATATCGCGTCGGTCTGACGCCCGGCGCGGTCCGCGAATATGCCCATGCCGGCCACGAGGTCGTGGTCGAGACCGGCGCGGGTGCGGGCATCAGCGCCAGCGACGAGGTCTATCGCGCCGCCGGCGCGCGTATCGCCGCTACGGCCGCCGAGATCTTTGCGACCGCCGACATGATCGTGAAGGTAAAGGAGCCACAGCCCGGCGAATGGACGCAACTGCGGCCGGGCCAGATCCTGTTCACCTATCTTCATCTCGCCGCCGATCCCGAGCAGGCCAGGGGCCTGATCGCCTCGGGCTGCACCGCCATCGCCTACGAGACGGTGACGGATGCACGCGGCGGCCTGCCGCTGCTCGCGCCCATGAGCGAAGTCGCGGGGCGCCTCTCCATCGAAGCCGCGGGCGGCGCGCTGCAGCGCCATCGCGGCGGCCGCGGCCTGCTGCTGGGCGGCGTGCCGGGCGTCCAGCCTGCCCATGTCGTGGTGCTGGGCGGCGGTGTCGTGGGCACGCATGCCGCGCGCATGGCGGCGGGCCTCGGCGCCAGCGTCACGGTGCTCGACCGTTCGCTGCCGCGCCTGCGCGAACTCGACGAGCTGTTCGAAGGCCGGGTCCGCACGCGCTATTCGACCCTCGCCGCCGTCGAACAGGAAGTCTTCTCGGCCGACGCGGTGATCGGTGCGGTGCTGGTGCCCGGCGCCAGCGCGCCGCGGCTCGTGACCAGGGCGATGCTGAAGTCGATGAAGCCCGGCTCCGTGATCGTCGACGTCGCCATCGACCAAGGGGGCTGCTTCGAGACCTCGCACGCCACGACCCACGCCCAGCCGACCTACGAGGTCGACGGCATCATCCACTATTGCGTTGCCAACATGCCGGGCGCCGTGCCGCTGACTTCGAGCGAGGCACTTAACAACGCCACGCTCCCCTTTGGCCTCGCCCTCGCCGCCAAGGGCCTCGCCGCCGTCGCCGAAAACCCGCACCTGCGCGCCGGCCTCAACATCCATCGCGGCCGCTTCACGCATAAGGCGGCCGCCGAAAGCCTCGGCCTGCCCTACGCGCCGGCGGAGCAGGCGATCGCGGCTTAGTCATCCCTCTATTGTCCTCTCCGCCCACGCAGTGGGGGGAGAGGACGCATGAGCGATCACATCTGCTCGACGCTTACGACCACGCTGCCGCGCTTGCGGCCGGTTTCGACATAGGCATGCGCTTCGGGCAGTTGCGCGAAGCGGTAGCGGCGGTCGATCACGGGCTTGAGCGCGCCCGCTGATCCTGCCTCAATCCTCGGCGAACAGAGACCTTGTATCGGAATCCTGCCCCACGGGCCCCCAGCGCGCCCGGGCCTCGGTCAGCACCGCCGCCACGCGCGCAGCCGGCAGTTCCCAGTTGTTGCCGAGATTCACCGGCCCCCACAGGCCAGGGAGGAAGCGTCTCCAGCCCAGCCGTCGCTGCATACCGAGAGAAATGTCGGCTTCAATCTGCTGCTCGCCGTCGGGCACTGCACGAAAGCATCTGAAGTCGCTCCATCGAAACTCGATCGTCCAGAACCAGCGGCGCCAGACTACGCCATCGGCGTCGAGGATAAGCATGTCCGGAAAAATCGCCTTCACGCCGGACGTCACGCCAATCAGGCCTACAAGGACCGGGGCGAAGTAATGCAGGGCAGCGGCGGAAGACGATGCAACGAGGCAGGCATATATCGAAGCGCCGACAAGGCCTGCGAAGCATGTCACGGCATATCTCAGCCGGTGTTGCCGCAGGACGATCGGCGGATCATCGAGCGACCCCTCGACCGCCGGCACCCATTTGGGAAGTCCGAGCTCTTGCTTCGTTCGCAGTCTGGAATGGCGCGTCATTCGTCAACGCCAATATTGCGAAGAAAGCCCACATTCTGCAACCGGAGTCGCGGCCGCTCCCGGTCGGCTACCGCCTAATTGTAGATCGTCCTCTCCCCCACTTCGTGGCGGAGAGGACATGTGAGGCGAATGGTCGTTAGACCTTCTCCAGCCCGCACCATTCGGAGATGAACAGCGCGGTCGACTGGGTGATCTTGCGGATCGATTCGATGTTCACGCGCTCGTCGAAGCCGTGCACGTCGTCGGATTGCGGGCCGTAGACCAGCGCCGGCAGGCCGGCATAGAGGCCGAAGAAGCGGGCGTCGGTGGTGCCGGTCGTACGACGGTCGTCGAGCTCGGCGCCGAACACCGTCTTGTGCGCGTCGGCCAGAAGCTCGCGCACATGCTCGTGGTTCTTGAGCACATAAGGCTCGGCCTGGAAGCCTTCCCACGTCACGGTCGGCAGGTTGTTGCCGAGGAAGGGATCGTTGGCCGCGGCGGTGCGGATCGTGTCCTCGACCTCCTGGCGGCACTCCTTCAGCGTCTGCGTCGGCAGCACGCCCACGCGCATGTCGAAGGTGCACCAGGACGGGACCGAACTCGCCCAGTCGCCGCCGGCGATCTTGCCGACGTTGAAGTTCACCGGGTGGTGATGGTCGCAGTAGTGCTTGTCGTGGACCTTCAGCGCGTTCCACTTCTTCTCGAGTTCGCGCAGCTGCTGGATCAGGCGATAGGCGGACTCGATCGCGTTCGAGCCGGCATCGGCCTTGTAGACGTGCACGGGATGGCCGGTGACCTTGACCTGGAACCACATGACGCCGACCTGCGAGACGGTGAGCGTGCAGCCCGACGGTTCGGGGATGAGTGCTGCCTCGGCGCGATAGCCGCGCTGCAGGCAGGCCAGCGCGCCGTTGCCCGTGCACTCTTCCTCGACCACCGACTGCTGGTAGACGTCGGCTGCCGGCATGTAGCCCAGCGCGCGCAGCGCCCGCAGCGCGAAGACGTTCAGGATCAGGCCGGCCTTCATGTCGCCCGAGCCGCGGCCATACATCCAGCCGTCCTTGACGTAGGCGTCGTAGGGATTGCGCGCCCACATCTCGTGCGGGCCCTCGGGCACCACGTCGATATGGCCGTTGAGGATCAGCGAGCGACCCTTGGGGTTCGACGGCCGCCAGGCGCCGACGACATTCCAGGCATCGTCGTAGTCCAGCGAATGCGGCGAGTAGCCCGGCAGGTGCTTCAGGTCGTCGATCTTGATCTGCCAGCGGTCGACGCCCAGCCCGTCTTCCTTGAACAGGCGGGCCATCATGTCCTGCGCCGGCGCTTCCTGGAACCGGGTCGAGGGAATGCGCACCAGGTCGGCCAGCACCTTGAGCTGGTCGTCGAACTGGCGGTCGACCTCGTCCATGATCTTCGTCTTCACCGCAGAATCGATCATCGCAAAACCCCTAAGAACGAGACCCTACTTCCAGGCGTTGCGCGCGCGCCGCTGGGAGCGCGAGAGCAGGGCGGCGGGAAACAGGGCCAGAAGCGCCACCACGCCCACGACGATGAACGTATCGGAAAACGCCATCATCTGCGCATTGCTTTGCAACATCGTGGCCAAATATTCGAGCGCGCCCGCCTTCTGCTGCTGGAACGGCAGGCCGCTCTTCTGCATCAGGTGCTCGACCTGGGTCAGCATGCGGTCGGTGGTGCGGTTGCCCCAGTCCTGCGTGGCCGTCAGCGCATCGGCATGGAAGCGGGTGCGGATCTCGAAGAACGCCACCATCAGGTTGATGCCGAAGGCGCCGCCCAACTGGCGCATGAAGTTGGCGATGCCCGAGCCCTGGCGCACCTTGTCGGCCGGCAGCGCCTTCAGCGACGAGGCGTTGAGGCTGGGGTTGATGAAGCCCAGTCCCAGCCGTGAGACCATGACCATACAGACCAGCGTGCCGAAGGTCGTGTCGATGTCGGCGGTGGTCATCCAGGCGAAGCCGGTGGCGAACAGGATCAGCCCGCCGATGATCATGGTCGAGGCCGGCATCGCGTCCGAGAGCCGCCCGGCCAGCGGGAAGATGAAGGCCAGCATGATGCCGGCCGGCATCATCATCAGCCCGGCCAGCAAGGGCGTGAAGCCGATGATGGTCTGCACGAAGACCGGGATGATGTAGGTCGAGCCCATCATGCCGGCGCCGAAGATGAAGGCGATCAAGGCCGCCGCCGAGAACTCGACATTGCCGAAGATGCGCACGTCGAGCAGCGCGCGCGGCGTGTAGAGCTCCCAGGCTATGAAGGCGACCGTGGCCCCGGCGCCGAGCAGCAGCCGGAACACGATGGCGTCGGAACTCCAGCCCTCGCGCTGGCCGTCGGCGATGCCGGTCATCAGGCCCAGCAGCGCGGTGCAGAGGAGCGCGAAGCCCAGCCAGTCGAAGGGCGGGATCACCTTGGGGATCGGCCGATGCGGCATGAAGACGAGGCCGAGGACGGCGGCGACGACGCAGAACGGCAGCGAGATGAAGAAGACGTAGCGCCAGGAGAAGTATTCGATCATCAGCCCGCCCAGGGTCGGGCCGATGGCCGGCGCGAAGACGACGCCCAGGCCAAACACACCCATCGCCATGCCGCGGCGCTCGGGCGGAAAGACGGTGAAGATCGTGGCCATGACCAGCGGCTGGGCGATGCCGGCGCTGAAGCCTTGAAGCACGCGGGCGAAGATCAGCGCGTCCTCGGTCGGCGCCGAGCCGCCCATCAGCGCGCCCACCGAGAAGAAGAACAGCGCGCCCACGAAGGTGCGCCGCTCGCCTAAAATGCCGCTCACCCAGGCGTTGATCAGCATGCCGGCGGTCATCGTCGCCATGTAGGCCGACGACATCCATTGCGCCTTGTCCTGGCCGATGCCGAAGGCGCCCATGACGTCGGGCACCGCGACGTTGACCGTGGTCATCGCCAGCACCATCGACACGACGCCCATCATGCCGGTGATGGTCACCAGCCAGCGATAGGAAGGTCCGTAGCGTTCGGTGAGTGCGGCGGCCGTCTGCAGGGGAACGCTGGCAGCCGTCATGGAGTGCTTCCGCCGCTCGCGTCAGCGGATGTCAATTTCGACTTCGACCATCATGCCGGGCGTCAGCGGCTTCGGCATCTGGACCATGTCGATCTTGACCGGCACGCGCTGCGTGATCTTGGTGAAGTTGCCCGAGGGATTGGGCGTCGGCAGCAGCGCGAAGCGCGCCGTCGTGGCGCTGCCGATGCGCGTGACCTTGCCGACGAAAATATCGTTGGGATAGGCGTCGACCGAGACGCGCACGGTCTGGCCGAGCTTCAGCTTGCCGACCTGCGTCTCCTTGATGTTGGCCTCGACCCAGACCTCGTCGGGATTGTGCAGCAGCAGGATGCGCTGGCCCGACGCCACGTATTCGCCCGGCAGGGTGAAGGTGCGGTCGATCACGGCCGGGATCGGGCTCTTGATCGTGCGGTCCTCGACGTCGACCTGCTGCTGGTGGAGCTGCGCGGCCAACACGGCGACCTGGTGGGTCAGCGCCTCGATCTGCGCGTCGATCACCCCCAGCCGGTCATGGCCGACCCGTGCCTCGGCAAGACTGCCCTCGGCCTGCTCGTGCTCCGCCTGGAGCTGCAGGATCTGGATCTCGAGCTTGGTCACCGCCGCCTGCGCCATCTGGGCCTGCCGCTCGTTGATGACCTTGCTGGCGAACAGCGTCTTGCTGCGTTCGAGTTCCAGCTTGGCGAAATCGAGATCGGCGCGCAGGGCGCCCAGTGCCTTCTCGCGGACCGTGATGTTCGAGCTGCGCGTGCGCATCGCGGCATCGGCCTGGTTCTGGTCGAGCTTGCGCTCGGCGCGCAGCCGCGCCCGCTCGACCCGGATGCCTTCGATCTGCGCCTTCAGCCCGTCGACCCGCAGCTTGGCGATGCGGTCGTCGATCTTCACCAGGGTCTGGCCGGCCTCGACCTTCTGGCCCTCGCGCACCGCGAGATCGATGATCCAGCCGTCGGCGCGGCTCGACACGGTCACGATGTCGGCGGTCACGCGGGCATCGTATTCATAGACGTGCGTCAGCCGCAGGTGCAGTTCGCGGCCGCCATAGACCAGCGCCACGAGCAGCAGGAGGCCGATGGCGATGAAACGGGGGCGCAACAGGACGCGGACGAGGCCGCTGGCGCGGCTCGGACGCTCGCGCGGCATTACGCCGATCGCGGGCGATTCGGGCGATGGCTTGAGGGCGGGCGGCGGCACCGATTGATCCACGACCTAGCCTGCCGTCCTCAACCGGGGGTTCGCGCTGCTGTCATCAAAAAAGAATAAGGCCGAAACAATCGTCGAGCCAACGATCTTCGCGCAAAAGGTCCGACTTGCTGCACCGCGTGGAGCGCATGCCGCGCTCATGCCACCCCGGCAGTTCCGCATCTGTGCCCGCTGCGCTTGCCAAATCGGACGGTCGGGTCGACGCTGGCGGTGCCGCTCGTCCAACGCCATTCGCAGAGCAAAAATTCAACCAGGACCCGTCGCCATGCCCGATGCCTCGCACGCCTCCGCGCCTCGCCAGCTCGATGTTGCCATCGTCGGTGGCGGCCTGGGCGGCCTCTACGCCATCCATCGCCTGCGCAAGCTCGGCCTGAACGTCCGGGCCTACGAGGCGGGCTCCGGCATCGGTGGCACCTGGTTCTGGAACCGCTATCCCGGCGCGCGCTGCGACGTGGAGAGTCTCGAATATTCCTACAGCTTCTCCGACGAGCTGCAGCAGGAGTGGAAGTGGCCGGAACGCTACGGCACGCAGCCCGAGATCCTGAAGTACATCAACCATGTCGCCGACCGCTTCGACCTGCGCCGGGACGTTCAGCTCAACACGCGCATCAAGGCCGCCACGTTCGACGGCAAGGCCAACCAATGGACCTTGCGCACCGAGAACGGCGAGGAGATCCGCGCGCGCTACTGCATCATGGCGGCGGGTAACCTCTCGACGCCGCGCGTGCCGAACTTCAAGGGCATCGGGAGCTTCAAGGGCAAGTGGTATCACTCCGGCCTGTGGCCGCATGAAGGGGTCGACTTCACCGGTCTGCGGGTCGGCGTCATCGGCACCGGCTCCTCCGGCGTTCAGATGATCCCGCTGATCGCCCGGCAGGCCAAGCATCTCCACGTGTTCCAGCGCACCGCCAACTTCAGCCTGCCGGCGCGCAACGCGCCGATGGAGGAAGAGCGCGAGAGCCGCCACAAGGCCAACTATCCGGAGCGCCGCCGCGCCGCCTACGACACGCCCTTCGCGATCGGCGGCTATCCGCGCCCGACCCAGTCGGCGCTCGACGTCAGCGAGGAAGAACGCAACGCCGCCTACGAGGCCAAGTGGAAGGAAGGCGGCAGCATCAGCTACCTCTATACCTACACCGATCTTCTAGTGAACAAGGAGGCCAACGACACGGCCTCGGAGTTTGCGCGCAACAAGATCCGCGGCATCGTGAAGGACAAGGCGACGGGCGAGCTGCTGGCGCCCAAGGACCATCCGATCGGCACCAAGCGGCTCTGCCTCGATACGAACTATTACGAGACCTATAATCGCGACAACGTCGTGTTGGTCGACGTGCGCTCCGACCCCATCCAGGAGATCACCGAGAAGGGCGTGCGCACGGGCAAGCAGGAATACGAGCTCGACGCCATCGTCTTCGCCACCGGCTTCGACGCCATGACCGGCGCGCTGCGCGAGATCGACATCCGCACCAGCGACGGCGCGGTGCTGGCCGATCACTGGCAAGGCGGCCCCCTCACCTATCTCGGCCTGATGGTCTCGGGCTTTCCCAACATGTTCGTCGTCACCGGCCCCGGCAGCCCCGGCGTGAAGACGCAGATGATCGCGTCGATCGAACAGCACGTCGACTGGATCGCCGATGCAATCGATCATCTCGGCAAGCAGCAGCTCGACCGCATCGAGCCGTCGCCCCAGGCCGAGGCGGACTGGGTCGGCCACGTCAACGCGGTGGCCGACAGCACGCTCTATCCGCTGGCCAATTCCTGGTACGTGGGCGCCAACATCCCGGGCAAGCCGCGAGTGTTCATGCCCTATGTCGGCGGCTTCGACCGCTACAAGCGGCACTGCGACGAGATCACGGCGGGCGGCTATCCGGGCTTCACCCTCAGCCGTCACAAGGTCGAGGCTTGAGCGCCACCTTCGTCCATCACCGCATCGACGCCGCACCACGGTGCTGGCAGGCCGTGGCCGACCGGTTGGCTGGCGACGGCGCACGACGGATCAACCGCGCCGGCGGCCAGCTCTACGGCGCCTGGCGCAGCCAGATCGGCCGGCCGCGCGACGAGGTGCAGGCGATCAGCGTCTGGCCGCAGGGCATCACGGCTGAAGCCGCCGAGCACGCCCTGCTGGCGGACCGGACCGACATAAGCGCCGCGACCAGCGAGGCGATGACGCCGACGCTGCGCCCGACCGACACCGTCCCGCCGACGCGCCAGGGCAACTACGCCTTCCGCTGGTTCGCGGTACCGCCGCCGAACTGGCCGGAGTTCCTCGACCTCTGCGCCGCTGCCTGGCCAGGCTTCGAAGGCGCCTACGATTCGCAGGTGGTGGGCCTCTGGCAGGCGACCGGCGACCGCACCGGCAAGGCCCCCGACGAGGTCACGGGCGCGGGCCTGCACGCCGGCGTGCGCAGCCTGTTGCTGACCCGGCGCCCCAATCTGGCGATGTGGGAACGCTCGAAGATCCCCGAAGGCGCGGCCGAGACGGCAGTGCGCGACCGGCTCAGCCGCCGCTACGACCTCTGCGACTGGACGGTCGTTTCGACCGCCACGCTTCTGACCGCCATCGACCGCGCAGATACCGCTCGCTGGACTTAAGCGTCCTCGCCGCCTATCTCCCCGCCGCCATGCCGACGCTGCGCACCCTGGACGCCCTGGAACGCGAGGGCCTTCTGTCGCCCGATCCGCGACTGCAGGAGGCTGCCCAATCGATGGCGATTGCCGTGACGCCCGAGATGGCGTCGCTGATCGACCGCGCGAACCTCTCGACCGACCCGATTGCCCGGCAGTTTGTGCCGAGCGGCCAGGAGGCCGAGGTCGCGCCCGAGGAACTGGCCGATCCGATCGGCGACGAGGCGCGCTCGCCGGTAAAGGGCATCGTCCATCGCTACCCCGACCGCGTGCTGCTGAAGCCCCTGCATGTCTGCCCGGTCTATTGCCGCTTCTGCTTCCGCCGCGAAAAGGTCGGCCCCGGCGGCGAAGCCCTGTCGGCCGAGGAACTCGACGCGGCGCTGGCCTATATCCGCAGCCGCCCGGAGATCTGGGAAGTGATCCTGACCGGCGGCGATCCGCTGATGCTGGCGCCGCGGCGTCTGGCCGAGCTGATGGCGGCGCTCGATGCGATCCCGCATGTGGCGATCGTGCGCCTGCACAGCCGCGTGCCGATCGTCGATCCCGCGCGGGTCACCGACGAGCTGGTAAAGGCGCTGAAGCCCGGCCGGGTCAGCGTTTGGCTCGCCGTCCATTGCAATCACGCCCGCGAGCTGGCGCCCCCGACCCGCGCCGCGCTGGCGCGGCTGGCCGATGCCGGCCTGCCGCTGATGGGCCAGACCGTCCTGCTGAAGGGCGTGAACGACGAGGTCGAGACCCTAGAGTACCTCATGCGGGCGCTGGTGACCGCCCGGGTGAAGCCCTACTACCTGCATCACCCCGACATGGTGCGCGGCACCGGCCATTTCCGGGTCTCCATCGAGCGCGGCCAGGCCCTGATGAAGGCCCTGCGCGGCCGCCTCTCGGGGCTCGCCCAGCCGACCTATGTTTTGGACGTGCCCGGCGGCCACGGAAAGGTCCCGGTGGGACCCTCCTACCTGGCCGACGATCCCGGCGCGCTGGTCGTCGAGGACGTGTTCGGCGGGCAGCACCGCTACCCAAAATGACCTCGGCATGACCTCGGCCGAGTGACCTCGAGCCATTAGATTTATTCGAGGCCGCCTCAGCGCCGGCCGCTCGACGCCAGCGCCGGGCGCACCGTGCGGGCCTGCGGCGCGCTCAACTCCTCGACCAGCCATTCCTCGAACGCCTTGGTCTTCGGACGGCTGACCGACGCCGGCGGACAGACGAACCACCAGGCCTTGCCGCTGTCGACGATCTGCTCGAACGGCTGGAACAGGCGGCCCTCCGCCAGCTCCTCGCGGAAGAGCTGCGGCGGACCGACCGCGACACCCGCACCTTCCATGGCCGCTTCCACCGCAATCATCGTCGAGTCGAACGTCAGCACCCTCTTGGGCTTGAAGTCACCGAGACCGACCGCGCGCAACCAGATCGCCCACTCGGGGTCGTAGGTCATGTCGATGAAGGGTACGCGCTTCAGGTCGTCGAGCGTCTTCAGCTTGTCGCGATAACGCTTGCCGCAAAGCGGCGTCAGCACGTCGCTGAACAGCCTCGTTGCATGTAGATCGGGCTCCGGCTGCACGGTGAATCTGATCGCGCAGTCGACATCCTCTCGCGCGAAGTCGACGCGCCGCTGGCTCGTCGTCATGCGCACTTCGATCTCGGGATGCTTGGCCTGGAAACGATGCAGGCGCGGCACCAACCACCCCAGCGCGAAGGTCGTGACGAGGCTCACGTTCAGCGTGCCGGAGTTGGCCTTGCGTCCGACACGCTCCAACGCGTTGGTCATGCGGTCGAACGCATCACGCAGATCCGGCAGCAGCGCCTCGCCCTCGCTGGTGATCTCGAGGCCGCGCGGACGGCGCACGAACAGCGCGACGCCGAGCCTCTCCTCAAGTGCTTTCACCTGATGGCTGACGGCGGCCTGCGTGACGTGAAGCTCCTCGGCGGCGTGCGTGAAACTTGCGTGACGGGCTGCGGCCTCGAAGGCGCGCAAGGCATTGAGCGGCAGTTGAGAGCGGCTCATCAAAGACACCCGTTCATAGAAATTCTATGCCTCCCCCGAGCTTTCATCCTTTGCAACTATCCACAGGATACAGCAAATAAAGGCCAGAAACGAGGCGCAACTGCCGATCCCCGGCCCCATCGCCTCAAGCGGAGCTAAGTCATGTCGATCGTATCCACCGCGCGGGTTTCCCACGCGAGCGCCCCCTCCTTCTCGTTCGGCCGCGCCGTCGCGCTGCTGGCGGGCACGGTCGTGGTCGGGATCGAGAAAGTCATGACCCGAGCCGAGCTCTCGCGTTCGCGAAATCAGCTGGCCCAGCTCGATGAGCGACTGTTGCGAGACATCGGTATCGACCGCGCCACCGCGCGGTTCGAGGCCACCAAGCCCTTCTGGTCCTAGACCGGAATTGCCGGCGGGCGGCGGATAGAGCAGGTTCGGGTCGTGGTGCTTTGATGGCGCCATGACCCAACATCCTCTTTCGTTCCCCGCCGTGGCCCTCGCCACTTCTCTCCTTCCTGATCCGGACACCTGCTGGAACGCCGTCCAGCGGCGCGACCGCGTCTACAACGGCAGGTTCTGGTTCTCGGTCAAGACAACCGGGGTCTATTGCCTGCCGTCGTGCGCGGCCCGTCCGCCGCTGCGCGGCAACGTCGACTTCCACGCCTCGCCCGAGGCGGCGGAAGCGGCGGGTTTCCGTGCGTGCAAGCGGTGCAAGCCGCGCGACTGGCAAGCTGAGCTAGGCCTCAGCAAGCCGGTGGCGCGCGCCTGCGCGCTGTTCGAGGCCGGCGATGCCGACACCCCGCCGTCGCTGGCGGAGGTGGCGCGCAAGGTCGGCCTGTCGAGCGGAGCGCTCGGCAAGCGCTTCCTCACCGAGCTGGGCGTCGCCCCGCGCGACTGGCTGGTCGCGCGCAAGCGCGAACGCTTCCGCAGCGCGCTGCGCGGCGGCGCCAGCGTGGCCGACGCGATCTATGGCGCAGGCTACGGCTCGCCCAGCCGCGTCTACGAGAACAGCGACAAGGCGCTGGGCATGACGCCCGCCACCTACGCCAAGGGCGGGGCCGGCGCGCACATCGACTACACCACGGTCGATTCCGACTATGGCCGCGTGCTGGTGGCGGCGACGCAGAAGGGCATCGCCGCGGTGTTCCTGGGCGACGACGACCGCGCGCTCGAGAAGAGCCTGAAGCAGGACTTCCCGGCGGCCGAGATCGCGCGCAACGACGACGTGCTGGGGCCGCGGGTGAAGGGCGTGCTGTCGCGCCTCTACGGCCGCAAGCCCTCGGCGCTCGATGCGCCCGACGTGCCGCTCGACATCGTGGGAACCGCCTTCCAGTGGAAGGTGTGGAAGGCGTTGACCGAGATCCCGGCCGGCGAGACCCGCACCTATGGCGAGATCGCCCGTCGCATCGGCGAGCCCAAGTCGGCCCGCGCCGTGGGCCGCGCCTGCGCCACCAACCAGGCCGCCGTGGTCATCCCCTGCCATCGCGCCGTCGGATCGAGCGGCGCGCTGACCGGCTATCGCTGGGGCGTGGCGCGCAAGGAACGGCTGCTGGCCGAGGAACGCCGGCGCAGCAGCAGGTAGAAGGCGCCGGTGCCGCCGTGATGGGCGTGGGCGGCCTTGACCGCCCGCACCCGGTCACGGTTGTCGCCGCGATTGAGCCAGCCCACGAACTCCGCCCGGATGCGGCCGTCGATCGTGCGCTCTCCTTCGCGGCGCAGGCCCTTGCCAGTCACGACCAGCACCACGCGCATGTCCTGCGCCGATACCCGCGCCAGGAACGCCGTCACCGCCCGCTCCGCCATCGCGAGCGTCATGCCGTGCAGGTCGATGGTCGCTTCCGGCGACAGCTGGCGCCGCGACAGCGCCCGCGAGACGTCGCGATCGAACTGGCGGCCGTCGGCTGACAGCGCGGGCGCGCTCGGCTTGACCGGCAGCGGCCGGGGTTTCTGCACGACGACCGACGGCCGGTCCGTCGCCGACTTCAGGGCCGCGGACTTTCCGGCGGACTTGGGGCCTGGCTTTGCCTCGACCGCCGGCACGCGCGACGCGGCCGTGCGCTTGCGCTTCAGCGGCTTCACGCCGGCCATCGCGGCGGCGAACAAATCGAGGTCCTTGACCATGCCGTTTCGTCTAGCCTTGGCCGTGGGTCGGGTCTACACAGCCGGCCATGGCCATCGCGCCCCCCTCCCGGCCCAACGGCCCGCCGCAACCCGATCCCGACCTCCAGACCGGCCTGCAGTATCTGCGCGCGGGCTGGTTCGACCGCGCCGAGCCGCTCTTCCGCGGCGCCCTCGCGCGCTACGGCGATCGTCCCGACATCCTGCACTATCTGGCCGTTTGCCTGTCGCAGCGCGGCGCGGTGAAGGAAGCCGAGGGGCTGTGGCGCAAGGCGGTCGCGAAAGACCCCAACGAGCCGATGCTGCTCTACAATCTCGGTCTCGCCTCGCGCCGGCTGGGCAATCTCGACGAGGCGGCGCGGCGCTTCCGCGACACGATCCGCCGCGCCCCCACCCATGTCGAGGCGCGCCTGGCGCTGGCCTCCATTCACATGGACATGGGCCGCTTCGCCGCCGCCGAGCGCGAACTGTCGGAATTCGTGAGCAACGTCGACCGGGCCATCCAGGACCACGGCACCGAGCAACTGAAGCCGCTGCAGGCGCGCGCCCGCAACATGCTGGGCTATGCCCTCTATCGCCTCGGCCAGCATTCGGCCGCCATCGAGGTCTTCGACATGGCGCTGCAGGATGCCGGCGACAATGCCGAGCGCCGCGCGCAGATCCTGGGCGACCGCTCGCTGTCGCTGGCGGCCCTCGGCCTCTACGAGGAGGCCATCGCCGAGGCCGGTCGTGCGCTCGAACTGGCGCCCGCCAGCGCGACCCTGACCCATACGCTGGGCTTCGTGCTCTATTTCGGCGGCCGTCCCAGCGACGCCATCCCGCTGATCGAGAAGGCGCTCGAACTCGACCCGACCTTCAGCCCGGCCCTCGGCACCCTGGCCCTGGCCAAGACAGCGGCCGGCCAGACCGATCAGGCGGCCGAGATCCTGACCAAGGTCCTCGAACGCAACCCACTCGACCAGGAAGCCATCCTCCAGCTTTCGAACCTGCATGTTCAGCTGGGACGCTTCGACGAGGCGACCCAGCTTCTGGAGCCCTATCTGAGGGCCGTGTCCGGCGATGCCCGGGCCATGAACAATCAGGGTCTGGCGCTACTCGGCCTGAAGCGGTTCGACGATGCGCGGCGCATCCTGAAGAAGGCCGCGAAGATCTCGCCCGACGATCCCTTCGTGCAGACCAATTTCGGCCGCGCCCTGCTCGGCCTCGGCCGGGCCGCCGAAGCGCGTCCGCACCATGAGCAGGCGCTGCGCGGCATGCCGGGCGATTCGCGGCTGCTGGCCCATTACGGCATCTGCCTCGCGGCGCTCGGCGAACGCGACAGGGCGCGCGAGACCCTCGATGCCGCCCTCGCGGCCGATCCGAACAACGAGGAAGCGCTGCTGGCCCGCGCCGCGGTCGACGCATGAGCGACGGCGCCGATCATCTGGCCGAGGTCACCGGCCATATCGCCGAGGCCGCGCGTGCGGCCGGCCGCTCGCCGGCCGACGTCACGCTGGTCGCCGTCTCCAAGACGCACGGCGCCGACCGGGTGCGCGAGCTGCTCGAAGTCGGCCATCGCGTGTTCGGCGAGAACCGCGTGCAGGAGGCCGAGGGCAAGTTCCCGGAGCTGAAGGCGGCCTATCCCGACCTCGAGCTGCACCTGATCGGCCCGCTGCAGACCAACAAGGCGCGCGACGCCGTCGCTCTGTTCGATGTCATACAGTCGGTCGACCGCGATCGCCTCGCCGCCGCGCTGGTCAAGGAGATGGACAAGCTCGGCCGCCGGCCGGCCTGCTACATCCAGGTGAATACCGGCGAAGAGCCGCAGAAGGCCGGCATCCTGCCCAAGGACGTCGACGCCTTCGTCGCGCTCTGCCGCGACCAGTACAAGCTGCCCGTGGTCGGCCTGATGTGCATCCCGCCGGTCGACGAGGAACCGGCGCTGCACTTCGCGCTGCTGGCCAAGATGGCGGCGCGCAACGGCCTCGCGAAGCTCAGCATGGGCATGAGCGCCGATTACGAGACCGCCGTGCGCATGGGCGCCACCCATGTCCGCGTCGGCAGCGCCCTGTTCGGCTCGCGACCTCCGCTGGCCACCGCCGCAGAAGCAAAAGCCTAGATTATTCCCGCGTGATCCTCAGATCGAGGATCAGCGGAAGATGGTCGCTGCCGATGTCCGGCCCGATGCGGCGGCTGACGATGCCGATGCCGGCGCTGATCAGCGCATGGTCGATCGGCAGGCCGATCCCGGCCAGCCCCCAGGTCGAGATCCGCGGCGAAGTGCGGGGCTGTTCGGCCGGCAGGATCGTCGTGTCCCACAAGCCGCTTTGCTCGAGCAGCCGCTCGAAGACCGGCGAGAATGGCGTGAGATTGAGATCGCCGATCAGCACGACCCTCCCGCCCTTGTCGACAAGCCGGCGGGCCACGGCGGCGGCCTGGGCGAGCTGGCGGTCGCGGGCGGCAGTCCGATAGAAGCCCGGCCGCCAGGCATGCAGGCTGAGCAGGGTGAAACAGCCCGCATCCGCCACCGGGCACAGCCGCGCCACCATCAGCGGCTCGGTATCGCTCAGCGTCTCGTCGAATTTCAGCGCTTCGGGCGGCTTGCGGGCGAGCAGCATGATGCCGAACGAGTTGTCGCGCGGCATCGGCGACTGGAAGGGCAGCAGGCCGCGCACGTTGCGAAACGCCGCGTCGTAGATTGGATCGAGTTCCGTGAACACCGCGATGTCGGGCTTTTCCGCCTCGATCAGGCGCTGCAGGGCGACGGGATCGCCCTTCGCATTGTGCAGGTTGGCCCAGAGGATGCGCACTACCGGCTCGGCCTGGAGCTGCAGATCGATCGGCGGCAGGCGCATGGCCGGCCATACGGTCGCGAAGCTCGCCGCGGCGACCAGCACCGACAGCACTGCCGTCAGCCATCGCCGCAGCACGAGCGCCAGCACGGCCAGCCCAAGACCTGCCAGCAGGTAATAGACGTTGAAGTGGGTCAGCAGTTCGAACGCCCAGTGCCGCGTCGCCAGACGGGACAGGGCAGCCATCAGCGCAAGGCCCACGACAAGCATGGTCACGGTCAGCCGCAGGACGTTTAATGCGCGGTGTTGCCCATTCATTGATCGCATCTTACATGGCCGCCGCACATGCCCGAACTTCCTGAAGTAGAAACCGTACGACGCGGACTGACGCCGCGCCTGGTCGGCCGCCGCATCGTCCGCCTGCAGCAGCGCCGCCGCGACCTGCGCGTGCCGATGCCCGCGAAGTTCGCGGCCAAGGTCGAGGGCCGCACCGTCACCGGCATCGACCGGCGCGCCAAGTACCTGCTGATCCGGCTGAACGACGGCCAGACCCTGATCGTCCATCTCGGCATGTCGGGCCGCATGACCCTGTACGATGCCGAAACCGCGGCCAGCCATCCGCTCGACCGGCACGACCATGTGGTCTTCGACATGGACGATGGCTGGCAGGTCCGGTTCAACGATGCCCGCCGCTTCGGCCTGATGGTGCTGGTCCCCGACGAGGCCGTGCCCGCGCACAAATACTTCAAGAGCCTGGGGCCGGAGCCGCTGGAGGATGCCTTTACCAGCGAGGTGCTGACCGCCCGACTGGCCGGCCGCAAGACGCCGATCAAGGCGGCGCTGCTGGACCAGAAGACCCTGGTGGGCGTCGGCAACATATATGCGTGCGAAGCGCTGTTCCTGGCCGGCATCTCGCCCCGGCGCTCGGCGCACACGGTCAAGGGCGAGCGCGCCGACCGCCTCGTCGAGGCGATCAAGCGCGTGCTGCTGCGATCCATAGAAGACGGCGGCTCGACCTTGCGCGATCACGTCCAGCCCGGCGGCGAGCTGGGCTACTTCCAGACGCGCTTCAATGTCTATGACCGGGCGGGCATCGCTTGCCCGACGCGCGACTGCGGCCATACCGTCAAGCGACTGGTGCAGGCCGGCCGCTCGACCTTCTATTGCGCGCGCTGCCAGCGCTAGCTAACCAAGACCGGCGCCGGGACAAGGCGCACGAATTCGGCGTGAGGAGGAAAGACGTGACGGCTGCCTACGAGAACATCCAGACCGAGACCAAGGGCCGCGTCGGCATCATCCGATTGAACCGTCCGAAAGCGTTGAATGCCCTCTGCGCCGATCTGGTGCGCGAGCTCGGCCAGGCGCTCGATGCGTTCGAAGCCGATGCCAACATCGGCTGCATGGTCCTCACGGGCAGCGAGAAGGCTTTCGCCGCAGGCGCCGACATCAAGGAGATGAAGGAGAAGTCCTATCAGGACGTCTTCCTGCAGGACTTCATCACCGTCGGCTGGGAACGCGTGAGCCAGGTCCGCAAGCCGATCGTCGCCGCCGTGGCGGGCTATGCGCTGGGCGGCGGCTGCGAGATGGCCATGATGTGTGATTTCATCATCGCTGCGGACAACGCGAAGTTCGGCCAGCCCGAGATCACGCTCGGCACCATCCCGGGCGCCGGCGGCACCCAGCGCCTGCCGCGCTATGTCGGCAAGTCGAAGGCCATGGAGATGGTCCTGACCGGCCGCATGATGGATGCGGCCGAAGCCGAGCGTTCCGGCCTGGTCAGCCGTGTCGTGCCGCTGGCCCAGCTCATGGACGACGCCATCGCCACCGCCGAGAAGATCGCGGGCATGTCGCTGCCGGCCACCATGGTCGCCAAGGAATCGGTCAATCGCGCCTTCGAAACCACCCTTTCAGAGGGTGTTCGTTTCGAGCGCCGGACATTTCACGCAACTTTTGCCTTCGACGACCGGTCCGAAGGCATGGCCGCCTTTGCCGAAAAGCGTAAGCCGGGCTGGAAACACCGCTGATTTCGCGGTTTTGACGAACTTGACCGGCCCTCATACGGTCCGTATAAGCGCCCCCTTCGAATAACGAGGACTATCATGGCTAATCACAAGTCGGCCGAGAAGCGCGCCCGCCAGACCGAGCGCCGCACCGCCGTGAATACGGCCCGCCGCAGCCGCGTGCGCGGCTCGGTGAAGAAGGTCGAAGAGGCGATTGCTTCGGGTGACAAGAAGGCCGCCCAGGAAGCGCTTCGTGCGGCGCAGCCGGAGATCCAGCGCGGCGCCACCAAGCGCATCGTGACGAAGAACGCCGCCTCGCGCCGCGTGTCGCGTCTGTCGGCTCGCATCAAGGCGATGGCCTGATCCTTCTCGCCTCCTCGTTTCAGAGTTAGTGAACGCCGCTCCTTCGAGCGGCGTTTTCTTTTGTGGCGATGACGAGCCCGAGATTCTTTCGCGAAAAAAAATCTCGGCGCTTTTCTTCAATCATCGTTTGGTCGTCGATCCGCCGACTAACATACGATTCGGATTTATCGAACGAAGCGCGACGTCGAGCGCTAGATGTTGAGAGGCATCACGCGATGCACGACGAGCAAAATCGAATCGAAGAACTTGTCAATCGAGCAACGTCGAGAAGTGTCTGAATAGCGTGCGGTGTTCTGCATGTGAATCGTTTGCGGACTCCGGAGAGTCTGGATAAGAGTCGGGACATCGCGACGGGGCGTGGGGCGCTTGGATCGCGAGCCAGATGGAGAAGAGGGGATTCCTCTCCATCGAAACGACGAACGAGGGAGACAGGTACACAACGCTTCGCAAGTTCGACGATCGATAAGAAGATGAAGCGTCCCACATAAGCGACGCTCGCTGATAATCTCTCGTTCCCTCTTGCCGTGTTGTGTGTCGCCTTCGAGCGCTGGCTCGCCGGACAACGCCTCGCTTCGACGAATGAAAGCGGGGGCCATGTCGAAAGACAACAAGATCGCTGACACATACGAAGTGTCCCCCGCGGCCGGCTACGCCGGTGACGTGACTCCTGCAGTAGCGTGGCAGGTTCTCGGCGGGCACAAGGACGCGATCCTGATCGACGTTCGCACGCGCGCCGAGTGGAACTATGTCGGCCTGCCCGACCTTGCCGGCCTCGACAAGAAGCCCGGCCTGGTCGAATGGCAGATCTTTCCGAGCATGCAGGTCAATCCGGAATTCGTTGCCGCTCTTTCGGGCGCGGTGGCGGACAAGGCGACCCCGCTGCTCTTCCTGTGTCGAAGTGGAGTGAGATCGGTCGCGGCGGCGAAAGCCATGGCCGCGGCCGGGTACAGTACGTGTCTCAATGTAGTGGACGGGTTTGAGGGCCCTCTCGATGCGCAGGCCAAGCGCGGCGCGACGAGGGGTTGGAAGGCAGTGGGGCTTCCTTGGAGACAGACGTGAATCGAATTCAAATGCCGATCCAGGGCAACAATAACGCATCGTACGAAAAGAACACTGTGGCGGGGGCCGATATGGAAGAACTTGCGGGCCGGAAAGAGCTCGAAGCGCATTGGGTGCGCGTCTGCGATCGGCTTCGTAAGGAGATAGGGGACAAGGCCTTCAATACGTGGTTCGGCGAGGTCGAACTGGGTGAACTGAAAGACGGCAAGCTCCGTCTGTATGCCCCGACGCGCTTCGTGCGCGACTGGGTCGGCCGTCACTATGGCGACCGCGTGCTGGGTTACTGGCAGTCGGTGAACGCCGACGTGAAGAACGTCGAGGTGAACCTCGTCCCGCCGCCGGCGCCGCGCCGGCCGAACGAGATCATCGCGATGCCGCCGGTGCCGTCCTCGCAGAACAGCCACCAGACCCCGATGCCGCGCATGGGTCCCTCGATCGGCCGCGGCGCCGACGAGATCTCGCAGGCTCCCGAGGCTCGCTACACCTTCGCCAACTTCGTGGTCGGCAAGCCCAACGAGTTCGCCTATGCGGCGGCGCGCAACATCTCCGAGCAGGACCACCCCCTGCCCGAGCGCAACCCGCTCTACATCTTCGGCGGCGTCGGCCTCGGCAAGACCCACCTCATGCATGCGATCTGGCATGTCATCCGCGAGCGCGATCCCAAGACCCGCGTGCTCTACCTGACGGCCGAGAGCTTCGTGAACCGCTTCATCCAGGCGCTGCGCACGAAGAACACCGGCCAGTTCAAGGAGCTGTTCCGCAACGTCGACGTGCTGATGGTCGACGACGTGCAGTTCATCTGCGGCAAGGAAGCGAGCCAGGACGAGTTCTTCTTCACGTTCAACTCGCTGGTCGAGCAGAACAAGCAGATCATCCTGTCGTCGGAGAAGCCGCCGAGCGAGCTGCAGGACATCGAGGAGCGCATGCGTTCGCGCCTCGGCAGCGGTCTCGTGGCCGACATCCACTCCTCGACCTACGAGCTGCGCCTGTCGATCCTGCAGACCAAGGCCGAGAATGCCCGCGTGCCGGTGCCGACCGCCGTGCTCGAGTTCCTCGCGCACAAGATCAGCACCAACATCCGCGAGCTCGAGGGCGCCCTGAACCGCGTCGTCGCGCACGGCCAGCTGATCGGCCGCGAGATCACCGTCGAGATGGCGCAGGACGTGCTGCACGACCTGCTGCGCCAGGCCGACCGCAAGGTCACGGTCGACGAGATCCAGCAGCGGGTGGCCGCGCACTACAACATCAAGCTGGCCGAGATGAGCTCGCCCCGGCGCGCCCGCTCGGTCGCCCGGCCCCGCCAGGTCGCCATGTATCTCGCCAAGCAGCTCACGACGCTCAGCCTGCCGCAGATCGGCAAGCGCTTCGGCAACCGCGACCACACCACGGTCATGCACGCCGTGCGCAAGATCGAGGAACTCAAGGTTTCCGACCTCTCGATCGCCGAGGACGTCGAGCTTCTGAAGCGCCAGCTGCAGGGCTGAAGAATCACCACATTCAAGTGTGAAACAGGGCCCGGAAGGGCCCTGTTTTATGTGGCACCCAAGGGCCTAAGCACCCGTAAAAACAGCGAAATTGCTTCCCGCGGCCCATCCGCGTGATATACTTTTCAACCGTTCCTCCGGTGCCTCTCGCGGCCCCTGGAACGGGCCAAGAACTCGACCCAATCCGGCCCTGACTACGGCGACCAAAACATGAAATTGACGATCGAACGGGCGGCCCTCCTGAAGGCCCTGGCCCATGTCCAGAGTGTCGTCGAGCGTCGGAACACCATCCCGATCCTGTCGAACGTGCTGATCACCGCCCAGAAGGGCCGGTTGAGCCTCGCCGCGACCGACATGGACCTCGCCATCACCGAATCGGTGGAGGCCAGCGCCTCCAAGACCGGCTCGACCACGGCGCCGGCCCATACGCTGTACGAGATCGTCCGCAAGCTGCCCGACGGCGCCCAGGTCGAGCTCGAGGCGGCCTCGGACAACAGCAGCCTGGTCATCCGCGCCGGCCGCTCCCGCTTCACGCTGCAGTGCCTGCCGCCGGCCGATTTCCCGGCGATGAGCGAGGGCGACCTGCCGCACCGCTTCCAGCTGCCGGCGACCGACCTCAAGGCCATTATCGACCGCACCCGGTTCGCGATCTCCAACGAGGAGACCCGCTACTACCTGAACGGCATCTACTTCCATGCCGCGACCTCCGGTGGCACCGAGGTGCTGCGCGGCGTGGCGACCGACGGCCATCGCCTGGCTCGGGTCGAGGTGCCGCTGCCCAAGGGCGCCGGCGAGATCCCCGGCGTGATCGTGCCCCGCAAGACCGTGGGCGAGGTCCGCAAGCTGGTCGACGAGAGCGACGGCTCGGTCGATGTCGAACTGAGCGACACCCGCATCCGCTTCTCCAGCGGCAACGTCACCCTGGTCAGCAAGCTGATCGACGGCACCTTCCCGGACTACGAGCGGGTTATCCCGACCGGCAACGACAAGGTCCTGAACGTGCCGTGCAAGGAATTCGCGCACGCCGTCGACCGCGTCTCGACCATCTCCACCGAGAAGTCGCGCGCCATCAAGCTGGCCGTCGCCAAGGGCATCGTCACGCTCTCGGCCACCAGCCCGGACGCCGGCAGCGCCACGGAAGAGATCGAGGTCGAGTACAAGGACACGGCCCTCGAGATCGGCTTCAACTCGCGCTACCTGCTCGACATCACCGAGCAGATCGCGGGCGCCGAAGCCCGTTTCCTGATGGCCGACGCCGGCTCGCCCACTTTGGTGCGTGACGGTGCCGACGAGAGCGCGCTCTACGTGCTCATGCCGATGCGGGTATGACGGCGCAGGCCACCAGCGCCCTCGCCTATTCTTCCGACGCCGTATCGGGCGCTGCGCCGGCACTCCTCGCCGTGCGCCAGCTCCGCCTGAGCGACTTCCGCAACTACCGCCAGCTCCGCCTCGACTGCGGCCTCGAGCCGGTCGTCCTGGTGGGCGACAATGGCGCGGGCAAGACCAACCTCCTGGAAGCGCTCTCGTTCCTGGCGCCCGGCCGCGGCCTGCGGCGCGCCAAGCTCGACGATGTCTGCCGCCGTTCGCGCGGTGAGGAGCCGCCCGCCGCCGGCTGGGCGGTCGCCGCGACCCTCGACACGCCCGAAGGCCGCGTCGCCATCGGCACCGGCCTTGAAGCCGGCCGCAGCGACAGCAGCCTGCCGCGCCGCGCCGTGCGGATCGACGGACGGCCGATGCAGAGCCAGACCGCGCTTGGCCAGCATGTCGCCGCCGTCTGGCTGACGCCACAGCTCGACCGCCTGTTCCTCGACGGCGCCACCGAGCGCCGGCGTTTCCTCGACCGGCTGGTGACGGCGCTGCATCCCGAGCATGCCGGCGACGTCGCGGCTTACGAGAACGCGCAGCGCCAGCGCAGCCGCCTGCTGGGCGAAGGCAACCGCGACCCGCACTGGTTCACCGCCCTGGAAGACACGATGGCCCGCCATGGCGTGGCGCTCGCGGCGGCCCGTGCCGATACCGTCCAGCGTCTCGACGCCGCCGCGCGGCTGGGCGTCGGTCCCTTCCCGCGCGCCTCGCTCGCCATGTCCGGCGAGATCGACGGCTGGGTGGCCACGATGGCCGCGATCGACGTCGAGGACCGGCTGCGCGCGCAATTGGCCGCCAACCGGTTGCGCGACGCCGAGGCCGGCACCACATGCTGTGGGCCGCATCGCAGCGACCTCGCCGTGCGCCATCTCGATCTCGATCTGCCCGCGGCCGAGGGCTCGACCGGCCAGCAGAAGGCCGTCCTCGTCTCGATCGCGCTGGCGCATGCCCGGCTGGTGGCGCTGTCGCGCGGCCGGCCGCCGCTGCTGCTGCTCGATGAAATCGCGGCCCATCTCGACGTCGAGCGGCGGCTGGCGCTGTTCGACGAGGTGATGGCGCTGGGCGTCCAGAGCTGGATGACCGGCACCGATGCCGAACTCTTTGCGCCGCTCCGCGGCCGGGCGCAGATCCTGCGCGTGGCCGACGGATCGATTGCGGCGATCTGAACTTTTTTCGAAAGCCAGGACCATGAGCGACAACGACATGACGCCGGGCGCCGACGATTACGGCGCGGATTCCATCAAGGTGCTGCGCGGCCTCGAGGCCGTCCGCAAGCGCCCGGGCATGTATATCGGCGACACCGACGACGGCACCGGCCTGCACCACATGGTCTACGAGATCGTCGACAACGCGATCGACGAGGCGCTGGCGGGCTATTGCGACAAGGTCGATGTCATCCTGCACGGCGACGGTTCGGCCACGGTGCGCGACAACGGCCGCGGCGTGCCGACCGACATCCACAAGGAAGAAGGCATCTCGGCCGCCAACGTGATCTTCACGCAGCTCCACGCCGGCGGAAAGTTCGACCAGAATTCCTACAAAGTGTCCGGCGGCCTGCACGGCGTCGGCGCAGCGGTCGTGAACGCGCTGTCCGAACGACTCGACCTGCGCATCTGGCGCAACGGCAAGGAACACCACATGATCTTCCGGCACGGCGAGCCGGAGGGCGACCTGAAGATCGTGGGCGAGGCCGACCAGGGCCAGCACGGTACGGAAGTGACCTTCCTGCCCTCGACCGGAACCTTCACCAAGACCGAATTCGACTTCGCCACGCTCGAGCATCGCCTGCGCGAACTGGCCTTCCTGAACTCCGGCGTTCGCGTCGTGCTGACCGACGAGCGCGGCGCCGAGCAGAAGGTCTCCGAGCTCTATTACGAAGGCGGCGTCGAGGCCTTCGCCAAGTATCTCGACCGCAACAAGTCGGTGCTGCACGACCCGCCGGTGTCGATCCGCGGTGAAAAGGACGGCATCTCGGTCGAAGTCGCGATGCAGTGGAACGACAGCTATCACGAGACGATGCTGTGCTTCACCAACAACATCCCGCAGCGTGACGGCGGCACCCATCTGGCGGGCTTCCGCGGCGCGCTGACCCGCACGCTGAACAAGTACGCCGACGAGAGCGGCATCTCCAAGAAGGAGAAGGTCGGCCTCACCGGCGACGACATGCGCGAGGGCCTGACCTGCGTGCTGTCGGTCAAGGTGCCCGATCCGAAGTTCTCCTCGCAGACCAAGGACAAGCTGGTCTCGTCGGAGGTGCGCCCGGTCGTCGAATCGGTCGTTGGCGACAAGTTCGGCCAGTGGCTCGAGGAGCATCCTTCCGAGACGAAGAAGATCCTCACCAAGGTGGTCGAGGCCGCCGCTGCCCGCGAAGCCGCCCGCAAGGCCCGCGAGCTCACGCGCCGCAAGGGTGCTCTGGACGTCTCCTCGCTGCCCGGCAAGCTCGCCGACTGCCAGGAACGCGATCCGGCGCTCTCCGAACTGTTCATCGTCGAGGGCGATTCGGCCGGCGGCTCGGCCAAGCAGGGCCGCAACCGCGCCAACCAGGCGATCCTCCCGTTGCGTGGAAAAATCCTGAACGTCGAGCGTGCGCGCTTCGACAAGATGCTGGGCTCAGCGGAAATCGGCACCTTGATCACGGCGCTCGGCACCGGCATCGGCCACGACGATTTCACGCTCGACAAGCTGCGCTACCACAAGATCATCATCATGACGGACGCCGACGTCGACGGCTCCCACATCCGCACGCTGCTGATGACGTTCTTCTATCGCCAGATGCGCGACCTGATCGAGCGCGGCCACCTCTACATCGCCCAGCCGCCGCTATTCAAAGCGGCCAAGGGCAAGTCGGCGATCTACCTCAAGGACGAGCGCGCGCTCGACGACCACCTGATCCAGACCGGCCTCGAAGGCGCTACGCTGGGTCTCGGCGACGGCAGCGTGCTGGCGAAGGACGACCTGCGCAGCACCGTGGACATCGCCCGCTCCGTCACCAACCTGGTGAAGCCGCTGGCCCTGTCGCGCCGCGTCACCAGCCAGGCCGTCATCGAGCAGGCCGCGATCGCGGGCGCGCTCAAGCCCGACGTGCTGTCCGATCCGGAACTGGCCAAGCAGGCAGCCGACTACATCGCGCGCCGTCTCGACGTCGTGAGTTCGCCGCTGGAGCGCGGCTGGGTCGGCGAGCCGATCGCCGACGGCGGCCTCGCCTTCACGCGCCGCCTGCGCGGCGTCACCGAACGCCATGTGATCGACGGGCCGCTGACCCGCAGCGCCGAGGCGCGCAAGCTCGACGCGCTGGCCGACGAGCTGCAGGCCGTCTACCAGAAGCCCTGCATCTTCGCGGTGAAAGACAAGGAGACCCGGATCGCCTCGCCCACCGAGCTGTTCGCCGCCATCCTCGAGGCCGGCCGCCGCGGCGTCACGATCCAGCGCTACAAGGGACTGGGCGAGATGAACCCCGACCAGCTCTGGGAGACAACGCTCGACCCCGAGGCGCGCACGCTGCTGCAGGTCCGCATCAATCATGCCGACGAGGCCGACGAGATCTTCTCGACCCTGATGGGCGACGTCGTCGAGCCGCGTCGCGACTTCATCCAGGAAAACGCCCTGAAGGTGGCGAACCTCGATGTCTAGAACCGCAAAAGCCCTGCTCGCGGCCGCCCTCCTCGCCGCCGCGGCCGCTCACCCCGCGGCCGCGCAGACCCAGTCGACGACGCCCACCGCCAACGCCGGCACCAAGCTCAATTTCCCGGCGACCCTGGGCGGCGCCACCTTCGAGCGCTCGGTCAATTACTCGGCCCCTCCGGCCAACAATCCCGGCCAGGGCATGGCCTATTACTACTCCACGCCCAAACGGCTGATCATCAACGTGCAGGTGTTCGACCTCGGCCGTCGCGTGCCGGCGGGCAGCGAAAACCCGGCGGTGATCGCCCAGTTCAACACCGAAGTCAGCTCCGCCGAGCAGCAGTTCAAGTTCGCGGGCTACACCGGCTTCCAGAAGCCCTCGGTGCCGTCGACCTGCACCTATGGCGGGATCAGCTTCCGCTGCATCACCTACAGCGGCGTCACCCAGGCTAATTCACGCGTCTACAGCAAGCTCCTGCTGACCGGCTTCCGCGAGCATTTCATCAAGATCCGGATCGACTGGGCCCAGTCGCACCAGCAGACGACGGCCGACGCCGAAGCCTCGCTGCAGGCCTTCGTGCCCGCCCTGATGCGCTGATCTCGCGCTCGCGCCCGCGCGTCAGCGCAGGCCGAGCCGCCGGAACAGCCCGACCGTGGTCATCAGGCCCAGCGTGACCAGGCAGAGGCCGCCGATCTGCAGCACGCCCGGGATCTCGCCTACGATCGGAATCCCGACCAGCACCGACAACGCCGGCACGATCGCCGGGAACAGCACGGCGCGGCTAACGCCGAGGAAGATCACGGCCTGGCTGTAGGCCACCATGGTGATCGCGCCCTGCAGGCCGCCCTGCACCAGCCCCTGGAACGCCAGCATGCCGAGCGGCAGCGCCTGCAGGTGCGTGAGGCCCATCACCGACAGATAGAGCGGTGTCGTGAGCACGCAGGACAGCACGGCCACGACCGCGGTCGCCTGCAGGGCCGGCAGGCGCCAGTGCCGCAACAGCAGGGTGAAGCCGGCCCACAACACGCTCGACGCGAAGAACAGGAGATCGCCCAGCCAGGCGCGTTCGCCGCTGGGCTGCGTGAGCCCGTCCCAGCCGATCAGGAAGATGCCGGTCAGCACGATGGCGGCGCCGACCAGATGCGCGCGGCTCAGTCGCTCGCGCAGGAACAACGCGGCGCCGATGGTGCTGACGATGGTGACGGTCGAGGGCGCGATCACCGCGCCATGGGCCAGCGGCGCGAAGCCGTAGCCGCCGGTCTGCAGCAGCGCGAACGGCGCGCCGCCCAGCACGGTGAGGATCAGCGAGCGCCGCAGGCCGATCCCGGCGAAGTCGCGAATGCCGTAGCGCAGGAGCAGCGGCAGCATGATCGCGCCGGCCACGACGTAGCGGGCGAAGATCATGTCGACGGCGCCGAGCCCGCCCAGGATGCCGGCGCGCGCCGAGGCGAACGACAGCGACGCGCCCAGCGCCATGATCGAGCCGCTCAGGAAGCCCCAGCGTTCACGCGTGATCCGTGCAGCGTCCGTCGTCGTGTCGGCCATGTAATGGCGCTAGCACGGAGCGGGCCAGCGGCCCAAGAATTTTAGTGCACTCGCTCCAGAATCATGGTTTTCATGTCGAACCATGGCCCGCCTCAAGGAATTCGATGAGGACCGCGCCCTCGATGCCGCCGTCGAGTGCTTCTGGAGTCGCGGCTACGAGGCCACCTCGGTGCGCGATCTTGCCCGCGAGATGGGGATCGGCGGCGCCAGCCTCTACAATGCCTACGGCGACAAGCGCGCCCTGTTCGAGCGGGTCCTCGAACGCTACGCCAATCGCTCGACACGCGAGCGTATCGCACGCCTCGAGGCCAGCCATCGGCCGCGCGAGGCGATCCGCGCCTTCCTGGCGGAGGTGATCGAGCGCTCGTTGAAGGATTCCGACTGCAAGGGCTGCCTGCTGGTGAACTCCGCGCTCGACGTGGCGCCGCACGATGCCGAACTCGGTCGCGTGGTCACCGGCTATCTGGAAGAAATCCGCGCCTTTTTCCGGCGCAATGTCGAGGCCGCGAACCGGGCCGGCGAGACGCCGCGCGGCACCGACGCCGAGGCGCTCTCGATCCACCTGCTGGGCGTGCTGATGGGCATGCGCGTGCTGGCGCGCACCGGGGCGCGCCGCAAGGTGCTGGAGGCCGTCGTGCAGCCGGCGCTCGACCTGCTGGGGAAACCTTCATGATCGACCATCTGAACGAGGCCGCGCTGAAGGCGCTGCCGGACGATGTTCCCGTGGTGATGCTGAACCTGATGCGTTTCCGCGAGCGTTCGCTCGACGGCAATGGCAGCGGCTGGGACGCCTACCTGCGCTACAGCGCGCTCACCATCACGCTCATCAAGGCACAGGGCGGCACCATCATCTGGACCGGCGATGCCGAGGCAGTGGCGCTGGGCGAGCCCGACCGGCACCGCTGGGATTACGTCGCGCTGGTGCGCTACCCCTCGCGCGCCGCCTTCCTCGCGATGATGAATTCACCGGAATACGCCGCCGCCAACATCGAGCGCGAGAACGGCTGCCTCGACCACGCCATCGTCGCCACGCGCGAGACCTATCGCAAATTCACATGAGGAGTTCGTCGCCATGGTGAAGCGTCTCAGCGACATGCCGGAAGTCGAAGCCAACCATCTCCGGCGCATCGAATGCCCGACCTATGACGACACGCCAGCCCTGCCTGGCAAGCCGCTCGCCCAGCGCCGCGTGGTGCTGATCTCGACGGCCGGGCTGCACAAGCGCGGCGACCGGCCGTTCCGCCCCGGCGACGGCAGCTACCGCGTCATTCCCGCCGAGACGCCGGCGCGCGACCTGGTGATGAGCCACATCTCGGTGAACTTCGACCGCACCGGCTTCCAGCAGGATCACAACGTGGCGTTCCCGATCGACCGGCTGCGCGAGCTGGTGGCCGAAGGCGTCGTGGGATCGATGGCGTCGGTTCACTACTCCTTCATGGGCGCCTTCCCGCCCGACGCGGCCGAGCCGCATGCCCAGCATCTCGCCGGCCTGCTGAAGCAGGATGGCGTCGACGCGGCCCTGCTCGTCCCTGTTTGACCCGCCTGCACGCGCGCCGTGGGCGCGCTGGGCCACTTCCTCGAGCGTCAGGGCATTCCCACCGCCGGCATCAGCTTGGTGCGTGAGCACACCGAAACCATCCGTCCGCCGCGCGCCCTCTGGGTGACGTTCGAGCTGGGCCGTCCGCTCGGCATTCCTGACGATCCGGACTTCCAGCGCCGCGTCCTGCGCGCCACGGCGGAGCTGCTGGAGCGGACCGACGGGCCGCTGATCGCGGATTATCCGGAGGATGTGGCCGAGGAGGCCGACTTCACCGGCTGGGCCTGCCCCATCAACCTGGCGCCGCAGGCGACCGACACGCTCGCCGCCGAGATCGACCGGCTCGCAACCTGGCACGACCAGGCCGTCGCGAAGACCGGCCGCACGACGACGGGCGTTTCCGGCCTCGACATGCCGGCGGCGGGTGCGCTGCTTTCAGAGGCTCTGACCGGCGGCTTGCCAGCCGCGCAGGCGCTCAAGGAAGCCATCGACGATCTCCGCGCCTACTACCTCGAGGCGGCGTCGGCCTTTCCCGATCCCGGCACGTCGAAGAAGCGCAAGGCCTGGCTTTGGGACGAAACGCTGTTCGGGAAGGCGCTGCTCGCCCTGCAGCCCAAGCTGGCCGCAAGCGAGGATCCTCAACACAAGATCCTCGCGAATCTGACGCTGATCCCCGCGACCGAGCGTCACCGGCTGGCGAAGCGCCCGGCCTAGAGAACCATCTGCGTCTGCGTCACCACGGCCACGAGCTTGCCCTCGGCGGTGGTGATGCGCGTCGTCCATACCATGGTGCGGCGGCCGCGATGGATCGGCGTGGTCTCGCCGATCACTGTGATACCGACCGGCGCCGGTCCCACGAAGTTGGTCTTGCTCTCGATGGTCGTCGTGCCCTTGCCCTCGGGCAGGTTGAGCACGGTGGCGGCGGCGCCGAGCGTATCGGCAAAGGCCATGATGGCGCCGCCGTGCAGGATGGCCGGTCGCGTGCAGAGCTCGGGGCGCACGACCATCTCGGCCTTCACCCCGGTCTCGCTCGCTTCCGTGAACCGGAGCCCCAGCACCTCGGCGAAGGGCAGCTTGATGTCGTTCAGGTGCTGGAGCTTGTCCATGATCGTTTCCTCTCGTCGTCTTCAGTTGGCGGTGCTGATCCGGCGCAGGCCGAGATACTCCAGGATCACGAAGTCGGCCACGATCAGCGCGACGACGACGATGCCCGCGATGCCGGCCGTGGTCCACGAGGCCGGCAGCGCCAGCACCAGCGCACTGGCCGCCACCCAGGCGATGTCGGCGGCGAAGATCGCGCGGGCGAGGCCGCGCGGCAGCTCGGGCCGCGAGGCGACCCAGGCGCACAGCGCGCCGAAGGCCACGACGCCCACGCCCAGCAGCTCGAACAGGATGGCGAGGTCGAGGCCGGCCACGGAGACCGGCTGGTGCGCGGCGAAGCGCGCGAAGGGCCCGGCGAAAGCCACCAGCACCGCGCCGGACAGCACGGAGAAGGCGGCGTTGCCCCACAGGGTGCGGCGGAGCAGGCGGTCGGATGAAGCGTTCATGTTCGTCCTCCTTTGGTTGCGGACGACGGTGAAATCGCATTCGCCCGCCCGTCCCTCAATTACGCAGGAGGTAATCGGCGGACCGGAGGGCCGGTGCTAGGTTTCTCGCCATGAGCACCATTCCCGCTTCCGCCTCCGCCTCGCCGGTCGACACGTTCGGCCCCATGCTGCGCGCCTGGCGCCGCCGCCGTGGCGCCAGCCAGCTCTCGCTGGCGCTGCAGTCCGGCGTCTCGCAACGCCATGTCAGCTTCCTCGAATCGGGCCGCGCGCGTCCCAGCCGCGAGATGGTGGTCCAGCTCTCGACCGCGCTCGACGTGCCGCTGCGCCAGCGCAACGAGATGCTGTTGGCGGCGGGCTTTGCGCCGGCCTATCGCGAGAGCAACCTCGCCGCGCCCGAGCTCACGCCGGTGCGCAAGGCGATCGATTTCATGCTGAAGCAGCAGGAGCCCTACCCCGCCGTCGTGATCGACCGGCTGTGGAACCTGCTGCAGGCCAACGAGGCAGCCAACGCCTTCACCGTGTTCCTGTTCGAGGGCATGCCGCCGCCCCCACCGCCGGGCAAGGGACCGAACCTGCTGCGCTGGATCCTCGACCCCAAGGCGCTGCGCTCGAAAATTTCGAACTGGGAGGAGGTCGCGCGCTATCTCGTGTCGACGACCTATGCCGAGATCCTGGCGGCCGGCGGCGAGCCCAAGGCGCTGGCCTTCATCGAGGAGATCATGGCCTATCCCGACGTGCCGGCCTCGTTCCGCAAGCTGCGCTTCGAGGAGCGGCCGGCGCCGATGCTGACGGTCGACTATCTGGTGAGCGGCAAGGCGCTGTCGGTGTTCACCACCATCGCCACGCTCGGCACGCCGCAGGACATCACCCTGCAGGAAGTCCGCGTCGAATGCTTCTTCCCCGCCGACGACCGCAGCGACGCGCTGTTCAAGAGCCTGGCGGCGAAGCGCTGATCGACATCGCGAAGGTCGCCGTCGCCTCGGGCGCGATCGCGACCATGCCGGGCTTTTTAGCAAATTCGCCGTCGAAACCTTCGGGACTGGCATAGCCCTGCCACGGCTCGATGCACACATAGCCGGCGCCGGGCTTGGTCCAGATGCCGAGATGGGGCATGCGCGGGAAGTCGACGCGGATCGCCTCGCCGTAGGTGACGCTGCGGCTTTCGAGACTGTCCCAGATCAGAGCGCCATCCGCGAACAGGTCGTCACTCAGATCGAGATGACGGTCGCGCACCGGCGTCGGGAATTGCGCGGCGCTTAAGAGCCCGTCGGCCGGCCGATGGATCGGTGCGGGCTCGTCTTTCTCGAAGACGATCCCGTGTGCAGCGCGCGGCTTGCCGTAGGGCAAGGGCCAGCGCAGCGCCGGATGGAAACCGAACGAGGCCGGCATCGTCTCGCCGCCGGTATTCGTGACCTCGGCCTCCATGTGCAGGGCCGCGTCCTCGATCCGATAGGTGACGTCGAGCCGGAACGCGAAGGGATAACGCTTCAGCGTCGCTTCGCTGGCTTCGAGACGCCAGGTGCACGAGGCCGCGTCGGACCGCACCAAAGTGAAGAGCGAGGTGCGGGCGAAGCCATGCTGGCCCATTTCGTAGGTCTTGCCTGCGACCTTAATGCGGTCGTCCTTGGCCCGGCCGACCATCGGAAACAGCAGCGGCGAGCGGCCGGTCCAGAAGGCGGGATCGCCGTCCCATAGAAGATCGGCACCGGTGCGATCCCGCAGGCGCACCAGTTCGGCGCCGGTGGCGGAGATTTCAGCGCGGAGCGCACCGGTGGAGATCGAGACTGTGGAGGCCATGGGCCATCCTACAGGAGATGCGCCTCGCGCACGGCATCGTCGATCAGCCGCTTGTAGCGGACCTGCGGCCGCCCGGCGCCGGCCCGCAGCAGCATGCGGCGCACCGGCGGCGTGGCGCCGACGATGTAGACCCGCACACCATGGCGCAGCGCCTTGCGGCCGAGGCCGGCGATCACGTTGGCCGCCGTAGAATCGACGAACGGCACGGCGCTGAAATCGATGATGAAGGCCTTGTGCTGGTCGGCGATGCGGTCGAGCACCGCGCCCACGGTCGAGGCCGTGCCGAAGAAGAAGGCGCCGGACAGGCGATAGACGAGGACCTGCGGATCGGTGACGAGATCGGCGGCGAACGGCGCGCGTGTCGCCTGCGTCTCGATGCCGGCCGCCGCGTTCATGCGCTGCAGGAACAACACGACGCCCAGCGCCACGCCCACCACGATGCCTTCAGTGAGGTCACGGAACACCGTGAGCCCGAAGGTGGAGAGCAGCACGACCGCGTCGCCGCGCGAGGAGCGCAGCAGGGTCATGAACTCGTGCTTCTCGGCCATGTTCCAGGCGACGACGGCCAGCACACCGGCCAGCGCCGCCAGCGGGATGTAGGCAGCCAACGGCGCGGCCAGCAGCATGAAGCCCAGCAGGAAGATCGAATGCAGCATGCCGGCGACCGGCCCGCGCGCGCCCGCGCGCACGTTGGTGGCGGTGCGCGCGATGGTGCCGGTGGCGCAGACGCCGCCGAACAGGGCCGCGCCGATATTGGCCACGCCCTGGGCCACCAGCTCGCAGTTCGAGCGATGGCGGCGTCCCGTCATGCCGTCGGCCACCACGGCCGAGAGCAGCGATTCGATGGCGCCCAGCAGCGCAAAGGCGAGCGCATCCGGCAGCACGGCCAGCATCTTCGCCGGCGACATGTCGGGCAGGCTGGGCGCGGGCAGCATCGAGGGGATGCCGCCGAAGCGGCTGCCGATCGTCTCGACCGGCAGGCCGAACGCGAAGGTCGCCAGCGAGGCCGCGACGACGGCGACCAGCATGCCGGGCCAATGCGGCTGCAGCTTCCGCAGGCCGAGTATGAGACCGACGGTGATCACCGCCAGCGCGACGGCCGCCATGTTCACGGTGCCGGCGGCACCTGCCAGCGTTTCGAGCTTGGCTGCGAACTCGCCCGGCTCCTTGCCCTCCAGCGTGAGGCCGAACAGATCCTTGATCTGGCTCGCAAAGATGATGACGGCGATGCCGGCCGTGAACCCCACCGTCACCGGATAGGGAATGAACTTGATGAAGGTGCCGAGCCGCAGCGCGCCCGCCATCACCAGGAAGACGCCGGCCATCAGGGTGGCCAGCAGCATGCCCTCGACGCCGTGACGCTCGACGGTCGCGGCGACCAGGACGATGAACGCACCGGCCGGCCCGCCGATCTGGAAGCGGCTGCCGCCCAGCGCCGAGATCAGGAAGCCGCCGACGATGGCCGTGAACAGCCCGCGCTCCGGCGTGGTGCCGGAGGCAATGGCGATGGCCATGGAGAGCGGCAGCGCCACGATCGCCACGGTGAGCCCCGCCACGACATCGGCCCGCAGGGCAGCCAGCCCATAGCCCTCGCGCAGCACCGAGACGAGCTTCGGCACGAAAGGTCCGTCGAAGCCGGTGGGTGCGCCAAGGGGCGAGGAAGGAATACCGAGCGACATTTCACTAAATATTTGTGTAATAATATTATCCGATAACGCGCTGACGCACAACCTTCGCAAAATCCGGACCGCGCCTTTCCCGCACCGAGGGCGGGAAAAAGATGCACGTTGTCTGACAACTTTGTCGCTTCACTCGCTACGCACATGCATAGTGCGTGCTGGGTCTCGGTCTCAGAACCAAAACAGGACCTTTGGAGAGGAAACGACATGAAACGCAGACTGCTGATGGGCGGCCTTGCCGCCTCGACTCTCGCCGCTCCGTTCATTGCGAACGCGCAGGCCCCGCTCACCCTGAACGGCGCCGTCCAGTTCAACGACGATCACGCCTTCAACAAGACGCTGCTCAAGTTCGAGGAGCTGGTGAAGAAGTATTACGGCAAGCCGATCAACTTCGTGCTTCACCGCAATTCCTCGCTCGGCCTCGAGAAGCAGTATTTCGAGTACATGGCGCAGGGCAAGGCGGTGGACTACGGCATCGTCTCGCCGGCCCACATGTCGACCTTCTCCAAGGCCGCGCCCTTCATCGACGCGCCGTTCCTGTTCAAGGACCTGGTGCAGTGGAACAAGGTGCTCGACGCCGATCTCCTGAAGCCGGTGGCCGACGAGATCGCACAGAAGGCCGACGTCATGCTGATCGGCTATGCCGGCGGCGGCGTGCGCAACATCTTCGTCAACAAGCCGGTGAGCAACCTCGCGGAGATCAAGGGCCTCAAGGTCCGCGTCCAGGGCGCGCCGATCTGGTCCAAGACCTTCGCGGCGGCCGGCATGTCGCCGACGGTCATCGCCTACAACGAGATCTACAACGCCATCCAGAACAACGTGATCTCGGCCGGCGAGAACGAGGCGGCCGGCGTCGAGACGATGAAGTTCTACGAGGTGGCGCCCAATCTCGCGATGACCGAGCACGCCATCACCATCCGGCCCGTCTGCTTCTCGTCCAAGACCTTCAAGTCCCTGCCCAAGGATTTGCAGGATGCGGTCGTGAAGGCCGGCAAGGAAGCGGGCGCCTATGGCCGCCAGGTCGAGAGCTCGGAGGACGAACAGAAGCTCGTCGCGCTCGAGAAGGCCGGCAAGCTGAAGCGGATCCCGTTCAAGGACCGCGCCGAGATGAAGAAGCTGGTCGACCCGGTGATGGCCGCCTACGCCAAGGAGATCGGCGCCGACGGCATCTTCACGCAAATCGTCGCCACCAACTGATGCCGGGCGTGCAGCGGGGCACGGGCTCCGCTGCACCCTTCGTTCCGGCGCCGTCCCAGAAACGTGCGCCGGCCGCTTTCCCCTGAATGGATTTCCGATGCCTCCCTCTGTCTCCGCGCCTCCGGGTCTCTGGCGCCGGTTCACGGCCGCCTACGCCCAGTTCCTGACCGGCCTCATGGCCTTCTCCGTCGCCGTCATCGTCATTCCCGTCACACTGCAGATGGTGTCGCGCTACACCAGCCTGATCCCGGCCTATATCTGGACCGAGGAGATGGCGCGCTTCCTGTTCATCTGGATGATCATGATCGGCGCCATGATCGGCGTGCGCGAAGCCTCGCACTTCGAGGTCGACGTGTGGCCGACCCTTCCAAGACGCGGCGAAGCGGCGGTCCGCATCGCCGCCCGCCTCGGCATCCTGGCCTTCGCCATCGTGTTCCTGGTGGGCGGCATCGAGTTCACGCGCTTCGCCTGGTATCGCACCTCCGAGCTGGCCGACCTGCCGCTCTGGATGATCCACATCGCCTGGCCCGCCGCCGCGGTGACCTGGATCGTCTTCCTGGGCGAGCAGTTCTACGACGAGTTCCGCATTCTTCTCGGAAGGAGCGCGGCATGACCGGCTCGCTCTTCTCCGCCGGCGAGGCGGCCTCGATCCTGTTCGGCTGCTTCTTCGTGCTGCTGGTGCTGCGCGTGCCGGTGGCCTTCGCGCTCGGCCTCGCCTGCCTGCCGCTCTTCTACTTGGAGCCGCGCCTCGGCACGATGATGCTCGCGCAGGAAACCTTCAACGCCTACAACTCCTTCATCCTGCTCGCCGTGCCGTTCTTCCTGCTGACGGCGAATCTGATGAGCGTGGGCGGCATCACCGACCGGCTGGTGGCGCTCTCGCGCGCCATCGTCGGCAGCTTCCCGGGCTCGCTGGCCCAGATCAACGTCGTGCTCTCGGTGTTCTTCGCCGGCATCTCCGGTTCCTCGACCGCCGATGCCGCCAGCCAGAGCAAGATCTTCATCGATGCCCAGACCAAGGAGGGTTACGACCTCTCCTTCTCGATCGCCATCACCGCGGTCTCCGCCGTGCTGGCCGTCATCATCCCGCCCTCCATCCTGATGATCGTGTGGGGCGGGCTGATCTCGACCTCGATCGGCGCGCTCTATCTCGCGGGCGTGGTCCCGGGCCTGCTGATCGCCGGTGCACAGATGGCCACGGTGCACGTCTATGCGGTGAAGCGCGGTTATCCGACCTATCCGCGCGGAACCTTCCGCCAGCTCCTCTGCTCGATCTGGGTGTCGATCCCGGCGCTGATGACGCCCGTCATCATCGTCGGCGGCATCCTGGCGGGCTGGTTCACCGCAACCGAATCGGCCTGCGTCGCGGTGCTCTACTCGGCCGTTCTGTCGATCGTGGTCTATCGCGAGATGGGCCCGAAAGAGCTCTACCGGGCGCTCGTCGACACCGGCAAGCTCGCCTCGGTGGCGCTGTTCTGCATCGGCACCGCCTCGGCCTTCGGCTGGCTGCTGGCCTACTACAAGATCCCGCAGGAACTGTTGGCCAACGTCACGACCTGGGGCATGGGCCCGATCGGCGTCGGCTTCTTCATCGCCTTCGTGTTCCTGGTGGTAGGCTGCTTCCTCGATGCCATCCCGGCGATCATCATCGTCGGCACGGTGCTGGAACCGCTCGCCAAGTCGGTCAGCATGGACCCGGTCCACTTCGCGATCGTCTCGATCGTGTCGCTGGCCTTCGGGCTCGTGACTCCGCCCTACGGGCTCTGCCTCATGATCTCCTGTGCCGTCGCGGGCGTTCCGCTGCGCTTTGCGCTGAAGGACACGATCATCATGCTGATCCCGATGATCGTGGTGCTGGCGGCGATGATCGTCTGGCCCGACATCGCCCTCTTCCTGCCGCGTCTCATCGCGCCGGAGCTGCTGAAGTAGGCGTTGAGGCCGGTGGGCGTGGGCCCACCGGTTCTCCTCACGGCATATTGCGCATGCGTTCCCAGGCGGCGGTGAAGTTCGGCGCCGTGTCGGGGCGGCAGGGCAGCGTGCGCTTGGGGTTCGGGTCTTCGATGAAGGCATCCCGCAGGCGGGCGGCACAGGCGTCCTGCACGACGACGCCATGGCCCTGCGCGCGGAAGACGACGCTGCGCGACGAGGAGAGTGTCTTGGCGGCCTCGCGCGCCCAGGCCGGCGGCGTCAGCCAATCGTAGCCGCCGCTCAGCAGCAGGGTCGGCACTTCGGACTTCACGGGCTGGCGTTCGGTGGCCGGCGCGGCGGTGACGCGCCAGACGGGACAGAAGGTCGGCGACTTGCTGGCCTTGGCGTTCAGCCCATAGACGCCGTTGGTCTCGATCGCCTTGCGCCGGGCATTGCGGTCGACCATCGGCCAGGTCTCACGGCATTCGATGCTGTTGTAGAGCCCGTCGAACTGCTGGGCGTTCTGCTCCATCAGCCCGCCATCGTTGGTCTCGAGATCCTCGGCGTAGAGCTTGAGCAGCCGCATGTCGCCCTTGCGTACCGCCGTCACCATCTCGGGGATCGAAGCGACCTCGCCCTCGCGCATCATGTTGAGCATCACCATCAGCACCTGGGTGCCGTCGAGCTTCACCGGATGCGGACCGTCCTCCAGCGTGATGGAAAGCTCGAGCGGCGTGCGCTCGGCGCTGTCGATCAGGCCCTCGACGGCGGCGCGCAGGTTGGGCTGACGCTCGCGGCACACCGCATCGTTGGCGCAATCCGTGTAGAGCTGCTCGAAGGCGCGGCGCACGATCTCGGGCTCGTTCTGCTCGCCGTTGACCTGGGGCGGATAGACCCCGTCGAGCACCGCCGCCCGCACCAGGTCGGGATGGCGGCGCATGACCTCGAGGGCCCAGCGGGTGCCGTAGGACACGCCGTAGATGTTGATCTTGCTTTGGCCCAGCGCCGCGGCGAGATCGGCCACGTCGTCGGCCAGGGCCGGCGTCGCATACATGGCGAGGTCGATCTTGCGCCGGTCGAGCCCGGCGCGGCAGCGCACCAGGATGTCCCGCTCCTGCTGTTCCGTTACGGCGCGGCGGCGGGCCTTGGCGGGATCGGACGTGCGCGTGTCGAAGCAGTCTAGATTGGGCGTCGAGCCGCCGGCGCCGCGCTGGCTCAGGATGACGACGTCGCGGCGGCGGCGGATGGCAGCCGTCTCGTTCCACCAGTCGCCCTCGCTCAGTGCATCTGCACCCGGCGCGGAGGCGACCAGCGGCGCATCGCCGGGACCGCCGGAAAGATAGATCAGCGGCTCGACGCCGGCGGTCCGCTTGGCCTTCAGGATCGCGACCTTGAGCTTGATCTCGCGGCCCTGCGGCTGTTCCCGGTTTTCCGGCACCGTCAGGACGAAGCATTCGACCCGATCGCCCTTGGGCGGCTTGAAGGCGCAGCGCTCCTTGTCGAGCCGCGGCGCGGCCATGGCGCTTCCTGCCAAAACCAGCAGAAAAGCTGCCAAGCCGCACAGGAACCGCAGTCGCGCCATGGATATGTTCTGCCACATTGGAGCTTGTGACGGCATGAAGTAATTCTATGGAAACCATGAGGCCGAACGTCTTGCCACGTCGGTCCCACCGCCTCAGGTTGCGACCATGACCCAACGCTCCTACTGGACCGCCGTCTGGTGCGGCTTCCTCGTCCTCACCATCGGTCTCGGCGTCCGCCAGAGCTTTGGTATCTTCCTGAAGCCGATCTCGGCCGAACTCCATGTCGGCCGCGAACTCTTCTCCTTCGGCACGGCGCTGTCGATGCTGCTGATGGGCGTCATCGCGCCCTTCTCCGGTCGCCTCGCCGACCGGTTCGGCTCCGCGCCGACCATCGCCGGCGGCGGTGCGGTCTATGTGCTGGGCATGATCGTGACCGCCACGATGCACAGCGGCTACATGCTGATCCTGGGCAACGTGCTGGTCGGCGTCGGCCTCTCGGCGGCGACCTTCGGGCCGGTGCTCGGCGTCATCCTGCGCGTCGCCCCGCCGGCCAAGCAGGCGCTGGCGGTGGGCATCTGTTCGGCCGGCGGCTCGTTCGGCCAGTTCTTCATCGTGCCGCTGGCCGCGGTGCTGCAGAACTATTTCGGCGACTGGCGCCCGACCATGTGGGCGCTGACCATCCTTGCCCTGCTGATCATGGTCCTGCCGATCGGCCTCAACGACCGCAAGGAAATCGCAGCCTCCAAGCGCGGCAGCGGCGGCAGCCAGACCACCGGCCAAGCGCTATCAGAGGCCTTCGCCCAGCGCAGCTACGTGCTGCTGGTGGTCGGCTACTTCGTCTGCGGCTTCCATGTCGCGTTCGTGGGCGGTCACCTGCCGGCCTACATCTCCGACAAGGGCATCGGCCTGTCGCTGTTCGGCATCAACCTCTCGCCGGCCGAGCTCGGCGGCTGGGCGATCGGCATGGTCGGTCTGTTCAACATTGCCGGCGCCATCCTGTGGAGCTCGATGGGCAACCGGTTCAAGCGCAAGAACCTGCTGTCGACGCTCTACCTGCTGCGCTCGCTGGTGTTCCTGGGCTTCGTGCTGGCGCCGCTGTCGGCCGCCTCGGTGCTGATCTTCGCCGCAGCCCTTGGCTTCCTGTGGCTGGGCACCGTGCCGCTCACCACTTCGCTGGTCGGCTACATCTTCGGGCCAGTGCACGTCACCATGCTGAACGGCTTCGTCTTCATGGGCCACCAGATCGGTAGCTTCTTCGGCGGCTGGGGCGGCGGACGCCTGTTCGACCTGCAGGGCAACTACGACATGATGTGGTGGATCTCCATCGTGCTCGGCCTCGTCTCGGCCGCGCTGCACTACCCGATCGTCGAGGAGCGGCTGGTCCGCCCGGCGGCGATCCCGCAGCCGGCATGACCGTCAGCTGGCGCCCCGTGCTGCTCTGGGGACTGGCCAGCTTCGTCGTGGCCGCGACGGTGGTGTCTTTCGTCCTGTGGGGCCTGAACGGCCCCGCCTATCTGGTGGACCTGATCGCGGCGTACTGCCTTTGATCAGGCCGTCGAAGACATCATTGGAGCGCGCAACTCCAGTTGCGCTCATGCGTCATTGAGCAAGATAAGAGCGCAACTGGAGTTGCGCGCTCCAATGAGAAAGCCCGCTTAAAGCACGAACTTCGAGAGATCCGCGTTCTTCGCCAGCTCGCTCACGTGCGCGCGGACATAAGCGGCGTCGATCTCCATCTTCGTGTTCGGCTTGTCGGACGCCGTGAAGCTGATCTCTTCCAGCAGCTTCTCCATCACCGTGTGCAGGCGACGCGCGCCGATGTTCTCGACCGTCTCGTTGATGTCGGCCGAGAGCCGCGCCAGCTCGTCGATCGCCTCGGGCTTGAACTCGAGCTCGACCTTCTCGGTCGCCAGCAGCGCCTTGTACTGCTTGACCAGGCTCGCCTCCGGCTCGGTCAGGATGCGGCGGAAATCGTCCTGGCTGAGCGAGGCCAGGCTGACACGGATCGGCAGGCGGCCCTGCAGCTCCGGCAGCATGTCCGACGGCTTGGCGAGATGGAACGCGCCGGAGCAGATGAACAGGACATGGTCGGTCTTCACCGGGCCATGTTTCGTGTTCACCGTCGTGCCCTCGATCAGCGGCAGCAGGTCGCGCTGCACGCCCTCGCGGCTCACGTCGCCACCGCCGCGATGCTCGCTGCGTGCGGTGATCTTGTCGATCTCGTCGATGAAGACGATGCCATTCTGCTCGACCATCTCGCGCGCCTCGCGCACCACCCGCTCCTGGTCGAGAAGCTTGTCGCTCTCCTCGCGCATCAGCGTCTGGTGGCTCTCGGCCACGGTCATCTTGCGCTTCTTGGTCCGCCCACCGAACGCCTTGCCCAGCATGTCGCCGAGATTGATCATGCCGACCGACGCGCCGGGCTGGCCCGGCACCTCGAACTGCATGGGCCCGCCGGTGTCGGCGACCTCGATCTCGATCTCGCGATCGTCGAGTTCGCCGGCCCGCAGCTTGTGGCGGAAGCGCAGCTTGGTCTCTTCGCTCGCATTGGCGCCGCACAGCGCCTCGACCACGCGCTCCTCGGCAGCGAGTTCGGCCTTGGCCTTCACGTCCTTGCGCAGGCTCTCGCGCGCCATCTCGATGGCGGCTTCCATCAGGTCGCGCGCGATCTGTTCGACGTCGCGGCCGACATAGCCGACCTCGGTGAACTTGGTGGCCTCGACCTTGAGGAACGGCGCGTTGGTTAGCTTGGCCAGGCGGCGCGCGATCTCGGTCTTGCCGACTCCGGTCGGGCCGATCATCAGGATGTTCTTGGGCAGCACCTCGTCGCGCAGCGAATCGGAGAGCTGCAGGCGGCGCCAGCGGTTGCGCAGCGCGATGGCGACGGCGCGCTTGGCCTCCTGCTGGCCGATGATGTGCTTGTCGAGTTCGGAGACGATCTCGCGCGGGGAAAAGTCGTTGCTCATGGGACTCATGGAACTGTCAGAGCTTCTCGAGGACGATGTTGTGGTTGGTGTAGACGCAGATGTCGCCGGCGATCTTCATCGACTTGCGCGCGATCGCCTCGGCATCGAGCCCGTCGACGTCGATCAGCGCACGCGCGGCGGAGAGCGCATAGTTGCCGCCTGAGCCGATCGCGATGATGCCGCCCTCGGGCTCCAGCACGTCGCCCGTTCCCGACAGCAGCAGCGACACGTCCTTGTCGGCCACCGCCATCATCGCCTCGAGCTTGCGCAGGTAGCGGTCGGTGCGCCAGTCCTTGGCGAGCTCGATCGCGGCGCGCAGGAGCTGGCCGGGATGGCGCTCCAGCTTGGCTTCCAGCCGTTCGAAGAGCGTGAAGGCATCGGCCGTGGCGCCCGCGAAGCCCGCGATGATCTGGCCGTTGCCGATCCGGCGGACCTTCTTGGCATTGCCCTTGACGATGGTCGGGCCCATCGAGACCTGGCCGTCGCCGGCCATGACGACCTGGTCGCCCTTGCGGACCGAGAGGATGGTCGTGGCATGCCAGCCGGGACCGGGGGAGTTGTCTGATTGTGCGGAAGACATGCGCCCTAAATAGGGATTCACAGCCACAAATCAATCGCCGCCTCGGGCTCCCGCAGGCGGCGTGCTAACCTCGCTCCATGAGCGAATCAGTCACGAGCGACCCCATCATCGTCATCGGTGCCGGAATCGTCGGTGCGGCCACCGCCCGCGCCCTGCAGCGCGCCGGCCACAAGGTCACGCTGCTGGACAGCGCGGAGCCCGGCAACGCGACCTCCTTCGGCAATGCGGGCTTCCTGTCGGTCGACAGCCTGATCCCGATGGCGCGGCCGGCGACCCTGAAGAAGGTGCCGCAGATGCTGATGGACCGGGACGGGCCGCTCACCGTCCATCCGCCCAGCCTGCCCTGGCTGCTGCCCTGGATGGCGCGCTTCGCCCTGGCTTCGATGAGCCAGAAGGAAGTCCAGAAGGGCAAGGAGATGTTCAAGCCGCTGATGCTGGAGGCCGACATCGCCTGGAAGGCCGAGATCCAGGCGTCGGGCCTCGGCGAGCTGTTCCGCACCCGCGGCGCGCTCTACGTCTATGAGAGCGAGGCGTCGTTCCAGGGCACCGACGAGATGCGCGGTGTGCAGGCGGGCAAGGGCACCGAGTTCGAGATCGTCGACGGCAACCGCGCGCGCGAGCTGGCGCCCGGCCTCAGCCGCACCATCGTGCGCGGCATCCACTATCCGAACGGCACGCACACGATCAATCCGCACAAGGTCGTCACGACCCTGGCCGAGCGTTTCACCGCCGAGGGCGGCACCGTGGTGCGCGGTCGCGTGCGCGGCTTCCGTCGCGACGGCAATCGCGTGACGGCGGTCCAGCTGACCGATTCCGAACTGCCCGCGAGCGCGGTGATGATCGCGGCCGGCCGCGCCTCGGGCGAGCTGACACGCCTGCTGGGCTTCAATGCGCCGCTGGTCGCCGAGCGCGGCTATCATGTGATGGTGGCGCCGGACAATGTGCAGTTCGATCTGCCGGTGAGCCCGCCCGATCGCGGCCTGTTCTTCACGCCGATGGCCGAGGGCCTGCGCATCGCCGGCACGGTCGAACTGGCGGCACCTCACCAGCCGCCCTCATGGCATCGCGCCGATCTCCTGAAGAAGCATCTCAAGGACATCTTCCCCGGCGTCGGCGGCGTCGAGCAGAGCCGCTGGATCGGCGAGCGGCCGACCTTGCCCGACTACCGTCCCGCGATCGGCCGCGCGCCGCGCCTGGCCAACGTCTATTGCGGCTACGGCCACCAGCATCTCGGCCTCACGCTCGCCACCGCCACCGGCCGGCTGATCGCGCGCCTGATGGAAGGCGAGCCACTGCCGAGCACGCTGCAGGCCTGCGACCCCGGCCGCTTCGGATGACCGGGCCGGCGACGCTGCACGGAAAATGCCTGTGCGGCGCCGTGCAATACGAGGTGAAGGATGCCTTCGCCTACGCGCTCAACTGCCATTGCTCGAACTGCCGGCGCGCCACGGGCTCGGCGTTCAAGCCGTTTGCCGGCATCGAGCGCTCAGAGTTGACGGTGACGACCGGCAATGACCGCCTGCTGATCTATGGGTCGCCGGAAAACCACGACGCGCACTGCGCCCGTTGCGGCTCGATGCTTTATTCGCTGGTGCGCGATGCCGCCTGGGTGCACGTCACCTTGGGCACCTTGGTCGACCCGCCCTCGATCCGTCCCAGCGCCCATATCTTCGTCGGCTCGAAAGTGGCGTGGTTCACGATTACGGACGACCTGCCGCAATATGAGGGGCATGTGATCTAGACGTTGTACGGTTCTCCGTCGTCCTGAGCGGAGCCGACCGCAGGGCGGCGCAGTCGAAGGACCTCTTTTCCGACGCACGGTCTGCGGAAACGAAAAGAGGTCCTTCGACTACGCTGCGCTCCGCTCAGGACGACGGAAGGTTCAAAACGTCTTGCCCAGCACCGTGACCGGCTTGGCGGTCTTCAGCCGCTCCTCGACGAAGGCCCAGTCGCGCACGAAGAACTCGTTGGAGCGCGTCCACTTGCCGTCGGAGAAGGCGAGCTTGTTGGGTTCGCGCTGCAGGATGCGCGTGAAGGGATCGTAGAAGGCGCGCTCGAAGCCCAGGTCCGCGAAGAGCTTGTTCGACCAGGCCGATGTTGCCTCGAGGGCCACGACCTTGAGGCTGGGCTTCTTCAGCACCTCGATCGAACCTTCGAGGACCTGGTCCTCGTACTTCTCGACGTCGAGCTTCAGGAAGGCCGGTTGGGCATCACCCACGACATGGTCGAGCGTCTTCTGCGGCACGATGCGCACGCCCTCGCGCCGTTCCGTCACGACCTGGTTCATCGCGCCGAGGCCGGTCGTGAACATCACCTCGCCATCGCTGGGGCCCAGGGCGAGAATTTCGATCTTCACCAGGTCCTGCAGCGCGTTGATCTCGACGTTGCGGGCGAGATCGCGCGCAGTGTCGGCATCGGCCTCGACAGCGAGCGTGTGGGCGCGACAGACACCGGAAGCCAGCACCGTATAGGTGCCGACATTGGCGCCGGCATCGAGGAACAGGTCGCCCTCGCGCAGGAAATGGAGCGCGAGGCCCATGCTCATGAATTCGTGCAGGCCGAAATAGAGATTGCCGGTCGCGCCGGTCATGCCGCGGCGCACGACCAGCCGCTGGCCGCCGATCCAGGGCGCGACGACTTCCGGGCTGAGACGGCTCCTGAGATGCCAGGCCGCGAAGCGGGCCCAGGCGCCGAGCTGACCGTCCCGGGTCATCGGATGGGCGGCGAACGTGCGGCCGACCGTCAGCAGTGAATTCATTGCGCCCAGAATGGCGACCTTCCCTGTGTTTTGGCGGCCAAAGTGTACTGGCCCCGGCGAGGATCAGCCACCGATCAGGTGCCGTACTGCAGCAGCGTCTCACCGTTCTTCTTGAGCCAGGCCTGCGGCCCCTCGATCGGGCCATCGCACAGCGTCCGCGCCAGCGCCCAGAAGCGCGGCCCGTGGTTCAGGTGAACGAGATGCGCGGCCTCATGTGCGGCAAGATAGTCGAGCACCTCGGGCGGCGCGAACACCAGCCGCCACGAGAAGGAGAGCGCGGCATCGGGGCCGCAGCTTCCCCAGCGCGAGCGCGTGTCGCGCACGGTAATGCGCCGAACGGCCCGCTCCGCGCGCGCCGCCTTGGCATGGACCAGCGGCACCAGCCGCTCGCGCAGCTCGGCGGTCAGCCAGTCCTTCAGCCGGCGCGGCAGATGTTCCAGCCGGCCCGCGACATGGATCTCGCCGTTCTCGCACCAGACCGTGCCACGGACGCCGGGATGATGGCGCACCCTGTGCGGCACGCCGAACAGCGGGATCTCCGCGCCGTCGACGAAGGGCCGTCGTTCGGGCAGGCGATCGAGCCGCGCGGCGATCCAGCCGGCTTGCGCCTCGGCAAAACCCACCGCCGTGCCGCGCGCCATGCGCAGGGGCGCCGTCAGCACGATACGCCGGTTGGCCGGATCGACGCGCAGCGAGGCACGACGCGCGCGTGCGTTGCGGACGAAGGTGACGGGCAGCGTATCCCCGGCATGAGCAATGGTCAGTTGCTCAGGCTCCGGCGCCGCTTTAGGCAGGAAACGACTGAACCAGGAGGAAGACGGCATGTCGGAAGAGCAGGCTCACAAGACTCTCAGCGATGCGGGACGAAAGGTCCTGTCGGAGATTCTGGGCGAATCCTATCTCGCCAAGCGCGACGCAACCAACAACGATTTCTGGGGCCCCTGCCGCGCCTTCTCCGAGGAGTTCGCCTACGCCTCGCTGTGGACGCGCGACGGGCTCGACCGCAAGCAGCGCAGCATGATCACCATCGCCATGCTGTGTGCGCTGAACCGCCCGCACGAACTCAGGATCCATCTCGTGGGCGCGCTGAACAACGGCTGCACCAAGGTCGAGCTGCGCGAGATCTTCACCCATGCCATCGCCTATTGCGGCTTCCCGGCCGCCCTCGATTCGCTGCGCGTCGCCGAGGAAGTGCTGAAGGAACAGGGGAAGTTCTGAGATGACCACCGCCCAGCTCGACATCGACCGCATCCGCGCCGAGACGCCGGGCTGCGCGCACGTGCTGCATCTCAATGCCGCCGGATCGTCGCTGCCCAGCCGCCGCACTCTCGACGCGACGCTCGACCATCTGCGGCTGGAAGCCGAGATCGGCGGCTACGAGGCGGCCGACCGGGCGCGGCCGGTGCTCGACGGCTTCTACCCCTCGATCGCCAAGCTGATCGGCGCCGAGGCCGGCGAGATCGCCTTCGTCGAGAACGCCACGCGCGCCTGGGACCTCGCCTTCTACTCGCTCGACTTCAAGCCGGGCGACCGCATCCTGACCTGTGTCAGCGAGTATTCGTCGAACTACATCTCCTACCTGCAGATGGCGAAGAAGACCGGCGCCGAGATCGTCGTCATTCCCGACGACAGGCACGGCCAGATCGACATCGCCGCCCTCGAACGCGCCATCGACAAGCGCACGAAGCTGGTGTCGATCTCGCACATCCCGACCCAGGGCGGGCTGGTGCAGCCGGCCGAGGCGGTGGGCAAGATCGTGAACGATGCCGGCATCCTCTACCTGCTCGATGCCTGCCAGTCGGTCGGCATGATGCCGATCGACGTGAAGAAAATCGGCTGCGACTTCCTCTCGGCCACCGGCCGCAAGTACATGCGCGGGCCGCGCGGCACGGGCTTCCTCTATGCCCGCGAGCGCAGCACCTCGCGGATCGAGCCGATCTTCCTCGACAACCATGCCGCCCGCTGGACCGGCGACAACGAATACACGGTGATCGGCGACGCCAAGCGCTTCGAGAACTGGGAGCGCTATTTCGCCGGGGTGATCGGCCTCAAGGAAGCGGCCGACCAGTCGAACGAGCTTGGCATGCCGGCCATCTGGGCGCGCCTGCGCGAGTTGGCCGACGGCCTACGCGCGCGTCTCGCGACGCTGAAGGGCGTGACGCTCACCGATCTCGGCGTCACCAAGGGCGCGATCGTGACCTTCGCCGTGGACGGCAAGGATCATCCGGCGCTGAAGCAGACCTTGCGCGAGCAGCGCATCAACGTCTCGGTCTCGACGCAGTTCTCGTCGCGACTGGATCTCAAGGGCCGCGGCCTGCGCGACGTGATGCGGGCCTCGGTGCACGTCTACAATACCGAGGCCGAGCTTGACCGTTTCGTGACGGCGCTCGACGCTGCGATCCGCCGCTAGCGTGGCATGGGGCTTGCTGCCGACCGGCTGCTGATCGAGCCGGTCGTTCCGAGGGGGAGAATATGATTATCCGTCGTTCATGGTCGGTGGCGGCCCTTGCCGCCGTGGCGCTGCTGGGCGCGACACAGGTGCAGGCGCAATCGATCCTCAAGGTGGCGCCCGAGACGCTGAGCCGCGTGCTCGATCCGCATTTCACCACGTCGTTCACGACGCGCGACCTGGGCTACCTGATCTACGACACGCTGTTCGCCGTCGACGACAAGTTCGAGCCCAAGCCGCAGATGGTCGAGAGCTACACGATCAGCAACGACAAGCTCACCTACTCGTTCGTGCTGCGGCCGGGCCTCAAGTGGCATGACGGGCAGCCGGTGACGGCGGCCGACTGCGTCGCCTCGATCCAGCGCTGGGCCTCGCGCGACAGCATGGGCCAGACGCTGGCCAAGTTCACCGCCTCGCTCGAAGCGACCAACCCCACCACGATCAAGCTGGTGCTGAAGGAGCCCTACGGGTTGGTGCTCGACAGCCTCGCCAAGATCGGCGCGCCGGTGCCGTTCATGATGCCGGAGAGGATCGCCAAGACGCCGGGCAGCGAGCAGGTGAAGGAGATCATCGGCTCCGGCCCCTACAAGTTCCGCGCCGACCTGCATGAGCCCGGCGTGAAGATCGTTTTGGACAAGTTCGCCGACTACAAGCCGCGCAGCGAGCCGCCTATCTGGGCCTCGGGCGCCAAGATCGCCAAGATGGATCGCGTCGAGATGCTGGGCATGCCCGACGCGCAGACGCAGGTGAGCGCGCTGATCCGCGGCGAGGTCGACTACCTCGAGCGCGTGCCGGCCGATCTCCTTCCGCTGTTCGATGCGAAGTCCGGCGCCAAGGCCGAAGTGGTGAGCAAGTTCGGCTTCCAGGCGATCATGCGCATGAACCACCTGCAGCCGCCGTTCGACAACATCAAGGTGCGGCAGGCGATCGCCCGTGCGGTCGACCGGTCGATGTACGCCGCCGTCGTCGCGGGCGATCCGAAGTTCGCCACCGACTGCGCCGCGATCTTCGGCTGCGGCATGCCCTACGAGAGCAAGGACGGCATCCCCTCCTTCGATATGGCCGCCGCCAAGGCGATGCTGAAGGACGCCAATGTCGACATGTCCAAGCCGCTGGTGATGCTGCACGTCGCCAACGCGCCGGGCATCGCCGCACTGGGCAACGTCACGCGCCAGGTGCTGGTCGATCTCGGCTTCAAGGTCGACATGGTGTCGATGGACTTCCAGACCTTCGCCACGCGCCGCCTCAACACCGGGCCCGTCGCACAAGGCGGCTGGAACCTCGCCCACACAACGAACTCCGTGCCCGACCAGGGCAACCCGCTCAGCAACCCGTTCTTGGTCGCCTCCGGCCCGCCGGCGGCCGCCTGGGGCTGGCCGACCGATCCCAAGACCGAGGAGCTGCGGCTCAAGTTCGCCACCGCCCCCGGCGAGGCGACGCGGAAAACCATCGCCAACGAGATCCAGGCCCGCGCCTACGAGCAGGTGCTGTACCTGCCGCTGGCGCAGTTCACGACGCCCTCGGCCTGGCGCAACAATCTCGAAGGCGTGCTGAAGTCGCCGGTGATGCTGCTCTACAACATCGAGAAGAAGTAAGGAGCGCCGCCATGGCGAAGGCCGTTGCCGACGAATACCTGCGGCGCATTCCCAAGGCCGAGCTGCATTGCCATCTCGCCGGCACCCTGCGCGCCACGACCGTGGCCGAGCTTGCGAAGAAGTACGGCCTGCCATTGCCACGGCCGGCGGAGCAGCTCTACCAGTGGCCCAACTTCGACGGGTTCCTCGAAATCCTGCGCCTCGCCGCGCTGGTGCTGCGCACGCCGGAGGATTTCAGCCGCGCGGTCTACGAATATTGCGAAGACGCCAGGCGTGACGGCAACCTGCGGCACGTCGAGTTCTTCTTCAATCCCGACTACTTCTACCCCAACGGCATCGACTATCCGTCGATGGTGGGCGGCATGGCCGACGGCGTCGAGCGCGTGGCCCGCGACTTCGGCATCTCGGCGCGTCTGATCTGCTGCATCGACCGCTCGATCAATTCACCCGCCCAGGCCGTCGAGATCGTCGAGACCGCGCTGGCCCATCGCCATGAGCTGGTGATCGGCATCGGCCTCGACGGCAACGAAAGCGTCGGCCCGCCCGCCACCTTCGCCGAGGCCTATGCGCTCGCGCGCAAGGGCGGGCTGCGCTGCACGGCGCATTGCTGCGAGGATTACCTGACGCCGCTGGAAGCGCCGCCGACCAACTACCTGATCTGCCGTGACGTGCTGCGCTGCGACCGCATCGACCACGGCTACAACATGCTGGCCTCGGACTTCGTGATGAGCGAGGCGCGCAAGGACGGGCTCTATTTCACGCCCTGCGCCTGGACCAGCCTTTTGCACAATCGCCCGCATCGGCCGCAGCGCATCCGGCGCATGGTCGAGGCCGGCCTGAACGTCACGATCAACACCGACGATCCCGCGATGTTCGGCACCAATCTCGGCCACGGCTTCATGACCCTGTTCGACACGATCGGCTGGGGCCCCGACAAGGCGCGTATGTTCAGCCTGAACTCGGTCGAAGGCTCGTGGCTCGACGAGAGCGACAAGGCGAAACTGCGCATCGACTTCCGCCGCCAGATCGCCGCGCTCGATAAGGAGTTCGACTACGAGAACAAGGCGCTGCCGGTCTGATGTCTACGCTTTGAAGTGCCCTCTCCGCGCGCGCCAGCGTGGGGAGAGGGAGGGGACCCGCGCGAAGCGTGGGGAGGGTGAGGTGTCCCTCAACCAATTCGCCGCATCGTATCTGGCACCACCTCACCTTCCCATTGCTGCGCAATGGGCCCCTTCCTCTCCCCCACTTCGTGGCGGAGAGGAGCCATGAGATCGGGGCGAAGGCGAGACTACTCCGCAGCCACATCGAGCCCGATCGGACAGGACACGCCCGTGCCGCCGAGGCCGCAATAGCCGCCGGGGTTCTTGGCGAGATATTGCTGGTGATAGTCCTCGGCATAGAAGAACGCCGGAGCCTCGACGATCTCGGTCGTGATCCGGCCGTAGCCCCTCTTGTCGAGCTCCTTCTGGAACACCGCGCGCGAGGCTTGGGCCTGCGTCTTCTGCGCGGCCGAGAAGGCGTAGATGCCCGAGCGATACTGCGTGCCGACATCGTTGCCCTGGCGCATGCCCTGAGTCGGGTCGTGGCTCTCCCAGAACAGGCGCAGCAGCGCCTCGTACGAGGTCTTCGCCGGATCGAACCAGACCGACACCACCTCGTTGTGGCCGGTGTAGCCCGAGCAGACCTCCTCGTAGGTCGGGTTGGGCGTCAGGCCCGCCGCATAGCCGACCGCGGTGGCGTAGATGCCCGGCGCTTCCCAGAACACGCGCTCGGCGCCCCAGAAGCAGCCGAGGCCGAACATCGCCTGTTCGAGGCCGGCCGGGAATGGCGGCTGGATGAGGGTGCCGTTGACGTAATGCATCACGGGAATCTCGAAGTCCGGCGACGGGCGGCCCGGCAGGGCCCGGTCGGCGGTCGGCAACTCGGTCTTCTTGCGCAGAATTCGCCACATGGCGCGGCTCCTCTTGCTTTCGCGTGCTGGTCCTCTGCCAATATGGCCATACAATACCGGCAAATCGAGAGGCCGAAGCGTAACGGCCACAGCGCAGGGAGAGGTCGTCGATGCCCGTATTCTACGTGTGTGCCGGGCTGCTCGGCCTTCTGGCCGTCGCGCTCACGGCAAACATCGGACTGTTGCGCGGCCGCAAGCGGATCAGCCTGGGTGATGGCGGCGATGCCGAACTGCAGTCGGCGGTGCGCGCGCACGGCAACCTGGTGGAGTTCGCGCCGATCACCCTGCTGATGATCTACATGGCCAGCGACTTCTACGGCTTCCGTACCGTGGCGATCCTGTCGGTGGTGTTGCTGGTCGGCCGCCTCCTGCACGCCGGCGGCATGCTGGGCCTGGTTCCGAAGGGCCGCATGTTGGGGGCAATGGCCACCACCGCGACGCTGGGCGTCGCCTCGATCATGCTCGCGATCGCGGGCCTCGGCCTCAAGCAGTACTGACGGAAGGCCTGCAGGAACGGTCATGGGCGAGCCGGTCACCGTTCCGCTCTGGCTGTTCGTCGCGATCGCGGCCTTCGCGCTGTGGTCGCTGCTCGACCGGCTGCTGATCCCGAGCGGCCGCTGGTTCCTGCGGCGCCGGCTCAACCGGCTGATCGACAGGGTCAATCGCGGCCTCTCCGTCGAGATCAAGCCATTCCAGCTCACCAAGCGGCAGGTCCTGATCGACCGGCTGATCTACGACCCGCAGGTGGTCGCCGCCGCCAACGAGCATGCGCGCACCCACAACGTACCGCGCGAGGTCGCGATGACCGAGGTCCATCGCTACGCGCGCGAGATCGTGCCGACCTTCAACGCCTACATCTATTTCCGTGTCGGCTATTCGATCGCCCGCGCCGTCGCGCGTTTCCTCTACCGCGTGCGCCTGGGCTACGCCGACGAACGGACGCTAGCCGGCGTGTCGCCCGACACCACGGTGGTGTTCGTGATGAACCACCGCAGCAACATGGATTACGTGCTGGTGGCCTTCCTCGCCGCCGAACGCACGGCATTGTCCTACGCCGTCGGTGAATGGGCACGGATCTGGCCGCTGCAGCAGCTCATCCGGTCGATGGGCGCCTATTTCGTGCGGCGCAACTCAGACAGCCCGATCTACCGCCGCGTCCTCGAACGCTACGTCCACATGGCGACCGAGGCGGGCGTGGCGCAAGCGATGTATCCCGAAGGCGGGCTGTCGCGCGACGGCCGGCTGCGCGAGCCCAAGCTCGGCCTGTTCGACTACATGCTGAAATCGTTCGATCCCACGGCCGCGCACGACATCGTCTTCGTGCCGGTGGCGCTGAACTACGATCGCGTGCTGGAGGACCGCACCCTGCTGCGCTCGCTCGACCGCGAGGCCGGACGGCGCAGCGTCTGGTTCGCCGCCCGCACCGCGCTTTCCTTCTGGGCGAGTCAGATCGGGCTGATGTTGCGCGGACAATGGTTCCGCTTCGGTTATGCCTGCGTGAATTTCGGCGGCCTGATCTCGGCGCGCGACTGGCTGGCCAGGAACGGCGGACCGGGCGGCGGCGATCTCCGCACGCTCGACAAGGACCAGCGCTTCGAGGTGATCGGTCGGCTGGCGAACGATGTGATGGGCGAGATCGCCCCCCTCGTGCCCGTCCTGCCGGTCTCGCTGATGGCGACCGTCCTGCTCGACGCCGAGGGACCGCTCGACGAGCTGGAGCTCAAGGTCCGGGCCTCCGCACTGATCGCGCATCTCGAGGGTCGCGGCGCCAAGCTCTATTTGCCGCGCGGCGATCGTGATTACGCCTTCCATGTCGGCCTGCGCATGCTGTCGCTGCGCCATCTCGTCGAGGAAAGCAGCGATGGGCTTTTTTCGGTCGTGGCATCCGAGCGGCCGATTCTCGCGTATTATGCCAACGCCATCGCTCACCTGCGTTGAACATGATCACCACGCTCTGGCGTATCGCCTTCGAGGCCGGTTACGGCTACTTCGCGAACCGGCTCTCCACGTCAGCCGCGGCGATGGCGTTCTATACGATGTTCGCGCTGGGCCCGATCATGATCTTCACCATCGCCATCGCCGAGCCGTTCGTCGGCCGGATGATGGCGCAGGAAGCGATCTTCGACGCGCTGGGCACGCTGGTGGCGCAGGACCAGTTGCGCACCATCCGCCGCTTCGCCTCGGAGGACCTGTTCCGCGGCGGCGGTATCGCGGCCATCGCGGGCGCCGCGGTGCTGCTCTATACGGGCACGCGCGTCTTCGTCGAACTGGACGACGGCATCGACGCGATCTGGCGGGATCATAAGAGCCCGACCGTTCATCCGGTGCTGGCCAGCCTGAAGTCGCGGATGCTCGCGATCCTGCTGATGATCGTGCTGGGCGTGCTGCTGATCGTCGTCATCCTGGCCAGCGTGCTGATCTCGGCCTATGCGGGCGTGCTCGAAGCCTTTCCCGTCCTCGGTGTCTGGATCGGCCCGGCGATCTCGACCTCGGTACATTACGGCCTGCTCTCGGGCTTCTTCACCCTGATCTACAAATGGCTGCCGACGGGCGGCGTGCCGTGGCGCTACGCGCTGATCGGCGGCGCCGTGAATGCGCTGCTGTTCGCGGCCGGCAACCGCGCGCTGGTGTTCTACTTCGAGGTGACGCAGCTCACCTCGGCGTTCGGCGCCACCGCGGGCTTCGCCGCCATCATGGTGTGGATGTACTGGACCTCGCTCACCATCCTGATCGGCGCCCAGGTCGGCCGCGCGACACGCGACGTGCTGATCGACAATCGAGCACGGGAAATGGTCGAGGGGGATCTTTAAAGTGAGATCAATCCGTTACTAGAAGAAGTTCCGTCGTCTCGACCGAAGCGCCGAAGGCGCGTAGCGGAGAGACCTTCTCTCTACAAATAGCCAGCTAATCGTGGATGGAAGGTCTCTCCGCTACGCCTCGCTTACGCGAGGCTTCGGTCGAGACGACGGGTATTAAAGAATCTCATTCGATAAATCCAACCATTCGGGGTTGGCGCTTTCGATCAGGGCAATCTTCTTTTCGCGACGCCACCGCTTGATCTGCTTCTCGCGCTCGATCGCCAAAGATGCTGTCTCATGCGATTCGAGATAGACGAGCTTGGTGATGTTGTAGTGAGACGTATGCGCCGACAATCCCTGGCAATGCTCGTCGAGCCGGCGGCCCATATCGGTGGTGACCCCGACATAGAGCGCACGATGATTCGGGCTGGCGAGGATGTAGACGACTGGCTGGCGCGCCATGCGAGATTATTCTGCATGGGCTTGTCGTTTCAGCAAGGTCTCTCCGCTCCGCACCTTCGGTGCTTCGGTCGAGACGACGGAGCTGCTTTTAGAACATGGTGGCCAGCACGCGGTCCGGCGGCTTGTGGCCGTCGGTGAAGGTCTTGATGTTGATCAGGACCTTCTCGCCCATCTCGATGCGGCCCTCGAGCGTGGCCGAGCCCATGTGCGGCAACAGCACGACGCGGTCGAGTTCGAGCAGCTTCGGGTTCACCTGCGGCTCGTTCTCGTAGACGTCGAGGCCGGCGCTGGCCATCTCGCCCGCCTTCAGCATGCGCACCATCGCGCTCTCGTCGATCACCTCGCCGCGCGCGGTGTTCACGAGGATCGACGTCGGCTTCATCAGCTTGAGACGGCGCGCCGACAGGAGATGGAACGTCGCCGGTGTATGCGGGCAATTGACCGACACGATGTCCATGCGCGCCAGCATCTGGTCGAGGCTCTCCCAGTAGGTCGCCTCGAGCTCGCGCTCGATGTCGCCATGGACGCGCTTGCGATTGTGATAGTGGATGGCGAGGCCGAAGCCGCGCGCGCGCCGCGCCAGCGCCTGGCCGATGCGGCCCATGCCGACGATGCCCATGCGCTTGCCGCCGAGACGCGCGCCCAGCATCGAGGTCGGGCTCCAGCCGGACCACTTGCCGCCACGCACCAGCCGCTCGCCTTCACCCATGCGCCGCGCGGTGGCCAGCACCAGCGCCATGGCCATGTCGGCGGTGTCCTCGGTCAGCACGCCCGGCGTGTTGGTGACGGTGATGCCGCGCTGGCGGGCGGCATCGAGATCGATGTGGTCGACGCCGGTGCCGAACGAGGCGATCAGCTTCAGCTGCGGACCCGTCTGCGAGAGCAGGCGGCTGTCGATGCGATCGGTGACGGTCGGCACCAGCACGTCGGCCGTGTTCGCGGCCTCGACGAGCTGCGCGGCGGTCATCGGCTTGTCGTCGGCGTTGAGGCGCGTGTCGAACAGCTCCATCAGACGCGTCTCGATCGCGTCGGGCAGCTTTCGGGTGACGATCACCAGAGGCTTCTTCTTGGGACTGGACGGCATGCGAAAAGGGGACCGGCGTTCGCTCGAGACAGGGACCAAGCCCGATTACCAAGTCCGCGCGCGTTTTGTCCAGCAAGCGGCCCCGGCAATACGGTTAGGAGAAAGTCGCGCTTTTTCAAGTACTTGTCGATCATTATGAAGATTTCAGGTATATAAGCGCCGATGGGAATTCGATCGTCGGTCCTGCTTTGCGGCTTGTTCGTTGCTTTGGCGGCATTTTCACTGCCCCAGGCCGGCGGCAAGGCAGCCGTCGCCGCCGACAAACCGACCACCAGCGCCCAGCGCAAGGGCTCCGGCCTGCCGATCCCCCGTTTCGCATCGCTGCGCTCCGACGAGGTCAACGTCCGCACCGGTCCCGGCTCGCGCTATCCGATCGACTGGATGTTCAAGCGCAAGTCCATGCCGGTCGAGATCGTCGCCGAGTACGAGAACTGGCGCAAAATCCGCGACTGGCAGGGCGCCAGCGGCTGGGTGCACCAGAGCCTGCTGACCGGCAAGCGCAGCTTCATCATCTCCGCAAAGACCGCCAGCCTCTACAAGACGCCAGCCACCTCGGCCGACGTCATGGCCAAGCTCGAGCCCGAGGTCATGGGCGAGATCCGCTCCTGTGATGGCGACTGGTGCCGGGTGAAGGTTTCCGGCATCAGCGGCTGGCTCCAGCGGAGCGGCATATGGGGCGTCTATAAATCCGAGCCGATAAACTAGCGGCCGGCGGGGCCGTTCCGTAGAACGGGGTCACAGTGGCCCACGACGTCAGTCTCACCTACACGCGCTTTTCGCACATGCCGCCGACAGCACTGGCGCTGACGACGCTGCTGCATGTCGCCGTCGCGGCCCTGCTGTTCTGGGTTTCGCCGCTGCGCGCGCTGGAGCGGCCCGAGGAAGCCATCGAGATCACGATGGATGCGCCCGAGCCAGCGCCTCCGGCCACCGAAGCCTCGCCGCCGCCACCGACGCCCGCACCGGAAACCGCCCCATCACCCCCGCCGGCCGCCGCGAGCGCACCGCCGCCGCCGCCCACGCCTGCGCCCGTGGTCCAGGCCCCTGCGCCGACACCGCCGATCCGCCTCGGCCTGCCGCCGCTGCCCACCGAGCGCAGCACCAATCCCCGCGACGTCGCCGGCGCGGAAAAGCCCGCCCCGCCCACGCCGGAGATGAAGACGACCGACACGGTGCGCGAAAACGCCCCTACATCGGAGACCAAGCCGGAAGAACCCAAGCCGCAGGAAGCGAAGAAGGCGGAGTCCGAACCGCCGCCGCAGCAGCAGGCGATGGCCCAGCCCGAGCCGAAGCCGCAGGAGCCGCCGCCCCCGCAGCAGGCCGTGACCAAGCCGGAACCTCCACCCCCGCCACCGCCTTCGCTGGAGCAGGCCCTGCCGCCGCTCGAAGCGCCGCCGCCTCCCGTCACCGAGCGCGACGTTCCCAAGCCCGTGCCGGTGCCACGCCCGCCACCGCCGCAGCAGGCTGCTCGTCCGGCGCCACCGCCGCCGGCTCAGCGCCCGCCACCGGCCCAGCCGCAGCAACCCACGCGGCCGTCGCCGCTGGCTGCCCCCGCGCCGCAAGCGTCCGAATCGCAGGCCGCGGCGTCGCAGCCTTCGCCCGGCCTCCGCAATCCCGCCGACAATTACGGCCAGAGGCGCGCGCAGGACGACTATCGCCAGCGGCTGGTGCAGCGCATCGCGCAGTTTCCATACATTCCGAAAAGCACCGGCGCTTTCCGCGAGGAGGGCACGGTGCTGGTGCGCCTGACGATCTCGCGCGACGGGCGCCTGATCGACGCCGCCCTGGAAAAATCGAGCGGTCTTTCCTCGCTCGATGCCGGCGTGTTGGATTCGGTCCGGCGCGCCAGCCCCTATCCGCCGATACCTGCCGATCTGCCCGGCGACCGCCACACCTTCCAGCTGCCCTTCGGATTCAAGTACACCACGCCGCGCTGAAAGCTCGCCGGGCTGGCCGAGGCCGCCGCCCGGACGTAAAACTTGGGCGCCGTGACCCACGACAGTTTCATCCGGTCGCACTCCGGGCGCATGTCGCCGGCAGCCCTTGCCCTGGCGATCGGCCTGCATGTGCTGGTCGCGGCGGCGCTGTGGTGGATCTCGCCCTTGCGCCCTCTCGACCATTCCGAGACGCCGATCATGGTGTCGGTCGAGCCGGAGCCGCTGTCGGCCGGCAGCGCCTCGGCCGCGGCCAGCCCCGCGCCTCCCGCCGCCGCTGCGCCGGCCGAGCCTGCGCAGGCGGAGTCGAAGGCGAGCGACACCGCGCCGGCCGACACGCCACCGCCGAAGGAACCGACACAGCAGGCGGCCCTCGCCCCTTCACCGCCAACGCCGGCACCCGCGCCTCCGACTGCGCCCTCGCCGCCACCCGCGGCCGCCGAACCGACACCGCCTCCGCCGCCGACACCCGCGCCTGCTCCTGCGACCACTCCCTCACCCGCCCCCAAGCCGGCAGTGGCCGAGGCTCCGCCTCCGGCACCGGTCGACACCGCGATGCCGGCCCCGACACCAGCGCCCACGACACCCAGCGAAGCCGAAACCGAAAGCGCCTGGCAGACCGATGCTTCGTCGTGGAAGCCGCAGGTGACGGTGGAGCCGTCGCTCGAGACGCCGCCCAAGCCCGTGCGGCCGGCCTATCGTCCGGCGGCCCGGCCGCAGACACCGCGCACCGCGCCACCGCCGGGGAAACGGCTGGAGGAATATCCGCCGCAGACGTCGAGCCTCGGCGGACCGTCGGGCAGTTCGTTCGAATCGACGATGGCCTATGGCGGCGAGCGCAACGACTACCTGTCGCGCGTGTACCGGCACATCGAACCCTATCGCGACTATCCGGCGGCGGCCCGCGCGGGCCGGCAGCATGGCCGCGTCGCCACCCGCGTGACGATCAACCGGGCGGGCCAGCTCGTCGATCTCAGGATCGAGAATTCAAGCGGCTGGCCGCTGCTCGACAATGCCGAGATGGCGGCCATCCGGCGCGCCATGCCCCTGCCGCCGGTGCCCGACGGCATGCGCGGCGATCCGGTCGTGCTGGTCCTGAACATGAATTACTGAGCCGGCGGCGCCAGCGGAAGATCAGGCGAAGTCGCCCGACAAGGCCTGGCGCACGTTCGCGGACATGACGGCCATGTGGCCGTAGTTCGCGTGATCGAAGCCCACCACGACATCACCGGTGCCGCTCTTGAATGCCGCGACCTGTGCCGCGGTAAACGGAAAGCGGATGAACTGCACCGACGAGGCCTTGCCGTCGTCGCGCGAACGTTCCTGGTCGTCTTCCGGCACGCCGCGGATGATCTCGCCGCCGACGCGGATGAAGGCCTTGTGCTCGACGCCGCCCAGCATGCCCAGCACACGCGCGCGCCGCAGCGGATCGTCGATCTCGAACATCACGGTCGCCACCAGCTCAGCACCGGTGGGGATCAGCGGATTGTAGGCCGCGAGCTCGTCGGGGAGCTGCTCGGCGCCGCCCTTCTCGATGAAGAGCATCTCGAGCACTTGGTGCAGCATCGTGTCGAAAGACTCGAAATAGAAGGTCGCGAAAGGCCCGACCTCGAGCCGGCGGTTCTTCTTCACCTCGGAGATCTGACGGCGCCGCTCGGCCCGCAGCTTCGCGTAGTCGGCGAGCGGGATGATGTCGGAGGCGTCGATCTTGCGTGGCATCACTGTTCCTTGTTCACGAGCCCATAGGCCTGCGCCAGAAGCTCGATCGGATGGCTGGCGCGCGACGGCTTCGGCGCCGTGTCGCCCGCGGTCATCTCCATTACCTGCATCAGGTGATCGGCCGCCAGCGGGCATTCGGACGCGACGAAGCTGGTGTCGTTCTTGAGCGCGGCCTGCGCGGCGGGCTTGCCGACCTTCACCGCCGTCTCGAAGTTCTCGGTGCGGGCGCCCCAGATGCCGCCATGGCCGCTGCAACGCTCGATCACCGCGACCTTGGTCTGCGGCACCAGACGCAGCATTTCGGCGGCCTTGGCGCCCATGTTCTGCGCTCGCGCATGGCAGGCGAGGTGGACGCTGACGCCGCCTTCCAGCGGCTCCAGGCCCGGCGCGAGACCGTGCTTCTTGGCGATGTCGACGACGTATTCGGAGAGATCGAAGGTGGCGTTCGACAGGCGCTCGATCCCCGGGTCCTTCGGGCAGATCAGCTTCCATTCGAACTTCAGCATCAGCGCACAGGACGGCGTCAGCGCGATGATGTCGTAGCCCTTGTCGACCCACGGCAGCAGCGCCGCGGAGACTTCCTTCGCCGCGTTGGCGACCGATTCGATGTCGCCCAGCTCGAGCTTCGGCATGCCGCAGCAGGCCGGATGCACGACCTCGGTCTCGACACCGTTCTTCGCCAGCACGGCACGCGCGGCGGCGCCGATGTCGGTATTGTTGAAGTTCACGAAGCAGGTCGCATAGAGCACGGCCTTGCGCTTGCCGAAGGCCGGCGCGGCCTCGTTCAGCTCCACGCCTTCACGGCGCGCGCGGATCTCGAAGGTCTCGCTGGCATAGTGCGGCAGGCGGGCGCCGTGATGGATGCCGGTCCAGCGCTCCATGCTGTGGCGCGTCGTGGCATTGTGCTCGTCGCTCGCCCAGTTGACGACCGAGGCGAGGAAATTGCCGATGCGGCCGCTGCGATCGGTGTCGGCGAGCTGCTTGTCGACGAAGTTCACGCCCTTCTTGCGCGCCTGCACCGCGCGATGGCGCAGCATCAGGTGCGGGAAATCCAGCGCCCATTCGTGCGGCGGCACGTAGGGGCACTTGGTCATGAAGCACATGTCGCACAGCGTGCAGGCCTCTTCGACCTGCGCGTAGTCTTCCTTCTTCACGCCGTCGAGTTCGCCGGTCGGGCCGTTGTCGATCAGGTCGAACAAACGCGGGAACGAATCGCAGAGATTGAAGCAGCGGCGACAGCCGTGACAGATGTCGAAGACGCGCTCCATTTCCTTCTCGAGGGCCTTCTCGTCCCAGAACCAGGGATTCTGCCAGTCGAGGTCGTGACGGATCGGGGCTTCGAGGCTGCCTTCGCGCATGGCGTCTGCTCTGCTGGCAAGAAGTGGAAGAATGCAGTTACGAAAAAGGGGACCCGCGTGGGGTCCCCTTCGCAAAGCCCAATGGGCTCAGCCCATCGTGTCGAGGGCCTTCTGGAAACGGCCGGCATGGCTCTTCTCGGCCTTGGCCAGCGTCTCGAACCAGTCGGCGACCTCGGCGAAGCCTTCCTCGCGCGCGGTACGCGCCATGCCCGGGTACATGTCGGTGTACTCGTGCGTCTCGCCGGCGATCGCGGCCTTGAGGTTGCTGTCGGTCGGGCCGATCGGCAGGCCGGTGGCCGGGTCGCCGCTCACTTCGAGGAATTCGAGATGGCCGTGCGCATGGCCGGTCTCGCCCTCGGCGGTCGAGCGGAACACGACGGCGACGTCGTTGTAGCCTTCGACGTCGGCCTTCTGGGCGAAATACAGGTAACGGCGATTGGCCTGGCTCTCGCCGGCGAAAGCCGCCTTCAGATTGTCTTCGGTCTTGGATCCCTTGAGATTCGCCATGGTCCTTCTCCCTTTTCGATCGGCCCATCCGCCGATCTCGCCCCGGGATTTAGGAGGTGGCGTGCAATAACGTCAAGCAGCTTAGAAACATTCTAAAGAACTGCAAACGCTTCGCAGTAGCGACTGCCTAGCGGCGGACGCGAACGATCACATCGACCCGCGAAAGCTTGGTGCCCTTGGGCGGCGCCGGCAGGCCCGCGATGGTCACGGTGTCGGACGGAAAATCGTGCAGCTCGCCATCGTTCTCGACGAAGAAATGATGGTGCTCGCCGGTATTGGTGTCGAAGTAGGAGCGGCCCGGCGCCACCACGACCTCGTGCAGGAGACCGGCATCGCGGAACTGGTTCAGCGTGTTGTAGACCGTGGCCAGCGATACCGGCATGCGGGTCGCCTTCACTTCGGCATGCAGACTTTCCGCCGTGACATGGCGGTGACCACCCTCGAACAGCACCCGCGCGAGGGCCACGCGCTGGCGCGTCGGGCGCAAGCCGGCCTCACGGAGACTGACAGTAAAATCGGGGCTATTGCCTGACATGGTTGCAGTCTTATGTAAGCAGGCGAAAAAGACAAGAAAAGGGCCTGAACCGCCGGGCCCTCTGGTTTGCGCCGGGCGTCCGGCATCCTTATTCTGGCCGAGAAGCCCTGTCCGGGGCGGCCTGTGGGACGGTGAATGTGAGCGAGCTAGAGCAGAAGAACAATTATACCTACGAAGACCTGATCGAATGCGCCAAGGGTAACCTTTTCGGTCCCGGGAACGCCCAGCTACCGCTGCCGCCCATGCTGATGTTCGACCGTATCGTCAAAATCGACTCCACGGGGGGCAAGTACGGCAAGGGCGAGATCATCGCCGAGCTGGACGTGAAGCCCGACCTCTGGTTCTTCGCCTGCCATTTCCAGGGTGACCCGGTGATGCCGGGGTGCCTGGGCCTCGACGCGCTGTGGCAGATGCTGGGCTTCTTCCTGGGCTGGATGAAGGCCCCGGGCCGCGGCCGGGCGATCGGCGTCGGCGAGGTCAAGCTCACCGGCATGATCGTGCCGAGCGTCAAGAAACTCACCTATCACGTCCACCCCAAGCGCCTGATCCTGCGCCGCCTCGTCATGGGCGTCGGCGACGGTTTCGTGACGGCGGACGGCAACCCGGTTTACGAGGCGATCGACATGAAGGTCGGCCTGATCAAGGACGCCGCGGCTCCGGCGGCGGCAGTCTGATGAAGCGCGTCGTCGTCACGGGTCTTGGGATCGTCTCCCCGATCGGCAACAACGCCGCCGAGGTCACGAAGTCGCTGAAGGAAGGCACCTCGGGCATCGAGTTCGTGCCGCAGTACAAGGAGCTGGGCTTCCGCAGCCAGGTCGCCGGCACGCTCAAGCTCAATGTCGAGGAGCTGGTCGACCGCCGCCTCATGCGCTTCATGGGCAATGGCGGCGCCTATGCCTATCTCGCGATGAAGGAAGCGATCGCCGACGCCGGCCTCAGCGAGGCCGAGATCTCGAACGAGCGCACCGGCCTGGTCGCCGGCTCCGGCGGCCCGACGACCGGCGCCATCGTGCAGTCCGCCATGGTCGCCAAGGAAAAGGGCCCCAAGCGCGTCGGCCCGTTCCAGGTGCCGCGCGCCATGTCGAGCACCGTCTCGGCCAATCTCGCAACCGCCTTCAAGCTCAAGGGCCCGAGCTACTCGATCAGCTCGGCCTGCTCGACCTCGGCGCACTGCATCGGCAACGCCGTCGAGACCATCCAGCTCGGCAAGGCCGACCGCATGTTCGCGGGCGGCGGCGAGGAACTCGACTGGACCCTGTCGGTCCTGTTCGACGCCATGGGCGCGATGTCGTCGAAGTACAACGACACGCCGCAGCGCGCGAGCCGCACCTACGACAAGGACCGCGACGGCTTCGTGATCGCCGGCGGCGGCGGCATCGTGGTGCTCGAGGAACTCGAGACCGCCAAGGCGCGCGGCGCCAAGATCTACGCCGAAGTGACCGGCTACGGCGCCACCTCCGACGGCGCCGACATGGTGGCGCCCTCAGGCGAAGGCGCGCTGCGCTGCATGAAGCTGGCGATCGCCGGCTTCCCCGGCGGGTCGATGCGCAACCTGCCGGTCGACTACATCAACACGCACGGCACCTCGACGCCGGTGGGCGACATCACCGAACTCGATGCGATCCGCGCCGTGTTCGGCGAGACGCAGCCCGACAGGCTGCCGACCGTCAGCTCGACCAAGTCGCTGACCGGCCACAGCCAGGGCGCGACCGGCGCGCACGAGGCGATCTATTCGCTGCTGATGATGAAGGAAGACTTCATCGCCGCCTCGGCCAACATCGAGAACCTAGATCCCGGCGCCGAGGGCTATCCGATCGCGCGCCAGCGCATCGACAAGGCGGGCCTGCAGACCGTGATGTCGAACAGCTTCGGCTTCGGCGGCACCAACGCCTGCCTCCTGTTCTCCCGCTACGATCGCTGAGGCGGAGCCGCCATGTCGAACGATCCCGCCGCCAGGTCGCTGCCTGACGTTCCCAAGCTGATGGCCGGCAAGCGCGGCCTGGTCATGGGCGTCGCCAACAATCACTCGATCGCGTGGGGCATCACGCAGGCGCTGCATGCCGCCGGCGCCGAGATGGCCTTCACCTACCAGGGCGCGGCGTTCGGCAAGCGCGTGCTGCCGATGGTGCAGAAGCTGGGCTCCAAGGTGATCGTCGAGGCCGATGTCGAGGACGAGGCGAGCCTCGACCGGCTGTTCGAGACGCTGAAGACGGAATGGGGCAGCCTCGACTTCGTGGTCCATGCCATCGCCTTCTCCGACAAGGAGGAGCTGAAGGGCCGCTACGTCGACACCAGCAAGGCCAACTTCCAGCGCAGCCTCACCATCTCCTGCTACTCCTTCACCGAGATCGCGCGACGCGCGCTGCCGCTGATGACCAACGGCGGCAGCATGATCACGCTGACCTACGAAGGCTCGACGCGGGTGATGCCGTCCTACAACGTCATGGGCGTGGCGAAGGCCGCGCTCGAGGCGAGCGTGCGCTATCTCGCGGCCGATCTCGGCCCGCAGGGCGTGCGCGTGAACGCGATCTCGCCCGGCCCGATGCGCACCCTCGCGGGCGCGGTGATCGGCGGCGCGCGCTACGTCTATCGCGTGTCGCGCGACGCGGCGCCGCTGCGGCGCAACGTCGAGCTGACCGATGTCGGCGGTGCCGCGCTCTACTACCTGTCGGATCTCAGCGCCGGCGTTACCGGCACGGTGCACTTCGTCGATAGCGGCTATCACGCGATCGGCCTGCCGCACGACGGCAGCGCGGCGCCGAGCGCCAGCGGCGAGCAGTAGCCCGCCGCTTCAGGCGATCACGATATCCATCGTGGTCGCCAGGGCGTTGGGCTCCAGCCCCGACGCCGGTTCCAGTTTCATCTCGATCCGCTCGCGCTGCCCGGGAACGCGGATGGCGCTCCTGAACACGCCATCGCGCTCGTTCTGCGGATCGCCCGCGACATAGAACTGGCTGGTGAGCATCCTCCCGTCGCCAGTCGCCACCTTGAGATGGATGTGCGGCGTACGGCCGGGATAGGCGACGGGCTTCAGGGTACGGAAGCTGTAGCGGCCCTCGGCATCGACCAGCATGCGGCCATAGCCCTGGAACGCCGCATCGCGCCGGTCGCGGCCGGGCTGGCGCGGATGGTCGTAGAGGCCCTGCGCGTCGCACTGCCAGATCTCGATCATCGCGCCGCTGCGCACCGCACCGCCGAGGTCGATCACCTTTCCCTGCAGATGCAGCACCTGCCCCATCGCCTGCGCCGCCTGCCCCCGCACCTGCACCAAGTCGTTGTCCATGTCGGCGGGAAAGCCCGTCGGATAGAACGGCCCCTCGGTCTGCGCGGGTGTCGGCACGAGGCCTGCGGCACGTGCCGGGGCGAGTGGCATCAGGGCGACGCCGGCACCGACGAGAACGGTGCGGCGGGAGAGATTCGAAAGCGTTGTCATGCCGAAAGTTACGCAGGCAAAAACGCGATCATCCCTCGACTACTGGTCGAGCTGGAGATTGTTTTCCTTGATGAGCTGCGCCCACCGCGCGGTTTCCTCGGCGATGCGCGTCTGGAACTGCGCCATCGTATTGGGCAGGTAGATGAGGCCGTTGTCCGTCAGCATCTTCTTCACTTCGGGCGTGCCGGCGGCGGCGGTGTATTCCTTGTAGAGCCGGTCGACGATCGGCTGCGGCGTACCGGCGGGCGCGATCACGGCGTACCAGGTCACCACCTCGTCATCGCCAAGCGACAGCTCCTTCAGCGTCGGCACGTCGGGAAGCTGCGGCACGCGCTGCAAGGTCGTCACCGCGAGCGCGCGCAACTTGCCCGCCTGAATGTGCGGCAGAGCGAGCGGCAGCGTATCGAACATCGCGTGGATGTCGCCCGCGAACATCGCCGGCAGCGATTCGTTGGTGCCCTTGAAGGGAACATGCAGGAGATCGCTGGCAGTCCGCTTCTTCAGCATCTCGAAGGTAAGGTGCGCGGGACTGCCCGGCCCGACCGAGGCGTAATTGAGGACGCCAGGCTTGGCCTTCGCCGCCTCGATCAGGTCCTTCACGGTCTTGATGGGCGAGTCTCCCGAGACCACCAGCACCAGCGGCGAGGCGGCGAACATGGTGATCGGGATCAGGTCGTCCTTCACGCTGTAGGGCATGTGCTTGTACAGCGAGGGGAAGATGGTGAGGGGGCCGAGGTTGCCCATGCCGATCGTGTAACCGTCAGGCTTGGCCTTCGCGATCTCGGTGACGCCGATACGGCCGGCCGCGCCCGCCTTGAAGTCGGTGATCACCTGCTTGCCCAGCGCGATCGAGACCTTGTCGTTGAAGGAGCGCGCGATGATGTCGTTCAGGCCACCCGCCGGCCAGGGCACGAGAAACCGCACCGGCCGCGTCGGCCAGTCGTTCGGGGACTGGGTCGGCGCCTGGGCCTGGGCTTCGACCGCAGCCGCCAGAGGCGCCGTGCACAAAAGGTTCGTCAGCAGACGTCGCGTGATTTTCATGGTGTGCCCCCAAGCAATTGTTGGGCCGCACGGTAGCACGGACGGGTGTTCATGCCCTGGACCGCGGGCCTCCAGGCCCGCTCAAATCTGAGGCGGGCCTGGAGGCCCGCAGTCCGTAACCCCAAACAAAAACGGCGGCCCGTGGGCCGCCGTTTCCGTTATCGAATTGGTGAGGCGTTACTCGCCGGCGGCCGGAGCGGCCTCGACGGGCTTGTTCGAGATGTCCTCGCCCGTCTCCTGGTCGACCGCCTTCATCGAGAGGCGGACCTTGCCGCGGTCGTCGACGCCCAGGACCTTGACCTTGACCTGGTCGCCTTCCTTCACGACGTCGTTCACCTTGGCGACGCGGCGCGGCGCCAGCTCCGAGATGTGCACGAGGCCATCGCGCGCACCCAGGAAGTTCACGAAGGCGCCGAACTCGACGGTCTTCACGACCTTGCCGGTGTAGATCACGCCGACTTCCGGCTCGGCCACGATGCCCTTGATCCAGTCGATGGCGCGCTGGCCGGCGGTGGCGTCGACCGCCGCGACCTTGATCGTGCCGTCGTCCTCGATGTCGATCTTGGTGCCGGTCTGCTCGGTGATCTCGCGGATCACCTTGCCGCCCGTACCGATGACTTCGCGGATCTTGTCCTTCGGGATGGTGAACTGCGTGATGCGCGGCGCGGTCGCCGCGACGCCGTCACGCGCACCGCCCAGACCCTTGGCCATTTCGCCGAGGATGTGGATACGGCCGTCCTTCGCCTGGCCCAGAGCGACCTTCATGATCTCCTCGGTGATCGAGGTGATCTTGATGTCCATCTGCAGCGAGGTGATGCCCTTCTCGGTGCCGGCCACCTTGAAGTCCATGTCGCCGAGGTGATCCTCGTCGCCCAGGATGTCCGACAGGACGGCGAAGCGCTCGCCTTCCTTGATCAGGCCCATGGCGATACCCGCGACCGGACGCTCCATCGGAACGCCGGCGTCCATCAGCGACAGCGAGCCGCCGCAGACCGAGGCCATCGACGAGGAGCCGTTCGACTCGGTGATCTCCGACACGATGCGGATCGTGTACGGGAACTTCTCCTTCGACGGCAGCATCGGGCGGAGCGCGCGGAACGCGAGCTTGCCGTGGCCGATTTCGCGGCGGCCGGGCGAGCCCATGCGGCGCACTTCACCGACCGAGTACGGAGGGAAGTTGTAGTGCAGCATGAAGTGCTCGCGGTACTCGCCCTCGAGCGCGTCGATGATCTGCTCGTCCTGGCCGGTGCCCAGCGTGGCGACGACCAGCGCCTGGGTCTCGCCGCGCGTGAACAGCGAGGAGCCGTGGGCGCGCGGCAGGATGCCGACTTCGGCGACGATCGGACGGACGGTCTTGGTGTCGCGGCCGTCGATGCGCTTGCCGGTGTCGAGGATGGCGGTGCGGACGACGTCGGCCTCGAGGTTGCCGAACTGCTCGCCGAACGCGGCCAGAGCGGCGTCATCGCCTTCGAACAGCTTCTTGGCTTCGGTCTTCACCGCGCCGATCTTGGCCTGGCGAGCCTGCTTCTGGGTCTCGGCGAAGGCCTCGACCAGCTTGCCGTGCATCTCGGACTTGAGCTTGGCGGCCACGGTCTTCGACGCTTCCGACGGATCGGTGAGCGGCAGCGGCTCCTTGGCGCAATGCTCGGCGAGCTGGATGATCGCGTCGATCACCGGCTGGAACGAGCGATGGGCTTCCATGACGGCGCCCAGCATGACTTCCTCGGAAAGCTCCTTGGCTTCCGACTCGACCATCAGCACGCCTTCCTTGGTGCCGGCGACGACGAGGTCGAGCGTGCTCGACTCGAGCTGCACCTTGGTCGGGTTCACGATGTACTTGCCATCGGCGTAGCCGACGCGCGCGGCGCCGATCGGGCCCATGAACGGCACGCCCGAGATCGTGAGCGCGGCCGACGTGGCGACCATCGCCAGGATGTCGGGATCGTTCTCGAGATCGTGCGCGAGCGTCGTGACGACGACCAGCGTCTCGTTGCGATAGCTCTCGTGGAACAGCGGGCGGATCGGGCGATCGATCAGACGCGAGGTGAGGATCTCCTTCTCGCTCGGGCGGCCCTCACGCTTGAAGAAGCCACCGGGGATCTTGCCCGCGGCGAAAGCCTTCTCCTGGTAGTTCACGGTCAGCGGGAAGAAATCGAGGCCGGGCTTCGGCTTCTTCTCGAACACGACGGCGGCCAGCACCGTGGTGCCGCCGTAGCTCGCCATGACGGCGCCATCGGCCTGGCGCGCGATCTTTCCGGTCTCGAGCACGAGCTTGCGCCCGGCCCAGTCGAGTTCCTTGCGAAAAACTTCAAACATCTCATTCATCCTTTCCATCACGGTCGCCTGCCCCCGTTTGGCTGCGACCGCCCATCGGCGCCCTTGCGCCGACAGGACCGGGCCAGGCGTTTGCTCTCGCCCCTGCCTTCCCGGTTACTGCGATGTCGCGTCAGACGGCCGAACTCACGGGGACCAAACGACGCGACGCGAAAAGGCCCCGTCACAAGGACGGGGCCGGAGGGTCAACGACGCAGACCCAGACGTTCGATCAACTTGGCGTAGCGCTTGTCGTCGCGCGACTTGAGGTAGTCGAGCAGACGGCGGCGCTGGCCGACCATCTTCAGCAGACCGCGGCGCGAATGGTGGTCCTTCGCGTGGCCCTTGAAGTGCTCGGTGAGGTTGGAAATACGCTCGCTGAGGATCGCGACCTGGACTTCCGGCGAACCTGTGTCGCCTTCACCCTGGCTATACGACTTGATCAGCTCCGCCTTGCGGTCGGCTGTAATCGACATCGGTCATCTCCTGAAACTAAAGGTTGAACACGCGCACCGGCTGGAGAGCGGCGCCGTCCGAACGGACCAGTGCCACAAGCCTGCTGCCGACTTCGGCGCGAACAAGTGCGCCTGACGGAGGTGCGTCCCGGGTCAAGAGAACAGGCTGGCCTTGGCGCAACCGGTCCGCTTGTGCCTCCGTCATGGCCAGCGCCGGGATGTCGTCCAGCGCGGTCGCAACGGGAGCCAAGGCCCCGAAGAGCGCGGGAATATGCCCGAGGGCCTCCAGTTTGGAAAGCGAAATGGACCCCTCTTCGCGGAAGGGTCCCACGACCGTCCGACGCAATGCCGACAGGTGTCCGACGGTCCCAAGACTGAGCGCCAGATCGCGGCCGAGGGACCGGATATAGGTGCCCTTGCCGCACTGGACCACGAAATCTGCATGGTCCGCGTCGGGGCGGTTGAGGAACTCCAGCCCCTCGATCAGGACCCGCCGCGACTTCAGCTCCACTGTCTCGCCGGCACGGGCCAGGTCATAGGCCCGCTGGCCGTCGATTTTCAGCGCCGAGAAGGCCGGCGGCGTCTGGTCGATCTCCCCCAGGAAGGCTCCCAGGGCAGCAGCGATGGCGGCATCCGTCGGCCGGGCGTCGCTGGTGGCCGTGACCTCACCCTCGGCATCCTCGGTCGAACGGGCTTCGCCGAAGCGCAGGGTGAAGCGGTATTCCTTCCCCGCGTCCATGATGAAGGGCACCGTCTTGGTGGCCTCGCCGAGCGCGATCGGCAGGATGCCGCTGGCCAGCGGATCGAGCGTGCCGGCGTGTCCCGCCTTCTGGGCGCCGAACAGGCGGCGCACGCGGCCGACGGCCGGCGTCGACCCGAGACCGACCGGTTTGTCGAGGACGATCCAGCCATCGACCTTCTCGCCTTTTTTCCTGCGCGCCATGGCGGACGGCTTTAAGCCTCCGGGGCGTTGCGCGCCAGCCATCGCTTCAGGCAGGCTGCAATCATGACACTAGGACTGCAGTCGGATCGCGTCCGACAGATGACGCTTTTTGGACTGTTCTTCCTGTCGGGAGCGGCGGCCCTCATCTACCAGACCGCCTGGCACAGGCTGCTCGGCCTGTTCGCCGGCGCCGACACGATCGCCGCCGCACTGGTCGTCGGCGCCTTCCTGCTCGGTCTCGGCATCGGCAGCCTCGCGGCCGGTCTCTATGCCGACCGTCTCTCGCGCCGCGCCGCGTTGATCGCCTTCGCGATCTGCGAGGTCGGCATCGCGATCTTCGCGGTGCTGAGCCCGTGGCTCTACTACGACGTGATCTATCGCGGGATGCTGCCGCTTTCGTCATCGCGCGGCGTGATCTTCGCCGTGGTGTTCGCGGGCCTGCTCTGGCCGACCTTCCTGATGGGCTGCTCGCTGCCGTTCCTCTCCAAGGCGATCGTCAGCCAGATCGCGGGCTCGGCGCAGCTCATCGGCTGGCTGTACGGGCTCAACACCTTGGGCGCGGGTGTCGGCGCCTTCTTCGGCGGCTGGTACCTGATCGGCACGGTGGGCTTCGACAAGGCGGTCTATTTCGGCGCGCTGCTCAATCTCATCGTCGCGCTGTGCGGTCTTTGGCTCGCGCGCGGCCTCGACATGGAAGCGACGAGCCCGGCGAAGAAGACGGTGACGGTCGAGACGGCAGATGGCGTCGTGTGGCGCTGGTCCCTGCTGGTCTTCATCAGCGGCTTCCTGATCGTGGCGCTGCAGATCGTCTGGTACCGGCTGATCGGTGTGTTGCTGCAATCCAACGGCTACAGCTTCTCGCTGGTGCTGACGGTGTTCCTGCTGGGCGATGCGGCCGGCCTCCTGGTCGGCGCGCGTGTCATCGACCGCATCGCCGACCCGCGGCGCTTCTTCTTCCTGATGCAGGGCATCGCCACGGCACTGGCGCTGGCCGGCGCCTGGTTCGTCTATCTCGGCATCGGCGTGGGGCTGCTGCTCGCCACCTTCGTCGATCACGACGTCATGGGACCGAACACCGCCAACCCCGCGCTGATCCTGTTGTTGCTCGGCGTCGTCGTGCTGCCGGCCTCGTTCATCATGGGCTTCTCGTTTCCGGTGGTGCAGAAGGCCGTGCAGCGCGACCTCGATCGGCTGGGCAGCCGGGTCGGTCTCGTGCAGCTCGCCAACATCGTCGGCAACAGCATGGGAAGCCTGGTGGCCGGCCTGTTGCTGCTCGACCTCGCCGGCACGGCCGGCACGCTGAAGCTGCTGGTGGCGATCGGCCTCGCTTTCTCGATCCTGCAGTTCGCCGGCCCGCGCGCGACGCGCTGGGCGTATCTGCCCGCCGCCGTGCTGGTGGCGGGCCTGCTGTTCTTCCCTGGCGGCGAAGCCTTCTGGCGGCGGCTGCACGGGCTCACGACCGAGACGGCGATCGTGGCCGAGGACAAGACCGGCCTCAGCCTGCTCAAGATGTCGGGCAAGGATGATGGCCGCCTGTACATCCAGGGCCATTCGCAGAGCCGCCTGCCGTTCGACACCGTCCACGCCTATCTCGGCGCCATCGGCCCGCTGACGCATGACGCGCCCAAACGCGTGCTGGTGATCGGCTCGGGCACCGGCGGCACGCCCTACGCGGCGGGCCTCAATCCCGCGACGGAAAAGGTGAAGGTGATCGAGATCGTGGCGCCCGTGATCGAGACGCTGAAGACCTACATGAAGGCCGGCGGCAAGTCGGGCGTCGACGAACTCCTGTCGAGCAAGCGTTTCGACGTCGTGGTGGCCGACGGCCGTCATGACTTGGCGCTCGACCCGGCGCGCTACGACGTGATCGAGGCCGACGCGATCCTGCCCAAGACCGGCCTGTCGGGGCTGCTGAACTCCCGCGAATTCTTCGAGCAGGTGCGGGCCAAGCTGACGCCCGGCGGGATCTACGTGCAGTGGGCGCCGACCGAACGATCGGTCGCGACGTTCCGCTCGGTCTTCCCCTACGTCACCATGGTCCATCCCGCGATGCTGGGCAGCGACCGGCCGATTCCCTACAGCCGGGAAAAGATCGCTTCGTTGCTGGCGCAGCCCGGCGTCGCCGCGCATCTCGCGGCGGCGCGAATCGACAAGGCCGAACTGGCGAAGTGGTTCGAGGACAAGAAGGTCGAGGTGCTGAACGACGGCAAGATCGTGCCGACGGCCTCGCCCAACACGGATTTCTTTCCGCGCGACGAGTATTACCTCAATCGTCGTCCTTGATGTCGCGCGCGACGTCGGGCCGGCGCAGCAACGCGCCGATCTTGTCGGCCTCGTCGAAGGTGCGATCGATCTCGAAGCGAATCTCGGGCGCGGTGCGCAGGCCCGCCTTCTCGCTCACCCGGCCGCGGAACCATGGCGCGGCCCGGCGCAGCGCACTTAGCAGCCGGTCCTGATCGCCGCCGCCCAGCGGCATGACGAAGGCGGTGGCGTTGCGCAGGTCGGGGCTGACATCGACCGACGTCACGGTGATCGTGGCGTCGCGCAGGTCGGGATCGCGCATGTTGCCGCGCTCGAGGAGGTCGGCCAGCAGATGGCGGATCTCCTCGCCGACGCGCAGCTGGCGCTGGCCCGGAGCACGATGTTCCTTGTCGGACGAACGACGCCGCGACATGACGTTCCTCTTATCTCTCTCCTCCCCCGCTGACGGGGGAGGCAATCGCTACAAGGTCGCCTGGACCTGCTCGACGTCGAAGCATTCGACGATGTCGCCGACCTTCATGTCTTCGTAGTTCTCGAAGGCCATGCCGCACTCGAAGCCGTGCTGCACTTCCTTCACTTCGTCCTTGAAGCGACGCAGGCTCTTCAGCGTGCCCTCGTGGATCACCACGTTGTCGCGCAACAGGCGAACCTTGTTGCCGCGCGTGACCTTGCCGTCGGTGACCATGCAGCCCGCGACGTTGCCGGACTTGGTGACCTTGAAGACTTCGCGGATCTGCGCGTTGCCGACCAGCGTCTCCTTGTAGGTCGGGTCGAGCAGGCCGACCATCAGCGCCTGCATGTCCTCGGTCACCTTGTAGATGATCGAGTAGTAGCGGATGTCGACCTTGTCGCGCTTGGCGATCTCGCGGGCCTGCGGGTTCGCACGCACGTTGAAGCCGATGATCAGCGCACCCGACGCCTTGGCGAGCGTCATGTCGGCTTCGCTGATGCCGCCGACGCCGCTGTAGACGACGCGCGTGATGACCTTCTCGGTGCCGAGGCGCGACAGGGCGCCGGCCAGCGCTTCCGCCGAACCCTGCACGTCCGCCTTGATCAGCACCGGCAGCTCCTTCGCCGTGCCCTCGCGGATGCCCTTGATCATCTCCTCGAGCGTGCCGCGGCCGCCCGCGGCGCGCGCCAGTTCGAGCTGGCGATCGCGACGGGAACGGAAGTCGGAGATCTCGCGCGCACGGGCTTCGCTGTCGACCACGTGGAACTCGTCACCCGCCTGCGGCGTGCCGGCGAGACCCAGGACCTCGACCGGGAAGGCCGGACCGGCATGCTCCACCGCCTGGCCGTGATCGTCGACGAGGCGACGCACGCGACCCCACACCGAACCGGCGACGAGGATGTCGCCGACCTTGAGGGTACCGCGCTGGACCAGCACCGTGGCGACCGAGCCGCGGCCCGGATCGAGCTTGGCTTCGATCACGACGCCATCGGCGGCGCGGTCGGGATTGGCCTTGAGCTCGAGCACCTCGGCCTGCAGCAGGATGGCTTCCTCGAGCTTGTCGAGGTTCATCCGCTTGGTCGCCGAGACCTCGATCGACTGGACGTCGCCGCCCAGCGCTTCGACCTGGATCTCCTCGCGCAGCAGTTCGTTCTGCACCCGGGTCGCATCCGACCCCGGCTTGTCCATCTTGTTGACGGCCACGATGATCGGAACGCCCGCCGCCTTGGCGTGCGCGATCGCTTCCTTGGTCTGCGGCATGACGCCGTCGTCGCCGGCCACCACCAGCACGACGATGTCCGTCACCTTGGCGCCGCGGGCGCGCATGGCGGTGAACGCCTCGTGGCCCGGCGTGTCGAGGAAGGTGATCTTCTGCTGCGACGGCAGGGTCACCTGGTAGGCGCCGATATGCTGGGTGATGCCACCCGCTTCGTGCGCCGCCACGTCGGTGGCGCGCAGCGCGTCGAGCAGCGACGTCTTGCCGTGATCGACATGGCCCATGATCGTGACGACCGGCGGGCGCGGCAGCAGCGCCTCGTCGGCATCGGCGACGTCGGCCAGACCGGTCTCGACGTCGCCCTCGGTGACGCGCTTGGACCGGTGACCCATTTCGGTCACGACCAGCTCGGCCGTGTCGGCATCGATCGCCTGGTTGATGGTCGCCATCACGCCCATGCGCATCAGGGTCTTGATGACGTCGGCGCCACGCTCGGACATGCGCGCGGCCAGTTCCTGAACCGTGATCGATTCGGGAATCGTGACTTCGCGATAGACCTTCTGCTGCGGCTCGCTGCCGAACTGCTGGCGGCGTTCGCGCTCCAGGCGGCGACGCTGCTGCGCCACCGACCGGCTGCGGAAATCGTTCTCGCCCTCGACCGCGCGGCCGACGTCGACCTTGTCGTTGCGGCGCTTGGGCGCCTCGCGACGCGCGCCGGGTGTCTGCGGCGGGCGCTTGACGAGCAGCGGCGGGCGCGGCGGCGGACGACGCAGCGCTTCGCTGGTCGACGGACCGACCGGACGACGGATCGGGGCAGCCGGAGCCGCCGGAGCAGCCGGCGCGGCGGGGGCCGGGCGGGCCTCGATCGCCTGCGCCTGGCGGGCGATCGTGGTCTCCGGCGCGGCGGTGGACGCCTGGTCGAGACGCTTCTGGACCAGCGCGTCGGCCTTGCGCTTGACCTCTTCCTCGGCCTTCTTACGCGTCTCTTCCTCGGCGAGGCGCTTGCGATGCTCCTCGTCGGACTTCTTGCGGGCCTCTTCCTCGATGGCGCGGCGGCTGGCTTCCTCGGCGGCGCGCTTGCGCGCGACTTCGGCGTCGCGGTTGGCGTCGACCAGGGCGCGGGCGCGCGCTTCCTTCTCTTCCTCGGTCAGGGTGCGCAGCACGATGCCGCGACCACCGGTGGCGCCGGGCTGGCGGGTCGGTGCCGGGGCGCGGTTGACCGACGGTGCGGGCGAGCCGCCACCACCGCTACGCAAGTTGAGGGTGCGACCGGAAGGTGCCGCGGGAGCGGCGGGTGCAGCCTTCGGCGGCTCGGGCGCCGGCGTCGGAGCCACCGGGGCAGGCGCGGCCGTAGCCGCGGGAGCCGTCGTGGCTCTCTTCACCGGCTTCTTGACCTCGACCGTCACCGCGCGCGTACGCCCGTGCGAGAATTTCTGGCGCACCTGCGTCGCATCTGCCTTCGCCGCCGCGCTTGCGCGGTTGGTCGAGAGGGTCAGCGGCTGCTTGGTCGATTTGCTCTGTTCGTTCTGGTCCGTCATGTCGGCTGTTGTCCTTGGTCCGCTCCGGCCCGTCAACCGGCGCCGTTCAGCCGGAAGCCGCGCCAACGCGCCGCTCCGACAGAAATTCGTTCAATGAAAGCGCCACCCGCATTATCGCGGGCAATCGCCACGTAGACCGCCTGTTCGCGGCCGAAAATTCCGCCCAGTGCAGCCGCAGTGCCCAGCCGCTCCAGCGGCAGGCCGGTCGCACGCAGCTTCTGCAGTCCGTCGCCATCGGCCTCATCGGCCACGACGAGCAATCCCACCTGATGACGGCCGATCATCTGCTCGACCTTCACATAGCCCGCAACGGCACGGCCTGCGCGACGTGCCCGGCCGATATCGGCGAGGGTCCGCTCGAGCAACAGGTGCTCGACCCGGTCCACCAGCTCCGCCGACGCCTTGACCGGCGCCCGCGCGGCCCTGGAGAACAGCTTCTTCTCCACGGCTTTTTCGAGTGCGGCGCGCTCGGCCCGCACCCACATGCCCCGCCCCGGAAGCTGCCGCGCCAGATCCGGCACGACATCGCCTTCCGGCCCGACGACGAACCGGATCATCTGCTCCGGCGCACGTTCCACGCCGGTCGCGATGCAGGTGCGCATCGGGCCGGCGGGGGGTGCCGAGAGATGGGGTTCCGTCATGGTAAGGGCAAGGGCCAAAGGCGCTGTTCCTCCGCTAGGCCTTGGCCGCTTCGTCGGCCGGAGCGGCCTCGTCGGCGAACCAGTGCTCGCGCGCCTTCATGATGATGGCGTTGGCGGCGTCGTTATCCATGGTGCTCTCGCCCACGATCTCGCGCAGCTCGTCCGACGCGAGGTCGGCCAGATCGTCGAGCGTCTTCACGCCCGCCTCGCCCAGCGCGACCACCATCGCCAGGGTCAGGCCCTCGGCGTTGGCGACGTCCTCGGCGACGCCCAGCGACGCCAGGCGTTCGGCCAGTTCGGCGTCGCGCTTCTCGAGATATTCGCGGCCGCGGCGCTGCAGCTCGGTGGCGATCTCCTCGTCGAAGCCCTCGACGGTGGCCAGGTCCTCAACTGCGGCCTCGGAGACGTCCTCGACCGTGGCATAGCCCTCGGCCACCAGCAGGTGGGCGATGACATCATCGACGTCGAGCGTGGCCTTGAAGAGCTCGGTGCGCTCGCGCGTGTCCTTCTGGCGGCGCTCGCTCTCCTCGGTCTCGGTCATGATGTCGATTTCCCAGCCGGTGAGCTGGGAGGCGAGCTTCACGTTCTGGCCGCGGCGGCCGATCGCCAGGCTGAGCTGGTCGTCGGGAACGACCACCTCGGTCTTGTTCTTCTCCTCGTCCATCAGCACCTTGCTGACCTCGGCCGGCGCCAGCGCGTTGACGATGAAGTTCGCCGTGTCGTTCGACCACGGGATGATGTCGACCTTCTCGCCCTGCAGCTCCTGCACGACGGCCTGGACGCGGCTGCCGCGCATGCCGACGCAGGCGCCGATCGGGTCGATCGAGCTGTCGTGGCTCAGCACGGCGATCTTGGCGCGGCTGCCCGGGTCGCGGGCCACGGCCTTGATCTCGATGATGTTGTCGTAGATTTCCGGCACTTCCTGCGTGAACAGCTTGGCCATGAACTGCGGATGGCTGCGCGACAGGAAGATCTGCGGGCCGCGCGGCTCCTCGCGCACGTCGAAGATGTAGGCGCGCACGCGGTCGTTCACGCGCAGGCTCTCGCGCGGGATCGTCTCGTCGCGGCGGATCACGCCCTCGGCACGCTGCAGGTCGACGGTGATGTTGCCGTAGTCGACGCGCTTGACCACGCCCGACACGATCTCGCCGATGCGGTCCTTGAACTCTTCGTACTGGCGCTTGCGCTCGCTCTCACGCATGCGCTGCGTGATGACCTGCTTGGCGGTCTGGGCGGCGACGCGGCCGAAGTCGATCGGCGGCAGCTCGTCGGTCAGGAAGTCGCCGACCTGCGCTTCGGGATTGCGGCGCTGGGCGTCGGCCACCGAGACCTGGGTGTTTTCGTTCTCGATCAGGTCGGAGACCTGCATGTAGCGCAGCAGCTTGATCTCGCCGGTCTTGCGGTCGATCTCGGCGCGGATGTCGTGCTCCAGGCCATACTTGGCGCGGCCGGACTTCTGGATGGCCTGCTCCATCGCCTCGAGCACTTCCTCGCGCTCGATGCCCTTTTCGCGGGCGACCATGTCGGCCACCTGCAGCATCTCAAGACGCGGGATATCGGCTGTCGTCGCCATGTCTCTTCCCTCTTCTCTTGCCAGTCCGTTCAGTGGGTCTGCCCGGCCGCGCCTTCGGCGGCCAGACGGTGTTCTTCGATCAGACGGTCCGTCAGTTCCAGTTTGGCGCGCGTCACGGCCTCGAGCGGCACCGCGGCTTCCTTGCCATCGTCGAGGCGCAGCCTGACCAGGTCGCCGTCGAGCCCGAGCAGCGTGCCCTTGAAGCGGCGACGTCCCTCGACCGGCAGCGCCGTCTCGAGGCGGGCGATGTGGCCCGCCCAGCGCGCATAATCCTTGGGTCGGGTGAGCGGCCGGTCGATGCCGGGCGAGCTCACTTCCAGCGTGTAGGCCTCGGCAATCGGATCCTCGACGTCGAGCACGGCCGAGACGGCGCGCGAGACGGTCGCGCAATCCTCGACGTCCAGCGATCGGCCGTCGGCCGGTTCGATCATGATTTGAAGGGTCCCGCCCTTGCTCAACGCGACACGAACCACCTCGAAGCCCATGCCGACGATCGTCGGGGCGATGATGTCTTCGATTCGACGCAGCAGATCGGTCACGCGGGCGATGCTTCTCGACGGTTTTGGGCGGTAAAGGAGGAGCCAAATGAAAAGAGCGGGTTTGCGGCCCACTCTTTTTCTTTGGTTCATCCCGTGAACCCGATGAGGATGGCGCGGATATAGGCTTCCCCCTGCCCACTGGCAAGGGATTCCAGCACCCTCTATGGGGGGACCTGACCTGCCCCCTATATATAGTGTGACCACCCTTCCTGCCCTCCTCCCCATTCAAATGGGGAGGAAAACCGCTTTCCTACCGGCGGCGCAGGCGGAGGAAGACCGGTTTGTGGCCGGCCAGCATTTTCTGCTCGTAGCGTGTGCCGGGCCAGTCGGCCGGCCGGCCGCGCCAGTCGGCCGGGCTTTCGGCCAGCCATTCGAAGTCGGCGTGGCGGCAGGCATGTTCGACCATCCAGGGGAGATAGCTTGGATCGTCGGTGGCGAGGCGCAGCTCGGCGCCGGGCTTCATCAGGCGCGCCAGCACGTCGAGATTGGAGCGCTGCACGAAGCGGCGCTTGTGATGACGCGTCTTGGGCCACGGATCGGGGAACAGCACGAAGGCGCGCGACAGTGACCGCGGCGGCAGCGCCTGCATCACGAAGCGGGCGTCATCGGTGAACAGGCGGACGTTCGACACGCCCGTCCGTTCGATGTGCGCCAGGCACTTGGCGACGCCGTTGATATAGGGCTCGCAGCCGATCAGTCCGACATTCGGATGCTGCTCGGCCTGCCAGACGAGATGCTCGCCCGCGCCGAAACCGACTTCGAGCCAGACACCGTCAGCCGGCAACGCGCCGCCGAAGGCTCGCGCGAGATCGATCTTCGCGGCGCTTTCGGCGACCTCGTTGTCGGGGGTGACGATCGGTTCGGCCGGCAGGGCGACGGCGAGGCGAGGCAGCAGCGTGTCGAGCAGCGACTGCTGCCCGATCCGCAGTTTCTTGCCCCGTCGACGGCCATGCAGCGTGCGTCGGCGGGCTTCTTCCATGATTTATAAGTCCTGAGCGGCCTTACATGATCACGTCGATGAGGTACGGGCCCTTGTGCGACATGGCGTAGGTGAGCTGCTTAGTCAGCTCTTCCAGGTTGTTCGCCTTGCCGCTCGCCACGCCCATGCCCTTGGCCAGATCCGTGAACTGCAGGGTCGGGCGGTCCAGCGTCAGCATGTCGATCGCGCGCGGGCCGGGATTGGCCGCACCGACATCGGCTAGCTGGCTGTAGAGGATGTTGTAGGAGCGGTTCGAGAAGATCATCACGCAGACGTCGAGATTCTCGCGCGCCATCGTCCAGAGCGACTGGATCGTATACATCGACGAGCCGTCGCCGATCATGCAGATGACCTTGCGATCCGGGCAGGCGACGGCTGCGCCGACCGCGACGGGCGCGCCGAAACCGATCGAGCCGCCCATGTTGTTCAGCCAGTCGTGCGGCGGAGCGCCGGCGCTGAACGGGAAGAAGCCGCGGCCCGTCGTCACCGATTCATCGACCACGATGGCGCCTTCCGGCATCGTCGCGCCGAGCGCCTGGCCGAGGCCATCGAGCGTGAACTTGCCGGTCGGACGCTCCGGACGGCTCGGCTGGGCAACGCCCGCGGCCTTCTCGTTCATCGCGTCGAGTTCCATCGCCAGAGCTTCCAGCGAGCCCAGGATATCGCCTTCGACGGGGCACAGGACGGTCGTCTCGCAGCCATCCGGCGTCAGCACCGACGGCTTGCCCGGATAGGCGAAGAAGGCGAACGGCGCCTTGGCGCCGCACAACACCATCTGCTGCGTGCCCTTGAGCTGGGCCTGCGCCTGCTCGATCACGAAGTGCAGACGCAGCACCGGAATGCGGCCTGCGCCGCGCTCGATACGCGCCGTGCCGCCGGCGCCCTGCACCTTGCAGCCCGTCTTGGCGGCGATCTTGCCGGCCAGTTCGAGACCGCGCGCGCGCAGCGCCCGGCCACCGATGAACAGCATCGCGTTCGGCTTCTTCAGCGCCTTGGCGGCCGCAACGACCGTCTCATTGCTGGGCTTGTCCGGCTTCGGGGCCGCCGGCGTGTCGGCCACGCCCTCGGCTTCACCCCAGGCCGTGTCGGCCGGCAGGATCAGGGTCGCGATCTGGCCCGGCGCCACGTTGGCGGCCTGGATGGCCAGCGCGCCGTCGCCCGCCACCGTCTTGGAGGTCGGCGAAGTCTTCACCCAATGCGAGAACGGACGCGCGATGCCTTCGATGTCGGCGGTCAGCGGCGTGTCGTACTTGATGTGATAGAGCGCGTGCTCGCCCACGATGTTGACCACGCCCGAGCCCGCCTTCTTGGCGTTGTGCAGGTTGGCCGCCGCGTTGGCGAGGCCGGGACCAAGATGGAGCAGGGTCGAGGCCGGCTTGTCGGTCATGCGGTAGTAGCCGTCGGCTGCGCCGCTGCAGACGCCTTCGAACAGGCCCAGCACGCAGCGCATGCCCTCGACGCGGTCCAGCGCGCCGACGAAGTGCATTTCCGAGGTACCCGGATTGGCGAAGCAGACTTCGACGCCGCCCTTCACCAAGGTGCGAACCAGACTTTCAGCTCCGTTCATCGACATCCCCCAAACCCGAAAGATTGAAATCGGCCGGCACCCTAGGCCACTCGCGCCGTTAACCCAAGGCTTTGCAATGCCCAGAGAATTCCGTGTAACGGACGTTCTCTCTTTATTCTCAACGTCTTGTGCGTTACATTTGACGCATTATTTGAATTCTTAAGTACGAAAGACTTTTCCATGAGCCATTCGGAGCCTTCCGACAGCTCGGCCGACCCGCTTTTCGTCGTCGGCACCGACCTCGTCGAGTTCGACCGCCATGACCTGCCGATCTACGCGACGCCCGTCTCGCGCTGGGCCGAAGCCGGCACCGAGACCGTTTCCTACGGCGCTTCGCTCGACCGGTTGTTTGGCGAGCCTGGCGAGGTATTTGTCGATGGCGCCCCGGGTTCGGCCGTTGCCGATCTCCTGACTTCCACGAGCGAGGATTCGCTGGTCGTTCTCAGCGACCTGTCCGATGGGCTGATGCTGCCGATGGCCGACGCGCCCGCACCGATGCATGCGAGCGCCGCCGTCTACGATTTCGGCGCCGACACCCATGCGGTCGTCCATCTGCAGGACGGCGTGACCTGGGATCAGATCGACGCCGGGTGGTCCTTCGACCACCACGGCTGATCCGATCTTTTAGGCCGCGTCGCCCAGCTCGAGCTGGACGAGGTTCAGCCAGTAGGCTGCACCGGTCGTCAGGATCTGGTCGTTGAAGTCGTAGAGCGGCGAATGCACGTTCTGGCAGCCGCCCTCGCCCGTGCCGCCGTTGCCGATCATGATGTAGGCCCCGGGCTTCTTCTCCAGCATGAAGGCGAAATCCTCCGCGCCGGCGAGCGGCAGCGTGTTCGCCTCGACATGCTCACGACCCACCGTCATCGCCGCCGCCTCGACCGCGATCGAGGTCTGGTCGGCGGCGTTGACCAGCGCCGGATAGCGGCGGTGATACTTGCAGACGGCCTCGCAGCCGCCGGCCTGGGCAATGCCCGTCGCGACCTCGGCCAGCCGCTTCTCCAGAAGATTGCGCACGTCGGCCGAGAAGCTGCGCGCAGTGCCGCGGATCAGCACTTCCGACGGGATGACGTTGGGCGAGCCCGGCGTGCCGGCCGCGATATGACCGACGCTCAGCACGGCGGCCTGGCTCGGCGGCACGTTGCGGCCGACGATGCCCTGCACCGCCACGATGAACTGCGCGGCGACGAATGTGGGATCGGTGCCGCGATCGGGCATCGCGCCGTGACCGCCGGTGCCCTTGAACACGACTTCCCAGCTATCGGACGAGGCCAGCATCGCGCCGGTGCGGATGGCGAAGTTGCCGACCGGGAAGCCCGGCATGTTGTGCATGCCGTAGACCACGTCGCAGGGGAACTTCTCGAACAGGCCTTCCTCGATCATCACGCGCGCGCCACCCAGCCCTTCCTCGGCCGGCTGGAAGATGAAGTGCACGGTGCCGGCAAAATCAGGCGCCGCCGCCAGCTGCTTGGCCGCGCCGAGAAGCATCGTCGTGTGCCCGTCATGGCCGCAGGCGTGCATTTTATTGGGGATCGAGGAGGCGTAGTCGAAATCGTTCTTTTCCTGCAGGTGCAGCGCATCCATGTCGGCGCGCAGGCCGATCGTCTTCTGGCCCGGGCGATTGCCCTTCAGGGTGCCGACGACGCCGGTCGTGGCCAGGCCACGATGAACCTTCAGGCCCCAGGCGGTGAGCTTGTCGGCCACGATCTGCGCAGTCCGGACTTCCTCGAACGCGGTCTCGGGATGGCGATGGATGTCGCGGCGGATGGCGGTGAGATCGGCCAGGTCGGCGGCGAGAAGGTCGGGCGTATAGCGGGTCATGAAGGTGTCCTTCCGTGAAGGGCGGAGACTAGCCAGCGCAATCGTCCCTGCCAATCCAGACCATTGCCGCAAGAGACGGCCAGCAACGATGCTCCGAACAATCAATGGGCGAATCACTTGCGGCAGTTCGCCTGTTAGGCTTCCCCGGCAACGCAGCAGACGGCTATACTTGCAAAAGCAATGAAAAGTGCTCGCAGGGTGGTCCAGGCATGAGTTTCCGGTCGCTGTTGTTTATTGGTCTGGCCCTGTCGATCGGTGCCTGCGCACCCGGCCCGAAATTCCTCTCGAAGCCCGAACAGGCGGCCCTCGGAACGGTCGACGGCATCATCATCGCAATGCAGTCCGCGCCCCGCGTCACGGTCACCCAGTCCAATCCCGCGGGCGTCGGCGGCCTGGTGGGTGTGCTGATCTTCGCTGCCGTCGACGGCGCCCGGGCGGTGAACGCGAAAGCGGAATCCGTGCCGATCGTCGATGCGATGCAGGGCCTCAATTTCCAGGCCGAATTGCTGGCAGCCACCACGGCCAGGGTGAGCGCCCTGCCAAACATCAAGGTGGCGGTCCGGCCCACCGTCGACACGGTCGGCACCATGTCCGCGATGAAGAACCTCTACGACGAATCGAAGGACCCCGCCGTCCTGTTCTTCATCGTGAATTACTCGCTCGTCTCGGGCGATCTCATCCTGACGGCGTCGGCGCGGATCTTCCCGAAGGCCCCGGAGCTGCAGAGGTTCCGTCCCAAGCCGAACGACAAGGATCCGCTCGATATCGGCAATGCCATCTACGACAACAAACTGAGGGTCGAGAGGCCGGGCATCACCGCGGCCAACATCCGCACCAATCTCGTCGAAGGCGTCAACCAGCTCGCCGCACACCTGGCCGCCGACCTCAACAGCACGAGATAGCCGCACGGTTGTGCATGCCGCAGGCATCCTGCACAGTTGGTGGCTCCTCATCCCTGATGAACGGTCATGACAGAGTCCAGCAGGCTCTCCGGAGCAAAACCCCGCCTCTATCAAACGCCGTCGTCCTACTATTCGATGATCGCGCGCCTCGCGCTCGCAGAGGGCGGCGTCGCTCATGAGCGCGTCTTCGTCGACATCCATTTCCGGTTGAGCCAGCAGCAGCCGGACTATGTGCGGCTCAATCCGGGCATGACCGTGCCGACGCTGGTGCTGGCCGATCGCGTGCTCATCGAGAGTCGTGACATCGCCGAGTTCGCGCTCGGCTCGACGGCCGACTCCGAGACGAAAGCCTGGGTCGATCTCCACTACGGCTATCCGATCGAGGAACTGACCTTTGGCGGAATCCTCGCCCGAAATCCCCTGGCGCGGATCATGATCCCCAAGCGGCTCGAAGCGACCCGCCGCCAGCTCCTGACCCTCGCCGCCCGAAATCCCGATCTCGCGTCCGTCTACGAGGCGCGCGCGGCGGTCTTTGCCAGGCGCGTCAGCACCTTCGAGCCGGACGCCGTCGTGAAGCTCTCCCAGCAGCGCCGCGCCGAAGCCATCGACTTCATGGACAAGCTCGAGCGGACACTGAGCGATGGCCGGGCGGTGCTGGTACCGCCCGCCTACGGCGTCGCCGATGTCGTCTGGACGGTGTTCCTCGGGCGCATGGAGTTCGCCGGTCTCGGCGCGGAAATCCCGAAGCGACCGGCGCTCGCGCGCTATTGGCGCACCATGCAGGCGCGTCCCAGCTTTTCCGTGGCCGATATATGGACAAAGTTTCATATCGGCCGCCTGATCGGCGGGATTCTCGGCATCGACAGAGGCTGAGGCTTCCGCCAGCAGGGGTGGCGTGACGCCGCCCGGCGCGCTAAACCGCCGCCGCCATGATTTTATTCCCCGCGATCGACCTCAAGGACGGCAAGTGCGTGCGCCTGCTGCGCGGCGACATGCAGCGTGCCACGGTGTTCAACGACAGCCCGGCCGCCCAGGCCAAGGCCTTTGCCAATGCCGGCTGCGAATGGCTGCATCTGGTCGACCTCAACGGCGCGGTCGAGGGCCATCCGGTCAACCGCGCGGCGGTCGAGAGCATCCTGAAGGAAGTCGACGTGCCGACCCAGCTGGGCGGCGGCATCCGCACCATCGAGAGCATCTCGCAGTGGTTCGAGGCCGGCGTGAAGCGGGTGATCCTGGGCACCATCGCGGTCAAGGAGCCGGGCCTGGTGAAGGCCGCCTGCAAGCAGTGGCCGGGCCAGGTCGCGGTCGGCATCGACGCCCGCGAGGGCATGGTCGCGGTCGACGGCTGGACCAAGCAGAGCACGGTGCGGGCACTCGATCTCGCCCTGCGCTTCGAGGACGCCGGCGTCTCCGCCATCATCTACACCGACATCGACCGCGACGGCGCCATGGGCGGCGTCAATGTCGACGCTACGGTCACCCTCGCCCAGCATCTCACCACGCCGGTCATCGCCTCGGGCGGCGTCAGCTCGCTCGACGACCTGCGCGAGCTTCGTCCCACGGAAGAGTTCGGCATCGTCGGCGCCATCGTCGGCCGCGCGCTCTATGACGGCCGCGTGACGGTGCCCGACGCGATCCGCGTGCTGAAGGGCGAGTAGTCGCGCCATGCTGAAGGTCCGCATCATCCCCTGCCTCGACGTGAAGGACGGCCGCGTCGTGAAGGGCGTGCAGTTCGTGGGCCTGCGCGATGCCGGCGACCCGGTCGAACAGGCGCGCATCTACGACGCCGCCGGCGCCGACGAGCTCACCTTCCTCGACATCACCGCGAGCCACGAGAACCGCGATACGATCCTCGACGTGGTCGGCCGCACGGCAGAACAGTGCTTCATGCCGCTGACGGTGGGCGGCGGCGTGCGCCAGGTCGAGGATATCCGACGCCTGCTGCTGGCCGGCGCCGACAAGGTCTCGATCAATTCCGCCGCGGTGGCGCGGCCCGAGTTCGTGCGCGAAGCGGCCGAGAAATACGGCGACCAGTGCATCGTCGTGGCCATCGACGCGCGCAACACCGGTCCCGGCAAGTGGGAAGTCTTCACGCACGGTGGCCGCAAGGGCACCGGCCTCGACGCGATCGACTGGGCGCGCCGCATGGCAGAGTCGGGCGCGGGTGAGATCCTGCTCACCTCGATGGATCGCGACGGCACCAAGTCGGGCTTCGACCTCGAGCTGACGCGCGCGGTATCCGATGCCGTGCCGGTGCCGGTCGTGGCTTCGGGCGGCGTCGGCACGCTCGATCACTTCGTCGATGGCGTGACGAAGGGCGGCGCATCGGCGGTGCTCGCCGCATCGATCTTCCATTTCGGCGAATTCACGATCGCGCAGGCGAAGGAACATCTCGCGCGCGCCGGCGTTCCGATACGACAAATCTCGCGCGCCGCATGATTTTCGCGTAGAATCGTTCGACGCCCACCGAAGAGGCGTAGTGAAGTTTCTATCGCCCGTCCCCCAGGGCGGCGGAGTCCCCTCGGATGGCGAAGAAGAAAAAAGCCAAAAAGGTACAAAGGAAGCCCGGCATCGTGACGATCGACGAGCACACGCTCGATCGTCTGTACCTCGTGATCGACAGCCGCAAGGGCGCCGACCCGGAAACCTCGTACACCGCCCGCCTGTTCAGCCGCGGCCGCCAGCAGATCGCCAAGAAGCTCGGCGAGGAAGCCGTCGAGGCGCTGATCGAGGGCATCCGCGGCGACAAGCCCAAGCTGGTCGCCGAGAGCGCCGACATGCTCTACCACCTGCTCACTTTGTGGGCCGCCGTCGGCGTGAAGCCGAAGTCGGTATGGGACGAGCTGGCCCGCCGCGAAGGCCTGTCCGGCATCGCCGAAAAGGCCAGCCGCAAGCGCTGAGAAAGCTGGAAGTTAAAAAGACCCCGTCGTCCTCCATCCTCTCAATGCGGCGGCATCGGGATGAAGATGGGCGGCGTGCGGGTCGATTTGCTGCGCGCCTTGATGTCCTCGTCGTTGGCGCCGTGCGGCTTCAGGTAGACGTAGTAAGGCGTGCGTCGCTCCACGACGTCGTTGCCGGGCTGCGCCTTCTCGCTGACCAGCAGGTCGGACTGGATGCGGACATGCATGTAGCCCGGGATCAGCTCGGCCCAGTTCGCGACCTCGGGCGTAAAGACGACGTCGTAGCTGTAGCCATCCACGACCTTCACGACGCCCCAGCTCGTGCCCTCGGCCGGGCGTGACGGGACCTGCTGCCACACCATGCCCGACTGCACGTAGACGGAGACCGCGTTCAGCATGACGTAGAGGGGGCCGGTCGGGCTGACATTCTGCAGGAAGAGCGTCATGCGATACGACTTGCCGTCGGGATCGTAGGTGATGCCCTTCAGCTCGACATAGAGCGAGCGTGTCGCGGTATTCTCGAGCAGCAGCCGCGCCTGGCGCGCCTCGCGCAGCGCGCGCGCCTGGTACATGCCGACGCCGGCATCGACCGCGAAGCCCGTCAGCAACAGCATGACGAGCCCGACCAGCACCGGCGACCGCCACAGATCGAAGCGGCGGCCGAGTTTTACGGCGACGTTGACCGGCGCATCGACCTTGCGTGGCGCAGCCTCACGCAGCTCGTTCAGCAGACCCGGCGCGGCAGACGGCGCATCGGCCGGCGCCGCCGCACCCAGGCGTCGCCGCAGCACTCGCACTTCAGACTGCGCCGCGCCGAGCTGGCGGCGCAGGTCGGCGATCAGCGCGTCCTTGTCCTGATCGGGAGGCGTCTCGCTCATGCGACGATCGTCCCGTGGGCGATGTGCACGATCTGCTCGGCCTGTTGCGCCAGCGCCAGATTATGCGTGACGAGGATCAAGGTCGTCCCGCGCTCGCGGTTGACGGCCAGAAGCTCGTCCATGATCTCGATCTCGGTCTGCTCGTCGAGATCGGAGGTCGGCTCGTCCGCCAGGATCAGCGCCGGCTCGTTGATCAGCGCACGGGCGATCACGGCGCGGCGCTGCTCACCCGCCGACACTTCCGCCGGATAGGCGTCGAGATGATCGCCCAAGCCCATCTGGCCGAGCAGCGACGCGGCCCGCGCATAGGTGGCGGCCGTCTTGGCGCCGCCGCCCAGCATCGCCGGCAGCGCGACATTGTCGATCAGCCGCAGGGTCGGCAGCAGGCTCGCGAACTGGAAGACGTAGCCGATGCGCTTGTTGCGGAAGGCGGCCAGTGCGTTTTCCGACAGGCTCCAGATGTCGGTGCCGTCGACCAGCACTTGCCCCAGCGAGGGTCGGCTGAGGCCGCCGATCATCGCCATCAGGGACGACTTGCCCGAGCCCGAACGGCCGATGATCGCGGCGTAGCGACCGGCCGCGATTTCAAGGTCGATGCCGGCCACCGCCGCGACGTCGCCGCGTTCGGTGACGTAGTCCTTGCGCAAGGCCCGGCAGGACAGCATCGCGTCAGCCCTCGCCACGCACGAGGTCGTAGGGATCGCGGCGGCTGGCGCGCCAGGCGGGATAGAGCGAGCCCAGCGCGCCGATGATCGAGGCCATCACGATCGCGGCCACCGCCACGATCACGATGCGCGGCCCGTCGAGCCAGACGAAGGGCACGCCGATATTTTCCAGATAGTAGACCAACGAGCGCTCGTAGAGCCGCATCACCAGGACGCCCAGCGCGACACCCAGCGCGCCGCCGGCGCCGGTGGCGATCACCGCCTCGATGACCATCATGCCGACGATCTGGCTGCGCCGCGCACCAATCGCCTTCAGGAGCCCGAGCTCGCCGCGCCGCTCGGTGACGATGGCCGAGAAGAGCACACTGACCATCAGCGCGGTGCTGGCGAACATCAGCACCATCAGCGCCAGGATGCCGTTCAGCAGCGCGGCGAGGCCCTGGCGGATGCCGCTCATGGTCGAATCGCCGGTCACGACCTTCACGTTCTTCAAGGTCGAGAGGATCGCGAAGCGCGCCTGCAGCGGCGTCGCGCCCGGCGCCAGCTCGACCAGGAAGCCGCTGACCTTGCCCTTCTGCAGGACGGCCGGCGGGCCGCCGCCCATGCCGTGCACCGAGCCGGCCAGCGCCTCCAGCGTGTCGAAGCTCATGAACACGCCGCGCTCGTGCGTGCCGACGCCGGTCTTGCCCAGCCGGCCGTAGACCGTGTGCGCCTTGCCGAAGATCAGGAGTTCCGAGCCCAGCACCGCCTCGCGGCCGGCGCCCAGGATCACGTCACCAGCGCGCATGTCGCGGTTCAGTTTCTCGACCAGCCACGGCCGCACCGTGAAGTCGAGTGCGGGATCGAAGCCGATCAGGTCGGCCGATTCGTGATGGCCGCCGATGCCGGAATGCTCGACCCGCGCGATCTTCTGCGGCGCGGCGCGGCTCACGCTGGTGAGGTTGGCCTTGGCGAACAGATCCTGGTCGAGCACCAGTTCGGTCGGCTCGACGGTCAGCAATGCCGCGGTGATGTTGGTCAGCGCGCCTTCCGGCACCACCATCATGTCGGCGCCGAGCCGCGTGAAGCCCACCGCCATGCTGCTGTCGATGCTGCGCATCAGCGTGGCGCCGGTGAAGACGACGCCGCTCGCGACCGCGACGGCCGCGATCAGCAGCAGGCTGCGGGCCTTGCGGCGCCCGAGATTCTGCAGCGCCAGGCTGGCGAGCAGCCTCAAAGCGTGCCCACTCAGAGCGTGCAGGAGCGCGTGTGCTTCATGTGCTCCAGCTTGGTCGGAATGATCACGCAGTCATGATGCCCGCCGTTGCTCGGCAGGATGCCGACCAGAGTATCGGTGGAGGTATCGACCACCGCAATGCCGCTCGACTGGCGCTGGAAGCCGCTGAACGGCGTCAGCACGTACTTGCCGTCGTAGGTGATGGCTGGCGTCTGCAGATCGGGACCGATGCCCTGGATTTCCTTCAGGATCGTCCAGGTCTTGGTGTCGACCACCATGAGGCCGCTGTATGCGGGCGAAGGATGCAGGATGGACAGATAGAGCTTCGAGCTGTCCATCGAGAAGACCATGTGGAACGGATTCGGATACTTGCCGCGCCACAGCGGATCCTCGACATGCGCCACCTTGCGCCACTTCGTCGGATCGGGATCGATGCAGGAGAAGATCGAGCAGTTGTTCTCACGAAGATTGTTCATCATCACGAGGAACTTGCCGTCGGGCGAGAATCCGATTTCGTGGCCCGGCGAATGGATCTTGTCGAACACGACCTGCCACGTGTCCTTGTCGAGCTGCTCGACCTTGTACTGGTCCTGCGAATCCTTGTTGAACTGCAGGAAAGCGGCCGGCTCGAAGTTCTTCTCGGGATCGAGGATGCAGATGCCGCCGCACAGGCGCACGACGGTAGCGGCCCAGCGGCCTTCCGGATGCCAGATCGTGCCGTCGGCGCCAGTGAGCGTCAGCGGCGCTTCGCCGGGCAGCGAGCCTTCCTCGACGAACAGCTCGCCCATCGGCACCATTTCCCAGTCGATCTTGTTGCCCTTGGTGCCGCGGTAATTGTAGAGGCCGGTCTTCTCGTCCGGATAGATCTTCTTGATCGTGAGAGTGCCACCCTTGATCCAGGCGTCGCGCAGCTCGGGGACATTCGGCGTCCAGTCGAACTTGAGTGCGGCCTTCACCCTCGACGTCGTGCGATCGAAGCAGGCGGCGATGTCCTTCTGCCCGTCGGTCACGAAGTAGGACTGCGCGTCCTTCGGATTGACGGTGACGTGCACGCCGAGCCCGAGGCCGGTCGTCTCCGACACGTTCTCGATCATCTGCATCTGCGTGCCGTCGTAGCGCACACGATAGATGTTGGTACCGCCCGGCGCGTTCTCCGCCGTCACGTTGGTCGGGATGCCGTAGATCAGCGAGTTCTGGCCGCCCTGCGTCGAGTTCACGAACTCGAAGCCATGCGCGGGATCGGAACTCGGGAAGGCACAAAGATGGTGGCTGATCGGATTGTAGTCGCCGTAGTTCCAGTACCAGATCGAAGCGAGCACGCGGTTGGAGTTGAGATCCAGCGCGTAGGTGCCACCACCCATCTTGGTCGGGAGCAGCGCGACCCAGTTGCCGAGGCTGCGGCCCTTGATGTCGGCGCGCGAGTCGACGACCTCGCGCGTGATCGGCGATTGCTGCGCGCCGGTGCCGGCTGCCTGGTAGACGCCGTTGTCCGACGAGGTGTTGCCGCCCAACGCGTTGTAGCCGAGCACGGCGACTTCGGCGGTGGCCGCGGTGCCGACGGCGACGTTCAGCATCGTGCGCCGGCTCATCTTGGTTTTGACTTTGGGCTTTGCCGCTTCGGCTTTGGCCTTCAGCGTCGCCTGCTCATGCTTGGCGACGAGATAGGCCTGGAATTCTTCGCGGTCCTTCGCGAGGACCTCTTCGTTGCGTCGTAAAAATTCGTCGATCGATCCCGTGCGTGCCGGAATGTTCGATGTCGAACTTTCGGAGAGAGTCGGCGTGATCACGGGCGGGTTTTTCATCTGCGTCTCAGGCTTTTTCACGTGCGTCTCACGCGTGTGCTCAGTCATCGCAAATACTCCCCAATTGGCTCTTCATTAACTCTAGGCACGAGTCATCGCGGAGCGCATTCAGAAAAATTGCAATGATGGTCGCTGATTTCATCGTGCATCACGGTTAGGCTGCCGACGAAGGAGTTCATGGATGGACTACACCGTCATCATCTCCGCGATCGTGCTCGGCTTCTCGGTGCTCGCTGCCGCGGCGAAGTTCATCGACTGGTTTCTCCATTCCGATCCCAAGACGATGGTGCGCACCATTCGCTGGATGCTGCTGCTGCTGGTGATTGCGGCCATTCCGTTGCTGATCATGATGGTCATGCGCGAGCAGTATGCGGGTGCGATGCTGCTCGGCGCCGCGATGATCATCGTGCCGACATTCCTGAAGTGGCGCGCGATCCTCGTGCCGCTACGCGCCGCCTTTGCACTCTTCCGGACAAAGCCGGCGCCCTTCGAGATGCCGCCCGTATGGCAAGAACCGGCCGCGCCCGACCCGAGGGCCGTGCAACATGCCGCTGCGTTGCTCGAAGCCTATCTGAAGCACGCGACGCCGATTGCTTCATCGCAACGGCAGATATCTATCGTGTCGGATGACGATGACATGGGCATGACAGTGAAGGAAGCGCTCGAAGTGCTCGGCCTGTCCGACGGCGCCGATCTCGCCAGCGTCCACACAGCCCATCGTCGCCTGATGCGCAGTGCCGATCCCGATGCTGGCGGTTCGCCTTATCTTGCGGCGAAGATCGACGAAGCGCGCGATGTGCTGGCCAGCGCGTTGCGCCGGCAGGGAAAGCCCGCCGCTGTTGAAACGGCGGGCCGTCCGAGATTGCTGAAAGGCTAGAGGCGGATTTTCAGGTCCGTGACGTGATTTAGTCGCGGAACACGGCCAGATGGAACGGTCGTTTCGCCGGCTTGCCGGCGACATCGTAAGTATGGACACACATCTTCAACGGATCGGCTTTCAGGCCGACGGTGCAGAAGCCCGGCTCCACCGCTTCCTGTTCGGTGCTGCCGATCACGCAGGAGAAGTTGGTCTTCGCTTCCTTCTGCAGCGGCACCTTCCAGGTGATGACATATTCGTTGGCACCGACCAGCTCGCACTTGTCGATCATGTAACCGCGCGCGATCGAGCCATCGGCGGCGATCACGCAGGCGAGACGCTTCTCGAATTCCGCCATGTCTTGAACCTTTCCTATATTGATTGTCATGTCGGCACAGCGGCTACCGGAGCTCACCATGCAATCCTCCAATACATCGGCTTACGATCGCAGCAACGTCTTCGCGCGAATCTTGCGCGGGGAGCTGCCATGCAAGAGGGTTTTCGAGGACGAATTTACACTAGCGTTCCACGACATCGCTCCGCTGGCGCCGATTCACGTGCTGGTGATCCCGAAAGGCGAGTACATCAGCCAGGCCGATTTCGGCGCCAAGGCGCCGCCCGAGATGATCGTCGGCTTCTGGCGCGCGGTGTCGAAGGTCGCGCGCGATCTCGGTCTCGATCCCGAAGGCTATCGCATCATCGCCAATCACGGACCCAACGGCGGACAACTCGTGTTCCATTTCCACGTCCACATCTTCGGCGGACGCACGATGAGCCATGCGATGGGCAACATGCCCAAACAGGACAAGTAGGGTTGATCGGTCGGCGCACCCTGTTGACGGTCGGCGCGCTCGCGCCTGCCACCGCATGGGCGCAAGGAGCAGCACGGCGGCGCGCACCGGCCGACGGCAGCGACTGGTACGCCAAGGGAAAGACCATGGAGCGAGCGGTTCGTTTCACCGGCAAGAACGGCGTCACCCTGGCCGGCACGTTGCTGATGCCGTTGTTCGCCGAGATCCAGTACGTGCCGGGAATCGTGCTGATCGCCGGCAGCGGACCGACCGACCGCAACGGCAACAATCCGCTGGCGCCGGACCGCATCGATCTGCTGAAGGACATTGCCGAGCTGCTGGCGAAGAACGGCATCGCCTCGCTGCGCTACGACAAGCGCGGCATCGGCCAGTCGACCCAGCGGCCGCGCGGCTCGTTGGAAGAGCAGGAAGCCTTCTTCGCGTGGGACAATTTCGTCGGCGACGTCGAGGCCGCGCATGCCGAGCTGCTGCGCCACGACGAGATCAAGCCCTATGCCACGGCGCTGCTGGGCCACAGCGAGGGTGGGCTGCTGGCGCTGGCCGCTTCCAAGGCGCTGGCGGCCAAGAAGCTGCACGCGCTGGTGCTGGCCGCCACGCCGGGCCGCAAGCTCGAAGAGATATTGCGCGAGCAGATCGCCCGCACCGCGCCGCCCGCCCTGCGCCTGGCCGCCGACCGCGCGATCGCCGCCATCCTGTCGACCGGCCACGTGCCCAGCAACCTGCCGCGCGAGCTCGACCTCCTGTTTCCGGCCTATGTCGGGCCGTTCCTGCAGAGCCTCCTGTCGTTCGATCCCGCGGCGGCGCTGGCGGGGAGCCAGACGGCTTGCCTGGTCATCCAGGGCGGTGCCGACCAGCAGATCGTGCCGATGGGAGACGTCCAGCCGCTGATCGACGCACTGCGCACCCGCAACGCACCGGGCGAGGCCGTGGTGGTCGCGCAGGCCAGCCACAATCTCAAGACCGTCACCGGACCGACCGACCCGGGCTTCGGCGGACCCTTGTCGCCCGCGGTCGCCGAGACCCTGCTCAAGTGGCTGGTGCCGGCGCTGGGCGCTTGATCGACCTCCACGACCGGTCGATCATCGCGGCAAATTCGGAGGAAGACATGAGCGTTACGGTGCGCCCGGTGACCGATTCCGTCGGCGCGGAAATTTCCGGCGTCGATCTTCGCAACTTCAGCGACGCGGACTTCGCGGCGATCGAGCGGGCCTGGTACGCGCATTCGATGATCCTGCTGCGCGGACAGAAGCTCAGCGACGACGATCTCCTGGCCTTCAGCCGCCGCTTCGGCGACCTCGATCCGCCGCCCAACCAGGAACGCGGCCGCATCAGCCCGCCGGGCTATCCCGACATCTATGTCGTGTCGAACGTGCTCGACCCGAACGGCGATCCGATCGGCGCCCTGGGCGACGGCGAGGCCGTCTGGCACACCGACATGAGCTATCTCGACACGCCGCCCGACGCGTCGATGCTCTATTCGCTGGAAATCCCGCCGACCGGCGGCAACACCTGGTTCACCAGCATGCAGGCGGCTTGCGATGCCCTGCCGGCGAGCTTGCGTGCAAAGATCGAAGGCCGCCGCGTGAAGCACGACGGCACCTACAATTCGGGCGGCTTCCTGCGCAAAGGCGTGACGCCGACCGACGATCCGATGAAGGCGCCCGGCGCCTGGCATCCCGCGATCCTGCGCCATCCGGTCAACGGCCGTGCCACGCTCTATCTCGGCCGCCGCCGCAATTCCTATGTCGAGGGCTACTCGAAGGCGGAGTCCGATGCGGTGCTGGAGGAACTGTGGGCGCATGTCACGCAGCCGCGCTTCATCTACCAGCATGTCTGGAAGCTGGGCGACCTCGTGATGTGGGACAACCGCTCGACCATGCATCGCCGCGATCCGTTCGACAAAACCGCCCGGCGCGTGATGCATCGCACTCAGATCAAGGGAAAGACCAAGCCGATCGCCTTTGCGGCCTGAACGACAAGAAGAAGCAAAGTGGAGGAAACATGCGGCGCCAGAAGAAGTTCTATGCCTGGGGCTATGCCGACGAGGACCTGACGCCGGACGAGATCAGGCCGTGGGAGGCCGAGATCGCGGAGCGCTATGGCCTCTCCGGCTTCGACGTGAAGCCGCCGCCCAAGGCCGACGAGATTGCCTTGCGCAAGAGCCGGGTCGAGGTGCCGGCAGCGCTGCAGTCGATGGTGCACACAGATCACCTGACGCGGCTGGAACACAGTTACGGCAAGGCGGGCTTCGACACGCTGCGCATGTTCATGCGCTCCGTGCCCAACCCGCCGGACGCGGTGGCATTTCCTGAAAACGAGCAGGACATCATAAAAGTCCTCGACTGGTGCGACAGCATCGGCGCCAAGGCGATTCCCTATGGTGGCGGCTCCTCGGTCGTGAAGGGCATCGAGCCCTCGGCCACGTTCGACAAGGTCGTGACGATCTCGACCCGCCACATGGACAAGGTGCTGGAGGTCGACGCGGTGAGCCAGGCCGCGCGCATCCAGGGCGGCATCTACGGGCCCGCGATCGAGGACGCGCTGCGCGACACGCCGTTCACCATGCGCCACTACATGCAGGCCTATCGCTGCTCGACCCTGGGCGGCTGGATCGCCACGCGCTCGGGCGGCCATTACGCCACGCTCTATACGCACATCGACGATTTCGTGGAGAGCACGCGGGTGGTCACGCCCGCCGGCACGCTGGAGACACGCCGCCTGCCCGGCTCCGGCGCCGGCCCCAGCCCGGATCGCCTGTTCATCGGCTCAGAGGGCATTTTGGGCATCATCACCGAAGCCTGGGTGCGCTTGCGCAAGAAGCCGACCTTCCGCGCCTCGGCGAGCGTGCGCTTCCGCGACTTCTATGCAGGCGCCGACGCGGTGCGCGACATCACGCAGGCCGGCCTCTATCCCGCCAACTGCCGCCTGCTCGAGGCACGCGAGGCGCTGCCCGGCATCCCGTGGAGCAACGAGGAGGCCGTGCTGGTGCTGGCCTTCGAATCGCCCGACCATCCGCTCGACGCCTGGATGAAACGCGCTCTCGAAATCTGCGCCGCGCATGGCGGCGTCGCCGACCGGAGCGACGACGACGAGAACGCCCATCGTTCGGGGGCGGCCGGCGCCTGGCGCAACAAGTTCATCCGCGCGCCGCATTATGGCGAGCATGCGGTGGCGCGCGGCATCCTCTCCTCGACCTTCGAGACCTCGATGACCTGGGAGCGCACCCGCGACTTCCACGCCACGATCACGAAGATCACCAGGGACACGATCAAGGCGGTGACCGGCCGCGACGGCACGGTCACCTGCCGCTTCACCCACGTCTATCCCGACGGGCCCTGCCTCTATTTCACCTTCGGCGGGCTGTTCGATCCGAAGAAGGACGCGCTGGCGCAGTTCATGGAGGTCCTGTCGACCTGCACAGCGGCGACCGTCGAGCATGGCGGCACGACCACGCATCATCATGCGGTGGGCCGCTTCCACCGGCCGTTCTATGACAAGCAGCGGCCCGAGCTGTTTGCGCGGGCCTTGCGCGGCGCCAAGCGCGAGCTGGATCCCAAGGGGATGCTGAACCCCGGGGTGCTGATCGATCCCTGACCGGGCCTCAGGCCCGGACCCGGCCGGGCAGGAAGAAGAACATGACCAGCACGAGGCGCGCGAGCAGGAGCGCGCCGACCGCCACGAAGGCGAGACCGGCGGCGACGAGATAGTCGTCGACTTCGCCGGTGTAGATGATGGTGTTGGGAATCTTGATCATCTCGATGCAGATCTCGGCCATCAGGCCGATGGAGAGCTGGCCCACGCCGTAGTTGTGACACTTGTGATCGACCATCTCCTGCCAGGGTTCGTCCGGCAGCCCCAGCACCCCGAAGATCTCGCGCAGGGTCTTGCGTTCCTCGAGCACGACGCCCCAGCCGATCATGATGATCCCGATGCCGGTGACGATATCCATCTCTTCCTTGATGTCGGGCTTGGACCACAACACCTTGGAGACTTCGAACAGGGTGATCAGCATGGGGATGCAGATCAGCAGCGAGATCAGCCCGATCGTGTATCGTGAAGTAAGGACAACCATGATTGCACGGAACATCTGCAGGCTCTCTTCCCTTGCGTCCGAAGCCGAACACGGCCGCGACGACGCGACCCTAGTCGAGCGGCCGGTTCGGGATCAATCTCGGCGGCGCTCATTTCGCGCCAAAACAGACGCCGCCCTTCACTGAAGCAGGACCATGATCGACTGGCTCTACTCGTTCCCCGAGACCCTGATCATGGTGGCGGGCGCCATCGTGATGGCCGCGGCGATCCTGGCGATGCCGTCGCTGGTGCAGCGGCTGCCCTGGCTCCAGGTGAGCAACGAGAACAACGACTTCGTGCTGCGCATGCAGGCCACGCTGTTCACCATGACCAGCCTGGTGCTTGCCTTCACACTGGTTGAAGCGGAGAGCAACTACCGCAAGGTCGATGCGCTGGTCTCGACCGAGGCGTCGCAGATCAACCGGCTCGACCGGCTGCTGAACCGCTATGGCGAGGAATCGGTCACCGAGCTCCGGCTCAACCTGCTGGCCTATGCGAAGTCGATCGTCGATGACGAATGGCCGGCGATGCTGCGCGGCACCCGCAGCGACAAGACACGCCTGGCCTTCGCCCCCCTGTCGCGGGGCATCTTCGACATCGAGCCCAAGCCCGGCCGCGAGACGACGATCTACGCCGAGATCCTGCGATCGTTCGACAGTGTCGCTGAATCGCGCGACGCAAGGCTCAACGCCGTGTCCACGTCCTTGCCCACGGCCTACTGGCAGGTCGTGCTGTTCGCCGTCCTCATGCTGCTGTTCATCACCAGCACCATGCAGCGCAGCGCCTTCCGCGCCTACGTGCTCTCGGCCCAGATGGCCGTGATGGGCGCCTTCATCGGCTTCGTGTTCGTGATGGACCAGCCCTTCAAGGGCCAGACCGCCGTCGACGCCCAGCAGCTCAAGCAGACGATCATCCTGATGGAGAACCGGGACCGGTAGCGGCGGCCTCGATCGATTGATCGACTACTTCCAGCCGAGCCTTGCCGCGAACGTCCCGTCGGACTCGATGCGCCAGAGCACGAAATCGTCCTCCATGCCCGGCGTGGCTGGCTGGAGTTCAAGCTCTACCGACAGCACGAACTTGTCCTTGCCGCCCAGCGCAGCCTCGAGTGCCGTACGCGCTACGGCGAGATGGAATACTTCATTTGTACCGAGAGTGTCGGCGGGATCCTTGAGCCGGCCGATCTCGACGCCGTTGATCGCCACGCGATGGCCCAGCCAATTGCCCCAGGTTTCGACGTCGTGCGTATAGAAAACGAAAGTGATGTCGGTCGACGAGGTATCGAGCCAGGTTTTCGTGAACGGCAGCTTCAGTTCGAAGCCGACATAGGTCGCGTCCTGGAATAGTCCTGCATCGTTGCCGAGCTGATACCTGCCCGTGATCAGAGGAATGGGTGTCATGTCCGCCCTCGCGTTTCAGCCGATAACCTAGCACCACTTATCGCTGTATCGACATTACTTCTTGATTGCGGGAGTTGCGGAGAGACAGTCAGGCAGCCAGCATCGATCGCGTCTGCGGTCGCCGATAGCTCAGCGCCTCGGCGATGTGGAGGCGGCGCACGGCGTCGGAGCCGTCGAGATCGGCCAGGGTTCGCGCGACCCTGAGCGTGCGATGCCAGGCGCGCGCGGAGAGGCCGAGGCGCTCGGCGGCGCGGGCGAGCAGCGCGCGGCCCTCGGCATCGGGTTCGGCGATGGCCGAGAGAAGGGTGCCGTCGGTGTCGGCGTTGCAGCGCGGCTTGGACCAGTTGCGCGCCCGATCCGCCAGAAGGCCGGCGGCCGGATCGGCTTCGATGGTGACCAGTTTCCCTTTGGCGTCGAGGGCCGCCAGCCGCTCGCGCTGGACGGCGCGTGCGGCGGCGACCCGGGCCGCGATGTCGGACGAGCTTTCGGCGGGTGGCGGCAGGGCGAGATCGGCCGCAGCGACGGCGGGCACGTCGATGGTGAGGTCGATGCGGTCGAGCAGCGGGCCCGAGAGTTTGGCCTGATAATCCGCGCCGCAGCGCGGGCCGCGCGCGCAGGAGCGGGTCGGGTCCATGAGATGGCCGCAGCGGCAGGGGTTCATTGCGGCGACGAGCTGGAAGCGCGCCGGATAGGTGACGTGCGCATTGGCCCTCGCCACCGTCACCCGGCCGCTTTCCAGCGGCTGACGCAGCGCTTCGAGCGCCGCCCGGTTGAACTCCGGCAGCTCGTCGAGGAACAGCACCCCGTGATGGGCAAGCGACACCTCGCCCGGCTTCGGCCGCGCGCCGCCACCCACCAGCGCCTGGAGGGTCGCCGAATGATGCGGGTCGCGGAAGGTGCGGCGGCGACTGAGCCGGCCCTCGGGAAGATCACCGGCCAGCGAACGCACCATCGAGGCTTCCAGCGCCTCCTCGGGTTCGAGCGGCGGCAGGAGGCCCGGCATGCGGGCGGCCAGCATCGACTTGCCCGAACCCGGCGGTCCGATCATCAGCAGGTTGTGGCCGCCGGCGGCTGCGATCTCGAGCACCCGCTTGGCGCTTTCCTGGCCCTTGATCTCGCCGAGGTCTGGATAGGTCGCCCGGTCGTCGGCCAGCAGCGCCTCGGGCGGAGCGAGGGTCTGCTGTCCGCGCAGATGGTTGATCAGGGCGAGCAGCGAGGGCGCGGCGATGATCGGCGGCCGATCGGTGTCGCGAAGGGACTCGAAGCCACCCCACGCGGCCTCCCCGCCGCAGACCTCCGGGCAGATCACGCCGCGCCCTGCCGCCTGGGCGGCGATCGCCGCCGGCAGGACGCCGGGCACGCGACAGAGCGAGCCGTCGAGCGCCAGTTCGCCCAGCACCACGAAACCCTCGACGCTGGCTCGCGGCAGCACCCCCATCGCGGCCAGCAGGCCCAGCGCGATCGGGAGGTCGTAGTGGCTGCCCTCCTTGGCGAGATCGGCGGGCGAGAGATTGACCGTGATGCGCTGTGGCGGCAGCGCGAGGCCCAGCGCCCTGAAGCAGGCCCGCACCCGCTCGCGGCTTTCGCCGACCGCCTTGTCGGCCAATCCGACCACCGCAAAGGCGATGGTCCCGGGCGCCACCAGCACCTGCACGTCGACCGGCAGGACATCGATGCCCTGGAACGCCACCGTCCGAACCGTCGCCTGCATGCCGCGCTCCTATTCCGTGCCGAGAACAATTAAGGAACGAACATGCTATTAGTAAAGCACGCAATAGTTGCAATCTGCTGTGCGACGCTCCGTTGCCCAACCGGACCGCGACCCATGCTAGGTTCCGGCCGCAAACGCGGGAGAGTTTCGTGACGGCCAAGCAGAAGATCGACGACCTCAATTTCACGCCGCCGGCGGCGATCACCGACCTCGCCGCCAAGGTGAAGGAATTCATCAAGGACAAGATCATCCCCTACGAGACCGACCCGCGCTGGACGGCGCACGGGCCGACCGACGAGCTGCGGATCGAAATGAACGAGCTGGCCAAGGCCGCCGGCGTGTTCGCGCCGCAGGTGCCGAAGGAATATGGCGGCCAGGCGCTGAGCCAGGTCGGCCGCGCCCATGTCTTCGAGGCGGCGGGCTACTCGATCCTGGGCCCGACGGCGATCCACTGCGCCTCGCCCGACGAGGGCAACATCCACCTGCTCGACGTCGTGGCCCGCCCCGACCAGCGCGAGCATTTCCTGAAGCGCATGGCCAAGGGCGAGATCCGCTCGATCTTCTGCATGACCGAGCCCGGCGGCGCCGGCTCCGACCCCAGCCTGATGACGACGACGGCGCGGCTGGACGGCAACGAATGGGTGATCAACGGCCGCAAGTGGCTGATCACCGGCGCCGAGGGCGCGGGCTGCGCCATCATCATGGCGAAGAACGAGGGCGGGCCGATGGACGGCCACGCCACGCTGTTCATGGCCGACCTGCCCGATCCCGCGATCCGCATCGAGCGCACGCTCGACACGATGGATTCGAGCTTCACCGGCGGCCATGGCGTGGTCGAGCTGAAGGACCTGCGCCTGCCGGCCGACTCCGTGCTGGGCGAGATCGGCAAGGGTTTCCGCTATGCCCAGGTCCGGCTCGCCCCGGCCCGCCTCAGCCACTGCATGCGCTGGCTGGGCCAGGCCGTGCGCGCGCAGGACATCGCCACCGACTACGCCCGCAACCGGGTCGCCTTCGGCAAGAAGCTCGGCGAGCACGAGGGCGTGTCGTTCATGCTGGCCGACAACCTGATGGACATGCACACGGCGCGGCTCTCGATCTGGCACACCGCCTGGCTGCTCGACCAGGGCGAGCGGGCGTCGAACGAAAGTTCCATGGCCAAGGTCATCTGCTCGGAGGCGATCGCCCGCGTGGCCGACCGCTCGATGCAGATCCTGGGCGGCATGGGCATCACCCGCGACACCGTGGTCGAACGCTTCTTCCGCGACTCACGCGCCTTCCGCATCTACGACGGCCCGTCGGAGGTCCATCGCTGGGCGCTGGGCGCGCGCATCGTCTCAGGGAAGATGTAGCTGAAGATGTAGCGCGCGCTAGCCCGCGTGCAGGTGACAGGCGACGGCGCGGCCGTCGTCCATCTGCCTGAGCGGCGGATCGACAGTCTTGCAGACATCCATCGCCTTGGGGCAGCGCGTGTGGAAGCGGCAGCCCGGCGGTGGCCGCATGGCGCTGGGGATTTCGCCCGCGATGATGTCGGCGCCGCGCGCGGCTTCCAGTTCGGGATCGGCGATCGGCACGGCGGCCAGCAGCGCCTGCGTGTAGGGATGCAGCGGGTCCTTGTAGAGCTGGACCCTCGTGGCGATCTCGGCAATGCGGCCGAGATACATGACGGCGATGCGATCGCTGATATGGCGCACGACGCTGAGATCGTGGGCGATGAAGATGTAGGTGAGGCCGAGCCGCTCCTGCAGCTCCATGAACAGGTTCACGACCTGCGCCTGGATCGACACGTCGAGTGCCGACACCGGTTCGTCGCAAATCAGGAGCGTCGGCTCCAGCGCGAGCGCGCGGGCGATGCCGATGCGCTGGCGCTGGCCGCCGGAGAATTCGTGCGGATAGCGCTCGGCCATGTCGGGCAGCAGGCCGACCATCCTTAAAAGATCGGCGACGCGGGCGCGGTACTTGTCCTGATCCGACGCCAGCCCGTGCACGACCAGCGGTTCGCCCACGATGTCGGCCACCTTCATGCGCGGGTTCAGCGAGCCGTAGGGATCCTGATAGACCATCTGCATGCGCCGCCGGATCGGCCGCATGCGCTTGCGGTCGTGGCGCGTGATGTCCTCGCCCTCGAACTCGATCTTGCCTTCCGTGACGTCGAGCATGCGCAGGATGGCGAGCCCGGTCGTCGACTTGCCGCAACCCGATTCGCCCACCAGTCCCAACGTCTCGCCGCGCGCCACGCTGAAGCTCACGCCATCGACCGCCTTCACCGTGCCGACCTGCTTGCGCAGGATCGCACCCGCCGTGATCGGGAAATGGATCTTCAGTCCTTCGACTTTCAGGACGGGATCAGGCGGCGAGGCGGTCATGGAAGAAGCACGCTGAGAAATGGTTGGGGGCGCTCTCGACCAGCGGCGGCCGTTCGCTGCGGCAGCGATCGGTCGCGTCCTTGCAACGCGGGGCGAAGGCACAGCCCGGCGGCAGGGTCGCGAGATCCGGCGGCTGACCCTCGATCGGCACCAGCGGCCGGTCGGTATCGCCGTCGAGGCGCGGCACCGAAGCCATCAGGCCGCGGGTATAAGGATGACGCGGGGTCTTGTAGAGCTGGCGCGCCGGAGCGGTCTCGACGATGCGGCCGCCATACATCACCACGACCCGGTCGGCATAGCGCGCCACGACGCCCAGATCGTGGGTGATCAGGATCATCGCGGAGTTGGCCTCGCGCGTCAGTTCCTTGAGCAGCGCCAGGATCTGCGCTTGCACCGTAACGTCGAGCGCCGTCGTCGGCTCGTCGGCGATGATGAGCTGCGGCTGGCACGCCAGCGCCATGGCGATCATCACCCGCTGGCGCATGCCGCCGGAATACTGGTGCGGATAGGACGAGAGCCGGCTGCGCCCGTCGGGGATGCGCACCTTGCCCAAAAGCTCGGCGGCCTTGTCGAGCGCCTTGGCCCACACTGTCTTGCGATGCAGGTTGATCGGCTCGCCGACCTGCATGCCGACGGTGAGCGCCGGATTGAGCGAGCTCATCGGCTCCTGGAAGATCATCGCGATGCGGTCGCCGCGGATGGCGCGGATGCCGGCATCGTCGAGCTTCAGCAGGTCCTTCCCCTCGAAGAGGATCTCGCCCTCCTCGATCTTGCCCGGCGGATCGGGGATCAGGCGCAGGATCGAGAGCGCGGTCACGCTCTTGCCCGAGCCCGATTCCCCAACGATCGCCAGGGTCTCGCCGGCGGCGACGTCGAACGACACGCCGTCGACCGCCCGCACCGTGCCGCGATCGGTGCGGAAGCGTGTCGACAGGTTACGGACGCTGAGAAGCGGAGCGGTCATGGGCAGAAAATCACTTGCCCATCTTCTTCTTCATGTCCTGGTCGACCCACATGCGGGCGTAGATCGGGCCGGGACGCACCGCGCCGGCGCGCAGCTCGCCGTTGTAGCCCTTCACCCACGGCCACCACGCCGTATAGATGTAGGGCGTCGGCAGCCAGATGTACGGCGTCTTCTCGAGGATCTCGCGCGTGAGTTCCTTGATCATGACCTGGCGCTTGGCCTCGTCCCTTTCGAGGTACATGTCGGCCACCTTCTTGTCGAAGGCCGGATCCGAGTACTGCGACGGGTTCCACACTTCCTTGGTGACGAAGCTCTTGCGGATCGTCGTCGTCGGGTTGGTGTGGCCGTTGTTCATGAAGTAGCCGGCGGCGTTGGTCTTGGTCGTCATCGCCGAGAGGAAGGCCGCATATTCCATCGGCTGGATCTCGAGCTTGACGCCCACCGCCTCGAGATAGGCGGCGACCAGCGGCAGCAGGTCCATATGGTCGGGATTGCACGAGCAGACCTGGACCTTGAAGCTGAAGCCCTTCGGCACGCCCGCTTCGGCCAGCAGCTTCTTCGCCTTCTCCGGATTGAAGGTGTACAGCTCGCGCACCGATTCCGGCATCGCCTCCAGCGGCTCGTAGTAGCCGAGATAGTCGGGATGCTGCGGATAGGCGAAGAGCTCGGCGTTGCCGCCGTAATAGGCCTTCACGATCTCCTGCTTGTTGACCGCCATGTTGAGCGCGCGGCGGACACGGATGTCGTCGAACGGCTTGGTGTCGACCCGCATCGCCAGGAACTGGCCGCTCATGGCGAGCCAGCGCGACCATTTGAGCTGCGGCGTCGACTTCTTGAGGTCGTCGGCCGCGCTCCAGCGGATGTTCTCCAAGAGGTCGAGCTTGGCGGTGCGCAGCGCGGTCAGATACGTCGCCTCGTCCTTGATGGTGCGATAGACGACCTTGTCGAGGAACGGCAGCTTGTATTCGACGCCGTCGATCTTCTCCTTGCCCCAGTAGATCGGGTTCTTGGAGTAGGTGTTCGAGCTGCCCTGCACGAAGTCGCTCAGCATGAACGGGCCGGTGCCGTTCACGTTCTTCCAGTTGGTGGCGCCGGCGTCGGCGACTTCCTTCGGCGTGATGGTCGAGTAGTAGCCCCAGCCGAAGCGGTAGTCCCATTCGGCGTTGAAGTACTTGAAAGTGAAGACGACCGTGTACTTGTCGGTCGCCTCGACCTTCTCGACGTGATCGAAGTAGCCCGCGATCTTCTTCGGACTGTTGGCCAGGCGGTTGAAGGCGAAGACGATGTCCTCGGCGGTCAGCTCGCGCTCCTTCATGACCCCGGGCTTCTCCGGGAACATCACGCCCTTGCGCAGGTCGATCGTGAGCTTCAGCGGATTGTCGCTCCACACCCACTTCTCGGCCAGCTCACCGCGGATCGCGTCGGAGGGCAGCCAGGCGTCGGCATAGAACGGATACTTGCCGCCATTGCGCTTGCTCTGGGAGAGGTCGGCGGCGAAGAGCTGCTCGTAGAACTGGCCGGTATCGTGGTTCAGCTTCCAGTTCCAGTCGGCCGGATCGAAGGACAGCGCCGACAGCGTCACATAGACCGTGCCGACTTCGAGCGTGCCGCCGTACTGCGGCTTCTCGGCCTGCGCCTGCGCGGTTCCGGCAAGCGCCAGACCCAGCGCGCCGGAAAGGAGGCCCTTGGCCCACGTCTTCATCTTCATCGTGTTTCCTCCTCGTGCTTCTTTTCTTGTCTTCGTCAGCGTGAGCCCCGCATGCGCGGATCCAGGAGATCGCGCAGGGCGTCGCCGAACATGTTGGTGGCGTAGACCACGACGGTGAGGCAGAGGCCGGGCGCCAACGCGAGCCATGGCCCCTGCAGCATGAAGGTGCGGCCACTGCCCGACAGCAGGCCGCCCCAGGTCGGCGCCGGCGGCGGCACGCCTAGGCCGAGGAACGACAGGCCCGACTCGGCCAAGATCACGGTGCCGACGCGCGTCGTGAACAGCACGATCACCGGCGCCATGACGTTGGGCAGGATGTGCCGCCACAGGATGCGGAAGGTCGAGGCGCCGGTCGATTGCGCGGCATGGACGTACATGTTCTCGCGCACCGACACGACCGCGCCGCGGATGATGCGCGAGCCGGCGATGCCCAGCAGCAGGCCCAGGGTCACGATGATCTGCGGCATGCCCGGCCCGACCACCGACACGACGACGATCAGGATGATCAGGTCGGGGAAGCTCATCCAGGCATCGACGAAGCGCTGCAGCACGAGGTCGAACTTGCCACCGAGATAGCCCGAGACGATACCGAGGAAGACCGAGATCGCGGTGGCGATGCCGGCGGCGCAGAAGCCGATGATGACCGAGAGCTGGGCGCCGTACAGGCAGCGCGAGAGCATGTCGCGGCCGAGATTGTCGGTACCGAACGGGAATGCCCACGAAGGCGGCTTGAGCCGGTTGAGCGGCGAGATCTGGTTCATGCCATAGGGCGCCAGCACGCTGGCGAAAATCCCGCAGAACAGGAACAGCACGAACACGATCGCACCGGCCGCGCCCAGCGGCTTCTCGCGGAACAGCCGGCCGATGAAGTGCAACACGGGCCCGCGCTTGCGGCGCGGCTTTATAGCGACGGCGGTCTCCGCGACGGAGGTCATCAGCGGTACCTCACCTTGGGATCGAGCAGGCCGTAGCTGAGATCGACCAGAAGATTGATGAACATCACCGCGACTCCCACGATCAGGAACACGCCGGTGATGATCGGATAGTCGCGCTGGCTCACCGCATCGAGCAGCAGCAAGCCCATGCCGGGAATGACGAAGATCTGCTCCATGATCACCGCGCCGCCGATCAGCAACGGCGCCTGCAGGCCGATCAGGGTCACCACCGGGATCAGCGCGTTGCGCAGCGCATGCCGCGCCACGACAAGCTTCTCACCGAGACCTTTGGCCCAGGCGGTGCGGATGAAGTCCTGTCGCAGCACTTCCAGCATCATGGTGCGCGTCAGGCGCATGGTGATGGCAGAGAGTGCACAGCCCAGGATGATCGACGGAATGATCATCTGGCTGAGATTGGCGATCGGGTCTTTCGAGAAGGGCACGAACTGGATGGGCGGCGACCAGCCCCACCAGATCGACGGGAAGACCATCACCATGGTGCCCAGCCAGAAGCTCGGCACCGCCAGCATCAGGATGGAGAAGGAGCGCGCCACATAGTCGCCCGGCGTGTCCTGGCGGATCGCCGAATAGACGCCGATGGGAATGGCGACCGAGAGGCCCACGATCAGCGCCATCAGGCCCAGTTCGAAAGTAACGGGCAAGCGCTGCAGGAGCTGTTCGCTGACCGGCGTGCTCTGCCAGAGCGAGCGGCCGAAATCGCCATGGAACAGGATCGAGCCAACCCAGCGGCCGTACTGGACCCACATCGGCTGGTCGAGACCGAGCGCCTTCTCGAGCTGCTCGCGCCCCATCTTCCCCGCCGAGATGTCGTTCTGGCTCAGCATCAGGTCGATGACGTCGCCGGGGATCATGCGCACCGTCACGAAGACGATGAGGCTCGCAAAGAACAAAGTCGGAATCAGAGCCAGTACGCGACGGACGATATAGGCCTGCATCAATCCGTCCCTTGGACGAGATCGAGCAGGGTCCGGTCAAACGCGCGCATGGGTGCTATATGGCTCACCCTGTCCATCCTCCCGCAAAGACGCTTCCTCAGTCGCCCGTTCGTGCGGGCGATCTATTGGCGACAAGCTGCCGGGATTGCAGGCGGACTGTCAATTAAAACGGATGGGCGAGGTGAAAACCTTCGCCGTAACGCTCGCCGGTCAGCGAGCGTCGATCAGTTTCTTCAGGGCCGTCGAGATCCGCCCGATACTGTAGGCCGACGGATGCCCGTCATGCGGGATCATCAGTCGCGCGGCGGTCTCGCCCCGAGTGGCATCGGCCACGCTCAGCATCGGCGCGCCGATCTTGCGCAGCCGCACCAGCGTGTCGACGAGCAGCGGCTGTTCCACCTTGGAATCGCCGTAGCGGTTCTGCGTGGTCTCGTCGGGCCAGGAGTAGATGATGATGAGCGGCGCACCGAACTTCTCCTGCGCGTCGGCCTTCAGCTTGGCCATCATCGCGAGGAACAGCTCGATCTGCTCTTCCTGCCGCTGGCGCTGGCCGATCGCCTCGATGAAGGCGAACTGCTCGCCCAGCAAGTAGTGCAGGCCGGCGAGCGGATCGCGCCAGCGATGCTCGTTGAACGAACCGGTGAAGCGCAGCTTGCCGTTCTCGAGGACATAGCGTGGCGAGGAGCCGAGCCACGAGCCGTCGCCGGTCACGCGCTGCAGATGGGCCGGGATGATCCAGGTCACGACCGCCTTCACCTTGCCGGCGGTGTAGCGATCGTAGAGACCGGCCTCGAAGGCGCGGACGAGATGGTTGGGCCCGTAACCCGGCACGCCGAAATTGACGGTGCGCGCGTCCGGCGCGTTCTGTGTCGCGAACTGCGATGCCACGGTCTGGTCGTCGGCCAGTCCCTGGCCGAAGATGAACGAATCGCCGATGAACAGGTAGGTATCGGCCGGTGCCGGCGCCGGCGGCGTCACGCGCGCCGTCGTGTCATCGAAATGATAGGTCTGGCGGTAGACGAGTTCGTCGCCCCAGGTCGCGGTGGCGATCACTTCGCTGTCCGGCTTGGGCCGGAAACCCAGGATCGGATCGGGCGGCGGCCACCATTGCGGGATCGTGCGCGTCACGACCCCCATGTTCACCGCCTTGGGCGACAGGAAGCCGGCAAAGAGATCGAGCGCGACGAGGCTGAGCGCCAACGCCGTCGCGAGCAGCGCGCCGCTGCGCCAGCGATTGCCGTTGAACAGGACGACGCCCACGATGCCCAGCACCGCAGCGGCCACGGACGCCCACAGCGCGGACCGCAAGGCGAGCCCGATCGCCAGGACCACGAGCAGGAAAGCGCCTAGAAGCCAGAAATTGCGAAACCTGCCGGCCATTGACCTGATGCCGTTCTCTTCGGATAGGCTGGGGTGTAGGCGTTCGAAAGGGAAAACTCAATGAGCAGACAACTGCCGCTGCAGGGCCTCCGGGTGCTCGACCTGGCCAGCTTCATCGCCGGCCCGGTCGCCTCGACGGTGATGGGAGACTACGGCGCCGAGGTCATCAAGATCGAGCCGCCGGGCGAAGGCGATCCGCAGCGCAAGTTGGGCCAGGCCCATTCGATCCCGCAGCATCCGGTCAACTTCTGCTGGCACATGACCAACCGCAACAAGCGGTCGGTGGTGCTCGACCTCAAGAACGACGAGGGCCGAGCCGCCTTCTACCGGCTGGTCAAGACCGCCGACGTGATGGTGGTGAATTTCCCGCTGAAGGTGCGCGCGCGGCTGAAGATGCGTTACGCCGACGTGGCGCCGCTCAATCCGCGGCTGATCTACGCCTCGATGACGGGCTACGGCGAGGCCGGGCCCGATGCCGAGCAGCCCGGTTTCGACTCGACCGCCTTCTTTGCCCGCTCCGGCCTGCTCGATGGCCTTACCTACGAAGGCGGACCGCCGGCCTTCTCGCTGCCGGCGCAGGGCGACCAGATGGCGGGCATGAACCTGTTTGCCGCCATCTCGATGGCGCTGCTGCACCGCGAGCGCACCGGGGAAGGCAGCGAGGTTGGCACGTCCCTGCATGCGAGCGGCTTGTGGTCCAACGCCATCCTGGCGCAGGGGGCGCTGCTGGGGTCGTTCGTCTCGCCGCGTCCGCCGCGCACCAAGCCGCGCAGCGCGCTCGCCAACCAATACCGCACCTCCGACGGCCGCTGGATCCAGCTCACCATCGTGCGCGAGGACAAGCTCTGGCCCGAACTCTGCCAGGCCCTCGAGCGCACCGACCTGATGGACGATCCGCGCTTCGAGACGACCGAGAAGCGGCGCGCCCATGCGCCCGACCTCGCGGCAATCCTCGATCCGGTGTTTGCCGGCCGGCCGTGGCCGGAGTGGAAGGAACGCCTGCGCAAGCACGAGATCACCTTCGGCCTGCTCGGCATCCTGCGCGACGTGCCCGACGACGAGCAGGCGGTCGCCAACGGCGCGGTGATCGGCACGAGCCAGGCCGACATGCCGCGCACCATCTCGCCGCCGATCCGCATGTCCTTCGCGCCCGAGCCGGCGACGCCCGGACCGGGACCGGGTCATGGCGAGCACACGGACGAGGTGCTGGGCGAGCTGGGCTACAGCACCGCCGAGATCGGAAAGCTGCGCGAGGCCGGCGCTATCGGCTGACAATCATTCGGACCGCGGGCCTCCAGGCCCGCTCAAATCATGATGCGGGCTCGCGCGGGGTAACCCCCGCGCTGAGGAGGCCCGCGGTCCTATGATTCCGGAATCGTGCGGTCGACCTGCCAGGTGGCGGCCGTGACGGTGGGATCGAGGCTGAGGCGACCGACGATCTGTTCCAGCGCCGCATTGTTGCGTTTGGCGGCAACGACCTGCGCGGTCACCGTCACCTTCGACGTGTCCGCGATATCCTCGCTGTCGAGGCGGCGCAGGCCCAGTCCCGCCTGCGACAGGGCGTTCAGCAGCAGCGAACGCATCTGCGCTTCCTCGGCGCCACGGCAGACGACTTCGACGGTGTAATGCGTTTCGACGTTGCTGTTGGTCAGCAGGCGGCTGTTCACCCGCCGCACCAACGGTCGCAGAATCAGGTTGGTGGCGATGATCATGCCGGCCGCCAGCACTGCCGGCCCGCCATGCCCCGCCCCCGCCATCGTGCCGACCATCGCCGAGCACCACAGCGTCGCCGCGGTGTTGAGCCCATGCACGTTGACGCCTTCGCGCAGGATGACGCCGGCACCCAGGAAGCCGATGCCGGTCACGACCTGCGCGGCCACGCGCGTCGGATCGCCGGCGCCGACGAGGCCGGAGAAGGTGACGAAGCCCGCCGCGCCCAGCGCCACCAACGCATTGGTGCGCAGGCCCGCCATCTTCTGGTTCCACTGGCGCTCGAAGCCGATGGCCGAGCCCAGCAGCAGCGCAACGCCGAGGCGCAGCGCGGTCTCGCCGAGTTCCATCAGGTCGAAATGCATCGTGCGTCCTCCTCGACGCTCAGCCCGGATTGTCGAGGCTGAACACGTCGCTCAGCTCGTCATAGGCGAAGATCTCGCCGAAGCGGCCCCAGGACGTGACCGTCCGCAACGTCTGCGCAGCAAACGACTCCGACATGTGGTCTTCCAGTTCCCCACGGAAACGATCGCCCGGCGCGCGATGGGTGTCGCGCTCGTCGAGCACACGGCGGATGTGCGAGGCGATCGGCACGTAGCTCGTGAGATGCTGGGCGAACAGCTTCTTGCGGCCGTCGGGTTCGAGGCCGACGAACCGCCGGCCCGCTTCGGTGAGCTTGATGTCGCCCTCCGCCAGATCGGCGAAGCGCAGGACATGCAGCACTTCGGCGACCGGGAAGAGATTGTCGACTTCCATGTGCAGGTCGGCCGCCAGCTCCGGCAGGCCGGCATGGCCTTCGTGCGGCTCGGCGGCGACGGCCTCCAGCAGACCCGCGATCATGTTGGGCGAGACGCGCGGCAGCAGCATCGCGAGACCGGTGCCGAAGAAATGCCCCTGCCCCGCCTTGCCGTCGCTGCGCGCGGTCATGGTGGCGTAGAGATCCTCGACGATCTGCCGGAACGCCGGGTCGAGGCGGTTGCGCGGATGCGGCAGGTCGATCTTGATCTCGGCCGCGACGCGACCGGGATTGGATGCGAACACCAGCACGCGGTCCGACAGCAGCACCGCCTCTTCGATGTTGTGCGTGACGACGGCGATGGCGGAGATCGGCAGGCGACCCTCCATCCAGAGTTCCATGAGATCAGTGCGCAGCGTTTCGGCCGTCAGCACGTCGAGCGCGGAGAAGGCCTCATCCATCAGCAGCACGGTGGGCTCGACCACGACCGCGCGCGCGATGCCGACCCGCTGGCGCATGCCGCCCGACAGCTCCTTCGGGTAGGCGCTCTCGTAGCCATCGAGGCCGATCAGGTCGATGGCGGCCAGCGCGCGGCGATTGCGTTCGGCCGGCGGCACGCCCTGCGCCTCCAGGCCGATCTCGACGTTCTGCAGCACGGTGAGCCAGGGAAAGAGCGCGAACGACTGGAACACCATCGCGACCTCGGGCGAGGGTCCGGCGACAGGCTTGCCGTCGATCCGCACCTCGCCGCCGCTCGCCGGCATCAGGCCCGCGAGGATGCGCAGCAAGGTCGTCTTTCCGCAGCCGGAGCGGCCGAGGAAGGACACGATCTCCTTGCGGCCGAGCGTGAAGGTGACGTCGCCCAGCACCAGCACGTCCTCGCCGCTGCCCTTGGGATAGACCTTGCGGATATGGTCGACGCGGACCAGCGTCGCGTCCTGCACGGGGTTCGTGATCGAATCCATGAGGCTTCTCCTACTCGAGCCTGAAGCGGTTCTCGGCGAGACGGTAGAGCGGTCGCCACAGGACGCGGTTGCAGGCGGTCACCATCAGCGACATGACGACGATGCCCAGCACGACGCGGGGATAGTCGCCGGCCGTCGTGGCGTCCGCGATATAGGCGCCGAGGCCCTCGGCGCGCAGATGGGTGTCGCCCCAGCTCACCACCTCGGCGACGATGCTGGCGTTCCATGAACCGCCGGCCGCCGTAAGCGCGCCGGTCACGTAATAGGGCAGGATCGACGGGATGCCGACCTTGCGCCACCACGACCAGGAGCGGATGCGGAACAGCGCCGCGGCGTCGCGCAGGTCGGTCGGGATCGCGCTGGCGCCGGCGATCACGTTGAACAGGATGTACCACTGGGTGCCCAGGATCATCAGCGGGCTCAGCCAGATGTTGGGATCGAGCCGCAGGCTCACGATCGCCACCACGGCGACCGGAAACACGACGTTCGCCGGGAAGGCGGCGAGGAACTGCGCCACCGGCTGCAGGCTGGTGGCAAGGCGCGGCCGCAGGCCGATCCACACGCCGATCGGCACCCAGAAGAGGCTCGCCAGCGCGATCAGCACCAGCACGCGGATCAGGGTCAGCAGTCCGTCGAACAAGGCGATGCGCAGGTCGTCGAGGCCCAGCTCCGAGCGCGTGTACATCGCGATGTGCCAGAGCGCGTAGGCCGCCAGCAGGGCCAACACGCCAATCCAGACCTTCTCGCCGGTGCCCGAGGGTGTGCCGAACTTCGGCCGGGTCGGCGCGCGGGTGAGCGGCGTCGGCAGCAGCGAGATCCGGTCGGCCACTGAGGCGAAGCCGCGGACGAGGTGCGGGCGCACGCGGCTGCGGCGCCAGAAATCGTAGAGCCAGGAATGCGGCTGCGAATCGGCGGCCGTCTGCTCGAAGCGGAACTTGTCGGCCCAGGCGACGATCGGCCGGAAGATCAGCTGGTCGTAGGCCAGGATGACCGCCGCCATCATCGCGATGGCGAGCAGCACTGCCTGGATGTCACGCGCCTGGATCGCCAGCGCCAGCCACGAGCCGATGCCGGGCAGCATTACCGTTGTGTTGCCGACCGTGATGGCCTCGGAGGCGACAACGAAGAACCAGCCGCCGGACATCGACATCATGGTGTTCCAGATCAGGCCGGGCGCACCGAACGGCACGTCGAGCCGCCAGAAGCGCAGCCACGGCGAGAAGCGGTAGTGCCGCGCCACCTCGTCGAGATCGCGCGGCACCGTGCGCAGCGACTGGTAGAAGCTGAAGGCCATGTTCCAGGCCTGGCTGGTGAAGATGGCGAAGATCGCCGCGCACTCCGCGCCCATCACGCTGCCGGGGAAGAGCTGCAGGAAGAAGGTCACGGTGAAGGTGAGGAAACCCAGCACCGGCACCGACTGCAGGATGTCGAGCGCGGGGATGATGACCAGCTCGGCCTTGCGGCTGCGTGCCGCCAGGGTCGCCACCACGAAGGTGAAGATCAGCGAGCAGATGATGGCGGCGAACATGCGCAAGGTGGTGCGCAGCGCGTATTCGGGCAGGCGCGCGACGTCGAGCGTGACCGGCACGGTCTCGAGTTGCGCGGCCGGTGCATTCATCTCACGGAAGCCGTGGGCGACCAGCACGAAGACGCCGATCACCAGCAGGAAGATGGCCGCGTCGTAGAGATTGGGGCGGAAGCCGGTACCGCTCACGCCAAGCGGCGTGGTGGCCCGGCGGCCCTTGTCTGGTCTGGATACGAGCATGCGCGCTTTCCCAAAATCCGCAGAAGGCACGGCGCCCGCCCTACCCGTCGGGGCCGTTCTAAGACGGTAGGCTTTCGGTTTTGTGAATGCGCGTCGTTACGTCGCCCGGCAAGAGGCGGGCGACGGCCGTCGGGGGGATCGGGTCAGCCGGCCTTGCCGAGATGGCGCCTGATGTCGGCGATCAGGCCGGCATCGGCGGGATCGTCGCGGCGTCGCGGACGCGGCGTGTCGATCGTGCGGTCGATGACTGCCCGGCCCGGCGCGCCCGCCAGCACGACCACCCGGTCGGCCAGATAGGTCGCTTCCTCGATATCGTGGGTGACGAACAGGATGGTCTTGCCGGTCTGCTGCCAGATGCGGGTCAGCTCGTCCTGCAGCCCCTCGCGCGAGATCGCGTCGAGCGCGGAGAACGGCTCGTCCATCAGCAGCACCTCGGGCTCGACGGCGAGCGCACGCGCCAGAGACACGCGCTGACGCTGGCCGCCGGAGAGCTGGTAGGGCCAGCGATTGGCGAGGTCGGCGAGGCCCACGATGCCCAGCGCCTCGACCGCCTTGGCACGGCGCTGCGCTTTCGAGAGCCCCGAGCCTTCGAGGCCGAAGGCGACATTGTCGACGACGCGGCGCCACGGCAGCAGCCGCGAATCCTGGAAAACCAGCGCCACCGGCTGGCGCGCGGCCGAGCGGGTCGAGACCGACACCTTGCCGGCGCTGGCCTTGGCCAGGCCGATCAGCACGCGTAGCAGGGTCGACTTGCCGACGCCCGAGGCGCCGACGATGGCCACGAACGCGCCGCGCGGGATCGCGAGGTCGAGGCCGCGCAGCACCTCGGTCCGACGGCCGTCGCGCTCGAAGGTGAGCGCGAGGCCGGAAATGTCGATCACGCTTTCCATCGGAGCAGCCAGTTCTGGGTGACGAGGAACAGCGAATCGAGGATGCCGTAGAGCGCGGCCATGGTGAGCATGTAGACGACCACGATGTCGGTCGCGAGCAGCGACGAGGCCTCGATCATGCGGTTGCCGAGGCCCGGCACGCCGAAGATCTCGGCCGCCACCACCGCCATCCAGGCCTGGCCCAGCGCCGTGCGCAGGCCGACGAGGATGCCGGGCATCGCGGCCGGCAGGTAGATCTTGAACAGCTTCTCGAACGGGCCGCGGAAGCCGAACGCCTCGGCCACTTCCACGAGGTCGCGATCGACCCCGCGCACCGCGCCGTGCGCGGCGAAGAACACGATCCAGAACACCGACACGGCGATGATGAAGACGGCGGCCTTGGGCGTGACGCCGAACCAGATGATGGCGAAGGGCGCCCAGGCGAGACCGGGGATCGGCCGCAGCAGGCGCACCACCCACGAGGTCAGGTCCTCGGCGATCCTCGACATGCCGGTGAGCACGCCGACCGCGACGCCCAGCACCGCGCCGACCACCAGCCCGATGCCGTAATGGCTGAGGCTGCCGGTGACCGCCTTCAGCCACATGCCGGAGTCGAGTTCGCTGCGGAAGGCCTCGGGGATCGCCAGCGGGCCCGGCAGCATCATCGGATTGACGAGGCCAAGCGACGGCACCGCCTGCCAGATGAACAGGAAGGCGAGCAGGCCCGCAGCACCAAGCCCGATCGAGCCAAGCGCGCCGAGGCGCGCGCGGCTCGGCGCGGACGAGGCCGGCAGTTCGGCGGTTTGAGTGAGGGCCATCGGCCTATCCTAGCCTGCGATCAGCCCGGGCGCCGCGCCTTCTCGAAGAAGCGCACATCGAACAGGTCGTCGAGCGGGGCGGCTTCCTTGAGCGAGCCGAGCTTCACCTGATAGGCCTCCATCGCCTTCGACGGTGCGATGACCTCGCGCGGGTCGATGACGAACTTCGTGGCCGGCGACTTCAGCGCCGCCTTGATGATCTCGAGATCGACGATGCCCTTGGCGAGATTGGCCGCAACCGCGGGCGCGGCCTTGTCGGGGTCCTTGGTCAGCAGGTCGCCCGCGCGCACCAGCGCATCGACCAGCGCCTGTACCGCCGCCGGCTGCTTGGCGATCAGCGCGCCGGTGACGGCGACGACGGTGCCGGGCTGGCCGGGGAACAGCTTGTCGCCGACCTCGATCAGTTTGATGCCGGGGTTCGACTTCTGGATGATCGAGAGCGCCGGCTCGCGCACGGTCGCGCCCTCGACGGCATCGGCCAGCACGGCCTGCTGCGTGGCGTCGATGCCCATGGCCACGACCTCGACATCCTCGCGGTTGGCCTTGATGACCTCCCATAGCCAGTATTGCAGCGTCGTGTTGGGGACCGATCCGGCCGGCTGGGTGGCGAGGCGCGCGGCCTTACCCGTTGCCGCCTTGTAGCGCTTGAAGGCTTCGGCCGGGGCAACACTCGGCGCGAAATGCGTGGCGAGGCGCGGCACGCCGACGAAGACGTTCTCGCCGCTCGCGGTCGCCGCGACGACCTTCACGTCGACACCGCGCGAGCGCGCGACGCCCAGTGGCGCGATGCCCGCGACATAGACGTCGAGCGTGCCCGACGCCAGCGCCTGGATGGCATGCGGACCCGACTGGAAGGTCGTCAGGGTGAGGTCGAGACCGGCATCCTTGGCCCAGCCCTCCTTGCCGACGACGAAGATCGGCGCGGCGCCGATCACCGGGATGTTGCCGATGCGCATCGGCACGCGTGCGCCCTGCGCCTGGGCGCGGCCGGACAGCAGGGCCGGCGCCGCCAGCAACGAGGCACCGGCGCCCAGGAAGGCGCGACGCGGAAGGGACGACAAGGTCATGAAACTCTCTACGAAACAGGGATGCGCGGAAGCGCAAGCGGCGCCTGAGATAGAAAATTCAGTCGCTGAGAACAATCCATCCGGCACAAATGGATGAGAAGTGGTCGTGGCTTATCGCGACCTTGGAAGGATTTTCTCTCCAAGGTGCAATTCAAGCTCATGCCGGACCGCGGGTCTCCAGACCCGCTCATGAATCTGAGCGGACCTGGAGGTCCGCGGTCCGGTTATGGCTAGTAGATCGACGGCTCCGCAACCGGCTTGCCGAACTCCGTCTCCAGGAAGTCGAAGTCGCAGCCTTCGTTGGCCTGCTTGATGTGCTTGGTGAACATCCAGCCATAGCCGCGCTCGTAGCGTGGCTCGGGCTTCTTCCACGCCGCCTTGCGCTTGGCCAGCTCCTCGTCGGAGACGTTCATGTTGATCGTGCGCTTGTCGACGTCGAGCGAGATCATGTCGCCGGTCTTCACCAGCGCGAGCGGTCCGCCGATATAGGATTCCGGCGAGACGTGCAGGATGCAGGCGCCGTAGCTGGTGCCGCTCATGCGACTGTCGGAGAGGCGCACCATGTCGCGCACGCCCTGCTTCACCAGCTTGGTCGGGATCGGCAGCATGCCCCATTCCGGCATGCCCGGCCCACCCTGCGGCCCCGCATTGCGCAGGATCAGCACCGTATCCTCGGTGACATCGAGATCCTCGCGGTCGATCGCAGCCTTCATCGACGGATAGTCGTCGAACACCAATGCCGGACCGGTGTGCTTCAGGAACTTCGGCGCGCAGGCGCTGGGTTTGATGACGCAGCCGTCGGGCGCGAGGTTGCCCTTGAGCACCGCGAGCGCGCCTTCCTTGTAGATCGGGTTGGCGACGGTGCGGATCACGTCGTCGTTGTAGATCTCCGCGCCCTTCACGTTCTCGCCCAGGGTCTTGCCGGTCACGGTGAGCGCATCGAGATGCAGGTGATCGCGGATCTGCTCTAAAAGGCCCGGCAGGCCACCTGCGTAGAAGAAATCCTCCATCAGGTATTTGTCGCCGCTCGGCCGGATGTTGGCGATCACCGGCACCTTGCGGCTTGCGCGCTCGAAATCGTCGAGGCCGATCTTCTGGCCGGCGCGGCGCGCCAGCGCGATCAGGTGGATGATGGCGTTGGTCGAGCAGCCGACCGCCATCGCCACGGTGATGGCGTTCAGGAAGGCCTCGTGCGTCAGGATCTTCTTCGGCGTCAGGTCTTCCCAGACCATGCCGACGATGCGACGGCCGCATTCGGAAGCCATGCGGATATGATTGGCGTCGGCGGCGGGGATCGACGAGGCGCCGGGCAGCGACATGCCGAGCGTCTCGGCCATCGCCATCATGGTGGCGGCCGTGCCCATCGTCATGCAGGTGCCGTAGGAGCGCGCGATGCCGGCTTCGACATCAACCCAGTCTTTGTCCGAGATTTCGCCAGCGCGGCGCTCGTCCCAGTATTTCCAGGCATCGGAGCCCGAGCCCAAGGTCTTGCCCTTCCAATTGCCGCGCAGCATCGGCCCGGCGGGAAGATAGATCGTCGGCAGGCCCATGCTGATCGCGCCCAGCAGCAGCGCCGGCGTGGTCTTGTCGCAACCGCCCATCAGCACGACGCCATCGACGGGATGCCCGCGTAAGAGCTCCTCGGCGTCCATCGCCAGCAGGTTGCGGTAGAGCATGGTCGTCGGCTTCAGCAGGCTCTCCGACAGCGACAGCGCCGGCAGTTCGATCGGGAAGCCGCCCGCCTGCAGGATGCCGCGCTTCACGTCGTCGACGCGCGTCTTGAAGTGCATGTGGCAGGGCTGGGCGTCGGACCAGGTGTTGAGGATGGCGATGACCGGCTTGCCGGCCCATTCCTCGGGCGCGTAACCCATCTGCATCGCGCGCGAGCGATGTCCGAAGGCGCGCAGATCGTCGGGCGCGAACCAGCGCGCGCTGCGCAGCTGATCGGGAGTTTTGTTCTTTGGCTTGCTATCCGGCATGGCTTTTTCCTCCGCGCCGGACGCGACCACATTCAAGCCATCGCGGTCAAGCCGCAGGGCCGCCCGCTCCGATCGGCTTGCTCATATAGACCGTGACGCCGAGCGCCGAGGTCTCCTCGCGGTCGAGGCGGTAGCCGAAGGCGAGATAGAGCCGCACGTTCGCCTCGAACATCTTGTTCGTGTAGAGCCGCACCTCGGCGTAACCGAGATCGCGCGCCACCTGTTCGGCATGCGTCAGCAGGTGGCGACCGAGGCCCCGCCCCTGGAAGGCAGGCGCGACGGCCACGTTCTCGATCACCAGGTGATCGCCCTTGTCGATCGTCTCGATGAGGGCCGCGAGGCCGCCGTCGAGAAAGGCCATGTCGATGCGATGCTGGCGCACCGCCTCGTCATAGTCGGCCCGCATCGGCAGCGGTTCGCGGCCGATCACGGGCACCCATTTGGCGTAGGCTTCGCGCGTGAGGGTGCGAACGGCGGCGGCATCGTCCGCCACCGCGCGCCGCAGCGCCGGTGTCTCGTCCATGGGAAATGGCTTCAGCCGACCGCGAGGCCCGTCGTCTCGTCGACGCCGGTCTTGAGGTTGATGCACTGCACCGCCGCGCCCGACGCACCCTTGCCGAGATTGTCGAGCGAGGCCACGGCCAGCACGTTGCCGTCGGCATCGTTGCCGTAGACCGCGAGTTCCATCGTGTTGGTGTCGATCAGACGGTCGGCCCGCAGGAACCGGTCGCGCTCCAGCCAGGCGCGGTCGGCGAGCGGCCGCACCGGCACGAAGGTCTCGCCGGCATAATAGTCGCTCAGCACCTGGTGCACGTCCTTGGCCGTCACCTGCTTCGTCGTGATGTCGCGCGTGATCGGCACGGTGATCAGCATGCCCTGCGCATAGTGACCGACCGACGGCACGAAGAGCGGCGCGTGCTTGAGGCCGGAATACTTCTTCATCTCCGGCACGTGCTTGTGCGTGAGTTCCAGGCCGTAAATGCCGAACGGCTCGACGCCGGGCTGTTCATGGACCGCGATCAGCTCCTTGCCGCCACCGGTGTAGCCCGACACGCCGAACACGGCTGGCGTCGAATCGGCACGCAGGAGACCGGCGTCGATCAGCGGCCGCATCAGGGCGATGGCGCCGGTCGGGTAGCAGCCGGGATTGCTGATCCGGTTGGAGGCGAGCAGCTTCTTGCGCTGGTCCTTGGCGAGTTCGGGGAAGCCGTAGGTCCAGCCATCGGCCACGCGATGCGCCGTGGAGGCGTCGATCACGACCGTGTCCGAATCTCCCATCGCCGCCACCAGCTCCTTCGCCGCCGCGTCGGGCAGGCAGAGCACGGTGATGTCGGACGCCTTGGCGATCTCGGCGCGCTTGCCGAGGTCCTTGCGGTCGGCCATCGGCAGCTCGAGCAGCTCGATGTCGGCCCGGTCCTTGAGCCGGTCGAGGATCTGCAGGCCAGTGGTGCCGTGCTGGCCGTCGATGAAAATCTTGGTCTTGTTGCTGGTCATGGTCTTCTCTCTCGATGCAGGGCCTTGAAGGGGTGGCCGACTGGAGAAGGAAGTAGGAAGCCGCTTCGTCTCTCCAGCGGCTTCACGATACGGCGCTTTTGTTACGCGCGCGTTCTCTTACCGCTTTTGGGGGCGGCGACGTCGCGACCGGAGGAGGGCGAGCGAAATCATGATGGGGCGGATATTTCATCGGGGGACCCCTGTGTCAAGATGCCGGGAACACGCTAGGTTCGATTATTCCCAGTCAGGAGGCAGCCCGTGAGCCAGTCCCCCGCCAAATCCGCCCATCCCGAAGGCCTCTCCATGCTGGAGAAGCGCCGGATCGAGGCGGAGATCCTGAAGGAGGTCTACGAGACCCTGAAGGCCAGCCACGGCGTCGAGGTCGCGAAGAAGACGATCGAGGAGTCCGTCCGCCGCTCCGCCATCGAGCAGGCCCGCCAGTTCGCCGCCTCGGTGCCCGGCGGCACGTCCCTGAAGTCGTTCCAGGACATCCAGCATCTCTGGACCGCGGGCGGGTCGCTGCAGATCGACGTCAAGGAACAGACCGCCGATACCTTCACCTTCAACGTCGTGCGCTGCCAGTACGCCGAGACCTACAAGGCGATGGGCCTGGGCGAGATCGGCGCCCTCCTGTCGTGTAACCGCGACGGCGCCTTCTGCGAGGGCTACGACCCCAAGCTCAAGCTCGAACGCACGCAGACGATCATGCAGGGCGCCAGCCACTGCAATTTCAAATACACGTACGAGGGCTAGTTCTTGTCATCCTGAGCGAAGCGAAGGATCTCACGCCACCCACGCAGTACTTCGGTCGATCCGCTAGGTCCTTCGCTGCGCTCAGGACGACAGCGCTGCTCAGTTCAAGAACTCCGCCACCACGATGTGGCCGTCCTTGGCGGGCCACGTGCGCGTGGGAATGGTCTCGTTGTTGAACACGGCCATCACCGTGCGGATCGGTGCGGCGTCGAAGGTGAGGCGGCCCGTCGAGACGCCGGGCACGCCGTCGTTGATGCCGGGCGGCACCTTGCCGTCGAGCGTGAACTTGTCGCGACCGACGCCGAAATAGCCGCGCGGGCGGCTCATGATCGTGACCGCACCGGCGCCCTCGTCGGCCTTGGCGAAGGTCTGCGGCCGGAGATGCACCACGTCGCTCGAACGCAGGAACGGCGAGCGATAAGTGTGCGTGGTCGGCAGTCCCGGCATGCGCAGCACGAACTCGTAGTAGGAATCGGAGCGCCCCACGAACGGGCCCCACACGCCATCCTCGCCGGTGGTCTTGCGATGCAGCGCCACCGCGCTCTTGCGCTCGCCGGTCCTGGGATCGACCTCGAAGATCTCGACCTCGGCGCCGGCGGCGGCCACGTTGGTGTAGTTGCCCTCGGCCATGCCGGTCACCTTGCCGTTCAGGATCGGCAACGGCTCCTGGGTGATGAACATGCTGGCGGGCGGCTTGCCGGTGATGTGCTCGAACATCGCAGCGAAGGCCAGCTTGTTGAACGCGACCTCGCGATGGTCGAGCCCGTCCAGGATGACGTTGCGCGCGCCGCGCAGCTCGGAGGCGTCATAGCTGACGCCGGTCGGCTTGCCGGGCGCGCCGATGAAGCGGCCGTCGGGCTGGGAATATTTGTCGTTCTTGTCGGACCGGATGGCCATCATCTCGACGCCGGGGACGAGATCGTTGGCCCCGTCGTTGAGGCCCTTGAGGAACGGAAAGGCGCCGTTGAACTCGCTGCCGGGCAGCAACTGCTCGGAGATCACGATGCCCTTGTTGGGCGTGCCGCACAGCACGGCATGGCTCACCATGTCGGCGCCACCGTTCTTCAGCATCGAACGGATGGCGTTGCCGCCGCGCGAGGATCCGACCAGCGCGACCTTGCGGCGGCGCGTCGCCTTCAGCACCTGCACCACGAAGGAGGTCAGCTCCTTCATCTGGTCCTCGGCCGAGGAGCGGTAGGGCTGTGGCTTGGCGTCGTCGGTGCGCGCGTTGGGATAGACGAAGTCGATGGCAAAGAGCTGGTTGCGCTTGAAGCCGTTGGCCTCGAAGCGCCACAGGTTGTTGATCCAGAGCGCGCTCGAATCGCCGTTGCCGTGCACGAACACGACCGGCGGCGGGCCGACCTCGGACGCAGGCTGCTGACGGCGCGGCACCGGTTGCGCGAATGCCCCGGCAGACAAGGCAAGCGTCGGCACCAGCGCGGCAGTACCGCCCAACATGGCCCGGCGCGTCGGGCCCTTTTGCGTGGACCTCTGGCCTCTCTTCATCTCATTCCCAGACATTCGTCCCCATGTTGGCAAATGCCGGCGACCGGCGCTACGCTTGCCATATGTCCATTTGTTACGTCGACAGCCCGGTCGGCAGATTGGCGATCGAAGCGGATCACGACGCCGTGACCTCGCTCCGCTGGGCCAGCGACGGCGAACGCTCGCGCGACAAGTCGTCGACTCCCGTTCTCCGGGAGGCGATGCACCAGCTCGATCGTTACTTCAAGGGCAAGCTCAAGCGCTTCGACCTGCCGCTCGCCGCGCGCGGCACCGATTTCCAGAAGAGCGTCTGGAAGATGATGGTCGAAATTCCCTTCGGCGGCACCGCGACCTACGGCGGCATGGCGATCGCGCTGGGCTCGGGTCCGTGCGCCGTCGGCATGGCCTGCGGACGCAATCCAATCCCGATCATCGTGCCCTGCCATCGCGTGCTGGGCAGCGGCGGCAAGGAAGGCGGCTTCTCCGGCGGCCAGGGCCTGCCGACCAAGCGCAAGCTGCTGGCGCTGGAAGGCGTCGTGCTTCTTTAATCTCTCTGTCGTTGCGTTGGCCGGACGCCCCGGCTACGGAGGCGTGATGCGCGTGCTGATCACCCGGCCGGAACGCGAGGCGACCACGCTGGCGACGGCACTCGTCGAGCGCGGCCATGTCCCCGTCATTGCGCCGTTGTTCCATCTCGAGATTCTCCATCCGCCGACCGAGTTCGCGACGGATATGTTCGAGTGCCAGGCCGTGCTGCTGAGCAGCGCCAATGGCGCACGCGCCCTGGCCGAGGCCAGCGAACAGCGCGGCAAGCCCATCCTGGCCGTCGGCGACACCACCGCCTCGACCGCCGAAGGGCTGGGCTTCGCGTCCGTGACGTCGGCCGCGGGCGACGGCGATGCCCTGGCCGAGCTCGCCCAACGACGCCTCGACCCCAAGGCCGGCCCCCTGCTCCACGTCTCCGGCGTCGACATTGCCCAGGATTTCTCGAAGTCCCTCGCGCCGCACGGCTTCGAGGTGCGCCGCGTCGCGCTTTACGACGCGCGCGAGGCGACGGAGCTACCGGAGTCGGCGCGGGCTGCGATCGAGGCGCGCGCGCTGGATGCCGCGATGTTCTTTTCGCCGCGGGCCTCGGCGCTTTTCGCCCGGCTGGTGCAGGAGGCCGGAATTTCCGGCTCCCTGTCGAACGTGACGGCCATCGCCATCAGCCCTGCGGCGCTCCAGCCCTTGAGCGACCTGCCATTCAAGGCGACGGTGGCGGCGTTGCGCCCGACCCGCCAGTCCGTGCTGGACGAGATCGACCGGCTGCCGGTAGCTGCCACAGGGACTGCCCCAACGGCTGCCAGCCAGGCCGCCGTAGAAGGACCGAGCATCATGAGCGACACACCTTCTTCTTCCGAAGCGGTCTCTCCCCCGGTGGAGCCGCCGCCGCCCGTGCAGGTTCGCCGCGGCCTCGGCGTGGCCGGCGCCTTCATCACCGGCGTGGTCGCCTCCTGCCTGGTGCTGACCGGCGCCCTGATCACCCTGCCCTACTGGCCCGCTGAAATCCGGGCCCTCTGGCAGGGCAAGGGCGCGGCCGCGGCGGCGCCCGCCCCGTCGATCGATCTCCAACAGGTCCGCCAGGATGCCGCCGCCGTCGCCAACGCCTCGGTCGAGGTTGCCCGCAAGGAGATGGCGGCCCGGATCGACGATCTGGAAAAGCGGCTGCGCGCCACGTCGGCCGCCATTGCCGAGCGGCCGGTCGGCAGCGGTGCGCCCGATCCCGCGATCGCTGACCTGCGCGGCAAGATCGAGGCGCTGGAAGGCCGCGTCGGCGGCGCCACGGCACCCGCTCCGGCGCCTGCTGTTCCGGCACAGCCACCGGCCGTGACCGTGGACCAGGAAAAGGAACTCGCCACCCTGCGTCTCGAACTCGCGACGATGCGCAACGCCCTGCAGACGATCGACCAGACGGTCAACGTGCAGCGCGACCAGACCCGCCTGCTGACCGAGGCCGTCGACAAGGCGCGCGGCGAGGCGACCGCGAGGAACGCCGGCGAGCAGAAGGCAATGAGCACCGCGCGCGCGTCGGCCGTCATCGGCGTCGCGGCGAGATTGAGCGCCGCCGTCGGCTCGGGCCTGCCTTTCGCCACCGACCTCGCGCTGCTGGCACCGTTGGCCCAGGGCGATGCGAAGCTCGGCGAGAGCATCGCGGTTCTCCAGACCCATGCGCAGACCGGCGTCGCCTCGCGCGCGTCGCTGGTGGCGGAGTTCCCCGCCGTCGCCAAGGCGGCATTGGCCGACGACGTCGCCGACGATTCCTTCGGCGAACGGCTGCTCGGCAAGGTGCGCGGCCTGATCTCGCTGCGCCGCGTCGGCGACGATGTCGAAGGCGACGGCACCGAGGCCAAGCTCGCGCGCGCCGAGGCCGCTCTCGATGCCGGCGATCTCGCCAAGGCGGTCGGGCTGGTGAAGTCGCTGCCGCCGCAGACCTCGAAGGCAACCGCCGGCTGGCTGTCGCGCGCCGAGACCCATCTCGCGGCCAAGCAGGCGGCCGACCAGATCTCGGCCCAGGCCGTCACCCTGCTCGGCTCCGCGAAGTAGGTCGCTCCCATGACCATGCTGCGCACGATCATCTGGTTCGTCGTCGCGATCGCCGCGATGCTGGGCGCGGTGTGGCTGGCCGAACGGCCGGGCGTCGTCACCGCCGAGTTCCGCGGCTGGCGGCTCGACACCAGTGTTGGCGTGCTGCTGATCACCCTGGTCGTGCTGATCCTGCTCAGCATCGGCGGCTGGCTTCTCTATCGCTGGATCGTCGGTGCGCCCGGCGCACTGCTCGACGGCTGGGGCGAGAGCCGCCGCCGTCGCGGCTACCGCGAACTGACGCAAGGCCTCGCCGCCGTCGCCGCGGGCGATGGCGTCGAGGCCCAGAAGCATGCCCGCAAGGCCGAACAGCTCCTGTCGGAACCGGCACTCACGCTTCTTCTCTCGGCACAGGCCGCTCAGCTCAATGGCGACCGCGACGGCGCGCGCCGCGCCTTCAATGCCATGCTGGAAGACGACCAGATGGCCTTCCTCGGCCTGCGTGGCCTGATCGGCCAGTCGCTGCGCGACGGTCACCAGGAACAGGCGCTGGCCTATGCCGAACGTGCCTTCAAGCTCCGGCCGCAGACACCGTGGGTCGTGCATTCGCTGTTCGACATGCAGGCGCAGGTCGGCCAGTGGAAGACCGCGCAGGAGACGCTGGAGTCCGGCATTCGCCGCAAGGTCGTCGCACCCGACAAGGGCCGCAGCCTGAAGGCCTTGCTGGAAGTCGAACGCAGCCGCGAAGCCGAGCGCGAGGGCCGCGCCAATGACGCGCTGGCGCTGGCGCGCCAGGCGTTCGGGCTCGCTCCGGAACGTATCGCCGTGACCCAGCGCTTCGCCGAGCTGCAGATCAAGGCCGGCGAATCGAAGAAGGCGATGAAGACGATCGAGCGCGGCTGGTCGGTGGCGCCGCATCCCGATCTCGTCGCGCTCTATCTCGAAGCCTCCGGCGAGACCGAGGCATTGAAGCGGGTCGGCGTGGTGCGCCGGCTGGCCGGGCATAACGCCAACGATATCGAAAGCCATCTGGCGCTGGCGCAGGCGTCGCTCGACGCCGGCCTGTGGGGTGAGGCACGCCGTCATCTCGACACCGCGTCCGGCACCAACCCGCCGACGCGTGTCTGCCGCATGATGGCCGAGGTCGAGGAACAAGCTCACTCCGGCCAGGAGAAAGTGCGCGAATGGCTCGGCCGTGCGACCGACGCGCCGGCCGATCGCGCCTGGCGCTGCAGCTCGTGCGGTGCCCATCACGAAGCCTGGCGGCCGGTGTGCGAGAGCTGCGGTGCTTTCGGCACCCTGCAGTGGCGCGCGCCCGGCACCTACGGCCAGGTCCTACCGCCGGAAGCGACGCCGGGCCTGGCGATGCCGGCATCGACGCCCGGATCCGCCTTGCCGGTTCCAGCCGCGAACAACACGACAAGTTAGAAGAACGGGGAAACGCCATGTTCGAGACGACACTTGCGGGCAGCCTGCCCAAGCCGGCCTGGCTGGCAACGCCGAACGTCCTGTGGGCGCCGTGGACGCTCTCCGGTCAGCCGCTGTTCGAGGCCAAGGACGATGCGACCTTCCTCGCCATCCGCCGCCAGGAAGAGGCCGGCCTCGACATCGTGAGCGACGGCGAGCAGGCGCGGCAGCATTTCGTGCACGGCTTCCTCGCAGAGGTCGACGGCGTCGACTTCGACAAGAAGGTCCGCATGGGCATCCGCAACAACCGCTACGACGCCGACTGCCCGACCGTCACCTCGGCGTTGAAGCGCCGCAAGTTCGTGCACGAGCGCGAGGCGCGCATTGCCCGCGCCGCGACCTCGCGCAAGCTCAAGTTCACCCTGCCCGGCCCGATGACGCTGATCGACACCCTGGCCGACGGCTATTACGGCGACCGGGTGAAGATGGCCTTCGCTTTCGCCGAGTTGCTGAACCAGGAAGCCAGGGATCTCGAGCGACTCGGCGTCGACGTCGTGCAGTTCGACGAGCCCGCCTTCAACGTCTACCTCAAGGAGACGGTCGATTGGGGTGTGCCGGCGCTGGAGAAGGCGGCCGAGGGCCTGAAGTGCACCACCGCCGTGCACATCTGCTACGGCTACGGAATCGAGGCCAACATCAAGTGGAAGGAGACGCTGGGCGAGAGCTGGCGCCAGTACGAGGAGACCTTCCCCGCGCTCGACCGCAGCTCGATCCAGCAGGTCTCGCTGGAATGCCGCGAGAGCCATGTGCCGCCCGAGCTCATGAAGCTCCTGAAGACCAAGACCGTGATGGTCGGCGCCATCGACGTCGCCTCCAACGAGGTCGAGACGCCGGAACAGGTGGCCGAGACCCTGAAGCTCGCCACCAAGTTCGTCGATCCGGAACGCATCCAGGCCTGCACCAACTGCGGCATGGCCCCGATGACCCTGGGCGTCGCCTACGGCAAGTTGCGCGCGCTGTCCGAAGGCGCGGCGCTGGCGCGGAAAGCGTTCAGCTGACGGCGGGTACGCCGGCTTGATGCTACCGACGAGTGAAGATCGACATACGACTTCACTCAGCAGTGCATCTCGTAGCAAACTCGCTGGCATGAGCACGATAGAAGCCCGGCCCACCCCGCCGGCCGGCCACTTGCTGGGTGAAGCTCTGCAACGTTTCCCCGGCGACAAGGCGTTCTGGAGCTACACGGTACCGATTGCCCTCCTGATGGCAGCGGTCGCGGCTTTTCTGCCGCGCCATCAGACGGCGGCGGCGGCATTTGCCCTGTGCTTCACGTTCGACCTCTGGTTCAAGCAAATGCTCATGCCCGACTGGAAAGAGCGTTTCGCGGCGAAGCTCCAATCGACGCGGTCTTTCTCCTGGGCCTTCCTCGGCTTCTGCATACTCTACGGTCTTGGTCTGATAGCCCTGCCGATCGCCTTCTCATTCGCGATCGGCCTCGGCCTCAAGAGTGCGACCGATCTCGGCGGCATGCTGGCGCTGATCGTGTTCCAGTCGATCACGATGATCCTGCTCGCCACGATTTTCGGCAGTTCCCTTCTGTTCCTGCCGGCGCGGGTCGTGCGCCTGTCCTGGAACATCGGCGATGCCTTCCGTGCCGCTGCCGGCGCGCGAGGCACGCTGATCGCCGTGGCGCTCACCTGCAGCGCAATCTCGATCGGCGGCACCGTCCTGGGCTGTGTCGCGATGATCGGCTGGGTTGTCGGGAAGTTGCCCGAAGGGCCATGGGTGTCGTTCGTCGGTCGCGCCATCATCGTGTTCGCCGACATGCTGGCGCTCTATGTCGCCGCCTACTGCCTCAGTCGAGTGTTTGTCGCGAAAACCGGCTGGACGCCGCCACCACTCCCCGGTGACCGCATCGAGCCCTCGCTGGCGGGCTAGTTCTTCAGTCGCGCGCGCAATTCGTAGAGAGCGTCGAGCGCTTCGCGCGGTGAGAGTTCGTCCGGGTTGATCTCGGCCAGCGCCTTCTCGACTTCCGACTCTTTCGCCTTCGCCGTGCCGCTGGCGGGACGGGCAGGCGCCGCGGCGAACAGCGGAAGGTCGTCGGCCAGGCGCGTGACCGCGCCGGACTGTTCGCCCTTTTCCAATACCTCCAGCACTTCCTCGGCGCGCGAGACGACGGCGGCGGGAAGGCCGGCGAGCTGCGCCACGTGGATGCCGTATGAGCGATCGGCCGCACCCGGCGCGACCTCGTGCAGGAACACGACCTCGTTCTGCCATTCCTTCACGCGCATCGTGTAAGGCGCGAGCGCGTCGAGCCGTTCCTTCAGCGCACCGAGCTCATGATAGTGCGTGGCGAACAGTGCACGGCAGCGGTTGACCTCGTGCAGATGCTCCAAGGTCGCCCAGGCGATCGACAGCCCATCGAAGGTCGCGGTGCCGCGGCCGATCTCGTCGAGGATGACGAGGCTTTTCGCCGTCGCCTGGTTCAGGATCGCCGCGGTCTCGACCATCTCGACCATGAAGGTCGATCGGCCGCGCGCCAGGTCGTCGGCCGCGCCGACACGACTGAACAGGCGATCGACGATGCCGATGATGGCGGCCCGCGCCGGCACGAAGGCGCCGGCCTGGGCCATCACCGCGATCAGCGCGTTCTGGCGCAGGAAGGTCGACTTGCCGGCCATATTCGGGCCGGTCAACAGCCACAGACGTCGGTCGGTTCCGAGCGCGCAGTCGTTGGGCACGAAGCCCGCGCCGCTCTGGCGCGCCAGCGCGGCCTCCACGACGGGATGCCGGCCGCCCTCGATCGAGAAGGCCGGATCGTCGGTGAGCGAGGGACGCACGTAGTTGTTGCTGGCCGCCAGCTCCGCGAGGGCCGAGGCGACATCGAGCGCCGCCAGGGCGCGGCCGGCCGCGGCGATGGGCGCCGCGACGGTCATCACCTTGGCGACTAGCTCCTCGAACACGGCGAGTTCGAGCGCCAGCGCCTGGTCGGCGGCGCGGCCGATGCGGGTTTCGAGATCGGCCAGCTCGGCAGTGCTGAAGCGCGTGGCGTTCGACATCGACTGCCGCCGCGTGAAGCCCAGCGCTGCCAGGTCGAGCTTGTCGGCATGCGTTGCCGTCACCTCGATATGGTAGCCGATCATGTTGTTGTGCCGGATTTTTAGCGACGGCACGCCGGTCGACGCCCGGTACTTGGCTTCGAGCCCGGCCACGGTCTTGCGGCTATCGTCGCGCAGGGTGCGTTGTTCGTCGAGTTCAGGACGATAGCCTTGGCGCACGAAACCGCCGTCACGCACCAGCAGCGGCGGCTCGTCGGCCAGCGCCTCAGCAAGCGCCGCTACGGTGGCCTGATGATCCGAGCAGGCGGCGACGATTTCCGCGAGGGGCGCCGGCGGCGGCAACAAAGCTTCGGGCTCGGCGCGCAGCGACCGGGCCAGCGCTTCGCCGGACTCCAGCCCGTCGCGCAGCGCCGCGAGATCGCGAGGGCCGCCGCGGCCGACCGACAGGCGCTGCAGGGCGCGCTCGATGTCGGGCGTGCGCCGCAGTGCTTCTCGCACCCGCTCGCGCACGGCCGGGCGCTCGACGAAGAGCTGCACCAGGTCGAGCCGGCGCTCGATCGCGGCGCGGTCGGTCAGGGGCGCGGCGATGCGCTCGGCCAGCAGGCGCGCGCCGGGGCCAGTCAGGGTGCGGTCGATGGTGGCCAGCAGGCTGCCGTCGCGCCGCCCGTCGAGGCTTTTGACCAGCTCGAGATTGCGCCGCGTCGCCGGGTCGATCTCCATCGTGCCGTCGGCGCGCTCGCGGCGCGGCGGCACCAAGGCGGGGCGCTTGCCGGCCTGGGTCAGCTCGACATAGTCGAGCAGCGCCCCGCAGGCCGCGACCTCGGCCCGCGAGAAGGCGCCGAAACTGTCGAGCACGGCGACGTTGAACGCCGCCTGCAGGCGCTTGCGGGCATTGTCGCTGTCGAACCGGGCCGAGGGCAGCGGCGTCAGAACGGCGTTCCACTCTTCGAGCGCGGCCTTCAGCGGCTCGCGCGCCAGCAGCCGGTCCGGCACCAGCAGCTCGCCGGGCGCCAGCCGGGCCAGCGCGGCCGCGACCTGCCCCGGCAGCAGCGGCTGGGTGGCGAAGTCCGCCGTCGAGAGGTCGAGCCAGGCCAGCGCCAGGTCGCCCTGCGCCTCCGAAAGGGCCGCGAGGTAATTATGGCTGCGTGCATCGAGCAGGGAGTCTTCGGTCAGCGTGCCCGGCGTGATGACCCGCACCACGGCGCGCTCGACCACCGACTTGGCGCCGCGCTTCTTGGCCTCGGCCGGGTCCTCGACCTGCTCGCAGACCGCGACCTTGAAGCTCTGGCGGATCAGCCGCGACAGGTAGGCCTCGTGGCTGTGCACCGGCACGCCGCACATCTTGATGTCTTCGCCGAGATGCTGGCCGCGCTTGGTCAGCGCGATGTCGAGCGCCGCCGAAGCCTTCACCGCGTCGTCGAAGAACAGCTCGTAGAAATCGCCCATCCGATAGAAGACCAGATGGTCCGGATGCGCGGCCTTGATCGCCAGGTACTGGCGCATCATCGGCGTGGCGTCGGCGGGGATGGCGGAACTGTCCGGCACTGAAACTTCCTCGGGAGACGTTCGGTCTAGCACACGCTGCCGAGCGGTCCATGTGGACGACAGGTGGACGATATTTGGGCATGGAAGTTGCGCTGCAGCGCGGGATGGCTGGCTGGCACGTCCGGCCGATTATCGCCAATATGCATACTCAACTGGGAGTGAAATTCAGATGGCGAGCAAAAGCTCGGAAGAAATGGTCAGCAACCAGATGGGCGACCTCGACGGCGATTCGCTGATCATGCATCGCTCGGGGCGGCCCGGAAAAATCGAAATCATCGCCAGCAAGCCGCTGGTCACCCAACGTGACCTGGCGCTGGCCTATTCGCCGGGCGTTGCCGCCCCCTGCCTCGAGATCGAGAAAGACCCTGCGACCGCCTACGACTACACGATCAAGGGCAACCTGGTGGCCGTGATTTCCAACGGCACCGCCGTGCTGGGCCTGGGCGACATCGGGGCGCTGGCCGGCAAGCCGGTGATGGAGGGCAAGGCCGTCCTCTTCAAGCGCTTCGCCGACGTGGACTGCATCGACCTCGAGGTCGACACCAAGGACGTCGACCAGTTCGTGAACTGCGTGCGCTATCTTGGGCCGACCTTCGGCGGCATCAACCTCGAAGACATCAAGGCGCCGGAATGCTTCATCATCGAGCAGCGCCTGCGCGAGCTGATGGACATCCCGATCTTCCATGACGACCAGCATGGAACCGCCATTGTCTCGGCCGCCGGCCTGATCAACGCGCTGCACCTCACCGGGCGCGACATCAAGGACATCAAGATGGTGGTCAACGGCGCCGGCGCCGCGTCGATCGCCTGCATCGAGCTCGTGAAGGCCATGGGCATGCCGCACGAGAACGCCATCCTCTGCGACACCAAGGGCGTGATCTACCAGGGCCGCACCGAAGGCATGAACCAGTGGAAGAGCGCCCACGCGGTGCGCACCAAGGCTCGTACCCTCGAGGAGGCGATGAAGGGCGCCGACGTGTTCTTCGGCCTCTCGGTCAAGGGCGCCGTCACCCAGGAGATGGTGAAGTCGATGGCGGCCAAGCCGATCATCTTCGCCATGGCCAATCCCGATCCCGAGATCACGCCGGAAGACGTGCGCGCGGCGCGCGGCGACGCGATCGTCGCGACCGGGCGCTCGGACTACGCCAACCAGATCAATAACGTGCTGGGCTTCCCCTACATCTTCCGCGGCGCGCTCGACGTGCGCGCCACGACGATCAACGAGGCGATGAAGGTCGCCGCCGCCGAGGCGCTGGCCAAGCTCGCCCGCGAGGATGTGCCCGACGAGGTCGATCGCGCCTATTCCGGCCGTCGCCTGCGCTACGGCCCGGACTACATCGTGCCGGTGCCGTTCGATCCGCGCCTGATCGTCGAGGTCTCCGCCGCCGTCGCCAAGGCGGCGATGGAGTCTGGCGTCGCCAAGAAGCAGATCACCGACATGGCGGAGTACAAGCGCAGCCTCAGCGGCCGCCTCGACCCGACCAGCCACTTCCTGCAGAGCCTGTTCGAGCAGGTTAAGGCCAATCCGCAGCGCATCGTCTTCGCCGAGGGCGAGGAGGAGCGCACGATCCGCGCCGCCGTGATGTTCCGCGACAACGGCTACGGCACGCCGATCCTGATCGGCCGCGAGGAGCAGGTGCGCGAGACCATGAAGACGCTCGGCATCAACGATGCGACGGGCATGGAAATCCACAATGCGCGGCTCTCGACCAAGAACGCGCCCTATACCGACCTCGTCTATCGCCGCCTGCAGCGTGACGGCTACCTGCACCGCGACGTGCAGCGCATGGTCAACCAGGGGCGCAACGTGTTCGGCGCCTGCATGGTGGCGGCGGGCGACGCCGACGGCATGGTGACCGGCATCACGCGGCGCTTCCCCGAGTGCTACGCCGATGTGAAGCGCGTGATCAACATCGACATGGGCAAGGTGCCGATGGGCTATTCCATCGTGGTGTCGCGCCAGGGCACGGTGTTCCTCGCCGACACCTCGATCAACGAGACACCGACGCCCGAGCAGCTCGCGACCATCGCCAAGCAGATGGTGAAGAACGCCCGCATGATGGGCCACGAGCCGCGCGTCGCCTTCATGTCGTTCTCGAACTTCGGCAGCCGCGAGATCGAGCGCATCGACCGCATCCGCAAGGCGATCCGCCTGCTCGACGCCGAGGAAGTCGACTTCGAGTATGACGGCGAGATGCAGGCCGACATGGCGCTCGATTTCGACCTGCTGAAGTCGACCTATCCGTTCACCCGCCTCACCGGCCCGGCCAACATCCTGGTCATGCCGGGCCTGCACTCCGCCCACATCTCCTCGCGCCTGATGCAGTCGCTGGGCGGCGTCACGGTGATCGGCCCGGTCATCGACGGCCTCTCCAAGCCCGTGCAGATCGTGCAGATGGGCGCGACCGTCAGCGACCTCGTCAATCATGCCGCGCTCGCCGCATACGGAGCGCTCACCGCACGGAGGTAGGGATGGTCGATCTCGTCATTCGCGGCGCCACTATCGTCGACGGGCTGGGCAACGAACCCCGGCGCGCCGATCTCGCGGTCAAGGATGGCCGCATCGCCGCGATCGGCGAGATCACTGAAAAGGGCATGGAGACCGTCGATGCCGGCGGTCTCGTGCTCTCGCCCGGCATCGTCGACGTGCACACGCACTACGACGCGCAGGTCACCTGGGACCAGACGCTCTCGCCCTCGCCGTCGCTGGGCGTCACCACCGCGGTGATCGGAAATTGCGGCTTCGGTATCGTGCCGGCGCCGCCGGCGGCGCGAGACCTGGTGATCCGCAACCTCTCGGTCGTCGAGGGCATGGACCTCGACGCGCTGCGCGCCGGCATCGCCTGGGATTTCGAGAGCTTCTCCGACTACATGGCGATGCTGCGGCGGCGCGGCGCCTACGCCAACCTCGCCGTGCTCGCCGGCCATTCCACCATCCGCACCGCCGTCATGGGCGAGGCCGCCTCGCAGCGCGCCGATGCCACGCCGGAGGAACTGGCGCGCATGAAGGCGCTGGTCGCCGACGCGATGGCCAACGGCGCGATCGGTCTCGGCGCTTCCTATTCGCTCAACCATTCGGGCTTCGGCGGCGTGCCGATGCCGTCCACCATCGCGCCGATGTCGGAACTCGACGCACTGGTCGAGGCCATGGGGCCGCGCGGCAAGGGCGTCATCGCCATCGCCTCGGGCGTGAAGACGCCGCAGGAGCTGGAGCCGATGGCCGCGAAGCACGGCCGCCCGTTCTTCCAGGGCACCGGCATGGCCATGTACAACGAGCAGGAGCCGCAGCGCGCGCTGAAGATCTTCGACGACTGCGCCGCCGCCATCCGTCGCGGCAACGGGCTCTACGTCCAGATCCCCTGCCAGCCGCTGTCGTTCGATTTCACGATGGCCAACGCCTATCCGTTCTACAGCCACTCCGCCTTCGACCCGATCAAGGCCTTTACGCCCGAGCAGCTCAAGGCGGTCTATCGCGATCCTTCGTGGCGCGCGAAGTTCCGCGAGAACGCCAAAAACCCGCGGCCCGGCATGATCTTCCAGGGCAACTGGGATCGCGTGATGGTCGCCGTGGCGCAGAAGCCCGGCAACGCGCGCTACGTGAACCGCTATCTCCACGAGATCGCCCAGGCCGAGCATCGCGACCCGCTCGACATCATGCTCGACCTCAGCCTCGACGAGGATCTCGAGACCGCCTTCCTCGGCCGCTTCCTCAATGTCGGCGACGACGGCGTTGCCCGGCTGTTGAAGCATGAGGCGGGCGTCGTGGCCCTGTCCGACGCCGGCGCGCACCTCATCTACATGTGCGATGCGGGCTTCGGCCTGCACTTCCTGGCGCGCTGGGTGCGCGAGCGCGGCGACTTCGACCTGGCCGAGGGCGTGCGTCGCCTGACCAGCCATCCGGCCGATCTCTACGGCATCCAGAATCGTGGTCGCATCGCCGTCGGCGCCCAGGCCGACCTGCTGCTGTTCGATCCCACGACCGTCGGCGTCTCGCCGGCCGAGCGGGTCGCCGACCTGCCCGGCGGCGGCCGCCGCACCATCCGCCGGCCGACCGGCGTGCACGGGGTGTTCTGCAACGGCGTCCGGACCTTCGACGGCAAGGATTACGTAAAGCACGCCAAGGGACCGGGCCATGTGCTCGACCGGTTCAACCCGTCGAAGGGTCCGCACGCCGCGGCGGCATAAAGCAGCCCGTCATCTCGACCGAAGCCTCGCGCAGCGAGGCGTAGCGGAGAGATCTTCTTTCAACGACCAGCCGGCTTTTGGTGGAGAGGAGGTCTCTCCACTGCGCGCCTGCGGCGCTCCGGTCGAGACGACGGGTATTCTGAGGTTTGTATGGAGCCGACAAAGTGACCCTCGAAACCTGGTGGCTCTATCTCGGCGCGGTCGTGCTGATCGCCTGCACGCCGGGGCCGAACGTGCTGTACGTGACGACGCGCAGCATCCGGTTCGGGTTGGGCTCGGCCTTCATCGCCATGGCGGGCTGCCTCTCGGCGCTGGTGCTGATGCTGACCGGCTCGGTCGCGGGCCTCAGCGCGCTGCTGCTGGCGCTGCCGGATGCGTTCAACGTGTTGAAGATCGCCGGCGCGGCCTACCTCGCCTGGCTCGGCATCCAGCTCTGGCGCGAGCCGGTCGAGCCTGAGGCGACGCCGCAGCCGACCGGCACCTCGAACCTCGCATTGTTCCGTGGCGGCTTCCTGATCGGCATCAGCAATCCCAAGCTCCTGATCTTCGCCGCCGCCTTCTTCCCGCAGTTCATCGACCCGGCGCGCGCCTGGGGTCCGCAATTCGCGCTGATGGTCGCGACCTTCGTGGGCGTCGAGCTGTTCTTCTATTCGATCTACGCGCTGTCGGGCCGCAAACTTGCAGACCGACTGATGCACGGTATCTGGCGCCGCCGCCTCAACCGGGCGAGCGGCGTGGTGTTCGTCGGCTTCGGCATCGCCCTGCTGCGCTACCGTCCCTGACGGCTTCAATTGCACTTGGACTGCGTTGCGAGATTCATTCCAGGTGCAACCTAAGGACGCGACGACTCCCATCGAGCGGCGTAGGCTTCGCCTCAACAAGAGACGACTTCACGTCAAGCGATCGCCTGGGAGGGCGCACCATGACCATCATGAAGATCAGCAGCCGGAATCTGTCTGCAATTCACCGCCGCAGCCTGGTGAAGGGCGGCCTGGCGGGCATCCTCGCCAGCGGCCTCGCGCCGACCTTCGCGCGGGCCGAAGCCAAGAAGTTGGTCTTCGCGCACATCAACGCGGTGCCGGAATCGGCCGCCGTCGCCTTCGACTGGATGGCCGGCGAAGTACGCAAGCAGTCGAACGGCGAGCTCGACATGCAGTTCTTCGGCAGCACCTTGCTGAGCAAGGAGCTGGAGATCATGAACGCGGTGAAGTCGGGCAACATCGCCATGGGCAGCCCGGCCGGCGCCGCGGCGACGATCTTCCCCGAGATGGGCGTGTTCCTCGTGCCCTATCTGGTGAAGAGCTACGACCAGGCCTATGCGATGTTCAACGGGCCGGTCGGCGACAAGCTCGATAAGCAGTTCCAGGACAAGTACAAGGTCAAGACGCTCTGCTTCTTCGACTACGGCTTCCGCCATTTCTTCACGACCAAGAAGGCGATCGTCGAGCCGAAGGATTTGCGCGGCGCCAAGATCCGCGTGCAGCAGGCCAAGGTGTTCGGCGATACGATCAACGGTCTCGGCGGCAACGCCGTGCCGATGGCCTGGGGCGAGGTGATCTCGGCCGCCAAGCAGGGCGTGATCGACGGCGGCGACCTGCCGATCGTGAACATGCTGGCGCTGAAAATCTTCGAGGTCTCGAAATACTGCTCGATGACCTATCACAATTACGGCCCGACCAACGCCGTGATGAACCTCGGCGTCTGGGAAAGCCTGACGCCGGCCCAGCAGAAGCTGATGCTCGACCTCAGCCGCCAGGCGCAGGTGAAGATCCGCGACCTCACCGAATCGGTCGACAATTTCGCCGCCGCCAAAAAGGCGCTGGAGCCCAAGGGCATGACGGTGGTCGAGGCCAACGTCGAGGCCTTCCGCAAGGTGGCGCAGGACAAGATCTGGCCGGCGTACAAACAGCAATATGCCGGGCTGTGGGACGAGGTCGCGACGTTCAAGGCCTAGAGCGTCGGTCCCGAACCATGATGCGTTTCATCGCGTCGATCCCGAAGATCGTGGTCGCGCTGCTCCTGATCGCGGCCATCATCAACCTGCTGATCGGCGTCTTCCTGCGCTACGTCATGATCGAGATCACCGACTACTACGATCTCGATCCGGTCCGCTTCACCTGGGTCGAGGAGGTCGGCGAGATGATGCTGGCCTGGCTTACCCTGATCGGCGCCGCCATCGGCGTCCGTGAGCGATCGCACTTCACCCTGCACGTGCTGCCGTTTCCGACCGCCGTGCAGGGCGTGATCGACCGCATCCATCACGTGCTGATCGCCGGCATCGGACTGCTGGCGAGCTGGTACGGCGTAAAACTCTGCCTGCTGAACCGCACGTTGGTGACGCCAGGGCTCGAGATCAACCTCGCGCTGCTCTACGGCTCGGCCGCGGTCGGCGGCGCACTGCTCTTCATCTATGCCGTGTCGATGGTCATAGCACCGCCGCCGCGCAATCCCGACGCCGTGCACTAGAAGGACCGTCCCGGCATGCTGTTGCTCACCGTGGCGGCGATCTTCGTCGTCCTCATCCTGTTCTCGATGCCCATCGTCTTTGCGCTGGGCGTCTCCGGCGTCGCGGGCCTGTGGCTCGGCGGCTACGACCTGCAGATCCTGGCGTCGAGCATGGTCTCGGGTTCGCAGAGCTGGGTGCTGCTGGCGATCCCCGCCTTCGTCTTCGCCGGCGGGCTGATGGAAAAATGCGGCATGAGCCACGCGCTCGTGGCCTTCGCCCGCGCACTGGTCGGCTGGGTGAAGGGCGGACTCGGCATGTCGGTGATCGTCGTCGCCTATTTCTTCTCCGACATCTGCGGCTCGAAGATGGCCGAGGTCTCCGCACTCGGTTCGACCCTGATGCCGCCGCTCACCAAGGCCGGCTACAAGCGCGAGGATTCGGCGTCGCTGATCGCCGCCGGCACCGCGATGGGCATGCTGGTGCCTCCCGCCATCTTCATGATCGTGATCGCGCAGGTGACCAATACCTCGGCGGTGGCGCTGTTCCTGGCGGGGTTCATCCCTGCCGCCACGATCATGGTCTGCCTGATGATCCTGGTGTACCTGCGCGCCCGGAAGTACGACTGGCCGGTCGACGGCAAGCCCAGCATTCCCTTCCTCGTCACCTCGGCGCGCGGCGCCGCGGTGCCGCTGGTGATCCCGATCGTCATCCTGGGCGGCTTCTTCCTCGGCATCTTCACTGCCACCGAGGCCGGCGCCGTAGTGGCGGGCTATGCCTTCCTGGCGGCGCGCTTCTACTACAGGAACGTCACCTACAAGCAGATGGGCCGGCTCGCCTACGACAGCGCGATTCTGACCGCGTCGGTCGTGTTCCTGCTCGCGGTCGCGTCGGTGTTCCAGTACCTGATGGGCGTCTCGGGCGTACCGAAGCTGCTGGCCGAAGTGCTGGGCCCGCTGCGCTCACAGCCCTGGCTGTTCCTCGTGTGCACGGCGCTGATCACCATGATGTTCGGCATGGTGCTGGAGGGCCTGCCCGCCGCCGTCGTGCTGATCCCGGTCGTGTTCCCGATCGCCGAGGAAATGGGAATCGATCCCATCCACTTCAACATCGTGCAGACCGCCGCCGTCGGCATCGGCCTGTTCCTGCCGCCGATGGGCGTGGGACTGCTGATGGCGCTGAAGTTCGCCAACCTCACGGTCGGCCAGCACTGGCGGGCCTACATGCCCTACATCGTCGCGCTACTGATCGGGTTGATGCTGATCATCCTGTTCCCGCAGCTCTCGCTGTTCCTGCCGAAAGCTGCGGGGTTGATCAAATAGAAACCAACCTCATCCTGAGGAGCGAACGCAGTGAGCGTCTCGAAGGATGGGCACACGCACCACGTTCGTGGCTCATCCTTCGAGACGGCGCTTCGCGCCTCCTCAGGATGAGGTCAGTGGAGTTCTAGGAAACCTTCACAACCGTAAGCCGGTGCTGGCGGCCGTCGCGCGCCGTCCAGGAGATCGACTGGCCGACGGCGAGGCCGATCAACGCGGCGCCGACCGGCGTCATCACCGAGAGCTTGTGCGCGTCGCTGTCCTCGTCGACCGGATAGACCAGCGTCTCCGTGAGCTCGTGCTGCTCGCCGTCAGTGCCGGCATCGGAGCGGAAGGTCACGGTTGAGCCCATGCGCACGACATCGGCCGGCACGCTGGCGGCGCTCACCACCTTGGCGCGGTCCATCTCGGACAGCAGCTCCTCGGCCACTTCCGGCAGTCGCTCCAGCGACGCGGTGGCGAGGTCGGTCAGGCGGTCATAGTCGGCGTCGCTCACGACGATGTTGGGGACGGAACGATTACGTGCAACGGCGGGCATCGCGGATGCTCCTGCATGGCTAAAGACAAATTGGATTTAATCGGTTGATCGCAGACAAAGGCGATCGAGTGCCCCGATGCCGGGACACAAAGGCCGGCTCGGGGATTACGCTTCCGCGATCGGATGGTTCCGTCGCGGCACGAGCGAAAGAGGACCTGAGAAGTTCATGACCAAGAGGTAAGCCCCTCCGGCCGGCCTTTCAAGGCTCCTCTGCAGGCTCCTGTCTCGCGAGCTTACTTCGCCAGTTTCCGGGCGCGCTGGGCGAGATAGACCTGAAGGTTGGCATAGGCCAGCCGCAGGTTCGGCGTGGCGATACCGGCCTTTTTCGCCCGGGCAATCATGTCGCCCACGATGTGGTCGGCCTCGACCATGTTGCCCTTCTCGAGATCGTGCAGCATCGAGGCGGTGAACTTCGAGCCCTTTACCGTCAGGAACGAGCGGATGGTCTTGAGGCCCTTCTCGCCGGGATCGTGACCGGCGGCGGCGCCGACCTTGCGGCCTTCCTCGACCGTCTCGAGCACGATCGCCAGGCCTTCCTCGGCTTCGAGCACGTCGCCCGAGGACCCGCGCATCAGGCAGCACATCGCGGCGAGCGTGCACAGCATGATCCACTTGTCCCAGAGGTCCTGGACGATGTTGCCGTTCAGCCCGCCATCGACGCCCGACTTCTTGATCGCGGCATCGAGTTCCGTCAGCGCGGCGCGCGCGGGCTTTCCGTCGCGCTCGCCGAACGAGATCACGGCAAAGGGGCTGGTGTGCAGGATATGGCCCTGGCCATCCATCGCGACGCCGACGCGCGCCAGACCGCCGACCACCTTCTCCGCACCGAAGCGGGCATCGAGCGCTTCGAGATGGCGCATGCCGTTCAGCAGCGGCACGACCGTGGTGTTGGCGCCGACCGCCGGGGCGATGGCGTCCATCGCCGAGTCGAGATCGTAGGCCTTGCAGGTCAGCACGACGACGTCATACGGGCCGCCTTCGCTTCCCTTGGTGACCGTCTTCACCTTCTGGGTGATGTCGCCCTTGGTGCTCTTGATCACCAGCCCATCGCGCTGCAGCGCCTCGTTGCGCTTCTCACGCACGAGGAAGGTCACGTCGGCGCCGCTCTGGTGCAGGCGTCCGCCGACATAGCCGCCGATCGCGCCGGCACCGAGGATCAGGATCTTCATGGCAACCTCTACTTCAGGCCGCCACGCGCGCGGCGGGCCTCATAGGTCTGCAGGTGTGCGTAGGCATAGCGCAGGTTGGGTGCCGCGATGCCGTGCTTGCGCGCGCGGGCGAGCATGTCGCCGACGATCTGCTTGCCCTCGGCCGCGCCGTGCTTTTCCATGTCGCCCAGGATCGAGGCCACGGCCTTGGAGCCCTTGGCCGTCAGCATGCCTTTCAGGTTGGCGACGACCTTGTCGCTCGGCGGCTGGCCCTCGGCCATCGCGACCTTGCGGCTTTCTTCCAGCGTCTCGGCCACGATCGCCGCGCCGTCCTCGCTCTCCATGATGTCGCCGATCGTGCCGCGCATTGAGGCGCACATGCCCGCGATCGTCGACAGCATGATCCACTTGTCCCAGAGATCCTGGTTGATGTTGCCGTTCAGGCCACCCTCGATGCCGGCCTTCTTGCAGGCCGCATCGAGCTCGACCAGCGATGCACGTCCGGGCTTGCCGTCGCGCTCGCCGAACGACACGCCCGAGGCGCCGCTGTGCAGGATCTCACCGTTGGGACCCAGCATGCCGGAGATGCGCGCGAGGCCGCCGGCCACGCGCGCCGCACCAAATTTGCCGTCGAGCGTCGCGAAGTGGGCATGGCCGTTCAGCATCGGCACGATCACCGTGTCCGGTCCGACCGCCGGGGCGATCGACTCCATTGCCGACTCCAGGTCGTAGGCCTTGCAGGCCAGCACGACGACATCGTAGGGGCCGCCTTCGCCGCCCTTGGTCACGACCTTGACCGGCACGACCGCGTCGCCCTTCGGGCTCTTCACGACGAGGCCTTCCGCACGCACCTTCTCGGCACGCTTCTCGCGCAGCAGGAAAGTGGTGTCGACGCCGGCCTGCGTGAGACGCGCGCCCCAATAGCCGCCGACCGCGCCGGCGCCCAGAATCAGGATCTTCACTTCTTGAGGTTCCTTTCGGTCAGCCAGTCGTCGAGCCACGTGGCGAGGTCGTCCGTCTGGTGATGGATATGGCTGAGATCGGTGTCGGCCGCGCGCTTCACGCTCTCGTCGGTGCGGATCCACACCGTGCGCATGCCGAGATCGGCGGCGGGCTTCAGGTTGACGGAGATGTCGTCGGCGAAGGCGGCGCGGGTCGGATCGACGCCGTGCTTCTTCACCAGCGAGTCGTAGATCTGCGGATGGGGCTTGGGCCAGTATTCGCCCGCGGCGATGTCGAAGATCGCCTCGAAATGATGCGACACGCCCAACCGCTCCATCACGCGCTCGGCGTGCGGCACGTCGCCGGCGGTGAAGATGATCTTGCGGCCCGGCAGCGCGCGCAGCGAGGCTTCGAGCGCGGGATTGGCCTCTACCGGCGAATAGTCGATGTCGTGCACGTAATCGAGATAGTGCGTGGGGTTCACGCCGTGCAGGGTCATCATCCCACGCATCGAGGTGCCGTGGTCGCGCCAGTACTGCTTCTGCACGACCCGCGCCTCTTCCGGCGTGACCTTCAGCCAGTCGGCGATGTAGCGCCCGATGCGCACGTCGATCTGCGAGAACAGGTTGCAGCGCGACGGGTAGAGCGTGTTGTCGAGGTCGAACAGCCACACGTCCGGATCGTGCGCCGGGGGAGCGTATTTGGGTGCCATTGGACGCTTGGATTACCGGCCAGCCGTGCGCTTGTCGAGCCGGAGGACTATAAGGGGAACAATGGATATCCTGTCGATCGCCCTCCTCGCCGCCGTCGTTTTGCTGGCCCTCCTGCTGGTCGTGGTGCTGATGCGCCAGGGCGGCGGCAACCGCGAGGCCGAGCAGCGCATGCAGCAGCAGCTTGCACTCGCCCTGAGCCAGCAGGCCGAGACCGTGCAGCGGGTCGAGAAGTCGCTGCGTGAGCAGGAGCAGGCGCTGGGCAAGGTCGTCGCGGAGCGGCTCGACCGCACCGAGAAGGCGACAGGGCAAATCGTCACCGATCTGCGCGAGCGGCTGGTCCGCATCGACGAGGCGCAGAAGAAGATCGGCGAGCTCTCGACCCAGGTCGTCAGCCTGCAGGAAGTCCTGTCCAACAAGCAGGCGCGCGGCGCCTTCGGCGAGGTCCAGCTCAACGACCTAGTGCAGAGCGCGCTGCCGCCGTCTGCCTATGACTTCCAGGTGACGCTCTCGACCGGCGTGCGCGCCGACTGCCTGCTCAAGCTACCCAACCCGCCGGGCTCGATCGCCATCGACGCCAAGTTCCCGCTGGAAAGCTACAGCCTCCTGCGCGCCGCCCCGGCCGGCGACGCGGCGGCCTTGCTGGCGGCGCAACGCGCCTTCCAGCAGGCGATCCGCAAGCACATCGCCGACATCCGGGCCAAATACATCGTGCCCGGCGAGACCGCCGAATCGGCGCTGATGTTCCTGCCGTCGGAAGCCGTCTATGGCGAGCTGCACGCCAATTTCACCGGGCTGGTCGAGGAATCCTACAAGGCGCGCGTCTGGATCGTGTCGCCGACCACCATGATGGCGACGCTGAACACCGTACGCGCCGTGCTGAAGGACGTGCGCATGCGCGAGCAGGCCGGCGAGATCCAGAAGACGGTCGGGCTGCTGCTGGGCGACGTGAAGCGGCTCGACGACCGGGTCGACAATCTCAAGAAGCACTTCACCCAGACCGAGAAGGACCTGCGCGAGATCGACACCTCGACGACGGCGATCACCCGCCGCGGCGAACGCATCCTCGCCGTCGATCTCGGCGACGAGCCGGCGGCGCTGCCGCCGAAGGTCTAGGGTTCATCGGACCGCGGACCTCCAGGTCCGCCTCATGAGCGGGCCTGGAGGCCCGCGGTCCGCTAAAAGATCAGCCCCAGGGGCCGCGACGCGGGGTCTGCGGCGCCGGATTGCCCCACGGACCGTTCGACGGCGGCCGGGAGTCGGCCCACGGGCCACCGCCGGGCGCCGACGCAGGCTGCGGGCTAGACGGCGCGTAGGTCTGGTAGCTTTGGCCGCCCATCGCCTGCAGGCGCGCGATGCGCTCCTCCATCGGCGGATGGGTCGAGAAAAGGCTCGACATGCCGCCGGCCGCCGCCAGCGGATTGGCAATGTACATGTGCGCCGTCGCCGGATTGCGTTCCGCCGCCTGGTTGGGGATCTGCTGCGTGCCGGCGTGCAGCTTGGCCAGCGCCGAGGCGAGCCACTGCGGCTGGCCGGAGATCTCCGCGCCCATGCGGTCGGCCTCGTACTCGCGGCCACGGCTGATCGCCATCTGCACCAGCATGGCGGCCATCGGGGCCAGGATCATCGCGGCGATGGCGACGATCGGATTGACCAGCGGCCGGCCTTCGGAATCTCGGCCGCCGCCCATCAGGCCGCCGAAGCTCGCCAGCATGCCGATCGCGCCCGACAGGGTCGCGGCCACGGTCATGATCAGCGTGTCGCGGTGGCGGACATGGGCCAGCTCGTGCGCCATCACGCCCGCGACTTCCTCGCGGCTGAGGTTGCGCAGCAGGCCCGTGGTGGCCGCCACGGCGGCATGTTCGGGATCGCGGCCGGTCGCAAAGGCGTTCGGCTGGTCCTCGTCGATCAGGTAGACGCGCGGCATCGGCAGGCCGGCGCGCTGCACCAGCTCGTGGACGATGTTGAACAGCTCAGGCGCGTTTTCCGGCCCGACTTCCTGCGCGTTGGCCATGCGCAGGACCATCTGGTCGCTGTTCCAGTAGGCGAAGACGTTCATGCCCAGCGCCATGACGAAGGCAATGACGAGGCCGGTCTGGCCTCCCATGAGATACCCGGCCACGAGGAAGAAGCCCGTCAGCGCGGCGAGCAGGAGCGCGGTCTTGAAGTAATTCATGCCGGTTAAGTTGGTCTGCAAAAGTGGCGAATCAAGGTACGGAAGGGCATCATGGCGCCATGACCGAACCCACCAAGCCCACCCCGCCGGAGCCGCCCAAGGCCGATCCGGCGACCACCACCCCACCCGAGAAGCCCAAGAAGGTCGAGGAGATCGGCGGCCCGCCCGGTCCCGAACCGACGCGCTACGGCGACTGGCAGTTCAACGGGAAAGTGACAGACTTCTGAAAGAAGTCTGTCATCCCGAGCGCAGCGAGGGATCTTTCAGTGGCACGAAGACTGCCTCGCATCGCTCGAACGATGAATTGCGAGTAAGCCCATGAACAAAGCCGATATCTTCCATCCCAGCTTCAAGGCTCAACCGTGGTGGTGGGAGGCGTGGACGCCCAACAACGCGCTGAGCGTCGATCCGCCGGCGAAGACCGACGTGGTGATCGTGGGTGCGGGCTATGGCGGCCTGTCGACGGCGCTGGAACTGCGGCGCAATGGCATCGACTGCGTGGTGCTGGAGCGCGGCGTGTTCGGCATCGGCGCCTCGACCCGCAACGGCGGCATGCTCTCGGGCGGCACCAACATCGCCAAGGGGCTGGGCGGCAAGAACCCCAAGGTCGAAGCCGAGTTCGAGGCGAACAAGGCGGCGTTCCTGGGCAGCGGCGCGGATTCGCTGCAGACGCTGATCGACATCATCCATCGCGAGAAGATCGATTGCGGCCTGATCACCAACGGTCGCTTCACCGGCGCCTGGACGCCCAAGCACTACGACGACCAGGCGCGCAAGGTCGAGATGTTCAACAAGTACGCCAATGTCGGCGCCGAGATGATCCCGCGCGAGCGGGTGCGCGAGATGATGGCGTCGGACTATTACTACGGCGGCATGTATGTCCGCAGCGGCGGCAACCTCCATCCCGCGCGCTACTACAAGGGCCTGCTCGAAGCCGCCCACGCACAGGGCGCCGTGCTGTGCGGCAACGTCGAGGCCGAGCGCATCGAGAAGACGAAGGACGCGAAGAGCGGCAGCGGCTGGCGCGTGCTGACGGCCAAGGGGCCGATTGCCTGCAAGGAAGTGGTGATCGCGACCAACGGCTACACCGGCGACCTGACGCCCAAGCTGAAGCTGCGCGTCGTGCCGGTGGCCAGCCACATCATCGCCACCGAAGAACTGCCGATGCCGGCGACGGATCTCATTCCGATGCAGCGCTCGATCGGCGACACCAAGCGGGTGCTCACCTATTACCGGCCCTCGCCCGACGCCAAACACATGATCTTCGGCGGCCGTGCCCGCTTCACCGCGGCACCGCCGGAAGTGAGCGCGCCGATCCTTTACCAGTACATGATCGACCGCTTCCCGCAGCTGAAGGGCATCCGCATCACCCATGTCTGGACGGGCAACGTCGCCTTCGCGCTCGATTCGATGTCGCACATGGGCCAGGACGACGGCATGCATTACCTGCTCGCCTGCAACGGCAGCGGCGTCGCGATGATGACCTATCTCGGCACCCAGACGGCCAAGAAGATCGCCGGCGGCTCCAACGCACCGGTCAATGCCTTCGACGGCCGCGAGTTCCCCGAACACCCGCTCTACAACGGCGATCCCTCGCTCTATCTGCCGCTGATCGGCGCGCTCTACCGCACGCGCGACTGGCTCGACCGCAAGATGGCCGGCTGAGTTGAGGATCCGTCATCTCGACCGGAGCACCGAAGGTGCGGAGTGGAGAGATCTCCTCTCTACAACTTGCCGGCTTTTGGTAGAGAGAAGGTCTCTCCGCTCCGCGCTGCGCGCTACGGTCGAGACGACGGACATTTGAGGATTAAAGAATGAAGGTTGGTATCGTCGGCGCGGGCGCGATCGCGTTTGGAATGGCGGCGTTTCTCGAACAGGCGGGACACGCGGCCACGCTATGGTCGCCGTCGGGCGAACGGACCAAGGCCCTGGCCGCGGGCGAGCCGCTCGTCGCGGCCGGCGCCATCGAGGGCACGTTCAAGCCTCGCATTGCGACGAGCGCGGCCGAAGTCGTAACCGGCGCTGACGTGATCCTGATCGCCCTGCCGGCTTACGGCCATAAGCACGTCTTCGACGCGATCGCGTCGCACATCGCGACAACTCAGACCGTGATCGTGAGTTCGCACGCCTCGTTCGGCGCGCTGTACCTGTCGCGCCTGCTCGCCGCGCGCGGCGTCGCGGTGCCGATCATCGCCTGGGGCACGACCTTGCTCAGCGGCCGCCAGACCGGTCCCACCAAGGTGCAGGTGAACACGGTGCGCAAGACGGTCGATCTCGCCACGCTTCCCGCCTCGCGCAGCGCCGAGGGTCTCGCCCTCTGCCAGTCGCTGTTCGGCGACCGCTTCGTCGACCGGCAGAGCCTGCTCGCCATCGCGCTCAGCAATCTCAATCCGACGATCCACATGGGCATCGCGCTCGGCAACATGACGCGCATGGAGAAGGCCGAGGCCTGGGGCCAGGCCGAGAACGTGACGCCGAAGGTCGGCCGCCTGCTCGAGGAACTCGACCGCGAGCGCCTTGCCATCGCCGCGTCGCTGGGGCTCGACGTCCGCACCATCTTCCAGCACCTCAACCTGTCGTTCGGCATCCCCATGGGCTCGGCTTCGGAGATGCACCAGGCGATGCACGCCATCGGCAAGGGCGGTGCGGGCCCGACGACCGCCGACAGCCGCTACGTCACCGAGGACGTGCCCTTCGGCCTGGTGCCCACCGCGAAGCTCGGCCGCCTCGCCGGCCCGGCCGCGCCGCTGCACGAGGCCGGCGTCAGCCTCTTCTCGGCGATGTACGGCCGCGACTTCACCGCCGAGAACGACCTTTTAGCCGCCCTCGACATCGATGCCCTTTCGCTGCCGCAGCTTCAAAAGCTGTGCCGCGACGGCTACTGAGTTGCCATGACCGCCGATACTCTTCCTGTTTCTTTGGCCGACGTGCGCGCCGCTGCGGCACGCATCGCGGGCGCCGTCGTCCACACGCCCTGCCTGCGCAGCGAGACGCTGTCGCGCATCGCCAAGGCCGATATCTGGGTGAAGTTCGAGAACCTGCAGTTCACCGCCTCCTTCAAGGAGCGCGGCGCGCTGAACACCCTGCTGCAGCTCACCGACGAGGAGCGGCGCCGCGGCGTGATCGCCATGTCGGCCGGCAACCACGCGCAGGGCGTCGCCTATCACGCGGGCCGGCTCGGCATTCCCGCGACCATCGTGATGCCGTCCTTCACCCCCAACACCAAGGTGAAGCACACGCGCGACCACGGCGCGCGGGTCGTGCTGAAGGGCGACACGCTGTCGGAGGCGGCGGCCGAGGCCCATCGCCTGGCCGACGAGGAGAAGCTGGTCTTCGTCCATCCCTATGACGATCCGCGCATCATTGCGGGCCAGGGCACGATCGCGCTGGAGATGCTGGAGGACGCGCCCGAGATCGACACCCTGGTCGTGCCGGTTGGCGGCGGCGGCATGCTCGCCGGCTGTGCCGTCGCGGCGCGCGGCCTCAAGCCCGACGTGAAGATGATCGGCGTCGAATCGGCCGGCTACTCGGCCATGCGCCAACTCCTGGCCGGCGAGACGGTGACGGTGGGCGGCGACACGATCGCCGAGGGCATCGCGGTGCGCGACATCGGCCAGAAACCGCTCGCCATCGCCCGGGCGCTGGTCGACCGGGTGCTGTCGGTCGACGAGGTGGCGATCGAGCGCGCCATCGCGCTCTTCCTGGAGGTCGAGAAGACCGTGGCCGAGGGTGCGGGCGCCGCCGGCCTCGCCGCGCTGCTCGCCCATCCCGAGGTCTTCAAGGGCCGCAAGGTCGGGCTGGTCCTGTGCGGCGGCAACATCGACACCCGCCTGCTGGCCTCCGTCCTGCTGCGCGGCCTGGTCCGCGACGGCCGCATCGTGCGCCTGCGCCTGATGATCCCCGACCTGCCCGGCCAGCTCGCCCGGGTGGCCCGCCTGATCGGCGGCGCCGGCGGCAACATCGTCGAAGTCCAGCACCAGCGGCTTTTCGGCAGCGTCGTCGCCAAGTCCACCGAGCTCGACGTCACCGTCGAAAGCCGCGACCGCGACCACGCCCGCGAACTGGTCGCGGCGCTGCAGGCCGAAGGCTTCACGGTCCGGGTCCTGGAGGGGGCGGACGCCTAACCGCGTTCACCAGAGGTCGGGTTTGGCGACCATCAGCAGATAGACGACCACCAGCGCGATGAAGGCTGGCCAGCCGAGGGTAAACCACAGCCGCATAGCGCGGTAATAGGCGGGCGGCAGGGGCTGGTTCGTGGCGAGCGCCTGCGCAGCGAGATCGCGGGCGCGGATCTGCAACACGACGACGGGCACCCAGCAGGCGAACGCCAGGGCGTAGAGCGCGTAGGTCAGGACGAGCCAGGACGCTGTGAGATCGAGACCGCCCTGCATCACAAGCGCGAGGCCCGTGAGCGGCTGCAGGATGCCCGCCGGCAAGGTGAACAGCCAATCGGCCAGCACGACGTTATGCGCTACCACCGCAATGCCGCGCACGTCGCCGCGCAGATGCGCGAACCACATCTGGAAGGCCGTGCCGATGCCCGTGCCGAACAGCACCGTGCTGCTCAGGATGTGCAGCCACTTCATCCAGAGATAGGAGTCGATTCCCAGGATCACCGTTCCTCCTCCAGGACCGCCCAGACGCCGATCAGCGCGAGAATGGGGAGGTTCTTGAGCAAGGCTCCAAACGGTTCGAGCCAGAGCGACGGAACCAGCAGGGTCAGCAGGATTGTGTAGCCGCCGACTACGGCAAACTGGATCGCCGCCATCCAGCGCGGCCGCCAGCGAAGCAGCAGCGCGATGGCGATCAGCAGATCGACGACGGAGAAGGCAAGGGCCAGCGGCCGTGATGGTAGTCCCAGGCCCGAAAAGGCAGCATCCACCGTGGCGTAGGAAGCAACCGGCGCCAGCACGCCGGCAAGCGCCGAGCCTATCCATAAGAGAATCAACGCCGTTCGCAGTAACGGCCGCAGGAAATACAGCCGTGCGTGCCAGAGGTCCTGAGTTTGTGCTGGGCGGCGCATCAGCATGTCGTCCATGCGGCGCGGCGCGAAGCCGATCTGGTCGGCAAAAGCGGTAACCGGCTCCTTACCCGCATTGCCGACCTCGAGCTGGCGCAGGCTCGCGGTTCCGAGCGGGCCACCACCCGCAAGATCGGCAAAGCGGGCAGCGACGCGCATCAGCGGCATCGGGATCGCGAGAAAGGGAGCGGGCTCGAAGCCGAGCCAGGCTCGATACTTCGCGATCAATTCACGCAGGGTCACGATTTCCGGACCGACAGGTTCGAGCGTCTGGCGCGCAAACCGATCGGTCTCCACGACGCACACGACTGTCTCTACGAGATCGTCGAGATGGATCGGCCGGAACGAGGCCGAGCCGTCACCGACCAGCGGACTCACACCGGGCAAGCCGGCAAGCCCGCGCAGCGCCGACGTGCCGCCATAGCTACCCTCGCCATAAACCAGCGACGGTCGCAGGATCGTCCAATCGACCGGCAGGCTGCGCAGATGATCGTCGGCGCGCTTCTTGGTCAGCGCATATTCGGTGCCTGCCTCGTCATCGGCACTGATGGCCGATATCTGCACCACGCGGCGGATGCCCGCCACCACACAGGCATCGAACAACGCGATCGGCGCGGTTGCATGGATGGCCTGGATATCCTGCCCTCGCCCGCCCTGCAGGACGCCGGCACAGTTGATGACGGCCTCCACGCCGGCCAGCCGGGATCGCCAGACCTCGGGCGAGGTGTCGCGATTGAGGTCGGCAGCAAGGACCTCGACGTCCGGCCATTTGCGGCGGAAGGCGGCCGGGTCTCGCACTGCGGCGACCATTTTGTGGCCCCTCGCCTGCAGGCCGGACAGAAGCTGCCCGCCGATGAATCCGTTCGCGCCTGTCAGCAGAATTCGCACGGCGGGAACTTAGCAAAACCGCGCCACCTTGGCGCGATGAGCCGCCATGGCGATCCACCGCCGACCGGGCTAAAAGACCGGCCATGTCCGCCTCGACCCAATACGTCCCGTCGCCCACGCCCGATCTGGCCCGCATCCAGCGCGCGTTGATCTCCGTCTCCGACAAGGAGGGCCTGGTCGAACTGGGCAAGGCGCTGGCGGCGCACGGGGTGGAAATTCTCTCGACCGGCGGGTCGGCCAAGTCGCTGCGCGACGCCGGCCTCAAGGTGGTCGAGGTCAGCGACCATACCGGCTTCCCCGAGATCATGGACGGCCGCGTGAAGACGCTGCAGCCCTCGATCCACGGCGGCATCCTGGCCCGCCGCACCGACGCCGGCCACCAGAAGGCGATGAGCGACCACAAGATCGCGGGCATCGATCTTGTGGTGGTGAACCTCTACCCGTTCGAGGCGACCGTCGCGCGCGGAGCCGACTTCCCGACCTGCGTCGAGAATATCGACATCGGCGGCCCGGCGCTGATCCGCGCCTCGGCCAAGAACCACGATTTCGTGACGATCGTGGTCGACCCCAAGGACTATGCCTCGGTGCTGCAGGAGCTCGACGCCAACAAGGGCGCGACGACCCTGGCGCTGCGTCGCAAGCTCGCGGCCAAGGCCTATGCCCGCACGGCGTCCTACGATTCGGCGATCGCCAACTGGTTCGCAAGCCAGGAGGGCGAGACCTTCCCCGAGCGGCTGACCCTCTCGGCCGAACGCGTGCAGACGCTGCGCTACGGCGAGAACCCGCACCAGAAGGCCGCCTTCTACAGCGACGGCACCAAGCGCCCCGGCGTCGCCACGGCGCGCATGATCCAGGGCAAGGAATTGTCCTACAACAATATCGGCGATACCGAATCGGCTTACGAGTGCGTCGCGGAGTTCGCCGAATCCGCCATCGTCGTCGTGAAGCACGCCAATCCGTGCGGCGTGGCGGTCGATGCCGACCAGTTCACCGCCTACCAGAAGGCCTATGCCTGCGATCCGGTCTCGATCTTCGGCGGCATCGTCGCGGTCAATCGCACGCTCGAAGCCAAGGTCGCGGCCGAGCTGGTGAAGCTGTTTCTCGAAGTGGTGATCGCGCCCGATGCGACGCCCGAGGCGCTGGCGATCCTCGCGACGAAGAAGAACGTGCGCGTGCTGCTGGCCGGCGCCCTGCCCGATCCGTCGACCGCCGGCATGACGCTGAAGAGCGTGGCCGGCGGCTATCTCTTCCAGACGCGCGACAACGGGCATCTCCAGAAGAGTGACCTCAAGGTCGTGACCAAGCGCTCGCCGACGGCGAAGGAACTCGACGACCTCCTGTTCGCCTTCACCGTAGCCAAGCACGTGAAGTCGAACGCCATCGTCTATGCCAAGGACGGCGCGACTGTGGGCGTCGGCGCGGGACAGATGAACCGCCGCGACAGCTCGCGCATCGCCGCCATCCGCGCCGCCGAATCGGGCGAGGCCGCGGGCCTGAAGGTCAGCCCTGCCGTCGGCAGCGTCGTGGCTTCGGATGCTTTCTTCCCGTTCGCCGACGGCCTGCTGGCCGCCGCCGAAGCCGGCGCGACCGCGATCATCCAGCCCGGCGGTTCTATGCGCGACAAGGAAGTGATCGACGCGGCCGACGAGAAGGGCCTCGCGATGGTGTTCACCGGGATGCGGCACTTCCGGCACTAAGGTCGAATTGTCGTCCTGAGCGCAGCGAAGGACCTTGCGGAACGACCACAGCACTCTGTCGCTGGCGCTAGATCCTTCGCTGCGCTCAGGATGACAATGGTCGGGTGCGCGCCTACCCGACCTTGATCTGCTTCGCGGACGCCATTGCCTTGCGGCGGGCTTCCTTGACCGTGCGGGCGGTTGCCAGCGCGACGGCCATGCGGCGGTGGCCCTTCACTTCGGGCTTGCCGAAGATGCGCACCGACGTGCCGGGCTGCACCAGCGCTTTGGCGATGCCGGTGTAGGTCGGGTCCTTGAGGTTGCCGTCGCCCAACACGGGCACCGAGGCACCGGGCTGGCAGGTGATCTCGGGGATCGGCAGGCCGAGGATGGCGCGTACGTGCAGCTCCATCTCGCTCATGTTCTGCGAGACCATCGTCACCATGCCGGTATCGTGCGGGCGCGGCGAGAGTTCGGAGAACCAGACCTTGTCGCCCTTCACGAACATCTCCACGCCGAACAGGCCGCGGCCTTTGGCACCGCACAGCTCGTTCACGACCTTCTTCGCGATGTCGCGCGCCTTGCGCAGGGCCGTCTTCGACATGGCGTGCGGCTGCCAGCTCTCGCGATAGTCGCCGTCGACCTGGATGTGGCCAATCGGCTCGCAGAAGCCGAAGCCGCCGTCGTGGCGCACGGTGAGCAGGGTGATCTCATAGTCGAAGTCGATGGCGCCCTCGACGATGACGAGACCGGTGCTGGCGCGCGTGCCCTCCATTGCGGTCTTCCAGCTCCTGGCCACGTCGGCGGGCTTGCGCGCGACGCTCTGGCCGTGGCCGGAAGACGACATGGTGGGCTTGATGAAGCAGGGAAAGCCTACGGCCGCCGCGCCGGCCTGCAGCTCCTCGAGGCTGGCGGCAAAGCGATAAGGTGAGGTCGGCAGCTTGAGTTTCTCGGCCGCGAGCTTGCGGATGCCACGGCGGTCCATGGTGAGCTGGGCAGCGCGCGCCGTCGGGATGACGGTCCAGCCTTCCTTCTCCAGCTCGACCAGCGTGTCGGTGGCGATGGCCTCGATCTCGGGCACGATGAAGTCGGGCTTCACCGTCTCGACGACATGGCGCATCGCCCCGCCGTCGCGCATGTCGAACACGTAGGCGCTGTTGGCGACCAGCATCGCCGGCGCATCGGCGTAGCGGTCGCAGGCGATGACCTCGATGCCGAAGCGCATCGCCTCGATGACGACCTCTTTGCCGAGTTCACCGGAGCCCAGCATCATGAGCTTGATCGCGGACCGCTTGAGCGGCGTGCCGAATTTCTTAATCTTCATCCGGCGATGATAGCAGTCCGCCGGACGATTCGTCCGCTAGTGCGCGGCCGGCGGCGCCGGGTTTTCCCCATCCGGCTTGGTCTCCGCCTTGCGACCGCGGGTCAGCAGGCGGAAGAACAGGGGCACGAACAGGATGGCGATGAAGGTCGCGGCCAGCATGCCGCCGACCACGCCGGTGCCGATCGAATGGCGGCTGGCCGAGCCGGCGCCGCTGCTGATCGCCAGCGGCAGCACGCCCAGGATGAAGGCGAGCGAGGTCATCACGATCGGCCGAAAGCGCAGCTTGGCCGCCTCCATCGCCGCGTCGTAGGCCGAGAGGCCCTGCTGGTAGCGCTGCGAGGCGAACTCGACGATCAGGATCGCGTTCTTGGCGGCAAGACCGATCAAGGTGATGAGACCGATCTGGAAATAGACGTCGTTCTCCAGGCCGCGGATCCAGACCGCCAGCAGCGCGCCGAACACCGCGAAGGGTACGGCGGTGATGACGGCGAGCGGGAGCGACCAGCGCTCGTACTGCGCCGCCAGGATCAGGAACACCATGACGAGACCGAACACGAAGCCGAGGCTGCCCGAGCCCTGGGTCGCCAGCTCCTGATAGGCCGAACCGGTCCAGCCGATCGTGTAGTCGTTGGGCAGGGTTTCGGCCACGACCTGCTGCATGGCCGCGATCGCCTGACCCGAGGAGTAGCCCGGCGCTGGATTGCCCAGGATCTTGGCAGCGGGGAAGATGTTGAAGCGGTCGACCGTGTCGGGACCGACGATGCGCGTCACCGTCACCAGCTCGTTGAGCGGCACCATCACGTTCTTGTCGGACTTCACGAAGACCTGGCGCAGGTCGTCCGGCTTCTCGCGAAAGTCCGCTTCCGACGACAGGCTGACGCGATAAGTGCGGCCGAACAGGGTGAAGTCGTTGACGTAGAGGCTGCCGAACGAACTTTGCATCGTGTCGAAGATCGAGTTGATCGGGATGCCGATCGCCTTGGCCTTGTCGCGATCGACGTCGATCCGGTACTGCGGCACGCTCGTCGAGAAGGTGGTGGAGACGCCGGCCAGCTCGGGATGCTTCGCCGCCGCCGCCACGACCTTGTTCGCGGCCTCCGCGAGGCTCGCCAGCGAGCCGCCGGAGCGGTCCTGCAGGTAGAATTCGAAGCCGCCGGTCGTGCTCATGCCCTGGATGGGCGGCGGATTGAAGCCGATCACCACGCCGTCGCGGAAATTGGCATTCAGCCCCGCGAGTGACGGCGCGAGATTGCGGGCGTCCTGTTTGGGATCCTTGCGCTCGGACCAGTCCTTCAACGTGACGAAGGAAATGCCCGAGTTGGTCTTCTGCGCGCCCGACAGCAGGTCGAAACCCGAGAAGGTGACGATGTTGGCGACCGCCGGGTTCTTGCCCAGCTCCTCGGTCGCCTTGGCCGTCACCTCGCGCGTGCGGCTCAACGAGGCGGCAGGCGGCAGCGCCGTCACCAGGAAGACGTAGCCTTGGTCCTCGTTGGGCACGAGGCCGCCCGGCACTTTCTGGAACAGGAAGACGGTCGCGCCGATGATGACGGCAAGGCCTGCCAGGCCGATCACGGTGCTCTTCAGCAGGAACGACACGCCGCCGGTGTAGCGCTCGGTTATCCAGTCGAAGCCCTTGTTGAATCCGGCAAAGAACCGTCCGGGCTTCTCGTGGCCGGGCTTCAGGATCAGCGCCGCCAGTGCGGGCGTCAGTGTCAGCGCCACGATGCCCGAGATCACCACCGAGACCGCGATGGTCACCGCGAACTGGCGATAGAGCTCACCCGCCAGGCCGCCCAGGAAAGAGACCGGGATGAACACCGCGCACAGGACCAGCACGATGGCGATGACCGGGCCGGTCACCTCCTGCATGGCCTGGATCGCGGCCTCGCGCGGGCTCTTGCCCTCGGTCGACATGATGCGCTCGACGTTCTCCAGCACCACGATCGCGTCGTCGACCACGATGCCGATCGCCAGCACCAGTCCGAAGAGCGTGAGCAGGTTGATGGAGAAGCCCAGCAGGTACATGCCGGCGAAGGTGCCGATGATCGAGACCGGGATGGCGATGACCGGGATGATCATCGCGCGCACGCTCTGCAGGAACAGGAAGACGACCAGCACCACCAGGATGATCGCCTCGATGAAGGTGATGACCACCTCCTCGATCGACACCTCGACGAAGCGCGTGGTGTTGAACGGCACGTCGTAGCGCAGCCCCTCGGGGAAGCGCTTGGAGATGCGCTGCATCGTCTCGTTGACCGACTTCGCCACCTCCAGCGCGTTGGCGCCTGGCTGCAGGTAGACGCCGATCGGCACGGCGGGCGCGCCGTTGAAGATCGCCGAGAAACCGTAGGTCAGCGCCCCCAGTTCGACCCGCGCCACGTCCTTGAGGCGCAGCGCGCCGCCGATCTCGTCGGAGCGGATGATGATGTTCTCGAACTGGGTGGGATCGACCAGTCGCGCCGGGGTGGTCACCGAATAGGTGAAGACCTGCGGGTTGGTCATCGGCTCCTCGCCGAAGCGGCCGGCGGCGAACTGCGAGTTCTGCTCGCGGACCACGGCCGCGACCTCGCCCGGCGTCAGATTGTATTGCGCGAGCTTGTCGGGCCGCAGCCAGATGCGCATCGAGTAGTCCGATGCGCCGAACAGGGCCGCATCGCCGACGCCCGGCAGGCGGCGCAATTCGTCGATCACATTCACCAGTGCGTAGTTGCTGATGAACACCGTGTCGTAACGCCGGTCGGGCGACGACATCGTCATCACCATCAGGATCGAGGTCGAGCGCTTCTGCACCACCACACCCTGGCGCGCCACCTCGGCCGGCAGCAGCGGCAGCGCGCGCTGCACGCGATTGTTCACGTTGATGGCGTTCTGGTCGGGATTGGTGCCGATCTCGAAGCTGATCGTCAGGCTCATCGTGCCCGAGCCGGTCGAGGTCGAGCGCATGTAGATCATGCGTTCGACGCCATTGATCTGCTGCTCGAGCGGTGCGGCCACCGTCGATGCGATGGTCTCGGCCGTCGCGCCCGGATAGCTCGCCGTCACCACCACGTCGGGCGGCACGATCTGCGGATACTGCGAGATCGGCAGCGCCCGCATGGCGACAAGGCCGGCGAGCACGATGACGATCGACAGGACGCTGGCGAAGACCGGCCTGTCGATGAAGAACTTTGAAATCACGGTTTGGTCCCGCCTCCGGCCGGTGCGGGAGCGGCTGGAGCAGGAGCAGGACCAGAGGGGGCGTTCGCGGCCGGCGTGCCCTGGGGAGCCGAAGCAGGTGTCGCGGCGGCAGGAGCCGGCGGCGCAGCCACAGGCTTCACCTTGGCGCCTGGGCGCACACGGATGACACCGTCGACGACGACCCGTTCACCGGCCTTCAGGCCGTTCTTCACGATCCAGCCCTTCTCGACCTCGCGGTCGAGCTGGACGGGACGGGCCTGCGCCACGTCGTTGGCATCGAGCACATAGACGGCCGCGCCCTGCGGGCCCTGCACGATCGCCGTCTTCGGCACCAACACCGCGTTCGGCATGGTGACGCCGATGATCTCGACCCGCACGAACTGACCGGGCAGCAGGCCACGCTTCTCATTGGGGAAGACCGCGCGGATCTGCACCGTGCCCGTGCGGGGATCGACGATGCTGGAGCTGATGTCGACCTTGCCGTCGTAGGGATAGACGTCGCCGTTGCCGAAGCGAAGCTTGACCGTGACGTCCTCTTCCTTGAGCGGCTTGTCGCGCTTGCGGTTGATCTCCGTCAGCTCGCGCAGCTCGCTGTCGGTGGTGGTGAAATAGACGTAGGCCGGATCGAGCTGGGTGATCCGTGTCAGCACGGTCTGCTGCGGCTGGACCAGCGTGCCCTCGGGCGGCGAGGCCTCGATGCTGGTGAGGCCCGAGATCGGCGCCTTGATCACGGTGTATTCGAGATTGAGCTCGGCGGTCTGCACGTCGGCCTTGGCGGAGGCCAGCGCCGCCGCGGATTGCTCGCGGGCGGCCGTCGCATCCTCCAGGGCCTTCTGCGTCGACACCTGGCGCGCCGCCAATCCTTCGACGCGGGTGAAATTCTCGGCCGCCTGCGTGACCGTCGCCTGGGCCTGCGCCATCTGCGCCTTGGCCCGCGCGAGCGCGGCTTCGTAGCTGCGCGGGTCGATGCGGAACAGCACGTCGCCCGCCTTCACCGCCTCGCCGTCGGTGAATTCGCGCTTCTGCAGGAAGCCCCCGACCTGCGACCGGATCTCGACGATGCGGAAGCCGATGACGCGGCCGGCATAGAGCAAAGGCAATGGCACATCGGCCGAGGTCAGCGTGACCACACCGACTTCAGCAGGCGGCGGAGCGGCCGCTACCGGCGGCGCCTTGGGCCCGCGCAAGGCGAACCAGTAGACGGCGCCGGCCGCCACTGCGACGAGGACGAGCGCAATGAGGGTGATGCGAACGGAAGAGGTCTTGGCAGCCATCTAGTCCGTCCCGTCGATAGCGCCGACGAAGAAGCCGCGCGGCATGACCGAGATTTCGAGGGGAAGCCGGCCAATCGTCTCACCATCGAGATCGACGAGGGTTTCGGCTTCGCTCCTGAAGCAAAAGGACGTGCCGCGCGTCATGCGCACCTTCGGGTGATGGATGTGCGAACCGCTGTAGAGCTTCGGCATGACGCCAAGAAGAGCATCGAGGCGCGAGACGTCACCCACTTCCACGAGATCGAGCACCCCGTCGTCGAAGCGCGCGCCGGGGGCAATCCGCAAACCACCCCCGCCATTCTCCGTATTCGCGATCATCGCCGTGAACAAAGGCCTCGTCCCCCTATCGACACCGTCCACGGTCACTTCGACCGCACGAGGGCGAAAGCCCAAAATTACGGTGGGCGCCATCAACACATAAGCGACCTCGCCGAGCTTTTTTGCCCAGCGCGATCTCGACGTGCGATGACTGACGGACGCAGCCGCCCCGAGTGAAACGATCAGATAGCCAAATCGTTCCACGCGGCCGCCTTCGAAATCGGCGCACCGCACTTGCAGGAGATCGACGGCCTTCCGATGGCCCGACGCCGCGGCATCATAGGCAAGCGATGGCTTGGCGAGGTGACCGAGCGCGCGGCTGAGTTCGTTGGCGGTCCCGGCCGGTATTGGACAGAGCACAGCATCGGGGGCCAGCAACTTACCCGAGGGGTCGAGCAGACCGTTCAGCGTTTCGTTGACCGTGCCGTCACCCCCTACGGCCACGAAGCGGCGCGCACCGTCCTGCAAGGATGCGCGCGCAAGTTCAGTCGCATGACCCGGCGCCTGAGTGAACTGCGGCTCGACCGGTCCAAGGCGCTTCTCCAGCTCGGCCCGGATCGCGGGCCAGCGCTTTGCGGCGCCTCCCTTGTGCGCCATGCGGTTCACAATCACCGCCGTCTTCATGGGGGAAGACTAGCGCGACCGGAGTGATCTCGTCATGCGGACCGCGGGCTTCCAGGCCCGCATCATAATCCGAGCGGGCCTGGAGGCCCGCGGTCCGAAGAAGACTACGCCAGCGCGTCGTCGATCGCGCTGCCCAGCCGGTCGACGATGTCGCCGATCTGCTCGGCCGTCACGATGAACGGCGGCGCCAGCAGCACGTGGTCTCCGCGCTGGCCATCGATCGTGCCGCCCATCGGATAGACCATGAGACCGCGCGCCATCGCCGCCTTCTTCACCTTCGCATGGAGCTTGCGGGCCGGATCGAACGGCTCCTTGGTCGAACGGTCCTCGACAAGTTCGACGGCCTGGAAAAGGCCGCGACCGCGAATGTCGCCGACATGCGCATGATTGCCGAAGCGCTCGCCCAGCCGCCGCTGCAGCAGCGCGCCCATCGTCTTCACGTTGGCTAAAAGGTTGTCGCGCCGGATCGTTTCCTGCACGGCGAGGCCCGCGGCGCAGGCCATGGGATGGCCCATGTAGGTGTGACCGTGCTGGAAGAAGCCGCTGCCCTTCTCGAAGGCCTCATAGATGTGCTTGCCCAAAAGCACCGCGCCGATCGGCTCATAGCCGCCGCCCAGGCCCTTGGCGATGGTCATCAGGTCCGGCGCGATGCCTTCCTGTTCGCAGGCATGGAGCGTGCCGGTGCGGCCCATGCCGCACATCACCTCGTCGAGGATCAGCAGCACGCCGTGGCGGTTACAGATCTCGCGGATGCGCTTGAAGTAGCCCGGCGCGGGCGGCACCGCGCCCGATGTCGCGCCGACCACAGTCTCGGCAACGAAGGCCAGCACCGTGCCGGCGCCCAGTTCGAGGATCTTCTCCTCCAGCAGGTCGGCCGCGCGCAGGCCATAGGCCTCGTCGGATTCGCCCGGCTGCTGGTAGCGATAAGCAAAGCAGGGATCGATGTGATGCGTCTCGATCAGCAGCGGCGAGAAGGGCGCACGCCGCCACGCATTACCGCCGGCCGCCAGCGCGCCCAGCGTGTTGCCGTGATAGCTCTGGCGCCGAGCGATGACATGACGACGGCCGGTCTCGCCGCGCTCGGTGAAGTATTGCCGCGCCATCTTGAGCGACGCCTCGATCGCCTCGGAGCCGCCGCTCACCAGATAGACGTGGCTCATCCCCTTGGGCGCGTCCTCGATCAGCCGGTCGCCGAGTTTCTCGGCCACATCGGTCGTGAAGAAGCCGGTATGGGCATAGGCGAGCTTGTCGAGTTGCTCGTGCAGCGCCGCCGTCACCGCAGGATGGCCGTGACCGAGGCAGGAGACGGCCGCACCGCCCGAGGCGTCGAGATAGCGCTTGCCGGTGCTGTCGACGATCTCGATGCCCGAGCCGCCGGCGGCCACGGGAAGGTTTCCGCCGATCTGGCGATGCAGGATATGGGTCATGGTCTTTCCGATGAGGGGCGACGGGTGAGATGGACACCGAAGGCCGAGAGCTGCGCTTCGGTGCGTTCGAGGGCCGCCAGCGCGGTCTGGCCGCCATTGCCTGCCACCAAAGCGGCGAGGATCTCGGCGACCGCCAGCAGCGGCGTCATGGTGTGGAAGAAGGACGGGCTCTCGGTCGCCACCAGGATGGTGGCGGCGGCCAGCGACGCGAGCGGCGAGACCGCACTGTCGGTAAGTGCGACTACAGGCACACCGCCGGCGGCGGCATAGCGGGCCGCCTCGATGGTGGCGCGGGCATAGGGCTCGACACTGGCTGCCAGCAGCACGTCGTTCGGCCCGGCGTCGCGGATCGCGTCGAGGCCGGTGCCGCCGGCATCGTCGAGCATCACGGTTTTGTCGCCCAGCAGCGACAGCATGTAGTGGAAGTGCCAGGCGGCGGCATGGCAGGAGCGCAGGCCCAGGCAATAGACCCGCCGCGCGGCATGCAGGCGGCTCGCCGCATCGGCCAGCCGGTCGAGCGACGACGGCTCGGCCAGCCGTGCGATCTGGCGCGACAGCGACAGCGCCATGTCGGCGGCAAGCGCGCGCTCGCCATGGACGATCTGCACCTCGACCTGGACTTCGGCCTTGCCGGCAAAGCCCAGGGTGCCGGCGCGCACCGCCCCGGCATAGAGCGCGCGGACCTCGTCGTAGCCGTCGAGGCCCAGGCGCTTGGCCAGCCGCGTCATGGTCGCGGCCGGCACGCCCGCGCGCCGCGCCTGCTCTCGCATCGAGAGCAGGGCGACATCGTCGGGCCGGTCGAGCATGTAGCGCGCCGCAGTCTTCAGCTGCGGTGGCAACAGCTCGTAGGTCTCGACGATCGATGCGGTAAGCGGACCGCCGGTCATCGTTACCTTCTCCGCGGTCCTGCTAGCGCAGCGGGACCGGGTACATCAGGCCGCTCTTGGTCCACAGGCCGTTGAGACCACGCTGGAGCTTGAGCGGGCTGTCCATGCCGACATTGCGCTCGTAACTCTCGCCGTAGTTACCGACCTGCTTCACGATGTTGTAGGCCCACTTCTCGTCGATCTGCAGCGCCTTGCCGTTGCCCGGCGTGACGCCGAGGAAGCGCTTCACCAACGCGTCGTTCGACTTCAGCTGCTCGTCGACATTGGCCTTGGTGATGCCGCGCTCCTCGGCCTCGAGCATCGCCATGAACGACCAGCGCACGACGGCCAGCCACACATCGTCGCCGCGGCGCACGAACGGTCCCAGCGGCTCCTTCGAGATCAGCTCGGGCAGGACCATGTAGTCGGCCTGCTTGCCGCGGGTCGCCAGCGCCGAGGCGAGCGCCGAGGAATCCTGGGTCATGGCATCGCAACGGCCGGCAAAGAACGCCTCGTACATGACGTCCTGGCTCTCGAAGACGACGGCCTTGATCTGCAGGTTCCGGCCGCGGAACCAGCTCGCCATGTTGAACTCGTGGGTCGTGCCCTGGGCCACGCAGATCGTGGCGCCGGCCAGCTCGGCCAGGCCCTTCACGTTCAGCTTCTTGGGCACCATGAAGCCCTGGCCGTCATAGAAGTTGATGCCGGCATACTGGATGCCGAGACCGGCATCGCGCTCGAGCGTGATGGTCGAGTTGCGGACCAGGATGTCGATCTCGCCCGACTGCAGGGCGAGGAAACGCTGCTGCGCCGAGAGCGGCACGTACTTGGCCTTGGTCGCATCGCCCAGCACGGCGGCGGCAACGGCGTTGCACATGTCGATGTCGAGGCCGGTCCACTTGCCCTGGCTGTTGGGCAGCGAGAAGCCGGCCAGGCCGACATTGACGCCGCAGATGACCTGGTCGCGCTTCTTCACGGTCTCCAGTGTCGACGGCGTCTGGGCCGAGGCACTGGCCGCAAGAAAGGCGAAGGCGCCGGCGACAGCGCCGGCCGCGAGAAATCGCTTGAGCATGTAAATCCCCCTGATTTAGGTCTTTCGACCGTATCGCAGATCGATCCCGGCTCGCAACAAACGAGTCTCTTATCGGTGATTTGATCCGTTTGTTTCATTCATTGCCCAAGGCTTGGGCGCTGGCATTGCCAGCACGAAAAATGCCGTTTCTTCTAGGGTCCTCGGTTACTTCGGCGGGAATTGACACCGGTCCGTGCGGCAACCACATGTCCACCTCGCGACGCAAAATAGATCGCGGGGGAGTTTCGAGTTGTCCGTACGCCGTCGCCTGCTGGCTCTTGCCAGCCTTTCGCTCTTGGCCCTGTCGTCCGCCGCCCTCGCGCAGGGGGGTCCGCCGGCCATGCCGGTCGGAGTCTCCGAGCCGATCGCCAAGCGCGTGACCCAGTGGGACGAGTATTCCGGCCGCTTCGAGCCGGTCGCCACGGTCGAGGTCCGCGCCCGCGTCTCGGGCTTTATCGAGAAGCTGCACTTCAAGGACGGCCAGACCGTCAAGCAGGGCGACCTGCTGTTCACGATCGACAAGCGCCCCTACGAGATCGCCGTCGAGTCGGCCGAGGCCGAGGTCGCTCGCAACAAGGCCCAGGTCGATCTGGCCGAGCTGCAGGTCAATCGCGGCGCCTCGCTGATCGCCTCGCGCACCATTACCGAAGCGGAGAACGATTCGCGCAAGTCGAGCCTCGCGGTGGCCCGCGCCCAGCTCAAGACAGCCGAGTCCTCGTTGAACAACGCCAAGCTCAATCTCGAATGGACCGAAGTCACCGCGCCGATCGACGGCCGCATCTCCGACCGCAAGATCGATGCCGGCAACCTGATCCAGGGCGGCCAGAGCGGCGCGACCCTGCTGGCAACCATCGTCAGCCAGGATCCGATCCGCTTCGTGTTCGAGATCTCCGAATCCGACCATATCCGTTACGCCCGCCTGTTCCTGTCGGGCTCGCGCGCCGCGCAGTCGAGCGACCTGCCCGTGCGCATCCGCTTGGCCGACGAGGCCGAGTGGACGCGCACCGGCAAGATCGACTTCGTCGACAACTCGCTCAGCCTGCGCTCGGGCACGATCCGCACCCGCGCCGTCGTCGACAACAAGGACCGGCTGCTGACGCCCGGCGTCTTCGCCCGCGTCCAGCTCTATGGCGGCGAGTACGACGCGCTGCTGGTGCCCGACTCGGCCGTGATCTCCGACCAGGCGCGCAAGATCGTGTTCGTCGTCGGCCCCGACAATGTCGTGCAGGCCAAGCCGGTGACGCTCGGCCCGCTGGTCGACGGTCTCAGGGTCGTGCGCACGGGCATCACCGCCACCGACAAGGTCGTGCTCGACGGCCTCGCCAATCCGATGGTTCGCCCCGGCGCCAAGATCGTGCCGCAGCCGGCCGAGATCAAACCCTCCCCCGCTCCGGCGGTCACGGGCCGCTAAGCGACCTCCGCCCGCAGCCGGACCAGAGTTAAAAAGCCCATGCGTTTTTCGCACTACTTCATCGACCGGCCGATTTTCGCCTCGGTCCTGTCGCTCATGATCCTGATCGTGGGCGGCATCGCGCAGCTCAGGCTGCCGGTCGCCGAGTACCCCGAGATCGCGCCGCCGACGGTCAACATCACCGCGACCTACCCCGGCGCCTCGGCAGAGGTGCTGGCGCAGACCGTCGCTACGCCGATCGAGCAGGAAGTGAACGGCGTCGACGACATGCTCTACATCGTGTCGCAGTCGACCGGTGACGGCCTGCTGTCGATCAACGTGGTGTTCAAGCCGGGCGTCAACATCGACCAGGCGCAGGTGCTGGTGCAGAACCGCGTCGCGGTGGCCCAGCCGCGCTTGCCCGAGGACGTGCAGCGGCTCGGCATCGTCGTCCGCAAGGCCTCGCCCGACCTGATGATGGTCGTGCACATGACCTCGCCCGACGGCTCGCGCGACCAGCAATACATCTCGAACTACGCCACGCTCTACGTGAAGGACGTGCTGGCCCGCGTCGAAGGCGTCGGCAACGTGCAGATCTTCGGCGCACGCGACTACGCCATGCGCGTGTGGCTCGACCCGGCCAAGATCGCCGCGCGCAACCTGACGGCCGGCGAGGTCGTGCTGGCGATGCGCGCCGCCAACCTGCAGGTCGCGGCCGGCGCCATCAACCAGGCCCCCGCGGTCTCGCCCGGCGCCTTTACCCTGTCGGTGCAGACCCTCGGCCGCCTGAGCTCGCCCGAGGAATTCGAGAACATCGTGATCCGCGCCGAGTCCGACGGCTCGGTCACGCGCCTGCGCGACATCGCCCGCATCGAGCTCGGCGCGCAGGACTATACGGTCAACGCCTATCTCGACAACAAGAACGCCACGGCGCTCGCCGTCTTCCAGCGTCCCGGCTCCAACGCGCTCGCCACGTCGGACGGCGTGAAGGCGGCGATGGAGAACCTGAAGAAGAACTTCCCGCCGGGCCTCGACTATTCGGTCGTCTACAATCCCACCGAGTTCATCCAGGCGTCGGTCGACGCGGTGATCCACACGCTGTTCGAGGCGCTGATCCTCGTCGTGATCGTGGTCATCCTGTTCCTGCAGACCTGGCGCGCCGCGCTGATCCCGCTGCTCGCCATTCCGGTATCGCTGATCGGCGCCTTCGCCTTCATGTCGGCGATCGGCATCTCGTTCAACACGCTGTCGCTGTTCGGCCTGGTGCTGGCCATCGGTATCGTGGTCGACGACGCCATCGTCGTGGTCGAGAACGTCGAGCGCTACCTGACCCAGGGCATGTCGCCCAAGGAAGCCGCGCACAAGACCATGGACGAGGTCGGCGGCGCGCTGATCGCCATCTCGCTGGTGCTGATCGCGGTGTTCCTGCCGACCGCCTTCATCTCGGGCCTGCAGGGCACGTTCTACAAGCAGTTCGCCATCACCATCGCGGCCTCGACCGCGATCTCGGCCTTCGTCTCGCTGACGCTGTCGCCCGCGCTGGCCGCGCTGCTGCTCAAGACCCATGCGCTCAGCCATGTCGAGAAGGCCCAACCGACCTTCTCGGAACGGCTGATGTCGCCGGTGAACTGGTTCTTCAACAAGTTCAATCGCGGCTTCGAATGGCTCTCGAACCTGTATGGCCGCACGACCGCGCGGCTGGTCCGCATGACCGTGGTCGTGCTGGTCGTCTATGCCGGCCTGCTGGCGCTGACTTATAACCGGCTGGCGACGACGCCGACCGGCCTGGTGCCGCAGCTCGACCGCTCCTACTTCATCGCCGCGATGCAGCTCCCGCCGGGCTCGACGCTGGAACGCGCCGACAAGCTGGTGCGCCAGGCGTCGGAGATGATCATGAGCACGCCGGGCGTGCAGAACGCGGTGGCCTTCGTCGGCTTCGACGGCGCGACCTTCACCAACGCGCCCAACACCGGCGTGATCTTCGTGCCGCTGAAGCCGTTCGCCGAACGCGCCAACCTGCCCAAGGAGAAGATCCTGCAGGAGCTGCGGGGCAAGATGTTCTCCCTACGCGAGGCCTTCGTGTTCGTGCTGGAACCACCCTCGGTTCCCGGCATCGGCACCGGCGGCGGCCTCAAGGGCTACGTGCAGGATCGCTCGTCGCGCGGCCTGCCGGCGCTCGAGGGCGCGACCTGGGCCTTGGCGGGTGCGGCCGGACAGACGCCGGGCCTCACCCAGGCCTTCACCCTGTTCAGCACGCGCACGCCGCAGATCTACGCCGACATCGACCGCACCAAGGCCGAGAAGCTCGGCGTGCCCATCGCACGCGTGTTCGAGACCCTGTCGGTCTACATGGGCTCGGCCTACATCAACGACTTCAACATCCTGGGCCGCACCTATCGCGTGACGGCGCAGGCCGACAATCCCTACCGCCTGACCCTGCAGGACGCGGCCAATCTCAAGACCCGCAGTGCCGGCGGCGAGATGGTGCCGATCGGCTCGGTCGCCACCTTCCGCGACACGACCGGCCCCTATCGCGTTGCCCGCTACAACCTCTACCCCGCCGCCGAGGTACAGGTGGCGTTGCAGCGCGGCTTCTCCTCGGGCCAGGGCATCGCGGCCATGGAGGGCCTCGCCTCGAAGGTCCTGCCGTCGGGCTTCGGCTTCGAATGGACCGAGATCGCGCTGCAGGAGAAGCTGGCGGGCAATACCTCGATCATCGCCTTCGGTCTGGCGGTGCTGTTCGTGTTCCTTCTGCTGGCCGCGCTCTACGAGAGTTGGCTGCTGCCGCTGTCGGTCATCCTGATCGTGCCGATGTGTATCCTCGCGGCCATGATCGGCGTGAACATCCGCGGCCTCGACCGCAACATCCTGGTCGAGATCGGCTTGGTGGTGCTGGTCGGTCTCGCGGCCAAGAACGCCATCCTGATCGTGGAGTTCGCCAAGCAGGCGCACGAGGGCGGCATGAGCCGCTTCGATGCCGCCGTGTCCGCCGCCAAGACACGCCTGCGGCCCATCCTGATGACCTCGCTCGCCTTCATCCTGGGCGTGGTGCCGCTGGTCTTCTCGTCCGGCGCCGGCGCGGAGATGCGCCAGTCGCTCGGCACCGCGGTGTTCTCCGGCATGCTGGGTGTGACGATCTTCGGCCTGATCTTCACACCGGTCTTCTACGTGCTGAGCGTCGGTCTCGCCGAGCTGCGCTTCAAGTGGCGCAAGCAGGATATCAAGCCGGAGTTCAAGCCGCAGTAGGCTGCAACGGCGCGGGCGGCGGTCGCATCAGGGCGAACGTCACCTGCACCAGGCCAGCGGTGAGGCCGAGCGCAACGCCGAGACGCCAAGCGAGATCGTAGGAGCCCAGCGCGTCGAACAGCAGACCGCCGCCCAGGGCGCCGACGAAGCTGCCGACCTGGTGGCTCATGAAAGCGACGCCCTGGATCATCGCCTGCCAGCGCAGACCGAACATCTCCACGACCGAGCCGGCGACCAGCGGACCGACGCCCAACCACAGGAAGCCCATGGCCGAAGCGAAGACCAAGGTGCTGGCCGGTGTCGGCGGCATCACGAAGTAGCAGGCGAGGACGATCGAGCGCGTGATGTAGATGCCGCCCAGCAGGCCGAGCTTGGACCAATGGCCGCCGGCCCAACCGAAGAAGAGGCTGCCAAACACGTTGAACAGCGCGATCGCGCCCAGCGCGCCGGCGCTCAGCGACGGGTCCATGCCGCAGATCGCCAGGTAAGACGGCAGGTGGGTGGTGATGAACAGGAGTTGCATGCCGCAGACGAAGTAGGCCGCGGTCATGACCAGGAACGACGGGTTACGCAGCGCGGCCCGGAGCGCGAGGCGCGGCGAGGCAGCACTGATATCGCCCGCGGCCGGCGCGAGCGGCGTCAGCCGGTCGACGCGACCCGCGATCCACGCAGCCGGCAGCATGAACACCGTGAGCGCCAGGAACCCCAGCAACCCGGCACGCCAGCCGAAGTCGGTCGTGAGCATCTGGCCGAGCGGCGCCGACAGCAGCGCGCCCAACGAACCGGTGGCGGTGATGGCGCCCAGCACGAGGCTGCGCAGACGCGCCGGCACGGACCGCGCACCCACGGCCAGCGAGATCGCTGAGGCGGTACAGGCGAGCGCCACGCCGATCAGCACGCCGCCGCCCAGCATCACGCCGGTCATGCCCCCGGCCATGGCGAACAGACCCAGCCCGGCGACGTAGAGCGCCGCGCCGGCGACCATGATCGGCCGGAAGCCCAGCCGCACCGCCAGCGCGCCGGCCACCGGCTGCAGGAACCCCCAGGCGAGGTTCTGGACCGACATGGCCAGGGCGAAGTCGGACACTGTGAGCGCGATGTCGCGCGTCAGCGGCTGCATCACCAGACCGAAGCTCTGACGCACGCCCATGCCGAGGCTCAGCATGACCGAAGCCCCGATCAGGATGGGCATGACCGGCCGTAATTCCTTTAGGATGGCCACGACGCGCCTCCGGCTTGTTACACAGACCTGTGTAACTTAAGGTCGGCGCCGGAAAGGGGTCAAGGCATCATGGCGCGAGCGGACGTCAGGGCAGCGATGCAGGAGCGCATCCTCGAGACGGCGGACCGGCTGTTCTACGGGCAGGGCATCCGCGCCGTCGGCGTCGACACGATCGCGGCCGAGATCGGCATCAGCAAGCGCACGCTCTACAATCACTTCCCGTCGAAGGACGACCTGATCGTGGCCTACCTGTCGCGGCGGCTGCGGCCCGCGCCGCCCTCGGACCGGCCGCCGATGGAACAGATCCTGGGCGCCTTCGACCGGCTGGAACGCACCATTGCGACTGGCGTCTTTCGCGGCTGTCCCTTCGTGAACGCGGTCGCCGAGCTCAAGGAGCCCGCGCACGCCGCCAACAAGATCGCGCTCGCGTTCAAGGAACAGCGGCGGACGTGGTTTCAGGATCTGCTGACGCGCCTCGGCCTCAAGGAGACGGAGTCGCTTTCGATGCAGCTCCAGATCCTGATCGACGGCGCCATTGCAGCGGCAATCGTGCGCGGCGATCCGAAAGTCGCGACCGCCGCGCGCGAAGCGGCAGCGGTGCTGCTGAAAGCGGCGGGTGCCGCGTCTTCACCTAAAACCAAGCGCTAGCTTTGGAGCGCGCCACTCCAGTGGCGCTTCGGAATCATGAGCGCAACTGGAGTTGCGCGCTCCGAGGAGACGCTTCGATTGGTCAAGTCGGATCCGGCCGCAGCACGCGATGCAGGTCGAGGACCGGCGGCTTGTAGCCGAGCTGCGAGAGCAGCGTGTGGACCTGGGCTCGGTGATGGGTCTGGTGATTGAAGAAGTGCGGCAGGATCACCGACCAGGGGTCCTCGGTGTCGAAGCCCGAATTGTTGACGTAGCGCACGCTGCCGTCTTCGAACCCTTCGGGCAGGTTCGCGAAGAAATGCTCCATGTGCCGGTCGAGGCGTTCGCGTTCGACCCGAAGCGCCTCGAACTTCTCGAACTGGGTCGCGCCGAGACCGGTCGAGACGTGGGAGCCGCCTTCGAACCGCGCCATCCAGATACGGTCGCCGAGCAGCAGGTGGTTCAGCGTGCCGTGGACGCTGCCAAAGAAGGCGCCGAGATCGCGGCGATACTCGGCGCCGGAAAGCCCGGCGCAGGCCGCGTACAGCGTCTCGTTGGCCAGCCGGTTGTAGCGGGCGTACTGCCCCCAGATCCTGCTCATCGGCTACCGTACATCAGCCGTGTTCAGCGGGCGGCGGCGGAGACCCAGCGGGCGAAGTCACGAATGAGACCGGCGACGACGGCGCCACGCATGCGCAGCGCACGGGCTTCGAAAGCCTGACGTTCGGCGATGGTGGGATAGGGAGTCGTGAACATGGCAAAGACCTCCAAGGGTTGAAAGGAACCTAATTCCGTTCTTCCCGGCGGTTAATACGGAGTGTATGACGAACACTCCTGAATATAATTCAACAATAGCGCAATGATCGATCACGCGAGCGAGATGGCGGCCTTCGTCCGGGTCGTTGATTCCAAAGGGTTTTCCGCCGCAGCACCAGGCCTCGGCCTGACCCCGTCGGCGGTCAGCAAGCTGGTGACGCGGCTGGAAACCAGACTGGGCGTCCGGCTGCTCCAGCGCACGACGCGGGCGATCAACCTCACCGAGGAGGGCGAGGCCTTCTATTCGACGGCGCGGCGCATCGTGGGCGAGATCGAGACCCTGGAGAACCAGATCAGCCGGCAGAGCGGCACGCCGCACGGGCTGCTGAGGGTCACGACCTCCCTCGCCTTCTCGACCCACCAGCTCGCCCCCGTCATCGCCGAATTCCTCGAACGCTATCCGCTGCTGCAGCTCGAGCTGATGCCGACCGACCGGGTCGTGGACATGATCGAGGAAGGCATCGACGTCGCGATCCGCATCGGGCGCCTGGCCGACACCAGCTTCATGGCGCGCAAGATCGGAGAGGACGTCCGGCTGGTCTGCGCCTCGCCCTCCTACCTCAGGAACCGCCGCGCGCCGCAGCGGCCGGAGGAGCTCACGCGCCACAACTGCATCGTCTCGCGCGACCGCACCTACCTCAACCGCTGGCCGTTCCGCATCGACGGCGAGGTCCGCGAGATCGAGGTCGGCGGGCGGGTCGCCGTCACCGAGGGCGAGGCACAGATGCGGCTGGCGCTGCAGGGGCTGGGCATCGTGCGCCTGACCCGTCTCACGGTCGCCGCGGCCATCAAGAACGGCGAGCTGGTCTCGCTGCTGGAGGAGTTCCGCGCCGAGCAGCCGATCCCGATCCACGCCGTCTATCCGCACCGCCGTCACCTCGCGCCCAAGGTGACGGCCTTCATCGACTTCATCGTCGAGAAATTCTCGCCGCCACCGTGGGAGGTGCTAGGGTCGGTCCCAATCAAAGAGACCAATCAATGAGGGGAGCGCAGATGGACACCGAGACCGATCTTTTCGTGCAGGCCTTCTGGGTGAAGTGCCGCGACATCATCCGGCCCGAACTCGACGAGGCCGTCCATGCGCTGCGGCATGCGGGCCACGAGACAAATATCTCGACCCTGGAATATTCGCCTGACGAGAAGACCTCGCCCGAAGGCGCGCCGGCTCTGATCATGACCATTCATCCCAGTGGCGAATCCGACACCCGCGTGCTGCGTTATCGCGGCGACGTTCCGGCGCGGGAAATCGAAGTCATGGCGTCGGGTTGCAAGACCGCTCGCTCCGACCTCTCGATGATCACCACGGCCGGCGTGAAGAACGACATCGCGCTCTGCTTCGGCTCGTTGCTCAAGTAACCAAGGAGTACCCCATGGCTGACGCCATCGACGACCTGTTCCGCCGTTTCGGCAAGGCCTTCAACAAGGCCGATGTCGACGCGATCGCCGACTGCGTGACCGACGATTTCGAATGGCGCCTCAATGCCGGCGGGTCGCCGACCGGGCGCGTGCTCAAGGGCAAGGAAGCGCTGCGCGCGCACTTCGCCGACAAGAGCACAGCGCATCGCGAGGTGCGCTTCTCCGAGGCCAGCATCCATCGCGCCGGCGACAAGCTGTTCGGTACCTTCCGCGCCACCGGCATCGACCATGCCGGCAAGCCGTTCGATCGCTACGGCATCGACCTCTACGAGGTGAAGGACGGCAAGATCGCCCTCAAGGACAGCTACCTGAAGGCTGAGTAAATCGATGTCGAACGATACTGTCCTCTGGGAGATCGACCGCCGCGGCGTGGCGACCGTCACGCTGAACCGGCCCAAGGTGAACAACGCCTATAACGGCGATCTCATCCAGGGCCTGCACGACGCGATGGATTCGCTGGGCAACGAGAGCCATCTGCGCATTGTCGTGTTGCGCGGCAACGGCAAGCACTTCCAGGCCGGCGCCGATCTGACGTGGATCACCGGCGTTGCCAAGCAATCGCCCGCCGAGAACGAGAAGGTGAGCCGTCTCACCGCCGAGGCCGTGAAGCGCCTCGACACCTGTCCGGTCCCGACGCTCGCCTTGATCCAGGGTGGCTGCTTCGGCGGCGGCACCGGCATTGCCGCGGCCTGCGACGTCGTCGTGGCGCAGGAGGATGCGCTCTTCTCCATCAGCGAGACGCGTTGGGGCCTGATGGCAGGCATCATCCTGCCGCAGCTCTGCCAAGCGATCGGCCTGCGCCAGACGCGGCGCTACGCGCTGACCGGCGAACGCTTCGGCGCCCACGAGGCCCGCCGCCTCGGGCTGGTCCACGAAGTCTGCCCGACGGGTGGCCTTGCGGAGGCCGGCGAGAAGATCGTCGAAGCCGTGTTGATGAACGCGCCGCGCGCGACGACAGCCACCAAGCTGCGCTCGCTCGCCTCGGCCCGCGCCTTCATCGACGACGGCGAACTGCGCGACCTGATCGACGAACACGCCCGCACCCGCCAGCAGGACGAAGCCACCGAGGGCCTCACCAGCTTCCGCGAGAAGCGCAAGCCGGCCTGGTATCCGGGTTAGGCAGCCTTACAGGCGCTCGAGGAAGATCTCCGCCCGACGATTATGCGCATCGACGTTCGGTTCGTTCACGCCGAACGGTTGCCGGTCCGCGATGCCTTCGATCGACACGAACTGCTCCGGGCGCGCGCCGAACTCGATCAGCCTGGCGCGAAGAGCCTGGGCACGCGCCAGCGAGAGTGCCATTCCGCCGGCTTCATCCTTGGAGGTGTGCCCGACAATCCTGATGGCGCCACCGTAGGGGTACTTGGTCAAGCCAACGATGCCTGGGATTTGCTGCGTCTTGTTGTCGATCTCCGTCGAACCGCGCTGAAAGAACACCGGTATCGTCATTTTGTCCGGTGCCGGCGGCAGCGTGGCGAGCGCAGGTGATACGGCGCCCACGCCAAGACTTGCGAGGACGAACCGTCGTCGCATGCCTATTCCGCGGCCTGCTTCTGCGCGACGCTGTCGGGCGTCAGCTTGTACGTCGTGAACTGGCGGTTCAGTGCTGGCATCGGGCAGGCTTCGAGATGGCCCTCGGCCGGGCGCATCAGGATCATCGCCGTGGTGGCCGTAGAGACGCCGCGCGAGTTGAGGCGCGGCGGGCGGCACACTGAGTAGGGCGTGCCCCAGTCGTCGAAGAAGGCCTGGCGGAAGTCTTCCAAGGTGAGTTCGCCGCGCTTGGGCGAGAGCTGGTCGCGGACACGCTTGTCGCGATAGATCGAGTCCGGCGTCTCGGCGAGGCCGGTGTCCTTCACCTTGGCGCGCGCCGAGTCCGAGATCCAGTGATTGGCGTGCACGTAGAGGCCGCGATCGGGCGCGATCCAGAAGGTCTCGTCGGGCGCGCATTCGAAGCCGAAGGCCTCGCCGCCACAATGGCTCACCGCCATGTGGTTGGAGCCGGGCTTGGGCGTCGAGACGATGGTCTGAACGGCGTGGGCGAGATGCGACGCCTCCAGCACCTTGCGGCGGATGAACGGCAGCGGCACGCCTTGCCCGCGCTGATAGTCGCGGTCGCATTCCAGTGCGTTGGCGGTGAGACCGATGCCGGCGGAGTTGAGGCCCGAACGCGCGAGGCCGCCCGCTTCTGTGAAGGTCAGGATGTCGGGCCCATCGTCACGGCGGATGCGCAACACCACGCCCGTCTCGGCGCATTCCGAACGCCAGTCCCAGTTCTGGCCGTGCAACAGCACACCATCCGAGCTTGCCTCGGGCAGCGCGAGGGCTGCCGTACAGCCGTCGGGGAAATGCTTTGCGGCCTGCTGCTTGCGCGCTGCGACCACCATCTCGGTGCGCGCGTTCATCAGCACGACGGCGGCGAAGGGTTCGTTCGCGCCCTCGGCGATGCCACGCATCTCCTCGGTGTAGGTCGGATCGAACTTGTCGATCAGCGGCACCATCGCCTCGGCGCGCCGCTCCAGTTCCTTCCAGTCGACGCCCGACTTGAGCAGCGACTCGGCATACATCTTGGCGCCGCGCTTCAAGCGATCCGCGGCGGCCTTGCCATGGATCCGACCGCGCTCCCTGGGGCCGCCGGTGAGATCGATCAGCGGGAAGGGAGCGTAGTCGGTCATGGGAGCCTCTTAGGGATGGCCCAACTTAGGGATGTCCAAGTAGGGCCTGGCGGAAACGATCCTTGAGATGCGCACCATCCTGCGGCGGCATCACGAACTCCAGCTTTTCTACCATCACCTTCACGAGCCGGAAAACCGGACCCTTCTTGGTGCGGGCGTCCTTCACCAGCTCTGCGACCTCGCTCGAGTCGCGCACCGTCGTGGAGTCGGGGATGCCGCAGCCGCGCGCGATCATGGCGAGGTCGGTGCCGGCGCCGGACTCGGTCGGGCCGTTGTTGCGCGGGCTGGTGTGCGTGGCCTGGTTGCCGGTCTCGCCGAACTTCTCGTTGTCGAGCACGACGATTGCCAGGTTCTCCGGCATCTGCGTCGCCACGGTGGCGAGCGAGCCCAGGCTCATCAGCATGTCGCCGTCGCCGGTGATCACCAGCACGCGCTTCTTGGGCTGCGCCATGGCGAGGCCGAGGCCCATGCCGACCGGTGCGCCCATCGAGCCCCAGAGCGGCATGTTGAGCGGGCGGTCGCCCGCGGCGGTGATGTCCCAGTTGGCCGAACCGAGGCCCGCGATGACCAGCAGGTCGTCACCGGCGTTCTCGAGGAGTTGTTTGACCAGCGGGCGACGCTGGAGAGTTGCTTTGCTCATCCTACTTCTTCCCGAAATTCTTGATGCCGATCAGCTTCTGGCGCAGCAGCACGGCGACGGCTTGGCCGCCGTTGAAGGCCGATCGCGCGGCGGCGTCGACCGTGGTCTTCACCTCGTCGGCGGTCTCGACCGAGTAGAGCAGCACGCCCATTGCCTCGAGCACCTTCGGCGTGCCCTGGCCCATCGGATACTGCCAGGAATTGAACTCGCCCCAATCGCCGCGCATCGTGATCAGCGTCAGGAACGGGAAGCGCAGCGTCTTGGGCATGCCCATCAGGTTGATGGTGTTGCCGACGCCCGAGCTCTGCATCAGCAGCACCGAGCGCTGCCCGCCCAGCCACGCCCCGGCGGCGAGCGGAATGCCCTCCTCCTCGGTCGTGAGCGCCAGGGTGCGGATCGAATTCGACTTCTGGCAGGCCTCGATCAGACGGCCATGGCCGGCGTCGGGGACGTGATAGACCTGCTTCACGTCATGGTCCTGGAAGACCTCGAAAATCTGGTCGCGCCAGTCAGGCTGCGTCGGTGCGGCGGTCATGTTTCTCCATTCCCAATTCAGGATCGGCCGGCACATTAGCTATAACGGCAGCGAAACTGGACGACTGTTGGGAATGAACAGATATAACGATATTGTATGGCTCGATGGAGCTTTCCCAACTTCGCACCCTGATCCATGTCGCTGACCTCGGCAGCCTGAGCAAGGCCGCTGACCGGATCGGCATCGCCCAGCCCGCCCTCAGCCGCCAGATCCGGATGCTGGAAGAGGAACTGTCGGTCCGCCTGTTCACCCGGCACGGGCGGGGCATGGTCCTCACCGACAAGGGCCGGGAGATCCTCGAACACGCGACGAGGGTCATGACCGAGTTGGAGGAAATCCGCGCCACGGCCTCCGATCTCGACGCGCCACTTAAAGGGCGGATCGCCATCGGCTTTCCGCCGACGGTGGCCGACATCCTCTCGCTGCCACTGGTCACAGCGTTCGGCAAAAGCCACCCGCAGGTCGAGCTGCGGCTGGTCGGCGCCTATACCGGCCATCTGATCGACTGGCTGCATCGCGGCGAGATCGACGTCGCCATTCTCTACGACCCGCAGTCCGCCCGCTCGCTGCGCTCGGAGCCGTTGCTGCTCGAGAACCTGTTTCTGATCGGCCCACCCGGTTCGGGGCTATCCAGCGAGCGCTCGATCCGGTTCAAGGACCTCGACGGCAGACGTGTCCTGCTGCCCAGCACGCGTCACGGCCTCCGGACGATCGTCGAGCAGTGCGCCGAGGAAGCCGGCATCTCGCTGCACATCGCCGTCGAAGCCGATTCCTACGCGACCCTGAAGGACCTCGTCCGTCACGGCCATGGCTGGACGATCCTGCCGCTGTCGCCCATTCACGACGACATCGCATCGGGGCGTTTGCTCGCGGCACCGCTCACCGATCCGGCGCCGGTCAGGCAACTCGTGCTGTCCTATCCGGCCGACCGGCCGGTCTCTCGACTCACGCGATTCGCCGGCGACACGATCGCCAGCATCGTCGCCGATCAGGTCGAACGGAAAATCTGGCCGGGACGACTGCTCAGAAAGGCTTGAGCACGACCAGGAAGACGATGGCGATCATCAGCAGGGTCGGGACCTCGTTCCACCAGCGGTAATAGTTCGCCGGCCGGACGTTCTGGTCGGCCGCGAATTCCTTGCGCCAACGGCCGTACAGATGGTGCACGACGGTGAGGACGATCACCAGCAAGAACTTCGCGTGCCACCAGCCGGAGTGCCACCACTGTCCCTGCCAGGCGAGTGCGATGCCAAAGACCCAGGTCAGGATCATCGCCGGGTTCATGATGCCGCGCAGCAGACGGCGCTCCATCACCTTGAAGGTCTCGCTCTGCACGGAGCCCTTCTCGGCATCGGCGTGATAGACGAACAGGCGCGGCAGGTAGAGCAGTCCCGCCATCCAAGCGATGACCGAGATGATGTGCAGCGCCTTCAGTACTTCGTAGAGCATCACACCGCTCCGGCAATCAGCGGACAGCCGCGATGACTGCCACTGCACGGCATCGTCTTCGCCCCATGGCAGATCGCGACCTGCGGCTCGGCCAGCACGGCACACACCCTGTTGGCGAGGCCCTCGATGAACGAAGGATGCGTCCCCACCGTCGGCACACGAATGTAGGCAGGCACGCTGCTCTCGTTCGCCAGGGTTCGATAATCCATATCGAGTTCGACCAGCGTCTCGGAATGCTCCGATACGAAGGCGAGCGGATAGAGCACGACAGCCTTGCCATCGGCGCCGGCGCGCCGGATCTCGTCATCGGTCGAAGGGCCGATCCATTTCAGCGGACCGACGCGGCTCTGGTAGCAGACCGACCAGTCGAGATTGCCGATGCGCTCAGCGATGGTTTTAGCCGTACGCTCGACCTGCGCCTGATAAGGATCGCCGGCCTTGATGACTTTTTCCGGCAAGCCATGCGCGGAGAACAGAACGCGTGCTGGACGATTGCCGGTCTCAGCCAGCCCTTGCCTCAAAAGATCGACCGAGGCGGCAATAAAACCTTCCTCGTCGGGATAGCAGCAGACGGTTTGCGTCGGCACGTTGAGTTTCGCCGCGGCTGCCGCTTCTTTCCAGGCCTTCACCGACGAAGCCGTCGTCGTCGTGGAGAATTGCGGATAGAGCGGCAGCAGCACGATGCGATCGGGCGCAAATCGTTTGACTGAACGCACGACGGCTTCGGTCATCGGATGCCAGTAGCGCATGCAGACATAGCCGCGCCATTCGTGGCCCGATCCGAGGGCTTCCTCGAGCGCCCGCGCCTGTGCTTCCGTCTGGCCGAGGATCGGCGAACTGCCGCCGATCTTTGCGTAGATGCCCTGTGCCTTCGCCGTGCGCCGGCTGGCGATGAACCGCGCCAGCGGCAGCCGGAAGAACGACGGCAGCGAAATGATCGCGGGATCGCTGAACAGGTTGCGCAGGAACGGCTGAACCGCCTCGGGCGAATCGGGCCCGCCGAGATTGAACAGGACGATCGCGATCTTCACGTCAGCTCGGCTTCCAGTTGCGCACGATGTCGACCAGCCGCGCGACATGATCGGGCGGGGTCTGCGGCACGACGCCGTGGCCGAGATTGAAGACGTAGGAACCGTGGCCGAGCTTGTCGAGGATACGCGTGGCCTCGCGCTCCATCGCCTGGCCGCCGGCGACCAGCATGATCGGATCGAGATTACCCTGCACCGTAATGTGCGGCTGCACTTCCTTCGCAGCCCAATGGGCGCCGATGCCGGTATCGAGCGACAAAGCGCTGAACGTCTCGGGCAGGCGATACATCAAGGCGGCCGGACCGACGGCCCGGGGAAAGGCGATGATCGGCACGTGAGGATGACGTTCGCGCAGGCCCTTGGCGATCCGCACCATCGGATCGAGCGACCAGTGGAAGAGCTGCTCTTCCGGCAGCACGCCCGCCCACGAATCGAAGAGCTGCACGGCATCGACGCCGGCATCGACCTGGTGGCCGAGATGATCGATCACCGCATCGACAAGAAGATCGATCAGCAGCTTGAAGGATTCGGGATGGGCATAGGCCCATTTCTTCACCTTGGCGAAATCCTTGCTGCCGCTTCCTTCGATCATGTAGCAGGCGAGCGTGAACGGCGCGCCGGCGAACCCGAGCAGCGCGGTTTCCTTTGGCAGCTCGGCACGCGTCCGACGGATCGCCTCGTAGACCGGTGCCAGACGCTCCTGCAAGCGAGCCCGTGACAACCGGCCAAATTGCGAGGGATCGGTCAGCGCCTCGAGCTTCGGCCCCTCGCCTTCAGCGAACCAGACCTTCTGGCCCAGTGCGTCGGGCACCACGAGGATGTCGGAAAAGATGATCGCGGCATCGAACCCGAAACGCCGGATCGGCTGCAGGGTCACCTCGACGGCCTTGTCGGGCGTATAGCAGAATTCGAGGAACGATTTCGTGGTCGCCCGCACGGCGCGATACTCCGGCAGATAGCGTCCAGCCTGACGCATCAGCCAGATCGGCGGCGTCGGATGTCTCTTTCCGGCCAGCGTCTCCAGGAATTTTCCGCCGCTCACTCTCTGTCCCTCATGCTTCCTCTTACTCTATTCATAATAGGTAGTAGCAGTAGTAGAGCCTGTGGCACGTGGGGATGCGCCCTATTGGCCATCGGTCCCCAGGCTGCTGTGGATCGGAATCCATCGATTCCACGCGGCTAAAAGACCTGATTCCCGACTCGCAGGTCATTCGTCCCGACCTGTCCGCAAGGGAAGATAAATCGGATGGGCCGGGCGAGTCGTGTCCCGAATCAGGGCGCTCCCGAGGGGCGTCCTGTTTGTCCCCGCGATGCCTCGATCAATCCCGCGTTTCTCCCGGCGTGTCTGTGGGGTAAAACGAACCGTGGCCAACCGGAATTTTCACGTCCATCTCGTGTCCGATTCGACCGGTGAGACCGTGTCGAGCGTCGCGCGCGCCTGTCTCGTCCAGTACGAGGGCATCTTCGTGCAGGAGCACGTCTGGTCGCTGGTGCGATCGCCGGCTCAGATGGAGAAGGTGATGCAGGCGGTCGAGCGCGACCGCGGTCCCGTCCTCTACACGCTGGTCGATCCCGAACTGCGCGACGTCGTGCGCGATCATTGCCGGCGTCTGCAGTTGCCTTGCGTCGGCGTGCTCGACCAGGCGATGAGTGTGCTGGCCGTCCATTTCCATTCCAAGAGCGAGCAGTGGCCGGGTCGCCAGCACCAGCTCGACGAAGGCTATTTCGACCGGATCGACGCCATGCATTACACGCTGGCGCATGATGACGGACAGTCGACGCACGATCTCGACGATGCCGACGTGATCCTGGTCGGGCCGTCGCGCACCTCCAAGACACCGACCTGTGTATATTTGGCCAATCGCGGCGTGCGGGCGGCCAACGTACCGCTGGTGCCGCAGGTGCCGCCGCCTACCGAACTCGAGGAAGCCAGGCGACCGCTGATCGTCGGCCTGATTACCGATCCCGAGCGACTGGTGCAGATCCGCGTCAATCGCCTGCGGCTCATGCAGCAGGACACCGAGTCGGAATACACCGACATGGACACCGTGCAGAGCGAGATCCAGGAAGCGCGCCGGCTCTATGCCCGACGCAAATGGGCGACCATCGACGTGACTCGCCGCTCGATCGAGGAGACGGCGGCGGCGATCCTGCAGATGCTGGCGACCCGCCGGGAGCAGCGGCTGCAGTCGAGCTAGGAAAACCGAAGCAGGAGGCGACCATGAAGGCAGCCTTTGGTGCGTTGAGTCTGGTTCTGGCAGGAACGGCGGCCCTTGCCGCCAACGGCATCGACGTGACGCGCGGCGGTGACGCCAACGTTTACGGCAACTGTGTCCCAAGCCTCGTCGTCGAGAACAAATCGGGCGAGACGATCGACTATCTGCAGGTCGACGTGGTCCTGGCGCTGCGCGACGGCCGCCAGCGCATCGTCGAACTCAAGTCGGCCTATCGCGAAGGGGTGCCCTCGCCCATCGCCCCGGGCGGCAAGGCGACCCTTCAGCAGCATCTCGACACGTCACGGGCCCTGGGCGTGCCCTGCGGGGAGGTCGCCGAACGGCGGGTTTCCCGCACGATTTGCGAGACAGATCATGGCATGGCGTGTGCATCTTCGGTTAGTGTGCAACCTTAGGCATTCTCTCCGAGGCAATTTCCATGAATCTTCGTCGTAGGACCGTGCTGGGCGCTGCTGGCGCCTCGCTTCTCGCCGCTCCGGCCCTCGGCCCTGCCTTGGCTCAGGACTACCCGAACAAGCCACTGAAGATGATCGTGCCCTACCCGCCGGGTGGCGGCACGGACGGTCTCGGCCGCATCACGGCGCAGTTCCTGTCGGAAAAGCTCGGCCAGCAGATCATCATCCAGAATATCGGCGGTGCCTCGAGCACGATCGGCTCCGACACCGTCCGCCGCGCCGATCCCGACGGCTACACGATCCTGTTCAACGCCAGCCTGTTCGTGCTGGGCAAGACGGTAGTGCCCTCCTGCCCGTACGACCCGCAGACCGATTTTCGCGCCATTGCCCAGGCGGGCGAGGCGCCGCTGGTGATGCTGGCCAACAACAACGTGCCGGGCGACGACTATGCCGCCGTCATGGCGGCCGTTGCGAAGGACCCCAAGAAGTTCTTCGTCGCGATCTCCTCGGGCGGCTCGGCCGGTCACATCGCGACCTTGGCCTGGCTGAAGCGCATCGGCATTCCGCTCGACCAGATCCTCTACAAGGGCACGGCGCCGGCCAATACCGACCTGATGTCGGGCAGCGTGCAGTTCTTCATGGATCCATGGACGGCGCTCCTGCCGCTCGCCACGTCGGGCCGCGCCAAAGGCCTGTTCGTGACCTCCAAGGAGCGCACGTCGCTCGCGCCCAACATTCCGACCACGGCAGAGGTTGGCCTCAAGGACTTCAACCTCAGCTCCTGGTACGGCGTCTGGGCGCCCAAGGACACGCCCGATGCGATCGTGAACAAGCTCGCCGCGGGCATGGCGGAAGTCTCCAAGGACAAGGGCTTCATCGAGAAGACCACGTCGCTCGGCATCGTTCCCACGGGCCGCGGCCCGAAAGAATTCGCCGCCTTCATCAAACAGGAGATCGAGACCAACACCGCCCTGCTGAAGGAAGCGAACTTCAAGCCGGAGTGACGACGAAGGGCGGCGGAGCGATCCGCCGTCCGCTCAAGTCGATGTTGGCGGCCGCCGGTATTTCAGCGCGATGGTTAGCCTGCGCAGGCTGCTGAGAGCACCGCAGAAATAGGCGACGGAGAAGATCAGGCCCGCAACCGGGAAGACGAGCGATAGCTTCGCTGGGACCATGAACTGGCCGCCGGCGACGATGAACAGCCAGAAGCCCGCACAGATCAAACTCAGCCCAAGTGGAAACGACCCTTCGACGTAATGACGTGGTTTGGGAATACGCCCCGTCATGATCGAGAAGACGAGATAGGCCGACATTCCGAGAAACCAGAGATAGAGGGTCGCTTGGATGACCAGCATCCAGGCCGACGGCCACGATATCTTCCAGCACCATAACGTCGGCAGGGGATAGCCGCAGACTCGGTCGAGAACGACGGTGAGTGCGGACGGCGCAAGTCGGTCCAGCGGAGGTACCGCAAACACGATCAGCGCGGCGATCGAGCAGAGAACCGGACTCCAGAGAAGCAGCCTCTCCTTCGAGGATGAGGATCCGATGTAATACTGCCGGCGGGGTTTTGCAGGTTGTCGAGACGACAGATCTGCGAAGTAGATGAAGGCGAGCGTCGCCAGCAAGGCCACGACGATGAGGAGAAGGAATTCCACGGGCTGAAGAAAAGCCGGCGACTATTCCGCCGCCTTCGCCACCGGATCGAAGCGCGAGTCGAAGTCGCGGATGGCGGCTTCGACGGTCGTAGAGATCTGTTTCAGCTTGTCGGCGTTCACGACCTTCAGGCCGAACAGGTCCTTCACGTAGAACACGTCGACCGCACGCTCGCCGTAAGTCGTGACATGCGCGGTGGCGATCTGCAGGTTGAGGCGCGTGAGCGCGCGCGTGACGACGTGCAGGAAGCCCGGCCGGTCGCGGCCGTTGACCTCGATCACGGTGAACGTGTCGGACGCGTTGTTGTCGATCAGCACGCGCGGCTCGACGGTGAAGACGCGATCGCGCTTGGGCCATGAGCCGCGCTGGCTGTCGAGTTCGCGCTGGATGTCGAGACGGTTGGACAGCGCCAGCTCGACCCTGGCCGCCAGTCGCGCCAGCCGCTGCGGCCCGTCGAACGGCTTGCCCTCGAGGTCCTGGATCCAGAACGTGTCGAGCGCCATGCCGTTGGCAAGCGTGAAGATCTTGGCGTCGACGATGTTGGCGCCGCTGATCGCCATGGCGCCGGCGAGGCGCGCAAAAAGGCCATGCGTGTCGAGCGTGTAGATCGTGACCTCGGTGACGGACCGCTCCTCGTCGACACGATGTTCGATGGCGAGCGGCTGTTTGGCGCGCTCGGCGCCGCGCACCAGTTCCGCCTGGCGCGCCAGCGTGTCGGGTGAGAAGGACAGCCAATAGGAGGCGTAGCCGCGCGCGAAGTGCGCTTCCTTGTCGGCTTCGCTCCAGCCCGGCAGGCGCTTGGCGATCTCGCTCTGGATATGCTTGATGCGCTCGGCGCGGCCGCCGCTGAGCGTGCCGCCGGAGAGGACCTGCTCCGTCGCATTGTAGAGCTGGCGCAGCAGCGCGGCCTTCCAGTTGTTCCAGACGTTCGGGCCGACCGCGCGGATGTCGCACACGGTCAGGACCAATAACAGGCGCAGGCGCTCGGGCGACTGGATGAGTGCCGCGAACGTGTCGATGGTCTTGGGATCCATCAGGTCGCGCTGGAACGCGGTGGCCGACATCGCGAGGTGGTAGCGCACCAGCCACGCCACGGTTTCCGTCTCGGCGGCGCTCAATCCCAGGCGCGGGCCGAGCTGCATTGCGACGTCGGCACCCAGCACCGAATGGTCGCCTCCGCGGCCCTTCGCGATGTCGTGCAGCAGCACCGCGAGATAGAGCACCGGCCGAGACAGGATCTTGTGAACGACATCGGCCGACAGCGGATGGTCTTCCTTCAGCACGCCCGATTCGATCTTCGAGAGGATGCCGATGGCGCGGATCGTGTGCTCGTCGACCGTGTACGTGTGGTACATGTCGTGCTGCGTCTGCGCGACGACGCGCCCGAAGTCGGGCACGAAGCGGCCGAACACGCCGGCCTCATTGAGACGCCGCAACGTCGTCTCCGGATCGTGACGCGACGTCAGCATCTCCATGAAGAGACGATTGGCTTCCGGATCGTTGCGAAGCTTGTCGACCAGCCGGATGTTCTGCGTGATCAGCCGCAGGGTCGCGGGATGGATGTCGAGGTCGTTTTCCTGCGCGACATGGAACAGGCGCAGGATCGCGACGGGATCCTTGGCAAATGTATCGGGCGAGGCCACGGCCAGGCGCTCGCCGTCGAGACGGAAGCCTTCGAGCTCGCGCGGACGCAGGGTCTGCCAGAGTGCCGCGAGCTTGGGCTTGCGACGGCGACTGTCTTCCAGCGCGGCGACGAAGATGCGCGTCAGATCGCCCACCGTCTTGGCGTGAAGATAATAGTGCTTGGTGAAGCGCTCGACGCCGCGGCTGCCGGGGCGGTCCTGATAGCCGAGGCGCGCCGCGATCTCGCGCTGAAGATCGAACGACAGGCGGTCGTCGGCCCGGCCTGTCAGGTAATGGATGTGGCAGCGCACGGTCGCGAAGAAGCGCTCGGCGCGCTCGAAGTGGCGAGCCTCTTCCTTGGTGAGCACGCCCTTGGCGATCAACTCGCTAGGCTCGCTCACGCGATAGAGATACTTGGCGATCCAGAACAGAAGGTGCAGGTCGCGCAGACCGCCCTTGCCTTCCTTGACGTTGGGTTCGACGACGTAGCGCGAATCGCCCATGCGTTGATGGCGCTGGTCGCGTTCCGCGAGCTTGGCGTCGACGAAGTCGCGGCCGTCACCGGTATAGAATTTCTGAGCGAAGCCATGCTGCAACTCGTCGAACAGCGCGCGGTCGCCCCACAGATAGCGCATCTCCAGCAGGGCTGTGCGGATCGTCTGGTCGCGCTCGGCATAGCGCAGGCTCTCCTCGACCGTGCGGGTCGCGTGGCCGACCTTCAGGCCGAGGTCCCACAGGAGATAGAGCATGAACTCGACGATCTGCTCGCCGCGCGGCGTCTGCTTGTAGGGACGCAGGAACAGGAGATCGATGTCCGAGAGCGGCGCCAGCTCGCCACGGCCATAGCCGCCGGTCGCCACCAGGCCCAGTCGCTCGCCAGAGCTGGGATTGGCCGCAGGATAGGCATGCTGGTCGGCAAAGTCGTAGAGGACCCGGATGATCTGATCCATCAGGTAGGACGTCGCGACCAACACCGCCGGCCCGTCGTTCTTCAGCGGACCCGGCTCCTCGAAGCGGCGGCGAATCTCCGCGCGGCCGGCAGTCAGTGCATCGCGCAGAAGCGCGAGCACGGGCGCACGCGGCGGCTCGCCGCCTTCGGGCATGTCCTCGACCAGATGAGCGAGGGCTTCCTCGAGGGCGCGTCTGCGCACGATGGCGCGTCGGTCCGGAATTTCGTCGTAGGGTGTGCCCATGGCGGGCGGATACTACAGGGCCCCGGTGGCCTAAAGTAGGCCCCAGTAGGCCCCTATGAAGCAGCTCGGCACACAGCCTCTCACGCTCGCGGTTTTCACAAAAAACCGTGTGAATCCCGCTTATGATGCCGCCCGGCAGATCGCTGACCGGGTCGCGGCTGAGGCCGGCGCCCGGACCCTGCACTATGTGCCGGCCACGCCGGACCATGTCGGCGAGCAGAAAGCGCTGGTGACGGAGGCGCTGGCGGCGCGGCCGGACGGCGTGCTTTTCAACCCAACCGACGATGTCGCGATGGAAGAGGATGTGGCGCGGTTCACGGCCGCCGGCATCCCGGTCGCCGTGTTCATCAATCGCATGCGCGTACCCGTGCTGAGCTTCGTCGGTTCCGATGATGTCGGGATCGGCCATGCCGTGGCACGAGCCCTCTTCGAGGGCCTGGGCGGGACCGGACGGATCGTGGCGCTCGACGGCACCCCGGGCGCCCGCACCGCGCGGGACCGGACCGACGGCTTGAAGCGGGCGCTCTCCGAAAGTCCGGGAATCGCGATGGTCGGCTCGCGTATCGGCTATCTGCAGGAAGCGCCGGCGCAGGCAGCCATGGCCGAACTGCTCCGGGACCACTCCCGGATCGACGGAGTTTGGACCGCTAACGACGTCATGGCCTTCGGAGCTCTGAAAGCCCTGCAGGAGGCCGGACGGGCCGCGGCGGTCGTGGGCATCAACGGCCTGCCGGCCGCGATCGGGCACATCGAAAGCGGGACGATGTTGGCCAGCGTCGATTTCAGCGCCTTCAACATCGCGGCCATTGCCGCCCAGGCGATGCTCCGGCACCTGTCGGGCCAGATGGTGCCTTCCGAGATCATGGTACCGGCCGAGCTCATAGACCGGTCGAATTGTCACCGCTGGAAAGTGCCGTTCGAGCAGCGCCCCATCCCGGCCTGGGACGATTTCGTGCGATAATGGCCGCCATCATGTCATTCAAAGCATTTCTTGCGACGATGGTGATCCTGCTGAGCGTCGGCACGGCCCATGGCCAGGGAGCGCGGCCGGCTTCGCCACCGGCAGCGCCCGCCTCGAGCCTGATCGACCTCAACAGCGCCAGCCGCGACGATCTGATGTCGCTCGACGGGATCGGCGAGGTGCGGGCCGATGCCATCATTCGGGCCCGGCCCTTCAAGGCCAAGACCGAGCTCGTCGAACGGCGCCTGATCCCCGAATCGCTCTACGAGAAGATCGCCGACAAGGTGATGGCCCGCCCGCCGCCGGCCGCCCCGCCGGCGCGCCCGGCACAGCCCGCTCCCCGCCGCACCTAGCCGGCCCGGCCGTGAGCGACGCCACGATCTATGCGCTGGGCACGCCAACGCCGACGCGCGCGCATCCCGGCGCGCTCGCCGTCATCCGTCTCAGCGGCCCGCGTGCCGGTGACGTGTTGGTGTCGCTCACCGGGGCCGCCCTGCCGCCGCCGCGTCGCATGGTGCTGCGCACGCTCCGCGATCCCTCGACCGGCGAAGCGATCGACCGAGGCCTGGTCGTGTATTTCGCGGCGCCCAACACCGAGACCGGCGAGCCGATGGTCGAGCTGCACCTGCACGGTGGTCGCGCGGTGGTCGGCGCGGCGCTCGATGCCATCGCCGGTCTGGGTTTCTGCCGGCTGGCCGAGCCGGGCGAATTCACACGCCGCGCCTTCGAACACGGCAAGCTCGACCTCACCGAGGCCGAGGGCATCGCCGATCTCGTGGCGGCCGAGACGGCGGCGCAGCGGCGGCAGGCCCTGCAGCAGATGGAGGGCGCCCTCCATCGCCTCTACGAGGATTGGCGCGGCAAGGGTCTGCGCGCGCTGGCCCATCTCGAAGCGGCCATCGACTTTCCCGACGAGGATTTGCCGGAAGGCCTCGCCAACGAAGTGCGTATCGCCATTGCCGGCCTGCAGGCCGAGATCGCGGTCCATCTGGAAGATCGGCGCGGCGAGAAGCTACGCGAAGGGCTGTCGATTGCGATCATCGGACCGCCCAATGCCGGCAAGTCCTCGTTGCTAAATCTGCTCGCGCGCCGTGAAGCGGCAATCGTGTCGGAAACCGCCGGGACGACCCGAGACGTGATCGAGGTCCATCTCGATCTCGGCGGCTGGCCGGTCGTGCTGGCGGACACGGCTGGCTTGCGGGAATCCACTGACGCTATCGAGCAGGAAGGCGTGCGCCGGGCCCGCGCGCGGGCTGCGGCGGCCGACCTGCGCGTGCTGGTGCTCGATGCCTCGGGTGACTGGCGGGCGGAAATGCGAAGCATCATCGGCACGACCGACCGCTGGGATTCTGCCCGCGACCTCGTCGTGGTGAACAAGAGTGACCTCGCTCCGGTCGGCGACAAGGCCGTCGTTACCCTGTCGACCGCCACCGGCTCCGGATTGCCCGAGTTGCTGACCCGTCTGGAAAAATCGGCTGAAACGTCGATGCGTGAGGGTGCCGGGGCGCCGCCTCTAACGCGCACGCGTCATCGCGAAGCATTGATAGAATGTCAGGCATCGCTGGGTCGAGCGCTTCAGGCACCGGAGGTTGCCCTCGCCGCTGAAGATCTTCGCCTTGCACTGCGCGCCATCGGCCGCATCACCGGCGCGGTCCGCCTCGAAGAGCTTCTGGACGTGATCTTCCGCGACTTCTGTATCGGCAAGTAACGCGGACTTTGAGTCTCAACCACCGCGTTTGTGGCCGCCGGGAAGCTGCGCTTCGGAGGCGCCGACGCGGGCCAGGCCCGGCAGGATCTTGTCGACAGTAATGGGATACTCGCGCACCCGCACGCCGCAGGCATTGTAGACGGCATTGGCAACGGCGGCGCCAGAACCGCAGATGCCGAGTTCGCCGACGCCCTTGGAGCCGAGTGCGTTTGCCTTCTCGTCGAACTCTTCCAGCATGATCGCCTCGACATCGGGCACATCGGCATGGACGGGCACGTGATAATGCACGAGGTCATTGGTGACGAAGGCTCCATAGCGTAGGTCGACGACGGCGTCCTCGTGCAGCGCCGAGGAGACGCCCCAGATCATGCCGCCGATAAGCTGCGAGCGCGCTGTCTTGGCGTTGAGGATGCGGCCGGCGGTGAAGACGCCGAGCATGCGCCGCAGCCGGATCTCGCCGGTGATGCTGTCGACGCCGACCTCGGCGAAGTGAGCGCCATAGGAATACTGCGAGAACTTCTTGTACTCCTCGCCGGGTTTCACGCTGCCTGTGGCGCTCAGGCCCTGTGCCCCCTCACCCGTATCGAGCTTGGCTTTCAGTTTGTGACAGGCATCGAGAAGCGCGGCGCCACAACTTGAGGCGCCGAACGAGCCGCCGGAGCCCGGCGTGTCGGGGAAGCTGCTGCGGCCGAGGCGCACCTCGACCTTGTTGACCGGGATTCCGAGCGTCTCGGCCGCGATCTGCGCGAAGATCGTGTAGGAGCCTGTGCCGATGTCGGTCATGTCCATCTCGACGACGGCGCGGCTGGCACTTTCCATCGTGACGCGCGCCTCGGCAGGCCGCAAATAGTTGGCGCGCATGGCCGAGGCCATGCCCATGCCCAAAAGCCATTTGCCGTCGCGCACCTGACCTGGCTGTGCCTGGCGCTTGTCCCAGCCGAAGCGCTTCGCGCCTTCCTGCAGGCACGCCACGAGATTGCGTGTCGCGAAGGGAATCTTCTTCTCGGGATCTTCCTTTGGCTCGTTCCTGAGGCGCAACTCGATCGGATCGATCTTCAGCCGCTCGGCAAGCTCGTCCATCGCCTGTTCCAGCGCCAGCATGCCGATCGCCTCGCCGGGCGCGCGCATCGCATGCGCCGACGGCAGGTCGAGGGCGGCAATGCGCTGCGAGGTGAAGCGATTGGCCGCCGCATAGAGCGCGCGCGTGGTCATCACCACGGGCTCGGAATATTCATCCGACCGAGCACTCTGCGCATGAGATTCGTGAGCGATAGCCGTCAACGTGCCGTCCTGTTCCGCGCCCAGCCGCACCTTCTGAATCGAGGCAGGCCGATGCGGCGTTGCGTGGAACATCTGTTGTCGCGTCAGCACCACATTGACGGGACGTTTCAGTTCACGCGCCGCGAGTGACGCCAGCACGATTTCGGGCGTGAGCGTAAGCTTGCCGCCGAAGCCACCGCCGATGAATTCGGCGATCACCTCGACCTTTTCCGGCGGCACGCGCAGCGTCGCGGCGAGGGATTTGTGGGCGTTGTCGACGAGCTGGACCGAGCAATAGATGGTGAGCTTGTCGCCGGCCCATTCCGCCATGGCGGCGTGCGGCTCGATCATGCTGTGAGATTGATAAGGCGTCGTGTAGGTCGCCTCGATGCGCACTGGCGCGCGCGCGAGCGCCTTCTCGACATCGCCGAGCTTGCTGTCGCCGGAGCCGCCTTTGTCGGTCTTCTTCGGATCGTAGGCCTGCGGCCGCGCCGCTTCGAGATCGTAGGTGCCGGTCTCGCGCTTGTAGGAGACGAGGATCGCCTCGGCCGCCGCACGTGCGGCCTCGCGGGTGCGTGCCACGACGACCGCAATCGGTTGGCCGAAGTTGCGAATCTTGCCGTCGACGAGCTGCGGGCTTGTTCGCGCGGTGCGGTCCTGGGATTTGGCCGGTGGCATTGGCGCCTGCTTCGGCGCGTTCTCGTGCGTCATCACAAGCAGCACGTCCGGCATCTTGCGCGCCGTCGAAGTGTCGATAGTGGCGATCTCGCCCCGCCCGATCGTGGACGGCACGATGAAGCCGTAAGCAAGGCGTTCGGCGCCGTGATCGGCGCTGTAGAGCGCGCTGCCGGTGACCTTGGCGCGGCCGTCGACCCGGTCGATCGGCTGGCCGATGATGTGATCGGGCATGGTCAGCCTCCCGCCTTCGCCAAATCGCCGAGCGCGCTCGCGACGCTGCGCCGGGCCAGATCGATCTTGAAGCCATTGTGCTTGCGGCCGACCGCGCCCTTCAGCGCTGCGCTCGCGGCCGCCTCGAAGGCGTCCTCGTTGACGGACGCGCCGACCAGACCGGTCTCGGCTTCGCGCGCCGGCCACGGCTTGTGGGCGACACCGCCCAGCACCAGCCGCGCCTCGCGTACCTTGCCATCCGCCACGTCAAGCAACGCCGCTACCGAGACCAGCGCGAAGGCGAAGGACGCGCGGTCACGGACCTTGCGATAGACCTGCTTTCCGGCGGGTGGCGGCGGCAGGATCACGGCGCTGATGAGTTCTCCCTCGGCGAGCGTCGTGTCCTTTTCCGGGGTCGTGCCGGGCAGCCGGTGCAGATCGGAGACCGGCACGCGGCGCGCCTTGCCGGCCGGCGTCTGGATCTCGACCTCGGCATGCAGCGCGGTCATGGCGACGGCCATGTCGGAAGGATGCACGGCGATGCAGGTGTCGCTGTCGTTGCCGACGACACCCAGGACCGCATGCATGCGGTTATAGCCCAGCAGGGCCGAGCAGCCGCTGCCGGGCACCCGTTTGTTGCAGGGCTTGGAGACGTCATAAAAGTACGGGCAGCGCGTGCGCTGCAGGAGATTGCCGGCCGTCGTCGCCTGATTGCGCAATTGGCCAGAAGCGCCGTTCAGCAGGGCGAGCGCCAGCATCGGGTAGCGGGTGCGCACGTGATCGTCGGCTGCCAGCTCTGCGTTCGTCACCAGCGCCCCGATTGAGAGACCGCCGTCGGAGGTCTCGGTGACGGTGCGCAACGGCAGGCGCGAGACGTCGACCAGATGGCGCGGTCGTTCGACATCGACCTTCATGAGATCGAGCAGGTTGGTGCCGCCGGCGATGAATCGCGCGCCGGGCTGGGCAGCGGCCTGGACCGCGGAAGCGACATCATCGGGCCGCTCGTAGGTGAAGCTCCTCATGTCGAGCCTCCCTTTGCTTCCATGATGGCGGCAACGATGTTGGGATAGGCCGAGCACCGGCAGATGTTGCCGCTCATGCGTTCGCGCACCTCCTCCACCGACACATTCGATGCAGCCGTGATGTCGCCGCTCACGGCCGAAGGCATGCCGTGCTTGATCTCCGCCAGCATGCCGACCGCCGAGCAAATCTGGCCCGGCGTGCAGTACCCGCACTGGAAGCCATCATGTTTCACGAAGGCGGCCTGCATCGGATGCAGTTCCTGGCCGCGCGCCAGGCCCTCGATGGTGACGATGCGGTCGCCGTCGCGCTGCACGGCAAGCGACATACAGGCATTCAGGCGCGTGCCGTTCACCAACACGGTGCAGGCGCCACACTGGCCATGGTCGCAGCCCTTCTTGGTACCGGTCAGTTCGAGATGATCGCGCAGCGCGTCGAGCAGGGTCGTGCGGGAATCGAGCATCAGTTCGCGCGGCTGTTCATTTACGGTGAGCCTGACTTTCACGGTCCCGACCGGCGGTACGGTCGAATCGCGAGCTCCGGCGGGCTGAGCGGCGAGTTCGCGTCCGAAGGCGGCGGTCGCCAGCGACGCCATGCCCAAGGTGCGGCGGCTGATCGGGTGAGGTGTGTCGGTCATTCCTCACGAACGGCGATCGCGACAGTGCGTTGCAACGACTCACAGAAAGCCCCGTTCAGCGCGCGGCTTTTCTCAAGAAAATGTGAGGCGGTATCGTGCGGAAACCCAAGACTGCGCCCAGGTCCAAGGCCCGTTCATCGGAAGATCGCCCGGGCGGCGAGACCCACCAGACCACAACATCTGCCAACCAGACGCTGACGACCAACCAGGGCGTCGCGATCTCCGACAACCAGAATTCGCTGAAGAGCGGCGCGCGCGGGCCGACTCTGCTGGAAGACTTCGTGCTGCGGGAGAAGATTCAGCACTTCGACCACGAGCGGATCCCCGAGCGCATCGTGCATGCGCGTGGCAGCGGTGCCCACGGCTACTTCCAGCCGCTGAAGAACCTCTCGCGCCTGACCAAGGCCGCTTTCCTGCAGGACCCGAAGAAGACCACCAAGGTCTTCGTCCGCTTCTCGACGGTGGCTGGCGGCGCCGGTTCGGTCGACACGCCGCGCGACGTGCGCGGCTTCGCCGTGAAGTTCTACACCGAGGAAGGCAACTTCGACCTCGTTGGCAACAACATCCCGGTCTTCTTCATCCAGGACGCGATGAAGTTCCCGGACCTGATCCATTCGGTGAAGATGGAGCCGGATCGCGGTTTCCCGCAGGCGGGCTCGGCCCACGACACGTTCTGGGACTTCGCGTCGCTGATGCCCGAGAGCATGCACATGCTGATGTGGGCGATGTCGGACCGCGCCATTCCGCGCTCGCTGCGGCATATCGAAGGCTTCGGCGTTCACACCTTCCGACTGGTCAATGCCCAAGGCGACTCGACCTTCGTGAAGTTCCACTGGCGGCCGAGCATCGGCGCGGCCTCGACCCTGTGGGATGAGGCGGTGAAGCTGGCCGGTGCCGATCCGGACTATCAGCGGCGCGATCTCTGGGAAGCGATCGACAATGGCGACTATCCGGAATGGACGCTGTCCATCCAGGCATTCGACCAGAAGACCGCCGATGAACTCGACTTCGACATCCTCGATCCGACCAAGCTGATCCCGGAGGAGGTCATCCCCCTCACCCCGATCGGCCGCATGGTGCTGAACGAGAATCCGGTGAACTTCTTTGCCGAGACCGAGCAGGTGGCGTTCCATCCCGGCCATATCGTTCCCGGCATCGACTTCACGCCGGACCCATTGCTGCAGGGCCGCCTGCACTCCTATCTCGACACGCAGCTTAGCCGCCTCGGCGGGCCGAACTTCCACGAGATTCCGATCAACAAGCCGGTCTGTCCGATGCGCAACTTCCAGCGCGACGGTCACATGCGCATGGCGGTGCCACCCGGCCGGGTCGCCTATGAGCCCAACTCGCTCGATCCCCAGAGCCCGCGCGAGAATCCGGTCCGCGGCTTTACGAGTTTCCCCGATCCCAATTCGGGCCCCAAGACCCGGGAGCGTCCGGAATCTTTCGCCGATCATTACTCACAGGCGCGCCAGTTCTGGCGTTCGATGACGCCACCCGAGCAGGGCCACATTGTGAGCGCCTTCACCTTCGAGCTGAGCAAGGTCGTCACGGTCGCGATCCGTAAGCGCATGCTGGGCCATCTCGACCTGATCGAGCCGGAACTCGGCAAGCGGGTCGCGGCGGCCATGGGCATGGCTGGCGAGGCCGACACCATCACCCCGGCCGTGCCGCCGCGTGACGATCTCGATCCCTCGCCCGCGCTCAGCCTCATCGGCAAGGCGCCGAAGACCATTCAAGGCCGTACCGTCGCGGCGCTGGTCACCGACGGCAGTGATGCCGGCGCGATCCAGAAGCTGCGCCAGGCGCTGAAGAAGGAAGGCGCGCAGCTCAAGCTGGTAGCGCCGAAGGTCGGCAAGCTGAAGGGCGGCCTGGTGCCCGACATGCAGCTCGACGGGGCACCTTCGATCCTGTTCGACGCCGTCGTCGCGCTGCCGTCCGAGGCGGGTGCCGCGGAGTTGGTTGGTGTCGCCGGCGCCATCGACTGGCTGCGCGATGCTTTCGGTCACCTGAAGGCGATCGGCTTCAACGAAGCCGCCTCCCCGATGCTGGAGAAAGCCGCGATTGAGCCGGATGCCGCGATGGGCATCGTGCCCTTGGATGGCAAGAATGGCATCGAGGCCTTCATCGCGGCGGCGAAAAAGCACAAGATCTGGGATCGCGACAAACTGGTGCGCCCCCAGCGGTGATCCATGCGGAAGGACAGCCTCGCCCCATATCGCGCCAAGCGCGACTTCACCCAGACGGAGGAGCCGTCGGGCAAGGCGTCCGTCCCGAAATCGAAGCAGCTGCGTTTCGTCATCCAGCGTCATGACGCGACGCGGCTGCACTACGATTTCCGCCTGGAACTCGACGGCACGTTCAAGTCGTGGGCCGTCACCAAGGGACCGTCGGTCGATCCGACGGTCAAGCGGCTGGCGGTCGAGGTTGAGGATCACCCACTCGACTATGGCGACTTCGAAGGCACTATCCCCGAAGACCAGTATGGCGGCGGCACGGTCCAGCTCTGGGATCGCGGCTACTGGATTCCCGAAGGCGACCCGCACGAAGGGCTGAAGCGCGGCGATCTCAAGTTCTCTCTGGTCGGCGAACGGCTGGAAGGAAGCTGGGTGCTGGTCCGCATGAAGTGGGACCGCAAGGGTGGCAAGAGTGGCGGCCGCACAAATTGGCTGCTGATCAAGCATCGCGACGCCGCTGCGCAAGAGGGCGACGACGACAAGCTCCTGAAGGATCCGAAGTCGATCGCTTCGGGCCGTACCCTGAAGGAGATCGCGCTGGGCACCGGCAAGGCGCCCAAGCCCTTCATGACTAGCAAGAAGCGCAGTGCTGGCGCTGTCTGGCAGAGCAACAAGAAAGATGGCGGCGACGGCGCTTCGGCACCGAGGAGCAAGGCCAAGCCGAAGAAGGTCGCGTCGATGCCGCGCTTCGTCGAACCGCAACTGGCCAAGCTGGTCGAGCGTGTGCCGGGCGGCGCGGGTTGGGCGCACGAGGTGAAGTTCGACGGCTACCGGCTGCAGCTTCGCGTCGAGGATAGAGAGGCGAGGCTTCGCACGCGCAAAGGCCTCGACTGGACGAAGAAGTTCTCGGCCATCGCCAAGCAGGCGAAGGGGCTACCGGATTGCATCCTCGACGGCGAGACGGTGGCGCTGGACAGTCATGGCGCGCCGGACTTCGCCGCGCTGCAGGCCGCGCTCTCGAACGATGCGTCGGAAGACCTGATCTTCTTCGCCTTCGACCTGCTGTTCCTCGAAGGCGAGGATCTGCGGCCGCTGCCGCTGTCGGAGCGCAAGACACGCCTGAAGGCGCTGCTCGACGGGATGAAGGGCAAGCATGCCGGGCTGCGCTATGTCGATCACTTCGAGACGGGCGGCGATGCCGTGCTGCAATCGGCCTGCCGTATGCATCTCGAAGGCATCGTCTCCAAGGAGCTGGACGCGCCCTACAAGTCGGGCCGTGGCGGAAGCTGGACCAAGGCCAAGTGCCGCGCCGGCCACGAGGTGGTGATCGGCGGCTGGACCAGCGAGGGCCGCCGTTTGCGCTCGCTGCTGGCGGGCGTGCATCGCGGCGAGGGCAAGGACCGCAAGCTGGTCTATGTCGGCCGGGTCGGCACCGGCTTCGGCGAAAGCGTGATGCGCTCGCTGATGCCGAAGCTGCGCGCGGTGGCGAGCAAGACCAGCCCCTTTGCAGCAGGTGCCAGTCCGCCGAAGGAAGCCAACATGCATTGGGCCAGGCCCGACCTGGTCGCGGAGATCGAGTTCGCCGGCTGGACCGGCGCCGGCAATGTGCGTCAGGCTGCCTTCAAGGGATTACGCGGCGATAAGCCGGCCGACGAGGTCGAGGCCGAGGTCGCGGCCGATCCGGAGAAGACCAGGATGGCCAAGCCCGCGCCGCGCAAGACGAAAGCATCCGTGTCGTCCGGCAAGGCCGTGGTGATGGGCGTGTCGATCTCCCATCCCGACAAGCCGCTCTGGCCCGACGAGAAGCCGCCGGTCACCAAGCTCGAGCTGGCGGAATACTACGAGGCGGTGGGCGACTGGATGATCGACCATATCGCCGGCCGCCCCTGCTCCATCGTGCGTACGCCCGACGGGATCGACGGCGCGCAGAAGTTCTTCCAGCGCCATTCGATGCCCGGCTCTTCGAACCTTCTCACGGAAGTGAAAGTGGCGGGCGACAGGAAACCCTATCTGCAGATCGACCGTGTCGAGGGGCTGGCCGCCGTGGCGCAGATGGGCGGCACCGAGCTGCATCCCTGGAATTGCCAGCCGGGCAATCCGGAATTGCCGGGCCGGCTGGTGTTCGATCTCGATCCGGCGCCGGACGTGAAATTCGCGGCCGTGATTGCCGGCGCGCGCGAGATCGCGGCACGCCTGAAGAAACTGGGACTCGTGCCCTTCTGCAAGACGACAGGTGGCAAGGGCCTGCATGTCGTCGTGCCGCTGACTGACGACAGGAAGAGCCCGGACTGGGACACGGCCAAGACCTTCGCGCGCGAGATCTGCCGCCGCGTCGCCGAGGACGAGCCCGATCTCTACGTGCTCAACATGGCGAAGAAGGAACGGACCGGCCGCATCTTCCTCGACTATCTGCGCAACGATCGCACCGCCACCGCCGTCGCGCCGCTCTCGTCCCGCGCCCGCCCCGGCGCCACAGTGTCGATGCCGATCGAATGGACGCAGGTGAAGGCCGGTCTCGATCCGATGAAATACACGGTGCGCACCGCGCCCGCGTTGCTGAAGCGGAGCAAGCCGTGGAAGGACTATGCGAAGTCGGCGAAGCCCCTGCGCGCCGCCATCGAGAAGCTCGTGAAGTCGGAGTAAAGCCATGGCCAAGCACAAAGCGATGCGTCCCACTTGGGAGGGCCATCTGCGCCTCTCGCTGGTGACCTGCCCCGTCGCGCTCTACACCGCGACCGAGCGCAGTGCCGACATCCATTTCAATCTCATCAACCCGAAGACCAACAACCGCATCCGCATGCAGTCGGTCGATGCCGGTACCGGCAAGCCGGTCGACCGGGCCGACCTGGTACGCGGCTTCGCCGTGTCGAAGAACAAATATGTGCTGCTCGACAAGGAGGAACTCGACGCGGTGCGGCTGGAATCGACGCGCATCCTCGACATCGAGGAGTTCGTCGATGCGTCGGAGATCGATCGCATCTACTGGGACGAGCCCTATTATCTCGCGCCCTCGGGCAAGACCGGTATCGAGGCTTATTCGGTGATCCGTGCCGCCATGGCGAAGCAGAAGAAGGTGGCACTCGGGCGTGTCGTGATGCACCAGCGTGAACGCATCTGCGCGCTGGAGCCGCGCGACAAGGGCATCCTGCTCACCACGTTGCGCACCCACGACGAAATCCGCGGCACTTCCGCCGTGTTCGATCGCAGCCTGCCCAAGCCCGACGCCCGCATGTTGCAGATCGCCGAGAAGATCATCGAGCAGCAGGACTCGAAGTTCGATCCATCGCGCTTCAAGGATCGCTACGAGGACGCATTGCGCGAGTTGATCGCCAAGAAGAAGAAGGGCCAGCCCGTCGTTTCCGAGGCGCCGGAGGAAGACGATGAGAAGGTCGTCGATCTCATGGAAGCCTTGAAGCGGAGCCTCAAGGGCGGCGGCGGTCCCTCGCGCGACAAGGCCGACCGCTTCCTGGAAGCCCATGAGCGCAAGAAGGCGAAGCCCAAGGCGAAGAAGGCGCGGCGCAAGACGGCGTCACGCAAGCGCGCGGCTTAGCGTCAGCCGCGCCTTTCCCACGCGACCGGCTGCACCACGCCGTCGACCATGAGGTGGCGGAAGGCAACGCCGTAGGCGGCATCGATCACCCCGGAGGCGAGCGCGACGGCGGGCGGCCCGTCGGCCGTGATGGTGCGATTTGCCAGGACGACGACCCTGTCGGCGAAGCGCGCTGCCAACCCGAGGTCGTGCAGGACCACGATCACGCAGGCGCCGCCGGCTGCTTCGTCACGCAGGATCGTCATGGCTTCCAGCGCATAGGCGGGATCGAGGCTGGCGACCGGTTCGTCGGCGAGAAAGATGGCGGCCTCGGTGGCTAGTGCGCGCGCCATCAATAGACGCGCCCGTTCACCCTGGGACAGCGTGTCGATGGAGCGTTCGGCCAGGCGCATGCCGTCGACCCGCTGCAGGGCACGCTCCACGGCTTTTGCGTCGGTGTCGCGGGTTGCATGGTTGAGATTGGCGCCGTGCGGCAGCCGGCCGAGCGCGACCAGATCGCGGGCGCGCAAGGGCCAGTAGGCCGACGCCGCCTGCGCCAGATAGGCGATGCGCCGGGCCCTGATGCCGGGATCGAGCGCCGACAAGGGCTTGCCGTCCAACTCAACCGTGCCGGACGCCGGCGCATCGAGGCCTGCGAGATGGCGCAGCAGGGTCGTCTTGCCGGCGCCGTTGGGGCCGACGATGGCGGTGACTTTGCCGGCGGCGAATTCGACGTCGATGCGATCGAGGATCGGCACCTCGCCGCGGCGGCTCACCAGCGCCCGGGCGGCGATCGCGCTCATGCGGCGAGCCAGGCGGCGCGGGCCTTGCGCACGGCCCGCACGAGGAACGGTGCGCCGACCAGCGAGGTGAAGACGCCGAGCTGCAGCTCATAAGCCGTCGGCAGGAGACGCACGATGATGTCGGCGCCCAGCACCAGGGCTGCGCCGACCAGCATCGAGGGCACGAGCGTCGCGCCGGGCCTGAAATCCACCCGTGACCGGACGAGATGCGGCGCGATCAGGCCGACGAAACCGATGACGCCCGCCACGGAAGTGGCGGCGCCGACCATCAGCCCGACGCCGAGGGTGAGCCGCAGGCCGAGCGATTTGGTGTCGGCCCCCAGGGTGCGCGCGGTGTCTTCGCCGAGCGACAGGGCATCGAGCCAGCGCCCTGCGCCCAGGACGATGGCCGCGCCCGCGATCATGAACGGCGCGGCGATGGCCAGGTGGCGCAGGTCTCGATCGACGATCGAGCCCGCGAGCCAGAGCGAGATTTCCTGGTAGGCGAAGGGATTGGGCGACAGCGCCAGCACCAGCGAGATCAGCGCCGCGGCGATGGCGTTGATTGCCACGCCCATCAGCAGCAGCGAGACCGTCCCCGTCCCGGCACGGACCGCGCCCATCAGCAGGGCGACGGCGATGGCCGCGCCGGCGATGCCCGCCAGCGGAAGGGCCAGCGCGAAGGCCGCGGCGAGGCCGCTGTAGAAGGCGCAGACAGCGGCGAAGCCCGCGCAGGCCGACACGCCGATCACGCCGGGCTCGGCCAGCGGATTGCGCAACCAGCCTTGCAGCACCGCCCCGCTGAGGCCCAGCACGCCGCCGATCAGCAGGCCGAGCGTCGCGCGCGGCACCCGGAGCTCCCAGACAATGGCCCAGCCGACGTCACTGCCCAGCCGCCAGGGCCACCAGGCCGGACCGATGGAGAGCGACAGCAGATAGAGCGCCGCTACCAACAGGACGAGCCAGCGATTCACCGGCGCGCCTCCGCCAGAAGGCGCATCACCTCGAAATTCTCCGGACCGGCGCAGACCGCGTACTTGGTCGGCACCGACACGAGCCGCGACTTGCCCGCCAGGGCGACCAGCGCGTGGTGGTCGACGAACTCGGTGGCGCGGGCGGGATTGGCATTGGAGGCGCCATCGAGCACCAGCAGGTCGGGCTGGCCGGCGAGCACGGTCTCGAGCGTGAGGCGACCGAAGGCCGGGAGACCGAGCTCCGATGCAAGGTTGCGGTAGCCGGAGAGCCGCAGCAGCTCGTCCATCAGGCTGCCCTTGCCCGAGGTGCCGCCATTGGCCTCGAGATAGACGGCCCGGCCAAGAGGTGCGCCCGTCCAGGTGAGCTGGCTGCGTTGCGCACGCATGCCGGCGATCAGGGTCCGGCCGGCCTCCTCGCGGTCTAGCGCCGTGGCCATCTGTTCGATGACTCTCTCGGCGTCGTCGATCGAAGAGGCAAACGGCACTTCGAGCAGGCGCACGCCGGCGCCGCGCAGCAGGCGCTTGATTGGGGCGTGCGAGTCCCGGTCGAAGATCACGAGATCGGGCCGCAAGTCGAGGATGGCTTCGACGGATTCGCGCACCGGCGTGACGGCGGTCGCCCGGTCGGCCAGCACCGACAGGCGGCGGTCGAGCGACAGGTAGCTCACGCCCACGAGCTGGCCGGGCGCGGCCAGGCGCAGAGCCACCTGGTCGAGGCAGAGGTTGAGCGTCACCACGCGTTGCGGCGCCTGTGCGGCGGCCGGAGTGGCCGTCGCCAGAAGCAGGCCGGCGAAGCCCATCAGGCTTCGGAGGAGCGCTCGTGTCGTCACAGCGGAGAAGCTACGCCACCGGCGAAGACTTGCAGCAAGTTTCGCCGGCGGCGCCGCCGGATCGCTCCCTCAGAACCTCGCCTTCACGCCGAAGAAGGCCTGGAAGTATGGCGCCTGGAAACCCTCGGGCTCCTCGTACACCGTGTTCAGCACGTTCTCGGCGCGGGCAAAGAGCTGTACCGACGGGATGACGTCATACTGGGCGGTGACGCGCAGCAGCGTATAGGGCGACGGGCTCATCAGCGCGCCGGTGGTCGCGTTGAAGTCGTAGCGGTTGTTGACCTGCAGCACGCCGATGCCGAACATCGTGTTGTCCCACGGCCGCACCTCGGCGCGGACGTTGAAGACGTCCTGCGGCCGGCGCACCAGCGGCTGGTTGCCGCTGACGTTGCGCGCGATGGTCAGGGTGTAGTCGCCGTAGAGATCGAGCCACTTCGTCGGGCTGATCTGGATGAAGCCTTCGAAGCCCTCGCTCTGTGCATCGGTCACGTTCTGCAGCGAGGTGAACGGCGGCGGGCACTGGATGAGATTCGAGTAGCTGTTGAGGAAGTAGGTGGCGCCCACCTTCATCTTGCGATCGAACAGGCCCTGCTCGACGCCCATTTCGTAGCCGCGGCTGTACTCAGGCTGGATGTTGCGGTTGCCGCCGCAGAACGGTCCGGGCCCGTAAAGCTCGAACAGCGACGGCGCCTTGAAGGCCGTTCCGTACGACGCCTTGAACTTGGTGTCGGTCGGCGCCCACAGATAGGACGCACCGACGCGCCACGTGCCCACGCTTCCGAACGTGTCGTTCATGTCGACGCGCCCGCCGATGTTGAGGTTGAAGCCCTCGAAAGGGTTGAGGCGGAGCTGACCGTAGATGCCGGTCTGGGCCATCGTGCCCCAGGACTCGGTGAACGGGGTGAAGGTGCCGATGGTGTTGCTGTAGGCCCACTGCCGGTCGTAATCGATGCCGCCGATCACTTCGATCTGGTCGGTGACTTTGACCAAATTCTTGAAATCGGCCTGCAGGCGACGGCCGTTGAACCAGGTATCGGTCGCGAACGGGAACAGGTTCTGCGGGCTGGCATAATCGAGATCATGCCGCGAGATCGTGCTGTAGTTGATGCCGATGACCGGCTTCCAGCGGCCGTCGAAGTAGGATCCTTCGATTTCGCCGCGCGTGTAGAACTGCGACGTGTAGCCGTTGGCGTTCGGATCTTCCTGGCCGACCTGATCGTAGTTCAGCTTGGTATCGATGTAGCGGCCGTAGAAGTTGAATTGGGTGGTGTCGCTGATCTCGTAGCCGAGACGCGCCGCGAGCGTGATGTTGCGGTAGGGATCGATATCGACGAAGCCGCCGTTCGGCGTGAAGCGCGCCGGCACGGGCGTGTCGTTGGGGCTGAACGTCCCGGCGAAGGTCAGGTTGTAATTGAACTTTCCTTCGCTACCACGAACGTAGGCGCCGCTGTTGCTCTGCAGGCGCGTTCCGAGTTCGGTGAAGGCCGCGCCGTTCATCTTCCCCTTGCCGGCCTTGGTGACCATGTTGATGACGCCGCCGATCGCCTGGCTGCCGTACATCGTGCTCATCGGGCCGCGCACGATTTCGATGCGGTCGAGATTTTCGGTCAGGAAGTGCGCGAAGTCGGCCGCGCCATTGGCCGACGAAGGATCGTTGGCGTTGATGCCGTCGATCAGCACCAGGACGTGGTTCGAATTGGAGCCGCGCACGAAGACGTTGGTCTGCGTGCCGGGGCCGCCCGACTGTTGCACCGAGACGCCGGGGACCGTCCTCAGGACCTCGGCCGCCGTGCGGAGCTGACGGCGCTGCATCTCTTCCTGCATGACGACCGTGTAGCTGGACGTGATCTTGTCCGGGTCGGTCGGGAAGCGGTCGGCGGTGATGACGGTCGTGGGCATCATGCCGTCCGGCTCCGTTTGGGCGAGCGCCGCCGAGGGCGCCAGCAGGGCCAGGAACAAAGCGATACGACGGAACGGCGTCATCAGACGGTCTCCCCAAAACAGCAACACGCACATGGCGCGTCACCGCTCGGTTGACCGTCCCGTTGGATTGTCCCGTCCATCGGAAGAGCGACGCTATCGCCGGCAGGTCTTCTGGCTCGCGGGTCACGGCTCCTGCCCGTCTTCCCAGACCTTGCCGGTCCAGTGACATCTGGGCATTCGCTCGCCGCTTACAGCTGCGGGTACAGCTGCCGATTGGCCCCCGAGGAGGCGCCACGGCATTCCCTGTTAGCCTCCGTTAAGGAGGACCGTCGATGCGGCGATCGGTAAAGCAGGCCGGTGGACCGTGCAACTGCGGTCGAAGGGTCCGGCAAATTGACCGGTCGTCTGCGGCATCTGCGCTACACCCATGGCTCCCTCGTCTGTGGATGATCTGGACCGGGCCCGACCCGGAGGCGTAAAAGGCCGGCCATGCGGGCCTTTTCATATGACGTGATCGTGGTGGGTGGCGGCCATGCCGGCTGTGAAGCCGCGGCCGCGTCGGCTCGCCTTGGTGCACGCACCCTGCTTCTCACCCATCGGCTCGAGACGATTGGCGAGATGTCGTGCAATCCGGCGATCGGCGGATTGGGCAAGGGGCACCTGGTCCGCGAGATCGATGCGCTGGACGGGATCATGGGCCGGGCGATCGACCGGGCTGGCATCCAGTTTCGGACATTGAACCTGTCCAAGGGACCGGCGGTACGTGGTCCACGCGCGCAGGCCGACCGCAAGCTCTACCGGCAAGCCGTTCAGGCCTTGCTGGCCGAACAGGCCAATCTAGAAATCCGAGCCGAGGCGGTTGCGGATATTATTCTGGATACAAGCGGCACGTGTGCCGGAGTGGTCACGGAATTGGGCTCTGAAATCAGCGCCGGCCGCGTGATCCTGACCACGGGCACGTTCCTCCGAGGCCTGATTCACAAGGGCGAAACCAAGATCCCGGCGGGCCGGGTGCGGGGCGACGGAGTTGAAGAACCGTCCGTTGCACTCGCCCAGACGTTGCATCGCCTTGGATTCAAACTGGGACGCCTTAAGACGGGAACACCGGCCAGGCTGGACGGCCGCACGATCGACTACGCCTCACTGGAGCAGCAGGACGGCGATGACCCGCCGCAGCCGTTTTCGTACCTCACGGATCGTATCACCACGCCGCAGGTCCCCTGCCACATCACGACCACCACGGCGGCGACCCACGAGCTGATCCGGGCCAACCTTCATCGGGCGCCAATGTACTCGGGCCAGATCGAGGGCATCGGCCCGCGCTACTGTCCGTCGATCGAGGACAAGGTCGTCCGGTTCGGCCAGCGCGACCGGCACCAAATTTTCCTGGAGCCCGAGGGGCTCGACGATTTCACGGTCTATCCGAATGGGATTTCGACCTCGCTGCCGGAAGACGTACAGCTCGCGATGTTGCAGACCATCCCGGGTCTGGAGCGCACAGTCATGCTCCGGCCGGGCTATGCCATCGAATACGATCATATCGACCCGCGTGAGCTGACCGCGACCCTGGAGACTCGTCGTATCCCGGGCCTCTATATGGCCGGCCAGATCAACGGGACGACCGGTTACGAAGAAGCCGCCGCCCAAGGTCTGATCGCCGGGTTGAATGCAGCGCTGGCAAAGCCGTTCGTTGTGGACCGGGCGGATGGGTATCTGGGTGTGCTGGTCGACGACCTCGTCTCATTGGGCGTGACCGAACCCTATCGTATGTTCACGTCGCGCGCGGAGTATCGGCTCTGGCTTCGGGCAGACAATGCCGACCAGCGCCTGACCCCACGGGGCCTGGAGATCGGGTGCGTCGGGTCGGCCCGAGCGGAAATGTTTCACGTGAAACATCGGACCTTGCAGGCCGCGCGCGATTTGGCTTCCGGCCGGAAGATCAGCCCCTCGGCTCTGGCGAAGCGTGGCATCACCATCAATCAGGACGGTGTGGCGCGTTCGGCCCTCGACCTGCTCGCCTATCCGGAAATCGACTGGGCTCGGCTCGTCGTCCTCTGGCCCGAGCTTGGCGGCGTGTCCGGTGAGGTTGCCGAACAACTCACGATCGACTCACGGTACGAAGGCTACCTGACCCGGCAGCGGGGCGACATCGAGGCCTATCGCCGGGACGAGGCTCTGAGTCTCCCGCCCGATCTCGACTACGGTGCCATCGGGAGCCTCTCGACTGAGGTTCGGCAGAAGCTCGAAGCCAACCGGCCTGCCACCCTCGGCCAGGCGGCTCGTATCTCGGGGGTGACCCCGGCGGCGCTGATCGCTCTCCTGAAGCACGTCCGACGGCGAGCGGCCTAGGATGGACCCCTTAGACGGTGTTTCACGTGAAACACTCGACCGGCTCAAAATTCTCGTCGAGACCTTGGAACGCTGGCAAAAGGCCATCAACCTGGTGGGGCGGAACACTCTGGATGGCGCCTGGAAGCGGCACATCGTGGATTCGGCACAGGTCGTCCGGCTCATCCCAGCCGAGGCGAAAACGCTGGCCGATCTCGGCAGTGGCGGCGGATTTCCGGGCTTGGTCATTGCCGCCATGAGGCCCGATCTCCAGATAACGATGATCGAAGCGGATGCCCGGAAAGCCGCCTTCCTCGGTGAGGCAGGCCGGAAGATGGGGCTCGAAAAACAGCCCCGGCTGGTCATCAAACGTATCGAAGTGGCGCCCCCGGCCATGGCCGAGGTGATCACGGCAAGAGCACTGGCGCCGCTGGGTCAGTTGCTGGAATGGTCCGATCAGCACCGGACTGATACCGCTATTTGCCTTTTCCACAAAGGCAAGGACTGGCAGGCGGAGGTGGACGAGGCCAAGAAGAGATGGGATTTTTCGCCCGATGCCATTGCAAGCGTGACAGACCGTGACGCCGTCATCCTCCGAATCGGCCCCTACGCCCCCGCCGCAGATCTTCGCGATCGCCAACCAGAAGGGCGGCGTCGGTAAGACGACGACGGCGATCAATCTCGCCACGGCCTTGGCCGCGGTCGGTGAGAAGGTGCTGCTGATCGACCTCGACCCCCAGGGAAATGCCTCCACGAGCCTGGGGGTGCCGCGAAATGAGCGCTCACCCGGTTCATACGAATATCTGGTGGGCATCAATCCGATGGGCGAGTGCGTGCGGGCAACCCAGATCCCGGGGCTCGAGGTCATGCCGGCTTCGGTCCAGCTCGCCGGCGCCGAGATCGAGCTGATCGACATGGAGCGCCGCGAGCATCGGCTGGCCGACTCGCTGGCCGCTCCGGAGAGCAATGCCCGCCAGCGTTGGACCACCGTCCTGATCGACTGCCCACCCTCGCTCGGTCTCGTCACCCTGAATGCCCTGGTCGCGGTCGACGCCGTCCTGGTCCCACTGCAGGCGGAGTTTCTGGCGCTCGAGGGAATCGGTGCGCTGGGCAACACGATCGAGCGGGTTAAGAAGCGCCTCAACCCAAAGTTGCATATCGCCGGCATCGTGCTGACCATGGTCGACCGCCGCATGAGCCTCAGCCAGCAGGTCGTGGCCGATGTGCGCGCGCATTACGGCGAGCTGGTCTTCGGCACGACCATCCCGCGCAACGTGCGCATCGCCGAGGCGCCGTCGCACGGCATGCCGGTGCTGATCTACGACAATGCCTGCGCCGGATCGCAGGCCTACATCCTGCTGGCGAGCGAGTTCATCCGCCGTCGGCGAATCGCTGCGGAACAGGCCAACGCCCTGGAGAATGCCCCGTGAGCCAAGCTCCCAAACCACGCGGCCTGGGCCGCGGACTCTCCGCCCTACTCGGTGATGACGAAGTTGCGTCGGCCGTGACACCCGCGGCGCCGGTGCCAGCTTCGACTCCGCCGTCCCCTGCGACGCAGGCTCCCTCGCCCGCTGCCGCAGTCGACAGCGAGGCCTCGCGTCCCGCTGCCAGCCGCACGCCGCTCACGCTGCCGATCGGCCAGCTCAAGCCCGGCAAGATGCAGCCGCGCACCAGCTTCGAGGGCATCGAAGCGCTGGTCGAATCGGTCAAAGAATACGGGCTTCTTCAACCTATTCTTGTGCGCCCCTTGCGCGATAGTGCCGACAGCTACGAGATCATCGCCGGCGAACGGCGCTGGCGGGCCGCTCAGAAGGCCCAACTGCACGACGTGCCCGTCGTCATCCGCACCATCAACGACATGGATGCGCTGCAGATCGGCCTGGTCGAGAACCTGCAGCGATCGGACCTCACGCCGATCGACGAGGCGCTGGGCTATCAGCGGCTGATTGCCGACTACAGCCACACCCAGGAAGACATCGCGCGGATGATGGGCCGGAGCCGCCCGCATGTCGCCAACATGATCCGCCTGCTCGACCTGCCGCCGGCGGTCCAGGAAATGGTCCGGGAAGGCGAGCTTTCCGCCGGCCAGGCCCGTACACTGATCGGTGTACCTGACCCCCTCGCCATGGCCAAGCGCGTGGTCGCCGAGAAGCTGACGGTCCGAGATCTGGAGCGCCTCGCCGGCAACACGAAGAAGCAGGCCAAGGCGGGCGGCGGCAAGGCCAAAGCCGATGCCGCCGGCGCCGCACCCAAGAGTGCCGACACGCGGGCGCTGGAAAAGCGCATCGAGGAAGCGCTGGGCTTGAAGGCCGATCTCACGCTGCGGGGTCTCGGCGAGCAGAGCGTGCTCAGCCTCGAGATCCGCGACTTCGACCAGCTCGACACGGTGGTCGACAAGCTCACCCGGCGGTAGTCGGGACGACGATTAGTTGGACGCCAGCGCGCGGTTGCCGCTGGCGACGCCGGCGCGGCCCTTGTCCGCCGAGACCTCGGTCGCGGTGCAGCGCGGGTTGAGCGGAAGTCCCGGCCAAACGTCGACTTCAAGGAAGCGAGTCTCTCCCGGTCCGATGTTGACCGTGGCTGCCTGCGCAGGCGTCTGTGTCAGCGGGGCATAGCTTGCAATGCCGCATGTGATCACGTGTTGTCCCGGCGATACCTCGACGCGAATCCACGTCTTGTCGGCCAACGAGCCGATGGGTTGCTGGTTATCGGCCAGCGAAAAGGCGGCTTCCGATCCTAGGAGTGAGTTTCGATAGAGATAGAGCACGGCATAGCCGGGCGCCGGCGGATCGTATCGCTTACCTTCTGCGTCGGCCCCGGGCCCCGCCATCGGGACGGTCGCGCAGCCGGCGAGCAGGATGGAGGCGGTCAGCAGGCAACCCAAAGTGCGCACGTGTTCCTCCGGAAAGTGTTGGGGCAACAAAATAAACGCCGCGGCGAGCCGCTACGTTCCGCAGGAACCTTCTGCGACCGTCGCCGAATCACCTCTTCTGAGAGGAACTTTGACCAAGACCGGGCGTTACCGCGCACATGGCAAGTGAAACGCTGCACGAAGATCCGGCCAAGCTTGGCCACGAGGTCATTGATCGCCATCGCGCGATCGCATCCATCATGGAAGAGCTGGAGGCCGTCGATTGGTACGACCAGCGTTCCAAAACCACCACCAATGCCGAACTGCGCAAGATCCTCGAGCATAATCGCGACGAGGAAAAGGAGCACGCAGCGATGGCGATCGAGTGGCTGCGACGCAACGATCCCAAGCTCGACGAGCATCTTCGCACCTTCCTGTTCACAAAAGGCCCGATCACGGAGATCGAGAAGAACATGGCCGGTGACGAGGAGACTGGAGCGGACGACACGTCCGACGGAAGCCTCGGGATCGGCAGCCTGCGTCAGGTGAAGAAATGAAGAACCATCTTTTCCGCGATCGCGCGCCCATTACCGAAGCGGGCTGGGAAGAGATCGAGAAGGAAGCCAAGCGCACGTTGCGTGCCCTTCTCGCCGCGCGTCGCGTCGTCGACTTCAAGGGTCCACTGGGCTGGGGCGCTTCCGATGTCGAACTGGGTCGCGCCGATCCGATCGCCTCGCCGCCGGGCGGCGAGAAGGTCCGCGCGCTGCTGCGCCGAATCCAGCCGCTCGTCGAGTTGCGCATCCCGTTCGAGGTGAGTCGCGCCGAACTCGACGCGATCGATCGCGGTGCGCGCGATCCGGATCTCGATTCGGTGACGGCTGCGGCACGCGAGATCGCCATCGCCGAGGATCGCACCATCTTCCACGGCTACGAGGCCGCTCATATCACTGGCATCTGCGAGGCGCAGAAAGGCCAGGCGGTGGCACTGGGCAGCAGCCATGCCGACTATCCCGATGCCGTCGCCGCGGCGTTGAAGAAGCTGCGTGACGAAGGTGTCGAAGGCCCGTTCGCCGTGGTGCTGAGCGAGCAGCTCTACAAGGACCTTCAGGCGCGAACCGACGGCGGCTATCCGATCCTGAGCCATGTACAGCGCCTGATCGACGGCGACGTCCATGCAGCGCCTGGTCTCGACGGCGGCCTGGTGATCTCGCTGCGCGGTGGCGACTTCGAACTGACCGTCGGCCAGGATTTCTCGATCGGTTATCTCGACCACGACGCCGAACGCGTCCGCCTGTACATCGAGGAGAGCTTTACCTTCCTCGTCCTGTCGCCGCAGGCGGCGATCCCGCTCGTACCGGGCAGCGGCAAGAAAGCTTAACGAGAAAGCCTGAACTAGCGCCGCGCCTTCGCCGAGCGCGCGGCCTGGCTGAGACGCAAACAAAGACGACGTGCAATCGCTTCATCCGGCAAACCGGTGCGCTTGCACTCGATCTCCGCCTCCAGGATCGTAGAGAGGGCCGCACCCAGACGGGGAAGCGGCCAGGTGCGCAGGTGGCGTTCGAAGCGCTGACGCACGGGACCGCCGCGCGGCAGTCCGCGGGCCTTGAACATCGCACCTTCCAGGTTGCCGCCCTTGGCGGCATGTCCCGACACGAGATGAAGCTGGTCGGCGTGACGCTGCAGCGAGCGCACGAGCTGGATCGGATTGCCGCCCTCGGCGAAGACACGGTCGAGCGCGCGGTCGAGGCCGACGAGATCGCCGTCGAACGTCGCGGCGATGACATCGTCGATGCCGATCGAGGCGGTGTCGCCCAAGACGGCCATCGCGTCTTCCAGGGTGATCGTCTTGCCCTGATCGTTGCCCTTGTAGAGCAGCAGCTTGTCGATCTCGCCGCGCGTCTGCCCGCGATCGCCTCCCAGGCGTTCGACGATCCATTCGAGCGCATCGGGCTCGACGTTCATGCCCTGCGCGCGCGCGGCACTCTCGACCAGGCCTTCGAGCGCAGCTTCATTGTCCATGTAGCAAGGCATGGCCGCGAGTGTGGCCTCGGTCTCGGCCAAGGTGCGCAGGTTCGAGCGCGGCGTCAGATTGCCGGCCTCGACGATGATCAGGGCATCGCCCGCTGTCGCTTCGACGAGGTTCTGCAGGGCTGTGGCTGATTCCTCGCCCGCAGGCCGCACGCGAACCACGCGGCGGCCGCCCATCATCGACATCGCGCCAAACTCGTCGGCAAGACGCGCCGGATCGTTCTTCAGCACGTCGCCGGCAATGTCGACGACGCGAAACGGGTCCTTGAGATCCTCGCAGATCGATTTGGCCAGCGCCACCGCGCGCTCGGCGACCAATCCGTCGTCGTTGCCGTAGATCACCACGCCCCGGACCTTCGGGTCCGGTTTCTTCAAAAAGGCTTCGACCTGGCGCGCTTCGATTTTCACGACCTGCTTATACCACTGGCCGGGCGGTCGGTTCGAGCCTGCTCAGTTGGACGAAGGATACCGGTCAAGAAGCCGCGCCTGACGCCGGAAGGCGCGCAACAAGGTTTGCCAACCACAAGGTGCGAACCCCGCCGCGCGATTCTCTGCGGCAAGCGCAAAGACCATCGCCTGCTTCTTCAGGATGCCGTTATAGGCGGTGAAGAAGGGAACGGTTGGATCGAAGAATTCGATCGCCTCGGAACCTGCGCCGTTGATTTCGATGATCTTGAAGTTGCCCTGCCCAAGTTCCGCGAGATTAGCAAAGCGGATATCAAAGCGCGCGACATGCAGATGCGGCATGCTCACCGCAACGGCATCGACTCGTTCTTCGAGGGCTAAGGTGATCGCTTCGCTGCAGTCGCGATAGAGCCCGCCCATGCGATAGGACCACACGGCAGCGAGAGGTACGTCGGTCCCCGCATCTGGCACGCGGTCGAGCGCGGCGCCCTCGTATAGAGCGGTGCGACCACGCAGCCGTTCGTCCCGCGCCAGCAGATCGCGCAGTGAACTCGTGCCATTACCGCGCACCGTCGGCGGCGCGCGGACGGTAAGCGAGAGCAACCGGCCGTGCATTTCGGTGGGGCGCCGCACGTAGAACAGACCGGCTTCGCCGGGAAGGTCGAAGTACTCCTGCACCAGCAGCGTTTCGCCTGCTGGATAGGCGTCGCAATAGGCCTGTAGCGACGCAGGATCGTCGATCCGTCGCACGCCGAAGCCGCACCAGCCGATGTCGGGCTTGGCGATGACTGGAAAATCGAGGCCGAGGGCTGCCATCGCTGCGCGCGCTTGCGACGCGGCATCGGCCCCCGAACAGATGGCAGCCGTGCGCGCCAGCCATGGGCGCTCGGCATCGCCGACTTGGTCGAAATACGCGATCTTGGATTCGCCCGCCAAACCGCCGGCATGGATCATCGGATCGGCCGCCGAGGGCAATGACAGGCTGCGATAGCGCAGCGCCAAAGCCAGCCACTGCACGACCATCGGAACGACCAGTAACGGCTTGGGAAGTTTGCAGATCAGTCCTGGCCACAAGCCTTCGCGCGGCCCGGACGAGGGACCGGCAGGTGCCGTGTCAGGCGTGAGGTTCGGCTTCATGAACTCGCTCGCGGACAACGCGGGAGCGAGTCGAACGGCTGCGCTCTACGAGGTCTTGTCGGCAGACGGATCGGCGCCGTCAGCCGTGGCCCCGCCGCCCTCTTCCAGCTTGGCGCGCTCGCGAGCGGCCCGCTTGGCTTCGGCCTTCTCGGCGACCTTGATTGCCTTGAGGCGCTCGCGTTCGCGGCGCTCGAAATCGTAGTTCGGCTTGCGTGCCATGTTACTGGCCCTTCCTGGCTCTGCGGCCCTAGACCACGACGTTTACGATGCGGTTCGGCACGACGATCACGCGCTTGGGCGTCTTGCCGTCGAGACCGCGGATGAGATCGGGCAGCGCCAGCGCCGCGGCTTCGGCCACGTCCTTGGGCGCGTCCTTGGCCAGCGCGATGGTGCCGCGCAGCTTGCCATTCAACTGCACGGCAACGGTGACCGTGTCGTCGACCAGCAGCGCATCCTCAGGCAACGGCCACGGCGCATCGGCCAGCAGGCTCTTGTGGCCGAGCGAATGCCACAGCTCCTCGGCGAGATGCGGCGTCATCGGGCCGATCAGGCGTACGAATATCTCCAGCGCCTCGCGCAAGGCCCAGCGCGTCGAGTCGTCCTTGGCCTCGACCGAATCGATCGTGTTGGCGAACTCATAGAGTCGCGCCACGGCCTTGTTGAAGTGGAAGGCCTCGATGTCGGCCGAGATGCCGGCGATGGACTTGTGGGCGGCGCGGCGCAGCGCGGTCGCGGCGTCGGAGAAGGTCGCGGGCTTGGCCGTACCGATCGCCGGCAGCGCATCGATCGCCTGCGAGGCGATGCGGAACAGACGCTGCTGGAAACGCCAGGCGCCGGTGACGCCGGCCTCGGTCCATTCGAGGTCGCGCTCCGGCGGGCTGTCGGACAGCATGAACCAGCGCGCGGTATCGGCGCCGTAGTCGCGGATGATCTCGTCCGGGTCGACGACGTTCTTCTTCGACTTGGACATCTTCTCCGAGCGGCCAACCTCGACCGGGCTCTTGTCGGAGAGGCGCACCACCTTGCCGCCGTCACGCGAGATCTCCTCGGGCGTCAGCCATGTCCCGTCGCTCGCGCGATAGGTCTCGTGGCAGACCATGCCCTGGGTGAAGAGGCCGTCGAACGGCTCGTCGCGGCTGGTCATCTGAACTTCGCGCATCGCGCGCGTCCAGAAGCGCGAATAGAGCAGATGCAGGATCGCGTGCTCGACGCCGCCGATATATTGATCGACCGGCATCCAGTACTGGTTCTCCTCGCGATCGAACGGTGCCGTCTCGAGATGCGGCGACGTAAAGCGGTCGAAATACCAGCTCGAATCGATGAAGGTGTCGAACGTGTCGGTCTCGCGACGCGCGGGCTTGCCGCACGTGGGACACGCGACATGCTTCCACGTCGGATGACGGTCGAGCGGATTGCCCGGACGATCGAAGGTGACGTCGTCGGGCAACTGGACCGGCAGATCCTTGTCCGGCACCGGCACGACGCCGCAGCTCTCGCAATGGATCGCCGGGATCGGGCAGCCCCAGTAGCGCTGGCGCGAGACCAGCCAGTCGCGCAGGCGATACTGCGTCGTGCCCTTGCCGACGCCCATCTCCTCGAGGCGCGCGATGACCTTGGCCTTTGCATCCTCGACGCCGAGTCCGTCGAGGAACTCGGAGTTCACAATGACACCGTCCTCGACATAGGGCGCGGCGGCGATGTCGAGCTTCTTGCCGTCGGTCGGCGCCACGACCTGCAGGATCGGCAGGCCGTACTTGGTCGCGAACTCATGGTCGCGCTCGTCATGTCCGGGGCAGCCGAAGATCGCGCCCGTGCCGTATTCCATCAGCACGAAGTTGGCGGCGAACACCGGCACGGTCTTGCCCGGCATCAGCGGATGCTTCGCCAGCAACGGCAGCTTGTAGCCCTGCTTCTCGGCGGTCTCGACCTCGGCGGCGGCGGTGCCGGTCTTGCGGCATTCGGCGACGAAGTGCTGCAGGCCGGGATCGGTCGCGGCCAGGCCTTGGACCAGCGGATGCTCGGCCGACAGCGCCATGAACGACGCGCCGAACAGCGTGTCGGGACGGGTCGTGAAGATCTCGAGCTTGCCGTGGTCGGCGCCCGAAGCGTCGGTCAGTTCCCAGAAGACGCGGGCGCCGCGGCTCTTGCCGATCCAGTTCGCCTGCATCAGGCGCACCTTCTCCGGCCAGCGGTCGAGCGTATCGAGGCGGCTCAGCAGCTCGTCGGCGAAATGCGTGATCTTGAGGTTCCACTGGGTGAGCTTGCGGCGCTCGACGGCTGCGCCGGTGCGCCAGCCCTTGCCCTCGATCACCTGCTCGTTGGCGAGCACCGTGTTATCGACGGGATCCCAGTTGACCCAGGCCTCCTTGCGATAGGCGAGACCGGCCTTCCAGAAGTCGAGGAACATCTTCTGCTGGTGGCGGTAGTAGGTCGGGTCGCAGGTCGCCAGCTCGCGGCTCCAGTCGAGGGACAGGCCCATCGACTTCAGCTGCTTCTTCATCGTGGCGATGTTCTCGTAGGTCCACTTCTTCGGATGGACCTTCTTCTCCATGGCGGCGTTCTCGGCCGGCAGGCCGAACGCGTCCCAGCCCATCGGATGCAGGACGTTGAAGCCCTTGGCGCGCTTGTAGCGCGCGATCACGTCGCCCTGCGTGTAGTTGCGCACGTGGCCCATGTGGATGCGCCCCGACGGATAGGGGAACATCTCGAGCACGTAGTATTTCGGCCGAGCCTTATCCATCGCGGCCTTGAAGGTCTGGCGATCTTCCCAGACCTTCTGCCACTTGCTCTCGGTTTCGGTGAAATTGTAGCGCACGGTGGGTGCGGCGGGCGTCGACGACACGGAGATCTTCCCGAAAATAGGGTGTTGCCGAAAAAGACAGAGGCCGCAGCGGATGCCCGCTGCGGCCTCTCACGTCAAGCTTTTGACAGAGAGGGTTAAGCCGTCTCAGGACCCGCCGGCGATGCGAAGCTGGCGGGCGCGCGTAAGGATGGCGTTCTCGATGTCGATATTGGTGCGCGGGTCGACCTGGGCGTCGACCCAGTTGCCGCCCTTGGGGCTGGCCTGCTGCTTGAAGACCGAGACGCGCACGCCGTCGGCGCGCAGTTCGCGGTCAAGGATGGTGACCTGGACCTTCATGCGCTCGTTCGGCGTCTCCGACGGGGTGTACCAGTCGGTGATGATGACACCGCCGAACGGATCGGCCGAGACCAGCGGGATGAAGTTGATCGTGTCGAGCGACGCGCGCCACAGGTAGGCGTTCACGGCGACGCCGGTGCCCGTACTATCATCCTTCTTTTGCTCTTTTGAGCCCAGGAGGCCGCCGGGACCAAACAAGGTGCCCTGCTCCTGGGTGCGGCCGCCCAAGCCGGTACGCGTATCTTCGCGGGTACGGCCGCCCGAGGGGCCGCTGGCCCGCTCATAGTTGACCGAATCGTCGGTGCAGCCCGTCAGCCCGCCGGTCAAACCGGCTGTAGCGAGGACCAGGACCGCTGCCGAGGCGACGCGGAAAATTCTGGACGATCCCGACATATGAAGGCGCCTCATGTTCCAAAACCGCAGACGCTCGGCGACCACGGCGGCCGGACCATAGGCCCAATGGGTAGTAAACTGCAAGCGGCCGAATAAGGCAATATAATAAGTTTCTCTATTAAACCAACTAGACAACGAGATATGGTTTTATTTTAAAACTTATGACAATATCGACCTCGCCGAGCCTCCAACGCCCCTGGCAAAATGTGACAAAGACGCCACAGGTGCGGGCAGAATGGAGCGACGGGGCGACCATTTCTTGACCCTCGATTTCGTGAAGTGTTTTATAGCCCTGCCGTATTGGCGAGTGCCGTGAGTCTCTTCTTCAGGCTTCCACGTCTCGCCGGTCGGACAGGCCTTTTGGTACGTACCAGTCTCTGTTCAATGAGAGAGGGAGAATGATGAAGAAGCTTCTACTCGGCTCGACCGCCTTGGTCGTTGGCGGGCTTATGGCCGCCCCGGCCATGGCCGCCGACCCGATCAAGATCGGCGTGGGCGGTTATTACCAGTTCTACGCTATCGCGGGCGGCATCCAGTCGACCTATGCCACCAACGGCACCTGGGCCCAGTACAAGGGTCTCCAGTTCCAGCAGGAAGGTGAAATCCACTTCATCGGCCAGACCAAGCTGGACAACGGCACTTCGGTCGGCGTTCACGTCGAACTCGAAGGCTGGAACCCGAGCTCGGCTGCTGCGAACGCGCAGATCGACGAAGCCTTCCTGTTCGCCTTCGGCGACTGGGGCCGCGTTGAGTTCGGCGGTCGCGATCCCGCCACCTACCGTATGTACTACGGTACTCCGTCCGCCCTGCTTGGCTTCGGCGCCATTCAGCACAACACCAACTTCGGTTGGGCTAACCAGTCGGTCATCGCCAACAACAAGGCGTGGTTCCACGCCACGACGACGACGAACGCTGGTCAGCAGCAGGACGCCCAGGGCATCAACTACTTCACGCCCCGCTTCCAGGGCCTGCAGATCGGTGTCGGCTATCGTCCGAAGGTTAACGTTGCCAACGGCGCCAGCGCTGGTCTGACGACCGGTCCGGGCACGGTTGCCGGCGTTTGCGGTTACAACAACCCGACCTCGTCCCTGAACTGCCCGACGATGGACAACTCCTACCAGGATATGTTCGACGTCGGCGCCAACTACCTGAACAAGTTCGGTGACGTCACTGTCGCGCTGTACGGCGCGTTCATGTACGCCTCGTTCGTTCCGGGCGCGCAGCCCTTCGCTGGTTCGGCCAATCAGGCGAACGGTGCGAACCTGTCGACCTGGAAGCAGTACGTGTTCGGCGCTCAGTTCGGCTTCAAGGGCTTCACCCTTGGCGGCGCGATCGGCTGGGACAACAACGGCCTCGGCTCGAACTTCTACACGAACGTCGACAACGACACCCGCTTCTACACCGCGGGTATCATGTACGAGACGGGTCCGTGGCAGATGTCGTTCAGCTGGGTTGGCTCGTACAACACCAACGGTAACGGCTCGGTTGGCTGCAACAACATTGCCGTCAACACTGTGACCTGCGCCGCTGTCGCCCCCACGGGCGTCCCGGGTGTCAACTCCAACACGTTCGCTGGTGGTGGTAACCCCGGCGCCGTCGCCTTCGGTACCGAGTCGGTGCAGAAGTGGGAAGTTGGTATCAACTACGCGCTCGGACCGGGCGTGAAGCTCACCGGCGGTGGTCTGCTGTACACCGGTTCCGGCCCGTCGGCTTCGGTCTCTGGCAACAGCTGGGGCCTCCTGATGGGTATGGACCTGCGCTTCTAGTCGCAGGACAAACCGAAAAATTGGAGAGAGCGGGCGAAAGCCCGCTCTTTTCTTTTGTGGAGACGTCTGTCGTCAGCGCCCGCGGGCAACGGCCGACCTCACTTCGAGGTGCGGCGGCCCACGAGATTGACGAACAGGCTGGGAAGATAGGTCCGGGAGACCGGCAGCCGCTCGGTCGCCTGGCGGGCCAGCACGGCGCGATTGTCCTCATGATCGAGGACGAGCTGGAACAGGCCCTGTTCGACGGCGCCGGCGCGGGAATCGAGCTCGGGCTTGCCATCGCGCTCGATGCGATAGGCGACGTCGAGGCCGACATCGCCGCCGCAATAGAATGACGAGGCGATCTCGATCTGCCCGAACAGCAGCATCAATCCGCGCGCCGAGAAGCGCCAATAGTCGTCGGGTGTGGCGTGAAAAGCCTGCGACCAGGCCGCCGCAACATAGGCAAAGCCACCGGGCCTCAGCGCCCGCTCGATGTTGCGCGCTGCTCGCGCCGGGTGGCGCGTGTGTTCCAGCACGTGGCAACAGATCGCGAGGTCGAACGGCTCCTCGCCCAGCTTGTCGCGCAGCGTTCGCGGGCCGCTGCAGATGTCCGCGACGCAATCGACATTGCTCCCCTCGGCGAGATCGAGCCCGACGAAACGCGCTTTGGTTCCGAAGCGCTTGGCGACGAGGCTGCGCCAGTTGCGGACATTGCGGTCGGAGACGAGGGTGCGGGATCCCACTTGCAGGATGCGGGGCGGGCGCTTGCCGACCGACTGGGCCACCCGGTCGAACAACAGCTCGATTTCACGCGTAACGCTCGTGCCGACGACGCGGAGCTCACCTGGGCGCAGTTCGCCTTTGGTGGCTTCGCCGGCGGGCATCAGTCTCGCACCACCAGGATGTGCATGCGCCGCGGGCCATGTGCGCCCAGTTCCATCGCCTGCTCGATGTCGCCCGTGCGCGACGGGCCGGTGATGGTGTTGACGGTGCGCGGCATCAGGTTCTTGCCGTAGCGCGCCCGCAGCCGGCCCCACACATCCTCATAGCCACCGACGATGTCGGCCTCGCGCAGGACCACGACATGCGTGTCGGGCAGGAGGTTGAGCGACACCGGATGGTCGGGCCCGGAGGCCATCACCACGGTGCCGGTCTCCGCGATGCCGGCAAAGGCGCCGGTGATCGAGACCTGGTCGCTGCCTTCGCCACGACCGCGGCGGATCGACAGCATCTTCTGGCTCGACCAATCATAGCCTTCGAGCAAAGGCGAGGGGGCCATCGCGACGTTCGCCGGCAGGTTGTTGCGCGCGAGATAGGCTGTCACTTCGCCCGGCACATCCGCTGTGCCGACACGTGCGACGGTGGCGTTGAGGGTCTCGGCCCACTGGCAGAACAGCGCGACTTTCTCCGACTGAGGGAGCTGCGCTCGCGCCACCGAAGGACCACGCGGCGGCGAGGCGAGGCGTGCATCGACTGCGCTGCGCGCGTCGCCCGTGAGCTCACCGCGACGCAGCGAGCGGCGGATGCCACCCAGGATCTGGGCCCGGGCATTGTTCGCGGCGTCGCTCATGGCTTCCTCCGCGCGGCCCAGCGCACATGGAAGGTGCCGCCCGGCTGCGGCGCGGGGAAATCGCGGAAGCGCGTCCATCCGCCGGCCAATGGCAATGCGCTGTAGCGCCCATCAGCGCGGCCGAACAGCGCCAGCACGCGATTGACCATGCCGGTCAGCCGGCGATAGAGCGCGGGCCGCCGCGCGAAGAAGCTCCACATTGCGAGCCCCTGACGTACCGCCTTCGGCGTCAGATGCTTCTCGAACTCGCGCTCGCGCCAATGACGCATCAGCTTCGGCAGCGGGATACGCACCGGGCACACGCTCTCGCAACGGCCACAGAAGGTCGAGGCATTCGGCAGGTTGCTCGCTTCCTCGACGCCGACGAGTTGTGGCGTCAGCACCGCGCCCATCGGGCCGGGATAGACCCAGCCATAGGCATGGCCGCCGACGGCACCGTAGACCGGACAATGGTTCATGCAGGCACCGCAGCGGATGCAGCGCAGGATCTCCTGCATCTCGGTGCCGAGCACGGAGGAGCGGCCATTATCGAGCAACACGACGTGATACTGCTCGGGTCCGTCGAGATCCTCGCGCTTCTTCGGCCCGGTGTTGAGCGTTGTGTAAGCCGACGACTCCTGACCCGTTGCCGAGCGCGCCAGCACGCGCAGCAGCACCGCGGCATCCTCGAGAGTGGGGATCACCTTCTCGATGCTGGCCAGCACGATGTGCATCTTGGGCAGCGTGTTGGAGAGGTCGGCATTGCCTTCGTTGGTCACCAGCATCGACGAGCCGGTCTCGGCCACCAGGAAGTTGGCGCCGGTCAGGCCGACATCGGCATCGAGAAACTTCTGGCGCAGGACGTAGCGCGCTTCCGCGACGAGATCGTTACGCTCGGTCAGGCGCTTGTTGAAGCCGAGCTTGGCGTGATGTTCGAGGAACGTGTCGGCGACCTGGTCCTTGGTGAGATGGACGGCCGGCGCGATGATGTGGCTGGGCGGCTCGTTGCGCAGCTGGATGATGTATTCGCCGAGATCGGTCTCGATCGGCGCGATGCCCTGGGCTTCGAGATGCTCGTTGAGCGCGATCTCCTCCGCCACCATCGACTTCGACTTGGCGACGGTGCGGGCGTTCACGCTCTTGCACAGATCGGCGATGATGCGTCGCGCATCGGCGGCGGTCGGCGCCCAGTGCACCTTGCCGCCGAGCCCGATCACCTTGCGCTCGAACTCCTCGAGATAGAAATCGAGATGCGCCAGCGTGTGGTTCTTGATGTCGCGCGCACGATCGCGCAGCGCCTCGAATTCCGGCAACCGTTCCGCCGCCTGGCGACGACGTTCGGAGAAGCCGACCTTCAGCATGGCCAGCGAATCCTGAAGGTTGGGATCGGCTAGCGCGTGGTCGACATTCGCCTTGAAGGCATGGGCAGTCGATTCCATCAGCCGCGCTCCGGCTCGCCGATCGCGGGCAGGTCACCCATCCCGGCCAGCACCTCGGCGACATGGCGCACCCGCACCGGGCTTCCTTCACGCTGCAGCTTGCCGGCCATGTTCATGAGGCAACCGAGATCGCCGGCCAGCAGCGTGTCCGCACCGGTCGACGCGATGTCGGCCGACTTCTCGCCCACCATGGCATTCGAAATCTCCGGATACTTGACGCAGAAGGTGCCGCCGAAGCCGCAGCAGACTTCCGGTGTCTTCATCTCGTGGATCTTGAGGCCCTGCACCGATCCCAGCAGCCCGCGCGGCTGTTGCTTGACGCCGAGCTCGCGCAGGCCCGAGCAGGAATCGTGATAGGTGACCGCGCCGTCGTAACGCGCGGCCACTTTGTTCACGCCTAGCACGTCGACGAGGAACGACATCAACTCGAAGCTGCGACCGGCGAGGCTCTCCGCGCGCGCCTTCAGCTTGGGATCATCGTCGAACAGGCCGGGATAATGATGCGACAGCATCCCGCCGCACGAACCCGACGGCGCCACGACGGCGTCATAGCCTTCGAAGGCGTTGATGACCTGCAGCGCGATGGCCCGCGTCGTGGCGCGATCGCCGGAATTATAGGCCGGCTGGCCGCAGCAGACCTGGAGCGGCGGCACATCGACGGTGCAGCCCGCGTCTTCGAGCAGCTTCACCGCAGCGAAGCCGACGGACGGCCGGAACAGGTCGACGAGACAGGTGACGAAAAGCGCCACGCGGCGCGGACGGACGGAAGGGATGGCTGGCGAGCTGGACACTCAGCGACCATGGCAGCGGCGAATTTGGCGTGCAAGATGGGCGTGCAAGACCGCGAGCAACCTTTGCACCGGCCGTGCCGTTGCCGGCGATGCTCCGTCGCACCCTTCTCCGCTCGGCTCTGGTTGGCCCGGTGCTGATCCCGGCTCTCGGTCACGCTGCGGCGCCTCCCCTTGTGCCGCCCTGCGGAGGCCCACCATCGCCCGCCTATCCGGCTCTCGGACAGGCTCCCGTCGCGCAGATCTGGACGGAAGCCGATCTGAAAAGCCTTGGTTGGCAGCCCCCGGGGTGTTTGCCTTGGGCGCCGGTCCGGACGCGCCTCGTCGCCGCCCTGGCCGGGCAATTCCAGTCTTCCGCATCCACCGACCAGATGGCGGCCCGTCTGACCCAGATGTCGGCGCTGCCCGCCATCCGCTACTGGTCGACCAGCGACAAGGCGTGGAAACCGCTGGCCTCGCAGGCCGGCATGCTGGCGAGCGCCGAGGGAGCTGCGGCGCCGGATCCCGGGCCGGCGGAGCTGCAGCCCGGCCGTATTTTCTACTATTTCGAGGTTGGGCGTGCCGGTCGCACGGTCTATCGGCTGTCGGTGCTGGAACGCACGGCCGACCGGCTTGTCATCGCCACCGAGAACGTGACGGCGATGCGCATAGCCATCGTGACCGCCTTCGAGCCCGGCGCCCTGCAGTCGGCGATCTTCCTCGACCGCCGGGGCGCGGGCAGCTGGGCCTACTATCAGGTGATGCGCGCCACCGAGGGCGCCAGCTCCGTGGCCATGGGCAAGGATGCGTCCTATCTCAACCGGCTGGCGGCGTTCTACCGGCATACCGCCGGCATCCCGACCGACCAGGAACCGCCGCTCGCACGCTGAGGGGCGTAGAGCGCCGGCCGGCGATCAGCTCTTGTTGGGCACCAGAACGATGGCGCGGCCGTCGCTGTTCATGCGGCCGGCCCATTCGGCGGCCTGTGCGCCGCCGCCATAGAACACGTCGCCGCGCGCCGGACCCTTGATGGCCGCGCCCGTGTCCTGTGCGATCATCAGGCGGCGATAGCCCTCGGTGGCGCCCGGCTTGCGATAGACGGGCCGGCGCGTGTCGATCCAGACCGGCGTGCCATAGGGTGTGAGCGTCGGGTCGACCGCCATGCTGCGCTGGGCCGTGAGGGCGACGCCCTCCGCGCCGATCGGCGCCGAGGTCTTGGTATCCTTGAAGAAGATGTAACGCTCGTTCTTGCGCATCACGTCACGCGCCTGCTGCGGATTGCGCTTCAGCCAGTCGCGGATCGCGGGCCAGGTCGCATCTTCCTTCTTCATCACGCCCATCTCGACCAGCACGGCGCCGATCGCGGTGTAGGGGCGATTGTTCGAGCCGTCGAAACCCAGGGTCATGGTGCCGCCCTCGGCGAGCTGCACGCGACCGCTGCCCTGGACCTGGACCTCGAACAGACCCACCGGATCCTGGACGTAGGCGATCTCGAGTCCCTTGCCCTTAAGGGCGCCGGCTTCGATCTCGGCGCGCGTGAAGTACGGCTGGTCGGTGAGGTCGGGCGGCTTGCGGTAGACCGGCACGGTGAAGAGCCTCGAGGGCACCTTGCTGCCCCGCAGCTCCGGCTCGAAATAGCCGGTGAACTTGCCCTGGACCTGGACGACCAGCGGCCGGAAATTCGTCTCGAAGAACGTACGCGAAGCGCGGGCGTCGCCGGCTTTCACCGCGGCGGCGGCTTCGCAGATGCGGCCCCATTCGCCCGGCGTGATGGTCTTTTCGCCGCCATCGGTCGCGATCTTGACGTCAGGGCCGGCGGTCAGCTTCGGGCAGGAACGGCGGAAGGCGGCAAGCGCTTCGGCGTGACGATCCTCGGCCCAACCCGGAATCTCGTTGTAGGAGGTCGGCGACATCGAAACGCGTTGCTGCGGTTCGGAACTGGTGCTGCCGGCACAGGCGGAGAGAAGGCCGGCGGCGGCCAGCAAGGCCGCGCCACCGGCGAGGATGCTCCAACGCATTCTCGGAAACGCCTCCCTCAGCCTTCGCTTTCGGTCTTCACGAGCTGCCAGTTGGGATCGCCCGACGTGGTGTCACGACGGAACGTCCAGAGGTCCACGACCTTCTGCACTTCATTGGGATTGCCGTCGACGATCTGGCTGTCCGCATTGCGCACGACGTTGATCTGCTCGCTGACGAACCGCACCGTGACGGCGGCGTTCGTGCCCTGCATCTCCGCGCCCGCGATGTCGGACGCCTCGAAGCCGATCAGCGTCGTCTCGGCCTTCTCGTTACGCTCGATGCGGCCACGGATCGCGGCCTCGAAGCTCGAATAGGTGGCGCTGTCGAGCAGCGGCTTCAGCGTCGAGGTGTCGCCGCGTGCGAACGCTTCGACGATGGCGGTGAAGGCCGCGCGGGCGCCGCCGGTGAAGCCGATCGGTTCGAAGCTGGGGTCAGCGGCGCGGATCGCAGCCACACCCGCCGTCGCAGTCGGCATCACGGTGGCGCGAATGCCGCCGGGACCGCTGGTCGGCGAGGACTGGTGGCGCGGCGCCGGCGCATTGGCGGTCGGCAGCGGCACGACATTGTCGTTGCCTTGCGACGCATCGCCGACACGCGGCGTGGCCGGCGGCGGCGCGGGCGGCGTGAAGGGATCACGCGCCGGAGGCGGCTCGCTGCCCGTGCGTTTACCAAGGACGGACCGCAGTCGCAGGATCAAGAAGACCGCGACCAACCCGATCAGGATGATGTCGTAGTTATTGCCCACGATGACGCTCCGCCGGCTCGCTATTCAACGCGTTCGACTGTCTCAAATTACATAGGCCCCGAATAGGGAAAGGGCAAGGCAACGACCTGCCTGCTTCGCGGGCAGCGTCACGTCGCAGGCAGCCACTTCAGGGAGCCAGGACCACAATATCGACCGATTCCGCGACGCCCGCGACCTGCCGGCCGGGCCGGCGCTCGTGCTTCGCGGACGGGCGATAACCCTGGCGCTCGGCGAGGGCGTAGGTGGCCGCGTCGGTGAGGGCGCGGGTTCGCTCCTCCTTGTTGTGTTTCTCTAGCTTGGCCGCAAAATTCACAGCGTCGCCGATCACTGTGAATTCGAGGCGTTCGCCATCGCCCACCGCACCGAAGACGACGCGGCCCGACGCGGCGGCCAGCCCGATCTCGAGCGGCAGCAGCCCAGCAGCCCGGCGTTCGGTGGCCCAGTCGGCGGCGGCGCCGATCACGGCATCTGCGGCCCGCAGCGCATCCGCGGCGGCCGTAGGCGAGGGCTGTACCGCGCCGAACGAGGCCAGGATGCCGTCGCCTAAAAACTTGTCGATGCTGCCGCCGGCGGCCGCGATCAGCGGGCAGACCCGGCGTTGGTAGTCCTGAAGGACTTTCATCACTTCGGCGGGCGCCAGTTCGGTCGACAGACGCGTGAAACCGCGCAGGTCGACGGTCAGGATGGCGACGTCGCGCAATTCGCCCTCGCCGGCCTTGATCGACATCTCCGCCCCGCGAATGCGGGCCGCCACGCCGGGATCGAAGAAGCGCGAGAGATCCTGGGCCGCCGCGCCTTCGCTCACCGCCTGCACCAGCAAGTGGCGGGCGCGCGAGATGGCGAGCGCCAGGACGAGCGTGGTGAGCAGGATGGCGATGATCTTGTCGACCTCGGCGTGGATCAGCAACGCGTTGGAGGTCATGTACTCCACGAAGTCGTCGGTCGGATTGGCCGGGCCGCCACGTCCGCCGATGGCGTAGAGGATCAGGCCGATCCAGCCGGCGATCGCCGTCAGGCCGGTGAAGACGACGAACCGTGCCTCGAAGCGCAGGGCCCTAAGCGCGATGAACAGGAACACATAGAGAAGCGTCGGCACCTTCAGATAGAAGACGGCCGGCTGCGCGTACTTGTAATGGAACGAGTAGATCAGCCCCATCAGCAGGAAGATGTCGGCGACTACCGACAGGTAGAGCATCCACGGCCGCAGCAGGCGAGCATAGGCGAGGCCCAGCCGCACCAGGCAGAAGGCGCCGTAGATCAGCAGCACCTCGAATTCGAAGGAATAGTCTTCCTGCACCACGCCGCCCGGCATGGAGCTGGTCTCGTAGACCGTGCCGACCAGCACGGTGATGACGAGCTGCACCCAGCCGATCAGGATTTCGCTCTGTTCCTGCTGACGCTCGATCGCTTCACGCACCCGGTCGGGAAGCTGGGACATGCCGCCGCCGCCAAACAACCAGGCGCGAAGGCGGCCGAGCATCAGCGCTTTTCCAGCCAGAGGCTGGCGGGCATCGCATCCGGCGGCCGCGGCAGGCGGGCGATCACCGAGGCGGCCAGCCGGTCGGCCATGCGCCGCTCCGCCCAGACGCTGGAGAAGAGCGGCTTGAAGGCGCCGCTGGTCAGCAGCGGCACCACGCCCTGCTGTTCGTTGTAAGCGCGCCAGCCCCAGATCGCGGGATAGTCGAAGGGCAGGAAAATGTCGTGGATATGGACCAGGGCGCCCGATGGCAGGGTCGGCAGCACGCGGTTGAGCAGGATGTCGACGTCGCTGCCCGGCATCAGGATGTGGCTGGAATCGATGAACAGGATGTCGTCCTGCATCAGCCCGTCGAAGACCTTGGCGGGTGCGGCCTGCAGGGTCGAGGACTTCACGCGGACGCCCGGCAGATCGGCGATGTCGGCGCGCGGCGCGGGATCGATCGCGAGGATTTCGCCAACGCCCCCCACAGCCTTGGACAGCAGGCGCGTCGAATGGCCGGAACCGACCTCGATGATGTGACGCGGCTTGCGCTCGCGGACCAGCGCATAGGCGACGGCGGCGTCGAGCGAGGGGAACCACGACTGCTCGAACAGCGCCTTGCAGCCTTCGAGCACCTCGGCGCGGGCATCGACGGCGTCGAGCACGGCAGAGAACTGCTCGGTGTGCTCCTCGAACAGGCGTTCGATCGCGGGATAGGGCGGCTGCGCGCCGGGCGGCGGCAGCAGGGGCGCATAGCGGTGCGGGATGAACCAGCCGCGCGGCTTCAAGCCGAGCACGGTGGGCAACCCCAGGGCGAACCGCCTCCAGCGGCCGCGCAGGCTGGACCTGGCACTCATCGAAACATGCTCACGGCGTTAGAGTCAGGCCTTCGTGGGCGACGAGGACACGTGGCAGGCCGCTTGCCGCAAGGCCCGGCCGCAGCAGGGCGGCTTCGCGCGCCACGCCGTCCATGAAGGCGTCGTCATGGCTGGGATCGTGATGGAAGATAGCCAGCGTGCCGACACCGGCCGCTTCGGCGATGCGCGCGCCTTCCTGCCAGGTCGAGTGGCCCCAGCCGCGATAGCGCGGGTATTCCTGGTCGGTGTAGCTCGAATCGTAGATCATCACGTCAGCGCCGCGGCAGAGATCCACGATCGTGGCGTCGAGCTGGCCTTCGCGATGTTCGGTGTCGGTGATGTAGCAGATCGACTTGCCGAGATGGTCGATGCGGTAGCCGGTGGCGCCATTGGGATGGTTGAGCGGCGCCGTGCGCACGGCGACCGCACCGCACGACAACGCGTCGCCGGCCCGGAACTCCTTGAACTCGACCCGCGCCTGGAAGACGTCGAGCGACACCGGGTAGAGCGGCGCCTGCATCAGATGGCCGACGACTTTCTTCAACGTGTAAGGCACCTCGAGATGGCCGGCCCACATGCGCACCGTGCTGCGCTTGTCGAACAGCGGCGCGAAGAAGGTGAGGCCGGAGATGTGATCGAGATGCGTATGGGTGAAGTAGATGTCGATGTCGAGAGGGGCCTGGCGCGCCAGCTCTACGCCCAGCGTGCGAATACCCGTGCCCGCATCGAAGATCAGCCGGCGTCCGCCGGCGCTGACTTCCAGGCACGACGTATTGCCGCCATAGCGTGCGTATTCTGCGCCCGGGCACGAGATCGATCCCCGCACGCCCCAGAATCGGACTTTCAGACCCTCGACCAACGCATCCTTCCCGGCAACCGTGGCGCCAGAGTCCACAGGCAGGTGCGTCCCGTCAACCGACGCGCGAAGCCCTCCGCCTTGGCCACATTCTTGCGTAGCGATCTGGGCGGCTGTTTTTCACGTATTCTTGCAGTCGGCGGTCGAATCCGGCGTCCCGACTGCGTTGCCTACCGGCCTGTTCGGAGCAATACTTTGCCTATGGACCCTATCAATCAGGCTTCTACTCCGGCGCTCGCCGCGCCGCCCCTGCGTTGCGCCAAGTTCGCCATCGGCCAGGTGGTGAAGCACCGCGTCTACCCTTTTCGCGGCGTGATCTTCGACGTCGACCCGGTGTTCGCGAACACCGAGGAATGGCTGTCGTCGATCCCCGAAGAGGTGCGGCCGCGCCGCGACCAGCCCTTCTACCATCTGCTCGCGGAGAACGCGCAGACCACCTACGTGGCCTATGTGTCGGAGCAGAACCTGCTGGCGGATGACACGGGCAAGCCGGTGTCGCACCCGCAGGTGCCGCAGTTCTTCAAGGAACTGAAGAGCGGTCACTACGTCTCGCGCGAGCGCGCGCTCCACTAGGAGCCCGCTTCGTCAGCGCAGCGCTGCCGCCACCTGATCGACGGTGGCGGTCCAGCCGACGATTGCGCCCTGGGCGCGGATCATGTCGATCGCCGCCTTCTTGAATTCCGGGAAATAGCTTTCGGTCGCGTCCTCGGCCAGCAGGCATTCGAAGCCGCGGTCGTTGGCTTCGCGCATGGTCGTCTGTACGCAGACCTCGGTGGTGACGCCGGCAAACACGAGATGCGTGATCTTCTTCTCTGCCAGGATCTCGCCGAGGGGCGTCGCGTAGAAGGCACCCTTGCCCGGCTTGTCGAGCACGATCTCGCCGGGCTTGGCCGCCAGCTCCGGCACGATGTCGGCACCCGGTTCGCCGGCGATCAGGATGCGGCCCATCGTTCCCGGATCGCCGATCCGCATCGACGGCTTGCCGCGCAGCCGCTTGGCCGGCGGACAATCCGACAGGTCGGGCCTGTGGCACTCGCGCGTGTGGATGATCGGCAGTCCGGCCGCGCGGAAGGTTTCGATCAGCCGTCCGACCGTCGGCACGATCGCCGACAGCAGACTCACATCGTTGCCCAAGGTCGCGCCGAAGCCACCGGGCTCGATGAAGTCGCGCTGCATGTCGATGACGATCAACGCCAGATGCGCGGGATCGAAGGTGAAGTCGAACGGTTGGGCGGTGATGGTCTTCATCGGTGGCCTGCTCTCAATGACCCGCCATCGCGCGGCCGATGGCGCCGACGTCGGCGGAAGCGGCGTCCGTTTGCAGCGCCAGCTTGCCGTCGAACATGACGACGATGCGATCCGACAATTGCAGGATTTCGTCGAGGTCCTCGCTTACCAGCAGCACGGCGGCGCCGCGGTTGCGGGCCTGCACGATGCGGGCGCGGATTTCGGCGACGGCAGCGAAGTCGAGGCCGAAACAGGGATTGGCCACGATCAGCAGATCGCCCTCGCTCGACAGTTCGCGGGCCAGCACGGCGCGCTGTACGTTGCCGCCGGACAGACCGCGAATGGCGGCATCGGGCCCGGGCGTCTTCACCTTGTAAGCCTCGATCAGCTTGCGCGCCGTGTCGCGCATCGGGCCACGCTTGAGCCAGATGCCGGTCGACGAGGAAGGCGGTTGGTCGAACGAACGCAGCGCGATGTTCTCCGCCACCGACATGTCGGCCACACAGGCGTTGCGCAGCGGCTCCTCGGGCAGGCAGGCGATCTTGTGGCGGATCATCTCGGGCCGAGTGGCCGTGTAGACCTCGCCATGCACCAGCATCTTGCCGGCCTCGGCGTCGCGCTGGCCGGCCAGTGTCTCGACGAGTTCGCGCTGGCCGTTGCCCGACACGCCCGCAACGCCGACGATCTCGCCGGCGCGAATGTCGAGCGCCAGATCCTCGACCGCGAGCTGGCCGACATTGTCGGCAACGCTCAACCCTTCGAGCCTGAGGACGGCCTTGCCCGGCGCGCGCGCCTCGCGCTCGACCACGACGCGGGTCTCGCGGCGGCCCACCATCATCTCGGCCATCATGTCGTTGTCGAGCTCGCTCGTCGGCTTCGTGCCGATGAGCTGGCCACGGCGAAGCACCGTGACGGCATCGCAATAGGTGTTCACCTCACGGAACTTGTGCGTGATGGTGACGATGGTGATCTGCCCGGCGGTCGTCAGCTTCTTCAGCGTCGTCAGCACCTCGTCGGCCTCGTCCGGCGTCAGCACCGAGGTCGGCTCGTCGAGGATCAGCAGGTTACGCTTGAGGTAGAGCTGGCGGAGGATCTCGCCCTTCTGCTTCTGGCCGGCCGCGAGGTCGGCGACGGTCACGTCAATCGGCACCGTGAACGGCGTCGTCTCGAAGAAGGCTTTTAGCGCGCGCCGCTCCGACGCCCAGTCGATCACGGCCGGCAGATTGCCACGCGACAGCACGAAATTCTCCAGTACCGTCATGTTCGGCACGAGCGTGAAGTGCTGGTAGACCATGCCGAGGCCGAGATCGTGGGCCTGGCGGGGATGAGTGATCGTCACCTCGCGCTCGTTCAGCAGGATTTGGCCCTCGTCGGCGGCGTAGTAGCCCATGGCGCACTTCACCAGGGTGCTCTTGCCCGCGCCGTTCTCGCCCAGCAGCGCATGGAAGGCGCCGGCCTTGATCTTCACGGAGACGTCGTCGAGCGCGGCCATCGCGCCGAAGCGCTTGGTGAAGCCGATCAGCTCGAGGGACGGCGCGGTCACGCCAGCGCCTTCAGGATCGCGGCCGAGTTGGCGACGGCGCCGAACACGCCACCCTGCATCTCGACCATCTTCAGCGCGGCGCTGTGATTGCCCGGATCGGTGGCGCCGGTGCAATCCTCCAGGATCAGGCATTCGAAGCCGCGATCGTTGGCCTCGCGCATCGTGGTGTGGACGCAGACGTCGGTCGTGATTCCGGTCAGCACCAGATTGTCGATGCCGCGCGTGCGCAGCATCAGTTCGAGGTCGGTCGCGCAGAACGAGCCCTTGCCCGGCTTGTCGATGATCGGCTCGCCGGCAATCGGCGCGAGATCGGGAATGATCTCCCAGCCCGGCTCGCCGCGCACCAGGATGCGGCCGCACGGACCGGGATCGCCGATGCCGGCGCCGATCTGCTGCGAACGCCAGCGCTTGTTGGGTGGCAGGTCGGAGAGATCGGGACGATGGCCCTCGCGCGTGTGGATCACGGTCCAGCCGGCCTTTCGCGCGGCGGCGAGCAGCTTCTTGATCGGCTCGATCGGCGCGCGCGTCAGCGACAGGTCGTAGCCCATCTTGTCGACATAGCCGCCGACGCCGCAGAAATCGGTCTGCATGTCGATGATGACCAGCGCGGTGTTGTCGGGACGCAGCGCGCCGTTCCACGGCCAGGCATAAGGGCGGGAGTCGATGTGGGTCTTGCTCATGACGGCTCCTACTTGACGGCGCCCAGCTCGCCCGGTGCGCCGCGCAGGCTTCGTGCCGGCGAGCAGGTGGCGATCATCAGGGCAAGGGTGAGGACGTAGGGCGCGGCGCTGAACAGGTAGTAGCCCTGGGTCACGCCGACCGATTGAAGCGCCGGGCTGATCGCACCGGCCGCGCCAAACAGTAGCGAGGCCCACAGGCAGCGGATCGGATCCCAGCGCGCGAAGATCACGAGCGCCACGGCCATCAAGCCCTGACCGCTGGAAAGTCCTTCGTTCCAGCTTCCCGGATAGTAGAGCGACAGGAAGGCGCCGCCGATGCCGGCGAAGGCGCCGCCGACGGCCGTCGCCACCAGCCGCACCCGGGCGACCGAGGCGCCGATGGCGAGTGCTGCGTCGACGCTCTCGCCGGCCAGCCGCACGATCAGGCCCCAGCGCGTGTTTTTAAGCGCCCAGGCCAGCGCGAAGGCCAGGATGATACCGACGATGAAGAGCGGATTGACCTGCAGTGCCTGCTGCACCTGCGGGATGCTGCTCCACGCGCCGAGGTCGAGGGCGCCGAGGTTGGGCGCCTTGGGCTGGATGAAGGGTTTGCCGAGGAAGAAAGCGAGGCCGGTGCCGAACAGCATCAGGCCGATGCCGGTGGCGATGTCGTTGACCTTGGGCAGCTGGCAGAGCCCGGCATGCAGTGCGCCCAGCAGCAGGCCGACGAAGGCCGCCACCAGGACGCCGAGCCAGGGCGAACCGCTCAGCAGCGCGGTGCCGTAGGCGCTCATCGCACCCATCATCAGGGTGCCTTCGAGGCCGAGATTGATGCGGCCGCTGCGCTCGGTCAGGCATTCGCCGAGGCTCACGAAGATGAACGGTGTGCTGACACGGATGGCGCCGGCCAGCATGGCCAGCGGCACGCCCCAGAGACCGAGATCGCTGCCGCCCATTCAGCGTCCCTCCACCGGCTTGAAGCGCCACAGCCAGCTCCACGACCGGCCGTACAGCGTTTCGCTCGCCAGGATGCAAACGAAGATAATGCCCTGCAGCACGACCACCGCGGCGTCGGGCAGGTCGAGCCGGCGCTGCAGCAGGCCGCCGCTGGCGCCGATGCCGCCCAGCAGGATGGCGACCGGGATGATCGCCAGCGGATGATGGCGTGCGAGGAAGGAGACGAGGATGCCGGTGAAGCCGTAGCCGACGGCCAGCGAGGCATTGGCCTTGCCGTGCACCGCCGCGACCTCGACCATGCCCGCGAGGCCGGCCGCCGCGCCGCCGGCGGCACAGGCGATCAGCACGTAGCGACCGACATTGAGGCCCATCATGCGCGCGGTCTTCGGGTTGCCGCCGATCACCTGCATGGCGAAGCCGAAGGTGGTGAAGCGCTGCACGACGTAGCAAAGCAGGCAGGCCACGATGCCGAAGGCGAGGCCCCAATGCACATCGCTGCCGGCGATCGTGCCCAGCATGTTGGCGTCGCCGATCGGCGGGGTCGACGGTTTGTTGAGGCTCGTCGGGTCGCGCAGCGGGCCCTCGACGAAATGGTTCATCAGGGCGATGGCGATATAGGTCAGCAGCAGGCTGGAGATCGTCTCGTTGACGCCGCGATACTGGCGTAGCCCGCCGGCCAGCGCGATCCACACGCCTCCCACGATCATCGCCGCCGCCGCCATGGTGAGGTGCACGACCAGCGGTCCGGAGCCCGAAACGGCGACGCCCGCCGCCGCGGCCGCCACGCCGCCCAAGACAAGCGCGCCCTCGTTGCCGATGATGATCAGTCCGAGCCGCGCCGGCAGGGCCGTGCACAGCGCCGTCAGGATCAGCGGCGCCGCGCGCGTCAGCGTGTTCTGGAAGGAGAACCAGCTGCCGAACGCTCCCTGGTACATGAGCACATAGGCCTCGAACGGATCGACGCCCGCATAGAAGATCAGCAGCAGGCCGAAGATCACCGCCGACGCCAGCAGGGCCAGCGCCGAGACGGCGATGCGTTCGAGGGCGGTGCTGATGCCCGTACTCACACTGGGCTCCCGGTCCGCGTTGCGCGCTTAGGACGTCGCGCCTAAAACGCCTTCGACCAGGTAGTTCATGCCCTCGAGCTTGGGCTCGGTCTGGGTGTAGGCCGTGCCGCCGTCGATGACGGTGTTGCCCTTGTTGTCCTTCAGCGGGCCCTTGAAGATCGCGAAGCTGCCGTCGACGATTCCCTTCCGGGCTTCCTCGACCTTGGCCTTGGCCGCGTCAGACACGGCGGGTCCGAAGGGCGAATTCTTGACGTAGCCTGCCTTGAGGCCGCCGCGCACGAAATTGCCGGGTACGCCGCCCTTCTTCATCGTCTCGACGAAGTCGACATAGATCTTGTCCCACTGCCACTCGGCGCCGGTGAGATAGCCCTTGGGCGCGAGTTTCGCCTGGTTGGTGTGATAGCCGCAGGTGTAGATGCCGGCGCGCTCGGCGGTCTCGATCACGACCTTCGGGCTGTCGACATGGCAGGTCACGACATCGACGCCCTGCGCGATCATGGAGTTGGTGGCCTCGGCTTCCTTGACGGGCATCGACCAGTCGCCGGTGAAGATCGCCTGGCAGGTGACCTTCGGATTCACCGAGCGCGCGCCCATGGTGAAGGCGTTGATGTTGCGAAGCACTTGGGGGATCGGCTTGGCGGCCACGAAGCCGATCTTGCCGCTCTTGGTGGTCGAGCCAGCGACGATGCCGCTGAGATACTGCGCCTCGTCGATGTAGCCGAAGTAGCTGCCGGTGTTCATCGGGTTCTTGGCCTGGTTCCACAGGCCGCCGCAGTGGCGGAACTGGATCTTCGGGTACTTGGCGGCCATGCGCAGCATGTGCGGGTCGAAGTAGCCGAACGAGGTCGGGAACAGCAGCGTGGCGCCGTCCATGTTGATCATGCTCTCCATCGATTTCTCGACGGCGACCGTCTCGGGCACCTTCTCTTCCTCGACGACCTTCACGCCGGCCATCTTCTTCAGGACGGCCGCGCCCTCGGCATGGGCCTGGTTGTAGCCGTAGTCGTCGCGCGGGCCGACATAGATGAAGCCCACCACCAGCGGCTTCTGCGCCTGCGCGCCGCCCGCCAGACCCAGCACCGCCGCGCCCGCCGCACCGCCGAGGAGTGTCCGTCGGCCGATATTGAACTTGTCGATCATTGAACGTCCCCCTTGATCGCGTGTCCGGCCGTCGCGGCCCGCAAGAGGAACAGCAAGCAATGTGCCACCCTTCAAAAGAGGGGTAATTCGAGGGAATCTGCGGAAAAAACGCGCAAAAAGTGCGTCTTTCCTGATTCAGAGCGAGCGCGGCGCCGCGCGGATGAGCATGAAGACTGTATACAATTTCAGCCTATTGCATTCTTTTAGGGCACACACAGGCCATCTGTGCACTTTGGCATCCATATTGTATGCAATCGGGGAATGCATCCCGATAACCCCACTTTGGCGGACAAGATCGCTGCGGCGATCGCCGACGGCATCCTCAACGGCGCGCTGCCGCCCGGCGAGCGACTGGACGAGGTCGGGCTTGCCGAACAGCACGGTGTGTCGCGCACCCCGGTCCGCGAGGCCCTGCGCCAGCTTGCGATGAGCGGCCTGATCGACATGCGCCCGCGCAAGGGCGCGATCGTCTCGAAGGCGACGCCCGAGGAAATCGAGAGCCTGTTCGTCGCGATGGCCGAGATGGAAGCGACCTGCGCCCGCCTGGCCGCGATGAGCATGACGCCGATCGAGCGGCGCCGGCTGCAGGCGCGGCATGAATCCATGGTGGCGCTGGCAGCGGCCGGCGAGACCGAAGCCTATTCCGACGCCAACGTCGCCTTCCATTCGGCGATCTATGCCGGTGCACACAATGCGCCGCTGGCCGAGTACGCGATGAGCCTGCGCCGCCGCGTCGGTCCGTTCCGCCGCGCCCAGTTCCGGATGGACGGTCGCCTGCTGCGCTCCAACCAGGAACATGACGCAGTGGTGCGCGCGATCCTCTCCGGCGACGCCGCCGGCGCGCACGCCGCGATGATCCATCACGTCAGCCTGGTCGAGGACGCGTTCGAGGCTTTCGCGGCGATCAACGCGGCGTAACCATCGCCGCTAGTTCAGCGCGAACGGGAAATACTTCTCGTTGATCTTCTTGTAGGTGCCGTCGGTCACCATTTCGCCGAACGCCTTGTTCAGCGCTTCACGCAGCTTGGCGTCTTCCTTGCGCAGGCCCGCGGCGACGCCGACGCCCAGCGTCTGCGTGTCCTTGATATCCTGCCCGACCAGCTCGCAGCATTTGCCTTCCGGCTTCTGGCTCCACAGCCAGAGCTGCGCCTTGTCGCCGAACACCGCATCGACCTCGTCGTTGGCCAGCCCCTGCAGCGCGGCGGCGATCGTGTCGTAGCGCTTGAGCTGCGCGGAGCGGCGGAAGCTCTTGTCGGCCCAGTCGGCGTGCGTGGAATCGCGCTGGATGCCGATGCGCTTGTTGCGCAGCAACGACGGTGGCCCGTCATAAGGTGCGCCCTTGGGCGCGATGAAGGCGCCGGGCGACAGGTAGTAACGGCGCGACAGGCCCATGCGCTGGCGCCGCTCGCGCGTCACTTCCATCGACGACATGATGATGTCGAACTTCTTGTCGATCAGGCCGGGGATCAGCTCGTCCCATTTCAGGGCGACGAACTCGCACTCCGCCTTGATGCGCTGGCAGGCTTCCTGCGCCAGCTCCATCTCGAAGCCGGCCGGGAGGCCCTTGCGATCGAGATAGTTGAAGGGCGGGAAGGCCGCCTCGGTGGCGATGGTGATCTTGAAGGCCGCCGGCGTGAACGGCGATTTCGGTCCGGGCTTGGCGGCCGGCGCCGCGGCAGGCTTCGCGGCCGGTGCGGCGGGTTTGGCCGGTGGCTTCGGCGGTGGTTGCGTCTGCTGCTGCGCCGAGGCGGCGCCCGTTATCGCGACCAGAGCCAGGAGAGCGACCAGAAGCCTCATGCGATCAGCCGCTCCAGCAACGCGTTGAGCCGCTGTCGGCCTTCCGGCGTGGCGCGCAGATGCGTGGCGTCGACTTCGAGGAAGCCGGCGCGAACCAGCGGTGCGAGCCGCGCTTCGTCGATTGCCTCGACCGGGTCGGCGCCGGTGACGGACGCAAAGGTGGCGCGGTCGATGCCGTCGGCCAGCCTCAGTCCCATCATCAACGCCTCCTCCACCAGATCCTGTCCTTCGACGGTCGACGTTTCCGTCGTGCCGTGGCCCGTCCGTTCGACGGCTTCCAGCCAGGCTTCCGGTCCGCTCGACCGACGGGTCGCCCGTTTGGCGGTCCCTTCGGCGAAGCGTCCATGGGCGCCCGGCCCGATGCCGACGTAATCCTGATACCGCCAATAGATCAAATTATGGCGGCAGGCAGCCCCCGGCCGCGCATGGTTGGAAATCTCGTAGGCCGGCATGCCTGCCCGGTCGAGCCGCGCCTGGGTTTGCTCGAACATGGCGGCGGAGGCTTCCTCGTCCGGCAGCACGAAGTTGCCGCGCGCGTGCTCGGTGAAGAAGCGCGTCCCGCGCTCGATGGTGAGCTGGTAGAGCGACAGGTGTTCGCCGGCCAGCGCCAGCGCACGTTCCAGCTCCTCGGCCCAGGCCTCCGGCGTCTGGCCAGGCCGGGCATAGATCAGGTCGAAGGAATGGCGTGAGAAGTGGCGGCGCGCGGTGGCGAGCGCGTCGAGCGCCTCGTCGCGCGAATGCTCGCGGCCGAGAAATTTCAGCGACGCCGCGTCAAGCGCCTGGACGCCCAGCGACACCCGGTTGACGCCGGCTTGAGCAAGCGCGGCGAAGCGGCTGGCCTCGACCGAGGTCGGGTTGGCTTCGAGCGTGATCTCGATCTCGGGCGCGCTGTCCCAAAGCTCTTTGGTGCGGGCGATCAGCGCGGCGACGGTCTCGGGTTCCATCAGCGACGGCGTGCCGCCCCCGAAGAACATCGTCTCGACCCGCCGGTCCGGTGCCTCGCGCGCGCCATGCTCCAGTTCGCGCAGCAGCGCCGCCCGCCAGCGCGCCTGTTCGACGCCCTCGCGAACATGGCTGTTGAAATCGCAGTAAGGGCACTTCGACTTGCAGAAGGGCCAATGGACATAAACGCCCAGTGGCGCCGCGCTCATCCGAAGCAGGCCTCGACCATCATCCGGAAGGCGCGACCGCGATGGCTGATGGCGTTCTTCTCCGCGTCCGACATCTCCGCCGTCGTGCGCGTATCGCCGACCGGTTGGAAGCAGGGATCGTAGCCGTGGCCACCGGTGCCGCGCGGCGGCCAGACGATGGCGCCGTCAAGTGTGCCGTGGAACAGCTCGACATGCTCGTCGGGCCAGGCCAGCGCCAGCACGCAATGGAAGGTCGCAACCCGCGCTGCATCGGTCTTCACGACGTGGCGCGCCGCCAGCTCGTCCTGGATGCGGCGCATGCCGACCATTGCGTCGCGCGCCGGCCCTTCCCAGTCGGCGGTGTAGACGCCGGGCTGATGATCGAGGGCGTGTACGCTGAGGCCGGAATCGTCGGCCAGCGAAGGAAGACCGCTTCCCCGCACGGCTGCCAGCGCCTTCAGCGTGGCATTGTCCTCGAAGGTGGTGCCGGTCTCGTCGGGCGACGGCAGGCCAAGCTCGCCCGCCGAGACGATCTCGACGCCGAACGGCGCCAGCATGGTGCGGATCTCGCCCGCCTTGCCGCGATTGTGGGTCGCCACAACGAGCTTTGGCAGAACGAAGCGCCGCGCCATCAGTTCTTCCCGATCGCCTGCTTCTGCAGGACCACCAGTTCGCCGATGCCCTTCTTGGCGAGAGCGAGCAGCTCGAGGAACTGCGCCTCGCTGAACGGATCCTTCTCGGCCGTGCCCTGCACCTCGACGATGCCGCCCGCACCGGTCAGCACGAAATTGGCATCGGCCTCGGCCTTGGAATCCTCGGGGTAATCGAGGTCGAGAACGGCGGTGCCTTCCCACAGGCCGCACGACACCGCGGCGACCGTGCCGGTCAGCGGGTTCGCGGCCAGCTTGCCGTCCTTGATCAGGCGCTCGAAGGCGAAGTGCAGCGCCACCCACGAGCCGGTGATGCTGGCGGTGCGGGTGCCGCCGTCGGCCTGCAGCACGTCGCAGTCGATGTTGATCTGGCGTTCGCCCATGGCCTGCAGGTTCACGACGGCGCGCAGAGAGCGGCCGATCAGGCGCTGGATCTCCTGGGTGCGGCCCGATTGCTTTCCGCGCGCGGCCTCACGGTCCGTGCGGGTATGGGTCGAGCGCGGCAGCATGCCGTATTCGGCCGTCACCCAGCCCTTGCCGCTGTTGCGCATCCACGGCGGCACCTTCTCGTCGATCGAGGCGGTGCAAAGGACATGCGTGTCGCCGAATTTGACCAGGCACGACCCCTCGGCGTGACGGGAAAAGCCGGGTTCTAGGGAAACCGGGCGAAGCTGGTCGGGGGCGCGGCCTGATGGGCGCATGGGTTTCTCCTGAGGGGTGGGCGGCCGGTGTGTACCCCCCGGCAGACGGCGAATCCAGCCGCCATCCGGTGGTTTGCCGCCGATTGGCGCGCCGGCTTCATTGACCCTGCTGCCCGCACTACCTACATTTTTTCCATGGCGATCCACCGCATCGGCATTCCCGGGGGCGCCCTTGCCGATTCCCCGACCGGACAACGCCAGGCTGCCTCCGTGGCGGAACTGAACGAACGTGCACGCGAAGTGCTGCGCCACGTCGTGGAAGGTTATGTCGAGACGGGCGAGCCGGTGGGCTCCCGGGCGCTGACTCGCAAGCTCACCGAGACCCTGTCGCCGGCCACCATTCGAAACATCATGGCCGATCTTCAAGACGCGGGCCTTCTCTACGCACCACACACCTCGGCCGGCCGCCTGCCGACCGACGCTGGGCTAAAACTGTTCGTGAACGGCCTGCTCGAGGTCGGCAACGTCTCCGAAGAGGAGCGCGAATCGATCGAGGCGCGCTGCGCCACGTCGGGCCGCAGCGTCACCGAGGCGCTGGAGCAGGCAACCGCAATGCTGTCGGGCTTGTCGCGTTGCGCCGGCCTGGTGATGGCGCCCAAGACGGAACAGCCACTGAAGCACATCGAATTCGTCAATCTCGGCCCCGGCCGCGCGCTGGTCGTCACGGTCACGCATTCGGGCCATGTCGAGAACCGCGTGATCGACACGCCGCTCGGCATGCCGCCGTCGGCGCTGACCGAGGCCAGCAACTATCTCAATGCGCGGCTGAGCGGGCGCACCTTCGACGAAGCACGCCGGCTGATCCTCGAAGACATCAAGCTGAAGCGCGCGGAGCTGAACGACCTCACGGCGCGGGTGATCGAATCGGGTCTTGCGACGTGGTCCGGTGAACCGAATGGCGCCGGCTCGCTGATCGTGCGTGGCCAGGCGCGCCTGCTTGAAGACATCACGGCGATCGAGGATCTGGAACGCGTGCGCATCCTGTTCGATGCGCTGGAGCGCGGTGAGAGCTTCGTGCGCCTGCTCGAACTCGCCAACACCGCGTCGGGCGTGCAGATCTTCATCGGCGCCGACAATCCGCTGTTCGCCAACACCGGCTGCTCGATGGTGGTGGCGCCATTCCGCGATTCGCAGGAGCGCATCCTGGGTGCCATCGGCGTGATCGGTCCGACCCGCCTCAACTACGCGCGCATCATCCCGCTGGTCGACTACACCGCGCGCACGATTGGGCGGATGGTCGGATAAGCGAACCCCATCGGGCACCTACCAGTCCTTCTCGTCGAAGTCCTCGAACTGCTTGATGCGCTCGTCTTCCTCCGAACGCGGCACCGCCTCTTCATTGGCGGCATGTGAGAGGATTCGCAGCCGGGTTTCGCGGCTCAGCAGCGGCAGAAGCTCCAGAAGATCGTTGCGCGCAAAGGCGACGCAGCCCTGGGTGCCGGCGTAATCGTCGCGCGCGACGTGGAGGAAGATGGCGCTGCCCCATTCGCCTTCCGGCGGATCATCGTTGTAGCCGACCACGACGACGAGATCGTAGAGCCCGTCCTCGCGCCACATCTTCTCGTGGCTCCACTCGTTGGGGATGCTGACCAGCCGGTTGTAGGTGGGCGAGCGCGGGTCGTCGCACCAGCCGTCATGCTCGTTGATCGGCCGGGCTGGCAGATTGACCTTGGGCAGGACCAGCCGGTCGTTGCGGAAATAGATGCGGCGCAACGGGAATTCGCCGACCGGCGTGGCGGAATCGCCCTCGACCTTGTCTTCGCGGATCCCGCCTGCACCCACGGTGCAGCGCCAGCGCCGCTCGCCCAGGGCGGCCCAGCCCAGCGAGGTTTCGGCCGTATCGGCCTGCACGATCAGGACATTTTCGTCGGTCATTGCCCAGCACTCCGGTGACCTTCATAAAGGCACGCTCTTGAGGGAGAAAGCGATGGCTTATGTCGTAACGCCGCCGGCCACCGTCGGCGTGCCGGTCCACGGAACCGGCGATCTGTTTCCCGTCCGCCGCATCTTCTGCGTCGGCCGCAATTACGCCGCCCATGCCCGCGAGATGGGACACGATCCCGACCGCGAGCCGCCGTTCTTCTTTACCAAGCCGGCCGACGCGATCGTCATCTGCGCCGACCCGAAGAACCCGACCAAGGTTGCCTATCCGCCGGCCACCAAAAATCTGCACCATGAGATGGAGCTGGTCGTGGCGATGAAGTCGGGCGGTGCGAACATCCCCGTCGAGAAGGCGCTGGAGCATGTCTACGGCTACGGTGTCGGTCTCGACATGACGCGCCGCGATCTCCAGAACCAGGCCAAGGACATGGGCCGCCCGTGGGACATGGGCAAGGGCTTCGACCAGTCCGCGCCTATCGGCGAGATCTATCCGGCCGCCAAGATCGGCCACCCCGCCAAGGGCACGATCCAGCTCGATGTGAACGGCAAGACCCGCCAGAAGTCGGACCTCAACGCGCTGATCTGGAGCGTGCCGGAGACGATTTCCTACCTGTCGGGCCTGGTCGAACTCGCTGCCGGCGACCTGATCTACACCGGCACGCCCGACGGCGTGGCTGCGGTGGTGAAGGGCGACACGCTGTCGGGCTTCGTCGACGGCTGCGGCACCGTCACCTGCGTGCTGGTTTAATTCATCCGGACCGCGGGCCCGCTCATGACTGCGGGTTCGCGCGGGGTAACCCCCGCGCTGAGGAGACCCGCGGTCCGTTAGAGTTGTTGAGCGCGGAACGTATCGCACTGACGCGGATCGCCGCTGTCCAAGCCCTTGCGGAACCAGCGCGCGCGTTGCGCACTGGTGCCGTGCGTAAAGCTGTCGGGCACGACGCGGCCCTGGCTCTGCTTCTGTAGGGCGTCGTCGCCGATCGCGCTGGCGGCGGCCAGCGCCTGATCGACGTCCTTGTCGTCGATCATCTTGCCGCCGCGCTGCTTGTCGGCGCGATTGGCCCAGACGCCGGCGAAGCAGTCGGCCTGGAGTTCGGTGCGCACGGATAGCGCGTTGCCGTCGCGCTTGCTCATGCTCTCGCGCATCTGCTGGACCTTGGCCGAGATGCCGAGCTGGTTCTGCACGTGATGGCCGACCTCGTGGGCGATCACATAGGCCTGCGGAAACTGGCCGGGCGCGCGGAAGCGGCGCGCCAGCTCGTCGAAGAAGCCGAGGTCGAGATAGACCCGTTGATCGGCCGGACAATAGAACGGCCCCATCGCCGCCTGTCCGACACCGCATTCGGTGCGGGTGGCGTCGCGGAACAGCACCAGCTTGGGGTCGCGATACTGGCGGCCCATGCCCTGGAAGATTTCGTGCCAGACATCCTCGGTGCTCTTCAGGACACGCGAGACGAACTGGGTCTCGGCGTCGCCGGCCGGCGCCTGCGTGCCCGGTGTGCGGCTGGCCGAGGAAGAGGGCGGCGCCGGCGCGTAGCTCGAGGTGCCGCCCCCGCCCGCAATGTCGCTCAGGATGGCGCCAGGATCGGCGCCCATGATCATGGCGATGACGACGAAGGCGACCAGGCCGAAACCGCCCTTGAACAGGCCACCTCCCCCTCCGCCCATCGGGATGGGAAAGCCGCCGCCGCCAAATCCGCCGCCACCGCCGCCGAATCCACCGCCTTCGCTGCGGCGATCCTCGACGTTGCTGCTCTGGTCGCCATCCATCTGCATGGCTTAGGTCTCCCTGATCGCGATGTTCCCGGCGAGAACGTCTGCGGATCGTCTATAATGCCCGGCGATGAGTCTCACCATTGCGACCTGGAACATAAACTCGGTCCGGCTGCGGATCGGAAACGTTGAACGGTACCTGAAGTTGCGCCAGCCCGATGTGCTGTGCCTCCAGGAGACCAAGTGCCCGGACGAATTCTTCCCGCACGAGGCCTTCGAGCGGATGGGCTACACCCACCGCTTCGTGCAGGGCATGAAGGCCTATAACGGCGTGGCGATCCTCTCCAAGGTGCCGTTCGCCGCCGGCAACATCCATCACCGCTGCGGCAAGGAGGATTGCCGGCACGTCGAGGTCGCGCTCGATGTCGGTGGCGACCCGATCCTGCTCGACAATCTCTACATTCCCGCCGGCGGCGACATTCCCGACCCCGACCTCAACGTGAAGTTCGCGCACAAGCTCGATTTCTATCGCGAGATGGCGGCCTGGTATGCCGAGCGCAAGCCCGGCCAGCGCGCCCGCAAGGGCCTGCGCCGCATCACCGTGGGCGACCTCAACGTGGCGCCGCTGGAGCACGATGTCTGGAGCCACAAGCAGCTCCTGAAGATCGTCTCGCACACACCCATAGAGGTGGAACTGTTCGGCAAGCTGCAGGCCTCGCTCGACTGGATCGACGTGCCGCGCAAGTTCGTGCCGGAGGATCAGAAGCTCTATTCCTGGTGGAGCTATCGCAACAACGACTGGCGCGTCTCCAACCGCGGCCGCCGGCTCGACCATATCCTGGCGAGTCCCGCCCTTGCCGGCGCGATCCGCAGCCACCACATCGACGTCGACCTGCGCGACTGGGAAAAAGCGTCGGACCATGTGCCGGTGTCGGCGACGTTCGAGGTCTAGTGTGAAGTCTGGGGGGAGCCCGCCATGCTGCAAATCATCTTCACGATCCTGATCGGCTTCGTCGTGGGCCTGCTGGCCCGCTGGATCGGTCCCGGCGTGCAAATCCAGGGCTTCTGGATCACCGTCCTGATCGGTGTCGCGGGCTCGGTGATCGCGACCTATGGCGGCCAGGCGCTCGGCCTCTACCGCGCCGGTCGGCCGGCTGGGTTCATCGGTTCGGTGGTCGGCGCGATCGTCCTGCTGGCGCTGGTTCAGCTCTTCGGTCGCTAACGCACGCGATAAAGAAAGTACCGATCCTTCGGGACACCCGGAGGCTCGGGCAAAAGCTGCCAGCGCGCGACCTCGAGCGTCTGGTTGGCGAGCACGTAGCCGCCCGACACGGCCAGCCTGTCGAGGGCCGGACCGAGCCACTTGCCCATTGCCACGTTCGCTTCGTGATCGCCGGTGCCGAGATCGGTGTGGATCAGCGCGGCCGTTGCGCCGAGTTTTTGCGCCGCTTCAGGGATCGTCTTGTCCGCATCGCCGAGGAACAGCCGGTCGTCGGACGGGATGCAGTCGGGATGGGCGGCGACCTTGCGCTCGAACACGTAGATGTCGCGGCCGGGAAAGAGCTCGCGCAGGTGGTCGTAGGTGCGACCGTTGCCCAGGCCCACTTCGAGCAGGGCGCCCGGCACGGCATCGACCAGAGGCTTGAGAAAATTCAGGCAGTCGCGCTGCGCCTGCATGCGCGCGATGAAACTGTCGAGACGACTCATGACGATGCGATGACTCTTTGAATGCTCAGGCGGCCTTGGTGGCGGCGCGCAGCTTCTGGTTGGTGTCCTCGAGGCGATGCGCCAGCTCACGCATGATCTCGATCGCCATCTCGGGGAACTCCGCGACCAGGCGATAGAACATGTCCTTGGTGATCTTGAGCGTGGCGAGCGGCTCCTTGGCCTTGATGGTCGCGGTGCGCGGCACGTCGCACAGGATGGCGATCTCGCCGAAGAAGCTGTTGGGCTTCATCTCCGCGACGGCGATCTGGCCGTTCGGCGTGTCGATCAGCACGTCGGCCGCACCGCCCAGGATCACGTACATCGTGTCGCCGGGATCGCCCTGGTGGCAGACTTCCTGACCGACGCCGAAGTTCACCCTCTCGCTGGTGAAGGCCAGGAGTTTCAGCCTCGCCTGCTCGACCTTCGAGAAGATCGGCACGCCTTTCAGAAGCTCTACTTCTTCGTTGAGGTTCATGGTGTGCTCCTCGATGTGCCTACGCCGACGCCATCAGCTCGGTATAGAGCCCGCCTTTTGCCGCCAGATCCGGCGGCGATCCCTGGGCGACCACGCGGCCACCCTGCATAACGACGATCTGCTCGAACGGCTCCGCCTGGTTGGGCCGATTGGCGATCCAGAACACGCCTTTGTTCTCTTCCGACGCCATGGCCAGGATGTTGTCGCGGATCCGGTCCTGCGTGCGGCTGTCGAACATGGCGACCGCTTCGTTGACGACCATTAGCTGCGGCCGCTTGATCAATGCGCGCGCGATGCCGAGCTTCTGGCGCTGGCTCGCCGGTAGTCTCTTACCGCCGACGCCGACATTGTACTCCAGGCCGACTTCGATGACCGAGTCGCGCAGCCCGAGCTCGTCGAACACCTGGGCGATCAGGGTGCCGATGCGTTCGCCGGCCTGCGCCTGGCCGTAGACCAGGCGGCCGAACAGGATGTTGTCCTGCAGGGTGGCGGCGCTGTTGTAGCGCTCGAAATCGTAGAACTCGACGGCGTCGCGCAGGTTGGCCGGCAGGCCTTCGGCGAAGGCACGGCGGGCGCCCAGGATGCGCTCCTCCATGGCTGCATCGATCAGGCCCAGGCGATGGCGGGCCTCGATGTAGCGGAACGGCAGGGTCATCAGGCGGATGCGGTCGGCCTCGGGCACCGCCTCGATGCCCTTGCCGCCGAGGCGCTGCAGCAGCAGCCGGACGTTGGGCAGCTCGTCGGCCGAGATGAAGCTGTACTGCTCGAACAACGGATTGTCGGGCGACAGGCCGGAGAACAGTTCGACCATGGTCTCGGCGATGGTGAGGCCCATCCGTTGCAGGTCGATGTCGAGCCCGGTCTTCTGCAGCACCGACTTCACGTAGGGATCGGCCGCGAGGTTGTCGCCGTCGAATTGCTTGCCCAGCGCCGTGCCGAACAGCAGGTTCTCCGCAACCGACAGGTTCTTGTTGTAGTGGTCGTTGTTGAAGGGCTCGACCAGTCCGGCGTAGGTGCCGTCCTGCAGGTGCTCGTGCAGCGTATGGCGGGCCTTCAGGATCTTTTCAGCAAGGTCGGGGCGCAGCTTGGAATCGACAGTGCCGCGCAGGCCCAGCGAATAGATGTCTTCGTCGAGTTCAACCTGCTTCAGCACCCGCACCATGCAGGGCAGCAGGTCGACCGGGCCGGTGGCGCCGGCCAGCTCGTAGTCGACCCAGTCGGCATTGGGATCGAAGGGCGGGTTGCCGGCACGCTCCGATTCCTTCCAGAAGGTATCGCGGATCGCTTTGGTGGCCTCGTCGTAGACGGCAGGCGAGACGGGCCGCAGCTTCAGACCGAACAGCAGATTGTCGCGGACCGACAGTGGGAAGAGGTAGGTGTCCTGGCCGACATAGGCCAGACGCGCGCCGATCACGTATTCCGGGATCTGGAAGAAGTCCTGGCCGTCGACGCGGATCGAGCCGCTGGCCGGCAGTACCTGACGGGCCAGCACATGGCCCAGTACATCCTTGCCCGAGCCGGACCCGCCGATCACCGCCACGCGGCTGATGGTCTGCAAAGTGAGCGAGACGCTGTCGAGCTGCTTTACGCGGCCGTCTTCGGACACGACGACGCCGGCCAGCGCCAGCTCCTTGCCCAGCGGCGGTGGCGGCCCGTCGGGAATCACCTGCAGTTCCGGCGGCATCATGCCCTCGGGCTGGAACTGATCGATCACCTGCTCGTACTTGATCTGCACGTCCTGGCGCTGCTGGTCCCAGTCGATCAGCTCCTTGATCGGCGAGGGCAGGTCCTTGTAGGCGAGCAGCACGCCGACCACGGCGCCGACGTCCATCTGGCCGGTGATCGCGAAGTAGCCGCCCACCAGGTAGATCGCGAAGGGCGTCGCCTGCGACAGGATGTTGTTCCAGAACTTGGCGACGAACTTCTTCTGGTAGAGGTCGAAGCGGATCTTGAAGATCTTGCCCAACCGCTCGGAGATGTCGGCGCGCTCGTAGTTGGCCGCGCCATGGATATGGATCTCGTGCACGCCGTCGGCCGTTTCGGCGATGCGGCCGGCGAGCTGGCGGGCCGAAATCTGACGCTGCCGGCCCAGTGCCAGCACTGGCTTCCTGAGGCGCGGGATGATCGCCATCTGCACCGCCAGCAGCACGATCACGATGATCCCGAGCAGCCAGTTCTGCATCATGATGAAGATGATGGCCGTCAGCGCCTGGCCGCCCAGGAACATCGGCTGTACGAATGCATCGCCGATGAAGCCGCCGAGCGGCTCGACCTCGTCCTTCACCATGGTGGCCAGTTCGGCCTGCTTGACCTTGCGGAAATGGGCCGGCGGGAAGCGCAGGATGCGATCGTAGAGCTCGTAGCGGATGCGGCGCAGCATGCGCTCGCCCATGCGGCCCTTCTGGGTATTGATCGTCTTCTTGAACAGACCATTCACAACGACTGCACCCAGGAAGACGAAGCTCATGACCACGAGGTACTGGAGCTGGTCGACCTGGAATCCGTCGAAGAAGCGGATGACCTTGCCCGGGAAGATGGCCGTCAGGTCGAGTTCCCAGACCAGGAACGGGATCGTCTTGGTGTTCTTGAACGCGTTGCCCTGGATGCCGTTGTTGATGACCGACTTCGGCACCGTCAACGACATGAAGTAGAAAACCTGGGCGAGGACCACCAGCAGAAGGATCACGACCTGTTCAGGCCGGCTGTGCCGCCAGATATAGGAGAAGAGGCTGCGTTCCATGAATCCTGCGTCACCGCGATCCTGACTTCCCTATAGGCGATCAGTGCCTTGATTACATTCGATATTTCCAAATTGTCGCGGTCCCGCCGGGGGGTTCGCGGCATCCCTGGCTTGTGGCATAGTCGGCCCGTCGTTCACCGGTCGGGGCAGTAGCCGCTTCGGCGAGGGAGAGGCCAATGCTCGCCAGCACCCGGTCCAAGCGCGTGCTTATCTACAGCCATGACTCCTTCGGCCTCGGCCACGTGAGTCGCTGCCGCACCATCGCCAATGCCATCGTCGAGGCCGACAAGGATGTGTCGGTGCTCATCCTGTCCGGCTCGCCGGTCGTCGGGTCCTACGAGTTCCGCTCCGGCGTCGACTTCGTGCGTATCCCCGGCGTCGTGAAGATGATCGACACTGGCGAATACGACTCGGCCAACCTGCGCATGAACGTCGAGCACACGCTCGAGATGCGCACCCGCATCATCCGCGACACGGCCGACATCTACCGGCCCGATCTCTTCATCGTCGACAAGGAGCCGCTCGGCCTGCGCGGCGAGGTCGGTCCCGCGCTGCGTCTGCTGAAGGAGCGCGGCACGCCGCTGGTGCTCGGCCTGCGCGACGTGATGGACGATCCCGCCCAGCTCGCCAAGGAATGGGAACGCAAGAACGTCGTGCCGGCGTTGCGCGACCTCTATGACGAGATCTGGGTCTATGGCCTGCCGCAGATCAACAAGCCGCTGACCGGCATCGACGTACCGCCGTCGGTGCGCCACAAGATGGTTTACACCGGCTATCTGCGGCGTGAACTGCCGCTGCACGGCGACGTGCCGCACGAGATGGAGGAGATCGACGGTCCCTTCATCCTGGTGACTCCGGGTGGCGGCGGCGACGGCGTCGAGCTGGTCGACTGGGTGCTGGCCGCCTACGAGACCGACCAGAACATTCCCTATGGCGCGGTCATCGTGTTCGGTCCGTTCATGCCGGCCGCGGCGCGCGAAGCCTTCAAGGAGCGCGCGGCGAAGTTCCCCAACATCCGCACGCTGACCTTCACCAACAATCTCGGCGCGCTGATGAAGCGGGCCGCCGGCGTCGTCGCCATGGGCGGCTACAACACGTTCTGCGAGATCCTGTCGTTCGACAAGCGGGCCATCATCGTGCCGCGTACTCATCCGCGGCTGGAACAGTTCATCCGCGCCCGCGCGGCGCGCAACATCGGCCTGATCGAGATGCTCGATCCCGCCCGCGGCCTCGACCCGCAGGCGATGGCCACGGCATTGCGGCACCTGCCGCAGCAGGGACTGCCCAGCGACGTCGTGGTGCCCGGCCTGCTCGATGGCCTGGGCAGTGTCTGGCGCCTCGTGTCCAAGCAGCTTTCCCATCCGCACCGGGGCCCTGCGTCGCTCGACGTCGCGGACACCGGCGGTGAACTCGCGTCGGCGGACTCGGTGATCGTGCCGGGCCGCGTCCGGACCTGATTCTCGGATCCTGATGTCGCAAACGTCCGGCGTGGAAGCAGGCAGCGCGCGTGTCGCGGTCATCCTGAAGGGCTGGCCGCGCCTCTCCGAGACCTTCATTGCCCAGGAGATCGCGGGGCTCGAGGCGCGCGGCGTCGTGCTGGAACTATGGTCGATGCGCCGCCCGACCGACAAGGCGCGCCATCCCGTGCACGATCGCGTGCGCGGTCGCGTCGTCTATCTGCCGGAGTATCTGAAGGACGAGCCGGGTCGCGTCTTCTCGGCCTGGCTCAAGGCGCGCCGCCTGCCGGGCTATGCCGCTGCACGCGCCAAGTTCCTCGCCGACTTCCAGAGGGATCGCACCTCCAATCGCGTCCGGCGCTGGGGCCAGGCGCTGGTGCTGGCCGCCGAACTGCCGCCCACGATCGAGCGGCTCTACGCGCACTTCCTGCACACGCCCGCCTCGGTGACGCGTTACGCCGCCACGCTGCGTGGCCTGCCGTGGAGCGTGTCGGCGCATGCCAAGGATATCTGGACCAGTGAGCCGTGGGACGTGAGCGAGAAGCTCTCGGACTGCGCCTGGCTGGTGACCTGCACCAATGTTGGATTGCAACGGCTGAAAGAGCTGGCGCCCGATCCGCGCAAGCTGCGCCTCGTCTATCACGGGCTCGACTTCGCCCATCTGCCGCCGCCGCCGCCGCCGCCGCGCCCGCCGCGCGACGGTTCGGACCCGGCCGATCCCGTCGTGATCCTGTCGGTCGGCCGCAAGGTCGAGAAGAAGGGCTACGACGATCTTCTGAACGCCTTGGCGGCGCTGCCGGCTCATCTGCATTGGCGCTTCGAGCATGTCGGCGCGGGCAGTCTCTCGGATACCTTGAAGGCGCAGGCCGCGGCGCTCGGCATCGCCGATCGCTGCGTGTGGCATGGCGGCCAGCCGCAGAAGGCGGTGTTTGCGGCACTCGCCAGCGCCGATCTGTTCGTTCTGGCGAGCAAGAAAGCGGCCGACGGCGACCAGGATGGTTTGCCCAACGTGCTGATGGAAGCCGCGCACCAGGGCCTGCCTCTCGTCTCGACGCAGGCAGCCGCCATCGGCGAGTTCATCGAGGACGGCGAGACCGGCCTGCTCGTGCCGCCGGCCGCGCCGCGCGAACTGGGCATCGCACTCGGCCGCATGATCGCCGATCCCGCCTTGCGCCGCCGTCTGGCGGAGCGGGCCGGCGAGGTGGTGCGCACGCGCTTCTCCTACGAGGCCGGCGTCGAATGGATCGCGTCGGCGCTGCAGGGCCGGCGCCTCGAGGACACGACAACCGCGCGCGCCGCGGAGTAGGCCATGCGCGTGCTGCTGCACACGCCGCTGAAGCCGCCCGACAGCGCCGTGCCGTCCGGCGATCGCGAAATGGCGCGAGGTTTGAAGCGCCTGCTCGAACGTCTCGGGCACCGGGTCGTGATGCCGGCCGCCAGTCGCGTCGCGCCGGGACCGCCTCCCGTCGACACTCATCTCGCGTTGGAACGTCGGGCGCGGGAGCAGGCCAGGCGGTTGATCGCCCGCTGGCGGGCGCTGCCGGCGCATCATCCGGAGCGCTTCGATCTCTGGTTCACCTATCACTGCTACTACCGCAAACCCGACTGGCTCGGGCCCGTGGTGACGCGCGCGCTGGGCATTCCCTACGTGATCGCCGAGGCCTCGCATGCGCCGTGCCGCGCGCAAGGGCCGACCCGCCTCGGCCATCGCGCCGTCGAGCGGGCGCTGGAGGCCGTCGACCTCGTGCTGACGGTCAATCCGCGCGACGTTGCCGGCGTGAAGGCGCGGCTGCGTCCCGGCGCACGCCAGGTCTGGCTGCCGCCGTTCATCGACATAGAACCCTTCGAGGTCCCGCCGAGGCGCGATCCCGCCGGGCCGCCGCTGTTGCTGAGCGTCGGCATGATGCGCACGCGCGACAAGCTCGACTCCTATCGTGTACTCGCCCGCGCCTTCGCCCTGATGAAGGACAAGGACTGGCGGGCACTGCTGGTGGGCGACGGTCCCGCGCGGCCTGAGATCGAGGCGCTGATGGCGCCGTTCGGCTCGCGCGTGCGTTTTGCCGGCGCCGTGCCGCATACCGATCTTCCCGCGCTCTACGCATCGGCGGACCTTTACCTTTGGCCCGCGATCAACGAAGCCTACGGCATGGCCTTCCTCGAAGCCCAGGCGACTGGCTTGCCCGTGGTTGCCGGCCGCACCGGCGGCGTGCCCGCGGTCGTGGCCGACGGCATCAGCGGCCTTTTGGCTCCGATCGGCGACGCGGCAGCGTTCGCCGCGGCCGTGACGCGCCTGCTGGACGATCCGGCCGAACGCGCGCGGCTTGGCGAGGCGGCGGCAGCACGCGTGGCCGCCCATCACGACGAACGCGCGGCCGCGCATGCGCTTGCTGCTGCCCTGGCGACCTTGCGGCAATGAGAGCCGTACCGTTTGCCCTCGTGCGGCATGCCCCCACCGTGTGGAATGGCGAAGGCCGGCTGCAGGGCCTGACCGATACCCGTCTCAGCGCCGAGGGCGAGGCCGCTGCGGCGCGCTGGCGTCTGCCGCCGCCGGCCGATGGCTGGAAGAGGATTTGCAGTCCGCTGCAACGCGCGCGCCGCACCGCCGAATTGCTGCAGCCCGCGATGCCGGTGACCCTCGACTCCCGCCTGCGCGAGATGAGTTTCGGCATCTGGGAAGGATTTACCGTCAAGGAATTGCGCGCCACCGGCGGTGAGCAGTTCGTGGCGGCGGAAGCGGCCGGGCTCGACTTCCATCCGCCGGGCGGGGAGTCGCCGCGCATGGCGATGGCCCGCCTCTCGCAGTGGAGTTCGACGCTCACCGAGCCGGTGGTCGCCGTGTCGCACAAGGCCGCGATCCGCGCCCTGCTGGCGCTGGCGACCGGATGGAACATGCTGGGCCGTCCGCCGCACAAGCTCGACTGGACCTGCGCGCATTTCTTCGTGGCCCACGACGAGGGCCGCATCGCGATCGAACGGCTGAACGTGCCGATGACATCATGACCGCGCGCGTCTTCTTCTACGTGCAACACCTGCTGGGCATCGGCCATCTTCGCCGCGCCGCCACGCTGGCGCGCGCGCTGGCGACGGGCGGCTTCGACGTGTTGCTGGTCTCGGGCGGCGCGCCGGTCGACGGGCTGGCGCTGGGAAGGGCGCGTCTCCATCAACTGCCGCCGCTGCGCGCGGCCGATGCGCGATTGAAGGAATTGGCGCTGCTCGATGGCACGCCAGTCGATGAAGCCTATCGTGCGGCGCGCACGCGGCAACTGCTCGACCTGTTCGAAGCCGAGCAACCCGACATTCTCCTCACCGAACAGTTCCCGTTCGGCCGCACGCAACTTCGCTTCGAGTTGATGCCCCTGCTCGACGCGGCGCAGGACAGGGAGCCGGCGCCGTGGATCGTCTCGTCGATCCGCGACGTGTTGCGTCGCACCGCCTCGCCGGCCCGGGTCGACGAGATGATCCAGACCTTCGAGGCCTTCGACGCCGTGCTGGTCCATGCCGATCCGGCCCTGGTGCAGCTCGGCGACAGCTTCCCCGGTTGGGCCGATATCCAGGCGCGGGCGCTCTATACGGGCTACGTCTCGGATTCGGACGCGGACGTCTCCGACGTCAATGTCGGCAAGGGCGAAGTGATCGTGTCGGCCGGCGGCGGCGCCGTCGGTGCGCCGTTGCTGCAGGCCGCCATCGCCGCTCGGCCGTTGACCGCGCTGGCCGACCGCAGATGGCGTTTGCTGGTCGGGCCGAACATGCCGGACGCCGAACGTGCGGCGCTTGCCGCGTCGGCTGGTCCGGACATCATCGTCGAAGCGGTGCGCGCCGACTTCCCGTCGCTCCTGCGCAACGCGGCGCTGTCGATCTCGCAGGCGGGATACAACACCGTGGTCGAGACGCTCTGCCATGGCGATCGTGCCGTGCTGGTGCCATTCGGCACCGCGCGGGAGACCGAACAGGCCGATCGTGCCCGCGTCCTGGTCGAGCGCGGCATGGTGGCGTCGATCGCGCCCGACGAGCTGACGCCGGCCAACCTCGCAGCGGCCATCGCCAGGGCGTGGGCCGGCCCTTCGATACGCAGCTTCCCGCCGGTCGATGCGAAAGGCGCCGCGGCGACCGTCGCCGCCCTGAAGCAGATGGTGTCGCCATGAGCGGCTGGCAGGCTCTCGCCGACGAGGCCGCGCGCTGGCGCGATGCCGGTCGCACGGCCGATCTCTGGTGGCGCGACGACGATGCGATCGATGCCGGACCCGCGCTCGATCGTCTGCTCGCCATCGTTGGCGATACGAAAACGCCGCTCGCGCTCGCGGTGGTGCCGGCGCAGGCGACGCCGGCGCTGGCCGAACGCCTCGCCGCTGCGCCGGGCGTCGACGTGCTGCAGCATGGATATGCCCACACCAATCATGCGGTTGCCCCGGACAAGAAGATCGAACTGGGCGTCCAGCGACCGGCCATGTTCACCCTGGGCGAGCTTGCGACCGGCTGGATGGCGCTCGAACGCCTGTTCGGGTCCCGGGCGCTGCCCGTCATGGTACCGCCATGGAACCGTATTGCGCCGGTGCTCATCCCGACTCTTCCGGAAATCGGCTATCGCGGACTCTCGACCTTCGGTCCGCGTGCGCGCGTCCATCCGGTGCGCGGCCTGCTGCAGATCAATACCCACGTCGATCTGATCGACTGGAAGGGCGGTCGCGCCTTTGCGGGCGAGGAAGCGCTGCTAGTCAGCCTCGTCTCGGCGCTCGCACAGGCGCGCAGCGGCGGCGGCGAGCCGGTCGGCATCCTTAGTCATCATCTTGCGATGGACGCGGGGGCGTGGGATTTCCTAAGGTCGTTGTGGGAAAGAATGAAGACGCTGGAGAACATCGTAGTGCGTCCGGCGCGCGAGCTGTTCGGCCATGATGCCCAGGTCAAGGGAGGGCGCGGGTGAATTCCGCTGATCTGCGCTATCCGCGGCAGACGCTGATCGCCGACTATTGGCGCGCGGCGACGGGTGTCGTGCTGTGCGGTGCGCCGTTGCTGCTGCTCGACGTCAATGTCTGGCTGGCGGCTATTTTCATCGCCGGGTTCGGACTCTTCGCGCTCTTTCTGGTACGCACGGCATTGCGCCATCGGACGCGTTACGTGCTGGGCCCCGATACGCTCTGCGCCGACGGCCCGGTCGGCACGCTGGTGGAATGGAGCCGTCTCGACCGGATGAAACTCAGCTATTTTTCGACCAAGCGCGACCGGACGGATGGCTGGATGCAACTCAGCGTCGGTTCGACTGGCGGCAGGCTGGTGAAGGTCGATTCCTCGCTCGAGGGCTTTCACGATATCGTGGCGCGGGCATCGGAGGCGGTCGAGGCAACGAGGCTGCCGCTCAGCGACACGACGAAGGCGAACTTGAGGTCCATGGGTATCGTGGTGGCGGGTCAGGAAGAAACGGCATGAAGGATCTGCTGCGAGTCGAGGATCTGACGGTCGAGTTCGGCGTGCACGAAGGCGTGCTGCGGGCCGTCGACAAGGTGTCGTTCTCCATCCCGCCCGGCGGCACCGTGGCCCTGGTGGGCGAATCGGGCTCCGGCAAATCGGTGTGCAGCCAGGCGATCATGGGCCTGCTGCCGCGCACCGCGAAGATCACCACCGGTTCGATCCTGTTCCAGGATCCGAGGGTCAACGAAGGCGTCGTCGACATCGCCAAGATCGACCGTTCCGGTCCGGCCATGCGGCGCATCCGCGGCGGCCAGATCTCGATCATTTTCCAGGAACCGATGACCTCGCTGTCGGCCCTCCATACGGTGGGTGACCAGATCGGCGAAGCGGTCGAGTTGCACGGCGCCCAGCCGGGCGGCCCGCTCGGCGGCAAGAGCGGCCGCAAGCTCAGCCGTGCCGAGATCGACGGGCTCACGACCGACATGCTGCGCATGGTCGGCTTCCCCGACCCGAAGCGCGCACTCAGGACCTATCCGTTCGAGCTGTCGGGCGGTCTCCGTCAGCGCGCGATGATCGCCATGGCGCTGGTCTGCCGGCCGGCACTGCTGATCGCCGACGAGCCCACGACCGCGCTCGACGTCACCATCCAGGCCCAGATCCTGCGTCTCATGAAGGATCTCCAGCAGGAACTGGGGATGGCGCTGCTGATGATCACCCACGATCTCGGGGTGGTCGCCAACGTCGCTGACGACGTGGTCGTCATGTATCGCGGCAAGGTCGTCGAGTCGGGCGACCTGCGCGACATCTTCCGCGATCCGCAGCATCCTTACCTGAAGGCGCTGCTGCATGCGGTGCCGCGCTTCGACATGAAGCCCGGCGAGCGGCTGCAGCCGATCCGCGAGATCAAGGGCACGACCGGCCATCTGCTGAAGGAGAAGCCGGTCTCGGCGCCCACGGCGACCTTCAATCCCGACGCGCCGGTACTCAAGGTGCGGCACGTCACCAAGACCTTCCGCATCCGCAAGGCCGACACGCTGATGGAACAGCTGATGGGCGGCGGCACGACGCGCGCCGTCCGCGCCGTCAACGACGTGAGCTTCGACGTCATGCGCGGCGAGTGCCTCGGCCTGGTGGGCGAATCGGGCTGCGGCAAGACCACCCTCAGCAAGATGCTGATGCGCGGCATCTCGGCCGATGCCGGACAGGGCGGCCGCGTGATCTTCGACGATTGGGGCCGCAAGACCGACGTGCTGAACATCGAGGGCGAGGAGCTGAACCGCTTCCGCACCAAGCTGCAGTTCATCTTCCAGGATCCGTTCGGCTCGCTGAACCCGCGCATGACGGTCTTCGACATCCTGGTCGAGCCGCTGGTCATCCATAAGATCGGCGACGATGCTTATCGTCGCGAGATGGTCGCTGAGCTGATGGAGATGGTCGGCCTCGACCGCCGCCACCTCAGCCGTTACCCGCACTCCTTCTCTGGCGGCCAACGCCAGCGCATCGGCATCGCGCGCGCGTTGGCGTTGCGGCCCGATATGCTGATCTGCGACGAGCCGGTGTCGGCGCTCGACGTGTCGATCCAGGCGCAGATCCTGAACCTGCTGAAGGACCTGCAGAAGCAGCTTGGCCTCACCTACCTCTTCATCAGCCACAATCTCGCGGTGGTCGATTACATCGCCGACCGCATCGCGGTGATGTGCGCCGGCCGCCTGGTCGAGCTGGCGCCTGCCGGCGAACTGTTCCGCAATCCCATGCATCCCTACACCAAGGCACTCCTTTCGGCGGTGCCGATGCCCGATCCCGATGCCCGCCTCGATCTCGGGGCGCTGATGGAGGGCAAGGCGTCCGATCCGTCGGTCTGGCCCGAGCCGTTCCGCGACGACGGCAAGACGCCGCTGCTCTGGACCGAGGCCGAACCCGGCCACTTTGTCCGCGTCTCACGGTCTAACGGACGAGAGGTGGTCTGACATGCTGCACTTCATTGTCCGTCGCATCCTGCTGATGATCCCGACGCTGTTCGTGATCAGCGCCCTCGTCTATTTCATCATCGACTTGCCGCCCGGCGACTGCGTCACTTCGCAGATCGAGGAGCTGCTGGCGCGCGGCGATCCAGATGCGCACCAGCGCGCCGACGAGCTGCGCGCGCTGTACGGCCTCAATCATCCGCTGTGGCTGCGCTATCTGGATTGGGTCTCCGGCATCTTCCGCTGGGACTTCGGTCTTTCCTGCCAGGATACGGTGCCGGTCGCCGACCTGATCAGCGAGAGGATGGTGCTCACCATCATCATGGAGACCTGCACGATCATCTTCATCTGGGTCGTGTCCTTCGTGATCGGCGTCTATGCCGCGACGCATCAATACAAATGGGGCGACTACGTCGCCTCGTTCATCGGCTTCATCGGCCTGTCGATCCCGAACTTCCTGCTGGCGCTGGTGCTGCTCTATGTCGGCAAGGTCTATTTCGGCCTGTCGATCGGCGGCCTGATGGACCCCGAGTACATCGACAAGCCGCTGAGCTGGGGCAAGATCGTTTCGGTGATGCAGCACCTGATCATCCCGGTCATCGTGATCGGCATGTCGGGCACCGCCGGCATGATCCGGCGGCTGCGCGCCAACCTGCTGGACGAGCTGCAGAAGCAGTATGTCGTCACCGGCCGGGCCAAGGGCCTGCCGCCGATGAAGCTGCTGGTGAAGTATCCCCTGCGGCACGCCATCAACCCGTTCGTCGCCGACATCGGCGGCCTGCTGCCCGACGTCATTTCGGGATCGGTCATCGTCTCGGTGGTGCTGTCGCTGCCGACCACGGGCCCGATGCTGCTGAGCGCGCTCAAGACCCAGGACGTCAATCTGGCCGCCACCTTCCTGCTGTTCGTGGCGGCCCTCACCGTCGTCGGCATGCTGATCTCGGACCTGGCGCTGGCCGCGCTCGATCCGCGCATCCGCTTCGGCAGCTCGGAAAAGTGAGGGTGCCATGACCGACACGACACCCAACACCCCGCCCCGCACACCGCACTTCGTCTCGAAGGAGACGTGGGACCCCTACGTCGCCGACAAGCTGACCGCCGAGCAGGAACGCTACTACATGGCGGGCCAGTGGAAGCTCATGTGGTGGCGCTTCCGCCGCCACCGGCCGGCTGTCGTCTCCCTGGCCTTCCTCGTGCTGATGTATTTCTCGACGCTCATCAGCGAGTTCATCGCGCCCTACGACCTGCACACCCGCCATTCCGGCTACATCTTCGCCGCGCCTCAGTCGGTCCATCTCTTCCACGAGGGCTCGTTCCTCGGGCCGTTCGTCTACGGCCTCAAGATGGAGCGCGATCCGGCGACCCTGCAGCGCGTCTACAGCCCCGACACCAACAAGCCGCAGCAGCTGCGCTTCTTCTGCCTTGGCGAAAGCTACGAGTTCTGGGGCCTGATCGAAGGGCGCTTCCATTTCATGTGTCCGCCCGAGGGTGGCACCGTCTTCCTGTTGGGCACCGATCGACTAGGACGCGACATGTTCAGTCGCATCGTCTACGCGGCGCGAATCTCCCTCACCATCGGTATCATCGGCATCGGCCTGTCGTTTGCGCTCGCCCTGATCCTCGGCGGGTTGGCCGGCTACTACGGCGGCTGGATCGACAGCGTCGTCCAGCGGCTGACCGAGATCATCAAGAGCTTCCCGCATCTGCCCCTGTGGCTGGCCCTGTCGGCGGCACTGCCCGTCACCTGGTCGCCGCTGCTGGTCTACTTCGGCATCACCATCATCCTGGCGCTGCTCGACTGGCCGGGTCTGGGGCGCGCCGTCCGTTCCAAGCTCCTGTCCTTGCGTGAGGAGGATTACGCGGCGGCGGCCCAGATGATGGGCGCCAAGCCCGCTCGCATCATCGGCCGTCACCTGCTGCCGGGCTTCATGAGCCACCTGATTGCCTCGGCCACGCTGTCGATCCCGTCGATGATCCTGGCCGAGACGGCCTTGTCGTTCCTCGGCCTCGGCCTGCGGCCGCCGATCACCTCGTGGGGCGTGCTGCTGAACGAGGCCACGGATATCAACGTCGTGGCCGTGAACTGGTGGCTGATGCTGCCGGTGGTGCCGGTGATCCTGGTGATCCTCGCGTACCAGTTCATGGGCGACGGTATGAGAGATGCGGCGGATCCCTACGCCTAAGCGCGCAGCGCTTAGGCGTGGCGGGCGGCAGGGCCTGTAATTAGGCCCGAGAGCCGGCACGGCCCAGAACGAATGAGGGTGTTGCCACACCCTCAAGCTCTTGAAATCCCTATCTATTTTTCCCTGAGCAACAGTCGCTGCACTTGCGCATCGACTGTTGCTCAGAAATCACACTCTTGCCCCATTTGGGCCTAGCGACAGCCACCCGGCGCTTCCATTTAGATTGGGTATCTCCCCCGAACGTGGTCCCCCCAAAGCCACGTTCTAGCCTCCTCGGAGGCGCTTAGGCCGTCATCTCACTCTCCCCCGAGATGACGGCCTTTTTCTTTGCCTGCTGCCGGCATGCTAGGACGGCGCCCCATGGCGTCTCCGCTTCTCGAAGTGACCGGCCTCTCCTGCCGCCGCGGTGGCCGGCAGGTGTTCGATCGCCTGTCCTTCGGGCTGGGCGAAGGCGAGCTGCTGGCGCTTACCGGGCGCAACGGCAGCGGCAAGACCACTCTCCTGCGCGCCCTGGCGGGCTTGAGCCCATCCGACGCCGGCACGATCGCCTGGAAGGGCGCTGACGTCGCTGAGGATCCCGAGAGCTGGCGCGGTCGACTGGCCTGGCTGGGCCATCTCGAGGGGCTGAAAGGCGACCTCACTGTCGGCGAAAACCTCCTGGTCGCCGAGCGTCTGCGCGGCGGCGCGGGCGACGACCGGCTGGAGGGCGCGCTGCTGGCCTTCGACCTGATCGGACTTTCCGCACGGGAAGTGCGCACCCTGTCGGCCGGCCAGCGCCGCCGCACCGCGCTGGCCCGCATCGTCCTCTCGCAGGCGCCGCTCTGGCTGCTCGACGAACCGCTGAACGCGCTCGATGCCCCGGCTCAAGCCGCGTTCCGCACGGCCCTCCAGGCGCATCTTGCGGCTGGCGGCCTCGCCATCGCCGCGACCCATGCCGAGCTCGGCATCGAGGGTGCGCAGCGGCTCGAGCTGCGCGGCGGCGCCTCGGTGGAGAGGCCGGCATGAGCGGCTTCACGGCCTTGCTGATGCGCGATCTGCGTCTCGTCTGGCGCCGGCCGGGTGATGTCGGCGTCGTGCTGGCCTTCTTCGTCGTGGCGACGGTGCTGTTTCCGCTGGGCATCGGCCCCGAGACCAATGTGCTGACTCGCATCGCGGCAGGTGTCCTCTGGTGCGCCGCGCTGTTCGCCGCGCTGCTCTCGCTGGAGCGGCTGTTTGCCGCCGACTACGAGGACGGCACGCTCGACCTCCTGCTGCTGGCGCCGTGGCCGCTAGAACTGGCGGCGCTGGCGAAATGCCTCGCTCACTGGATCGTGACCGGCCTGCCGCTCAGCCTGCTCGCACCCTTTCTCGGCATCGCTTTCGGCCTCGACGGTCAAAGCCTGCTGGCGCTGGGGGCGACCCTGCTGGTCGGCACGCCCACTTTGTCGTTGATCGGCGGGCTTGCGGCCGCTCTCACGCTCGGTGCGCGCAAGTCCGGCGCCCTGCTGGCGCTGCTCGCGCTGCCGCTCTGCGTGCCGACGCTGATCTTTGGTGCGGGCGCGATCGAAACGCTGGCGGCGGGCGAGGGCATCGTGACACATGTCGCGATCCTCGCCGCTCTTGCATTGGTCGCCCTGGCCACGACGCCTTGGGCGATTGCCGCAGCCTTGCGGCAAGCCGGCGAATAGGGAGGATGGGGCCGATGGCCGACCTGCATTTTCTCGCCAATCCTGCGCGTTTCCGGCGCTTCTCGCAGCGCGTGCTGCCGGGCCTCGCTTTCGCGACGGCGCTGATGATCGCGGTCGGCTTCTACATGGCCTTCTTCGTGGCGCCCGAGGATTACCAGCAGGGCAAGACGGTGCGGATCATGTTCGTGCACGTGCCGTCGGCATGGCTGTCGATGGGTGGCTACGCGATGCTGGCCGCGCTCGGCGCCTCGCTGCTGGTGTGGCGCCATCCGCTGGCGGCACTGATGGCGCGCGCGGCGGCGCCGGTCGGCGCGAGCTTCGCGGCGGTGTGCCTGCTCACCGGCTCGCTGTGGGGCCGGCCGATGTGGGGCACCTACTGGGTGTGGGACGCGCGGCTCACCTCGATGCTGCTGCTCTTCTTCCTCTATCTCGGCCACATCGCGCTCAGCCGCGCTTACGATTCGCCGGAGCGCGGCGATCGTGCGGCCGCGATCCTCGCGCTGATCGGCGTGATCAACCTGCCGATCATCAAGTTCTCGGTCGACTGGTGGAACACGCTGCACCAACCCGCCTCGATCACGCGGCTCGATGCGCCGGCGATCCACAATTCGATCCTGGTGCCGCTACTCTGGATGGCGGTGGCGCTGCTGTTCCTGTTCGTGTTTCTGGTGCTGTTGCGCACCGAGACCGAAATCGACCGCCGCCGCCTCGAGAATGCCGAGGCCGCGGCATGAGCAATCATGCGGCCTATATCCTTGCGGCCTATCTGGCGGCCGCCACGATCCTGGGCGGTCTGGTGATCGCGTCGCTCAGCGCGCACCGGAAGGTGCGACGCGAGCTCGCTGCGCGGGGCCTGGACAAACGTCGATGACCCCGAAGCGCCGCCGCCTTTGGTTGTTGCTGGGATCTCTGGGCACGCTCGGCGTCGCGGCCGCGCTCGTGCTCACGGCGCTGAACGACAATCTTGTCTTCTTCTATTCGCCGACGCAGGTCGCGGAGAAGAACATCGGTGCCGACCGCCGCTTCCGGCTGGGTGGTCTGGTCGAGCAGGGCAGCGTCCAGAAGGACGGTCAGCTCGTACGCTTCATCGTCACCGACACGAACAAGACGCTGAAGGTTTCCTATCGCGGGATTCTTCCCGATCTGTTTCGCGAGGGGCAGGGCGTGATCGCCGAGGGCTCGATCGGGCCGGACGGCGTGTTCACGGCGCGCGAGATTCTAGCCAAGCACGACGAGAACTACATGCCGCCTGAGGTCGCCAAGGCGCTCAAAGAGTCGGGCCAATGGAAAGACAAGAAGTGAGCGTCAGGCTCATGCGGACCGCGGGCCTCCAGGTCCGCCTCACGATCATGAGCGGGCCTGGAGGCCCGCGGTCCAGAAGACATGATTCCTGAGCTTGGACATTTCGCGCTCATCCTCGCGCTAGCCGTCGCGCTGGTGCAGGGGACGTTGCCGCTCGTCGGCGCATCGCGTAACGACATCAGACTGATGTCGCTCGGCCGCACGGCGGCGCTGACACAGGCCTTCCTCGTGCTGCTGGCGTTCGGCGCGTTGACGCAGGCCTACGTCACGTCGGACTTCTCCGTCCTCAACGTCGTCGACAACTCGCATTCGGCCAAGCCGCTGCTCTACAAGATCAGCGGCGTGTGGGGGAACCACGAAGGCTCGATGCTGCTGTGGGCGTTGATCCTCGCGCTGTTCGGTGCGGCGGTCGCGGTCTTCGGCAACAACCTGCCCGACACGCTGCGCAGCCGCGTGCTGGCGATCCAGGCGCTGATCGGCGTCGGGTTCCTCGCCTTCCTGCTCTTCACCTCGAATCCGTTCGAGCGCGTCTTCCCCGCGCCGCCCGATGGCAACGGGCTCAATCCGCTGCTGCAGGATCCCGGCCTCGCGTTCCATCCGCCGCTTCTCTATCTCGGCTATGTCGGCTTCTCGGTGACTTACGCCTTCGCCGTCGCCGCCCTTCTCGAAGGCCGGGTCGACGCCGCGTGGGCGCGCTGGGTGCGGCCGTGGGCGCTCGCGGCCTGGTGCTTCCTGACGCTGGGCATCGCGCTCGGTTCATGGTGGGCCTACTACATCCTCGGCTGGGGCGGCTTCTGGTTCTGGGATCCCGTCGAGAACGCCTCGCTGATGCCGTGGCTCGCCGGCACCGCGCTGCTGCATTCGGCCATCGTCGTGGAGAAGCGCGACGCACTGAAGAGCTGGACGGTGCTGCTGGCGCTGCTGGCCTTCTCGCTGTCGCTGCTCGGCACCTTCCTCGTGCGGTCGGGCGTGCTGACCTCGGTGCATGCCTTCGCGCAGGACCCGGCGCGCGGCATGTTCATCCTCGCCTTCCTGCTGCTCGTCACCGGCGGTGGCCTCGCGCTCTACGCCTGGCGCGCGCCGCAGCTGCAGGGCGGCGGCCTGTTCCAGCCGGTCAGCCGCGAGGGCGCGCTGATCCTGAACAACCTGCTGCTGTGCACCTTGGCGGCCACGGTGCTGCTGGGCACGCTCTATCCGCTGTTCCTCGACCTGCTGACCGGCAACAAGGTCTCGGTCGGCCCGCCGTTCTTCAACGCGACCTTCGTGCCGCTCTGCGCGCCGCTGTTCGCCGCGCTCTGCGTCGGCCCGTTCCTCGGCTGGAAGCGCGCCGAGCTGTGGCCGGCGCTGATGCGGCTGCGGATCGCGCTCGTCGTGTCGCTGGCGGCGATCCTCGTCGCGATGACGATGATCGACAGCCGCTCGACGCTCGCGGCTCTCGCCTTCGGCTTCGGTGTCTGGCTGATCGTCGGCAGCCTGGTCTCGCTCGGCGATCGCATCCGCACCGGCACGCTCCGCACCATCCCGCGCTCGACCCTGGGCATGGTGATCAGCCACGCAGCCCTGGGCGTCGTCGTGCTGGGTTCGGTCGCGACCTCGTCGTGGAACACCGAGCTGATGCAGACCATGAAGCCCGGCGACAAGGTTTCCTTCGCGGGCTACGCCGTGCAGCTCGAGCGGATGGACGAGGTGCAGGGCCCCAACTACGTGGCCGAGCGTGCGACCTTGAACGTCACCGTCGGCGGCAAGCCCTACACGGTGCTGCAGCCGGAGCGGCGCCTCTTCACCGTGCAGCGCCGCCAGGTCGCGGAGACGGCGATCCAGACCAACCTGCTGCGTGACTTCTACGCCACCCTGGGCGAGGGCGATCCGAAGCAGGGCTGGGTGATCCGCCTCTATCTCAATCCGCTGGCGCCGTGGATCTGGCTCGGTGCGGCGCTGTGCGCGCTGGGCGGCTTCGTCTCGCTGTCGGACCGGCGCCTGCGCATCGGTGCGCCGTCGCGCAAGCCCGTGCTGCAGGCGGCGGAATAGCATGCGCCGGCTCCTCTTCGTCCTGCCGCTGCTGACGCTCGCGCTGATGGCCGGCTTCTTCGCCTGGTCGCTGACCAGCGGCCGCGATCCCGCCTCGATCGGCTCGGTGGTGGTCGGCCGCGAGGCGCCGAAGCTCGACCTGCCGGCGCTGCATCAGGGCGACCCGCCGCTCACCGGCGCGGCGCTGCGCACCGGCAAGCCGGTGATCGTGAACTTCTTTGCGAGCTGGTGCACGCCCTGCCTTGCCGAGCATCCGCTGTTCACGCGGCTGGCCGAACGCGAGGGCGCGACCATCATTGGCATCGCGTGGAAGAACAAGCGCGAGGATGCGACCGCGTGGCTGAAGAAGCTCGGCGATCCCTTCAAGCTCGCGGGCCTCGACCTCGACGGCAAGACCGGCCTCGACTGGGGCCTCTCCGGCGTGCCCGAGACCTATCTGATCGACGGCACCGGCATCGTGCTCCGCCATTATCGTGGGCCGATCACCGAGCGGGATTTGAACGAGACGATCCTGCCGTTCCTCAAGGGAGCGGCGAAGTGAGACGCCTCCTCGCGATCTGCGCGCTCGCGCTCACTTCCTTCGTACTCCCCGCCCACGCCGTCGAGCCCTCCGAAATCCTGCCCGACCCCGCGCTCGAATCCCGCGCGCGTGAGATCGGCCGCGCGTTGCGCTGCGTCGTTTGCCAGAACCAGTCGATCGACGATTCCTCGGCCGAAGTCGCGCGCGACATGCGCCGGGCCGTGCGCGAGCGGCTGACCGCCGGCGACAGCGACGGCGACGTCTTCGCCTTCATGGTCGCGCGCTACGGCGACTACGTGCTGCTGAAGCCGCCCTTCAAGGCCGGCACGCTCGTCCTGTGGCTGGGCGCGCCGCTCGTGTTGCTGGTCGCCGGCGGCGCTCTCCTCCTCGCCGCGCGCCGCCGCCGCGCCCAACCCGTCGCGGCGCCAAAGCCGCTCGACGAGGAGGAGCGCCGCCGCCTCGACGCGCTCCTGAAGGGCTGACGGGCCATGCTCGAATTCCTGCTGGCTCTCCTCACCACCGCGACGGTCGCCGCCCTTCTCTGGCCGCTGCTGCGCCCGCGCCTGCCCGCGCGAGACCGGCTGTCGGGCGAACTGGCGATCTACCGCGACCAGCTGGCCGAACTGGAGCGCGAGCGCGCCGCCGGCACGCTCGGCCCCACCGAAGCCGCCGCCGCCCGCACCGAGATCGAGCGCCGCATGCTGGCCGCCGGCGACGCCGCCGCAGGCACGGCCAAAGCAAAGACCCCCTCCGACGCGGTGCAGAAGTGGCTGCCTCCCGCGCTCTCGCTCTTCGTCCCGCTGCTGACCTTGGGCCTCTACCTGCAGACCGGCCGCCCTGGTCTTCCTGCCGCGCCGTTCGCCGATCGTGGCGCCGAGCACCCCGCCGCCCCGCAACAGCTCGACGTCGCCCGCCTGCTGGCCGAGGCGCGCGCCCGCCTGGCGCAGGACCCCAACGACGCCGACGCGCTGGCCGCACTCGGCGAGGGCCTGACCCTTGAGGCCGGCGGCACCGTCACCCCCCAGGCACTCGACGCGCTACGCCGCGCGCTACAGGCGCGGCCCGACGATCCGCGCATCCTCTACTATCTCGGCCTGCACGAGGCGCAGAGCGGCGATTCGAAGGCCGCGATCGCCCGCTGGAGCGACCTTGCCGCCAAGAGCCCGCCCGACGCGCCCTATCTCGGCCTGCTGCGCGCCGAGATCGCGCGGGTGGCCAAGGCCGCGGGCATCGAGGTGCCGCAAAGCGCGACGCCGCAAACCCAACCACCGCAATCCACCATGCCGACGCCCAGCCGCGAGCAGCAGGAGGCGATGGCGCAGCTCACGCCGGAGCAGCGCCAGCAGGCGATCCGCTCCATGGTCGAGGGGCTGGCCGCGCGCCTCGCCGACGCGCCGCAGGACCGCGCCGGCTGGCTGCGCCTGGCCAATGCCTGGAAGGTGCTGGGCGAGAACGCCAACGCCGCCGACGCCTACGGCCGCGCCGACACGCTGGCCCCCGTCGACGCGCGCATCCTGGCCGACTGGGCCGAGGCGCATGTGCGCCAGCTGAGCCCCGGCGCCGTCCCCTCGGCCCAGGCCGTCGCCGTGCTGGAGCGGCTGGAGAAGGCCGAGCCGCGCAACGCGCTGGCCCTGTTCTACCTGGGCGTCGCCGCCGAAGCCGCGGGCAACAAGCCGGCGGCGCTGCAGCGCTGGAAGACGCTGCTGGCGCTCCTGCCGGCCGATGCGCCGATCCGGGGGATGCTGGAGGAGAGGATCAAGGCGGCGGGGGGGTGAGGTCGGGTGACCGGGCCGGGGCCGATGCTCGGTGCGCTACGCGCGCAGGATCGCCTGACGATTGCGCAGCTTATCGCCGCCAGTCGCAACGCGCTCAAGGTGCGGCTGCGCGAGGTGGTGTCGACGGGACACGAGTGCCACCAAGGCAAGGAGCGGGCGACCTGGTATTCGTTGCGACTGCTAACCGTCGCCGGTTAAAGCGATGTCTCTCCAAAATGGTCGAGGTAGATCGACCCGATGGTCTTACCGGACTCGTCGATCACGGGATGGTGGCCCGTTTCTAGCTCATCTCGCTCAATTCTGTCCGCCAGCTTGCGGAGCGCGGCGGCGCACCATGTGTTCACCGTCTGAGAATTTGGACCTGAAAGATCCAGTTCAATTTCGCAATTTAGGTGCGGCGTTACATCGTCGTCCATTGAGCGCTCCTCCTCCTTCCATGAAGACCCAGAGACCGTGAGTTATGTTTGGCGCAACTCGTCGACGAAGCTGGCCAATACGTCGCTCAGTCGCTTGAGAGGCGGATGCTTAGAAAAATGTTCAGCTAACTCCGACTGGATCCTTTCGATGCTCTTGGCGTCCTCAGTGGACTTTGCCGCCCAAGCTCTACCTGGATGAAGGGTATCCCATGGTGACCGTTTATTGCGGCGTGTATTGGCATCGTCACCATGCTTGCCAAGTCCGAAAACCAGCTTTGTCTCACTGTTCCAAATCGGCCTGAATAAACGGATTAGATAATCCTCTGCGCCGGTCTCCCATCCGGTCTGAACGACCAGAGCTCTATATTCAAAGTCTTCTATTTGGAGGTTCTGCCCGGCCCTCTCAATATTCTTACGATGCTCGTTGAGTCGAGCGGCCAGCCGAGCACCCTGAGCAACTGGAGTCATCGCACCCTGCTGATGGGGTGCCGCTTGTCCAACATAGATTGGCGTGTCAGTGCTGCTGATGGGAGAGTAGAGGGAGAAGCTACCCGAGTAGTATATCGCATAGACTCCTGATCCATGGAAAAGCTGAAGCTCGCTTAGTGGTCGGCGCGGTTGAGCCGTTAGTGCTAAAGCAATGAAAAAGCCAGTAGTGCGTGGGTTTCCTGGATCAAAGACGGCACTGGGACGAGTGATCGGATCCAGCTTCGCAAGTAAAGCTTGCAAGTCGTTTGCTGCGTTGTTCAAAGCGTCGTTCAATCGGCGCCTTGAGGTGGCCGAGAACTGACCTGTGTTGATCTCAGCAGCTAATTCCTCAAGGTCCTTTCGAAGATTTGCAATGACCGATTCAGCTTGAGGAAGAGGACTCTTAGTCATTGGAACTGCTTGGACCTCGTCACAAGCATTAATTGCTTACGAACACTTCTGGCCACCATCGCACCCAATTCAACAGGAACCGCATTGCCTAGCTGACGCATCGTCTCACTCCATGCTCCATGGAATACGAAGTCATCTGGAAATGTCTGCAAACGCGCGCTCTCCCGAACAGTAAAATAGCGTACTTTGCCACTGGAGCGAACAAGCATGTTCTCACCGCCTGGGACGCCATGTACGCCCGCCTTGAGAGCTTTAGCTGGTTCATCAAGGGGACTGCCGGTGTGACCGGGATAGGCGCGCGCCCCAGGTTGGAAGCGATGATTAGGGATATGGAATGCCTTCTTGGGCTCAAGCTCGGGATCAGGCAGGCCGCGCAGAGCGTCTCTCACAGTCAGCCAGGCTTTTGTCTCTGGCTGAGCCCCGATCTTCAATGCTCTCTCTTGCAGCCGTGGCCCAACCTGCCGTTCGCGTTTAGCGACGCGATGATGTTCCCAATACTCACCGCTTCGCAATTGAGACCAAAGAAGCGCGTCGATGGAGTGAGTTTCGTCGGGGAATGACCATTCGACACCCAGGTCGCGACGAAACCCAACGAAGACGATACGCTCTCGCCGTTGAGGGATTCCGTAATCAGCTGCATTCAGTACGCGACATACAACTCGATACGTCAATCCAGTGCTGCGCTTGTTGCCAGTATGGTGCCGCTCTAGGCGGCCGAGATGGTCTTCCCAATTCTCGCAATTCTTACGAATAATGTCTGGATAGGTTAATTGCTGAATAATGTACGTTAGGTAACTGGCGAAACTTGCACGAGTAAGCCCCTTCACATTCTCGAAAATGAATGCTTTGGGCTTAATTTCTCTAACCGCGCGAACCGCCTCTGGCCACATGTCACGTTCATCGTCATGCGCTCGATGTCGACCGCCCAGGGAAAACGGCTGACAAGGTGGGCCGCCAGTTACTAGATCGACTTGACCTTCGTATGGATGAAAATCAACTGTTCTCACGTCACATTCGGTTGGCTCGGGCCATTTGACCACAGCTGGCACGCCATCATTCCGATTCTCTCGGATTGTGTCACAGCACCATTTATCTCTTTCAATGATTGCTTGGGGCATAAAGCCAGCGTTGCTTACACCAATGCCAAGCCCACCTGCTCCGACAAACAGCTCGACCGATTTCATTTCTTGTCCCCAAGAAAGGCAGCAAGGGCGTTCTTTAAACGTTCCTTATCTCCGATTTGACACTCCCATACAACCAAGACTTTCCAACCGTCTTTTCTGAGCAGGCTGATATTACGGCGATCACGTTTCGCGTTTGCGGTGAGCTTTGAAGTCCAAAAATCGATTCGAGACTTCGGGAGCCGAGCTAACCGACAGGTGGCGGCTGAGTGCCGATGCCAAAAGCAACCGTGAACGAAGATTATTTTCTGCTTCCCCTTAAATACAAGGTCAGGACGACCAGGCAGATTGCGCGCCTGGAGTCGATATCGATACCCGAGCGCCGAAACGGTGCTTCGTACCACTCGCTCGGGCTTGGTGTCCTTGTGTCGAACGAGACTCATTCTGACACTGCGCTCTGCGGGTGTGAGAGGATCTACGGACACCGTCCGGCTTGGTTTGGTTAACTTAGTTTGCTTGTTCATGGGGCGAGCCCGACCAGATTGGCGAAGCATATTGCGAGGGATCAAGCCAAGGTTGTGGATTTCTGTTCGATAATTGGCGACAAGATTCAGCCGTCGTGCGTTACTTGTATGGTTTCATTGGTGGGATCGTGAGCAAGCATGCGGTTTCCTGATAAACAGATTCGGTCAGTTGGCGACCTTTTAGAAGAGCTCAATCGAAGGCTTAAGCCAAAGGAAAGTGTGTGGTTCAGGGGGCACTCAAATAAGAGTTGGCCTCTAGTGCCATCTATTGCTCGCAGTATAGCAACTCTTGCCGCAGAGCGAGCTTACGTTAAGCATTTCATGCAAAACGCCTTTGCCTACATCGGGGAAAGACCAAGAACCGAATGGGAGTGGATTTTTACGATGCAGCACCATCGGGCGCCCACTCGCCTTTTGGACTGGTCTGAAAGTCCTCTCACAGCTCTCTATTTTATTGTAACGGCACGACCTAGAGTTGATGGAGCGCTCTGGTGTCTCGATCCTGTAGAACTTAACAAGAAAGCCAACATACGCTTCGACAATCCGAAGGAAATTCCTTTGTTTGGAATGGATCGTCAGCTTGACAACTATCTTCCGAGTAGCGTGGGCAGCGAAAAGCTAACAAATTTTACACCGGTCGCGGCACTTGCCGAGAGGAACACTCGGAGAATTGAAGCGCAACTAGGAACCTTCACGATCGTCCATCGCGAAGCAATGCCGATCGAGAAAGTTGGCGATGGCAGCCATGTATGGCGGTTGATTGTTCCCAAAGCCGCAAAAGCCCGCATACGAGACGAACTGGCGCGGCTCAAAGTTAGTGAATTTACGGTGTTCCCGGATCTGGATAGAGTTGCGGCGGCTGCTCGCGAGTTGCTCGAATGAATGCCATGGAAGTGACAACTTTACCCCAGAGCGCGATCCTGTACCTGTACGCGAGGAAGAATCGTGTTCAACTTGATCCTGTTTATCAGCGAGCAAGCGAAATATGGAGTCTAGACAAGCGTCAGCTGTTGATTGATTCAATACTCAATGGCTTCGACATTCCGAAGTTGTACTTTCATAAACTGCCAAAGCGCGCGTCGTCGAAATTCGACTACGCGATTGTAGACGGGAAGCAGCGGCTCGAAACAATTTGGAAGTTTATCGACGGAGCTTTTCCTCTGGCGGACGATTTCGAATACTTTAAAGATCCAAAAGTTGAGGCGTCGGGTCTTACATATGCTGAATTGAGCAAACAACATCCAGATCTCAAAATATCTTTTGATAGCTATACGCTCTCTGTCGTCTCGATCGAAACTGCCGATATTGAGATGATCGAAGAGATGTTCTCGCGGTTAAACGAAGCGGTTCCATTGAGTGCAGCAGAAAAGCGAAACGCTTTTCCGGGCCCTTTGCCTACTGCAATACGGCATATCTCTAAACACAAGTTCTTTACCAAGAAGTTGCCGTTCAAGAATCAACGCTACCGGCATTTCGATACTGCGGCCAAGTTTCTTAGTGCTCAGAAAGCGCAACGGGTTGTCGACACAAAGAAGATCTATCTGGACGGCTTTGTACGCGAGTTCGAGAATAGACCCAAGACTAGCAGGTTGACATTCGTTTCTGATACGGAACGCGTGCTTGACGCAATGGTGAGGGTTTTCGTCGATGCTGATCCACTGCTGCGATCAGTCGGCATGATTAATATCTATTATCATTTGTTTCGGATCGCGCGTGACGAAAGGTGGCTCGGAGATATTTCGAGGTCGCGATTGCTAAAATTTGAGAAACTGAGAATTGACAACCGCGCAATCGCGGAAAGCGACTTTGATAAAGCTGACTATGAACTTGTTGAGTTTGAGCGCTATCAGCAATCTCCGAATGATGGCTACGCTATACGCCTCAGACTGCGAACGCTTCTGAATAAGGCTTTTGAGCGTCAAGTTAGTACGGATGAACTATAAAGAAGTAAAGTGAGGGTATGCATGGCGCTAGTTCGATCATTTGCGCGAAAAGATCGTGAGCGAGCTTCATTGCATGATGAGATTGATGCGACGTATTCAACTTTTGAAAGAGATGGCATCAGAGTTTTGCAGATCGACACGTACGGTCGAAATTCGCGACAAGTTCCGGGAAAGCAGAGCCAGACTCTTCAACTTGACATAGGCGGGGCCAAAGCCCTGTACGAAATACTAAAGCGCGAATTCCAGCTCTAGGTTATTCCCGCGAGCTAGCGAAGGTGTAGGGCGTGCCGGCTTTTGGCATGATGTGGGGCGGTCATACTCGTCTAAGCCGCCTCCTACAGCTCGACCAGCGTACTCCGGATCAGGTGTCGAACGCCGATAACGCGCCCTTGAGGTCCTCGCGCAGGACGACGACGATCTGCTTGCAGGGCACGCTCGTGGTGTCGCCTGCGAGAAGAACGGGGGTTGCCAACTGCATGTATGCGCCTGTCTGGCACTAAGCAGCACAAGGAAGCTCGCTCCAGCGTTACGAGAATGCCTCATTACCTCCCAGACAATCGCCGCCTCGCCTGCGCTGGCCTACCTCCCGCGTGGATCAACCATCCGCAGGAGGAAGCCATGTCCCATCCCACCGCCACGCCGGACGCCGTCGTCGAGGCCTACGTCGCCACCTGGAACGAGACCGATGCCGCGCGCCGCGGCGCCGGCATTGCGGCGGCCTGGACTGAGAAGGGCATCTACCGCGATCCGGTGATGGCGAGCGACTTGCATGCCGGGATCGATGCCATGCTGGCGGGCGTGCAGGCGAAGTTCCCGGGCTTCGTGCTCAAGCGCACGTCGAAGGTCGACGCTCATGCCGGCCCCTCTGGTGGGCCGGTGGGCGGCTATCTGCGCTTCACGTGGTCGCTCGGTCCGGTCGATGGGCCATCGGTCGTCGAGGGTGTCGATTTCTGCACCCTGGCGCCGGATGGGCGGCTGGCGTCTGTGGTGGGGTTCATCGACAAGATGCCGGGCTAGGTGCGCTACAGGGGCAGGAAAGGTCCCTCGGCTTCGCTTCGCTTCGCTCGGGATGACAACGGGAGCGACGCGATAGGCGTGCGACAACCCGGGCCGGCGAGGACCCGGGTCATCTGCCTTGCGGCCTAAGCCGCTTCCTTCACCTCCACCGGCGTGCTGCGGATCAGGTGGTCGAATGCCGACAGCGCGGCCTTCGCGCCCTCGCCCATGGCGATGACGATCTGCTTATAGGGCACGGTCGTGGCGTCGCCGGCGGCGAAGATGCCGGGGACCGAGGTCTGGCCCCTGGCGTCGACTTCGATCTCGCCGCGCGGGCTCAAGGCGATCGCGCCCTTCAGCCACTCGGTGTTGGGCACCAGGCCGATCTGCACGAAGATGCCCTCGAGCTCGATCGTCTTCTGCTCGCCCGCCCCGTTGTTAGCCGCGCGGTCCTTGTAGGCGAGGCCCGTCACCTTGGCGCCGTCGCCGTGCACCTCGGTCGTCTGCGCCGAGACGATCACCGTGGCGTTGGGCAGCGACTTGAGCTTGGCCTGCAGCACCGCGTCGGCGCGGAGCTGGCTGTCGAACTCGATCAGGGTGACGTGGCTCACCAGGCCCGCGAGGTCGATCGCCGCCTCGACGCCGGAATTGCCGCCGCCGATCACCGCCACCCGCTTGCCCTTGAACAGCGGGCCGTCGCAGTGCGGGCAGTAGGCCACGCCCTTGTTGCGATACTCGGCCTCGCCGGGGACGTTCATCTGCCGCCACCGCGCGCCGGGCGCCAGCACGATCGTGCGCGCCTTGAGGCTGGCGCCATTCTGCAGCTCCAGCTCGGCATGGCCGTCGGGCGTCGCGGCCGGGGTCAGCTTGGCGGCGATCTGCAAGTCCATCACGTCGACCTCGTAGTCCTTCACGTGCTGGCTGAGCGCGGCCGCCATCTTCGGCCCCTCGGTGTGGGAGACCGAGATGAAATTCTCGATGCCCATCGTGTCCAGCACCTGGCCGCCGAAGCGCTCCGAGGCGATGCCGGTGCGGATGCCCTTGCGTGCGGCGTAGATCGCCGCGGCCGCGCCAGCGGGGCCGCCGCCGACCACCAGCACGTCATAGGGCTTCTTCGTCGCGATCTCCTCGGCCGCGCGTTCGCTGGCGCCGGTGTCGAGCTTGGCCAGGATCTGCTCCAGGCTCATGCGGCCCTGGCCGAACGGCAGGCTGTTCAGGAAGATCGACGGGACGGCCATCACGCCGCGCTTCTCGACCTCGTCCTGGAACAGGGCGCCGTCGATCGCCGTGTGGCGGATGCGCGGGTTCAGCACGCTCATCAGGTTCAGCGCCTGCACCACGTCGGGGCAGTTCTGGCACGAGAGCGAGAAATAGGTCTCGAACGTGTAGTCGCCGTCGAGGCCCTTCACCCGCTCGATCGTCTCCTGCGCTTCCTTGCCCGGGTGGCCGCCGACCTGCAGCAGCGCCAGCACCAGCGAGGTGAATTCATGGCCCATCGGGATGCCGGCGAAGCGGACCGAGATGTCGGTGCCGGCGCGCACGATGGCGAAGGACGGCTTGCGCATGTCCTCGTCGGCCTCGGCGAACGTGACCTTGTCCGACAGGCCCGCGATCTCCTGCAGCAGCTCCTTCAGCTCGGCCGACTTCTCGCTCCCGTCGAGCGACGCCACCAGCTCAACCGGCTGCGTCAGGCGCTCGAGATATCCCTGCAACTGCGTCTTGAGGTTGGCATCCAACATGGGAGGTACTCCTGTGAAAACTCTTGGTCGTCGCGGAGGAAAAAGAGATCCCTCGACTTCGCTGCGCTCCGCTCGGGATGACGGATCCCATGGAACCCGTCGTCCCGACCGGAGCCCGAAGGGCGGAGTGGAGGGACCTCTTTTGAAGGTCTCTCCACCCCTTCGTCGTCCTTAGATCTTGCCGACCAGGTCGAGGCTGGGGGCGAGGGTCTTCTCGCCTTCCTTCCAGGCGGCCGGGCAGACTTCGCCGGGGTGCGAGGCGACGTACTGGGCGGCCTTGACCTTGCGCAGCAGCTCCGAGGCGTCGCGGCCGATGCCGCCGGCGGTGATCTCGACGATCTGGATCTTGCCGTCCGGGTCGACCACGAAGGTGCCGCGATCGGCCAGACCGGCTTCCTCGATCATCACGCCGAAGTTGCGGGTGATGGCGCCGGTCGGGTCACCGACCATGACGTACTCGATCTTCTTGATGGCTTCCGACGTGTCGTGCCACGCCTTGTGGCTGAAGTGCGTGTCGGTCGAGACGCTGTAGATTTCCACGCCCAGCTTCTTGAACTCGGCGTAGTTCGTGGCCAGGTCCTCGAGCTCGGTCGGGCAGACGAAGGTGAAGTCCGCCGGGTAGAAGAACACGACCGACCACTTGCCCTTGCCCTTCAGGTTGGCTTCGGTGACGTCGATGAACTTGCCCTTCTGGAAGGCGGTGGCCTTGAACGGCTTGATCTCGGTGTTGATGAGGGACACGCTTGAAACTCCTTGGGTAATTGGTCGCAACGGTTACTTAGGGGCATTCTAAGATCGTTTAAAGCGCAAAATACCGAATTGAATAATCGGTAAAAGCGATTATATGCCCCCTATGAAACCTACCCCCACCTTGCGACAGCTTCGCTACCTGGTGGCCGTGGTCGATCGCTGCCACTTCGGCCAGGCGGCCGCCGCCTGCAACGTCAGCCAGTCGACCCTCAGCGCCAGCATCCAGGAGCTGGAGGAGCTTTTAGGCGCCCCCCTGCTGGAGCGGACCAAGCGCACAGTCGTGCCGACCCCGCTGGGCCGCGGCGTCGCGGACCGGGCGCGGGGGCTGCTGGAGGGCGCGGAGAACCTGATGGACCTGGCCCAGGCGTCGCGCGACCCGCTGTCGGGTCCGCTGCATCTCGGCGTCATCCCGACCATCGGCCCGTTCCTGCTGCCGCGCGCGATGCCGCGCCTGCGTAAAAGCTTCCCGAAGCTGCAGCTCTATCTGCGCGAGGACCAGACCGCCCGCCTGCTCGAACGCCTCGACAGCGGTGAACTCGACGCCGTGCTGCTGGCGCTGCCCTATGCGCTGGGCGACCTCGAAGTCATGGACCTCGGCGAGGACCGGTTCTCGATCGTCTATCCGTCGAGCCATCAACCGGCCGCGAACATCGCCGACGAGAACCTGCTGCTGCTGGAGGACGGTCACTGCCTGCGCGACCAGGCGCTGGCGGCCTGCGAGCTGGAAGGCGCGCGGCGCAATGCCGGCTTCAATGGCACGAGCCTGCATACGCTGGCGCAGATGGTGGCAAACGGATTGGGCGTGACCCTGATGCCGCAAATGGCAATCGATGCCGGCATCCTGCGCGGCCTCGACGTGACGGTGCGCCCCTTGGTGGGCGCCGTTCCGCATCGCCGTATCGGGCTGGTGTGGCGGCGGACATCGGCGCGCGCCGAAACCTTTCACGCCTTGGGAAATTCACTCAAGGAGGAACTTGGAGTCGAACTGCGATGAAAAAGGAACAAGCCTGCCCTGCAGGATTGACTCGTCAGGTCCCACAGGGGGCTGTGCTACTTCCGGAATGCAGAGAATAAAGGCCTGTGCGCCCGACCGCGGATCTCGCGGTCGGGCTCTTTTTTTGCGCAGGCGGCGCGCTCGCGTTACTGCTGGCGCGGCGTTTCCTGAGGCATCTCCGGCGTCGGCGTCACCGGGATCGGCGTGATCCTCGGCACGTTCGGCGTCCGGGTCTCGTTGGTCGGCGCATTGATGCCCGCGGGATCCGGACTGCGGGCCATCTCGCTCCGCTCGCCCTTGTCGCCCGAGAAGAACATCAGACCTGCGGCGGCTACGATCGCGGCCACCACACCCGTGACAAGGTAAAGCCCACGGCTCGGGGCCTTCTGCTCGAACGCGACGTCGTCGTAGACGGGCCTGTCGAGTTTCGGATCGTAGTCGCTCATGTCCTTACTCCTGCGGAGCGGTACGCGGCGTGGCCGGAGCCGGGGCCGCGGGATTGGCCGGCATCGGGATAGCCGTCGGGCGGTCCGCGTTCGGGGTCGCGCCCGGCGCCGTCGGCGTGTCGGTCACCGTCCGCTCGATCGGAGCGGGAGCCTGCGCCTGTTCAGGCGCGCCGTTCTGCGGATTGCCGAAGTACAGGAAGCCACCCACCAGGGCGACGCCCGCCAGGACGGCGAGCAGGACATAGCCGGGGCGGCCGTCATCCGGCGCACGATACGGGTCCTTGGGGTCGTAGCCGAAACGGCCCGGGCCCAGGTTGGGATCATAATCGCTCATCTGGTCCTCCTTTTGCTGTGTGTCTGAACAACCAACGACTCCTCGCGCCGGATGGTTTCCACAAAGGGGGGTGCCTGCTACCCTGCCCTGCAGATTCCGGAGGTCTCGCAAATGCCTGATTCGCTGTCTTTTTCGACCCCGCCGACGGAACCCGAATTGCTCGATGCGGCGGGCGCGGCCGCCCTGGTCGCGTCCTACGCGCCGGTCAGCGCGACGGCCGCGATCAAGGATATCGGCCGCATCGATGCCCACATGGGTCGCTTCATTGCCCTGTCGCCGATCTGCCTGATCTCGACGGCCGACGCCGTCGGCAAGCAGGACGTCACGCCGCGCGGGGATCCGCCGGGCTCCTTCAAGGTACTGGACGAGAAGACGATCGCGCTGGCCGACCGGCCGGGCAACAACCGCCTCGATACGCTGCGCAATCTTCTGGAGAACCCCGAGGTCGCACTGATCTTCCTGCTGCCGGGCGTCAACGAGACGGTGCGGGTCGCGGGCACCGCGCGCCTGTCGGTCGATCCGGAGTTGCTCGAAGCGATGGCGGTGCAGGGCAAGGCGCCGAAATGTGCGATCGTCGTGTCGGTTCGCCAGGCCTACCTGCACTGCGCCAAGGCGCTGCTGCGCTCGCGCCTGTGGTCGCCCGACTATGTCCAGCCCAAGGGCACCTTCCCCTCGATCTCGCGCATGGTCGGCGACCAGATTGGCCTCAGCGAAGACGAGAAGAAGAAGCGCGAAGCGGCGACCGAGCACGCCTACAAGGAAGGCCTATGGGCGCCTATACAATAACCGGCCAGCGCGCCCGCCAGATGCGGGTGGTGCCGGCCGAGGTGCTGAAGCGGCTCTATGTCCGCGACGACACCAAGGGCCTCATCCAGACGGCCGCGCACGTGGCCCTGCTGATCCTCGGCGGCTGGCTGGTGCTTTTAACGCGCGGCACCTGGTGGGTGCTGCCGGCGCTGTTGCTGCAGGGCATCTTCATCAACTCGCTGTTCGGCGCCCTGCACGAGTCGGTGCATTACGGATCGTTCAAGACGCGCTGGATGGCCGACCTGCTCGCTTTCTTTTCCGGCGCGGCGATCCTGAACAATGCCGGTTTCTACCGGCACTATCATCTCGCCCATCACCGCTACACCCAGGACCCCGACCGCGATCCCGAATTGATCACGTCCGGCACGCCGCGCACCTGGAAGAACTATCTGTTCCGCGTCAGCTCGATCCCGTTCCTGATGATCCGCGCGCGCGACCTCCTGCTGTTCCCGTTCGGCTTCCGCGGCGACGTCACCTACATCCACGAAGCGGCATGGCCCGAGGTGCGGCGCTGGGGCCGCTGGCTGCTTGCCTTCTACGCCGTGCTGATCGTCGGTTCGATCCTGCTCAAGACCGATGCAATCCTGTGGGTCTGGTTCTTCCCGCTGCTGGTCGGCCTGCCGTTGCTACGCCTCTACCTGCTGACCGAGCACACGCTCTGCCCCAACAGCGACGACGGCTTCGCCAACACGCGCACGACGATCTCCAATCCCGTCGTGCGGTTCCTGATGTGGAACCTGCCTTATCACGCCGAGCATCACCTTCTGCCCAACATTCCGTTCCATCACCTGCCCGAGGCGCACCGGCATCTGCGGCCGCACCTGAAATACGTCGCGAAGAGCTACACTCAGGTGCACGGCGAGATCATCCGCAGCTTCGGCTGAACTAAAAACGGGAAAGGGGGCGAACCCATGCGGACGAGCGAAGGTGTCTGGACGGCGGACCATGTCCGGCTGCAGCGCGGCGGCACGCTGAAGCAGGCCCGTATCGTCTGGAAGACCTACGGCACGCTGTCGCCCAAGCGCGACAACGTCATCCTCTATCCGACCAGCTACGGCGCCCATCACACCGACATCGAATGGCTGGTCGACGTGCGGCGCTGCCTCGATCCCAGTCGCTACTTCATCATCATTCCCAACATGCTGACGAACGGCCTCTCCTCGTCGCCGTCCAACACAGCCGACTTCCCCGAGGTCACGACCTTCGACAACGTGATGCTGCAGCGGCAGATGCTGGTGGAACTGTTCGGCATCGACCGGCTGAAGCTGGTCTATGGCTGGTCGATGGGCGCGCAGCAGGCCTATCACTGGGGCGCGCTGTTCGGCGAGGCGGTCGAGCGCATCGTCGTCAATTGCGGCTCGGCCCGCACCGCGCCGCACAACTTCGTCTTCCTCGAAGGCATCCGTACCACCCTGCAGGCCGCCGCGACGCCGCAGCAGGGATTGCGCGCCATGGGCCGCATCTATGCCGGCTGGGCGCTCAGCCAGACCTTCTATCGGCGCGAGATGTGGCGCGGTCTCGGCTTCACGACGCTGGAGGATTTCCTCGTCCGCTCGTGGGAGGCCAACTTTCTGCGCCGCGCTATGCACGACCTGCTGGCCCAGCTCTGGACCTGGCAGAACGGCGATATTTCGGCCAACGATCTTTACCGCGGTGACCTCGAAATGGCGCTTTCGGGCATCAAGGCCAAGGTTTTGCTGATGCCGTCGGCCACCGATCTCTATTTCCAGACCGACGACAACCGGGCGGAGCTGCCGCATTTGCGGTATGGCAGACTGGTCGAGATCCCGTCGGTCTGGGGACATCGCGCTGGCAATCCGCGCGACAATCCCGAGGACGCCGCGTTCATCGACGCCCAGGTGGAGGCTCTGCTGAATGATTGAGGTATTGCCTGCGGACGGGCTGGTGATCGTTGCCAAGCACGAATGCCATACCTGCGTGCTGGTCGAGCCGGTGATGCAGAGCCTCGACCGCGCCGGCCCGCTCACCGTAATCACGCAGGACGATCCGACGTTTCCGTCCGGCGTCGGTCGCGTGCTCGACGACCAGCAGCTCGAACGCTCCTTCCATCTCAAGGTCGAGGCCGTGCCGACCTTGATCCGCTACGAAGGCGGCCGCGAAGTCGGGCGCACCGTGGGCTGGGATCGCGCCGAATGGACCCGCCTCGCCGGCGCCGCGGCAGCGGGCGAAGGCCTGCCCGCCTGGCAGCCCGGCTGCGGCTCGCGCAGCGTCGAACCCGGCGTACAGGAAGCGCTGATCGCGCGCTACGGCGATCCTGGTCTTGCATCGCGCGAGATCCCGGTCGGCGAATGGGACGATCCGATCGAGGCCTGTTTCGAGCGTGGCTGGAGCGACGGTCTGCCCGTCGTGCCGCCGACCGACGAGCGCATCCTGCGCATGCTGGGCGGCACCGATCGCAAGCCCGACGAAGTCGTCGGCCTCATCCCGCCAAATCTTGCGCCCTGCACGATCGAGAAGGTGGCGATCAACGCGGTGATGGCGGGCTGCAAGCCGGAATACATGCCCGTCGTTCTGGGCGTGCTGGAGGCGGCGCTCGATCCGTTGTTCGTGCTGCATGGGCTGCTCTGCACGACGCATTTCTCGGGGCCTCTGGTCATCATCAACGGACCGGCGGCCAAGGCCGTCGGCATGAACTCCGGCGTCAATGCGCTGGGCCAGGGCAACCGCGCCAACGCCACGATCGGGCGTGCGCTGCAGCTCATCGTGCGCAACGTCGGCGGCGGCATTCCCGGTGGCATGGACCGTGCGACCCTGGGCAATCCCGGCAAGTACACGTTCTGCTTTGCCGAGGATGAATCCGACCCGGACTGGGAGCCGCTGGCGCAACGCCGCGGCATCGACGCCGGCAAGAGCGCCGTGACCCTGTTCCATGGCGAGGGCGTACACGGCTTTATCGACCAGAAATCGCGCACGCCGGAAGAGCTCGTCCGCTCGCTGGCCATGGGCCTGTTCGGCGTCGGCCATCCCAAGCTCTGCAACGTCGGCAATGCGGTGCTCGTGCTGTCGCCCGAGCATTACAATATCTTCAAGGAAGGTGGCTGGAACCGCCGTCGCATCGAAGAGGAACTCCATCAGGCGCTGAAGCGGCCCGGCCGCGACCTGATTCACGGCGCGCAGAATGTCGCCGAAGGGCTGCCCGCCTCGATGGCCGACAAGATGGTCGACAAGTTCCAGCCCGACGGCGTGCTGATCGTTCGCGCCGGCGGCCCGGCCGGTCTATTCTCCGCCATCATCGGTGGCTGGCCTGGACAGCGCGTGAGCGACGAATGCCAGGCCGTTACCCACGAGATTCGCTGAAGGACATCGATCGATGAATTATTCGAGCAAGTTGCGCGACCCCACTTCCGAAGCTTCGCCGACGCGCCGCGCCCGCCTTGCGCCCCCGTCCTCGCTCGACGGCAAGGTCGTGGCGCTGATGGATATCGGCAAGTCGCGCGGCGCGGAGTTCCTCGACCGGCTGGAGGGTCATTTCAAGGCCGCTGGCGTCGCGACGAAGCGCTACCGCAAGCCCACGAACACCAAGGTGGCGCCGGCTTCGGTGATGCAGACGATCGCGGCCGAGGCGCAGCTCGCGGTGATCGCCTTAAGCGATTGAGGCTCTTGCACATCGTGCAGTCTGCACGACCTTCATAATCTCGACGGACGCGGGCTTCCCGGCGTCAACATCGTGACCACCGAATTCGTTGACGGCGTTACCGCGCAAAGCGATGCGCTGGGCTTCGAACCGGCGGTCGTCTACGTGCCGCATCCCATCCAGAACCGCACCAAGGACGAGATCGTCGAAATCGCCGACCGCGCCTTCGCGCAGGTGATGGCGTTGCTGAAGAGCACTTAATCATTGGACCGCGGGCCTCCAGGCCCGCTCATGAGGCGGGTCTGGAGACCCGCGGTCCGATGACTAATCCTTCTCAGGCACCACCGACGGCTGGACGGTGGTGTCGTTGGCCGGGTCGGGTTCCGGTTCGGACGGTGCTGCCGTCTGTGGCGGCAACGGCGCGTTGGCGAGGAAGGCGGCGACGACCGCGGCGGTCGCACGCGGCGCCTCTTCCATCGGGTTGTGGCCCAGGTTCTCGAAGATCTCGAGCTTGCTGCCCTTGATGTCCTCCTGGAAGCGGAAGGCATCGGCCACCGGCACCCAGCGGTCCTTGGCGCCCCAGATGATCAAGGTCGGCACGTCCATGCGCTTGAGCGGCGAGGGATCGAGCGGCTCCTGCTTGCGGGCGCGCTGCAGCGTCGCCTCGCGATTGCCGGGGAAGCGCTGCAGCTCGGAATAACGCCGGATGCGCTCGGGTGTCACCATCGCGGGATCGGCATAGACCTCGGTAAGGGACCGACGGACCAGACCCTCCGGCTTGAAGTAGATGCCGATGTCGCCGACGACCGGCGTGCGGGCGAGGCGGGTCGGCAGGGGCGCGTCGCCACCCTGCCGCGGGTAGCCCGCGGCGTCGACCAGCACGAGCTGGATCACGCGATCGGGCCGTGTCGCGGCAAAGGTCCAGGCGACGGCGGCGCCCAGCGAATGGCCGGCCACGACGACCTTGTCGAGATGCAGCGTGTCGATCAGCACCTCGATGAAGTCGGCATAGGCCTCGACCGTATATTCGTCACGCGGCCAGGCGCCGGTCAGGCCATGGCCCGGCAGGTCGACCGAGATCACCCTTGCCGTCTTGCCGAGTTCTCGCGCCCAGCCTTCCCACGAATGCAGCGAGCCGTTCGAGCCATGGATCAGCAGGATCGGCACGCCGTCGGGATTGCCCTGCTCGCGGACATGGGCGTTGACGCCGCCGACATCGACGAAGCGCGAGCGGTCGTTGGCGTAGCGCGCGATCAGGGTCTCGGGCGGCAGCGAGGGCGCGTAGGCCCACATCGCGATGCCGGCAAACACTGCGGCCGAGAACAGCGCATAGAGCGGCCAGCGCCGGGGCGGGGCCTCGTCCCTACGGCGTCGCGGGGGCATCGCCCGGCCTTTCCGTGGAGCCTTCCTTTGTCTCTGGCGACGGGTCGCTGTGCAGCGCGAAGTTCACCTTGTCGAGGCCGCGCACCCTGAACTCCGGCACCGGGCTGGGGTCGATGATCTTCTGCTCGATCAGCTTCTGCAGGATCGCCCGGTTGAGGTCGTTGGTGACGATCAGCCGGTCCTCGAGCCGCGCGACGAACACGAACAGCTCGAAGTCGAGCCCGCCGGACGCGACCTTCACGAAGCGCACGATCGGCGCGGGCACGCGCAGCACGCGGGCATGGCCAAGTGCGGCCTCGCGCAGGATCGCCTCCATGCCGTTCACGTCGGTGCCGACCGGCACGGTGAGCTTGATCTCGATGCGGCTCGACGTGTCGGAATAGGTGCGGTTCACCACCGGGTTCTGCAGGAACATGCTGTTGGGCACGATGACGTGCGTGCGCTGGAACGTCTCGATCTCGGTGGCGCGAATGTTGATGCGCCGCACGAAGCCCTCATGGCCGCTCACGGTCACCCAGTCGCCCGCCTTGATCGGCCGCTCGACCAGCAGGATGACACCGGAGATCACGTTGTTGGCGATGTTCTGCAGCCCGAGGCCGATGCCGACCGAGAGCGCGCCCAGCACGATGGCGAGGTTGGTGAAGTCGACGCCCAGCGCGCCGATGCCCACCAGGATGGCGATCATCACGCCGGCATAGTTGAGGCCGGCATCGATCGATTGGCGCAGCGGCATCGGCGCATCGACGGTCGGCAGCACACGGTCGCGCACGATGCCGCGGATCAGGCGGGCCAGCAGCATGCAGACGAAGAACGCCACGATCGCCATGCCGACATTGCCGAGCGAGATCGTGACGCCGCCGACCTTGACGCCGCGCAGGAGCTGGCCGAATCCGTCGGCGATCGCGTCGGTGTCGACGTTCCAGGTCGCGGGGATGGCAATGGACAGGACCAGCACCAGCGCCGCGTCGAAGACCAGCAGCACGAGATACTGGCCGCGCAGCGAGGCGTCGGGCGCCAGGCCGAGATTGCGGCGGACCCACTTGCCCGACGGCGATCCGGGTGCGGCCGCCGCATCGAGAAGATCGGCCACCAGCCGATGCAGCAGCAAGGCCACGGCGATCAGCAGGCAGGTGGTCGAGATCGCGGAATGCAGATGCGAGCCCAGGGTCGCGTAGCCGACGAGCGAGAAGACGATGGACGAAAACACCGAGACCACGAGCGCCAGGCGGATGACCGTCCACCACGTGCCGCCGATCATGGGCGGCAGCTCGGAGCCTTCGGGGCGGGCGGCCCGCCAGGCGCGATTCGACAGGGCCGGCAGGCTGAGCACAGCCACCACGCTGGTCATCACGACCGCGCCGACCGCCGCCACCGCGTCACGGCCATCGCCGCGCGTCAGGGCCAGATAGATGAATTCGAGCGGCAGGCTGACCGAGAACAGGCGCCGCAGGGCGTTCGACAGATAGGCGGCGCTGTCGTCGGTGAGCGGCATCACGCGCCATTCAGGTCGGGCCGGCGACAGGCCCGCCGACGTCATGCCGAACACCAGCAGCAGCAGCATGAGGCGCACCACGGCTTCGGGGATCAGCGTGTCGATCGGCGACGGCGGATTGCTGGCCAGCAGCAGCTTGCCGATCAGCCACACCGCCAGGATGGGCACCAGGACGAGGCCGAGTCCGTCGATGGCGGTGACGATGGTCTGGTCGCGCTGGGCATCGATGTGCGTGCCGCCCCGGCCGAAGCGGCGGCGCAGCGACCGGCCCAGCCACCACAGGACGATGGTGATGACCGCCCACAGGCCGAGCGGCACCAGTTCGGGACTGCCCGAGCTCAGGGAGAGGAAGCCGTCGCGGCTCCAGATCGCCATCGCCTTGGTCAGAGACGATATCGAGGCGACGAACTGCGGCCCGATATTCCGCCACACGCTGGGCGAAAGCGGGGAAGGATCGCGTCGCAGCAGGGTCCGCAGCACCAGCTCGCCGCGCAGCTTGGTCATGCGCTCGAGAAGCTGGTCGGCGCGGGCGATCACGACCTCGCATTGCTTGAGCCGGCTTTCGGAGACCGTGGCCTGCTCGGTCAACCGGTCGCGGTCGGCCTTCACCGCGTCGGTTTCAGGTGGTGCATCGGTGCCGGGCTTCACCTCGAGCGGCGCCAGGAGCTTCCTGGTGTCGGCGAGGTCGTTGCGGGCGAGCGAGGCGGCGGCCATCGCCGCCGTCCGCACGTCGGTCGCCTGCTCGCGCAGGCCGTCGATCTCGACCGGCAGCAGGTCGGCCTGCTCGGTACGTGAGGCGATGCGGTCGAGCTGGCGTCCCCACAGCTCGACGAGCTGGCTGAAGGGTCGTTGCGGCGGCGGCACGGACTGGGCGGAGGCCGCGACGCTGGCGAACAGCAGCACGAGCCATGCGAGGCGAGCTAGAGATCGCATTCGGTGCGCGATTCCCGGAAACGACGAAAGGGCTTTAGTGGTCACTACCACGGGCGGCCCGGACCGGGCCACGCCGCAGACAGTGTCTGGCCGCGCAGCAGGGCGAAATCAGGGCGCGTTTGGCGTGGGCCTGTACCTGTAACCGCTTCGTCGTTGACAGGGCCGTGACGACGCGGAACCTTGCCGCCCGAATGTAAAGGGGAGATCAAGGTATGGCCGAAGGGCAGGGTTCCGTTGGCGAAGTGCGTATCAAGCCCGACCGCCTGCATGATTTCACCATGGCGATCTGCCGGGCCGACGGCAGCTCCGTCGAGGAGGCGAAGCTGGTCGCCGACCATCTCGTCCTCGCCAACCTGTACGGTCATGACAGCCACGGCGTCGGCATGATGCCGTCCTATATCCAGAACACGATGAACGGCGCCTGCAAGCGCAACCACCACGCCAAGATCGATCGCGACAATGGCGCGGTGATCGTGATCGACGGCGGCGCCGGCTACGGTCAGGTCATCGCCAAGGAGGCGATGGAGATCGGTATCGAGCGGGCGAAGAAGCACGGCGTCTGCGTCGTCGGCCTCAAGAACTCCCACCATATCGGCCGTATCGGTCACTGGGGCGAGCAGTGCGCGCGCGCCGGCATGGTCAGCACCCATTGGGTGAACGTGCATGGTCACAAGTCGCTGGTCGCGCCGTTCGGTGGCGCCGAGGCGCGCTTCACGACCAATCCCTACTGCACGGCCATTCCGCGCAAGGGCCGCGAGCCGATCGTGCTCGACTTCGCCACCAGCCAGGTCGCGATGGGCAAGGTGCGGGTCGCCAACAACAAGAAGATCCAGATGGAGGAAGGCCTCCTGATCGATGCGGCGGGCAACGCCACCACCGAACCGGGCGTGATGTACAACGCGCCCTACGGCGCCATCCTGCCGTTCGGTCTGCACAAGGGCGGTGGCCTCGCCGTGATCTGCGACCTGCTGGCCGGCGCGCTGACCGGCGGCCGCACGCACAGCCCGCGCACGATCAAGAAGAACGGCACCGACATCATCAACAACATGCTGTCGATCATCATCGATCCCGATTCGATGGGCGGCACCGCCTTCTTCGAGGACGAGGTCGACACCTTCATCGACTGGGTGAAGTCGGCCAAGCCGCAGCCCGGCGTCGACGAAGTGCTGGTGCCGGGCGAGCCCGAGCGGGCGCGCAAGCTCGACCGCGAGAAGAACGGCGTTCCAATCGATTCGACGACCTGGCAGCAGCTCGTCGACACGGCCCGCAAGGTGCGCTTGAACGACACGGATATCCCGCAGATGGCCGGCGCCTGACGCGACCGGATAACAGGAGACCGACCATGGCCAAGATGAAGCTCTACTACTCGCCGTCGTCGCCCTATGCCCGCAAGGTCAGGGTGCTCTCGCTCGAGACCGGTCTCGACAAGAAGATGGACCTGGTGAACGTGGCGCTGACGCCGGTCGCTCCCAACGGCGACGTCGACAAGCACAATCCGGTCGGCAAGATCCCGGCGCTGTCCATCAAGAACATGGACCTCTTCGACTCGCCGGTGATCTGCGAGTACCTCGACAGCCAGCACAAGGGCCGCAAGCTGTTCCCGCGCAAGGGCCGCGAGCGCTGGATGGCGCTGCGTCAGCAGGCGATGGCCGACGGCCTGCTCGATGCCGCGCTGCTCGCCCGCTACGAGGGCTTCCTGCGCCCCGAGGAGAAGCGCTGGCCCGATTGGTCAAAGGGCCAGATGAAGAAGATCGACGGCGTGCTCGACCAGCTCGAGGCCGAATCGAAGGCGCTGAAGGGCAAGCCGACCATCGGTACGATCTCGATCGGCTGCGCGCTGGGCTATCTCGACTTCCGCTTCGGCAATCACGACTGGCGCGCCAAGCGACCAAAGCTCGCCAAGTGGTTCACCGCCTTCGGCAAGACGCCGTCGATGAAGGCCACCGTTCCGCCGCCGGCCTGATTGACGTGACGGCCGACGAGATCATCGCCCGGCTCGGGCTGCAGCCGCATCCCGAGGGCGGGCACTACCGCGAGACGTTCCGGGCGGCCGACCCCACCGGCAAGGGCGGGCGCGGCGCCAGCACGGCGATCTTCTTCCTGCTGAAGGGCGGCGAGCGCTCGCATTGGCACAAGGTCGATGCCGACGAGGCCTGGCATCACTATGCCGGCGCGCCGCTCGAACTCTCCCTGAGCGACGACGGCCGCACGTCCCGCCATCTGCGCCTGGGCGCTGATTTCGGCCTGGGCGAGACGCCGCAGATCGTGGTGCCGCGTGGCGTCTGGCAGGCCGCCCGCTCGCTCGGCAACTGGACCCTGGTCGGCTGCACGGTGGCGCCGGCCTTCGAGTTCGCCGGCTTCGATCTCGCTCCGCCGGGTTGGGAGCCGGGCGCCTAGCACTCATTCGGACCGCGGGCCTCCAGGCCCGCCTCATGAGCGGGCCTGGAGGCCCGCGGTCCGCTTGAATCTACTGACGCTTCCAGAGATCGCGAGACGCCAGCACCGCGCCGACCGTGACCAGCAGAGCGGCGGCGATCAGCGTGCCGGTCGGTTCGGCCAGCCCGCAGGCCATCAGGATCGCCGTCGACAGGATGGGCGTCGCATAGGAGAGCGCGCCCAGCGCCCGGATGTCGCCGCGCTTCACCGCATGGTCCCAGAAATAGAAGGCCGAGCCGGCCGGTCCGAGGCCGAGCGCCAGCACCGCGGCCCAGGCCGATGGGGTCGCGGGCCAGACGGTGCGCTCGAACGCGAGATGGCAGGCCAGCGACAGCAGGGCCGACGCGGCGCAGAAGGCGGCGATGGCGTCGGTCGGGGTCTCGCCGAAGCGTCGCGACAGCACGGAATAGATTGACCAGGCGAAGGCGCAGCCCAGCGCCAGCAGGTAACCGAGCGCGTGGCTGTCGGCGAAGTGCAGGCCACGGCCGAACGCCAGCAGCGCGACACCGGCAAACCCCAACGCCGCGCCCAAAAGATGCGGCCAGCCCAGCCGTTCGCCGGCCAGCGGCGCGGAGAGCAGCACGATCAGCAGCGGCCACAGGTAGTTGATGAGGTTGGCTTCGGCCGGCGGGGCGAGCTGCAGGGCCGCGAAGTAAAGGGCGTGGTAGCCGAACAGGCCGCCGATCCCCAGCAGCCAGACCCGCCAGGGCCAGACGACCAACCCGGACCAGCCGACGCCACGGGACAGGGCGCGGGCGATGCCGATCGCCGCCCCGACCGCGAACGTCATGGCAACCATCTGGAACGGCGGAATCGGCCCGGCCGACACCGAAAGGAGGGCCAGCGAGCTCCACAGGCCGATCGAGATGAGGCCTGCCGCCATGGCCCGGCGCCGGATTGTGTCGGCCGTCGTCATCGCCGCCGCATAGAGAATGAAAGGTCGGTTGTCGAGCGGATGCGCAAGTTGCGTTTCACGGTTACGATGCGATTGCAGCGGAGCCTGGATGTTCGTTAGGCCGACCAATCCGATTAGTCATCGACTGGCGCGTATCGCCTTCATCTTAGCGACCATCGGGTCGCTGATCGTAGCCGTTTCCGGTCCGCTTCACCGCTATGTCGGCCTCGATATCGAGGCGGCCATCGCGCTGTTCCGCTACGGCTTCTATCTCACCGTCGCTGGCGTGGCGCTGGGCCTCGCCACCATTCTGCCGGCCCGTCCCGGCGACAAGCGGCGCGGCTTCGTCGCCGCTTTCCTGGCGATCGCGATCGGCGCGGCCGGTGGGTGGGTGCCGCTGCACTGGTTCCTGCAGGCGCAGCAGCGGCCGGCCATCAACGACATCACCACCGACACGGCCAATCCGCCGCCGCTGGTGGCCACCGCGCAACTGCGGCGCGGCGCACCCAATCCGCCGACCTATCCGAAGGAGAGCGCCGCGCTGCAACGCGCCGCCTTCCCCGATATCGAGCCCGTCGTGCTGGCCGTGCCGCCGGCCGAGGCGTTCAAGCGGGCCGACCGTGCAGCCACAGCGTTGGGATGGGATGTCGTGGCGCGTGTTCCCGCCGATGGTCGCCTCGAAGCCGTCGCGACCAGCCCGTGGTTCGGTTTTCGCGACGACATCGTCATCCGCATCCGGCCGCAGGGAGCCGGCGGCAGCCGTGTCGACATCCGATCCAAGGGTCGCCTTGGCGAATCCGACCTCGGCGGCAATGCCGAGCGTGTCCGCGCCTTCATTGCGCGCCTGAAGAGCGAAGGCTGACGACAGCTACGTCGCTGGCAGCGTGAAGCAGAACAGCGTGCCCTGCTCGTTCGATTCGATGAGGGCGATGTCGCCGCCGTGGAGGCGCACCAGGTCGCGGGCGATGGCGAGGCCGAGACCGGTGCCGCCCTGGCGTCCGCCGGTGGTGAAGGGCTGGAACAGCTGCTTGGCCACCGCAGCGGGAATGCCCGGTCCATTGTCGGCCACTTCGAGCAGCAGGTAGCCGCCATTGCGCCGGAAGCGGACGGTGACGCTCGTGGCGCCGGCTTCGAAGGAGTTGCGGCCGAGATTGACGAACACGCGGTAGAGCACGTCGCGGTCGCACCGCGCGGTGCAGCCATTGCCGATCTCGTTGATCCAGGTGCGCAGCAGGTTGGGGTCCCTGTCCTCACCCTGCTCCTGCAGCGCGACGCCCACTTCGTCGACGAGGTCGGCGAGATCGACCTCGGCGAGCCGGGGCGACGGCTTTTCGCGGACATACTCGATGGCGTCGCTGGCCAACCGTGCCGCGCGGTCGATCGTGTTGAGGATGGTCGGCGCCAGCGCGCGCGTGCGCTCATCGTCGCTGCGCGCCAGCCGGTCCGACAGCAGACGGGCCGTCGAGAGCATGTTGCGCAGGTCGTGGTTGATCTTGTTGGTCGCGGCGCCGACTTCGGCCAGGCGCGATTTCTGGCGCAGCGACGCACGCAGCTCGCGCTGCAGGATCTGGAACTCGCGGTCGACAACGCCGATCTCGTCGTTGCGCCGTACCGGTCCGCGCTCGGCGCCCGCTTCCTCCGGCGCACGACGGAACGCAGTCATGGCGGCCGACAGGTCCTGCAGTGGTCGGACGACCAGCCAGCGCAGCGCGAGGTAGAGAAGTGCCGCCGTGAAGAGCGCGATGATGATCGAGAGGACCAGGATGCGGCTGGCGTAGCCATACATCGCGGCGCGCATCGGCGGCTCATCGACGACGATCCAGACCATGGCGCCGGGCAGGCGGACCGACTCGCCACCGACACGGATGAAATGCGAGCCGTCGCGCGCCATCGCTTCCAGCGCGTCCCAGATCAGGCCGAGGGCGCCGCGGTCCTTGAGGTTGAAGCCCTGCATCTCCGGCCGGGGCTCGATGTTCATCAGGGCGCGCTTGGGCTTGTTCGGCTCGACCAGCACGACCGCCTCGACCCGGGCATGCGCCAGCAGCGAACGCTTCACCTCTTCCGTCACCATGTTGTCGGGCGTGGCGTCGAGGGCGAGCGCCGCCAGCGTGCCGCTCTCGATCAACTGTTCGAGATAGACCAGCCGGAAGCGGGCGATCGAGGGCAGGAAGATCGCGACCTCGGCCGTCATCACGGCAACCACCACGAGGCCCAGGATTCGCCACGACAGGCCGAAGGTGCTGCGCCGGTTCGCGCGGCGGACGGACCGTTCCGTCAGGGTGGCGTCGGCGGTCATGGCGCGACTCTACCAGACCGGCAATCGTGCGAGAAAGCGCACGAGGCCCTGGGTGCGCGGGCCGAACAGGGTTTCGGTGTAGTAGCTGCCCGCCGCCCGTTTGGCCGTCTCGCCGAGCGTTGGATAAGGCGGCACGAACCCCGCCAGGGTCGAGACCTTCAGGCGGCCGGAAAGGGCCAGGCACCAGGTCTGGATCAGTTCGCCCGCCTGCGGTCCCGCGATGCCCGCCCCCAGCACGCGCCCGCGCCGATCGGTGATTGCCTTCACCAGGCCGTCGGTCTCGCGATCGGTCTGCGCGCGATCGTTCTCGGAGAACTTCCAGCGCAGGACCTTGATGCCGTCGCCATGGCGCGCGCGGGCATCGCGCTCGTTCAGGCCGACCTGTGCTAGCTCCGGATCGGTGTAGGTCGCCCACGGCACGAGCCCGGCATCGAGCCGGGCGGGTGCGCGGAACAGAGCGCCGCGGATGAACAGTGAGGCTTCGTGGCCCGCCATGTGGGTGAACGCATATCGCCCATTGCAGTCGCCGATCGCCCAGACGTTGCGATTGGAGGTGCGCAGCGAATCGTCGACCGTGATGCCGTGCTTCGTGTGCGCCACGTCAGCCTTGTCGAGGTCGAGACCTTCGACCGTGGGCGTGCGCCCCGTCGCGACCAGCAGGTGCGAGCCTTCGATCCGCGTCTCGCCGTCGAGCACGACGGCGACGCCATCGGTCGTTCGCTCGACCCTGGCAACGCGGGTCTTTTCGCGGAGGTCGATCCCTTCGCTGCGCAGCCGGGCCACGACGATCACGGCGAGTTCGGGATCGTCCTTGGCGAGACAGGTCGCGGCTTCCAGCACGGTGACGCGGGCGCCGAGGCGGCGGAAGGCCTGCGCCATCTCGAGGCCGATCGGACCGCCGCCCAGTACTACGAGATGCGAGGGCAGCGTGCGGTTGGTGAAGAGCGTCTCGTTGGTGAAGTGCGGCACCTCGGCAAGCCCGGGCACGGGCGGCAGCGTGGGCCGCGAACCGGTCGCGAGCACGATGCGCTTGCTGCGGATGCGATGGGTGCCGGCCTGCAGTTCGGTGCGGCCGACGAAGCGCGCCTCTTCCTTGAGGACACGCACGCCGAGTTTCTCGAAGCGTTCGACCGAGTCGTTGGGTGCGATGGCCTGGATCACGCCGGCCACGTGATCCATCACCTTGCCGAAATCGACGTTGGGTTCGACCGGCGCGATGCCAAAGGCGGCGCCGCTTCGCTGCGCCTGCGCGGCGTGCGCGGCGGCGATCAGGGCCTTCGACGGCACGCAACCGAAGTTGAGGCAATCGCCGCCCATCAGCGCGCGTTCGACCAGCACGACATCGAGACCGAGCTGTGCCGCACCCGCCGCCACGACCAGACCGGCCGATCCGCCGCCGACGATGCAGACATCGGGCGTGAGCAGGTCGCTCATCTCAACCCGCAGGCCGGCGGCGCAGGCGGCTGTAGACGACTGGCAGCAGCGACAGGGCGCCCAGTCCCAGCAGCGGCAGCAGGATGCGCCATTCGAAGATGATGCCGAGGTTGGGCTGCTCGCCGCGTTCCAGCAGCATGCCGAGGCCGGCGCCGACGCCGGAATAGATGACCGCCGCCGGGATGATGCCGAGCAATGTCGCCGGGCCGTAGCGCAGCAATCGCATGCCCAGCAGCGCCGGCACGATGTTGACCAGCCAGAAGGGGAAGATCGGCACCAGCCTCAGGAACAGCAGGTAGTTGAAATCGTCGTGCCGGAATCCCTCCTCGAACCGCGCCAGCTTTGCGCCGGCGCGCGCGCGGAAGAGGTCGCGAAAGGCGTAGCGCGCGGCCAGGAACACGGCGATCGAGCCGGCCGTCGCGCCGATCACCGAAAGGAACGCCCCTATCCAGGTGCCGAACAGGAAGCCGCCCACGGGCGTCGCCAGCATGGCGATGGGCAACGAGAAGGCGACCATGATCGCATAGGCCAGCAGGAAGACGAGCGCCGCCAGCGTGCGATGCGCCGCGACCCACGCCGTCAGCGCCGCCTGATGACGGCCCAGCATCTCGTAGGAGAAGTAGCGCTCGAGACCGAGCAGCAGGAAGGTCGCCAATCCCGCCAGCAGGATCGCCACTGGCAGCAGCCGGCGCAGTGTCGACGGATTCATCTGGCCTTTCGTCTCGCCCCACATGGATATTGACGCTGCGGGGGCGATCCTCAAAGCACATGCTGTCACGCCTGAGTGACTGGAAGACCGGGATTTGTCGCAGCGAGGCTCGGGCGCGCGCCGAGCTGTCGCCACCAGGCGGAGAGCCGGGGACGTTCGGCGAGCAGCGCCGCGCCGCGCGCGGACTGCGCGAAGTAGGCGACCATCGCGCCGAGGTGGAAATCGGCCAACGAGACTTCGGCCCCCGTGAGCCAGGTGTCCGTCGCGGCCAGCGCCTCAAGCGCGTCGAGGACCTTGGCCGCCGCCGCCAGCCCCTTCGCCAGCTCCGCGGGATCGCCTGGGGCGCGGTTATGGGGCCGGACGACATCCTGGACGAAGACCTGCCGCACCAGCGGCCGGTAGGCATAGGCGTCGACCACACCGACGATCTGGTCCATGCGGGCAAGCCGCCGGGGATCCGTGGGTTGGAGGGCGGGACCTGGGAAGGCGCGGTCGATGTAGCGGGTGATGGCACCGGTTTCGTAGAGGGCGAAGCCGTCATGGACGAGGGCCGGGACGCGGCCGAACGGGTGGAGCGCCAGATAGGCCGCCGGCACATCGGCCGCGAACGGATTTACTTCGACCCGTTCATAGGCCACGCCCTTCTCGGCCAGGGTCAGGCGGGCGATCCGGACGTAGACGCTGTAGCGGTAGCCGTGAAGAAAGAGGGTCCCGGAAGTCATGGGCGGCATCCTAGCCCTCGTTGACTCTGAAGGGTCACACGCTTATTACCCTCGCCCACGGAATTTGCCCCCGGCGCCTGCGCGGGGGGCTTTGTTGTGTTTTAAGGAGTTGCGTCATGAAACGCACCTATCAGCCGAGCAAGCTCGTCCGCGCCCGTCGGCACGGCTTCCGGTCCCGTATGGCGACCGTCGGTGGCCGCAAGGTCATCGCCAACCGCCGTCGGTCCGGCCGCAAGCGTCTGTCGGCCTAGTTCTATTGGCTGCGGCGCGCCTCGGGCGTCTGCCGAATCGTAGCGACTTTTTACGCGTCCAGGCCGGGCGGCGATGTGCCATGCCCGGTTTTGTGCTGCAGACGGCGCCCCTGCCGCCGAATCTCGCCTTTCCCGCCATCCGGGTCGGTTTCACCGTCAGCCGCAAGGTCGGCAATGCCGTGGTGCGTAACCGCGTCCGCCGCCGCCTGCGCGAGATCGCCCGGGAGGTGATTCCGCAGATGGCGCGCGCCGATCAGGATTATGTGCTGGTCGGCCGCCAGGGCGCGATCACCCGGGACTACCAGAAGCTGCGGGCCGAGCTGGGCGAGGCGCTGAAGCGCCTCAAGTCGCTGGCGATCCCGGAGGCCGCACCCGCGCCGATAGCGACGCCATGACTGCCCCATGAACTGCATTGGCAGCTTGCGCCGGCCCACTTAAATCGCCAGTTTCCGGGCCGCATGATGTCTCTGGTCCTGCGCGGCGCGGTTCGTCTCTACCAACTCACGCTCGCCTACTTCTTCGTCGGTGCCTGCCGCTACGAGCCCTCCTGCTCGGCCTATGCGGCGGAAGCGCTGTCGAAGCATGGCGCGCTGCGGGGGAGCTGGCTCGCTGCGCATCGACTGTGCCGCTGCGGCCCCTGGGGCGCCGGCGGCTACGATCCCGTTCCGTCGGCCGCGTCCCGCCCGCGCGCGCCGCTTTCCTGTCACTCCGCCCGGCGCTCCTGAGCCGCCACGAAAGATCGCCGACAAATGGATCAGAAGAATTTTATCGTCGCTATCGTTCTCTCGGTGCTGATCATCGTGGGCTGGCAGGTGGTGTTCCCGCCGTCCAAGCAGGCGACCCAGAACGCCCAGCAGCAGGCCTCGACCACGACGCCGTCGGGCGCGCCGGCCGCGCCCGCCGGCCAGAACGGGACGACGCCGGGTTCGACGCCCGGCCCCGGCAACACGCCGACCCAGCAGCCGGTCGTGAGCCGCGGCGAAGCCGTTCTCCTGACGCCGCGCGTCACCTTCAACACGCCTGAACTCACCGGCTCGATCTCGCTCAAGGGCGCGCGCATCGACGACGTTCAGCTCGTTAAGTATCGCGAGACCATCGATCCCAAGAGCCCGCCGGTGCCGGTCCTGTCGCCGGTTGGCAGCGAGCATCCCTACTACGCCGAGTTCGGCTGGTCGGCGTCGGATCCGGCGATCAAGGTGCCCGGTGCCGACACGGTGTGGACGTCGGACGCGCAGACCGTTGCGCCCGGCAAGCCGGTCAAGCTCACCTGGGACAATGGCGATGGACTGATCTTCGGTCTCACCGTCGCGATCGACGAATTCTTCATGTTCGACGTGAAGCAGAGCGTCGAGAACAAGACCGACAAGCCCGTAACGTTGTTCCCGTGGAGCCTGATCGTCCGCTACGGCGAGCCGAAGTTCGAGGGCATGTACATCCTCCATGAGGGCCCGTACGGCGTCTTCAACGGCACGCTGAAGGAATTCAGCTACTCCGACTTCAAGGGCGGCAAACAGCAGAAGATCAACACCACCGGTGGCTGGGTCGGCATCACCGACAAGTACTGGATGTCGGTGCTCGTGCCCGACCAGAAGTCCAAGGTCGATGTTTCGATCAAGCAGACCGGCGCCGGCGCCGACGTGAAGTACCAGGTCGACTATGTCGGCAGCGGCGTCGCCGTGGCGCCGGGTGCGAGCGTCACGACCGACGCCCGCCTGTTCGCCGGCGCGAAGATCGTGCGGGTGATTTCCGACTACGAAAGCAAGTACGGCATCGAGAAGTTCGACCTCACGATCGACTGGGGCTGGTTCTGGTTCTTCACCAAGCCGCTGTTCTGGTTGCTCGAGTGGCTCTACGTGCATCTCGGCAATTTCGGCCTGTCGATCCTGGTGCTGACCGTGGTCGTGAAGGCCGTGTTCTTCCCGCTGGCCAACAAGTCCTATGCGGCGATGAGCAAGATGAAGCGGCTCCAGCCCGAGATGGAGAAGCTCAAGCAGCGCTATGGCGAGGATCGCCAGCGCATGAACCAGGAGCTGATGCAGCTCTATCGCCGGGAAAAGGTGAATCCGGCGGCGGGCTGCCTGCCGATCGTCGTGCAGATCCCGGTGTTCTTCGCGCTCTACAAGGTGCTCTACACCACCATCGAGATGCGCCATCAGCCGTTCTACGGCTGGATCAAGGATCTGTCCGCGCCCGATCCGCTTACGATCCTGACGGGCTTCGGCCTGTTCCCGTGGGACGTCCCGCAGTTCCTGCACTTCTTCAACATCGGCATCTGGCCCATGATCATGGGCGTCACGATGTACCTGCAGCAGAAGCTGAACCCGCAGCCGACCGATGCGGTGCAGGCGCGCGTGTTCCAGTTCCTGCCCATCCTGTTCACCTTCATGCTGGCGCCCTTCGCCGCCGGCCTGGTGATCTACTGGGCCTGGAGCAACACGCTCTCGATCGCGCAGCAGTACATGATCATGCGTCGCCACGGCGCGCCGATCGGCGGCAAGGCCGTCCCGGCTACCGTGTCGGCCGAGTCGACTCCCGCCCCCACTGACAAGAAGGGCGGCAAGGGAACCGGCAAGAAGGGCTGATGCCGGACAAGTCACCTGACGAGATCGACGAGGGCCGCTCGCCGGCCGAGATCGAGGCGGCGCGCAAGCTCTTTGCGGGCCCCTGTGATTTCGTCTCCGGCGCGGCCTCGATCGAGTCCCTGCCCGGCATCTCGCTGCCCGAAGTGGCCTTCGCCGGCCGCTCCAATGTCGGCAAGTCGAGCCTGGTGAATGCGCTCACCGGGCGCCGCACCCTGGCACGCGTCTCGGCCAATCCCGGCCACACGCGGCAGGTCAATTTCTTCAACCTCTGCGACCGGCTGATGCTGGTCGACCTGCCGGGCTACGGTTTCGCCAAGGTCTCGCGCTCGATGAAGGAGACGTGGCAGGACCTGGCCTCCGCCTATCTGCGCGGCCGTCCGACCCTGATGCGCATCTTCGTGCTGATCGACGGCCGGCACGGCGTGAAGGAAAGCGACCGCGAGACGATGCGCAATCTCGACAGCGCCGCCGTCTCCTACCAGCTCCTGCTGACCAAGACCGATTACCTGCGTGCCGCGGACGTGCCGCGCGCGATCAAGGACGCCGAGGCGGTCGCGCGTAAGCACGGCGCCGCCCACCCGATCGTCCTGCCGACCAGCAGCGAGACCGGCTTCGGCATTCCCGAGTTGCGCGCCGACATCGCCGCGGTCGCCCAGGTTTAGGCGCGCGCCTCTCCGCGGCTACGCCGCGTCGTGGAAGATCACGCCCAGGGTAAAGCGTTGGCCGGTATGCAGGCTCGATACGCCATGGCGCATGGCGGTGCGATGCCAGCCACGGACACCTTTCACCGGCCGTTCGTTGACGGCGAAGATCGCGGCGTCCCCCTGCTGCAGTGGCACGACCTCGCCGCGCGACTGCATGCGCGGGCGCTGCTCCACCAGCATGAACTCGCCGCCGGTGAAGTCGCGCCCGGGCGCGCTCAACATCACCACGACCTGTAGCGGGAAGACCATCTCGCCGTAGAGATCGCGATGCAGGCAGTTGTAGTCGCCGGGCCCGTAGCGCAGCAGCAGCGGCGTCGGCCGCGTCTGGCCGGCCTCGTGGCATTCGCGCAGCCAGGCCTCCAGGGTCGAGGGGAAGCGCTTGGGCTTTCCCAGCTGCTCGTTCCAGCGATTGGCGACCTCGGCGAGGGCCGGGTAGAGCGTCTGGCGAAGCCGCTGCACGGGCTTGGGCAGGTCGTAGGCGAAGTACTGGTATTCGCCCTGCCCATAGCCATGGCGCTGCATGACAATATGTTTACGGAATCGGGCCTGCTCGGGCCACAGGGCGGCCAAGGTGCGGCACTCGTCGGGGCCGATCAGGTTTCGCGCCACGGCGAAGCCACGATTTGCCAGGGTTTCGCTGTCGAAAACGGAGGAGGCTTGCATCTGGACATCCTGACGCGGCCGACCGGGTTCTTCTATCCGCGACCCGCCTAATATATTATGCGCCTTGGCCCTCTCCCGGCACGGAGAGGGCTTTCGTTCAACTGGAGATGCTGGAAATGGCCGAGCCGGTTCAACCCGACAAGGAGCAGAAGCGGCTCATCCGCATGGCGGAGACCATCTCCAAGGCGTTGCCCTATATGCGCCGGCATAACGACGCCACCTTCGTGGTGAAGTACGGCGGCCATGCCATGACCGACCCGAAGCTCGGCGACCTGGTCGCCCGCGACGTGGTGCTGATGAAGCAGGTCGGCATGAACCCGATCGTGGTCCATGGCGGCGGCCCCCAGATCAACAAGATGCTGGAGCGCGTCGGCATCAAGAGCACGTTCGTGAACGGGCTGCGCGTCACCGACGCCCAGACGATGGAAATCGTCGAGATGGTCCTGGCCGGCTCGATCAACAAGGCGATCGTGGCCGACATCAACGAGTGCGGCGGCATCGCCGTCGGCATCTGCGGCAAGGACGGCAACCTGATCCTGGCCAAGAAGGTGACGCAGACGCGCGACCCGAAGACCGGCGAACTCCTCAAGGTCGATCTCAAGCAGGTCGGCGAGCCCGCCAAGATCAACGTCATGGTGCTGGAGCAGCTGCGCCGCGCCGACGTGATCCCGGTCGTGGCGCCCATCGGCTTCGGCGTCGACGACGAGCTGACCTACAACATCAACGCCGACACCTCGGCCGGCGCCATCGCGGGCGCCATGAAGGCCAAGCGTCTGCTGTTCCTGACCGACGTCCCGGGCGTCCTCGACAAGGACGGCAAGGTGATCCCCGACATGACGATCGAGCAGGCTCGCGCGCTGATCGCCGACGGGACGATCTCGGGTGGCATGATCCCCAAGGTCGAGAACTGCATCGATGCCGTGAACTCGGGCGTCGAAGCCGCCGTCATCATGGACGGCCGCGTGCCGCATGCGCTCCTGCTGGAGGTTTTCACCGAGGCCGGCGTCGGTACCATGGTCCGCCGGACCTGATCCCGACCTTGAAAAGCCCGATTTCTCTGCATATTTAGGCCCGATGGCTCTCCTGCCGATCCTCACCGCGCCCGATCCGCGCCTCAAGAAGAAATCCCTGCCCGTCGAAACGGTCGACGCCGGCGTGCGCCAGCTCATGGATGACATGCTGGAGACGATGTACGACGCGCCGGGCATTGGCCTCGCCGCGCCGCAGATCGGCGTGTTGAAGCGCGTCATCGTGCTCGACATCGACCGGGAAGACACCAAGACCGGCCCGCTGTTCATGGCCAACCCCGAGATCGTCGAGGCTTCGGACGAGGACGTTTCCTACGAGGAAGGCTGCCTCTCGGTCCCCGATCACTATTCCGACGTGGTCCGTCCGGCCACGGTCACCGTCCGCTACCTCGACCGCGACGGCAAGCAGCAGGACCTGGCCTGCGATGGCCTGCTGGCGACCTGCGTCCAGCACGAGATCGACCATCTCGACGGCATCCTGTTCATCGACCACATCTCGGCGCTGAAGCGGAACATGATCCTTCGCAAGCTCCTCAAGGCGCGCAAGGAACAGGAACGCGACGCGGCCGAGGGTCGCCCTGCCAAAGCGAAGACCAAGGACGCAGAACCCGCGATCTAGGCGCCGTCGCCAACGGGCTTCGGCCCGAACATCTCCCGCATCTTCTGCAGGTAGTGCTCTTCCGACGTCGACCAGCGCAAGCCGGCCAAGAGCTTCGAATCAGCGCCCGCGGGATAGCGGATCCTGCCGCCCTCTTCCGTCGCGGCCGCAAGGGTCGCTTCGGCCACCTCCGCCTCGGTGCAGTAGCGCGTCGGATAGTTCGCCATGTTGGCGAAGCATGATTGCGTGAAGGCGCCGTATTCGTCCGGGAACAGGCCCTGCATGCGGGCGCTGCCGTTGGCTGTGAGATTGGTGGTCGGCGCGTAGCCGGGTTCGACCAGGCGGGCCTTGATGCCGAAAGCGCCCAACTCGTATGAGAGCGATTCCGTGAAGCCTTCGACGGCGCATTTGCTGGCGGCATAGGCCGCCACCAGCGGCATCACGCCGAGGGTGACGCTGGAGGTGACGTTGATGATGGTGCCGTGTCCCTGCCGGCGCATCTGCGGGATGATGGCGCGGCAGGCCGCGAACACGCCGAAGGTGTTGGTCTCGAAGATCTCGCGCACGGCCTTGTCGGGAGTGGCCTCGAAGATCGAGGCGAGGCCGATGCCCGCATTGTTCACCAGGACGTCGATCGCGCCGAACGCAGCGACGCCACCGGCAATGGCCCCCGCGATGCTGGCATCATTGGTGACATCGAGAGGCAGGACCTTCAGCAGGTCGGAGGGGCTGGCGAAAACCGTCGGATCCGGCCGTCGCATGGTGGCGACGACGTTCCATCCGCGATCGAGGAAGTGCTCGACCATCGCCTTGCCGTAGCCGGACGAGGTGCCGGTGATGAGGACTGTCTGGGCCATCTGATGCTCCGCTTTCTGTCTGGTCCGTTCAGCATAGCCATCAGGCATGGATGGTATATAATCTGAGTGCCTGAATTAGTTATGGATCGTCCAGAATGGATCCCTTCAGCGATCTAATCGGCCTGCTGCAGCCCCGCGCCGCACTCTCGAAGCCGATCACCGGCCGGGGGCGCTGGGGCGTGCGGTACGCGGCCTACGGCCAGCCGGGCTTCGCCCTCGTCCTGGCCGGACAATGCTGGCTGGCGCTCGAGGGCGGCGGGCCGGTCCTGCTCGAAGCGGGTGACTTCGTGCTGTTGCCCGCGACCCCTGCCTTCACCCTGTCCAGCCATCCCGACGTCGCCTGTGTGCCGGTCGAGCCGTCGGACAAGCCCGTCCGGCATGGAGATCCCGACGGCGAGCCTGACCTGCAGATGCTGGGCGGCGCCTTCCAGATCGAACCGACCAACGCCGCGCTGCTGACCGGCCTGCTGCCGCGCATGACCCATCTCCGCGCGGCGGACGGCGACACGACACGCCTCGCGCGCTTCGTCCATCTCCTGCGCGAGGAATCCGAGGCCGACTGGCCCGGTCGCGAGATGATCCTGCAGCGGCTGCTCGAGGTGATGCTGGTCGAATGCCTGCGTCGACCAGGATCGGGCAGCGCCGTGCTGCCGACGGGATTGCTGGCGGGGCTGCGCGACCGCGGGCTGGCGGTCGCCTTGCGCGCGATGCATGCGGACGTGCGTGCCGGCTGGACGGTGGCGGAACTCGCACGGCTCGCCGGCATGTCGCGCTCGGCCTTCGCCGCCCGCTTCTCGCAGGCCCTGGGCTGCGCTCCGATGGAATATCTCGCGCGCTGGCGGATGGCGCTGGCGCAGGATGCGCTCGGCCGCGGAAACAAATCGCTCGACCGCCTTGCCGAGGAGATCGGTTACGAATCCGCCAGCGCTTTCAGCACAGCCTTCCGCCGCCGCATCGGCTGCGCGCCCGGCGCCTTCGCGCGATCGCGGCGGAGGGCGGCCTAGTCGATCAGCTTGCCGTCGGCGTCGAAGAACGGATACGGCCCGTCATAGTCGCCGATGACGGCGGCGTGGGTCACGAGCTGGCCATCGTTCCACCAGTGCAGCATGAAACCCGGCGGCTCCATGCGGAAACGGCTAGGGGCATCGGGATGGATGTCGAGCGCGACCTGATGCGCGGGGCTGGGGCAGGTCATGGCCGGCCGACCGCCGACCAGGGCGTGGATCGTGCGATGGAGATGGCCGCACAGGATCAGTTCGATCTGATCGTGCTTGGCCACGATGTCGGCGAAGGCCTCGCGCCCTAGAAGGCCGATCTTGTCCATGTGGCCGATGCCGGTGACGAAGGGCGGATGGTGCATCAGCACGAGGGTCGGCGTGTTGGGCTTGTCGGCCAGCGTCCGGTCGAGCCAATCGAGGCGTTCGCGACAGAGTTCGCCGCCGCCCTGCCCCGGGATCAGCGTGTCGAGGCCGACGAGGCGCAACGGATAGTCGTCGACTGCGAACTGCAGGAACGTGCCGTCCGTCGGCAGATAGCCGCCGTCGCGGAAGGCATCTCGCATCGCCTCGCGTTCGTCGTGATTGCCGGGAATGGCGATGATCCGCTGCTTGATCGGCGCCAGGATCGACTTCAGGTGGTCGTATTCCTCCGGCCGTCCGAGATCGACGAGGTCGCCGGTCAGCAGGATCAGGTCGGGCTGCGGGCTCAGCGTCAGAATCTCGTGCACGCAGCGGCGCAGCATGCTCGCGGTGTCGACCTTCTTGTAGGCGAGCTTTCCCGGCAGCTTGATGTGGGTGTCGGTGATCTGCGCGATCAGCATTGAAAACTCCTCACAGGACCAACAGGCCGCGCGGATCGATGGCGAGACCCACCGCATCGCCATGCTGGAAATCGCGCCGCGCCGTGCTCTCGATCACCAGCGGCTTCTCCTCACCGACATCGACGAAGAGCCGTGTGCGGTCGCCCAGGAAGAAGGCCGACGCCACCTTGCCTTGCAGATTGGCCGTCTCGCTGCTCTCGGCGACGCGGATGTCTTCGGGGCGGAACAGGATTTCCGTCGCCGTCGCGGGCGCCTCGGCCCAGGGAACGATCCCGGCCTTGCAGCGGAAGACGCCGTTGCCGGTGGAGCCGGTCAGGCGGTTCATCGTGCCGATGAAGTCGGCGACGAAGCGCGTGGTTGGCCGCTGGTAGATCTCGCGCGGCTTGCCGATCTGCGCGACCCGGCCGTGCTCCATGACCACGATGCGGTCGCCCAGCGCCATCGCCTCGGCTTGGTCGTGCGTGACGTAGATCGCGGTGATGCCGAGCGAGCGCAGCAGCGAATCGATGTCGAGACGCAGCGTGTCGCGCAGCTTGGCGTCGAGCGCGGTCAACGGCTCGTCGAGCAGCAGGGCGCGTGGCCGGACCGCGATGGCACGCGCGAGCGCCACCCTCTGCCGCTGGCCGCCCGAAAGTTGGTCGATGCGGCGGTCGGCGAGCCGTGTGATCTGCATCATCGCCAGCATCTCGGAGACGCGCGCCTTCACCTGCGCGTCCGGTACCTTGCGGATGCGCAGGCCGTAGCCGACGTTGCCGGCCACGGTCATGTTCGGGAACAGCGCGTAGGACTGGAACACCATGCCGACATTGCGCTGCTCGATGGGCAGGTGCGTGACGTCGACGCCGTCGAACAGGACCTTGCCACCGGCATCGGGTTCTTCGAGGCCGGCGATGATGCGGAGGGTCGTCGTCTTGCCGCAGCCCGAAGGGCCGAGAAACACGACGGTCTCGCCGGCATGGATGGCGAGGTCGAGCGGCTCCAGCGCCCGGGTGCCGTCGGCGAAGGTCTTGGCGCAGTTCTCCAGCGCGATCGCGAGGGGTTTGCCGGCGTCGGTCATTCCGTTTCCTCCGCCACGAACTTCACCGGTCGCGGCTTGGCAAAGGCCTGCATGGCCAGCAGCAGGGGCATGATCATCACGAAGAAGACGAGTGTGTAGGCGCTGCCGATCTCGAGCCGCAGCGAAGCGTAGGCGTCGGCCAGGCCAACGGGCAGCGTCTTGGTGAAAGGCGTGTGCAGCAGCCACGTCATGTTGAACTCGCCCATCGACAAGGTCACGACCATCAGCGAGCCGGCGAGGATGCCCTGCCGGCAGTTCGGCAGCACGATGTCGCGAAAGCGCTCCCGGAAGCCTGCACCCAGCGAGGCGGCGCCTTCCTCGAGCGTCTTGAGGTCGATCGCCATCAGCACGGCCAGGACGCTGCGCACCATGAACGGTAGGGTGAAGAGCACGTGGCCGACCAGGATGAAGGCCCACGAGGTGCGGAAGCCCGACAGGCTGCCGTAGGTCACGATCAGCGCGAGCGCGGTCGCCAGGCCGGGCACCGCGACCGGCATCACCAGCAGCTCCTCGATGGCGCGGGTCAGCGCATTCTGCCGCTTGGCCAGCACGTAGGCCGCCGGGATGCCGAGTACGAGCGTGGCGGCGAGACAGGCCAGCGACAGGCCGATCGACAGGAAGATCGTGTCACGATAGCCGTTCCACACCTCCATCACCCAGCGCTGGGTGAGGCCGCTCTCGATGCCCACGAAGTAGTTGACCGTAAGGCCGGCCATGATCGAGAGGATCATCGGCACGATCAGGAAGGCGCAGACGAGCAAGGTGAAGCCGAGCTGCAGCAGGAAGAGGCCACGACGCTTCATGTCAGCCTGCCGCCGCGACGCTGGAGCCCGCGGCGGTGCGCGCGGCGGCGAGGACGACCCAGGTGACCGCGCCCAGCACGAAGCTCAAGGCGGCTGCCATCGCGATGTTCGCCGACAGGGTGAACTCCGTATAGATCACCATCGGCAGCACATCGATCTTGGCCGCAAGCGTGAACGCCGTGCCGAAGGCGCCAACCGCTGTGGCGAAGCAGATCGCGCCGGCCGAGATGAAGGCGGGCTTCAGTCCGGGAATGATGACGTCGAGCACGACGCGCCACGGTGAGGCGCCCAGCGAACGGGCGGCCTCCTCCAGTTTGGGGTCAAGCTTCTCGGCCGCGGCCATCACGGTGAGGATGGTGCGCGGGATCGAGAAATAGACGTAGCCCATGAACAGGCCCGACAGCGTGTAGGCCAACACGAGCTTCTCGCCGGTCAGCGCCTGCGTCACCTGGCCGATCAGGCCCTGGCGGCCGGCCAGCATGATCACCATGAAACCGATGACCACGCCGGGGAACGCGAGCGGGAAGGTCAGCATCGCCACCAGCATGCCGTTTCCAGGGAACCTGTTGCGTTGCAGGAATACGCCCGCGATGCCGCTGATGACGAGCGTCGCCGCCGTCGTCGTCGCGGCCACAAGGAGCGTGGAAATCAGGCTGTTGAAGTACTGGGCGTCGGTCAGGATCGCGGCATAGGCTGCCCATCCGGTCTTGCCGCTGCCGCCGATGAAGAACAGCCGCGCCATGGGCAACAGGAAGAAGCCGGCGAAGAAAATGCCGGCCGGCAGCAGGAGGAAGATCAGTCGGCGGAATTCGTTCCGCATGTCTTGTTCCTTGAACGCGCGACGGCGGGGTGATCCTTCGACCGCCCCGCCGCGCTCTTACTGTCGAGAGACGGTCAGTTCACTTCCTTGCGGTAGCGCTCGACGATCTGTGGCTGCGCTTTCGCAAGGTTCTTGAGGTCCACCGGCTTGGCGCGGGCATATTCGGCGTCCGGCAGGAACTTGGCCTTGGCTTCGGCCGAGAGCTGGTCGGCGAAGACCGGGCGCAGATAGGCATTGCCCCACATCGCCTGGCTTTCGTCGGACAGCACGAAGTCGAGCACCTTCTTGCCGTTCTCCGCGTTCGGGCTCTTGTTGACCAGCGCCATCACGTAGGGGAACACCAAGGTGCCTTCCTTCGGGATCACGAATTGCACCGGCGCCTTGTCGGTGTACTGGCCGCGATAGGCGTTGAAGTCGTAGTCGAGCAGGATCGGGATCTCGCCCGAGATCACGCGGGCATACGAGGTCTGCTTCGGCACGATCGGCTGGTTCTTGGCCAGTTCCTTGAAGAACTTGATGGCCGGGTCGAGATTGTCATAGGTGCCGCCGAGCGCGAGGTTGATCGCCATCACGCCGAGCTGGCCGACGGCGGCCGAGGTCGGATCGAGATACCCGACCATGCCCTTGTATTCGGGCTTGAGCAGGTCGGCCCAGCTCTGCGGTACTGGCTTGTTGCCGAGCGCGGCCTTGTTCACGAACAGGCCAAGCGTGCCGGAGTGGATTGTGAACCAGTTGCCGTCGGGATCCTTGAGATCGGCCGGGATCTTCTCCCAGTTCTTCGGCTTGTAGGGCGTCAGCACGCCGGCATCCTTGGCCGGGTCGGCCGCGATGCCGCCGAGATAGGTGACGTCGGCGACCGGGCTGCCCTTTTCGGCGATCAGCGCGGCGATGGCCTGGCCGGAGTTCTTGTTGTCCGGCGGGACCTGGATGCCGAGCTTGGCCTGGATGGCCTTGAGCTGCGAGCCCCAGTCGGCCCATTCCGGCGGGCAGTTGTAGCAGATGGCCCGCTGTTGGGCGGCGGCGCCCGAGATGTTTGCCGCGGCGGCGATGCCAAGGGCAGCCGCGAGAGCAAGATGCTTCAACATGAGATCAACCCCTCCTTGTTTGACTTGTCGACTCTTGAGACGCGTCGTCGTCCGGCCAGGACACGAGCCGGACCCCGGCCTCGCCCAGCCTCTCGGCGATGGCAGCGGGCACCGGACGATCGGTGAACACGGCGCTCGCCTCGGTGATGTTGCCGCCGCGCACGGTGCCGCCGCGGCCGAACTTGGAATGGTCGAGGACGAGAAAGCGCTGGCGGCAATGCTGGGCGAGCGCGCCGCGCATCGTCACCTCGTCGGTGCTGAAGTCGAGCAGGGTGCCGTCCTCGGCGACGCCGCCCACGCCGTAGATGCCGATGTCCGCGGCGAAGCGACCGAAGAAGCCGTGGGCCTCGCCCGCCACCACGTCGCGGTCGAGGTTGCGCAGGCGGCCGCCGGCGACGGTGATCTCGCAGGAGGCGCTACGGCTCAGCGCCAGCGCGACGTTGAGATTGTTGGTCATGACGCGGAGGCCGGCATGGTCGGCCAGCGCCAGCGCGCATTGTTCGGGCGTGGTGCCGATGCCGAAGAACAGCGACGCGCCCTCCGGCACTTCGCGCGCCACGAGCTGGGCGATGCGGCGCTTGGCGTCGATGTTCAGGACCTGGCGGGCAGGATAGGCGAGGTTCTCAGCCTCGGGCGGCAGCTCGACGCCGCCATGGCGCCGGCGCAGCAGGCCGCGGTCGCAGAGCAGGTTGACGTCGCGGCGGATCGTCTGCGGCGTGACGCCGAACTGATGGGCAAGCGCCTCTATCGCCTGGAAGCCGTCGCCGCGGACGAGTTCCACGATGGCGCGGGCGCGATCTTCGGCCTGCATTCCCGGATCCTGAGTCCGCTTCCTGTCCCGTTCGGTCTGCATTGTTCAAATGAACTATGAGTACCGTTCTTTTCGTTCATATGACTTTCATATGAACATTCGGGGTCGTCAATGGGCCGCGCAAAGCGCGGCCCCATGAGCGTCAGGACATTGCCCCGGGCAATGCCGGGAGCGTCGAAGGAAGTTACTGAGCCGCGATCTTCGCCGCCGCGGGCGCGAAGTCGCGTTCCATCTCGCGGCGGAGCTTCACGGCGGTAAGGGACTCGTCCATCACGACGTCGGCGTAGGTCAGCGACTGGCCGGCCTTGATCGGCTTCACCAGCTTGACGTTGTGCGCGAGGCCGAGCGGCAGGCTGCCGAGGCCGGTCGACTTCTCCGACGGGAAGAGCTTGCCGTAGACCGTGTAGCCGCCCTCGCCGTCCAGGATCTCGCCCGGCTTGAGGTCGCGCTTGGCGGTGGCGATGACGTCGGCGTGGAAGCCGATCGGCGTACCGGTCGGCTCCTTGCGCAGGCCGATCGAGGCGACCGACATGCCGACCTCGAGGCCGATCAGGTGCCAGCGCTTGTACATGACCGAGTACCGGCCGCTCGGGTCGGTCTGCAGCATGTACTCCTCGAAGCAGTTCTTCTGGTACTCGGTGGCCGCCTCGAACACGACCCACACGCCCTTGCGGATTTCGTAGGGGATGGCGCGCCCGTCCTTCTCCAGCGACGAGGCCACTTCGACCTGGCCCTTGTGGTGGAGCTGGCCACCTTCCGAGATCGGCCGCATCACGAAGGGCAGGTCCTCGACCGAGCACGGCGGGAAAGCGAGGCCGTCCGGCGCCGGCGTGAGGCCGGTGGCGTTGGCGACGGCGGTGCTCTCGATGGCGGGTTTGGAGCCGTCGAGGAAGGAGTTGAACATCTTGGGGTTCAGGCCGCCGCGCTTGGCCTGTTCCTCGTTGAGGCCCCAGTACTTCCACACCGTCTCGGGCGTCGACTGCGCGAAGTGCGGCAGCCACTTGTGGCCGCGGCCGGCAGCCGTGACCTCGAAGCCCGAGGTGCGCGCCCAGTCGACCAGCTCGCAGATCAGCGCTGGCTGATCGCCGTACGCGAGGGAGTAGATCACACCGGCGGCGGCGGCGCGCTTGGCCAGCAGCGGGCCGCAGAAGGCGTCGGCCTCGACCGTCACCATCACCACGCTCTTGCCATGCTTGAAGGCTTCGAGTGCATGCTCGACGGCCGCAATGGGATCGCCGGTCGATTCGACGATGATGTCGATCTCGGGATGGCTGACCAAAGCGCGCCAGTCATCGGTGAGGTAGGTGCTGCCGTGCTTGCGCGCGTCGGCGAATGAACTCGCTGACGTCACGTCGGGCTTCCAGCCCAGCCGCGCCAGGTTCTCGCGCGCGCGATCGGGCGAGAGATCGGCGATGCCCAGCAGATGGATGCCCGGCGTCGTCGGGATCTGCGACAGGTACATCGAGCCGAACTTGCCGGCGCCGATGACGCCGATGCGCAGCGGATTGGCTTCGGCCGCACGGGCCTGAAGCATGCGATGCAGACTCATTTGTTTCCTCCGGAAGTCTTTGTCTATTCCGCCGCGACCTTGCGGTTGACGGCGCGGATCACCGCATCGTCTTCCCACGCATCGATCGGCGTGAAGTCGCGGTGCGCAATGTAGTCCGGCCGCTTGAAGCGGCGGATCGCGTTGCTGACCGAATTATAGGTCACATAGATGATCTGGCGATCCCACGGCGACATGTTGGGGCCGCTGCCATGCACCAGCGTGCCGTGGAAGAAGATCGCCGAGCCCGGTCCGCCCTTGGGGGCGACGATGCCGCCCTGGTCGACCAGCTTGGCGATCGTGTCGTTGTCGATCGTCCACAGCGGATAAGACGTGGTGGTGAGGTCGTGGCTGGCCTCGATCGCGCCCTTCTTGTGGCTCTTGGGAATGAACCACAGAGGACCGTTGAACTCGTTCACTTCGTCGATGAACACGGCGAGGTTCATGGCGCGCGCCTCGGGCATGTCGTCGTCGGCCTTCCAGGTGCCGTAGTCCTGGTGCCACTGCCAGACATCTCCGTCGAAGGCGGCCTTACCGTTGATCTTGAACTGGTGGATGTAGGTCTTGTCCTTCAGGAGCTGCTCGGCCGGCTCCACGAAGCGCGGATGATGGATCAGCGCCTCGAACACCGGATGATAGGTGTGGACCGCGAAGGCGGTGCGCACGACGTCGCCGGACTTCTCGCGGATGTTCTCGGGGCGGCGCTGGGCGAAGACCTCGGGCACCGAAGATTTCAGGATCTTCGTTTCTTCCGGCGAGAAATACTCGGGGAAGAAGAGATAGCCTTCTTCGTCGAATTGCTTCAGCTGCTCAGAGGTGAGCTTCATGGCGGTTCCTCCTTGGCTTTTCAGTCTTTGCTTTGTAGTGAACGCCGTCTTCAGGCGGCGCGGGAAATCACGACCTTCAATCGTCCGGTGAGAATGTCGGCCATCTGCTCGGCATGGCCGCGACAGAGCGCTTCGGCCTCGGCGGCCTGGCCCGCTTCGAGCGCGCGCAGGATGCCCTCGTGTTCGTCCCACACACTGATCCGCAGATCCTCCTCGCTCAAGGCCGCCGCCATCACCCGGCGCAGATGCTGCCAGTGCTGCTGGGCGGTCTCGCCGATCACGGGATTGCCCGAGGCTTCGTAGACGAAGAGGTGGAAGTCGATGTCGGCCTCGATGACCGACGGCACGTAGCGGCTCGCCACGGCGCGGCGGCCGACGTCGAGCAGGGCGCGGCCACGTTGCATGAGGTGTGGCGTGTAGTTCGCGGCCGCGAGCCGGGCGGCGGCACCGTCGAGGGCAGCGCGGACGACGTAGAGGTTGCGCGCCTGCTGGACGTCGAGCGGGGCCACGCAGACGCCCTTGCGGCCGGCGTCGATCAGGAAGCCCTCGCGGCGCAGCATCATCATCGCCTGGAGGACCGGCTGGCGCGACACGCCGAACTGCTGGGCGATCTCTTCCTGGGTGATCCGGGCGCCGGATTTCAGCTCGCCTGAGCAGATCGCTTCCAGGACGGAATCGTGAATTCGCTCGGAAAGATCAGGCTCGGGCAGTATCGGGCGCATGTTCTGTATACAGAACACAGCGCGGCCTGAGTCAACCGCCTAGCGGCTTTTCAGGCCCTTTGAGCTGAGAATCTGGGCCCCGCGGTCGGGGTAATCGGTGATCAGCCCGTCGACACCCCCGTCGATCAGCCGGGCCATCTCGGCCGGGGAATTCACGGTCCACGGCACGACTTTCAGACCAAGGGCCTGGGCTTCCTTCACATTCTCTGCAGTGACGTTCCGCCAGAACGGCGACCAGGTCGCGCAGCCGGCTTCCTTTGCCAGCCGGGGCACCGATCCGCCCTGCGCCGCCAGGTCGAGCCCGCCCAGCCAGGGCGAGGGGCGGCCGCTGGCGCGCTGCACCGTGTCGAAGTTGCTGCTCTCGATGGTGAGGCAGGCGGTGGCGATCTCCGGCGCGAGCTTCTTCGCCGCGATCAGGCCGCGCCAATCGAACGACTGCAGGGTGCTGCGCGCCTCGGCCTTTGCCTTGCGGATGCCCTCCACGGCGGCGGCGGCGAAGACGGCCGGATCGAGCGTGAGCTCGGGCTTGGCGGGGTCGGTCTTGATCTCGATGTTGAAACGCACGCCTGGCGCGGCCTGCGCGAAGAATTCGGCGAGAGTCGGGAAGCGCTGGCCGTCGACCGGCTTCTGGTCGGGGAACTGCTGCGCGTATTTGCTGGCCGGATTGATGCGGCCGATGTCGTAGCGCTTCAGCTCGTCGAGGGTCAGCGTGCGGATGGCGGGGCCCGGTGCGGTGAGCCACTGCCCGTCCGGCCCGCGCACCAGATCGGGATTGAGATAGGGGTCGTGGCTGATGACGACGACCCCGTCGCGCGTAACCGAGAGGTCGGTCTCGAGCGTCGTGACGCCGAGATCCTGCGCCACCTTGAAACCGGCCAGCGTGTTCTCCGGCGCCAGCCCGCGCGCGCCGCGATGGCCCTGCAGGTCGAACGCCCCTGCGAGGCCTGCGCTAGCTGCCCAGATTGCGCAGGCGAGCGATGCGATCCTCGATATCGGGATGCGTGGCGAGAAGCGCCGGCGTCTTGGAGGTGAACTGGTTGATCGGGTTGACGATGAAGAGGTGCTGCGTGGCACGACTCACTCCGGGAAAGGGCGCCGCCTTCTCTGCCAGCTTGCCGAGGGCGGAGATGAGACCGTTGGGATTGCGCGTGAACCGTACCGACGTCGCATCGGCAAGATATTCGCGCTGACGCGACACCGCCATCTGAACGGCCTTGGCCGCGAGCGGCGCCAGGATCGCGACCACGAGCAGGACGACGATCAGGATGCCGCCGCCCGAGCTTCCCTTGCGGTCGCTGCTGCGGGTCGAACCCCAGTTCATGGTGCGCAAAGCCATGTCGCAGACCAGCGCGATCAGGCCGACGGTGACGCCGACCACCACCATGTAGCGCGTGTCGAGATTGGCGAGGTGCGCCATCTCGTGCGCCACCACGCCCTGCAGCTCGTCGCGATTGAGTGTGTTCAACAGGCCGCGTGTCACGGCGATGGTGCCGCTGCCGACACGATTACCCGTGGCGAAGGCGTTCAGCGCATCGGTCTCCAGCACCATGACCTTGGGCATCGGCACGCCGGCGGCGATCGAGATTTCCTCGACTACGTTGTAGAGCTGCGGCGCGTCCTGCTTCTCGATTTCCTTGGCGCCAGCCATGCCCAGCACCATCTTGTCGCCGATCGCCAGCGAGATCGCGCTCCAGCCGACGCTGACCACCGCCATCAGGCCGGCGCCCAGGATGCCGACATGGCTCACGACCGGCAGCGTGTCGGAGGATTCGCCTTCTAGCAGTGCGCCGACGAGGTAGCCGACCGCAGCAGCCAGCGCCGTCAGGATCACCAGCAACACCATCGTGTTGCGGCGGTTCTCCGCCTGTGCGGTGACGAAGTCGGTGGTGGCGCTCATGCGCCGCTACCAATCAGCGAAGCGCGACCTTCGGCACTTCGCGCTCGCTCTCGGGCATGTTGAACAGGTCCATCGGCCCGAAGCCCAGCGACGCCGCGGCCAGCACGGCGGGGAAGCTCTGGCGGCGGGTATTATAGTTGTTCACCGAGTCGTTGTAGAACTGGCGCGCGAAGGCGATCTTGTTCTCGGTCGTCGTCAGCTCCTCCTGGAGCTGCATGACATTGTCGTTGGCCTTGAGCTGCGGGTAGTTCTCCATCAGCGCGAACAGGCCGCGCGTCGCCTGGGTGAGCGCGGCCTCGGCCGGTCCCGACTGGGCCGGATTGCCGGTCGCTGCCACGGCGTTGTTGCGCGCCTGGACCACCTTGGTGAGCGTCTCCTGCTCGTAGCCCATGGCGTCCTTCACCACCTGCACGAGATTGGGAATGAGATCGTGACGCCGCTTCAGTTGCACGTCGATCTGGCTCCAGGCGGTCTGCGCCTGGTTGCGGCCGCCGACGAGGCCGTTGTAGACGGCGATCAGCCACAGGCCGATCAAGACGACGATGCCGAGGACGATCCAGAGGCTCATGCCAGTTCTCCTTTGCCGCAGCCGCCAGTCTAGTCATGATCGGGGCCATTCGGGAGGAATAAGGATGGATACGTCAGCTCTGCTGAAGTCTTTTTGCTCGGCCGTCGAGCGCCGGGACGGCAAGGCCTTTGCCGGCCTTTTCACCGAGGATGCCGTCTATCATGACGTTTTCTACGGCGATTTCGCGGGCCGCGAGCGGATCGCGGAGATGATCGACGACTGGTTCCATCGCACCGCGCACGAATTCCGCTGGGACATGCACCGGCCGGTGAGCGACGGGAAGATGCTCTACGCCTACTACACGTTCAGCTACGTCTCGAAGCTGCCCGGCGCCGAGGGCAAGCGCGTGGGCTTCGAGGGCTGCTCGATGATGCAGCTCCGCGACGGCCTGATCCTCGATTATCGCGAAGTGGCCAATGTCGGCCCGGCCTTCGTCGAGCTGGGCTTCGCGCCCGAGCGCACCTCGAAGATCCTCGCCAAGGAAGGCGCGCATCTCAAGGGTCTGCCCGAGTGGAAGCGCCACCTGGCCTGACGGTAACCGTCAGCCGTTGTAGGCGCGGCGGCCGCTGTCGCGCAGCCACAGGCGGATGAGCAGACGCTTGCGCTCCGCCTCCGGCCAATCGCGGAACCCGGTGCGCTTGTGCCCGAGTGCGCGATTGTCGATGAGCTGCATCTGACCGGGCTGGAACACGAAGCGGGCTGCCATGCCCGGCGCGTTCAGGATCGCCTCGAAGGCTTCGAGGGCCGCAACACCCTCCGGGTCGAGCGCGATGCCGGCTAGAGCGTGGCCGTTGGTCACCTGGAAACGCGACAGCCGGGCGATCAGCCGGTCGGCCTCGCGTTCCAGCATCGGGTGGTGTGTCGTCATGATGTCGTCCGGCGCATGCTCGCGCTGGCGGTCGAAGTAGAACGGTTGGTACAGCCTCGTCAGCAGGTCGGGATGCCGCCGGCGCATCTCTTCGTGCGCGGCGGCGAAGCTCACGATGCCGCTGACGCCGCCTTCCATCGCCGTGCGCACGCACAGCAGGCCGACATAATGCGGCGGCACGAGATTGTAGCTGTTGTCGGTATGGAAGTTCTGCTCGGCGTTGGTGACGTCGGGACGCACGCCGTTGCCGGGCGGTTTGCCGAGATCGGTGACCTCGTAGATCGAGGTGCCATCCCATTTCTGGGCCACCGGACGGGCGACTAGTGAGGCGAGCAGCCACCATACGGCGCGTATGCCGTCCCGCGACCAGCGCTCGACGGGCAGACGGTCGATGATGGCGAAGCCTGGCCCGCCGTCGAGACTCAGTTTGACGTCGCGCATGAAGGCGCGCGAAGCGTCGAGCTGGAAATCCTCCGGGCGCAGCAGGAGGAGCGGCACGGGATCGCGATCGAGCGTCGTAACGAGTCGATCGAGTTCGTGTTCGACGTCACCGGGAAGCGCGATCCGCCCGGCTTCCGGCGCCAGCGTGTCACCCCGCCAGAGCAGCCGATCGGGCATTGCCTCGCGAGGCAATGGCACGGAAAGATCGGCTGCGTCGGGCATGAGGGCTCTCCGCGGGTGTCTTGCCTTTAGTCGCGCAGCAGGTCGTTGATCGAGGTCTTCGACCGGGTGCGCTCGTCGACGGTCTTGGTGATGATCACGCAGTAGCGCGCGGGCTTGTCGGGTCCGCCGCCCATCGTGCCGGGATGCACCACCGAGTACGGCGGCACCTTGCCGATATGGATCTGGCCGGTCTCGCGGTCGACGATGCGGGTGTTGGCCGAGATGAACACGCCCATCGACAGCACCGAACCGGTACCGACGATCACGCCTTCGACGACCTCGGAGCGGGCGCCGATGAAGCAGTCGTCCTCGATGATGACCGGGTTGGCCTGCAGCGGCTCGAGCACGCCGCCGATGCCGACGCCGCCCGAGAGATGGCAGTTCTTGCCGATCTGGGCGCACGAGCCGACGGTCGCCCAGGTGTCGACCATGGTGCCCTTATCGACATAGGCGCCGAGGTTGACGAAGGACGGCATCACCACGACCGACGGGGCGATGTAGGAACCGCGGCGCATGATGGCGCCCGGCACGGCGCGGAATCCGGCCTTGGCGAACTTCGCGGCGTCCCAGCCGGTGGTCTTGAGCGGCACCTTGTCGAACCAGGGAGCGGCGCCCATGCCCGGGAACGACGCGCCGCCGTCCATCGGGACCGAATCGGTGAGGCGGAAGGAGAGCAGGACGGCCTTCTTCAGCCACTGATGCACAACCCACTCGCCGCCAAGCTTCTCGGCGGTACGGAAGCTGCCGTCGTCGAGGCCGGCGATCGCCGCCTCGACCGCGTCGCGAACCTCGCCCTTGGTCGCGCTGTTGACGCCATCACGCGCTTCCCATGCCGCGTCGATCACGGCTTGCAGCTGCTTGCTCATCGTAAATCCCTCGAAAAATGCCGCCGGACCATAGCGGCGGGAGGCCCGGAGTCAATGTTCCGGCTATGCTGCGGCATGGGCTTCAAGATCCCCGAATCGGTGCTGGTGGTGATCCATACGCCCCGGCTGGACGTGCTTTTGCTGGAGCGGGCCGGGCAGGGTCTGTGGCAGTCGGTAACCGGCTCGCGCGAGCTGGACGACCCCGACCTCGAAGCCACCGCCCGCCGCGAGTTGCTGGAGGAAACCGGGCTCTCGGTCGGCACCCTCACCAACTGGCGGCAGACCAACCGCTACGAGATCTGGGCCCAGTGGCGCGGACGCTATGCGCCGGACGTCACTCACAATGTCGAGCATGTGTTCGGCTTCCAGGTGCCCGAGCTGACCGTGGCGACCCTCGACCCCGCCGAACACGTCGCCCAGCTCTGGCTGCCCTGGCAGGAGGCCATGGAGAAGGTCTTTTCGCCCACAAACCGCGCGGCGATCTGGCAACTGCCGAAGCGCGTTCTCGGGCATAGTGGCCCGGCATGACAGATCATCCCGCGGCCGCACCGCCCGTCCGTGAAGCCTCGAAGCTCGGCCAGTTCAGCTGGGCGCTGTTCGATTGGGCCAACCAGCCCTTCTTCACGATCATCACCACCTTCATCTTCGCGCCCTACTTCGCCAACGTGCTGGTCGGCGATCCGATCAAGGGCCAGTCGGCCTGGGCCTTCACGCAATCAGCGTCCGGCATCCTGATCGCGTTGATGAGCCCGTTTCTCGGCGCCATGGCCGATGCCGGCGGTCGGCGCAAACCCTACATCTTCTTCTTCCAGCTCCTGCTCGTCGCTGGCTGCGCGGGCCTGTGGTGGGCTTTCCCCAACCGGTCCGATCTCATCATGCCGATCAGCTGGGCGGTGATCCTGGCCACGATCGGCGCCGAGATGTCGATCGTGTTCAACAATTCGCAGCTTCCCAACATCGTGCGGCCCGAGCGCATGGGCTGGCTGAGCGGCTTCGGCTGGGGACTGGGTTACTGCGGCGGCCTCATCTCCCTGTTCGTCGTGCTGGCCGTGTCGATGCCGTCACTGTTCGGGCTTTCGGCGAGCGACCAGCCACTGTTCGGTCTCGACGTGCCGAGTCACGAGCTCGAGCGCCTGGTCGGCCCGGCCTCGGCGCTGTGGATCGCGATCTTCGTGTTGCCGATGTTCCTGTTCACGCCGGATTCCGCCGGCGCGCGGCGCCAGCCGCTGCTCGTCGCCGCACGCGAGGGCGGCCGCTCGCTCTGGTCGACGCTGAAGCGCGTGCCGCGTTTCGGCAACGTGCTGCGCTACCTCATCGCCTTCATGCTCTACAATGACGGGCTCGCCGCGATCATCGCCTTTGGCGGCGTCTATGCCGCCGCGACCTTCGGCTGGAGCACGGTGACCTTGGGCATCTTCGGCATCATCCTGACCGTGTTCGCGATTCCCGGCGCCTTCCTCGGCGGCAAGCTCGACGACTGGATCGGCAGCAAGCGCACGGTGCAGTTCGCCATCGCCGGCGTGATCGTGGCGACCCTGGGCATCGTCGGCGTCACCGCCACGCATGTCCTGTTCGTCGTGCCTGTCGACCCGATCAGCCCGACGCGCGGGCTGTTCGGGTCGGTGCAGGAGAAGACCCTGATGGGCTTCGCGCTGCTTCTCGGCTTCTGCATGGGGCCGATGCAGGCGGCCAGCCGAACCATGGTGGGCCGGATCGCGCCGCACGGCATGACCGGCGAGTTCTACGGACTGTTCGCCCTGTCGGGCCGCGCCACCGCCTGGATGGCGCCATTCGCCATCGGCGTCGTTACGGCAGCGACGCAGTCCACCCGGATCGGCATGGCCTGCGTCCTGTTCTTCCTGGTGCTGGGCTTCATCCTGCTCTGGAAGGTCCGCGAGGAACGCGCCCAGGTCTGAAGTCAGCCTTTTCGCGCCGCCTCGATCTTGGAGACGTCGATCTTCTTCATGTCCATCATCGCCTCGAAGGCGCGCTTGGCCTCGTCACCGCCCGCGGCCATCGCCTCGGTCAGCGCACGCGGCGTGATCTGCCACGACAGACCCCATTTGTCCTTGCACCAGCCGCAGGCGCTTTCCTGGCCGCCATTGCCGACGATGGCGTTCCAGTAACGGTCGGTCTCCGCCTGGTCGTCGGTCGCGATCTGGAACGAGAAGGCCTCGGTCTGCTTGAACACCGGGCCGCCGTTCAGGCCGAGGCAGGGAATGCCCATGACCGTGAACTGGACCGTCAACACGTCGCCCTTCTTGCCCGACGGATAGTCGCTGGGCGCCTTGTGGACGGACGTCACCTTGGTGTCGGGAAAGGTCTTTTCGTAGAAGCGGGCCGCCTCTTCTGCATCCTTGTCGAACCAGATGCAGATCGTGTTCTTCGCGATGGTCATTGCCGTCCCCTTACACGTCGAGGATCGGCGAGAAGCCGCCATAGACCATGCGCTTGCCGTCGAACGGCATCTTCTGGTCCTTCATGCGCTGGTCTTCCATCATCTTCTTCCAGCCTTCGTCGCGCACCTGCTTGGAGGGCCATTCGACCCACGAATAGACGATCTTCTCGTCCGGCGTCGCTTTCACGGCGCCCTTGAAGTCGGTGACCTTGCCATCGGGCACTTCATCGCCCCAGGTCTCGACGACGCGGACCGCGCCATAGTCCTTGAACACCGCCGCGGCCTTCTTCGCCATGTCGAGATAGGCCTGCTTGTTGACGGCCGGCACAGCCGCGAGGAAGCCGTCGACATAGCCGGTCTTACCCTTCGCGCCGGCTTCGTCGAGGATCGGTGCGAAGCCGGCGACGATCATGCGCTTGCCGTCGAACGGCATCTCCATCTTCTCCATGCGCGGGTCGCTCATCAGCTTCTGGTGCGCCGCGTCGGCGACTTCCTTGCTGGGATATTCGATCCACGAGAAGACGACGATCTCGTCGGGCGTGGCCTTCACCGCGCCCTTGAAGTCGGTGAGCTTGCCGTCCGGCACATCGTCGCCCCAGGCCTCGACCTGGCGGGTGGCGCCGAATTCCTTGGCGATCGGCGAGAAGTCGGCAGCGGCCTTGCGATAGGCTTCCTTCTTGTCGGCCGGCACCGGCAACACGAATCCTTGTACGTAGGTCATTGCATCCTCTTGGCGGTTGATTTCGAGGCGATGGGTTGATATCAACGTAATTGTATCATGTCAAAGAAGCTGAACGCCTCGTTCGAGACGACGTTGCACGTCTACGATCATTGCCTGTGCTTCGCCGCGCAGCGCGCCGCGCGTGCCCTGGCACGCCGCTTCGACGAAGCTTTGTCACCGCTTGGTCTCACCAGCGGGCAGTTCTCGCTGCTGACCTCGCTCAATCAGCCCGAGCCGCCGTCGATGGGGTCCATCGCGGCGCTGCTGGTGATGGATCGCACGACCTTGACCGCGAACCTGAAGCCGCTGGAGCAGCGCGGATTCGTGAAGATTTCCATCGATCCGGATGACCGTCGCGTGCGACGACTCATTCTGACGCCAGCGGGTCGCAAGGTGTTACAGTCGGCCATGCCGGTCTGGATCGAAACACATGGCGAGATCGATCGCCTCGTGACGCCGCACGATGGCAAGGCTCTGCGCAGCGGCCTGCGGGCTTTGGCGTGACAACGCTCGCCTGTGCTTGCGGCAAGGTTGAATACGAAGCGACCGAGCCCGCGATTCTCGCCGTCGTCTGCTACTGCGACGATTGCCAGGAAGGCGGCCACCGCATCGAGGCGCTGGCGAACGCACCGCCGGTGCTGGAAGCCGATGGGGGCACTTCTTGCGTTCTCTACCGCAAGGACCGCGTCCGCTGCACGCGCGGCGCTGAGCTGGTGACGAAGCTCAAGCTGCGCGAGAAGACGGCGACCAACCGGTTGGTCGCGACCTGCTGCAACTCGGCGCTGGCGATGAGCTTCGACGATGCGAAGCACTGGATGCCTTTGTTCCGTGCGCGCTTGCGTGGGCCGGTGCGGCCGCTCGACATGCGCATCTGCACGAAGTTCGCGCCCGATCCGAACAGGATCCCCAACGACGTGCCGGCGCACAAAAGCTTCGCCTTCAGCTTCATCTGGAAGCTGTTAGGCGCCCGGCTCGCGATGATGCTGGGCCGCTAGGCGGCGATGATGCCGATGCCGGCGGCGACGAACGGCAGGGCGACCAACGCGAACAGCGTCTGCGTCGCGGTGATGCCGGCCATCAGCGGCGCGTCGCCGCCCAGCTGGCGCGCCATGATGTAGGCCGAAGAGGCCGTCGGCAGCGCCTGGAAGAGCAGCGCGGTGACGAGCGCCGGTCCCGTCAGGCCCATCAGCGAGGCCACCGCGACGGTCACCACTGGCATCGCCAGGAACTTGATCGCCGAGGAGGTGGCGACCGGTCCGACCCAGCGGCGCACCGATCCGAACTCCAGCGCCGCGCCGACGCAGAGCAGGCCGACCGGCAGCGACGCCGCGCCCAGCGACCGCAAGGCCGGCTCGACGCCCGCCGGAACGCTGAGGCCCAGAAGCTGGAAGGCGATGCCGGCGAAGGAGCCGAGCACCAGCGGATTCGTGACGAGCTGCTTGGCGATGCCGCGGCCGGTCAGCCGCGCGGCGCCGTGGCGGGCGAAGACCAGCACGCAGAGGATGTTCACCGTGGGCACGATCGCGGCGTTGCAGATGGCGGCGAGCGCAATGCCCTGCGCCCCGAAGAGACCGGCGGCCAGGGTCACGCCGACATAGTTGTTGAAGCGGATGCTGCCCTGGAAGATCGAGGTGAAGGACGGCCCGTCGACCCTCAGCACCGGCCGCAGCGCCACGACGAGCGCGGCCACGGTCAGGGTCGAGAAGACCAGCGTCGCGGCAAGCTCGCGCGCCGGCAGCGATTCGAGCCGGGCCGTGGCAAGGCTATGGAAGAACAGGCAGGGGACCAGCACGTAGTAGCTGAGCCGTTCCGCCTGCGGCCAGAACCCTTCGGCCAGGAAGCCTTGCCGCTTCAGGACCATGCCCAGCGCGATCAGCAGGACGATGGGCAGCAGGGCGAGGATCACGTCGGCGGTCATGCTCCATGGTGTACGCCGCCGCGAGGCACGAGGAAAAATTCTGAATATTCAGTCGATCGATGATTAATTATCATCGGTCCGAATGTCGATCCGCGCCCTCCGTACCCTGCAGGCCATCGCGCGCCACGGCTCCTTCGCCGCCGCCGGCAAGGCGGTCGGGCTCACGCAATCGGCCGTCAGCCTGCAGGTGAAGGCGCTGGAGGACGAGTTCGGCGCGCCACTGTTCGACCGCTCGCGCCGCTTGCCGGTGCTGACCGAGGCCGGCCGAATCGTCGTCGCACGGTCGGCCGAGGTGCTGGCGCTCTACGACGACATCGCCGGGGCGCTGGGCGACGAACGCTCGCTGGCGGGCAGACTCAGGGTTGGCGCCGTGCAGACCGCGCTGGCCGGCGTGCTGCCCGATGCGCTGGTCGCCCTCAACCGCGCCCATCCGCGCGCCCGCGTCTCCGTCTCGGTTGGCCTCTCGGCGGAGCTGGCGGAGAAGGTCGTGGCCGGCGAGCTCGACGCGGCGCTGACCACCGAGCCGGTACGGCCCTATCCGGCGGGCCTCGCCTGGACGCCGCTTTACCAGGACCGCTTCTGGCTGTTCGCACCGCCCGGCGAGGGCCAGCGCAGCGCCCGCGACCTGCTGGCCGAGCTTCCCTTCATCCGCTTCGACAGCAAGGCGTGGGCGGGTCGCGTGATCGACCGCGAGCTGCGGCGCATGCGGGTCGAGGTCCACGAGGAGATGGTGCTCGACAGCCAGGACGTGATCCTGCGCATGGTCGAGAAGGGGCTGGGCGTCGCGGTGCTGGCGGTGTCGGACGAAGTCTTCGCCGATCTTCCGCTGACCCGCCTGCCGTTCGGTGAGCCGCAGCTCATCCGCAACATCGTGATGCTGGAACGTCAGGACCGCCGCGGCGGCCGTCTGGCCGTGGCGCTGGCCGATGCGGTCAAAGGTGCGAAGGAAGAGGTCTCGGCGCCGCCTCGGAAGCGGACGAAGATCGCCCGCAAGGCTAGGCCGCGACCGTCTTCCCCTTGAAGGTACAGAGGTCGTTCACGACGCAGGCCGGACAGAGCGGCGTACGGGCCTTGCAGGTGTAGCGGCCGTGCAGGATCAGCCAGTGATGGGCGTGCAGCTTGTAGTCCTCCGGCACGCGCTTCAGCAGTTTCAGCTCGACCTGCAGCGGGTTCTTGCCCGGCGCGAGACCGGTGCGGTTGCCGACGCGGAAGATGTGCGTGTCGACGGCGATGGTCGCCTCGCCATAGGCCACGTTCATCACGACGTTGGCGGTCTTGCGGCCGACGCCCGGCAGTGCTTCCAGCTCCTCGTGCGTGCGCGGCACCTCGCCGCCATACCGCTCCAGCAGCAGGTGGCTGAGCGCGATCACGTTCTTGCCCTTGGTGCGGAACAGACCGATCGTCTTGATGTGGTCGATCAGCTTGGCCTCGCCCAGTTCCACCATCTGGGCCGGCGTCTTCACGAACTTGAACAGCGGCCCGGTCGCGCGATTCACCCCGACATCGGTGGCTTGCGCCGAGAGCACGACGGCCACCAGGAGCTGGTAGACATTGTCATATTCGAGTTCCGTCTCCGGCTCTGGCATTGCCTTCTTGAGGCGTGCAAAGAACTCGGGGATGACGGCGGTCTTCATCAGGGCCATATAAGCTTCATACCATGACCGAAGCGCCCCTTCCGGCGGTTCATTTCGCCACCTCGCTGTCGCCGCACCGCAGCCTGTCTGCGGAGGGCTTTCGCTTCGTCATGCTCGGCGCCGTCGCCGCCAACGTCGTGATCGGCCTGCCCCTGTTCCTCATGGGCGCCTGGCCGGTCTTCGGCTTCATGGGCCTCGACGTCTTCCTCTTGTGGTGGCTGTTCAAGCGCAGCTACCTCGACGCGCGGCGCAGCGAGACCCTGCTGCTGACCGACCGCGAACTGGTCGTGGTCCGCGTCGCGCCCGACGGCGAGCGCGAGGAACACCGGCTCGACGCCTACTGGCTGAAGGTCGAGGCCACGGAAGAGCGTCTGGTCGTGACCTCGCGCGGCAACCGCGCCGTGATCGGCCGCTTCCTCGGCCCAGAGGAACGCTTGAGGGTCGCCGACCGGCTCAAGGCCGCGATCGCCGAGATGCGCGCGCCGCGTTACGACCACGCCTGGGACGAGTAGCGCGTCGCCGGTTCGGGCTCAGAGCCCCAGCACGTCCTTCATGCCGTACAGGCCGGGCTTCTTGCCTTCCAGCCACTTGGCCGACTTCACCGCGCCCGCCGCATAGGTCTCGCGGCTGAAGGAGCGGTGGTTGAGTTCGAGCCGCTCGCCGGCCGCCGCGAAGTAGACCGTGTGCACGCCCACTTCTTCGCCGCCGCGCAAGGTCGCGAAGCCGATCTCGCCGGTCGGCCGCGCGCCGGTATGGCCGTCGCGGCTCTTGCGCCAGACTTCCTCGAGCTGGACCTTGCGGCCCGCCGCGGCGGCGCGGCCGAGCGCCAGCGCCGTGCCGGAGGGCGCGTCGATCTTGTGACGATGGTGCATCTCCAGCACCTCGATGTCGTAGGCGGGGTCGAGCATCGCGGCGGTCTTCTCGACCAGCGCCAGCAGCACGTTGACGCCCAGCGCCATGTTGGCCGCCCACATGATCGGCACCTTCCTGGCCGCATCGTGGATCAGCTTGGTCTGGATGGGATCGAGGCCGGTCGTGCCGATCACCATGGCGACGCCCTTGTCGCCGGCGACCTTGGCATGCGCGACGGTGGCTTCCGGCACGGTGAAGTCGATCACGCACTGGGCGGCGGCGATGGCGGCGGCACTGTCGTCGCCGATCAGCACGCCGTTGGCCTCGAGCCCCGCGACCTCGCCCGCATCCTTACCCAGCGCCTTGGCACCCGGGATCTCGCTGGCGGCAACCAGCGACACGCCCTCGGTGCGGGCGATCTGTCGAACCAGCATCTGGCCCATGCGCCCGGAGGCGCCGACGACGGCGATCTTCATCTCGTTCCTCTTTTCATTGACTGGCATAGATTAACGGACAGAAAGCAAGGGGGACACATGCTCTTCATGGTCGTCGAGAAGTTCAAGAACCAGGACGGCAAGGCCGTCTACCGCAAGCTTCAGAAGGGCCGCGGCCTGCCCGACGGGCTCGAGTTCGTCGCGAGCTACGTCACCGCCGATCTCGGCCGCTGCTTCCAGCTCATGCGCGCCGACGACATCACCACCTTCCAGCGCTGGATCGCCGACTGGCAGGAAGTCGTCGAGTTCGAGGTCGTGCCCGTCGTCGAAGGCAAGACGACGCGCGAGGCGCTGGAACCGCTCCTGTAGCTACTTCCAGGGATTCGCGACCTTCGGCCAGAACGGCGTCTTGCGCTTGGTGTAGGGCCAGCGCGTGACGTCGGGGTCGGCTGCACCAGGCGTGGCGACGTAGAGGATCTCCTTCGCCACGCCGACGAAGCCATTATAGAAATGCTGCGCCGACTTCACGATGACGACGCGGTAGTCGGCGGGATCGGCGCCGACGGCGCGGAAGGCGTCGGCGTGGAAGGTCTGGTTGCGGCGCGTGCAGATCGCGACGTCGACATGCTCCGATGACAGCAGCGCCATGTCGCCGAGCGGCGACATCACCGGCCCGTAGGGCTGATAGACGTTGCGGGCGATCTTCTTCACCGTGACGTCGAGATCGACCGGCTCGCCGCTCACCGTGCCCGACTTGCCGCCGAGCCGCATGCGGATGCGCGCGCCCTCGCCCGCTTCCTCGGCGATCTGGAAGGCCATCGGGTCCCACATCACGCCGAACAGTGCCGGCCCGATCTGGCGCTCGATCAGCGCCTTCAGCACGAAGGTCGAATCGCCGGGGGCGCCGGAGCCTGGATTGTCGGCGCGGTCGGCCAGCACCAGCGGGCCCTGATTGTGCGAGGCGGCGCGGTCCATCGCCTCCTCGACGGTCAGGTACTTGGTGGCATAGCGGTCGCGATTGTCCCACAGCTCGGCCGCGAGCTGCTTGGCCAGCGCCTCGGCCTTGCCCATATCGCCATCGGCCACCACCAGCGTGCGCGTGCCGACATCTTCCACGTCGGCGAAGGAGAAGCCGTGGCTCAGCGAGACCGAGAGGATGCCGTCCTTGCCTTCGAGCGACTTCATGCGCGTCACGAACTCGCTGATCGGCGGCACGGAGGTGCGGTACTGCGCGATCATGCGGCAGTCGAAGCGGGCCATCACCGGCTTCACCTTGCCGTCGACCGTGTCGGCGATGATGTCGAACAGCTCGGCCGCGCGCTCCATCGTGTCGGTGTGCGGATACTCCTTGTAGCCGACCAGCACGTCGGCGCTGTCGAGCATCAGGGCGCTCAAATGACAGTGCAGGTCGAACTCGGCGCCGATCGCCACCTTCGGGCCGACGATGGCGCGGACCCTGGCGAGGAGATCGCCTTCGCAATCGTCGTAGCCGTCGGCCACCATCGCGCCGTGCACGTTGATCAGCACGGCGTCGAGCGGCAGCGCGGCCTTCACGCCTTCGAGGACCTCGTCGCGGAAATCCTCATAGACCTTGCGCACGGTCGTGCCCGAGGGCGCGGCGAAGGTCGCGAGGCCCTCGATCACGGTCCAGCCGCGTTCCTCAGCCCTCTTGCGCCAGACATGCATCGGCGCGGTGAAGTTGGTCGGCTCGGCCTTCGTCGCGTCGCCGCGCCAGATGCCGTGCTCCTGGTAGCCGCGCAGCCCTGTCGGAAAGGGCACGAACTGGTTGGTCTCGGTCCCGAGGGCCGCGATGAACACACGCTTGGTCACGATCACTCCTTGGCGCAATGGCAGCCCACGACATGGTCGTCGACCATGCCCGAGGCTTGCATGAAGGCATAACAGATGGTGGAGCCGACGAACTTGAAGCCGGCCTTTTGCAAAGCCTTCGACATCGCGTCGCTCTCGGGCGTGCGTGCCGGCACGGCTTTCAGATCCTTCGGCCGGTTCTTCTTCGGCTTGCCGCCGACGAAGCTCCACAGGAACTTCGCGAAGGAGCCGTCGCGCTCCTTCAGGGCAAGATAGGCCTGGGCGTTGCTCACACTCGCTGCGATCTTGCCTTTGTGGCGGATGATGCCGGGATCGAGCAGCAGCTTCTCCAGCTTCGCAGGGCGATACCGCGCGATCTTCTCCGGATCGAATCCGTCATAGACCTTGCGGTAGTGCTCGCGCTTGCGCAGCACGGTGATCCACGAGAGGCCGGCCTGGCAGCCTTCGAGCGTTAAAAGCTCGAACAAAGCGCGATCGTCGCGGATCGGCCGGCCCCATTCCGTGTCGTGGTACTTCTGGTAAAGCGGATCGTCGGAAACCCAGCCGCATCTTGGCTTGCCGTCCGCGCCGCTCACTCTATCGTGCTTCCAAACCATGTGAGGAAGCTACCCAATGTCCAACGTTCCCGCCAATCTGAAGGTCTGCATTTTCGATGTATTCGGCACCGTCGTCGACTGGCGCGGCAGCCTGATCGCCGACCTGCCCGCGCTCGGCAAGAAGTACGGCATCGACACCGACTGGACGAGCTTCGCCGACGACTGGCGCGGCCTCTACCAGCCGCAGATGACGCGGGTGCGCAAGAAGGAGATTCCCTGGACGCGCATCGACGACCTGCACAAGGAAGCCTTCGAGATGCTGCTGAAGAAGCGCGGCCTGAACCATCCCGGCGAGGAAGGCGCGTGGGAGTTCACGCATCTCTGGCACAAGCTGCGCCCCTGGCCGGATTCGGTCGAAGGCATCGGCATGATGAAGAAGAAGTATGTCGTGGCCACCATGAGCAACGGCAATGTCGCGCTGCTGATCAACATGGCCAAGAACGGTGGCATTCCCTGGGATCACTGCTTCTCGGGCGAGACCTTCCATCACTACAAGCCCGACCCCGAATCCTATCTCGGCGTGGTCGACAGCATGTACCTCAAGCCCGAGCAGGTGATGCTGGTCGCGGCGCACAACAACGACCTGGCGGCGGCGCAGAAGTGCGGCCTGTCGACCGGCTTCGTCCTGCGCCCCGGCGAACACGGCCCCGGCCAGACCCGCGATCTCAAGGCCGAGGGCGAGTGGAACGCGGTGGGTACCTCGATGATCGATCTCGCGAAGAAGCTGGGGTGCTAACGACTGTCGTCCTGAGCCGAAGGCGAAGGACCTAGGGCCCGCAACAGAGGTGCTGTCGCGGGCGTGAGATCCTTCGCTGCGCTCAGGAGGACATGAGCTAAACCCCGATCGTCGTCAGGTCCTGGAACCAGTGCTGGGCCTGGATGTACGACTTGATCTTGGGCGACAGCGCGTGCGGATTGGTGTCGTGGACGACCCAGATCAGCACGGCGTCGTCGACCACCTTCTCGTGCACCTTGGCCATGATCGCGTCCTGCTTGGCCGAATCGAACTCGGCCAGTGCCTGGTCGATCAGCTTGTCGACCTCGGGGCTGGCATAGTTGCTCCAGTTCACGCCGACGGGCGCGGCCTGGTTCGAGGCGAAGAAGCGCGTGAAGGCGTAGAGCGGGTCCGACGTCACGTAGGCGATGTTGTTGGCGGTGACGTCCTTGTTCATCTCGGCCTTGGCGCCGGCGCGCCACGCCGTGTAGAGCGCCTCGAGCTCGACGACCTTGAATTCGAGGTCGATGTAGATGTCCTTGAACATCTGCTGGATCGCCTCGTTCATCGGCAGCGACAGCATCTGGCCACTGCCGCCCGAGGCCACCACGAACTTGGTCTTGAGCGGCTGGGCCTTGCTGAAGCCCGCGTCGCTCATCAGCTTGCGCGCATCGTCGGGCGCGAACTTGATCTCGAAGGAGGGCTTGCCGAACCACGGGCTCGACTTGTCGACCTGTCCGAAGGCCGGTGTCGCGAGGCCGCCCAGCAGTTGCACGATGGCGTTGCGGTCGATGGCGAGGTTGGCGGCCTTGCGCAGGCGGATGTCGGTCCAGGGCGAGCCCGGCAGCATCGAGGGATGATAGTTCCAGACGTGTGGCGTCACGTTCTGCACGATCTTCATGCCGGACTTGGTCAGGCGGTCGACCGTGTCGGGCGTCGGCGTCTCGATCAGGTCGACCTGGCCTGAAAGCAGCGCCGCGGTGCGCGTGGCACCCTCGGGCGCGACCACGAGGATCATGCGGTCGGCCTTGGGAATGCGCTTGGGGTTCCAGTACGCCTCGTTCTTGACCAGTTCGGCGCGCTCACGCGGCACCAGGCGGGCCAGCTTGAACGGGCCGGTGCCCGACGGCTCCGACGCGAACTTGTTCCAGTCCTTGCCGAGCTTTTCGAACTGCGCCGGGCTCGACACCAGGAACCAGAGCATCTGGTAGGGGAACAGCGCGTCGACGACCTTGGTCTTCACCTCGACCGTCATGTCGTCGATCTTCCTGTAGCTCGCGACCGACGGCAGGCGCGGCCGGACCTGCGAGGCCTGGCGCTGGTCGAACTGCGGGGACTTGGTGTCGAACACCTTGTCGAAGTTCCAGATCACGGCGTCGGCGTTGAAGGCCGAGCCGTCATGAAACTTCACGCCGTCGCGCAGCTTGAAGGTCCACAGCGTCTTGTCGGTGTCGTTGACCTTCCACTCGGTGGCGAGGCCCGGGATCAGCTTGCCGGGCTTGTCGGAGATGTCCATCTCCCAGGCAACCAGCGGATCGTAGAGCGTGTAGCCGGTGAACTTGTAGGCACCGGCGCCGCGATCGGGCTGTCCCGTGGTGAGCGGCACGTCGGCCATCGAGATGCCGAAGCGCACGACTTTCTCCTGCGCGAAAGCAGGGATCGGCAACGTTGCCAGTGCGCCGGCGGCAATGAAGGAACGACGGGTCACGCTCATTGTAGGACTCCTGTCAGAGTTTCGGTCGGTGCGAACGCCACGGCGTGGCGCGTTCGTAGGCGGCGCCGGCGGCGAGGACGCTGGCCTCGTCGAACGGCTTGCCGGCGAGCTGGAAGGCGAGCGGCATGCCGTCCGAGCCGAAGCCGCAGCACACGGCGGCGGCCGGTTGGCCGGTGACGTTGAACGGCATGCTGAGCGAGGGCTTGCCGAGGAAGTGGAAGATCGGCGCCGGCTCCTCGAAGACTTCCGGCGCGCCCCACTGGTTGGCCGTCATCACGAGGTCGTAGCCGCGCATCACCTCGCGCGTGTCCTGCTGCAGCTTGCGGCGGAAACGCAGCGCCGAGATGTACTGCTCGGCCGACAGGAAGGCGCCGAGCTGGAAGCGCCGCCGCGTCGTGTAGCCGAACTTCTCCGGCCGCTCGATCACGTCGCGCCGATGGATGGCGTGCGCCTCGGTCGTGATGATGACGCGACCGCAGATATGATAGTCGCGGATGTCGGGGAAGGTCACTTCCTCGACGATGGCGCCGAGGTCGCGCATCACGCGCACGGCCTCTTCCATGCCCTCTTCCATGTCTTCCGACAGCTTGCCGTCGGGGCCTTCGTACCAGCTCCGCGCCAGGGCAATGCGCATGCCCTTGATCGGGCGCTGTGCCGCCGCTCCGTAATCGACCTTTTCCGTCTTGGCGGAGCCCTGGTCATTGGGATCGTGGCCCGCCAGCACGTCGAGCATCAGCGCGCAGTCCTCGGTCGTCCACGCCATGGGTCCGGCGGTGTCGAGGCTGAACGACAGCGGGAAGACGCCGCAGCGGCTAACCAGACCGTATGTCGGCTTGATGCCGGCGGTGGCGCAGTAGCCCGCCGGATTGCGGATCGAGCCGCCGGTGTCGGAGCCCATGGCGCCCATGCAGAGCGCCGCCGCGATCGCGGCACCCGAACCGCTCGACGAGCCGCCGGGCTGGAACGCGGTGTTCCACGGATTGCGCACCGGCGGAAACGGCTGGTCCGGCGTCATCGCGCCGTTGGCGAACTCGTGCGTGCCGAGCTTGCCCAGGATCACCGCGCCGCCAGCCTTCAGGCGTCGCACTGTCTCGGCGTCGATCGCCGGCACATAGTCGATTTTTAGATGCGAATGGCCGGTCGTCTTGATGCCGGCCGTTTCGTAGATGTCCTTCAGCCCGATCGGGATGCCGTGCATCGGCCCGCGCCGCAGGCCGCCGCTCATTTCCATGTCGGCCTGTCGCGCGGCGTTCAGCGCGACGTCGGCGGTGACGAGGACGTAACTCGAGAGGCCGCGATCGACGGCGGCAATGCGGGTCAGGAAGGCTTCGGTGAGCTTCGTCGAGGTGAGTTCGCCGCGCGCCATCAGGCGGCCGGCTTCGGCGATGCTCAGTGTGGTCAGATCGGTCATGGGATGGGCCTACTCGTCGGCCCGGAAGACTTGCGGCGGTTCGGCGGCCCACGCCCAGCGCGACGGAATCCTCTCCATCAGGCCCAGCAGGCCGACATAACCCTTGTGCAGGTGCCCGATGTCTTCCTCGGTCAAGGTGAGACCGGTCAGCGCGGCGCGTGCCCGAAACTCCTCGAGCGTTGGCGCCTTGATCGACGATGTCATGAATTCCCTCCGCTGCGACAAGCATGCAATCGACATGCCGCGTGGTTCGTAGCGTGCCCATGTTGCGTTGGCTTGGCACTTGCATGGCGGGAGGGGCGAGCGTCTCCCGTTGGGGTTGTCGACGGGATCGCCGAACTTGGGAGCCCTGAATGTTCAAGCGCCTTCGCATTGCCGTCGCCGGTGTCGGTCTTTTCGCAGCGACTGCGATGCCTGCCTTCTCGCAGGGCACTCTGCGCATCGGCATGACAGCCGCCGACATTCCCCTGACGACGGGCCAGCCCGATCAAGGGTTCGAGGGTTATCGTTTCGCCGGCTACACGATCTATGACGCGCTCGTGAACTGGGACCTGTCGAAGGCCGACACGATCGCCGACATCCGGCCCGGTCTTGCTCTGTCCTGGGCGCCGGTCGAGGGCGAGCCCACCAAGTGGATCTTCAAGCTGCGCGAGGGCGTCAAATTCCACGACGGCTCGGACTTCGATGCCGACGCGGTGATCTGGAACCTCGACAAGGTGCTGAACGACAAGTCGCCCCAGTTCGACAGCAAGCAGCTCGCCCAGGTGCGTGCCCGTATCCCGACCCTGGTCGGCTACAAGAAGATCGACAAGAACACGGTCGAGCTCACGACCCGGATCGTGAACTCCCTGTTCCCCTACGACATGTCCTACGTCTTCTATTCGAGCCCGGCCAACTGGGAGAAGCAGGGCAAGGACTGGAACAAGGTCGCGCTGAACCCGTCGGGCACCGGCCCGTTCAAGGTCGACCGCGTCGTGCCGCGCGAGCGCATGGAACTCTCGCGCAACGCCGACTACTGGGAAAAGGCGCGCGTGCCGAAGGTCGACAAGGTCATCCTGTTCCCGATGCCGGAGGCCGCGACCCGCACGGCCGCACTTCTGGCGGGCCAGGTCGACTGGATCGAGGTGCCCGCGCCCGACGCCATCCCGCGCCTCAAGCAGGGCGGCATGTCCATCGTCACCAACAAGTATCCGCACAACTGGGCCTATCAGCCCAGCATGGTCGAAGGCTCGCCGTGGACCGACATCCGCGTCCGCAAGGCCGCCAACCTCGCCATCGATCGCGCCGGCATCGCCAAGCTGCTGGGCGGCCTGATGATCGAGTCCAAGGGCCATGTCTATCCGGGCCATCCGTGGTTCGGCTCACCCGCCTTCGACATCAAGTACGATCCGGCTGAAGCCAAGAAGCTGCTGGCCGAAGCGGGCTACAGCGCGACCAAGAAGCCCAAGATCAAGATCGCGATCTCGACCTCGGGCTCGGGCCAGATGCTGCCGCTGCCGATGAACGAGTACGTTCAGGAGAACCTCAACGCCGTGGGCTTCGACGCCTCGTTCGAGGTCATGGAATGGAACGCGCTGGTGACCTTCGCCTTCCAGCCGGTGACCGGCGACAACGCCAAGAAGGCGGGCGTGAACGGCATCAACATCAGCCGCGCCACGGTCGATCCCTACTCGGCCTTCACGCGCCTGATGAACAGCAACTTCGTGCCGCCGGTCGGCGCCAACTGGGGCATCCTGAAGGACGAGAAGCTCGACGCCATGATCAACAAGGCGCACACGAGCTTCGACAAGGCCGAGCAGACCAAGGCCCTGTCCGACGTGCACAGCTACATCGTCGACCAGGCCTATTGGGTCTGGATCGCGCACGATCTCAATCCGCGCGCCATGAGCCCCAAGGTGAAGGGCTTCGTGCAGGCGCAGAGCTGGTTCCAGGACCTGACGCCGATCGAAATCAAATAGCTTCCAGCAAAGAAGAGAGAGGCGGGCCGCAATGCTCCTCTACGCCCTACGCCGCCTGATCTACCTGGTCCCCGTCGCCTTCGGCGTGTCGCTGCTCGTCTTCGCGCTGGTGCACCTGGCGCCGGGCGATCCGATCTCGGCGATCGTGCCGCCGGACGCGCCGAAGGAAGTCGTCGACAAGCTCAAGGAGTACTACGGCTTCGACAAGCCGCTGCCGGTGCAGTACCTGCGCTGGCTCGGCGTGACGCTGACGGGCGATCTTGGCACGTCCATCGGCACCGGCCGGTCGGTGGCGAGCGAGGTCGGCAGCGCCTTCGGCAACACGATCATCCTGGCCATCGCCGCCACGATCTTCGCCTTCACCCTGGCGGTGATCCTGGGCACCGCGGCGGCCTACGCGAAGTCGCGCATCGTCGACCGGCTGGTGACGATGATCTCGCTGATCGGCGTCAGCATCCCGCATTTCTGGCTGGCGATCGTGCTGGTCATCATCTTCGCGGTGGAACTGGGCGCGCTGCCGCCCATGGGCATCGGACCGGAGAACTCGACCGGCTGGAAGTTCGATCGCGCGCATCTCGCCCACATGGTGCTGCCGACCATCGCGCTCTCCGTGATCCCGCTCGGTGTCGTCACCCGCACGGTGCGCTCCACCGTGAAGGAAACGCTCAGCATGGAATTCGTGACGGCGTTGCAGGCCAAGGGCATGCGCGACAGCCGGATCCTCTTCCACGTGCTGAAGAACGCCGCGCCGACCTGCCTGGCCGTCATGGGCCTGCAGGCCGGCAACCTGATCGGTGGCTCGATCCTGATCGAGACGGTGTTCGCCTGGCCGGGCACTGGCTTCCTGCTGAACAGCGCCATCTTCCGCCGCGACCTGCCGATCCTGCAGGGCACGACCCTGGTGCTGGCCGGTTTCTTCATGCTGCTCAACCTGACCGTGGACATCATCCAGACGATGGTCGATCCGCGCATCAAGCGAGGCTGAACCCATGGCCCTCCAAAGTCCTTCGCTCGACGTCGGCGGCGCCGTCCTGATGGCGCCGAAGCCTACTGCCGCCGGCCGCGGCTACTGGCAATCGGTCGGCCGCCGCCTGCGCCGCGATCCCGTCACGCTGATCTGCGCGGCGATCCTGATCCTGCTGGTGCTGGCCTCGATCGCCGCTCCGTACCTCTATCTGGCGGATCCCTACAAGACGTCGATGATCCGCCGTCTCTATCCGCTGGGATCGCCCAACCACTGGCTGGGCACCGACGAGCTGGGACGCGACATGTTCGCCCGCCTGATCTATGGCGGCCGGCTGTCGCTGTTCATGGGCGTGACGCCGGTCGTCTGCGCCCTGCTGATCGGCGGCAGCCTCGGCATCCTGGCGGGTTTCGTCGGCGGCAAGACCAACATGGCCATCATGCGCGTCATGGACGTGTTCTACGCCTTCCCGTCGGTCCTGCTGGCGATCTCGCTGTCGGGCGCGATGGGCGCGGGCACCGAGAACACGCTGCTGTCGCTCACCCTGGTGTTCATCCCGCCGATCTGCCGCGTCTCGGAGAGCGTCACCACCCAGGTGCGCGGCTTCGACTTCGTGGATGCGGCCAAGGCAAGCGGCGCCTCGGCCTTCACCATCGTGCGCGTCCACGTGCTGGGCAACGTGCTGGGGCCCATCCTGGTCTATGCGACGTCGCTGATCAGCGTGGCGATCATTCTCGCCGCCGGCCTCAGCTTCCTCGGTCTCGGCGTCAAGCCACCGGAGCCGGAATGGGGTCTGATGCTGAACACGCTGCGTCAGGCGATCTACGTCAACCCGATCCTCGCGGCGCTGCCCGGCGTGATGATCTTCATCACCTCGATCTGCTTCAACCTGATGAGCGATGGCCTGCGCGCGGCCATGGATGTGAAGGCCTGACATGGACACGCTGCTTCCGATCCAGGATCGCGGCGGCCCGGCCCAGCCGCTGTTGCTCGCCACCGGCCTGCGCAAGCATTTCCCGATTGCGGGCGGCCTGCTCGGCCGTACCACCAAGGTCGTCCGCGCCGTCGACGATCTCACCCTCTCCGTCGCCAAGGGCGAGACCCTGGGCGTGGTGGGCGAGTCGGGCTGCGGCAAGTCCACGGTGGCGCGTCTGCTGATCCGCCTCATCAAGCCGGACAAGGGCACGATGGTGCTCGACGGCGATCCGGTCGACGAGCCGCACGGCATCACGGTGAACGAGCTGCGCCGTCAGGTGCAGATGGTGTTCCAGGATTCCTACGCCTCGCTCAATCCGCGCCTCACCATCGCCGAGACCTTGGCCTTCGCCCCGCGCGCGCACGGCCTGCCGGCGGCGGAAGCCCGCGAGCGCGTCCGCGATCTTCTGAGCAAGGTCGGCCTCGACCCGGCGAGCTACGCCACGCGCTATCCGCACGAACTGTCGGGCGGCCAGCGCCAGAGGGTGAACATCGCCCGTGCGCTCGCGCTCCGGCCGCGACTGATCATCCTCGACGAGGCGGTGTCGGCGCTCGACAAGTCGGTCGAGGCGCAGGTGCTGAACATGCTGGTCGATCTCAAGAGCGAGCTCGACCTCACCTACGTCTTCATCAGCCACGATCTCAACGTCGTGCAGTACCTCAGCGACCGCGTGCTGGTCATGTATCTAGGCAAGATCGTCGAGATCGGGCCGGTCGACGCGATCTACGGCAATCCGCAGCATCCCTACACGCGCGCGCTGCTTTCGGCGCGACCGTCGATGGACCCGCGCAAGCGGACCAAGGAAGCGCCGATCCAGGGCGATCCGCCCAACCCCATCGACCCGCCCTCGGGCTGCCGTTTCCGCACGCGCTGCCCGTTCGCCGAAGACGTCTGCGCCCGCGCGGAACCGCTGCTGGCCGATGCCGGTGCACAGGCCGTCGCCTGTCACATGCGCGTGGCCGGCTCGGGACATTCCAAGGCGGTGGCGGCATGACCGACAAGACCAACCTCCTGGAGGTTCGCGACCTCCACGTCACCTTCGTGACGCCCGACCGCACGGTGCATGCCGTCAACGGCGTCAGCTTCGACCTCGCGCGCGGCGAGACGCTGGGCATCCTGGGCGAATCGGGCTCGGGCAAGAGCGTCACGCTCCGTTCGATCCTGCGGCTGCATCCAGAGCATCGCACGCGCTGGTCCGGCAGCATCAAGCTGCAGGGCGACGAGGTCCTCGAGATGGGACCCAAGGCGCTGTCCGACCTGCGCGGCCAGCGCGTCTCGATGATCTTCCAGGAGCCGGCGACGGCCTTCGATCCGGTTTTCACCATCGGCCAGCAGATCGCCGAGACGGTGCGCCGGCACACCGGCAAGAGCGAGACCGAGGCATGGAAGCGCGCCAAGGACCTGCTGGAGATGGTGCGCATTCCCTCGCCGGCGACGCGCCTGAAAGCCTATCCGCATGAAATGTCGGGCGGCATGCGCCAGCGCGCGATGATCGCGCTCGCGCTGTCCTGCAATCCGACCCTGCTGCTGGCCGACGAGCCCACCACGGCGCTCGATGCCACGGTGCAGATCCAGGTGCTGCTGCTCATTCGCGAGCTGCAGCGCGAATTCAACCTCGGCGTCATCTTCGTCACCCACGATATCGGCGTGGCCGTCGAAGTCTCCGACCGGATCGGCGTCATGTATGCCGGCAAGCTCGTGGAGATGGCGCCGGTCGAACGCATGGTCGACGCGCCGCAGCACCCCTACAGCCGCGGCCTGCTCGCCTCGACGGTGCATGACGGCATGCGCGGCCAGCGCCTCGAATCGATTCCGGGCGCGCCGCCCGATCTCGCGCAGGTCCCGGCCGGCTGCAGCTTCGCGCCGCGCTGCAAGTTCGTGCGCCCCGATTGCACCACGGCAATCCCGTCGCTGCGCGACGTCGAGGCCGCGCACGCGGTGCGCTGCGTGCTCGCGGCGTAGAACGGGACAAATCCGGTCATCGGCCCCGCGGCCTTGGTCGCGGGGGCGCAGTTGAACTGTAACGTCCTTCACCACACAATCGTGAGGCGGCGCTTCGCGAAGCGCTGCCAGCAGCAATGACGGAAACAGATGCCCGGCAGGGAAGACGCGCGCGTCCGTCGCCGGCCCTCGGTGGATCGGGGCCGCGACGGGACTTCGGCAGGCGAGAAGGTCGCCGAAGCGCCGGCGCGTCCCGAACCCGCGGCGTGGCCACAGCGGCCGGCCGAACGGTCCTACGTATTCGGCGACTTCTGCCTCCAGCCCGATCTGCAGGTCCTTCTGCTGGCGGGCAAGCCCGTGCGGATCGGCGGACGCGCGCTCGATATCCTCACGCTGCTGGTTCAGCGCGCCGGCGAACTCGTCACCAAGGCCGAACTCGAAGCCTATGTGTGGCCCGACACGTTCGTCCATGAAAGCAACCTCAAGGTCCATGTCGCGGCGTTGCGCCGGGTGCTGCGCGCCGCGTCGGTCGATCCGCGCTGCATCCTGAACGTTCCCGGCCGGGGCTACTGCTTCACCCAGACGGTAACGGTCGAGGGGCGTGCCCGCGCGTCGGCGCGGCGCTGGCCGAAGGCGCGCGCGAGCGCTCCCTTGCCGCGCGCCGGGATCATCGGTCGCGACGAGGAGATCGCATCGCTGGCCCAGGCGATCTCGCAGCATCCTCTCGTCACGGTCGTCGGTGCCGGCGGCGTGGGCAAGACGACGGTCGCTCTCGCGGCGGCGGAACGACTCTCCGATCGCTACGACGCGGCTCCCTGCTTCGTCGACCTCTCCTCGATCGACGACTCCCAGCTCGTGGTGCATGCCATCGCCGGCGCCCTGGGCGTGCGTGTCGATCTCAACGACCGGCTCGGCGCCATCGGCGATCACCTTCGGGCGACGCCGCGGCTGCTGATCCTCGACAATTGCGAGCACCTGTCGACCGCGGTGGCGGCCGCCGCCGAATATCTCGCGGCCGATCTCGGACGCGCGGCCCTTCTTGCGACCAGCCGCGAACCGCTGCGCGCCCGCACCGAACATGTCTATCGGCTGGCGCCGCTGGCGTGTCCCGGCCTCGCCGGGCAGGTCTCTGCCGCCGAGGCGCTGGCCTATCCCGCCGTCGCGCTGTTCGTCGCGCGCGCCGACGAACGCACCGTCTTCACGCTGCAGGACGACGACGCCATGTCCGTGGCGACGATCTGCAGCCAACTGGACGGCATCCCGCTCGCCCTCGAACTCGCCGCGACGCAACTCGGCGCAGATGGTCCGGCCGGGCTGCTGCAGCGGCTGCAGCAGCGTTTCGAGCTGCTGGGACGGGAGGATATGGAAGGGCCGGCGCGCCAGCGGACTCTCACGGCCACGCTCGACTGGAGCTATCGGCTGCTCTCCGAGACCGAGGGGCGCATCCTGCGGTTCGCGGCGGTCTTTGCGCGCGACTTCGCGCTGGATGACGTCATCGCGATCCTGGGTCCGGAGGGACTCGATACAGCCGATGTCGTCGTCGGTCTCGAAAGCCTGGTCGCCAAGTCGTTCGTGATGGCGGGCGTGTCGCAGGGCGCGCGCCGCTACCGGCTGCTCGAAAGCAGCCGCAGCTATGCGCTGACGCGGCTCGATGCGGAGGGCGAGCGGGACCGGGCGAGTGTCTCGCACGCCAGCCACATCCTGTCGGTCCTGGAGCGCGCCGAGGACGAATGGCGCTGGCGGGTGGCCGATGACTGGATCGCGCTTTACGGGCCGAGGGTGGACGATCTGCGGCGCGCCATCGTCTGGGCGTTCGGTGCGAACGGCGACGGCCTGATCGGCGTCCGGCTCGCCGCCGCCGCAATCCCGCTGTGGGAGGCACTGGGTTCGGCGGATGAATGTGGTGCGAGGGTCCGGGAAGCGCTGCAGGTCGCCGACGGCCTCCCCGCCTGCGACGTCAGGCTGAAGGCGAAGCTGGCGTGGCGGCATGCCTGGACGCTGACCTGGTCGGAGCCGCAGCTCCCCGCCACCGCCGCGCCATGGCTCGACTGCCTGCGCCTGGCCCGCGAAGCCGGCGACACCGAGTACGAGCTGCGCGTGCTGTGGGCGGTGGCGATCTACGAGACCTTCACGGGAAGATCGCGCGAGGCGATCGGCCATCTGCTCGAATTCGAATCGATTGCCGAGCGGGCGCAGGACTGGTCGGTGCTTCCCGACGGGCAACGCCTGATGGCGCTGGCGCGCGTCTATGTCGGTGACGTGCGCGAGGGCGAAGAGCTGCTGGAGCAACTCGCGCGGCGCTTCAACCGCGTCGAGAAGCAGGCGCGCGTCACGCGCTTCTCGATCGACCGGTACTGCATCATCCGAAGCTCGCTGGCCTTCACGCGCTGGCTGCGCGGCCGCGCCGACTCCGCGCTCTCGGCCACGACGGAATCGGTCGATGCCGCGCGCGCGGTCGGCCACGTCTCGCACTCCAACGCGCTCGCGTTTGCGGGCGTGCCCCTGGCGCTGTGGACGGGGGATCTCGACCGCGCCGGTGAGGCCATCGTGGCGCTGCGGCGGAACCTCCACTTCCGTAACAACTCGATCTGGCACCGGCTCACGCGCTTCTTCGAGGCGTCACTGCGTCATGCACGGGGCGAGCGGGCGGCGATCCCGGAGATGAGCGAGAGCCTCGACGAGCTGCTGGCGACGCGGTTCGTCACCCGCGCGCCGATGTATCTTGCCATGCTCGCCGAAGCGCTCCTCGCGGAAGGTCTGCTCGCGGAAGCGCAGGCGCGGATCGACGACGCTTCGGCGCGGCTCGACCGATATCGGGAATGCTGGTGCCGGCCGGAGATCCTGCGCCTCCGAGGCCTGATCCAGGCGGCGAAGGGCGATGGCGCGGCCGCACGGGCCAGTTTCGCGGACGCCATCGCGGATGCCGATGAACTGGGCACGCTGGCCTTCGAACTGCGCGCGGCGCGTGATCTGGCGAAGGTGCTGGCGGCCGACGGGCGCCGGGAGGCGGCCGTCGAGGTCCTGGGCCGCACCTGCGCCAAGTTCCCGGAAGAAGAGCGCGGCCGGGAAATCGTCACGACGCGGGCGCTGCTTGACCGCCTCGCTGCCCATTAACTGCGATTAACTCGCCATACGCCCGGTCGCCGGCGCATCCCTGCGCGATGCCCATAAGGGAAAGGATCGCGGGATGAGACTTCACGGGAAAGTGGCGCTGGTCACCGGTGCGGCGAACGGCATCGGCCGCGCCGTCGTCGAACTCTTCGTCAAGGAAGGCGCGACCGTCGTGGCGAGCGACATTGTCTCGCCGGGGCAGGCCTATTCCAGCGGGATCGAGGAGATGCGCCTCGACGTCACCAGCGAGGCGGAGTGGAAGGCCGTCGTCGATGCCGTCGTCGGCAAGCACGGTCCTCTCGACATCCTGATCAACAATGCCGGCATCATCGCCTACGAGCCGCTGGACGCGCTCGACATGAAGGACTGGATGAAGATGATCGCCGTCGACCAGACCGGCGTGTTCCTCGGCATGCGCGAGGCGGTGCGCTCGATGCGCGGTCGCAAGGGCGGCTCCATCGTCAACATCTCGTCGATCTGGGGCTGCGCCGCGGTCGCGGGAGCCCATGCCTATCACGCGACCAAGGGCGCGGTCCGCAACATGACCAAGAACGCGGCGATGACCTATGTGGCCGACGGAATTCGCGTCAACTCGGTGCATCCCGGTTTCATCGACACGCCGCTTACCCAGGCGCAGGCGGCGGATCTCAACGCCGCCGTCATCGCCGCGACGCCGATGAAGCGCGGCGGAAAGCCGATCGAGGTCGCCTATGGCTGCCTGTTCCTGGCCTCCGACGAGGCGAGCTTCGTGACCGGCACCGAGCTGGTGATCGACGGTGGCTACCTGGCCCAATGAAGGGCGCTACGGGGTCGGCTTGAGCGTGTTCAGCACGCTGCCCAGCGATGCCTGGGGCTCGTGCGGGATGAAGTTCTGGAACGGCGAATCGAAGATCGCCGCGAAGGCCAGGCACACGCTGAAGGCGACCGTGAACAGGCCCACGGCAACCCGCATCGCCCGGCGCGGACCGCCGACATGGACGAGCATGATCGCGACCTGCGTCAGCGCGCCGAAGAGCACCATGGCGAGCCGCTTGAGCGGCAAGGTGCCGTCGTCGGCGAGATGCGCCCGGTCGTCACGCGCCTTCATCATGTCGCGGGCCTCGCCGACCAGGATCGCGCGTGACGAAGCGTCGAGACGCGGCTCTCGTACGATCGAGGCCACCAGCTCGGCGAATGCCTGTTCCGTCCGGGCGCGGGCCGCGGCGATCATCGTCCCGCGATTCATCTCGCTGCCGGATGCTTCTAGATAGGCCCGGAGCTTCGGCACCACGGCCGTCTCGACGTCCATGGCGTTCGCCGTGTGGGCAATGAGGCGGGCGGCGTTGGCCTCGTCGCTGACGAGGCGGCGGGCGTGGACGTCCTTTTCCCAGGCGTCGCTGGCGAGCAGGGCGGCATACAGGCTGAAGAGAATGGCGACGGCGTTGAAGTAGGGCGTGACGATGCCCTTGCAGGACTGGATCGGCGCGGCGAGCGGGCCGCGTGCTTCGGCCGTCAGGATGATGATCGCCAGCAGGACCGGGACGGCAATCGCCAGCGCAAGCTGCCAGCCGATGCCCAGCCCCAGCTGGCTCATCCGCCGAACATTTCCTTCACCTTGCTGAAGAAGCCCTCGGATTCGGGGCTGGTCTTGCCGGCCTTCTCGAACTCCTTGAGCAGTTCCTTCTGCTTGGACGTGAGATTGGTCGGCGTCTCGACGTTGATCTCGATGTACATGTCGCCGCGCTGGCTGGAGCGCACGATCGGCATGCCCTTGGCGCGCATGCGGAACTGGTGTCCGCCCTGGGCGCCGGCCGGGATGTTGATGCGGGCCATCTTGCCGTCGAGCGTCGGCACTTCGATGCTGCCGCCGAGCGTGGCCTGCACCATCGAGATCGGCACGCGGCAATGCACGTCGGCGCCCTCGCGCTCGAACAGCTGGTGGCGGCGCACCGACAGGAAGACGTAGAGGTCGCCCGCGGGTCCGCCGCGCGCGCCGGCTTCGCCCTCGCCGCTCAGGCGAATGCGCGTGCCGTCCTCGACGCCGGCCGGGATGTTGACCTTGAGCGTCTTCTCGCGACGCACGCGGCCCTGGCCCGCGCAGTTCTTGCACGGCTTGTCGATCACCTGGCCCGCGCCATGGCAGGTGTGGCAGGCGCGCTCGACGGTGAAGAAGCCCTGCTGCGCGCGGATGCGGCCGCGGCCCTGGCAGGTCGGGCACTGCTGCGGCTTGGAGCCGGCTTCGGCGCCGCTGCCGTGGCAGACTTCGCAGGAAACGGAACTGGGCACGCGCACCGTGGCTTCGGTGCCGCCGTAAGCCTGCTCCAGCGTGATCTCGAGATTGAAGCGCAGGTCCTGGCCGCGCATGTCGGCGCGTCCGCCGCGCCCGCGCTGGCCGCCGAACATCTCCTCGAAGATGTCGCCGAACACCGAGCCGAAATCGAAGCCCTGGGCGCCCGGACCGCCGGGACCCGCGCCACCCTCGAAGGCGGCCGCGCCGTAACGGTCGTAGGCGGCACGCTTCTCCGGATCCTTCAGGATGTCGTAGGCGTGGTTGATTTCCTTGAACTTCCGTTCCGCCTCGGCGTCGCCGTCGTTGCGGTCCGGATGGAATTGCATGGCGAGCTTGCGGTACGCCTTCTTGATGTCGTCGGCACTGGTCGTGCGACTCACCCCAAGCAGCTCGTAAAAGTCTTGCGCCATAACGCTCTACGCAGCCCCCGCTCGCCCCTTACAGGTCGGCCTCCCGCTTGCGCGGGAGGCCGTCTTGTCGTCCCGGATGTCCCTGATCAGGAACCCGTCTTCTTGTTCTTGTCGGTGACGTCCTCGAACTCGGCGTCGACGACCTTCTCGCCCTTCGCCTCGTTCGCAGCGCCTCCGGCGGCACCGGCCGCGGCACCCGCACCGGCCTGCGCCTCGGCCTGCTGGGCCTTGTACATGGCCTCGCCGAGCTTCATCGCCGCCTGGGTCAGGTCGTTGGTCTTGCCCTTGATGGCCTCGACGTCCTCGCCCGTCAGAGCCGTCTTCAGGCCCTCGAGCGCACCTTCGATCTCGGCCTTCTCGGTGGGGCTCACCTTCTCGCCGTACTCCTTCAGGTGCTTGTCCGTGGAGTGGACCAGCGCCTCGCCCTGGTTGCGGGCGTCGATCAGCTCGCGCTTCTTCTTGTCTTCCTCGGCATGCAGCTCGGCGTCCTTCACCATCTTCTGGATGTCGGCCTCGCTGAGGCCGCCCGAAGCCTGGATGCGGATCTGCTGCTCCTTGCCGGTGGCCTTGTCCTTGGCCGAGACCTGCACGATGCCGTTGGCGTCGATGTCGAACGTGACCTCGACCTGAGGCACGCCGCGCGGCGCCGGCGGGATGCCGACCAGGTCGAACTGGCCCAGCATCTTGTTCTGGGCGGCGATCTCGCGCTCGCCCTGGAACACGCGGATGGTCACCGCGGTCTGGTTGTCGTCGGCCGTCGAGAAGGTCTGGCTCTTCTTCGTCGGGATCGTCGTGTTGCGCTCGATGAGGCGCGTGAACACGCCGCCCAGCGTCTCGATGCCGAGCGACAGCGGCGTCACGTCGAGCAGCAGGACGTCCTTGACCTCACCCTTCAGCACGGCCGCCTGGACCGCCGCGCCGACCGCGACGACTTCGTCGGGATTGACGTTACGGGCCGGCTCCTTGCCGAAGAACTGCTTCACGACCTCGATGACCTTCGGCATGCGCGTCATGCCGCCGACCAGGATGACCTCGTCGATCTGGCCGGCCTGCAGGCCGGAGTCCTTGAGCGCCGCCTTGCAGGGCTCGAGCGTCCGCTGCACCAGGTCGTCGACCAGGGCCTCGAGCTTGGCGCGCGAGAGCTTGATGACGAGATGCTTCGGGCCGCTGGCGTCCGCCGTGATGAACGGCAGGTTGATCTCGGTCTCCTTGGAATTGGAGAGCTCGATCTTGGCCTTCTCGGCCGCTTCCTTCAGGCGCTGGAGCGCGAGCTTGTCGTTGCGCAGGTCGATGCCCTGCTCTTTCTTGAACTCGTCGGCCAGGTAGCTGATCACGCGCTGGTCGAAGTCCTCGCCGCCCAGGAACGTGTCGCCGTTGGTGGCCTTCACCTCGAACACGCCGTCGCCGATCTCGAGGATCGACACGTCGAACGTGCCGCCGCCCAGGTCATAGACCGCGATCGTGCCGCTCTTGCGCTTGTCCATTCCGTAGGCAAGGGCAGCCGCCGTCGGCTCGTTGATGATGCGCAGCACTTCGAGGCCGGCGATGCGGCCGGCGTCCTTGGTGGCCTGGCGCTGGGCGTCGTTGAAGTAGGCCGGGACGGTGATGACCGCCTGGTCGACCTTCTCGCCGAGATAGGCCTCGGCGGTCTCCTTCATCTTGCCCAGGATGAACGCCGAGATCTGGCTCGGGCTGTACTGCTCGCCGTTCACGTCGACCCACGCGTCGCCGCTCGGCGCCTTGTCGATCTTGAAGGGGACCAGCGACTTCTCCTTCGCGACCATCGGGTCGTCGAAGCGGCGGCCGATCAGGCGCTTCACGGAATAAAGGGTCTTCAGCGGATTGGTGACCGCCTGGCGCTTGGCCGACTGGCCGACCAGGCGCTCGCCGCCGTCGGTGAAGGCGACCATGGACGGCGTGGTGCGCGCGCCCTCGGAATTCTCGATGACCTTGGTGTCGCCGCCTTCCATGACCGCGACGCACGAGTTGGTCGTACCCAAATCGATGCCAATGACTTTCGCCATGATTTCTACTCTCTTCCCTCGGCAGATCGTCCCGGACCCAAAGGCGCCCGACCGATCCCCGTACTATGGTTACCTGCCGGAAAAACCGGATCAGGACAGGGGCTATATAGGTCCTGTCCGGCTGCCTGCAATGGACTTAAGGACCAAAATCTCCGCTGGAAAGCGCCGTTTTCAGCACTACCCGCGGATTCGCGAGGAAAGGCCGGCGGGGCCGGCCGTTCCCTAGTTTTCGTTGCTGGCGTTGGGGCTGGCAGCGGGGCCGCCCTTGGACACCGCGACCATGGCCGCCCGCAGCAGGCGGCCGGCGATCAGGTACCCCGGGATCAGCTCCTGGACGACCGTCCCGGCCGGCACGTCGGGCTTCTCGACCTCCATCATGGCCTGATGGAACTCGGCGTTGAACGGCTTGCCCAGGCTCTCGATGCGGGTGACGCCGTGGCGCTCCAGCACCGACTGCAGCTCGCGGTCGGTCGCCTGGATGCCGACGATCACGTTGCGCAGCGCCGGATCGATGGCGCCGGTGTCGGCCGGCAGGGCCGACAAAGCGCGGCCGAAATTGTCGGCCACCGACAGCACGTCGCGGGCAAAGCGCTCGACACCGAACTTGCGCTCCTTCTCGACATCCTGCTGGGCCCGGCGGCGCACGTTCTGCGCCTCGGCCAGGGCCCGGAGCTGCTTGTCCTGGAGGTCGGCCTTCTCGGCCTGGAGCTGCTCGACGAGGCGCTGCCATTCGGCGGCGCTTTCCGGACGGGGCGGAATGTCGAGGCTGTCGGGGTCGACCGGCATATCCGCCGGGGCGCCGCCCGCGGATGGATCGCTGGCCATGTTGTGTCCCTTTTGTTGGTCTCTTGAGGTGGCCTTCACTTAGGGACGACCCCGGCGCGGGTCAACTGCGCTCAAACAGCCGCGAGCGGGGCCTGCAGCTTGGTGCCGCGCACGATGATGCCGCCGCGGTCGCCGATGGTCACCTGGCCGTAGCGCTGGGCGAAGATCTCGGGCAGCGGCCGGGCGCGGGCCGCCGCCAGCCACAGTCGCAGCAGATGGCGGCGACGCTCCGGCTCGGGCCAGTCCTCGAAGCCCGTGCGGTCGTGCAGCATCGTGTGGTTGTGAACCAGCTGCACGTCGCCCGGCTTGAATTCCATGAAGGTGTTGAGCGCGGGGTCGTTGGCCAGCGAATCGAACATGTCGAGCGCCTCGACCAGCTCGGGCGTGAGCCGCGGCGCCTCGGGGAAGCGCTGGGCCGAGTCGATGTACTGGCGCTGGTAGATCGCGGTCAGGTAGCCCTGGTGCCAGTTGAACACCGGGATCTCGAAGAACGGCTTCTGGCCTTCCGGCACCTCGCCGCGGCGGTCGGTGGCGATCGGCTGGAACAGCAGCTTCAGCAGGTCGGGCCGGCGGCGGCGCATCTCGTTGAAGATGGTCGTGGAGCTGACCAGCGCCGACAGGCCGCCCGACTTGGCGGTCTTGAGGCAGAGCAGCCCGACGATGTCGCAGGAATCGGTGTGGTAGGTCTGGCGCTCGTGCGTCTGGTAGATGCGGACGTTGGGATCGTTCACGTCCATGCCGAGATCCTGGACGTGGCCCAGCACATGGCCCTTGCCGTTCTGCGAGCGCGCGCTGCCCATGTGGGCGCCGAGGCCGAAGAAGGCCGTCGCCGCCTCGCGCATCGACCAGCGCTCGACCGGCAGGCCGCGCAGCAGCAGGAAGCCGCGGCCGTTCAGCACCTCGTCGTCGACGCGCGCGCGCAGCTTGGGTCCAAGCGTCGGCAGCGGGAAATCCTGCGGCTTCAGGGCGGCGATGTCGGCATCGCGCGCCACCAGCGCCTTCGTGGCGGCTTCGACCTCGGCCACCTCGGCGGCGCCGAGCGGCATCATCCAGTCGTCGCGCCTGGCGATCTCGGGGCCGTACCAGGCGGCAGCGCCGGTCTGCTCCGGCGGGAGTTCGTACGACATGATCGGCGTTCCTCGGTTCGTCTTGTTTATGCGTCCCAGGGAAACCTTGGGGCGAAGAGTTCGGTGTCGCTGGTCGACAGCCGGTAGCTTTCGGTGGCGTTGACGAGGGCGGCGCGGATGCCGGGCTCCAGCGCGCTATGGCCGGCATCGGGCACGACGACGTAGCGCGCCTCGGGCCAGGCGCGGGCCAGCGCATCGGCGGTCACCGGCGGGCAGACGATGTCGTAGCGGCCCTGCACGATGGTGCTGGGCAGGTGGCGGATGCGGCCGAGATCGGCCCACGGCCAGCCTTCCGGCACGAAGGTGCCGTTGGCGAAGTAGTGGGCCTCGATGCGCGAGAGGGCGAGCGCGAAGCCGCCATGGTCGGTCTCGAACGGCGCCCGCACCGTCGGATAAAGCGTCGAGCAGGCCGCCTCGTAGCGGCTCCAGGCGCGCGCCGCGGGCCGGTGCAGGTCGGGATTGCGGTCGATCAGGCGGCGGTAGTAGTTGCCCAGCAGGTCGCCGCGTTCGTCCGGCGGCAGATGCTCGGAGAAGTCGCGCCACGCCTCGGGGAAGATCGTGCGCATGCCGTGGAGGAACCAGTCGATCTCCGGTCGCGCGCCGAGGAAGATGCCGCGCAGGATGAAGCCGGTCGCGCGCTCGGGGTGCGTGAGGCCGTAGGCCAGCGCGAGCGTGCTGCCCCACGAGCCGCCGAACAGCAGCCAGTTCGGAATGCCGAGATGCTTGCGCAGCTTCTCCATGTCGGCCACGAGCGCCGACGTGGTGTTGTCCTGCAACTCGCCGAGCGGCATCGAGCGGCCGCAGCCGCGCTGGTCGAACACGACGATGCGGTAGAATTGTGGATCGAAGAAACGGCGATGCACCGGCGCCGAGCCCGCGCCCGGCCCGCCATGCAGGAAGACCACGGGCACGCCTTCGGGGTTGCCGCTCTGCTCCCAATAGATCGTGTGTCGGCCATCGACCGCCAGCATGCCGCTGGCGTAGGGCGAGATCTCGGGGAACAGATCGGAACGGAGCGGAGTCTCTGAGCGCGGCATGCGATTGTCCTCGCGCATCACTGCCATAGAGGCGGCGCTCATGCCAGCCTTGCGGGCGATTGCCGCCGCGTCGCCCGAGCGTCTAAGGTTGTGGCGTCCCAGGAGGATTCGTGGAAATTCGCCGTATTCTGGCGCTGGTCGCGTTGCTGGCCGGCGTCGTTGCCTGCACGCCATCCGCAGAACCGCCATCGACGTCGGCTTCGGCTGCGGCGTCCGGACGCGCCACCGGCACCCTGCCCCGCGAGATCGAGAAGCTCGTCGGACCGGCCGATCCCGATCCCGCGCTCCAGGCCTATGTCGATCGCGTGGGCCAGCGGGTGGTCGCGGCCGCGGGCATCTCCGGCGGCTTCCGTTTCGCCGTCCTCGACTCGCCGGTCTCCAATGCCCACGCGGTTTCGACCTATGTCTTCGTGACGCGCGGGCTGCTCGCGCTGCTCGAGGACGAGGCCGAGCTCGCCGCCGCGATCGGTCACGAGCTTGGCCATCTGGTGCAGCGTCACGCCGCTCAGCGCGCGCGCGTCCGGCAGGGTGTGCTCGATGCCGCCGTCGAAGCCGCCGCCACCAGCGGTTCGGTCACGGTCGGCCGCTCGGTGGCGCAGGACGGCCTGCTCGCCCTGCGGCGCTACTCGCGCGAACAGGAACTCGAAGCCGACCGGCTGGCGCTGGGCTACATCGTGAAGGCCGGCTACCGCGGCAGCGCGGTGGCCTCGCTGATCGACCGGCTGCGCCGGCAGTCGTCGCTCGAGGCACAGATCATGGGCGAGTCGCCCGACATCGGCGACCGGCCCAGCGCCTCGTCGACCCATCCCGTACCGATCGAGCGGACCTCGGCCATCGCGGCGCTCCCGCAGGCGAATGCGCCGGGCGAATCGAACCAGAAGGGCTACTTCGCCGCGATCAACGGCATGTCGGTCGACGATTCGCCGAGAGAAGGATTCATCCGGGGGCAATCGTTCCTGCACCCCACGCTGCGGATCGCCTTCACCGCGCCGCCGGGTTTCCGGCTGATCAACGACAGCGACGGCGTGCTGGCGGTCGGCCGCGACCGGTCGATGATGGTCTTCTCCTGCCTGCGGACGCCGGTGGCCGGGCCGCTCGACGACTGGATGCGCAACAAGCTGAAGCCCACGCCGACCGACATCCATCCGCTCGAGATCAACGGCGCCGAAGCCGCGATCGGCGCGCGGCCGCGCGGCTCCGATACGGGGCTGGGGCAGGCCCGCTACGTCGTGGTCCGCCAGGGTGAACGGGTCTGCAACTTCGCGCTGGTGAGCGAAGGCGCCAACCAGGACCGGCAGATCGAGAACATGATCCGCGCGGCGCAGACTTTCCGGTCGCTCTCGCCCGGCGAGGCCGCCGCCCTGCAGCCCTACCGGCTGCGCATCATCTCGCCGGCCGGATCGACGCCGGCGTCGCTCGCGGCCTACATGCCCTATCCCGATCTCAAGATGGAACGGCTGCTGGTCCTGAATGCCGCCCAGACGCCGGCCGAACTCAGCAGCCGGGCGCAGATCAAGGTCGTCGAGCGTTAAGGCTCGATCCTGTCGATCACCGCGCCGTCGGCATCGAGCGCCACCACGGCGGGCGTTCCGCGCGTGACGGTGAGCACGCGGCCTCCGTCCTGCACGGTGTTCTTCGACGGGCCCGCGCCGCGCACCACGCGGGCGATGGCGGGCCAGCCGCCGTCGCTGGCCTTGCCCAGGGCCTCGTCGAGCGCAGCGTCCGATTGCGCGTTCCACCAGAAGGCGTCGGCCTGCTCGCCGAGCGGGCGGCCGGGGTCGACACCGGTGGCGGCGAACACGAGGTTGCCCTCGGCGCTGAGGGCGGCCCGCGACAGGGCGTTCAGCAGGTCGTTGTGGCCGGGCTGCAGGGCCTGACGTTCGCGCAAGCCCGTCGTCCAGCGCGCGATTGCCAGCGGCCCGTTGCGGCAGGCCACCCGGCCCTCGACGATCGAATGGCCGTAGCCCTCGATGATGGCGGCCAGGCCGCGGGCCAGCATCCAGTCGAGCACGTCGAGTGGCGCCAGGGCGAACTGGAGCTGCAGCACCTTGTGCCACATCTCCTCCTGGGCGCCGCGCAGGAAGACGAAATCCTCGACCTCGGCGCCGGGCCGCGCCAGCAGGCGGCGGCGCAGCAGCAACATCAGGTCGATCATGCGCTGGGTATGGCCGGCCGCGCCCAGCATGTTGCCCAGCACGACCAGCCGGTCGCCGGGCTGCCAGCGCTGCATCAGGGCGCCGCCCAGCCGTTCCAGCGCGGCGTCGTCGCCGTCCAGGGCCCCCAGGGCCCAGGTGGAGCCGCCATCACGCAGGCGGGCGATCGAGGCGACTGTACTCATGAATCAGATGGCGGGTCTCAAAAGGCGGACATGAAAAAGGCGGCACGACATTTTTGTGTCGGCCGCCCTTTTATCTCATTCCGTGACAGAACCGCCTAGGCGACCTTCTGAAGAACGCTGTTGAGCTTTTGGGTCGCGACTTCCTTGTCGATGCGCTCGACGGCGGCCAGCTCGCGGGCCAGACGGTCCAGCGCCGCTTCATAGATCTGGCGTTCGCTGTAGGACTGGTCGGGCTGGCCGGCATTGCGATGCAGGTCACGCACGACTTCGGCGATCGACACCGGGTCGCCGGAGTTGATCTTGGCTTCGTATTCCTGGGCGCGGCGGTTCCACATGGCGCGGCTGACGCGGCTGCGGCCCTTCAGGGTCACCAGCGCGCTCTCCATGATCTTGCGCGAGCTGAGCTTGCGCAGGCCGGAAATCTTGGCCTTCGCCACCGGAACGCGGAGCATCATGCGCTCCTGCTCGAACGAGATGACGAACAGGTCGAGCTTGTGACCCGCGATCTCCTTCGCCTCGATATCGATAACGCGGCCGACGCCATGCGTCGGATACACAACGAAATCGCCCTTTTCGAAGGCATATTCCTTCGGCTTGGCGGGCGCCTTCTTCGGCTTGGCCATATCGTCTAGTCCCTTCACAACAGCCCCGCTTTCTGCGATACCGCGACCCACCGCATACGCTCCCCTGCGTATTCGGCCCAGTGCCTCGGCATCGGTAAGTTTCTTTCGGATACCGACGCGGACACCGAGCGAGCGGCGGACCGGACCCCGGACCGCTTCAAGCCGTACTGTTGTATCACAAATTCCGCACAGAGTCGCGCCCGATGTTGCATTTCAGCAACGGTCTGGCTATGCAAAAACTGCATGCCTATTGCAAAAGGTACAATAAAAGACTTGCGAGACGTAGAATCTAGCGGGCGGCGGGCTTGTCGCTGAAATACTTCTCGAACTTGTCCTTTTGGTCCCTGAACTCTTCGGCATCGGCCGGCGCCTCACCCTTGCGGGTGATGTTCGGCCAGGAGGCCGACAGGTTGCGGTTCAGCTCCAGCCACTTCTCCAAGCCCTTCTCGGTGTCGGGCAGGATGGCATTGGGCGGGCATTCGGGTTCGCACACGCCGCAATCGATGCATTCGTCCGGATTGATGACCAGCATGTTCTCGCCCTCGTAGAAGCAATCCACGGGGCAGACTTCAACGCAGTCCATGAACTTGCACTTGATGCAAGCATCGGTGACGACATAGGTCATATCGGCTCCAGCAACGAGCGGCGCGTGCTTAACGTGCCAACTCCAGTGACGCAAGGCTCGCGATGCGAAGGTCGTTCGTCAGGGCGAGTCAATCTCCTCATACAACGTGCGTGCTTCGGGTGCCGGACCCCGTCGTTCGCCCAGAGCCATGACACGCACGACCCTTACATTGGGCCCGAGCGCGAAGGTAAGCACCATTCCCGGCGCCACGTTGGCGTGCGGCTTGTCGACGGCGCGTCCATCGATCCTGCAGCGCGACTTTTCGACGTAGCGGGCCGCCAGGGTGCGTGTCTTGAAGAAACGCGCGTGCCAGAGCCACTTGTCGAGCCGCATCGCGCGTCAGGACCTCAACGGCGGCTACTTCTTTCCACCGAGCTTGAGCTCGAGCAGCTTGGCGAACGGCGAATCGGCGGTCGAATCGCCCTTCGTTTCCGTCGTCGCGTAGAGGCGCAGCGCCGGGCCGCCACTGTCGCGGCGCGGCGGGCGCGGACCGCGCCGGTCGTCGCGTCCCCTGTTGTCCTGCGGCGGACGTCCGTCCTTGTTGCCCGGGCCGCGATCGTTGCGCGGGCCGTCGGCACGCTGACCTTCGGGCCGCTGACCATCGGACCGGTGGCCCTGCGGCCGCGGTCCGTCGTTGCGCGGGCGATCGTCCTTGCCGCGCGGCGGGCGCGGCGTGTCGGAGAAGAACTGGCGTTCGTTGGGGCGCTCCGGCCGGTCGCGGCGGCGCTGGTCGCGCTCCTCGCGCTGCTGCTTCTGCTGCAGGCGCTGCCGCTCGCGCTGCTCCTCGCGCTCGCGCACGAAGCGCGGCTTGATCGAGAAGGCGTAGAGCGGACCGTTCTCGTCCGACGGCGGATGAACCCGATAGCCCAGGCCGCGCAGCACGTTGGCCATCTCGGGCTCGGAGCAGCCGACCAGCGACATCATCTGCGGCGTGGCGCGGAACCAGCCCGGCGGCAACGGCCGGGGTTCTTTCTTCGCAGGCTGAGCAGCTTCTGCCGTCGTCTCCGGGGCGGACGCTTCGGGAGTCGGTTCAGCGGCAGCCTCGGTGGCAGGTGCCTCTTCGGCGGCAGGCGCTGCGTCAACGGGAGTCTCGGCAGCGGATTCGGCAACCGGTTCCGGCACGGCCTCGGAAGCCGGTTCGGCGGCGGCCTCGACGACGGGCTCGGCCTCGGCAACGGGTTCAGGCGCGGCGGACTCTGCCTCGGGGGCAGCCTCGGCCATCGGCGCGGGTTCGTTTTCGCCAAAGGCGGCGGCAACGATCGCCCATTCGCTGATCTCGTCGGCCGTCGCGGCCGGCGGGATCGCGGGCGCAGCATCGGCGGCCGGCTTCTTCTCGGGCTTTTCCTGTTTCTCCTGCTGCTGCGAACGTCGCGAGGCCTCGCGGCTGTCGCGCACGGCGGCGCGGGCCATGGCGGCCAGCCGCTCGACCATGTCGGCGCGGATCGCATGATCGCCCAGCGGCAGGTAGCCGATGGCGGCGTAGAAATCGCGCTCGGCATCGCGCGGCAGGTCCATCGACGTGCGGCCTTCGGCCGGCAGCGTCGGGATCGTCTCGCGGCCCTTGGCGACCATCCAGAGGCCGGCGCGCAGGCGAATCGGCACCGGCTTCAGCATGCTGGGGAAGTAGAGCGAGAAGACGCCGACCCTCACGCCGAGGCGCGCCAGGGCCTTGCGGTCCTCCTCGCCGAGCTGGGCGAGCTGTTCCTCGATCGCGCGGCGCGGCAGGACGCCGAGGCCTTCACAGAGCTGGAAGATGACGCCGCGTGCGCCGGCCGGCAGTTCGGTCGTGGCGCGAGCATCCATCAATTCGCTGAGACCGAGCCGGATGCGGGTCTCGACCCAGGTCGCGGCGCGCTTGCGCACGTCCTCGCGGGCCGGGCCATCGAGCAATTCCGACGCGATCGCTTCGACCTTGGGCGCCAGCACGTCGCCCGACGGCAACAGGCGCGCGACCGGGCCGCCGCCCCAGCAGACGCGGAGCTGGGCGTCGAAAACGATCTCGCCATCGGGACTGTTGGTGAAGGCCGCCAGACGGTCCGGCAGATCCTGGCGCAGCGCGCGCAGAGCCGCGGTCAGCACCGCCTTCTGGTCGGTCTGTCCTTCCGTCGCATCCGGCACGAAGCGGAAGCCCTCGATGCGTCCGAGATGCTCGCCTTCAACCGTGACTTCGCCTGCAGCGGCGACCGTCGAATTCATTTCACCCTCATCGCGCAATCTTCGTACAAGCAGCGCCGCACGTCTATCGACAAACCGTTGCGTGAGCCGCTGGTGCAAAACGTCGGACAGCCGGTCCTCTATGGCACGCGCGCGTTCCTGCCAATGGCTGGCGCGCTGAATCCAGTCGGGACGATGTGAAATATAGGTCCACGTGCGAACGTGCGCGATGCGTGCCATCAGCGTGTCGATGTCGCCGTCGAAACGCTCCAGGCGCTTCACGTGACTGTCGATCCAGTCCTCGGGCAGTCGCTCGCCGCCTTGCGTCAGATGCTCGAAGATCTGCCCCAGCAAGGTCGTGTGCTCTTCCGTCATCGTCTTGCGGAAATCGGGGACCTGACACACTTCCCAAAGCAGCTTCACGCGCTTGGGCGAGTGCAGGCGCGGCATAAAAGCCGAGTGCGCGGCGAGAGTCTGCAGAGCGAGCTGGTCGTCCTGCTCGCGCACGCGCTGGAGCGCCGCGTGCGGCGGACTCGCATTCAACGCGGCGATCAGGGTCTGCACGGAGCGAAAGTCGAGCTCGCTGTTGCGCCACTGCAGATCGCGCAACGGATCGAAGCGATGGTTCTCGATCGCTTCCACGACATCGGGATCGAGGCCGCTGACGCCGGCCGTCGTGCCGAAGGTGCCGTCATTCATGTGACGGCCGGCGCGGCCCGCGATCTGCGCCAACTCGCCGGTGCGCAGCGGGCGCGAGCTGCGGCCGTCATATTTTCGCAACGACGCGAACCACACATGGTTCACGTCCATGTTGAGGCCCATGCCGATTGCGTCGGTGGCGACGAGATAGTCGACCTCGCCCGACTGGAACATGTCGACCTGCGCATTGCGCGTGCGCGGGCTCATCGCGCCCATCACGACCGCCGTGCCGCCGCGCTGGCGCCGGATCAGCTCGGCGATCTCGTAGACCTCGTTGGCCGAGAAGCCGACGACCGCAGAACGACGTGGCAGGCGCGTCGCCTTCTTCGAACCGACATAGGTGAGGTTGGAGAAGCGCGGACGCGCGACGACATCGATGTCGGGCAGCAATCTGTTCAGCACCGGACGGATCGTGTCGGCGCCCAGCAGCATGGTTTCGTTCAGGCCGCGCGCATGCAGCAGCCGGTCGGTGAAGAAGTGGCCGCGCTCGGGATCCGACGCCATCTGCACTTCGTCGATGGCGAGGAAGGAGACCGCCCGGTCGACCGGCATCGATTCGACGGTGCAGACGAAATATCGCGCGCTGGCCGGCGCGATCTTCTCCTCGCCGGTGATCAACGCGACCTGGCTCGCCCCCTTCAGCTTGACGATGCGGTCGTAGTTCTCGCGCGCCAGCAGACGCAGCGGGAAGCCGATCATGCCCGAGTCGTGGCCGAGCATGCGCTCGATCGCGAGATAGGTCTTGCCGGTGTTGGTGGGTCCGAGGACGGCGGTCAGGCGGCCGGAGGCGCCGGAAAACGACATGCGCGGAGCTTCGCCCGCAGCCGCGGCGGAAGCAAGGCGGTCGGCTCAGCCCGAGTAGGAAGGTTCCAGCTTGTTGCAGCCGATCATCGGCCCGTGATCGGTCTGCTGCACCAGCACCGCCACGCCCTGGGTCGGACCGATGCGATCGGCGGAAATGGTCCAGCTCTTCGCCGTGCCGTCCCAATGGTCGATCAGCTCGACCTGCCGCACGATGTTGAAGTTCTCGAGCATGCGGCCCTGGTTTTCGCCGCTCTTCACCGGCGTGGTGTGCCGGCGGTCGTAGATGGCCAGGGTCACGTCGGCGATGCGGCCCTCGAGCGGGAACGCAGCCAGCTTGATGGTGAGCGGGCTGCCCAGCGCGCGTGAAAGTTCAGGCGTCGCGCGTTTCGGAGACTGGGCCTGCGCACGGGCCAGCAGCGCCTCGATGGGTGCGCGCTCGCGGCCGGTGTCGTGGGCGATGCCGTCGACCACCATCTCGGGCGTATAGACGTAGCGCTGCTTCAGGACGCGGGCATAGGCGCGCTGGCGTTCCGTCGTGTCGCGCGAGGCGAACGGATCCTTCCAGCCGATGTAATCCCAGTAGTCGACATGGAAAGCCAAGGCGACGATGTCGGGTCGCATGGACAGGCGGCCGAGATGGACGTCGGCCGGCGGGCAGGAACTGCAGCCCTGCGAGGTGAAGAGTTCGATCGCCCACGGTCCCTCGCCGGCCGGCTTGGCCGGGACTGCCTGCGAAAGGCTGGTCACCGCGACCGCGGCGCCGCCGATCAGCAAGGATCTCCGGCCGGGGAAAGAGGGCATCGACATGGCGACAAGATGCGCGCGCGGGCCACCGCCTGCCAATCAACAATCGGTCACTGACAGGTGACGTCGACATCACGTCGGCCAAGCTCTCCCCTTCTGGACTCTGTGAGGGTAATATTATAACAATCTATTTCCATGCACCGGCCCGTTTCCCCCGGCACGACCCTGCTCGCCATGAGTGCGCCCACGCGCGTCGCGGCGGCGCTCGGCCTGTCGGCCGTGCTGTGGCTGTGCGCCTGGTGGGCGCTCTAGGTCCTTCATGAATTCAGCCCTTCGCCTGGTCGACCTGACCGTGAGCTACGATCGCCATCCCGCGGTCCATCACGTGTCGGCGGAAATCCCGGCTGGTGAGATCACGGCCATCGTCGGCCCCAACGGCGCCGGCAAGAGCACCTTGCTCAAGGCGATGCTCGGCCTGGTGCCGAGGGTCGAGGGCCGCATCGAATGCAAGGCGAGGCGCATCGCCTATCTGCCGCAACAGGCCGAGATCGATCGCTCCTTCCCGATCTCGGCGCTCGACACGGTCCTGCTCGGCCGCTGGTCGCGCTTCGGCGGCTTCGGGTCGGCCACGAAGGCCGATCTGCACGATGCCCAGCATGCGCTAGAGGCGGTCGGGCTCTCGGGCTTCGAGCGCCGCCCGATCGATACGATGTCGGTCGGTCAGTTCCAGCGCGTGCTGTTCGCGCGCCTGCTTCTGCAGGACGCCGATCTCGTCCTGCTTGATGAGCCGTTCGCCGCCATCGACAGCAAGACCGTGGCAGACCTGATGGTCGTGATCCGTCGCTGGCAGGAAGAGAAGCGGACGGTCGTCGCGGTGCTGCACGACCTCGACCAGGTGCGACGCGACTTCCCGAATTCGCTGCTGCTGGCACGCGAGCTGGTCGATGCCGGCCCGACCTCGCGCGTGTTGTCACCGGAGAACCTGTTGCGCGCCCGTGCCATGGCCGAGGCCTGGGACGAGCATGCCGGCGCCTGCGAAGTGCCGATGCGGCTCAGCGCCTGATCGAGCGCTTCGCGTCATGCTCTACGAATATGTGATCGCGCCCTTCGCCGATTTCGGCTTCATGCGCCGTGCGCTGGTCGCGAGCCTGGCGCTGTCGATCGGTGGTTCGTCGATCGGCGTGTTCCTGATCCTGCGTCGCATGAGCCTGATGGGCGATGCGCTGGCGCATTCGCTGCTGCCGGGTGCGGCCATGGGCTTCCTGATCGGCGGGCTGTCGTTGCCGGCGATGAGCCTGGGTGGCTTCATCGCGGGCGTCGCCACGGCGCTGCTCTCGGGCGTGATCGCGCGCTTCTCCAGCATGCGCGAGGATGCGAGCTTCGCGGCCGCTTACCTGACGGCGATGGCGCTGGGCGTGCTCATCATCTCGATACGCGGGTCGGCGGTCGATCTGATGAACATATTGTTCGGCGCGATCCTCGCGGTCGACGATGGCGCGCTGATCCTCGTCGTGTCGACGGCGACGGTGACCTTGATCGGCCTCGCCGCCATCTATCGCCCGCTGGTCGTCGAATGCTTCAACCCGGGCTTCCTTGCCGCGATGGGCGTGCGCGGCTCGCTCTATCACTATCTCTTCCTGTCGCTCGCCGTGCTGAACATGGTGGCGGGCTTCCAGGCGCTGGGCACCTTGATGGCGCTGGGCCTCATCCTGCTGCCAGCCGTCGCCTCGTCCTTCTGGGCGCGCGAGGTCTGGTCGATGAGCCTCGTCGCGGCGCCGATGGCGTTTGCCTCGGCGGCCATCGGTCTTCTGGTGTCGTTCCATGCCGGCCTGCCGTCGGGTCCGGTGATCGTGCTGTTCGCCAGCTTCTTCTTCCTGCTGTCTCTGCTGTTCGGCACGCGCGCCTCGGTGCGGGCGCGCCTGTCACGGCCGGTTCACTTGCGCGGCTAACACGGCAGGCTAGGGTGACCTCCGCGGAGGAAACCAGAATGACGAACTCACCGGTGCCGGGCGTCACGCTCAAGACGACGACCGCCAACAACATTCACATGCGATACGCTGAAGCGGGAACGGGACCGCTCGTGCTGTTCTGCCATGGTTGGCCGGAGAGCTGGTATTCGTGGCGCCATCAGCTCCAGGCGGTGAGTGCCGCCGGCTTCCGCGCCGTCGCGCCCGATATGCGCGGCTATGGCGGCACGCAATCGCCCGAACCGATCGACCAGTACACGCTCTATCATCTCGTGGGCGACATGGCCGAGCTGGTGAAGGCACTCGGCGAGACGAAGGCGGTGATCGTGGGTCACGACTGGGGCGCGCCCGTCGCCTGGCATGCCGCCCTCTGGCGGCCCGATCTCTTCACCGCCGTCAGCGCAATGAGCGTGCCTTATGCGCCGCCGGGCTATGTCGACATCCTGTCGGCGCTGGAGAAGCTCGGCATCGACAACTTCTATCTGCAGTACTTCCAGAAGCCGGGTGTCGCCGAGGCCGAACTGCAGCAGGACATTCGCGGCGCCCTGCGCAAGCTCTACTACACGGCCGGCGGCGAGATGATGGAGAAGGACAAGGGCTTCGGCCGCCTCACCGGCGGGTCGCTCCTGGCCAACACCGTCGATCCCGAAACGCTGCCGGCGTGGCTGAGCGATGCCGACCTCGATTACTACGCCGGCGAGTTCGCGCGCGCGGGCTTCCGCGGTGGCCTCAACTGGTACCGCAACCTGCGCCGCAACTGGGAGCTCAGCGGTCCGTGGCGCGGCCAGCCGATCCGCCAGCCCTCGCAGTTCATCGCGGGCAGCCGCGACGGCGTGCTGCGCTTCCCGGCCGCCAAGAGCCAGCTCGAAGCCTATCCGAAGACCCTGCCGGGTCTGCGCGGCAGCCACATCCTCGAGGGCGCCGGCCACTGGGTGCAACAGGAGCGCGCCGCCGAGGTGAACCGTCTGCTGATCGAGTTTCTCAAGGGCCTGTAAGCCCTAGACCAAGGTGCGCAGCTCGGCGGTAGCGACCGACAGCATGGCGAGGTCGATCGCGCCGGTGGCGGCGAGGTCTTCCCGTAGAAGACGGTCGACCCGCTCCAGCGCGAGCTTGCGCGGTTCGCTCCAGGCCGCCAGCGCGGCATCGGGATCGCAGTCGTTGCCGCCGCCCGCGCGCAGGGCCGACCGCAGCAGGTCGGCATGCAGCGCCGCCAGCTCGTCCTGCATCGCAAGTGCCGCCTGCGAGGGCCACAGTCCGTCGCGCGGCAGCTTCTGCGCGGCGTTGGCCAAGAGGGCCAGCGACAGCCGTTCGCCCAGCCGGAAATAGAGGCGGGCCGTACTGCCGATCGAGCAACCATTGGCTTCGGCGGCCAGTGCGAGATCGCCGGCGGCGGCCAGCGTTTCGAGCGCGGCCGCGCGGCGGGCGAGGTCGGCCGGCGCGCCCATGGCTTCGAGCGCCGCCGAGCGTTCGCCCAGCGCCGCGCCTTCGGCCTGGCCGACCAGATCGGCGGACAGATCGCCCAGCTCCGCGACGGCGCGGCCGAGCTGCGCCGTGGCCGCGGTCGTGTCGAGCGGCTGCGGCAGGCGACGCAAGGTCCATTGCACGCAGCGCAGCACGAAGCGCTGCGAGGCGACCAGCATGCGCACTTGCGCCTCGGCCTTGAGCATCGGATCGAGTGCCTCGATGTCGGCCCACAGGTCGCGTAGTTTCCAGGCATCACGCACGACGGTGAAGGCCTGCGCGATGGCGGCGGCCGAGGCGCCGGTCCGTTGTCCGACCGTGTGCACGAAGGTCGGGCCGCAGCGATTGACCAGCGAGTTCACGACCTGCAGCGCGGTGATCTCGCGGCGCAGGCGATGGCCCTGGATCGCCGCCGGATATTTTTCCTGCAGCAGGGTCGGGAAGTAGCGCAGCAGTTCTTCTTCCAGGCGCGGATCGTCGGGCAGGTCGGAGGCCAGGATCTCCTCGTTGAGGTCGATCTTGGCGTAGGCCAGCAGCACGCAAAGCTCGGGGCGCGTCAGCGGCTGGCGATTCTGCGCGCGCACGCGCATCGCAGCCGAGTCGGGCAGGAACTCGACGGCGCGATCGAGCTTTCCCTTGCGCTCCAGCGCGCGCATGAAGCGCTCCAGCCGATCATGTTCCTCGGCCGCCTGTCCCTCGACGACGCTGATCGCCTGGCTCTGCTGGTAGTTGTTGCGCAGCACCAGGCTTGCCACTTCGTCGGTCATCGAGAACAGCAGCGGATTGCGCGCCTCGGCTTCCAGCGCGCCGGCCGCGATCGCGCCGCCCGTCGCGATCTTGATATTGACCTCGTGATCGGACGTGTCGACGCCCGCCGAATTGTCGAGCGCGTCGGTGTTGATTTTGCGCCCGGCGAGCGCTGCTTCGACACGACCGCGTTGCGTGAAGCCGAGATTGGCGCCCTCGCCGACCACGCGCGCCCGCACCTGACCGGCGTCGATGCGCACCGCGTCGTTGGTGCGATCGCCGGCATCGCCATGGCTCTCGCTCGCCGCCTTCACATAGGTGCCGATGCCGCCGAAATAGAGCAGGTCGACCGGCGCCGTCAGGATGGCGCGCAACAGGTCGAGCGGCGCCATGGTCGGCGCCTCGATGCCGAGTACCGCGCGCGCCTCGGGCGAGAGCGACACCGACTTGGCGGCCCGATCGAAGATCGCGCCGCCCGCCGACAGCAGGCTCTTGTCGTAGTCCATCCACGAGGAGCGCGGCAGCGCGAACAGCCGTTGCCGTTCGGCCAGGCTGGTCGCCAGATCGGGCGAGGGATCGATGAAGATGTGGCGGTGATCGAACGCCGCGACCAGCCGGGTGTGCGGCGACAGCAGCATGCCGTTGCCGAACACATCGCCCGACATGTCGCCGACGCCGGCCACGGTGAACGGCGTTTCCTGGATGTCCTGGCCCAGTTCGCGGAAATGGCGCTTCACCGACTCCCACGCGCCGCGCGCGGTGATGCCCATCTTCTTGTGGTCGTAGCCCGCCGATCCGCCCGAGGCGAAGGCATCGTCGAGCCAGAAGCCGTAGTCGTGGGCCAGGCCATTGGCGATGTCGGAGAAGGTGGCGGTGCCCTTGTCGGCGGCGACCACGAGATAGGGATCGTCCACATCGTGGCGAACGACGTCGGCCGGCGGCACGATGCCGCCGCCCGCATAGTTGTCGGTGATGTCGAGCAGGCCGCGGATCAGCGTCTGGTAGCAGGCGATGCCCTCGGCTTGGACCTGTTCGCGCGTGCCACCGACCGGTGGCTGCTTCACGTAGAAGCCGCCCTTCGAGCCGACCGGCACGATGACGGCGTTCTTCACCATCTGCGTCTTCATGAGGCCGAGGATCTCGGTACGGAAATCCTCGCGCCGGTCGGACCAGCGGATGCCGCCGCGCGCGACGCGGCCGCCGCGCAGGTGGATGCCCTCCATGCGCGGGCTGTAGACGAAGATCTCGACCAGCGGGCGCGGGGCCGGCAATTCGTCGATCGCGCGGCTGTCGATCTTGAAGGAGATCCAGTCCTTCGACCCGCCGGCCTGCCAGTAGTTGGTGCGCAGGGTGCAGAGCACGGCGTTGTGCAGGCGCCGCAGGATGCGGTCCTCGTCGAGCGTCGTGACCGCTTCGAGGGCCGAGGCGAACTCCGTCTCGATATTCGCGATCTTCCCGGTGCGCGCGTCGGACGCCGCCTCGCCCAGCGCCGGATCGAAGCGCGCCACGAAGAGATCGACCAGCAGGCGCGCCACCTTCGGATAGGCCGACAGCGCGCGCTCCATATAGTCCTGGCTGAACGGTATGCCGGCCTGCCGCAGATACTTCACATAGGCGCGCACGATGGCGATCTCGCGCCACGCGAGGCCGGCGCCCAGCACCAGCCTGTTCAGCCCGTCATTCTCGAGCGCGCCGCCGCGCAGTTTCTCGATCGCCTCGATAAAGCGCGGGCCCGCGGCGTCGAGATCGACCGCCGACTTGTCCGCGGTCTCGACGCGCAACACCTGCATCGCCACGCCATGCGTCTGGTCGTCGCCGCCCTCCTTGCGCAGCAGGAACGGCGCCTCGCTGATGACCCGCAGGCCGAGATTCTCGGCGAGTGGCAGGATGTCGGAGAGCGCGATGGGCTTGCGCGGATGGAACAGGCGGAGCGCGAAGCGGTGCGCGGGCATGCCGGTCCGCCGCCCGACCTGCACGCCGAAGCCCGCGCCGTCGCCGAACGTCTTCAGCAGGTCGATGTCGATGACGGCTTGCGCCGCGTCGAAGGTCTCGCGATAGACCGGCGGGAACCAGTCGCGCCAGCGCTTCGCGGCGGCGCGGCCCTCGGCCTCGCCGAGCTTCGCCTGGAGCGCGTTGCGCAGCCGGTCGCTCCACGAGGTCGCGGCCTCGGCCAGCCTGTTCTCGAGTTCGGTGAGATCGGGGCCAGGCTGCTCGGGCGCCTGGAGCTTCAGCGTATAGAGTGACTGGATCAGCGCGGAATCGCTGCTGCCCGACGCCACGATCGACGTCACCTTGCCGTTCCAGGCCTTCTCCAGCATCGCGGCGAAGCGCGCCGAGAGCGTCGCATCGAAGCGTTCGCGCGGCGCGAAGACCAGCGCGGTGGCGAAGCGGCCGACCGTGTCGAGGCGCGAGAACAGCGCCACCCGCCGCCGCTCCTGCAGCTGCAGAATGCCCAGCACGTGGTCGTAGAGCGTGTCCTCATCGATCTGGAACAGCTCGTCGCGCGGATAGGAATCGAGGATCGCCAGCAGCGCCTTGCCGTCGTGGCCATGCCGGTCGAAGCCCGACCGGCGCAGCAGTGTCTCGATCCTGCCGCGCAGCAGCGGCACGTCGTGTACCGCCGCGTGATAGGCCGCCGAGGTGAACAGGCCGACCAGCCGATGCTCGCCGGTGACCCTTCCGTCGGCATCGCAGGTCTTCACGATCACGCAGTCCATCGCGCCGCTGCGATGGACCAGCGAGGCACGGTCGGTCTTCACGACCAGGATGTTGTGCGGCCCGCGTGCGAAGCGGGCCATCGCCTCGCCGCTGCCGACGCCCGGTTCGAACAGGCGAACCTCGTCGCGACGCAGGATGCCCAGCGCCGATCCCGGCACCAGTTCATAGCGCAGGCCGGCGGGCTGGCTCGCATCCTCGACGTAGCGATAACGGCGATGGCCGAGGAAGGTGAAGTGGTTGGCTTCGAGCCAGCGCAGGAAGTCTTCGTATTCCGCGAAGTTCGGCGCGCGACCGGGCGCCAGGTTGGTGATGGCGTCGAGACACGCGTGACGCATCGCGCGCCAGTCGTCGACCGCCAGGCGCACCTCGGCCAGCACGCGGGTGAGCGCGGCGGCGATCTCGTCGATCACGATCGCATCGGCCTGCCGGTCGATTTCGATATGCATCATCGATTCGGCGCGCGCGCGTTCACCGGCTTCGAGCGCGATGCCCACCAGGTCGCCGTCGAGATCGCGGCGCGCCGCCATCACGGGATGGGCGAGCAGGTGGACAGAGATGTCGCGGCGATCGAATTCGTTGGCGATCGAATCGACCAGGAACGGCATGTCGTCGTTGACGATCTGCACGATCGTATGCCGGCTCTCGAACCCGTGGTCGGCCATCGACGGATTGAAGAGGCGCACCTTGGCTACGCCGGGCAGCCGGCGGCGGGCGAAGGTCAGCAGCGAGGTCGCGGCGGCGGCCCGCTGGTCGACGGGCGCGGCGGCCAGGTCCTTATCGGACAGACGGCCGAACAGCCTGCGCGCAAATTGGGCGGATTCCTCACCGCCGGCCTGCAGGGCGGCGGCACAAATGGCGTCCAGCCCGTAGACTCGCGGCACCGAAGCGATGGCCATATTTTGTGCATTCCTCCGGGATTTCGCGGCGGATGTTACGCCTCACCATGACATTCTGACGACGGACTCTTGGCGATGCCAAGAATGCCCATCGAATCTCGCCTTTCGCGGACTCGACCCGACGCGCTGAGCCGATTCGCTGCGGTTTCTGTCTGGGATCCACGGAATCCGTGGAGAAGCGCGTTTTGTTCTCATAGAATGCTGCACTTGCGAAGGTTCGTGAACGGTCAAAGAAATACAATTTCAAACCTATTTTTCGCACGCTTTTTCAATGGCTTAACCAACCATTCTTGAGATTCACAAACCGGGAATAAATTTCGCAATGACAGGGTCGGCGGCTCGCGTACTATCTATGGATAGTGGGGAGAGACGAACCGCTCCCTACATCTAGGTGTCTTCCACAGACTGTTCTATCCACAACTGTGGACAAAAAGAAAAAGGGGACCGCAAGTGTTTGATGTCGTTCAAGTTCGAAGCGGTGCGCGGGTTGTTACCGATTCCTCTCGGGATTCCCGGCTCACCATCTTTGGCAAGGCTACACTGAACGACCGGTACCTGTTACCGGGCGAAAGCTATCAGGACATGTTCGCGCGCGTCGCGGCGGCCTATGCCGACGACGACGCCCACGCCCAGCGTCTCTACGACTACATCAGCAATCTGTGGTTCATGCCGGCCACACCCGTTCTCAGCAATGGGGGGACCAGCCGCGGCCTGCCGATCTCGTGCTTCCTCAACGAGGCGAATGACAGCCTCGAGGGCATCGTCGGGCTGTGGAACGAGAACGTGTGGCTCGCGTCGCGCGGCGGCGGCATCGGCTCCTACTGGGGCAATCTCCGTTCGATCGGCGAAAAGGTCGGCATGAACGGCAAGACCTCGGGCGTGGTGCCGTTCATCCGTGTGATGGACTCGCTCACGCTCGCGATCAGCCAGGGCTCGCTGCGCCGCGGCTCGGCCGCCGTCTACCTGCCGGTGAACCATCCCGAGATCGAGGAGTTCATCGAGATCCGTCGCCCGACCGGCGGCGACCCGAACCGCAAGGCGCTGAACCTGCATCACGGCCTGCTGATCTCCGACGCCTTCATGCGCGCGGTGGAGAACGACGAGGAGTGGGCGCTGGTCAGCCCGAAGGACGGCGCCGTGCAGCGCACCGTCTCGGCCCGCCACCTCTGGATTCGCATCCTGACGGCGCGCGTCGAGACCGGCGAGCCGTACCTGATCTTCGTCGATCACGTGAACAATGCCCGTCCCGAGCACCACAAGCTCGCGGGCCTCGAGGTCAAGACCTCGAACCTGTGCAGCGAGATCACGCTGCCGACCGGCATCGACCATCACGGCAAGCAGCGCACCGCCGTTTGCTGCCTCTCGTCGCTCAACCTCGAGACCTACCTCGAGTGGCACGAGCATCCGACCTTCATCGAGGACGTGATGCGCTTCCTCGACAACGTGCTGCAGAGCTTCATCAACACCGCCGGCTCCGACTTCGCGCGCGCGACCTATGCCGCCATGCGCGAGCGTTCGGTCGGTCTCGGCGTGATGGGTTTCCACTCCTTCCTGCAGGCCAACAACATTCCGCTGGAATCGGTGATGGCCAAGGTGTGGAACAAGAAGATGTTCAAGCACGTCCGCGCCCAGTGCGACGAGGCGTCGATGACGCTCGGCAAGGAGCGCGGTGCGTGCCCGGATGCTGCCGACTTCGGCTTCCAGGACCGCTTTTCCAACAAGCTCGCGATCGCGCCGACCGCGTCGATCTCGATCATCTGCGGCGGCGCCTCGCCCGGCATCGAGCCGTCGGCGGCCAACGTCTACAACCACAAGACCCTCTCGGGCTCGTTCGTGGTGCGCAATCCGTACCTCGAGAAGGTCCTGATCCAGAAGGGCAAGAACGACGAGGACACCTGGACGGCGATCACGACCGACCAGGGCTCGGTGCGCAACGTCGACTGCCTCGACGATCACGAGAAGGCGGTGTTCAAGACCGCGTTCGAGATCGACCAGCGCTGGCTGGTCGAGCATGCGGCCGACCGCACGCCCTATATCTGCCAGAGCCAGTCGCTGAACCTCTTCCTGCCGGCCGACGTGCACAAGCGCGACCTGCACCAGATCCACATGATGGCCTGGAAGCGTGGCGTGAAGAGCCTCTACTACTGTCGCTCGCTGTCCATCCAACGCGCCGAGAGCGTCGCGGGCGAAGCCCTCGCCGCACCGCTCGGCGACCATGCCCTTACGGCGCCTAGAATCGATGCTCCCTCTTCTCTGCCGCTCGGAACGCCGCCGGGTACTCAGAGCAATGACTACGAAGAATGCCTTAGCTGCCAGTAACTAGCGTCATCCCCAGCTGCGCCCCCCTTGCTTCGGGGCCGTGGCTGGGGATTTTGATTTCAAGCGATCCCATTTTTATACGCCCGACCGAATTGGACGCCGCGCCATGTCACTCCTCGACGCCAAGCCGATCTACAAGCCGTTCCACTATCCCTGGGCCTACGACGCCTGGCTGACGCAGCAGCGCATCCACTGGCTGCCCGAGGAAGTGCCGCTGGCCGACGACGTGAAGGACTGGCGCAACAAGCTCACCGACAGCGAGCGTCATCTGCTGACGCAGATCTTCCGCTTCTTCACCCAGGCCGACGTCGAGGTGAACAACTGCTACATGCGGCACTATTCGCGGGTCTTCAAACCCACGGAAGTGCAGATGATGCTGGCCGCCTTCTCGGCGATGGAGACGGTGCACGTCGCCGCCTACAGCCACCTGCTCGACACGATCGGCATGCCCGAGACCGAGTACTCCGTCTTCCTCACCGTCAAGGAGATGAAGGACAAGTACGACTACATGCAGGGCTTCAACGTCGATTCGAAGGCCGACATCGCCAAGACGCTGGCCGTGTTCGGCGCCTTCACCGAGGGCCTGCAGCTGTTCGCCAGCTTCGCGATGCTGATGAACTTCCCGCGCTTCAACAAGATGAAGGGGATGGGCCAGATCGTGACCTGGTCGGTGCGCGACGAGACGCTGCACTGCAACTCGATCGTCAAGCTGTTCCGCACCTTCATCCAGGAGAACCCGGAAGTCTGGACCGAGGAGCTGCAGCGCGAGATCTACGTCGCCTGCTCGACCATCGTCGATCACGAGGACGCCTTCATCGACCTCGCCTTCGAACTGGGCGGCATCGAGGGCATGACCGCCGTCGACGTGAAGCGCTACATCCGCTACATCGCCGACCGCCGCCTGACCCAGCTCAGCCTGCAGCCCATCTATCGCGCGGACGCCAAGAACCCGCTGCCGTGGATGGACCAGATGCTGAACGCCATCGAGCACACCAACTTCTTCGAGAACCGCTCGACCGAATACTCCAAGGCGTCGACGCGCGGCACCTGGGACGAGGCGTTCTCCTAAGACGGGCCTCCCGGCGTCTTCCCCTCGACTGAAACTGGAGCAACCGCTAGGTTGCTCCAACGGGGGGAATTTAAAGATGATCAAACTACTTGGGCTGGCATTCACGATCGTCGCGCTGACGTTGGTCGGCGCCTGCGCCAGTCCGTCGATGTCGGGCTACATGGTTCCCACTCCCGAGACCATCGACACCGCCCGCGGACCGGCTCCTGCCTATCGCGATGCCATAACGGTGGGCTCCGTGACGGGCGGCAAGGACACCACGATTCTCCACGTCCCGAACGTCAGCAATGCGGAGCTTCGCGATGCCCTGCTGCAGACCCTGGCTCGCGCCAACTTGGGGCGCGCCGAAAACGGCCGCTTCCGCCTGGACGCGGTCCTTCAGAATCTGGAGCAGCCGTTCATCGCCTTCGACATGACTGTGACGGTGACGGTCGCCTACAAACTCACGGAAGTGGCGACGGGCGCGGTCGTCTACGACAAGGTGCTGACGACTCCGGCCACGGCGAAGCTCACCGAGCAGGTTGTCGCGTCCGAGCGCATGAGGCTCGCCAATGTGAGGGCCATCAAGGCCAACATGCAGCGGCTGGTCGACGAGCTCTATGCCCTTCCCGATCGTGGCGTGAGCACCTCCTTTCTTCGGGCCTCGTAGCGCGGCAGGAGCAGCAGCGCCGCGCCGGCCCCGACGGCCGCCGCAAGAGCCGCCCACAGGAAGAGGTCTGCATAGGAACTTGTGGCACGCTCGGCGCCGAGGGCCGCGCCCAAGGCGGCGATGCCGATGGCGAAGCCGCCCTGGCGCATGACGATGGTCAGCGCCGAGGCCATGCCGGCCTGCGCCGGCGGGGCGAGCGTCACGACCGCGCCCGAGAGTTGCGACTGTACGAGAGCCGTGCCGGTCGCGATCACCACCATGCCGACGAGCGCCATCGTCCATGTCGGCCACAGCGCCAGGATGATGTCGCCGATCGCGATCAGCGCGAGCCCGCTCGTGAACAGGACGCGCCAACCCCAATGCGTCGCCAGCCGGCCGGCAAGCGGCGGCAGGAAGATCATGGGCAAGGTCGCGGCCAGCAGCATCACTCCCGCCTGCTCGGTCGACAGGCCGAACAGCGCCGTCGCATAGAGCGGCAGATAGACCAGGACCGCCCAGTAGCCGATCGACACCGTGACCAGGAGGAGGGCGACCGCGATCATCGCGGGTTGCGCCAGCAGCGCCAGATCGAGGATCGGTCGGGCCTGTCGCCGCTGCTGCAGTACGAAGAGGGCCGCGAACCCGAAGCTGGCGACGGCGCCGATCGCGAGATGTGCCGCCGTGCGACCGGCCAGCAGCGTCTCGATGGCGATCCCGAGCGCCAGGGTGAGCAGGCCGATGCCCAGCGGATCGAGCTGTCGTGGCTCGGCGGCGCGTTCTTCGGGGACGAGGCGCGGCACGATCCAGGCGGCCAGCAGGCAGAAGGGAATGTTGGCGAGGAAGATCCAGCGCCAGCCGAGCCACGCCGCCACCATGCCACCCAAGGTCGGCCCGATCGCCATCGCCGCGCCCGAGACGATGCCGGCGAGGCCAAAGGCTCGCGCGCGATCGGCCGGATCGGGATAGGCGCTGGCGGTCAGCGAGATCGAGCCGGTGATGACGAAGGCCGCGGCGAACCCTTGAGCGACCCGCGCGGCCCACAGTGTCGGTCCGTCCCAGGCCAGTCCACAGGCGAGCGATGCCACGGCGAACAAGGCGTTGCCGGCCAGCAGGGCGCGGCGGCGCCCGTAGCGGTCGGCCAGCGCGCCTGAGGCAAGCAGGGTCGCGGTGAAGGCCAGGCTGTAGGCATCCACCGTCCAGGCATAGGCCGCGAGGCCGAAGCCGAGATCGTCGCCGATCGCGGGCAGGGCGACGATGACGGCGGTGACGTCGAGCTGGGTCAGGAAGCCCGCAAAGGAGAGGGCGAGGGCAGGGGTGCTGCGGAAGCTTTTCATGGTGTCGAGTGATGCCGCCGCGCGCGCGTGAGGCCGAGCGACAAGCATTCACTTCGACATGAATGTGGTTCATGATGGGGGAAATGCGCTCACTTCCGCCTTTCGACGCCCTCGTCGCCTTCGACACCGCGCTCCGCCATCGCAGCATGACCCTGGCGGCGGCCGAGCTCGGCATGACGCAAAGCGCGGTCAGTCACCGCCTGCGCCGGCTCGAAACCTATGTCGGCGCGCCGCTACTTCATCGCTCCAGCACCGGCCTCAGCGCGACGCCTGCCGGTACGGCGCTCGCCGCCGGCCTCGCCGACCTTCTCGACGGACTGTCCGATCTCCGTACGAAGTGCCGCGCCATCGCCGTTCCCTCGAGCCTGCGCGTCGGCGTGGGCGCAGCACTTGCCGACTACTGGCTGGTGCGGCGGCTGCCGTCCTTTGCCGCGGCCAACGCTGGGATGGAAGTCGAGCTCACCGTCGTGGAGAGCGAGATCGAAGCACGCGCTCCGGAAATCGACGTCCAGATCCTGTGGCAGCCCGCTGCGACGGCGCGCTCATCCTCCACGCAGCGCCTCCTGTTCCAGGAGCAGGTCTTTCCCGTCTGCGTCCCCGGCCTGTTGCCGGGCGGCAAGCCGCTGCGCGATCCGCAGGCGCTGGCAAAACTGCCGCTGCTGCACAAAGGCCAGCCCGGCCGCGGGCAGGGCGCGGAATGGTCATGGCCCGTCTGGTTCGAGCGGCTTGGCATCGCGGGCAAGCCGCCGGCGGCGGCGCTACGCTTCGGCAACATCCACACCGCGATCTCAGCGGCCCTGCAGGGGGCGGGCGTCGTGATGGCGCGCTCGCTGCTGGTGCACGATGCGCTGAAGGACGGACGGCTGGTGCGCGTGCTGCCATCGTCGTGGGACATGCCGTCGAGCAAGGCCCATGTCGTGCGCTGGCCCGCCGCCCTGATGGGCGACGAGCGTGTGCGCCAGTTCGTGAAGTGGGCGGTCGGTGAGGCCGAAGCCACCACCGGCCGCCGCGCGGCTTAGCTCTCGCCGAAGGTCTTCTTGTAGGCCTTGGTCATCACTTCATCGAAGCGCGAGCCCGGCACGAAGTCGGACATCTCGTCGGGACGCGTCAGGCCCGGAAGCTGGCGCGGGCAGTCGGACGGCTCGCCGAGCACCTGCGTGATCGGATACATCGCCGACCAGGCGGGAACGCCCTCGTAGTCTTCCTCCTCGTCGGCAACGTGCGTGTTGCGGATCTTGCCCGACGCCGTCTCGATCTCCATGCCGATCATCGTCGTCGCCTTGAACTCCTGCTTGTTCGGCTGGCGAATGAGCTTGGAGCGGCCGGGATAGATGCGGTCGATGAAGCGGTCCATCAGCTTCAGCTTCTCTTCCGGATCGTCGATCACATGGGCCTTACCGAAGGCCATGACGGCGCGATAGTTCACCGAGTGATGGAAGCCCGAACGCGCCATCACCAGCGAGTCGAGATGGGTGACCGTGAGGCAGACGTCGACGCCTTCCTTCTGGTTGCGGATCATGCGGCTCGCGGAAGAGCCGTGCCAGTAGAGGTGGCTGCCCTCGCGCCAGAAGCCGGTCGGCGTGCAGTAGGGACGGCCGTCGATCACATAGGCGATGTGGCAGACCAGGGCGGCATCCAGGATCGCGTGGATGCTCTCCTTGTCGTAGCGACCACGATCGTGGACGCGCTTCACCTTGTTGACGTTGGTGACGGGATAGCTGTCGGCCGGAGGAGTGACTGAATCGGGAGGGCTCATGACGTGACCTTTGGCGCACCGAGAAAGGGGTTGCTTGCAGCCCGACCATCGTTGGAATACGGATCAGGTGAAAGAGCCAGTTTGGTGGAAAGAGACTGGACCAGTTGAAGCCCCGCACAACGCCTCGCTCCCGCCGCGCCCCGCCGCTCGGCCTGGCGCTCGATCCTTCCTCGCCCGAGCCGCTGCATCGGCAGATCGGCGAGCAGATGCGGCGCGCCATCCTCGAAGGGCGGCTGAAACCCGGCACGCGGCTGCCGTCCTCGCGGCTGATGGCCCAGGATCTCGACTGCGCGCGCGGCACGGTCGTGCTGGCCTTCGACCAGCTCGTCGCCGAAGGCTACGTCGTGAGCCAGGCGGGCTCGGCCATGTCGGTCGCGGCCAACCTGCCCAACGAGATGCTGGTCGTGCCGCGCACCGGCGCACCGGCCGAGGGCAGGGCGGTCGCCAAGCCCGCTGTCGCGCGCCGGACGCGCGCCCTGATGGCCCAGGAGCCAGCGCCCCTCTCGGGCGGCCTGCCGGTCGCTTTTCCCACCGGCCAGCCCGATCGCGAGGCCTTTCCCTTTGCGCTATGGGCCAAGCTGCTGGAGCGCGAATGGCGGCGGCCCGGCGCGGAGGAGGCCAGCGCCGCCCATCCGTTCGGCCATGCCGGGCTGCGCGAGGCGATCGCGACCTATCTCGGCGTGGCGCGCGGCTTCACGTGCGATCCGAACTCCGTCGTGGTCACGACCGGCATCCGTCATGGCCTGTCGCTGTTCGCCCAGGTCGTGCTCGACGCCGGCGATACGGCCTGGATCGAGGAGCCGGGCTTCATTGGCGTGCGGGAGTCGCTCGCGGCGTCGGGCGTCCGCGCCGTGCCGGTCGACATCGACGAAGCAGGGTTCTCGCCCGAAGCGGCGTTGGCTCTTGCGCCCGAAGCGCGTCTCGCGGTCGTGGCGCCGGCGCATCATTTTCCGCTGGGGGCGGTACTCAGCCTGCAGCGCCGTCTCGAGCTGCTGAACTGGGCGGAACGCACCAAGGGCTGGATCGCCGAGGACGATTTCGACGGCGAGTATCGCTACAGCGGCCGGCCGCTGGCGCCGCTGCGCGCGCTCGACCGGTCGGGCCGCGTCGCCTACTTCAGCAGCTTCTCCAAGCTGCTGTTTCCCGCGCTCCGTCTCAGCTTCCTGATCCTGCCCGCCTCGCTTGTCGAGGCCACCGAGCGGATCATGGACCGCGTCTCGGTGCGTGCGCCGCTGCTGGGGCAGGGTGCGCTGGCCCGTTTCATCGCCGAGGGCCACTTCGCCAGCCATCTGCGCCGCACGCGGCAGCTCTATGCCGGCCGCCGGCAGGCCCTGCTCGACGGCGCGGCGCGACATCTCGATGGGCTGCTGACCGTCGAGCCCGATCCCGGCGGCATGCATGTGATCGCCAGCCCCACGCCCCAGCTTGCGCCCCGCTTCGACGACGTCGCGGTGACGGCCGCCGCGGCGGCTGGGGGCCTGATCGTCCAGCCGCTGTCGGTCTGCTACGCCGGCCGTGCGCGGCAGCACGGGCTCATCCTGGGCTATGCCGGAACAGCCGAGCCTGAGATCGACCGGGCGCTGGTCAGGCTGCGCGAGGTTGTGCTCGCAGCGACTCAGCGCGGCAAGCGGGCACGCCCCGCCCTCTAGGGGCGCCATTCCAGACCGGGAATCCGGTGTTGTCATCCGATTGCATGACAAGAGACTTTTGCACGTCGTATAAAATTCGATTGCACCTGGAAATGGTCGCCGGTGCGATCGGGGGACGACTATGCGGATTGCAGGGATAAATCTTCTTGTCTGTGTCGCGTTGTTGGTATCGGGCTGCAGCGGCCAACAGCAGGGCCTGTTCCGGTCGGCGGCGAACCGGGTCACGCTCGCCAGTTCGCATCAGGCCTATCTGTTCCAGGCCGAGGTGGCGATGATGTTCCTGTCCTACGTCGCGACCGAAACGAGCGACCGCACGCCGGCGCAGGCGGTCGCCGCGGTGAGTGCGCTCAACGAGGCCTCTTTGGCAATCGACTGCATTCGAGGCGGGAACGCGCAGTCCGCTTGGAAGGCCGAGGACTGGGACGCCAACTGCGGCAACCCCGGTTATGCGGAGTTCTTCTACACCAAGCTGTTGACGGTGGCCCGTTCGGTGCTCGCTCTGGCGCGGGCGAGCCTGCCCGACGCCAGTCTCGGCAACCTTCTCGCGGCCCTGCCACAGGCAACCACCAATCCGCTTGCGCTCGTCACGCCACTGCTCGGTGTCGCAATGGATGCTGTTGTCATCCTGCCGCGCGGTGGCGCGGCTTACCTCGACTACCGGGACATCATCGTCGTCTCCTACTGCCGCAAGCTCGGGAACCCTACCGATTGCATGGAGACGGCGCTCGACAAGTTGAGAGGCAGCGTGAAGGAGGGGCAGGATCTCCAGATCGAGAGCGGATCGTTCGAAGCCGCGCGCAGCCTCACCAGGGTCAACTGCGAACGGCTGGCGGAGCGGGTCAAGTCGCCGGCGGGCGCGGTCAAGGTCGAATGCAAGCTGGGAGTTCGCGCAAGCTGACGGAGGTCGGCGACTCGGCTAGCCGGCGCGTGCCGCCTTCGCAGCTTCGAAGGCGGCCAGGCGTTCGGGGAGTTTGCCGAGAGAAGAACTCGCCGTTGAGGCTGCCGCCGGCTTGGGCAGCGTCTCGTAGAAATGACAGGCGACGCGATGGCCTTCGCCGGCGTCGCGCAGTTCGGGCTGTTCCTGTCGGCAGCGCGGCTGGGCGTGGATGCAGCGAGTATGGAAGCGGCAGCCCGGTGGCGGCGCAAAGGGGCTGGGCACGTCGCCGGCCAGCAGCACGCGTTCCTTGCGCACGCTGGGGTCGGGACGGGGAATCGCCGACAGCAGCGCCTGCGTATAGGGATGCAGCGGCCGGTCGTAGAGGTCGCGCTTACGCGCGATCTCTACGAGCTGGCCGAGATACATCACCGCGACGCGATCGCTGATGTGCTTCACCACGGCGAGGTCGTGGGCGATGAACAGATAGGAGAGGCCGAAGCGCTGCTGCAGGTTCTGCAGCAGGTTCACGATCTGCGCCTGGATCGACACGTCGAGTGCCGAGACGGGCTCGTCGCAGATGATGAGGTCGGGATTGACTGCCAGCGCGCGGGCGATGCCGATGCGCTGGCGCTGGCCGCCCGAGAACTGGTGCGGATATCGCCGCGCGTGTTCGGGCAGCAGGCCCACGACGTCGAGCAGCTCCTTGACCCGCGTCGCGCGCTCGGCCTCGGTGTGCAGATCGTGCACCGCCATCGGCTCGGCCAGGATCTCGCCCACCGTCATGCGCGGGTTGAGCGAGGCGTAGGGGTCCTGGAAGATGATCTGCATGTGGCGGCGCAGGCGGCGCAGCGACTGCTTGTCGAGGGTGGCGATCTCCTCGCCCTTGAAGCGCACCGAGCCCGCCGTCGGGTCCATCAGGCGCAGCACGAGGCGGCCAGTCGTCGACTTGCCGCAGCCCGATTCGCCCACCAGCGCCAGGGTCTCGCCGCGCGCGATCTCGAAGCTCACGCCCTCGACCGCGCGCACCATGCCGATCACCTTGCGGCGGATCAGGCCGCGGCTCACCGGGAAGTGCTTCACCAGCCCGTCGACCTGAAGGACGGGCGTCGGCTCCATGAGGCTCATGCCGCCCTCGCCAGTTCGACGGGCGCCTTCCAGCAGGCGACGCGATGCTGCGGTCCGAGGTCGCGCAATGGCGGCGGCTCGACATGACAGCGCGGATCGGCGAAGGGGCAGCGCGGTGCGAAGCGGCAACCCTTGGGCTGGTTGTTGGGGCTCGGCACCGAGCCTTCGATCGTCGACAGCCGCTCGCGGTCGACCTCGATGCGCGGGATCGAGCCCAGCAGGCCGATCGTGTAGGGATGCTGCGGATCGGCGAACAGCGCATCGACCGGCGCGCTTTCGACGATCTTGCCGGCGTACATCACCACCACCTCGTCGGCGATCTCGGCGATGACGCCGAGATCGTGGGTGATGATCAGCATCGCCATACCAAGCCTTCGCTGCAGGTCCTGCAGCAGGTCGAGGATCTGGGCCTGAATCGTCACGTCCAGCGCCGTCGTCGGCTCGTCGGCGATCAGGAGTGCTGGCTCGCAGGACAGCGCCATCGCGATCATGACCCTCTGGCGCATGCCGCCGGACAGGAGGTGCGGATAGTCGTCGACCCGCTGCTTGGCCGAGGGGATGCGCACCAGTTCGAGCATTTCGATGGCGCGGGCCTTGGCGGCCTGCGGCGACAGTTGCGTGTGCGCCATGATCGCTTCGACGATCTGCTGGCCGATCGTGTGGACCGGGTTGAGCGAGGTCATCGGCTCCTGGAAGATCATCGACATCTTGCCACCGCGCAGGCGACGGCGTTCGTCGGCGGAAAGGCCGAGCACGTCGCGGCCCTCGAACAGGATCGCCTCGGCCTCGACCTGGCCGGGCGGGCTTGCCACCAGGCCCATGACCGAGAGCGAAGTCACGCTCTTGCCGCAGCCGGATTCGCCGACCAGTCCGACCGTGCGGCCGCGACCGACGGAGAAGTCGATGCCATCGACCGCGCGAAACAGGCCGCGGTCGGTGTGGAAGTGGGTGCGGAGACCGCGGACCTCTAGGAGCTTTTCCATCAGAAGGAATAATCCAGGCCCTTGTAGAAGGTGTTCTGGTAGAGCATGTGCGGCCGCACGCCCTTCAGCTTCTTCAGGCTGGTCGTGTACATCGCGATGTTCATGACCGGCATCCAGAGATGCTCCTCGGTCACCCGCTGCTGGGCCAGCGCGTAGTACTTGGCGCGGTCGGCGTCGGAGATCGAGGCGCGACCCATCTTCAGGTACTCGTCGGTCTTGGCATCGTTCCAGTTCATGCGGTTGGGCGCCGGCATGTTCTTGGAATCGAAGTAGAAGTTCAGCAGGTCGCCGGACGAGATGTAGGGGAAGGTCACCGTCCACAGCTCGAAGTCCTGCTTGCCCATCTCGGCCGGTGCGATCGTCGAGTCGTAGCCCACGATCTTCCAGTCGACGCCGATCTTGCGCATGTAGCCCTGGATCGCCTCGGAGACGCGCGGGAAGTAGGCGACCTGGGTGAACAGGACCTTGGGCGCGAGCTTCACGCCGTCCTTCTCACGGATGCCGTCGCTGCCGACCTTCCAGCCGGCCTCGTCGAGCAGTTTCTTCGCCCGTTCGACATCCTCCTTGATGATGCTCTTGGTCGATTCGGCGAAATCGAGCGTCTTGGGATCGATGAAGGTGTAGGCGGGCTCGGCGTTGCCCAGCATGATGCCCTTGGTGATCTCGGCGCGGTTGATGGCGATGTTCATCGCCTCGCGCACGCGCTTGTCGGCCACCATCGGGCGCGTGGTCTTGTAGCCGTAGTACATCAGCTGGAAGTTGGGCTTGGCCTCCTGGACGTTGAGGTTGGGCGAGGCCTTGACCTGCTGGATGAACTGCAGCGGGATCTGGTGTGTGACGTCGAACTGCCCGCCCATCATCGCCGCCAGGCGGCTGGAATCCTCCGGTACGATCTTGATGCTGAGCTTCTCGAACTTCACCGGCCCCTTGTTGGCGTACATGGAGGGCCCCCATTTATAGGCGTCGTGCCGCTTCAGCACGATCTCGGTGCGGGGCTGCCAGCTCTCGAAGCACCAGGGTCCGGTGCCGTCGATCGCCTTGGTGCCGTAATCCTTGCCGAGCTGCTCCACGCTCTCCTTGTTGTGGATCGCCGTGGTGAACATGGTGAGCTGCAGCAGCAGGTCGGCGAACGGCTCGTTCAGCTCGTACTCGACCGTGTAGGGATCGGGTGCGCGCAGGTCCTTGATGTTGCCGGCGCGCCAGGCGAGCGGCGCCTTCAACTCGGGGCTGGTCAGCCGCTTGAAGGAGTAGATTACATCCTCGGCCGTGAACTTCTTGCCGCTGCAGAAGCTCACATCGTCGCGCAGCTTGAAGGTGTAGAGCTTGCCGTCGGGGCTGATCGTCCACGACTTGGCGAGGTAGGGAATCGCCGTCTTGCCGTCCCAGTCCATCGCCACCAGCGTGTCCTGGAACATGTTCACGATATCGGAGGTCGGCGACCAGGTCGTGCGCTGGCCGTCGTAATGCGGCGCGTCGAGAGCCTTCATCATCCGCAAGGTTTGCGCCTCTGCCACCGAGGAGAGACCTGCTACGCCGAGCAACGCTGCTACGCCCTTCAAGAAGTTACGCATCGTTTCCTCGCTCCGTTGTCGTTGTTCGTTCAGTGCGTCGCGTCGAGCCCCTTGTAGAAGGTGTTCTGGTAGATCATGTGCGGGCGGGCACCCTTCAGCTTTTTGCTCGTCACCTGGTGCATGTTGATGTTCAGCACCGGGATCCACAGATGCTCGCGCGTCACCTGCTGCTGCACCGCCGCGTAATACTTTGCGCGGTCGGCGTCGTTCAGCGCGGCACGGCCAAGGCGCAGCGTCTCGTCGGTCTCGTCGTTCTTCCAGTTCATCCGGTTGGGCGTCGGGATGTTCCTGGAATCGAAGTAGATGTTCATCAGGTCACCGGCCGAGAGATAAGGCACGGTCACCGACCAGATCTCGTAATCCTGCTCGGCCATCTTCACCGAGGAGATCGTCGAGTCCCAAGGCTGGAGCTGCCATGCCACGCCGATCTTGCGCATGTAGCCCTGGATCGCCTCCGCAACGCGGGCCGAGTTGCTCGACTGCGTGTAGTAAACCTTGGGCGCGAGCTTCACGCCGTCCTTCTCGCGGATGCCGTCAGCGCCGGGTTTCCAGCCGGCCTCGTCTAGAAGCTTCTTCGCCCGTTCGACATCCTCCTTCACGATCTCGCGGCTCTTGGGATCGAAGTCGAGCGCGTCGGGATCGACGAAGGTGAAGGCGGGCTCGGCATTGCCCAGCAGCACGCCCTTGGCGAGTTCGGCGCGGTTGATGCCGATGCTCATGGCCTCGCGGACGCGCTTGTCGGCCACCAACGGCCGCGAGGTCTTGAAGCCGTAGTAGAGGAGCTGGAAGTTGGGCTTGGCCTCGGTCACCGCCAGCATCGGCGCGGCTTTGGCCTGGGAGATGAACTGCGACGGGAATTGATGGGTGATGTCGAACTTGCCCGCCATCATCGCCGCGACCCGGCTGGAATCCTCAGGGACAATCTTGATGACCAGCTTCTCGAACTTCACCGGCCCCTTGTTGGCGTACATGGAGGGGCCCCACTTGTAGGCGTCGTGGCGCTTCAGCACGATCTCGGTGCGTGGTTGCCAGCTTTCGAAGCACCAGGGGCCGGTGCCGTCGGCGCCCCTGACGCCGTAATCCTTGCCCAGCTGCTCCACGCTTTCCTTGTTGTGGATCACGTTGGTGAACATGGTGAGCTGCAACAGCAGCTCGGAGAACGGCTCCTCGAGTTCGTACTCGACCGTGTAGGGATCAGGTGCGCGCAGCTCCTTGATGGTGCCGGCGCGCCAGGCGAAGGGGCCCTTGATCTCGGGGCTCTTCAGGCGCTTGAAGGAATAGACGACATCGTCGGCGGTGAACTTCTTGCCGCTGCAGAAGCTCACATCGTCGCGCAGCTTGAACGTATAGAGCTTGCCGTCGGGGCTCACCGTCCACGATTTGGCGAGATAGGGTATCGGCGTCTTGCCGTCCCAGTCGAGCGCCACCAGCGTATCCTGGAACATATTGACGATGTCGGAGGTCGGCCCCCAGGTGGTGCGCTGGGCGTCGTAATGCGGTGCATCGATCCCCTTCATCATGTTGAGGGTCTGCGCCGTCGCCGGATACGCAATACTCAACGCGAACGCTGCACTCAGAGCATGTCTGATCATGTCTGCAGCCTCGGATCGAGGACGTCGCGGAGTGCGTCGCCCAGAAGATTGGCGGCCAGCACGATCACGAAGATCATGAAGCTCGGGATCGTCGCGATATGCGGCGCCATGAACAGGAAATCGCGGCCTTGTGCGGCCATCATGCCGAGCTCGGCGGTCGGCGGCTGGGCGCCCATGCCGAGGAAGCCCAGCGCCGAGCCGATCAGGATGATCTGGCCGAAGCGCAGGGTCAGGAACACGAAGATGGTCGAGATGCAGTTGAGCGTCAGGTAGCGCCAGATCAGCGTCCGGTCGGAGACGCCGACGGCGCGGCCGGCCTCCATGAATTCCTGGCTCATGATGCCGATCGCGGCGCCACGCGCCACGCGCCCCACGTCCGGCACCGTCGCCACGACGAGCGCGATAACCACCGCGGTGAGGCCGGCGCCGAAGATCGCCGCCACCGCGAGGCCGATCAGGATCGCCGGGAAGGCCAGCATCACGTCGACCAGGCGCATGATCCAGCCGTCGAGGCGGCGGTGATAGGCCGCCATGATGCCGAGGAACCCGCCCAGGAAGCCGCCGAAGATGACGCCGATCAGGCCCAGCATCAGCGTGTTGCGCGAGCCGTAGATGACGCGGCTCAGTATGTCGCGGCCGGTATTGTCGGTGCCGAACCAGTGCTCGGCGCTGGGCGGCTGCATCACCTTGGTGAGGTCGGTGAGGTAGGGATCGTAGGGCGCGACCAGCGGCGCGAAGATGGCGGCGAGGCCGATCGTGGACAGCAGCAAGGCGGCCACGACCGCCACCTTGTCGCGCATCAGTCGGCGCAGGACGCCGGACCGCGAGAAGATGCCGTTTTCTTCGCTGCGGGCGGGGGCGGTGTTGAGGGCTTCGACGCTCATGACCGCTGCATCCTCGGATCGAGATAGACGTAGAGAACGTCGACGATCAGGTTGATCGTGAGGAAGGCGATCGCGAGGATCATGATCGCGCCTTGCGCGGTCGGGAAATCGCTCGACACGATGGCGCCGACCGCGAGCCGCCCGACCCCCGGCCACGAGAACATCGTCTCCGTGACGACGGCGCCGCCCAGCAGAAACGCCGCCTGCAGACCAATCAAGGTGACGACCGGGATCATCGCGTTGCGCAGCGCGTGGTGGATGATCACCACCGTCTCGCGCAGGCCCTTGGCGCGGGCGGTGCGGACATAGTCGGCGCCCAGCACTTCGAGTACGGCGGTGCGCGTCAGCCGCGCGATCGGCCCGATCAGCACGCTGCCCAGGGTGAGGGCCGGCAGCACGAGGCTCGGCAGGCCGCCGTCCCAGATCGGCCCGGTGCGGCCGGTGAAGGGGAACAGGCCCCACTGGAAGCCCATGTACTGAATGAGGACCAGGCCGATGAAGAAGACCGGCATCGACACGCCGGCGACCGAGACGGCCATGATCGCGCGGTCGACCAGGGTGCCGCGCCGCACGGCGGCCAGCGTGCCCAGGGTCAGCCCACAGGGAATGGCGATCAGCATGCCGCCCAGCATCAGCTCGACCGTCGGGCCGATGGTGAGCGCCAGTTCCTCGCTCACCATCTTGTTGGAGATGATGGAGCGGCCGAGGTCACCCTGCAGGACGCGGCCGATGTAATCGGCGAACTGGACGGGGATGGAGCGGTCGAGCCCGAGTTCGAGACGGATCGCCGCGATGGTCTCGGCCTTGGCATCCGGCCCGGCGATGATCATCGCCGGATCGGCGGGCACCACCTGCAGGAGACAGAAGCACAGGAAAAGAACCCCGAGCAGCGCGGGGAACGAGACCAGCAGGCGGTGGACAATCTGTCTTCCCATGCGCCGTCCTCGGACCGATTCGGCCAAGGGGAAGCGCGCCGGTTTCCCGACGTGTCTCGACGTTTCTCCCTGGCAGCCGCTGCTTCGGTCAGACCTGCGCGGCGTTCGTTATGCAGGGATAGTGCATGTGATTTTTGCCGATGTCACGCCCAGCCGCCGGCATGAGGCAGGACATGTCCGGTGATGAAGCCGGCACCGTCGGAGCAGAGGAAGCAGACCGTGGCGCCCAGCTCGTCGGATTTGCCGAGGCGACCGAGCGGGATCTGCGCTGTCATCTTGGCCATCGCCGCACTGTTGGCGAGCAGCGCCGGCGGGAAGTAGTCGGGGTTCTCGACATAGTTCGAACCGACCGCGTTCACCGTGATGCCGTCGCGCCCCAGTTCCTTGGCGAGCGAGGAGACGAGACCGTTCCCTGCCGCGCGCGCGGAGACATAGGGCGCATAGTTGGCGATGCCGCGCAGGGGTGCGGCCGAGGAGACGAACACGATGCGACCCGATTTGCGCTTGCGCATCGACGGCGCGACGAGCTGCGTCAGCCGGAACGGCGCCACGGCCATGACTTCCAGCGCGTCGCGGAAATCCTCGATGCGGGCTTCGCCGAGCGGCGCGCGCAGCGCCGGATAGGCGTCGTTGTTCACCAGAGCATCGATGTGGCCGTGCCGCTTCAACGCCAGCTCAACCATCGTGGCCGGCTCGGTCGCCGACAGGGCATGGGCGCCAGGAAACTCCGCCTCGTACTTGCGGCGCGCGCTGGGCGCCTCGAACGTCGGATCGTGCGCCAGGACGGTGGCGCCGTTGGCCAGGGCGACCCTTGTGGTGCCGTGGCCTGCGAATTTCTCGACGTTGGTGATCAGGATGACCCGGTCTTTCAGCAGCATGGCGATTCCTCTAGGTTGCGGCCCCATGGACCCAGCCTTTCCAGACGATCCTAGCGCAGCCCGTCCCGAGGGACAGGCCCCGGACGGCCGTGCGTCCTTCGGATTCCGCGACGTTCCGGCGGCCGAAAAGGCCGGGATGGTCCGCGAGGTCTTCGCCAGCGTGGCCCCGCGCTACGACCTGATGAACGACCTGATGTCGGGCGGCGTGCACCGGCTCTGGAAGAACACCATGGTCGACGTGGTCAATCCGCGTCCGGGCGAGAAGCTGCTCGACGTGGCGGGCGGCACCGGCGACATCGCCTTCCGTCTGTTGCGCCGGCAGGGCGAGCGCCCCGACGTCACCGTGTGCGACATCAATCCCGCAATGCTCGAGGTCGGGCGCGACCGCGCGGTCGATCGCGGCCTGTTGCAGGGGCTCACCTGGGCGACCGGCGATGCCGAGCACCTGCCGTTCCCCGATCGGTCGTTCGACGCTTACACGATCGCCTTCGGCCTGCGGAACGTCACCGACATCGACCAGGCGCTGCGCGACGCCCATCGCGTCCTGAAGCCCGGCGGGCGGTTCTACTGTCTGGAATTCAGCAAGGTGACTTCGGCGCCGGTTGGCCGCGTCTACGACGCCTATTCCGAACGCGCGCTGCCGTTTTTCGGCAAGGTCATCGCCAAGGACGCCGACTCCTATCGCTATCTGCACGAAAGTATCCGCCGCTTCCCGCCGCAGCGCGAGCTGGCGGCGCGGATGCGGGCCGCCGGCTTCGAAAACGTCTCGTGGCGCGACATGTCGCTCGGCGTCGTGGCGCTGCATCAGGGCTGGCGCATCTAGATGTTCCGCGCGTTTCGCAACGGCTGGCGCCTGCTGCGCATGGCGCTGAGCTTTGCCCGTCACGACGCGCTGTTTCCGCTCGAGACACTCGGCATCGCGCCGGCGCTGATCGCCTGGGCCCGCCTCTTCGCGCTGCGTCGCGATTCGCGGCGTCCCGGCGAACGGCTGGCGGCGGCGCTGCAGGACATGGGTCCCTCGTTCATCAAGCTCGGTCAGGCGCTGTCGACGCGCGCCGATCTCTTCAGCGAGGAAGTGGCCGCCGACCTTGCGCGCCTGCAGGATCACATCCCGGCCTTCTCCGGTGCCGAGGCGCGCCGCATCATCGAAAGCGAACTGGGCCAACCGCTTGGCGCCCTCTTCTCGGCCTTCGACGACGTGCCGATTGCGGCGGCGTCAATCGCCCAGGTGCATTTTGCGGTCACGACCGATGGCCGCGACGTCGCCGTGAAGGTGTTGCGGCCGGGCATCGCCAAGGCCTTCGAGCAGGATCTCGATCTCTTCTACTGGATGGCCGAGCTGGTCGAGCGCACCCAGCCGCGCTTCCGTCGCCTGAAGCCGGTCGAATCGGTGCGCGCCTTCGCCGACGTGGTGCGAGTCGAGATGGACCTGCGCATGGAAGCCGCGGCCGCCGAGGAGCTCGGTGAGAATTTCGCCGACGATCCGAATTATCGCGCGCCCAAGATCGACTGGGATCGCACCGCCGAGCGCGTGATGACGCAGGAGCGGGTCGACGGCATCTCGATCGGCGACCGCGACGCCATCATCGCCGCCGGTCACGACCCGCACGAGATCATGCGCAAGTGCGCCGAGGCCTTCTTCTATCAGGTGTTCCGCGACGGCTTCTTCCATGCCGACATGCATGGCGGCAACGCCTTCGTCGACCGCCAGGGCTGCATCGTGCCGGTCGACTTCGGCATCATGGGCCGGGTCGACGAGGACACGCGCGGCTATCTCGCCGAGCTGCTGGTCGCCTTCCTGCGGCGCGACTACCACGCCGTCGCAGAGGTCCAGTTCCGGGCAGGTTATGTGCCACCGGATCAATCGCTCGAAACCTTCGCCCAGGCCTGCCGCTCGATCGGCGAGCCGATCTTCGGCAAGCCCAGCCACCAGATCTCGATCGCCCGCCTTCTCGCGCAGATGCTGCGGGTCACCGAGCAGTTCGAGATGAGCGCGCAGCCGCAGCTCCTGTTGCTGCAGAAGACGATGCTGATGGCCGAGGGCATGGGCACCAAGCTCAATCCCGACGTCAACATCTGGGAACTGGCGCGGCCGCTGATCGAAGACTGGATGGTCACCCATTTCGGCCCGCGCGCCACGGTCGGCCGCGCCGTCGAGGACCTGGCCCAGGGCCTGCGCCGTCTGCCGCGCCTGATCGACAGCCTGCATCTCGTGGCCGAGCACGAGCGGCGCAAAGCCGAGCGCGATGCGCTGCAGCAGCCGCAATCCAGCCGCTTCCGGCCGCGTTTCGCCGAGGTCGTCGCCATCCTCGCCCTGATTGCGGCCATCGCCGCGTGGTGGCACTGACCCGTGACGACCGATCAGATCGTCATCGGCCTCGCGATCTTCCTGCTCGCCGGCACCGTCAAGGGTCTGGTGGGGCTCGGCCTGCCGGCGATCTCCATCGCGTTGATGTCGCTCTTCCTGCCGCTGTCGGAGGCGATCGCGCTGATTGCCCTGCCGACGGTCGTCACCAACGTCTGGCAGGCTTCGGTCGGCGGTAATTTCCGGCACATCGTGCGCCGCCAGTGGCCGTTGATCGTGCCGCTCGCCGTGGTCCTCTACCTGACGGTCTGGCTGGTCGGCCAGAAGGGGCCCGGCTGGGCCTTCATCGTGCTGGGCACGGTGCTGATCATCTACAGCACGCTCGGCCTGTTCCGTATTCGCCTCACCATCCATGAAGACCTCGAGAAGCCGCTGGCGCCGATCATCGGCGTCGTGTCGGGTTTCGTGGCGGGACTGGTGGGTGTGCCGATCGTCCCGCTGATGCCCTACCTGCAGGGGCTCGACATCAAGCCGGTCGAGCTGGTCCAGACGCTAGGGGTGGTGCTGTGCGCCACGTCCCTGACCCTGACGGCCTCGCTGCTCTTCTTCGGCGTGCTCGACGGGCCGCGCGCCATCGTCTCGGGGGCCGCCATCGCGCCGGCCATCGGCGGCATGTGGATCGGCCAGCAGATCCGCTCACGCCTCTCGGTCGAACAGTTCCGGCAGGCCGTGTTCTGGGCGCTGCTGGCGACCGGCCTCTATACTGTCGCCACCCGGCTCTTGTGATAGGCTGACGGCCATGTTGCACGGCAAGCGTATCCTGCTGATCGTCGCGGGCGGCATTGCTGCCTTCAAGTCGCTGGACCTGATCCGGCGGCTACGGGAACGCGGCGCGTCGGTGCGCTGTGTGCTCACCGAAACCGGCGCGAAGTTCGTGACGCCGCTGTCGCTGCAGGCCCTGACCGAAGACCGCGTCTACAGCGACATGTTCTCGCTGACCGACGAGAGCGAGATGGGTCACATCCAGCTTTCGCGCGACGCCGACCTTCTGGTCGTCGCACCGGCCACCGCCAACCTGCTGGCCCGCATGGCCGGCGGCATGGCCGACGATCTTGCTTCCACTGTTTTGCTCGCCACCGACAAGCCGGTTCTCGCCGCGCCCGCGATGAATGTGCGCATGTGGACGCATGCCGCGACTGTGGCCAACGTCGAGACGCTGAAGAAGCGCGGCGTCACCTTCGTCGGGCCGAACGAAGGCGCCATGGCCTGCAACGAATTCGGTGCCGGCCGCATGTCCGAACCGCTCGAGATCGTGGCGGCAATCGAGGCGATGCTGGTGCGCGACCAGCCGCTGGCCGGCAGGCGCGCGCTGGTGACCTCGGGCCCGACACGCGAGGCGCTCGATCCGGTGCGCTTCATCTCCAACCATTCCTCGGGCAAGCAGGGCCATGCCATCGCCGCGGCTCTGGCGCAGCTCGGCGCCGATGTGACCCTGGTGAGCGGCCCGGTCGCCGTGCCCGATCCGCACGGTGTGAAGGTCGTGAAGATCGAATCGGCCGACCAGATGCTGGAAGCCTGTCTCGGCGCCGGCGCGCTCGACATCGCTGTCTGCGCCGCCGCCGTGGCCGACTGGAAGGCGGCGAAGCCGGCCACCGGCAAGATCAAGAAGAAGGCAGGCGCCCCGCCGCCGGCGCTCGAACTGGCGCCCAATCCCGACATCCTGGCCACGCTCTCCGAGGCCGGCCCGAAGCGGCCGGCGCTGGTGGTGGGCTTCGCCGCCGAGACCGAGAACGTGGTTTCGAACGCCATCGAGAAGCGAGCCCGCAAGGGCTGCGACTGGATTGTTGCCAACGACGTGTCGCCGGCCACCGGCACCTTCGGCGGCGAGCGCAACACCGTGCACCTGATCAGCGCCGAGGGCACCGAGGACTGGCCGCCGCTGGGCAAGGGTGATGTCGCCATGCGGCTCGCCGGCCGGATCGCGCTGCATCTCGCGCAGGCAGGAAAGAAGCAGGCGGCGGAGTGAGGACCGGCCCACCGGGGGGTGGGCAGGGTTAACGGGTACAAACGAGGGGGCCGATGAAGGGAATCGAGAGCATCGAGATCGAAGTCGTGCGGCTGCCGCATGGGCGTGACCTGCAGCTTCCCGACTATGCGACCGCCTCCGCGGCCGGCGCCGACCTGCTGGCTGCCATCGACCAGGATATCGAGCTGGGGCCGCTGGAACGAAAGATCGTGCCGACGGGCATTTCGATCGCCCTTCCCGTGGGCTTCGAGGCCCAGGTCCGGCCGCGCTCCGGGCTGGCCGCCAAGCACGGCGTGACCGTCGCCAACGCCCCCGGCACCATCGACGCCGATTATCGCGGCGAGGTCGGGGTCATCCTGATCAACCTGGGCAAGGAGCCGTTCCGCATCGAGCGCGGCATGCGAATTGCACAGATGGTCATTGCACGCCATGCCCGTGCCGTCTGGCGAGAGGTCTTCACCCTCGACGAGACGGCGCGCGGCGCGGGCGGCTTCGGTTCGACAGGGGTAGCGGCCGGCTCCACCAAAAGGGCCTGATAGGGACGAGAGAACGGGATGCCTCGCCTTAGCAAGAAGACGATGTTCGCAATCGAGGCGGTCCTCGACGTGGCGTTCCACGTCGGCGAACACCCGGTGCGCAGCGGTGACATCACCGAGCGCCAGCGTATTCCCAAGCGATACCTCGAGCAGGTCCTGCAGCACCTCGTGCGGGCGGGCATCCTGGCCGGCAAGCGCGGCCCGCGCGGCGGCTATCGCCTGGGACGGGAGAGATCGACCATCACCCTGGGTGAAGTCGTCCGGGTGGTGCGCAACCTCGAGGTCGAGACGGAACCAAGTGACCCCTCGATCGGCTCGCCGCTCGCCCATGAGGTCGTCTGGCCGCTGTGGGAGAAGCTGCGCGAGGAGATGATGGCGCAACTCGACCGGGTCACCATCGAGGATCTCTGCCAGCAGGCCCGCTCGAAGGGGCTCAATGTTTCGGCAACGCTGCAGCACGCAGGCCACGCGACGATCTGATATACAGCTCCCCGGTTTTTATTCCGGAGGAGCAAGACATGGCCAAGAAGACCGCCGTTGCGAAGGCTAAGAAAGCCAAGCCGCTGCCGCGCAACAAGAAGCTCTACGACGAGGGCATGAAGATGCGCAAAGCCGTGCTGGGCGCGGCTTACGTCGACAACTCGCTGGCCGGCGCCGCGAACGACGAGTTCATGATGGCCTTCCAGGACATCACCACCGAATACTGCTGGGGCTATGCCTGGACGCGTCCGGGCCTGTCGAAGAAGAACCGCTCGATGCTGAACCTCGCCATGCTGGCGGCGCTCAATCGCGGCCCCGAGCTCAAGCTGCACATCAACGGCGCGCTGAACAACGGCCTCACCAAGGACGAGATCAAGGAGATCTTCCTCCAGGTCGCGATCTATTGCGGCATCCCCGCGAGCCTCGATGCCTTCAAGACGGCCAGCGGCGTGTTCAAGGATCGCGGCATCTGAGACATGGCCGAAGTTCGGCCGGCACGGAGCGGTGAGGCGGCAAGCCTCACCGCGCTCTGCCTGCGCTCGAAGGCCCATTGGGGGTATGACGCGGAGTTCATGCGACTCTGCGTGCCCTCGCTCACGGTCGAGGAACAAAGCATCGCCGAGGGCCGCGTGCTGGTGGCAACCGACGCGTCCGGCAGAACGGTCGGCACCGTCAGTGTCGGCCGCGACGGCGACGATGCCGAACTGGCGTTGATGTTCGTCGATCCGGTTTCCATCGGCAGCGGGACGGGGCGGCTGTTGTTCGAAGCCGCGGTCGCCCTGGCGCGGGAGCTGGGATACCGGCGCATGACCATTCTCGCCGACGTGAACGCCGCTCCTTTCTACGAGCGCATGGGCGCTCGCTTCCTGCGAAACGAGCCGTCGGATGCGATTCCCGGCCGCGTTTTGCCGTTCTATGAATACGATCTCATTGCAGGGGTTGAACCATGACCACGACGCTCACGCCTCCCGCCACCATCGCTTTCATCGGCCTCGGCATGATGGGTCGCCCGATGGCGAAACGATTGGTCGAGGCGGGCTTCACGCTGCGCGTGTTCGACGTCTCGCAGAAGGCGGTCTCCGATTTCGTCGGCGCCCATCCGTCGGCGCTGGCGACGGCGTCGGCGAAGGCGGCCGCCCAGGGCGCCGCGGCGCTGATCACCATGCTACCCGACGGCAAGATCGTGCGGCAGGCCGTGCTGGAGGGCCGCGATCCCGCAATCGAAGGGCTGGAGCCCGGCGCGGTGGTGATGGACATGAGCTCGTCCAACCCGGTCGACACCCAGAAGCTCGCGCGCGATCTCGCGGCCCGTGGCGTGGCGCTGCTCGATGCGCCGGTGTCGGGTGGCGTGAAGCGCGCGATCGACGGCTCGCTCAGCATCATGGTGGGCGGTGGGTCTGCCGATCTCGAAAAGGTGCGGCCGGTCTTCGGCGCCATGGGCAAGACGATCACCCTGTGCGGTCCCGCGGGCGCCGGTCACGCGCTGAAGGCACTCAACAACTATCTCTCGGCCGCAGGGCTGGTGGCGATGTGCGAGGCACTGGTCGTGGGCGAGGCATTCGGCCTCGATCCCGGCACCATGGTCGACGTCTTCAATACGTCGACGGGCAAGAGCAACGCCACCGAAGTGAAGGGCCGCCAACAGGTCGTCTCGCGCGCCTTCGCCGCGGGCTTCACCACCGCGCTGATGGCCAAGGACCTGCGCACCGCGGGCGACGTCGCTTCCCATCTCAAGCTGCATGTGCCCGGTCTCGAGCAGGCGGTGGCCTACTGGACCGCCGCCGATGGCAAGCTGGGCAAGGGCGCCGACCACACCGAGATCTTCCGCTACGCCGAGATGCTGGCCGAGGAGAAGTGACGGCGGAAGGGTCGTAAGCCGAGCTTCGCTCGCCTGTAACCCAATCCCCCGTGGCAGCCCGTCGCGACGGGCTGCCTTTACAGGGCCAAAATCGGCCCGTATATAAAGGTTACCTAGGGTCCTTGGCGTCGTCTCCCCGGCGGCAACTCGATAGGATCCCTTCCAGTACGACACAGCGCTGTTTTTCCAAGCTCGGCCGCCCGGTCGCTGCAAGCGCGTGCGTCATTTCCCCCACCAGATCGAAGACACATGAATCTCCAGGACCTCAAGAAGAAGAAGCCCCCCGAACTCCTGGCCTTTGCCGAAGAGCAGGGCGTGGAGGGTGCGGCGATGATGCGCCGCCAGGAGCTGATGTTCGCCATCCTCCAGAAGCTCGCCGCCGCCGACCAGGCGATCTTCGGCGTCGGCACCATCGAGGTGATCCCCGACGGCTTCGGCTACCTGCGCTCGATGGAAGCCAATTACCTGCCCGGCGCCGACGACATCTATGTCAGCCCCCAGCAGGTTCGTAAGTTCGGCCTGCGCACCGGCGATACGGTCGAAGGCGAGATCCGCGCGCCGAAGGATGGCGAGCGCTACTTCGCCATGGTGCAGATCAACAAGATCAACTTCGACGATCCCGATGCGCTGCGCCATCGCATCAACTTCGACTCGCTGACGCCGCTCTATCCCGACGAAAAGCTGAAGCTCGAGCTCGAAGGCGGCGCTGCCGTCATGGCGCCTGCCATCACCGAGGAAGCCGTCGGCGGTTCGAAGGCGACTTCGTCGGGCCGTGTCGGCACGCGCCGCACCGGCACGCTGACCAAGAAGGCCGGCTCGACGCCGCAGCAGCAGCTCGACATCTCGACCCGCGTGATCGACCTGATCGCGCCGATCGGCAAGGGCCAGCGCGCCCTGATCGTGTCGCCGCCGCGTACCGGCAAGACGGTGCTGCTGCAGAACATCGCGCACGCCATCACCGCCAACAATCCCGAGGTCTTCCTCATGGTGCTGCTCGTCGACGAGCGCCCCGAGGAAGTCACCGACATGCAGCGCACGGTGAAGGGCGAGGTCGTGAGCTCGACCTTCGACGAGCCGGCCAGCCGCCACGTCGCCGTCGCCGAGATGGTGATCGAGAAGGCCAAGCGCCTGGTCGAGCACAAGAAGGACGTGGTGATCCTGCTCGACTCGATCACTCGCCTCGGCCGTGCCTACAACACCGTCGTGCCGAGCTCCGGCAAGGTGCTGACCGGCGGTGTCGACGCCAACGCCCTGCAGCGCCCGAAGCGCTTCTTCGGTGCGGCCCGCAACATCGAGGAAGGCGGCTCGCTCACCATCATCGCGACCGCCCTGATCGATACCGGCAGCCGCATGGACGAGGTCATCTTCGAAGAGTTCAAGGGTACCGGTAACTCGGAAATCATCTTGGACCGCAAGGTCTCCGACAAGCGCACCTTCCCGGCGATCGACATCACCAAGTCGGGCACCCGCAAGGAAGAGCTGCTGGTCGACCGTGCGACGCTGTCGAAGATGTGGGTGCTGCGCCGCATCCTCATGCCGATGGGCGCGGTCGATGCGATCGAGTTCCTGCTCGACAAGCTGCGCACGGCCAAGACCAACCAGGATTTCTTTGGGTCGATGAATCAATAAGGCGCGCTACGCGCCTTATGGTGGGCGGCAGCGCTTGTAACCACGCGCGAGAGCCCACACGGCTCAGAACAGATAAGAATTCAAAGAGCGCCGCGAAAGCGGCGCTCTTTCGTTTTCACGGCAGGTCCCGAGCCTCCCGGCTCGACGCAAACCACAGCCACAGCGCCGCCTGCATCGCCAGCACCGCGACCGTCACGATCTGATGCGCTTCGGCACGCGGCAGGCCCTGCACCGCCTCCATCCAGGCCAATGCCGGTCCGATCGACGCCTGCAGAACGAAGGCGATCAGCATGCAGACGAGATTGATCGTGGTATTGACCCGGCCGGCGAGCTCGGGCGCGAAGGCACGCGTCACCAGCGCGTAGCAGACCACCGGCATGCCGCCGAACATGACGTAGGCGAACCACAGGAGCTTGGGCATCGCCGTGACGTTGAGGGCGATCGGTATGTGGATCGCGAGAAACAGCAGCCCGTAGACCAGAAGCACCCGGCCGCCGCGGATGCCGCGCTTGTGCAGGATGTCGACGATCATGCCGCTGAAGAAATAGCCGGGCACGATGGCGATCGAGAGCGCGAACAGCGCAACGCCGACCGTCGGCTCGTCGAGATGCGCCACGTCGCGCAGCCAGCCCGCCGCCCAGAAGCTCGCGTAGCAGATCCAGACGCCTAATGAGAAAGCAGGTGCGAGGGCTGCACTCCAGAACAGCCGTGTCTTCAAGATGCCGACCAAGCCCATGATCTCCTGGCCGATCCTGCCGCCGCCGGTACGCGCATAACGGGGCGCGGCGAAAAGCTGATAGAGCGCGACTGCGACGGTGATCGCGCCGAGACCCAGGAAGACCTGCCGCCAGTCGAAGTCGACCAGCAGCCACTGCACCGGCCGCGTCGCCATGGCGGCGCCCAGTCCGCCGAACGTCATCATCACTGCGTTGACCAGCGGCAGGCGGCCAATCGGCCAGTAGAGGACATTGGCCTTGAAACCGCACATCAGCGCGACGGACAGGCCAAGCCCGATCAGCGCGCGGCCGATGCTCAGTGTCACGACATCGTGTCCCAGGGCAAAGACGACGGCGCCAAGCGCAGTCACCAGCAACATCATGGGCGCAACGCGTCGCGGCCCGAACCGGTCGAGCGCCACGCCGGCCGGCAACTGGGCCAACACGAAGGCCGCGAGATACATCGAGGTCACGACGCCGATCGCGGCATCGTCGAGGCCGAGTTCGCTGCGCAGCGCCGGCGCCACCACGGCGTTCAGCGAGCGGAACAGGAAGCTCAGGAAGTAACCCAGCGCGAACGGCAGGAATGCCGTGAAGACGAGCCTCAAGATCGATCGCCCGTCCGCGCGAACACCGCGCTCGCGTGCACGATGCGCTCCTCGCCGACCTTCAGGTAGCAGTTGGCGAAGGCGAGACGCCCGCCGACCTTGTGCACGTCGACATGGGCCTCGACCCAGTCGCCGATCTTCGCCGAACCCGCGAAGTCGGTCTTCACGCTGGCGGTGACGATCAGCGGCGAGGGCGTCTGGCTGCGCGTCGTGCGATAGCCCAGCGAGATGTCGCACAGGGTCATCAGGATGCCGCCATGGGCGACGCCGCGCGCATTGGCATGCTTGGGCTGGATGCGCAGGCCGACGACAAAGGTGCCGTCGCCGTTCTCGCGATAGAAAAACGGCCCGTTGTGATCGAGGAACGGGCTCGTCCGGAACAGCGGCTTGAAGCCGTCCGGCGGATTGCTCTCGGTCGTCATGCGCCGAGATCGGCCGCAACGGCGCGGCGCTGCTCGACCGAGACGTCGACCTTGGGGCCGAACCACGCTTCGAAGCCCGGCCGGCCCTGGTGCAGCAGCATGCCGAGCCCGTCGACGCAGCGATTGCCGCGCGAGCGCGCGCTCGCCAGCAGGTGCGTCTCGAGTGGCACATAGACGATGTCGTAGACCGCCGCCTCGCGTGGCAACCTGGCGAGATCGATGTCGAGGGCCGGCTGGCCCTTCATGCCGAGCGACGTCGTGTTGACCAGCAGGGTCGCCCCCTTGAGCAGGCCGGCACGTTCCTCCCAGGAATCGACCACGATGCGCTGGCCGCCCGACGGCGTGAAGGCGACGCCGAGATCGACCGCGGTCTGCCGCGTGCGATTGACGAGGCGGAGTTCCGGCACGCCGGAATCGATCAGGCTGGCGACGACGGCACGCGCCGCGCCGCCGGCGCCCAGCACCACCACCGGACCGGCTTCGGGCGTCCAGTGCGGCGCGTTGTATTTCAGTGCTTCGAGGAAGCCGAATCCGTCGGTGTTGCGGCCTTCCAAGGTGCCGTCGGCCTGCTTCACCACCGTATTCACCGCGCCGATGCGGCGGGCCACCGGGTCGATGCGATCGAGGAACGGCATGATCTCGATCTTGTGCGGCAGGGTGAGATTGCAGCCGCGCGCATTCGGCGTGGCGCGCAGGAAGGCGACCAGCTCCTCCAGCGCCTCGCGCCGCGGTTCGACGGGCAGGCGGCCGTAATGGCCTTTGATGTGATGCTGCTTCAGCCAGTAACCGTGCAGCGCGGGCGAGCGCGAATGCTCGGCCGGCCAGCCGACGATGGCGGCGAACGGCCGACCGGCGGCCTCGGCGATCAGGGTGTCGTAAGCGCTCATCCGGCTTTCTCCAGACCGATGCCGTGTCCCGCGAGGAACGACAGCAGCGGCAACAGCGGCAGGCCGAGGATGGTGAAGTAGTCACCCTCTACCTTCGTGAAGAGATGCGCGCCCACGCCTTCTAGCTGGTAAGCGCCGACCGACGTGGTCACGACCTCGCCGGCACGCGCCAGATAGGCATCGAGGAAAGCGTCGGTCAGCGGCCGCATCGTGAGCCGCGCATGTTCGTTGCAATGCCACAGCCGCACACCGCCTTTGGCGACGACGACAGAGGAATGAAGCTCGTGGGTCTGGCCACCCAGTGCCAGCAGTTGCGTGCGCGCAGCCGCCAATGTGGGCGGCTTGTCGAACAGTCGTCCGTTGCAGGCCAGCGTCGAGTCCGCGCCAATCACCATCGCCTCGGGATGCCGCTTGGAAACGCGCTGCGCCTTCAGCTCTGCGAGAGTCTCGGCGATGTCCCGCGGCGTCGCCTTCTCGGCCGCGAGGCTCAGCTTCACCTCGTCCTCATCGACGCCCGACGTCTCGACCGTGAAGTCGAGGCCGGCATTCTGCAGCATCTGCCGGCGCGAGCGGCTGGCGGAAGCGAGGATCAGCATGGGCGTTACGCAGGCTCCAGGCGATAAAGGCCACCGCTGTCGGTATGGGTGACCAGATAGATGAGCCCATCGGGGCCCTGTCGTACGTCGCGGATATAGGGAAGCACGTCGACGAGCAACCGCTCCTCGCCGACATAGCGGTCACCGTCGAGTTCGATCCGATGCAGTGCGGTATCCGACAGCGCCCCGGTGAAGACCGAACCCTTCCAGCCGGGGAAGCGGTCGCCGGTATAGAAGGCGAGGCCGCTGGGCGAGATCGACGGCACCCAGACGCGCACCGGATCTTCCATGCCAGGCAGGCTCTTGTTCGGACTTATGATCGAGCCGTTGTAGTCGATGCCATGGGTGGCCAGCGGCCAGCCATAGTTGGCGCCGGCCTTCAGCAGATTGAGTTCGTCGCCACCCCGCGGCCCGTGCTCGGCCTCCCAGATTCGACCGGTGCCGGGATGCATGGCCATGCCCTGCGGATTGCGATGGCCGTAGGTGAAGATCTCCGGCCGTGCGCCTTCGCGGCCGACGAAGGGATTGTCGGGCGGGACCGATCCGTCGTCGCGCAGTCGCACGACCTTGCCGCCGAGATCGGCCAGGTTCTGCGCCCGCTGCATCTGATAGCGCTCGCCGCAGGTGACGTAGAGGAGCCCGGCGCGATCGAAGACGATGCGCGAGCCAAAATGCAGACCGCCGGACGTGCGCGGCAGGGCCTCGAAGATGCGCTGCAGGCCGACCAGCGCATTGTTGCGGAATTCCGCTCGCGCCAGCACTGTCGCGGCGCCGCCGTCACCCTCGCCCGAATAGGTGAGATAGAGCAGCGAATTGCGGGCGAAGTCGGGGTGCAGGCAGACATCGAGCAGGCCACCCTGGCCGCGCGCATAAACCTTGGGCATGCCGCCGACCGGCGCCCGTTCGAGCCGGCCGTTGGCGAAGATGCGCAGCCGGCCCGGCCGTTCGGTGATCAGGAGACGGCCATCGGGCAGGAAGGCCATGCCCCAGGGCTGTTCGAGGTCGAGGCTGAGCATCCTCAGGCTGTAGGAGGCCTTGGTGCTGCGCAGCACCTGCTGGGCATGTGAGACGGACGGGGCGATTGCGGGAGCCGCCAAAATGGCGGCACCGGTCGCGGTGAGAAGGCGGCGGCGTCCGATCAGGAGCTTCCTGGGCATAAACTCTCCTCGTGAAGGCCGCGCCGGGCTGGCGCCTGAAAGGCCGGGCACTATACTCGACGCCCGCAAGCGGGCGACGTTCCTCGGTCGCCGCTGCAAGGGGAGAAATTTCAGATGTCAAAGTCCATCCTGATTCATGAAAACGGCGGCCCGGAGAAGATGCAGTTCGAGGACGTCGAGGTCGGCAAGCCCGGTCCCGGCCAGGTCAAGCTGCGTCACACGGCGATCGGCCTGAACTTCATCGACGTCTACACCCGCTCGGGCCTCTACCAGACCCCGATGCCGAACGCGGTCGGCCGCGAGGCGGCGGGCGTGATCGTCGAGGTCGGCCCGCGCGTGAAGGGCTTCCGCAAGGGCGACCGCGTCGCCTATTGCGGCGTGCTGGGCGCCTACTGCCAGGAGCGCCTGATGGGCGTCGACCAGCTCGTGCACGTGCCGAAGGGCGTGAGCGACGAGCAGGCCGCCGCGATCATGCTGAAGGGCATGACCACCGAATATCTCGTCGACCAGACCGCCAAGGCGTGGCTGAAGAAGGGCGACACCATCCTGTTCCATGCCGCCGCCGGCGGCGTTGGCCTGCTGTTCGGCCAGTGGGCCAAGGCCCGCGGCTACAAGGTGATCGGCACGACTTCGTCGCCGGAGAAGGCCGCTCTCGCCAAGAAGAACGGCTACAAGTGGGTGATCGACTACACCAAGCAGGACATCGTCACCGAGGTGAAGAAGATCACCAAGAACAAGGGCGTGCCCGTCGTGTTCGACGGCGTCGGCAAGGACACCTGGGCCGCTTCGCTCGACTGCCTGCAGCCGCGCGGCCTGATGGTCTCGTTCGGCAACGCCTCGGGCGCCGTGGCGCCGGTGCCGATCGGCATCCTGAACGCGAAGGGCTCGCTCTACGTCACGCGCCCCAGTCTCGGCGCCTACACCGCGACCCGTGCCGATCTCGAAGCCAGCGCCCGCTCGCTGTTCAAGATGGTGAAGAGCGGCAAGGTGAAGATCTCGATCGACCAGCACTATCCGCTGGCCGAAGCCGCCCAGGCCCATATCGACCTGGAGAGCCGCAAGACCACGGGCCAGACCGTCCTGGTCCCCTGATCCTGCCGCAGGCGTTGCCGTAGATGGTCCCATAAATGGTCATCGTCGGACTGACCGGTTCGATCGGCATGGGCAAGTCGACCGCAGCCAAGATGCTGCGGGAGATGGGCGTGCCCGTGTACGACGCCGATGCCGCCGTCCATGCGCTGCAGGCACCGGGCGGCGCGGCGCTGCCCGGTATCGAGGCGGCGTTTCCCGGCGTCGTGAAGGCGGGCGTGCTCGACCGTCAGGCGCTGGGCGCGCGCGTCTTCGGCAACAAGGAGGCGCTGCGCCGGCTCGAAGCCATCGTGCATCCGCTGGTCCACCTGAAGCAGCGCGCCTTCCTTCGGCGCGCCGCACTGGCGGGCGAAAAGCTGGTGGTGCTCGACATCCCGCTGCTGTTCGAGGGGCTGGGCGAGCGGCGCGTCGACGCCACCCTGGTGGTGAGCGCGCCGGCTTTCCTTCAGCGCCGCCGCGTTTTGGCTCGCCCGGGCATGACCGTGGAGAAATTCGAAGGCATCCTGCGCCAGCAGGTACCGGACGCGCTCAAGCGCCGGAAGGCCAGCATCGTGATCCCGACCGGCATGGGTCTCGCCCCGACGCGCGTTGCGTTGGCCGTGGCCGTGGCCGAGTTGCGCGGCCTGCGCGGGGAGTTCTGGCCGCCCAATCCGTGGCGGGAAAAGTTCACAGCCCGGCTCGCGCGCGCCCGTCGCAAGTAAACAGGCAAATGGGCTAGAAGATCGGGATGCGTGAAGTCGTCCTCGATACCGAGACCACGGGCCTCGATCCTCTCGCCGGCCATCGCGTGGTCGAGATCGGCTGCATCGAACTGCTGAACATGGTGGCCACCGGCCGCTCACTGCAGCTCTATCTCAATCCCGAGATGCCGATGCCGGCCGGCGCGCAGGAAGTGCACGGCCTCTCCGACGAATTCCTGGCCGACAAGCCGCTGTTCGCCGACAAGGCGGAGGAATTCCTGGAGTTCCTGGGCGATGCCCAGCTCGTCATCCACAACGCACAATTCGACCTGGGCTTCCTGAACGCCGAGCTGGCGCGCGCCGGCAAGTCGAAGCTCACCAACGACTATGTCGACACGGTCTCGATGGCGCGCCGCAAGTTTCCCGGTCAGCGCGCCAGCCTCGATTCACTGTGCGACCGGTTCGGCATCGACAACACCAAGCGCACCAAGCACGGCGCGTTGCTCGACTCGGAGCTGTTGGCGGAAGTCTATCTGGAGCTGAGCGGTGGCCGGCAGCGCGATCTTGGCCTGGCGCCGGAGATGGTGGCGGCGGGGCTTCAGGGCGTGGTCGACCCGAGCCGCCCGATGCGTGAGGCCCGTCCACACGCGGCGAGCCCTGCCGAGCTTGCCGCGCACGCGGAGTTCCTGAAGAAGATCAGCGACCCGATCTGGCTGAAGGTCGACGCCTGACCTTCAGTTAAGCGTGGCCGACCGGACCGGCGGGGACGCCCGGCATCTGGCCGCCATTGGCCTCGAGCTGCTGGCGATAGAGCGCCACGAAATCGACCGGCGCGATGTTGAGCGGCGGGAAGCCGGCTTCGCGCGTGGCGTTCGCGACGATGGCGCGGGCGAACGGGAACAGCAGGCGCGGCGTCTCGATGAACAGCATCGGACCGGTGGCTTCCGCCGGCAGCTCGCCCAGGGTCACGGTGCCGGCATAGATCAGCTCGAGCATGAACAGCGGCTCTTTCTCCGGCGTATGCGCGGAGGCCTCGATCGTGATCGACACTTCGAAGGTCTTGGCGTCGAACTGGCGGTTGGAGACCTGCACGTTCAGCGTGAGCTGCGGCTGGGTCTGCTCGATCAGGCTCTGCGGCGCGCGCGGATTCTCGAAGCTGAAATCCTTGATGTACTGGCCGTGCATGGTCAGTGGCGCGGCGGGGCCCGCCTGGGCGGTCTGGCCGGAGGGCGGGGCGGACGGCGGAGGGGTGGTCGTCATGGCGCTCTTTCCAATTGTCTGGGCAATGTCTTGCTGCGGCGCGGCGGTACCATGCAGGGCTGCAGTGCACAAGATGCGGGCAGGTTCAGGTGCCGGGCAATTGCCAAGGCGTGAACCAGCGGCGAAAATGGCAGCTCCGCTATTTGCATGCCTCGGCAGACTATGAACCGCTCCGCTTCTCGCCCCCTGATCGGTATTCCCGCCTGCTACAAGGAGAACGGCCGCGGCGGCTGGCATCACACCGTGGGCGAAAAATATGTCCAGGCGGCGCTCCGGGCCGCCGGCGGCCTGCCGGTGATCATCCCGGCCGTCGGCGCCGATTTCGGCGACGAGCCGGGATTCGTCGAGGCGATGGACCGCCTGCTCGACACGCTCGACGGCGTGCTGCTGACCGGCAGTCCCTCGAACGTCGAACCGCATCACTACGGCAAGGAAAGCCGCGAGGGCACGCTCCATGACCGGGCGCGCGATTCCACGACCCTGCCGCTGATCCGGCACGCGATCGACCGCGGCGTGCCGCTGTTCGCGATCTGTCGCGGCCTGCAGGAAGTGAATGTCGCGCTGGGCGGCTCGCTGCATCAGCATGTGCAAGAGGTCGAGGGCCGACGCGATCACCGTTCGCCCAAGTCGCCCGACATGGATGTGAACTATGCGCCGGCGCACGACATCGACGTGGCCGAGGGCGGTGTGCTGCAGAAGCTCCTGGGCGAGAAGCGCGTGCGCGTGAACTCGCTGCACGGGCAGGGCGTCGACGTGCTGGCGCCGCGCGCGCGCCTCGAAGCGACCTGCAGTGACGATGGACAGGTCGAGGCGCTGAGCGTGCCCGACGCGCCGGGTTTCGTGCTCGCGCTGCAGTGGCACCCTGAATACAAGGCGCTCGAGAACCCGGTCTCGATGAAGCTGTTCGATGCCTTCGCCACGGCCTGCCGCGCGCGCATGGTGGCGCGCTCCGCTCCGATGCTGCGCGCCGCCGAGTAACGCCCGCATGTCCGCGCCGACGACAGGCAACAACGCTCGGCGCGATTTCTACGAGCGCATCGGCGGCCTCTCGATGGCGCCACTCTGGGAATCGCTGCACCAGCTCGTGCCGCCGAGCCCCGCGCCGAAGTACCAGGCCGCGCATTGGGATTATGACGCGGTCAGGCCGTTCCTGATGGAATCGGGTTCGCTGATCACCGCCAAGGAAGCGGTGCGACGTGTCCTCATCCTCGAAAACCCCGCGATGACCGGCAGCGCCTGCATCACGCCGACGCTCTATGCCGGCCTGCAGCTCATCCTGCCGGGCGAAGTCGCGCCCAGTCATCGCCACACGCAGTCGGCGCTGCGCTTCATCGTCGAGGGCGAAGGCGCCTACACGGCGGTCGATGGCGAGCGCACGATCATGCACGAGGGTGACTTCGTCATCACGCCGACCTGGACCTGGCACGATCACGGCAACGATTCGTCGAAGCCGATGGTATGGCTGGACGGTCTCGACATCCCGCTGGTCGCGATGTTCAACGCGGGCTTCGCCGAGAACGGCGAGACCGACGAGCAGGTCGTGACGACGCCGCAAGGCACGTCGGACGCGAAGTATGCCAGCGGTATGTTGCCGGTGGACTGGAAGCCGGCGAAGCAGACCTCGCCGATCTTCAACTATCCCTACGCGCGCACGCGCGAGGCCCTGCACGCGCTGGCCAAGGCCGGCGCGCCCGATCCCTGTCACGGCTACAAGCTGCGCTACGTCAATCCGGCGAGCGGCGGTGCGCCGATCGCCACCATGGGCACCTTCATGCAGCTCCTGCCGAAGGGTTTTGCGACCGCGCCCTATCGCTGCACCGACGGCACCGTGTTCTCGGTCGTCGAAGGCGAGGGCGAGAGCAGGATCGGTGACAAGGTGATGCGCTGGAAGAAGCGCGATCATTTCGTCGTGCCGAGCTGGGCGAAGGTCGAGCATCGCGCCGACAGCGAGGCGGTGCTGTTCTCGTTCTCCGATCGCCCTATCCAGGAAAAGCTCGACCTGTGGCGCGAGGATCGCGGCGGCCGCTGAGGCTGGCTTCCGTTAGGTCTCCAGCCAGCCTGCTTCCCTGACACTATCCCTGTAGGTCTTGCTGACCGGGACCTTCAGCCCGTTGCGCAGCACCAGGACGACACGGCCGGGCGTGCGATCGACCGAGGCGACTGCGCCTGTCGCCACCCACCAGGACCGGTGGACCTGCAGGCCACGCGCTGGCCCCAGCTCGGCCAGCGCATCGCGCAGCCGCATCAAGACGAGATCGCTGCCGAGCACCGTGTGGATGCGCAGGTAATGATCCTCCATTTCCAGCGCCAGCAGGTCGCGGCCCAGCGCCGGCGGGACGCGGCGCAGGAAATCGGGCGAGGCCGCAGATGCCGTGACGGGATCCGGCGCGGCCGGTGGCGGCAAGGCGGCGACGCGCTCGCGCTCGGCATCGGCTTTGGCGCGCAGACGCTGCTCGACGAACAGGCCGATCGTCACCGAGATGATGACCGTCAGGAAGGCATTCTCGGGATAGAGCCTTGGCGCCCACGCCAGCGGCATGGGCCGCACGAGCCAGGAGTGAACCGCGATGACCTCGAACGTGCTGGGCACCGCCGCCAGCAGACCCACCAGGGTCATGCGGCCGGCAACCGGCCAGCGGTCGATCGGCTCGATGGTGCCGAACCAGGCGGCGAGCAGGACCACCTGGATCCAGCTCAAGGCACCGACAATGCCGAAATGGGCCAGGCGCTGCGCGAGGTCCATGTGCTCGTAGGTCCCGAACGGACCGAGTACGGCCAGGAAGATGGCGACGCCAAGCACCGGCAAGAGCTGGTACGGGAGCGACCGAACGTAGGGCGATTCGCGCATCGTGAACGGATGAATGACGGCAGATCGCGAAAAACGCCAGCACTTCCACGTAGCGACGATGGATCGGGGACGGTGCCACCCGGAAGGTGAGGGCAACGCCGCCCTCTCCGGAGCCCGTCATGTCATCGCCGTTACAGGTCGTGTTGCAGATTGTCTTGAACACCCCGCTCTGGGTGTGGCCGCTGATGGCCCTCGTCGTCTGGCTGGGGGTGAAGGGGCTGCAGACCCGCGTCCTGCCTCTCTGGCGGTTGGCCGTGCTGCCTGCAGTCGGACTGATCCTGTCCTTCGTCGGCATCGGCCAGGCCGTCCAGCCGGCGCTGGCCTTGATTGCCTGGCTGGTGGCCCTGGCAGTCGCGCTGCCGCTGGGCTTCCTGCTGGGGCGCCGCCGCGCCGTGCGCCGCCTCGATGACGGTCGGATGGAGATCGCCGGCGGCTGGTTCATGCTGGTCTTCGGCGTCTCGATCTTCGCCGTGCGCTACGCGCTGGGCGTCGTGTTCGGGATGACGCCGTCCCTAAGGGCTGAGCCTGCGTGGATCGCCGTGGCCGGCGGTGTCGGCGGCTTCGTGGCGGGGATCGGCCTCGGTTGGCTGGGCGGGGTGGGCGGCCGGTCGAGCCGCTGGGTCCAGCGACTCGGATGGGCGCCGGCCGTTATCGTCCTGGCCACCGTCGCGGGTTTTGCGGGCGTCATTGCCTTCAGCACCCCCGGCGAACTGCCGCGTCTGCTGGCGGGCGATTCGCTGCCGGGAATGGCGAGCTGGAACATGGCCGAGCTTCCCGAGGTACGGCGCGTCACGGCTCGCGATGGCGCACCGCTCGCCTACCGTCTCTATCCGGCGCGTCCCGATCGTGCCGTGGTGTTGGTCCATGGGTCGTCGAGCGCCAGCATCTCGATGCACAAGGAAGCGCAGGCGCTGCAGGCGGCTGGCGCCACGGTCTATTCGATCGACCTGCGCGGTCACGGCGGCAGCGGCACGGTGAACGGCGACACCTCGTATCGCACCCAGCTCGACGACGACCTCGCGGATTTCCTCAAGGCGACCGGCCTCAACGATCCAAAGATCCATCGCACACTGATCGGCTTCTCGTCGGGCGGTGGCTTCGTGCTGCGCACGGCCAGCGGCGTCAATCGAAACGTCTTCGATGCCTATCTCGCGATCTCGCCCTACATCGCGCAGGACGCACCAACGACGAGGCCTGCTTCGGGCGGCTGGGTGAGCGTGGCGGTGCCACGCGTGATCGCGCTGACCATTCTCGATGGCTTCGGCATGCCATGGTTCCAGGGATTGCCGGCGGTGCGCTTCGCGACCGCGCCGGGGCCCAGCGCCCATCGCACGCCCGTCTATTCCTTCCGCCTCGCCGCCGGCCTTCAGCTCGGCCGCGACTGGCGGGGTGAGCTCGCACGCATCGATCGGCCCACGATCATCGCCGTCGGTTCGAACGATGAACTCTTTCGCGCGGAAGAGTACGCGCCGCTCTTCGCCAGCCTCAATCCCCGCATTTCCGTAACGGTGGTGCCGGGCCTCGGCCATCTCGACATGATTGCTCAGGATCAGGCCTGCACAGCCGTCGCCAGTCTATGGCGACGGCTGTCGGGAGAAAGCGGGACCTGAGGCCCGGTGGGTTGGTGTCGTCTAGTTGGTGACGGCGATGTCGACCAGCTTGCCGGTCATGCCCTTCACGGCGCCGACCTGCGTGGCCTTGCCGCTCGCAAGATCGATCGTGTAGAGCGTGCCGCCGCCGATCAGCCAGGCGGTGTTCTTGCCTTCGCCTTCGTTGGCGATGTCCATCACGACATCGGGTGCGCCGGAAATGCCGACCGCGCCCCGCGTCTTCAGGATTCCGTCGTTCGGCGGATTCTGGAGCACGAGACCGCCGGTGCCGCCATCGACATGGAACAGCTCGGTGGCCTTCGCGCCCTTCATCGAGTTGGTGTAGGCGCCCGCGGCCACCATCGGCTTCTTGCCGGTGTTGGCATCGGCCGCGTCGTAATTCAGCGGCTTGTCGACCGTGGTCGCGCCGGTGTCGACGTTGATGCGCAGGCTAACGCCATCAGCGGCGATCACGCGCAGGCGGTCGGCGACCGGATTGAAGTCGACGACAGGTCGGGCGCCGAGCATCACCTTCTCCGAGAGCATGCTGCCGGGAGTTGCCGTGCCGGTCGCCGGATCGATGGTGACGAGCTGGCCGGTTTCGGTGAGACCCCACAGCTTGCCGTCGGCCGGACGCACATCGATGCCGACCACCTTGCCGGTGCCGGAGATCGCCATCGGGGCCGAGGCCTGCATGGTGCCGGTGTCGATCTTGACCAGCTTGTTGTCGTTGGTGAGCCCGACGAGGGTTCCGGCCTGCGCGGCGGTGGCCGCCATGCCGATCGCAAGTGCCAGCAGCGAAGCACCACCCAGGCGCGCGATACGGTTCGTGAAAGCCATCGAAGCTCCTCCTGTTTCCAATTGCGTGCGAATGCACGAGTCTTAGACGCAGAAGGACTGCGATTCGGATTGCACACCTCACGCAGTCGTGAGAGCTGCGCGTTAAGCGCGACTTAGTTCTTCGCGGGTTGGCACCCGGCCCTCGGGTGTGAGCTCGTCGATGGTCTGAGGAAGCTTCTCGCTGAGGCCTGCCAACAAATCCTGCTTGCTCAGGCCGGTCCGTTCGCTGAGGAACGCAATCTGTTCTTCGCTGAGTACCTTGGAAAGGTCGTTGGCCGTGACGGGTTTGTTCTCGCCCGTGCCGATCCAGGATTCGACCGCCGTACCCTTGCCGGCTGCCTGGAATTGCCGGACCAGATCCATCATACCGCCGGTCAGCAAGGCGCCGATGAAGCCGCGTGTCGTGCCGTCGGTTGGTTTTGCCGGTGTACTCCCGAACAGCCCTCCAAGGGGGCTGTTCCGCAGCAGACCTTCGAGGCTGCCCGGTGATTGATCGCCTTCGCGTTGGCCAGCCGCGCCCGGCTTTACGCCATTCCAGGCGAGCAGTCCGAGTATCGCCGTCGTGAGAGGGGAAGTGGCGCCGTTGGCTCGGGGCGAGAAAATATCAAGAAGGCTCATCGACCGGTTCCCTTCGTGAGAGAGACCGATCAACGAGCCTTCCAACATGGCGTTGCGATTTTGGAACGCTAACCCTTGTTGGTGCCGCCCTTCACACCGGTCAGCTTCTCGTCTTCCGAATGGACAGGTGCGGCCTGCACGAACGACACGGGGTCGCTGCTGGGGAAGCTTTCCTTGAGCGCCGCGTCGAGCTTGCGATCGAGCACCTTCTCCGCCGACTCACCGGGCTTGGCGGTGATTGTGGCCGCCTCGGAGGGCTTGCCAGCCTCGCGCTTCATTTGAAGCCGCTGCGCCTGCACTTCCTGCTCGAGAATCTTGAGGTCGGCGGCGTCGCGCTCCGACGAGTCCGGCGCGTTCGCGACTTTCTTCGCGTTCCGCAGTTTCTCGACGTTGTCCTTCAGTTCCGTGCGAGCAGTGTCCATGCCGCCCTCCTGTGATTTCGGGTGTCGGTCGTGAATGCCGACGCCCCGTAACAACAGGATCGGAGGGGAAAAGTTGCGCTCGCGCTGAGGGTCGAACCGCCTAAATTTTGGTTACAACGCAACCAAACAACGACCCGGCCTCAGGCAACGCGCTTCTTCTGTGCGGCGATGGAACCGGCGCACTGATCGGTCGGCAGGGGGCGCAGTTGCGTGTCGTAGGCGTCCGCGAAGTCGGCAACGAACGGCTGGCCGTTGCGCTGGTACATCGTGACGAAGAGCGTGCAGGCGTCCGACTGGTAGCGCAGCACGCGGGCGGTGCCGTCCTTGCGATCGAGCTGGGGAGCGCCGAACAGCGCCACGACCTGCGCCTCATCGAGGCCCTTGATGCGTTCCGCGGGAATCGGCGAACCGGCATTGCGCGAGCTGAACACGCCCCTTTCCCCGGCGCCGAGCGAATATTCCTGGGTACCGCCCGTCTGGCAGCCTCCCAGCAGGAGGGTGACGGCAAGTGCCCCGTATGCGGATTTCATGACGCCAGTCTAACGCGACGATGCCGGCCGGTTAAGGGGCGGCTTCAGCGTCTGGGCGATATGGACCATCATCGCGACGCCGAGCACCGGCACGATCAGGTTCAGGATCGGAATGGTGCCGAGGAAGACGATGACGATACCGGTCAGCCACAAGGTGCCGGCATTGGCCTTGCGCCAGGCCTTGACCTCCGCCGGATCACGCCGGCGGAGGGCCACCTGCTCGTAATATTCGCGACCGGTCAGCAGGCCGTTGACGCCATAGAAGAGCACAGCACCCAGCCCGGCGATGAACAGGGCGATCAGGTAGAAGGGCATCATCACAAGGTTGATCACCACCAGGGTGGCCAGGAAGACGAGGCCCGACCAGATGCCGGTCCACATCGGAATGCCGCGCGCCGGACCGAGCTGCGGATAGTGCTTGGCTTCGACGATGTCGGCGATCTTCTCCATGAAGATCGAGATCACGATGCCGAAGCTCGCCGGAAACAGCATCAGCGCCAGCACCGCCACGGCGCCGCCGCCCAGCCAGCGGATGGTCTCGTTGACCCAGCTCCACTGAAACGTCGCGAAGGATTGCAGCGCCCACCAGGCCAGCACGCCCAGGCCGACCTGCAGCACCAGCGACAGCGCCAGCGATTGCCAGACGATGCCGCGCAGCCTGGGATCGCCAAGCTGCGCTACCGCCAGTTCGAAGGCGCGGATCATCGACGGACCGCGGGGCTCCAGCCCCGCTCATGAGCTTGAGCGGACCTGGAGGTCCGCGGTCCGACGACAGCGATCATTGAGCGCCGACGACGCCGGCGGCCTTCAGCTCGCCGATCTCCTTCGCCGAGAAGCCGCGCTCGCTCAGGATCTCGTCGGTGTGCTGGCCGCGCTTGGCGGCGGGGCCCTTCACGCCTTCCTTGGTGCGCGAGAAGCGCGGGGCCGCCGCGGGCTGCGGGAAGCCGGCCACGTCGACATAGGCATTGCGCGCCTTGGCGTGCGCGTGGTTCGGGGCCTCCTTCATTGTGAGGACCGGCGCGAAGCAGATGTCGGTGCCTTCCATGATTTCGCACCATTCGTCGCGCGTCTTGGTCTTGAAGATGGCGCCCATGCGGCTCTTGAGCTGCGCCCAGGCCTTGCGATCCATCTGTGCCGGCAGCGATTCGTCCTTGAGACCGGTCTTTTCGAGCAGCAGGGCGTAGAACTGCGGCTCGATCGAGCCGATGCAGACATGCTTGCCGTCACGGGTCTCGTAGGTGCCGTAGAAGTGTGCGCCGCCGTCGAGCAGGTTGCTCTCGCGCTCCTCGGAATTCCAGAGACCGGCGCCGGACATGCCATAGAGCGCGCCCAGCAGCAGCGCCGTGCCGTCGACCATCGCGGCGTCGACCACCTGGCCCTTGCCGGAGCGCTGCGCCTCGAGCAAGCCGCACACCATGCCGAAGGCCAGCAGCATGCCGCCGCCGCCGAAGTCGCCCACCAGGTTGAGCGGTGGCGTCGGCTTGTCCTTGCCGCCGATCGCATGCAGCGCGCCGGTCAGCGCGATGTAGTTGATGTCGTGGCCGGCGGCCTTGGCGAGCGGCCCTTCCTGGCCCCAGCCGGTCATGCGGCCGTAGACCAGCTTCGGATTGCGCGCCAGGCAGACATCGGGCCCGAGACCCAGCCGCTCGGCGACACCGGGGCGGAACGGCTCGGTCATGCCGTCGGCCTTCTCGATCAGGCGCAGCACGACCTCGACGCCTTCCTTGCTCTGCAGGTCGACCGAGACCGAACGGCGGCTCCGGTTGTGAACCGCGAACTTCGGGTCGGCCAGGCGGTCCATCACGTGCGCCTTGGTGCGGTCGACGCGGATCACGTCGGCGCCCATGTCGCCCAGCATCATCGAGCACATCGGGCCCGGACCGATTCCGGCCAGTTCGACGATCGTCAGCCCCGAGAGTGGACCCGCCATGATTTCCCTCCTGCAGAATGCGTGTTCTTCTGTCGGGCGATGGTAGCCGAAGGGTTCGGCGTTACAAAACGTATCACCCGGTCTAAAGTTCGCGCCGCGAATGGGACGGTCGGAGGAAATCGGGATGGGGTTGGGCCGCATTGTCGCGACGGCGGTGCTTGCTTTCGGCGTAGTTGGTAGCGCGTGGGCGCAGCAGGCGGAAGCGCCGCCGCCCAAGGAATACAGCCAGCAGTTCCTGGTGCCGGGATCGTGGTTCCATGGCGTGCACGGGCTTGCCTTCAACAAGGACGACCAGCTCTTCGCCGGCTCCGTGATCGGCCAGACGCTTTATCGCGTGCAGGTCGATTCGGGTGAGGTCGACCGCGTGATCGATCCGCCGACCGGCATGGCCGACGACATCGCCTTTGCCGAAGACGGCACCATGGCTTGGACGGCATTCCTGATCGGCAAGGTCTATATCCGCAAGCCCAATGGCAAGACCATCGAGGTCGCCAACGGCATGACCGGCCCCAACTCGCTGGCCTTCGGCAAGGATGGACGGCTGTTCGTGTCCGAGGTCTTCCTCGGCGACGCGCTCTACGAGATCGACATCAAGAACGTCGACAAGCCGGACTTCAAGCCGCTGGGGCGGCCCGAGTTGCGGCGCATCGCCGAGAAGCTCGGCGGCCTGAACGGCTTCGAGGTCCACAAGGACGACGGCTTCCTCTACGGCCCGCTGTGGTTCAAGGGCGAGATCGTGAAGGTGAACCTCGAGACCGGCGCCACCGAGGTGATCGCCTCGGGCTTCAAGACCCCGGCCGCCGCCAACATCGATCCGCAGAACCGCGACAACGTCTATGTCGTCGACACGGGCACCGGCGGCATCTGGAGCGTAAGCCTCACCAGCAAGGCCAAGAAGCTGGTGGCTTCGATGAAGCCCGGCCTCGACAACCTCGCCTTCGATTCGCGCGGCCGCCTGTTCGTGTCGTCTATGACCGACAACGGCATCTACCTGGTCGACAAGCAGACCGGCGCCCATCGCACGATCGTCGAAGGCAAGCTCGCGGTGCCGACCGACCTCGCCGTCTCGACCGACGGCGGCAAGGACACGGTGCATGTCGCCGACGTGTTCAGCTATCGCACGGTCGACGGCGCCGATGGCGCGGTCACCGACGTACTGCGCGTGCATGGCGACACGCACGCCTATCCGATCGGCATTTCGATCGGCACGAAGAACGTGCTGCTCAGCAGCTGGTTCTCCAACACCGTCGAGAAGGTCGACCGCAAGACCGGCAAGCTGGTGGCGACGCTGGGCGATTTCGCGGCGCCCGTCGATGCCGTCGAGTTCGCCGATGGCACGATGTATGTGGCCGAGCTGGCGAGCGGCAACCTCGTGAAGGTGAGCGCCGACGGCAAGGAACGCAGCATCGTCGTCAAGGAACTGCGTGGCCCTGTCGCCATGGTCCATGGCGCGGGCCCGCTGATCTACATCACGGAGATCTCGGCCGGCGCCGTCACCCAGATCGACGTCGCCACGGGCGCGCGCAAGGTGGTGGCCGACAATCTCGCCGGGCCCGAAGGCATCGATCTCGGTCCGGACGGCCGGCTCTACGTGGCCGAGGTCGGCCAGAAGCGGGTCGTCGCCATCGATCCGGCGACTGGCGCCAAGACCGTGATCGCCTCGAACCTCGACATCGGCCTGGCACCGTTCCCGGGCGGCCCGCCTGCACTGGTGCCGACGGGTGTCGCGGTCGGTCGCACCGGCATCGTCTATGTCAGCGCCGACATCAGGAACTCGCTCTACAAGTTGACGCCCCCGTAGTTCCAACGAGGCTGAAATGGCCGGCATTCCCTTCATCAGAGACTTCAAGTTCGACTACGGCACGGCGATGGAAGTGACGCCGCTGATCCGAAGGGTCGTCGCCAACAATCCCAGCCCCTTCACCTATAAGGGCACCGGCACCTACATCATCGGCCACGGCAATGTCGCGGTCGTCGATCCCGGTCCCGACGATCAGGAGCATATCGACGCCGTGCTGCGCGCGCTGCGCGGCGAGACGGTGACGCATATCCTGGTGACGCACACCCATATCGACCATGTGCCGGCGACGCCCGCGCTCGCCAAGGCGACCGGAGCCAAGGTCTACAGCTACGGGCCGCATCCCACGCCGGAAGGCGTCACGACCGAGCAGGCCGGCGACTTCTCCTTCGCGCCCGACATCAAGCTGAACGACGGCGACGTGATCGAGGGCGACGGCTGGAACGTCGAGGCGGTCTACACACCCGGCCACATCTCCAACCATCTCTGCTTCGCGGTGAAGGAAGACAAGGCGCTGCTGTCAGGCGACCACGTCATGGGCTGGTCGACGGCGGTGATCTCGCCACCCGACGGCAACATGGCCGACTACTTCAACTCGCTGCGCAAGCTGCTGCCGCGCGACGAGAGCCTCTACATCCCGACCCATGGCGCAGAGATCCGCGACCCCAACCCGTTCGTGCAGGCCTATATCGAGCATCGCCTGGGCCGCGAGGCGCAGATCATCGCGCGCCTCAAGGACGGGCCGCAGACCGTCCCGCAGATGGTCGCCAAGAACTACGCCGATACGCCGGTCCACCTGCATCCGGCCGCCGGTCGTTCGATGCTGGCCCATCTCGTCCAGATGGTGAAGGACGGACGGGTCAAGACCGAGGACGGACGCGCGACGATCGACAGCGTCTACCGGCTATAGGGGGAACGACAAATGGACATGAAGCTTTCCGGCAAGACCGTGCTGATCACTGGCGGCAGCCGTGGCATCGGCTTTGCCTGCGCGATGGGTTTCGCGGCCGAGGGCTGCACCGTGCACATCGCCTCGCGCTCCAAGGAATCGCTCGAAGCGGCGCGCGACAAGATCCGCGCCCGTCATAATGTGCCGGTCGAGATTCATCCCGCCGACTTCTCCAACGGCGACGTCGCGCGCAGCGTCGTCGAGGCCGTGGGGCATGCCGACATCCTGGTGAACAATGCCGGAGCCATCCCGCAGGGCGACGTCTTCGGCATGACCGAGCCCAAGTGGCGCGAGGCCTGGGACCTCAAGGTGTTCGGCTACGTCAACGCCACGCGCGCCATGCTGGAAAAGATGTACGCTCGCAAGAAGGGCGTGGTCGTGAATGTGATCGGCCTCGCCGGCGAGAGCTTCAATTACGACTATGTCGCCGGCACGATGGGCAATGCCGGCATCATGGCCTTCACGCGCGCGGTGGGCTCGAAGAGCGTCGATCACGGCGTGCGCGTGGTCGGGATCAATCCGCCGGCCACCCGTACCGACCGCATGCTGACGCGGCTGCGCAGCGTGGCCGAACAGAAGTTCGGCGATCCCGAGCGCTGGCCCGAACTGACGACGCACATGCCGTTCGGCCGCGCCGCCGAGCCCGACGAGGTCGCCGACCTCGCCGTGTTCCTGGCCTCGGACCGCGCTAGCTACATCAGCGGCGTGGTCGTGACCCTTGATGGCGGGCAAGCCGCCCGCCACTAGGGTATTCGATCGCTTTCCTCCCCATTCAAATGGGGAGGTGTCGCGTCTTACGCGACGGAGGGGTCATGACCTTTGCGGCGCCCATGACCCCATCGCCCCGGTAAGACCGGGGCACTTCCCCATCTGAATGGGGAAGCGTTCGGCAGGACTAATAAACCTGACGCATCACCTGGGCGGCGAAGCCGTCGACGGCCGACTTCTTCTGCGCTTCGCTCAGCTTCTTGTCGGCCGCGACGGCCGGGCAGTAGGCGGTGACGAGATAGTTCACCACCTCGGCGCTCTCGACTCCGGGGTAGCGGATGCGCAGATCGGCGGTCGCCGACGCGATCGCATTGAAGGTGTCGCCGCTGGTGAGCTGCTTGCCGACCGCGGCGGCCTGCGCAGGCGTTTCCTTGAGGATGCCGGGCTTGGCCGTCGGCTGCGGCTTGGGGCAGTCGAGCGCGAAGGCAGGGAACGCCGAGACTGCGAGTAGGGCGGCGGCGGCCAAGGGGGCAAGGCGAAGCATGATCGGTCTCCCGTAATTATGTCCGGGAAAGCGATAGCAAAACGCGATTCAATAGTCCTCTGGCTTAGACGCGCTGGGCGACGATCCGTACGGGGGCCGTCTGCTGGGAGGAACTGGACGGGGTATGTTCGCTAACGGTCACGGCCGCCACGAGGACGAGAAGCCCGCCTGCGACGGTGCTCGGCCCATAGCCCCAGCCGGCGCTGTACCGCCAGCACGGAAAGGCCGCGATGCCCGCGGCCGCAAGCAGCACGGCGAGGCTCAATCCCAGCATTCGTATCCCCTTATTGTTGGTCGGTGAACGAGCACGAGGGGTGCGGGTTCCGCGCAAAAGCGATCTTTTTGCGATACGGGATCGGACAGTGCCTCATCCCCCCAGCGACGGCATTCCACATGGTCGCAGGCCGGTAGGCAGGGGTAGTTTGCAGCCAATAATGAACGATCCCCTCTCCAGCGCCCGCTCGCTGCTGCATTCCGTCTTCGGTTTCAATGCCTTCCGGCCGGGGCAGGAGGAGATCGTGCGCGCCGTGCTCGACGGCGAGAACGTCATGGCCGTGATGCCGACGGGCAGCGGCAAGTCGCTTTGCTTCCAGCTGCCGGCCCTCGTGAAACCCGGCCTCACGCTCGTCGTGTCGCCGCTGATCGCCCTGATGCGCGACCAGGTGCAGGCGCTGACCGCGGCCGGCGTGGCTGCCGGCAGCCTCAACTCGAGCAACGAACCGTCCGAGAATTCGCGCGTCATGGGCCTGCTGCGCCGCCGCGAGTTGCGCCTGCTCTACGTCGCGCCGGAGCGTCTGGCGCGGCCCGACACGGTCGAGATGCTGGCCGAGGCGCAGGTCACGATGATGGCGATCGACGAGGCGCACTGCGTCTCGCAATGGGGCCACGACTTCCGGCCTGAGTATCTCACGCTCGGCAATCTGGCGCGCCAGATTGGTGGGCGCCTGCAGACGCTGGCCTTCACCGCGACCGCCGATGCGCCGACCCGCGGCGACATCGTCGAGAAGCTGTTCGCCACCGAGCCGCGCGTGTTCGTGCGCAGCTTCGACCGGCCCAACCTCAAGCTCGCCTTCAAGCCCAAGGAACGCTCGACGCGGCAGGTCCTGTCCTTCGTGCAGGCGCATCCGGGCGAGAGCGGCATCGTCTACTGCTCGTCGCGCCGCAAGGTCGAGGAGCTGGCCGAGACGCTCAAGGCCGCCGGCATCAACGCGCGGCCCTATCATGCGGGTCTCGAGAAGTCGGTGCGCGACGCCAACCAGGATGCCTTCCAGCAGGAAGACGGTCTGGTGATGACCGCCACCGTCGCCTTCGGCATGGGCATCGACAAGCCCGACGTGCGCTTCGTTTGCCACGCCGACCTGCCGTCCAACGTCGAGGCCTACTACCAGGAGATCGGCCGCGCCGGTCGCGACGGGCTGCCGGCCGACACGCTCACGCTCTATGGCCTGGGCGACATGCAACTGCGGCGCCTGCAGATCGAGCAGGGCGATTCCTCGGACGAGCGCAAGCGCATCGAGCGCCAGCGGCTGGGCGCGCTGCTGTCGCTGGCCGAAGCACCGCGCTGCCGCCGCCAGACCCTGCTCGCCTATTTCGGCGAGGCGTCGGAGACCTGCGGCAATTGCGATCTCTGCCAGGAGGGCGTCGAGCTGTTCGATGCGACGGTCGACGCGCAAAAGGCTATGTCTGCTATCGTACGGACCGGCGAGCGATTCGGCATGGAGCATCTCATCGCCATCCTGACCGGCGACCTCACCGATAATGTCACGAAGTTCAATCACGACAAGCTGCCGACCTTCGGCGTCGGGAAGGACCGCAAGCCCACCGACTGGCGCTCGATATTCCGCCAGCTCTCCGCGGTCGGGCTGATCGCGCAGGATCTGATGGAGCACGGTCGCTGGTCGGTCACCGACGAGGGCTGGGGTGTCCTGAAGGGCAAGCAGAAGGTCGAGTTGCGCAAGATCGTCGCGACGCCCTCGGCGAAGGGGGCGCGTCGCGACCGGCGCGCCGCGACGGCCGCCATCGTGGGCGATGCCGACACGGCCCTGCTGGAGTCGCTGCGTACCCTGCGAACCAAGCTGGCGCGGGCCCAAAATGTTCCTGCCTATGTGGTTTTTTCCGACCGCACCTTGGTAGAGCTTGCCACTCACCGCCCCACGACCGCAGCCGCGATGCGGGAAATCCACGGGATCGGCGATGCCAAGCTGGAGCGCTACGGTGCCGAATTCCTGGCGATCATCGAGCCTCGCGCGAGCTGATAGCGGTTCGCTTCCGGAACTTTTTCCGGCACTTCTACGTTGTGAAAATCGCGCTGCCCGGACATGGGAGTGAGCATTTCCGGGCTTTTGGCTGCAGGGATTGGGGGAGATTTCGGATGGAGGCCAAGACGGGTACGTCGAAGGACCGCACGGGTGTGCCGGGCCTAGACGACATTCTCCTTGGGGGCCTCGCGGCTGGTCGCGTCTTCCTGCTCGAGGGCAGTCCCGGGACCGGCAAGACGACGATGGCCATGCGCTTCCTTATCGAGGGAGCGGAGTCCGGAGAGCATGGCCTCTACATCACGCTGTCGGAAACCGTATCGGAGCTACGCGCCACGGCGGATGCGCATGGCTGGCGAATCGACGACAAGATCGAGATCTTCGAGGTCGTGCCGCCGGAGAGTCTGCTTGACGCCGACCATCAGCAGAGCCTGCTCTATTCCTCCGATCTGGAACTCGGCGAGACAGTCAAACTGATCTTCCAGGCCGTCGAGCGCAGTAAGGCGCAGCGTATCGTGCTCGACTCACTGTCGGAAATCCGGCTGCTGGCGCAAAGCTCGCTACGCTACCGCCGCCAGATTCTGGCGATGAAGCATTACTTCGCCCGTCACGGCGCCACCGTCCTGATGCTGGATGACCTGACGACCGACACGCTCGACAAGACGGTGCACAGTGTCGCGCACGGCGTCATTCGACTGGAAGAAATGACTCCCGACTATGGCGCCGAGCGCCGGCGCCTCAGGGTCGTGAAGTACCGCGCGCAGGGTTTCCGGGGTGGCTACCACGACTTCGTCATCCGCGCCGGTGGCGCTCACGTGTTTCCGCGGCTGGTTGCGGCGGAGCATCGTCGCGAGTTTGTTCGTGGCCGCATCGGTACCGGCATTCCGGCCTTCGACGGCCTGCTGGGTGGCGGTATCGAGCAGGGGTCGAGCACCCTGCTGCTCGGGCCGGCCGGTTCGGGCAAGACGACCCTGGCCTGGCAATTCGTGGCGGAAGCCGTCCGCAACGGCGACAAGGCGGCGATGTTCATCTTCGACGAGGAACTCGGTCTGTTGTTCGACCGGGCCAAGCCGCTGGGCTTCGACTTCGCGGCGATGCAGGCCACCGGCCGGCTGCAGATCACGCAGTTCGATGCAGCCGAAATGTCACCCGGCGAATTCGCTTTTACCGTTCGTCGGGCTGCTGACGATCCCGCGATGAAGACGGTCGTGATCGATAGTCTCAATGGCTACCAGGCATCGATGCCGCAGGAAAACGCGCTGATCCTGCACATGCACGAGCTTATCCAATATCTCAATCGTGCCGGGGTCTCGACTTTCCTCACGGTGGCGCAGCACGGGCTGGTCGGCGAAATGAAGTCGCCCGTCGACGTGACGTATCTCGCCGACGCCGTGATCCTGCTGCGCTTCTTCGAGGCCGAGGGTTCGGTGCGTCGAGCGCTCTCGGTGATCAAGAAGCGCGGCGGCAAGCATGAGGACACGATCCGGGAATTCTGGATCGATAGGGGCGTGCATATCGGCGAGCCCTTGTCGCAATTCCAGGGGGTTCTGCGTGGCACGCCCTCTCTGCCGGGAGACCGCGCGCCTCCCCGACCTCAAACGCGCGGATGACGGATCCGCACGCCGAGCGGCCGTTACGAGCGTTGGTATTGGCCCCGAGGGGCCGCGACGCGGCGGTGGCTTGTTCTCTGATCGAACAGACGGGCGTGTCGTGCGTCGTGTGCCCCGGCCTCGCGGCCGTGGTCGATTTCCTCGACAATGACGTCGCCTTTCTGCTGATTACGGAAGAAGCGATCCGCGGCGCGGACTTGAAGCCTCTGTCCATCTGGCTCGCCAATCAGCCGCCGTGGTCCGACCTGCCGTTCCTGCTGGTGACCAATCATGGCGGCGGGCCGGAGCGCAATCCTATTGCATCCCGCTGGCTGGAAACGCTGGGCAACGTCTCGTTCATCGAGCGGCCCTTCCATCCGACGACCCTGCTCAGCGTCGCTCGTGCGGCCGTGAAGGGCAGGCGGCGCCAGCACGACACCCGCCGGCTGCTCGCCAACCTGAGCGAAAGCGACCAACGCCTGCGCACCGCGCTGCATGCCGGGCGGCTCGCGGCCTGGGAGTTCGATTTCGCAACATCGCGCCTCGCCGTCTCCGCCGAAGGGAAATCGATCCTCGGCCGGACCGGCGCACAGGAGGTCGGGCTGGACGATCTCATGCACGGGATTGCGCCCGACGATCGTGTCCAGGTGACGCAGGCGCTCGGCCACAGTGTCAGGACCGGCGAGGATTTCGCGGCCGATCTTCGCTTCAGGCGGCTCGACGGCGGCATCATCTGGCTCGAGGTCCGCGCACGTCTGGTCCGTGACGTCGTAAGGGCGCCTCGACGGTTCGTCGGCCTGGCCGCCGATATCACCGAGCGCAAGTCATCCGAGGCCGCGCTGCAGGACATGAACGAACAATTGGAGAAGCGCGTCGAGGAGCGGACGGCGCAGCTTCGCAACGCCCATGACGAGCTGGTAGCTCAGGTCGCCGAGCGCGAGCGCACGGAAGCGCAGTTGCGCCAGATGCAGAAACTGGAATCGATCGGCCAACTCACGGGCGGCGTGGCCCACGATTTCAACAATCTGCTGACGGCGGTGATTGGCAATCTCGAGCTGCTGCGCAAGCGCGTGCCGGCCAACCCGTCCAGCGACCGGCTCATCGACGGCGCGATGCAGGGCGCACAACGTGGCGCCGCACTGACGCAGCGCCTTCTGGCTTTTGCGCGTCACCAGGCCCTCGATGCGAAGCCTGTCGATCTTGCCGAGCTGGTGCATGGCATGGATGACCTGCTGCGTCGCTCACTCGGCCCCTCGGTCACGATGGTGCAGAATTTTCCACCGGGTATCCCGCCGGCCCATGTCGATGCCAATCAGGTCGAGCTCGCTTTGCTCAACCTCGCAGTTAATAGCCGCGATGCCATGCCGGACGGTGGCACGCTGACCCTGGCGCTCGACGTGGCGGAGACCGGCGCGACACGTGATCTCGCTGCGGGTCGCTACGTGAGGCTCACCGTGTCCGACACGGGCTCGGGCATGGATGACGAAACGCTGCGCAAGGCGATCGAGCCGTTCTTCTCCACCAAGGAAGTCGGCAAGGGAACGGGGCTTGGTCTGTCGATGATCCATGGCCTCGCCCAGCAGCTGAAAGGTGCCCTCCGCCTGTTCAGCACGCCCGGTCGCGGCACCCGGGCGGAACTCTGGCTGCCTGTCGCCGAAGGAGCGGCCGAGATCGCCGTCGTCGAAGCGGCATCGGATGCACCCGAAATCAAGCGTCGCGCGACGTTGCTGTTCGTCGACGACGATTTCCTCATCAGCCTCAGCACCACCTCGTTGCTCGAGGATCTGGGACACATCGTCGTCGCGGCCTCGTCGGGATCGGAGGCGCTCGACGTGCTGCGCACCGGCAAGCCCATCGACATGATGATCACGGACTACGCCATGCCCGGCATGACCGGCTTGCAACTGGCCGAGGAAGCGCGGGCGCTGCGGCCCGGCCTGCCGATCCTGCTGGCCACCGGCTATGCCGACCTGCCGACGCGCGGCAAGTTCGACCTGCCGCGCCTCAACAAGCCCTATCAGCAGACCGAACTCGCCGAGCAGATCCAGGGCCTGCTCGGCTGACGTCCGGCTAGTCGAGGAACGGCATGACCCGCCGCACGCGCGGGTCGCGCAACCACAAGCCGCCCCACACGAAAAGGCCGAGGTAGACGCCGAACAGCGTGTGGCTGAACAGCGGGCTTCCGAGCTTCAGGTGCGTGGCGATGGCGCCTCCGAACAGGCCCGTCAGCAGGACCGCGCCCAGCAGGGCGGTGCGCGGCCAGGCGTAGAGCGCCGTGGAAACGAGGGTCACGACGCCCAGGAAACGCGCGAACGACTCGGTCGCCGGAAGCCCCATTTCCTTCGAGGTGGTGAGCACGATCTCCAGCGGCGGCAGCTTGATGGCGCCGTCGAAGAGCAGAAATAGGATGGCAAGGCCGCTCATGATGCGGCCCGCCCAGAGCGCGGGGCGCGAGATCATGGTCAGGCTGCCTTGAGGCGGGCGCCCATGGTCCACATGACGCCGAACGGATCGACGAGCTGGCCGTAGCGGTCGCCCCAGAACATGTCCTGCACCGGCATCTTCACCGTTGCGCCGGCCTTCACCGCCTTGTCGAAGGCAGCATCGACGTCCTCGACCTGGAGGTGGAGCATGAAGCCCGCCGGCTTCTCCAGCGGCGCGCCGTGCTCGGGAAAGGGGTCGGCCAGCATTAGCGAGCCGCCGTTGATCACGAGATGGATGTGCATGTAGCGGCCCTTGTCGTCGGGCGGCATGCGCGCGACTTCCTGGGCGCCGAACGCCCTTACATAGAAGTCGGCGGCCTTGCCGGCGCCGTTCACCGACAAATAGGGGCAGGGGCCACCGAGGACGGGAGGCTGGGCAGTTGTCATGACGGTCTCCTTGGCTGGTGTCATATCCCGAGGACGAACGGCCGACGGATGATCCGACATCGGCCATGGAATTTTTTCCGAGCTTACGGCGACAGCCGGTCGAGATGCTGGCGAATGTGCGCGGCCTCGGCCGGGGTGTTGGCGAGCGCGATCGCACGGCCGAAGGCTTCCCGAGCTTCGGCGGGTCGCTCAAGCTTCTCCAGCAGCGCGCCCTTCACGCCATGGAAATAGAAATAGCCGCTCAGCCGTTCGCCGAGAGGCTCGATCATTTCGAGCGCGGCTTCCGGACCGCGGACCTTGGAGACGGCGACAGCGCGATTGAGCGTCACCACGGGCGAGGGTTGCAGACGCTCGAGGTTGGCGTAGAGTAGGTCGATCTGCGCCCAGTCCGTATCCTCCGCCCGCTTGGCCCGCGCATGAAGTGCCGCGATGGCGGCCTGGATCTGGTACGGGCCGGACCGGCGGTGGCGCATCGCCTTGTCGATCAGGGCCAGCCCCTCGGCAATGCGCGGTTGGCTCCACAGGCTGCGGTCCTGGTCTTCGAGCAGGACGATGTTTCCGTTCGCGTCGAAGCGGGCTTTCGCACGGGCGCGCTGCAGGAGCATCAGCGCCGTGAGGCCCATGATCTCGGGCTCGGTCGGGAACAGGCGCAGCAGCAGGCGGACCAGCCAGATCGCCTCCTCGGCCAGCGGTTTCCGCACCTCGGCCTCGCGGCTGTTGCTCGACGAATAGCCCTCGTTGAACAACAGGTAGATCATGGCCGCCACGACGGCGAGCCGCTCGGCGCGCTCGGGTGCGCCCGGCGTTTCGAAGGCGGCACCGGCGTTTCCGATGCGCGCCTTGGCCCGCGTGATGCGCTGCTCCATGGCAGCTTCGCCGACCAGGAAGGCCTGCGCGATCTGCTTCACCGACAGGCCGCAGACGATGCGCAGCGCCAGCGCGATCTGCTGGGTCGCCGGCAGCTCCGGATGGCAGCAGATGAACAGCAGCCGCAGGATATCGTCCTTGTAGTGCTCGCCGTCGAGCCGGTCGGCGAGCGACGCCTCCGCATCGTCGAGGTCCGACAGGACGGACTCGTCCGGCAGCTCCGTCTGCCTGGCCTGGCGACGGACCTGATCCATCGCCGCGTTGCGCCCGACCATGATCAGCCAGGCGGCCGGATCGCGCGGCGGGCCGTTCTGCGGCCAGTTCTTCAAGGCACGCAGGCAGGCTTCCTGGAAGGCTTCCTCGGCCGTATCGAGATTCCGGAAGTAGCGCAGCAACGCCCCCATGACCTGGGGCCGCGCCGCGCTGAATACCGGATCGATCCAGCCGAGATCGTTCATGCCGCGGGCTTCTTCGCGTGACGCTGTTCGTCGGGAAGCTGGCTGGGATGGAACTCGGCCACCGGGCGGATCTCATAGCTGCCGGTGCCGGGATTGGCCTTGGCCAGATCCTTCGCGGTGTCGATGGCAGCCTCAAGAGAGGCGCAGTCGATGATGTAGAAGCCCAGGAGCTGCTCCTTGGTCTCCGCGAACGGCCCGTCGATCACCATCTCCTCGCGGCCCTTGCGCAAGGTCGTGGCGGCCGTGGTCGGCAGCAGGCGGGCGACCGGGCCGATGCGGCCCTGCTTGGCCAGCTTGTCGTGCACGGCGTAGAGCTTCGTCATCGTCTCGTCGTGGTACTCCTTCGACCACGAGCCGATGGCTTCTTCGGAATTGTAGCAAAGAATGGCGTAGAGCATGGATCTGCGGTCCCTCTGTTTCCCAGGACGTACGAGCGGGCCGTCTGCCGACAGCCCGAAGCAAAAAATTATCGCCTATTCGGCGTCGGAAGAGGCCGGATTCTCGAGCGGAATACCGGCTTTCAGGATGCGATAGCGCCCGTCCTGGATTTCCGCTCCCGCCACGATGCCCGTGCGGGCGCTGCCGCCATCGAGACACAGGCGATCGCCCTCAAACAGGTGCGTGTCTTCCATGCCGCTGATCGCGCGGTGCTTGTCGGGCGGCGTATGTCCATGGACGACCAGCGTGCCGCCAAAACCCTGCTTCCAGTCGAGGAAGCCGTGGTTGATCCACGCCCAGCGCGCCTCGGTGAAGATCAGCCAGGGGCGGGCCAGGAACTCGTCCTCCTCGGCATGCGGATCGAGGCCGCCATGGACGAACACCGTGTTGCCCAGCCGGACATGCGAGCGCATGCCCTGCAACCGGTGCACGACCGTCTCGCCCAATCCATCGTGGAGAAGCGTCTGGTCGGCATGCGCGGCCGGGCGGCCGGCACGGGCCGCCATCTCGTCGAGCAGGATATGGCCGCCCATGCGCTTCGACAGCCACATTGTCTCGGCCTTATGGGCATGTGGCCCGCCGACGACAGTGAGCATCATCATGATCTCGTGGTTGCCCATCAGGCGGTCGACGTGGTCGACGCCATGGACCTCTTCGCTCTGGGCCCATTGCTCCAGCACGCCGACACTGTCCGGGCCGCGATTGATCATGTCGCCGAGATAGACCAGACGGCGCTTCCCCGTCGTATTGCCGGCGAGGGTCCGGATCGTGCCCAGCAAGGCCCGGAGCTCGGCGGCACAGCCATGCACATCGCCGATGGCGAACACGGTCTCGCCCATCACGTCGAAGGGGGCGGGCTTCCACTCGGAGATCTCGACGGGCAGTGCGGCGGCGCTCATGGAGGGCGAGGTTAGCCCTATCCGGCGCGGCGCTCCACCGCCGCAGGCGGCTTACGGTCGAACTCTTCCTTGATGCTGCGGTTGAGGTCGAACTTGAGCGCGGTAACGGAGTCGCGCTGCGTCCAGACCTGTGCAGCCAATGTGTACTTGTCGGCTTCGAGGGTCTCGATGCCGATGGCCGATATGTTCAGGGCACGCCTGTCTCGCTCGATCAGCTTCTTAAGGCGCGAGATCGAGGTGCCGACGTCTTCGTTGGCCGGCCGCGGCACAAGGAGGTCGATGCGCGCTGTGTCGTTGCGCGTTGGAACCTTCACGATCTCACCCCACAGCTTGCCGTTCGGGATAATGACCCGCGTATTGTCGTCGCCGTCGATCTCGGTGAAGAAAAGATTGATCTCGCGCGTGACGCCCGTGACGCCGCCGGTCTCGACCCGGTCGCCGATATGGAAGGGCCGGAACACGACCAGCATGATACCGGCGGCGAGATTGCTGAGGGTACCCTGCAGGGCGAGGCCGATGGCGATACCCAGCGCGCCAAGCACGGCGACAAAACTCGTCGTGGCGATACCGAAGGTCGTGAGGACCGCAACGAAAGTGAAGACGAGAACGGTGTAGCGCACCGCATTGCCGACGAAGAGCGCGACAGTGCGATCGATGCGCGGCGATTGCTGGCAGAGGCGTACGACGGCGGTATAGAGCAGCCGTGACGTCATCCAGCCGACGCAGAAAATGAGGAAAGCACCGACGACCCGGAGGCCGTAGGTGGTGACCAGCGCCACGAGGACGTTGGCGGCGTTATTCCACTGTTGCTCGATACCCATGAGGGAACCAACGCCGGTTGGACGGAGCGGGTTGCCTCGGACTTCAGCGTATATGTTGCTGAAGTGTTCGCATCCTAGAGGGCGTCGTTCTCGCGGATGAAGGTGCGGACGCGCGGCATGATCTGCTCACGCCACTTGCGGCCGTTGAAGATGCCGTAGTGACCCACGCGCGGCTGTTCCCAATGCACATGACGCGCGCCCGGAATGTTCGGCGTGAGAGCATGAGCGGCCTTGGTCTGGCCGACACCCGAGATATCGTCGAGTTCGCCCTCGACCGTCATCAAGGCGGTCTCGATGAACGATGGATCGATCTTGCGGCCGCGGCTCACCCACTCGCCGCGCGGCAGCAGATGGCTCTTGAACACGACATCGATGGTCTGGAGATAGAATTCCGCGCTCAGGTCCATGACCGCGAGATATTCGTCATAGAAGGCGCGATGCGCCTCGGCCGGACTGTCGTCGCCTTTCACCAGATGCTCGAACTGCCGCATGTGCGCGTTCACATGGCGGTCGAGATTCATGCTGATGAACGAGGTGAGCTGCAGGAAGCCCGGATAGACGCGGCGCAGTGCGCCCGGATAGTTGAGCGGCACTGTCGAGATGACGTTCTGGCGGAACCACATCATCGAGTTGCGCATCGCGAGGTCGTTGGGGACCGTGGGGCTGACTCGCGTGTCGATCGGGCCGCCCATCAGGGTGATCGACTTGGGCTGACGCGGCTCCTTGGCCTCGGCCATCAGCGCGGCGGCGCCCATCACCGGGACCGACGGCTGGCAGACGGCGATGACATGCACATTGGGGCCGAGGTAGCGGCAGAACTCGGCCACGTAGTCGATATAGTCGTCGAGGTCGAAGTTGCCCTGGCTCAGCGGCACTTCACGCGCATCTATCCAGTCGGTGATGTGCACGTCATGATCGGGCAGCAGCGCCTCGACCGTGCCGCGCAGCAGGGTGGCGTAGTGGCCGCTCATCGGCGCCACGACCAGCACCTTCGGATCGCGCCGCGTGGTGTCGCGATGGAAATGCAGGAGCTGGCAGAACGGCTTGCGCAGCAGGATCTCTTCGTTGACGGCAACGGTCTCGTCGCCGACCTGAGTGGTCTTCAGCCCGAACGCGGGCTTGCCGTAGTTCTGGGTCAGGCGCGTCATGATCTCCGCACTGGCGGCGACCGACTTGCCGAACCACGTCTCAGCCCAGGGATTGTAGGGGCTGGAATAGACCTGCTCGAGGGCGCTGGCCCACATCCGGATGGGAACGGCGAGCTGGCGCTGGAATTCGTACGCTTGGTAAAGCATGGGGCGCGGATTGTACGCGCAAGCGGGGGCTTGTCACGCCCATAGTGCGATGCAGCAATCGTGAAGAATCAATGACTTAGAGCAACCGTCCCACGGCGTTGGCCATGGTTTCGGCCTTGGCGTCGTGGGTGAAGTGGGTGACGAAGCGTCCGTTGCGGTCGAGCAGGTAGACGATCGACGAATGGTCCATGAGATAGGGCGAGCCGTCCTTGCCCGGGACCTTCTGGTAATAGACGCGATAGGCCTTGGCGACGTCGGCGATCTGCTGCGGCGTGCCGGTCAGGCCGATGAAGTTCGCACCGAAGTTCGGCACATAGCCCTTCAGCAGCGCCGGCGTGTCGCGCTCCGGATCGACGGTGATGAACACCAGGTTCACCTTCTTGGCGGCATCGGGCCCCAGCTTCTCGATCGCCGTTTCCATCAGCAGCAGCGAGGTCGGGCAGACGTCGGGGCAATAGGTGAAGCCGAAATAGATCAAGGTCGGCTTGCCCTTGAGCTGGTCGCTGGAGAAGGGGCGGCCGTCCTGGTCCACGAGCTTGAACGGCCCGCCGATCGACGGCTTGCCGCCTTGGGTGGCGTCCCAGGCGATCCAGCCGGCGGCGACGGCGAGGGCGGCGATCCAGACGCCCAGCAGCGCCTTCATGGTGCGTGACATGGCGCGGAACATGGGCCTGCCGGCCCGGCTCGACAAGCCGGACGCCTCGTCGCACAACCCGATGTGATGAAGAGCCGGATCCTGGTTCTGGGCGGTGGGTTCGCGGGCCTGTGGAGCGCGCTGGCCGCGGCGCGCGCGCGCGAGGTGCTGGGCGCCGATCTCGAGATCGTGCTGCTGAACGACACGGAATGGCACTCGATCCGCGTGCGCAACTATGAGGCCGACCTGTCCGATACGCGCGTGGCGCTCGACAGCGTGCTGGCACCGGTCGGTGTGCTCCGTCTCCAGGGCAAGGTGACGGCCATCGACGTTGCGAGCCGCATCGTCTCCTACGAGAGCGAGGGCGCGGTGCGGCAGATCGGCTACGACCGCCTCGTCTTCGCGCTGGGGAGTCAGCTCGCGCGGCCGCCGGTGCCCGGCCTCGCCGAGTATGGGTTCGACGTCGACACCTATGACGCGGCGATGCGGCTCAACGAACACATCGCAAAGCTACCCGCGGATGCTTCGACGGTGCTGGTCGTGGGCGGTGGCCTGACCGGCATCGAGGCGGCGGCCGAAATGCCGGGCAAGCTGCGCGCCGCCGGCATTGCTTCGCCACGCGTGATCCTGGCGGATCATGCGTCGCGCATCGGCTCGGACATGGGGGCGGAGGCGGTGCCGGTCATCGAGGAAGCGCTGCAGGCGTTGGATGTCGAAATGCGCGGTGGCGTGTCGGTCGCTGCGGTCGATGAACGGGGCGCGACCTTGCAGGGTGGCGAGCGCATCGAGGCGGCGACGGTCGTATGGTGTGCCGGCATGCGGGCCCATCCGTTGACGTCGGCCTTCCCGGTGGAGCGCGACCGGCTCGGCCGCCTGCCGGTCGATGCGACACTGAAGATCGAGGGGCTCGCCGCCGAGTTCGCGGCGGGCGATGTGGCCACGTTCCCGATCGACGGGATGCATGGCTGTGTCATGTCCTGCCAGCACGGCCGGCCGATGGGCCGCTTCGCCGGCCACAACGCCGTCTGTGACTTGCTGGGCGAGAAGAGGCTGCCGCTCGAAATCGGCTGGTACACGACGATCCTCGATCTCGGGCCGTGGGGTGCGCTCTACACCGAGGGCTGGGACCGCAAGCTGGTCTCGCGCGGTGCCACGGCCAAGCGCACCAAGGAACTCATAAACCGCGAACGCATCTATCCGCCTCGGTCAGGCGACCGGCAGGCGCTGCTTGATGCGGCCGCGCCGACAGTGCAGACACCACCAGTGAAATTCGGGTGAGGAAAGAGCGATGTTCTACGATGCCTCGAAGCGCGACCATGGACTGCCGCAGGATCCGTTGAAGGCGCTGATCGTGCCGCGGCCGATCGGCTGGATCTCGACAGTCGACGGCCAGGGCAGGGTCAACCTCGCGCCCTACAGCTTCTACAACGGCGTCGGTGAGTTCCCGCCGATGGTCTACTTCGCCATCACCGGCACCTACGGCGACACGCCGACCAAGCACAGCCGCATGAACGCCGAGGAGACCGGCGAGTTCGTGGTCAACATGGTGACCGCGGAGATGAGCGAGAAGATGAACATCACCACCGCGATGGTGGCCTACGGCATCGACGAGATGAAGCTCGCCGGTCTCACGCCCGAACCGTGCCGCTTCGTGAAGCCGCCGCGGGTCAAGGAATCGCCGGTCGCGCTCGAGTGCAAGTACTGGAAGACCATCGAGCTGCCGGAAGAGCCGGGCTTCGAGGCCAAGCGCGGCTCGATCGTGCTGGGCCAGGTCGTCGGCATTCATATCGACGACAGCCTGCTCAAGGACGGCCGGGTCGACATCATGTCGATGAAGCCGGTCGCGCGGCTGGGCTACAGCGAATACACGACCACCGAAAACGTCTGGAAGATGCGCCGCCCGGACGATCCCCGGTATCAGTGAGATCCCGTCGTCTCGACCGGAGCCGAGCGTACCTCGGCGTAGTGGAGAGACCTTCTCTCTACGATTTGACGGCTTTTGGTGGAGAGAAGGTCTCTCCACTCCGCGCTGCGCGCTCCGGTCGAGACGACGGAGTTTTCTGTTACTGCCCCGCGACGACCGGCGCCACGGAGCGCGCCATCGCCAGCACGCGCTTGTCGGCCATTGCCTCGCCCATCAGCATGAAGCCGACCGGCAGCTCGCCCTTGGCGTGGCAGGGGAGGCTGATGCCGCAGCGGTCGAGGAAGTTGCCGACCGTGGTGTTGCGCAGCAGCAGCAGGTTCTTCTTGGTGAAGCCCTCGGGCGTCGAGATTTCCTCGATCGTCGGCGCCACGATGGCGCAGGTCGGCATGATCACCGCGTCGTAGTTGGAAGTGATCGCCGAGACGCGGCGGCAGAGGTCGGCGCGCTTGGCCAGCAGCTCGATGTAATCGGCGGCGGTCATGTCCTTGCCGCGCATGATGCGTGGATGGACGAACGGGTCGTAATCCTTGCCGCGGCGCGCGATCAGGTCCTTGTGCCAGGCATAGGCTTCCGATGCCGCGAAGCCGCCCTTGGCGTTGATGACGGGCAGCTCGTTCAGTTCGGCGAGGTCGATCTGCTCGATCTTCACGCCCTTGGCAGCCAGCGCCTTGCAGGCACGCTCGAAGGCCTTGGCGACGGTCGTGTCGAGGTCGTCCATCACGAAGTGCTTGGGGATGGCGAAGCGCAGGCCGGCGAGCGGCGCCGCTTCGGGCACCGAGATTGGCTCGGCCGCGAAGACGCCATCGACGATGGCGCAGTCCTCGACCGAATTGGCGAGCGGGCCGATCGAATCGAGCGAGGTCGAGAGCGGAATGACGCCATCGATCGGCACACGACGCGCCGTCGGCTTGAAGCCGACCAGGCCGCAGACCGCGGCGGGAATGCGCACCGAGCCGCCAGTGTCGGTGCCCAGCGCCGCGACGGCCATGCGGTCGGCCACCGAGACGGCCGCGCCGGCGGAGGATCCGCCCGGCACGCGCGTGCGGTCGGCCGGATTGCCCGGCGTGCCGTAATGCGGATTGAAGCCGACGCCGGAGAAGGCGAATTCGCTCATGTTGGTGCTGCCGACGATCACCGCGCCGGCCGCGCGCAGGCGCGCCACGACGGGTGCATCCTCCGTGGCGGGCTTGGCGTCGTCGAGCGCCTTCGAGCCCGACAGCGTCGTCTCGCCTGCGACGTCGCACAGGTTCTTGATCGAGACCGGGATGCCGGCAAGCGGCGAGGGCACGAGGCCCGCCTTGCGCATCGTGTCACTCGCCTGCGCGGCGGCCATCGCCTGGTCCTTCCAGGCCTTCACGAAGACGCGGCTGCCCTCGCCCTTGGGATCCTCGATCCGGGCGAAGGCCTCTTCGGTGAGCTTCGTCGAGGTGGTGCGGCCGGCGGCCAGGTCCGCGGCGAGCTGGGTGATCGTCGGGTTGGCCATCGGGTTCCTTACTTGCCGCGGTTCTTGACGAGATCGTCGACCACCATCGGGTCGGCGAGGGTGGACGTGTCGCCCAGGTTGCTGAAGTCGTTCTCGGCGATCTTGCGCAGGATGCGGCGCATGATCTTGCCCGAGCGCGTCTTGGGCAGGCCGGGCGCCCACTGGATGACGTCGGGCGTGGCGATTGGGCCGATCTCCTTGCGCACCCAGGCGACCAGTTCCTTGCGCAGTTCCTCGGAGGACTGCTCGCCGGCCTTCAAGGTCACGTAGGCATAGATGCCCTGGCCCTTGATGTCGTGCGGGAAGCCCACCACGGCAGCCTCGGCCACCTTGGTGTTGGCGACCAGCGCGCTCTCGACCTCGGCGGTGCCGATGCGATGACCCGAGACGTTGATCACGTCGTCGACCCTGCCGGTGATCCAGTAGTAGCCGTCCTCGTCGCGACGCGCGCCGTCGCCGGTGAAGTACTTGCCCGGATAGGTCTTGAAGTAGGTCTCGATGAAGCGTTGGTGATCGCCATAGACCGAGCGCATCTGGCCGGGCCACGAATTGATCAGGCAGAGATTGCCGGTGCAGGCGCCTTGCAGCTCCTTGCCTTCGGCATCGACCATCACCGGCTGCACGCCGAAGAACGGCTTGGTCGCCGAGCCGGGCTTCAGTGCCGTGGCGCCGGGCAATGGCGTGATCAGGATGCCGCCGGTCTCGGTCTGCCACCAGGTGTCGACGATCGGGCAACGGCTGTCGCCCACGACGCGGTGATACCAGAGCCAGGCCTCGGGATTGATCGGCTCGCCGACCGAACCCAGCAGGCGCAGGCTCTTACGGCTCGTCTTCTTCACCGGCGCCTCGCCCTCGCGCATCAGCGCGCGGATGGCCGTGGGCGCGGTGTAGAAAATGTTCACCTGATGCTTGTCGATCACCTGCCAGAAGCGGCTGGAATCGGGATAGTTGGGCACGCCCTCGAACATCAGGGTCGTGGCGCCGTTCGCCAGCGGTCCGTAGAGGATGTAGCTGTGGCCGGTCACCCAGCCCACGTCGGCGGTGCACCAGTAGACGTCGCCGTCATGATAATCGAACACGTACTGATGCGTCATCGACGCGAAGACGATGTAGCCGCCGGTCGTGTGCAGCACGCCCTTCGGCTTGCCGGTCGAGCCTGACGTATAGAGGATGAACAGCGGATCCTCCGCGCCCATCGGCTCCGGCGCGCAGTCGGCCGGCACCTTGGCGGCGATCTCATGCCACCACACGTCGCGGCCGGCATCCCAGCCGACCTTGCCACCGGTGTGCTTCACCACCAGCACCTTCTTCACGCCCGGCGCCTTCTTCAGCGCCTCGTCGCAATTGGCCTTCAGCGGCACGTGCTTGCCGGCGCGCAGGCCCTCGTCGGCGGTGATCACGACGTTGCTGTCGCAGTCGACCAGGCGGTTGGCGAGACTGTCGGGCGAGAAGCCGCCGAACACGACCGAATGGATGGCGCCGATGCGCGTGCAGGCCAGCATCGCGTAGGCCGCCTCGGGGATCATCGGCAGGTAGATGGTGACCCGGTCGCCCTTCTTGACGCCGAGTTCCTTCAACGCGTTGGCCATGCGGCAGACTTCGCCGTGCAGCTCGCGGTAGGTAATCTTCTTCGACTTCGACGGATCATCGCCTTCCCAGATGATGGCGGTCTGGTCGGCGCGCTTGGCGAGGTGACGATCGACGCAGTTGGCCGAGACGTTCAGCACGCCGTCGTGGAACCAGCGGATGCGGACGTCGCCATTATAGTCGACGTCGCGCACGGCAGCCGGCGTGTAGGGCTTGATCCAGTCGACCCGCTTGCCGTGCTCGTCCCAGAACTTGGCGGGATCCTTGATCGAAGCCTCGTACATCGCCTTGTACTTGGCATCGTCGACATAGGCGCGCTTGGCCCACTCGGCGCTGACGGCGATCACCTCATCGGCCATGGCTCTTCCTCCGGCGTTCGGCTTTATGCCCTGAATTACCTGCGTTTTAGCGTGTGCCCGGCGGGCTCGGCAATTCGACTTTGGGCGTCACTCCGCGATCCAGGTCGTGAAATCACCGATCGGCGCCCGCTCGGTGATCAGGCTGTTGGGCACCACGTCGGGATCGGCGTAGCCCAGCGCCAGGCCGCAGATCACGGTCTGGTCGTCGGGGATGTTGAGCTCGCGCCGCACCACGTGCTGGTAGCGGCTGAACGCGGCCTGCGGGCAGGTGTGCAGGTCCTTCTCGCGGGCCAGCAGCATGAGCTGGTCGAGGAAGATGCCGCAGTCGATCCACTGGCCGTTGCCCATGCGCTTCTCGACGGTGAGGATCATGCCGACCGGTGCGTCGAAGAACTCGTAGTTCTTGCGGAACTGCTTCAGCATGCCGGCCGCGTCGCCACGCGGCACGCCGAGCAGGGTATAGAGCTGCTTGCCGACCAGCTTGCGGCGCGCGTCGTAGACTGGCGTCATTTCCTGCGGGTAGACATTGTATTCTGCGCCCGGGCCGTTATCGCCGTCATCCATCGCCTTCAGGATCGCCGCCGACAGCCGCTTCCGCGCCGCGCCCATGGTCACGTAGAGCTTCCACGGCTGCAGGTTGCCGTTCGAAGCCGAGCGGTTGGCATTCTCGATGATCCATTCGACGTCGGCCTTGGCCACTGGATCGGGCTTGAAGACGCGCATGGAGCGGCGGGAATTGACGGCTTCTGACACGCGCATGGACGCTAGCTCCGGGTGAGATGACGACGCAGGAAGTCGAACAGCGTGCGCCGCGCGGCGGCGTTCTGCTGCTCGGTGAAATAATGGGTGGCGCCGGGCACCACGACGGCCTCGGCATCCTTGCCATGGGCCCGCAGCGCTTCGGCCATGGCGAGCGACTGCTCGACCGGCACGTTCTCGTCGCGATCGCCGTGCAGCAGCAGGACCGGCGCGTCGATCTGCGCGACCCGCAGGATCGGCGAGCGCACCGGCAGGCCCTCGGGGCCGCAGAGATCGTCGAGATAGTCGCGCATGAACGGATTGGCTTCGCGCCAGCGCGCGAGATCGGTGGGCGCGAAGAAGGCGGCGACGGCACGCACCGGCGGCTTGTGCGCGGCGGCGAGCAGCGCCACCTGTCCGCCCATCGAGGCGCCGACCAGCGCGATGCGATCGCGATCGACCAGCGGGCGCTTGGCCAGCCAGTCGATGGCGGCCAGCACGTCGAGCGGCTGGCGCAGGCCCTGGTCGTTCTCGCCTTCGGAGCCCAGCCAGCCGCGCAGCGACAGAGCCAGTGCCGCGTAGCCGTTGTTCGCCGCGGCGCGTGCGAGGCCCACCATGTTGTGGGCATGGCCGGCGAAACCATGCAGCAGGATCAGCGCTGGATAGGGCGGCTGGCCGGCCTGCGGCTTGAAGAAGTAGCCGCCGAGACTGACGCCGTGGCCGGGCACGCGCACCTGCTCGGCGTCGGGAACGTCGGGCAGGTCTTCCCAGCGGTGCATGACCTCGATGGGCACGCCGTCGGGATCGCGGAAGCCCACCGAGTAATAACCGGGTGCGAGATAGTCGAGTTCCTGCGGCCGCTGGATGATCTCGGCGCCGGCGTCGCGCAATTCGGCGAAGACCTGGTCGACCTGGCCGCGGCTCTCGGCCGAGACGGCGAGCCACAGCGCGCCCGGTCCGTAGGAGATGCCGTCCTTGGCCTGGCGCATCACGAAGTGATCGTAGCCGCGCGACCACATCACCCGGTCGGGACTGGTCCAGACGCGATGGAAGCCCAGCATCGGCAGCCACAGGCGATGGAAAGCCACGGAGCGCGCGAGATCGCTCACCTCGATGGCCGCTCCGGCGAAGGAAGAGCGCGGGCGCATCAGCTCGGTTCGAGGCCCAGCGCCAGCAACTCATCGCGCCGCAGATGCTGCTCGCCCGCGAGGAAGAACTCGTCGAGCTGCGGCGGCTTCACCGGCGTGCCGGCCAGCATGGCGTGCGCCTGGCCGCGATGATGTGTCTGGTGCTGGAAGAGATGTTCGAGGATCGAGATGACGCTGGAGGGCGGTGGCGTCCGGTTGGGGCGCGGCAGCGACAGGCCCTCGGCCAGGCTCTCCTCGGTCTGGCGCTCGCAGAAGGCGAGCAGCCTGCGGTCGCTCGCGATCTGCTGGTCGTAGAGCGACGCGGCGTCAGGGTAATCCGGAATCGGGTCGTGATAGCGCTTCAACACCGTCGGGTCGCGTTCGAGCGCGTCGATGTAATAGCGATCGACCCAGAGGATGTGATTGAGCGTGGCGCGCAGCGAGGGAAAGAAGCTCGTGCGCGGGGCGGCGAACTCTTCCGGCGTCAGCGCCTTGCAGGCGTTGAGCAGCCGGTGGTTCGCCCAGATGTTGTTGCGGGCCATGGCGACGGCATGGCCTGGTAGCCCCGCCGCCATGGGTCCCGTGTCCGCCGGCGTCAGGCCGCGTGGGCCAGGTTGCGCAGCACGTAGTGCAGCACGCCACCGTTCTTGAAGTAGCCGACCTCTTCCGCGGTATCGATGCGGCAGGTCAGCATGATGGTCTCCGACGCGCCGTCGGGACGATGGATGGTCAGCGGCACGTCCATGCCGGGCTTCAGCTCGCCGTCGATGCCGCTCACGTCATAGGTCTCGCGGCCCGTGAGGTTCAGCGTCTTGCGCGTCATGCCGTCCTTGAACTGCAGCGGCAGCACGCCCATGCCGACCAGGTTCGAGCGATGGATGCGCTCGAAGGTCTCGCAGACGACGGCCTTGACGCCCAGCAGGTTCACGCCCTTCGCCGCCCAGTCGCGCGACGAGCCGGTGCCGTATTCCTTGCCGGCGATCAGGACCTGCGGCGTGTGCTCCTTCTTGTAGCGCATCGCCACGTCGTAGATCGGCTCGGGCTGGTCTGTCGTGAAGTGGTGGGTGTAGCCACCCTCGATGCCCGGGACCATCTCGTTCTTGAGGCGGATGTTGGCGAAGGTGCCGCGCATCATCACCTCGTGATTGCCGCGACGCGTGCCGTACTGGTTGAAGTCCTTCGGCTGGACGTCGTGTTCCATCAGGTACGAGCCGGCGGGGCTGTCCTTCTTGATCGAACCGGCCGGCGAGATGTGGTCGGTCGTGATCGAGTCGCCGAACTGGCCGAGCGGGCGGGCGCCCTTGATGTTGCTGAGCGCGCCCGGCGTCGCCTGCATGCCCTCGAAGTACGGCGGGTTGCGCACGTAGGTCGAGTTGTCGTCCCAGGTATAGGTCAGGCTGGGCTTGGTCTTGATGCCGCGCCAGAACCGGTCGCCCTCGAAGACGTTGGCGTAGCGCTTCTTGAAGGCCTTGGCCGTCACGAACTTGTCGACGGTCTTGGCGACTTCCATGTTCGAGGGCCAGAGGTCCTTCAGGTAGACCGGCTTGCCGCCCTTGCCGACGCCGATCGGATCCTTGGTGATGTCGATCTTCATCGAACCGGCCAGCGCGTAGATCACCACCAGCATCGGCGAGGCGAGGTAGTTGGCGCGGGTCAGCGGATTGACGCGACCCTCGAAGTTGCGATTGCCCGAGAGGACCGAGCTCACGACCAGGTCGCCGTCGCCGATCGCCTTGGTGACCGGATCGGGCAGCGGGCCGGAGTTGCCGATGCAGCTCGTGCAGCCGTAGCCCACGAGGTTGAAGCCGATCTTGTTCAGGTCCTTCTGCAGGCCCGAGGCTTCGAAGTATTCGGTCACGACCTGCGAGCCCGGGGCCAGCGAGGTCTTCACCCACGGCTTGACCTTGAGGCCGAGCTTCACCGCGTTGCGCGCGATCAGGCCGGCGCCCAGCATGACGTAGGGGTTCGAGGTGTTGGTGCAGGAGGTGATGGCCGCGATCACCACGTCGCCGTGGCCGAGGTCATAGTCGGTGCCCTCGCAGGCGATGCGCTTGCCGTCGTCCTTGCGGTCGAACTCCTTCTCCATGTTCGCGACGAACTGGTGGGCGGCTTCGGCCAGCGGCACGCGGTCCTGCGGGCGCTTCGGGCCCGCCATGCTCGGCACGACGTCGCCGAGGTCGAGCGACAGCGTGTCGGTGAAGATCGGCTCCGGCGACTTCTTGGAGCGCCACAGGCCCTGCTTCTTGGCATAGGCCTCGGTGAGCTTGGCGGCCTGGCCACGGTTGGTGGTCTTGAGGAAGCCCAGCGTGATCTCGTCGATCGGGAAGAAGCCGCAGGTCGCGCCGTATTCCGGGGCCATGTTGGCGATGGTCGCGCGGTTGGCCAGTGGCAGGTCCTCGAGGCCCTCGCCGTAGAATTCGACGAACTTGTTCACCACGCCCTTCTTGCGCAGCATCTGCGTGACGGTGAGCACCAGGTCGGTCGCGGTCGCGCCTTCCTTCAGCTTGCCGGTGAGCTTGAAGCCCACCACGTCGGGAATGACCATCGGCTGCGGCTGGCCGAGCATGGCGGCCTCGGCCTCGATGCCGCCGACGCCCCAGCCCAGCACGGCCAGGCCGTTCACCATCGTGGTGTGCGAGTCGGTGCCGACCAGCGTGTCGGGATAGGCGATCGTCTCCTTGCCTTCCTTCTTGGTCCACACGACCTGGGCCAGGTACTCGAGGTTGACCTGGTGGCAGATGCCGGTGCCCGGCGGCACGACGCGGAAATTGTCGAACGCCATCGAGCCCCAGCGCAGGAACTGGTAGCGCTCGAGGTTACGCTCGTACTCGAGCTTCACGTTGGCGCCGAAGGCGCTCGAATTGCCGAAATTGTCGACGATCACCGAGTGGTCGATGACCAGGTCGACGGGGACCAGCGGGTTGATCTTCTTGGGGTCGCCGCCGAGCTTGCTCATGGCGTCGCGCATGGCGGCGAGGTCGACCACGGCCGGGACGCCGGTGAAGTCCTGCATCAGCACGCGGGCGGGGCGGAAGTTGATTTCCTTGGCCGAGCGGCCACCGTTCTTCAGCCATTCGCCGAAGGCCGAGATGTCCGTCTTCTTGACGCTGGTGCCATCCTCGTTGCGGAGAAGATTTTCCATCAGGACGCGGAGGGAGAAGGGCAGGCGGGAGAGGTCGCCGACTTCCTTTTCAACCGCCTTCAGGCTGAAATAAGTGTAGCTGCGGCTCCCGACCTTCAGCGTCTTGCGGGCTTTGAAGCTGTTGGGATGGGCGGCGGCCATATCTTTACTCCTGAAGGGTCGGTCTCTGCGGATGTGGGGCAAAATAGGGGCATGAACCCCCACAGGCAATCGGCGGATGCGGCTTTGCGGCTGTTATGCCAGATTGGGCGCATGAGACGCCAAATTGTTCATGTATTTGCAGCTTTTGCGTCGTTTCTCGCCCTCGCGGGCGAGGCGTCGGCGCAGCGCAATGCGACTGAATCCTGGGACCCGTCGGCACGCGAATTCTCGTCAGGCGGTTCGTCGAGCCCTGCCGCGCCCGCCGCTCCAGGCGGCAGCGGCCCGGGTTCGCTCGAATCGCTGAACAAGATCCTGTCGGCCTCGCAGCTCTCGGCCTTCGACCGCTCGATCTATCTCAGCATCCGCGCCTTCCAGCTCAGCCGGCTGGGCCGTGAGGCCGATAGCCAGAAGGACATTGCCGAGATGGGCAAGGTCCTGCCGGCCAATTGGCAGGTCGTGCTGTCGACCACGATGCCCGGTCTGGCGGGTGGCGGCGACCGGGCGGCGGCGCTGCGCACCCTGGACAGCGCGCTGCAGCGCAAGCCCGGCGATCCCTCGCTACTGATCGCCCAGGCGCAGGTCTATATGCAGATCGCTGACTTCCAGCGGGCGCTGGGCCTGCTCGATAACGCCCTGGCTGGCGCCCAGACCCCGGGCGAGCGCTCGTCGGCGCTGTTCTACCGGGGCCAGGCCAATTTCAATCTCGGCAACTATTCGCAGGCCGCCGACGATTTCGAATCGACCCTGGCGGGCCGTCCCACATTCAAGTCCAAGCAGGCGCCGCTGCTGTGGCGCTACGCGTCGCAGGTCCGCGCCAAGCGCGACGCCCGGGCGGCGCTCACCCGCGATGCCGGGGCGGAGAGCCTCAACGAATGGCCGGGTCCGATCATCCGCTTCCTGATCGGCAAGGGCACGGCCGGCGAACTCGAAGTGGCCGCCGAATCCGACGACGCGGCCAAGCGCACCAATGGCAAGTGCCCGGCGGCCTTCTTCATCGGCATGGATGCGGTCCGCCGCGGCGACAAGCAGAAGGCGCGCGAGCAGTTCCAGCTGGCCCAGGCGCGCTGCCCGACCACGTCCGAGCTGAACTGGGCCGCGTCCAGCGAGCTGAAGCGGCCCTAGGCGCTGGTCAGCCGGCCAGTGCCAGCGGCGACACGAAACGGGTGATTTCCGACAGCGTATAGGCGGGCTGCTGCAGGTGCGGGCTGTGGCCGCAGTCCGGCACCAGCCGCGTCTCGCAATAGCCGCCGACTTTGCCGGCGATGATGCCGAGCTGAAGCTCGGTGCCGTATTCGTCGTCCTCGCCCTGGATCGCCTGTACCGGCACCGCGACGCCGGGTAGCCGGCCGTTGGCGTCCATCGGCTCGAAGCCTGGTGCCACCCAGGCATCGGCCCAGAGATGGAAGGCGCCGTCGACATTGGCGCCGTGATACTTGGCGAGCTTCTGGCGCAGGTCGCCCGTGGCGAATGCCGCGCGGGCCTTGGCGATGGCCTCGACGCAGATCGGTTCGTTGATCGCGTGTGCCGCCAGGGTCACCACCGCGCGCAGGGGTTCGGGATCGGTGGCGGCGTAGTTCAGCGCGATCGTGCCGCCGTCGCTGTGGCCGACCAGCACGCAATCCTCGACCCCGAGCGTGGCCAGCAGGCGCGGCAGGACGAGATCGGCCTCGATCTCCATGTAGCGGACGCCGGGATCGGACGGCCATGCGCTCGACCCGCCATAGCCGGTGCGGTCGTAGACGATGCCGGTGCAGCGCGTGGCGTCGCAGAGTCTTTGCGGGAAATCGCGCCACATCTCGATGCAGCCCAGCCCTTCGTGCAGGAAGACCAGCACCGTGCGGTCGAATCCGTCATCGTGTGCGGGCGCCAGCCGGCGCACGCGCAGGCGGCGGTCGCCGAGATCGATCAATTCGTCGGGAGAGGGCATCGCCTCTTTTCGAGGGGCCTCAGGCTTCGGTCAAGGCGGTGTCACGTCCGAGATCGCCCTGGGCTGCGGGCGCTGCGACCCGGCGGCGCGAGAACACACCGATCGCGGCTGGCAGCACCGTCAGGAACAGGAAGGGTGCCAGCAGAGTGCCGCCCACGACGACGATGGCGAGGGGCCGTTGGACCTGGCTGCCAATCGCCGTCGAGAAGGCGGCGGGCAGCAGGCCGACGGCGGCGGCGACGCAGGTCATCAGGACGGGGCGCATCTGCTGTTCGCAGGTTTCGCGCAGTGCCTGCTCGCGTTCGACACCCGCGGCCACAAGGCGGTTGAAGCAGCTCACCACCATGATGCCGTTCATGGCCGCGATGCCGAACAGGGCGACGAAGCCGATGGCGGCGGAAATGCTGAACGACATGTCGGCCAGCCACAGCGCGATGATGCCGCCCGACAGCGCCAGCGGCATGGCCGCGCCCGCGAGCAGCGTGTCGGTCAGCGAGCCGAAGCTCACATAGAGCAGCAGCAGGATCAGCCCGATGGCGATCGGCACCGCGATGGCAAGCCGCGCGATGGCGCTCTCGAAGTTCACGAAGTCGCCGGCCCAGTCGAGGCGATAGCCGCTCGGCAATTGCACCTGTTCGGCCACTTTCTGCTGGGCCTCCAGGACCGCGCCGCCGAGATCGCGGCCACGCACGCTGAACTTCACCGGGATGTAGCGTTCCTGCTGTTCGCGATAGATGTAGAAGGCGCCCGTCGCGAGCTTCACCGTCGCGATCTCGCCCAGCGGGACCTGCACGACCGTGCCGTTGGGACCGGGCGTGCCGATGGCGATGCGACGGATCGCGTCCATGTCCTGGCGATAGCGCGGCGCCAGCCTGACGAGCAGCGGGAAGTGGCGGTCGCTGCCTTCCTCGTAGAGATCACCCGCCGCCTGGCCGCCGATCGCCGCCTGGATCGTGGAGTTGATGTCGCCCGGCGACAGGCCGTAACGCGCGGCCTTGGCGCGATCGATGTCGATGCGGATGGTGGGCTGGCCGAGCAGCGGCGGCACCTGGATGTCGGTGATGCCCGGCACCCGTTCCAGCACGCGGCGGATGTCGACGGCGATCTTGCGCAAGGTCGTGAGGTCGGGGCCGGAGATCTTGATGGCGTTCTCGGCATCGATGCCGGAGGCCGCCTCCTGGACGTTGTCCTGGATGTACTGCGAAAAGGCGAAAGTGACGCCGGGGAAACCCTTGCGCAGCGCGTCGGCCATTTCGTTGATGAGGTCGGGTTTCTCCAGCCCCTTGCGCCACTTGTCGGCCGGCTTCAGCGGCACGAAGAACTCGGCGTTGGAGAAGCCGTCCGGATCGGTGCCGTCGTCGGGCCGTCCGTGCTGGGAGATCACCGTCTCGACTTCGGGAAAGCTCTTCACCAGCTTGCGCATGCGGTTGACGTAGCCGTTGCCCTCGTCGAGCGAGACCGAGGGTGGCAGCGCCGCGCGCATCCAGATGTTGCCTTCCTCCAGCTTCGGCAGGAACTCGAGGCCGACGGTGCTGGCGGCGAAGCCCGCCGTCACCAGCACGCCGAGGCCGACGGCCAGCATGACGTGGCGCCAGGCCAACGCCAGCGAATAGGCCTGGCGATACAGACGGCGCAGTCCGCGCACGAGGAAGGTCTCGGTCTCGGAGACCTTGTTCGGCAGCAGCAGCGCCGAGAGCGCGGGTGACACGGTGAAGGTGGCCAGCAGGCCGCCCGCCAGCGCGTAGGCGTAGGTCTGCGCCATCGGTCCGAAGATGCGACCCTCGACGCCCGACAGGGTGAACAGCGGCAGGAAGCCCGCGATGATGATGGTGGCGGAGAAGAAGATCGCCTTGGTCACTTCGCCCGAGGCTTCGTAGATCGTGAACAGCTTGCCGGTGAGGCCTTCGGGTTCCTGCCTCAGTCGTCGCCTGCCCGGCGCATGGCTGGCCTCCGCGAGATGGCGGAAGATGTTCTCGACCATGATGACGGTGGCATCGACGATGATGCCGAAGTCGATCGCGCCCATCGACAGCAGGTTCGCCGACTCGCCGTTCAGCACGATGATGGCGACGGCAAACAGCAACGCGAAGGGGATGGTGGCGGAGACGATCAGCGCGCTGCGCAGGTCGCCGAGGAACAGCCACTGGATCAGGAAGATGAGGCAGACGCCCATCACCATGTTGTGCAGCACCGTGTGGGTCGTCACCTCGACCAGGACGCTGCGGTCGTAGATGCGCTCGATGCGCACGCCGGGCGGCAGCAGGCTCGACGCGTTGATACGTTCGACCTCCTTCTCGACGGCGCGCAGGGTCGGCATGGTTTCCGCGCCGCGCCGCATCAGGACGATGCCTTCCACGACATCGTCATCGTCGTCGTGACCGGCGACGCCCAGGCGCGGCTCGTTGCCGATCGAGATGTCGGCGATGTCGGACACCAGGACCGGCGAGCCGTCGCGCACCATCAGCATGGTGTGGCCGATATCCTCCAGCGACCGGATCTGGCCGACCGCGCGCACCACGGCCGATTGCGGCCCGAGATTGACGGTGTTGGCGCCGACATTGATGTTCGCGCCGTTCAGCCCGTCGACGACCTGTTTCAGCGTGAGGCCGTAGGCCTGCAGGCGGTCGAGATCGACGGTGATGTCGAAGGTCTTGCTCTTGCCGCCCCAGGTGGTGACGTCGATCACGCCGGGCACGGCCTTCAGCCGGCGCAGCAGGATCCAGTCCTGGATGGTCTTGAGGTCGGTGACGCTGAATCCCTTCGGACCGGTCACGCGATAGCGGAAGATCTCTCCGATCGGGCTGGTCGGCGAGATGATGGGTTGCGCGCCGTTGGGCAGAGGACCGAGCTGGGCCAGCCGGTTGGTCACGAGCTGGGCGGCCTCGCGATAGGTCAGGTCGTAGGTGAACTGCACCTTCACGTCGCTGAGGCCGACCAGGGAGATGGAGCGGATCGACTTCACGTAGGGAAGCCCTGCCATCTGCACTTCCATCGGGATGGTGATGTAGCGCTCGATCTCTTCCGACGACTGGCCGGGATTCTGGGTCACGATGTCGACCAGCGGCGGCACCGGGTCGGGATAGGCCTCGATGTTGAGTTGCTTGTAGGCGAACAGGCCGCCGGCGATCAGCAGAGCCGCGAGAATCAATACCAGGATGCGCTGACGGAGTGCAGCGCCGACGATTGCATTCATCCACGACCCTCAATGGCAGGCCGTTGAGCGGCGGTGCCTTCGAAGGGGAGCTATACACAAGTCGCGCACACGCACTAGCGTTGCGAGTACACTGTCTCTGCAACCGTGTGTTCTTGTGCAAAACCGGGCGACGCAAGGCGCAGGATACCCGAGACGCCGTGCACGTCCTCGTCGACCAGATCGTGCCAGCCGTCGAACGACATGCCGCTGCGTGTCGCTTCCGCCATGGCATCGGCCGACACGAGGAGCGGCGAGCCGTACTTCTTCGTCAACCGTTCGATCCGCGAGCAGACGTTCACGGCATGGCCGACGACGGAATATTCGAGGCGCTGTGCGTCGCCGATGGCGCCAATGACGATCTCGCCATGATGCACGCCGACGCCGACCCGCACCGGCGGCTCGCCCTGGCGGGCTCGCTCCTTGTTCCAGGAGTCGATCGCTCCGACCAACCGCGCGCCGCAGCGGATTGCCGAGGCGGCGTCGCCGGCCGAGGGTCGCACGGCGCCGAAGACCACGAGCACGCCGTCGCCGATGAACTTGTCGATGAGGCCGCCCTCGGCCTCGACGACGCGCGAGATCAGCGTGCGATATTCCTGCAGGAAGCCGAACAGGGCGTCGGGCTCCATGGTCTGCACGGCGGCGGTGAAGTCGCGCATGTCCATGAACAGGATCGCGGCATTGGTGCGACGGCCATGGGCGGCGCTCAGGCCTTCGCGGGCCAGCAGGCCGGCCAGCTCGGAAGGCACGTAGCGTGACAGGTTGAGATTCTGCAGCCGCTCCCGTTCGAGACTGTGCCGTAACCGGTCGGCCAGGATGGCGCAGGCCAGGAACACTGCCGCCGTGCCGATGCCTTCAACGACGTAATAGGTGATGCGGGGGCCGGTGAAGGGCGGCGGCGGATTGGCGCCGATCATCCAGGCGAAATCGATCAGCGCGGCAATGACGCCGATCCAGCGGCCGGCGAGCCACGAAGCGCCGAAGATGATGACGAGATAGAGGGCGGTGAGGCGCAGGTCGCCGGTGACGACGTCGCCATATCCCACGACGGCGGACAGGATGAACGCCGAGAGCAGGACGCCGGCTTTCGACGACGCTATCGGGATGGATTGTTCCCCGGTGGCCATGCGCGACATCGCGCCCGGGCTGCCGTATCAGCGCTGGGTGTTCGAGGAGATGGACCAGGGCGAGGCCGGCGGCTTGCAGCGCGAGCGGCCGTTGCCCGGGCTGCTGCCGCCGCCGTCGCGGTTCCACCAGCCGCCGCCCAGCGCCTGGAACAGCACAGCGGTGTTGGTCAGGCGCGCCGCCTGCGCCTGGACGCGGGTAAGCAGCGTCTGCTGGTAGGTCAGCTCGGCAATCAGGACGAACACATAGGTCGTATCGCCGAGTTCGAGCCGGCGGCGCGCGATGTTGAGCGCGGTGGCGGCGGCCCGTTCGGCCTCGACGGCGGACTTCAGCGCGAGCGCGTCGTATTCGAGCGCGTTCAGCGTGTCGGCCACGTTGCGGTACGCGGTGAGTACGATCGACTGGTACTGGGCATCGGCCTGCTCGAGCGCTGCGACCGCCGACCGCTTCTTGGCCGCGAGCGCGCCGCCATCGATCAGCGTCTGCAGGGCGCTGGCGCCGGTGGTGGCGCCGGCCAGGCCCGGCATGAACAGTGTGCCGAGCGTCAGCGCGCTGGAGTTCATCCCGAAGCCCAGGGTGACCTGCGGCAGCTGGTTGGCGATCGCGACACCGACCTGTGCGCTGGCAGCATGCAAGTTGGCTTCGGCGGCGCGGATGTCGGGCCGCTGCTCGACGAGCTGAGAGGGCAGGGTGAGCGGGAGTTCGGCCGGCAGCTTGAGGTCGGTGAGCTCGAAACGCTCGGAGACCTGATCGCTGGGCAGTCGGCCGGTCAGCGTGGTCAGCAGGTTCCGCTGCTGGGCCAGCGCCTTTTCGAGCGGTGGCAGCGTGGACTCCGCCTGCGCGAGAGCTGCCTGCTGGGTGGCGACGTCGGCGCCGGGAATGGCGCCGAGGCCCGACTGCCGCGTCAGGATGCCGAGCGTGTCTCGCTGGGCAGCGATGATGCGTTTGGTCGCCTCGACCTGGCCGCGCAGCGACGCCTCGACGATGGCGGCGGCGACGACGTTCGAGGCCAGCGACAGATAGGCGCCCTCGAGCTGGAAGCACTGCGCCTCGGCCAGCGCGTCCATCGATTCGATCTGGCGGCGATTGCCGCCCCACAGGTCGAGCGCGTAGGTGATCTGAAGGCCCGCGACGAACAGGCCATAGATCGGCTGCTGGTCGGCCGTGGCGGATTGCAGGGTGTCGGGGGTCTGGTTCTGCGTGGCGCTGAAGCTGCCCGAGACCGTCGGGAACATCGTCGCCCGCTGCGCCCGGGCATTCTGCTGGGCAACCCGCAGGCCGGCAATGGCGGCCTTGATGTCGGGATTGGCGCGCAGCGACCGCTCGATCAGGCTGTTGAGCTGCGGCGACTGGAACACGCCCCACCACTGGCCGGGGATGTCCATGCTCTGCACGATACGCTGCGCCTCGCCGCCCGGAATGCCGGCGGCGACCAGGTTGCTCTTCTGGTCGGGAACGTAGGTCGCGGCCTTCGGCCCCTCGGGAGATTCGAAGTCGGGGCCGACGGTGCAGCCGGCGAGGGCGCCTGCCGCCAGGAGCGGCAGCGCCGCGATCAGGGAGCGTCGCATCATGTTGCCTCCGCGACTGTATCGTGAGCGTGGGACGCCGGCACCGGCGCACGGCGGCGCGAGAACAGCGCGATGGTCGCCGGCAGTACCGTAAGGAAGAGCAGCGGCGCGAGCAGCGTGCCACCCACGACGACGATGGCGAGGGGCCGCTGGACCTGGCTGCCGATCGCCGTCGAGAAGGCGGCGGGCAGCAGGCCGACGGCGGCGGCAATGCAGGTCATCAGAACGGGGCGCATCTGCACGTCACAGGTTTCATAAAGAGCCGTCTCGCGGTCGCGCCCATCGTCGATCAACCTGTTGTAGCAGCTCAACACCATGATGCCATTCATGGCAGCGATGCCGAACAAGGCCACGAAGCCGATGGCGGCCGAGATGCTGAACGACATGTCGGCCACCCAGAGGCCCAGGATGCCGCCGATCAGCGCCATCGGGATTGCGCTGGCGGCCAGCAGCGTGTCGCGGAACGAGCCGAAGCTCATGTAGAGCAGCAGGCCGATCAGGCCGATGGCGATCGGCACGGCGATGGCCAGCCGCTGCAACGCGTTCTTCAGGTTGCCGAATTCGCCGACCCATTCGATGCGGTAGCCGCCCGGGATCTTCACCTTCTCCGCGACGCGCTCCTGCGCCTCCAGGATGGCGCTGCCGAGGTCGCGGCCGCGGACGCTGAACTTCACCGGGACGTAGCGTTCCTGCTGTTCGCGATAGATGTAGTAGGCGCCCGAGACCAGCTCGACCTTGGCGACTTCGCTCAACGGCACCTGGGTGACGCCGTTCGTGCCCTGGACGCCGATCGGGATGCGGCTGATCGCATCGAGGTTCCCGCGATAGCGCGGCGCCAGGCGGACGACCATCGGGAAATGGCGATCGCTGCCGCTCTCGTAGACGTCGCCTGCCGCCTGTCCGCCGATCGCCGCCTGGACGGTCGCGTTGATGTCGCCCGGCGCCAGCCCGTAGCGCGCGGCCTTCGCGCGGTCGATGTCGATGCGGATGGTCGGCTGGCCGAGCGACGCCGACACGGCGAGGTCGGTGATGCCGGGCACGGTGGCGAGGACCGCCTTGATCTCGTTGCCGAGCGTGGCCAGCGTCTCGAGGTCGTTGCCGGAGATCTTGACCGAATTCTCGCCCTTCACGCCGGAGGCCGCTTCCTGGACGTTGTCCTGGATGTACTGGGAGAAGGTGAATTCGACGCCGGGGAATGCCTTCTCGAGAGCGCTGTCGATCTCCGCGATCAGCGCTTCCTTGTCGAGACCCTTGCGCCACTGGTCCATGGGGCGCAGCGGCACGAAGAACTCGGCGTTGAAGAAGCCGGTCGAGTCAGTGCCGTCGTCGGGACGGCCGTGCTGGGAGATCACGGTCTCGGCTTCGGGGAAGCTCTTGATCAGCTTGCGCATGCGGTTGGCGTAGTCGTTGCCGGCTTCCAGCGAGATCGACGCCGGCATGACGGCGCGGATCCACATGTTGCCTTCCTCGAGCTTGGGCAGGAATTCCAGGCCGATCGAGCTGCCGGCCAGGCCGGCCAGCGCCAGCGCGCCCAGGCCGGCCGCGACCGTCGCCTTGCGGCTGGCCATCGCCAGGTTTCGCAGTTTCTCGTAGCCGCGGCGCAGGATCCGCACGGCACGTGTCTCGACATGCGCCATCTTGTCGGGCAGCAGCAGGGCGGAGAGCGCGGGCGACACGGTGAACGTGGCGATCAGGCCGCCCAGTAGTGCGTAAGCATAAGTTCGCGCCATCGGTCCGAAGATGTGGCCTTCGACGCCCGACAGGGTGAACAGCGGCAGGAATCCCGCGATGATGATGGTGGCGGCGAAGAAGATCGCCTTGGTGACCTCGGTCGAGGCATTGAAGATCGTCGCCAGCTTGCCAGTGAGGCCGTCCGGCGCGCGTCGCTGCGGACCGCTCTTGTGGTCGCCCTCCGAGAGATGCCGGAAGATGTTCTCGACCATGATGACGGTGGCGTCGACGATGATGCCGAAGTCGATCGCACCCATCGACAGCAGGTTCGCCGATTCGCCGCTCAGCACCAGAACGACCACCGCAAACAGCAACGCGAACGGAATGGTGGCGGAGACGATCAGCGCGCTGCGCAGGTCGCCGAGGAACAGCCACTGGATCAGGAAGATGAGGCAGACGCCCACGATCATGTTGTGCAACACGGTATGGGTCGTGATGTTGACGAGCGAGCTGCGGTCGTAGATGCGCTCGATGCGCACGCCGGGCGGCAGGATGCCGCCGCTGTTGATCTTGTCGACCTCGGCCAGCACGCCGGTCAGGGTCGGCATGGTCTCCGCACCGCGCCGCATCAGCACGATGCCCTGCACGATGTCGTCGTCGTCGTTCTGGCCGGCGATGCCGAGCCTGGGCTGGTTGCCCACGGTCACGTCGGCGACATCGGAGACCAGCACCGGCGCGCCGTCGCGCACGGTCAGCATGGTGTTGCGGATGTCGTCCATCGAACGGATCTGGCCGACGCTGCGCACGATCGCCGACTGCGAGCCGATGTTCACGGTGTTGGCGCCGACGTTGACGTTGGCGTTGTTCAGTCCGTCGAGTACCTGCTTCAGGGTGAGCCCGTAGGCCATCAGCCGGTCGAGGTTGACCGTGATGTCGTAGGTCTTGGTTTTGCCGCCCCAGCCGGTGACGTCGACGACGCCCGGGATCGCCTTCAGCCGGCGCTCCAGCACCCAGTCCTGCAGCGTCTTGAGGTCGGCCACCGAATAGCCCGGCGGGCCGACGATGCGGTAGCGGAAGACTTCACCGATCGGGCTGGTGGGCGACAGGGTGGGCTGGGCGCCATTGGGTAGCGGCCCGAGCTGCGACAGGCGGTTGATCACCATCTGCGACGCCTGCTGGTAGGTCACGTCGTAGGTGAACTGCACCTTCACGTCGGAAAGTCCGAACAGCGACACCGTCCGGATGGCCTGGATGTAGGGCAAGCCCGCCATCTGGACCTCGATCGGGATCGTGATGTAGCGCTCGATCTCTTCCGACGACTGGCCGGGATTCTGCGTGATGATGTCGACCAGCGGCGGCACCGGATCGGGATAGGCCTCGATGTTCAGCCGTGCGTAGGCGAACAGGCCGGCGATCGAGAGCACCACGCTCAGGATGACAACGAGGATTCGCTGCTTGAGGGCGGCGGCGACAAGAGACTGCATGAGACGACCGTCGTGTTGAGGAAGGCCGGGCCGCGCGAACGCGGCGGGCCGTCAGTCGCGCTTGGCGGCGCGATCGATGAAGAGCGTTCCGCTGGTCACGACGTTCTCGCCCACGGCCAGGCCCTTCTTGACCTCAACCATGCCGTTCGAGGTCATGCCGACTTCGACCGGGCGCGAAACGACGGACTTGTCCTGCGGACGGGTCACCCAGACGCGCGCGTTGGCGCCTTCATAGACGACGGCTTCCTGGGGGACGGCGGGGTTGGTCGTGGGCTCACCCGTGACGATGCGGAAACTGGCGAACATCTCGGGCAGCAGTTCGCGATCGGCGTTCACGATCTCGGCGCGCACCGGCAGGCGGCGTGAATTGGGGTCGAGCGACGGCGCGACATAGGCAAGCTTGGCATTGAAGGTGCGGCCGGGGTGGGCGAGCACGGAAACCTCGACCGGCGCGCCGACCTTCATCTTGGGGGCGTCGGACTCGCGGACGTTGGCGATCAGCCAGACCTTCGACAGGTCGCCGATGTTGAACACGGGGTCGGTGGCGCCGGCGTTGATGTACTGGCCGAGGCCGACCTTGCGCTGGATCACGGTGCCGGCGATCGGCGCCGTCACGATGGTTTCCGCGCCGATATGGTCGACCTTCTCCAGGGCGTCGATCTCGGCGTCGGTGCGGCCGAGGATGCGCAGGCGGTTGCGCACGGCGGCCAGCGCGATCTCGGAGGAGCGCAGGTCGCCCTGCGCCGCGACGAGGTCGGACTGGGCCTGTTCGAGGTCCTTCAGCGAGCCGCCGCGGATCGACAGCAGTTCCTTCTGGCGCTTCTCGAAATTCTGGGCGAGGCCGAGCTTCGACCGCGCCTTTTCGACACCGGCGACGGCCGTCACGAGATCGTTCTGGCCCTGGACGAATTCGTTGGCCTCGACGGCGAACAGGGGGGCGCCGCGCTCGACATGGTCGCCCGGCTTGGCGATCAGGCGCGTCACGCGGCCGGAATAGGGCGAGAAGACCGGGGTCGTGGTGTCCTCGTTGATGCCGATCTTGCCGTCGGTCGCGCGCTCGTCGCGGAAGGACACGGCATCGACCGGGGCGAAGCGGAGGCCCGCCCACTGCGTCTCGCTCGGATGGAACGCGCCGTCGTTCTCCACGGCGACCACGGGGCGGACGAGGGCGTTGGTCGGCCCGGTATCGACCATCCACACGCCGGCAAGCACGACGGCGGCAATGCCCGCACCGGCAAACCACAGGCGGTGGCGTCGCAGGCGGGAAACGGTGGGAGCTTGGGGGGCGCTGGTCATGGCGCGCAACCTAGGTGCTTCACATTACGTGCACCTGACTTGGGCCTGACTTGGCACCCGACTTGCCGCTTAGTTGCCGGTCTACCCTCGCGGGCGTGCTAGGATCGGCGCAACGCGATCATGGCCAGGGAGGGCCGGCACCCCATGAGGGTCCTTCTCGTCGAGGACAATACCGAGCTCGTCGCCTTGCTGGTCAAGGGCCTCGCTCGCAACGGATTCTCGGCAGATTCCGTCGGAAATGCCGGCGATGCGGCCCATTCTCTGGCCGCGATGCGCTATGCCGCGATCGTCCTCGATCTCGGCCTGCCCGACCAGGATGGCCTGTCGCTGCTGCGCGGCATCCGCGGGCGCGGCGATTCGACGCCGGTCCTCGTGCTGACGGCGCGCGATGGCGTGAGCGACCGGGTCAACGGCCTCCGCGCGGGCGCCGACGACTATCTGGTGAAGCCGTTCGCCATGGAGGAGCTGGTGGCGCGGCTGCAGGCGCTGCTGCGCCGGCCGGGCAACCTGCTCGGGCGGCAGCTTACTTTTGGTAACGTCTCGCTGGAGACGGAGGGGCGGCAGGTCTTCGTCGACGGCACGGTGCGGGTCTTCCCGGCGCGCGAAACGGCGATCCTGGAAATCCTGCTGCGGCGCGGCGGCAACGTGGTCCCCAAGCGCCTGTTCGAGGATCAACTTTTCGGCCTGTCGGGCGATGTCGGCTCGAACGCCGTCGAGGTCTACGTCCATCGCCTGCGCAAGATGCTCTCGGATTGCGGCGCGACGGTGAGGATCCATACGGTGCGCGGCGTCGGCTATCTGCTGGCCGAGGAAAAAGCCGCTTGAGGCGTTTCCGCTCGATCATCTCCCGCGTCGTCGCGCTTCATGTCGTGGCGATCGGGGTCACGTCGATCCTGATGCCGCTGGCGCTCTACTGGCTGCTGAACGAAGCCGCCAACAGCCTCCATCGCGACGCCCTGCGGGCCCAGGCCCTGACCATCGCCAGCTTCCTGCGGCCGACGGCGGACGGCGACGTCACGCTCGACATCCCGCAGGAAGCCGAGCCGATCTATTCGGGCGGCTACGGCCTCTACGCGTATGCGATCCTCGATTCCAAGGGCAAGGTCCTGTTCACATCGCGGCATGACGACGTGCCGCTTTCGGCGGCCAACGAATCGCTGACGACCGATTCCTTCACCCGGCGGCGTAGCAACGGCACGGTCCTCATCGGCGTCAATGTTCCGCGCGCCATCGGCGATCACCTCTATTGGATCCAGGTCGGCCAGGACCTGGCGCATCGCGACGTCATCATCGACGACATCGTCGCCTCGTTCTTCCCGCGGGTCGCCTGGATCACCTTCCCGATCCTGCTTCTGCTGCTGCTGATCGACATCATGATCTTCCGCCGCGCCCTCGATCCGGTGCGCGAAGCCTCCGACACGGCGGCGTCGATCGGGCCGACCAGCGCCGATATCCGGCTGTCGGAGCAGTCGATGCCGGCCGAGATCGTGCCGCTCGTGCATGCCGTCAACCAAGCGCTCGACCGCCTCGAGACGGGGTTCCGCGCCCAACGCGAGTTCACCGCCGACATGGCGCATGAACTGCGGACGCCGCTCGCGATCATGCGCGCGCGCGTCGACACGATGGAAGACGTGCCGCTGCGCCGGTCGCTCGAAGCCGACATCGTCAACATGACGCGCACGGTGAACCAGGTCCTCGACATCGCCGAACTCGAGGCCTTCGTCGTGGGGGGCGATTCGAAGGCCGACCTGCAGTCCGTCTGCGTCGATGCTGTGACCTTCATGGCGCCGCTCGCGGTCGACAGCGGCAAGACCATCGCGCTCACCGGGGTCGAGACGCCGGTCTGGGTGCGCGGCCATGCCGAGGCGCTGTTCCGCGCCGTGCGAAACCTGGTCGAAAACGCCATCCGCCACACGCCGGCCGGCGGTACGATCGAGGTCGATGTCGCCGCCGACGGGACGGTGCGGGTGCTGGACGAGGGTCCCGGCGTGCCGATGGCCGAGCGCGAGACGATCTTCAAGCGCTTCTGGCGGCGCGATCGCTCGCGGCCCGAGAGCCGCGGGTTGGGCCTGGCCATCGTGACCCGCGTGGCCGCCGCTCATGACGGCACCATCACGGTCGACGACCGGCCGGAAGGCGGATCGGTCTTCACCTTGCGCCTGCGGCTCGCTTGACCGCTCCGAAGGGCCTGTGGCCAACTGCCTGACGGAACTGCCTCAAAACCAAGTGAATAAAGGGCAGGCCACGGGAGCGACGCAGGGATGACGACGGGCACGGCCGTTACCGCGATCGACGAAGAAGACACGTTTCCCAAGCGCCTGGCGGGGCTTGCGCGGACGCGCGCCCATCTGCCGGCCTACCGGGAAAAGGAATTCGGCATTTGGCAGACCTACGACTGGGCCCATGTCGCCGACGAGGTACGCCTGCTGGCCGCCGGATTGGCGGACCTCGGCTTTCGTCGCGGCGACCGGTTGATCGTGGTCGGCGACAACCGGCCCAAGCTCTACTGGTCGATGTGCGCGGCTCAGTCGCTGGGTGGCGTGCCCGTGCCGGTCTACCAGGATTCAGTGGCCGACGAGCTGGCCTATGTCGTCGAACATGCCGGTGCCCGCTTTGCGCTCGCCGAAAACCAGGAGCAGGTCGACAAGCTCCTGGAGATCCAGAAGAAGGTGCCGTCGCTCACGACCCTTCTCTACGTCGATAAGCGCGGGCTGCGGCACTACACCAACCTCGAATCCTATGCCGACGTGCAGGCGCGGGGCGCCCGGCTCCTCGCGACGGCGCCCGATACCGTGTCGTCGGAAGTCGCCAAGGGCGCCGGCAGTGACGACGCCATCATGCTCTACACGTCCGGCACGACCGGCCGGCCCAAGGGCGCGGTGCTGAGCTACGACAATCTCGTCTGGGCGGCGAAGGCCGGCGCGGCGTTCGACGGGCTCAGGGCCGGCGACGAATTGCTCTCGTACCTGCCGATGGCCTGGGTCGGCGATCACATCTTCTCCTATGCGCAGGGCTACGTCGTCGGGCTGGTGGTCAACTGCCCGGAATCGGCAACGACGGTGATGACCGACCTGCGCGAGATCGGCCCGACCTATTACTTCGCGCCGCCGCGCGTGCTGGAGAACCTGATCACCCAGGTCACCATCCGCATGGAGGATGCCGGCGTGCTGAAGCGCCGGATGTTCCAGTTCTTCATGGGCGTCGCACGGCGCGTGGGGCCTTCGCTGGTCGACGGGAAACCGGTGCCGGTCGGCGATCGGCTGCTCTATGCGCTGGGCAGCCTGCTGATCTACGGGCCGCTCAAGAACACGCTGGGCATGAGCCGCGTGCGCGTGGCCTACACGGCGGGCGAGGCGGTCGGGCCCGAGATCTTCAACTTCTATCGCGCGCTCGGCGTGAACATGAAGCAGCTCTACGGTCAGACCGAAGCTTCGGTGTTCCTCACCATCCATCCCAACGGCGAGGTCTATCCCGAAACGGTCGGCAAGCCGGTCTCGCAGGTCGAGCTCCGGATCGCGGACTCGGGCGAGGTGCTCTATCGCAGCCCCGGCGTGTTCAAGGAGTATTTCAAGAACCCGCAGGCGACCAACGACGCCAAGACCGACGAGGGCTGGGTTCATACCGGCGACGCCGGCTATCTCGACGAGCGCGGCCACCTGCGCATCATCGACCGGGCGAGCGATGTCGGGAAACTGACCGACGGCACGCTGTTCGCGCCCAAGTATCTCGAGAACAAGCTCAAGTTCTTCGCCCATATCAACGAGGCGGTGGCCTTCGGCAATGGCCGCGATTTCGTGTCCGCCTTCGTCAACATCGACATGACGGCGGTCGGTGACTGGGCGGAACGGCGCAACATCGCCTATGCGAGCTATCAGGAGCTGGCGGCACGAGCGGAGGTCTACGACCTGATCCAGGGCGAGATCGAACAGGTCAATCGCGACCTCGCCGCCGATCCGCGTATGTCGGGCGCCCAGATCCGGCGCTTCCTGATCCTGCACAAGGCGCTCGAAGCCGACGACGGCGAGCTGACGCGCACCAACAAGGTTCGGCGCGGCTTCATCGCCGAACGCTACAAGCCACTGGTCGACGCGCTCTACGACGGCTCGCGCAGCGCCTACATCAAGGTCGACGTGACTTTCGAGGATGGCCGCAAGGGCACGATCGAAGGCGATGTCGCCATCCGCGACGTGTCGCCTCACACGGCCCTCAGGAAAGCGGGCTGAACGCGATGGACGTTCGCGCGCGTTCCTTCAGCGAGGTCCTGCTGTCCGTCGAAGGCATCAGCCTGTCGTTCGGCGGCGTGAAGGCGCTGACCGATATCAGCTTCGACATCCGCAAGGGCGAGATCCGCGCCATCATCGGTCCCAACGGCGCGGGCAAGTCTTCTATGCTGAACTGCATCAACGGCTTCTATCACCCGCAGCAGGGCGCCATCACCTACAAGGGCGTGAAGCGCAGCCGCATGCGGCCCTACGAGGCGGCGGCGCAGGGCATCGCGCGCACCTTCCAGAACATCGCGCTGTTCCGCGGCATGTCGACCCTCGACAACATCATGACCGGGCGCAACCTGCGCATGAAGACCAGCCTGTTCTGGCAGGCGCTGCATTTCGGTCCCGCGCGGCGCGAGGAAATCGCCCATCGCCGCGTCGTCGAGGACATCATCGACTTTCTCGAGATCCAGCATGTCCGCAAGGTGCCGGTCGGCCGGCTGCCTTACGGCCTGCAGAAGCGCGTCGAACTCGGCCGCGCGCTCGCCGCCCAGCCTGACCTGTTGCTGCTCGATGAGCCGATGGCCGGCATGAACATCGAGGAAAAGCAGGACATGTGCCGCTTCATCCTCGACGTGAACGACGAGTTCGGCACGACGATCTGCCTGATCGAGCACGACATGGGCGTGGTGATGGACATCTCCGACCGGGTCGTCGTCCTCGACTACGGCAAGAAGATCGGCGACGGCGTGCCCGACGAGATCAAGAGCAATGAGGCCGTTATCGCCGCCTATCTCGGCGTCGGTCACTGAAGGGACGGGACGATGGGTTTCTTCCTCGAAGTGCTGATCAGCGGGCTCCTGGCGGGCGTGCTCTACTCGCTGGTGGCACTGGGTTACGTGCTGATTTTCAAGGCGTCGGGCGTCTTCAACTTCGCGCAGGGCGCGATGGTGTTGACGGCCGGGCTGGCCCTCGTGCGGGCGCTCGACCTGATGCAGACGCAGTGGAAGTGGCCGTTCGCCCTGGCGCTGATCTGCGCCTTCGTCTTTGCCGCCGCCGTCATGGCGCTGGTCGCCTGGGGTTGCGAGCGGCTGGTGCTGCGCAAGCTGGTGAACCAGGAAGGCATCATTCTGTTCATGGCGACGATCGGCGTCACCTTCTTCATCGAGGGGCTGGCGCAGACCGTGTTCGGGTCCGACGTCTATCCGCTCAACATCGGCCTGCCCAAGGAACCGATCTTCGTCCTGGAATCGCTGTTCGACGGCGGCATCCTGGTCAACGAACTCGACATCTGGGCGGCTGTCATCGCGGGCCTGCTGGTCGCGGGTCTGGCGTTGTTCTTCCAGACGACCCGGATCGGCCGCGCGCTGCGCGCCGTGGCCGACGACCATGCGGCGGCCCAATCGGTCGGCATTCCGCTGAATTACATCTGGTTCGTCGTCTGGCTGGTGGCGGGACTGGTGGCGCTGGCGGCTGGCGCGGTGTGGGGCAGCAAGCTCGGCGTCCAGTTCTCGCTGTCGCTGCTGGCGCTCAAGGCGCTGCCGGTGCTGATCCTGGGCGGTTTCACCTCGGTGCCCGGCGCCATCGTCGGCGGCCTGATCATCGGCGCCGGCGAGAAGGTCGCGGAGGTGTTCCTCGGTCCCTCGTTGGGCGGCGGCATAGAAATCTGGTTCGCCTACGTGCTGGCGCTGCTGTTCCTGCTGGTCAGGCCCCAGGGCCTGTTCGGCGAACGCATCATCGAACGCGTCTGACGGCAGGAGCGCCCAAGTGTTCTACCGCGAAGCCGGCCAGTACAAGGTCACTTACGAAGCCGACCAGGCGATCTTCCCGATCGCCCAGGACCGCTTCGTCATGCTGGCCCTGATGGTCGTCGCCTTCCTCGTCGTGCCCTTCGTCGCCAGCGAATACACCTATCGCGCGGTGCTGATCCCGGTGGTGATCCTGAGCCTCGCGGCGATCGGGTTGAACGTGCTGATGGGCTATTGCGGCCAGGTCTCGCTGGGCTCGGGCGCGTTCATGGGCGTCGGCGCCTATGCCGCCTACAATCTCGGAATCCACCTGCCGTTCCTCAATCCGCTGGTCTGCATTCTGCTCTCGGGTTTCGTCGCGGCGGCGGTCGGCATCCTCTTCGGCATCCCGAGCCTGCGCATCAAGGGATTCTATCTCGCCTGTGCCACGCTGGCGGCGCAGTTCTTCGGCGACTGGGCGTTCCTGCGCATCAAGTGGATCACCAACTACACGCCCTCCGGCTCGATCAACGCGCCATCCATCCAGCTGTTCGGCTTCGACCTCAACTCGCCGACCGCGATCTACATCGTGGCGCTGGTCTTCACGCTCGTGCTGGGGCTCGCCGCCAAGAACCTGGTGCGTGGCCATGTCGGCCGGCAGTGGATGGCGATCCGCGACATGGACATCGCCGCCGAAATCATCGGCATCAAGCCGATGTACGCCAAGCTCACCGCCTTCGCCGTCTCTTCGTTCCTGATCGGCGTGGCAGGCGCCATGTGGGCCTTCCTCTATCTCGGCTCGTGGGAGCCCGCGGCCTTCTCGATCGACCGCTCGTTCCAGCTCATGTTCATGGTGATCATTGGCGGTCTGGGGTCGATCCTGGGCAGCGTCCTCGGTGCGGCCTTCATCGTGCTGCTGCCGATCTTCCTCAACCAGGCGCTGCCTGTGCTTGGCGGGCTGGTCGGCTGGCGAATCAGCACGGCCACCATCTCCCATTTCGAAGCGATGATCTTCGGCGCCCTGATCGTCTTCTTCCTGATCGTCGAGCCGCACGGGCTCGCGCGTTTGTGGGCGGTCGCCAAGGAAAAGCTCAGGCTGTGGCCCTTCCCGCACTGAGCGGGAGGGGATAGGTTTTTTGGCAAGGGACGGCCATCAAGGACCGTCCTCACATGTGAGGAGGAAACGATGGGACTACGCAATCTGGCGTTGCTCGGTGCGGCCATCGCATCGGCCGGCGTCTTCGCGGCCGCGTCGGCACAGGCGCAGAACGAACAGTTCATCCCGGGCCTGGTCTACCGGACCGGCGCCTACGCCCCGAACGGCGTGCCGTTCGCCGACGGCGTCGCCGACTACATCAACATGATCAACGCGCGCGACGGCGGCATCAACGGCGTGAAGATCGCCTTCGAGGAATGCGAGACCGGCTATGCCACCGACCGCGGTGTCGAATGCTACGAGCGCCTCAAGGGCAAGGGCCCGACCGGCGCGGCGTATTTCAGCCCGCTCTCGACCGGCATCACCTTCGCGCTGACCGAGAAGGCGCCGGGCGACAAGATCCCGCTGCTCACCATGGGCTACGGCCGCGCCGACAGCCGCGACGGTTCCGTGTTCACCTGGAACTTCCCGCTGATGGGCACCTACTGGACGGCCGCCGATGTCGCCATCCAGCACATCGCCAAGGAATGGGGCGGCGTCGACAAGCTCAAGGGCAAGAAGATCGCGCTCGTCTATCACGACTCGCCGTTCGGCAAGGAGCCGATCGCGGCGCTCGAGATCCTCGCCAAGAAGTATGGCTTCGAGTTCCTGCCGATCCCGGTGCCCGCGCCCGGCAGCGAGCAGAAGTCGCAATGGCTGCAGGTCCGCCAGGCCCGTCCGGACTATGTCCTGCTGTGGGGCTGGGGCGTCATGAACTCGGCCTCGATCAGCGAGGCGGGCAACGTCAACTATCCGCGCGACAAGATGCTGGGCGTGTGGTGGTCGGGCGCCGAACCCGACGTGCTGCCGGCTGGCGACAAGTCGAAGGGCTACAAGGCGCTGATGATGCAGCACGGCTCCGGCAAGCCCGCGGTCTATGCCGATCTCGAGAAGTTCGTGCTGTCGCAGGGCAAGTCGCTGACCAAGCCCGACGAGTTGGGCACGGTTCTCTATAACCGAGGCCTGATCAACTCGATGGTCGGCGTCGAGGCGATCCGTACCGCCCAAGGCAAGTTCGGCAACAAGCCGCTGACCGGCGAGCAGGTCCGCTGGGGCTTCGAGAACCTCAATCTCACCGCCGACCGCATCAAGCAGCTGGGCTTCGAGGGCATGATGGGCCCGCTCAAGGCGAGCTGCACCGACCACGAGGGCACGCGCCTCGCCCGCGTCCACCAGTGGGACGGCAAGGAGTGGAAGGTGATCTCCGACTACTATACCGGCGACGACACGGTGCTGGCGCCGCTGGTCAAGGACGTCGCCGCCAAGTACGCGGCGGAGAAGAAGATCACGCCGCGCGACTGCTCGAAGGAGAGCTGATCCTGCGATGACCGCTTCTGCGGCACCAATGGCGCCCGCGCCCGCCCCGTCGAAGGTCATCGACGTGGCAAACATCGAGGTGATCTACAATCACGTGATCCTCGTGTTGAAGGGCGTGTCGCTGTCGGTGCCGGAGGGTGGCATCGTGGCCTTGCTGGGCGGCAACGGCGCCGGCAAGTCGACGACGCTCAAGGCGATCTCGAACCTGCTTCGGACGGAGCGGGGCGAGGTCACCAAGGGCCAGATCCATTGTCGCGGCGAGCGGGTCGACGGGCTCACGCCCAACGACCTGGTCCGCCGCGGCGTCATCCAGGTGATGGAGGGCCGGCACTGTTTCGGTCATCTCACCGTCGAGGAGAACCTGCTGACCGGCGCGTTCATCCACGGCAACAAAAGGCGCCAGGTCGCCGACGACCTCGAGAAGGTCTATCACTATTTCCCGCGCCTCAAGGTCCGCCGCTCGAGCCAGGCCGGCTACACGTCGGGCGGCGAGCAGCAGATGGTCGCGATCGGCCGCGCCCTGATGAGCCGGCCCACGACGATCCTGCTCGACGAGCCCTCGATGGGCCTCGCGCCACAGCTCGTGGAAGAGATCTTCGGCATCGTGAAGAACCTCAACGAGCAGGAGAAGGTCTCGATCCTGCTGGCCGAGCAGAACACCAACGTGGCGCTGCGCTTCGCCCATTACGGCTACATCCTCGAGAACGGCAGGGTCGTCCTCGACGGCGATGCCGAGAGCCTGCGGTCCAACGAGGACGTGAAGGAATTCTATCTCGGCATCGGCGGCGAGGGCCGCCGCTCCTTCCGCGACGTCAAACACTACCGCCGTCGCAAGCGCTGGCTCTGACTCAAACGGACCGGATGAGTGTTTAGCGGGCGAGCGTGGCCCAGGCGGCGAAGGCGAGGGGCGGGATGGCGATGATATCGGCGATGGCGATGACGCGGAGCGCGCCGGCGGGATTTCCGTACAGCGCGTAGAAGGCCAGGAAGCCCACGACGTTGATCGTCGCCGCCAGCAGCGCGGCTGGGCGCACCGGCGCCCACCAGCTTGCCCAGAGACACAGGATGCCGACCAGCGCGAGCAGCAGCGCGCGATGGCGCATCAGGACCAGCATCGTGGTGTCGGTCGGTGCGATGCCGTAGAGGCGCGACAGGGTCTCGGGCAGGAAGACCGGCGCCACCGGCATCAGGTGAATGGCGCCGACGATGGCGAAGGCGAGCGGCAGGGCAATGGCGATCCACATGCCGCCGAGCTTCGATCGCCGGCAGCGGGGCCGGCAATTACCTGCAAGGTAGCAAGATCACGCCGCCGCCCGGGAGATCTTCTGGATCGGCGGCGCGAAGCGGAAGGCGGCACCCAGGCGGTTCCAGGCGTTGATCGTGGCGATCGACACCGAGAGGAAGGTGACCTCTTCCTCGCTGAAGTGGCGGCGCACGGCTTCGTAGGCCTCGTTCGAGACGCTCTGGCCCACGAGCCGGGTGAGCGTCTCGGCCCAGGCGAGCGCCGCGCATTCCCGGTCGGAGAAGATGCCGGCTTCTTCCCAGGTTGCGACGAGGTCGAGCTTCTCCTGTGGCATGCCGAGCTTGCGCGAGACGTTGAGGTGGATCTGCAGGCAGAAGGCGCAGTTGTTGAGCTGCGAGACACGCAGCTTCACCAGCTCGATGATCTGCTTGTCGATGCCCGACTCGTCGGCCTGCTTGCCCATGGCGATCAGCGACTGTTGGGCGACGGGCGCGGTCTTCGCGAAGGCGTCGTAGGAGATGCGGGGCTGGGACATCGGCGGCTCCATATATCAGAGTGCTGATATTAGGGTCGCTAGGCCGCTTGGCAAGGCTCGGGGCGCCGCCTACCGTGCGTGAAAATACGAGGAAACATATGTCCAGGCATTACGACACCTTGGAGACGCGCTTGCCCGCCGAGCGCGAGGCGGCGCTGATGAACGCCCTGCCGCAGCAGGTCACGCATGCCAAGGCCAACGCGCCGTTCTTCGCCCGGTGGCTGAAGGACATCGACCCCGCGTCTGTGACCTCGCGCGAAGCGCTCGCGAAACTGCCGGTGTTGCGCAAGTCGACCCTCGGCGAGGTGCAGAAGAAAGATCCGCCGATGGGCGGCCTCATCACCGTGCCGATGAACAAGGTGCGCCACGTCTTCATGTCGCCCGGTCCGATCTTCGAGATCGACACCGACGAGCCGGATTACTTCCGCGGCGCGCGCGCCATGTATGCGGCGGGCTTCCGGCCGGGCGACCTCGTCTACAACACCTTCGCCTATCACCTGACGCCGGCCGGCATGATGATGGAGTCCGCGGCGCGGGCGCTGGGTTGCGCCGTGGTGCCGGGTGGCGTCGGCAACACCGAACTGCAGCTCGACGCCATCGCCGCCATCCGGCCGAGCGGTTATGTCGGCACGCCGTCATTCCTGAAAATCCTGATCGAGAAGGCGGCGGAGCTCGGTAAGGACATCTCCTCGCTGAAGCACGCCTTCGTCGGTGCAGAAGCGCTGCCGCCGTCGTTGCGCAAGATGTTCCAGGACAAGGGCCTGAGTTGCCTGCAGAGCTACGGCACGGCCGATCTCGGCACGATCGCCTACGAGTCCGCTGCGCCCAACGGCGCAATCGAAGGCATGATCGTCGACGAGGGCGTGATCGTCGAGATCGTGCGGCCCGGCACGGGCGATCCCGTGCCCGACGGCGATGTCGGCGAAGTGGTGGTAACCAGCTTCAACCGTGCCTATCCGCTGATCCGTTTCGGCACGGGCGACATGTCGGCGGTGCTGTCGGGAACCAGCGCATGCGGGCGCACCAATATGCGCATCAAGGGCTGGATGGGCCGTGCCGACCAGCGCACCAAGGTGCGCGGCATGTTCGTGGATCCCGAGCAGATCGCCGAGATCGCAAAGAAGCATCCCGGCCTCGGCCGCCTGCGCCTCGTCATCGACTGGGTGAACCAGGCCGACACGATGACCCTGAAGGTCGAAGCCGTCGCGCCGACGCCCGAACTCGCCAAGGCCATGACCGACACGGTCCGCAGCGTCTGCAAGGTGGGCGGCGCCGTGGAGTTCGCCGCGCCGGGTGCCCTGCCGAACGACGGCAAGGTGATCGACGACACCCGTAAGTACACGTGATGGAGACCGGGGCCGACGAGCAGGCTGCCGATGTGGCGGAGATCAAGGCCCTCATCGCCCGTCAGTTCGCCAGCCTGAGCTGGGCGCAAGGAGGGACGTTCGACGGGGAAGGGTTCGCGGCCGACTTTCTCGCGGGAGCAAGGCTCCATCCCGCGGCTCGGCCGGTCGCGCCGCAGACGGTGGCCGGCTTCGTGGATCGCATGAAGGGACTCGCCGGCGCCACGTTACGGTCTCTCGACGAGACCGTGCTCGGCGCCGAGATCATCGTGTTCGGCAACGTGGCGGTCGCCGTCGCGGGCTGCGAGATGGTCGAGAACGGCTCGGAGAGCAGCCGGGCGGTCGAGATGATGCTCCTGGTCAGGACCGACGGTCGGTGGCGGATCGCGTCGCAGGCCTGGGACAAGGCCAGCGACGCACGCCCGCTTCCCGAACGGCTCCTGTCCGGGGCCTAGTTCACGTCGAGCTTCAGGCCTTCTTTGTCGATGACACCCTTCCATTGGGCGATCTGCGCGTTCACGAAGGCGTTGAACTGATCGGGCGTGCCGTAGGCCGGGAAGCCCGCCATGGTCTTGAAGCGCTCCAGGGTCTTCGGGTCGGCCAGCCACGCCTTCATTTGGGCGTTGAGCGAATCGACGATCGGCTTGGGCGTGCCGGCCGGCAGGAAGACGCCGAACCAGGTCGAGACGTCGAATGGCTTCAGTTCGGGCATGGTCTCGCAGATCGGGACCAGCTCGGGGGTCAGCGGATTGCGCTGGGCCGAGGTGAGACCCAGCGCCCGGAGCTTGCCGGCGCGCACGAACTCGATGGCGGTCGTCAGGTTGTCGAAGAAGAACTGGGTGACACCCGCCGTCAGGTCGTTGAGCGCCGGGGCGGCGCCGCGATAGGGGATGTGCTCGGCTTTTGTGCCCGTAAGCTGCAGGAACCACGCGCCGCACAGATGGGGCGACTGGCCGGTGCCGGACGAGGCGTAGGAGGCCTTGCCGTTCTGGGCCTTCAGCCAGGCGACGAATTCCGGGATGGTCTTGGCCGGGACCGACGGATGGACGACCAGCACGTTGGGGGCAGTGATGGCGTTGGACACCGGGATCAGGCCAGCCGGCGTATAGGGCATGTTGCGGTAGAGCGAGTAGGCGATCGACTGCGGGCCGATATTGCCCATCAGGATCGTGTTGCCGTCCGGGGCCGACTTGGCCACCTCGGCCGAGCCGATGACCCCGCCGGCACCCGACTTGTTGTCGACGACGCAGGACTGGCCCCAGGCGTCGGTGAGGTAGGCCGCCAGCAGGCGGGCGACGATGTCTGTGGTGCCGCCGGGGGCGGCCGGGCAGACCATGCGGACGTTCTGGGTCGGCTTCCAGGCAGCCTGGGCGTGCAGGCTGCGCGGCAGCAGGGCAGCGGCGGGCAGGGCCGCGGCAGCGCCCAGGGCGGTGCGGCGGCTCAGAATGCGGGTCATCATGTCCTCCCTTGATTCGTATTTGTTACCGACGACCTAGCATGGCCGCGCTGGCAAATCCGCCACAATTCCCGTATCTATTTGACGTGCGGCCGCCCCGAATCGCCGGGCTTTTCCGGTGGTTTCTCCCCTCTCTCAATGTGTCCGCGCCAAGGAGGAATATCTTGAAGAGGCGTACTTTCGTCTCCGGCTCGGTTGCGCTCGCCGCCGGTGCCCTGGCCGCCCCGGCCATCGCTGCCACGATCAAGCCCTACAGCTGGGATCTCAACCCGCCGATGGATTCGCGCGAGAACTTCATCGCCTGGGGTAAGGCCCGCGGTGAAGATCCCGTCTTCCTCGGCCAGCGCTGGGATCGCTTCCAGGCGCTGATCAAGAACAAGGACATCTGGGGCCAGGCGACCATGCGCGCCTTCCTGCTCACCCCGCGCGAAGAGTTCTCCGCGATCAGCCCGGCGATCGCCAAGCGCGCCTACGAGCACGCCTTCCTCGACATCGGCTACGGTGTGACCATGTCCGGCCCGCACGTGCAGGGCCGCATGACCAACGTCATCGACGTGAAGCGCGGCGAGAAGGTGCTCGAGATCGGCACCGGTTCGGGCGTGCAATCGGCGTACATCGCCAACCTCACCGAGAATGCCTACACGATCGAGATCATCGCGCCGCTCGCGCAGCGCACGCGCGGCCTTTACGACAAGCTGATCGACAAGGGCTACACCGAGTTCAAGCACATCAAGACCAAGGCGGCCGACGGCTTCTACGGTTGGGAAGAGGCTGCCCCGTTCGACAAGATCATCGTGACCTGCGGCATCGACCACGTGCCGCCGCCGCTGCTGCAGCAGCTCAAGGCCGGTGGCCTGATGGTGATCCCGGTCGGACCTCCGGGCGCGCAGCGCGTGCTCAAGGTCACCAAGACCCAGGGCGCCGACGGCTCCATCACGACGAGCCGCGAGGACATCTATGGCGGCAAGATCGTGCCGTTCGTGCCCTTCACCAAGCTCGAAGGCGACAAGATCGTCGGCACGCACAACCGCTAAAGGTCGCGTCGAGCGACTTTGAGAGATAGCGTCATCGCAGTGATACGAGGGACCTTTATCTAACGATAAAGGTCCCTCGGTTTACGTGCCGGACGGCACCGGTGACGGACCAGACTGAACGGCTGCCCCTCTAGAGATCGCGCAAAGCGATCCAACAAAAACAACGGAGATCCCCCTTGTCCATCACGGTCGATCTCGATCATCGCCCGCCGCTCACCTTCTATCTGTCCGTAGGCTTGGTCGCCGGCAGCATCATCGCGCTGCAGATCGGCATCATGCGGGTGTTCTCGGTCGGCAGCTGGGCCCATTTCGGCTCGCTGGTGGTCAGCCTCGCCATGTTCGGCTTCGGTCTTACCAGCGCCGTGATGTGCGTGGGCAAGAGCTGGTTCGAGCGGCACTGGATCGGCTCGGTCAAGGGCGCGCTTCTGGCCTTCGGGCCGCTGATGGTGGTGTGCAACCTCGCCGCCCAGCAGGTGCCGTTCAACGCGATCTTCCTGATCTCCGATCCGATGCAGAAGTGGCGCCTGTTCGCCAACTTCGTGCTCTACTTCCTGCCGTTCCTGGCGGGCGCGCTGTATCTCGGCGTCATCTTCCTGAAGGCCCAGAAGACCTTCAGTCGCGTCTACTTCGCCGACCTCGTCGGCTCGGGCCTGTGCGGCCTCACGGTGCTGCTGGCGATGTACGCCTGGCGGCCGGACGATCTCATCATGGCGCCGCTGATCCTGTGGCTGGCCGGTGGTGTGCTGTGGTTCGTGGCGCTGGGCGACCGCAAGGGCATGGCGGCCATCGTCGTCGTCGCGATCCTGGCGGCCGGGGTGCACCACTTCGCGCCGCAGGTGCTCGGCATCCCCAAGCTCGCCGTGTCCGACTACAAGGGCGTCTCCTACGCCCGCAAGTTCCCCGACGCGGTGCGCACCTACGAGCGCGCCACGCCGTTCGGCTATCTGGAAGTCTACTCCAGCTCCTACCTGCACTTCGCGCCGGGCCAGTCCGACAATGCGGCCTTCAACCTGAAGAAGATGCCGTCGAACGCCTATCTTGGCCTCTACATCGATTCCGAAGGCCCCGCAGGCATCATCAAGGACCTGCCGGCCGACGAGACGGCGTACTTCAAGTACCTGCCGATGTACTACCCGTACCTGCTGAAGAAGGACCCGAAGACCTTCGTGGTCCAGTTCGGCGGCGGCATCTCGACGGCGGTGGCGCTGAAGTCGGGCTCCAGTCAGGTCACGGTGGCCGAAGGCAACCCCGCGCTGCTGACGGCTTTCCGCGAGGATAAGGGCCTGCGCGACTTCACGGGCGACGTCCTCAACAATCCGAAGGTCAACGTCGTCGACTATGACGGCCGCCTCTACGTCGCTCATACCAAGAACCGCTACGACGTGATCGACCTGTCGCTGGCCGACTCGGCCGGCCTGTCGAGCCCCGGCGGCTTCTCGATCGTCGAGAAGTATTCGTACACGCGGGAGGCAATGAGCGCCTACATGCGCGCGCTGACGCCCGGCGGTATCCTGTCGGTGACTTTGTGGAACAAGGAAGAACCGCCGAAGTCGGTGCTGAAGCTCTACGCCACGATGGCCGCCGCGGCGCGTGACGTCGATGGTGGCAAGGACATCGCCAAGAAGTTCTACGTTGTCTCGTCCTACCTCTCGACCGCGACCGTTCTCTACAAGCGCGACGGCTTCACGCCCAAGGAGATCGAGGAGCTCAACGCCCATACCAAGGCGATGTCGTTCGACGAGATCTACTATCCCGGCATCAAGGTCGACGAGTCGGATCTCAAGCAGATCCTTTCCGACTATCACGATCAGTTCTTCTTCACCGGCGAGCAGAGCGATCCGACGGCGCCGTCCGAGAAGGAGCCGAACGACAAGCCGCCGCCCGGCATGACGACCGAGGCCGCGCCCGGCGCCGCCCCGACCGAGGTGAAGGCTGACGAAGCGCCGCCCACGCCGAAGATTCCGGCCACCGTGCTGGGACGCCTCGCCTGGCACTACCTGCTCGAAGGCGGCTGGCAGAAGGTCGCCGACCAATATGTCTTCGACACGCGCATCCTCACCAACCACCAGCCGTATTTCGCCGCCTACATCAAGGTGCCGGACCTGCTGAAGTTCACCGACCGGCTCGAACTGGTGCAGGACGAATGGGGTTATCTGCTGCTGTGGGCGACGCTCGGCATCGCGACCGTCTTCGCGCTGACGCTGGTGTTGTTCCCCGTGATCTTCGGCTGGCGTACGATCTTCAGCCGCTATCCCGGCAAGTTCGGCACGATGATCTACTTCCTGTGCCTGGGGCTCGGTTACATCATCGTCGAGGTGGGCATGATCTCCCACTTCATCCTGGCGCTTTCCAACGCCACGGTGTCGGCCTCGGTGCTGATCACCGGCATGCTGGTCTTCTCGGGCATGGGCAGCTTCTTCTCCGAACGCTTCCTCGACCGGGCCCGCACCTTCATGCCCAAGGTCTTCCTGGCGATCTTCGCGATCCTGGTGACCTATGCCTTCACCATCGACTACGCGCTCGACTGGATCGGCACGCTGCCCTATGCGCTGCGTATCCTGCTCTGCCTGCTGATCGTCTTCCCGCCGGCCTTCCTCATGGGCTTCCCCATGCCGACGGCGATGACGACGCTCGGCCGCCTCGGCAAGGACCACATGTTCCTGTGGGCCTGGGGCATCAACGGCTGCTTCTCGGTCATCGGCGCGGCCCTGGTGCCGATCGTGGCGACCAGCTTCGGCCTGCCGGCCGTGGTGCTGGTCGGCGCCTTCGCCTACCTGATCGCGCTGCCGACGTTCTTCTCCGTGCTCATGCCGCTTCCGGGGGCAGGGCGGCCCGCCGCCGCGTGAAGCGGCGGGCGCTGTTGCTGCTGGGGGCTCTCCTGATGCCAACCGTTGCGCACGCCCAGCCGAAGAAACCAAAGAAGGCGACGAAGCGGCAGCCGGCAAAGCCTGGGGCCAAGCCGGCTCCGGTGACAAAGGCAGCCGCGCCTCCGCCGTCGCCCGCGCTCAAGGAGGCGAAGACGCAGCTCGTCGCCTTCGACGCCTCGCCCTTCCCCTATCGCGGCCTCATCCCGGACACGACCAAGCCGTTCCTCGACGCGCGCGACGGCAAGCGGCGCGGCCACACGACCGGTCGCGGCGACGTCTATTGGGAAGAAGTGGCCTATAGCGACCGCCGTTCGCTGCTCTACCTGCCGCAGGGTTTCGATCCGACGCGGCCGGTCCTGATCGTGCTGTTCCTGCACGGCCAGGGGGCGACGCTCGAGCGTGACGTCGAGGCGCGCCAGGCCGTGCCGCGGCAGATCGCGGAGTCGGGCCAGAACATCGCCCTGGTCGCGCCGCAGCTCGCCCTCGACGCGCTCGACTCCAGCGCCGGCAATTTCTGGCGCGGCGGCCACTTCGCGAAGTATCTCGACGAGGCGGCCGAGCGGCTGATGCGCCTCTACGGCAGCCAGAGCGCCGGCCGGGGCTTCAACCTCGCGCCGGTGGTGATCGCGGCCTATAGCGGCGGCTACCTGTCGGCGGCCTATGCGCTTCAGCGCGGCGGCGCCAACCACCGCGTGAAGGGGCTCATCCTTCTGGATGCGCTCTATGGCGACGAGGACAAGTTCGCGGCCTGGTTCGCCGCGCGCCGCCAGCAGGCCTTCCTGCTCAGCGCCTTCACCGAGTCGACCAAGGACGAGAACGCCGCCCTGCAGGGGCTGCTGACCAAGCGGCGTATCGCCTTCAGTCGCACTGTCCCGAAGAGCCTGTCGCCCGGCACCGCCGCCTTCGTGGGCCCCACCGGCGGCCTCGACATGCATGGCGATTTTGTTACGCGCGCGTGGCAGGCCGATCCCCTGAAACAGGCGCTTTCCCTGATTCCCGGTTACGCCCCGGTTCATGGTAAAAAGACCGCATGAGCGATCCCCTGCGTCAGGAACTTTTGGACATCTTCGTCGGCCGCGCCACACGGCGCTATGGCCTGTCCGAGATCAACCAGCTCCAGCATGCGCTGCAGGCCGCGGCGTTGGCTGAAGCCGATGGCGCGCCGCCGGCCACGGTGCTGGCCTCGCTGCTGCACGATGTCGGCCACATGATCCATAAGCTCGGTGAAGATCCCGCTTCGCGCGGCGTCGACGACGTGCACGAGGAACTGGGCGCGCAATGGCTGGCCGAGCGCTTCGGCCCGGCCGTCAGTGAGCCGGTCCGCCTGCACGTCACCGCCAAGCGCTATCTCTGCACGGTCGAGTCGGATTACTTCGGCAAGCTCGCGCCCGATTCCGTACGCAGCCTGCAGCTGCAGGGCGGCCTGATGTCGCCCGACGAGGTCGAGGCCTTCCGCGCCAATCCGTATCACGCCGAAGCGGTGCGGCTGCGGCGCTACGACGAGGAAGCGAAGGACCCGCGCGCCAGCACGCCCGACTTCGATTACTACCTGCGCCACGTCCCGGCCTGCAGATTGTCAGCCAGAGCGTAAGCGAGGGACATTTCCTTTCCGCCCCATCAAGGATCCCTCGGCCCATGGCCTCGGGATGACACGGTCTTACCCATGATCTCCCGTTCCGAAGTCGAGGCCGCCTGGAGCCTGATCCGTCCGCATGTGCGTCGCACGCCGGTGATCGAACTTGCCGCCGGTTCGCTGGGCGTCACGGCGCCGCTCGCCCTGAAGCTCGAATCGCTGCAGGTCAGCGGCTCGTTCAAGGGCCGCGGCGCGTTCCACAAGCTGCTCGCCTCGAAGGTGCCGGCGGCGGGCATCGTCGCGGCCTCGGGCGGCAATCACGGCGCCGCCGCGGCCTATGCCGCGCGCGCCCTGGGCTACAAGGCCGAGATCTTCGTGCCGACCATCGCCTCGCCGGCCAAGGTGGCGCGGCTGCGCAGCTACGGCGCGGTCGTGAACCAGATCGGTCCCGTCTACGCCGAGGCCCGTGCGGCCTCCGAGAAGCGTGCCGCCGAAACCGGCGCCCTCACTGTGCCGGCCTACGAGGACGAGGTCGTGTTTGCCGGCGCTGGCAGTGTCGCACTCGAATTTGCCGAGCAGGCGGAGTTCGACACGCTGCTGATCGCCGTGGGAGGTGGCGGCCTGATCGCCGGCTGTGCCGCCGCGATCGGCTCGGCGAAGAAGATCGTCGCCGTCGAGACCGAAGGCACGCCGACGCTGCACGAAGCATTGAAGGCCGGAAAGCCGGTCGACGTCGCGATCTCCGGCATCGCCGCCGACGCGCTGGGGGCCAGCCGCATCGGCACGCCCAACTTCGAGGTCGCGCGGACGCTGGTCCGCGACTCCGTGCTCGTCACCGACGACGCCGTGCGCGACGCGCAACGCGCACTGTGGGACGAACTGCGCATTGTCGCCGAACCAGCGGGCGCCACCGGCCTCGCCGCGCTGCGTGCCGGCGCTTATCGCTCCGCGCCGGGTGAGCGGGTCGCCACGCTGATCTGCGGTGCCAACACCGATCCCGGTTCGGTGGCGTAGTGCAAGTTTGAGGTAGAGCAGAATTCTGCTATACTACCCGCAGGTATAGACGCAATGCGTCGGCCTTTTCTGTCTGTCGCGATCGGCTTTTGAGCGTCTGAAGGTTCAGTCCGCACGCATCAATGATGCGGCCGTGCTGCTTCGCTCGAAGCGCGTCGTGAAGGCAGTGCCAGCAACGCTCTGATTGACGCCAAGTCACGAACGGCCTGCCGCGATTGCCTCCGCTTGCTGCGGCGGGTTCAAAGCGCGCAGACCGAAGCCGTCGCTTGGCGTACCTCGCAACCATTCCGAAGGAACGAACGATGACCGACCGTAGAGCCGCTGAGATCTTGTATCCAGACCAAGGAAAATCATGGCGAATCGAACTGAAGTACAAGACGATTGCGCATCGAGGGCACGCTTATTTGGCTCTCGTCGACGGCAACGACAAGCTTGTCAGGGAACTTCATGGCCTTGGTTTTTCGAAGCATACCGGCAAGGAGATGATGATGGCCGACGACGGGGCAGACCTGAGAGGCCGAGACAAGCCGGCAAGGCTAGATGGCAAGCCCATAATGTCTGGCGAGAATATCTCCATCGGGACGGTAATGTCTGGAACAAGGGAGGAAGTGGAAAGAAAGTGGTCCCAGGGCGTCGCGACAATGAATGCGATCAACGAAAAAGAATTCGACTACAAGTCGCACGATATATCTTGCGAGGCCGGCACTGATGGCGGCCAGATCCAGAACAGCAATTCGTTCATCTACACGGTGGGTAAGGCACAAGGTTTCGACCTCGATCGCGCCATCAAAGAGGCCAATATGAGCCCTCGCGTGCTATCAGGATGGGGAAGAGATCTACTCGATCCGAAATACGAGCGTTATGTAGCGCCGCCGACATTCCCTGTGAGGGATGCGCCGTAGCGCTTTCGGACAACAACCATAGGTTTGTTGAATGATGATAGATTCTCGGCATGCTGCGCCTTTGTAATGAGGGGTGCAGACATGCCGAGGGTCGTCCAATATCGCCTTGGGTCAGTCGTTGTTCTTTTGTTTGCTCTGCTGACCGCTGGAGGCTGTGCGTTCTGCGACAATGTCGAGGGAGCTATCGTGAACGGTGATGGCGTGAATGGTCCCATGCACTATGAGCAGCCGGCCAATATCTGGATCGCCAACACGAGAATGGCATCCTTCCTTCATATGGTCATCGAGCAGAAAGGACGGCGTCAACTCGGCTATTCGGGATATGACTGTTCACCGCAGCCTGCTGCAGATTGTCCTGATTGTCTGTTGTGCACCCGAAGAATCCAGGGTGCCAACAACACCGACTGCAAGCCCGAAGGCGACTTGTTCATTCGAGCCTATATCGGCCCCGGGTCAAGGGTGCAGGCCCAGACCTATTGGCGGAAGTAAGCTTCTGCTCTGTATCCAGCGAACTTCACGGAATGCAACTATGGATTTTGATCTGCTGGATAATTCTCGGCATGATGGTCTTCTCTAGGTGGGGTGCGAGTATGCCGAGAGGCCTCCTGCAACATCTTCCGCCAGCCATTGTTCTGGTATTGGCTTCAATTGCCACCACAGGCTGCTTCTATTATTTGCCGCCCTGCTCCAATATCGAGACATTATGGACGGATGTTCCCCGTCCTAAGGGCCCTTACCACGAAGAGCTGCCAGCCAATCGCTGGATCGAAAATGTGAGAGCGGCAGATTATGTGCGCAATCTCATAGATAAAAAGGGCCGAGAGAAACTCGCGTCGGCCGGATACGATTGTACGCCTCGACCTGTGGTCGACTGCCCTGACTGCCTTGCATGCACCCGTACAATCAGAGGGGCCAGCAATAGGGAGTGTAACCCCGAAGGCGACCTGTTCATTCGGGCCTACGTCGGTCCCGGCTCGAACGTGCAGGCCCAGACCTACTGGAAGAAGTAGGTCGCCTGCAGCGCCGACGCCTGAGCTTACTTCCCGGCGGGCTTCACCGAAACGAGATCGAGGACGATCGTCTTGGCGGGATCGCGCCAGTCGGGGAAGCTTTCCTTGACCGAAGCCGAGACGGCCGGCGCCCACCAGTGGATGTTGCGGCTGTTCGAATCGGCCTTGGTTTCTTCGACACGGAAGGCGTCGAAGGTGCCGGCCGGCACCGTGATCTTCTCGTAGGCGGCGACGGTCATCGTGACGGTCGAGGTGTAGCTCTTGCCGTCGCGGCCGATGACGGTGACGGTGTTCGTGATCTTGTTGCCGACCTTGAGCGGCCACAACGCTTTCAGGTCGAGGCCCTTGGCGAAGGACTCGCCTTGCGCGTCGACCGAGCCGACGAGGCCGCCATGAACGCGCAGCGCCTCGGCGTTACCGTTCGAGAGGCTGTTGTAGAGACACGTGGTTCCGTCCTGGCCAGCGGCAGCGTTGACCTTCTCGAAGGTGCCGCCCTTGTAGGTGAACTCGGTGCCGCTGGCCGGGCACTGAAAGGATGCGGTTTGCGCGGAGGCGCCGCCCGCAACGGCGGTGGCGAGCAGCACGGCGAGGGCGATCGACTTCATGGGCTTGTTCCTCCGGATGTCGCGCGACTAAGCGCGCCGGAATCTACAAGTCAAACGAGGCTATCGCGTGACCTCGGTCACGATCGCGCGGTTGGCCTTGCCGGCGCCGTCACTGAAATCGTAGCGGATGGCGAACTTGTCGGAGGGCGCGATCCACCAGCGCGAGATCGAGCGCTGGCCCTTGTCGCCGGTCTCGTTCATCTCGATCAGGAACGTGTCGATCATCTTCTCGCCCGGTCCAGTGCGCCGCTCGTAGCGCACGACCGCGAGGCTGTAGGTCCAGGTGCCGCCGCCGACCTTGTAGCTTGCCTCGATCTTCTTGCCTGCTTCGAGCGGCCACAGGCGCTCAGGCCGGAGCGCGGAGATGAAGGCGGTGGCGTCGTTGCCGTCGGCGGACGGGTTGTCGAACAGCAGCGCCCGCAGCTTGAAGGGGCCGCCACCGACACGCTCCATGTTGCAATCCATGCCGCTGCGCCCGCGCGCCACGACCTTGACGCCGCTGTCGTAGGTGAAGGTCGTGCCCGGATCGGGGCAAGCGAACTCCATGGTCTGGGCGGAGGCGGTGCCGGCGGCGAGCAGGGCGGCGGACAGGATGGGCAGGAAGGCGGGCAGTCTCATGGCCCGGATCATAGCCAAATCAGACGAAATGGCACGCTGCCTGCGCGCCGTTGCCGACCGGCCGCAACACCGGCTTCTCGGCCCGGCAGCGGTCCTGGGCGATCGGACAGCGCGAGTTGAAGGGGCAGCCGGCAGGCGGGTTGAGCGGGCTCGGCAACTCGCCCTGCAGGACCGTGCGCTGGCGGGCGCGGGCGAGCTTGGGGTTGGCGATCGGCGCGGCCGCCAGCAGGGCCTTGGTGTAGGGGTGCTGTGGGCTCTTCCAGATCTGGTCGCGGCCGCCGACCTCGAACAGCATGCCGAGATACATCACCGCCACCCGGTCGGCGATGTGCTCGACCACGCTGAGATCGTGGCTGATGAAGAGGTAGGAGACGCCGAACTGGCTCTTCAGGTCCTCCAGTAGGTTGATCACCTGCGCGCGGACCGAGACGTCGAGCGCCGACACCGGCTCGTCGCAGATTATCAGCTTCGGGCTCAAGGCTAGAGCGCGGGCGATGCCGATGCGCTGGCGCTGGCCGCCGGAGAATTCGTGCGGGTAGCGCTGCTTGGCGTCGCTCGGCAGGCCGACCCAGCGCAACAGGGTTTCGACCCGCTCGGCCGTGGCGTCGGCTTTCCAGCCGGCCAGCACCATCGGCTGGGCCACCGAGCGACCGACGGTCGAGCGCGGGTTCAGCGAGCCGTAGGGATCCTGGAAGATCATCTGCACCTTGCGGCGCATGTCGGTGAGCTGCTCGCGATTGAGCGGCGCGATGTCCACGCCCTCCACCACGATCTCGCCGCCGGCGACCGGCACCAGCTTCATGATCGCCTTGCCGAGCGTAGACTTGCCGCAGCCCGATTCGCCGACGAGGCCGAGTGTCTCACCGACCGCGAGGTCGAGGCTGACGCCGTTCACGGCGCGCACGACACCGCCCGCGGTGTTGAACTGGACGCGCACGTCGCGCAGCGAGAGGAGCGACATGGTCAGGCTCCCTCGGCCGCGAAGCAGGCGACCAGCCGGCCCGGCCCGGGTACCGTCAGGGCCGGCTTCTCGGTGAGGCAACGGTCCATCACCCGCTTGCAGCGCGGCGCGAAGGCGCAGCCTTCCGGCAACGCATTGAGCGGGGGCACCATGCCGGGAATGTCGGCCAGCCGTTCGGCGCGCTCGGCGCCGGGTGTCGGCGTCGCGCCGATCAGGCCCACCGTATAGGGGTGCAGCGGGTTCTCGAACAGCTCGTCGACCGTGGCTTCCTCGACCTTGCGGCCGGCATACATGACCACGACACGGTCGGCGGTCTCGGCGACGACGCCGAGATCGTGGGTGATGAAGATCATCGCCATGCCGGCGTCGGCTTGCAGTTTCTTGAGCAGCGCCAGCACCTGCGCCTGCACCGTCACGTCGAGCGCCGTGGTCGGCTCGTCGGCGATCAGCACCGCCGGGCTGCAGGCGATCGCCATGGCGATGACGACCCGCTGGCACATGCCGCCGGAGAGCTGGTGCGGATAGGCGTCGAGCCGGCGCGCCGCGTCGGGCATGCCGACCAGTTCCAGCAGCTCGTGCGCCCGCACCCGCGCCTGGCCGCGGCCAAGCTCGGTGTGGGTCATCAGCACTTCGACGATCTGCTTCTCGACCGTGGCGACCGGGTTCAGCGAGCTGATCGGGTCCTGGAAGATCATGCCGATCTCCTTGCCGCGGATGCCGAGCATGGTCTCCTCGGGCAGGGGCACGATGTCCCGGCCGTTCAGCTTCACCTCGCCGCCGACGATGCGGGCCGGCGGATCGGGCAGCAGGCGCATGACCGACAGGGCCGACAACGACTTGCCGCAACCCGATTCGCCCACGATGGCGACGGTCTCGCCGGCGCCCACGCTGAGGCTCAGCCCGTCGACCGCCTTCATCTCGCCGCGGCGCGTGAACAGCGTGGTGCGGAGATCGCGGACTTCCAGGGGCGGCGGCAGGGCGGTCATCGCTCAGCGGTCCCGGAGCTTGGGGTTCAGCGCGTCGTTCAGCCCGTCGCCCACCAGGTTGAGGCAGAGCACGGTGATCATGATCGCGATGCCGGGAATGGCGCAGATGTACCAGGAGCTGCGGATGAGCTGCCGCCCGTCGCCGACCAGCCGGCCCCAGCTCGCGACATTGGGGTCGCCCAGGCCCAGGAACGACACGGCCGATTCGAACAGGATGGCGCCCGCGACGACCAGCGACGACAGCACGATCACCGGCGGCAGGGCGTTGGGCAGGATCTCCGAGACGATGATGCGGAAGTCGCTCATGCCCATCGAGCGGCAGGCCTGTACGAACTCGCGGTCGCGCAGCGACAGGAACTCGGCGCGCGTCATGCGGGCGATCGGCGTCCAGCTCACGATGCCGATGGCGATCACGATGTTGGTCAGGGTCGAGCCCAGGATGACCACGATGGTGAGCACGAAGATCAGGTTCGGGATGGTCTGGAACAGCTCCGCCGCACGCATGGCGATCTCGTCGACCCAGCCGCCGAAATAACCGGCGATGGCGCCGACACCCACGCCGATGATGGTGGCGACGGCCGAGGCAAACAGGCCGATCAGCAGGGTCGCCCGCGCGCCGTGCACGATCATCGAGAGGATGTCGCGGCCCAGCGAATCGGTGCCCAGCGGAAACTCGGGGTCCTCGCCGGGCCACAGTTCGGGCAGGCCGACGATGCGCAGCGGATCGGTCGGAAAGAACACCGAGGCGAACACCGCCGTCAGGGCGACCAGCAGGATCAGGCAGGCGCCGACCAGGGCGCCGCGATTGCGGGCAAACCTGCCGAGGAATTCGAAGCGCTGCATCAGCGGATCTCGATGCGCGGGTCGAGCCACATGTAGATCAGGTCGACCGCGATGTTGGCGGCGATGACCACCAGCGAGCCCAGCACCATGATGCCCAGCACGACCGGATAGTTGCGCGAACTCACGCTGTCGAACAGCAGCGAGCCGACACCCGGCCAGCTGAATACGCTCTCGATCACCACGCTGCCGGCCAGCACCGTGCCCATCTGCACGCCGAGGATCGTGACCACCGGCAGCAGCGCGTTGCGCAGCACGTGATGGATCGTGACCTTGTTGCGGCTGAGGCCCTTGGCGCGGGCGGTGCGCACGAAGTCGGCCTGCGCCACCTCCAGCATCGAGGAGCGCATCACGCGGGTGTAGATCGCGGCATAGAAGAGGCCCAACGCCAGGGTCGGCAGGATCAGGTGATGCAGGATCTCCAGCACACCGCCGGTGCCGCCGATCTTCATCATGCCGCCGACGGGCAGCCAGCCGAGCTTCACCGAAAACAGTACGATCATCATGATGCCCAGCCAGAAGCTGGGCGCGGCGTAGAAGAACATAGCGGCGACCGAGACCAGGCTGTCCCAGAAGGTGCGGACCTTCATCGAGGCGACGACGCCCGCCGCCACGCCGATCGTCACGGCCAGCGCGATGCTCGACACCATCAGCAGGACCGTCGCCGGCAGGTGGATCCAGATCGCCTGGATGACCGGCATGTTCTGGCGATAGGAGAAGCCGAAATCGAAATGCAGCAGCGCCCAGATGTACTTCAGGAGCTGCATCCACACGGGATCTTCGAGCCCGTAGGTCTTGCGTAGCAGTGCGACCGTCGCCGGATCGCTCACCTGGTTCTCGGCCGTCATCAGCTCGAGGAAGCTGCCCGGCGCCATCTGGATCAGGCAGAAATTGATGATCACCACGCCCAGCATCAGCGGGACGGCCTGGATCAGCCGTCGCCGCAGGAGCCGGAGCGCCGCCGTGCGGCGGGCGGAACCGCGAAGCGCGGGGGTCGGCGAGACTAGCTCGCCAGCCATAGGTCTCCCCAGTCCGCCGCCAGGAAGTTCGGGTCGTTGGAGTGGTTCTGCACCTTGGTGCTGGCCAGCGTGATCGACTCCAGCTCGACCAGCGGCAGGAGCGGGGCTTCCTGTGTGGTGACCTTCTGGAACTCGACGACCAGCGCCTTGCGCTTGGCCGGGTCGGTCTCGACCTTGATCTTGTCGACCAGCTTGTCGACGTCGGGGTTGGAATAGCCCGAGGCGTTGCGGAACGGCACACCCTTCAGGATGCCGTCGGTCGTGTAGTACTGCGTCGTCGAGGGCACCGGCTCCGACGGATTGGCCTGGTTGGAGATCGCCAGGTCGAAATCGTAGTCGGTGTAGATGCGCTTGATCGAGGTCGGACGGTCGGGGACCGTGAGGTTGACGCCGACGCCGACATCCTCGAGCGCCTGCTTCACATAGGCGCCGACCTTGCCGTTCTCCTGGAACCAGCCCGCCGAGAGCAGGTTCAGGGTGAAGCGCTTGCCGTCGGCCTTCTTCGGGAAGCCGGCCGCGTCGAGCAGGGCCGCTGCCTTCTTCGGATCGAAGTTGGTCTTGAAGGTGTCGGCGGTGAAGAACTCCTTGTTGGGGGAGTAGATCGGGCTCGTGCCCGGCCGCGCGTAGCCGTAGTAGACCGTCTTGGCGATGAAATCGCGATTGATGGCGTGGAAGATCGCCTGCCGCACGTCGCGCTTGGCGAAGACCGGATTGCGCATGTTGCATTCCAGGGTCGTCGACCAGACGGCCTCTTCATAGCCCTTGGGCGTGGCGACGAACTTGCCGGTGGCGGCGAGGCGCTTGATGTCCGGCGGCGCCACCGGGTTGAACACACCGATATGGATGTCGCCGGCTTCCATCGCCGCGGCACGGCCCGCCGGATCGCGCACGTAGCGGATGATCAGCCGGTCGAGATAGGGCTGGTCCTTCTTCCAGTAGTTCTCGTTCTTCACATACTCGAAGTGGCTGCCGCGCACCCACTCCTTGAACTTCCACGGACCCGTGGCGATCGGCGCGTTGTTGGCAGCGTTGGTGACGGGATCGCTGCCGGCATAGACGTGCTTCGGCACGATGTAGGAGACGATGCCGCACAGGGTCGACGCGAAGAAGAATTCCGGCGTCGGGTTGTTGTACTTGAAGACCACCGTCTCGGCGTCCGGCGCCTCGATGCCGGCAAAGTCGGTGAGCGCCGAGGCGGCGGCGTATTTCTTCCAGATCTCGCCGACGGAATAGACGACGTCGTCGACCGTCATGTCCTTGCCGTCATGGAACTTCACGCCCTTGCGGATCTTCACCGTGTAGGACTTGAAGTCGGCCGCTGGCTTCCACGACTCGGCCAGCACGCCCTCGAACTTGCCGTCCATGTTGCGCTTGGCCAGGCGTTCGAACAGCTTCGAGGAGGAGAAGGTCGGGCTCGATCCGCCGCCCGCGGGCACGTAACAGGCCTGCGGCTCGCCGCCGCCCCAGGTGGCGACCAGCGTGCCGCCACGCTTGGGCGTGCCTTGTGCGAACGATTGACTCGACGAGCCGACCAGACCGGCGGCAACGATGCCCGCGCCGAACACGCGGCGTGAAACCTTGATCGTCATGAATCCCTCCGTTTCCCCAATCCCGAGCCCCAATCCCCGAGGCAGACTAAGCAAACTTCATACCGGGTGGTCTAAGCCGGCAGCGTCGAGTAGGTCGCGCGACCGACGGCGACGAGCGCCCCCTGATCGTTGAACACGTCGACATCGACGACACCGACGCTCTTGCCCGCACGGCGCACGCGCGCCGTCGTGGTCAGCGAGGTCTTGATGGCGGGCCGCAGATAATCGACGCGGAAGTTGATGGTCGGCAGGCCGCGGCGCAGCGCCATGACCAGCGCATAGTCGCCGACCGTGTCGATGATCGCCGCGATCGGGCCGCCGTGCCATTGGCCGGTGCCGGCGCCGCGCTCGAATTCCGGCCGCATCGAGCAAGTCATCGTGACTTCCTCCTTGGCCGGATCCGTCGCGGTCACCTTGAGGCCGAGAAAGGCGATGAAGGGCGAGCGGTCGAGCTGCGCCTGCATCTCTTCGGAGGTCAGGGGCTGAAGCTTGTCGCTCATGGGGCCACCACGATCTTGCCGAACACTTCGCGGTCTTCGATGACACGCAATGCCTCGCGTGCCTCGGACAGCGGGAACACCTTGTCGACCAGCACCTTGAGCTTGCCGCTCTGCACCAGCTCCAGGAGCTTCTCGATGTCGGTGCGCATCCAGCCGTTGGAGCCCAGGATCTTCAGCTCGAAGGTCCAGATGAAGCGGATGTCTTCGGTCGGGCCGTAACCCGCCGTGGCGCCGCAGGTCAGCAGGCGTCCGCCGACCTTGAGCGTCTTGAGGGACGGCACCCAGGTGTCGCCGCCGGTGTAGTTCACGACCACGTCGATGCCCTGATGCGAGAGCGAGCCGCGTCGCGTCGGCTTGCCGTACATCGCCCAGGCTTCCTTCATGAAGTCTTTCTCGATGTAGTTAATCGTCTTGTCGGCGCCGAGCTCGGCCAGGCGCTGGGCCTTGGCGTCGGTGCCGGCGCAGGCGATGACTTCGCAGCCGGCGAGCTTGGCGAGCTGCAGGCAGCAGACGCCCACGCCACCGGAAGCGCCGAGGATCAGGACCTTCTCGCCCTTCGCGACGTTGCCGTTGGTGACCATCATGCGCAGCGCCGTGCCGTAAGCGACGGGGAGCGCGGCGGCATCGGCGTAGGTCACGCCGTCGGGGATCTTGATGAGCTGATGGGCGCGCGCCTTGCACAGTTCGGCCAGGCCGCCATGTACCGTCTCGCCCATCAGGCCGCCTTCGACCCGGTTGATCGGGTCGACCAGGACGCGGTCGCCCTTCTTCCAGCCGGTGACGCCCGGGCCGACCTCGGCGATCTCGCCGGCGACATCGAGGCCCATGATCGCGGGCATCGGCACCTTGATGCCGGGCATGCCGCGACGGGTAAAGACGTCGTGATAGTTCAGCGATGAGGCCTTCACCGCGACGATGACATCTCCTTCGCCGGGCGTCGGGTCGGGGAAATTGGTCTCGAAGACCAGGCGGTCCGGTCCGCCATGTTCACGGACGACTGCAGCTTTCATTGTTAGACGTCTCCGGTTGGGATCTGTTTGGCGAGAACGCGCTTGTCGATCTTGTTGGTGCCGGCGAGCGGCATCTCGTCGACGAACAGGACGCGGCGCGGATGCTGGTAGGCCGGCGCATTGGCCAGCGCGTAGGTTTTGATCGCCTGTTCGTCGAGATCGGCGTCGGCGGCCTTCACGACGAAGGCGATCGGCTTGTGGCCCTTGAGTTCGTCGGGCACGGGAATCACCGCGGCCTGGTGGATGCCGGGATGACGCTCCAGCATCTTCTCGACCTCGCCGGGATAGATGTTCTCGCCGCCGCAGACGAACATGTCGTCGACCCTGCCGACGAAATAGAAGAAGCCGTTCTCGTCGCGGCGGAAGACGTCGCTGGTGCGGTAGTAGCCATCCGGCGTCATCACTTCCGACGTCTTGGCGGGCAGCTTGTGATAGTGCGTCATCAGCGCGCCGCACTTCATCTGGAGCTCGCCTTCATCCTGCACTTCCTGGCCGTCGCGCACGAGGCGAAGCTGGACATCGGGATGCGGATAGCCGGTCGAGAGCACCGGCTGCGGCAGGCCTTTGGGATGCGGGCCGAACACGACGGGGCCGGCTTCGGTGGTGCCATAGCCATTGCTGACCATCGCCTTGGGAAACACCGCGTGCACTTGGTCGATCAGCGATTGGGTCACGGGCGCGGATCCCATGCGGACGGCCTCGACGGCCGAGAGATCGGTGCGGCTGAGCAGTTCACGCTCGCGCAGCATCATCGCGATCATCGTCGGCACCGAGGTCAGGAAGGCCACGCGATGCCTGGCGGCGGCCTCGATGTAGCCCTTGGTCGTGAACTGCGGCAGCAGCACCACGGTGTCGCCGTGCGAGAAAGTGGTCTGGCACATGGCGAGACCATTCATGTGATAGAGCGGCGCGGCCACGAGGGCGCGCTGGCCGAGCGGCACCGGCCGGCGCAGGCGCTGGCGGATCGCCCAGAGATGCGAATAGTGCGACAGCACCACACCCTTGGGGCGGCCCGTCGAGCCCGACGTGTAGAGGAACATCGCCGGTTCTTCGGGCTTCATCGGCAGCGGCGTGAATGGACCCTCGTCGAGCAGCGACTCGAAGTCCTGGTCGAAGGAGAGCTTCGGCACGGTGTCCGGCGCCAGCGGCAGCCGCGCATCGTCGCCGATCACCAGTTTGGCGTCGCTGTCGCCTACGACGTAGGCGACCATCTCGGCCGGCAGCTTGTAGTTGACCGGCACGGAGACCAGGCCCGCCTGCATCGTGCCGAGGAAGGTCAGCAGGAACTCGGCGCGGTTGGCCGACAGGATCGCGACCCGGTCGCCGCGCTGCAAGCCGCGCTTCAGCAGCCCGCGCGCCACCGCGCCGCTCAACCGGATGATGTCGGCGTAACTGTAGCTGCGCTCCGTCCCGTTCCCGCCCGCGTCGATCAGCGCCAGGCTATCGGAAGGCACGTCACGAGAGATCGCGTCGCCCTGATTGTCGTACTTGATCGTCACCATGAGGAAAGTCCCGCGAGTGCCTGGTCGGTGAGCTTGAGCCCGTAGTCGAGCGTGTCCTTGCGCCACTGTCCGTCGAACGGGCAGAAGGCATCCATCATGTCGGCCTGCAAGGTGGCCAGGACGTCCGGATCCAGGCCGTGATGATGACGGCGCAGCCATTGGTCGAGGCGCAGCACGCGGCGCATGTTGACGCCGCGTGTGCCGAACTCGATCACCGCGCCGCACATGTCGCGATTGCCGAGGAAGCGCTGCACGCCCTGGAAGACGAGGCCGGTATAGTTGGGCCGCGCCATACCGTGCGGTCGCACGCCGTCGACATTGTCCTTGCCCCACCAGTCGCAGGCACGGGCGAACAGCGGGCCGGCCGGATCGTTGAAGCAGAGGAAGAACGGCTTGCCGTATTCGCCGATGCCGGTGTGCCAGTCGATGAAGGCGACGCGCTCGGCGCCGGCCAGCGTCTCCTTGACGATCGTCTCCAGCGTCCGGTTCGACCATTCGGCACCCTTGCCGCCGAACATCAGCCCGTCCTGATGCTCGTACTGGCCGCGCGCCAGGGTGTCGAACAGCACGTCGCGGCCGTTCGCCTCGGTGAAACGTTCGAGCACGCCCGCGACGCGGTCGTTCTCCGCGTCGGTCCATTCGCGGATCAGCAGGTCGCCGTGCAGCGTCTCGTAATGCGGGTTGGTGGGCGTCGGACCGGCCTCGCGGTCGATGAAGTTGCGATTGAGGTCGACGTTGTTCTCGGTGGTTCGCGTGAAGTGCGCAAAGCCGTAGGGATTGAGCCCGTGCACCAGCACGACGCCCATATCGGCCGGCAGCCGCGACGCGCCGCCCGAATTGAGCCAGCCGATCTGGACGGCCGAGCCGGAGAAGCCCTCCTGCCCGTGCGTGCCGCTCACGAACAGGCCCTGGCGCGGTGCCTTGCGGTCGCCGAAGCAGGCGACGTCGATCGCCAGCGGACCACCGTCGGGCGCCTTCTTCGTCGGGTGCAGGAACGAACGCACCTCACCCTGGGCGGCAGTGGCCGCCTTCAGGAACTTCGCGCGCGCGTTGGCGTAGCTTGCTGCGAAGCAATCGTAATATTCCATCGAATCCCTTCTCGGCCGCTCCCCAGCGGCCCTGCCGTACCCGTCAGACTATTCGATGAACTCCAACACTGCGTTCAGCGCCTGCTTGGCGGGCACCACCACCCGGCCTGCGCTCTTGATCACGCCGCCGATCTTGCCGTCCTGCAAGGCACGTGCCGCCTTGTCGGCCGACAGCGTGCGGAACGTGAGCCCGGCCATGTAGGCCTTGCGGCCCTCGGCATCCGGGGCGGCATCGCCGAACTGCGCCTTGAGCTCAGCCTCGGTCACGATGTCGACCCTCGAGTTGCCGACCACGACCGACTTGCCGCCCTTGATGTCGCGCACCGATTCCGGTCCGAACATGTCGGCATAGAGCTTCGCGGCCGCGGCGGGATCCGGTTCGACGATCAGGAAGCGGACGATGGCGACCGTGCCGTTGGCGTGATGACGCCACTCGTCGCGCCAGACGACGTCACGGGTGAAGTGGTGACAGTAGTAGACGCGGCCATACGGCACCACGCCGCCCTTCATGCGGACGGTACGGAAGCGGGCATCGCGCATCTCGCCGCCGACCTTCACGGGGCGCGTGAACTCGACGGGCGGATCGACCGGCACGCCGGCCTTGCTCAGCCAGTCGTAGGTGACGGCGGAATCCTCGGCGCCGAACACCAGGCCGTTGAGGCCCAGCGGAAATTCAAGCAGGTCGAGACGGCCCGAGGTGGCGTCCTTCGGGATGGCGATCAGCTCGAGATAGTCGGTGCCGAACATCGCGAGGTGGTTCATCGAACCCAGCGAATGATAGCCGCGTTCGGTGAGCGAGAAGCCCAGGCGCGTATAGACGTCGGCCGCATGATCCATGTCGTTGCGGGCGTTGATGACCACATGGTCCAGTGTCGCCAAAGGCAGATTCATTTTCAGTCCCCCTCGCATTCAACGTCGCCCATCTTGGCACAGCGGGCACGTCAGGATTTCTTATATTGGGTCACGATCCTTTCATGCGGGGAAACGGTTTCCAAGTTTCGTATTCGATACGGAATTGAAATCCTATTTCGACCCTCCGGCGATCAACACCGTCTTGTGGCCCACGATTTGCCGCAACGCTCGGGCCGCAATACTCAGGCCGGCGCGTTGCGGGCGATCACCTCGCGATAGAAGGCGGCGCTGAGCTTGGGCGTGCGCTTCTGCGTCTCATAATCGACATGGACGAGGCCGAAGCGCGTCGCGTAGCCATCGGCCCATTCGAAATTGTCGAGCAGGCTCCACAGGAAATAGCCCCGCACCGGCACACCCTCTGCCGTCGCGCGCTGCAGGTGCATCAGGCAGTTCCGCAGGTACATCACGCGATCGACATCGTAGACCGTGCCGTCGGCGGCCGGTTGATCCGCAGCCGAGGCGCCGTTCTCGGTGATGAAGATGTCCCTCACCTGCCAGAGTTTCGCGGCGTGACGTGGCGCCCAGTAGAGCGCCTCCGGGCCCAGGGTCAGCCAGGACGAGGCCATGTGCGGATGCGACGATGGGAACGGTACTGCCATGAAGCCCGGTGCGGCCTCGCTCGCCAGCACGTATTGGCTCGGCGCATAGACATTCAGGCCGACGAAATCGACCTTGCTCGAGATGATCTTCAGGTCCTGCTCGGTGAACTTCGGCGCGTCGCGGCCGGCCTTTGCGAGATAGGCGTCGGTGTAGCGGCCTTCCATCATCACGGTGAGATAGGGCGCATTGAGCTCGCGCGTCGCCAGCTCGGCGGCCTTGATGTTCTCGGCCGTTTCGACGGACGGCAGCGCCGTGGCGATGTTCTCCGCCGGGCCGACACGCGTGCCGCGCCGGCCGTTCGCCCGCACCGCCTGCACCGCAAGCCCGTGCGCCAATACCGCGTGGTGGCGCACCTGGTTCAGCCGCCCCAACGAGAGCTTGAGACCGGGCGCGAAGTTGCCGGTCTCGTGGCCCTGCTCCACGAAAGTCTGCATCTCGTTGATGGTGAAGACCTGGCGCACGCGGTCGGTCAGACGGCTGGCGATATAGGCGGCGTACTCGCCGAAGGCTTCCGCGGTGTCGCGCGATTCCCAGCCGCCGCGATCCTGAAGGGCCTGCGGCAGGTCCCAGTGATAGAGCGTCGCGTAGGGCTCGATGCCGGCGACCAGCAACTCGTCGACCAGCCGGTCATAGAAATCGAGGCCCTTCGGATTGGCGGTGCCCCGGCCTTCGGGAAAGACGCGCGGCCAGGCGATCGAGAAGCGATAGGTCCTGGCCCCCATCGCCTTCATCAGCGCCACGTCTTCCTTGTAGCGATTGTAGTGGTCGACGCTGATCTGGCCGTTGGAGCCGTCGCGGATGCGGCCAGGCTGCTGGGTGAAGGTGTCCCAGATGGAGGGACCGCGGCCGCCTTCGTGGGTCGCGCCCTCGACCTGATAGGCAGAGGTGGCGGTGCCCCAGCGGAAACCCTCGGGGAATTCGTTGGCGAGGCGCCGGCTCCCCTGGGACGTTCGGGGGGCGGTGTGGGCCGATCCGTAAGCCGTTGCAGCGAGGGTGGTGGCACCCGCCGCGGTCAAAAGTGTGCGGCGGCGGGTCAGTTTGAAGGGCATCGGGTAGAGCAGCTCCAGTCGGTCTTGGACCGTACGGAAGCATCCCCCGTGCCATCCCGCCCTGACGGGCAGGTTTCAGTTTTTAGGCGCTTTCGTTACTCAGCACGTCGCCAAACAGCTTCCAGGTCTCGCCGTCGAAGGCCGAGAGGCGGATCGACTGGATGGGATAGAAGTCCGTCGGGCTGGTGTTGATCGTGATTCCAGGCAGCAGCATCGGCACGACCAGTTTCTTCATGCTGGCGGCCTGCTTCATCAGGTTCTCGCGGGTCAGGTTGTCGCCGCAGGCGGTGAGGCAGTGCTTCATGGTCGAGGAAACGGCGTAGGCGTAGGTGTTGCCCGAATCGGCCGGGTTGGCGTCGGGCAGGTATTTCTTCATCCACGCATCCCATTCCTTGTAGTCCGCGTCGTTGACCCACTGGGAGTCGGTCGCGTCCTTCAGGTAGGCGGCGGTGATGATGCCCTTGCTGTTCTCGAAGCCGGCGGGCTTCAGCACGGCGGCCACCGAGGCCGAGACGTTGGCGAGATACTGGTCGGGCTTCCAGCCGAGGTCGGCCACCTTGCGGATCGCCTGCGCCGCGGCCTTTGGTGCGCCGTCGTTGAAGAAGACATTGGCGCCGGAGTTCTTGATCTGGATGATCTGGCTGTCGACGGTGGGATCGGTGACCTCGTAGCTCACCTTCGCCGTGACGTACTTCTCGTTCTCCTTGCCAAGGCCATCGAGGAAGCCGCTGGTGTAGTCCTTACCCGAATCGTCGTTCTGGTAGAGGATGCCGATGCGCAGGTCCTTGAGATTGTCCTTGTGCTTGGAAAGGACATGCTTGGCGTAGATCGCCGCCTCGGTGTGGTAGTCGGGCTGCCAGCCCATGGTCCACGGGAATTCCTTGGGCATGCCCCACTTCGAGGCGCCGGTGGCGACGAAGAGCTGCGGTACCTTCTTCTGGTTCAGGTACTTCTGCACGACTGTGTTGGTCGGCGTGCCGAGCAGCTGATAGATCGCGAAGACCTTGTCGTCCTCGACCAGCTTGCGGACCATCTCGACGGTCTTGGGCGGCGAGAAGCCGTCGTCGTAGGTGATGAAGTTCACCTTGCGACCGTTGATGCCGCCATTGTCGTTCACCATCCGCCAGTAGGCCTCGATCGCCTTGCCGATCGTGCCGTAGGCCGAGAGGGGGCCACTGTAGGGGTTGGTGTGGCCGAGCTTGATCTCCTTGTCGGTGACGCCCGTGTCGTACTTCTTCTGGGCACTTGCGATGTAAGGTGAAAACGCGAACGCAGCACTACCCGCCGCGAAAACGCGGCGACGCATCTTGGTCATTTGTTTCCTCCAGTCGTCGTTATTAGAGCAGGTGGCCTGCTCGCTCCGCCTTGGTGCGAAGATAGTTCTCGTTGTGCCCGTTGGACGGGAAAGAGTGCTGGACGCGCGCCGCGACCTCGATGCCGTGGCGCTCGAGCTGGGCGATCTTCTCGGGATTGTTGGTCATCAGCCGCACACGCTTGATGCCCATGCGCGCGAGCATGGTGGCGGCCGGCGCATAGATGCGCTCGTCGGCGTCGAAGCCGAGCTGTTCGTTGGCGTCGATCGTGTCGAAGCCGTCGTCCTGCAGTTCGTAGGCGCGCAGCTTGTTGACTAGGCCGATGCCGCGGCCTTCCTGCGCGAGATAGAGCAGTACGCCCGATCCCTGCTTGGCGATCTCGGTGATGGCGCTGCGCAACTGCACGCCGCAGTCGCAGCGCAGCGAGCCCAGCAGGTCGCCGGTGAAGCATTCCGAATGCAGGCGGATCAGGACCGGTTCGGTCGGATCGATCTCGCCGACGACGATGGCGAGATGCTCCTTGCCGCCGTCGCTGGGACGCCAGGCGAGGATGCGGGTGTTCTCGGCGCCTTCCAGCGGCACATGGGCCTGCGCGACCTGCTGCAAGGTGCGCGATGCGGTCTCCTCGTAGCCGGCCACGTCGGCGGCATCGACGTAGACGAGATCCTGCTCGCGCGCCCAGTCGCGCCGCTTGTTGCCGGGATCGCGGCTGAGCGGTCCCAGGACGACGGCCGGCAGCAGCCGCGAGAGCTTGGCGAGTTCGATCGCGGCCTGCGCGATCACCGGCGCGTGGCTGGCGACAGGACGGGACAGGTGGCGCAGCGCCACGTGACGGCCGGTCTTGTCGCTTTCGTGCGGGCGCAGGATGACGTCGACCGGCACGCCCTCGGGCAGGTCGATGGTGATGGGCTTGTTGGTCTCGCCCATGCCGCCCGCGATATGCGGCGGGATCTCCATGCCGATCGCCTCGGCCCGCCGCCGCGTGGTGACCAGGACGGGGGCATTCTGGGCCAGGCCCTGCAGGCGCTGCAGGGCACGCGGGCCACAGGATTCGGCGGCGATCACGAGGGCGCCGGCGCCGTCGGCGTCACGCAGCACGACGATGCCGCCGCGGCGCAGCTCTGCCATGGCGCGTTCGACGGTGGCGACTGCAGACGCGCTGCGGGAGTGGTTGGGGCCGGAATTCATCATTCTTTATTATCACGCCACGGGTTTTCATCGAAGTGAACCGCTTTTGTGCCCAGATCGTACCGGATAGACTGACTTTCGGGATGGCTGACAGGTAGCAAACGCATGTCCGTGAACAATCGTGGCAAGAAAATCCTGTTGGTCGACGACGACCAGGCGTTGCGCACCGTGCTCGCCGAACAGCTCGACCTCTATGACGGCTTCACCACTATCCAGGTCAGCACGGCCGCGGAAGGTCTGGAGAAGGCCAAGCTCGCGCACTACGACGCTATCCTGCTCGACATCGGCCTGCCCGACATGGACGGCCGCGAACTGTGCAAGCTGATGCGCCGCCAGGGCGTGCGTGCGCCGGTGATCATGCTGACCGCCGCCGACAGCGACGCCGACACGATTCTCGGCCTGGAATCCGGTGCGAACGACTACGTCACCAAGCCGTTTCGCATCAACGTGCTGCTGGCCCGCCTGCGTGCGCATCTGCGCCAGCACGAGCGCAGCGAGGACGCGGTCATGACGATCGGTCCCTACGAATTCCACCCCGCGGCCAAGATGCTGATGGAGAAGGGCGGCAAGAAGAAGGTCCGCCTGACCGACAAGGAAGCCTCGATCCTGAAGTACCTGTTCCGGGCCGGCGACCGGCCGGTGGCCCGCGACGTCCTGCTCAACGAGGTCTGGGGCTACAATGCCGGCGTGACGACGCACACGCTGGAAACCCACATCTATCGCCTTCGCCAGAAGATCGAGAAGGATCCCGCAAGTGCGGCGATCCTTGTGACCGACCGGGGCGGCTACCGGCTCCAACCATAGCCCTTGCCAAAATGTGAACGAGGCGTCATCTTTTCGGCAAACAATATTCTATGCAGCCCGGGAGGGTGAAGTCATGAGCACGCAGCGGATCTACGCCCTGCCCGTCGACGTGACGCAGTGGAAGTTCGACGGCGCAACCGATCTCCAGTTCAACTGGGAATATGACGACGGCTCCTCGTCGCTGCTCGAGCTCTACGAGAAGGGCAAGCAGCAGCAGTGGGACGCCAGCACGCGCCTCGACTGGTCGCTTGAGCTCAATCCCGACAATCCGATGGAGCTGAAGGACGAGGCGATCTCGATCTACGGCACCGATCACTGGAACAAGATGACCGAGAAGGAGCGGAGCTGGCTCCGGCTCCATCTCCAGGCCAACTCGATCTCGCAGTTCATGCATGGCGAGCAGGGCGCGCTGATCGCCAGCGCCAAGATCGTCGGCACCGTTCCCGACATGAACGCCAAGTTCTATGCCGCCACGCAGGTGATGGACGAGGCCCGCCACGTCGAGGCCTACAAGCGGCTGCTGCACGAGAAGTTCCAGGTCGCCTATCCGATCAACAAGGCACTGCAGACCCTGCTCGAGCAGACGCTGACCGACCGCCGCTGGGACATGACCTATCTTGGCATGCAGGTGCTGATCGAGGGCCTGGCGCTCGCCGCCTTCCAGTCGATCCGCGACAAGGCCGGCAATACGCTGGCCGGTGCGGTGAACGCCTATGTCATGCAGGACGAGGCGCGCCACGTTTCCTTCGGGCGCCTCGCACTGCGTGAATACTATCCGCACCTGTCGGATGCGGAGCGCGACGAGCGCGAGGAGTTCGTGGTCGAGGCGCTCCATTTCATGCGCGACCGCTTCAACCAGTCCGAGGTCTGGGAGCGGCTCGGCCTGCCGGCCAAGGTGCTGGACGACATCCATTACAATTCCAAGCAGATGAATTCCTTCCGCGGCCGCCTGTTCAGCCGCGTCGTGCCGACGGTGAAGGATATCGGCCTGTGGGGCCCGCGCGTTCAGAAGGCCTTCGCCGAGATGGGCGTGATGGACTACGCCAAGATCAACGTCGCGGAAGTCCTCGCCAACGATGGCAAGGTCGCCGAGGACTTCGACAGGAAGATGTTCGTCGAGAAGTCGATCGCGGCCGAGTAGCTGCGATCAGAGCAGGATTGCCAGGACCAGCATCGCCGCCGGCACGAGCAGCGGATACGGCATGGCCGTCAGCAGCAGGCCGCCGATCACCGCGCCGACGAGATAGCCGGTCCAGGTCAGGGTCAGCAGCCATGTGTTGGCGGCCGACGGCAGCGGCGTGTCGACGCCGCGCCACAGGCGGTCGACCAACCCATCGGCGGTGCGGGCCAGTGTGCTGGTCACCACGACCGTGCTCACCGCATGACCGGCGAAGCTGGTGATCGTCGAGGCCTGCAGCCCCATGGCGAAGGCCACGATCATCACCGCGTTTTCCTTGCTGAGCGGCAGGAAGCCCACCCCGGCGATGATGGCGGCTTCGAGCAGCAACCCGGCGGTCGGCGACTTCAGCAGCCGCAACATGACGCGAGCCAGCATGGCGCCCGGGAAGAATGCGACGAGTGGCGTCAGATGGTTCCAGGCGCCGAGATGATTGCCCTTCGCCAGGTCGATGCCGGCCAGAACCGTATTGCCGGTCATGTTCGCGGCGAACACGCCGTTCATCGTGACATAGCCGATGGCATCGGCGATGCCGGCGACCACCGTCAGGAGGGTCGCCTGCGCGAGGGGCCGGACGACGCTAATCGCTACACCACGTCGTAGGTGATCTCGACCTCGGCCCCGAAGCAGTGGCCCTGGCAGGTGAGGATCCAGTTATTGGCGAGATCGTCGGGCGTATAGATGTCGTTCTTGGCCAGCATGACCTTGCCCTTGATGGTCTTGGCCGCGCACGAGGCGCAGAAGCCTTCCTCGCAGGAGGAGAGCGGGTTGAGCCCGGCGCCGCGCGCCGCTTCTAGGATGGTCTGGCCCTTCGCATAGGCCACCTTGTGGACCTTGCCCTCGAAATGGATCGTGATCTCGCTCGGGATCACGTCGCCTTCCTCGCTGGGCTGGACCGGGATCGCGTCGTTGCCCGAAGCCTCGAACCGCTCGATGCGCACCTTGTCGTGCGGCATGCCGTGCTCGAATAGCGTTTCCTCGACCAGGCTCATGAACGGGCCGGGGCCGCAGAGATAGACGTCACCGGCCTCGTAGCCTTTCATCGCCGCCACGATCTCCTCGGGCTTGATGATGCCCTGCGTCGCATCGAGGTGATGGATCACCTCCAGCCGGCCGGCATGGGCCTTGGCGAGCGCCTCGAACTCGGCGTCGAAGATCACCGACTGCTTGTCGCGGTTGGCATAAAATAGCCGGATCTGCCGCTTGCCCTTAAGGGCGCTCTTGATGAGCGACATCATCGGGGTGATGCCGCTGCCGCCACCGAACAGCAGGAGCGGCCCGTCGCCGTCGCCCAGCACGAAGCGGCCGGCCGGCGGCAGGACCTCGAGCATGCCTCCCTCGGTCAGCGCGTCGTGGAACCAGTTGGAGCCCTTGCCGCCCGTGACCCGCTTGATCGTCACCTTGGGCAGCCCGTCGGTCTCGGGGGCGCTCGACAGCGAGTAGCAGCGGTTGAAGCCGCCGTCGGCGTGCGGCACCCGGAAGGTCAGGAACTGGCCGGCCTTGTAACGGTACTTTTCGGCGAGATCGGCCGGAATTTCGAGGACGAAGGAGCGCGCGTCAGGCGTCTCCTGGATGATCTTGGCGATGCGCAGCTGGTTATAGGACATCAAAAACTCGTCTTTAGATCCCCGATTTCCGGCCCATTTCGGGGCGGACTCCTCTAGCAGACTATGTTAGCTTCCGCCGAGAAAAATGAGCGGAGCGTCATCTTCAGATGCTCCTATGGGATGGGACTAGGTTCAGGGCCAGGAGGCAAGAGCCGATGACAACGCAAAAAATTTATCAGCTGCCGGTCGAAGTCACGAACTGGAAGTTCGATGGCGCCACCGAGATCGCCTTCAACTGGGAATACGAGGACGGCTCCGCCGACCTGCTGAACCTGTACGAAAAGGGCAAGCAGCAGCAGTGGGACACCAGCACCCGCATCGACTGGAGCCAGGAACTCTTCGAAGGCAACCCGATGGGCATGGCCGACGAGACGATCCCGATCTACGGCTCGCCCTTCTGGGAAAAGATGACCGACAAGGAGAAGGACTGGCTGCGCTTCAATCTCCAGTGCCATTCGATCTGCCAGTTCATGCACGGCGAGCAGGGCGCGCTGATCGCCACCGCCAAGATCGTGAACACCGTGCCGGACATGAACGCCAAGTTCTACGCCGCCACCCAGGTGATGGACGAAGCCCGCCACGTCGAGAGCTACAAGCGGCTGATCCACGAGAAGTTCAAGTCGGCCTATCCGATCACCGAGTCGCTGAAGAACCTGCTCGAGCAGACGCTGACTGACCGCCGCTGGGATATGACCTATCTCGGCATGCAGGTGCTGATCGAGGGCCTGGCGCTCGCCGCCTTCCAGCGCATCCGCGACACCGCCAAGAACAACCTGGCCGGCGCCGTGAACGCCTACGTCATGCAGGACGAGGCGCGTCACGTCACGTTCGGCCGCATGGCGCTGCGTGAATACTATCCGCACCTCTCCGATGCCGAGCGCGCCGAGCGCGAGGAGTTCGTCGTCGAGGCGCTCTACTTCATGCGCGACCGCTTCAACCAGGGCGAGGTCTGGATGCGGTCCGGCCTGCCGGTCGATAAGCTCATGGAGTACGCCTACAACTCCGGCGCCATGCAGTCCTTCCGCACGCGCCTGTTCACCCGCATCGTGCCGATTCTCAAGGAGATCGGCCTGTTCGGACCGAAGGTCCAGAAGGCGCTGGGCGACATGGGCGTGCTGGAATACGCCAAGATCGACGTCGAGAAGCTGCTCGGCAACGACCTCAAGGTCGCCGAGGACTTCGACGCCAAGAAGTTCGTGAAGGAACAGATCGCCGCCGAGTAGGGCGCGATCTCTGGTCGAATGGGAAAGGGGCCTCGCGGCCCCTTTTCTTTTGTATTCATGTCATCCTGAGCGAAGCGAAGGATCTCACGCCCGCCAGGGAGTTCGTCGGTCGTTCTGCTAGGTCCTTCGCTGCGCTCAGGACGACGGGTTACTTAATCTACTGACAGGTATCGATGCGCGGCGCCGCGCCGAGCACGGTCGCGACCTTGGAGATGTCGAGGCAGCGCGTGCCGATCCAGGCTTTGGTCTGCACGAGGATTGCGTAGCGCGCGAAGGTGTCGGCTTGCGCTTCGGGCGTTGGCTTCTTGCGCGCCAGCAGCCAGCTCAGCGCATAGATGTTGCCGGTTGCGAAGTCGGCCGAGGCGATGTCGGGGTCCTTCTCCCAAAGGGCCACGTTCTTCTTCGCGGCGCCGGTCGGGTCGGTGAGGCCGGCCAGCCACGTATTGGCGTTCGCCGCGAGCGCATAGGAGCCGCCGTTCTGGGCGATCAGCGCCTTCACCTGTTCGGCGACGGCGATGTAACCTTGGCCCTCGACGGTGCTGCCGGCGCAGCCGATGCGGCAGAGCGCCACGAACATCAGGTACTCGGCGAGGATGATCTCGATGTTGCCGTTGTTGTGCCGCCGCCAGGCGCGCGCGAGGTTCCAGCCCTGCGTCAGCTCCGCGCCGGTCCATGGCTTGGCGGCCTGCGGCGTGTCGCGTTCCAGCTCGCCGATCACGGCCTGCGCGGCGGATTGCCATTCGGCGGGAATCTGTGCAGCGGCCTGCGTGGTGGTGCCGAGCAGCGCCAGCAGCAGGATCGAGAGGAGTCGTTTCATGGCAGGCTCCCTGTTGTCTTGATGGGTCAGTATTTGCGGGCCGTCTTGCGATCGCGGCTTTCGTATTGAACGATGTCGTCGGCCTTCAGCACGGTGGCGTCGGGCGGCATCAGCCAGCGCATCTGCGCCGGCCTGATCAGGGCGTAGTGTCGGGCATCGTCGAGCGCCGCGCCGACGTCCCAGCAATCCTCCCCGTTGGTGATCCAGGTGGCGGGCGCGAAGCGGCGCAAATCGATCGCGGTCGAATAGGTGCGCAGGGTCTTGCGGCCCTTGTTGAAGTACTCGTGGAAGTACGACATCGCGAGCTCGCGCAGGCTGCGATAGACCGGGTCGCGCCAGCGCAGCCAGGCGTGGTTGCTCTTGGAGATCGCGCCCCAGCAGCCGTCGCGCTTGAACAGGGTGACGACGTGATCGGAATCCTCGCGCGTGGCCGTCAGGTCCATGACCAGCGGCGGCTCGCCCTGCAGCCACAGCGCGCAGGCCGCGACGAAGGCCGCCTCGAGGCAGTGGGCCTCGCGATGGCGCAGCACGCCACGCACGGACCTCAGGCTATCGCCGCCCTTTTCGAAATTGGCCGGAAGGGCGGAGACGAATTCCTGTACGCGCTGCGGCGTGCGCAGGGACGCAAGGGTGCGTCCTTCGGCGGCGGTGAGACCCAGTTCGGCAGGCGTGGGGCGTTTGCGTCTGCGCATCGTGTGCAATAGTGCCGTGATGCGCCGTGACAGACTAGTGAAGGATCGGGGTGGTTGGTGGAGCTGAGGGGGATCGAACCCCTGACCTCCTCATTGCGAACGAGGCGCTCTCCCAGCTGAGCTACAGCCCCCTCCGACCCTTGGAGAACCGCGCGGATAAAGGGTGCCGGGCCCCCTGTCAAGCAAACCGGCCTGTGTTAGCGTCCGGCCGGCATTTTCATGAGTATTTTGATTGAGAGGTAAGACCGTGGCTACGACCAAGAAAATCGTCCAGACGGATGCCGCCCCCAAGGCGCTCGGCCCCTATTCGCAGGCGGTCGTGGCCAACGGGCTGGTGTTCTGCGCCGGCCAGATCCCGCTCAATCCCGCGACTGGCGACATCGTCGAGGGCGGCATCGCCGAGCAGACCCACCAGGTCCTGAAGAACCTGCGTGCTGTGCTGAAGGCGGCGGGCAGCGATCTCGGCCAGGCCGTGAAGACGACCGTGTTCCTGAAGAGCATGGACAGCTTCGCCGCCATGAACGAGGTCTATGGGCTGCCTGAATATTTCGGCAGCGCCACGCCGGCGCGCTCGACCGTCGAAGTCGCCCGCCTGCCGCGCGACGTCATGGTCGAGATCGAAGTCGTCGCCCTGGTCTGACGCCATGAGCCTGGTCACCTGGTTGCTGGCGCTGGGCTCCTTCACGGTGGCGGCGCTGATGTTCGCCTATCTGGTGATGTCCCTCGTGTTCATCATCCCGACCTGGCGCATCTGCACGCGTGCCGGCTTCTCCGGCGCGCTGTCGCTCTTCCATCTGGTGCCGGTGATCGGCTCCTTCATCGTCATGGGCGTGCTGGCCTTCAGCACTTGGCCCGCCGGCGAAGCCTCGCCGAGACGATAGATGATGGGAGGCGAGATCGCGGCCCTCATGGGCTTCTTCGGTCTGACCGGCGCGTTCGCGCTGATCGGGACCGTGCTGGCGGCCTGGATGGCCTGGCGCATCGTCGAGAAGACCGGCCTGCCGGGCTGGACGGGCCTCGGCGCCATCCTGCTCACGTTGACCGGCATCGGGTCGATCGTGCCGCTGATCCTTCTCTGGGTCTTCGCCTTCATGCGCTGGCCGCGCGACGAACCCGCTGCCGGTGGCCCCGTCGGCTATGCACCGGCTGGAGGGCCCGTGCCGACGGCCGGTCCGGTCGCTTTGGCCGGCCCGTCGATGGCCCTGCCCGATGGCCGCGGCTGGCGGCTTGTCGGCACGCTGGGCAACGGCGGGGCGGTATCCCTCTCGATCGAGGGGACTTCGGGAAGCTACGCGCTGACCGGTGCCCCTGCCGGCGCGCCGACCGATCTCAGCGTGCCCGATCCGTCGGTCGGTCAGCCCCATGCGCGACTGCTGCTCTCGGGCCGCCGGCTGGGCCTGGAGGATCTCGGCAGCCCGGGTGGCACCTTCATCGACGGCGCCCGCCTGTTGCCCGAGCATGGGCCGCGCGACATCAGCGCCGTACGCTCGGTTCGCCTCGGCAGCGTCGATCTTGCGCTCACGCGGGCCTGAAATGGGCTTGTGATCGGCAATCCACGCCGAGTAGGGTGCGCGCGGCCGGCGGTATGCCGGTGTGAGCGGCCGGAGATGTCATGATTTCGCTGATGAGGCTGATCGACGCGATTATCGCCGGCTACACGTGGATCGTGATCGCCAGTGCGATCATGAGCTGGCTGGTGGCCTTCGGCGTGGTGAACGTCCGCAACCAGTTCATCCGCGTGATCGTCGACATGCTGTACCGGCTGACCGAACCGGTGCTGCGTCCGCTCCGGCGCATCCTGCCCAACCTGGGCGGTGTCGATATTTCTCCGGTCGTCCTCCTGCTCGGCCTCTATTTCGTGAACGACCTGCTGCACGAGTATTTCTGGCCGGCGGTGATTCGCTGACCGCTCCCGCCGCCGATCCGGCCTTCCTGCGCCGGACCTCCGGTGGCGTGACCATCGAGCTGCGCGTGCAGCCCCGGGCCCGCCGTGCGGCGCTTGCCCGCTCAGCCGAGGGCGCGCTCAAGGCCGCAGTGACCGCAGCCCCCGAGGATGGCAAAGCCAACGAAGCCGTCATCGCCCTGCTGGCGCAGGCTTGGCGCGTCCCGAAATCGACCATCGAGATCGTGCGCGGCGAGACGGCGCGCGAGAAGGTTTTGATCGTCGCCGGCGAACCCGAAGCGCTTGCCGGGCGGATTGCGGAATGGGTGGACAAGCATGGCTGAAGCAAAACTGATCGATGGCAAAGCCTTCGCGGGCGGCCTGCGCCAGCGGGTGGGCGCCGGTGTGGCCGACCTGATCGCCAAGGGCGGACCCAAGCCCGGCCTCGCGACGGTGCTGGTCGGCGCCGATCCGGCTAGCCAGGTCTATGTGCGCAGCAAGGGCAAGCTCGCCGTCGAGCTCGGCATGGCGAGCTTCGACCACCAGTTGCCCGAGGACACGACGGAGAAGGAGCTGCTGGCGCTAGTCGCCCGGCTCAATGCCGATCCCGCGGTCAACGGCATCCTGGTCCAGCTTCCGCTGCCCAAGCACATCGACACGGCCAAGGTGCTGATCGCCATCGACCCGGCCAAGGATGTCGACGGCTTCCATCCGGTGAATGTCGGCCGCCTCGGCTCGATCGCGGCGGGCGCGCCGCTCGACTTCCCGGTGCCGTGCACGCCGCTCGGCTGCTCGATGTTGCTACAGGATGCGCTGGGCTCGTTGTCCGGCCTGAACGCGGTGATCGTCGGCCGCTCCAATCTCGTGGGTCGTCCGGTGGCGCAGCTCCTGCTGCGCGCCGATTGCACCGTCACGATCACCCATTCGCGCACCCGCGACCTGGCCGCCGTCTGCCGCCAGGCCGATATCCTCGTCGTTGCGATCGGCAAGACCGAGTTCGTGCGTGGCGACTGGATCAAGCCGGGCGCGGCGGTGATCGATGTCGGCATCAATCGCATCCCGACGCCGGAGGGCAAGAGCCGGCTGGTCGGCGATGTCGCCTTCGCCGAAGCACAGAAGGTGGCCGGACATGTCACGCCGGTGCCGGGTGGGGTCGGCCCGATGACGGTGGCCTGCCTGATGTACAACACGCTGCAGGCGACGCGGAACGTCGCCGGCCTGCCCTTTGTTGCGGTCTGACGGGGCGGTCCGATCAGTTCTTCAGCATGCCCGCGACCAGCGCGGTCACGTTGTGGCGCATCATCTTTTCGTAGGTCGGCGCCGGTCCGTCCGGCCCTGACAGCGCATCGCTGTAGAGGCGCGGGCCGACGACTGCGCCCGACTCGCGCGCGATCTGGTCGACCAGGCCGGGGTTGGTCATGTTCTCGACGAACAGCGCCTTGATGCGCTGCTCGCGCGCTTCGCGGATCAGCATCGCGACATCGCGCGCCGACGGTTCGCTGCTGGTGTTGTAGCCGCGCGGCGACTGGAACTTCACGCCATAGGCACTGGAGAAATAGCGAAACGAATCGTGGCCCGTGATCGCGCGCCGCTTGTCGGCCGGCACCTTGGCGATCTCCTCCTTCACCCAGTCATCGAGCTCGACCAGGCGGCGGTCGATCTGCTCGGCGCGCTCGCGATAGGCGGCGGCGTTCGCCGGATCGGCATCGGCGAGACCCTTGGCGATGTTGGCGACATAGGTGCGGACGCGCTGGACGTCCTGCCAGCAATGCGGATCGGGACCATGACCATGCGAGTGGCCGGGACTGGGCCCCGCAGGAACGGTGGCGACGCCGGTCGAGGCCACGACCGAGCGTCCCTTGAAGGGGGCGGCCTTGGCGAGCCGATCGATCCAGCCCTCGAAGCCCAGGCCATTGCTCACCATCACCTGCGCTTCGGCCAGCGCCCGCGCATCGGTGGGACGCGGCTGGTAGGCGTGGGCGTCCATGTCGGGGCCGACCAGCACGGAAAGCGCCACCTTGTCGCCGGCCACCTCGGCAATCAGGTTGCCCAGGATCGAGAAGGTCGCCACCGCCTTGATCCTGGTTTCCGCGGAAGCGGGCAGGGCGGCGAACAGGCTCAGGGTCAGGAAAAGAACGACGCGAACAAGCATTCGTTATAATATAACATCAGACAGGGAAGTCGAGCCACTCCGGCCTATGTCCGGTCGCGTCGAGAAAGCGCAGCAGGTCGGCCGGGGTGAGGGCGGTGGTCATGGTGTTGACCAGCGGATGGGCATTGATCGGTCCGCCCTCGGCGATCCCGCGGTCGAGCACGACGCGGACCTTGTGGTCCGCGTCGTTGATCACGGCCAGGGGCGTGACGGAACCCGGTTCGACACCCAGCTGCCGCCGCAGCCGGTCCGGGCTGCCGAACGAGAACTTGCCCGCCCCCAGCCGTTCGCCGAGGCGCTTCAGGTCGATGGCGCGGTCCTCCAGCGCCACGACCAGCCACATCTCTTCCTTCCGGTTGCGCAGGAACAGGTTCTTGATGTGATGGCCGGGCAGGTCGCCGCGCAGCGCCTTGGCCTCCTCGACGGTGAAGACCGGCGGATGCTCGACGGTGCGATGCGCGATGCCGAGCTGGTCGAGCCGGGCGAAGAGTTGTTGCGGATCAAACATCGCGTGCGCGTAGCCCATCCGGCACGAATACGGCAAGTATCCGCGGCTCTTTCGGGTGTCCGAAGGAGACCTCCGACAGCCCCTTGCCAAGGGGTCCGAAAAGCCCTATCAACGCCGCCTTCCGGCCACCTACCCAGCCGGATACGGAGCGCGGGCGTAGCTCAGGGGTAGAGCACGACCTTGCCAAGGTCGGGGTCGAGGGTTCGAATCCCTTCGCCCGCTCCAATTTCTACCAAAGCATCTAGCCAACACTTGTTGGCCGGTTCGCATCCCGGTCTCGGACCGGGGCGAGACCTGATGCTTTCGGTCGCCTTTCCTATAGATTGCGCATCCCATTTTCGCCGCGGACATGGTCTAGGCGTCGGGCTCGTCACTGCGTGGGAGGCCACAAATGAACACATCGACCGACCAGGGCCTTCTCGTCGTCCGCAGCGTGGCCGACCTGCGCCGCGCCGTGGCCGATTTCCGTAAGGCCGGCCGCACGATCGGTCTCGTGCCGACGATGGGCGCGCTGCATGAGGGGCATGTCAGCCTGGTGAAGGGCGCGCTCGATCGCGGCGATGTTCCGGTGACGAGCATCTTCGTCAATCCGACGCAGTTCGGACCGAAGGAAGATTTCTCCGCCTATCCGCGCGACGAGCAGGGCGACTTCGACAAACTGCGCGACGCGCAGTGCCGTATCGTCTTCGCACCGACCAAGGACGAGATGTATCCCGGCGAGCAGCTCACGACGGTGACGGTCGCCGGCATCACCGACGGCCTGTGCGGCCCGCTGCGGCCCGGTCACTTCCAGGGCGTCGCGACGGTCGTGAGCAAGCTGCTGCTGATGGCGATGCCGGACCGCGCCTATTTCGGCGAGAAGGATTACCAGCAGCTCCAGGTCATCAAGCGCATGGTGCGCGACCTCGCGATGCCGTTCGAGATTGTGGGCATGCCGACGGTGCGCGAGAAGGACGGTCTCGCGATGTCGTCGCGCAACCGCTACCTCAGCCCCGAAGAGCGCACCAAGTCACTCGGCATGTACAAGCAGCTCGTGAAGGTCGCCGATACGGTGCGCGACGGAAAGAAGTCCTGCACCGAGGCGACGGCTGCGGCCTCGCAGGCGCTGCGCGACGGCGGCTTCGACATCGTCGAGTATTTCACGGTCGTCGATGCCGACAGCCTGAAGCCGCTCGAGCATGTCACGGGCCCGGCTCGCGTGATCGCCGCCGCCCGTCTCGGCCGCACGCGCCTGATCGACAATCTCGCGGTCTAAGCCGCTTCGAGCAGCAGCACGCTTCCCTGGCCGCCGTCGGCGCAGATGCTGACGATGGCGCGCTGGCCCTTCGGCATCGCGGCGAGTTCCTTCACGGCCTGGCTGATGATGCGGGCGCCGGTGGCGCCGAACGGATGGCCGAGCGCCGTGCTGCCGCCGTTGGGATTCATGCGCTCGCGCGGGAAGGCACCGAAGTCGCGCGCGACCTTGGCGTGATCGCGCAGGAAGACGGGATCCTGCAGCGCCTTGAGATGGAAAGCGACCTGGGCTGCAAAGGCTTCGTGGATTTCCCAGAGATGGATGTCGCCATAGGCGAGATCATTCCGTGCCAGCAGGCGTGGGATGGCGAAGGCCGGCGCCATCAGCAGGCCCTCGACGCGGAAATCGACCGCGCCGATCTCCCAGTCGACCAGTTTTACGCGCGGCGTGTTGGAGGGAAGCCGGTCGAGGCCTTTCTGCGAGGCGACCCAGACGGCGCTGGCGCCATCGGTCAGCGGCGAGGAATTGCCGGCGGTCAGACTGCCCTTGCCGCTGGTGCGATCGAACGAGGGCTGGAGCCGTGCCAGCTTCTCGGTCGTCGTGTCCTTGCGCGGAATGGTATCGCGCTTCACGTCGCCCACGGGAATGACAAGGTCGTCGAAGAAGCCGCGATCCCACGCCGCCACCGCGTTGCGGTGACTGGCCAGCGCGATCTCGTCCTGCTCGACCCGCGAGATCTGCCACTCCTTGGCGGTGATCTCGGTGTGCTCGCCCATGCTGAGCCCGGTGGTGCGGTTGCTGATCGCCGGGATGTAGAGCTTGAGATCTCTCAGGTGCAGATGCGTAAGCTGGTCGATTTTCTGGCCGAGCGATCGCGCCTGCTGGAACTTGCGCAGCCAGTCTGAGAGCCGCTGGTCGAGGCCGATCTGGATGCGGGAGAGGCTGTCGACGCCGCCCACCATCGCGAGGTTGTTGACGTCGCCGTCGATCATGCCGGCGGCCTCGATCACGCCGATCATGCTGGTCGAGCAGGCCATGACAGTGGACAAGGCAGGCACCGTGGCGTCGATGCCGGCATCCATCAGCACCTCGCGGGCGATGTTGCTCCAGGTCAGGCTGGGAACGACGGCGCCCCAGACGGCGAAGTCCGGCCGTCCATCCTTCAGCAGCCCTGCCATATGACGCGCTACCGGCACCGAGAGTTCGATCGCGTCGTACTTCGCCAGCGCGCCATCGATCTTCGAGAAGGGCGTGCGAACGCCTGAGGCGATCCAGACGTCTGCCGTGCGCTTCATCGTGGGAGCCTAGGCGGCCTGTTCGAGGGTCGAGGCGACGTCGCGCGTGGTCACACGCCGGAGGTCGCGCACCTTGGTCGTGTCGAACGGGCGCGCACGATGCATGGTGCAGCGATTGTCCCAGATCACGAGGTCGCCCTTCTTCCAGGTGTGCGCATGGACGAAGCGCGGCTGCGTCGCGTGCTCGATCAGGTCGAGGATGATCAGGCGGCCGTCGGCCACCGGCATGCCGAGGATGTGCGAGGCGTGTGCGGCGAGATAGAGCGTCTTGCGATGCGAGCCGGGATGCGTGCGCACGAGTCGCTGCGGCACCGGCGGCAGGGAGGCGCGCTCTTCCTCGGTGTACTGCACGACGCCGAGCTGTTCGCGCGAGCGCCAGATCGAATGTTCGGCGACCAGCCCCTCAAGCTCCTGCTTCTTCTTGTCGGGCAGCGCGTCGTAAGCCGCACGCAGGTCGGCGAACTCGGTATCGCCGCCTTCCTCGGGAATGACATGCGCATAGAGCATCGACAGGCCGCCGGGCACCGCGCGGAACGAAGCATCGGTGTGCCAGAGTCGGTTGGCCAAACCGTCGAGACGGCGGCGCGCATCGGGCTTCAGCACGTTGCCTTCGCTGTCGAGGTTGGAAATGTCGGCAACCTCGTCGGAATCGATGCGGTGCTTGATGTCGCGATGCCTGAGCCGCAGCGCCGAAGCGGCGACCGGTCCGAAGTTGCGGGCGAAGGTCACCTGCTGGTCGTCGACCAGTTTCTGGTCGTGGAAGACCACAACCGCGTAGCGGTTGATGGCATCCTCGATCGCCAGATGATCGGCGGGCTTCAGCGGCTGGGAAACGTCGACGCCGGAGATCTCGGCGACGAATTCAGGATGAACTGGCGTAACGGTGATGCTCACAACCGCCTCCTGCGGCTATAGTGGCCCGATAACTCATTCTCCTCCAGGAAACGCCATGCCGCAAACGATGAAGCTCGCCCTGCTCGACGATTACCAGAAGGTTGCCATGCGCATGGCCGACTGGGACCGGCTGAAGAAGCGCGGCGTCGAGATCACGGTCTTCCAGGAACCCTTCACCTCGATCGAGGATGCGGCGCAGAAGCTGGCGCCCTTCGACATGCTGGGTTTGCTGCGCGAGCGAACGGCTTTCCCGCGCGCGCTGATCGAAAAGCTGCCGAACCTGAAATTCATGGTGCTGACCGGCGCCCGCGCCGCGAGCCTCGACGACAAGGCAGCGGCCGAGCGCGGCATTCCGATCTCCACGACTCCCGGCGGCACGTCGAATGCACCGACGGCGGAGCTCGGCTGGGCGCTGCTGATGATGTGCGCCCGCGATCTCGCCAAGGCTGAACGGCTGGCGCGCCAGGGCAAGTGGCACGACGGCATCGAGCAGATGGTCGTGCTCGAGGGCAAGCGGCTGGGCATCCTCGGTCTCGGCAAGCTCGGCAGCCGCGCGGCGCGCTACGGCAAGGCCTTCGGCATGGACGTCGTGGCCTGGAGCCAGAACCTCACGCCGGAGAAGGCGGAAGAGGGTGGTGCCAAGTACGTCAGCAAGGACGAGCTGCTGGCGACCTCGGACTTCGTGTCGATCCACCTCGCGCTTTCGGACCGCACGCGCGGCCTCATCGGCGCGGCGGAACTCGCGAAGATGAAGAAGACCGCGATCCTGGTGAACACCTCGCGCGGCCCGATCGTCGACGAGGCGGCCCTGATCGCGGCGCTGAAGAACCGCACGATCCTGCATGCCGGCCTCGACGTCTACGACAAGGAGCCGATGTCGGCCGACCATCCCTTCACGAAGCTCGACAACGTCACCCTCATTCCGCACCTGGGCTACGTCGTGGAAGAGAGCTACCGCCACTTCTACGAGGGCACGATCAAGGACATCGAGGCCTGGCTCGACGGCAAGCCGATCAACGTCCTCAATCCGGACGCGCTGGCAGCCAGGCGGTAGCGCAGCGCCTGGCGGCGGCGGTCACCGAGGGGGCAAAGATTTTGTGCCGGAATGTCGATTCCACGCGTTCCCGGACGTCGATGGGGTGACGGAAACATCCGTCACCCACCCGAGGAGATCTACATGACCCAGTATCTGCTGCTGCTCTACCAGACACCCGACTACAACGTGGATCTGCCGCGCGAGAAGATGGCGGAGATGACCAGGCGCTACATCGCCTGGGCCGATGGCCTGCGCGCCAAGAACAAACTGCTGGGCGGCGAGAAGCTCACGGCCAGCGGTGGCCGGCATCTGCGCGTCAAGGACGGCAAGACCGTCGCCAGCGATGGGCCCTATGCCGAAGCCAAGGATGTGATCGGCGGCTACTTCGTCATCGAGGCCAAGGATCTGGCCGAGGCCGAAGCGCTGGTGAAGAGCTGCCCGCATCTCGAGATCGCACCCACCAACTGGGCCGAGATCCGGCCGATCGAGGACATGGCGCAGGTCCGCGCGGCCGTAGGCTGAGGCTTGTCCGGCGACGTCCATAGGCTCGTCGAAGCGCTCGCCCGCGATTCGACGAGCCGCCTGGTCGCCGCTCTTGCGCGGCGGCTGGGCGCCGGCCGTATCGACACGGCGGAGGAGGCGGTGCAGCACGCGCTGATGCAGGCGCTGTCGCTTTGGCCGTTCAAGGGCGTGCCGGATCGGCCCGAAGCCTGGCTCTCCACCGTTGCCCGCAATCGTGCGCTCGACCTGCTGCGCGGCGCGACCCGGGGTGCGGCGCTTGCCGATGAACTCGTCGCGTTCGCGTCGCCGACCGTCGAGAGCGAAGGCCGCTTCGACCGCGAGTTGAACGACGACGAGCTGTCGCTTCTGTTCGCGGTCTGCCACCCCGCCCTTTCGCCCGAGATGCGCGTCACCTTTGCGCTCAAGACCGTTTGCGGCCTCACCGTGCCGCAGATCGCGGCCGGCCTGCTGAGCGAGCCCACGACCGTCGCCCAACGCCTCGTGCGTGCGCGCAAGCAGCTCGAAGCTTCAAACGTCGCGATCGAAACGCCGTCGCCCGATGTGCTGGCCGATCGAGCCGAGGCGGTGCGTATCGCGCTGTTTCTAATGTTCAACGAAGGCTATTCGGCCTCGTCGGGCACGGCCTTGGTCCAGCCCGAGTTCTGCGTCGAGGCCGTGCGTCTTTCCCGCGCGCTGGCGGCACATCCCGTCACGAGCGCGCCCGCCAGCGATGCACATGCGGCGCTTCTGGCGCTCACGGCGGCACGCCTGCCGACGCGGGTCGGCCCCGACGGCGTGGCGCAATTGCTGGAGGACCAGCCGCGCGATCAATGGGACCGCGGCCTGATCGCGCTCGGCCTGGATCATCTCGACCGCTCCGCACGGGGGCGCGAACTCACCATATGGCATCTGCGTGCCGAGATTGCCGCATTGCATGCGCTGGCGCCCAGTTCGGCCGAAACCGACTGGCCGCGCATCGTGGCCGTCTACGACCAGCTTGCCGGGGTCGATCCGTCGCCGGTTGTCGAATTGGCGCGGGCCGTGGCGCTGGGGCGTGCGCGTGGACCGGCGGCGGGCCTCGCGGCATTGCCGGTCGTCGACGGCAGTCCCTACGGTCATGCGGCAACGGCGATCTTTCTCACCGAGCTGGGCCGTACGGAAGAGGCGCGGGGTCACTTCGAGAAGGCGAGAGGTCTTGCGCGGACCGAGCCAGAGCGGCGGTTGTTGGAGCGGCGGCTCAGATCGTAACGGGAGCTGCGCCTCTGCTGATCATCGTCATTTCGCAATCGGCGCCACCGTCCGCACGCGGACGAGGATCAACCAGACCGCGCCGGCGAGGATCACGCCGGCGGCCAGCCATTCGTGCGTCGTCAGCGCGGCCGGCGTCAGCCAGCCCAGGCGGGCGAAGACGGCTTCGAGCGCGATGGCGAAGAACGGCATCGCCGTCAGCGCGATCAGATAGGTCTGCACGCCCGAATGGTTGATCGTCCAGAAGCCGAGCCAGGTGCCCGGCGCACGGAACAGCAGGCCGGCCAGGATCGCGTAGAGCCAGAGTTCGATGCGGCCGAACGCGTCGCCGCCGCCGGCCCAGGGTGAGGCCATCGCGCCGATCAGGCCCGCCAGCGTCCAGACCAGGATCAACGCCAGCGACGCAGCGACCAGGATCTCACCGGTGAAACGGCTGCGCGCGGCGGGATCGGTCGAGCGGTTGCGCGGGTGATAGGCGATCATCCACGAGGCCGCGACCGCCACCGATTCGGAAGCGATCAGCCAGGCGACGCCGCGCCATGCCGTGTCCGAGGCGAGACCGCAGACGAAGGCCACGACGCCGATCGCCAACAGCGCGAGGCCCGGCCAGTCGCGCCGCGCCGGCGCCTGTCGCATCAGCGCCCAGCCCGTCAGCGCACCGATCAGCACGCTTACGGTCGAAATCAGTGTGCTCTGCGTGACGGCGAGCCACACGATGGCGGCGGCGGTGCAGCCGTTGATGACGACGCGCATGAAGGCGTAGCAGACCGTCCACGGCACCAGCAGGTCCGCCCAGCTTCCCGGCGTGCGGCGGCCGACCCACAGCATCGCAAGCCCGGCGCTCAGCAGCTGCACCAGCGTATAGGCCCAGGCGTCGAGCTGCGCGCCGCTCACGACATGGCGCGTCAGCAACAGATAGACCGACCAGAGGAGGGAGTTGCCGAGCGCGATGGCCAGGACGTGACCGCTCATTGCGGATCTCGCAGGCTTTGTCTCAGGTACGGAAGCGCAGCAGCAGGTGATTGACGCCGTTCAGCTTGACGTAGAGGTCCTCGAACTGCGTGTAGAAATCCTCCCACTGCGGCAGGATCCCCTGCGCACCCAGCGAGGTATAGATCTCCGCGACCGTGCGGCGTCCGTCGATCTGCGAGATGATGCGTGGCGCCAGCGCCGGAAGCTGGGCGCGCCACGGAAAGCCGTCGAGATTGGCCACCAGGGGCGCGCCGGGCTGCAGGCTGGCCGAGAGCTTCTGCGCATCCATGTCGCGGAGCACCGGAATGGCCGAGGTGTCCTCCGGCCGCGCCACCGTGTCGAAGCCGGCGCGCGTGGCATAGAAGACGTGAGTGCGCAGGTTGCCCGCGAGACGTTCGGCGAAGGCCGCGCGTTCGAGCAGCGGCAGTGAGCTCGCCTGCCGCGCGATCACCGGATCGCTCATATAGGTCGCGGGCTCGTAGCGGACCGGTTCGAGGAAGGCCACGACCCTCAGGCCGGAAGCGGCCGCCATCGCGCCGATCTGCGGCACGGTGAGGGCGCGGTCGCAACTGTGCAGCAGCAGGTCGTAGAGGCCCGCGTCGCCGCCGGTCACATGGTCGTTGAGGTAGGGATTGCGCCGGAACAGGTTGGTCGTCGGCAGGAAGCGGATCAGGCGCTTGGCCATCGCCAGCCGGTCCTCGATCGCCATCGACGGCGGCGCGACGGTCTGGAGCAACTCCTGCAGCGGATAGACGCCGCTACGGCCGTATTCGCCGTAGAGCATGACGCCCATGCCGCCATCGGCGTGCAGGACGCTCGCCAGGGCCTGCATGCCGGCTGTCGGGTCGGGCAGGTGATGCAGCACGCCGGTGCAGTCGATGTAGTCGAACTGGCCGATGTTCATCGTCGGCAGGTCGAGCAGCGAGCCGGTCAGGAACGTGATGTTGCGCAGGCCGCGGGCCTTGGCGCGGGCCTCGCAGATCTGCCGGGAGGCCGTCGACAGGTCGAGATAGATGACCTCGCCGGGGCAGCGCCGGTCAACCAGCTGCTGGGCCAGCATGATGCAGGCATCGCCCGTGCCACCGCCCGCGACCAGGGCGCGGAACGGGCGGATGAAGTTCAGCCGGCCGGAGAACAGGTAGTGATTGATTTCGAGGACATGGCTCGGCGTGCCCGTGATCAGGCGGATCGCCTCGTCGCGCGGGTCTCGAGCAGGATAGGGCAACGCCTCGTACTGGGCGCGAACGCTGTCCAACGGCGAGGAAACGGTCATCAGGGCCTTGTTTGACGGCGGGCGGAACGCTACCGGGGGGATGGCAACGCCTGCCAATCATTACTGCAACAAATCTAGGGGCCATGAAAGGCTATTTCGGCATCGGTATCGAGGGTCCGAGCAAGTCGATGAACGTCGGCACCTTGTTCCGGACCGCCCACGCATTCGGCGCCTCGTTCGTCTTCACCTTGCGTGCTCAATACGACGTTCGCGCCGGCGCCCTGGCTGATACGTCGGACACGCCGCTGTCGGTGCCGACCTACCGTTTTGCCGACATGGAGTCGTTTCGCCTGCCGCTGGGGTGCCGGCTGGTCGGTATCGAGATCACCGATGATGCGATCGAGCTGCCGACGTTTCGGCATCCGCGCCAGGCCGCCTATATCCTGGGCTCCGAACGCGAAGGCCTGTCGCCTGCCGTTCAGTCCGTCTGCGACTATGTCGTGAAAATCCCGACCCGGTTTTCGGTCAATCTCGGCACGGCCGGCGCGCTCGTCATGTACGACCGCCTGATCAGCCTCGGCCGCCACGCGCCGCGCCCGGTCGGCGAGGGCGCGCCGACCGAGGAGCTCGACCAGCCGGTCTTCGGTGAGCCGATGTACAAGCGCAAGCAGCGGCTGCGGCAAAAAGCGCAATCAAAACAATAGTTTGACTGGACGCAGTTGCGCAGCCCGGGTGCGGCGACTATCTCACGCGCTCAATGTCCGTTCTGCCCACCGAACCGCTGCAGATCCTGGAGCCCGGCGCCGCTGCGCACGGGCGCAATGACCTGCGCCGCAACTTGATCGGCCTGTCGCGCGACGGGCTGAAGACGGCGCTGGCTGAAGCGGGGTTGGAGCCGTTCCGCGCCGCCCAGATCTGGCAGTGGATCTACTGGCACGGCGTCACCGACTTCGGGCGCATGAGCAACATCGCCAAGAAGACGCGCGACCGGTTGGCCGATCAGTTCGTGATCGAGCGGCCCTCGATCGTCACCGAGCAGCGCTCGACCGATGGCACCCGCAAGTGGCTGCTGCGCTTCGCCGACGGCAACGAGGCCGAGACGGTCAATATTCCGGAGACGGATCGCGGCTCGGTCTGCGTGTCGAGCCAGGTCGGCTGCACGCTCACCTGCACTTTCTGCCATACCGGCACCCAGCCGCTGGTGCGCAACCTCACACCCGACGAGATCGTCGGCCAGTTCATGGTGGCGCGCGACAGCTACGGCGAATGGCCGACGCCGACTGCCGATGCGCAGCGCATGCTCAGCAACATCGTCATGATGGGCATGGGCGAGCCGCTCTATAACTTCGACAATGTCGTCACGGCGCTGAAGATCGTGATGGACGATCAGGGCATCGCGCTCAGCCGCCGCCGTATCACGCTCTCGACCTCCGGCGTCGTGCCGATGATCGGAAAAGTGGGCGAGGCACTCGACGTCAACCTCGCGGTGTCGCTCCATGCCGTGAGCGACGAAGTGCGCGACACTTTGGTACCGATCAACAGGAAGTGGCCGATCGCCGAGCTGCTGAAGGCTTGCGCCGATTATCCCGGTGCGCGCAACAGCCGGCGCATCACCTTCGAATACGCGATGCTGAAGGGCGTCAACGACAGCGACGCCGATGCGCGCGAGCTGGTGCGCATCCTGAAGCCGATCCACGCCAAGGTGAACCTGATCCCGTTCAACCCCTGGCCGGGCGCACCCTACGAGTGCAGCTCCAACAACCGCATCCACCGCTTCGCCGAGATCGTGAACGATGGTGGCCTCAGCGCCCCGGTGCGCACGCCGCGCGGTCGCGACATCTCCGCGGCCTGCGGCCAGCTCAAGAGCGCCAGCCTGCGCCAGCGCGGCGTTAAGGTCGCGCTCTAGCTACTTCGTAAAAGCGACGACCTTCGACAGGAAGGCATTCTCGCTCGACACCGGATGCAGCCCGGTCGCGCCGAACCATTCGTCCATGCTGCCGGTCGTGTATTCGGCGTAGTACGGTTCGTGGAAATAGTGCGGGAAGAGGTCGAGCAGTCCGTCCCAGTCGGGGCGGTCGCCCTTCTGCAGGGAATCGACGATCACGACCAGACCGCCCGGTTTCAGCACGCGCGCCATCTCGGCGATCGCCTTGGCGCGGATCTCCTTCGGCAGCTCGTGCAGCAGGAACGAGGAGACGACGAGGTCGAGGCTCGCCTCGTCGAACGGCAACGTCTCGGCGGCGGCTTCCTCGAGCTTTACCCGCGCCGTACGTCCGATCAGGCGGCGCGCTTCCTCGAGATAGGGTTTGCTGAGATCGATGCCGGTGAGCTTCAGGCCCGGCCAGGCGCCATGCAGGGCGGCGAGCAGGCGGCCGGTGCCGCAGCCGACATCGAGGCCGCGGACGTCGCGCTGGTTGCGGCCCGCGAGCCAGGTGGCGATCGGCGCCAGCGCGCGGCGGCGCATGACATCGGCCGCACCCGTGAACAGGACCTCGACCTGCGTGTCGTAGAGCGCGGCGGAATGGTCCGAGAGCCAGCCGTCGCTCTGGAAGTGGAAATTCTGCCGGTAATAGTCGGGCAGGCCGTCGGCCTGGGTGCCGGGCGGGAGTTCGTCGTCGAGCGTGCCGTGCCGGCGGGCGTCGACCTGTGGCAGGTCGCGGAAATAGAGCAGGCTGCGGCGCAGGAATTCGGCGGGTTCGGGGCCCAGCAGGCGCGGGGCGGGAAAGAGCCCGGCCGCGACGTCCCGCCATTCGCGCTCGAACAATGCGCGCATCTCGGTGGTCATTTCAGCCCGGCTGGGCGTCGGCCCGACGGCAAAATCGGGCTTGGGCATGGGCTTCAGAATGCGGCGGCCGGCGGCATAGTGGCCGGCATACCAGGCGACTCGCGCGGTCTGGCGGGCGGCGTAGGAGAGGCGATCGAGGGTGGAAACCATGGTGGGCCCGATTTTGCTCTCGATTGTAGCGCCTTTGCGGCGCGCTTGCCCCATCGGGGTCGACCGCTATATTCCGCGCGCCTTTACCGAATCGACATGAAAGCGGCCAGCATGAGCGTTTCTTATACCGGGCCCTACAAGAAGGGCGACATCAAGAAGGTCGTCCTCGCCTATTCCGGCGGCCTCGACACTTCGGTCATCCTGAAGTGGCTGCAGACGGCCTATGGCTGCGAGGTGGTGACCTTCACCGCCGATCTCGGCCAGGGCGAGGAACTGTCGCCGGCCCGCAAGAAGGCGGAGCTGCTGGGCATCAAGCCCGAGAACATCTTCATCAACGACGTGCGCGAAGAGTTCGTGAAGGACTTCGTCTTCCCGATGTTCCGCGCCAATGCCCTTTACGAGGGCCAGTACCTGCTCGGCACCTCGATCGCGCGGCCGCTGATCGCCAAGCATCAGATCGACCTTGCGCTGAAGACCGGCGCCGACGCGGTCTGTCACGGCGCCACCGGCAAGGGCAACGACCAGGTCCGCTTCGAGCTCGCCTATTACGCGCTGAAGCCCGACATCAAGGTGATCGCGCCGTGGCGCGAATGGGAACTGACCTCGCGCACCAAGCTGCTCGAGTTCGCCGAGACACATCAGATTCCGATCGCCAAGGACAAGCGTGGCGAAGCGCCGTTCTCGGTCGACGCCAACCTCCTGCACTCCTCCAGCGAGGGCAAGATCCTCGAAGATCCGTGGGAAGAGGCCGATGAGTCGGTGTACCAACGCACCATCTCGCCGGAGAGCGCGCCGGACAAGGCGACGTACATCGAGATCGAATTCGAGCGTGGCGACGCGATCGCCATCGACGGTGTGAAGATGTCGCCCGCGACCCTGCTCACCAAGCTGAACGAGCTGGGCAAGGCCAACGGCATCGGCCGCCTCGACCTGGTCGAGAACCGCTTCGTCGGCATGAAGAGCCGCGGCATCTACGAGACGCCCGGCGGCACGATCCTCTACGCCGCCCATCGCGGCATCGAATCGATCACGCTCGACCGCGGCGCCGGCCATCTCAAGGACGAGGTGATGCCGAAGTACGCCGAGCTGATCTACTACGGCTTCTGGTACTCGCCCGAGCGCGAGATGCTGCAGGCGCTGATCGACAAGAGCCAGGAGAACGTCTCCGGCACGGTGCGGCTCAAGCTCTACAAGGGCAACACGACCGTCGTCGGCCGCAAGTCGCCCAAGTCGCTCTACTCGATGCAGCACGTCACCTTCGAGGACGACCAGGGCACCTATAACCAGCGCGACGCCGAGGGCTTCATCAAGCTGAACGCGCTCAGGCTGCGCCTGCGGGCTCTGGGGCAAGGCGGCCCCAAGAGCTGAACCAGGAGCCCGTCGGGCACCTGAGCTGACCGGAGAGGCGCATGCCTTTTGACGACGACGACCAGCGCCGCCTCCCCGGCGGGCGCGGAACGGGCGAGCGGGCCATCAACCTGCCGCCCGCCGTGCTGTGGCTGATCGGGATCAACGTCGCCGTCCATCTCCTGCGCCAGCTTCTGGGCGAACAGACCGACCAGGACATCATCCTGCAGTTCGGCCTGGTGCCCGCCGCCTACACGACCGACAGCGGGCGCGATCTTTTTTCGCTGCTGGTGGCGCCTGTCACCTATCAGTTCCTTCATGGCGGCTGGATGCATCTCGGCGTCAACATGCTGACCCTGGCGGCGTTCGGTGCACCGGTCGAACGGCTGCTGGGCGTGCGCCGGTTCGTGCTGTTCTATCTGCTGTGTGGCGTCGTTGCGGGCCTCGTCCATATTCTGGTCTATCCCGATTCGATCGATCCGGTGGTCGGCGCCTCGGGCGCGATCAGCGGCATCTTCGGCGCGGTGCTGATGCTGATGCGCTATGTCGGCAGCCTGAACTCGCTGCTGCCGGTCGCCGGCATCTGGATCGCGCTCAATGTCTTCTTCGGCCTCTTCGGCGGCATGCCGGGCGCGGGCGGCGAATCAGTCGCGTGGGTGGCGCATATCGCGGGCTTCCTGTTCGGCCTCGCCACCATTCGCTTCTTCGCACCGCGACCAAGTTAAGCCGCTATAGTCGGCCGATGGCCGATAACGGAATCCCGCTTCGTCGCACGCTCGTCGCCAACGCCGTTGCGCTGGCGCCGTCGTGGGGCGCGCTGGCCATCCTCTACGGTCTGCACGAACTGTCGGGCCGGACCACGCTGATCGCCATGGGCGGCATCGCGGTGGTCACGGTGTTCCTGGTCCAGCGCTATCTCAGCTCCCTGGCGAGCTTCGCCCGGTTCGTGGGCGAGCTTTCCGACGAGCGCGAGCCGGTGATGCCGCGCCTCTCCTTCGCGCCCGCCACCGAGGAACTGGCGACGGCGGCGGCGACGCTGTCGACGGGCTGGCGGCGCCAGCGCGCGTCGATCGACAATCTGGCGGCATCCGCGCAGGCCATCGTCGACGGCCTGCCCGATGCCCTGCTCGCGGTCGATCGCCAGCGCCGAATCGTGCGTACCAACCTGGCCGCGGCTTTGCTGCTGGGCAGTTCCGGCGGCACCGAGCGCGACATCTCGACGGTGCTGCGCCAACCCCAGCTCCTGGCGGCCATCGACGCGCTGCTCGAGACCGGCCCGGACGGGAATTTCGCGCGGCCCGACCAGAGCGTCGTCGAGCTGGTGCTGGCGGGACCGCCGGAACTCGACGTCGTGGCGCATCTGCGTCGCCTGCCGCGCGCGGCCGCCGACGGCTCGCTGGCGCTGATCGTCCTGCACGACACCACGGCGTTGCGCCGCGCCGAGCGCATGCGGGCCGATTTCGTGGCCAATGCCAGTCACGAACTGAAGACGCCCATCGCAGGGCTGGCGGGCTTCATCGAGACCCTGCGTGGTCCGGCCCGCGAGGACACCGCCGCGCGCGAGCGTTTCCTCGGCATCATGGCCGAGCAGGCCGACCGCATGCGCCGCCTGGTCGACGATCTCCTGATGCTGTCCCGCATCGAGCAGCACGAGCATGCTCGGCCGGCCGCCGCGGTCGATCTTGGACGCGTCCTGCGCTCGGTGCTCGACCTGCTGCAGCTCAAGGCCTCGTCGCGCAAAGTCAAAATCGAGATCGATCTTGCGCCGGACCTGCCGCGCGCGGTGGGAGATCACGACGAGCTGATCATCGTGTTCCAGAACCTGATCGACAACGCGGTGAAGTACGCGCGGCCGGCCACCGTCGTGCGCGTCGAGGCGCGGCCTCTGGGCAAGGACCGCGTCGTGATCGTGGTCAGGGACGAGGGCGACGGCATCCCGGCCTCGCACCTGCCACGGCTCACCGAGCGCTTCTACCGGGTCGACAATGCGCGCTCGCGGCAGCTCGGCGGCACCGGCCTCGGGCTCGCCATCGTGAAGCATGTGGTCAACCGCCATCGTGGCCGGCTCGACATTCAGAGCACCCAGGGCAAGGGCTCGACCTTCTCGGTGACCTTGCCGGCCTCCACCGGGCCCTGAGAACTCGCACACGCCCTGCCGATACGAGCCGGCAGGCCTAGTCCCCCGAAAGCGCGTTGTAAGTTTGTTACGGCATATTCTGCGGAGACAGCGCGTGGGTATGTGCCGCATGACAATTAAGGCTAGCGAACCGAGCGAAATCGTCGTGACGCCCCGAATGATCCGGGCCGGCCTCGACGTGGTGAAATCATGGCCCTCGCTCGCCGACGGCGAAGCGCTGGCGACGGCCTATCGGGCCATGGCGGCGGCGGCGCCGCCCGACAGCCTGTCGACCGGTACGCCGACGCCGACGATGCTGCAGGCGCTTCGAATGCTGGGTCACAAGTAGCGGCCTGTAAGGCCAGCGAAATCCGGTCGCCGCAATCGAGCCTCCGTCCGGGCGCCCACTGGCGCCGCTCTTCGAGAGCTCTGGAGGATCAAATGACGAAGATGACGTTGCTCTCTACCGCGATCGTGGCGGCCATGCTGTTGCCGGTCGTCGCCTCGGCCCAGTCGGCCGATGCGAGCTATTGCGGGCCGCTGGTCGAGAAGTACGAGCGGTATCTCGACATGAGTTCGAAGCGCGGCCAGCAGCCGCAGAATCTGGATACCCGCGCCGCCGTCGAGAAATGCAAGGCGGGCGACGCAAGCGGCATTCCCACGATCGAGAAGGCGCTCAGGAACGCCAAGATCGACCTGCCGCCCCACGGATAGGCTTTTCGGCCAAGGGAGATCCTGTCATGCGCGTACTCATCATCGAGGACAGTCCGGAGCTGGCGCGGCTGATCGGCGGCGCCCTCAAGCGCGCAGGCATGGATGTGGACATCGTGGGTCTGGTGGACGACGCCAGACTCGCCCTGCAGGCGGTGCAGTATTCCGCCATCATCCTCGATCTCGGCCTGCCCGATGACGACGGGCTGGCCGTGCTCGATCAGTTGCGAAAGAAGCACGATCAGACGCCGGTCCTGATCCTGTCGGCCCGCAGTGCGCTCGACGACCGGCTGACCGGCCTGGGCCGCGGCGCGAGCGATTACATGGTGAAGCCCTTCGCCATGGCCGAGCTCGTGGCCCGCCTCCGTACGCTCATGCAGCGGCAGCCGCCGCTTCAGCCCCACGTCCTCACGATGGGCAATGTATCGCTCGATGCCGACAGCCGCCGGGCTGTCGTCGAAGGCAAGACGGTGGCGGTTCCGGCGCGCGAAGCCGAGCTGCTCGAGGTCTTCCTGAAGCGCGGCGAGCGCGTCCTCGTTCATGAAGTGCTCGATGCGCTGGTGTTCGGCGGTGCGCACGACAAGTCGTCCAATGCCGTCGAAGTCTATGTGCATCGCCTGCGACGCCTGCTCGTCGATGCCGGTTCCGACGTCGAAATCCACACGATCCGCGGCGTCGGTTACCTGATGAAGCCTAGGGTAGCGGCAGGTGTGCCCGCGGCGATGGCTACAAGGGCCGCCGCGGCGATGTGATCCCGCGCGCCGCGGGGGAACAACCTGCAAAGCCTGTGCGTTTCACAGGTGATGAGCATTATCGATGCCTTGGGGTGGGCGATGGCCACCCAGTTCCAGCCACACCGGCCGGGTTATCTCTATCGACAGGACCGCAAGGGGCGCCCGATCCTCGTGACGGCGGCCGAACGCGATGGTTTCGTACGGGCTTTCGGCCGGAAGTTCCTGGCGCACGTCGCCGGCTTCATGATCGCGGTGATCGCGGCCGCCATGTTCACCGCGCGCTTCTACCCCAGGGGTGACGAGGCCGGGGGCTTCGTCCTGATGGGCGGCCTGCTGCTCGCCATCGCCGTCGGCCTCTATATGTCGGTGACATGGGCGATGCATGCACCCAGCCGGGCGCTGGCTGACCGCCCGACCTTCGCCTGACGCCGACCGCCGCGCCGGGCGCTTCTCCACCGCTGTCTTTAGTCTGTAACCCAAGTGTCGCGTAGGCGAAGCCTACGGCCGGTACCGAGCCTCCGGTGGGAACCGGAGGCCGGATGCTTCGACTGGAAGGCGTTACCAAGAGCTTTGGCGGCAAGCATGCCGTCAGCAGCGTCTCGCTCGTCGTGCCCGCCGGCCAGCTCGTCGGCGTGATCGGCCGGTCCGGCGCCGGTAAATCGACCCTTCTGCGCATGATCAACCGCCTGGGTGACCCGACCTCGGGCCGCATCCTGTTCGGCGATACCGACGTGACGGCGCTGCGCGGCCGTCCGCTGCGCGCCTGGCGCGCGCGCTGCGCCATGATCTTCCAGCAGTTCAACCTCGCCGGCCGCCTCGACGTGCTGACCAACGTCATGATGGGCCGCGCCTTTCACACGCCGCCGACGCGGGCGCTCCTGAAGATGTGGAGCGACGACGAGAAGGCGCAGGCTTTGTCCGCGCTCGAAAGCCTCGACATGGCCCGCATGGCCGGCCAGCGCGCCGAGACCCTGTCCGGGGGTCAGCAGCAGAGGGTCGCCATCGCCCGCGCGCTTGTCCAGGAACCCGACATCGTGCTGGCCGACGAACCGATCGCCTCGCTCGATCCGCGCAACACCAAGGTGGTGATGGACGCGCTGCAGCACATCAATCGCCATCTCGGCATCACCGTGATGTGCAATCTCCACAGTCTCGATCTCGCACGCACCTATTGCGACCGGCTGGTCGGCATGGCCGGCGGTCGCGTCGTGTTCGACGACGTGCCGGCCGCTCTCACCGAGGCGACGGCGCGCGAACTCTACGGACTCGAAGCCGGCGACGTCATGGGCCACGGCGCCCCGTCGCCCGCGACCCTGCCGGTTGGCCTGCAGCCGGGCTTCGCCGCTGCCGGCTCCTGATTTTCCGATAATCGACCCTCATCCAAGGAGAACAACCATGCTCACCCGTCGTCTCGCGCTGGGCGCCGCCCTCGCTGCCTCGTCCGTCGCTCTTGCCGGCGCCGCCCATGCCCAGTCGTGGAAGAGCGCCTATCCGGAACTCGTCTTCGCCGTCATCCCGGCCGAGAATGCGTCCGGCGTCACCGAGCGCTACGGCCCGTTCATGGAGTATCTCTCCCAGCAGCTCGGCACCAAGGTGACCCTGCGCGTCGCCAACGACTATGCCGCGGTTATCGAGGGCCAGCGCAACGGCAGCATCCACATCGCGGGCTACGGCCCGGCTTCCTACGCCCGCGCCGTCGTCACCGGCGTGAAGGTCGAGCCGTTCGCCACCACCGTGAACAACGACGGCACGATCGGCTACTACTCGGTCTTCTACGTGCGCGCCGACAGCCCTTACAAGACGATCGACGATCTCAAGGGCAAGAACCTCGGCCTCGTCGATCCGAACTCGACCTCGGGCAACAACGTCCCGCGCTTCGCGCTGAACAAGCTGAAGCTCAATCCCGAGACTTTCTTCGCCCGCGTGACCTATACCGGCAGCCATGAGAACGCGGTGATCGCGCTGCAGCAGAAGACGGTCGACGTCGCCGCCAACTGGTGGAACGCCGAGAACGACTCGAACCTGACGCGCATGGCCTCGAAGGGCCTGGCCAAGACCGAGGACTTCCGCATCATCTATAAGTCGGACCTGATCCCGAACTCGCCGTTCGCCTATCTCGCCAGCCTGCCGCCCGACCTCAAGGCCGCCATCTGGAAGGCCTTCGACGAGGCCCCGACCAAGGCCAAGGTCGCGTTCGACAAGCTCTCCGACGGCAAGGATCGTTCCTTCACCAAGGTCGATGCCGCTGCCTACGAGCCGGTCGTCGAACTGATCAAGTTCATCGACGCGCTGCGCAAGCAGAAGAGCTGATCGGACGCCCTGGGCCTCCTATAAAGGTCCGCGTGTCTTGAGTACACACGTCGTCCGGCTGCCCGAGGCGCAGTTGAGGCCGCTCATGGCGGCCTACGACGCCTCGGTGCGGTCGCGCCGCTGGAACACGCTGCTGATGGCAGCGTGTGTCGCGGCGGCGATGCTTCTCGCTTCGATCTCGGCCGAGGTGTCGCCGGTCAAGCTGCTCGAGAACATCCATCGTTTTCCGAGCTACATCATCCGCCTGTTCCATCTCGAGAACGGCCAGCCTGTCTGGACCGATTTCGGCGAATGGTTCTGGGGCCTCGGCCGCTGGCTGCGGCTGCTCGGCGAGACCCTGCTGATGGCCTATGTCGGCACGGTGCTGGGCGCCGCCGCGGCCTTCGGCCTCGCTTTCCTTGCGGCGGCCAACGTGGCGCCGGGACGCTGGGTGCGCATCGTCGTGCGCCGCTTCTGCGAACTCTGCCGCACCGTGCCTGAGCTGGTCTTCGCGCTGCTGTTCGTGATCGCCTTCGGGCTCGGTCCCATGGCGGGCGTTCTCGCAGTGGTCATCCATACGCTGGGGGCGCTCGGCAAGCTGTTCGCCGAGGTCGTCGAGAATATCGACATGAAGCCGGTCGAGGGTGTGTCGTCGACCGGTGCGCCCTGGCATGTCGCGATGCGCTTCGGGGCGATGCCGCAGGTCCTGTCGAACTTCACGAGCTACGCGCTGCTGCGCTTCGAGATCAATGTTCGTGGCGCGGCAGTCATGGGCTTCGTCGGCGCCGGTGGCATTGGCCAGGACCTGATCGAGGCGATCCGCAAGTTCTACTACTCCGATGTCTCGGCGATCCTGGTGCTGATCCTGCTCACCGTGGCGATCATCGACAGCCTGACCTCGTTGGTGCGGCATCGGCTGATCGGCGCCGAAGGGAAGAACTGATGGACGCCGTGCGCGAGCGCTATCCCGAGCATTTCCGGCGCTGGAGCCAACAGCGGTTCGTGATGATCGGCGTCGGATGTACGATGTTCGCGCTGCTCCTGTTCGGCATGGGCGAGCTGGGCTTCCTCGACGGCACCCTGCTGTCGGGCATGGGCCGGCTGTTCGAGATCGCCGGCCTGATGCTGCCGCCCGATCCTGGATCGTGGGCGCATGCGCGGGCCTATGGCATGGCGCTGATCGAGACGGTGGCCATTGCATTGCTCGGGACCATGGCAGCGGCGGTCCTCGCGTTGCCGGTCGGCCTGCTGGCAGCACGCAACGTCACGGCGCAACGCATCGTGCGCTTCTTCGCGCGGCGCTCGCTCGACACGATCCGCAGCGTCGACATCCTCGTCTGGGCGCTGATCTGGATCAACGTCGTGGGGCTTGGGCCCTTCGCCGGCGCACTCGCCATCATGACCTCCGACATCGGCAGCTTCGGCAAGCTCTTCTCCGAGGCGATCGAAGCGGCCGATCGCAAGCCGGTCGAGGGCATCACGTCGACCGGCGGCAGCCACTTCATGGGCATTCGCTTCGGCATCCTGCCCGAGGTCTTCCCGGTGCTGGTGAGTCAGATCCTCTACTACTTCGAATCCAACACCCGCTCGGCCACCATCATCGGCATCGTCGGTGCCGGCGGCATCGGCTTGCATCTCGCTGAAGCAATCCGCACCCTCGAACTGCAACAGACTTCGTTCATCATCCTGATGATCCTGATCACCGTGGCGGCGATCGACCTCGTGTCCAGTCGGCTCCGCTTCGCCATGATCGGCCGTCGTGCAGGAGTGAGTGCTTGAGCGTTTCGCCCCCGGAGCTACCCCGTTACGCCCTTTACTACGCACCTCGCGCCGAGGAGCCGCTGGCGCTGGCCGCCAGCCGCTGGCTTGGCCGCAACGCCGATACCGGTGAAACGCGCGACATCCTCCCGGTCGCCGGTGTTTCCTATGAGCGGCTGTCCGAGATCGTGGCCGATCCGCGGCTCTATGGCTTTCACGGCACGCTGAAGCCGCCGATCGTCCTGATCGACGGCGCCACCGAACGCGATTTCCTGGCGGCGGTCGGCACGCTCGCCGCGGCGGAACGCCAGATCGACGTCCCGTCGCTCCTGCTGACGGAGCTGCAGGATTTCCTGGCTCTCGTGCCGTCGGACCGCTGCACGGCGCTTCAGGATCTGTCCGATCGCTGCGTCGTCGAATTTGACGAGTTTCGCCGGCCGGCCGATGAGATGGAGCTGGCGCGCCGCCGTGCGCCGGGCCTGACGCAGCGGCAGGACGACCTGCTGGTGCGCTGGGGCTATCCCTATGTGCTGGAGCATGGGCGCTTCCACCTGACCCTGACCGGGCGCGTGAAGAGCCAGGCGGAACGCGACGTCATCCTGCAAGAGCTGCGGCGTCGATTCTCGCGGTTCATCGAGCAGCCGCTGGCGGTCCGTGACCTTTGCGTCTTCCGTCAGCCGGCCCCGGGCCGGCCCTTCACGGTCCTGGCGCGGTTCAGGCTCGGCGGAGGGCGGCGTCTGTCCACTCAAGTCTGGAGAGCAGCCTGACGAAGGCACCGGCGGCCTCGTCGAGGGCGCCATCGTTGACGATCGTCACCAGGCGCGGATCGTCGATCTCGTAGGCTTCGGCCCGTTGCAGGCGCTTGGCCGCTTCGGTGGAATTCTCGCGGCCGCGCCTGGCGAGACGCTGTTGAAGGCGATCGGCCGGCGCGGTGATCAGCACGGGCCGAGCCTGTGAATCGAGGCCGCCGGTCCGCAGGAAATGATCGCGCGAGCCGCTCACCACCACGGTCAGGCCGGCGGCCCGCCAGTCGTGGATCTCGCGGCCGACGCCATAGTCGTTGCCGTGGGCGCCCCAGTGATAGGCGAACAGCCCGTGGGCGCGGCGCATGGCGAACTCCGCGCGCGTCACCGCCACATGGTTCTCGCCACCGCTGTCGGCCGGCCGGGTGATGTAGCGATGCGCGAACACGACGGGCGCGTCGGGCGCGAGCAGCGCGCGCGCGCGGCCGAGGACGGAATCCTTGCCGGCGCCCGAGGGGCCCATGACGTAGATCAGTGCACCCTCCATCGTCGCCGCCCGCCTCAGACGACGCGTTCGCCTTCGCGCCACACGGCGCGGACGATGGCGGCGCCATCGACGGTGCGTACTCTCACCAGGTCGGCACGGCGCTCGGGCGCGATCTCGCCGCGATCGTCCATGCCGACGGCGCGCGCCGGATTGAGCGAGGCAAGCCTGACCGCCTGCGGCAGGGAGACGCCGATGCCGGACGAGGGCAGCTTGAACACGCTCTCCATCAGGCTGGCCGGCACATAGTCCGACGACAGGATGTCGACATGGCCGGCGCGCAGCAGGTCGATGGCGGCGATGTTGCCGGAGTGCGAGCCGCCCAGCACGAGATTGGGCGCGCCCATCAGGATGGCGAGGCCGGCGTCGCGCGAAGCCTTGGCCGCTTCGTGCGTGGTCGGAAACTCGGCGATGGTCATGCCGTTCGCGACGGCTTCCTGGACGTGGTCGTGCGTTGCGTCGTCGTGGCTGGCGATCGGCAGGGCGCGGGCCTGGGCGCGGCCGACGATCTCGCTGCGATGCTTGTTGGCGTTGCGATGATGGAGCTCGGTGACGCGGATCGAGAATTCCTCGAACTGCGCATCGGTCATCGCGTACTTGCCCTTGTAATACTGCTTCAGCTTCTCAGGGTCGAGGAACTGGCGCTGGCCGGGCGTGTGGTCGTTGATCGACACCAGGCCGACCAGCGGCAGGTCGATCCACTTGTCGACCGCCTCGACCGCGTCGTCGGCCGTGATCTCGCAACGCAGGTGGATGCGATGCTCGGCGCGCGTCATGCGCCGGTCGGTGGCGGCGCATACCGCCTCGATCATGCGCTCGCGGTTCTGCACGCGGTCCGACTTGCCGTGGACGTCGCCCAGCGCCAGCGAGTCGAACACCGTGGTGATGCCGGCGGCGCTGATCTGCGTGTCGTGCGCCATGACGGCCGACACGCTGGGCCATTTCACGCCGGGACGCGGCGCGAAGTGCTTTTCCATGTTGTCGGTATGCAACTCGACCAGGCCGGGCACGAGATAGTCGCCCTCGAGGTCGATGGCACCCGGGGTGCAGGACCGCTCCGATGCGATCTCGGCGATGCGGCCATTCCGGACCACGACGGTCCCGTCGAACTCGGCATCGGCGGTGACGACGCGGGTGTTGGTGAGGACGATCTCGAGGCTCATGACGAAACTCCGGCCGGCTGGGCAGGGGGAAGGACCTCATGGACGCGGGTCGCCACGGCGTCGCGCACGTCGGTGTCGTGGAAGATGCCGACGATGGCGGCGCCGGCGTCGCGGCGCTGGCTGATGAGCTCGACCACGCCGTCGCGATTGGCGATGTCGAGCGAGGCCGTCGGCTCGTCGAGAAGGAGGATCGGATAGTCGACGATCAGCGATCGGGCGATGTTGACCCGCTGCTGCTCGCCGCCGGAGAAGGTCGCGGGCGGTAGCGTCCACAGGCGGGCGGGAATGCCCAGCATGCCCAGCAGGAACTCGGCGCGCTGCCGTGCCTCGGCCGGATCGATGCCACGCTTTCTCAAGGGCTCGGCCACGACATCGACGGCGGAGACGCGGGGGATGACGCGCAGGAACTGGCTGACGAAGCCCATGGTGCGGTGACGCACGTCGAGCACGGTGCGCGGCTCGGCGCCGACCAACTCGGTCCAGGTCTCGTCCTGGCGCACCCGGATCGAGCCGCTGTCGGCGCGGTAGTTGCCGTAGAGCGAGCGCAGCAAGGTGCTCTTGCCGGCGCCCGAGGGGCCGACCAGCGCCAGGCATTCGCCGGGCGACACGCAAAGCGCTACGTCGCGCAGCACGGGCAGCGCCAGGTCGCCCTGGGCATGGACGACGAAGGACTTGGTGAGGCCGGAGACGCGAAGGGCGGGCTGGGAGGAGGTCATGCGCTCACACCGGCAGGATCGAGGCGACGAGCATTTGCGTGTAGGCGTGCTGCGGATCGTCGAGCACCTGGTCGGTGAGACCGTGTTCCACGACCGTGCCGCCCTGCATGACCATCAGCCGGTGCGTCAGCAGACGCGCGACGCCGAGATCGTGGGTCACCAGCACCGCCGACAGATGCAGCCCTTCGACGAGGCCGCGCAGCAGGTCGAGGATGCGCGCCTGCACCGAGACGTCGAGGCCGCCGGTCGGCTCGTCCATGAAGACCAGCCGAGGCTTGCTCACGAGATTGCGCGCAATCTGCAGGCGCTGGCGCATGCCGCCGGAATAGGTGCCCGGCCGGTCGTCGAGCCGCGCGGCATCGATCTCGACCCGTGCCATCCACTCGGTGGCCTCGCGACGGATCTCGCCATAGTGGCGGGCGCCCACGGCCATCAGCCGCTCGCCGATGTTGGCGCCGGCGCTGACGCCCATGCGCAGGCCCTCGCGCGCGTCCTGGTTCACGAAGCCCCATTCGGTGCGCGCCAACAGACGGCGTCGCGCCTCCGAGAGGCGATGCACGTCGACGCTGCCGGCGGACTGCGCTTCGTAGGTGACGGCGCCGCCGTCGGGCACGAGGCGGCCGGCCAGGCAATTGAGCAGGGTCGTCTTGCCCGAGCCCGATTCGCCCACGATGCCCAGCACCTCGCCGGGCCACAGATCGAAGCTCACGTCGCGACAGGCGATGCGGCCGCCGAAGTGCTTGGTGACGCCGCTGGCGGAGAGGAGCGGTCCGCTCATCGCCGGCTCTCGCAATAGTCGGTGTCGGAGCAGACGAACAGGCGCTTGCCCGCATCGTCGACGATCATCTCGTCGAGGAAGCTTTCCTTCGAGCCGCACAGTGCGCAGCACTCGCTCCAGGTCTCGATCTCGAATGGATGGTCGTCGAAGTCGAGGCTCTTCACCGGTGTGTGCGGCGGCACGGCATAGATGCGCTTCTCGCGGCCGGCGCCATAGAGCTGCAGCGCGGGGCTGCGGTCGAGCTTGGGATTGTCGAACTTCGGGATCGGCGAGGGGCTCATGATGTAGCGCCCGTTCACCATCACCGGATAGTTGTAGGTCTTGGCGATGCGGCCATGGCGGGCGATGCTTTCGTACAGGCTCACCTGCATCACGCCGTATTCCGACAGCGCATGCAGCGTCCTTGTCTCGGTCTCGCGCGGTTCGAGCATGCGCAGCGGCTCGGGAATCGGCACCTGGAAGACCAGGATCTGGCCGTCCTCGAGCGGCGTCTCCGGCACGCGATGCCGAGTCTGGATGATGGTGGCTTCCTCGGTGTGCGTCGTCGTGGCGACGTCGGCCACCTTGGCGAAGAAGCGGCGGATCGAGACGGCGTTGGTCGTGTCGTCGGCGCCCTGGTCGATCACCTTCAGCGTGTCGTCTCGGCCGATGATGGCGGCCGTCACCTGGATGCCGCCGGTACCCCAGCCATAAGGCAACGGCATCTCGCGGCCGCCGAACGGCACCTGATAGCCGGGTACCGCCACCGCCTTCAGAATGGCGCGGCGGATCATCCGCTTCGTCTGTTCGTCGAGGTAGGCGTAGTTGTAAGAGCCGTCGTGGATCGTCGTGTCGGGCATGGCTCACTCCGCCGCCTGGCTAAGGACGGACTGCTCGCGGCGCTTCTCGACCTCGGCGCGCAGCGTGCGCACCACCACCAGTTCGGACTGGAAATCGACGTAGTGCGGCAGCTTGAGGTGCTGCACGAAGCCCGAGCCCTCGACATTGTCGCTGTGCGCCAGCACGAATTCCTCGTCCTGCGCCGGCGACGTCGCGGCCTCGCCCAACTCATCGGCGCGCAGGGCGCGGTCAACCAGGGCCATGGCCATCGCCTTGCGCTCGGCGTGGCCGAACGTGAGACCGTAGCCGCGCGTGAACTGCGGCGGCACGTCGTGCGAGCCGGCGAACTGGTTGACCATGTCGCACTCGGTCACTTCGATCTCGCCGATCTCTATGGCGAAGCCGAGCTCCTCCGGCACGAACGAGACCGGCACGTGGCCGTAGCGGATCTCGCCGACGAAGGGATGGTTGTTGCCGTAGCCGCGCTGCGTCGAATAGCCGAGTGCCAGCAGGAAGCCCTCGTCGCCGCGCGCCAGGTTCTGCAGACGCAGCGGACGATTGGCCGGCAGCACCAGCGGCTGGCGCGTCAGGTCGTCGGCTTCAGCTTCCTTCTGTGCCGGCGGCGGCTCGAGCAGGCCGTCGCGCTGCAGGATGTCGCCGACCCTCGGCAGGTCGTTGGTCGTGTCCGCTGGCGCCGTGGCGGCGTCCGGGCGCTTGCCCGAGGCGGCCAGCGAGAAGTCGAGCAGGCGGTGCGTATAGTCGTAGGTCGGACCCAGCACCTGGCCGCCCGGCACGTCCTTGAAGGTCGAGGAGATGCGGCGCTCCGCCACCATGCGGCTGGTGTCGAGCGGCTCCGACGCACCGAAGCGCGGCAGGGTCGTGCGATAGGCGCGCAGCAGGAAGATCGCTTCGATCAGATCGCCGCGCGCCTGCTTGATGGCGAGCGCCGCGAGGCCGCGGTCGTAGCATGAGCCCTCGGTCATCACGCGATCGACGGCGAGGCCGAGCTGCTGGTCGATCTGTGTCAGCGAAAGTTCGGTGATGTCGCGATCGCCGCGGCGCTTGTCGGCAACGAGGTCCAGCGAATGGGCGATGGCGGTCTCGCCACCCTTGACCGCTACATACATGGTCAGGCCTCCACGGCGATGCTGCGCGGCAGCGCGAGAAGTCGGGTGCCCGCGGTGAAGACGAGGTCGACGCCGCAGGGGAACAGCGCGTGGTTGGCGGCCCAGGCCGACCAGAAGTCGGCGCCGAGTCCTGCGATCGAGAGGCGCGCCTCGCCGTCGATGCCGGGGCCACGGCACAGATGGGTGGGGCCCGCGTCGAGCGACGGCACTTCGACGATCAGCGTCGCGGCGCGATCGGGATAGGTATCGGTGCCGATCGGGAAGCCCGCGAAAGGATCGGCGTCGCTGGTCGCGATGACGGCAAAGGCGGCGGCTTCGCGCTCGTCGACGATCGGCACGCCGGCGTGGAAGCGCAGGAAATCGCGCACGGCCTGGGTGTCGAACTCGGCGTCGAGCCAGAGCGGCGTCTCGCGATCGGCCAGGGTCAGCAGGAAGGCGGTGGCCGCCTGGCTCAGCGTGCCAGGTCCCTCGGGGGCATCGCGCAATTCGACGATGCGGCCGGGATGGGAGAAGGCGTCGAGCACATCGCGGAACAGGCGCTGCGCGTCATGCGAAGGATCGGCGAGACCCGGGGCAAGCAGGATGGGCGTGTTGATGTCGGAGGTGATGCTCATGATCCGGCCTCGCGGGCCACGGTGAAGAAATCGACCTTGGTGGCGGCGGCGCGTGCGGCGATCAGGCGATGACGCGCCTCGGCTTCGTCGGCGAGCGGCGTCACGATTTCAGTGTCGAGCCTCTCGACCCACTCGGCGCGCTGGCCCAGCGCATCGATCGCGGCGGCGGTCTCGGCATGGCGGGCGTCACGGCCGCCGACATAGCCGAAGCCCATCTCGCCGCTGTCGAGGCGGACCGCGGCGCGCGTGACCGTCATCTCGCCGGCACAGAAAGGTGCGCCGGTACCCGAGATGCGGCCCTGCACCATGACCAGCCCGATCTCGGGCCGGCGCAGGACGATGTAGGTGGGAGTGGGGCCGAGGGCCTGCCAAAGCGCCTGCAGGCGCGCGCTGGGCGCTTTCGCGAGGACGGAAAGCCACCGGCGACGGCGCTCGATCGACGGGTTCGGAGACATGGGGCGCTCTTGAAAGAGGCGCACCATCTATTCGCTGCGTTACCGTTCGAAGGGCGCGGCGTTAAGTTCGTGTGACAGTGGGTAGTCTTATCCTCGGATATCTAACCCATTGATCAGAAAAGATAATTTTTTACATACGGAGTGACATTCACTGCGACAGGTCGTCTTTGTAACCGGATTGTCACATATTCGTCATAGGAGAGAGACGTACGGCTCCTAGATGACGGGCGCTTCGAAATTCAACGAAGGAGAACCCCGTGAACCTTACCAAGATCGTCCTCGCGGCAGCCCTGGCGATGTCGCCGGCTGCGGCCTACGCCATCGACATTTCCGGCGCCGGCGCGACCTTCCCGTATCCGATCTATGCCAAGTGGGCCGACAGCTACAAGAAGGAGACCGGCAACGGTCTCAACTACCAGTCGATCGGCTCGGGCGGCGGCATCAAGCAGATCAAGGCCAAGACCGTGACCTTCGGCGCCACCGACGCGCCGCTGACCGGCAAGGAGCTCGACGAGTCGGGCCTCGCGCAGTTCCCGATGGTGATGGGCGCGATCGTCCCCGTCGTGAACCTCGACGGCATCAAGCCGGGCGAGCTGACCCTCGACGGCCCGACCGTCGCCAAGATCTACCTCGGCGAGATCAAGAGCTGGGATGATGCCGCGATCGCCAAGCTGAACCCCAACGCCAAGCTGCCGAAGCAGGCGATCGTGCCGGTCCGTCGTTCGGACGGTTCGGGCACGACCTACAACTTCGCCTACTACCTGGCCGACGTGAGCCCGGACTGGAAGTCGAAGGTCGGCGTGAGCACTGCTCTGCAGTGGCCGGTGGGCATCGGCGCCAAGGGTAACGAAGGCGTTGCCGGCAACGTCGCACAGACCAAGGGCTCGATCGGTTACGTCGAGTACGCCTACGCCAAGCAGAACAAGCTGATCCACACCAAGATGGTGAACAAGGCCGGCAAGACGGTCGAGCCGACCTCGGCCACCTTCCAGGCTGCCGCCGCAAACGCCGACTGGAAGTCCCAGCCCGGCTACGGCGTGATCCTCGCCAACCAGCCCGGCGACCAGTCCTGGCCGATGACGGCCGCGACCTGGATCCTGCTCTACAAGAAGCCGGAGAAGCCCGCCGAGACCGCCGAAGCGCTGAAGTTCTTCGCCTGGTCCTACGCCAAGGGTGGCAAGGCTGCTGAAGAGCTCGACTACGTGCCGATGCCGGCCAACGTGATCGGCGACATCCAGAAGATGTGGCAGGCCGAGATCAAGAGCGCCGACGGCAAGCCGCTCTACTCGCCGACCAACTAAATGACGACAGGGCGGGTGGCGACACCCGCCCTTCATTCTTGGGGAGGCCAATGGCTTCGGGGGAACGGGACGTGAGTGAAGTTGCATTGAAGGGCGCAAGCGCGCCGGCGGCGGTGTCGGCCTCACGGGCCGCCGTATTGAGAAAACTGAGGCTGACCGATTCGATCTTCCATGGGCTGACGCGCGGCGCATCGCTGGCCGTGCTCGCCCTGCTGAGCGGCGTCATCATCGCCCTCATCGTCGGCGCCGCGCCGGCGCTCGGCACCTTCGGCTTCGGCTTCCTGTTCGACGAATCTTGGAACCCGGTCACCGAGCGGTTCGGTGCGCTGGCGCCGATCTTCGGCACGCTGGTCACCTCGTTCATCGCCATGCTGATCGCGGTGCCGGTCGGCCTGATGGTGGCGTTCTTCCTGACCGAACTCTGCCCGAAGATGCTGCGCCGCCCGATCGGTATCGCCATCGAGCTGCTGGCCGGCATTCCAAGCATCATCTACGGCATCTGGGGCCTGTTCGTGTTCGCGCCCTTCCTGCAGCAGTACGTGCAGCCGCTGTTCATCGACACGTTCCAGAACGTGCCGGTGCTCTCCACGCTGTTCGCGGGCCCGCCGTACGGCATCGGCATGTTCACCGCCGGTCTCATCCTGGCGATCATGGTGCTGCCCTTCGTGACCTCGATCTCGCGCGACGTGTTCGACGCGGTGCCGCCGGTCCTCAAGGAAGCCGCCTACGGCGTCGGCTGCACTACCTGGGAAGTGTTCCGCAACGTCGTCCTGCCGTTCACGCGCGTGGGCGTCATCGGCGGCTTCATGCTGGGCCTCGGCCGCGCGCTCGGCGAGACGATGGCCGTCACCTTCGTGATCGGTAACGCCCATCACGTGTCGGCCTCGCTGTTCGCACCGGGCACCACGATCTCGGCCTCGATCGCCAACGAATTCACCGAGGCGGTCGGCGATCTCTACACCTCGTCGCTGATCGCGCTCGGCCTCATCCTCTTCTTCATCACCTTCATCGTGCTGGCCATTGCCCGCTACATGCTGCTGCGCCTGCAGCAGCAGGGGAAGTAACGTCATGGCCACCACTGCAAATCCGACCGCCGGCAAATCGGCCGCGATGAACAGCCCGCTCTATGCCGGCCGCCGTCGCCGCAATGCGATCGCCAAGGGTCTGGCGTGGGCCGCCACGGCCTTCGGCCTGGGCTGGCTGGTCCTCATTCTCGGCGTGCTGCTCTACCAGGGCATCGGCGGGCTTTCGCTGGCCGTGTTCACCGAGAATACGCCGCCGCCGGGCGCCGCGGGCGGCCTGCTCAACGCGATCGTCGGCAGCATCGTGATGACGGTGCTGGCGGTGATCATCGGCACGCCGATCGGCATCCTGGCCGGCACCTACCTCGCCGAGTACGGCCGTCACGACAAGCTCTCGAGCGTCGTGCGCTTCATCAACGACATCCTGCTCAGCGCCCCGTCGATCGTGATCGGCCTGTTCGTCTACGAGATCCTGGTGGCGCCGATGGGCCACTTCTCGGGATGGGCCGGCGCTGTCGCCCTGGCCGTCATCGTGATCCCCGTCGTCGTGCGTACGACCGAGGACATGTTGACCCTGGTGCCGGACACGCTGCGCGAGGCGGCCGCCTCGATCGGATTGCCGCGCGCCCACATGATCGTCCGCATCGCCTATCGCGCGGCGCAGGCGGGCATCGTCACCGGTATCCTGCTGGCCATCGCCCGCATCAGCGGCGAGACCGCGCCGCTTCTGTTCACCGCGCTGAACAACCAGTTCTTCAGCATGAACATGGGCGCGCCGATGCCCAGCCTGCCGGTGGTCATCTTCCAGTTCGCCCTTTCACCCTATGCCGAATGGCAGAAGCTCGCCTGGACCGGCGCGCTCCTGATCACCGTCACTGTGCTGGGACTCAGCATCCTGGCCCGTTCGCTCACCTCCGCGAGGAAGTCCTAATGTCTATGCAATCCACGGACGGGCCCAACGTCGCCGTTCCTGTCGCCAGCCACGCCAAGCTCGACGTCTCGAAGCTCACCGCCAAGATCTCGCTGAAGAACCTCGAGTTCTTCTATGGCGACAGCCGGGCGCTCAAGGGCATCAACATGTCGCTCTACGCCAACAAGGCGACGGCCTTCATCGGACCGTCGGGCTGTGGCAAGTCGACCCTGCTGCGCATCCTGAACCGGATGTACGACCTCTATCCGGGCCAGAAGGCCACGGGCGAGGTTATGTTCGATGGCGACAACCTCTTGCGCGACGGCCAGGACATCAACCTGCTGCGCGCGCGCATCGGCATGGTGTTCCAGAAGCCGACGCCGTTTCCGATGTCGATCTACGAGAACATCGCCTTCGGCATTCGTCTCTACGAAAACCTCCCGAAGTCGGAAATCGACGGCCGGGTCGAGCACGCGCTGCGTCGCGGCGCCCTGTGGGACGAGGTCAAGGACAAGCTCAACGCCAGCGGCCTCAGCCTGTCGGGCGGCCAGCAGCAGCGCCTCTGCATCGCGCGCACTGTGGCGGTGAAGCCGGAAGTCATCCTGTTCGACGAGCCGTGCTCGGCGCTCGATCCGATCTCGACGGCCAAGATCGAGGAACTGATCGACGAGCTGAAGCAGGACTACACGATCGTCATCGTGACCCACAACATGCAGCAGGCCGCCCGCGTCTCCGACTTCACCGCCTTCATGTACCTGGGCGAGCTGGTCGAGTTCGGCCCGACGGCCACGCTGTTCACCACCCCGACCGACAAGCGGACGCAGGCCTACATCACCGGCCGCTTCGGCTGATCCGGCACGACAAAGAGAAGAAGGGACAGACCATGCCCGAACATACATTGAAGCGGTTCGACGAAGAGCTGGAGCGGCTGAGCGCCACGATCAGCGAGATGGGCGGCCTGGCCGAAAGCCAGCTCGCCCAGTCACTGGTGGCGCTTCGCGAGCGCGACACGGAAGTCGCCGAGAAGGTGATCGCCGAGGATCCCCGCGTCGACGCGCTCGACGAGGCGGTGCAGGAACAGACCGTGCGGTTGCTGGCGCTCCGCCAACCGATGGCGGTTGACCTGCGCGTCATCCTGTCGTCGATCAAGATCGCCGCGGCGCTCGAGCGCATCGCCGACTACGCCAAGAACACCGCCAAGCGCAGCATCGTGCTGAGCCATTCGACGCCTCCGGTCTCGGCGATCAACGGCATCGACCGGCTGGGCCGGCTGGTGCGCACCGCCCTCAAGGACGTGCTCGACGCCTTCGCCCATGGCGACGTGGTCAAGGCCCACGATGTGTGGGAGCGCGACGAGGAGATCGACCAGGTCTACACCGCCCTGTTCCGCGAGCTGCTGACCTACATGATGGAGGATCCGCGCACGATCACCGCGTGCACGCACCTCATGTTCATGGCCAAGAACATCGAGCGCGCCGGCGATCACGTCACCAACATCGCCGAACTGGTGAGCTTCCGCTCGACCGGCCATGGCTTCGACGAGGCCCGGCGCAAGGGCAGCGCGGCGATCTACGCGCCGACCAACAGCAACACGGGCGCCACGCCGTGAGCATGGCAGCCACCAGCCCCACGCGTCGCGACGCGCAAACCTCGTCGATGAAGCCGCACGTGCTCATCGTCGAGGACGAGACGGCGTTGGTCGAGCTGCTGCGCTACAATCTCGAACAGTCGGGCTTCAAGGTCGCCGTCGCCTATGACGGCGAGGAGGCTCTGCGCTCCGTCCAGGAAGACGTGCCCGACCTCATCCTGCTCGACTGGATGCTGCCGCTGATGTCGGGCATCGAGGTCTGCCGCCAGCTTCGCCGGCAGACGTCGACCGCCAACGTGCCGATCATCATGCTGACGGCGCGCGGCGAGGAGGGCGATCGCGTGCGCGGCCTCGACGCCGGCGCCGACGACTACGTCCCCAAGCCTTTCTCGCCGACCGAGCTGGTGGCGCGTATCCGCGCCGTGCTGCGGCGCATCCGTCCGGCATTGGCCGACGAGGCGCTGTCCTACGCCGACATCGTGATGGACCTGGTGGCGCATCGCGTGACCCGCGGCGGCAAGCCGCTGCATCTCGGTCCCACCGAATTCCGTCTGCTGCGCCATTTCATGGAGCATCCCGGTCGCGTCTTCTCGCGCGAGCAGCTCCTCGACTCGGTGTGGGGCAAGGACGTCTACGTCGAGGCTCGCACCGTCGACGTTCATATCCGCCGCCTGCGCATCGCGCTGAACGGCGAGAGCCATGTCGACGTGATCCGCACCGTCCGCGCCGCCGGCTACGCCCTGGACTCGACGCCCGGCTGATTTGGACCGCGGGCCCGGAGGCCCGCGGTCCAGAAAAGGGTTTTCCACACGGTCAGTAACGGTTTTGTAGCGTCCCCCGCCTAGACAGGGCGTGCCCGTTCCTCGCAGGCATCCCACGCCCCGCTCCCGGAACGGGCCGGTTCCCCCGGCTCGGACACGACACCGCAGCCGAATTACTGACCCCTCCTTCCCTCAGGAAGGAGGGGTTTCTTTTTCGAAATGACGCCGGACGATCACCGCCAGCACCAGTGCCGGCAGGCCGAGCAGGGCTGTGTAGACGAAGAATATCGCGTAGCCGCCGAACTTGTGGGTGGCGGAGAACTCTTCCTGCAGCCTGTCGACGACCCATCCCGAGGAGCCGCCGAGCAGCTTGCCGGGCAGGGTCATGATCGAGGTGAACAGCGCGTACTGCGTCGCCGTGTAGGCCGTGTTGGTGAGGCCCGACAGGAAGGCGATGAAGATCGAGCCCGACATGCCGCCGACCAGATTGTCGACGCTGATGGCGATGGTGAGGATCATCAGGTCGGGCTGGCCGACCCAGGCGAGCCACGAGAAGGTGAGATTGCTCGCCGCGATCAGGAACACCGCCGGCGCCAGGAGGCGCGCCGCGCCCATGCGGAACACCATCGCACCGCCCAGCAGCGCGCCCAGGATCGTCATGACGAAGCCGAAGATCTTGGAGACGTCGGCGATCTGGTCCTTGCTGAAACCCATGTCGATGTAGAACGGGTTTGCCATCACGCCCATGGCAATGTCCGACAGCCTGAACAGGCCGATGAACAGCAGCAGCAGGACGGCCATCCAGCCGTAGCGCGCGAAGAAGTCGACGAACGGGCAGACGATGGCGCCATAGACGAAGATCAACGCCTTGCGTGCCCAGTCCGGCATCGATCCGAGACTCGCGGCGAAAGTGGCGACCTTGCCTTCGAGTTCGGTCGTGCCGGTCGACGCGCGCCGTTCAGGTTCCGAGATCAGGAGCGTCGTGGCGATGCCCACGAGGCCCAGCGCCGCCATCGTCTGATAGGCCGCCGTCCAGGAGACGAACTGCGCCACGTAGAGCGCGCCCGCGCCGGCCGCGAGGACGGCGATGCGATAGCCGAGCTGGTAAGTCGCGGCCGTCGCGCCCTGCAGGCTCGCATCCGTCGCCTCGATGCGCAGGGCGTCGAGGGCGATGTCCTGCGTGGCCGACGAGAAGGCGACGACCAGCGCGAACACGACCATCCACCAGAGGTCGGTGCGCGGATCGCAGAACGCCATCGCGAGCAGGCCACCGGCGATGCCGCTCTGCGCCAGTAGCATCCAGGAGCGGCGACGTCCCAGCCAGCGCGTCAGCAGGGGAAGCCGCACTCGGTCGACGACCGGCGACCACACGAACTTGAAGGAGTAGGTGATGCCGATCCAGCTGATGAAGCCGATCGCGGTACGGCTGATGCCGTATTCGCGCAGCCAGGCCGAGAGGGTCGAGAAGACCAGCAGGAACGGCAGCCCGGCCGAGAAGCCGAGGAACAGGAACTGGACGACGCGCGGGTGGCGGTAAGTCGCAAGCGACTCCCGCCAGCCCCGCGCCTGTGCGTCAGCGCTCAAATCAGGCCCTTGAGCGGCTGCTCGGGCCGCGCGCCGACATGGGAGATCACTTCGGCCGCGGCGATGCCGCCCAGCCGCGCGCATTCGGCCAGCGGCTTGCCGTGGGTGAAGCCGAACAGGAAGCCCGCGGCATAGAGATCGCCGGCGCCGGTCGTGTCGACGACCTTGGCGACGGGGGCCGCCGGGACCTCATAGGTCTCGCTGCCCTTGATCACGACCGAGCCCTTCGAGCTGCGCGTGAGGGCGGCGATCTTGGCCTCCTTGCGGGCGGCCTCGAGGGCCTGCTCGAAGGTCTCGACCTCGTAGAGCGCTTTGATCTCGTCCTCGTTGCCGAACAGGATGTCGACCTTGTCGCGGATCAGGTTGCGGAACTCCTCGCGATAGCGATGGACGCAGAAGGAATCCGACAGGGTGATCGAGACCTTGCGGCCGGCGGCGCGCGCGGCGTCGAAGGCCTTGAGCACGGCCTGCTTGGCGGCCGGCGCATCCCACAGATAGCCCTCGACATAGGTGACCTGGGCCGAGGCAACGCGCTTGGCGTCGATGTCGGCCGGTCCGAGGCCGGTGCAGGCGCCGAGATAGGTGTTCATGGTCCGCTGCGCGTCGGGCGTCACCAGGATCAGGCAGCGCGCCGTCGCCGGACCCTCGGTCGCGGCCGGTGTCTCGAAGGACACGCCGGTCGCCTTGAGGTCGTGGCCGAACACCTTGCCGAGCTGGTCGTTGCGCACCTTGCCGATATAGGCGCCCTTGCCGCCGAACGAGGCGATGCCGGCCATGGTGTTGCCGCACGACCCGCCGGACACTTCGACACCGGGACCCATGCCGTCGTAGAGCTGCTCGGCGCGGGCCTCGTCGATCAGCATCATGCTGCCCTTCACCAGGCCGTGCTTGCCGAGGAAGGCTTCATCGGAACGCGAGATGACGTCGACGATGGCGTTGCCGATTCCCAGCACGTCGAAGGTAGCGGATGTCATGAGGTCTCCCACAGCGTCACAGTGATACCAGGTGCATGCCCGGCTTGGTCTCTTCCAGCAAGGTCACGATGCCGGCGACCGAGAAGGGTACGTCGGCCCGCAGGCTCGCGCGATCGATGTCGAGGGACCGCAGGCCCATTTCGCATACGATCAGGCGTCCGCCAAGTTCGATGCAAGCCTGCAGCAGCGTCTCGAAGTCGCCGACGCCGCGGGCGCGATTGCGGGCGTCGCTTTCCCAGTCGCGCAGCGCCGGGGGCGAGCCCTGCAGGGCGCGGATGCCGCCCATGGTAAAGAACAGCACGGCCGGCTTGTTCACGGCCAGCGCCGCCGCGGCGAGCGCAAGCCCGTAGTGGACGCTCTCGTAATCGTCGGAGCGCAGGATGACCGAGAGACCGCCTTCACTCATGACGTCGCTCCCGCAGGACTGCCGCAGGTCGGGCAATCCGGCCGCTTGGTGACCGCCAGCGTCTCGAAGGAGGCGTTGAGCGCGTCGTACATCAGCAGCGAGCCGGAGAGCGAGCGCCCGACGCCCAGGATCTCCTTCACAACCTCGGTGGCCTGCAGCGTTCCCAGGGTGCCGGCCAGCGCGCCCAGCACGCCGGCCTGCGCGCAGCTCGGCACGGCATCCTCCGAAGGCGCCGCGGGGAAGAGGCATCGCAGGCAGGGATGCCCCGCGCCCTGCCAGGCCTTGTAGGTCGAGATCTGGCCGTCGAAGCGCAGGATCGCCGCCGAGACCAGCGTCTTGCGCAGCCTGTAGCAGACGTCGTTCAGCAGATAGCGCGTGGCGAAGTTGTCGCTGCCGTCCGCCACGATGTCGTAGCCGGCGACGATGCGCTCGGCATTGTCCTCGGTGAGGCGCTCGTCATGCGCCTGCACGCGCACTTCAGGATTGATCTCTTCCAGCGCGCGGCGTGCGCTTTCGACCTTGGAGACACCCACGTCCGACGTACGGTGAATCACCTGCCGCTGCAGGTTCGAGAGGTCGACCGTGTCATGGTCGATCACGCCGAGCGTGCCGATGCCGGCCGCGGCGAGATACTGCAGGAGGGGTGCGCCGAGCCCGCCGGCGCCGACGACCAGGACTTTGGTCGCAATCAGCTTCGACTGGCCGATGCCGCCGATCTCCGCCAGCACAATATGTCGCGCGTAGCGGCGGATCTGCGTTTCCGACAGGGCAGGTAGCGACGTCATGGTCCGCTTATAGCATGGGACCCGTCATCCAATGGCTGTATCAGCGAGCCCGATGACCTCGACCTCAACACGTCCGTCCCTCACGCCAGCGCTTCTCTTCCTGCTCGCCCTGCTTTCGGCCTTCACGCCGCTGTCGATCGACATGTACCTGCCGGCGCTGCCGGTGATCGCCGTCGACCTGCACGGCAGCGCCGGCGACATCCAGCTCACGCTGTCGTCGTTCATGATCGCCTTCGGTGTCGGCCAGATCTTCTACGGGCCGGCGGGCGACCGCTTTGGCCGCAGGCCGGTCATCCTGGGCGGTCTCGCCATCTATGTCGTGACCAGCGTCGGCTGCGCCTTCGCCATGGAAGCGGGCCATCTCGTGGGCCTGCGCTTCCTGCAGGGGCTGGCGGCGTGCGGCGGCGTGGTGCTGGCGCGCACGATGGTGCGCGACCTCGCCGAGAAGGACCAGGCCGCGCGCGCGATGTCGCTGATGATGGCCTGCACCTCGATCGCGCCGATGCTGGCGCCGCTGATCGGCGGGCAGATCCTGTGGTTCCTGGGCTGGAGGGCGATCTTCTGGGTGCTGGCCTGCATCGGCTTCATCGCACTGACCCTGGCCTATATCCGCCTGCCCGAGACCTTGCGGCCGGAGTATCGCCAGCCGCTGGTGCTGTCGGCGATCATCAAGCGCTTCGGTGAGCTGATCCGGCATCGCGCGTTCATGGGTTACGCCTTCACCAGCTCGTTCATGTTCTCGGCACTGCTCTCGTTCATCTCGGGCTCGCCATTCGTGTTCATCGAACGCTACGGCGTGGCGCCGCGCAGCTACGGGCTGATCTTCGGCAGCATGATCATCTTCATGACGGTCGGCAGCCTGCTGAACGCCAAATTCGCGCCGGTTTTCGGAGCGGACAAAATCCTGCGCTACGCCGTCATCGTGCCGGGCGTCACCGGCCCGATCGCGCTGGTGCTTGGCTGGATCGAGGCGCGCTACGGCACGATCGGCATGTGGCCGTTCTTCCTGTGCTTCGGGCCGCAGATCGCGACCATCAGCCTGATTGGCCCCAACTCGATGGCGATGGCCTTGCAGCGCTATCCGCACATGGCGGGTACGGCATCGTCGTTGATGGGCGTCATGCAGTTCGGCCTGGGCGCGGTGTTCGGCGCCGTCGTCGGCCAGACCTTCGACGGCACCATCGCGCCCATGACGACCGCGATGGGCATCGCGGGCGCCCTCTGCCTGATCTCGCACCGCGCGCTGGTGCGGCGCGGCTACTAGGTCAGCGGCGCAGGTCGATCGTCAGCAGATCGCCGCGGTCGTTGCCGACCGCCAGCCTGAAGCCGTCGGATGACCAGGCGAGGCAGGTGATGGCCGAGCCGTCGGCCATCTTCAGGACGACCGAGCGCTTGGTCTTGATGTCGCCGAGCTGCAGCTCGCCGGAGTCGTAGCCGCCCGCCACGAACTCGGCGGCGGGATGGGCCGCGACAACGGTCATCAGGCCCGCGCCCTCGTCGCCGAACTGCAGCGGTGGCTTGCCTTCGGGACCCTTGCCCGCGAAGGGCCAGGCGGTGAAGACCGGCTGCGAGGAGGTGTAGAGGAAGCGCGCGTCGGCGGTCCAAGACAGCGACTTCACCTTGGCGGGATAGCCCTGCATGCGCATGTCGGTGGCCTGCGCCACGCGCCAGACATGGATGTCGTTTTCCTGCGTGCCGGTGGCGATGAACTTGCCGTCGGTGCTCCAGCGCAACGCGACGTGGCTGCCCTGCCAGGCGAAGCGGCGCGGCGGCAGAACGACTTCCTTGCTGAGACTCCATACGGTGATGCCGCCGTAATGCGCGCAGGCGACCCGGCTGCCGTCCTTGCTGAAGTCGAGGCCCGCCACCGTGCTGGGATGCGGACCGAACTCGCGGACCTCGCCATCGCGGATCAGGAACATGCTCCTGCCAGCCGAGGCGGCGACCGCACCCGTCTTGTGGGCGACGAGATGCTCGATCCACTTGCCCTTCTGCGCCAGCAGTTCCGTCGCCGTGCCGTCGGCTGCGACGCGCAGCACGCGACCGTCGTCGCCGCCGCTCACGAAGCCGTCGCCCGTTGGGTCGCCGGCGAGCGACAGCACGACCCCAGCGTGCAGCGGCGTTGCCGCGTCGGGCACCGGGGCCTTGATGTCGGCGGGCAGGATCCGCACGCAGCCATCGCCCAGGGCGAAAGCCACGAGCGTGCCGTCGCGGTTGAAGGCACAGGCCGCGGCGGGAGCGTCGGTCGCGAGGGAGCGGGCCGGGGGCAGCGTCTGCTGCCAGGCCGGATTGGCGAGATCGATCTTCACGGGATTACTTCAGGCACTCTTCGAAGCCGCGCTGGAGATTGTCGCCGTCGAGGTTGCGGCCGATGAAGACCAGCTTGCTCGAGCGCTTGTCGCCGTCCTTCCAGAGCGTACCCCAGGCGCTGTCCATCATCATATGGACGCCCTGGTAGACGTAGCGGCGCGGCGCGCCGTCGATCGACAGGATGCCTTTGCTGCGGAAGATGTCGCCGCCCTTGATCTGCAGCAGCGCGCCCATCCACTTCTGGAACTTGTCGGGATCGACCGGCCGGTCGGCGGTGATCGACAGGCTCCGGACCTCGTCCTCGTGATGATGGTCGTGGCCGTTGTGCAGGAAGTCAGGTTCGAACTCGAGGATGCGGGCGAGGTCGAACGCGCCCTTGTCGAGGATGGCGTCGAGCTCGATCTGGCTCTTCTGGGTGTGGAAGATGCGGGCGTAGCGGTTGATGCCGCGGATCTTGTCCTCGACCTTCTTGAGCTCGTCGGCGCTCACCAGGTCGGTCTTGTTGAGCAGGATCACGTCGGCGAAAGCGACCTGCTGCTCGGCCTCGGTGCCCTGGTCGAGCTGGCCGAAGAAGTGCTTGGCGTCGATGACGGTGACGATGGCGTCGAGCCGCGTCTTTGCCTTCACATCGTCGTCGGTGAAGAAGGTCTGCGCGACGGGGCCGGGATCGGCCAGGCCGGTCGTCTCGACCAGGATACCGTCGAACTTGTCCTTGCGCTTCATCAGCCCTTCGATGATGCGGATCAGGTCGCCGCGCACGGTGCAGCAGATGCAGCCGTTGTTCATCTCGAACACTTCCTCGTCGGCGTTCACCACGAGGTCGTTGTCGACGCCCAGCTCGCCGAATTCGTTCACGATGACGGCGTATTTCTTGCCGTGCTGCTCGCTCAGGATGCGGTTGAGAAGGGTGGTCTTGCCGGCACCGAGATAGCCGGTGAGCACGGTGACGGGCACTTGCGCTTGAGCCATTGAAGAACCTCGAAAAATGGCCCTTGAGATAGGGTGTTCAGCGGGGCTGCGCAACTGCGGCTCCGGCGCTAGCATGCACCTGTTCACGGAGGTTGTCGGCTTGCCGGGCAGGGGTCCTTACAGCGGCCTTCCCAACTATGATCCTGACTACTGCCGCGCGGTCGTACGGCGGACGGCGGACGGCTGTCGGTTGCCTTGCCGTGCTCGTTGTCGAGGTCCTGGTTCTCCTGTTCGTCGATCCGAGTACCAGCCGCTGCCCGGGATGGATCGTGCCGTCTCAGGGCTCGGCGGATTCGCTGTGGGCGATGGTGGGGCTAATCACAGGGCTGCCCACCGCATGGATATGCTACGTGGCGTTCCGCTGGGATCAGAAATTCTCCGCGCAGATCTACGATCGCATTCTCCGTCCGCGACCCTCGATGTTTGGTTTCGGCAATGTGGTAGAGCCGCGACTAATCGATTTCGACCATCTGTTTCTGATGGTTTGTATTTCCTGGTGTCTTACGTCAGCCGTACCGTTGGGCATGATGCTTTTCGGGTGTACGAGCCTGCCAAGGTATCTTGGATACTAAGGCCGCTCGCCCCGGATCAGCTTGGGCAGGTCGCCGACCAGGCCCATCGCGTGGCGGACGAAGAACTTACGCAGCGCCGGCACCCGGTTCACCGCGGCGAGGCCCGCGTCGCGCACCAGCCGGAGCGGCTTGATGTCGTTGGAGAACAGCCGGTTCAGCAGATCGGTGGCCGCGACCATGGTGAGATTGTCCGCCCGGCGCCATTGCGCGTAGCGCTCCAGCGTGTCGGCGCCGCCGACATCGAGGCCCAGCCGCTTGGCGTCGACCATCACTTCGACGAGCGCCGCGATGTCCCGCACGCCGAGATTGTAGCCCTGGCCCGCGATCGGATGGATGCCGTGTGCGGCATCGCCCACCAGTACCAGCCGCGTGTCGATGTAACGCTCGGCATGGACGAGACGCAGCGGATAGGACCAGCGCGGCCCCGCCGATGCGACCGGCCCGAGATGGTCGCCGAACCGCCGCGCGAACTCCGCCTGGAAGGCCGGTGCATCGAGTTCGAGCAAACGGCGCGCGAGATCGGCACGTTCGGTCCAGACGATCGACGAGCGATGTTCGCCTGCCGGACCGTCGGTCATCGGCAGGATGGCGAAGGGGCCGCCGGGCAGGAATTTTTCCTGGGCGACGCCGCGATGCGGCTCGCTGTGGTGAGCGACGAGGACGATCGCGATCTGGTCGTAGGACCAGCTCCGCGCGCCGATGCCGGCATCCTCGCGCATCGAGCCGAAGCGGCCCTCGGCCGAGGCGATCAGGCGTGCCGCGATGCGCCGTCCGCTCTTCAGCCCGAGGCTGGCGCGATCGGGCCCGCGCTCGCTGTCGACGACTTCGTCGGGCGAGACCAGTTCGACCTTGGCGCAGGCGCCGAGCCGGCGCAGCAGCGCCGCGCGCAGGAAGCGGTTCTCGACGATCCAGCCCATCGGCGCGGCCGTGTCCGGATCCTCGGCGGCTTCACGATGGTCGAAATGCAGGAAGAGCGGACTGGCGCGGCCGTCATGGCCGGCGTCGGAAATCCGGATGTCGCGGATCGGTTCGGCGACGGCTGCCAACTCGTCCCAGATGCCGAGCGCCGCGAACAGTCGCTGGCTGGTGTAGGCGATGGCGGTGGTGCGGCCGTCGAAGCCTGCTTCGGTGAGCGAGGCGAGCGGTACGCGGTCGATGAGGGCGGTCGAGAGCCCCGATTCGCCGGCAGCGAGGGCCAGAAGGCTGCCGTTGAGGCCTGCGCCTACGACGGCGAGGTCGAAAGAGGCGAGGTCGAGAGGACGACTATCCATGGACCATAGATGGCAGCCGCCCCGCGGGGCGGCAACCCTCTACGGTCGCATGGATCGGTCGATCAGAACGCCTTCGAGATGCCGAGGATGACGCGGCTGGCGCAGTTCTGGGTGCCGAGGCAGTCCTGAACGCTGAGGTTCGTTCCGGTGTAGGCGGCGGAGATGTCGAAGCCGTAGACGGAGACGACGACGCCGGCCTGCCAGTCCCAATAATTGTCGTTGGGAATACCGTAGTTGATGTTCCGCTCGACATACTGGTTGCCGATGGTGCCGAACACCTTGAAGGCGACGTTCTCGTTCACATACAGGAACGGCAGCGGCACGGTGAGCGAGGCCCACTTGTACCAGGCGTTGCCCGAGTTGGCGAAGAAGTTGGGGCTGTAGCGGATCGCGGCGCTGAGCTGGGCGACGCCGAAATCGTATCCGGCGACGAGGCCGAATTCGCTGAAGTCGTAGAACAGGTTCGAGGGCGCGCTGAGGTAGTTGTAGCGGATGTAGCCCAGGTCGAAGGTGAGCTTGTCATCCATCAGCTTCAGCCGGAGACCGGTGAGCAGGTCGATCTCGGCGGTGGTGCCCGTGCCGGGGAAGTTCACGTTGGAGCCCCAGGCGCCGACATAGGCGGTCAGCGGGATCTTCTCGCTGACGGGCGCGGTCTCGTAGCCGAAGGCGGCCTGGACGGCGACCTGGCGCTGGGTCTGCGAGATACCGCGATAGGAGTAATCGTTGAGGACGGCGAAGCCGGCGGTGAAGGTGCCGCCGAACGGAGCCTTCCAGGTCTCCTTCTCGGGCGCGGCCGGAGCGGCCGGATCCGGCGTGCCCTGGGCCACTTGCTGCGGCGCGGGCTGAGCAGCCGGCGTCACCTCGACGGTCTGCGGGTCTGGCGTTCCCTGTGCATAGGCAGCGCTCATTGCACACATTGTGATCAGCGCGGATGCCAGAACTGCGGATTTTTTAAGCAACACAACCACCCCCAAAGACTTATGACTTGTTTCCGCCCCAATCCCTGCAAGCCGTGTGCCAACCCGTCAAAGGGAAATTTCACAGCGCGTTGGCACGGCCCTTGCTCTCGACAAGTTGAACTTTGGGGGCGGGCGTGCCGCCCGTTGGAGGATAGGCGCAAATGAAAATGATCGTGGCAATCTTCAAGCCCTTCAAGCTGGACGAAGTCAGGGATGCACTGACATCGCTCGGCATCCAGGGACTGACTGTAAGTGAAGTGAAGGGATTCGGTCGCCAGAAGGGCCAGACCGAAATCTACCGCGGCGCCGAGTACGCCGTGAGTTTCCTGCCGAAGGTGAAGATCGAAGTCGTGATCGACGACACCATGGTCGAGCGCGCGGTCGAGACCATCCGCAAGGCGGCCGGCACCGGCAAGATCGGCGACGGCAAGGTCTTCGTCATGCCGGTCGAGCAGGCGATCCGCATCCGCACCGGCGAGTCCGGCGTCGAAGCGCTCTGATCCAACACCACGCAATCAACTCAAGAACCAGGGGACAACGATGAAGTTCAAGACCAATTCGGTGCTTGCGGGTGCGGGGGCCGCCGCGGTGCTGCTCCTGCCGGCGCTTGCGCTGGCCCAGGCCGCTGCGCCGGCCGCCGCTCCGGCGGCCGCGGCCGCCGCCGCCGCGCCCAAGCTCGATACCGGCGACACGGCGTGGATGCTGACCTCGACCGCGCTCGTGCTGATGATGACCATCCCGGGCCTCGCGCTGTTCTATGGCGGCATGGTCCGCAAGAAGAACGTGCTGTCGACGGTGATGCAGAGCTTCGCCATCACCTGCATGATCTCGGTGCTCTGGCTGATCGTGGGCTACAGCCTGGCCTTCACGCCCGGCAGCTCGGTCCTGGGTGGCCTCAGCCGCATCTTCATGGCGGGCCTGACGCTCGACGGCGTCCATGACCTCGCCAAGACGATCCCCGAGACCGTCTTCATGACCTTCCAGATGACCTTCGCCATCATCACGCCGGCCCTGATCGCCGGCGCCTTCGCCGAGCGCATGAAGTTCTCGGCCATGATGTGGTTCATGGCGCTGTGGTCGCTGATCGTCTACGCGCCGATCGCCCACTGGGTGTGGGGCGGCGGCTTCCTCGGCGACTGGGGCGTCCTCGACTACGCGGGCGGCACGGTCGTTCACATCAACGCCGGCGTCGCGGGCCTCGTCTGCGCGCTCGTGCTCGGCAAGCGCAAGGGCTTCGGCACCGAGAACATGGCGCCGTTCAACCTGGTCTACTCGGTGATCGGCGCTGCCCTCCTGTGGGTCGGCTGGTTCGGCTTCAACGCCGGCTCCGCGGTCGGTGCCAGCCCCAACGCCGGCATGGCGATGGCGGTGACGCAGTTCGCCACGGCCGCGGCGGCTCTGGCCTGGATGTTCGCGGAGTGGGTGACGCGCGGCAAGCCGTCGGTCCTCGGCATCATCTCGGGTGCGGTCGCCGGCCTCGTCGCGATCACCCCGGCCTCCGGCTTCGTCAACCCGATGGGCGCTCTGGCCATCGGAATCGTCGCCGGCCTGATCTGCTTCTGGGGCGCTACCGGCCTCAAGAAGGCGATGGGCTACGACGACTCGCTCGACGCGTTCGGCGTGCACGGCATCGGCGGCTTCGTCGGCGCCATCCTGACCGGCGTGTTCGCCATCGAAGTGATCGGCGGCGAGGGCAAGAAGGGTCTGATCGACGGCAACGCCGGCCAGGTCCTGACGCAGCTCTGGGGTTCGCTGGTCTGCATCGCCTGGTGCGCGGTCGCCACGTTCATCATCCTCAAGGTCGTCGATGCCCTGATCGGGCTGCGCGTGACCACTGAGGAAGAGATCGAGGGTCTCGACATCAACCTGCACGGCGAGACGATCCACTAGGACCGTCTCTCCCTCGAGATCGGGAACCCCTCTCCTCCTGGTTCCCTCTCATCCGCCGCACCGTGTCGCGGCGGACCCTCGGGCCCGGCGAGTTCCTCGCCGGGCCCTTTTTCTGCCTGTAATTTGACGCCGCGAACCTGAGACGCCAGTCTGTATGCGAACGCCGAAAGGCAGAGGGGAAATCAGATGAAGCTCGTGTCCGCCATCATCAAGCCGTTCAAGCTCGACGAGGTGCGCGATGCACTGACTGGCGTCGGCGTGTCGGGTCTGACGGTGAGCGAGGTCAAGGGTTTCGGCCGCCAGAAGGGCCAGACCGAGATCTATCGCGGCGCCGAATATCTCGTGAGCTTCCTGCCCAAGGTGAAGATCGAGATCGTGGTCGACGACACCCAGGTCGAGCGCGCCGTCGAGGCCATCCAGAAGGCCGCCCACACCGGCAAGATCGGCGACGGCAAGATCTTCGTCACGCCGGTCGAGCAGGCCGTGCGCATCCGCACCGGCGAATCCGGTTCCAACGCGCTCTAGGACAAACCGCGCTTCAGAACGACAAGACCAAGACAGCAAACGAATAAGACAAGGCACGGGAGAGAAAATGAACAAGACGGCCCTGCGCTTCGGCGCGCTTTTGGCGTGCCCGATGGCGTTCGTCCCGGCGGCGTGGGCCGCGGACAAGCCGCAGATCGATACCGGCGACACCGCGTGGCTGCTGATGGCCACGGTGCTGGTGTTGATGATGAACATCCCGGGCCTGGCGCTCTTCTACGCCGGCATGGTGCGCAAGAAGAACGTGCTGGCGACCTCGGTGCAGGCCTTCGCGGTGGCCGCGCTGGTGACCGTTCTCTGGTTCGCGATCGGCTATTCGCTGGCCTTCACCGACGGCGGCGCGCTGAACGGGGCGATCGGCTCGCTGTCCCGCGCGTTCGGCAAGGGGCTGCTGGGCAGTACGCATGAACTCGCCAAGACGGTGCCCGAGAACGTCTTCCTGATGTACCAGGCGACCTTCGCAATCATCACGCCCGCCATCATCGCCGGCGCTTTTGCCGAGCGCATGAAGTTCTCGGCGATGATGTGGTTCATGGGGCTGTGGCTGCTGTTCGTCTATGTCCCGGTGGCGCACTGGGTATGGGGCGGCGGCTTCCTGGCGGCGGCCGGCGTGCTCGATTTCGCCGGCGGCCTCGTCGTCCATCTCAATGCCGGCGTCGCCGCGCTCGTCTGCTGCGTGGTGATCGGCAAGCGGCACGGCTACGGCCAGGAATACATGGCGCCGCACAATCTAGTGCTCACCCTGATCGGTACGTCGCTGCTCTGGGTCGGCTGGTTCGGCTTCAATGCCGGCTCGGCGCTGGCGTCGGGCGAACTGGCGGGCAGCGCGATGCTGAACACGCACATCGCGGCTTCCGTCGCGGCCCTGGTCTGGATGCTCATAGAATGGGCAACTCGCGGCAAGCCGTCGGTCCTCGGCATCCTGACCGGCGCCGTCGCGGGCCTAGGCATGATCACACCTGCTGCGGGCTACGTGGAGCCGTGGGCAGCGATGGTGATCGGCGTCATCGCCGGCGCGGTCTGCTACTGGGCCTCGATCGTGCTGAAGAACAAGCTGGGCTACGACGATTCGCTCGATGCGTTCGGCGTCCATGGCGTCGGCGGCATCGTGGGCTCGATCCTGGTCGGCGTCTTCGCCACCCGCGCGATCAATGACGTGGCCAAGGGCCAGCCGGTCGGCCTGGTCGACGGTCATGGCGGCCAGATCCTGACCCAGCTCTACGGCGTGCTGGTCATCGGCGCGTTCTGCGCCGTGGTCACCTGGATCATCCTCAAGATCCTCGATGCGGCGATCGGGCTCAGGGTCACCCAGGATGAGGAAGTCGAGGGCTTGGACACCGCCCTCCACGGCGAACGCGTCCAATAACGCACCCGGGCGGGCCGACTAGCGCTTGTGGCTCGGCAGGGAAGGGGTCCCAACCCCTTCTGTTGTGTGAAGAAACAAGCCTATTCCCTTGTTGTGATTGGCTAATTTGTTCCATAGAATATGGCGATAGGCTGGCCATCTTGGGTCGGCACCGTTGCTTTATTTGGGCCGGTTTGGCTCATTGGATACGAGAATGTTCAATCCGCGCCTGACCGAGACGCTGACCGACTTCCCATTCGCGCGGCTGAACTCCCTGATCGCTCCGATCACGCCGCCGGCGCACCTGTCGATGATCAACATGTCGGTGGGCGAGCCGCAGGGCGCGATGCCCGCCTTCGCGCGCCAGATCGTGATCGACGAGGTCGATGGCTGGAACCGCTATCCGCCGAATCAGGGCCTGCCCGATCTCAATCTCGCGATCTGCGAATGGCTGACGCGGCGCTACAAGTTGCCCAAGGGCCTGCTCGATCCGAACGTGCACGTCCATCCGACGGCCGGCAGCAAGGAAGGCGTCTACATCATCTCGACGGTGGCGACACCGCAGGAGAAGGGCGGCGCCAAGCCGATCGTCGCTCTGCCCAACCCGTTCTATCAAGCCTATCTCGGTGGCGCGGTCCTGTCGGGCGGCGAGCCGCTGCTGGTCAACGCCGAGGCCTCCAACGGCTTCCTGCCGGACTATGAGAGCCTCGACGAAGCGACCTGGAAGCGCATGTCGGTCGTCTATCTCTGCTCGCCGGCCAATCCGCAGGGCGCGATCGCCAGCAAGGAGTATCTGCAGAAGCTGCTGAAGCTCTGCCGCAAGTACGACACCGTGCTGGCGGTCGACGAGTGCTACGCCGAGATCTACACCGGCGCCGCTCCTCCGGGCGCGCTCGAAGCGGCGCTCGAGATCGACGAGACCGGATTGAAGGATCCGTTCCGCAATCTCGTGGTCTTTCACTCGCTGTCGAAGCGTTCGAACGCGGCCGGCCTGCGCTCGGGCTTCATGGCAGGCGATCCCAAGGTCGTGGCGATGGTGTTGCGCTGGCGCACTTACGGTGGCCCGCAGATCCCGTTCGCCGTCCAGAAGGCGTCGGCCGCGCTGTGGCGCGAGGAGACTCATCCGATCCAGACGCGCGAATGGTACGCGAAGAATTTCCGCGTCGCCGAACAGATCCTGCACAATCGCTTCGCCTACTACACGCCGGGCGGCGGCTTCTTCCTGTGGCTCGACGTCGGCGACGGCGAGGAAGCCACCCGCAAGCTGTGGGGCGAGGCGCACGTGAAGGTGCTGCCGGGCGCCTATGCCTGCCGCGAGACCAACGGGATCAACACTTCCCACCGCTACATCCGCGTGGCGCTGGTGCACGACGAGAAGACCACACGCGAGGGGCTCCAGCGCCTCGCGGCCGTTCTGTAGGGAGCGCAACCGCGCATGGCCATGCTGAGCGTCTCTTCAGCGTTGCAACCCAAGACCTCCATCCTGCCGGAGGGCGGGCGCGATTTCCTGCGCCGCCGCATGATGGAGATCGTGGGCGTCGCGACGGCAGGCTTCGGCCTGATGCTGATGATGGCGCTGTTCACCTACAGCCCCGGCGATCCCTCGCTCAATCACGCGACGGCACGCGCGCCCAACAACCTGCTCGGCCTGCCCGGCGCCTATATCTCCGACCTGCTGCTGCAGACCTTCGGCCTCGCCATCATCCTGGCGCCCGTCGCCTTCATCACCTGGGGCGTCCGCATGGTGCGCACGCACCATCTCGGCTTCTTCGGGCTCAGGCTCTCGTTGCTGCTGCTCGCGCTGCTGATGATGAGCGTGGCCTGCGTCGGTCTCGGCGATGTCGGTGGCGCTGCCACCCATGCCGGTCCGGGCGGGCTGGTCGGCCTCGCTCTGGTCGGTCGCTTCCGTGAGCTGGTGCTGACCCATTCGAGTGGCGGCGCGCTCACCCTGATCGAACCGGTCTCCGCGGCGCTGGCCTTCATTGCGATGGCCCCGGCGCTCGGCATGAACCGTACGGACCTGCCGCTGATCTTCCGCATCCTGCGCGCGCCCTTCCTCTGGATGATGTGGGGCTTCCGCGCGGCCGTCGGCCTGTGGCGCGGCAAGCCGCAGACGCTGGACGAGGAGAGCGAGCCGCCGGCGCCGCACATCGGTTATGCCGAGATCCCCGGCGAGATCGACGCCAGCCAGTACGATCCGACCCACTTCCAGAATCGCTACGAGCAGATCCCCGAGGACGGCACGGCGATGCCGGCGCGCGACTCCCTGATGGTCGACGCGCCCTATGCACCGATCGAGCGCGAAGCCGACGATATCCCGGCGGCTCCCGGCGGCCTGCATCTGCATGCGCCGGTGCTCGACGAGGCTGCACCCTCGGCGGTCAAGGAGCGGACATTCCTCAGCCGGCTGTCCGGCGGCCTGCGCATCGAGCCCTTCATGCGCCGTTCGGCGCCGGCCTCCGCGCCCGCGTCGGCACGCATCGAGCCCGGGTTCGAATCCGCGCCGCCCGCGCATCGGGCCGCCGTTGCCGAAGACGAGTTCGAGGCGCCACAGGCGGTCGTCGAGCGGCCGATGCCCGAGCCGGTGGCGCCCGAGTTCGAAGCCGACGCCCCGGCCGACGATGAGGTCGATGAAAATCCGTTCACGCCCGACAATGCGCTGGACGTGGAGCAGCCCGTGGTCGCGGCGGCCCAGCCGGCGGTGAAGATCGTGCCGCGCAAGTCGGCCGCGGCACAGGGCAAGCGCGCCGCCAAGGCGGGCCAGCGCGAACTCGACCTCGCCATCAACGAATATAAGCTACCGCCGCTCGACATCCTGTCGCTGCCGTCTCGCGTCAACGCCCAGCCGAAGATCGACGAGGAAGCGCTGGAGCAGAACGCCCGCCTGCTCGAGACGGTGCTCGACGATTTCGGCGTCAAGGGACAGATCGTGAAGGTGCGGCCGGGTCCGGTCGTCACGCTCTACGAACTCGAGCCGGCGCCGGGCACCAAGTCGAGCCGGGTCATCGGCCTCGCCGACGACATCGCCCGCTCGATGAGCGCGGTGTCGGCGCGCGTCGCCACCGTGCCCGGCCGCAACGTCATCGGCATCGAGCTTCCCAACGCCAAGCGCGAGACGGTGTTCCTGCGCGAGCTGCTGTCGACCCGTCACTATGAGGACACTCGCCTCGGCCTGCCGCTGGCGCTGGGCAAGGATATCGGCGGCGATCCCGTCATCGCCGATCTGGCGCGCATGCCGCATCTGCTGATCGGCGGCACCACCGGCTCGGGCAAGTCGGTGGCGGTCAACACGATGATCCTGTCGCTGCTCTACCGGCTGACGCCGCAGCAGTGCCGTTTCATCATGATCGATCCGAAGATGCTGGAACTCAGCGTCTATCAGGACATCCCGCACCTGCTGACGCCCGTCGTCACCGAGCCGCGCAAGGCGATCGTGGCCCTGAAGTGGGTCGTGCGCGAGATGGAAGACCGCTATCGCGCGATGAGCGCGGTCTCCGTGCGCAACATCGCAGGCTACAACGAGAAGCTCGCCGAAACGGCGCGCAAAGGCGGCGTGCTGACGCGCAAGGTGCAGACCGGCATCGATCCCGACACGCGCAAGCCGACCTTCGAAGACGAGGAGATGGACCTCACGCCGCTGCCGTTCATCGTCGTCATCATCGACGAGATGGCCGACCTGATGCTGGTCGCGGGCAAGGAGATCGAGGCCACCGTGCAGCGCCTCGCCCAGATGGCGCGCGCCGCCGGCATCCACGTCGTGATGGCGACGCAGCGGCCGTCAGTCGACGTCATCACCGGCACCATCAAGGCCAACTTCCCGACCCGCATCTCCTTCCAGGTGACGTCCAAGATCGACAGCCGCACCATCCTGGGCGAGCAGGGCGGCGAGCAGCTGCTGGGCCAGGGCGACATGCTGTACATGGCCGGCGGCGGCAAGATCGCCCGCGTGCACGGCCCGTTCGTGAGCGACGGCGAGGTCGAGGAGGTGGTCCGCCACCTGCGCGCCCAAGGCGCTCCGGCCTATATCGAATCGGTCACCGACGATCCCGACGGCGAGGGCCAGGGCGCGGGGATGCCGGGCGAGGGCGAGGAGGTCGAGAGCGACCAGCTCTACGACCAGGCCATCGCCCTGGTCGCCCGCGAGCGCAAGTGCAGCACTTCTTTCATCCAGCGCTACCTGCAGATCGGCTATAACAGGGCCGCCCGCATCGTCGAGCGCATGGAGCGCGAGGGCGTGGTCAGCTCGGCCAACCATGTCGGCAAGCGCGAGGTCCTGGCCCGCGACATCGACGACCGCGAGCGCTGAGGCCCCGTTTTCCGGGGCGAACGAGGAACGATGAGCGAGCAAGCCCCGCCTGGATCTGCTTCGAGGCCGCCGGCCGCGGGGAATCCTGTCGCTTCGGCGTCGGTGCGGCACCGCCGCCGCATTCCGCTGATCTGGATCGTGCCCATCCTGACGGCCCTGATCGCCGGCTGGCTGGCCTGGGATACGTTCTCCAAGCGCGGCCCCACCATCACCGTCGCTTTCGACACGGCCGCGGGCCTCACGGCGGGCCAGTCGCAGCTCAAGTATCGCAACGTCGTCATGGGCACGGTGAAGACCATCACCATCCCGCCCGACCTGTCCAAGGTGCTGGTGACGATCGAGACGGTGAAGGAGGCCGAGCCGCTTCTCACCGACAAGACGATCTTCTGGGTGGTGAAGCCGCAGCTCTTCGCCGGCAACATCTCCGGCCTCGAGACCATCCTGTCCGGCTCCTACATCGGCATGCGCCCGTCGACCGACAAGGGCGTGGCGACCCGCAGCTTCGTGGGCCAGGAGGATCCGCCGATCCTGCAGGCCTCGGTCAAGGGCACCGTCTTCCGGCTCGACACCAACCGGCTGGGTTCGATCAGCCTCGGCGCACCGGTCTTCTTCCGCGACATCGAGGTCGGCACGGTGCTGGGCTGGGACCTGCACGATCTCGCCAGCCGCGTCGCCATCCATGCCTTCGTACGTGCGCCGTTCGATCGCTATGTGCGCGACGACACGAATTTCTGGAACGCGTCGGGCCTGTCGGTCTCGCTGGGCGCCAACGGCATCAACATCCAGATGGAGTCGCTGCGCGCCATCCTGCTGGGAGGTATCGCCTTCGACACGGCGCACGATTCGACGGCCCCGATCAGCCAGGCCGATCATCGCTTCAAGCTCTACGCCAATATCGAGGAAGCCAAGTCGGCGGGCTTCGGCCAGCAGATCAAGCTGATCTCCTATTTCCCCGGTTCAGTGGCGGGCGTCACCGAGGGCGCAGAGGTCACGTTCCATGGCCTCAAGATCGGCGAGGTCACCCGCGTCGGCCTGGTCTACGATCCCAAGGAAGATCGCGTCGTCGCGCCCATCCACTATCGCGTCGAGGCGGGCCGCATCAGCAACCTTGCGAAGGCGCAGGGCATGGAGCCGATCAACATCGCCGAGGAGATGATCAAGCGCGGCCTGCGCGCGACGCTGCAGGCACCGAGCCTGATCAGCAACTCGAAGGTCATCTCGCTGCAGGTCGTGCCCGATGCCAAGATGGCGGAGCTGGAGAAGATCGGCGATCACTATGTCATTCCCGCTGCCGAGATCGGCGGCTTCGACAGCATCACCGCTTCGGCCAGCGAGCTTTTGAGCAAGATCAACCGCATCGACTTCGACAAGATCGGCAACAGTCTGGTCAATGCCGCCACCGGCATCGACCAGACGATCAACGGTCCGCAGATCAAGGCGACCCTGGCGGCGCTCGAAAAGGCGATGATCGACGTGCAGGATATCGCCAAGAAGCTCGACACCGACGCCACGCCGGCGCTGAAGCGCTTGCCCGAGATCGCCGCGCAGCTTCAGGATGCCGTCGCCAAGGCCAACCGGCTGATCGGCTCCGTCGACAAGGGCTATGGCGATTCGTCGAAGTTCCATCGCGACATCGACCGTCTGCTGCCGCAGATCACCGATGCCGCGCGCTCGATCCGGGCGCTGGCCGATCTGCTGTCGCGTCACCCCGAGGCCCTGATCAAGGGTCGCACCAACACGGGCAAGGAATGACCTCCACTCGCTTTGGCACTCGCCTCGGCCGCCGCCAGTTCGGCCTCCTAGCTCTCCCGGTTCTCGCGGCGCCGGTGCTGCAGGCTTGCGGCGCCTCGCCCGAACCCGTCCTCTACACGCTGGCGGTACGTCCCGGCCCGGTGCTGGCGCGCGGACCGCGCATCGTGCAGGTCCGCGACATCGGCCTGTCGGGCTATCTCGATCGCAAGGAGATTGTCCGCTCGACGGAGGATCTCAAGCTCGACGTCCGTTCCAACGCCTGGTGGGGCGAGCCGGTCGGAGGAATGATCGGGCGGACCATCGTGCTCGAACTCTCGCAGCGCCTGCCCAACAGTCAGGTCTATAGCGAAGCCGGCTCGATCACGATGGACCCCAACGCCGCCGTCGGCATCGACATCCAGCGCTTCGACGCCGACAGAGCGGGCGTCGTCCTGCTGGCGCAGGTCGCCATCCAGTTCAACCGGCCGACCCGGTCGGCGGCGCGAAACTTCTCGATCACGAAGCCCGTGGCGACGCCGGATACGCCGGGCCATGTCGCCGCGATGAGCGACGCGCTCGGCGAGCTGTCGGACGGCATCGCCGCGCTGCTGCAGTAGCGCCATGTTGCGGGCCTTCGCCGCGCGGCGCGATCCGGGTCCGATGGTGACGCCGCCGCAGCTTCGCGAATGCCATGGCTGCGGCCTGTTCCAGGTCGTGCCGGCGATGGCCGCCAACATGCGGTCCGATTGCCAGCGCTGCGGCACGCCGCTGCGCGCCACGCGCGCCGACCCGACCGGCCATTGCCTGGCGCTCACCTTCGCCTCGCTGGTGCTGTTCGCCGTGCTCTGGCTCTCCATGCTGATGAAGGTGTCGACGGCCGGCATCGTGCACGAGACGACGATCCTCTCGGGCCCCGCGGAGCTGGTGCGCCACGGCCTGTGGCCGCTCGCCATCGCCGTCTCCTTCACCACGGCCCTGGCACCGCTCATCAAGTTCGCCGGGACGATCTACGTGCTGGTCGGCCTGCGCATGAAAACCCTGCCGCCGAACCTGCGCGGCATCTTCCTGATCTCCCGCTGGGTGGGCACCTGGGCAATGCTCGAGGTGCTGCTGCTGGGCGTGTTCGTCGCCTACACCAAGCTCGGCGACCTGGTGACGATCGAGCTGGGGCCGGCCGTCTATGCGCTGGGCCTCCTCACGGTGGTGATCGTGTGGGCTGAACTGGCGCTCGACCCGCAGGCGGTGTGGGAGGAGATCGAGCGGCGTGGGCAGACCCATGCGCCGATGCCGCCGGTCGCGCCGCTGGAGTACCGGCCGGGTGCCGCCGGCTGCGAGGGATGCAGACTCGTCTGCGTACCGGCGGAGCATGACGGGCGGTGCCCGCGCTGCGGCGCGCGCGTGCATGAACGCAAGCCCGACGCCATCGGCCGGACGTTGGCGCTCGCGCTCGCCGGCGCCGTTCTCTACATCCCGGCCAACATCTATCCGGTGCTGACGGTGATCCAGCTCGGCTCGGGCGCACCCAGCACCATCATGGGCGGCGTCGAGGAGCTGGTTTCGTCCAAGATGTATCCGCTGGCGCTGCTGGTCTTCTTTGCCAGCGTGCTGGTGCCCTTGTTCAAGCTGATCGGTCTCATCGGCATGATCTCGGTGACCTCGCTGCCAGGCACGGCCGAGACTGCCGGCGTGTTCCTGAGGAAGCGGACGCAGCTCTATTTCATCGTCGCCTGGATCGGCCGCTGGTCGATGGTCGACATCTTCATGGAATCGCTGCTGGGCGCCCTCGTCCAGTTCGGACGCGCCGTGACCATCGATCCCGGCATCGGGGCGCTCGCCTTCTGCGCCGTGGTCATCGTCACCATCTTCGCGGCCGAAGCCTTCGATCCGCGCCTGATGTGGGACGCCGCCGCACGCAATCCGCATCGCCGGGGGCTGCCTTTCGCCGCCGAGCGCGGTGACGGCCGGATGGCGGCGGTCAGTTCAGGCTGAAGGCGAGGTTCAGCTTGATGTTGTGCTCGTTGCGGAAGTCGTTGGTGTTACGGAACGTGACGAGCTCGTAGCCCAGCGAGCCCTTGGCAAAGGACGTGAGCTGGCGGCCGATGCCCGCGAAGGCGCGGTTCTGGGCGAAGCCTGAGGTTCTGCTCGGCCGGTCGGTGCTGAGGTTGATGAAGACCTCGTCGGACAAGGCCAGTTCCCACGGCGATTGCCAGAGCGGGATACGCACGCCGGCCAGGGCGCGCGTGCGCACCAGCAGCCTGTTGTCGTCGAAGAACAGCTCCTCCCAGCGCAGCCGGCCGGCAACCGGAAGTCCCTCGATGCGCGTGCGGTAGAGGATGTCCTGGAAGGGACCGCGCGACTGCCGCGAGCCCGGAAGATAGCGGGTGAACTGCACATAACCCGCTGCGAGCGCCCAGTTGGGCGACAGGGCATATTCGAAACCGGGCCGCACCTGCAGGGTACGCAGGCGGCTCATCCCCTGGTCGAAGCCGAGCTGGGCGTCGAGATGAAACGACCATGTCTTGTCGATCCGGTATTCCAGTCCGACGGCGGGTGTCTCCCACAGGTCGCCGTTCTGTGCTTGCGTTGCCTGTGCAGCCTGCCGAGTGCGCTGCTGCGCGTGTGCAGAGTTCGCCACGAGACAGAAGGCTGCGAACAGGATTGCGATGCGAATGACGGGTTTCGACACCTGACCGACGATATCGGCGGTGAGAGGGAGCGGCAATCGAGGCGCGCTTTTTGCTGAGATCTGGGCGTTCGAGAAAAACAGGAGGATCCGACCATGGCCAAGGAAATTCTGTGTGGTTTCGGCATCGACGTGGATGCGGTGGCGGGCTGGCTGGGCAGCTACGGCGGTGAGGATTCACCCGACGACATCTCGCGCGGCCTGTTCGCGGGCGAGGTCGGCAGCCCGCGCCTGCTCAGGATGTTCGAACGGCTGGGCATAAAGACGACCTGGTTCATCCCCGGCCATTCGATCGAGACCTTCCCGAAGGAGATGAAGGCGGTGGCCGATGCCGGTCACGAGATCGGCATCCATGGCTACAGCCACGAGAACCCGATCGCCATGACGCGCGAGCAGGAGACCGAGATCCTCGACAAGTGCATCGAACTGGTGACGCAGCTCTCGGGCAAGCGGCCGACCGGCTATGTCGCGCCGTGGTGGGAGTTCTCGCCCGTCACCAACGAGCTCCTGCTGGAGCGCGGCATCAAGTACGACCATTCGCTGATGCATCACGACCACCAGCCCTATTATGTGCGCGTGGGCGATGCCTGGACCAAGATCGACTATTCGAAGAAGCCGCGCGAATGGATGGTGCCCCTGCAGCGCGGCCAGGAGACCGACTTGATCGAGATTCCCGCGAGCTGGTATCTCGACGACCTGCCTCCGATGATGTTCATCAAGAAGTCACCCAACAGCCATGGCTTCGTGAACCCGCGCGACATCGAGCAGATGTGGCGCGACCAGTTCGACTGGGTCTATCGCGAATATGAATATGCGGTGTTCCCCATGACCATCCATCCCGACGTCTCGGGCCGGCCGCACGTGCTGATGATGCTGGAGCGGCTCTATCATTACATGGCCAGCCATCCCGGCGTGAAGTTCGTCACCATGAACGAGATGGCTGACGACTTCGCCAAGCGTTCACCGCGCAAGAAGTAACGATGTGCGCGCTCTGCGGCGTGCTGGACGGCGACGGTCACTGGACCGATGCCGCCCCGCGCCTCGGCGTGTTCACGCGCAACACCGATAGTCTCGCGCGGCGGCGCGAGCGAATGGCCAGGGTCGCGGCAGCAAACCGCATCCTCAAGTTATACGGCCTATCGCTGTCCGACTGGCAGGGCGCGTCGTTCCTGCTGTCGACGGCAACCGGCAAGACCGAACTGGTCGACAACCTGACCCACCTTTGGGCCGCGGCCGAGAAGCTTACGGGCCGGCCCTGCGATCCGCTCGATCCCGCAGTGATCGCGCGTATCGGCCGTGGCTGAAACTCCCGCCTTCACGCCGGTCAACCTGATCACGGGCTTCCTGGGATCGGGCAAGACGACCTTGCTGCAACGCTTGCTGACCGACGCCGCGCTCGCTGACACCGCCGTGCTGATCAACGAATTCGGCGAGGTCGGTCTCGACCATCATCTGCTCGACCGGATCGACGACACCATGGTGCTGCTGCCATCAGGGTGTCTGTGCTGCACGATCCGCGGCGAGCTGTCGGCGGCGATCCGCGATTTGCACGGACGGCGCGAACGCGGCGAAGTGCCGGCCTTCCGGCGGCTGGCGGTCGAGAGCACCGGCTTGGCCGATCCGTTCCCCATCCTGTCGACGGTGCAGGCCGATCCGGTGCTGCGTCACCATTTCCGCTTGGGCAACGTGGTCACTACGGTCGATGCGGTGAACGGTGCATCGCAGCTCGACCGCCGGACCGAGAGCGTCAAGCAGGTCGCCGTGGCGGACCGGCTCGTTTTCACCAAGACCGATCTCGTGGATGTCGAAACGGCCACCGCCCTCGTGGCTCGTCTGCGGGAGATCAATCCTTCGGCGCCCTTGGTGCGCGCAGCGGAGGAGGCGATCGATGCCGATGCCTTGCTGGCACACGACATTTTCGCCACCGCGACACGCGGCGAGGCGGCGCGACGCTGGTTCGCCGTCGAGCCGGGTGCGGAAGCGCATGGCGCGGGTGTCCATGCCTTTGCGTTCACACTCGACGATGCTGTCGACTGGACCCGCTTCGGCCTGTGGCTGACCATGCTGCTCAACCGGCACGGCGACAAAGTATTGCGGGTGAAGGGCATGCTGAAGGTCGAGGGCAGCGAGACGCCGGTGGCGATCCACGGCGTGCAGCATCTCGTGCATCCGCCCGTTCATATGGCCGCCTGGCCCAATGAGGAGCGCCACTCGCGACTGGTTTTCATCGTCGACGGTCTCGATCGCGTCGCCGTCGAAACCTCGCTGCGGGTGTTTTTGCGCAGCGAATAGAACCGGCCATGCCGGATTGACTCGCTCCGGTTCGAATGTCCTAATGTCATAACAATAGAAGAGCCTGCGCCATAAGGCGCCGGCCGCCATAGTCCCCGGGAGGGAATGATGAAGGCTTTCAAGGCCGCCGTTCGTGCGTTCGCGTTTGCCAGTCTGGGCCTGCTGTCCGTCACGGCAGCGCGCGCCGAGGACATCGTCGTCACCCATTACGGTTCGCTGCTCTATGGCGTGCCCTACGCCATTGCGATGGAGAAGGGCTACTTCAAGGAAGCCGGCGTCGACGTCACCGGCATCCTGACCTCCAAGGGCGGTGGCACTTCGGTGCGCAACATGATGGCGGGCGACACGCTGTTCGCCGAAGTGGCCCTGCCGGCGGCGCTGAGCGCCATCAAGGAAGGCTTCAACATCAAGATCATCAGCGGCGGCACCAACGGCCGCAGCTCCTTCTGGGTCACGCGAGTGGGCGAGGCGATCGACAAGCCGGCCGACCTCAAGGGCAAGCGCTTCGTCTATTCGCGGCCGAAGTCGGTCAGCGAGGCGATCACGCTGTCCGCCCTGAAGTCCTGGGATGTCAACGCGGCTGACGTGAAGATGATCGCCATCGGCGATTTCGGCGCCGGTCTCACGGCGCTCGAACACAACAAGGTCGACGTCGCCATCATTCCCGAGCCGATCTACTCCCAGAAAGAGAAGGCCGGCACCAAGTACAAGACCCTGGGCTGGCTCGACGAGAAGCTGCCGGCCTATGCCCAGACGGTCGGCATCGCGACCGACGAGACGATCGCCAAGCACGGCGCGAAGCTGAAGGCGGTGATCGAGGCGCGGCGCAAGGGGGTCGAGTTCCTCCAGGCCAACCCGAAGGAAGCCGCGCAGATCGTCGCCAAGGCCTACAACCTGCCGCTCGACGTCGTGACCAACGCCATGAACAACATCGTGAAGATGAACCCGACCTGGTGGAGCCAAGGCGAACTCGCGATGCCGCTGATGCAGTCGATGGCCGATGCGCTGGGCTCGGTCGGCGCGCTGCAGCTCCCCGTGGACTGGAAGGCCGCAACGGATTCGCAGTTCGCGCCGACCGCGGCGAAGACCCAGTGATGGCCGGCGCGCCGCGTCTGGCGGCGGTCGAGGACGCGGCCGCCCACAAGATCCATGCGCGTCTCGAAGGCGTGACGCGTGTCTACCCGCCGCGCGCAGGCCATGGCGAAGTGCATGCGCTGGGTCCCATCTCCTTCGACCTCAGGGCCGGTGAGTTCTTCAGCGTCGTAGGACCGTCCGGTTGCGGCAAGTCGACCCTGCTGGACGTCCTCGCAGGTCTTGCCGTGCCGTCGGCCGGCACAGTCGAGTTCGAGGGCAAGCCGGTGCGCGGCGAGGTGCCCGACGGCGTCGGCGTCGTGTTCCAGGAGGATGCCAGCTTCCCGTGGCTGACGGTCGAGGACAACGTCTCCTTCGGCCTGCGGCGGGCCGGCGTCGATGCGGCGGAAAGCAAGCGGCGCGTCGACTTCGCGATCGGCTTCATGGGCCTGCGCGACTTCCGCCGCGCCTATCCCAGCCAGCTTTCCGGCGGCATGCGCCAGCGCGTCTGCATCGCGCGCACCCTGGTGATGCAGCCGCGCCTGATCCTGCTCGACGAGCCGTTCGGCGCGCTCGACCAGCAGACGCGCCTGCTGATGGGCGACGAATTGCTGCGCCTGTGGCGCGAAACCTCGGCCACCGTACTGCTGATCACCCACGCGCTCGACGAAGCCAATCTTTTGTCCGACCGCATCGGCGTGATGTCCGCCCGGCCCGGACGCTTCATCGACATCGTCGAGACCGGCTGGCCGCGCGAGCGCGATTCGCGGCTGGCCGAACGTCCCGATTTCGGCGCGGTCACGGCGCGCCTCTGGTCCTATCTGCGCGGTGAATCGCTGCGGGCGATGGGGCAGGGGACGGCGGCGCGATGAGCAAGGCGGGCTGGATCCGTACCCTTGTGCTGGTTGGCGCCGTCGGTGCGCTCGAACTGGCCTGCCGGACCGGCGCGATCGCGCCCACCATGGTGATCGCGCCGTCGCAGATGGTGATGGCGCTGATCAAGACGCTGCAGTCCGACGAGATCGGCATGCACCTGCAGCACACGCTGTCGGCTGTGGCGATCGCCATGAGCATCGCCATCGTCGGCGGCTTCGTGATCGGCTTCATCCTGAACTGGGTGCCGTTCCTGCGCCGCGCCTTCAGCCCGTTCCTCGCGGCCTATTACGCGATCCCGCACTTCGCCTTCTATCCGCTGCTGATCGTCATCTTTGGCCTCGGCCCGGTGCCACTGATCGTACTGGCGACCCTGTTCGCCATGGTCGCGATGATCCTCGCCACCATGGCGGGCCTCGACAGGGTGCCGCGCGTGTTGCTGAAGACGGCGCGCATCCATCGCCTGTCGCTGATCGAGGAGATCTGGCGGGTTCGCCTGCCGGCGGCGGCGCCGCACATCCTGTCCGGCCTCAAGCTCGCCGTGGCCTATTCCTTCATCGGCGTGATCGCGGGCGAATTCATCCTGTCGACCAGCGGCATCGGCCACGAGATCGCCTTCGCCTACGACAATTTCGACAATCCGCGCATGTACGCGCTGATCCTGTTCGTGCTGGGCATCGTCACCCTGTTCAACATGGCGGTCTTCGCCTGGGAGCGTCGCATGCTGCGCCGGCGCGGCGCATGAGTGGCGGCCTCCTGAATCTGCGCGCCTGGCGCGATCCCATCCTCGTCGCGATCTCGCTGGTGGCACTGTGGCAGGTTCTGCACGAGATCGCGGGCGATTCGGCGGTCACGGCGCCGGCGCCGACCCTCGCCCATCTCTGGGAGATGATCGGACAGGCGCGCTTCCTGCCACACCTGCGCGAGACTGGGCTGGCGTTCCTGCAGGCATTGGCGATTGCCTGCGGCGGCGGCGTGCTGATCGGCCTCGTGCTGGGCGGGCACAAGCTCACCGGAGAGGTCGCCGAGCCGATCCTCGTCGCGCTCTATTCGGTGCCGAAGATCACGCTCTACCCGGTGATTCTGCTGCTGTTCGGCCTCGGCATGCCGGCCAAGGTCGCCTTCGGCGCCCTGCACGGGATCATTCCCGTCGTGCTGTTCACCATGAACGCGGTGCGCAACGTCAACCGCACCTATCTCAGGGCCGGCCGCGCCCTGCGCCTCACCCCGATGCAGACCGGCTGGTTCGTGCTGGTGCCCGCGACCCTGCCGGAAATCTTCTCCGGTCTGCGCATCGGCTTTTCGCTCACTCTGCTTGGCACGATGCTGGGTGAACTTTTCGCCTCGCAGCGTGGCCTGGGCTTCCTGCTGATGACGGCGATCGACCTGCACGACGTGAAGACGATCCTGGCGATCGCGGTGCTGATCTCGATCTTTGCCATCGCTTCCAATGCGGCCTTGCTGGCCATCGATAAACACCTGCATCGCGGCGCGGCGCCGGAGGCGCACGAGAAATCATGAACAGGATCGCCGTTGCCCGCGAGATGGGCTCGCCGCTGCATCACCAGATTTATCTGGTGCTGGCCGACGGAATTTCGACCGGCCGCTACGCCGAGGGCGAGGCGCTGCCGACCGAGGAGCAACTTACGCGGATGTTCAGCGTCTCGCGGATCACGGTCCGGCGCGCCATGACCAGCCTGCACGATGCCGGCCTGGTCGAGCGCGGCGCCGGACGACGCACCGTCGTGCGGCCGCAGATCGGCCGGCCGATGCAGCTGGCGATGAACTCCGTGATCGAGAACATCGTGGCCTACGGCACCGAGACCGACGCTAAGGTCATCGAGTTCGGCTACGTCGAGGCGCGCGGCGTCGTGCGCGAACAATTGTGGCAGGCCACGGAAAAACTGGTGCAGCGGGCGGTGCGCGTGCGCTCGCACGAAGGCGTGCCGATCATGCACCTCACCAGCTATGTGCCGGAGGTGCTGGGCGAGACCTTTACCGCCGATGATCTCGGCCGCGTCTCGCTGTTCCAGTTGCTGGCGCGGGCCGATGCTCACCTGGCGCGTGGCGAGCAGGTCGTCTCGGCGACCCTGGCCGATCCTACAGTCGCATCGCGCCTTGGCATCAAGGTCGGTGCGGCACTGATCGACATGCGCCGCCTGATGTTCGACCAGAAGGGCCGCGCCGTCGAATATCTCGAGATGCTGGCCATCCCCGACCGCATGACCATGCGCATGGAGCTCGGCTCCCGGCAGCTCGCCCCTGCAAGGACCAAACGGAAACCGTTACCGAACAACCGCAAGTGAGAGAGGAAACTCCGATGTCCAATGCTGCCAACTTCCGCAAGCTGCTGTCGTCCAAGACGATGATCGTCGCCCCGGGCGCGATCGACTGCATCACCGGCCGCGCCATCGCGCAGGCGGGTTTCTCCGCCGTCTACATGACCGGCGCCGGCACCTCGGCGACGCTCGGCTATCCCGATTATGGCCTGATCACCATGAGCGAGATGGTGGGCAATGCCGGCCGCATCGTGAACTCGATCGACATCCCGCTGATCAGCGATAGCGACACGGGCTTCGGCAACGAGCTGAATGTCTATCGCACGGTGCAGGAGTTCGAGCGCGCTGGCGTTGCCGCGATCCACATCGAGGATCAGGTGTTCCCCAAGAAGTGCGGCCATCTCGACAACAAGGAACTGGTGAGCCGCGAGGACTTCATCGCCAAGATCCGCGCCGCCGCCGCGGCCCGCAAGTCGAAGGACTTCTGCATCATCGCCCGCACAGACTCGCGCGCCGTCATCGGTCTCGAAGAGGCGATCGAGCGTGCCAATGCAGCGCTCGCCAACGGCGCCGACGTGGCCTTCGTCGAAGCGCCGCAGACCATGGCCGAGATCGAATCCGTGCCGAAGAGGGTCAACGGTCCCTGCTTGCTGAACATCGTGCGCGGCGGCAAGACGCCGGAGATCGAGCTCGATGTCGCCGAACGCATGGGATACGCCATCTCGATCGTCCCCGGCCTGCTGCTGGGCGGCATCATCCAGACCTGCGACCGCCTGCTGGGCGACCTGAAGCAGGGCAAGTTCCCGCCGGTCAGCGGCTCCCCGGGCAAGACCTTCGCCCGCTTCGGCGCCGCCGAATGGGACGAGCGCCGCACCGCCTTCCGCGACCAGGTCAAGGCCGCCGCGGAGTAGTCAAACCGGACCGCGGGCCTCCAGGCCCGCCTCATGAAGAAGAGCGGGCCGGGAGGCCCGCGGTCCCATCAAAGGAGGAAGTGCATGGCCGCCGCACGCACGATGTTCGAGAAGATCTGGCAGCGTCACGTCGTCGTCGATCGCGACGATGGCTACACGCTGCTCTATATCGACCGCCACCTGATGCATGACGGTTCGGCCGCGGGCTTCGCCAAGCTCCGCGAGCGCGGCATGAAGCTGCGCCGGCCCGATCGCGGCTTCGCGACACCCGACCACTATGTGCGCAGTGACAGCCGCCAGGTGTCCGACATCGTCGATCCGCACCACCGCAAGCTGGTCGAGCAGATCCGCACCAACACCGCCGAGAGCGGCGTCACCCTGTTCGACTTGGGTGACGAGCGGCAGGGCATCGCCCATGTCGTCGGCCCGGAGCAGGGCGTCACCCAGCCCGGCCTCACTCTGGTTTGCGGCGATTCGCACACCTCCACACACGGTGCGCTGGGCGCGCTCGCCTTCGGCATCGGCTCCTCTGAAGTGGCGCATGTCATGGCCACGCAATGCCTGTGGCAGCGCAAACCCAAAGCCATGCGGGTCAGCGTCGACGGCACGCTGGGCGAGGGCATCACCGGCAAGGACGTGATCCTGGCCATCATCGCCCGGATCGGCACTGCCGGCGCGGTCGGCCATGTCATCGAATATGCCGGCAGCGCGATCCGCGGCCTGTCGATCGAGGGTCGCCTCACCGTCTGCAACATGTCCATCGAGGCCGGCGGCAAGGCCGGCATGGTGGCGCCTGACGATACGACCATTGCCTATCTGAAGGGCCGGCCCTTCTCGCCGAAGGAGTCCGAGTGGGACAAGGCGGTCGCCTTCTGGCGCACCGTGCCGAGCGACGAGGGCGCCGTCTTCGATCGCGACGTCAGCCTCGACGCGGCCTCGATCACGCCGATGGTCACCTGGGGCACCAGCCCCGAGGACGCGCTGTCGATCACCGGCCGCATCCCCGAGCCTTCGACGGCGCCGGATACAGCCAAGAAGGACAGCATGAAGCGGGCGCTCGACTATATGGGCCTCGTCCCGGGCACGCCGCTCGAGCAGGTGCCGGTCGATCGCGTCTTTATCGGCTCCTGCACCAACAGCCGCATCGAGGACCTGCGCGCCGCCGCCAAGGTCGCCAAGGGCCGCAAGGTCGTGATCCCCTCTTGGGTTGTCGCGGGATCGGGCCTGGTGAAGAAGCAAGCCGAGGCCGAAGGGCTCGACAAGATCTTCGTCGAGGCCGGCTTCGAATGGCGCGAGCCCGGCTGCTCGATGTGTGTCGGCATGAACGGCGACACCGGCAAGCCGCAGCAGCGCATCGCCTCCACCTCGAACCGCAACTTCATCGGCCGCCAGGGTCCGGGCGTGCGTACGCATCTTCTGAGCCCGGCGATGGCGGTGGCTGCCGCCGTCTCCGGCCATTTCGCCGACGTCCGCAAGCTGGCCTAAGGGAGGCATCGCCATGGAAGCTTTCACCACGCTCGACGCGGTCGCGATCCCGATCGACCAGCCGAACCTCGACACCGACCAGATCATCCCGGCGCGGTTCCTCGGCAAGCCGCGCGATACCCAGGTCAGCGCGCTGTTCCACGACCTGCGCTACACGCCCGACAAGGTGCCGCGGCCGGAGTTCGTCACCAACATGTCGGCCTATGCCGGCGCGAAGATCGTGGTGGCGGAACGCAACTTCGCCTGCGGCTCCTCGCGCGAGAATGCCGTCACGGTGATGGTCGACAACGGCCTGCGCGCCTTCATCGCGCCGAGCTTCGGCGACATCTTCTTCAACAACTGCTTCCAGAACGGTGCCCTGCCGATCCGCATCGATGCAGCGCGGGCGGCGGAGCTGCGGGGAATGCTGCGGACCTCACCGGGTGCGAAGATCAGCATCGACCTTGCGGCGCAGACCGTGACCGGCCCGGACGGCAAGACCGACCGGTTCGACATCGATTCCTTCCGCAAGGATTGCCTGCTGAAGGGCGCCGACGAGGTCACGCTCACGCTGGGCTACGACAAGGACATCAAGGCTTTCGAGGCCAAGCAGCGCCAGGAGATGAGCTGGCTCTAGCTATTTGGCCGGCCCGAATCCCTGCAATGTCCAGACGAGCGGGTCCGCGCCGACGCGGACCTGGCCGCTCTGGGGCCGGTCGATGTCGATGATCAGAACGATGGCCAGCGTCCAGGCGCCGAGCAGCAGGATGGACAGGCCGGGCTGCCGGCTGCCGACCAGGCCGAACCCGTAGCCCACCGCGCCGACCGCGAAGATCGACACGGTCAGCAGCAGTCGCAGGATGTAGGGCGGCACGTGGCTGGCGAAGTTGCGGCGGTTGGTCAGCGACAGGTCGATCATGTCGTTCAGCGACGAGATCAGCAGGCCCGAAATCGGTGTCGGCGAGCGCTCGGCGATGCCGCGCGCGATGGCCCAGATTTCGTTTTGCAGGGTGTTGGTGCGCTGGTTCAGGCGCTCGGTCTCCGCCGGATCGGAGCTGCCGACCACCACCGCGATGCGCGTTTCGGTGTACTGGCGCAACAGCCGCTGCATCGCCTCGCCCTCGGCGCCGGTCGCCACGTTCGCGCGCAGCCAGACCGTGCCGATGGCATTGGCCTCGGCGAGGACCGAGTCGCGGCGCTGCTGATAGCGGTCCGAGGCCATGGACAGCGAGACGCCCAGCAGGAAGGCCAGCAGGCCCATCATGCCCGCCGTGGCGAAGTTGACCGAGGATTTCTCGCCCTCAGTGGGCGTGCGTCGCCGGCTGACGAACTTGCCGAGCTGGACGCCGATTTCCAGCGCCAGCAGCAGGAGCAGCAGGACGAAGAGGCCGGCGAGGTGGAGGTTCCCGTTGGTCAGACCATGCAGGAAGGCGAACAACGTATCGAAAGGGCCGAGAGACATGCAGCCCGAACATCGACGATCCGCCCGCGCAGGACAAGCCTAGGGGCCAATCTCTAGAGGCTAGTCCCTAGGGCCCCGTCGCGCCCAGCGACATCGCCGCTTCCCGGCACGCGTTCTCGCAGGCCCGGCAGGCCTCGGCGCACAGGCGGCAATGCTCGTGCTCGATGGCGTGACGGTCGCATTCGGCGGCGCACGCCTGGCACAGCTCCGCGCAGGTTTCGGCCATCTGCCTCAGCAGGGCTGTATTGGCCACCGTGTGTCGTGCCAGCGCCGGGCCGGTGGTCGAGCAGGCTTCCGCGCAATCGAGTGCCAGCCTGATGCAGCGGGCGAGACTGACCGCGGCATCGTCGAGGCTGACGTCTGCACAGGTGATGCAGGCCTCGGCGCAGGCATGGCAGGCCTCGATGGCACGCTGGAGGGGCGCGTCGAGGGCGCTGCGGCCCGACGGGACGCGGGACGGCGTTGGGTGCGCGTGCATGGCGTTTCCTCTGTTCATGAACAGCGGAGCAACGCGCCCGTCGATCGTTGGTTACGGCCTCAGGGCTTCCAGCGCAGGAAGTTGGCGATCAGCCGCAGGCCCGTGGCCTGGCTCTTCTCGGGATGGAACTGCGTGCCGGCGAGATTGTCGCGGCCGACGATCGCGGTGACCGGGCCGCCATAGTCGGTCCGCCCCAGCACCGTCTCCGGCTTGCTGGCCGCAAGCTGGAAGGAATGCACGAAGTAGGCATGGTCGCGCGGCGCGATGCCGTCGAGCAGCGCGTGCGGCCGCAGATCGGTCAGCTCGTTCCAGCCCATGTGCGGGATCTTGAGATGATCCTTGCCGGGTTCGATGCGCACCACGTCGCCCGCGATCCAGTCGAGGCCGGCATGGATGCCGTATTCGACGCCGCGCGTGGCCATGAGCTGCATGCCGACGCAGATGCCGAGGAACGGCTTGCCGCGCTCGATCACCTCGCGCTGCAGGGTGTCGACCATGCCCGGTACGCCGTAGAGGCCGGCGCGGCAGTCGGCGAAAGCGCCGACGCCCGGCAGCACGATGCGGTCGGCCGCCGCGACTTCGGCCGGCTGCGAGGTCACCAGCACGCGCTCGTCCGTGCCCGCCTCGCGCGCGGCGCGCTCGAAGGCCTTGGCGGCGGACCGCAGGTTGCCCGAGCCGTAATCGACAATGGCGACGGTCATGATGGGATGCCTAGAGCACGCCCTTGGTGCTGGGCACCGCCGTCGTCTGCCGCGGGTCGATCTCGACCGCGACGCGCAGCGCCCGGGCAATGCCCTTGAAGCAGCTCTCGACGATGTGGTGGTTGTTCTCGCCGTAGTGGTTCCACACATGCAGCGTCAGGCCGCCGAGCTGGGCAAAGGCCTGGAACCATTCCTTGAACAGTTCGGTGTCCATGGTGCCGAGCTTGGGCTTGGTGAACTCGACCTTCCAGATCAGGTACGGCCGGTTCGACGCATCGAGTGCCACCTCGGTCAGCGTCTCGTCCATCGGGATGGTCGCGCTACCATAACGGCGGATGCCCTTGCGGTCGCCCAGCGCCTTGGTCAGGCATTCGCCCAGCACGATGCCGGCATCTTCGGTCGTGTGATGGTAGTCGATGTGCAGGTCGCCCTCGGCGCGCAGCGTGATGTCGATCAGGCTGTGGCGGGAGAGCTGTTCCAGCATGTGGTCCAGGAAGCCGATGCCGGTCTTGATGTCGTAGACACCGGTACCGTCCAGATTGATGGCGGCGGAGATGCTGGTTTCCTTGGTCGCCCGCTGCACGGACGCGCGTCGTCCGCCGGTGCCGGGCGTGGTCAGGAGGGGCTGGGTCGTGGCCATGGGGAGGTTCATACAGGAACGCGGGCGGCACGGTCGAGCGCCACACGCGTCAGAATGACGCCGGCCAGCACGATCAGCCCGCCCAGCACGCGGGCTGCAGTCAGCGGGTCGCCGAAGAAGGCGGCCGACAGGCCCACCCCGGCCACTGGGATCAGGTACATGTAGACCATGACCCGGCTGACCCCGAGCCGCTCCAGCCCGGCGGTCAGGCCGAGGAAGGCGACGCCCACGGGGAAGATGGCGGTGTAGAGCCAGAAGCCCAGCAGCCGGTCGTCGAGCTTCGAGAATTCCCCCAGCGAATCGAAGGCGAGCGAGATCGGCACCAGCACCAGCGAGCCGAACAGCGTCGTCCAGGCCATGACCCGGAGCGCCCCCAGTCGCTGGTTATAGGGCGCGCAGCGCTCGACATAGAGCGCCCAGGCGAAGGCCGAGAGCATCCAGAGCAGCGTGCCGTCGAGGCTGCCGAACGACAGGGTGACGGCGCTGAGGCTGTTGTTCACCACCAGCACGACGCCCGCGAAAGCGAGCACGATGCCGCCCCAGCCCAGCGCCGGCAGCCGCCTTCCGCCGAACCAGGCAAGGATCGCGGAGAAGGCGGTGGTGGTGGTCATCACGATCGAGCCGAGGCTCGGCGCCGTGCGCGTCATGGCGAGGCCCCAGCAGGCCTGGAAGAGCGTGACGCCAACCAGCGAGAGCAGGAACAGCGGCAGCCAGTCGCGCCTGGGAAGGCCGAGCGGCCGGCGCATCAACGCCATGACACCGAACAGGAAGGCGCTGGCGACCAGGTAGCGCGAGCCGCTGTAGAGCAGCGGGCTCATGACCTGCAGCACGTCCTTGGCGAAGGGATAGCTCGATCCCATCAGCATGGCCGTGCCGAACATGATGAGGTCGCCGGTGTAGCGGCGAGGCGACGACACCGAACTCACGTCCTGCCTCTAACGTCCTCTCCACCCGCAAAGCGGGGGGAGAGGAAGGGGACCCGCGCAAAGCGCGGGGGAGGTGAGGTGGGTCTTCGTCTTTCCAGCACGCACATCTCGTTCGCATTGAACACCACCTCACCTGCCCATTGCTGCGCAATGGGTCCCTTCCTGTCCCCCACTTCGTGGCGGAGAGGACGCTTGAGGTGGCGTCTCAACCTACGACTTCGGCGCCGTGGACGCCTTCTGTGCACCCCAGAAGCCGAACAGCGTGCCGGCGACACGGCGGATCTGGATCTCCTCCGAGCCTTCGGTGATGCGGTAGCGGCGGTGATGGCGATAGATGTGCTCGAACGGCGTGTGGCGCGAATAGCCGATGCCGCCATGGACCTGCATCGCACGGTCGGCGGCGTCGCAGACCAGCCGGTTGGCGCGGTAGTTCGACATCGCCACCCATTCGCTCACCTGCATGTGGTGCTGATGGTCGAGATGCCAGGCAGTCTTGCGCACCAGGCCGCGCGTCATCTCGGCCTCGGTGTGCAGCTCGGCCAGCGGGAACTGGATGGCCTGGTTGGTCGCCAGCGCCTTGCCGAACACCTTGCGGTTCTTGGCATAGGCCACCGACATGTCGATGCAGTACTGCGCGGCGCCGAGGCTCGAGGCGGCCTGGCGGATGCGGTTCTCGTGCACGAAGGTCTGCGCCACGTCGAGGCCGCGGCCTTCCTCGCCCAGCATGGTCGAGCCCGGCACGGTGACGTTGGTCAGCGAGACCTCGGCATGGTCGGACGGCATGTTGAACGTCCACCACATGTATTCGATCTTGAAGCCCGGGGTCTTCACCGGCACCAGGAACGCGGAGATGCCGCGCGCGTCTCCCACCTTGCCCGAGGTGCGGGCGAAGACGAGATCGGCGGTGGCGGTGTGCATGCCGGTGTTGAACCGCTTCATGCCGTTGATCACCCAGTCCGAGCCCTGCTTGACCGCGGTGGTCTCCATGAAGGTCGCGTCGGAGCCGTGCAGCGGCTCGGTGAGTCCGAAGCCGATGCGCTCGGTGCCGCGGAACATGCCCTCTATGTAGCGGTCCTTCTGCTCCTGCGTGCCGAAGCGATGCAGCAGCAGCGCGACCGGGAAGTTGCCGACGATCGAGCTCTCGTTCTGCAGGTCGTTGTGCAGGCCGAGCCCCTTGTGTGCGAGATGCTCGCGGATCAGCGCCATGGCGAGGTTGGAGCCGTCCTTGCCGCCCAGTGCCTTGGGCAGGCCGAAGCGCAGATGGCCCGCCTTGTCGGCGCGGCGCTTCATCTCCGCCAGCAGCTCTTCCCATTCGTGTCGCGGCTGGCCGTCATTGTCCCAATCCGTGCGGGCATGCTCACGGCGATGGTCGAAGAAGCGGATATTGTCGTTCTCGCGCTCCAGCGGCCGGATCTCGCGCTCGATGAAGGCGTCGAGCTCAGCGATATAGGCTGCGATTTCCGCGGGAATGTTGAAATCCATGCCGCATTTCCTCTTATAAACGGTCGTTCACCGCACTTTAGACTCCCCTCGGGCCGGCGGCCATCGCGAGACATTGGCTGTCGCCGGTTTGCGAAAGAGGGGGCCGACAAGGTCTCAGGGTTGGGCGAGAGGTCAAATTCGCATGAATCATGCGCGTGTATTTGACTACCGTGCACAATCAAAACATAGTGCAACCATCGATACTTGAGCTTCGGGGGAGGCTTCATGTCGGCAAGCACGATCATGCGATTTCGGTCGCCTACCTTTTTGGGCCCTCAGGTTTCCTGAGTGCGGTCCAGTCGGCATCCGGAAGAACCGAAGAATGGGAGCCTTGTTATCTGGCCTGCTCTCGCCCGAACGATCCTCATCGGAACTATGCTGATGGTGTCGGCATGTTCGATCAACGGGATGGGTTTCGCCTCGGCGGAAGTGATCGAAGCGAAGGGTGCTCGCGTCATTCGTACGGAAACCTACGGCGTCGCGCTGCGTGGTGAGGGCGATGCCGGCGTCACGATCGGATATTCCTGGACGCTGGCATTGGTTCCTGACTGTGCCGCCGCACCGTCCGTTGGAAAGTATCGCTTCGGTGTGTCCATGACAGGCCTTCGCCCCATCGCCGTCGTGCGCAGGACGGGCGGCCTTACACTGGACCTCAATCGCCGTGCGATCGGCGTCATGCTTGGCTTTTCCGAGGACGCTCTTCTCAGCGAAATCTCCAGAAACGAATCCATCAACCGGCGTCTCGTTCTGACGCCGGACGAACCGTCCCAAATCGAATTCAGCCAAACCCCGGAGCCGAGCCCATGCGGCTGACGTTTTGCACGGTCGTTCTGTCAGCGGGTGCCATTACGGCGCTCACGGGATGCGAGCCGAACCAGCTCTACATGGGAAGCCGTACCGTCGTCGGTATCAATGCCGCGGTAAATCCTGAGCAGACCAGTGGATCACTGGTCATAGGTTACGATCGCAATTTCGCGACTGTTATCCCTCGCAGCGTCCCTGATGGTCAGAAGCATGATGCGATGACCGCTATCGCTTGCTCGAGTGTCGCGGTGAGCGGAGTGACAATCAAACACTACAAAGAATCGATCGCTACCGGCGAGGCAGCGGAGCTGTTCGCGAAGGCGCTGGCGAACGATCCAAAGCCGGTGAAGGACTTCTTTAGTTGCTTCAAGGAGAAGGGTGGAAATCCCACCAATAGCCGCGCGGCTAATCAGGGTGACGGCCAATGATCGAGCATGGCTCAAGACTCTACCGGATGCCAGTTCTTTTCGCAGCATTCGTGGCGGCGGCTTCTGTCGCCGGATGCGGAAAGACCCTCGTGTTCGCCGAACGCGACGGGGTCAATCTTGCGATTCGCTCCAATGCTTCCTCCACGCCGCCGCTTGAGGTGAACTTTGGCCTCAACCGAACGATCGTGACCGTCGTTCCGCCGGCTGGTGAGGCCAACGGGAAGGCCGATGGTGAAGCCGTCAATATGTTTGCCGGCTTCCAGATCGACAACACTCTGGACGTGACCAAGCCGCTCAACGCCGATCTTCAGATCGACACTCAATTCGCCTCCGGTAAAGCCGCCAAGGCCGTGGCCAGCCAGCCGCAGGTCGTTGCGCAAATAGTCAATGCACGCACCTTGACGTTCTCCACTTCGGAGAGCGCCAAGCGGCTCACTGCCTGGCTGGCGCCCGATGGCAAGCGGTCTCCGACTCGTTATGCCAGCCTTCGAGCGTGGCTCGTTAAGCGCTTCCCCGGGAAGGATATCCTGCCTGGTCATATCATCGGCGACGAGGAAGGTGCCAACTACGAGGCGGTCCGGAAGGCGGCTCTCGATGATTCAGTTCTGATGGCTACGCCAGCAAAATAGTGAGAACCGAAGAATGGCCATATTACCAGCGCCACCGCCAGACATCGTGAACAAAGTGCCCAACGAGGAGGTTGGCACAACAGTTTCGATTTGGATGGCCGAGAATCCAACGAAGATCGTTATCGTTCCAGATGGGAAAGACACCTACAAGATAACGATACAGCGCCCTCCGCCGGCACCGTAGATACGGCCTAAGCGCTGCTTCGTGCCTACATGGCCGCCGGCAGATCCACCCTGAACCGGCTGCCCCCACCTTCCGCTTCTAGACACACCGCGTCGCCGCCGTGGCGGCGGGCGATGTCGAGGACCAGGGCGAGGCCGAGACCGCTTCCGCGGCCGCTCTCTGCGGCGCCGGCCATTCGGTAGAAAGGTTCGAAGATGCGCTGGCGTTCGGCTTCGGGGACGCCGGGGCCCTTGTCGGTGACTTCGAGCACGGCGCAGTTGGCCTCGCGCGTGACCGACACGGCGACCGACTCGTCACCGTCCTTGGCCGCGCCGTAACGCTGAGCGTTCTCGACGAGGTTGCGCACCAGGCGGCGCAGCAGGGTGCGGTCGCCGTTGACGGTGACCGATTCGCCGCTCACCTCGACGTCGTAGTGCGAGGCTTCCTCGGCGGCGAGCGCCAGCAGGTCGACGGGCTCGCGCTGTTCCAGGGTGGGCAGCGCTTCCAGTCGGCTCGCCAATAGAATCTGCTCGATGAGCTGGTCGAGTTCGGCCACGTCGCGCTTCAGCGATTCGCGCGTCCGGGCGTCGGCGGCATCGCCGAGGAGCGAGGCGGCGACGGAGATGCGGGTGAGCGGCGTGCGCAGCTCGTGGCTGGCATTGGCCAGCAACAGACGATGGGCGGCCACCAGCTCCTCGATGCGCTGGGCCGAGCGGTTGAAGCTGGCGGCAAGGGCTGCCAGCTCGTCGCGACCCTCGACTTTCACGCGGGCGCCGAGGTCGCCGTGGCCCAGCCGGTCGACGCCGGCCTTGAGGCGTTCCAGCCGTCGGCCGAGGCCGCGCACGACGGGGAAGGAGCCGACCGCGACGGCGACGGCGACGAGGCACAAAGCGGCGGCGATCCAGTAGATCGGATTGGGCCGCTCGCGCACCTGGCGCGCCACCAGCCAGCGGCCGTCGGGTAGCTGCAGGACGAAGTTCGGTCCGCCCGGTCCGCGCCGCCAGCCGGTGCGCGCGCGGTTGGGCTCGAAGCGCGGGGGCGGCTTGCCGGCCATGGCGATCATGTCGCCATCGGGCTCGTAGAGCGCGATGTCGAAGCGCAGCTTGCGCTGCAGCCCCTCGATCGCGCGCTGTTGGTCTGGCCGCGGCGCATTGGCTTCCGGCAGGAGCGCGCCGGTGAGCTCGGCGGCGACGTCGAGATATTGCGGCGTGCGATTGTCGTCGTCGGCCACGCGCCACAGCAGCACCGCCGCGCCGACGAACACCGCCAGCACGATCAGGATCGTGACGTAGAATTGCAGGTAGAGGCGCTGCATGCGCTAGCGGTCCTGGTCCTTGGCGAAGACGTAGCCGGTGCCGCGCAACGTCAGGATGCGGCGCGGCTTCTTCGGATCGTCCTCGATGGCGGCGCGGATGCGGCTGATATGGACGTCGACCGACCGGTCGAAGGCTTCGAGCTTCTCGCCCTTCAGCACATCCATCAGCGCGTCGCGCGAGAGCACGCGGCCGGCGCGTTCGGCGAGCGCCAGCAGCAGCGCGAACTGATAGGAGGTGATGGCACGTTCCTCGCCGTCGACCCGCACGACGCGCGCGCCCTTGTCGATTTCGAGGCGGCCGAAGCGCAGCACGTCGGCCTGGGGCGCCGTGGCGCCCTTGCGACGCAGGATGGCGCGCAGGCGGGCCTGCAATTCGCGCGGCTCGAAAGGCTTGGAGAGATAGTCGTCGGCGCCCAGTTCGAGGCCGACCACACGGTCCATCGGCTCGCCGCGTGCCGTCAGCATCAGGATCGGCACGTCGCTGGTGCCGCGCAGGCGGCGGCACAGGTCGAGCCCGTCGGCGTCGGGCAGCATGAGGTCTAGGATGACCGCGTCGAAGGTCTCGCGCTTGAGGTGGGCCTCGCCGTCGCGGCCGGTGCCGGCGACAGTCACGCGAAAGCCCGCCCCGCCGAGATAGTCTGAAACCATCCCGGCGAGGCGGTCGTCGTCGTCGATCATCAGGATGCGCTCGGCCATCTGGTCAGTATCGGACCGGTGCGACCCCGATGTCATCCGCCGTTAGCCCTTCTTGGGGCCGTGGTGGCGTTCGCTCCAGGTCTTGAAGAAGGCCTGGCGCTGGTTGGCGTTCAGCACGTTGCCGGCGTCGGTCAGCGCCTTGGTGAAGCGCTTGGAGCTCGCATCCGCGATCTTCATCTGGTCGACGCGGATCTGCTCGATCTTCGCCGGGTCGATGGTCGGGGCTTCGAGCGCCGCGCGCATCGCCTTGCGGTTCTCGACGCGCTGGGCGTGCAGCGGCTTCAGGTCGGTGAACGCGGCCTGCAGGATGCCGACGATCTGCTTCTTCTGGTCCTGCGACGCGTCGGTGCCGTTCAGGGCCTTGTCCACGCGCTTCTCGATGCGCTGCTGGAACTTGGCCGGATCGACCGACCCGCCGTCCGCCTTGGCAAAGGCCGGCATGCCGGCCGTCGCCGCGAGGCTGCCCGCGAGGAGGGCGGCCATTACCGTCTTGATGCTGAGGTTCGTCATGTCTGTCTCCATCTGTTTCGGGTTGCTGTCCCCGTGAAGCCAAGATGGAGGGTCCCGGTTTCGCGCCCATCTCGCGGCGGTAAAGTTGTGTAAAGTGCCCCGACAATGACGATCGTGACGACCGAGCGCCTGTCGCTCCGACCCTTGCTGCCCGCCGATGCCGAAGATTACGCAGCCATGCGCTTCCACCCCGAGGTGGCGAAGTGGCTGCCACCGGCGCCGGGCAAGGTGCAGGAAGGCGATTTCGTGGCATTGGCCCATGCCGCCATCGAGCGCTTCGCCGTTTCCTGGCAGGAACGCCGCTACGCGCCCTGGGGCGTCTTCCTCGACGGCAGGCTGATCGGCCATGCCGGACTGAATTTCATAGAACAGTTCGACGGCGTCGAAGTCCTGTGGTCACTGCATCCGGAGGCCCAGGGCAAGGGCTATGCGACGGAAGTGGCGCGAGCCGCGCTCGCCTACGGCTTCGACACGCTGGACCTCGACATGATCTTCGCGATCACGCTGGAGGAGAACCGCGCCTCGCGCGCGGTGATGGAGCGGATCGGCCTCACCTACCGCAAGCGGGTCGATTACAAGGGCTTCACCGATATCGTCTGGTACGACATCGATCGCGCGGGCTACGCCGAGAGGACGTCCAGCGCGGCGCGGTGAACGGCCGGATCGCCGGCCGCGACGACAGCACCTTCGGAATGCATGTCGAGCGCGCGGCCCTTCCAGTCGGTGATCAGGCCGCCGGCGCCCGTGATGACGGGAATGAGCGCGGCATAGTCGTAGAGCTTGAGGTCGGCCTCGACGACCAGGTCGACATGACCCGAGGCCAGCAGGCCATAGGCGTAGCAGTCACCGCCCCAGCGGAAGAGCTTCACCTTCTCGGTGAGCGTCTGGTGCGGTTTGACGTAGCTGCCGGCAAACATGCCGGGCGCGGTCGAATACATGTAGGCGTTAGCGAGGCTCGCGCAGGCGCGGACTGTGATCGGCTTGTCGTTCAGCGTCGAGCGCTGGCCTTCGACGCCCAGCCAGCGTTCGCGCAGGATCGGCTGGTCGATGATGCCCAGCACCGGCTTGCCGCGATGGAACAGGCCGATCAGCGTGCCGAACAGCGGTAGACCGGTAATGAAGGCCTTGGTGCCGTCGATCGGATCTAGCACCCAGACATACTCGGCGTCGGTCCGGACCGCGCCATGCTCCTCGCCGAACACGCCGTGCTCGGGCACGTGGCGCGTCAGCAACTCGCGCATCGCCGTTTCGGCTTCGCGATCGGCGATGGTGACAGGGCTCTGGTCGGACTTGTCGTCGACCGTGACGCCAGTGCGGAAGTAGCGGGCCGCGATCGGCCGTGCGGCGTCGGCCAGCTGGTGGGCCAACGCGACGAGATCGGACGGAACCACCTAGGGGAGCGGCGCGGGCGTGTCGGCCATCGTGCGCAGGTAGGCGATCACGTCGGCGCGATCCTGCTCCTTGGGGAGGCCGGCAAACGCCATCTTCGTGCCGCGGATGTAAGCGGTCGGCTTGAAGATCATGTGGTCGATGTCTTCGTAGCTCCAGTCGCCGCCCTTGGCCGTCATCGCCGAGGAATAGCCGAAGCCCGCATGGCTGCCCTTCGGACGGTTGACCACGCCCCACAGGTTCGGTCCGACCTTGTTGGCGCCGCCCTTGTCGATCGTGTGGCAGGTGAAGCACTGCTTCTGGAACATCGCTTTGCCGGCCTCGACATTGGCGCCGGCCAGCTTGGGGCCGATCGGCGGAATCTCGATGGCGGCGGGCGCAGCGGCGGTCGCCGCGGGCGCGTCGTCGGTGACGGCGAGCGCCGGCTTGTCCAGCTTGTGCGGATGCACGACGGCATTGGATACCTTGCCGACCACCATCGCGAAGAGGGCGGAAGCCAAAACGCAGCCTGCGATCGTGTTGAAACTGGCCATAGTCAGATCCCGGAACGGCAAATTCTACGGACGCTGCTGTAGCATGCCCGCACGGCCGCCAGTAGTATTCCATCGCGTCTGGCGGATCGCGCGGCGGAACGTCGCAAGTGCCGGATATTACGAGGTTTTTCGCCTATCGGTGGGCGTCAAAAAGCGACGCGGGGAGTCAGGTAAAATGGCCAAGGGACGGGGCGGCAAAGCCGCCGCCAGCAACATCATCGCCTTCCAGGGCGAGCCCGGTGCCAATTCCGACATGGCCTGCCGCGCGGCCTTTCCCTACATGACGACCCTGCCGTGCCCGACCTTCGACGCCGCCATGGGCGCGGTCCAGGCCGGCAAGGCGGAACTGGCGATCATCCCGGTCGAGAACTCGATCGCCGGCCGGGTCGCCGACCTGCACAGCCTGCTGCCGCACACCCGTCTCAAGATCGTGGCCGAGCACTTCCAGCGGGTCGAGCACTGCCTGGTGGCTCTGCCGGGAGCGTCGCTGAAGTCCATTCGCACGGTGAAGAGCCACGTCCAGGCACTGGCCCAGTGCCGCAACTTTTTGAAGAAGAACCGGCTGCAGCCGGTGGTCCACGCCGACACGGCCGGCGCGGCGCGCGAAATCGCGGAGATTGGCGACGCCAGCGTCGGCGCCATCGCCTCGTCGCTGGCCGCCCGCATCTACGAGCTGAAGGTCCTGGCCAAGAACATCGAGGACGCCGACCACAACACTACCCGCATGCTGGTCTTCTCGCGCGAGGAAGCTCATCCGGACTGGCGTACCGTGCAGTGCATGACCGCCTTCCTGTTCCGGGTCAGGAGCCGGCCGGCCGCGCTCTACAAGGCGCTGGGCGGCTTCGCGACCAATGGCGTCAACATCGTGAAGCTGGAGAGCTACCTCTCCGGCGCGCGCTTCGAGCAAGCGCTGTTCTACGCCGAGGTCGAAGGCCATCCCGAGCAGCCCAACGTCATGCTGGCGCTGGAAGAGCTGGGCTTCTTCTCCGACGAACTGAAGCTGCTGGGATCGTTCCCGGCCAATCCCTTCCGGCGCAAAGGCTGGGAAGCCCCGACCCGTCCCGGCACCTGAGCCCCCCTTAAAGGTAATTCATGCCGCAACAGCCCGTCCGCATCGCACCGTCCATCCTGGCGGCGGACTTCGCCGCCCTCGGCCAGGAGATCGAGGCGGTCACCAAAGCCGGCGCCGACTGGATCCATGTCGATGTGATGGACGGGCATTTCGTGCCCAACCTCACGATCGGCCCGATGGTGGTGAAGGCGCTGCGCAAGCACAGCAAGCAGACCTTCGACGTCCATCTCATGATCTCGCCGGTCGATCCGCTGGTGCCGGCCTATGTCGATGCCGGCGCCGACGTGATCTCGTTCCATCCCGAGGCCGGCCCGCACGTCCATCGCACGATCCAGCTCATCAAGAGCCTCGGCCGCAAGGCGGGCATCGTGCTCAATCCCGCGACGCCGCTCTCCACCATCGAGCATGTGCTGGGCGATCTCGACTTGGTGCTGGTGATGAGCGTCAATCCAGGCTTCGGCGGCCAGGCCTTCATCGAAAGCCAGCTCCCCAAGATCGCGGCGCTGCGCAAGGCGATCGACGCACTGGGCAAGCCGATCGACCTCGAGGTCGATGGCGGCGTCAACGTCGAGACCGCGAAGCGCTGCATCAAGGCCGGCGCCGACGTCCTCGTCGCCGGTACTGCCGTGTTCACCGGCGGACCCGAACGCTATGCGGCCAACATAGAGGCACTGCGCTCATGACCGACATGATCTTGCACCACTATCCGAACTCGCCCTTCTCCGAGAAGGTGCGGATCGCCTTTGGCGTCAAGAAGGCCGCGTGGAAGTCGGTCGTGATCCCGAACATGCTGCCCAAGCCCGACCTGATGCCGCTGACCGGCGGCTATCGCAAGACGCCGGTGATGCAGGTCGGCGCCGACATCTACTGCGACACGCAGCTCATCATGCTGGAGATCGAGAAGCGCGCGTCGGCGATGCCGCTCCTGCCGAAAGGCAAGGAAGGCGAGGCGCGGGCGCTCGCGATGTGGATCGACCGCAACATCTTCTGGGCGGCGGTCGGCGTCGTCATGGGCGCGCTGGGCGACAAGCTGCCGGAAGCCTTCCTGAAGGATCGCGCCGCTTTCTCCGGTCGCTCCTTCGATCCGGCCGCGCTGAAGGCCGCCGCGCCGATGGCGCTGCAGCAGACTCATGCGCAGCTCGTGATGGCCGAGCAGATGCTGGCGGACGGGCGAGCCTATCTGCTGGGCGCGGAACCGTGCCTGGCCGACTGCGCGCTCTACAATCCGGTGTGGTTCATCAAGGAGCGGCTGGGCGGCGGAAAGACGGTGCCGCCGTTCGACCGGTTGCCGCTCCTCACGGCCTGGTCCGAGCGCATGAAGGCGGCCGGCAGCGGCAGCCCGACCGAGATCAGCGCCGCCGACGCGATCGCCATCGCGAAGGCCGCGACGCCCGAAGCGACCACTGTCGATGCCGGCGATCCCAGCGGCCTGAAGGCCGGTCAGACGATCAGCGTCACACCCGACGATACCGGCAAGGTGCCGGTGAGCGGTGTGCTGGTCGGATTGACCAGCGACCGGGTCTCGATCAAGCGCCATGACGAACAGGTCGGCGACGTGGTGGTCCACTTCCCCCGCGCCGGCTTCATCGTCACGCCGGCTTAGCTAATTGTCGTCCTGAGCGAAGCGAAGGACCTGGCGGAGCGACCAGACGATTCTGTAGCTGGCGTGAGATCCTTCGCTGCGCTCAGGATGACACCGTCTATTTAGACGACCGCGACGCCGATCTCGTTCGCGATCCGGCGCAGGGCGGCGACGGAGCGGGCGGTCGCGTTGCGGCCGTCCTGCGGGCAATGCGTCTCGATGCTGGCGAGGATTTCCCGGACCGGGTGCGCAGCCCTGGTGGTCTCGGTGAGCAGGCGCGTGAGTTCGGCGGCCCACGGGATGTCGCCGTCGCCGAGCGGCACGGTGCGCCGGGCCGTCGTGTCGCGATCCTTGAGATGGATGAGGTCCACCAGCGGCGCCAGTTGGGCGATCTCCGCATCGGTCGGCAGCTTGCCCATGGACCAGGCGTTGCCGATATCGACCAGCGGTCGTAGCCGGTCGGCGGCCGCTGGGTTGGCCTCGGTGACATCCGACAGGGCGGTGAAGAACTCGGCCAGCTCGGTGATGGAGCCGATGTTGCAGACCGGCTCGTTCTCGATCTCGACGGTCACCGAGTAGGTGAGGCCGAGATCGGCCAGCCGCTCGAACCGGCCGAGCAGGTCGGTCGGCTTGTAGCCGGGATAGCGGAGATGGCTGAACACACGGATCCGCTCGGCGCCCAGCACGGTCGCCATGTCGAAGGCATGGACCAGCGGATCGTCGGCCGGGCAGTCGGACGGATCGAAGGCGAAGTCGACCTTGCCGCCCGCGGTTCCCTTGTCGGGCGCGGCCCATTTCAGCAGCGGTGACACGAGCGTCGGCACGCTGAGCCCGGCCGCCTCGATCCTGCGGGCAATCGCGCCGGCCTCGTCGAGCGACATGCCGAGCAGGTTCCTGCCCTCCACCGTGCGCATGTCGAGGCGGCGCACCTCGTGCTCGTGGCAGAACGAGATCATGTCGTCGAGGGAGGGGCCGATTTCGTCGCCGATGACGGCGAGGGCGAGACGGGGAAGCGACATGCCGCTAACCTACTATGGACGGGTCCTTTTGGCTAAAGTCGGGGCCGGCGCAGAGGAGACGGCATGAGCGACGACGCGATCTTCGTGGGAGCGAGCACCGCCGACCAGTATCTGCTCCTGAAATATGCCAATCGCCATGGCTTGGTCGCCGGCGCGACGGGTACGGGCAAGACGGTCACCTTGCAGACGATAGCCGAGGGCTTCTCCGCCTACGGCGTGCCGGTGTTCATGGCCGACGTGAAGGGTGACCTGTCCGGCGTGAGCCAAGCCGGCGGCAACAATCCGCGGGCGCTGGAGCGCGCCAAGCAGCTCGGCATCGAGGGCTATGCCGGCCGTGCTTTCCCGACGATCTTCTGGGACCTGTTCGGCGAGAAGGGCCACCCGATCCGCACGACGGTCAGCGAGGTCGGGCCGGTGCTGCTGGCCCGCCTGCTGCAGCTCAACGAGACGCAGGAAGGCGTGCTCAACATCGTCTTCAAGATCGCCGACCAGCAAGGCCTGCTGCTGCTCGACTTCAAGGACCTGCAGGCGCTGCTGCAATGGGTCGCCGAGAATGCCGGCACGCTGACGACCGAGTTCGGCAATGTCAGCAAGCAATCCGTCGGCACGATCCAGCGCCAGCTCCTGACGCTCAGCCAGCAGGGCGGCGAGCGGTTCTTCGGCGAGCCGGCGCTGGCGCTCGGCGACATGATCCGCTGCGATCCCTCGGGCCTCGGCGCCATCAACATCCTGGCGGCCGACCGGCTGATGCAGAGCCCGCGCCTCTACGCGACTTTCCTGTTGTGGCTGCTGTCGGAACTGTTCGAAACGCTGCCCGAGGTGGGCGATCTCGAGAAGCCGAAGTTCGTCTTCTTCTTCGACGAGGCGCATCTCCTGTTCGACGATGCGCCCAAGGCACTGCTGTCGCGCATCGAGCAGGTCGTGCGGCTGATCCGCTCCAAGGGCGTCGGCATCTACTTCATCACCCAGAACCCGCTCGACGTGCCGGAGTCGGTGCTGGGCCAGCTCGGCAATCGCGTGCAGCACGCGCTGCGGGCTTTTACGCCGCGTGACCAGAAGGCCGTGAAGGTGGCGGCCGAGACGTTTCGTCCGAACAAGGCGTTCGATGCCGCGCAGGTCATCACCGAACTGGGTGTGGGCGAGGCGCTGCTGTCGTTCCTCGACGACAAGGGCGTGCCGTTCCCGGTCGAACGCTGCTTCATCGCGCCACCGCAAGGCCGCATCGGACCGTCGACGGCAGAGGAGCGCGCTGCCGTCATCGCGGCGAGCCCGCTGGCCGGCAGATACGACAAGGTCGTCGATCGCCAGTCGGCCTACGAGGTGCTGACCGGTCGCGTCGCCGCGACGCCGGCTCCCACGGCGCCTGCATCGGACGGCGCGGCACCGCGCCGTCGCGGCCAGTATGGATCGGTGCCGCCCACGGTGCCCGCGACGACGGGCCCGTGGGGACCGCGCACGGAAGAGCCCGCGCCGCAGGTCGAGCAGCCGGTCCCACCCGAGCCGCGCCCTCAACCGCGCCTCAAGACGGCGCAGCCCCAGCCGCAGGCACCCACGCCGGAGCCGAAGAAGGCGCCGGCTGGCCGCCAGCGCGATTCGGTGGGCATTACCGTCGCCAAGGCGGCAGGCCGCTCCATGGCCACCATCGCCGCGCGCGAGGCGGCGAAGGCGATGTTCGGCAAGGGCAAGGCCGGCAGCATCGGCGCCAGTATCGGCGGCGCCGTGCTGCGCGGCGTGCTGGGGTCGATTCTCCGTTAAAAAGAATCCGTCATCTCGACCGGAGCCTCGCGCAGCGAGGCGAAGTGGAGAGATCTCTTTTCTGCGATTTGCCGGCTCTTGGCGGGAAAAAGGTCTCTCCACTCCGCGCTTACGCGCTGCGGTCGAGACGACGGGGTTTTCTGACTCAAGCCTCGACGATCAGGGTGCCGTCCATGTCTTCATGGCCATCGCCGCAGAAGACGTCGCAGAAGAACGTGAAGCTGCCGGCCTTCTGAGGCGTCAGCGTCACGCGGGTTTCCTGTCCCGGCACGATGTCGCTGCGGATGCCGAGCTCAGGCATCTTGAAACCGTGGATGCGGTCTTCCGACGTGAGCACGAACACGACAGGTTGGCCGAGCTTCACCGTCACCTTGTTCGGATGAAATTCGAACTTCCTGGCGCCGATGCGCACCTCGGGCGGCGTCTCGGCCGCCAGGCGTGCCGCCGCGAGGACGAGCGGCACGCCCAGCATCAGCATTCTGCGCTTCATGGTTTCAGCTCCGGCTCACCGGCAGTTCGACCAGGCTCACCTTGGCCCCCAGGGTGACGTCGCGGGTGCCCATGTCGGGTTGCGCCGGATCGTAGGGCTTGGGCGCGCGCCGGGGCTGCGAACCTGGCGCCACCAGCGGGAAGATCAGCGACTTCGCGGCATGATGGGCGATGTGCCCTGTCATGTGATGATGCTCCTGGTGGATGTGTCCGTAGAACACCACGACGTTGCTGTAGGGCATCAGAAGATCGATCGCCTTGTCGCCGTCGGCGGTCGTCCAGTCCCAGTCGGGCTGCAGCGCGAACAGCGGACGATGCGTCAGCACGACGATGCGGTCGTCGGCCTTGCGCTGCTTCAGGTCGGCCGCCAGCCACGCAAGTTGTGCATCACCCAACTTGGCGCCGGGATCGGAGACATTGTCGAGCACGATGAAGTGCACGCCCTTGTGGTCGAACGTGTAGTTGGGCGCGCCGAAGAATTCCTTGTAGGCTTCGCCCGCATCGAGTGACGCATCGTGTTCGCCGGGCATGAAGCGCACGTCTTTCACGCGCAGGCCCGAGACGATCTCGCGGAAGCGCTGCATGCGGGCGCGACGCTCCTTCGGATCGTCGGTGGTGTGCGTGAGATCGCCGGTGAAGACGATGAAGTCCGGCGGATTGGCGAGACCGTTCACCGTCGCCACCGCCTTGGCCAGCGTGTTCTCGGCGTCGGGATTGGCCGCGCCCTTGAAGCCCCAATGCGTGTCCGAGAACTGTACGAAGTGGAACTCGTTACCGGCCTGCGCCGAGGCCCGCTCGCCCGGGAACAAACCTGCAGTGAAGGTGACGCCAGCCAATCCGGCGAGCTTGAGAAAATCGCGACGATGCCGTTGCAGCATGATGTGCTCCCATCGTTCCGGAGTCGGAACTACCGGAGACTACCGGGGCGGAGCGGCGTCTATTCCCCCGATTCGGGCCTTGGAATAAAATCGACCCTCGAACGGTATTGCTGTCCTATGGGGTGCATGTCCGACGCGCCAAAGCCCGATAGCCGCACGCTCGAGCGCTTTCGTACCGTCGTGCTGCCGCATCTCGATTCGGCCTACGGCTTCGCCCGCTGGCTGACGCGCGATCCCGTGGCGGCGCAGGATCTCGCGCAGGAATCGATGTTGCGGGCGTTGCGCTACTTCCACGCCTTTCGTGGCGAGGAGGCGCGGCCGTGGCTGTTGCGCATCGTGCGCAACACATGGACCGACACGCGAAGCGGCAGGGGTGCCGACTCCCTGCCGCTGGAAGCCGCCGACGAACGGGCAGCCGACGCGCCCGACCCGGAACAGAGCGCGCTGGCCGGCGACCGGCGGCGTCATGTGGCAGCGGCGCTGGCGGCGCTGCCGATGGAGGTGCGGGAGGTCCTCGTCCTGCGCGAAATCGAGGACCTTTCCTACAAGCAGATCGCTTCAGTGCTCGATCTGCCCATCGGCACCGTCATGTCCCGCCTGGCGCGGGCGCGCGAGAAACTGGCGGTCGAACTGCGCGATCGCCTCGGAAGGAGTGAGCATGGACTGTCCGACCTGTGAGGCCACGGTCGACGCCTATGTCGACGGCGAACTGTCCGCGCGTGAGAGCGCCGAGTTCGAACAGGCCCTGACCTCGTGCCCGGACTGTCGCCGGCGGCTGCAGACGGCGAAGACGATCTCCGGGATGCTGCGCGACCTGCCGTCCGAGCGGACGCCCGACCTGTTGCGCGCGCGCATCGAGCGTGAGCTGCGGGCGAGCGTCGTCGATCCGCGTCCCGCACCGCGCCAGGTGCGGCCAAGGATGCAGTGGGCCGCCATGGCGGCCAGCCTGATCGTGGCAGTCAGTGCCGGCTGGCTGGGCGGGACGCTGACCAGCCAGGGCGGGCGTCAGTCGGACGAGATGATCGCAAGCTATCTGCGGGTGGCGATGGCCGAGGCGCCGGTCGAGGTCGCCTCGTCGGATCGTCACACGGTGAAGCCGTGGTTCGCCGGCCGCATCGACTATTCGCCGCCGGTCCACGACCTGACGGCGGAGGGATTTCCATTGGTGGGTGGGCGACTCGACGTCGTGGCCGGCCGCAAGGTCGCGGTGCTGGTCTATCGCCGCAACCAGCATCGCGTGGTGCTGAGCCTGTGGCCCGCAAGCACGAGCGGCAACAGTGTGCCGGCCGTCACGCAGCGCGATGGATTTGCCCTGGCTGAATGGCGCCATGCCGGCTTCGACATGCGCGCCGTGTCCGACATCTCGATGGCCGAGATGTCGTCGTTTGCGACGGCGGTGGATCAGGCCGTCGGAGCGGATCGCTGATAAGGGTCGCTGATCGCGATCAGGCGAGGCGGTCGAGTTCCTTGACGATGGCGTCGCCCATTTCCTGAGTGCCGACCTTCTTCACGCCGTCGGTGTTGCCAACCATCAAGTCGCCGGTGCGGTAGCCCGCCTTCAGCACGTTCTCGACGGCCAGCTCGACCATGTCGGCATCCTTGCCGAGGTCGAACGAGTAGCGAAGCATCATCGCGTAGGAGAGCGTCTGCGCGATCGGATTGGCCAGGCCCTTGCCCGCGATGTCGGGCGCGCTGCCATGGATCGGCTCGTACAGCGCCTTGCGGCGGCCGGTCGCGTCGGGCGCGCCGAGCGAGGCCGACGGCAGCAGGCCGAGCGATCCCGTCAGCATCGAGGCTTCGTCGGACAGGATGTCGCCGAACAGGTTGTCGGTGACGATCACGTCGAACTCGCGGGGCTGGCGCAGCAGCTGCATGGCGAGCGCGTCGGCATACATGTGCTCGAGCTTCACGTCTGAGTACTTCTCCTTGTGCAGCTTGGTCGCCTCTTCGCGCCACAGCACGCCGGTGTGCATCACGTTGGCCTTCTCCGAGGAGAGGACCTTGTTCTTGCGCTTGCGGGCCAGCTCGAAGGCGACGGCGCAGACGCGGCGGATTTCCGGCGCCGTGTAGCGCTGCGTGTCGAAGGCCTCGACCTCGCCGGCGGCGTTGGTGTGGCGGCCGCGCGGCTCACCGAAGTAGACGCCGCTGGTCAGCTCGCGGATGATCATGATGTCGAGACCCTTGACGATCTCGGGCTTCAGCGACGAGGCGTCGACCAGCGCGTCGAACACCTTGGCCGGACGCAGGTTGGCGAAGAGGTCCATCTCCTTGCGCAGGCGCAGCAGGCCACGCTCGGGCTTCTTGGTGAAGTCGGCGGTGTCCCACTTCGGGCCGCCGACCGAGCCGAACAGCACGGCATCGGCTTCCAGCGCGGTCTTCATGGCGTCGTCGCTCAGCGGCACGCCGTGCTTGTCGAGAGCGGCGCCGCCGACGAGGTCTTCCTTGATGTCGAAGCCGACCGCGCGCTTCTTGCCCATCCAGGCAATGATCTTGCGGACTTCGTTCATCACCTCGGGGCCGATGCCGTCGCCGGGCAGCACGAGCAGATTGCGATTTGACGCCATTGTCTTGCTTCTCTTCAGGTCGTTGTCGGTGTGATCAGGAGGCGCCGTGCAGCCAGGGCTGCGCTTCGCTCTGGCGGCGCTCGAAGTCGTCGATCTCCGACCGCTTCTCCATGGTCAGGCCGATATCGTCGAGGCCTTCGAGCAGGCACTTCTTGCGGAAGGGATCGAGTTCGAAATGGACGGTGCCGCCGTCCGGACCCTTGATCTCCTGCTTCTCGAGGTCGATCTCGAGGATGGCGTTGGAGCCGCGGCTCGCATCGTCCATCAGCTTGTCGATGATCTCCTTCGGCATCTTGATCGGCAGGATGCCGTTCTTGAAGCAGTTGTTGTAGAAGATGTCCGCGAAGTCCTCGGAGATGATGCAGCGGATGCCGAAGTCGAGCAGCGCCCAGGGCGCGTGCTCGCGGCTTGAGCCGCAGCCGAAATTGGGACCCGCCACGATGATCTTGGCGTTCTGGTAGGCCGGCTGGTCGAGGACGAAGTCCTTCTTCTGGCCGTCCGCCGTCCAGCGCATCTCGTAGAACAGGCCGTCCTTGAGGCCCGTGCGCTTGATGGTCTTCAGGAACTGCTTCGGGATGATCATGTCGGTGTCGACATTGACCATCGGCAGCGGCGCAGCAACGCCGCTCAGCGTCGTGAACTTCTCCATGAGACCTCCCGGAAAGGCCGGAATAAACGGGCTTTCCGGGCCGGGGTCAAGCCGCCCGATCAGCGGGTCTTGATGACCAGGGTGCTGGCGATCATGTCGTGCAGGCCGCGCTTGCGCTCGGTGAAGCCGATCATGATGAAGCCAATGCAGAAGATGAGGGCCGAGAGTATCTTGGCGAAATATCGCCCTGTGGCATTCATGAAGCTGAGGCGCTGGCCGTCGTTGGTCACCACCCGCAGCCCCATCGCCATCTTGCCGACGGTGGCGCCCCGTTCCGAGCTTTCCATGAGGGCGAAATAGAGCCAGGCGACGGCCAGGGAGAGCAGGTTCGCCGTCGGATCGATCTGGCTCACGTCCTTCACGTTCAAGTAGCTGATACCGAAGATCGCCGTCACGACGCCCAGGACGAGGCTGATCAGGATGCCATCGATGAGGTAGGCCACGAGGCGGATCCAGAAGCCGCCATAGGCCACCTGGGCGGCGGCTCCCGTCGGCTGGGCATCCCAGACGGGCGGCGGAGGCGGGGCGGCGGGACCTGAGTTCGGAACGCTGGCCATATGTGTCTCCCACGAGGTCGGGCGTACGATCCTACCACATTGGCCATGCACGTTCCTGACTGCAAATAGAAACGGGCGGTGCATTGCTGCACCGCCCGTCGGTATCCGTTGGAAAACGGCGACTACTGGAAGTCGCGAACATCCGCGAGCGTGCCCCGGATGGCCGCCGCGGCCGCCATGGCCGGGCTCACCAGGTGGGTGCGGCCACCGCGGCCCTGACGGCCCTCGAAGTTGCGGTTCGAGGTCGAGGCGCAGCGCTGGCCGGGTTCGATGCGGTCGGCGTTCATCGCCAGGCACATCGAGCAGCCCTGCAGGCGCCATTCGAAGCCGGCCTCGATGAAGATCTTGTCCAGACCTTCACGCTCGGCCTCGGCCTTCACCAGGCCGGAGCCCGGCACGACCATCGCCGACACGTTCGAAGCGACCTTGCGACCCTTGGCGATCTCAGCGGCGGCGCGGAGGTCCTCGATGCGGCCGTTGGTGCACGAACCGATGAACACGCGGTCGATCGGCACGTCGACGAGGCGCGTGCCCGGCGTCAGGCCCATATAGGCCAGCGACCGGGTCCAGGCCTCGCGAAGATTCTCGTCCGGCGCGTTGGCCGGATCGGGAATGACGTCGGTGATCGGCAGCGCGTCCTGCGGGCTGGTGCCCCAGGTCACCATCGGCGGAATGTCCGCGGCGTTGAGGTCGAGCTGTACGTCGAAGTGCGCGCCCTTGTCCGACGGCAGGCGGCGCCACTGGCTGAGCGCCAGATCCCAGGCTCCGCCCTTCGGCGAGAACGGACGGCCAGCAAGATACTGGAAGGTGGTCTCGTCGGGCGCGATCAGGCCGGCGCGGGCGCCCGCCTCGATCGACATGTTGCAGACCGTCATGCGGCCTTCCATCGTGAGCTCACGGATGGCGCGGCCGGCATACTCGATCACGTAGCCGGTGCCACCGGCCGTGCCGAGCTTGCCGATGATGGCCAGGATCACGTCCTTGGCGGTGACGCCGAGTGGCAGGCTGCCCTCGACCGAGACGCGCATGTTCTTCGCCGGCTTCTGGATCAGCGTCTGCGTGGCGAGCACGTGCTCGACCTCGGAGGTGCCGATGCCGAAGGCCAGCGCGCCGAACGCGCCATGCGTCGAGGTGTGGCTGTCGCCGCACACGATCGTCATGCCGGGCAGGGTCAGGCCCTGCTCGGGGCCGATCACGTGCACGATGCCGCGACGCGGATCGTTCAGGTCGAAGTACGGCACCTTGAACTCGGCGACGTTCTTCTCGAGCGTCTCGACCTGGACGCGCGACTCCTCGTCCTCGATGCCCTGGCTGAAGTCGGTGGTCGGCGTGTTGTGGTCGGCGACCGCGATGGTGGCGTCGGGGCGGCGCACCGGCCGTCCCGCCATACGCAGGCCCTCGAAGGCCTGCGGGCTCGTCACTTCGTGAACGAGATGACGGTCGATGTAGATGACACAGGTCCCGTCGTCCTGACGATGGACGACGTGGCTGTCCCAGATCTTCTCGAACAGGGTCCGCGGAGGCGGCGGCGGCGCCGGCGGGGTGGCCGACTTCTTGCGGAACGCCATGGTGGACCTACTTCTTTCCGCCGCCCTTGGCGTTGCGGACACCCTTTTCTTCCTTGGGCTTTTCCTTCTTGAGCTTCTCGCGGCGCGGACGCTTGAGAGCCTCCTCGGCCTGCGTGGCGAGCAGTTCGCGCTGGGCCTCGGTGTCCTCGGCGATGCGGCTCGCCTTACCGCGCAGGTCGCGCAGGTAGTAGAGCTTGGCGCGGCGCACGACGCCCTTACGGACGACTTCGATTTCCCAGATGTTCGGGCTGTACAGCGGGAACACGCGCTCCACGCCTTCGCCGAAGCTGATCTTGCGCACGGTGAACGACGAGTTCACGCCGGCGTTCTTGCGGCCGATGCACAGGCCTTCGTAGACCTGAATGCGCTCGCGATTACCTTCCTGCACCTTCACGTGCACCTTGAGGGTATCGCCCGATTCGAAATACGGCACCGGACGCTCGTCCTGCACCTTGTCGATCGTCGTCTGGCCGATCGCGTCGAGAATGTTCATCGCCTGTATCCTTTCGTCACTTCTTATCGTTTCCCGCCGCGGTCCGGCGACGGGCCCAAAGATCGGGTCGCCGCCTCCGCGTGATCTCTTCCCGCTGCTTCATCCGCCATTCGGCGACCTTGCCGTGGTGACCCGAGACCAGAACCTCCGGCACGCGCCGTTCGATTCCGTCGGGCCCCGCCCAGGTCGCGGGCCGGGTGTAGTGCGGGTACTCCAACAATCCGTCCTCGAAACTCTCCTCACTCGCCGACTCGGCCGCGCCCATCACACCGGGCAGCAGCCGCACGCAACAATCCATCATCGCCATGGCCGCGATCTCGCCGCCCGAAAGCACGAAATCACCGACCGAAATCTCTTCCAGCGCCTGGGCCTCGATGACCCTCTCGTCGACGCCCTCGAACCGCCCGCACACCAGCAACACGCCCGGTCCCGCCGCCAGCTCCCGCCCGCGCGCCTGACTGAACGGCGCGCCCCTTGGCGAGAGCAGAACCTTCGGCACCCCCGGCTGCGCGACCGACTCGATCGCCGCCGACAGTACGTCGGGCTTCATCACCATGCCGGCGCCGCCCCCGAAGGGCGCATCGTCCACCGTGCCATGGCGATCCTTGGCAAACCGCCTGATGTCGACGGCCTCCAGCGACCACACACCCTCCCGTAGCGCCCGGCCAGCCAGGCTCTCACCCAGCGGGCCCGGAAACATCTCCGGGAAGAGCGTCAGCGCTGTCGCGCGCCACACCGTCTCCTACTCCTCCTTCGCCGGCCCACCCGTCAGCAGACCTGCCGGCGGATTGACCGTAACCTTGCCGCCCTCGACGTCGATCTCGGGCACCGCGTCGTCGGTGAAGGGCAGCATCACCGAATGCCTCGATGTGTTACCGCCCGACACTTCCATCGTCCGCCCGGCGCCGAAATCGTGGAAGGCCATGACCTTCCCCCAATCCCGGCCTTCCCGGTCGACCGCGGCGAGCCCGATCAGGTCCGCCTCGTACCACTCCCGCTCGCCCGTCTCCGGCAGGCGCTCGCGCTCCACATAGAGCCGCAAACCCCGTACTGCCTCGGCCGCCGTGCGATCGGCTACGCCCTCGATCCGGGCCAGCACCGCGCCCTTTACGGAGCTCAGCGCCTCGACCCGGTACTCTTTCGTCCCTTTCTCGTCCGACAGCGCGCCGTAGGAGGCAATCGCCATCGGGTCCTCGGTGTAACTCCTGATGCGCACCAGACCGCGGACCCCGTGAGGTGCCGCAACGACGCCCAGCAGGACGCGACCCTTGCTCATCAGACCAACCACCCGATCAGGTGGCCGGGGTCTCCTCGGCGGCCGGCGCGGCGGCAGCGGCCGCGGCAGCCTCGGCCTTCATACGCTCCTGCGCCTTGGCGCGCGGCGCGGACTTCTTGGTCTGCTCGCGGCGCTCGCGCGGCTTCATCAGCTCGGCCTGCGACAGGAACTTCGCGACGCGGTCGGACGGCTGCGCGCCGACCTTCAGCCAGTGGGCGATGCGCTCCTTGTCGAGCGTCAGGCGCTGGGCATGGTCACGCGGCAGAAGCGGGTTGTAGGTGCCGAGCTTCTCGATGAAGCGGCCATCGCGCGGGCTGCGCGAGTCGGCCACGACGATGTGGAAGAACGGACGCTTCTTGGCGCCGTGCCGGGTCATGCGGATTGCGATCATTCTCTCAAGTCCTCTCTTCGATTTCGATTCGTCTAACTTTTGATCTGTCTAACTTCGTCGAACCTTCAGCGCGGAAAACCCGGCGGCCCACCCATGCCACCGAGACTGCGCATGAATCCCTTTTCGCCGAGCTTGTTCACACGCTTCATCATCTTCAGCATGTCGGCGTGCTGCTTGAGCAGCTTGTTGACGTCCTGCACCTCGACGCCCGAGCCCCTGGCGATGCGCTTCTTGCGCGACGCGTGGATCAGGTCGGGATTGCGCCGTTCCTTCGGCGTCATCGCGAGGATGACGGCCTCCTGGCGCTTGAGTTGCTTCTCGTCGATCTTGGCCTTGGACATCGCGGCCTTGGCCTGCATCGCGCCCGGCAGCATGCCCATCAAACCCTGCAGGCCGCCCATCTTGCGCAACTGGCGCAGCTGGTTGAGCAGGTCGTCCATGTCGAACTGGCCCTTGCGGACCTTGGCCGCCAGCTTCTCGGCGTCTTCCTTGTCGATCGTCTCGGCGGCGCGCTCGACCAGCGAGACGATGTCGCCCATGCCGAGGATGCGCGACGCGATACGGTCGGGATGGAACGGCTCCAGCGCGTCGAACTTCTCGCCGACGCCGATCAGCTTGACCGGGCGACCGGTGACGGCGCGCATCGAGAGCGCGGCGCCACCGCGCGAGTCGCCGTCGACGCGGGTCAGCACGATGCCGGTGACGGCCAGCCGGTCGTTGAACGCCTTGGCCACGTTCACGGCGTCCTGGCCGGTCATGGCGTCGGCGACGAGCAGCGTCTCCTTCGGCTTGGCGAGGTCGCTGATGTCGGCGACCTCCTTCATCAGCTCTTCGTCGATCGACAGGCGGCCCGCCGTGTCGAGGATCAGGACGTCGAAGCCTTCGCGCTTGGCCGTCTCGAGCGCGCGCCGGGTGATGGCGAGCGGCATTTCGAGCGGGACGATCGGCAGGGTCGGAACGTTGGTCTGCTCGCCCAGTACCTTGAGCTGGTGCTGCGCGGCGGGGCGACGCGTGTCGAGCGAGGCCATCATGACCTTGCGCCGCGTCGAGAAGGTGCCGCCGAACATCTCGGCCGCCATGCCCTGCGGGCCCTGGCTCAGGCGATAGGCGATCTTGGCGGAAGAGGTGGTCTTGCCGGAGCCCTGCAGGCCGACCATCAGGATGACGACCGGCGGGATGGCGCCGAGGTCGAGATCGGCGACGGTGCCGCCCAGCATCTCGACCAGATGGTCGTTGACGATCTTGATGACCATCTGGCCCGGCGTGACCGAGCGGATGACATCGGCGCCGATCGCCTTGGGGCGTACTTCGTCGACGAACTGGCGGACGACCGACAAAGCGACGTCGGCCTCGAGCAGGGCGGTCCGGACCTCGCGCAGGGCCGCGTCGACATCGGCCTCGGAAAGCGCACCACGCCCCCTCAGCTTGTCGAATACGTCGCCCAGACGCTTGCTAAGACCCTCGAACATCGCGCTCCCGTTCGCTCAAAGACGTATCGCGCCGATGCGCGAACCTTCGCGGATCAGCGGAGCTCCCCGAAGGGGGAACCTAGTAAATCGGCACGACCGATTGAGCCGGCGGGGTATAAAGCCTGCCGCGTCAGGAGTCAAAACGCTTGGACGGCTTGCCTAACCCATTGATCTACAAGGATTCCCGGCGTCTTCCGGGCTGGTGCCTGCTGGCCTTCCTGGTCGTCGCGCCCCTGATCGCGGTGACGATTTTCTGGCTTTTGCCGATCCGGACCAATCTGGTGGCGCTGACCGTCTTCTTCGGCAGCGGCCTGCTGGCCCTCCTGATCGCGGTCCTGCCGCTGGGCTGGGCGGCGCCCGCCGCCCTGGGGCTGCGCCCGGTCGGCTGGCGGCCGATCGTGCTCGGCGTGCTGGGTACCACGGTGCTCTCCTTCGCGGTCAGCCAGCTCGGCCTCCAGCCGGAGGGCGTGAAGCAGGTTACCGAAGGTCTCCAGGGCACCACGCTGATACTGCAGACCCTCGGCATCCTGGCCCTGCTGGCCCCCCTCACGGAAGAACTCGTCTTCCGTGGCCTGTTCTATGGCTGGCTGGCGGGCCGCTGGAGCAACCTGGTCGCCTTCCTTCTCAGCTCACTGGCCTTCGCGGCGGCCCACGCAGAGCCCGTGCATATTCTGTTGGTGCTGCCGCTCGGCTTCTGGTTCGGCTTCCTGCGCTGGCGCACCAATTCGCTGGTGCCGACGATCGTGGCGCACATCGTCAACAACTCGATCGCCGTCGCAGGAGCCGCCCTTCTTAGCGGCTCCTGAGCGGCCCCGATCGGAGAGATCAGGAGGCGAGCTTGCGCTCGACGAACTCCAATCGGTCCTGGCCCCAGAAGATCTCGCCGTCGATGACGAACGAGGGAGCGCCGAACACGCCCTGCTCGATGGCGTGCTTGGTGTAGGCCTCGCGCTTTTCGGCAATCCCGGGCGCTTCGCTGGCCTTCATCACCGCCGCCCCGTCGAGGCCGCAGCCGTCGATGATCGCCTTCAAGGTCGCGGGATCGCCGCTGTTCTTCTCCTCGGCCCACAGGCCGGTCAGCACGGCATGCGCGACCTTGATGGCATCCGCCATACGACCCTCTTCACGAAGCGCGATCACGCACTTGGCGGCCGGGACCTCATTGGCGGGGAAGAACTTGGGCTCCAGCGTCGTCTTCACGCCCAGAACATCGCGCCAGCGCTTCAGCTCCATCATGCGATAGGCCTGGCGTTGCGGCGAGCGCTTGGGCAGCGGCAGGCCGCCCGAGACGGCGAAGACCGAGCCGAAATCGACCGGCCAGATCGTGACCGTCGCGCCGTGCTTCTTGACCATCGCATCGAAGCGCGCCGAACCGAGATAGGTCCACGGCGAGTTCAGCGAGACGTAGTAGTCGACATGCTTGCCCATATGTTCCCCCAGAGAGGTGGTTGGTGTGAGGTGTTGGTTGGCGCGGACTGTGGCGCAAAGCCTGTCGATACGCCATCTTCGCGACGTGACCGCCTCTCCCGAAAAAGCCATCGCCATCACCGGCGGCGACGCCCCGTACTTCGACCTGATGCGCGACTGCATTGCCTCGCTGCGGGCGACGGAGGCGGGACAGAGGGTGGCGCTCGGCGTGCTCGATTGCGGGCTGACCGAGGAGCAGCGCGACTGGTGTCGCAAGCACGGCGCCCTCCTGGTGGAGCCGGAATGGGACTTCGACTTCCCCGGCCGCGAGGACTTGCCGGAAGGCTACAAGGCGATGACGGCGCGCCCGTTCCTGCGGCGCTATTTTCCGGGGTTCGATCTCTATCTCTGGATCGACGGCGATTGCTGGGTGCAGCAAGGCGACGCGATCGATCTGTTCCTCGCCGCTGCGCGGACGCGTGCGCTGGCCGTGGCGCCCGAGATCCACCGCTCGATGCGCCACTATCGCCATGCGTGGAAGGAATTCTCGACGATCAACGGTGCGGCGTTCGAGGTCTGCTTTGGCAAGGAGATTGCGGAGCGGCTGGTCCGTTACCCGCTGATCAATGCCGGCGTCTTCGCCCTGGCGGCCGACGCCCCTCATTGGGAGGGCTGGGCCGGCTTGTTGGCCGGTGCCCTGCAGCGGACCGCCGACCTGACCGACCAGGTGGCGCTCAACGTGCTGGTCTATGACCGGGGGTATGCCTGCGAGCCGCTGCCCAGCCGCTGCAATTGGCCGGTCCACCATGCGACCCCGGCCTGGGACGCCACGCGCGGCCTGTTCGTCGAACCGGCCATGCCCTACGAGGCGCTCGGCATCCTGCACCTCACGATCTACACCAAGCGGATGGCGACCTTGGATGTGCGCGAAATCGGCGGGCCCCACGCCGGGCAGGTCCGGGCGCGCTCGTTGCGCTGGCCCGGCCGAACCGCCATATAGCGCCGCATGGCCGGAACGCCTTTTCTCAAGATGCACGGGCTGGGCAACGATTTTGTCGTGCTCGATGCGCGGAGCAGCAAGCTCGACCTGACGCCGCCGCGCCGGCGCGCCATCGCCGATCGCCGCCTGGGCGTGGGATGCGACCAGCTCATCGTGCTGGAGCCGCCGACCGAGGGCGAGGCCGACGTCTTCATGCGCATCTACAATCCCGACGGCACGGAAGCCGGGGCCTGCGGCAACGCCACGCGCTGCATTGCCTCGGTGGTGATGGACGAACTCAAGGCCGAGGAAGCGACCATCCAGACGATCTCGGGCCTGCTCGAATCGCAGAAGGTCGGCCGCGGGGCCAACGGCCTGCCGGTGATCTCGGTCGACATGGGCCTGGTGCGCATGGACTGGCGCGAGATCCCGGTCGCCAGGGCGTGCGACACCAATCACATGCCGGTCGGCATCGGCCCATTGCAGGATCCGGTCGGCACCAATGTCGGCAATCCGCACGCGACCTTCTTCGTCGACGATCTCGCTGCGATCCCGATCACGGAACTCGGGCCGAAGCTGGAGCATGATCCGTTCTTTCCGGAGCGCGTGAATGTCGGCGTGGCCCAGCTCATCGGTAAGAACAAGGTGAAGCTCAGTGTCTGGGAACGCGGCGCGGGTCTCACTCTCGCTTGCGGCTCGGGCGCCTGTGCGGCCGGCGTCGCTGCCGCGCGACGCGGCTTGACCGACCGCAAGGTCGATGTCGTCGTCGAGCACGGCACGCTCACCATCGAATGGCTGCGCGACGATCATGTGTCGATGACCGGCGGGATCGCGCTCGCCTACCGGGGTGAGCTCGACCGCTCGCTGCTTTCCTGAGGTGACGCGGTGAGCGAGACGGAACCCGAGAAGAAGGGCTGGTTCGCGCGGTTTCGCTCGCGCGGAACTCCGGCCGTCGAGACTCCCAAGCCGGTCGAGCCCGAGGTCGAGAAGGTTGAACCTGTAGAGCCGACCATCGCGGTCGAGCCGGAGGTACAGGTCGCTCCGCCGCCGGAGCCCGAGACGGTTCTTGTCCAATCGGCGCCCGTCGAAGTGGTGGCCGAGAAGGAACCCGAGGTCGAGAAGCCCGAGGTCGAGAAGAAGGGCTGGCTGTCGCGTCTGCGCGAGGGCCTGTCGAAGTCGACCAAGAAGGTCGCCGAGAGCATCACCGGCCTCTTCACCAAGAAGAAGCTCGACCAGCAGACGCTCGACGATCTCGAGGACGCACTGATCCAGGCCGACCTCGGCGTCGCCGTCGCCAGCCGGCTCGTGGCCAAGCTCGGCAAGGAGCGCTTCGGCAAGGAAGTCACCGACGAGGAAGTGCGCGCGGCCTTTGCCGACGACATCGCCGAGATCCTGCAGCCCGTCGCCGTGCCGCTCACCATCGACCCCGCGCGCAAGCCGCATGTCGTGCTGGTGATCGGCGTCAACGGCAGCGGCAAGACCACGACCATCGCCAAGCTCGCCGGACTTTATAAGGGCGAGGGTCGCTCGGTGATGCTGGCCGCGGGCGACACGTTCCGCGCCGCCGCCGTGGAACAGCTCAAGGTCTGGGGCGATCGCGCCGGCGTGCCGGTCGTGTCGAAGCAGACCGGCGCCGATGCCGCGGGCCTCGCCTACGAGGCGCTGGAGCGGGCGCGTAACGAGAAGACCGACGTGCTGCTGATCGACACGGCCGGCCGCCTGCACAACAAGACCAACCTGATGGAAGAGCTCGCCAAGATCGTGCGCGTGATCCGCAAGCTCGATCCCGAGGCGCCGCATTCCTGCCTGCTGGTGCTCGACGCCACCACAGGACAGAACGCGCATGCCCAGGTCGAGACCTTCAAGAGCATGTCGCCCGTCGACGCACTGGTGCTGACCAAGCTCGACGGCAGCGCCAAGGGTGGCGTGCTGGTGGCGCTCGCCGAGAAGTTCAAGCTGCCGGTGGTTGCCATCGGCGTCGGCGAGGGGATCGACGATCTCCGGCCGTTCGACGCCCGCGCCTTCGCGCGCGGATTGATGGGATTGCCGGCATGAGCGAGAAGAGCGGCGACGACAACGGCATGCGCAAGCTCTACGCGACGGCGCTCGAGCTGGCGCCGCTGGTCCTGTTCTTTGCCGCCAACAGCCGCTGGGGCATCTACTGGGGCACCGGTGTGTTCATCGTCGCGACCGCGATCGCGTTGCCCTGCTATCGCTTGCTGGAGAAGCGCTGGCCGATCATGCCGCTGGTCGGCGGCTTCTTCGTGCTGGTGTTCGGTGGCCTCACCATCTGGCTGCAGGACGACACGTTCATCAAGCTGAAGCCGACCATCGTGAACTGCCTGTTCGGCGTCATCCTGGGCGGCGGTCTCGTGCTGTTCAAGAAGCCGCTGCTGAAGCCGCTGTTCGGTGCAGCCTTCAAGCTGAACGACGAGGGCTGGTATCAGCTCACCATGCGCTGGACGGTGTTCTTCTTCGTGCTGGCGATCGTGAACGAGGTGATGTGGCGGAACTTTCCGACCGAGACGTGGATCGCCAGCAAGATGTTCCTGAGCTTCCCGCTGACGCTCGTCTTCGCCTTCCTGCAGATCCCGCTGCTCAAGCGCTACTGGGACGGCGACGACAATCCTTTCGCACGCGGTAGCTGACCGCTAGACGCCCTCGGGCTTGCGCGGCGGCCACATGCGGGCGAGGTCGTCGGTCGGATTGGAGTAGGTCGAGAAGTCGGCCTTGTCGCGCGACTCGTGGAAGTGGGCCAGTGCCCAGACCACCGTCGGGAAAGCAAGCTGGTCCCACGGGATGTCGGCCCAGTCGACCAGCGCCACTTCCTCGCTCTCGATGCCACAGGCGATGTCCGGCGAGATCAGCTTCGCGCGATACATGATCTGCACCTGGCCGATGCGCGCCACGCTGTACATGGCGAGCAGCCGGTCGATCTCGATGGTGGCGCAGGCCTCTTCGAGCGCCTCGCGCTGGGCGGCCTGCTCGGTCGTCTCGCCGAGCTCCATGTAGCCCGCGGGCAGGGTCCAGAAGCCCTTGCGCGGTTCGATGGCGCGCTTGGCCAGGAGGATCTTGTCCTCCCAGGTGCACACTGCGCCCGCGACGACCTTGGGGTTCTGGTAGTGGATGAACTCGCAGCGCCCGCAGACCAGCCGCTCGCGATTGTCGCCTTCGGGAACCCGCTTCTCGAAATGCTCGGGCGGATCCCACGGCAGGCGCGGGCGGTCGGGTTGTGTCGGCGGGGCGCTCATGGCGCCGACGCTACGCCGCCCGTATCAGGGCTGCAACGCCGGGCAGGGTCTTGCCTTCCATCCATTCGAGGAAGGCGCCGCCTGCCGTCGAGACGTAGGAGAACTTCTCCTCGACGCCAGCCGCGGCCAGCGCCGCCACCGTATCGCCGCCGCCGGCCACCGACAGGAGCTTGCCCGTCGCGGTGAGCCGCGCCACGTCCTGCGCCAGCGCGACCGTGCCGGTGTCGAACGGCTTGATCTCGAAGGCGCCGAGCGGGCCGTTCCACACCACGGTGGAGCAGTCGGCCAGCTCCTTCTGGTACAGCGCGATCGTCTTCGGGCCGACGTCGAGGATCATCTTGTCGTCGGGGCAGGCATCGGCATCGACCACGACATGCGGGGCATTGGCTTTGAATTCGTCTGCCGCCATCACGTCGACCGGCAGCAGCACGGCGCACTTGGCGGCCTTGGCCTTCTCCAGGATCTCGAGCGCGGTGGGCGCCAGGTCCTTCTCGCACAGCGACTTGCCGACCTTGATCCCCTGCGCATGCATGAACGTGTTGGCCATGCCGCCGCCAATGATCAGCTTGTCGACCTTGCCGACCAGATTGCCCAGCAGCTCCAGTTTCGTGGAAACCTTGGCGCCGCCGACGATGGCGCAGACAGGTCGCTTCGGATTGCCCAGCGCCTTGTCGAGTGCTTCGAGTTCGCCCTGCATCAGGCGGCCGGCGACCGCCGGCAGGCGATGGGCGAGGCCCTCGGTCGAGGCGTGCGCGCGGTGCGCCGTCGAGAAGGCGTCGTTCACATAGACGTCGCCCAGCAGCGAGAGCTTGTCGATGAAGGCCGCGTCGTTCTTCTCTTCTTCCTTGTGGAACCGCAGGTTCTCCAGCAGCAGCACGTCGCCGGCCTTCATGTTGCGCACCGAATCCTCGGCGAGCGGGCCGACGCAATCCTCGGCGAAGGCGACGGGCTTGCCGAGCGCCTTTTCAAGCGGCTCGATGAGAGGACGTAGCGTCATCTCCGGCACACGCTTGCCGTCGGGCCGGCCGAAATGGCTGAGCACGATCACCTTCGCGCCCTTGGCCGCCAGCTCCTTGATCGTGGGGGCCGCCCGCTCGATGCGCGTGGCATCGGTCACCTTGCCGTTCTTCATCGGCACGTTGAGATCGACGCGCACCAGCACGCGCTTGCCCGACATGTCGGTGGAATCGATCGTCTTGAAGGTCGTCTGCGGCATGAACTCTCTCTTGTCTGTCGAACGGCCGTCTGGCGTTTCCGCCGTCTAGCGTTTCCTAATAACGAATACCAGCACCTCGCCCTCGCGGGTCGAGGAGACCAGCTCGTGACCGGTCTGGCGGCAGAAGGCCGGGAAGTCGGCCTCGGCGGCCGGATCGGTGGCGCGCACGGTGAGCAGGCCGCCGATCGAAAGTTCGCGCAGCTTGCGGTTGGCCCGCAGCACGGGGAGGGGGCAGAGCAGCCCGGTGGCGTCGTACTCGATCGCGTCGGTCATCGCGGCTTGTAGTATTGCATGGCCTCGGGCAGCCAGCGCCTTATGTCGGCGATGCGGGTCGTATCGGCGGGATGGGTGCTGAGCCATTCCGCCTGCCGCTTGCCGGAACTGGCGGCGCGCATGCGCTCCCACAGGCCGATCGCCTCGCGCGGGTCGTAGCCCGCCAGCGCCATCAGCACGAGGCCGATGCGGTCAGCTTCGGATTCCTGCGCCCGCGACATCGGCAGGATGTAGCCCACGGTCGCGCCGGCGCCGAGGGCCGCCATCATCGCCGGCAGATAGGTGCGGCTGCGGCCGCTCACCGTTGCCGACAGGGCCACGGCCGCGGCAGCAGTGCCGACCGACGCTACCATCTGATCGCTCATGCGCTCCGCGCCGTGGCGCGCCAGGGCATGCGCCACCTCGTGGGCGATCACGACGGCCATGCCGGCCTCGTTCCGGGTGATCGGCAGCAGGCCGGTGTAGACCACGACCTTGCCGCCCGGCAGGCAGAAGGCGTTCGGCTCGTTCTTCTCGACGGTCTTGAATTCCCAGCGGAAGCGCGGTGCGCGCCAGAGTTCCTGCGGCGGACGTTCGGCGGCGGCGGCGATGCGGCGGCCGACCCGCTCGACCATCGCATTGGTCTGCTGGTCGTGCGACAGCGGTTCCTTGTTCAGCACTTCGCGATAGGCCTGCAGGCCCATCTCGCGTTCCTCGTTCTCGCTCACCAGCATCATCTGCGAACGGCCGGAGACCGGTGCCGTCTCGCATGCAGCGAGCAGGGACGCGAGGCCGCACAGGATCAGCAGGAAGCGCAGGGCGGGGTGCATGGGGCGAAGTCTAGGGGCCGGCCCGGTTGCGGTCGAGTACGCCGCGGGAGGGCGTGCTATAGGGATCGGCCACCGAACGAAGACCAGCTTTGACCTCCAATCGTTACTCCACGATCGGCGACGAGATGTTCGCCGCCGGCCGCTTCGACGAAGCCATGTCGGCCTATCGCCAGGCGCTCGCGGCCTCGCCGCGCGACGCGCAGGCGCGCATGGGCCTCGACGCCATCCTCGAACGCGCGCGCACGACACAGCCCAACGCGCAGCTTCGGACATTGTTGCTGGAAGCCTATGCCGACGAGGGCGCGAACTGGGATGCGGTCGGTTGGGGCGCCGCCAACCAGCTCGTCGTGGGCTGGCCGGCCAACGGCGATCCGCAAAGTCTCGCCGACGATCGCCTGCTGCACGAATTCCTGCGCAAGTCGCTCAATCGCGACGCCGATCTCGAACGCAAGCTGCTGGCGCTGCGCAAGGCGCTGGCCGCCGCCGATCCTTCGCCGAAGACGGACGAACTGATCGCATCGCTCGCCGAACAGGCCTGGCTCAACGAATATGTCTGGCCCGACGATCCTGCGATCGCGGAGGGTCCGGCGGCTGCGATGTTCCGGCCGCCCTCGACGCCGCGCGCCGAAGTCGTCGAGGAAGAGCGGCTGAAGGCAGAGATTCCCGAAATCTCGCCAATTACCGACTCGGTCTCGCTCTCGGTCCAGGCCATGTACGAGGCCAATCCCTATCCGCGGTGGACGCATCTCGCGCGCCGGCCCGAGGTCGACGTACGCGCCGCCTTGATGCGTGATTTTCCGCACGCGACTCCGGTCGAATTGGAGGGAGAAGCGCTCGAGGTTCTGATGCCCGGCGCCGGCACGGGCCAGCATCCGCTCACCGTCGCCTCGTCCTATGCGAAGGCCCGGGTGACCGGCGTCGATCTTTCGCGCGCCAGCCTCGCCTACGGCAAGCGCATGGCGGCGCGCTACGGCATCGACAACATCGAGTTTTTACGCGGCGACATTCTCGACCTGCCGAAGCTCGGTCGGACCTTCGACCATGCCGAATGCGTGGGCGTGCTGCACCACATGGCCGATCCGAAGGCCGGCTTGCTGGCGATCAGTTCGGTGTTGCGGCCGGGCGCATTCTTCCGCGTCGGCCTTTACGGCGAGAGTGCGCGCACGCTCGTGGTGAAGGCGCGGCGCGACATCGAGATGGCGCGACTGCCTCCGACCCTCGACGGCTTGCGTGAGTTTCGGCGCAAGGTGATGAGCGGCGAATGGCGGCGGCTGCGGCCGCTGACCGCCTGGGAGGATTTCTGGAGCGCGAGCCTGCTGCGCGACCTCTGCTTCCACGTGCAGGAGCATCGCTTCACGGTCGCGCGGCTGCGCACGTTCCTCGAAGGCAGCGGGCTTCGTTTCCTCGGTTTCGAATTCAATGTCGGCGCGTCGCAGAGCGCGGCCGCCAATGCCGGCCCCCTCGAACTCTATCGTGCGCGCTTTCCCACCGAACGGACGATGTCGGACCTTTTCCGCTGGGAACAGCTCGAACGCGAGAAGTCGAACCTGTTCCCCGGCTACGCCTTCGTCTGCCAAAAAGTTTAGTACCCCTTCCCCATTCAGATGGGGAAGTGCCCCGTCATACGGGGCGATGGGGTCATGGCCGAGCAAAGCTCGGCCGCTGAACGGCAGGGCATTGCGCAGCAATGTCCGGGAGCGCCGAAGATCGGCCCTTCATGACCCCTCCGTCGTCGTAGGACGACGACACCTCCCCATCTGAATAGGGAGGCAGAAGAATCACTCCGCGAAGAAGCCCGGGCCGCCGCGGCGCTTCAGTTCCTCGCCGGCGTCGCGGCCCATCGCGGCCGCGTCGGCGATACCGCCGCGGCGCTCGGTCTCGATCACTTCCGATCCGTCGGGGCGGGCGATCAGGCCGCGCAGGTGCAGGTCGCCGCCGGTCAGGATCGCGTGACCGGCGATCGGCGTGCGGCAGGAACCGTCGAGCACGACCAGCATCGCGTGCTCCGCACGCACGCAGACGGCGGTCGGTTCGTGATCGATGGCGGCGAGCCAGCCACGGGTCCGGGCATCGTCGGTGCGGGCTTCGATGCACACCGCGCCCTGGCCGACCGCGGGGAGCATCTCGGCCTCGGGAATCGGCGTGCCGATGTCGCCCTTGCCCAGCCGCTTCAGCCCGGCCAGCGCCAGGATGGTCGCGTGAACGGTGCCGGCGGCGCGCTTGGCCAGCCGCGTCTCGACGTTGCCGCGGAAGGTGACGATCTGGAGGTCGGGCCGCCGGTGCAGCAGCAGCGCCTTGCGGCGGAGGGCAGAGGTGCCGACGACGGCGCCCTGCGGCAGCGCGTCGATGCGTTCGAGGTCGCCCGCGATCAGCACGTCGCGTGCATCCTCGCGCGGCAGGAAGGCCGAAATGGCGAGGCCCGGCGGCTGTGCCGTCGGCATGTCCTTCATGCTGTGGACGGCCGCGTCGATGCGACGCTGCAGCAGCGCCTCCTCGATTTCCTTGACGAACAGGCCCTTGCCGCCGGCTTCGGAGAGCGGGCGGTCCTGGATCACGTCGCCGGTGGTCTTGATCGCCACGATCTCGATCGCACCGGGCGCCGAAAGGGCCGGGACGGCCTTGGCCAGCGCATCGCGCACCAGGCCGGTCTGGGTGAGGGCGAGAGGGCTGCCGCGTGTGCCGAGCCGAAGAAGGGGGACGGTCATGGGCGCTGCTCTAGCGTAGGTCGCTCCGCCACGCCAGAAGACCCGGCACCCCTGTCGTTTCGCCGCGCAGTTGCGAGTCCGGGTGCCGGCGGGCAAGAAGTCGGCGTATAGAGCCGAACATGAGCCAGGATTTCGAGATCGTCCCGCTGTTCGCCACGCCGCTCGTCGTCCACGACGTGCCGGACGCGGCGGCGCTCAATGCCGACCTGCGGCGCGTCATCGAGGAGCGCGCCAAGTCCCACCCCGGGACCCAGGCGTCCAACGAGGGTGGCTGGCAGTCGACCTGGGACATGGACCGCTGGGGCGGCGTGCCGGCGCTGAAGCTACTGGCGATTGGCCGCAACATCGCCAACCGGGCGACCACCGACCGCTCTGGCACGGCCAATACCGGGCCGCATCCCGGCATGTTCGCCGTGACCTGGCGCGCCAACATGTGGGCGAACATCAACCGCAGCGGCCACGGCAACCTGCCGCATACGCATCCCGGCGCCTTCTGGTCGGGCGTCTACTATGTCGACGATGGCGGCATCTCGGCCGATCCGTCGCTGGGCGGCGCGCTCGAATTCATGGATCCGCGCGGGGCGGGACCGACCATGTACGCGCCGCATCTCGGCTTCGCGATGCAGGGCGGCCTGTCGGGCGGCGTCAACGAGGCGCTGCTGCCGAAGTCGGGCCGGCTGGTGCTGTTCCCGTCCTGGCTGCTCCATCAGGTACGCTACTATCGCGGCACGGCCGAACGCATCTCCATCGCGTTCAATCTCAGCCTGTAGGCGGCAGCCATGCGCGTGATGGGCATCGAAACGAGCTGCGACGAGACCGCCGTTTCCGTGATCGAAGCACCGGCCGGGACGCAGCCGGTCGGCCGCATCCTCTCCAACACGGTCTACAGCCAGCTCACCGAGCATCGCCGCTTCGGCGGAGTCGTGCCAGAGATCGCGGCGCGCGCGCATCTCGAACGCATCGACGGGCTGGTCGCGCAGGCGCTCGACGAGGCGGGAATCGGCCTGGCCGATCTCGACGGCATCGCCGCGACCGGCGGGCCGGGCCTGATCGGTGGCGTGATGGTGGGCGTCATGACTGCCAAGGCGCTGGCCTTCGCGCACGACAAGCCCTTCATTGCGGTCAATCATCTCGAAGGTCATGCGCTGTCGGTGCGCCTGACCGAGCCCGTCGACTTTCCCTATCTGCTGCTGCTGGTGTCGGGCGGCCATTGCCAGCTCCTCACCGTGCGTGGGCCGGGCGACTTCACGCGGCTGGGCACGACCATCGACGACGCCGCGGGTGAATGTTTCGACAAGACCGCCAAGCTGCTGGGCCTCGGCTTTCCCGGCGGACCGGCGGTGGAGAAGGCGGCGGTCGGCGGCGATCCGAAGCGCTTCGCGCTGCCGCGGCCGATGTGGCGCAAGCCCGGCTGCGACTTTTCTTTCTCGGGTCTCAAGACCGCAGTGCGCCAGACCGTCGAGAAATTGCCGGCTGACGATCCGTGCGCCATTGCCGATCTCTGCGCCTCCTTCCAGCGCACGGTGGGCGACGTCTTCGCCGATCGCTGCGCCAATGCGCTGACGCTAGCGCCGTCATCCACGCTGGTCGTGGCGGGCGGTGTCGCGGCCAACGTCTACCTGCGCGGCCGGCTCGAAGAGGTGGCGGCATCGCACGGTGCCAAGCTGGTCGCGCCGCCGGTCAAACTCTGCACCGACAATGGCGCCATGATCGCCTGGGCCGGCGCCGAGCGGCTGCGCCTCGGCCAGGTCGATGCGCTCGATTTCCGTCCCCGGCCGCGCTGGCCGCTCGATCCCGTCGCCGCCAATCGGGTGTAGACTGTTCCCATGAGCAACGCGCCGCTCGCCTTCGACACCGTCGCCGCCTTTCCGACGCCGATCCTCGTCATCGATCTTCCCGATGGCGCGCAGCTCAATGCCGCCCTGATTCCGGCACTGCTGAAGCGCGAGGCCGAGCAGCCCAGCAAGTCGCACAGCACCCTGGGCGGCTGGCAGTCGACCTGGGACGTCGACAAGTGGGCGGGCGTGCCGGCCATCAAGCTGCTGGCGATCGCCCGCAACATCGCCAACCGCAGCACTGTCGATCGTGCCGGCAATCCGGTCTCGATCGCGTGGCAGGCCAACATGTGGGCGAACATCAACCGCAGCGGCCACGGCAACGAGTTCCATTCCCATCCCGGCAGCTACTGGTCGGGCGTCTACTATGTCGACGACGGCGGCATCTCGGCCGATCCGTCTCTGGGCGGCGAGCTCGAGTTCATGGACCCGCGTGGGCCGGCGCCGGCGATGTACGCGCCGCATCTCGCCTTCGCGCTTCCCGGCGGCCTGTCGGTCGGCACCAACCAGACGATCGTGCCGAAGGCCGGACGCCTTGTGATGTTCCCGGCCTGGGTGCTGCATCAGGTGCGGCCCTATCGCGGCACCGCGCAGCGCATCTCCGTCGCCTTCAATCTCAGCCTGTGAGCGCGATCGCCCATATCGGTGTCGTGGGCGGCGGCGCCTGGGGCACCGCGCTTGCCTGTCTCGGCCGCCGCGCCGGCCGCAAGGTGACCCTGTGGTCGCGCGATCGCAGCGTTTCCGCCGCCATCGCGCGCCAGCAGCGCAACGAGATCTACCTGCCCGGCCAATCGCTCGATGCCGGCATCGAGGCCGCGGCCGATCTCGCGGAGCTTGCCGCCTGCGACGCCATCCTGCTGGTCTGCCCCGCCCAGGCCGTGCGGGTCGTGGTGCGCGATCTGCCGGGCGCCGCGCCGGTGGTGATCTGCGCCAAGGGCATCGAGGCCGCGAGCGGGCTGCTGATGCCGGAGGTGCTGGCCGAAGTCCTGCCGAGCCGGTCGATCGCCATGCTGTCGGGGCCGAGCTTTGCGGAAGAGGCGGTGCAAGGCCTGCCGACGGCGGTCAGCATCGCCACCAGCGATGCCGCGCTCGGTCGTGAACTCGCGGCCGCGCTCGCTGCCGGCATGTTCCGCCCCTACTGGACCGACGATGTCGTCGGCGTGTCGCTGGGCGGCGCGGTGAAGAACGTGCTGGCGATCGCGGCCGGCATCGTCGAGGGCCGTGGCCTCGGCCACAACGCCGCCGCCGCACTCATCACGCGCGGCTTCGCCGAGATGGCGCGGCTCGGCCTCGCCATGGGGGCCAACCTGGAAACGCTGACCGGGTTGAGCGGTCTCGGCGATCTGGTGCTGACCTGTCACGGGCCGCTGTCGCGCAATCGCTCGCTGGGTGCCGCGCTCGGCAAAGGCACGTCGCTGGCGCGCTATATGGAAGGCCGGCGGCAGGTCGTCGAGGGCGCAGCTACGGCGCCGGCCGTCCTCGAACGCGCCGCAAAGCTCGGCATCGAGATGCCGATATGCACCGCCGTCGATGCTATCCTGCATCGGGGCGCGGACCTCGACGAGGCGATCCGCGCGCTGCTGGCGCGACCGTTGCGCCGCGAAGGCGAATGAGTGGGGGGAATGAAATGGCTTATTGGCTCATCAAGTCCGAGCCGTCGGCATATTCGTGGGAGCAGTTCGTCAAGGACAAGAAGACGTCCTGGACCGGCGTGCGCAATGCCCAGGCCGCGATGAACCTCAAGGCGATGAAGCCCGGCGACCATTGCTTCTTCTACCATTCGAACGAGGGCAAGGAGATCGTCGGCATCGCCGAGGTCGTGAAGGCGGCCTACCCCGATCCGACCGACGAGGCCGGCAAGGCCGTCACCGTCGACGTGAAGGCGCTGGGGCCGGTGAAGACGCCGGTGACGCTGGCGGCTATCAAGGCCGATCCGAAGCTCAAGGATTTTGGCCTGGTGCGCCAGTCGCGGCTCTCCGTCGTGCCGGTCTCCGCCGAGCAGTGGAAGCTCATCGAAAAGATGGCCAAGTAACGGGCGTCTCAGCCGACTCATCAGCCGAAAGGCAACCTGGTCATGGTCGACAACACCCGCGGCATCGTGGCGATGCTGGCGTCGGTCGTCGTCTTCATCTTCAACGATGCGCTGATCAAGCTTGCCGCCGAGAACATGCCGTCGGTCCAGGCGATCGGCGTGCGCGGCCTGTTTGCCACGCTCTGGTGTACGCTGGCGCTGCTGGCGACCGGGGACTGGCGCAAGATCTCCTACGCGGTGCATCCGAAGGTCATGCTGCGCAGCGGTCTGGAGGCAGCCGCGGCGATCATCTACCTGATCGCGCTGTTCCAGATCCCTTTCGCCATCGCTACGGCCGTCAACCTCTCGATGCCGCTCATCCTGACGGTGCTCGCGGTCCTGTTCCTGAAAGAGGATGTGCGCTGGCGGCGCTGGACGGCGGTCGGACTGGGCTTCGTGGGCGTTCTGCTGGTGATCCAGCCTCGGCCCGGCGACATCAACGGCTGGACCTGGGTAGCGCTCACCGGCACCTGCCTCAGCGCCTGCCGCGACGTCATCGCCCGCCATCTGCCGCCGGCCGTGCCAACCCTCGTCGTGTCCTTCTCGACGGCAATCACCGTCGCGGTCGTGGGCTGCATCTGGGCCTTGATCGAGGGCTGGCGACCGATCGATGCGCACGCCTGGGGCTATCTCATCGCGTCCTCGCTTTTGCTCGCCATGGGCTACCAGTTCCTCGTGATCGCGCTCCGCTCGGGCGGCGAGATCTCGGTGATGGTGCCGTTCCGCTATTCGTCGATCCTGTGGGCGCTCGCCATCGGCTACGTGGTGTGGGGCGAGGTCCCCAACACCCTGGCGCTTGCCGGTATTGCCGTGATTGTCGGCTCAGGCCTCTACATCCTGCACCGCGAGAGGGTCAGGAGCTGAGCGGGCGCGTCGCTTACCTGGCGATCCACGCCTCGTAGTCGCGCGCCACCTCCTCGACGGCTGTGTCGTAGAAGCGCTTGCCGTGCTCGGGCGTCGCCTGGCTCGGGTCGGAGCCGATGCGGCCGTCCGGGAAGGCGCGGCGATAGTCCTCGGAGTCGGCAAAGGATCCGTTCGGCGCGATGCGCGGCTCGAGCACGCGGCGGTCCATCGTCTCGGGATATTTGTACCAGGTCAGCGCCACTTCCGAGGCCGTGGCATGGCTGCCTTCGCCGGTCGGATAGAGTTCGGAGCTGAGGCGCTTGATGCCCGGGCTGTCCCACCAGTTGCGAAGGGCGCACTTGATCGACGGCTGGTTGCTCATGCGCTCCATCGAGCGCTCGGCATAGATCTCGGAGAAGGCCGCGGTCACCGTGGCGATGTTGCCGCCGTGGCCATTCACGAAGAAGAAGCGCGTGAAGCCGTGCTTGGCCAGCGACAGCACGTTGTCGCGCACGACGGCGATCAGGGTCGTGGGCTTGAGCGTGATCGAGCCCGCGAAGTCGAGATGGTGCTGGGCCATGCCGACGGAGATCGTCGGCGCCACCAGCGCGCCCACCTTCTCGCCGACGCCGCGGCCCACCATCTCGGCGGTGAGCGCATCGGTGCCGATCAGGCCGGTCGGCCCGTGTTGCTCGGTCGAGCCGATCGGAATGATGATGCCGGTCTTGGTCTTGAGATAGTCCTCGACGAACTGCCAGGTCTTGAGTTGAAGCTGCACGAACGAACTCCTGCGGGGGATTACCTTGCTCCCCGCAGGATGCGTCGCTTCGTGCAGCGAGACAAGGATATCAGGCTGGCACAACCTTCGCGGCCAGCCGGCGCTTGTCGAGATCGGCCAGCGCCTTGTCGCGGGCGTCGGAAATCTGCTTGGCCTCGATGGTGCAGAGCTCGCGATTGGTCGAGCTGCAGCGCGTGTTGATCAGGTCGATCTCGGCCTTGGCGCCGGCCTCGATGCGCTGGCGGATGCCGGCATAGTGGGCGTCGCGCGCCTCGTCGTTCGGGAAGCTCGCGGGCGTCAGGATGACCATCACGCGGTCGGGATACTTGTTGTTGGCGCCCGAGGCGGCATCGATGGCGACGCCGACCAGGCCACCCAGCAGGATGTTGCCCACCGTGGCGCCGGTGAAGCTTGCGACCAGCACCTCGTTCGACTGTTCGTAGCCCGTGAGGTCGCAGCTCAGGGTGACGGTCTGGCTGGAGCGCGGAAGGTTCGTCTTGCCGGGCGTCGCCTTGATGAAGCCGATGGCGGCGCCCTGGCGGTTGGCCGTACAGGTGGCGCCCTTGGGTTCGGTGTCGACGTAGACGTCCTGTGTGGTGCCGCCGACCACGGTTGCGCAGGCTGCCGTCGTTGCCAGCAAGGCGACAGCCATCATCAGGCGGCCAATGGCCGCCAGTTTACCAACGTTCATTCTCGCGTTTCTCCCCCTGCCGGTTGACCCGGCGAGGGAAGTGCTACCACGGCGCGTTACTGAAGGGGAAGTGCAACTATCTCTGGTTATGTCAATCGCGCGAGTAGTGAATCTGTTCTTCGCGCAGATGGCGCCACTGCGTGTCCTGCGCATTTTCCTCGAGGTAATGCGCGGTCATGCTCACCGTGCGCGGCATGATGATGAACAGGCGCGCCGCGCGCCAGGGAATGTCCATGTCGAGGATCAGCGCCGCCGCGACGCCGTCGAGATTGAGGGGAACCGGCGCGCCGTCCTTCGTGCGGATCTTGCCTTCCAGGATCGTGGCGAGCTTGCAATAGGTGCCGAAGACGCCTTCCTTGCGGGCGATGTCGAGCAGCATGGGCGAGCGCGGGTCGCGGGCGTGCAGCGGGATGCCGAAGCCGGGGAGGCGGGCGCCGCGCGCGCGGGTCTCGGCGATCATGTCGTCGGCGATCTTCTCCAGCAGCGTGTCGTCGACGGCCTGCGACTTTGCCGCCGTCGTGACGCGCTCGAACATATGCTGGGCCAGCCACTCGCCGGCGCCGCCCATCTTCTCGCCGAAGCTGATGACGCCGCCGCCGATCGCGGCCTGCAGCGAGGTTCCGTAGGAAGCGAAGCAGCGTGCGATCATCGAGGGCGGTGAGAGGCCGTGCTCCATCGAGGCGACGAGCAGTGCGTCGAGCACCTTGCCCTGTCCCGGTTCGGGCAACCGCCCCATCAGCAGCAGGTAGGTCATCTCGGCGAAGCTGGCGCGCCCGACGAGGTCCGAGAGGGAGCGGCCGCGGACCTCGATCTCCTCCTCGCGCTCGTTGCTGCGGATCTCGGAGATCTGCGTCTCCCATTGCGACATGTCACGCGCCGCCATGACTCACTCCCTTGTTCATCAAATACTGTTCAGGTATACGCATGAGTGTTCATATATGTAAACTTGCAGGAAGCCGGTGACCGTCAAGAGCGCACAGCGCGTCCTCGATATCCTGCAGATGTTCGCGGCCGATCCGACGCCTGCATCGCTGGGCGAGATCGCGCGCATCCTGAAGCTGCCGAAGTCGAGCTGCCTCGCGCTGCTGCAGACACTCGAGGGCGCCGGCTATCTCTACCAATTGCGCGGCGGCAACTATTATCCGACGACCCGCTGGCTGGCCGATGCGACGCGGATCAGCAGCCGCGACCAGGTGCTGCGGCGCGTGCGCCCCGTGCTCGAGGCGCTGCGCGACGAAACCGGCGAGACGATCCTGTTCGCCAAGCGTGTCGGCGCTCAGGCGCTCTATCTCGACATCGTCGAGTCGCGACAGATCACGCGCTACACCGCCGAGGTTGGCCAGACCAAGCCACTGCATTGCAGTGCCTCGGGCCACGCGCTGCTGGGCGGGATGGACATCGCGGCGCGCGAGGCGCTGATCGCCAAGCTGCCGCTGCCGAAGTTGACGGATCAGACCGTCACCGAGCGTGCGGCGCTCTCGGCGCGCATCGCGGCCTCGGCGGCGCGCGGCTGGTACCATTCGCTGCGGGAATATCATCCGGAGACCGCGGCCGTCGGCGTGCCGGTGCGGATCGACGGCGATCTCTATGCGGTCCTGATGGCCGCGCCGCATCAACGCCTAAGCAAGTCGATGGCGCAGGCCGGTGCGAAGCTGATCGAGGCGATCCGGCCTCTGGACGACGACGTCATTGCGACGGTCGCAAGCAATGAAAAGCGGAGGACGAGAAAATGAAGAACTTCCTGGGACGCCGTGCCTTCACGGCCGGCCTCGCCGCCACGCTGCCGCTCGCGGCCGCGCCCGCATCGGCGCAGGCTTATCCCAACCAGCTCATCAAGCTGGTCGTTCCCTTCGGCGCCGGCAGCGCTTCGGACAATATCGCGCGCATCATGGCCGACGAGATGCGGCTGGCGCTGAACCAGACGGTGCTGATCGACAATCGTCCCGGCGCTTCGGGCTTCATCGGCACGACGATCGTCACCAAGGCGCCGGCCGACGGCTACACCCTGCTGGTCGACGCCAGCGCCACGCACTCGGCCAATCCGTGGCTGTTCAAGAGCGTGCCCTACGATCCGATCAAGGACTTCACCCATATCTCGCGCTGGGTCGAACTCCCGCAGGTGGTCGTCGCCTCGCCCGGCGTGCCGGCGAAGACGCTGGGCGAACTGGTCGCCCATGGCCGCGCCAATCCCGGCAAGCTCACCTTCGGCTACGGCACGCCAACGGCTCTGGTCGGCGCCTCGACTCTGGTCACCTTGGGCAAGTTCGAGGGGCTGGCTGTGCCCTACAAGACGCCCGCTGCCGCGCTGCAGGCGGTGATGAGCGACGAGGTGTCGTTCATGGTCGCCGATCTCTCGACCGCGCTGCCGCAGATCCGCGCGGGCAAGGTGAAGGGCCTGGGCATCTCGACGGCCAAGCGCATCGATGCGCTGTCCGAAGTCCCGACCTTGACGGAAGCGGGCTACAGCGGCTTCGACACGGTGCTGTGGATCGGCCTCTCCGGGCTGGCTGGTCTGCCCAAGGACGTCGTCGATCGCCTGTCCGCCGCCGTCACCGAGATCCTCGCCAAGCCCGACGTGCAGGCCCGCATCGTCGCCATCGGCATGCAGCCCGCGCCGTCGACACCGGCCGAGTTCACGGCCTTCGTGGCCTCGCAGCTCGAGGTCTGGGGCAAGCGCATCAAGGCCGCGGGTATCCAGCCCGAGTGACGGTTCTTTACGAGGGCAGCGGCTCGCCGAGATTGCCCTCGCTGTTGATCAGCAGCACGCGCGAGGTGGGGCCGAGGCCCAGCGCCTTGAAGGCTTCGGCGTCGGTGCAGACGCGCATCAGGCCAGCGAGGCCCGCGCAGCCAGACGGGCCGGAGATGATCGCGGGATCGTTGCCCAGCGGGCCGGCATAGAGGCGGCGCGTCGGCAGCACCGCATCTTCCTTGATGGTCATGAACCAGTCGGCCGCCTCGCCGATGACCGGCCAGGTCACGGGCGAGATTTCGCGGCAGGCGAGACCGCCCATCACCGTGTCGGCGTCGCCGCTCGCCAGCGTCGGCTTGCCGGCAAGGTTGCTCTGGAACCAGCAGTCGGCGCTTTCGGGCTCGACCACGATCGAGATCGGGCGCTCGTCGCACACCGCCCAGAGATAGCCGATCACGGCGGCAGCAAGTCCGCCGACGCCCGCCTGCACGAAGACATGCGTGGGTGCCGCGCCCCATTGCTGGACGGCGGCCTCATGCACCAGCACGCAATAGCCGCGCATGACGCTGCGCGGCACCGAGTCGTAACCTTCCCACGACGTATCGGAGATGATCGTCCAGTCGTTGGCTTCGGCCTGCCGGCGGCATTCGGCGACCGCGGTGTCGTAGTCGCCGTCGACGCGGATCACCTCGGCGCCACGTGCGCGGATCGCGGCTTCCTTTTCCGCGCTGGTGAACTTCGGCAGGAAGATCACGCAGCGATTGCCGAACAACTTGGCGCCGGCCGCGACCGAGCGGCCGTGATTGCCCGAGCTGGCGGCGGTGAAAACGAACTTGCCGGTGATCTCCTTGTGCTCGCCCTTCATCACGCTCTCCAAGGAAGGCGTCGTGTGATAGGCGTCGCCGACCGCGCTGCTCAGCACGTTGGCGACGGCGATCACGCCGCCCAGCGCCTTGAAGGCGCCGAAGCCGAAACGCTGGCTCTCGTCCTTGACCCGGATCTCGCCCACGCCCAGCCGGGCGGCCAGCGCCGGCAGCTCGTACAGCGGCGTCGGCTTGTGGGCTGGGCAGGCCTTGAGCTCCTCGCACAGTTCGGGGATGCCGTTGGGGTTGATCACGAACTGCTGTTCGCGACCGAATTCGCGGGGGCGCTTGGCGCGCGGATTCTTGGCCAGCCAGGGGGTCGTCATGCCCCGGTCATAGCATGCTAAGCTCCTCAAAACGGAGTGGCCCATGAAGGTGAATGTCGAAGTGAACTGCACCCCCGAGGAGGCCCGCGCCTTCATGGGACTGCCGGACATCAAGCCCATGCAGGATCGCATCATGGGCGAAATCGAGGAGCGCCTGCGCAACAGCCTCGGCGCCATGAACCCCGAGACCATCTTCAAGACCTGGCTGCCGGCTTCCATGCAGGGCATGGACCAGATGCAGCAGATGCAACAGGTCTTCTGGTCCCAGCTCGCCAACATCGCCACCGGCGGATCGACCAAGAAGGAATAGGCCAAGATCATGAGCCAGCGTGACAAGCCAGCCGATCCCAAGCCCTACTACGAAGCCCACGTTTTCTGCTGCACCAACCGGCGCCCGGCCGGCCATCCGCGCGGCTGCTGTGCCGAGCGTGGCGGCGAGGCGCTCCGCGATCACATGAAGAGCAAGGCCAAGGCGCTGGGGCTGAAGAACGTCCGGATCAACAATGCCGGATGTCTCGACCGCTGCGAGCTTGGGCCGACCATCGTCATCTATCCCGAGGGCATCTGGTACAAGGTGCCGACCAAGGAAGACATCGACGAGGTCTTGGACACACACCTGGTCAAGGGTGGTCGCGTCGAGCGGCTGATGTTGAAGCCGGAAGACTGATCGTCAAAACCCCGAGGTCAGATGCCGCGCGTGTCGCGGTGTCCGACCCATTGGGATCCGGCGAAGATGATCAGGACGACGATGACGCCCAGCATGGCATGGCCTCCTCAAAGGCCTAACGCCGAAGCCTGAAGGGCTGTTGCCGGTGTCGATGTGACTTTTTCGCGACCGCGCGGTTACGAGCCAGTGCCCAGCATCTCGGTCGCCAGCGCGGTCCATTCCTCCTCGAGCGACAGAGCGGGCACCGGCCGGCCCGCGCGCCGGTACCAGTAGCCGGCGTTGGACAGGTCGCCTTCCTGGCGATGGAGATGGGCGTGGACGCTGTCGCAGTCCCGCTCCCCCTCGTGTGCCTGGACGCATTCGTGAGCCTGTCCCCAATCGCCCCGACGCGCCCACCACAGGGCCTGCAGGGCAGGCCCGGCCCCGGCCGGCGGCTCAGCCGCCGAGACACTGCTGGTGAAGGCGTCGAGGGTGGTCATGGCAATTCCTAGCGGCGCTTCAGCCGGAAGCGCAGCAGGTGCAGGCGGTGCGAGAAGAAGCCCCAGGCGGAGAACTTCAGGTAGCGCTCGTACCGCCGCGTCTGGTCCTTGCCGACCATGGCGATCGCCTCGGGCCGCTTTTCCTTGAGGGTGGCGGCCCAGATCTCACAGGTCCGGCCATAGTCGTTTCGGTCGTTCCGGAACCGCTCGATCTCGAAGAGATTGTTCGACGCGGCGATGATCTCGGGCAGGCGCGGCAGCTCCGATTCAGGGAAAATGTCCTCGACCAGCGGGCCGATCGGCACCTTATCGTCGGGATCGCCATAAGCGATGGTTTGCAGGGTCATCCGGCCGTTCTCCGCCAGCATGTCCCGGCACCGGGTGAAGAAATGGCGGTAGATCTCGATCTTGGTGGCCGAATCGTCCTTAGGCTTGGTGAAATGCTCGAAGGCGCCGACCGAGATGATGGCGCCATAGGGTTCGGCCGGCTGGTGATCGGCCCAGCTCTCGACGCGGATTTCCACCGGCGGGGAACCGGCGGCGCGGATCGCCGCGCGGGCCAGTTCGGCCTGGGCGTCGCTCAGGGTCAGCCCGACCCCGCGCGCCAGCGGCGGCGCCCCGAGAGCGCGATTGGCGACGGCGGCGCGCAGCATGCCGCCCCAACCGCAGCCGATATCGAGCACGCTCGTGGCGCGATCGGCGCCCGAGCTACGCAGGTGCCAGTTGATCTTGTTGCGCTGGGCGTCGGCGAGAGGCGCGGTGTCGTTCTCGTCTTCCCACATGGCGGACGAATAGGTCATCGTCTCGTCGAGCCACAGCCGGTAGAATTCGTTTCCGACGTCGTAATGGGCGCGAATGGCTTCCGGCGACGCGCCGGCGGGCTCAGCTTGCTCAGTCATCGATCCGTCCTGATTTCCATGATCCCACCATAATCCATTCTTACATGCCGCCGAAGCCGTGGTGGGCTTTTGGTCGCCTTGCATCGGGGCGGTGTTTGTCTCAGAAATGCCGCCACGATGCGATGAGGAAGGCGCATTGAAGTTGCGCCATCCGTGCAAATGGGTTTCTGAAAGCAGGTAGGATCGCTCCCGCCATGACGACGATGGATCAGTCACACGACGCTGAACAGCCGCAAGGCGTTGGACAGAAGGGCCGCTTCTACTTCACCAAGCACTTTTGGGTCCCGCAGGAGCCGCTCGAGAAGCTCAACCTCAAGATGGCGGACATCATCCTCGACAACATGCCCAAGCTGCCGCTGGCGGCCGAGGATGCGCTGAGGGTCTTTCCGGTACTGGGCGAGCTGAAGAAGAGCCACGACAAGATCAAGGCTGACCTGCAGTACCTGCTCAGCCACCATGAAGAAATCCCGGCGCTCCACGAGGTCCACCCGCGCGATCTCTACGTCCCCGGCCGCGCCTGGCGCACCTTCCTGCTGAAGATCTACGGCCACGAGATCAGCGAGAACACCGCGGCGGTGCCCGACACGATCGCCGCCATCAACCGCATCCCGGGCGTCCATACCGCGCTGTTCAGCATCCTGGCCGGCCGCGCCGAGATCGAGCCGCACCGGGGCTCTGCCGCCGGCGTGATCCGCTTTCACTATCCGCTGATCGTGCCGAGCGAGCCGGAGAAGTGCTGGATCGAGATCGGTGGCCACCACTTCCATTGGGAAGAGGGTGTGCCGCTCGTGTTCGACGACACGCGCGAGCATTGGGTGAAGAACCAGACCGACGAGACGCGCGTCGTGCTGATCATCGACTTCAACGCCAACATGCCGTTCCCGGTGAACGTCTATACCGGCTTGCGCTACGAGATCGGTCGCCGCAGCGCCGAGGTGAAGGCGGTCTATGACCGCGCCGCCATCGGCGTGCCGCCGCGCCCCGCCAGCAACGGCGCGACCTAGCGCTTCTCGCGCTTTCTATTCCACCAGTTCGGCAAGCCGCCTGATGATACGGGTCGGCTTGGCGGTGGCATGGGCCGGCACGCCGGCCTCGAACGGGTCGTACCAGATGCCGCACATGCCGAGCGCCTGCGGTGCCACGACTTCCCACTCGTAATTGTCGCCGACCATCCAGGCCTCTTCCGGCGCGACGCCCAGCCGCTCCAGCGCGTGCCGATAGACGCCGAGCTCGGGCTTGCCCTGTCCGAACTCGCCCTCGATCTGGATGTGGTGGAAACGATGCGCGAGGTCGAAACGCTCGATCTTGGCGCGCTGCGTCTCGGCCGCGCCATTGGTGACGAGGGCCAGACGAACGCCGGCGTCGCGCAGCGCGTCGACGGTGGCATGGGCATCGGGATAGAGCCGGTATTCCTTGCGCCGCAACTCGGTGAACGAGTCGGCGATGCGATCGGCCAGCGCGTCGTCTTCACGGCCGAGCTTCGCAAGGCCGCGGCGCACCGACAGGCGGCGGGCGCCGGGAATGTTCAGCCGCCATTTCGCGGCTTCCGCCCGGTCGTTCCAGAAGGCGCGCGCTTCCTCCATGACGGCGACGCGCACGCGCGCGATGGCCGCTTCGTCGTGGGCGTCGAGATGGGCGGCGAAGACATGGAGCAGGCGCGTCCACGCCTCCTCCGGCTGGGCGTAAGCGCGGATCAGCGTGTCGTCGAGGTCGAACAGGATAGCGCGAGGGAGATTGGCCATCTCAGTTGGTCGGCTGGCCGGCGAAGGTCGTCGGTGCGGGGCTGATAACCACGCCGCGCTCGCCCTGGATCTCGATCACGGCCAATGCCCGCTCGGAGCGGCCGTCGGGCAGGAAGCGGAAGATGCCGTCGACGCCGGACCAGCCGTTGGGATTGGTGATCGCCTCGGCCGAGAAGTCGCCGCCCGGCCGCGACCGCGCCAGGTTGCCGGCAAGGCCCACGCCGTCATAGGCGAGCGTCGCCAGCCGATGCGGCGGCCGACCATAGGTCGAGACGAAACGGCGTTCGAAATCGGCGCGCTTCGCGGGATCGGGCGCGGCATACCAGGCACCGCGCAGCATCGTTTCGGCGCCGACGCCGGGGAAATCCCAGGAACCCGTGCCCATGAACTGGACCGCGCGGCCGTCGAGACCGTTCGTCGCGAGGGAGGCAAGCGCCGTCGAAAGGAGGGGCGGCGCCACGGGCACCAGGACCGCGACCTTGCCGCCGTCACCCTTGGCCGACGCGGCGAGCTGGCGTGCCTGGGCCGGGATGTCCGAGCCGTTGGTGTCGAAGAACTCGCTGCCGACCACGGTGCCTCCGCGCGTCGTCACATAGGTCTCGAGCGTGCGGGCCATCTGCTGGCCATAGGTGGTCTGCGGCGCGAAGGTCGCGAAGCGGCGGATGCCGGACTGGAGCGCATGGTCGACGACGCGACGGACCTGCGGCGGGGCGGCGATGCCCATGATCCAGACGCCGCGCTGGGCGACCTGCTCGTCGTTGGAGAAGGCGATGACGTTCATGCCGCCCTGGTTCACCAGCGGGGCCAGCGCGCTTGCCGACGTGCCGTAGAGCGGTCCCAGCACGAGGGCTGCGCCGTCGAGGCTGGCCTTGCGATAGGCCTCGACGGCGGTTTCGGCGCTCTCGCCGCTGTCATAGGCCGACAGCGCCAGCTCCTTGGCGCCGCTGTCGAACAGGGCCATTTCGGCGGCCTGCTGCATGGCCTGCCCGATCGGCGCGGCGCGGCCGCTGAGCGGCAGCAGCAGGGCAATGCGCACCTTGCCCGATGCCGTGAGGGGCGAACCGGGCTTGGCGGCAACAGTCACCGATTGCTTGGCCGGCGTGCTAGTCTTGGGCGGCTCGCTGCAGGCACCCAGGAGAAGGGCGGCAGTGGCAAGCGCAATGAATGACCTACGCATCGGCGCGAAACTCCGGCGATCGAAAGCAGATGAACTTGGACGAACGGCCCCAAGCTACCGACGGGCAGCCCCCGCGTAAACCGCCGCCGCTCGCCCCGGGGCTGCATATTGTTGCCACACCGATCGGCAACATGCGCGACATCACCCTGCGTGCACTGGACGTGCTGCAGGCGGCCGACCTGATCGCCTGCGAGGACACACGGGTGTTCGCCAAACTCGCGACCCATTACGGCATCGATGTTCCGACCGTCTCCTACAGCGACGCCACGCAGGAGAAGTCCGAGCCGCGGCTCGTCCGGGCCCTCGCCGACGGCAAGCGGGTCGCCCTGGTCTCGGACGCCGGCATGCCGCTGATCTCCGATCCCGGCTACCGGCTGGTCCGCGCCGCCGTCGAGGCGGGCCATCCCGTCACCTCGGCGCCGGGCGCCTCGGCCGTGCCGATGGCGCTGGCCCTCTCGGGGCTGCCGACCGACCGCTTCTTCTTCGCGGGTTTCCTGCCGGCCAAGCAGACCGAGCGGCGCCGGGCCATCGGCGAGGTGGCGGCGATCCCCTCGACCCTGGTGTTCTTCGAGGCGCCACACCGGCTGCCCGAGGCGCTGGCCGACCTGGCGGAACTGCTGGGCGACCGTCCGGCCGCCGTGGCGCGCGAGCTCACCAAGCTGTTCGAAGAGGTCCGCCGCGCTTCGCTCGCCCGGCTCGCCGCTCACTATGCGAAGAACCCCGACGTGAAGGGCGAGATCGTGATCGTGATCGGCGCGCCCTCGGCCGAGACGGAGCGCAGCTCCGACGCGATCGACGAGGCGCTGCGCGAGGCCATGACGGGCGCGTCGGTCAAGGATGCCGCCGCCGAGGTGGCGGCGCGCTACGGGCTGAAGCGGCGCGACGTCTATGCCCGCGCGCTCGAGTTGAAGCGCGGTGCGGCATGACCATCCAGGCCCGCCAGAAGGCCTATCGCATGGGCCATACCGCGGAATGGCGTGCGGTGTGGCGGCTGCGGCTGGGCGGCTATTCGATCCTGATGCGCCGCTACAAGACGCGACTGGGCGAGATCGACATCGTGGCCCGCCGCGGCAACGTGCTTGCCTTCGTCGAGGTGAAGGCGCGCGGCGATTTCATCAAGGCGGCCGATGCGCTGGGCGACCGGCAGTTCGGTCGCGTGTCGCGCGCCGCCAGCCTGTTCATCGCCCACCATCCGCGCTATGCCGCCTGCTCGGTGCGCTTCGATGCGGTGCTGGTCGGTGGCGTGTGGCCACGCCATCTGCCCGACGTCTGGCAAGCGCCGGAGTGATGCGTGACGAACGACGTGGCGAGTGATCTGGCGCGGCTGAAGGATCTGTGCGCTGGCGACGGCGAACGGATCGACCTTCTCGAGGCGGGCTTCCTGCTGAGCAAGCTGGGGCGTGCCGAGGCGATCGAGCTGGCGCCCTTCCGCCAGCAGGTGACGGCGATGTCCACCGACCTCGCGGACCTCGTGCATCGCCGCGGGGACTCGGCCGAAGCACTGTCCGAAGTGATCGCGCGCTCCTACGCCTATCGTGGCGACAGCGAGACCTACGACGATCTGCAGAATGCGGACCTCGTGCGCGTCATCGAGCGACGCAAGGGCCTGCCGGTGGCACTGTCGATCCTTTATCTGCATGTGGCGCGCGCCCAGGGTTGGGCGGCCGAGGGCCTGGCCTTCCCCGGTCATTTCCTGATCCGCATTGGCATCGACGGTGCGCGGCATGTCGTCGACCCCTTCCACGAGGGGGCCGTGCGCGATGCAGCCGACCTGCGCAAGCTGCTGCGCCAGGTCCTTGGACCCGATGCCGAACTGGCGCCGGGGCATTTCGACCCTGTTTCCGACCGCGACGTGCTGCTGCGCCTGGAAAACAACGTCCGGCTTCGCCTCGCCAAGCGCGAGGACTGGCCGGGCGCCGCCCGTTCGCTCGACCGCATGCTGGCGATCGCGCCGGACCGGGTGGAGCTCCTGTTCGAGGCTGGCCAGCTCAATGCGCGGCTCGACAAGCGGCGGGCGGCCATCGCCGCCTATGAGCGCATCCTCCAGCTCGACGGCGATGCCGGCCTGCGTCGCCGCGCCTCGGCCCTGTTGCAGGAACTGCGCCGCGGCCTTAACTGAAACCCTGTCGACCTTCGTCCCGAGCCCGCAATCAGGATCAGCCCATGAAGCTCAGCGTCGCCATCCAGATGGACCATGTCTCGACGATCGATATCGACGGCGATTCGACCTTCGTGCTGGGACTGGAAGCCGAACGGCGCGGACATACGGTATGGCACTACACGCCGCCGGATCTCATCTTCCGTGACCGCAAGGTGATGGCGCGCGCGCAGCCAATGACGCTGCGCCGCGAGAAGGGCAACCACTTCACCCTGGGCGCCCCCGAGATGCTCGACCTGTCGACGATCGACGTGGTGCTGCTGCGCCAGGATCCGCCGTTCGACATGTCGTACATCACGACGACGCACCTGCTCGAGCACATCCATCCCAAGACGCTGGTGGTCAACGATCCGGCCAGCGTGCGCAACGCGCCGGAGAAGCTGTTCGTCACGCATTTCGACAATGTGATGCCGCCGACCTTGATCACGTCGGATGCGCGCGCGTTGCGTGAGTTCCGCGACGAGCACAAGGACATCATCCTGAAGCCGCTGTTCGGCAATGGCGGCGCCGGCGTCTTCCGCGTGCGTCCCGACGACGAGAATTTCGCCTCGCTGCTGGAGATGTTCTCGCAGCGCAGCCGCGAGCCGGTGATCGCCCAGCGTTATCTTCCCGAGGTCCGCAAGGGCGACAAACGCATCATCCTGATCGACGGCAAGGCGGTCGGTGCGATCGATCGCGTGCCGGCCGAAGGCGAGGCGCGCTCCAACATGCATGTCGGCGGCAAGGCGGTGAAGGCCGGGCTGACCAACCGCGAGATCGAGCTTTGCGAGACGATCGGGCCGGAGCTGGCGAAGCGCGGCCTGATCTTCGTCGGCATCGACGTGATCGGCGGGTATCTCACCGAGATCAACGTCACCTCGCCGACCGGCTTGCAGCAGATCAACCGCTTCGACGGTGTTTCGCTCGAGGCGCAGATTTGGGACCGCATCGAGGTGCGTTACCAGGAAACCCGAAGGAGCAAGTGATGATCCGACGCACGTTTCTTTCCCTGTCGATGATCCTGCCGGCCGGCGTGGCCTTCGCGCAGGCTTCGAGCTCCGACCTGTTCGGCCAGAAGCAGATCGTGAAGTCGGTGACTGACGGCGACGAAGAGAAGGTCCGCCAGGCGCTGCTTCGGGGTGAAAGCCCCAACCAGACGGCGAACAACGGCACGCCGCTGCTGACCGTGGCGGTCCAGGCGGGCCAGATCCCCGTGGTCGAGACCCTGCTGAAAGGCGGCGCGGTGGTCGATGCCGTCGATCGCGACGGCTACACCGCCCTGCTGCGTGCGGCCGAGAAGAACGATGTCGACATCATCGAGATCCTGCTGCGGCGCAACGCCAGCGTCCGTTCGCAGAACCGCCAGGGCCAGACGGCCCTGATGATCGCGACGACGCGCGGCTATGCCGAAATCGTCAAGATGCTGCTGGCCAAGAAGGCCGATCCCAACATGCGCGACTTCACCGGCCGCACGGCGCTGACCTATGCGCGCCAGAACAACCGGGCGCCGATCGAGGCGATGCTGCGGACGGCCGGCGGCAAGGAATGACGACGGCCGGGGCGGCGCCGATCCGGATCACCGGTTCGCTGTCGATCGACCCGGACGAGATCCAGGAAAGCTTCGTGCGAGCCGCCGGACCGGGCGGCCAGCACGTCAACACCACCTCGACGGCCGTCCAGCTTCGCTTCGACGTGCGGCGTTCGCCGTCGCTGCCAGACGATGTCCGGGAACGGCTGGAGCGACTGGCGGGACGGCGCCTGACGCGTGACGGCGTGCTGGTCCTGGTGGCCCAGGGCCAGCGCAGCCAGTTGCGCAACCGCGAGGAGGCGCTCGCCCGCCTGATCGAGTTGATCCGCGAGGCGACCCACAAGCCGGCGCCGCGCGTGAAGACCAAGGTGAGCCGCGCCGCCAAGCGCCGGCGGGTCGATGACAAGAAGCGTCACGGCGCCGTCAAATCCCTGCGGCGTGGGCGGTCATCCGACGACTGACGACGCAAAATGTTTGCGTTAGTGTCGCAACCTCAAACAGATGAGGTGGCGTGTGGCAGACGTTCGCAAGGAAACAGACAGCCTCGGCGAGGTAAGCGTTCCCGCCGACAAGCTCTGGGGCGCCCAGACACAGCGCTCGCTCGAGCATTTCAGCATCGGCAAGGACCTGATGCCGCGCGAGATGATCACCGCCTACGCGACGCTCAAGAAGGCCTGCGCCAATGCCAACCACGACGGCAAGCGGCTCGACGACACTGCGCACAAGCTGATCGTCGAAACCTGCGACGAGATCCTGGCCGGCCAGCATCACGACATGTTCCCGCTGCACGTCTGGATGACCGGCAGCGGCACGCAGTTCAACATGAACGTGAACGAGGTGATCTCGAATCGCTGTTGCCAGCTTGCCGGCACGCCGCTCGGCTCGAAGAAGCCGGTGCATCCCAACGACCACGTGAACATGTCGCAATCGTCGAACGATTCGTTTCCGTCGACGATGTACGTCGCGGCCGCGGTCAACACCAAGGAGCGCCTGCTGCCGTCCTTGAAGGCGCTGCATGACGCGATGGACGCCAAGGCCAAGGAGTGGGCCGACATCGTGAAGATCGGTCGCACCCACATGCAGGATGCGACGCCGATCACGCTCGGCCAGGAATGGTCGGGCTATGCCGGCATGCTGGCCGACAATATCGAGCGGATCGAGGATGCGCTGAAGGGCGTCTATCGCCTGGCGCTGGGCGGCACGGCGGTCGGTACCGGCATCAATGCAGCGCCGGGCTTTGCCGAGGAAGCGGCGGCGGAAATCGCCAAGCTGACGGGCCTGCCGTTCGTGACGGCACCCAACAAGTTCACGGTGCAGGGCGCGCACGATGCGCTGGTCCAGCTCTCGGGCGCGTTCCGCACGCTCGCCGTCTCGCTCTACAAGATCGGCAATGACATCCGCCTGATGTCGTGCGGCCCGCGTGCCGGCTTCGCCGAGTTGCACATCCCGGAGAACGAGCCGGGCTCGTCGATCATGCCGGGCAAGGTCAACCCGACCCAGGCCGAGGCGCTGACCATGATCGCGGTGCAGGTCATGGCGAACGACGTGGCGGTCGGCTTCGGCGGCGCCAGCGGCTATCTCGAGATGAACGTCTACAAGCCGCTGATGATCTACAACATCGCGCACTCGATCACGCTGATGACCGACGGCTGCGCCAACTTCCGCAAGTTCCTGGTCGAGGGCACCCAGCCCAACCTCAAGAAGATCAAGGAATATGTCGACCGCTCGCTGATGCTGGTGACGGCGCTGGCGCCGGTCATCGGCTACGACAAGGCCTCGAAGATCGCCCACTACGCGATCGACCACGACCTTACCTTGAAGGAAGCCGCGTTGAAGCTCGAGTATGTGACCGAGGCCGAGTTCAACCGCGTGGTCGACCCGTCCAAGATGGTCCATCCGTATGTCGCGACGGAGTAGGGGCGAGCGCCCCTAACTCTCGACGATCCAGCGCCGCTCGCTCATGAAGCGGGCGGTGGCGAGGCCCAAGGCCATGCCGCCGACGATGAAGCAGCAGCCGGCGAGGGACTCGACGGCGGCCAGCACGTTGCCTTCGTTCAGCAGCACGATGGTGCGGAAGGCGAAGATGCCCGGCGTCATGATGATGATGCTGGGCACGGTGAAGCAGATGCGCGGCTGATGGAGCCAGTGCTTGCCCAGCGACGCCAGCAGGCCGACGACCAGCGCGCCGACGAAGGTCGCAGCCGGCAGGATCAGCCCGGCATCGTGCAGCGCGAGGCGGAGCTCGTTGCCGGCCAGCGAGAGCAGGCCGACGGTCAGTACCGTCCGCATCGGACTGTTGTAGAGCAGGGCGAAGCCGACCCCGCCGGCAAGGCTGGCCAGCGCGCGGAACAACAACGTAACGGGCTCATAGCTGAGACTTGCGGCCGGCGGCGATACGTCGGTCAGGCCGGCGATTGCCGTGACCGCTGACAGGCCGAAGGCGGCGGCCAGCAGGATCATGGTGGCGTAGAAGAGCCGCGCTATTCCGGCCACGGTCTGGTGCTGCACGAGGTCGAGCAGGGCGGCGACCAGCGGGAAACCCGGCACCAGGAAGAGGACCGACGAGATGAAGCCGACGGCCATCGTGGCCGAGAAACCGCGCCCGGCGAGGCCGAACACGATCAGGCAATAGAGGCCCGAAGCGAGCACCGCGCAGACGGCGGTGACGGCGTACTGGTTGAGCTTGCGGCGGAACATCAGCGCCCGCCCGGCCTGGCCGACGGCGCCGGCCACGACCGCCGCGCCAGTTGCCAGCAGGTCGCCGCCGTTCAGATAGGAGAAGGCCGCTGAGGCGAGGCCGATGGCGATCGCCACGGTCGGCAGGGCATGAAGTCCCGGCATTTTCTCGATCGCGTCGAGATCCTTCGCGAGCGCCTGCGCCGTCAGCCCGGGCGTGCTGGAGTCAGCCAGCCGTTCGAGCGCCCCGATACGATCGGCATTGATGCCCGGCGAGCCGACGTCGCAGGTGAGCGTCGTGACTTCGCTGCCGCGCCGTGCGGTGGCCGACATGGCGTCGAGCGTGACCTGCACCGAGAGATTCTCGATGCCCATGTCATGGGCCAGCCGGACCATGGCGGCCCGCACGCGGAAGGCGGTGTCGCCGGCGCGCAGCAACATCGCGCCGAAGCGCAGCAGGACGTCGAGCGCCTCGGTGAGCTGGGCCCGCGGGTCGGTCATCAGACCGTATGCAGGCCCAGCACTTCGGCGGTGTCCTTGCGCACACGCTCGACCAGCGCGGCGTCGGTCTTGAGGTCCTGGCCGTAGGAGGGGATCATCTCCTTGAGCTTGGGCACCCAGTGGCCGGTGAGCTGCTGGTGGAAGCAGTTCTCCAGCATGTGGACCATGATCCAGACCGCGGTCGAGGCGCCCGGAGAGGCGCCGAGCAGGGCCACGATCGAGGAGTCGGCCGAGGAGACGATCTCGGTGCCGAACTCCAGCTTGCCGGTACGCGCGACGTCCTTCTTGATGATCTGGACGCGCTGGCCCGCGACGTCGAACTCCCAGTCCTTCTCGTCGAGGTTGGGATAGAACTCGCGCAGCGCATCGAAGCGATGGGCCTTGGTCTGCAGCACCTGGCCGACCAGGTATTCCTCGAGCGGGAGATTGTCCCGCGCCACGGCGAGAAGCTGCAGGAGATTGTCCGGCCGCAGCGAGAGCGGCAGGTCGAACATCGAGCCGTGCTTCAGGAACTTGGTCGAGAAGCCGGCATAGGGTCCGAACAGCAGCCAGCGCTTGCCGTCGACATAGCGCGTGTCGAGGTGAGGCACGGACATCGGCGGCGATCCGCTGGCCGCCATGCCGTAGACCTTGGCCATGTGGCGCGTGGCGATCTCCTGCTTGCCCGAGCGCAGCCAGATGCCGCTCACCGGGAAGCCGGCGAAGCCGTCGGCTTCGGGGATGCCGGATTTCTGCAGCAGAGTCAGCGCCGCGCCGCCGGCGCCGAGGAAGACATAGCGTGCGCCCAGCGTCTTCTTGCCGTGGCCCTTCTCGTCCTTGACGTCGAGCGTCCAGCCGCCGTCAGTGCGGCGGTGCAGGCCGGTCACCTGCTGGGAGAACTCGATCGAGAAGCCTTCCTGGCGTCGCAGATAGGTCAGCAGGTTGGTGGTGAGCATGCCGTAGTTCACGTCGGCACCGGTCACCATGTAAGTGGCGGCGACGGGCTGCGCGGGATCACGGCCTTCCATGATCAGCGGCGCCCATTCGGCGATCTGCTTGTGATCCTCCGAATATTCCATGCCGCGATAGCAATGATGGGCGCTCATCGCCGCGTGGCGCTTCTTCAGGAAGGCCTGGCGGTCGGCGCCGATCACGAAGCTCATGTGCGGCACGGGATGGATGAACGTGTGCGCCGCCTCGATCGCGCCCTTCTTGATCAGGTACGACCAGAACTGCCGCGACATGTCGAACTCGACATTGACCTCGAGCGCCTTGGAGATGTCGACGCTGCCGTCGGGCCGCTGCGGCGTGTAGTTCAGCTCGCAATTGGCGGCGTGGCCGGTGCCCGCGTTGTTCCACGGGCCCGAGCTCTCCTGGGCCTCGCCTTCCAGTCGCTCGACGATATGGATCTTGAGGTGCGGCTGCAGTTCCTTGAGGAACGTGGCCAGCGTCATGCTCATGATGCCGGCGCCGACCAGGACGACATCGAAGTCGCCGGTATGATTGTCTGCCATGAAACTCTCCTATCGGCGGTCTTTAGGGGGTGGCGCGCTTGAACGGCACCGGCGCATCCTTGCCCAGCACGACATAGAGACGCCGCCAGGGCTGATCGTCGACCAGCCGCCAGGTGTGGCCGCCGCCGGTCGTGTCCTCGGCCAAAAGGATGTCGCCGGGCGCCAGCGTAAAGTGCTGTTCGCCACGGGTCTTGAAGTCGAGCGTGCCGGCCAGGGTAATGACGAGCTGGCGGACCGGCGCGGTGTGCCAGGCATAGGTGCCGCCCGGCTCGGTCTCCTGCAGCGAGGCGCTGGTGACGTCGATCTTGCCGCTTAAAAGGTCGCCATGGGCGCCGGGCTTCAGGTCGATCCAGCCTTCTTCGACATGCGAATTCTGGTCTTCGCCCGTCCAAATCCGAACACATCGAATCATGCCGCCGCCTTGCATTTGCACTGTTGGCGCGACGGTAATACGGGCCCTTCCGACTGGCAACAAAACGGTCGATGCATTAAGGCAGATCAAGCGAAACGATGTGTCGACTGTCCGGGGGAGGACTGGAAGATGGCGACGCTGCTGGTGAAGAACGCGCTCGTCGTCACCATGGACGAGCAACGCCGCGAACTCGCCGAAGGCGGGCTCTACGCGGTCGATGGCGTCATCCGCAACGTCGGCCCCAGCGCTTCGCTGCCCTCGACCGCCGACACTGTCATGGATCTGAAAGGACACATCGTCCTGCCGGGCCTGATCAACGGCCATCACCATCTCGACCAGACGCTGACGCGGGCCCTGCCGGCCGCGCAGAACAACAATCTCTTCCGCTGGCTACAGGCGCATTACCGCCTGTGGGCGGCGCGCACGCCCGAGGCCAGCCGCACCGCCACGCTCGTGGGCTGCGCCGAGCTGGCGCTGTCGGGCTGCACGACGGTGTTCGACCACGCCTACGTCTTCCGCAACGGCTGCGCCGTCGACGACCAGATCGCGGCAGCAAAGGAGATCGGCATCCGCTTCGCGGTCTCGCGCGGCTCGATGTCGCTCGGCCAGTCGAAAGGCGGCCTGCCACCGGATGACTGCGTCGAGGATGAGGACGACATCCTGAAGGATTGCGAGAGAGTGATCGCGCGCTATCACGATGCCGCGCCGGGCTCGATGACCCAGATCGTGCTGGGGCCGTGTTCGCCCTTTTCCGTGACGCCCGAACTGCTGCGCCAGTCCTCGGCGATGGGTCGCAAGAACGGCATCCGCCTGCACACCCATCTCTGCGAGACGCTCGACGAGGAACGCTACACGCTCGGGCGCTGGAGCATGCGCCCCGTCGACTACATGCGCTCGGTCGACTGGGCGGGCGACGACGTCTGGTACGCCCATGCCATCCATGTGAACGATGCGGAGATCCTCGAATTCGCGAAGGCGGGGATCGGCGCCTGCCATTGCCCGTGCTCCAACATGCGGCTGGCCTCCGGCATCGCGCCGGTGATGAAGTACCGACGCGCCGGCGTGAAGGTCGGCATCGGCGTCGACGGCTCGGCCAGCAACGACGGCAACCACATGCTGGGCGAGGTGCGTCAGGCGATGCTGCTGGCTCGCCTGCAGATCGGTCTGCGTCCTCCGGAAGGCCCCGACACGACCATTCCGACGTCGGACCCCAGCCGCGACGGCGAATGGATGACCGCGCGCCAGGCTCTCGAACTCGCCACCCTGGGCGGCGCCTCGTTGCTCGGCCGCGACGACATCGGCTCTCTCGCCGTCGGCAAGCAATGCGATTTCTTCGCGCTCGATCTCAACAGCCTGGCCTATGCCGGCGCGCTGGCCGATCCTGTCGCGGCGACCCTGTTCTGCGCCCCGCAGACTGCGCGCCACACGGTGGTCGCCGGAAAGCCCATCGTGCGCGACGGCAAGGTCGTGACCATCGACATCGAACGTACGGTGGCTGAGCACAACCGCCACGCCGCCCGCCTCGCGGCGATGGCATAAGGTTCGCCTCCAAACAGGAGTCCCCAACAACCCACGAATAAGCTAGAAAACCCTCAAGTCTCCGTAACCCACTCGGCTCGAGCTGCGGTTTCGACAGTTCTCGAGAGGCAAACCAGCCATGGGCGACAACTTGGATCTTCAGGCCGAACCCGTCCCAGCCAAGCGTGTCTATTCGACGCCTGAACTCGAGGTCCTGGGGACACTGAAGAACCTGACCCGCTCCGTCGGCAACTCAGGCGCCAAAGACGGCCAGCAGACCGGGAACCGCAAGAAGACCAGTTTCTAACGTCCGGAGCCTCTTCGGTTTCACCGGCCAAATCCTGTCTTGGCGAGCTGTCCCCGCGACGTGCTAGGATGGCTATGAGGCAAACAGGGAGTACGGAGGCTCCCACCGACGGTCCCCAGGGGAACGTCGGCACAGCCTTAAATCCAAGTGTCCCCGTAGCTCAGCCGGATAGAGCAGCGGTTTCCTAAACCGGAGGTCGGAGGTTCGAATCCTCTCGGGGACGCCATACCCTTTCCGGGCTCTGCTCCATCAAAACTTCACTGTAACGGTGTTGTCTCAATCGGGCTTCGCGCCCGACATCCTGACCACTTTCGCCCACTTGTCGGTCTCCTCGACCAGCAGCCGGCCGAAGTCGGCGGGTGAGCCCGGCAGCGGCGTGGCGCCGAGTTCGACGAGGCGGGTCTTGATCGTGGGATCGGCGAGCGCCTTGTTGGTCTCGTCGTTCAGCTTCGCGATCACGTCGGCCGGCGTGCCCTTGGGCGCGCCGATCCCGTACCAGGGGCTGGCTTCGTAGCCTGGCAGGAACTCGGCCATCGTCGGCAGATCGGGCAACAGGTCGGAGCGGGTCGAGGTCGTCACCGCGAGCGCGCGCAGCTTGCCCGACTTGATGTACTGGATGGCCGACGCGACGCTGGAGAAATAGACCTGCACCTGCCCGGCCAGCAGGTCGGTGAGGGCCGGCGCGCCGCCGCGATAGGGGATGTGCACCATGTCGACGCCGGCCATCATCTTGAACAGCTCGCCCGCGACGTGCTGCGGGCTGCCGTTGCCGGCCGAGGCCATGCTGACCTTGCCGGGATTGGCCTTCACGTAGGCGATGAATTCGGGAACGGTGGTCGCCGGCACCGACGGATTGAGCAGCATCACGTTGGGCACGCGACAGATGCCTGCCACCGGCGCGATGTCCCGGGCGAAGTCGAAACCGAGCTTGTCGTAGAGGGTGGCGTTGATGGCGTTGGCCGTCGAGGCCAGCAGCAGCGTGTATCCGTCGGGCGGCGCGCGCACCACGGCTTCGGTCGCGATGTTGCTGCCGGCGCCGGGGCGGTTCTCGACCACGAAGGGCTGGCCGAGCTTTTCAGCCAAGTACTGGCCCATCAGCCGCGCCAGGACGTCGTTCACGCCGCCCGCCGCGTAACCAACCGTCAGGCGAACCGGGCGGGACGGATAGGCCTGTGACCAGACCTGACGTGGAAGAAGGAGAGCGGACGCCGCAAGACCGAGATAGTGCCGACGCCGCATCTCTTTCACTCCCACACGCTGCTTTGATCAAGCAGCGCGGAGACTGCCTCCGCGAGGGAGGCTTGGCAAACGCCTATCGCCAAAAGATGGCGAGCAGGATGATGATCGGAATCGGAATGCCCAGAAGCCAGAGAAGGATCGAGCGGCCCATTTGATGTCTCCTCGAGTGCGACAGGTTGAACGCTCTATCTGACGTGGAAGATCACAAGCCGCGCGGGCGTCGAACCGTTCTCGACAATGACCGCACCGACCATCCATGATCCTCTCGTGACAGTGCGGATTTCCAACGGGGCAACTGGCCCCTTGGTTGCATGGGACCGCGCAACTCAAGGCTCTTCCTGGCGTTCATGCAGGGCTTATTGGAGTACGCGTTCTTGGCTCTTCTCGACGGTCGCACGATCCTCATCGTTGAAAACGATCCGGCCATCGGGCTGGACCTCAGGGCGACTCTGTTCGCTTCGGGCGCGACGCCCGTGGGACCGGCGAACAGCGTCGAAGGCGCCTTCGCACTGATCGCCGATCATGCGATCGATGCCGCCATCCTCGACATCCGCCTGCACAAGGACGAGCTGGTGTTCCCGGTCGCCGACACGTTGCAGGCGCTGCGCGTGCCGTATGTCTTCGCCAGTGGTCGCTCCACCGCGTTGATGCCGTTGCGCCATGGCGACAGGCCGTTCTTCGACAAGCCTTTCCGGCCCGAGCAGATCGTCCAGGCGCTGGCGAAGATCCTGTCCGCCGCGTCCTAGAATTTTCTTCGGAATGAGAAGAGGTCGGCGTCGGGATCGTCCTGACCGGCAATGGCCGCCGAGATCACCTGCGCCGACAGCATCGAGAAGGTGATGCCGTTGCCGCCGTAGCCGAGGGCCGCGAAGCAGTTTCTCATGCCCGGCACGGCGCCGATCGAGGGCGAGCCGGTCGGCGACGCACCGAAGCTCCCGGCCCAGGCATAGTCCGCCTGCGGTCGAACCCACGGCATCAGGCGGGCGAGCTTTTCCTCCAGTGACGCGATCTTCTGCGGCATCAGCGCGTCGCGCGTGGCCTGGTCGATCGAGGCTTCGTCCTCGCCGCCGCAGATGATGCGACCCTGCGGTCCGATGCGCAGATAGAGATAGGGATCCGAGGCTTCGCTGATCAGCACTTCGTCGCGCCACGCCGCGCGCGGCTGCGGCCGCGTCGCGAGCGCCCAGGTCGACGTCACGGTGTGGCCCTTGCGCGGCACGCCCTTGGGCATCTCGTAGCCGGTGGCGAACACGGCCGCCTTGGCCCGCAGCGACGGGCCGCCGGCGGTATGGACGATCGCACCCGACGCCAGCGGCTGGATTTCGATTGCTTCAACGGGCGCATAGAGGCGAGCCTTTCGGGCCAGTGCGGTCTGCAGGAAACCGGAGGCGAGCCGTCGCGGATCGGCGGCGAGACTGCCGTGACCCAGCAGCGCCGCGCGGCCAGCGATGCCGTAGGCGCGCTTTACATCTCCTCGGTCCAGAAAGGAGACCTCGAAGCCGGCGCGCTGGCGAGCTTGCCCTTCCTCGCGTAGGCCGTCGGCATCCAGTTCGTCGCCCTGCAGGTAGAGCGAGCTGCGACGCGCGACATCTTTTGCCAGTCCCAGCCGGTGCAGGCGTTCGTCGAGGGCATCGAGGGCGAGTTTGGATCGTCGCCACAGTCTTTCGGCCCGCGCGAGACCGATCCGCCGGCCGAGGCGACTGAGGGGCACGTCGAGTTCGTATTGCAGGAGGGCGGTCGAGGCGGTCGTCGAGCCGGCCAGCGGGCCGCGACGGTCGATCATGACGACGTCGAGGCCGTCCTCGGTCAGGCGCTCCGCGATCAGCGCGCCGCTGATCCCGGCACCGATCACGACGACGTCGCAGGAGAGGTCTCGGCGGAGGCGCTGCACCGGGATCTGCGGGACGGGAAGGCTTTGCCAGACACTGCGTCCGGTGCGCAGCTTTCGATGCTGGGTCGCACTCATCGCAGGCCCAACGGAAACGGCGGCGCAACGTTGCAACGGCCTTCCTTCACGCGCGTTGGCCGGCGAGTCCCGTCATTTTCGCAGGAGAGTACGATGCCCACGCCCAAGGAAATCGAAGAGAAGTTCTGGTCCGCCCTGAAGTCCGACATGACCATGATGCTGGGGCTCGACGGCGTGGAGGATGGCCACACCCGTCCGATGACCGCGCAGCTCGATGGCGAACAGCATGGCCCGATCTGGTTCTTCACGAGCCGGGACAATCTCATCGTCCAGAAACTCGGATCGGGGCAGGGCAACCGCGCCATCGCGACCTTCTCGTCGAAGGGTCACGACTTGTTCGCCACGGTCCATGGCGGGCTGACGCTCGACAACAATCCGGCGGTGATCGACCGCTTGTGGAACCGCTTCATCGCCGCCTGGTTTGAGGGCGGCAAGACTGACCCCAAGCTGGCGCTGCTGCGGCTGGACGCCGAGCGCGCGGAGATCTGGCTCGATGCCTCGAACGTCCTCGCGGGAATCAAGATGCTGCTCGGCGTCGATCCGAAGCCCGACTACAAGGACAAGGTCGCGCAAGTCAGCCTGCGGGGCTGACCATGGCGACGACTACGATCAATCGCGTCCCGCTCAACACCACCCAGGCGGTCAATAGCCGCATCGAGGCGGCGACAGGCGCACGCCTGCGCTATTGCGCCGGCAATCCGCTCAGGATCGCGCGGCGCCTGCGCGAGCTCGATCGCGAATGGGATATCGAGCGCGTGCTCGAGACGAATGCCTCGGTGGTGGCGCTCCTGGGGATCGTCCTTGGAAGCGCCGTCAATCGCCGCTGGCTGTTCGTGCCTGCCGCCGTGACGGCGTTCCTCTTCCAGCACGCGGTGCAGGGCTGGTGTCCGCCTCTGCCGATCCTGAGACGGCTGGGCGTACGGACGTCACGCGAGATCGAGATCGAGCGCGTGGCGCTGAAGATCCTGCGCGGCGATTTCGAGGAGACGCCCGCGCCGCTGAAGAGCCGGCGCCTGGCCAAGGACATCATCGAGATCGCCCGCGCCTGAGGCGCGGGCGGCAGATCGGCGGATGCGACCTCAGTCGCCAGCGGCCGGAACGCCCTCGGCGGGAGGCGGCGGAGTATTCTTCTTCGCCTTCTTGGCCTTGCCGCGCTCCTCGAAGCGCTGCAGCACGGTGAAGAACGACGGCACGAACAGCACGGCCAGGCAGGTCGAGGCGATCATGCCGCTCATCACGCACATGCCGAGCGAGATGCGCGAGTTGGCGCCGGCGCCGGTCGCCGTCACCAGCGGCACGACACCGAGGATGAAGGCGAACGAGGTCATCAGGATCGGGCGGAAGCGGGTGCGTGCCGCATCGATGGCCGATTCCATGATCTCCATGCCCTCGGCGCGACGCTCGCGTGCCACTTCGACAATCAGGATGGCATTCTTGGCGCCGAGCGCGATCAGCAGCATCAGGCCGATCTGCGTGTAGATGTTGTTGGCGAGACCCACTGCGGTCAGCGCAATGGCGGGACCGCTCAGCGCCAGCGGCACCGCGAGGATGACGCCGAGCGGCGCGATCCAGCTTTCGTACTGGCCGGCGAGGCAGAGATAGACCAGCAGGATGGCCAGCGCGAAGACATACATCAGCTGGTTGCCGACGATGTTCTCCTGATAGGCCATGCTGGTCCATTCGTAGCTGGTGCCGGGCGGCAGGATCGCCTTGGCGATCTGGTCCATCAGCTCGATGCCCTCGCCCGAGCTGAAGCCGGTCGCGGGCGAACCCACGATCGCGGCCGACGGATAGAGGTTGTAGAGGCTGATCAGCGGCGCGCCGAGGGCCGGCTTCAGCTCGGCAATGGCGCCGATCGGCACCATCTGGCCGTCGAGGTTCTTCACCTGCAGCTTCAGGATGTCCTCGGGCCGCGTGCGATACTGCGAGTCCGCCTGGATATAGACCTGCAGGCTGAGACCGAACTTGTTGAAACGGTTGACGTAGGCCGAGCCCATGTAGCTCGACAGCGTCGTGAAGACGTCGCCGACCGGCACGCGCAGCGACTCGGCCTTCACGCGGTCGACCTCGATCCGTACGTGCGGTGCGCCGGCGCGGAACGAGGTGACGAGGTTGGTCAGCGCCGACTGCGTGCTGGCGTTCTGGATCATCGTGTCGGTGATGGCCTGCAGCTTGGTGTAGTCGAAGCTGCCGTCCCTCTGCTCGATCTGCATCTGGAAGCCGCCGGCATTGCCGATGCCCTGGATGGCGGGTGGCACGATGACGAAGGCGCGGCCGTCCTCGAGCGACTTCAGCTTCTCCATCAGGCCGAGCACGATCGAGCGCAGGTCCTGGCCGGGCTGCTTCAGGCGCACGTCCCAGTCCTTGAGGATGACGTAGGACACGGCGGCGTTCGCGAGCGACGAGTTGCTGTCGAGCACCGACATGCCGCCCAGCGCCACCACGTTCTCGACGCCGGGCGCGGCCATGGCGATCTCGGCGGCCTTGTGCAGCGTGGCCCCGGTACGCTCGAGCGAGGCGCCGTCGGGCAGCTGCACGCCGATGATCACGTAGCCCTGGTCCTCGTTCGGGATGAACGCCGTCGGCAGGCGCGCGACGCCCCAGCCGCCGATTCCGGCAGCGATGAGCGCGATGACGACCATGATGCCGGCACGGTGGACCATGTGGCCGACGATCCAGGCATAGCCATCCTCGAGCTTGTTGTAGACCTTGTTGAAGCTGCGGAAGAAGATGTTGCGCTTCTCCGGCGGCGTCGCGGACCGCAGCCACATCGCGCACTGGGTCGGCTTCAACGTGGCGGCATTGATGGCGCTGATCAGCGCGGTGGCCGCGATCACCAGGGCGAACTGGGCGAACATCTGCCCCGTGAGGCCCGGCAGGAAGGCGGCCGGCAGGAACACGGACATCAGGACCAGCGTGATGCCGATGACGGGGCCGAACAGCTCGTCCATCGCCTTGATCGAGGCGTCGTGCGGCGTCATCCCTCGTTCGATGTGATGCGCCACGCCCTCCACGATCACGATCGCGTCGTCGACCACGATGCCGATGGCCAGCACGATGCCGAACATCGTCGTGGTGTTGATGGTGAACCCGAGTGCGGCCATGGCGGCGAAGGCACCGATGATCGTGACGGGAATCGTGGTCGCTGGAACCAGCATGGCGCGCCAGTCCTGCAGGAAGATCACGATCACGATCAGGACCAGGATGCCGGCCTCGATCAGGGTCATGAAGACCTCATGGATCGAGGCGGTCACGAAGCGCGTGGTGTCGAACGGCACCTCGTAGGCAAGGCCCGGCGGGAAGGACTTGGACAGCTCGGCCATCTTGGCCTTCACGCGCTTGGCGACGTCGAGCGCGTTGGCGTCGGGGAGCTGGTAGATCGCGATGCCGGAGTTGGGCTTGCCGTTGATGTGCGAGGTCTGGGAGTAGGTCTGGGCGCCCAGCTCGACCCGGCCGATGTCGCGTACCCGCACGATGCGGCCGCCATTGCCCTGGTCGGCCTTGACGATGATGTTGCCGAACTCTTCCGGCGTACTGAGGCGTCCGACGACGTCGATCGTGTACTGGAAGTCGAGGCCCTTGGGGGCCGGCGGCTGGCCGACCTGGCCCGCCGTGACGTCCTGGCTCTGCTGCTGGATGACCTTGCTTACATCCGAGGGCGTCAGGCCGAAGGCGTAGAGCTTCTGCGGATCGAGCCAGACGCGCATCGAATACTGGCCGACGCCCAGCACGTTGACGTTGCCGACGCCGGGCAGGCGCGCGAGCTCGTTGACGAGATTGATGGTGGCGTAGTTGCTGAGAAAGAGGTCGTCGTAGCGCTGGTCGGGCGACGTCAGCGACACGATCTGCAGGATCGACGTCGACTTCTTCTGGACGACGAGGCCCTGCGCCTGAACGGGTGCCGGCAGCGAAGCGAGCGCGGCGCTGACCTGATTCTGCACCAGCACCTGCGCGAAATCGAGATCGGTGCCGATCTCGAACGTCACCGTGAGCGTGTAGGTGCCGGAGTCCGTGCTGTAGGACTGCATGTAGATCATCTTCTCGACGCCGTTGACCTGCAGCTCGACAGGCAGGGCGACGTCGTTGACGACCACGGCAGCGCTCGCACCCGGATAGGTCGTGGTGACCTGGACCGTGGGCGGCACGACGTTGGGATATTGCGCGACCGGCAGGGTCGCCAGGGCCACGCCGCCGATCAGCACGATGATGATGGCGAGGACGTTGGCCAGAACTGGCCGGTTGATGAAGAACGCGGAGATCATGGCTGCGTTTCCCGGCCGGTCACTTGGGGGCGGCGGGCGTGCCGTCGGTCGTAACGGGGATGGGCGTCACCTTGGGCACGACCTTGGCACCCGGAATGGCGGCGCCGTTCAGGTTGAGGACGACCTGGTCGTCGGGCTTGAGGCCGGTCGAGATGACGCGCAGCCCGTTGGCGAGAAGTTCGCCAGTGGTGATGCGCGTCTGGGTGACGACATTGTCCTTGTTGACGGTCAGCAGGTACTTGCCGGCCTGGTCCTCGCCGATGACGCGGTTGGGCACCAGCAGCGACGCCTGCGCGCCCAGGCCCTTGGGGATCTTCACCCTGACGAAGAAGCCGGGGATGAGCACCCGCGTCGGATTGTTGAACAGCGCGCGCACCAGGATCGTGCCGGTCGTCGCGTCGAGTTCGGGCGACACGTAGTTGAGGAAGCCCTTGTGGGGGAAGCCTTCCTCGTTCATCAGGCCGATCTCGACCGGGACCTTGCTGAGCTCCTCGACGTCGATGCGACGGTCTTTCAGGTTCTGGCGGATCTGCAGCACGTCCTGCTCGCTCATGTTGAACGTGACGTACATCGGGTCGAGCTGGACGATCGTGGCGAGCTTGGTGGCCGTCGAGGCGCCGACCAGTTCGCCGACCGAGATCAGATGCTTGCTGACGATACCGTCGAACGGCGCCGCGACCGTCGTGTAGCCCAGGTTCGTCTGGGCGATCGTGAGGTTGCCCTCGGCGTTCTCGACATTGGCCCGTGCATTGTCACGCTTGGCCTTGGCGCTGTCGAAGGTGTTCTGGGCGGAGACGTTCTGGCGGAGCAGGGTCTCCTGGCGGGTGAACTCGGCTTCGGCCTGGGCCAGCGTGGCCTTGGCGCCGTCGAGCTGGGCTTCACCCTCCTTGACCTTGGCCTTGTACATCGTCTGCTCGATGCCGAAGAGCTGCTGGCCCTTCTTGGCTTCGGAACCGTCGACATAGTTCTGCGAGGTCAGGAAGCCCTCGACGCGGGCGACGAGGTCGACGGTTGCGAAGGCCACCGTGTTGCCGGTCAGCACCTCGAAGGGCGCCACCTCCTGTTTCACCGGAACGCCGACACTGATTTCGGCCGGCGGTGGCGGCTGGAACTTGTTCTCGGGCTTGCAGCCCGTCACCAGAGCGGCCAGCGCGACCATGGTCACCAGCGGCGGCAGCGCACGGCGCGGCTTGGCGACATTACCTGCAGTGACTGCAAAAACTACGGCTTCATCGCTACGATTCGACATATTTCCGACGATGCTCCCCGCGAGGCCGGCCCCAGCGTTAGCGCATCCCATGCACGATTGCCACCGCCCAGCGGCGTCACACTCGCTTGAACAGGAGCGACAGATTGTTCGCCGGCATCTCGACGATTTCCGGCCCGGAAAAGCCCCGCCCGCGGGCGAGTTCGGTGACTGCCTCCAGGTCGCGCACGCCCCATGCGGGATTGCGCCGCTTGAGATCGGCGTCGAACGCCTCGTTGCTGGGCGCGGTATGCCGGCCGCCGCGACGGTAGGGGCCATAGGTGAAGAGCAGTCCGCCCGGCGGCAGCAGACGCGCCGCGCCCGAGATCAGCCCCACTGCGGCCTCCCACGGGGCGATATGGATCATGTTGCAGCAGAGCACCGCGTCCGCCCGCTCGACCGGCCAGGTCTCGCGGGTGACGTCGATCTCCAGCGCCGGCCTGACATTTGGCAGGCCGAGCGTCCTGACCCAGTCGTCGACGCTGGCGCGCGCGCCGGCATCCGGGTCGCTGGGCTGGAAGGTGAGCCCGGGCCGGGCGGCGGCGTAATGCACGACATGCTCGCCGGTCCCGCTGGCGATCTCCAGGACCAAGCCCTTCTCGGGCAGATGGGGCTGCAGCACGTCGAGGATCGGTTGCCGGTTGCGGGCCGCCGCCGGTGCTTCGCGCTTCATCGTGCCTCCTGAATGGCCTGCCAGATCCGCGAAGGGCTCGCCGGACCGTCGAAGCCTTTCACGCCCAGCGGCGCCAGCGCGTCAAGGATGGCGTTGGCGATGGCGGGGAAGGCCGCGATCGCGCCGGCCTCGCCGCAGCCCTTCACGCCCAGCGGATTGGTCGTGCAGCGCGTGGGATTGAAACCCAGGTCGAAGGACGGCAGGTCGTCGGCGCGCGGCAGGGCATAGTCCATGAATGAGCCGGCCACCATCTGGCCCGACACGCGGTCGTAGGTGGCGTGCTCCAGCAGCGCCTGGCCCGAGCCCTGTGCCATCGCGCCGTGCGCCTGGCCGGTGGCGATCATCGGATTGACCAGCACGCCGTAATCGTCGACCGCGGTGTAGCGGGCGAGGTCGACCCGGCCGGTGTCGCAATCGATCTCGACCTCCACGACGTGCGCGCCGTTGGGAAAGGTCATGTGCTCGCGCTTCCAGGCATGGAAGGTGTCGAGCGGCTTGCCCTTGTCGCGACCGAGGGCGGCCACCTCGATCAGGCCGATGGCGCGGTCGGTGCCGGAGACGACGAAGCGCCCGTCCTCGAAGCGGATGTCGGCTTCCGAGGCTTCGAGCGCGTCGGCGGCCAGCGCCGTGCCCTTGGCGATGATCTCGTCGGAAGCCCGCCAGATCGCCGTGCCGCCCATGTAGGTGGCGCGCGAGCTGCCGTGGCCGCCGCCGAAGGGAATGGCGTTGGTGTCGCCCTGCACCAGCCGGATGCGCGCGTTGGGAACGCCCAGCCGGTGGGCGAGGATCTGCGGAAACGTCGTCTCGTGGCCCTGGCCGATATGCTGCGTGCCGGTGATCAGCGAGACCGTGCCGTCGACCTCGAAGCGCACGTCGACATTCTCGTCGGGCGGGCCACCAGTCGCCTTGATGTGATAGGCGAAGCCCAGGCCGCGCAGCCGGCCGCGCCGCTCGCTATCGCGCCGGCGTGCGTCGAAGCCGGTACAGTCGGCGCGGGCCAGCGCATGGTCGAGCGATTCGGCAAAGTGGCCGCTATCGACTTCGAAGCCGAATGCATTGGTCATCGGCATCGCCTCGGGCGGCACCATGTTGCGGCGCCTGAGCTCGGCGCGATCGAAGCCGGTCTGGCGTGCTGCGGCATCGATCAGCCGCTCGACGATGTTGATCGCCTCGGCGAAGCCCGGTCCTCGCGTCACGCCGATCGGCGCGGTGTTGGTGACGACCGCCACGACGTGAAGGGCGATCGAGGGGATGCGATACACCGAGCCCTGCAGGTGGATGTACTGATAGGTCTGCACGCCGCCACCCGCGCCTGCCATGTAGGCGCCGAGATTGGCGAGGCTCGCGATCGTGAGGGCTAAAAACTTGCCGTTGGCGTCGAGCGCCAGCGACGCTTCGGCCTGCATGTCGCGGGCGGCATGGTCCGACAGGAACACCTCGCTGCGGTTGGCGATCCATTTGACTGGCCGGGCAACGCGGCGGGCCGCCCACAGGATCAGCGCGTGTTCGACATAGGCGAAGTTCTTGGCGCCGAAGCCGCCGCCCACGTCATGCGCCACGAAGCGCACGTCCTTGGCTTCGGCGCCGAGCGAGCGGGCGACGAAGTTGCGGTTGATGTGGATGTTCTGGCTGGAGACGTGGAGCGTGTAGCGGCCGGTCGCGGGATCGAAGGTGCCGACGCCGCCGCGCGGCTCCATCGGATTCATCACGATGCGATGGTTGTCGAGGGTGAGCGTGACGACATGCGCCGCCGTGGCGAAGGCCGATGCGGCGCCTTTCGTGTCGCCGGTATGCCAGTCGAGGCAGGTGTTGTTCGCGATCTCGTCGGCGAGTTGCGGCGCGCCCGTTGCACGCGCCGCTTCGGCCGAAGTAACGGCCGGCAGCATCTCGTAATCGACGATCACCCGCTCTGCCGCATCGAGCGCCTGGGCGTGCGTCTCCGCCACGATCAGCGCCACCGGCTCGCCCGCGAAGCGGACCTTGTCGGAGGCCAGCAGCGGCTGCGGGGCGAAGGCGAAAGGCTCTCCGGTCTGCACGTTCGCCTCGGCATAGGGGCGCAACGGCTTCAGCCCGTCGGCGGTGGCATCGGCCGCGGTGAGGACGGCGAGCACGCCGGGCGCTGCCTGTGCCGCTTTCGTGTCGATCGAACGGATCAGCGCATGGGCGTGCGGAGAACGCAGCATCACGGCCTGCGCTACGCCGTCGAACTTGAGATCGTCGAGATAGGCGCCGTGGCCGGTGACGAACCGCGCATCCTCGCGCCGTTTCGGCGAGTCGCCCATCCGTTCGATCGTCATGTCCGCAACGTCTCCGCGTTCTGTGCCTGACGCTTCTCGTCCCACCAGTCACGCATCTGGAGGCCCCAGTAGGCAAGCTGCGTCGCCGCCCGTCCCACGGGACCGCCCGCCCAGCCGGTGCCGAAGGGCCTGAACAGCGCCGCTCGGGACGGATCGCCGAGGATGCCCGCCGCGACTGCATCGGCGCCCGCCGCCGTCTGCGCCACGCCGTGGCCGCCGAAGGCCGAGCAGATCCAGAGGCCGGGTTCGATCTCGCCGACCTGGGGCATCTTGTGCGGCGCGTAGCCCATGATGCCGGGCCACGCATGGGCGATGCCGATGTCGCCGAGCTGCGGATAGACCGAGAGGATGTCGCCACGCATCATCTCGCGCAGGCGCGGCGGCTCGTTCGTGTCGGTCGTGATGCGGCCGCCCCACAGCAGCCGGTCGCCGTCGACGACGCGGTAATAGTCGCCGGCGCGGCGCGTGTCGGAGATGGCGCCGGTCCAACGGATCGCGTCGCCGAGACAGGCGCCGAGCTTGTCGGTCACGGCCACGTAGGTCGCGACCGGCAGCACGGCGCCGGCCATGCGCCGCTGGACGCGGCCGAGATCGGCATTACCGGCCAGCACCACATGGCGCGCCCTGACGGCGCCGCGCGGCGAGCGCAGCCGCCAGCCGCTGCCGTCCCGCGTCAGCTCGACGGCGTCGGTGTCCTCGTGGATCGCACCGCCCTGCCGCTCGATGTCGGCGGCCAAAGCGAGCGCGAGGTTCAGCGGATGGATGTGGAACGAGGTCGGATCGTGGATGCCCTGATGGTAGCGCGTGGTCGCGAGCACGCCGCGCACGCGCGATGTGTCCCATGGTTCGAAAGCGGCACCGAGTTGATCGGCGATCTGGCGCATACGGTCGGCGAACCCCGAGCCCTGGTCGGTGCGCGAGACGCTGAGTTTGCCCTGGCCCATCAGGATGTCGGGTCGGCCGAGTTCGGCGATGGCGTCGCGCACGATCGCCACGCCGCGCTGCGATTGAGCGTAGAGCCTGCGCGTGTGATCGAGGCCGAGCTGCTCGATCAGCGCGCCGGATCGCTGGGCATAGCCCGGACCGACGAAGCCGCCGTTGCGGCCCGACGCGCCCCAGCCGATGCGCCGGCGCTCCAGCACCGCCACACGCTTGCCCTGCCGCGCCAGCAACCGCGCGGTGTGCAGGCCTGCGAAGCCGCCGCCCACGACGGCGACATCGACCTCCTCCTGCGACGCGAGAGGCGCGCGGTAGCGGGTTTCGTCTCGCGTGGCGGCATACCAGCTCGCCGGATAGTCGTTCTCGGCCATTCCATTCTTCTCCGCGAGAAGAGGTGCCACGGGAAGGCTTGCGCGGTCACGCCCTCTCCCGCACTAATTTTACCAGGGACTTTCTACCGGCTCTCGCAATTCTGGAGGACGCATGTCGATCGATTTCGATGCGGTGATCATCGGCGCGGGCTTCGGTGGCATGTACATGCTGCACCGCCTTCGCCAGAAGGGTTTTACGGCGCGTGTGTTCGAGGCCGGCAAGGGCGTCGGCGGCACCTGGTACTGGAACCGCTATCCCGGCGCGCGCTGCGACGTGGAAAGCGTCCAGTATTCCTACCAGTTCTCGCCCGAGCTGGAGCAGGAATGGGAGTGGAGCGAGCGTTACGCCACCCAGCCCGAGCTGCTGCGCTACGCCAACCATGTCGCCGACCGCTACGACCTGCGCCGCGACATGCGCTTCGAGACCAAGGTGAGCAAGGCGACCTTCGACGAGGCTGCCAACCTGTGGAAGGTCGAGACGGAAAAGACCGGCGACTCCGATGCGGCCGAGACGGTGACGGCAAGGTTCGTCATCACGGCGATGGGCTGCCTGTCCTCGCCCAACACGCCGAAGATTCCCGGCCTCGAAGACTTCAAGGGGCCGACCTATCACACTGGCAACTGGCCGCATGAAGGCGTCGACTTCACCGGCAAGACGGTGGGCGTGATCGGCACGGGCTCCTCGGCCATCCAGTCGATCCCGGTGATGGCCGCGCAGGCGAAACACCTCACCGTGTTCCAGCGCACCGCCAACTACACGGTGCCGGCGCACAACAAGCCGCTCGATCCCGACTATGTGCGGCAGGTGAAGGCGAGCTATCCCGAGATGCGCAAGCGCGCCAAGACCAAGCCGGCCGGCATCGACTTCATCATCAATCCCGCCTCGGCCGCCGAGACGTCGGAGGAGGAGCGCAACCGTGCCTTCCAGGCGCGCTGGGATTACGGCGGGCTGGGCTTCATGGCGTCCTTCTCGGACCTGCTGCTGAGCGACGAGTCCAACAAGCACGCGGCCGACTTCGTGCGCGCCAAGATCGGCGAGGTCGTGAAGGATCCCCAGACCGCTGCGGCGCTGGTGCCGAAGAACATCATCGGCTGCAAGCGGCTCTGCGTCGACACCGGCTACTGGGCGACCTTCAACCGGCCGAACGTGACCCTGGTCGACATCAGCGACGAGCCGATCGAGCGCATCACCGCCGACGGCCTGCGCGCCAAGGGCGAGAACTACACGTTCGACTGCCTCGTGCTGGCGACCGGCTTCGACGCGATGACCGGTGCGTTGCTCAAGGTCGATTTCCGCGGCCGCGGCGGCGTCTCGCTGAAGGAGCGCTGGAACGAGGGGCCCAAGACCTATCTCGGCCTGACGGTCGTCGACTTCCCCAACCTGTTCATGATCACCGGCCCGGGCAGCCCCTCGGTGCTGACCAACATGCTTCCCTCGATCGAGCAGCATGTCGACTTCATCGCCGACTGTCTCGAGGCGTTGCGGGCCAGGGGCAAGACGGTGATCGAGGCGGAGCCGGAGGCCCAGGAAGCCTGGGTCGGCCATGTCGGCGACGTGTCGAACATCACCCTGCGTTCGACCTGCAGCTCCTGGTATGTCGGCGCCAACATTCCCGGCAAGCCGCGCGTGTTCATGCCCTATATCGGCGGCCTGCCGGCCTACATCCAGGCCTGCGAGAAGGTCGTGGCCAACGGCTACGAGGGCTTCGCGCTGGCCTGAGGCGACTCTAGATACGACGGGCGAAGGGACGCTCGCTCCAGTTCCTGTAGAAGGCCTGGCGCTGGGCGGTGTCCAGCACCTTGCCGGCATCGGTCATGGCCTGGGTCATGCGCTTCGACACCGTGTCGACGGACTGGATCTGCTGCTTGCGCAGCCGTTCGATCGCGGCCGGGTCGACCTTGTCCGCGCTCATCGCCTCGCGCAGCGCGGTGTCGGTGGTGGCGCGCTGGTCGCGCAGCGGCTGAACCTCGTGCAGCGCGGCTTCGATGATGCCGACGATCTCGATCTTCTGGTCAAGCGTGGCATTGGTGCCGGTCAGGGCTTCGTCGACCCGACGCTCCAGCGCCTCGGGGTAACGCGCCGCCACGACGGTGATGACGCCCGGCGCATCTGTCTCGGCCCGCACAGGAACTGAGAAGGCGATGCTGGCAGTGAAAGCCAGGGCCAGGATGCTCTTGAGGGTCGGCGTCGTCATGTCGGTCTCCCACGCTGGGCTGTGCGTTTCGCGTGAGGACAATGTGCCGGTCGCCGGTTTCGCGTTCTTCTCGCGAAGGTAAAGTTGTGTAAACGGCGCCCGGCGAGGTCCGGCGTTGACGCCCGCTGCCGTATCGTCTTAAGTGTTAACTTAATGGTTAACTAAAGAAGCCACACGAGGACAGCATGCTGAAGATCCTGGCCATCATCGGCGTGGTCGTCGTCGTGGCGATTGCGGCCGTTCTTGTCTACGCCGCCACCAAGCCCAATTCGTTCCGTGTGGAGCGTTCGGCGGCGATGAATGCGCCGCCCGAGAAGATCTTCCCCTATCTCGAGGGGCTGAAGCGCTGGACCGAATGGTCGCCCTACGAGGGGCGGGACCCCGACATGAAGCGCACTTACAGCGGCGCGGAGAGCGGCAAGGGCGCCGTCTACGAATGGGACGGCAACAAGAATGTCGGTTCCGGCCGCATGGAAATCCTCGAGTCCAAGCCGGCCCAGAAGGTCGTGATCAAGCTCGATTTCCTGAAACCCTTCGAAGGTCACAACACCGCGGAGCTCACGGTGGAACCAAAGGGCGGTCAGACGATTGTCACCTGGGCGATGTACGGTCCCAGCACCTTCATGACCAAGCTGATCGGCACCTTCATGGACATGGACAACATGATCGGCCGGGATTTCGCGGCTGGATTGGCGAAGCTGAAGACCGTCGTCGAGAAGTGAACCCCCACTTGTCGAGGAGGATCGTATGACCCGCGGACTGCGCATGCTCGCCATCGTTCTGGCGATGGGATCCACGGCGGCGCTGGCACAGGCGCCGGCGCCCGTGGCCCTGCCGCCCGGTGTCTTCGCGGGCGAGCGCGACATCTCGCTGGCGACGGCCGGCGCCTACACGCTCGACGAAGCGCACACGGCGGTGATCGTGCGCGTCTCCCATATCGGCTATTCGCAGAGCGTGTTCCGGTTCGATCGCGTAAAGGGCTCGCTCACCTGGGATCCGGCCGCCATCGAGAAGTCGCAGCTCTCCGCTTCGGTCGACACGGCCTCGATCGCGACCAACGTGAAGGGCTTCGCCGAGGAGCTGGCGGGCGACGGTTTCCTGAAGTCGAAAGCCTTCCCGCAGGCGACCTTCGTGTCGACCGCCTTCAAGCCGACCGACAAGACGCGCGGCAAGGTCGAGGGCCAGTTCACCCTGATGGGCAAGACAAAGCCCCTGGTCTTCGACGTCGAGCTGGGCGGTGCCGGCAAGGGGTTCGACGGCAAGCCACGCATCGGCGTGCACGCCGTTGCGACCATCAATCCGCAGGATTACGGCCTGGCGCCGTTCTTCACCGATCCGATCCAGATCCAGATCGACACCGAGTTCGAGAAGAATCCTTAACCGAGGAGGAAGTCATGGCGATCCAACCCTATCTGTTCTTCAACGGCCGCTGCGAGGAGGCCCTCAACTTCTACAAGGAGAAGCTGGGCGCCAAAGTCGACATGCTGATGCGCTTCAAGGAGAATCCCGACGCGGGCGCCATGGAGCACGTGAAGGTCAATCCCGAGGCGGTCATGCATGCCAGCATGCATATCGGCGACGCGATGATCATGTGCTCGGACGGCATGGGGAGCGACGGCAAGACCAACTTCCAGGGCTTCTCGCTGGCGCTCAACGTCGCCAACGAAGCCGAGGCCGACAAGGCGTTCGAGGCGCTGGCCAAGGACGGCCAGATCCAGATGCCGATCGGCAAGACGTTCTTCTCGCCGCGCTTCGGCTGCGTCGCCGACAAGTTCGGCGTGTCGTGGATGGTGATCGTCCCGCAGGAGATGTAGTCGTCGCGGCGATCAAAGGAAAAGGCCCGGTGGAGCGATCCACCGGGCCTTTCTATTGGAAGCCTCCGCGGCTTACTTCTTCTCGACGTTGGCCGAGCGCAGCGGCACGCCGAACTCGCGACGGCAGACCTCGGCCAGCACTTCGACGCCCTTGCGGATCGTCTCGGGCTCGGGATTGGCGAAGCAAAGCCGCAGCCGCGAGCGGGCATATTCCTTGTTGGTCGACCATTCCTGGCCGGGATTGAGCGACACGCCGGCGGCCAGCGCCGCCTGGGCGAGCTTCGTCGTGTCGACGTTGTCGGGCAGTTTGATCCAGAGATAGATGCCGCCCTCGGGATTGCCGAACTCGGCGTCGGTGCCGAACTGCTCGGCCAGCGCCTCGCGCAGGGTCTGCAGCTTGGCCGACAGGGTCTTGTTGAGCTTCGGCACATGGTTGGCGAAGTGCTGCGTGCAGAACTCCGCCAGCACCATCTGCTCCAGCGCGCCCGAGCCCGCGTCCTGCTTCAGCCCGAGGATGCGGCCGAGGATATCCCACTTGGCGACGATGTAGCCGACCCTCAGCGCCGGAGCGATCGACTTGGAGAAGGAGCCGATGAAGACGACGCCTTCGCCCTTGGCCATAGCATAGAGCGAGCGCGGGCGCTTGCCGCTCCAGATCAGGTCGGAATAGCACTCGTCCTCGAAGATCATGACGCCGTACTCGGCGGCGATCTTCAGCAGCTCGGCGCGACGGGCCTCGCCCATGATCGCACCGGTCGGGTTCTGCACCGTCGGGATCGTGTAGATGTACTTGGGCTTGATGCCCTTCTGCTTCAGCTCTTCCAGCTTCTGCTTCAGCACGTCGAGGCGCAGGCCCTCATGGTCGAGCGGAATGCCGACGATGTTGACGCCGAGCTTGTTCAGCTTGGTGAGCGCGCCGCCATAGGTCTCCTGCTCGATGATGACGGTGTCGCCCTTGGTCACCAGCAGGCTGTTGATCAGGTCGAGGCCCTGCATCGAGCCCGAGGTGATCAGGATCTCGTCCGACGCGCATTCGATGCCGGCATGGTCCTTGAGCTTGGCCGAGAGGAACTCGCGCAGCGGCTTGTAGCCCAGCGGCCCGCTGTTCAGGCCGTAGGTCGCGAGCGTCGCGCCCTCGCGCTTCAGCACCGCGGTCGCCGCATCGATCAGGGCCTGGACGGGCACGTTGCCGGCGTCGTTGTGGCCGCCGATGAAATTGTACTTCGGGAAGCCGTTCCACTTTGCGGCGGGGGCGGGTGTGCCGGGCGCCAGCAGGGGCGCGAAATCGAACGGAGCGGTCATGGCGTTTCCTCTTTGGTTGACCAATTGCTGGGCCAACCAAAGGGGATTCGCAACAGATTTGCTCCGATCAGGCCGTCGCGCGGAACGAATTTGCGTGCGCCATGTCCCAGGCCCGCCGCCAGCGCGGGTTGCTCGTGCCCGAGACCAGCTCGCCCTCGGTCAGCGCCGGGAAGAGGTCGGCGAAGGTTTTCACTTCGCTGGCGGAAACCCGGCGAGAAATGTGGATCGGCTTGAAGTCGGTCGGATGGTCGAGGCCCGCGGCGGCGACCAGCTCGGCGAGTTCATGCAGGGTGGCGCGGTGGAAGTTCACCACCCGCTCCATCTTGTCGGGCACGACCAGCGCGCGCTGGCGCGTCGGGTCCTGGGTGGCGACACCGGTGGGGCAACGGTCGGTGTGGCAGGACTGCGACTGGATGCAGCCCACGGCGAACATGAAGCCGCGCGCCGAATTGCACCAGTCGGCGCCGAGCGCCATCGCCCGGATGATGTCGAAGGCGGTGATGATCTTGCCGGCCGCACCGATCTTGACCCGGTGGCGAGCGCCGATGCCGACCATGGCGTTGTGCACGATGTGCAGGCCCTGCCGCATCGGCTTGCCGACATGGTCGAGGAACTCCATCGGCGCGGCGCCGGTGCCGCCTTCCTTGCCGTCGACGACGATGAAGTCGGGATAGATGCCGGTCTCCAGCATCGCCTTGCAGATCGCCATGAACTCCCATTCGTGGCCGACGCAGAGCTTGAAGCCGGCCGGCTTGCCGCCCGAGAGGCGGCGCATCTCGGCGATGAACTTCATCATCTCGATGGGAGTCGAGAAAGCCGTGTGGTGCGAGGGCGAGACGCAGTCCTCGCCGACCGGCACGCCGCGTGTCAGGGCGATCTCCTCGCTGACCTTGGGGGCCGGCAGCACGCCGCCATGGCCGGGCTTGGCGCCCTGGCTGAGCTTCAGCTCGACCATCTTCACCTGCGGATTGGCGGCACCCGCGGCGAACTTCTCGGCCGAGAAGGTGCCGTCGGCATTGCGCGCGCCGAAGTAGCCGGAGCCGATCTCCCAGATGATGTCGCCGCCGCCCTCGCGGTGATAGGGGCTGTAGCCGCCTTCGCCGGTGTCATGCGCGAAGCCGCCGACGCGGGCGCCGGAGTTCAGCGCGCGGATGGCGTTGGCGCTCAACGCCCCGAAGCTCATGGCCGAGATGTTGAAGATCGAGGCGGAGTAGGGCTGCGTGCAGTCGGGTCCGCCGACGGTGATGCGGAACGGATCCTTGCTGACCGGCGTCGGCGAGATCGAGTGCGTCATCCACTCGTAGCCCTCGGAATAGACGTCGTAGTTGGTGCCGAAGGGCCGCACGTCGAGCATCGACTTGGCGCGCTGGTAGACGATCGCGCGGCGGTCGCGCGGGAATGGCATGCCGTCCTTTTCGCCCTCGAAGAAGTACTGGCGCATCTCGGGCCGGATCGCCTCGAAGATGAAGCGCAGGTGCGCGGCGATCGGGTAGTTGCGCAGCACCGCGTGTCTGGTCTGGTAGTAGTCGTAGAAGCCGACGAGGGTCAGGAACAGGGCGATGGCGAAGCCGACGCCGATCCACCACGATTTGGGATCGAAACCCCAGGCCAGGCCCAGCAGGACGGCCACGAGCGTTGCCAGCGTCCAGGTAATGAATCGCGGCGTCAGCGGCAGCGGCATCGATTTCATTCGGTTTCCTCAGGCTTCATTGGTGGGCCCGGTGCCCACCCTCACTCTAGCGCAGTTAACTGCGTTCGAATGACACGCTCTTGACGACGGCATAGACCGGCCGGCCGGGAGCCAGCGCCAGGCGGTCGACCGATTTTGCCGTGAGACGGGCCATCAGGACAGCGCCGTTGCAGTCCAGGCGGATATCGGCCTGGGCATTGGCCGTCGGGATGATGGCGGCGATCCTGCCCGCCAGCACGTTCAGCGCGCTGATTTCCTCGGGCGGCTGGAGGCTCAGCATCACGTCGCGGGAACGGATATAAGCCCGCACCGGCGCCCCCACGGGGGCGCTGAGCCGTGGCACCTGCAATTCGCCGGCGGCGCTTTCCAGCACCGAAAGCTGGAAGGCTTCGTCGTGGCGGCTGATCCGGGCGTCGAGCACCGAGCCGCCGTCGGTGGCATCGGCCAGCGGCAGGATGTCGAGCACCGGGCCGACCGCCGTCACCTTGCCCTCGGTCATGATCACGACCGTGGTGGCGAGCCGCGCCACCTCGGCGACCGAATGGCTGACATAGAGGATCGGGACGCCCGCTTCGTCCCTCAGTCGCTCGATATAGGGCAGGATCTCGGCGCGCCGCGATTCGTCGAGCGAGGCCAGCGGTTCGTCCATCAGCACCAGCCGGGGCCTTGCGAGCAGGGCGCGGCCGATGGCGACGCGCTGTTTCTCGCCGCCGGACAGGGATTCGGGATTGCGCTCCAGCAGATGGCCGATGCCCAGAAGCTCGACCACCGCGCCAAGATCGGCCGTTGCGCCGCCGGTGCCGCGTACGAACCAGCGGCCGTAGAGCAGGTTGCGGCGCACGCTGAGATGCGGAAACAGGCGGCTGTCCTGGAAGACGTAGCCGATGCGCCGCTTGTGGGCCGGCACGAAGCCGCCGCGTTCTGTGTCGACGAGTGTCTGTCCGTCGACCGAGACGCGGCCGCGGTCGGGGCGGATCAGCCCGCCGACGATGCTGACCAGGCTGGTCTTGCCTGAGCCCGAGCGGCCGAACAGCGCCGTCAGGCCGGGCGCTGCCGTGAAGCGCGCCTGGAGATGGAAGCTGCCGCGCTTGTGATCGACGTCGACGTCGAGGCTCATGCCGTCTGCCGCCGTGCGCCGATGCGCTTGGCCAGAAGCTCGGAGCCGAGCAGCGCCAGCATGGAAATGGCGATCGACACGAGCGTGAGGCGCATCGCGGCGGCATCGCCGCCGGGCACCTGCGTCAGCGTGTAGATCAGGGCCGGCAGGGTTTGCGTCTCGCCGGGAATGTTGGAGACGAAGGTGATCGTGGCGCCGAACTCGCCCATCGATTTGGCGAAGGCTAGGATCGCGCCCGCCAGGATGCCCGGCAGGCAGAGCGGCAGGGTGACGGTGGCGAAGACCCAGAGCGGGTTGGCGCCCAGGGTGCCGGCCGCGGCCTCGAGGCGCTGGTCGACCGCCTCGATGGACAGGCGGATGGCGCGCACCAGAAGCGGGAAGCCCATGACGGCGCAGGCGAGTGCCGCACCGGTCCAGCGGAACGAGAAGACGATGCCGAATTCCTCGGCCAGGAAGCCGCCGACCGGCCCGCGCCGGCCGAACGACAGGAGCAGCAGATAGCCGGTGACGACCGGCGGCATGATCAGCGGCAGGTGAACCAGCGTGTCGAGCACGCTCTTGCCCCAGAATTTCCCACGCGCCAGCAGCCAGGCGATGGCGATGCCAACCGGCAGGCTGAAGAGCGTCGCCGTCGTGGCGATCAGAAGGCTCAGCCGTACGGCCGTCCATTCGTCCGGAGTCATGCCCACTTCCAGTTCAGGAAGTCGGTATAGTCCGTCGGATATAGCGCTGCGTCCAGAGCCGGGTCGCCGCAGCGAACCCGCGCCGAAGTGCGGCCAGCACGATCACCAGCAGCGACACCGCCAGCACCTTCTGCGCCGGCCTTGGGATCAACTCGGGATCGAGATTGGCGGCGAGCACCCGCATCGGGTCGATCTTGTTCACGAGGCCATACCACGAAGCCTCGAAGGCGACGGTGAACAGCGTGGCGCCGACGGCGAGCAGGAAGAGGCCGGCGAAGGTCGTGCGCAAACGCGGTGGCAGCACGCGCCACAGCATGAGCCAGGCGAAAAGCCCGGCGGCAAAGGCGGCCTCGCCGATCTTCACCTTCGATTGGATGAAGAAGTGCAGCAGCGCCAGAGCGACGGCGGGATAGACCAGCCAATGCAGGCGCTTCCAGTTCCGCTTCAGCTTCTTCTGCCAGCCGTTGGTCGAGGTGATGGCAAGCGCCACCAGCGCGACCAGCGCCACGAAGCCGATGGTAAGATAGAAGCGCTTCACGATCTCCGAGGCGACGACGATCAGGTTAAATTTCTGATCGAGGACGTAGATCAGGAGATGGGCGACGGCGTAGAGCGCCGCCGCGACGCCGACCCGGCGCCTGATATGGATCAGTGGCATCCAGTCGAAGATCGCGCGCGCCGGCGTCAGCGCCAGCGAAACCAGCAGGAACGCCACCGCCCAGTCGCCGGTCGCATGGGTAGCGAGCGTCACGGGGCGCGGGTCGAGGTCGCCGGTGTACCAGCGCCAGGCGAGATCGACGGCGGGCAGGCAGAGGGCGATCAGGGTCGCCAGTCTCAGCCAGAAGATGATGCGTTGATTGGACACGTCCTGACCCTAGTCGATTGAGCGATCAACGATGGGTCAAAGAAACGTCATCGCTGGTTGCCGAACAGGAAGCGGTAGGTGCCGATCGTCGGTGCAGCCTCGATGCCGAAAGCTTTGAGGCGCGTCGGCGTGAATAGCGAACGCGCCGCGGCGCTGACGGCTGCGAATTCGGCGCCTTCGATAAGCACGACCCATTCGGACTCGTCGGCTCTCGGATGGTCCATGCTCTTGTCCTGCAAGGGCGCGTGCACCACTTCGAGGTCGTTCTCGCCGACCGCGGCGCCCAGCACGCCCGGACGCGCGATCAGTTTCGGCACGGCTTGTGTGGAGAGCCATTCGACCAGCGCCTTGCGACGGTGCAGGTTCGGCACGAAGCGGACCGTCGCCAGGGCGGCGCCGACGCCATGCGTCTGGTCGACCTGGATGCGCAGGGTCAGCCGGGTGAAATGCGTGAAGCGCGCCATGACCCTCTGGCTCCACGGCGTCTGGTGGTCCAGCGTTCGCAGATAGTTCTGCGTGCCGAGGATCGCGACGGTGTCGCACTCGTAGACCGCGAGATACTTGGGCTTGCCGTTCACGGCGGCGTAACGCCGGCCGCGATGGAACCCGGGCAGGTTCATGCGATCGTCGATATGCTCGCGATTGTACCACTCGTTGTAATCTCGTTCGTCTCGCGCCGACACATCGGTCAGCGTGAGCAACATTCCCTTGCCGAGAAGAGGCATCAATAACTCCGATCCTGAAGTACAGGATGCCTACAAAACTGGCATTTTGCCATGGGCTGGCCGAGCGGGCCCGGGATCAAGACGGGTTCCGCGCCTTCTCTCCGATGACGATTCGTATGGCGGCGTCGGTCGGGCTGGGTGTCTGGGGACCGTTCAGCGTGCCGCGGAACCGGCCCCAGTTCGCCGGCCAGTCGCCCTTGGTCGCGTTGAAGCCGGCCGAGCGCAGTGCTTCCACAAGCGCGGAGGCGGCCTCGTGCGTGGCCGGGTCGCTGCCATCCCTGACGAGGATGACGACGCCGAAGATGCCGCTGACGCCACCCCAGGTCCATGTCTGCGGCGCCCAGCCGGCCTGGCCGAGATCGGCCGACAAGGTCGCCCCGATCGCCGGAGCGTCGGATATCTGGCCCAGCAGGAAAATCGCAGCCTGTGTGCCAGCGAACTTCTGCAGGCTCGCGACAAACGGCGGTGTCGGCTTGGGCACGGGCTGCGGGGCCAGTTCCTGCGCCGGCTCAGCCGGCCGGGCGGTCGCATCCTTGACCAGCTTGCCGAGGTCGGCGAGACGCCGCTTGATTTCAGCCGCATCGAACAACGGAGTCCGTGTGCTCTCTGTGGGGCGCGTGGCCTCGCGCGCCGTCGCACGCTCGGTCGCATCGCGGGCGGCCTGTTCGAAAGCCGCTGCCCGCTCGCGCGATCTGTCCGCTTCCTGCGCGAGTGTCGCTGCCTGGTCCCGCGCCATCGAAATCTCGCGCTCGAGCGCCGTCGTCCGATCGCGCGCCGCGGCAACTTGCTGTTCGAGCGTCGCCACCTGCTCGCGCGCCGCCGAGGCGTCTTGCTCGCGCTGCGCGGCCTGGCTCTCAATCCCTTTGTAGCGATCGAGGAGGGCCTGTTCGTGAGTGCGAACAGCGGCGCCGTAGCGGAACGACAGGAAGGTCGTGATGCCCAGCGCCGCCAGGGCCAGAATGGTGGCGACCAGGCTCGCGATCATGGCTTTGTCCATGACCGAGGCCCATCCGCGAAGCTGATCGATGTCCATGTTCACCGGCTTGTTGGAGCGCATGCCAAGGCCGTGCGCCTCCCGCCCTCGATTAACAATCGGCAAATCGCCGCCGGCCCGTGAATCGTCGTGACAAATGGGAGGCGCGACCCCGCGTCCGGCTGGTCTATGCTGTTGGCTCTCGGGAGGAACAATCATGAAAATCGCCAAGATCGAGGATCTGCATTGCGACGCCGGCTGGCGCGACTTTTCCTTTCTCAAGATCACGACCGATGACGGTCTGGTCGGCTGGTCCGAATACAACGAAGGCTATGGCAGTGCGGGCCTCACCGCCGTCATCCGCCGCATGGCGCAGGCGCTGATCGGGCAGGATCCGCGCCCCATCGAGCGCATCATGTCGACGATCTACGCCATCACCCGCCAGGCACCGGGCGGCATGAACCAGCAGGCGATGGCCGCCATCGAGAACGCCCTGATCGACGTCAAGGCCAAGGCGCTGGGCATCCCCGTCTGCGAGATGTTCGGCGGCCCGGTGCGCGACCGGCTGCCGCTCTACTGGTCGCATTGCGGCAGCTACCGGTTCCGCAACGCCGAGGTGATGGGCGTCGAGCCGGTGCGCTCGCTCGATGATCTGGTTAAGCTCGGCAAGCATGTGAAGGAACGCGGCTTCAAGGCGCTGAAGACCAACATCTTCCGCTTCGATCTCGATCCGCCGAACATGTACCAGCCGGGCTTTGGCCGTAGCCCCGGCGGACCCGAGCTGAATGCCGATGGCGCCGTACTGGGCGCGATTTCCGACGGGCTGGCGGCGTTCCGCCAGGGCGCCGGCCACGAGATGGGCATCCTTCTCGACACCAATTTCAACTTCAAGACCGAGGGCTACATCAAGGTCGCGCGAACCTGCGAGCCCTACAATCTCTTCTGGATGGAGATCGATTCTTACGACCCTGAGGGCCTGCGCCTGATCCGCGACCGCGCCTCGATGCCGATTGCCTCGTGCGAATCGCTGTTCGGCCGCCGCCAGTTCCGGCCGTTCTTCGAGAACCGCTCGATCGACGTGTCGATCATCGACGTGCCGTGGAATGGGCTCGCAGAGTCGCTGAAGATCGCCTCGATGGCCGAGGCCTACGAGATCAACTGCGCGCCGCACAATTTTTACGGTCATATGTCGACGCTGATGAGCGCCCATCTCTGCGCCGCCATGCCCAACTTCCGCATCATGGAAATCGATATCGACGACGTGCCATGGAAGGACGATCTGGTGACTCACCCGCCGGTGATCCAGAATGGCGAACTGATCGTGCCCACCCGGCCCGGCTGGGGTGCCGACATCAACGAGGAGGCGGTCAAGGCGCATCCGCCCAAGAACCCGCATCCCTGAGAGGAAGAGACAATCCCATGGTCTACGAGTTTCGCACCTACACGCTCGCGCCCGGCAAGATGCCGGAATACCTCAAGGCCGCCGAGACGATCGGCCGCCCGGCGCGCGGCAACAACTATGGCGTCAATCACGGTTACTGGACGTCGGAGTTCGGCGCCCTGAACCAGATCTGGCATCTGTGGAAGTACGACAGCTACGAGGAGCGCACGCGCCTGCGCACCGAGCTGCAGAAGAACAAGGACTGGACCGAGAAGTACATTCCGATCGTGCGCACCTGCGTCGTTCGCCAGGACCTGCGCCTGATGAACACCGTCGTCGACATCAAGCCGGACGACGGCACCACCGGCAACATCTACGAACTGCGCATCTACCGTTGCGGCCTCGGCGGCGCGGTGCAGTACGGCAAGGACTTCAAGGAAGTCCAGGCGGCGCGCGAGAAGTACTCGCCGATCTGGGGCGCCTGGACCGGCGAGTTCCCGCAGCCCAACGAGTGGATCCATCTCTGGCGCTACAAGAACCTGCAGGAGCGCTTCGAGGCCCGCGCCGCGGCCATGAAGGATCCGGCGTGGCAGGCCTATCTCGCCAAGGGTCCGGCCAAGCTGCAGGAGATGCACTCCACCCTGCTGCTGCCGACCAACTACTCGCCGCTGAAGTAGTAATAAACGGACTGAACTGAACCCACCCCGGGGAGCGATCCCCGGGGTGAGGTGGCTTGGTTATTGCGAGGATCGGTGCATGGACACGTTCGACGACAGTCTTGCCTTCGTTAAGTTCGGCGTGGGCCAGCCCGTGACGCGCAAGGAAGACCCGACCCTCCTGCGGGGCCAGGGCCGCTACACCGACGACATCAACCTTCCGGGCCAGGCCTATGCGGTGATGGTGCGCAGCCGTAACGCGCACGGCATCCTGAAGGGCATCGACATGTCCGAGGCGAAGGACATGCCGGGCGTGCTGATGATCCTGACGGCCGCCGATCTCGACGAGGCGGGCTTCGGTCCGCTGATGTGCCCGCTCAACATCCCGCAGCGGGACGGCACGCCGATGAAGACGCCGCCGCGCTGGTCGCTGGCCAAGAATAAAGTGCGTTTCGTCGGCGAGGTCGTAGCCGTGGTCGTCGCCAAGACGGCGCTGCAGGCCAAGGACGCCGCGGAAGCCGTGATGCTCGACATCGACGAACTGCCGGCCGTGACCAGCCCCGAAGCGGCGTTGGCCGAGGGCGCGCCGCAGATCCATGACGATGCCCCGGGCAACCTCGTGCTCGATTTCCATTTCGGCAATGCCGAGGCTGTTACGAAGGCCTTCGCAGAAGCCGCGCACGTGACGAAGCTCAACATCGATTCGCAGCGGGTCGTCTGCAATCCGATGGAGCCGCGCTCGGCCATCGGCTCCTATGACACGGTGAAGGACCGTTGGGTCCTCAACGTCGGCTGCCAGGGCGTGTTCGGCCTGCGCGGTGGTCTCGCCAAGGACGTGCTGAAGGTCACGCCCGACAAGCTGCATGTGCTGACCGGCAATGTCGGCGGCTCGTTCGGCATGAAGGCGCCACCCTATCCGGAATATGCGCCGCTGATGCTGGCGGCGAAGAAGCTCGGCAGGCCGGTGAAGTGGACCGACGAACGCTCGGAGAGCTTCCTGTCGGATCATCACGGCCGCGACCACAAGCGCGTCGCCGAGCTGGCATTGGACAAGGACGGCAAGTTCCTCGCGGTCCGGCTCACCGGCTACGGCAATGCCGGCGCCTATATTTATCCGCCGATGCCGGCGACGACCAACGCGGTGAAGAACCTGATCGACGTCTACAAGACGCCGGCGATGGAAGTGAACTCCAAGATCGTCTTCACCAACTGCACGCCAATCGCCGCCTATCGCGGCGCGGGGCGGCCCGAAGGCAACTACTTCATGGAGCGCCTGATCGAGACGGCGGCGCGTGAGATGGGGATCGACAGCATCGAGCTGCGCCGGCGCAATCACATCGCGCCGGAGGAAATGCCGTACAAGTCGCCGGCCAACAATCTCTACGACTCGGGTGAGTTCCGCGCGATCCTCGACGAGACGCTGGAGATTTCCGACTGGGACGGCTTCGCGGCGCGCAAGGCCGACAGCGCCAAGCGCGGCAAGCTGCGCGGCCGCGGCGTCGGCAGCTATCTCGAAGTGACGGCGCCGGCGGGCAAGGAGCATGGCGGCATCCGCTTCGAGCCCGATGGCGACGTCACCATGCTGAGCGGCACGCTCGACTACGGTCAGGGCCACGCCTCGACCTATGCGCAGGTGCTGACCGGGCTGCTGGGCATTCCCTTCGAACGCTTCAAGCTGATGCAGGGCGACAGCGATCAACTGAAGGCCGGTGGCGGCACCGGCGGTTCGCGCTCGGCGCTGGTGGGTGCGGAAGCGTTCCTCGAAGCCAGCCGCAAGGTGATCGACCAGGGCAAGCACATCGCCGCGCATGTGCTCGAAGCGTCTGTCGCCGACATGGAATTCGACAAGGGACGCTTCAAGATCGCCGGCACCGACCGCAGCATCGGCATCCTCGAGCTGGCGAAGAAGCTGCAGGACGGTCTCGCGCTGCCCGAAGACGTGCCGCAGACGCTCGACGTTGCGCATGTTTCCGACACGCCGCCGTCCTCGTTCCCCAACGGCTGCCACGTCTGCGAGGTCGAGGTCGACCCTGATACCGGCACGATCGAGCTGGTGCGCTACTTCATGGTCAACGACTTCGGCACGCTCATCAATCCGATGCTGGTCGAGGGCCAGGCGCATGGCGGCGTCGTGCAGGGACTCGGCCAGGCGATCATGGAGCGCACCGTCTACGACGAGCAGGGCCAGCTGCTGACCGGCACCTTCACCGACTACGCCATGCCGCGCGCGCAGGATGCGCCGAGCTTCACGATCCAGAGCCATCCCGTGCCGGCCAAGACCAACACGCTGGGCGTGAAGGGTTGCGGCGAGGCGGGCTGCGCCGGCGCGCTGCCGTCGATCATGAACGCCATCGTCGACGCGCTGGGCGGCAAGCACATCGACATGCCGGCCACGCCGGAGAAGGTCTGGCGGGCGATCAACGCGGGGTAAGGCTGTTCTTGTCATCCTGAGCGAAGCGAAGGATCTCGCGCTCGCTCAGGAGTCCATTGGTCGCTCTGCAAGGTCCTTCGCTTCGCTCAGGACGACAATGCCGAGCGGATGATCCGCTAGGTGGCCTTCGCCTCGATCTCGAGCGTCTTCTTGACGGCTGGCCGCTCCAGCATGCGGGCGTGGTGCGCCTCCAGCGCCGGGAAGTCGCCGGGCTTGCGCTCGAGCTGGTCGCGGAAGCGCCAGTAGACGCGAAACAGGTGGATGTCGGCGATCGAGTAGCGGTCGCCCAGGATCCAGGTGCGGTTGCCCAGGCGCTTGTCGGCCACGGCATAGAGTTCGCGCGCTTCCGCAACGCCCTGCCGCAGCGCCGGATGGATCGTCGAGGCGACATAGGACATCCACGAGACGGCCTGCGCCTCGGCCTCGATGTCGCCGGCCGGCAGCAGGTTCGCCGCGGGATAGGTGCGGGCGATGTAGAACAGGATACCCGCCACCTCGGTGAGCGGTCGTCCGTCCACCATCAGGACCGGGACCTTTCCCACCGGATTGACGGCGAGGAAGTCCGGCAGGCGCGTTTCCTTGCGCGGCACCGAGACCGCACGTGTTTCGAAGGTCGCACCGGCCTCATGGAGGGCGATGTGGGCGGCCAGGGAGCTGGTGCCTGGCGAGAAGTAGAGGGTCAACATGGTAGCAGCCTACCACATTTGCGATTTTCCGCATGCTTTGACGCCGATTGCATAGCTTGATGCGGGGGCAACTTTCCGGTTGTAGCGCGCGTTTGATGCCTGACTGAAATTCATTGGCGGTACGTCCGCACGCAAGGTTTGCATCATGACATCGCTACGCGTTCTGGCATTCCTGCTTCTTCTGTCGGCCGCATGGCCGGCTGCTGCCCGTGACCTGCGTTCGTCCGACGCCTTTCCGTCCGATCACCCGACCGTGCAGGCCGTGGAGTTGATGGGTGAGGTCGTGCGTGAGCGGACGCAGGGCCGGTTGACCATCACCCGCCGGGCGGAGAACGAACAGGATACCGACAGTTTCATCATCGGGCAGGTTCGCAACGGTTCGCTCGACATGGCGCGGGTCAACCTGAATGCCTTGAACGTTTCCGTCCCGGGCTCGGTGGTGCCGACCCTGCCGTTCCTGTTCAAATCGACCGAGCACATGCACCGGACGCTCGACGGACCGGTCGGCGCGGAAATCCTTGCCGCGCTGGAGCGCCAGGGCCTGATCGGCCTGTGCCTGTACGATGGTGGCGCGCGATCGTTTTACAGTCGTTCGAAGCCGATTCGCAGCGCGGCCGACCTCAAGGGCTTGAAGGTCCGCGTCCAGAGAGGGGACAGTTCGGCCGTCTTCCTGCGGGCGCTCGGCGCCGAGCCGGTGACGGTGCCCATGGCGCAGGTGAAGGTGGCGCTGCAGACCGGCGTCATCGATGCCGCCGATGGCGACTGGGCGACCTACGTCGCGGGAGAGCATTATCTCGTGGCGCCCTTCTACAGCCTGACGCTGCACTCCCAGCCACCGTCTGTCCTCGTCTTCTCCCAACGCACTTGGCGGACCTTGTCGGCCGCGGATCAGAAGGTGATCCGCGAAGCCGCCCGGGAGTCGGTGGGTCACATGCGAAGCCTGTTGGACGAGTATGAAGCCGCTGCCCGCCTCCGCGCCGAGGCAGCGGGAGTCCGCATCGAGGAGCATGTCGATCGCAAGTCGTTCGTGGATTCAATGGTGCCGCTCTATGCCACCGTGGTGGAGGAAGCGCGCCTGCAGGACACGGTCACGCGCATCCAGGCGGGCCAGTAGCAATCTCCCTCGCGATCCGGGAAACGGTCCGTTAATCTGGAGTGATGATCACTCTTCTGCTGTCGTCCCACGCGCAGCGTATCTGGGGCGAGCGCATTGCGGCCGCCGTGCCGCCGGGTACGCTTTCCTTCCTGACCGCCGAGGCGGCACTGGCCGCCGATGGTCCCAGTCCTGCCGACATCGCCTTCATGACCCGCGAGGTCACGGGCAAATCCAATCCCGCCAATCCGACGCTTGAGCTGGCTGGTTTCGACGCCGTCGTGCGCAAGTCGCCGAACCTCAAATGGCTACAAATCCATCCGGCCGGCGCCGAGCGTCCCATCTATCGCGAGCTGCGCGCGCGCGGCGTCAAGGTTACGACCGCTTCCGGCGCCACGGCGATCACCGTGGCGCACAGCACCTTGGGTGCGGTGATCGCGATCAACCGGCGCTTTCCGCTGCTGGCCGATGCCCAGCGTCGCCACGCCTGGGAGCCGCGCCTGGGCGAGCGCTCGCCGCGCGATCTGGCGGGCCAATGCGCCGTGATCGTCGGCATGGGGCCGATCGGTCAGAACATCGCCAAGCTCCTCAAGATGCTGGGCATGCGCCCGATCGGCGTGCGCCGGACGGCCGAGCCGGTGGAGCCGTGCGAGAAGGTCGTCGCCTACGAGCAGCTCCACGAGGTGCTGCCGCAGGCCGACTGGCTGATCCTGTGCTGTCCGGCCTCGCCGGTGACGCGCGGTATCGCCAATGCGGCGGCGTTCGCGGCGATGCCCGACGGTTCGCATTTCGTGAACGTCGCGCGCGGCGAGGTCGCGGTGGAGAAGGACGTCATCGCCGCCCTGCAGAGTGGCAAGCTGGCCGGCGCCTATCTCGACGTGTTCGAGCGCGAGCCGCTCGATCCGGCGTCGCCGCTGTGGGACCTGCCCAACGTGCTGGTGTCGCCACACACCGCCAGCCATTCGCTGGGCCAGAACGAGGCGATCTTTGGGATCTTCCTGGAAAACCTCGAACGCTTCCGCGCCGGTCAGGCGTTGCGCAACGACGTCGACAAGCTCGGCTGAAGCGCCTGCTCCACGGCGCGCCGGTCCAGGCGCGCCCGCAGGCCGATCACGACCAGCTTGCCGGGCGTCGCGCCGGCCGGCGCCGCATCGATCTCGAAGCGCTGACCGACGACGTGCAGCGCGACCTCGTTCAGGATGCCCTTGGCGCGCAGAACGCCGGTGCCGGGTGCGCTCAGGCGCCGGCCGAGTTCGGCGACGTTGATGTTTTCGGGCACGTCCAGCTCCAGCGACTCGTAGAGTGAAGCCGCGTCCGGCGCGCCAGGCGTCATGAGCGTCGCCGACAGACGCGGCGTGGCGCCATCCCGCAAGCCGAGCAGAAGGTCGGGCGCAATGTCGGCGCGTGTGGCGGGCACGATGCGGGCGGCGGGACTTTGCCCGGCGAGCCACGCGAGCGCCGCTTCCCGCGAAGCCTCGTCTACAAGGTCGCAGCGATTGGCGATCAAAAGATCGGCGGCGGCGAGCTGGCGCGTGATCGTGTCGCCAAGATAGGCGTCGTCCGCCATGGTCCGCACCGTCTCGACATCGACCATCACGACGATGCCGTCGATGCGGTAGGCCGGCAGGAGCGTGACGGCGCTGGCCACCATGCCGGGGAGCGCGACGCCGCTGGTCTCCAGAACCACACGCTCGATGTCGGGCCGCTGTGCTGGCAGTGCCATCAGCGTGTCCATCAGATCCGAGCCGTAGCTGCAGCAGATACAGCCGCCGGAGATCTCCAGCGTGTCGCCGTTCGACGACACGATAAGGTCGCGATCGACGGATGTTGTGCCAAAATCGTTGACCAGCACGGCGAGTCGCTGGCCGTCGGCGGCGCGCAGCAGGCGGTTGACCAGTGTCGTCTTGCCGGTGCCGAGGTACCCGCCGATCACCGTGACCGGCAGCCGCCCGCCCGGTCGCGCCCCGCTCACGCCCCCACTCACATTCCGTTGGCGGGGAAGAGGCGGCCGCCGTGCACGGTGCCCCAGATGCGCACGTCCTTGAGCCTGTCTGGCGCGATCTCCAGCGGATCGTCCTCCAGCACCGCGAAGTCGGCGCGCTTGCCGCACTCGATCGAGCCGACCTCGCCGTCGAGCTTCAGGGTCCAGGCGGCGCCCAGCGTGATCGTGCGCAGCGCATTGGGCACGGAGATGGCTTCGCTGGTGCCCAGCGTGCCGCCGCTGGCGGTACGGCGGTTGACGGCGCACCAGGCGGTGAACAGCGGCCCGAGCGGTGTCACCGGTGCGTCGGAATGAATGGCGAGCGGCACGCCGCTGGCCAGCGCCGTCGCACAGGCGTTCATGCGCATCGCGCGCTCCGGACCGACCGTCGTCTCGTAATGCTGGTCACCCCAGTAGAAGTGATGGTTGGGGAACAGATTGGCGCACATGCCGAGCCGCGCCATGCGCCGGAACTGCGCAGCGTCGGCGAGCTGGCAGTGCTGCAAGGTGAAGCGATGGTCGCGCGCCGGCTGGTCGAGCAGGGCGCCCTCCAGGCAATCGAGCGCCATCTCGGTCGCCTGGTCGCCGTTGGTGTGGCTGTGCACCAGCACGCCCTTCTGCAGGGCCAGCTTGTAGAGGCCGGCAATCGCCTCGGGCGGCGTGTACCACAGGCCGTTCGGCGCGCCGTTGTAGTAGCCGGGCCAGCGCAGGCGCGCGGAGAAGCCCTGGATCGAGCCGTCGACGAACAGTTTGATGGCGCCGAGCCGCAGCCGGTCGGTCGACTTGGCCTTGAGCTTCACGGCGATGTCGACGACCTGCTCGGGCGTCAGCGCCTGGAAGCGGCGGAACGAGACGATGCGCACCGGGAAGCCCGCTTCGCCGGTCACCCGCGCCATCATCGATACCGCCTCGTCGGGCAGAAGGTTGGCGAGATCGGTGGCGGTGGTGACGCCCTGGCGCACGCACAGCTTCGCGAAACGCTTCAGGCCGTCCTCGTCGTTGGCCAACGCTTCGCGGTCGAAGCCGACATGGGCGCCGACGATCGTCATCGCCTCAGGGCCCTTCAGTTCGCCGGTGGGGAGGCCGTCGGCACCGAGCGGAATGCCGGGATGGTTGACGCCCGGCCGCAGCAGGCCGGCCAGTTCCAGCGCGCGCGTGTTCACGTTCAGGATATGGCCGCTGGCATGCATCACGCCGATCGTGCGTGTCGTCGACACGCGATCGAAGTCGCCGCGCGTCACGCGACGGTCGCCGTAATAGATCGGATCGAGGCCCCAGCCGGCGAGCGCCTCGGTGGGCGAGGCGAGCTTGCGCTCGGCGTCCTGCAGGCGCGTCACGACGTCGTCGATGGACGCCGCGCCGGGCCACACCTTGCCCTCGGGGTCCATGCGGTCGAAGCGGCCGAGATAGGTGTAGCGCCAGAAGGTGCCTTCGGCGGCGTGGCTGTGGCCCTCGACCAGGCCCGGCATCAGCACCTTGCCGGCGAACGTATCGTCGAGCGTGTAGGCGCCCCAGCCGGCGAGCTCCTCCAGCGGGCCGGCACCCAGGATACGACCGTCTCGAACGGCCACATGCGTGGCCTCGGGACGGGCGGGATTCATGGTGAGGATGCGACGGGCGCGGAAGATCGTGATCGGGCTGGAAGTCATGTGCCTGACAGTAGCGGTCGCGCCGCTCCGCCGCCAAGCACGTTCAGCCGGCGAGGCGGCGTCTGTCCGAGACGCCGCCTTGCGTTCCTTCTACCGAACGAGGTTCCGCGGCACGTCGCGGTAGGGCTTGTCGGTGTCGATGCTCGGTTCCTTCGGCATCTTCAGCACGCGCTCGGAGATGATGTTGCGCTGGATCTCGTCGGTGCCGCCGGCGATCGACGTTGCCGGGACCGAGACCAGGATCTCCGCGATCGTGCCGTTCAGCGGGCTGTCGGCCCCCGAAAGCAATGCATCGGCGCCGGAGAGCTGGGTGTGCACGCGGGCGGCGGCGCGGGCGACATGGCTGGAGACCAGCTTGCCGAGCGAGCCTTCGGGTCCCTGCGGCTTGCCCTGCTGGGCAGCAGCCCGTGCGCGGCGCGCCGTCCATTCGGCGGCCTTCGACATGACCAGCAGCCGGGCGATCTCCTGCCGCACCACCGGATCCTCGAAATGGCCGGTCTCCTTGGCGCGGGAGACGATCAGATCGACGCGGCCCGCACGCTGCGGATACCACTTGTAGGGCTCCATCGTCGTGGCGATCTCGGCCCGCTCCTCGTCGTAGGCGCGGCCCTTGCGGTCCGAACCCATCGCCCAGGTGCGCAGTCCGTCGGCGCCGCGACGCTCGTGCATCAGGGTCGTCGTCGTCACGGCCCAGCCATCGCCCACGTTGGCGACCAGGAACTCCGGCTCGACCACGGCGTCGGTCATGAACACCTGGTTGAACGAGGCGTGGCCGTTCATCTGCCGCAGCGGCTGCACGTTCACGCCGGGCTGGTGCATGTCGATGATGAAGTAGGACAGGCCCTTGTGCTTGGTCTTGTCCCAGTCGGTGCGTGCCAGCAGCAGGCCCCAGTGGGCGTGATGGGCCGAGGTCGTCCAGACCTTCTGGCCGTTCACGATCCACTTGTTGCCCTGCATCTCGGCGCGCGTGACGGCGCCGGCGACGTCGGAGCCGGAGCCCGGCTCGCTGAAGAGCTGGCACCACGTATCCTCGCCGGTGAGGATGCGGCGCAGGTACTTCTCCTTATGGAGGTCGGTGCCGTGCGCCAGGATGGTCGCGGCGGCCAGGGTGCGGATGCCCGCCTTGGCGACGCCGATCGCGCCGATGCGCGCGAACTCCTCGTCGACGACGGGGATCAGCGCGGCCGGCAGGTCGCGGCCGTACCATTCCTTGGGCCAGCCGGGGACACCCCAGCCGGAATCGGCCAGCTTGTTACGCCATTCGACGAGGCCGAGTTCGGGATTCCAGTTGGCTTCGAGCCAGGCGCGCACTTCGGCGCGGACGGAGTCTTCGGTGAGTTCGCTCATCTTCCTGCTCCTCAGGCGGCCCAGTGCTGCATCATCTTCTCGCGGTGATGATGGGCATCGCCCAGCATCACTTCCGAGCTCTTGGCGCGCTTGAACCAGAGATGGGTGTCGTTGTCCCAGGTGAAACCGATGCCGCCATGGATCTGGACGGCGTGGATGGCCGTCTGCAGGGCGGCTTCGCTGGCGGCCGCCTTGGCGATCGACGCGACCGCGACGATGTCGTCGTCGCCATCGTCCAGCGCGGCGGCAGCGTAGTAAGCCGCCGACTTCGCCAGCTCGACATCGACCAGCATGTCGGCGTGCTTGTGCTTCATCGACTGGAAGGAGGCGATGGCGCGGCCGAACTGGACGCGCATCTTGGCGTATTCCAGCGCATCCTCGCGCAGCCGCTCGGAAACGCCCGCCATTTCGTTGGCGAGGCAAATCGCGGCTTCGACCATGGTGCGGGCGAACGGCACGGCGGCGGCGCCGGCCTCGCCGAGCAGGGTCGCTTCGACGCCCTTGAAGTCCAGCCGCGCCAGCTTGCGCGTCGGGTCCATGACCGTGAGGTTCTTGCGCGCGAGGCCCTTGGCGTCGCCCTTTACGGTGAACAGCGACAGGCCGGCGTCGCCAGTGCTTCCCGGCGCGCGCGCCAGCACCACGATGAGATCGGCCGTGTGGCCGTCGATCACATAGCTCTTGGTGCCGTCGAGCTTGAAGCTCTTGCCCGATGGCGTGGCCGTCATCTTCGTGGCCGCGGCATCCCAATGCGCGGGATCCTCGACCCAGGCCAGCGTGGCGGTCGTGTCGCCGGCGGCGATGGCCGGCAGCAGCGCCTGTTTCTCGGCTTCCGTGCCGGCATTCAGGATCGCGCCGGTCGCCAGCACCGCCGTCGAGAAGTAAGGCGCGCAGAGCAGAGCGCGGCCCATTTCCTCGAGCACGATGCAGAGTTCGCTGAAGCCGAAGCCCTGGCCGCCATAGGCCTCGGGGATGCGCACGGCGGTCAGGCCGAGTTCGGCATTGAGCTTGCGCCAGGCAGCGGGCTCGAAGCCGGTTTCCGTTTCCATCAGGCGTCGCACTTCCTTGGTGGGCGAGCGTTCGCCCAGGAAGCGGCGCAGGCTGGTCCGGAATTCCTCCTGCTCGCTGGAAAAGCTGAACTTCATCGACACGTTCCTCCCAGTGCCGATTTTAGGCACTGGGAGGCGTGACCGGAAGCGCTGTGGACTGCAGGGCGAGACGCCGCCGAAGCGGCGCCCACCTCACACGTGCAGCAGGTCGATGTGCACGGTCGACGGATCCTGCTGCCCGGTGGCCACGAAACCGAAGTTGGTATCGGCCGCGTGGGCGATCGTTCCGTTGTAGGCGGCATTGCCGATGACGTAGCCGCTCGCATCGTGCGAGACGATCACGGCATTCCAGATGTCGGTGATCTGGTTGGTCGTCTCGATCTTGACCTGCCAGCCCGTGGTCGCGGTCGCACCGTCATTCTCGAGCGTGACGCTGCCGTTGAAGCCGCCGGACCACGAATTCACGACCGCGAACATGGCCTCCAGGTCGCCAGAATGCTCTGGCGTCGTCGGCGTGGTGGGTGTCGTGGGCGTCGTCGGTGTGGTCGGCGTCGTCGGAGCGGCATCGTCGTCGACGATGGTGCCGGTTCCGGTGGCGCGGGTGATCGTGGCGCCGTTCGCGTTGGTCAGGACGACGCCGAAATGCTCGTTGCCCTCGACCAGCTTGTCCGGCGTGATCTCGATCGTGATCGTCTTGCTCTGTTCGCCGGCCGCGAAGGTGACGTGGCCGTTGCTGGCAATGAAGTCCGAGGCGCCGGCCTCGCCGTAGACGGTCTGGTAGTCGACCGTCACTTCGTGCGTGGCGGCCTCCGAGAGGGTGAGCACGAAGCTCGCCTTCGGCCCGCTCGTCGTGCCGCCATCGCCCGGCGCATCCTCGTGGAACTGGTACTCGATGGGCGTCAGGTAGCCCATCTTCGTCTGGTTCACGGTGGTCCAGTTGTCGTTCAGGATGCCGCCGGTGTCGCCCGAGTTCGGGTTCCACGACCAGAAGGTCCAGCTCGGTCCCTTCTGTCCGGGCGCCAGGTCGGACGTGCCGTCATTGTTGAAGTCGCCGCCCAGGTAAGACGTGATCGCGTCCAGCCACGGCGCGTCCTTCGGATCGACCAGCTTGGTGCCGAACTCGCCGATCCACACGGGGGCGATGCCTTCCTTGTAGATGTAGCCCCACATCTGGTCGAACTTGGCGGGCAGGTTGTCGGCGAAGTTGGAGCCCTGGAACCACGGCTGCGGATAGACCGAGTTGGGATAGTCGTGCGCCGAGTAGACGAGCTTGTCGTCGAGCGCGAGGTCGATCGGCCGGTCGCGCACGCCCATGAGGTTGCCGCCCCACCAGTAGCTCTGGCCGTTGTAGGTACCGACGCCCTCGACGAAGATCAGCCAGTTGGGATTGACCGTGCCGATGGCATTGCCGGCGGTCTCCGCCGCCAGCGCCCAGTCGTTGGCGCCGCCGCCGCCCCAGGTGCCGTTGTACGGCTCGTTGTGCAGGTCCGCGCCGATCACCGACTGGTCGTCGGCGTAGCGCGCGGCCAGCATCTTCCAGTCGTTGATCCAGGCGGACTGCGTGTACTGGCTGTTGTACCAGAGGCCGTTGTCGGACGTGCCGGCGCCGGCGTTGCTGCGATGGTGGTCGAGGATGATCTTGATGCCGATCTGGTCGGCATAGTCGACGATCTTGTCCATGACCTGCAGCGCCGACAGGCCCTGGAGATCGGGGTTCTTGCTGAAGTCGATGCCGTTGGGCGCCGCGTTGGTGTGCAGCATCTCGCTGGAGAAGGGCAGGCGGATCGTGTTGAACCCGAGGTCCACCATCTGGTCCATCATGTCCTTGTAACCGCGCGTCCACAGGCCGTGCGGCGCAAAGTTCGACGATTCGAAGCCGAACCAGTTCACACCGGCGATCTGCACCGAGTGGCCGGCCGAATCGATGATCTGGTTGCCCGAGGTGCTGAGCCAGCCCGGCGCCGCGCTGCCGCCGGGATTGCCCTCGACCACCGAGGCGTCGGAGATGCTGAGCGTCGGGCCGGTCGGTGTCGCCACGTCGTCGTTCACGATCGTGCCGATGCCGGTCGCGTCGGCGATGGTGGCGCCGGTCGCGCTGGACAGGACGACGCTGAAGCCTTCATTGGCCTCGACGGTCGCGTCGCCGATCGTGGCGACCGTGATGGTCTTCTGGGTCTCGCCCGCCGCGAAGGTGAGTGTGCCGGACTGGGCGACATAGTCGCTGCCGGCGAGGGCCGTACCGTCGGCCGTCGCGAAATGCACGGTGACGGGCGCGGTGGCGGCGGAGGACAGGCTGACGGTGAAGGTCGTGTGTCCCGGCGCCGCCGCGCTGCCTTCGGCCGAGGAGGCGTCGTTGATCGAGAGCGAGGGCAGGGTGGCGCCGTCGTCGTTGATGATGGTGCCGACGGCCGTGGCGTCCTTGATCGTGGCGCCGGTCGGCGACGACAGGCTGAGCTTCATCGTCTCGTTCGCTTCGATCGCCGTGTCGCCCAGCACCTGGACCCGGACGACCTTCGACGTCTCGCCGGCGGCGAAGGTGAGCGTCCCGGACTGGGCGACATAGTCGCTGCCCGACCGGGCCGAGCCGTTGGCGGTCGTATAGGCGACGGTGACCGGACCCGACGTCGCCGCCGAGAGCGAGACGGTGAAGGCCATTTCGCTGGTGCCGCTATTGCCTTCGATCACCGAGGCGTCGGCGACGGAAATCGTCGCGTCGTCGTTGGTGATGGTGCCGATGGCCTGGCTGTCGGTGATCTTGCCGCCGGTCGCCGCCGACAGATTGATCTTCAGTGTCTCGTTGGCCTCGATGACGGTGTCGCCGGTGACCTTGACGTTGATCACCTTGGAGGTCTCGCCGGCGGCGAAGGTGATCGTGCCGGTCTGGGCGACGTAATCCTGGCCCGCCTTGGCCGTGCCGTCCGCGGTCGCGTAGGTCACCGTCACCGGGCCGGTGGTGGCTTCCGACAGGGTCACGGTGAAGGCGAGGTCGCGCGTTCCGCTGTCGCCTTCCTTCACCGAGGCATCGGCGATGGTGATGTTGGGCACGATGGCGTCGTCGGTGACGATCGTGCCGACCGCCGCGCCATCGGCGATCGTGGCGCCGGTCGGCGCCGACAGGTTCAGCGCCAGGGTCTCGTTGAGCTCGGCGACCTTGTCGCCGTTGACCGTGATGCTGATCGTCTTCTGCGTCTCGCCGGCCGCGAAGGTGATCGTGCCGGACTTGGCGACATAGTCCGAGCCGGCCGTCGCGGTGCCGTCGGCCGTCGCGTATTTCACGGTGACGGGGCCGGTGGCGGCCTTGGACAGGCTGACCGTGAAGGTCATCTGCGTGGTACCGTTGTTGCCCTCGACCACCGAGGCGTCGCCGACCGAGATCGTCGGCAGGACCGGCGCCGGCTCCTCGCCGGCCCCGTTCAGGGTGAGGCTGCTGGTGGTCGTGCCGCCGGTGGCGCCGGGCGTGGCCTGGAAGCCGAAGGTGACGTTGCCGCCGGACGAGATGTCGGCGTTGTAGGAGGCATTGCGGATAACGTAGTGCGTCCCGACATGGCTGACGATATCGGCGCCCCAGATGTTGGTGATGGTGTATCCGGCGTCGAATTCGATCGTCCAGCCATGGACCGCGGCCGTGCCGGCGTCGACCGTCATGTTGCCGATGAAGCCCGAACCCCAGTTGTCCTTGACCGTGTACTTGACCGTCGCCATCGCTTTCCTCCGCTCAGTTACCGCGTATCGCGTGCGTGGACAGATGCCATCGACATTGGGGCGTTACATCGGCAGCCCCCGGGCTAGTCGACGAACGCGGCAGGAAAGTCGACGAACGGGGCTTGTCCGGGCGGCTAAGCCCGCGCTTGCCTGACCTTGGCAAATGCCCAATCTTCCGGGGGAATTCAGACGCCGCGTCCGGAGCCTCCGACCTTGTCCGCAATCCTGCTTGCCCGGTGGAACGGCCTGCCCCTGTTCTGGCGGGTCCAGATCGCGGGCTGGGGGCTCTTCGCGATTGCCGACGTGATGGCGCAGCGCGTCGCCTATCACAGCTATGCGGTGGCCTTTGCGCGGACGGGACTCATCCTCGTCTGCCTGGTCGCGATCTCGACGGCCATGCGTGGCGTCTACATCACGCGGCCCTTCGCTCATCGCGTGTCGGTGGCTGGCGTGGCGATGATCGGACTGCTTTCCCTGCTGGGCGCGTTCGTCGTCGCGAGCATGATCGTCCTGGTCCATGAGGCGCTGCCGTGGATCGTGCCGCCCGACAGCCGCGGCGTCGAAGAGTTTTTCGTTCCATTCGTGCATTACTTCTTTGCCCTCACGGGGTGGAGCCTTGCCTACTTCTGGCTGCGCGCGGAGATGGCGGAGCAGGCGCAACACCGCCGGACCATGCGTGCGCAGGCCGAGGCGCTGCGCGCGGAACTCGAACAATTGCGGCTGCAGCTTGACCCCCATTTCCTCTTCAACGCGTTGAACGGCGTCGCCGAAGAGATCCCCGAGCATCCGTCGGCGGCATTGGACATGCTTCGCAACCTCACTGCCTACCTCCGGCACTCGCTGGACGGCATCAATCACACGGTTGTCACAGTGGAGGGCGAGGTTGGCGGCCTGACCTCCTATCTCGCCGTCCAGCAGGCGCGCTTCGGCGAGCGCCTGCATACGCATCTCGACGTGACGCCCGAGGCGAGGCGACGGCGCATCGCGAGCTTTCTCCTCCAGCCGCTGGTCGAGAATGCGGTGAAGCACGGGCGCCGCGACCATGGCCTCGCCATACGCGTCGACATCCGGCTCGACGGCGAGACGCTCCATGTCGAGGTCGAGAACACCGGCACGCTCGACACGGTAAGCGCCGCGGCGCGCCGCCAGCGTCCCGGCATCGGCATGGAGAATGTGCGCCGCCGCCTGGCGCTGCATTATCCCGACCGCCACGTCTTCACCTTGCGCGAGACCGGCGAGCGCGCCGAGGACAAGAAGGTGATCGCAACTCTCGAGCTGAAGGGTGAGCCGTGCGGGTCCTGATCGTCGACGACGAGCCGCTGGCGCGCAGCGCCGTGCGGCGGCTGCTCGCCGCACACCCCGAGGTGGAGATCGTCGGCGAGGCCGACAGCACCGAGTCGGCGCGCGCAAGCATCGCCAGCCTGCAGCCCGACCTCATTTTCCTCGACATCGAGCTGGGCGGCGGCGGCGACGGTTTCGACCTGATCGATTCGCTGGAGCGTCCGCCCATCGTGATCTTCGTCACGGCCTTCGCCGAGCATGCGGTCGAGGCGTTCGCGGTGAACGCGGTCGACTATCTCCTGAAACCGGTGGAGCCGCAGCGTCTCGAAGTGGCGCTGGGGCGGGCCGCCCGGCAGCTCGCGCTGGCGGCGCTGCCGCCCGGTCCCGGCGTCGTCGAACTCAAGACGCCCCGCCGGACCCTGCTGGTCACGCCGTCGGAAATCGTCGCGATCTGCGCCGAGGGCGACTTCGTGCGCGTCTTCGTGGCGGCTCAGCCAGCGGTGATGATCCTGCGCACCCTCGCTCATTTCGAGGGGTTGCTGCCGGCGCCGCCGTTCGTGCGGCTGGGCCGGTCGGTGATGATCAATCGCGACCGGCTGCGCAGCCTCGAGGCGCCGACGCGCTCGACCGGTCGGCTCGTGCTCGACGGCATGGAGCATCCGCTGGCGATCGGCCGCGCCGCGATAACACGCCTGCGCGAGCAATTGTCGGACAAGGGCTAGACTCTCTTCCTCGGTCTGGCATCGAAGCTGCAAGGCTCCCCTCCGCGAATGTCGCGGAGGAAACCATGAAAGCCGTCGTCATCCATGCCACCGGTGGGCCCGAACAGCTTGTCGTCGCGGAGCTGCCCGATCCCGTGCCGGGTCCGGCCGAGGTGCTGATCGACGTGGCCTATGCCGGCTGCAACTGGGCCGACACGCAGGTCCGCATGGGCATCTATCCGCATCCCATGACCTATCCAATGGTGCTGGGCTTCGAGGTCTCCGGCACGGTCGCGGCACTCGGAGCGGGCGTCACCGGCGTGAAGGTCGGCGATCGGGTCGCGACCTTTCCGGAGAAAGGCGGCGCCTATGCCGAGAAATGCGTCGCCTCCGCGAAGGGTCTCATCAAGCTGCCCGACGCGGTCGGCCTCGACGTCGGGGCCGCCTTTCCCATCCAGGCGCTGACCGCCTGGCACATGATGTGGACGATCTACGGCGGCATCGGGCCGGGCGACACGGTGCTGGTGAATGCGATCGGCGGCGGTGTCGGCCTGATGTGCACCCAACTCGCGGTGAAGGCGGGCGCGAAGGTCATCGGCACGACCGGCACGCCGGGCAAGGAAGCGAAGGCGCTGGCCTTTGGTGCCTCGCGGGTCGTCGTGACCTCACAGGAGGATTTCGAGCGGGCCGTGCTCGACTTCACCGATGGCAAGGGTGTCGATCTCGCAATCGATTCCTACGGCGCCACGATGCTCGACCGCACGTTCGGCGTGGTGAAGATGCTGGGCCATATCATCAGCATCGGCGAGGCCGAGGGGCAGCCTTTCAAGAACATCCGCGAGCGCATCCTGCCGCGTTCGCAGACTTTTACCCGACTGCATCTCGGCCATATCGACCAGACCTCCCCGGAGTGGCGCGAAGGCGTCGAGCAGGTGTTGGCGGCCCTGTCCGAGGGCTGGCTCAAAGTGCCGATCGAAGGCGTGTTCCCGCTGGCCGAGGCGGCGGACATGCACCGCCGCCTCGAAGGTCGTGGTGTCGCCGGCAAGCTTCTGTTGAAGGCGGCCGGGTGACTTCAGATCAGCGCTCCAGCCAGACGTCCTCGAAGCGCCAGTTGTTGTAGATGCTGTTGATGTGCAGGGTCACGTTCTTGACCTGCGGTTGCCAGCATCCGGCGATGCGGCCGTGGCTGATGATCGGGCGTGCCACGTCCTCCTGCAGCTTGCGATCGATCTCCCAGACCATCTCCTGCCGCTTCTTGCGGTCGGTCTCGCGCGACTGTTCCTCGAAGAGCTTGGTCATCTCCGGATCGCAGTAATTGTTGTAGTTGCGCAACGAGCCGCAGGCATAGCCCTCGAACAGCGTGACGTCGGGATCGTCGACCGCGCTGCCGGTCAGGTTGAGCGCGACGACATAGTCTTTCTTGAAGACGCGGTTGTAGTAGACGCTGGTGTCGATGATCTCGAGCTCGCCGTCGATCCAGATCTGCTTGAGCTGGTCGATCAGGATCACCGCCGGGTCCTTGAAGGTGGCGATGTTGCGGGTGCTGACCTTGATCTTGAGTCGCTTGTCGGGCCCGTAGCCCGCCTGCTTCATCAGGGCCCGGGCTTCCTCGCGGGCCTTCTCCACGTCGCCGTAGCCGATGAGGCCCTTGAGCTTCTCCGGAGGCAGGCCCCAGACGCCGTCCGGTGGTGGCAGCAGGGCGCCGCCCATCTGGCCCTCGCCTTCGGCCAGGATCTTGATGAACGATTCGCGGTCGAGGGTCAGCGCCATCGCGCGGCGGATCTTCGGATCGTCGAAGGGCGCGACCTCGCGATTGATGATCAGGTTGGTGCTGACACCGCTCTCGCGCATCGTGCACTGCGCCTGGGGCGCGTCACGCTTGATGTTCTTCAGCAGCGGCACCGTAACGTCGGCCGGGAACGTCATGTCGAACTTGTTGGCGATGAACGACAGCATGCGCGTCGAGCGATCGGCGATGATCGAGAACTCGATGGCATCGAGATAGGGGCGCCCTGGCTTCCAGTAATCCTGGTTCTTCACCAGCTTGATGCTCTCGTTCATCTTGAAATCGGCCAGCTTGAACGGGCCGGTGCCGATCGGCTTGCGCCGCATGCTGTCGGCCGGCACATGACAGGGATAGATCGGCGTGTAGCCCGAGGCGAGCAGCGCCAGCAGCGAAGGCTGGGCGTGCTTCAGGTGGAAGGTCACCTCCGACGGGCCCTCGGCGGTCACCTTCTCGACGTTGGTGTACCAGGCGCTGCGCGGATTGCGGCGCAGCTTCTCGGGCGTGAGGATGAGATCGAAGGTGCAGGCGACGTCGGCGGCCGAGAACGGCTTGCCGTCGTGCCACTTCACGCCGTCGCGTGTCTTGAAGACCAGCTTGCGGCCCTCGTCCTTCGTCTCCCAGCTCGTCGCGAGGTCGGGCACGATGGTGTCGAGACTGTTCTTCGGGGCGTTTTGGTCGAAGATGACCAGGTTGTTGTAGATCGCCATGAAGGGGACGGCGACCGAGACGGTCGACTCTTCATGGATGGAAGCACTTGGTGGCGTGTCCATGTGCTGTATGCGCAAGGTGCCGCCGCTCTTCTGTGCCCATCCGGTGCCAGCCCATCCGATAAGTCCTGCGGCGATACAAATCGAAGCGAAACGCGTCTTGTCGATTTTCATTTTGGTTTCCTCCCGACGATGACTTGCAGTTGGTGCTTTTTGTCTCCGTAGAATTGCAGTGCGGCTGAAAGCCTAGACCGCGTGCATGCGGTGTGTCGACCTGCGCGCGCGGTCTGCTATCGTCCGCCGCCCGTTCTGAGAAATTTCCAGGAGATCGATGTGACCACTGCTCCCCAACGTCTGCGCGCCCTGCTGGCCGAACCCGGCCTCGTCGTCATGCCGGCGGTGTGGGACGGGCTCACCGCCAAGCTGACCTATGGCGAGGGCTTCAAGACCGCCTTTCTCTCGGGCTCGTGCGTCGCGGCCAGCCGCCTGGGTGGTCCCGATCTCGATCTCGTCTCGTTCGGCGAGATGTTCGACTCGTTCAACATGGTGCACAGCGCTGCGCCCGACCTGCTCGTGCTGGCCGACGGCGATCACGGCTACGGCAATGCGATGAACGTCCAGCGCACGGTCAGCGCCTATGGCCGCGCCGGCGCCGCCGCCGTCCTGATCGAGGACAAGATCACGCCGCGCGCGCTCACTGCCGCCGGCAAGCCCTGCCTGCCGCGCGAGGAAGCGCGCATGAAGATCCGCGCGGCCGTCCAGGCGGCGAAGGAATCCGGCATCCTCGTGCTGGCACGCACCGACTGCCGCCCGACGCAGGGCATCGACGAGGCCGTCGCCCGCATCGAGATGTATGTCGAGGAAGGCGCCGACATCCTGTTCCTCGATTCGCCGGCCGACGATGCGGAGATCAAGCGCGGTGTCGCCGCCGCCAAGGGCCGCCCGTCCTTCGCCGTGCTCTCCCCCGGCGCGCCGCGCGCCACGCCTTCGCAGACCGAAGCCGCGAAGCTCGGCTTCAAGATCGGCACCTATCCGACCGGCATGCTGTCGCCGGCCGCCGCCGGCATGAAGGCGGGACTGGCCGCGCTGAAGGCCGGCGAAGCGGAGAGCAAGAGCGCGCTGTCGCCCGCCGATCTGCGCGCCACCCTGGGCTATGCCGACTACGACACCGCGGCCAAGCCTTTCATCGTGAAGGCCTGATCTTCACGGCAGTGTGTTCCCAGACGGGCCCGGCCTGTTCACCGGGCCCGTTCGCGTCCTCCAGAGTGAAGAGTTCATGAAGCGCAAAGCCAGCAAGGCGTTCGTCCATCTCGGCGCCTCCTCGATCCACGGCCTCGGCTGCTTCGCCGACATCGATATCAAGAAGGACGAGTTGGTCCGGGTGTGGGACGGCAAGGACAGCCGCTTTATTCCGCTCGCCAAGGCGCACGCCTCGCCGCAGGTGCAGCTCATCAAGCGCTTCGGTATCCGCACCAAGGCCGGCTATTGGACGCCGCTCGATTTCCTGCGCATCTCGACGGGCTGGTACATGAACCATGATGCCAATCCGAACATCGGCTCCGACGACGGCGACGTGACCTATTACGCGCTGCGCGACATCAAGGCCGGCGAGGAACTGGTGATGGACTATCGTCTGATGGACGAGCACCACGACAATCTCAGCCGTGATGAGGTTGTGCCGGCGACATCGCGAGCGAAATTACGTCGCCGCCGGTGAATTAGGCGCGTCAGCGGTCCGTAAGGAAAAGCCTTCATTAGTGCCCTGAATGGGCACCATCGATTCCACGACCGACGCGTGATCAGGGCCGTCAACCTGCTGGGCGTGCTGGCCATCCTGGGCGGCCTCTCGATGATGGCCCGCTTCGGCCTGTCGTTCCGTACGCTGCGTCCCTTCACGACCTCGATGCTGGAACCCGAGGACGCACTCGCGTCGGACGATCTCGTACGACACCAGAACGACGCCGTGAAAGGTCGCTTCGGCTTCGGCGTCGCGTTGCTCGGCGCCCTGATGCAGGTTGTGACCTGCCTGTGGCCGCTGGTCTGAGGCAACCCGCTGCGCGTCCTGCCGTTCGCTCTTCAGTCACTGACCGAGGAGCGCGTCATGAACCACGATCCCGACCCGAAGCCCCGTGAACGTCACAACACGGACGTGGAGCGTGACTCCGGCACCGGCGAGAAGGTCGACAGGCGAGAGAACGACACGGCCCGCACCGTCGAACCCGAGGACGAGGATCGCCGCGTCCGTCCCGGCGAGCGGCGGCCGGCCGGGACGATGCCCTGAGGGCTAGAGGTGGTCCCGCTCGAAATCCTCGCAGGACAGGCCGAACATGGAGAGACCGTCGGCCAGATGATCGGCGAGTAGCGGCTGGCCCAGCAGATAGGCCGATGTGCGGTCGTTGCGCGCCTCGCGGGCCTGGGTCCGCAGGTCTTCCCAATCCTCCAGATCGCCGTCGCCGCGGCCGAGCCAGAGCAGCGCCACGAGATCGACCTGCTCGTCTTCGTCGAGCGCTTCGATGAAGGCGATGAGTTCGTCCTGAGTTGGATCGTCATCATGCGCCTCGAGGACGGAGGCCGCGCCGTCGTCGGTGGCGTTGGAGCCCGAATCGGGATCGGTCTCGACGTCCTGCACGTCGAATTCGCGGGCCTTCACGATGATGTGGCAGACCATGTCGGTGGCGATCGCAAGCGCGGGCGGAGTGCTGAGGGCGTCGGACATGGTTCGTCTCCGGTTCCGGTGGGGCGTTTCACGCCTCCAACGACGCCATCCCGCATTCGTTCCTAGAGCGGCTGCTTCAGGATCCAGTCCCGCGCCGGGCCGACCTCGTGGAAGATGCGCATCGGCCGTTTGGCCGCGGCCAGCATGCCCAGTACACGCGACACCATGGCGACCTTGTCCTCGGACACCACGACAGCCAGCGGGCCAACCGCATATGTCTGGTGCGAGGCGCGCATGCGCACGCCGATGGCCAGGATGTTCTCCGTTCCCATGCTGGTGTCGCCGCGCGCCCCGTCGAACAGCTTGCGATAGGAATGAAGGTCGGCCTTGTCGAGGACGTCGAGATACGCCTCGAATTCCGCACGCGAGATATCGCCCTCGGCGACGACGGTGAGGAGCCTTTCCTTGGAGTCGATGGTCCAGTGCATCGGCATGATGCGTCGAATCTGCCAGTCACCCAGATTGAGCGCCAGAGATGCGAAAGGAGGGGGTGACCCGACCCTGCCACGGGTCTAATTCTCACAGTCTCGCTTTGCAGGAGTGCCAAACAGTGTCGTCGCACGAGCCCATCCCGTCAGACGCCACCCGGTCCGAGGCCATCCGCTTCGACGGTCGGCGTCTGCGCAGCGAACGTACCCGGCATCTGATCATCGAGGCCTATCTTGCGCTGTTGCAGGAGCAACGGCGCATGCCGACGGCGGCGGAGATTGCCGCCCGGGCGGGCTATTCGGTCCGCTCGATCTTCGAGCGCTTCTCCGATCTCGATGCGCTGAGCCTCGCCACTGCCGACTATGCGATTGCGCTGGGCCAGGCCGAGGCCGAGCCGCGCGACCTCGCGGGCGACCGCGCCGCCCGCATCCGGTCCCACGTCCATACCCGCGCGCAGGCCTGTGAAAAGTGGCTGCCGCTGTGGCGGATCCTCACCGCCAAGCCGGTCCAGGAGCAGCTCGCCGACCTGCGGGCGCGCGTCCTGGCCGTGCGCCGCGCCAATGTCGAGCGGCTGGAACTGATGTATCGCGCCGAACTGGCCGGTCTCGATCCGGCCGCGCGCGAATCGCTGCTCATGGCCTTGGCGACCCTCACCAGTTTCGAGAGCTGGGAAGCCCTGCGTGATGATTTCGGTCTCGCCTGGGATGCCGCCCTCGACGTCTGGGCGTCGGCCATCGACCGACTCCTACCGTAATTTTTGGGGTACCGGGCAACCTTCCCGATTTTGCCGCGTTCGTCCTCGCGAAGCTTGGTTTGTTCCAGGGCGTAGGGGGTACGCATGCCGCTTGGTTGGACGCAAAGTGATCATTTCGGAATCCTCACCGTCATCGGTGAAGGCGCCATCAGCCGCCAGGACATCGAGACCTATCTGGATGCCACCAGGAGCGAAGGCACCAAGGCCAACGCCAAGCTGGTCGACATCACCGGTGGCAATCTCGCCCTCGACCGGAACGATCTGGAATCCCTCGCCCGGACGTTGGTGACCTACGGCAGCGAAGGTGATGCCGGTCCCGTCGCCATGGTGGTTCAGGGCGCCCTCAACATCGACATGGCGGTGCTACTGAAGCAGCGCATCGGCCGGCGGCCCTTCCGCATCTTCACCGACAAGCTCGACGCGCGGGGCTGGCTGATGATGCCGGCCACCGGCATGTCCGCTGCCGCCTAGGCGGCAAGCGCCGCCAGATAGGCTTCGGCGCGTCCCGCATCCTGCGGGCCGCCGGCGAATCCGACATAACCGTCAGGCCGGACGAGGCGCAGCGTTGCGTCCTGTACCGGCGATGCCGTCACCAGCTTGGGAAACCTGGCGGCGAGGGCATTGACGAGTTCGGCCGGCCCATAGGCCGTGAACGTCCGGCCGCCTGCTCCCTCGGGCAGCTTGTGAGGCCACCGCTCGCCCGCCTTCGGGCCGTTTGCGATGTGCCCGCTCTTCGCTGTGAGAGCGCTGTCGGGATAGCCGATGTCCATCTCGCCGAGCTGGTCGGCCATCTTGTGCTGGATCTGCGGGAAGCCCGTGGCGAAGTGCACGATCGTATTGCGGATGTCCTGCAGCAGCGGATTGCGAAGCACCGCCGCCTCGGTCATCCGGCCTGCATTCTTCAGGACACGGTCGCCGACGGCCGTGCGCTCCGGCGAATAGCTGTCGAGCAACGAGGGCTTGGCCGTGCCTTCGATGACGAGCGCCAGCTTCCAGGCGAGATTGAAGGCATCCTGCATGCCGGTGTTCATGCCCTGGCCGCCCGCCGGGCTATGGATGTGCGCGGCATCGCCGGCCAGGAACACCCGGCCCTTCGAATAGTCCTTCACCTTGCGCTCGTTGATGCGGAAAGCCGCAAGCCAGATCGGGTTGGACATCACGATGCCGGGTGAGCCGCGATGCGCCATCAGCGTGTTGATCTCCTCGAGCGTCGGATCGGGATGGGTCTCGCCGTCCTTTGCCGGGCCGAGGTTGGCGATCACGCGCCAGCGATCTCCGACGATGGGGAAGAAGGCGAGGATGCCGTCGCGATGCCAGAAGATATGCAGGCTGTCTTTGGGTTCCAGGCCGGTGATATGGCCGTCGGCGAGCGCCCAATGCGACTGCAGGGTCGAGCCCTCGAAGGCAAAGCCCAACCCGTGTCGTACCGCCGAATGCGCACCGTCACAGCCGACCAGCCAGTCGGCTTGGAGCGTTTCGCGTTCGCCACTCGCCTTGGTCAGCGTGACCTCGATCGCGCCGCCCTTGTCCGTGAAGCCGGACAACTCGACCGTACGCTCGACCGTCACACCGGCGGCGTTCAGGCGTTCCTCAAGCACGCGTTCGGTCTCGCTTTGCGGGATCAGCAGCGCATACGGGAAACGACTGTCGATCAGGTCGAACGAAACCTTGGCCACAACCTGCTTGCCGGTTGAAATCTGTGCGCCATGACCCTGCATGCCCGATGACATGAAGTCCTTGGCGTAACCGGCGTCGTCGAACAGCTCGAGCGTGCGGCTCCACAGGACGAGTGCCTTGGATTTGTCGGTGCGTTGCGTCGACTTGTCGACGATGCGCACGGGAATACCGTGGCGAATGAGTTCGTTGGCAAGCGTGAGGCCAACGGGCCCCGCGCCGGAAATGAGCACTTTTGGATGAGTGACCATGCAATAATCTCCCCCGTGCAATTCGTGCCGAGCCTAGTACCACTTAGATTGTCGGCCAATCGGCCTTGCAAATGCCCCGTTAAAAGGCCATATGCAGCCGGTCGATAGACGGACAGACGATTTGGTCCGCGTTTCCAGCCTCGCTGTGAACCCGCTCCACGAACTTTGATCCCGAAAATAAGTGCGAATTCGACGGCCGGCTGCGCGTTCCCTGTGTGTTTATGCGGGACGCCGCGCGGGTCAGCATATCTAAAGTAGTGAAAGGGTTACCCATGGCGACGGGAACCGTGAAGTGGTTCAATATTCAGAAGGGCTTCGGCTTCATCCAGCCGGACAACGGCGGTGCCGATGCCTTCGTGCATATCAGCGCCGTTGAGCGCGCTGGCATGAGCACGCTCAACGAAGGTCAGAAGGTCGAGTATGAACTCGTCTCCGACCGTCGCAGCGGCAAGATGTCGGCTGACAACCTGAAGGCGGCCGGCTGATCACGGCGGCTGCCGGCAACGGCGGCCACGTAACGGCTGAACGAGTTAGACCCCGCACCCTCTGGGTGCGGGGTTTTTCGTTCTCAGGATTGCACGAGAGTTCTTACGGGCGTGGCGGCGTCGCAGGCGCCGTCGGGTCGGTGGGTGCGGGCTGCTGGATCGTGACGTCGATCTTGCGGTCCGGCGCCTGGGCCTGGTTTGGCGCCTTGTTGAGGCCTGGCATGCCCATCGCGAAGTAACCGACGGCCAGTACGGCCACCAGCAGCGCGCCGACCATGAAGGACAGGCCGCTGCTGCCGCCCTGGGTCGGCGGCGGGACGACGGGAGTGACGTTCACGTTGGTCGGTCGGCGGTCGTAGTCGGACATCATTACCTCCCTGGCGTGTGGGTTCTCCGGCCAACGCACGCCCCCTGCACGCGTTCCCGACGGGGAGAGCGTGTCGATCCCCTCGAAGTCGACGGACTGAAACCGATGTGGAGGCCCCGATGGGCAAGAAATCCAGCAAGCGTGCCGAATACGTGCTGTTCAACGTCACCTACGAGGACGGCAGCCAGCGCTCCAACCGTCGCGTGCCGCTGGAAGCCCTCGAAGGGTTCGAAAAGGACCTGCCGGCCCGGGCGATCATCGAGGAGCAGGATCGCGAGGTCGCCGAGAAGTCCGGCAAGCCGCCGCTCGCCATCAAGACGCTGGTGCGCGCCTGATGCGCTAGCCCAGGATCGATCGCGTCGCCTCGGCGACGTCCTTCACTTCGGTGAAGGGATACCATTGCGGATCGGCCGCCTCGGCCCGCCTGTTCACCCAATAGGCGCGGATACCGAGTGCCTTGCACACCGCCATGTCGAGCGGCTGGCTCGCCGCGACATGCACTGTCTCCGCCGGCGTGACGCCCAATACCTTGTGGGCGTGATGGAACAGCCGCAGGTCGGGCTTGTAGGCCTGGGCCTGCTGCGCGGTGATCACCGCGTCGAGCGCGAGGCCGAGGCTCGGCAGGCTGCCCGCGATCAGGTCGTCGTCGGTGTTGGAGATCGCCGCGAGCCGCCACCCGCCGGCCCGCAACGCAGCGAGTGCCGCCGGCACGTCGGCATGCGCGGGCAGCCGTGACAATCCTGCGATCAATGTGTCGACGTCGCCGTCGCTCATCGCGAGGCCGCCATGGTCCAGCGCGAACGGCAGGCTCTCGCGCAGCACGTCGCGATAGGGCCGCCACGGCGGTGTGTCGCGCAACCGGCGCCCTTCGGTATGGAAGGCATGGATCAGCGGCGCGAGATCCATCGACGGTTTGCCGTGTCGCGTGACGATGGCGCGGAAGGCCGCTTCGACACCCTCGTGCCATTGCACGAGCGTGCCGTAGAAATCGAAGGTGATGGTGCGTGTCATCCGGTGAAGGGTCCGATCTTGGCCGTGACGAAAGCGGGGCGCGCCTGGATCGCCGTCCACCAGGCGGCGACCCGGGGATGCTTCGCGGCGGTCATCTCCTCCGGATAGATCTCTTCGTCGATCCGCTTGATGAAGGGCACCACGCCGATGTCGGCCAGCGAATAGTTGTCGCCGGCGAGCCAGCGGCTCTGGCGCAGCGTCTCTTCCATCCGGTCGAGCAGCCCGACCTTCAGCTTGTCGCGCGCCTCCTGGCGTTCCTCGTCGGTGTAAGGCTTGCGCGCGGTGCGCAGCCACGCCTCGCGGCGCTCCTTGCTGGGCACGTTGGCAAGCTTCTCCGCCAGTTCCGCGTCGGACCATTGCTGCGCGACCTTCGCCATCGAGTGCGCCCAGTTGAAGATGATCAGGTTGCCGATCAGCCCGTCGACATGGCGGATCCAGTTGCGCATCACGGCGCGGCCATAGGCGTCGGCCGGCCGCAGCGACGGCTCGGGCCAGGTCTCGTCGACATACTCGCAGATCGTGCCGCTCTCATAGAGCGAACGTCCGTCGTCGAGGATCAGGAGAGGGATGACGCCGTTGGGGTTGAGCTTCAGGAAGGCGGGCGCGTGGTGCTCCATCTTCGAGAGGTCGATCACCTTGCTTTCGAAGGACAAGCCCTTTTCCGCCAGGCACAACCGTACCCGCCGTGACGCCGATGATTTCCAACCATGATAGAGCGTGAGCATTTCCTGGTCCCCGATGACGCCGGCCGATCGTTGCGGCCATCGTCATTTCTAACTGAACCGGCGAGACGGTGCTTCAGGGATTTGTGGACAGGCGCGGAGAGAGAAGAGGGCGGCACGATGCCACGGCGGCAACAGACGGAGGCCGGTTTCGTTTCAGTCGGAATGACTTACCTGTTTCCTTTCCTCTCCGTATTCCTTGTCGCGGCGTTCGTCTGTCTGGCGATGCCCGGTCGTGCAATCGCGCAGGCGACCTCGGCCGACGCCGCACGCTGCAAGCAGCTCATCGACTATTATGATCGCTACAATGCCGGCCGCAGCGCCCACTCCGACGGCAGGCGCAACATGACCCGCATCGCCGCGGGCATCGACTGCGATCGTGGCGACTACGCGCGCGGCATCGCCGAGATGGAATCGCTGCTGATCGCCAAGAAGTTCTCGCTACCTCCTGCCCCCTAGCAACGAAAAGCCGGCGACCGTCACGCGATCGCCGGCTGTCTCGTGTCGCTAGTGCCTAGTGGCGACGGCCGCCACCGTTGCCGCCGCCGCTGAACGCGGCGCGCGGCTGTGCCTGCGTCGTCGCGGCGACCGGCATCGGCCGAGCCTGCGCCTGGTACTGGGGCTGGGTGTGCTGCTGTGTGCCGCCGTGCCAGCCGGCATTGCCGCCCGCATTCGGTGTGCCGGTCGCCGGCGTCGTCGGTGTGGTCCCCGGCGCATGGCCGTTCCATCCACCCTGGGCCTGACCGCCATTGTGCGACCAGCCGCCCGGCTGACCGTTCGTCGGTGTCGTCGGGTTCGAAGGCGTACCCGGCGCGTGGCCGTTCCAACCACCCTGATTCCAGCCGCCCGGATTGGCGCCGCCGTGACCGGCGTTGCCCTGGTTCCACTCGCCGTGGTTCCAGCCACCCTGGTTCCAGCCGCCCGGCTGGTGTCCGCCATTCTGCCAGCCACCGCGATTGTCGGCCGAGTTCCAGCCGCCCCGCTGGCCGTTGCGATCCCAGCCCTCGCGGCCGCGATCCCAACCCTCGCGACCGCGATCCCAACCGCCCCGATTCCAGTCACCGCCATTCCATCCGGCGCGCTGGCCGTCGGTACGCTGCTGGTGGATCTCGCGGCTCTCGCGATCGAGCATGTTGTCGAGACGCTGGCGTTCGTAACCCGACACATGGCCGTCGGCGCGCGCGCGGGCCTCGTACTGGTCGATGCGCCGCTCGCCCTGTTCCAGTCGATAGGTCTCGCCGCGCGTCAGCGAGCCATCGCGGACTCCATTGGCGATGCGCTGCTGCTGCTCGGCTTCGCGCGCATCGATGCTTCCCATCGATTGAGCCGACGCGGCGCCGGCAGCGAGGAGGCTGAACGTAAGCACGGCGTAAGGAAGACTGCGGAGTTTGGTCATGATTTCCTCGGTGCGTGAGAGGACGAAGGATTCGTCCTCTTCTCGCGCCTACGGCCGCGTCCTCTCCGTCATCCCTCGATTTTGAAGATAAATGCATTCGACCATTGGTCGAGTTCATGACGTGTGCACAACCCATCTAAAAACCGTCGGTCCAACACGCTTGTGCCTGAATGGCACGTCGTTTTTTGCATGGCTGTGACCAAGCGGTGACTGCGATTGCGCGCGGCGATGCCGTTGCGAGTCGCGCCGTATCGCGAATGTTGAGATCACCTCAGCATGGAGACGATGATGTTTGGCCTCAAGGTACGCATACTTCTGTCGGCCGCGATTGCAGGTTCCATGATTCTTGCCGGCGCCGCGGCCGCGTCCGCTCACGAAGACCGTCATGACGAAAGATGGGAGCGCGAGCACCGCCGCGAGTGGGAGCATCGCCACGATGGTCCCGATCACTGGCGCCCGGTCGTGGTGCATCCGGTGCGCGAGGTCTATGTCGAGCCGCCGCCGCGTGTCATCTATCAGCGTCCGCCGGTGATGATGGTGCCGGCGCCGGTCTACCAGGCGCCCGCTTATCAGCCGCCGGCCGATCCGAGCCTGAACTTCAACTTCACGATCCCGCTGCGGTAACGCTTCCGCCGCGTCGATGTCAGGATGTTGCCGGCGCCGCCTGCTGCGGTGGCGTCGGCGGCAGCAGCCGGTCGATCGCCGCGATCCAGGCTTCGATGGCTGCCTCGACCGAGAGGCCGTGACGCTCGCGCATGCGGCCCCAGCTCTCGAAATCGGTGAGCTGCTCGAGCGCGATCAGCACCATCTTGCGCTCGGCATCGGCAAGCGTGCCGAGCTCATGCCGGTACATCAGCGCCAGCCGCGCCCAGACGGCGTCGCGCATGCGCGCGATCTGCACCTTGAGATGTTCCGATTCGTTCTGATTGTGCAGCAGCACGCGCCACAGCGGCAGCCAGCGCTCGCAGATGCCGGCACGCGTCTCGACCTGCGCCCGAATCCGCTGTTCCCGTGTCCCGTCGAGGTCGCGGATCGTGGCCTGGGTCAGGCCCTCGGCGAAGGCGTAGTCGGCGGTGGCGAGGCTGAGCGCCAGAAGATCGTCGAACCGTTCGAAGACCGACCGGACCGAATAGCCCGCCCGCTTGGCGATCTGTGCCGCCGTGGGGATCTCGGGGCTGGCGCGCAGCAGGTCGAGATAGGCCTCGATGATGAGCTGCTTCGTCCGTTCGCTGCGCAGTGCACGGCCGTCCATGCGGCGCGGCTTGGCTTCCGCCTGCGGCGTCGCCGTTCCGTGTGGCATCTGCGGCCCTGCCGTCTGGTCGCTGTCCTGCACCTGTCTTCCGGACCTCATGCCCGCAGCATGATCGTGCGGGATGGATGCAAGTGTGCCGCCTTTCGCGCCAAGCCGCCAGCACGACCGATTGGCCGGCGCCGATGGTTCCATATCGTACCCTTGACGCTATGCTCCGGTCCGCTTCAGCCCCTACCGGAGAGTTCCCATGCGCCCCGTTCTTCCGATCCTGCTCGGCCTGTTCCTGTTGCCGGCCGTCTCACAGGCCGCCGACCAGGCCGCCGCGTCGGCCTGCGCCGCCCAGCTCTCGAAGGATGGCCAGCTTCTCTACAGCAAGGTGGCGCCAACCATGACGCCCCAGACCGATATCAAGGACGCCCTGACCAGCGTCGCGCGCCCGATGGTGATGGGTGGCTCGATGTCTCGCGACAACGCCCGCGCCGGTGCGGAAGCGGCAGGCGAGTGCCTCAAGTTCCTGAAGTAAACCTCTTCAGACCATCGGAGGTGCCGGCGGCCTCTTCTTGAGTGCCATCATCATCGCGCCCGTCAGTACCAGGCCGATCACCGACATCACGATCACCGCACCGCGTGGGCCGATGCCGTCGGAGATGGCGCCGGCGGCGAGCTGGCCGAGCGGGCCGGTGCCGATGCAGACGGTGACGATGCCCATCAGCCTGCTGCGCATCTCGGGCGGCGCTTCGGTGAGCATCAGCGTCGATTGCATGTTGCCGAAGCCCGCCGTGCCGAAGCCGCCCAGCAGCAGGAGCGCGAAGGCCAGCCAGTAGAAGGGCGACAGCGCCATCAGGATCAGGGCGCACATGAACAGCGCCGCGCCGCCGGCGAAGGCGAGGCGGCGGTCCATGCGCAGGAAGCCCGCCGCGATCAGCGCTCCGCCGAGCAGCGCGCCCAGCGGCTCGCCGGCGGCCAGCAGGCCGACCAGTGCGGGCGAGACGTGGAAGGCGCCCTGGCCGAGCGGGGCGACGAGGCCGGAGTAAGCGAAGGCGAATGCGTTGGTGACGATGGTGACGCCGAACACCAGCAGGATGGTGGGCCGCGTCCAGGCGAAGCGCAGCCCCTCGGCGATCTCCTGGGGGATGCGTAAAAGGTCGAGGCGGCGCGTCACCTGCGTGTGCACGAGGCCCGCGATGGCGAAGGCGCCGAAGAACTGCACGAGCGCGGTGAGGGTGTAGGCGCCCTTCATGCCCAGCCACTGGAAGGCGATGCCGCCCAGCAGCGGGCCGATCGCGCGCGTCGCGGCCGAGGTCACACTGTCGAGCGCGATGGCATTGACGATACGATGCGGCCCCGCCGCCTCGCCGACCATGCGTCGCCGCGTCGACATCTCGGTCGACCACATGGTGCCCGAGACGAGATTGCCCAGCGCCACGTGCCAGACCTCGAGCTGGCCGGTGAACGCGAGCGTCGCGAGCAGGGTCGAGATCAGCGCCGGGATGATCAGCGCCAGCATGAAGATCAGCTTGCGGTTCACCGCCTCGGAGATCGCGCCCGCGAAGGCGCCGAACAGGAGCTGCGGGATCTGCCGCAGCGCCACGACGATGGTGACGGCGAAGGCCGAGTGCGTGGCTTCCCAGGCGAACAGGCCCGACGCCAGCAGCTCCAGCCAGCGCATCGCATTGGCGAAGGCGCCGACCAGCCACAGGCGGAGGAAATCAGGCAAACGCAGCAGCTCCCGGATCGGCGAGTCCATTGCGCACAGGGTACTCGCCGTTCCGCGCCAAGCGAAGCTCAGCGAGTGATTTTTAGCGGCCGATCTCCTCGAGATTGACGCCTGCCGTCTCGATGCGGAACCACCAGGTGACCAGTGCGCCAAGCAGAGAGGTCAGAACCAGGACGGTCAGCAGGACATCGGTGCCGGCGTTGGCCAGCACCACGGGGAACGCGAAGGCCGTCAGCACCGCGCCGATCTTGGCGAAGGCTGCGGCAAAGCCCGCACCCTTGCCGCGAATGTGGGTGGGGAAGACCTCGCCGGCCAGCAGGTAGGTCTGCGCGTTGGGTCCGAGATTGGTCATGAAGTTGAAGATCATGAAGCCGCCGAACAGCAGGAGGGTGCGCATCGGTTCGTCGACATGGGATTGCAGGGCCGCCATCGCGAGCCCCACGCTGCAGCCGACGAAGCCGAGGATCTGCAGGCGGATGCGGCCCACCTTGTCGGACATCAGCACGGCCGCGAGGATGCCGACGATCAGCAGGGTGTCGACCAGCGCCGCGCCCTTCGCACCCTCGAGATCGCGGGCGATCAGGGCCGAGATGTTGTGGGCGTTGGTGATCTCGTGGCCGATCGTCTGCGAAAGGATCGTCGGCGTGAAGATACCGATGCCATAGGTGCCGAGGTCCTGCAGGAACCACGGCACCGAGGCGAGGATGGTGGCGCGCCGGTGCTTGCGACTGAAGAGATCGGTCCAGCGGCCGCGCCGGTGATGGCTTCGGTGCGGGGCGTCGGCAAGCTCGGCCAGGTGCACCTGCTTGGGATATTGCGGCTTGCGCTTCAGCAGGCGCCGCAGCTCGCGCTCGGCATCGGCACGGCGGCCGCGGCTCATCAGCCACTGGCCGCTGTCGCTCACGAACAGCCGGGCGAACACCACGAAGGCGGCGGGGATGATCACCATGCCGTACATCCAGCGCCAGGCGCCGAGCGAGGGGTCGAGGGTCAGGATCACGTAGCCCAGCGCCGTGCCGGCGAGCGCACCGATCGCCTGGAAGGCAAAGGCGCCCAGCACCAGCTTGCCGCGGTCGCGACTGGGGATGCTCTCGGAGATGACGAGATGCGCGGTGGGATAGTCGCAGCCCAGTGCGACGCCGACGCCGAACAGGAAGAAGACTAGCCAGCCGAAGCTCGGCGCCACGGTCAGGCCGGCCAGGAAGACGACGAAGACGATCATCTCGATCACGAACATGCGGCGGCGGCCGTAGGTGTCGGCGAGGCCGCCCAGCGTGATCGCGCCGATCATGATGCCGGCCAGGGTGGCGGCGCTCACCATGCCCTTGCCGGCCGGCGAGAGATTGAACTCCTGCACGATCAGCGGCAGGGCGACGCCGGTCATGAAAACAACCAGGCCTTCGAAGAACTTGCCGGCGGTGGCGAGGGTCCAGATGCGCCACTGCATCTGGGTCATGGGCACGCTGGGAGTGGGTGTTCCGTCAGGCCAGGACGGTGTTTGGTCGATATAGCCCTGGACGCTTCGCGGCTCTGTCATCTGGACAGTCTAGCGAAGGGCGTTACGCTGGTGTGTCTACAAAACGAAGAAACAGGACGAGGAAACACCATGAAGAGACGTAGCCTGCTCGTCGCGGCTCTGGCCGCGCCGACGATCGTTCCGGCCGTCGCGCTCGGCCAGGGCGCGGCCGCCTGGCCCAACAAGACGGTGAAGTTCATCTGCCCCTTCGCGCCGGGCGGCGGCACCGATACGGTGAGCCGGCTGATGTGCGATCAGCTCTCCAAGACCCTCGGCCAGACCTTCGTGGTCGACAACAAGGGCGGCGCCGGCGGCAACATCGGCACCGTCGAACTCGCGCGTGCGGCACCCGACGGTTACACCCTCGGCCTCATCTCGGTGGCCAGCCACACGCTGAACCCGATGCTCTACACCAAGCTGCCCTACAATCCGGACAAGGACATCGTTGCGGTCTCGCGCGTGGCGATCCTCGCCAACCTGCTGGGCGTCACGCCGTCGCTGCCGGCCAACAACGTCGCGGAGCTGATCGCGCTCTGCAAGAAGGAGCCCGGCAAGTATTCCTTCGCCTCGTCCGGCCCCGGCACCTCGCTGCACCTGAGCGGCGAGCTGTTCAAGAAGCTGGCGGGCGTCGACATCATCCATGTGCCCTACAAGGGCGCGGGCCCGGTCTACTCTGATTTGATGGCGGGCGTGGTGAACATGATGTTCGCCAACATGCCCTCGATGCTGCCGCAGGTCCGCGCCGGCAAGCTGAAGGGGCTGGGCGTCACCTCGGCGCAGCGCTCCAAGGCGGCGCCCGACATTCCCGCCATCGCCGAGACCGTGCCGGGCTATGTCGCGACCTCGTGGTACGGCATCGGCGCGCCCGCCGGCACGCCCGAGCCGATCCTCGCCAAGCTCGAGAACGCCATCGTCGAGGCGCTGAAGTCGCCGGAGATCCAGAAGCGCTGGAACGAGGATCTCGGCCTCGACCTGCCGCCCGCCGGCCGCGCCGGCTTCGACCAGTTCCTGGCCGAAGACCGCAAGCTCTGGGAACCCGCAGTCATAGCGTCGGGCGTGAAGCTCGATTGAATCAAGTATCCGTCGTCCTGAGCGGAGCGCAGCGTAGTCGAAGGACCTCTTTTCGCTTCGACAGACTGTGCGTCGGAAAAGAGGTCCTTCGACTGCGCCGCCCTGCGGGCGGCTTCGCTCAGGACGACGGATTGACTAGATGAACTGACGGATCATGGCGATCACCACCAGCGCACCGATCGCCATGACGGCGCTGCCGAGCGAGATCACGTAGAGCGCGCGGCCCGGCGACAGCCGGCCCATGTGGGCGGCGATCCAGAAGAAGGGATCGTTGACGTGGCAGATCGCCATCGAGCCGGCGCCGACCGCGGCCGCCGCGATGGCGCGGCCGGAAGCGCTGTCGAGGCCGAGCGCCGGCAGCATCGGCTCGACCATGCCCGAGGCGGTGAGTACGGCGGTGAGCGAATTGCCCTGCATCGTCTTCACGATGGCCGCCGCGAGGAACGGCGTCAGCACGCCGTAGCGCGGGTGCAGCGCATATTCGGCCAGCAGTTCCGACATGCCGGTCTCGTCGAAGACGCGGGCGAGACCGCCCGATGCGCCGACTGCCAGCAGGAGCGGCGCCCAGGAGCGGCCGGCCAGCGCCGAGGGCTCCCAGCGGCGCGCGAACACGACCGCCAGGGTGATGGCGATGGCGGTCAGGATCAGCGGCTTGGAGATGCCGACATAGAATTCGCGCGCGCCGCCCTTGCCCAACGGTTCGCTCGGCATCTGCGCGACCGACTGCAGCACGAGCAGCACCAGCGGAATGCCGACACACAGCCAGGCCCAGGGGAGCTGCCCCTCGACCGGCTCCGACGGCACCTGCCGTGCGACGTGCCACCAGCCCAGCGCCACGGCGACGGCGGCGACGGGGATGGCGATCATGAATTCGGTGCTGATCTTGGCCTTCATCACCGAGGCCGCGGCGACCGCGAGCGGTGACGGCGCGAGCAGGGCGGCGGTCGCGAGGAGCGTGAGGGCAAGGCCCAGCGCGCGCCGCGGCGCGTCCTGGCCGGCCGGCTGCAACAGCGCGAGCCCGCCCGAGGCCGAGGCGCCGAGACCCGCGACGAAGCCGGCAGCGGCGGACGTTCCGGTGCCGAGCGGCGTGCGCAGGACCAGCGCGCCCAACAGCGCGCCCGCGACGACCAGAAGGCCCGTCTGTTCCAGCGCCGTCGTGAAGCCGAGGCCAAACGCCTTGCCGACCGACTGGAAGGTCATGTCGGCGGCGATGCCGTAGACGACGACCGTGGCCATGATCGCGAGGAAGGCCGGCAGGCGGACCCGCTGGACGAGATAGACGATGGCGGCGACCGCGATCGGCAGCAGGAGGGAGGCGAGAATCATGACGGGACGAACCTTAATGGCCTGCTACAGTCGCGTCATGCGCCTCCTCGTCGCTCTGTTGATCCTGTTCGGGCTCGCCGCGCCTGCCGCGCAGGCCGAGGCGCTGGTGCGCATCGAGGGCAAGAACTTCGTCGAGCCCGACGGCCGCATCCTGCGCCTCAAGGGAATCAGCCTCGGCAACTGGCTGATGCCGGAAGGCTACATGTTCAAGTTCGAGGTCGCGAAGTCGCCGCGCCAGATCTACGGCGCCTTCGACCGCCTGCTGGGACCCGAGCGCGCCGCCGATTTCTGGCGCCAGTATCGTGACAGCTACGTGACCGAGAACGACATCCGCTTCATCAAGTCGGTCGGCTTCAACATGGTGCGGGTGCCGCTGCACTGGCGCCTGTTCATGAACGCCGACGGCGAGATCGAGGGCGAGGGTTGGTCGCTGCTCGACCGGGTGGTCGGCTGGGCCGCCGCGTCGGGCCTCTACGTCATTCCCGATCTTCATGCCGCCCCCGGCGGCCAGACCGGCATCAACCACGATGACGGCCCGGGCTATCCGCTGATGTTCTATGTCGCGCGCGACCGCGACCTTACGGTGAAGCTGTGGCGCGCCGTGGCGCAGCGCTATCGCGGCAACCCCGCGATCCTGGGCTACGACATCCTGAACGAGCCGATCGCGCCCTATCATGACGTGGCGACGCTGAACGCGCGGCTCGAGCCGTTCTACAAGCGTGCGACGGCGGCGATCCGCGACGTCGATCCCGAGCGCATCGTCATCCTGGCGGGCGGCCAGTGGAGCTCGAGCTTCGCGATGTTCGGTCCGCCCTTCGCGAAGAACCTCGCCTACACCTATCACTCGTTCTGGGCCTCGACGAACCGCGATTCGATCCAGCGGCACCTGAACTTCGCCAATCTCTATGACGTGCCGCTGTTCCTCGGCGAGACCGGCGAGCTGACCGACGAATGGAACGAGCGCTTCCGTCGCCTGCACGAAATGCACGGGATCGGCTGGTCGTTCTGGACCTACAAGAACCTCGACACGCCTTCGACCATCGTGTCGATCCCGCGCCCCGACGGCTGGAAGGAGATCGTGGCCTATGCCGACGGCGCGACGACGGTGAAGCCGTCGCCCGAGCTGATCGACCGCGCCGTCGCGCAGTATCTCGAGGGCATCAGGTTCCGGAACGGCACCGTGCGCTGGAGCTATCTCGCGTCACTGGGCTTGAAGGGGGCGCCCTAGCAGGCGCTGCAGCGCATCGGTGGTGACATGACGCGACCGCGTGCGAGCGGCCGCCGCCGTGGCTTCCAGCATGTCGCTCAACGCGTCCTTCGTCGCCGAGGCAACCGCCGATGCCTGGGCCTTCAGGGCATCCAGACGGTCGAGGGCGTCGACCGTGGCCTCCGCGAGCCCGTTGGGGCTGTAGCAGGACATGGCGACGCCGCACCCCTCATCGAAAGCCGGCCAGGCGAAGGCGCAATCGGCGGGCGCCACGATCGGGATGCCCATCCGCCGTGCCTCCGTCGACAGGCCCGAACCGCGCGCGCGATAGGCCTCCGGATCGTAGGGCAGCAGCAGCAGGTCGGTGCGCGACAGCAGGTCGAGATAATCCTCGTCGGACAGCACGCCGCGGCGAATGTCGACGCGCGGCCCCAGCCGTTCGAGGTCGTCGAAGATCCAGGCATCGTCCTCGGCGTCCGATCCGGCGACGATGCCGTGAATAGTGAAGCGCGAAGTGGCGTGGCGCTCCAGCAACTGGGGAATCGCCTCGGGCAGCAGGCGATAGCCCTTCGAGCGATTGGCGAAGCCGGCGATCGTCAGGTGCGGCTGGCTGGTCGCCTCCAGTGGAGGCTCGTCGGGCATGGTGGGCAGCGCGAGGCCGGGTCCCGGCGCGACGCCGATCTCGAAGGGCAGCATCCGGCGATAGAAAGCGGCCGTCGCTTCGGTCTCGCAATAGGCAGCGAAGCGGCGCGGGTCGCCGACGGCCTGGAACAGCGCGGTGAAGGCGCGCCGGGCTTCGTCATGAAAGGGCACGGCGGCGGGATTGTCGGGACCAAGCCGGTGATGGGGACCGTAGAGCAGCCACATCAGCAATTGCGGCGCGGGCTTCAGCGGGTGGCGCCGTATCACGCGCGCCACCGAAGCGGCCAGTACCTGGTCGCAGCAGGGCAGGATCAGGATGTCCGGCCATGTCCCGAGGTGATGCAGGCCGCGCGACAGTTCGCGGCTCGTGCGGGCGACGGCGAGTTCGAATTGCCGGGGGCTGGAATAGTCGCGGCCATAGACCGGGCTGGTGAAGGTCGGCGTACAGGCGAGATCGCGTACGATGTCGGGAGTCGCGGCCACCGATCCGAGACAGGATGCCTCGATGCCCAGCCGGGACAGTTCGGTCTCCAGTCGCTCGATCGCGGTGTAGTGATGTCCGCCGCGTGAATGGAGCGCCGGGTCGACGATGTATGCCTTCATGGTCGGGCGAGTAGTGAGTGCCAGGGGGGACGATAACGTTCCAGGGCCTCACGCAGCTGCATCGTCGCGCGCCACCGCAAGCCGAACTCCGAAGCTTTGTAGAGATGCTGCTCCGGCGCGTGGACCTGCAGCCCGGGAAACACATGGAGGCGGCCGTCGGCGCGTCCGATCGTCTCGTTGAACGCCACATGCTCGGAGACTTCGCGGCCCTGCGCGTCGAGGCCGGCATAGGTCGAAGCGAGCGCGAAGGACATGCGGTAGAGGCCGAGGCCGCCGAAGGCGGAGCGGACCTCGATGGGCGGCAGGTGCCGGGGCAGTTCGATCTGGCGGGCGAAGACCTCGCGGAACTTCGCCGCCTCGAAGGACTGCGATGCAGGTCGCTCCCAAATCCGGTGCCAGCAATCGCCGGGGCACCAGGTGTCATGGCGCAGCGCCCAGATGTCGTAGTAGCGCGGCGCGGCGCCCGCGAAGACGCCCGCGCGATCGGGCATTTCCTCCAGCCAGTCCTTCGCGCGTCCGTAGCTCTCGGCGTCGAGGCGATGCGCCATCACGTCGTCGAGATCGGCGACGACCAGATGCTCGTAACCGGCCAACTCCGATCCGCGGATCTCGTCGAGGCAGGCATTGCGGGCGTGTGCGATCCGCGTCGTCCTGAGCGGCAGGCGCTCTGCCAGGTCACCGAGGTCGAGCAGCTTTCCCTGCCGGTCGTCCTTCAGCCAGTTACGAAGCAGGGACGACGAAGCATCCGTCGAGTCGCTGACGGCGAAGACGAATGCGGCCTGTTCGTAGTGCCGCGCCAGTCGCGCGAGATTGTCGAGGACACCGGGCAGCCAGCGGGCGCAGTTACGGGCCGCTCCAACGAAGACTGCCCTACCGCGCCCCACCACTTGGTTTCAGGGCTCGCGTCGCCATTGCCGGCCGGCCGATCCCGACCCGTTGCTTCCGAACAGACTGGACGCTTTGAGGGAGAGCGAGTCGACGAAGCGGATCCAGGCGCCCTTGCTGCCGGTCGATCCGGCATCCAGTGCGCGCCGCACCAGCGCCTTCGAATTGGCGTGACGCCATTCGCCGAACGCGGCGCGGATGGACGTCGCCTCCTCGTCGAGGATGCGCTCGACCAGGCCCAGGATGTGGTCGCGGATCGGACCCCAGTCCTTGGTCGAGGAATTGTAGGTGCCGCCCATGACGGTGGCGTTCGAATGCTTGTTCGAGCCGTGCATGCGATAGGCGTAGAGCGCGTCGTGGATGGCGACGGACCCGGTCAGCAGGCCGGCAAAGGTCGACAGGTAGTAGTCGAGATAGAGCTTGAGGTCGCTGTCCGGCAGGACCAGCACGAGGTCCACGAAGCTGCGCCGGAACATCATGCTCGCCATGCTGTTCGTCGCGCTGAGCGCGGTCCAGCGCGGATGGAACGTCAGGCGGCCGTTGGTCGGGAACTTGAAGTCACCGCTGGTGGCGTCGATGTGCGGGATGCGCGAGGCATCGAAGGTCTTGCTCGACGAATCGCCATGGTCGAACCACCACGCCGTGCCCGCGAGCAGATGATCGTCACCGTCGATGATGTGCGAATCGCAATAGGTCAGCGCGACGGGGAAGGCGGCATTCATGTGCGCGCACAGGTGCCGCTCGATGAAATTCTCGTACCACTTGTCGTCGGAATCGAGGAACCCGACGAACGGCGTGTCGAGCTGCGCGAGGCCGCGCTTGATTGCGCCGGTCTGCCCGACATTGGCGTCGAGCCGGATGTAATCGAACCGCGAATCGTTCAGCCGCGCGAGGCAGCCGCGGATTTCTTCGTCGGAATTGTCGGTCGAGCAGTCGTCGATGACGATGGTGCGCAGATCGCGGCACGTCTGGCGCGCAACCGACTCGATCGCCCGTCCCACGAAGGCGCCGTTGTTGTAGTTGGCAATCACCACTCCGACCGGGGGCGTTGAAGGCATACTGACTAAATCCGTGTGGCTGAATTGAACTCTGGGCGGAGACGATCGCACTAACTATGCGGCGGCACGATGAAGATGGGCGACGATGGGGGCGACTGCAACCTTAGGCCCGTGACTCCAGGTGTGGCCTGCCATTCCTTATACGTAAAGGCTCCGATTCCCAGTCAAAAGCAGTTTTTTGCAGTCGAAAGGGAGAGACAGCCGCAGTTTGTCGATGGTAGTGGGTCTGGCCGGCTCGCCGTCCGGGGACGGTAGGGCGGCCGACAAGGGATTGGACGACCATGGCGCAGGCCCCTTCACCTGCTGGATCGCCGCGCACTGAGTTGGCGGAAACGCTGCGGTCGTGCCGCTCGTCCTATCTGGGCGTGGCGATATTCACGGCCATATTGAATATTCTTTACCTGACCGGCTCGTTCTTCATGCTCCAGGTCTACGACCGGGTGCTGCCGAGCCGCAGCGTTCCGACCTTGGTCGCACTGTGCGTGCTGGCCCTTGGCCTCTACGGCTTCCAGGCCGTCCTCGACATCGTCCGCAACAGGGTCCTGATCCGGATCGCCGGCGGGTTCGCCGAGACCTTGGACCGCCGAATCTATCACCTGTTGGTCAAATTGCCGCTGCGGGCGCCGCAGATGAGCGGTTTCGAGCCGGTCCGGGACCTCGATTCGATCCGGACCTTCATGTCCGGCGGCGGTCCTGCCGCTTTGTTCGACCTGCCCTGGATGCCGCTCTATCTCGGCATCTGCTACCTGTTCCATCCGCTGATCGGCGTCACGGCCACGGTCGGCGCCCTCATCCTGGTCGGCATCACCTTCCTGACCGAGGTCAAGGTCCGCAAGCCGTCGATCGAGGTCTCCTCGCTGTCCGCCCGGCGGACCAGCCTGGCCGAGGCCAGCCGGCGCAATTCAGAGGTCCTGCATGCCATGGGCATGGTGGGCCGGTTCGCCCACCAGTGGGCGGACTACGGACGCCGCTACGTCGGCGCCCACCAGCGGGCGGGCGACATCACCGGCGGCATGGGCAGCTTCTCCCGCGCGCTGCGCATGGCGTTGCAGTCGGCGGTGCTGGCGGTCGGCGCCTACCTCGTGATCAAGCAGCAGGCGACCGCCGGCATCATCATCGCCGGCTCCATCCTGTCGGCCCGCGCCCTCGCGCCGGTCGAGCAGGTGATCGCCCAGTGGCGCGTCTTCGTGTCGGCCCGCCAGAGCTGGCACCGGCTGAACAACCTGCTCGCCCGGATCCCGGAAGAGCGCGACGTCATGGAGCTGCCCAAGCCCAAGGCAACGCTGGCGGTCGAAACCGTCAGCGTGGCGCCGCCGGGCGTGAACATGCTGGTGGCCCGCGACATTGCATTTGGCCTGAAGGCCGGCCAGGGGCTCGGCATCATCGGCCCGAGCGCATCGGGTAAATCATCGTTGGCCCGCACGCTCGTCGGCGTCTGGCGGCCGGTCACCGGCAAGGTCCGGATCGACGGCGCGACGCTCGACCAGTGGTCGTCCGAGGCGCTGGGCGAGCATATCGGCTATTTGCCCCAGGACATGGAGCTGTTCGCCGGCACGGTCGCCCAGAACATCGCCCGGCTGGAGCCGCAGCCCGATTCCAAGAAGGTGATCGCCGCGGCCCAGGCCGCCGGCGTCCATGAGCTGATCCTCGGCCTGCCCAACGGCTACGAAACCGAGATGGGCGAGGGCGGCACCGCCCTGTCGGCTGGCCAGCGCCAGCGTGTCGGCTTGGCGCGGGCGCTCTACGGCGATCCGTTCCTCGTGGTGCTCGACGAGCCCAATTCGAGCCTCGACCATGACGGTGAAGAAGCCCTGACCAAGGCGATCTCGTCGGTACGGGCTCGCGGCGGCATCGCCATCGTGATCGCCCATCGCCCGAGCGCCCTGGCCGCCGTCGACCAGCTCCTGGTCATGCGGGGCGGCCGGCAGCAGGCGTTTGGGCCCAAGGATACCGTCCTGCGCGAGACCCTGAAGGCGGCGTCGCCGCCGGCCGGCGTGCCCACCGGCGTGCCCGCGACCGTTCCGCCGACCCAGATGCGTGCTCCCGCCGCGGTGCGGGCGAGGGACCCGTCATGAACCACCAACCCGTCTCCATCCACGCCCTGACGCGCAAGCCGCTGATGATCGGCCTGGTGGCCTGCTTCATCCTGGTCTTCGGGGTTGGTGGCTGGGCCGCCACGACGCAATTGTCCGGTGCGGTGATCGCGCCCGGCAAGCTGGTGGTCGATACCAACGTGAAGAAGATCCAGCATCCGACCGGCGGCGTCGTCGGCGAGCTTCTCGTCAAGGAAGGCGACCGGGTGAAGCAGGGCGACGTGGTCGTCCGGCTCGACGGCACGCAGGCCAAGGCCAACCTCGGTATCGTGACGAAGTCGCTCGATGAAATGGCGGCCCGTCAGGCGCGCTTCGAGGCGGAGCGTGACAACCAGAAGACCGTCGAATTCCCGGCCGACCTGATGGCGCGCACGAGCGACCCCGAGATCGCCCGCATGATGACCGGCGAGCAGCGGCTGTTCGAGATGCGCCGCACGGCGCGCGACGGCCAGAAGGCCCAGCTCAAGGAGCAGATCCAGCAGCTCAACCTGCAGATCGAAGGCACGCAGGCCCAGGAAGTCGCCAAGGGCAAGGAACTGAAGCTGCTGGCGCAGGAACTCGAGGGCGTCCGCACGCTGTGGAAGCAGAACCTCGTGCCGATCAGCAGAGTCACCACCCTGGAGCGCGACTCGGCCCGCATGGAAGGCGAGCGCTCCTCTCTCGTCGCGTCGCTGGCGCAGAGCCGTGGCCGCATCGCCGAGCTCGAACTCAAGATCCATCAGATCGACCAGGACCTCGCGACCGAGGTCGGCAAGGAACTGGCGGAGATCCGGGCCAAGAGGTCCGAGATGACCGAACGGCGCATCTCGGCCGACGATCAGCTGAAGCGCATCGATCTCGTGTCGCCGCAGGACGGCAAGGTGTTCCAGCGCAACGTCCATACGGTCGGCGGCGTCGTGCAGGCCGGCGAGCCGCTGATGCTGATCGTGCCGGACTCCGACACGCTGATCGTCGACGCCAAGGTAGCGCCGCAGGACATCGACCAGATCCATATCGGCCAGCACGCCGTCATACGCTTTGCCGCGTTCAACCAGCGCACGACGCCCGAGGTCGACGGCGAGGTCATCCATATCGGCGCCGACGTCTCGCAGGAGGACAAGGCGACGGAGCCTTATTATTCCGTGCGCATCCGTGTTTCCGAAGGCGAGCTTTCCCGCCTCCAGGGCCTGCAGCTCCTGGCCGGCATGCCGGTCGAGGCCTTCATCCAGACCACGCCGCGCACGGTGGCGTCGTTCCTGGTGAAGCCGCTTAGCGACCAGATCGAACGAGCCTTCCGCGGGCGGTAAGCGCGTTCACTGTCGTCCTGAGCGAAGCGAAGGACCTGACGGAACGACCGAAGTACTCCGTAGCGGGCGCTGGATCCTTCGCTTCGCTCAGGATGACAAGTTACGCCACGTCCCGCAGCACCATGTCCGCGGCCTTCTCGCCGATCATGATCGACGGCGCGTTGGTGTTGCCCGAGGTGAGCGTCGGCATGATGGAGGCGTCGGCGACGCGCAGGCCCTCGATGCCGTGCACACGCAGCCTTGCATCGACGACGGCCATCGCATCGGAGCCCATCTTGCATGTGCCGACCGGATGGTAGGTCGTCTCGGCCGCCTTGCGCACCCAGTCGAGGATCTCGTCGTCGCTGTTGCCGTTCGGGCCCGGCGCGATCTCGCTCACCTGTAATGGCGCCATCGCCGGCGCGGTCATGATGGCGCGGGCGATCCGCACGGCGCGCACGGTGAGTTCGCCGTCGATCGGCGCCGACAGGAAGTTGAACCGGATCTCGGGGGCCTGCCGCGCATCGGCCGAGACGATGTGGATGTGGCCCTTGCTCTCGGGCCGCATCGGATGGGCATAGCAGGAGACACCTGATTGCCGGGCGATCCGAGGCCCGCGCGGTCCCGCTTCGGTGAACATCGGGACCCAGCCCAGCAGCAGGTCGGGCGCGGCGAGACCGTCGCGCGAGCGAACGAAGGCGCGCAGCGGGGCTCCTACCATCGAGAGAAGGCTGTCCTGCTTGAGCGCCCAGCGCAGCGCCTGGTTCACCAGACCGAGGCCCCGGCCGCGATCGTTGAAGGTGACGCCCTTCTTGCCGATGGTCCATCGCGTGCGTGGCGCATAGTGGTCGCGCAGGTTCTCGCCGACGCCGGGCAGGGCATGGCGAACCTCGATGCCGAGCGCGCGCAACCGGTCCGGCTGGCCGATGCCCGACAATTCGAGAAGTTGCGGCGAGTTGATCGATCCGCCGCTCACCACCACGGCACGGTTGGCGCGGGCTTCGCGCGACGTGCCGCCGACCGAATAGCGCACGCCGGTGCAGCGCTTGCCCTCGAGCATCAGCGATCCCGCGAGCGCGCCGGTCTCGATGTGGAGATTGGGGCGTCGCTTCGCCGGATCGAGGTAGCAGCGCGCCGTGCTCATGCGCCAGCCCGAGGAGATCGTGGCCTGGCTCATGGCGATGCCGTCCTGCGTCGCGCCATTGTAGTCGGGGTTGTGCCGGATGCCGGCCTCGCCGGCCGCCTTGATCAAGGTTGCATAGAGCGGATTGAGCGGCTGCGGATTGGTGACGCGTAGCGGGCCGCCGCGTCCGCGAAAGCGTTCGTCGCCTTCCTCGTAACTCTCCATGCGCTTGAAGAAGGGAAGGACATTCTCGTAGGCCCAGCCCTGGTTGCCCATCTGCGCCCAGGTGTCGAAATCCTGCGCCTGTCCGCGCACGAAGGCGAGGCCGTTGATGGCGCTGGAGCCACCCAGCAGCTTTCCACGTGGCACCGGGATGCGGCGGCCGTTGGTGCTGGCCTCGGGCTCGGAACTGTAGAGCCAGTTGACGTCCGGGTTGCTGATCAGGCGGGAATAGCCGACCGGGATGCGCGTCCAGGCATGGTCGGCGGGGCCGGCTTCCAGCAATAAAACCTTGTTGTGCGGATCGGCCGAGAGCCTGTTCGCGACGACGGCCCCCGCCGAACCGGCGCCGACGACGATGTAATCGTAATCCATTGCCGAAAGTATCTCGCGGTGCCTCCCGCCTGTCGACTGCCGCGACGATAGCCCGGCTTTACGCGGGCCGATGTTTGGGCATGATGGCGCCCCCGACAACCCCGAAGGAAAAACCATGCGCGGTGTCTCCCTCCTGCTTCCCCTCGGCCTCTCGCTCGCCTGTGCCGCCGGCCTCGCGAACGCACAACCGGCCGGCCCGGACATGACGGGCACGTGGACGGGAACCAACAAGAGCATCGTGAGCGGCCTGCCGGCCCACTTCCCGGTGACCTCGCCGGCGACGATCGTCGACGGCAATCGCCTGGTCGAACTGAAGATCACGGTTAAGATCGACGGCCAGGACGAGGGCCGCTTCTGGGGCACGCTCTCCTCGGAATCCAAGGCCGAGCCGATCATCGGCGTCCTCGGATCGGACGGAAAGCGCGTGCGCATGATCGGGCAGGGCGGTTCGGCCATCGAGGGCACGCTGCTCGACGACGGCACCCTGGAGCTTTTCTACACCGAGAACCGGGCGGGCGTTTCCGTTGCCGCCACCAACGTGCTGACGAAAGCGAAGTAGGACCTGCCCTCGATGATCTCACGGAGAAGCATGCTGGCAGGCCTCGCCCTGCCGGCGCTGGCGGGCTGCGGCAGCCAGCCGACGTCCCAGTCATCGGCCTACGCGCCGAGCCAGACGCGACCCGGCCTCGATGCCGTGATCGACATCAGCCACAACGTCACCGTCACCAGCTTCACCGCGGTCCGCCGCAGCAACATCCTCGGCGTCATCCATAAAGTGACCGAAGGCGGCGACTGGTTCGACCCGTCCTATGCGCCGCGGCGACGCCAGGCGGAGTCGGCGGGTCTCCTGTGGGGCGGCTATCATTTCGGCACGCGCCAGTATTCGGGTGAGCAGCAGGCCGCGTCCTTCCTGTCGGCCTGCCAGCCAGGCCCGCAGACCCTGATGGCGCTCGATCTCGAACCGAACGACGCCAACCCGCGCAACACCATGCGGCTCGACCAGGCCGAAGCCTTCGTGCTGGCCGTGCAGAAGGCCACCGGCCGGCTGCCGATGCTGTACGCGCATCCCGCCTGGGCGAACGGCGAGGTGTACGGCCGCAAGCGTCTCCGGCTCGGCGCCGCCGTCGTGCCGGGCTCGCTCCTGTCGCGCTGTGCACTGTGGCTCGCCGACTATCGCGAGGAGCCGCGCCTTCCCAACGCCTGGTCGAACTGGACGCTCTGGCAATACGTCGCCGACGAGACCGCGCAGAACTTTGCCTACGGCAGCGAACCGCGCCATGTAGAGGGCGTCGGCCATTGCGACCGCAACATGTTCAACGGCGACGCCGCCTCGCTCAACCGCTTCTGGAAGAACGGCGGGCGGGCTTAGGACGAAGGGTCCGCATTGGAGCGCGCCACTCCAGTGGCGCTCAAGCTTCGTCGATGAAGCGCGGGAGGAGCGCCACTGGAGTGGCGCGCTCCGTTGAGAGACCGGTCCTGTTTAGCGCGCCGCCAGCGCCTTGAAAGCTTCGCGGGTCGCGTTCAGTGCGAAGTCGATGTCGGCTTCGGTGTGGGCCGTCGACAGGAACATATTGTGGCGCGGGTGCAGGTACGCACCGTGCTTCAGCGCTTCGAGCGTGAAGAAGTTGCCCTTCTCGGTGTCCGGATCATTGTCGAACAGCAGGGTCGGCATCTGCGGCGGGCCGCTCTGGCGCACGCCGATGCCGAACTCGGCCGACTGGGCGGCGATGCCGTCGCGCAGCTTCTGGCCCATCGCCCGCATGCGGTTCGGGCCATCGACGCTTTCCAGCACGTCGAGCGTCGCGAGTGCTGCCGCCATCGAGACGGCGCTGCACCAGAACGAACCCGTGACGTAGAGCTTGGAGGCGGCATCGCGATAGCGGTCGTTGCCGGTGACGGCGGCCAGCGCATGGCCGTTGGCGATCGCCTTGCTCCAGGCGCTGAGGTCGGGCTGCACACCCACAAGGTCCCAGCTGCCGCGCATGGTGAGGCGGAAACCGGCGCGCACGTCGTCGACGATCAGCGCGGCATCGTTGGCATCGCAGAGCTCGCGGGCGCGGCGGGCGAAGGCCGCGTCCGGCATCTCCTGGTCCTTGCCGAAATCGTGCTTGAAGGCGGAGACGACGATGCCCGCGAGGTCGTCGCCGGCACGCTGCACGGCGCTCTCGAGGCTGCCGGTGTCGTTGAACTTGAAGGTGAGCATGTGGGCGCGATCCTCGGGCGTCACGCCGTACAGGTTGGGCGTGCACCACGGAATGGCGCCGTGATAGGCGCCCTCGGCCACCAGGATCTTGCGCTTGCCCGAGGCGGCGCGCGCCAGGGTCACGCAGGTCGTGGTCGCATCGGTGCCGTTCTTGCCGAACAGCGCCCAGTCGGCGTGGGGGATCAGCCCGACCAGCCGTTCGGCCAGCTCGACGAGCCGCTCCGACGGGCCGTTCAGGCAATCGCCCGCCGCGGTCTGGCGCGCGACCGCCTCGGCGACCACCGGGTTGCCATGGCCGACCACGATCGGGCCCCAACTGCACATGAAGTCGACGTAGCGCCTGCCGTTCACGTCCCAGAGATGGCAGCCCTCGCCCCGCTCGAAGAACTGCGGGTAGCCCTCGGGCAGCCGGTCGCTGCGCAGGTGGCCATACATGCCGCCGGGGATCACAAGCTGTGCGCGCTGGCGCAGTTTCTGGTCGGCAGTGACGCCACTGGTAGGGGTTGGCATTTGGCAGGCTCCGCAACGCTGTGAACTGGCTTATATATACCGGACAGATAAGGGCCTGCACGCAGCTTTGGCCGCATGGCCGATGAGGGGGAAACAATGGATCTGAAGGGTAAAGTGGCCGTCGTCACCGGCGGCAATGGCGGCCTCGGCCAGCGCATCTGTCACGCGCTGGCGGAGCAGGGTTGCCAGATCGCCGTCGTCTATGCCCAGAGCAAGGACCAGGCCGAGGGCGTCGTGCGCGATCTCGAGAAGCACCAGGTCGCCGCCGCGGCCTTCGCCTGTGACGTCACCCAGCGCGACCAGGTCCAGAAGCTGGTCGACGACGTGGTGAAGCGCTTCGGCCGGCTCGACATCCTTGTGAACGATGCCGCCTACAACAAGTCGATCCCCTTCACCGATCTCGACGGCCTGACCTACGAGGAATGGACCAAGATCATCGACATCAACCTGACCGGCCCCATGCTGCTCACCAAGGCCGTCGGCCCGGTGATGAAGAAGCAGGGTGCCGGGCGCATCGTGAACATCGCCTCGGTCGCGGGCCTCGGACCGACCGGCTCCTCCATCGCCTACGCCGTCTCCAAGGCAGGCCTCATCCATCTCACCAAGTGCATGGCCGTCGCGCTCGCGCCCGAGGTGCTGGTGAACTGCGTGGCGCCGGGCCTGCTGGAAGGCACGCGCGCGACCGCGAACCTGCGGCCCGAGGTCGTGGCCAAGAACGCCAGCGCCTCGCTGTTGGGTGTGCCCGCGGACAAGGACGACTGCGCCGACCAGGTCGTCACCATGTGCCGGACCAACTCCACGACCGGCCAGACGCTTGTGATCGATTCGGGCCGCGTCTTTCATTGAGGGAGGGCGAGGGGCGTTCACCGCCCCTCGCAACCGGCCTTCACTCGATCCGGATGTTGGCCGACTTCACCATCTCCGCGAAGAACTCGATCTGCTGTTCGCGGAAAGCGGCGAACTCGGCCACGGTATTGGCCTTGGTCAGCGCGCCGATCTCGGCCAGCCGCTGGGTCGCCGTCGGGTCCTTGATCACCTCGTTGAACTCGGTGTTGAGCTTGGTGATCAGGCCCGTGTCTGTGCCGGCCGGAACGAACACGCCGTTCCATTCGTAGGTCACGAAGCCCGGCAGGATGTCCGAGATCGGCGAGATCCCGGGCAGCACCTCGATCGGTTGCGGGCCGGTATGCGCCATGCAGATAACCTCGCTGGCGCTGCGCACCGCGACCGTGCCCGGCACGTTGCTGAACTGCAGCGGGATGCGGCCGGCAAACAAGTCGTTCCGCAACGAGCCCATCTCCTTGTAGGGCACGTGATTGATCTTGATGCCGGCCTTCTGGTTCAGCAGCTCGAGCGAGACGTGCTGCACCGTGCCGATCCCGGTCGAGGCGCAGTCGAGGCCGCCCGGCTTGCTCTTCGCCAGCGCGATCAGCTCCGGCACGGTCTTCGCCTCGAACCTGGCGTTGCGCATCAGCGTGTTCGGCGTCTGCATGGCCAGGAACACCGGCAGCAGGTCGCGCCGCGTATCGTAGGGCAGCTTGGCGCCGAACAGCGACGGGTTCACCGAATGCGCGGTGGCGTCGTACAGCACCGTGTAGCCGTCGGGCGCCGCGCGGGCCACGATCTGCGCGGCGATCGTGCCGGCCGCGCCCGGCTTGTTGTCGACATTGAAGGTCTGGCCCGTCCGCGCCGAGATGCCGGCGCAGAGGATGCGGCACACCACGTCGGCGGTGCCACCCGGACTGTAGGCATTGACGACGCGCACGGGACGAGACGGATAAGCTTGCGCGCGCAGGGTGGCCGGCATCGCCAGCGCCGCGGCGGCGCCCAGCACCGTGCGTCGACGCACGGTCGCAATCTTGGACATGAACATTCCTCCAGAAGCGGCACTTGAACGGCCGCGTTGGAGAAAGTGTGTGCCGGCCCGGCGGGCGTTGGCAATGTCGAGCGCGTTAGTGAGCCGTCACGCGAGACGGCATTCCGAACTCAGCTCGGCAGCACGAACCTCACGCCCGCGCGCGCAAGCCCGCCGCCCAGCGCCGCGGCCGTGCCGTCGGCGCGCCAGCAGGCGGCGCCGGTCATGGTGCCGTTGTCGTGGAACTGGATGGCGTTCATGCCGCCGGCGACGGTCGGCATGATCTTGAGCGTGTGGCCGCGCGCCTCGAGGCCCTTGCGGACGTCCGCGGGGATGCCGTGCTCGACTTCTAGCAGCGGGCCCTCGGTCCAGATGCGCGGCGCTTCGACGGCTTCCTGCAGCTCCATGCCGTGGTCGATCAGGTTGAGCAGGGCCTGCAGCGCCGAGGGGAAGATCTTGCGGCCGCCGGGCAGGCCCAGCGCATAGCGCACCTTGCCGTCGCGTAGCGCCATCATCGGCGACATCGAGGTCGTGACGCGCTTGCCCGGCGCGATCGACAGCGCGTTGCCGCGGCGCGGATCGTAGTTGTTCATGTAATTGTTGGGGATCATGCCGGTGCCCGGCACGATGAAGCGCGCACCGAACAGGCTGTTGATGGTCTGCGTCGTGCTGACGACATTGCCCATGCCGTCGGCCACGGTGAGATGCGTCGTGTCCTGGCCTTCCGCCGCCTGCAGCCCGCCGCTCCACTTGGTGGCGCGCGCGATGTCCAAAAGCTTGCGGCGCTGGTCGGCATAGTCGCGGCTCACGATGCGCTCGACCGGGACCTTCACGAAGTCCGGATCGCCGCTCGCCTCGGCGCGGTCGGCGAAGGCGATCTTCAGCACCTCCGCCAGCAGGTGCAGCGTGTCGACCGTGCCGAAGCCCATCTTCGCGATGTCGTAGGCGTCGAGGATGTTCAGCATCTGCGCGATGTGCACGCCCGAGGCGGCGGGCGGCGGCGGTCCGAGGATCTCCCAGCCGCGATAGTGGGCGCGGATCGGCGCGCGCTCTTCCACCTTGTAGCCGGTGAGGTCGTCGCGGCGCACGAAGCCGCCGGTCTTCTCCATGCATTCGACGAGGAGGTCGCCCAGCGCGCCGCCGTGCAGCGCCTTCTCACCCTGCTGCGAGACGAGCGTCAGGGACTCGGCGTACTGGCCCTGCACCAGCCTCTCGCCAGGCTTGAGCGGCGTGCCATTGGGTAGCAGGAGCGCAGAGGCGAGCTTGTCCTTCGAGAGGTCGGGGCCCGCATCCTTGATGCAGTCCGAGAGATAGGGCGTCACCGCGAAGCCGCGCGCGGCATGGCGGATCGCGGGTGCCATCACGTCGGCCAGGCTCATCGTACCGAAGCGTTCCAGCGCCATGCACCAGGCACGCAGCGAGCCCGGTGTCGCGACCGACTTCGGCCCGACCAGGTTCTCCTGGCCTTCGACGTCGTAGACTTCAGGGGCCGCGCCGGGGACCGGCTTGTACATGTCGGGATGGCCCGACTTCGGCACGGCGCTCATGCCGTCGAGGATGCGGTGGCTGCCGTCGGCCAGGCGGATGTGGCAGGTCGTGCCGCCGATCAGGCCGACCATCATCGGCTCGACCACGGTCAGCGCGAACTGCATGGCGACGGCGGCGTCGACGGCGTTGCCGCCGGCCGCCAGCATTTCGAGGCCCGCGGCCGAGGCCAGCGGATGGTTGGAGACGGCCATGCCGCGCGGTCCGTGGGCCGGCTGCTTCTCGCAGGTGAAAGGCGTGCCCGTGCGCTCGCGCCATGTCGACTTGGTCATCTCTGGTCCTCGCTGAATTCTCTGGGCAAAAATCCGAGGGTGAAATCTCGCATGTAGCTTAGGCGGCGGCTACCCATTCACCTCATCCTGAGGAGGTGCGAAGCGCCGTCTCGAAGGATGGGCTGCAGACGATGTGCGCGTGTCCACCCTTCGAGACGCGGCCTGCGGCCGCTCCTCAGGGTGAGGTGATGTGGTGTCGTACGATTTACTGCGCCACGCGCTTTTCAGCCTCTACGCAACGCTGCAGCCGCTCGCAGGCGGCCTCGTCCCGGTCGCCCTTGTCGTTGAAGCAGAGACGGGCGTCGTTGGAGCCGTCGGCCACGATCTCGGTCAGCTTCGCGCGGGCCTCGACCGGACGCTCGACGTCTAAAAGGCCCTTGCGGGTCAGCGCGTTGGCGAAGCGGATCACCAGCCGCTCGCGCGACCGCATCGCTTCGGGCGCGGAGGCCTTGGCCTCGCGGCACCATTCCATCGAGGGCGCCCTGCCGCATCCCCAGAGCTGCATCTGGCGGAAGCGCTCGGCGAGCTGGCGGTTCACGCCCAGGCAATAGGCGAAGGTTTCGTCCTCGGTGGTGGCCGGTTCGTCCTGTTGCGCGAAGGCCGGCGAGGCGGCCAGCGCGAGCAGCAGGACGATGCCGGGCCGCATCCGCTCAGATGAACATGTCGAGCTGGTTGTAGTTCTTCAGCATCGCGTCGTGCTTCGCCGCGCTCCAGCGGTTCTCACCCTCGTGTCCGGCCAGCGGGCGATAGACGTAGCTCTTCTCATTCGGGAAGCGCTGACGGCGCGCGTCGATGCCCAACAGCAGGATGCGCAGCCGCGCGTTGATGCGGTCGAGATCGTAGGTCACGACCTCGCCGTTCAGCCGCTTGGTCGTGACGTTCAGCACCCTCTTGCGCGGGAAGAAGCCGGCGTTGAGCGTGACCCGGCGGTCGGGCGAGGAGTTGGCGAAGGAGCCGTGCAGGAGCTGGCGGTTGGTGACGATCGTGTCGCCGCCATTGGCCAGCATCGGCACCGCGCCCTCGATGCGGTCCGAGCCGCTCTCGGCCACCAGCTTGCGGATATCGGATTTACCGAGGCGATGGCTGCCCGGCAGCACCCAAACGCCGTTGCCGGCGGTGCTGGGATAGAGCTGGGTCATGAAGTTGAAGCCGTGGGCGCCCATGTCCCAGTCGGCGGCGGTCCAATGCGTCGTGCCGTCCTGGTGCCAGGCGACCGAGGGGCCGAGGCCTGCCTCCTTGATGAAGGTCACTTCGTTGTAGGGCACGAAATCGTCGCCCAGGATCGCCTCGGCCACCGCCATCAGGCCGGGATGGCCGTAGAGCCGAAGGGCGGCGTTCATCAGGTAGAGGTTGCCGTCGAGCAGTTCGACGGTCCAGGCGGGCGCGTCCGCGGCCAGGGTCGGCTGGCTCATCGCCACCGGATGGCGGCCGTTGTTCCGGTCGGTGCCGCCGAGCGGGTCGCTCAAGGGCTTGGCCCAGCGATAGGGCGGCTTGATCACGCCCTCGCCGAAGGCGGGGCGGCCATGGCGGTCGAGCGTCGCGCCGGGCTCGACCGGCGCACGGTCGAGGATCGCGTCGACGTCGGCGCGCAGCTCGGCAAGTTCCTCCGGCTTGGCCACGCCTTCGAAGACGTAGAAGCCGTGCGTCCAGTAGGAGTCGAGGATGTCCTGCGCCAGCTTGCCGTCAGGACCGAGCCGGATCGGCCCGCGATTGCCCAGCGCCCGCGCGCGTGCTTCGCCGGCGCGGCTGTACTCGGCCATCACCTGCGCATGGTCGTGAGCGGTGAGGGGAGCAGCGGTCGAGGGAGCAGAGGCTTCGGCCATCGCCATCGGGACATCTCCAAGCGTTTGGACGCGATGACGATAGCGCGGCGCGTCACTTGCAGCCAAATCTCGCTGCGAGCTTCGCCCGCTATGCGGACGACGCTAGCTTCCGGCAGCCAGCGCGGCCTCGATGGCGCGGTCGAGCTTGGTGCCGGTGCCGCTCACGGCGGTGAACCAGTCGACGATGCGGCCGTCGCGGCCGATCAGGATCTTGTGGAAGTTCCAGTTGGGCGTGCCGATAGAACCGGTCTGTGCCGCGGCCCAGCGATAGAGCGGATGCGCATCGGGCCCCGACACGACCTGCTTGTCGGCCAGCGGAAAGGTGACGTCGAAGCTCACTTCGCAGAAGCGCTTGATCTCGGCGTTGCTGCCGGGCTCCTGGCCACCGAAATCGTTCGACGGCACGCCAAGGACCACGAGTCCCTGATCCTTGTAGCACCGCCATAGCTCCTCGAGGCCCTTGTACTGGCCGGTGAAGCCACAGAGCGACGCCGTGTTGACCAGCAGCACGACCTTGCCGGCATAGTCGGCTGTCGGGAGTTTGCCGTCGCCGATCGAGTCGAGCGACACGTTCGGCCAGTCCACGGGCTGACGCCCGATCTGCGACCAGGCCGTACCCGCCGCCGAGAGCAGCGCGCCCAGGACGGCGAAGGCCAGCATGCGGATGACTTTCATGAGGCTGGCCTTCGCGATCCGCGTCTTACTTCTTGGTCGCGGCGTAGCGCGCCTTGGCCTCGTCGTTCGGCGGATAGAGGCCGGGCAGCGCCACGCCGCGCTCGACCTCCGACATGATCCAGCCTTCGAGCCGCTCCTGCTCGGTGCCTTCCTTGGCGACCGTCTCGACCAGCGCCTTGGGGATCAGCACTGCGCCGTCATCGTCGACCACGACCACGTCGTCGGGGAACACCGCAACGCCGCCGCAGCCGATCGGCTCCTGCCAGCTCACGAAGGTGAGTCCGGCGACCGAAGGAGGCGCCGCGGCGCCCTGGCACCAGACCGGCAGGCCGGTGCCCAGCACGCCCGCGATGTCGCGCACGACGCCGTCGGTGATCAGGCCGGCGACGTTCTTCTTGACCATGCGGGCGCACAGGATATCGCCGAAGATGCCGGCGTCGGTGACGCCCATCGCATCGGCCACGACGATCGCGTCCTCCGGCATCGCCTCGATGGCGGCGCGGGTCGAGATCGGCGACGACCAGCTCTCGGGTGTCGCGAGATCCTCGCGAGCCGGCACGAAGCGCAGGGTGAAGGCACGGCCGACGAGGCGGCCCTGGCCCGGCTTGATCGGCCGCGTGCCGCGCATCCAGACGTTGCGCAGGCCCTTCTTCAGCAGGATCGTCGTGATGCTGGCCGTGGTGATCTTGGACAGCGTGTCCTTGAGGTCTTTCGAAAGCGGGGTCGAGGTTGTGGGCACGGTGTCTCCGATTCTGGATGGGGCACGTCGCCCCGTTCCTTTCCAGAATAGGCGACGCGCCGCGACACGGAAACGACCGATTGAGGGATGTCAGAAGCCCAGCGGATCGGGGCCGAACCGGTTCGGTCCGTACGTGCCGCGCAGGAATCCGATGTCGATCAGGAACCAGACCCCGCCGATCACCGGCACCAGCATGATGAGCATCCACCAGCCTGACTTATCGCGGTCGTGGCAGCGCTTCACCGTGATGGCAAGGGCGATCCAGAGCATTGGGATGGATAGCAACGTGCTCACGAGGTGTATCGCCACGGATGAATCTTCCAGCATCTCGGGCGCACCTCGGAGGCTTGCCAAGATCATGAAGGCGACAAAAAAGACGAGCTGGACGGCGAACAAGACGAGATTCACGTACCAATAGGGCGCGCGATTGACGCGGCCCTGGAAACTGAACAACAGGCTCTTCACTTCGGATTTCCCCCGATACTCGCAAGCCGAGCATTCGGAGTGTGGCGCTAAATCAGACCGCGCACACGCGCCAACCGTGATCAGCCCACAGCGTCTCCGTCGTCGATTCACATCGTGGGAAAATGGCCACCATGCCGCGTCCGGGGTGGGTTCCCCCGGCGGCCGGATGGGCTAAAACCGGCCCCGTCGGCGCCCCGCGCCGTCCCGGTCGTAGTCCCACCCGGTCAAAACAGGAGCCCCAGATGATCGACTTCGCGTCCGGAGCGCGCGGCTGATGTTCAGCCTCGTCTTCACCCGGCGTTACAGCATGGCGCACCGGCTGATCGCCGATCCCGCCAGCAAATGCGCCATCCCCCATGGTCACAACGAGCAGGTGATCGCCCGCATCCAGCCGCTGGCGCCGCAGCGCCTCGACGGCGACGCCAACATGGTGGCGCCGTTCGATCGCGCCAAGGCGCGCTGGCACCGCTGGATCGACGACCAGGTCGACCACGCCTTCCAGCTTGGCGAGCGCGATCCGATGATCGACTGGTTCCGCGTGCACGAGGCCGATCGTCTCGCACGCCTGCTGGTCACGCCCGGCGATCCCACGACCGAGATGCTGGCGGCCTGCTTCATGGCCAAGCTCAACGCCTTCCTCGCCGCCGACGGCAACGCGTTGCACTGCGTCGAGATCACGGTCGAGGAGACGCCGACCAACGCCGTCACATTCTGCGGCGATCCCGCCGATGCCTTGCCCGAGCGCGATGGCGTGGGCTGGTGGCGGCGCGCCGACGACAGCATCAACGATCTCACGCTGTCATGAGCCGTATCCGAATCTCGGAGATCTTCGGGCCGACGGTGCAGGGCGAGGGGGCGTTGATCGGCAAGCCGACCGTCTTCGTGCGCACCGGCGGCTGCGACTATCGCTGCTCCTGGTGCGACACGCTCTACGCTGTGCTGCCGGAGTATCGCCACGACTGGCTGCCGATGGCGCCCGACGAGATCCTGTCGAAGGTCGCGGAGCTGACCGGCGGCACGCCGGTGCTGGTGACGATCTCGGGCGGCAATCCCGCGATCCAGCCGCTGGGTCCGCTGATCGAGCAGGGCCACGGGCGCGGCCATCGCTTCGCGATGGAAACCCAGGGCAGCGTCGCCGCCGACTGGTTCGCCACGCTCGACTCGCTGGTCCTGTCGCCGAAGCCGCCGTCGTCCGGCATGGCGACCGACTGGAGCGCCTTCGACAACTGCCTCGCCGCCGCGAACGGCGGGCCGCAGACCGTGCTCAAGGTCGCCGTGTTCGACGAGACCGACTACGCCTTCGCCCGCGCCGCCTCGGCGCGGCATCCGGCGCTGCCGGTCTATCTCTCCATCGGCAACCACACGCCGGGCGAGCCCAACGAGGCCGGCCGCGACGGCGTCGACCAGAAGGGCCTCATGGCCCGCTTCCGTTGGCTGGTCGACCGGGTGGGGCAGGACCGCTGGTTTGACGCGACGGTGCTGCCGCAGCTTCATGTTCTCGCGTGGGGCAACGAGCGCGGGGTTTGAGGAAGCGAAAGGCCCCTCACTTCGTTCGGGATGACAATTTCGCTGGGATCAGCGCGGTGCGCCGATGCAGTCCCCGTTGTCATCCTGAGCGCAGCGAAGGACCTTTATCCTTACCCCCGCAAAACCTTGCCCGCCTTTGCCTCCGTCAGCCGGCCCTGTTCCCACGTAAGCGCGCCGTTCACCACCGTGTATTCGACGCCGCGTGATGGCATGACGATGCGCTTGGCGCCGCCGGGGAGGTCGTGGCGGCGTTCGCCGTGGTTGCTGGAGCCGATGGCCGACGGATCGAAGATCGCGATGTCGGCGGGGGCGCCTTTCTTCAGGCGGCCGCGATCCTTCAGACCGAAGAGATCGGCGGGATCTGACGTGAGCTTGCGCACGCCTTCTTCCAACGTGATCGCTTCCTTCTCGCGCACCCAGGTGCCCAGCAGGTAGGTCGGGTAGCCGGCGTCGCACAGCATGTCGACATGCGCGCCGCCATCGCCCAGTGCCATCAGGATGGCTGGGTTGTTCAGAAGCTCGCGCATGCGGTCTTCGCGGGTGTTCCACGAGGAGATGGTGAGTTCGGTGTCGAGATTGTCGGCCAGCACCGTGTCGAGGAAGGCATCGACGCTGTCCTTGCCCTGCTCCTGCGCGATCTGGGCGATCGACTTGCGCTCCAGATGTTTCAGCGCCGGATTGCGCACGTCATGGACGACGACGCGGCGCCAGTCGCTGAAGCCGGTCGGGTTTTTTAGGTCGGCCTTGAACTGCGCGCGGAAGGACGGGTCTGCGTAGACTTGTCTCTGCGCTTCCTTCGATGTGTCGGCGAACACCCGCTTCCACGCCGGGAAGGCGGCGAAGGCGAAGGGATTGTCCATGTTGCATTCGCGCGTCAGCGGCAGCGGCGAAGTCTGCGGCCGCGCGCCCTTGGCGATCTGCGGCGCCGCGCGGCGCAACGTGTCGCGCACCGCCTCGGGGATGTCGTCGCGATCGAACAGCGCGATGAAGGTCACCGGCCGGCCGCTCTCTTCCAGCAGGAAGTCCAGCAGCTCGCACTGGTCCTCTTCCAGCACGCCGACCTGGCGCGTCAGCGCGATCTCGATGGCGCCTTTGCCGCGCTTCTTGAGCTGGTTGGCGTAGGCCTTCATCTCCTCGCGGCTGGCGTTGCGGCAGGCCAGCGGCTTGCCCTCGAAGCCCATGTGCTGGTTGAGCGTGGTCGAGGAGAAGCCGAGCGCGCCGGCGTCCATCGCTTCGCCGATCAGCCTGGCGATCTCGTGCGTCTCCTCCGGCGTCGCGGCGCGGTCCATCGAGGCCTCGCCCATCACGTAGTGACGGAACGGCGTCAGCGGCGCGATGAAGGCGAGGTTGAGCGACGGCTTGCGCGCCGCGGCGGCGTCCATGAACTCGGGGAAGGTCTCCCAGTCCCAGGTGATGCCCTTGTTCAGCACGTCGAAGGGAATGCCCTCGACGTTCACGAGATCCTTCATCGCGATCTCGCGCGTCTCGGGCTTGCAGGGCGCGATGCCGACGCCGCAATTGCCCATCACCACCGAGGTGACGCCATGCCAGGACGAGGGCGTCACCGCTCCGTCCCAGCAGATCTGCGCGTCGTAATGCGTGTGCGGATCGACGAAGCCCGGCGTCACCGCGAGCCCGTGTGCGTCGATGGTGCGCTTCGCGCCTTCCGTCACCTTGCCGATCTCGGCGACTTTGCCATCCACGATCGCGACATCGGCCTGGTAGCGCGCGGCGCCGGTGCCATCGACCACGGTGCCGTTCTTGATCACGAGGTCGTAGCTCATTGTGCGTTTCCTCCCAGAAACTTATGTGCACAACGCTATCACCCGTGGCCTGCCGCGCCACTGGCGCAAGCCGCAGAGCGCGGGTTCGCTGCACCCGCTCAGTCGCGCATGCTCAGCCCGGAATCTCCGGCAGGACGAGCTGCGCCAGCAAGGTCAGCGATTCCTGCCAGCCGAGGTAGCAGGCCTCCGGCGGAATGACGGCGGGAATGCCTTCCTGCACGATCTCGATCTCGGTGCCGACCGAGACCTTGCGCAGGGTGATGGTGGTCTGCATCTCGCCGGGCAGGTTGGGATCGTCGAACTTGTCGGTGTGGCGGATGCGTTCGTTGGGCACGAGCTCGACGAAGGTGCCGCCGAAGGAATGGCTGTTGCCCGACGAGAAGTTGGTGAAGGACATGCGGTAGGTCCCGCCGACCCTCGCATCCATCGAATGGACGCGGCCGGTGAAGCCGTGCGGCGGCAGCCACTTGGCCATGGCGTCGGGATCGAGAAAGGCGCGGTAGATGCGCTCCGGCGGCGCGGTCAGGACGCGATGGAAGCGGACGGTTCCGGTCTGGGTCGACATGGGTATTCCTCCTGCGGGCAGTCTGCCCCGGACAACGGTCGCGTTCAAAATAGGTTCACGGTTCGCGGGCATTACTCCCGCCGTGCCGACCAAGCGAATCGACGTCTTCATCCAGGACGAATACGTCCGGTCCTATTCGATCGTCCTGGGATTCGTGAACGCGCCGCTCTTCGACCAGGATTACATCGACCGCGCCCGCGTCCAGATGCAGGCGGACGGCTGGTCCCCGGAAGAGGTCCAGGTCGCCCGGTTCGTCATCCGCGAAGAAGGCTAGGCCGAGGTCATCACCCCGGCGAGCGCCGTGTAGGTCTCGGTCCAGGCCGCCTTCACCTCGGGCGTGAAGTCGGGGCCGAGGCCCTTTTCCAGCGTCCACAGCAGCGCCGCGCCGACCGGGGCGTAATGCGCCGCCGTCACGCCATAGCCCTTGTGACGCTCGCCCAGCGCCTTCACGGCCGGCAGGATCTCGTCGAGCTTGTGCAGGTTGGAGACGGCGGTGCCCAGCATGCCCATGAGCTTCGCCTTCTGCTCCTTCATGTCCTGCGGGAACATCGAGCGCACCTCGGGCGCGGTCTCGAACAGGCGGTCGTAGAACAGGTCGGCGGCGGTGCCGGCGATCGGTACGACCTTCTTGAAGCTGGTCTGGACCAGTTCAATCTGCTGCGGTGTCATCGGCGGAGTCTCCCCTTCAGCGGCAGGAGGGGAGAGGCAAAAGTCGCGCCAGATACTCCGCTGGAGCTACGCCTTCACAGGGCCAGGCAGGTCGAGTCCGACGCCGGTCAGGTGCCCGAACGTCCGGTGCAGCCGCTCGACGACCGGGGCGGGCAGGGGCGGCCGCAGGATCGACTCGACGTTGGCCTTCACATGCGCCTTGTTGCCGGTGCCGAACAGGATGACGTCGGCGCCGCGCTCGTGGCGCGCGTAGCGGTAGGCCGCATCGGTGATGCTCTCGGCGCCGCCCTCGGAGACGAGGAAGGCGAGCGGATCGGCGCCGCCGGACAGGAGCGACTTATCGAGCAGGCCATCCTCGACCAGCTTCGCGAACACGGCGCGGCGGTAGGCGTCATTGCTGAAGATGTTGCGCACGACGAACATCAGCAGCGTGCCGATGCCGCGCCGCGCGGTCACCGGGAACACCTTGGTGCGCGCGCCCTGGTTCACGAGGCTGTAGGCCAGCATGATGACCTCCCACGGCGCGTCCTCGATCGCGCGGGAGAGCATCGCCTGCTCCGGATCGCGCGGCCCCGTCTCGGTGAGGCCGACATGGCGCACCTTGCCCTGCTCCTTCAGCCGCACCAACGCCGGCGCCAGCACGTCGCGATGATGCTCGTAGGCCGCGGGACCGACCGCGTGGAAATGGAAGACGTCGACATGGTCGAGCCCGAGCCGCTTCAGCGACGCCTCCACGCGCTGCGTCACCGTCTCCGCCGTGTCGTCGGTCTTGAACAGCGCCTTGGTCGAGATCACGAGCTTGTCGCGGTCATATTCCTTCACCGCCGCGCCCACGATCTCCTCGGTCCCGTAGACCTCCGCCGTGTCGAGGAAGTTGACCCCCAGATCGATCGCCGCCCGCGCAACGGCGACGCACTCGTCGAAGCTCGCCCCACGCCCCAGCCCGAGCCGGCTGTTGCCGCCGCAGCCGAGGCCCGCGACGGAGACGGTGAGGCCGGTGTTTCCGAGAGGGCGGTAGTCCATCAGGGGCTCCTAGTTGTTTCTTGATCGACAATGCGACTGGCAGGTCTTGCTGACGAATTCGGTGTGACGGTCACTGCCAGTATGAGGTTAGAATCCCTGGATGGGCGAAATTAGTCGAGCCGAGTTAGCTACCCTTCCCCATCTCAATGTCGCGACGTTGGGAGATCGGGCAGTCAATTTGATGCCTCTTTGGGATGGCGAAAGATGGAGCCTTTGGGTTGACGGCGTCGACGGAAAGCTGATCAAAATTCACCCGATTAATGCAGCCCAATCGACTTATCTTGCACATCAACCTGCCGCACCAGAAGATATTTGGATTAGGTTCGTTGATTTCATTTGGCAGAGGGCGAGCTGGCCGCAGGTAAGTCATTTCATAAATGGGATATGTGATGACTTTCACTTGATGGCTACTAGCGCAGCAAAGCTCGAATTTTTTCATCGAAGTCGTAATCGGATCGAGGGAACATTGCTGAGTTCTTTTGTTAAGACCGAGATCGAGTATCTAATTGTCGTCGCTCGGTCGGTGTTTGATCTCTTGCAAGAAATCGTTGCCCATTTCTGGAATGATCGAGTGAAGCTCTTTGACTTGGCAAAAGAGGCTGTTCGTCGGAAGCACACGTTGCCGCGGGAGTTCACCAAGGTGGCGCTTGTTAATGAAGTGCCTAGAACCGCGTTAGAGATTTCTGAACGTTATGCTCTTCCAGAAAGGGTGGCTGAAGCTTATGCGCAGCACGCGCCTTTCTTTGCTTCGTTGCGCGCCTCACGAAATGGGATCATCCACAAAGGGGCTGGAATTGATGCAATCTTCTCAACGGAGAAAGGGTTCTGCGTTAATCCCAATTCGAAACACTACGGCGACTACCCATGGAAAGAAGAGCACTACTTCAACTCTAACATTGTCTCCTTGCGCCCTTGGATAGCGCGGACTGTATGTCAGAGCGTGGAGGCGTGCACACAGATCATCGAATCCTTTGCAAGTGTAATACCGTTTCCGGATGAGATTGCTCCAGGTTATCGGGTATTCCTGCGTGACCCATCCAATAAGGCATTCAGTCGTCTCATAGACGCAGCGACAGGCGGCCTGATTTGGTGGGATGAAGAGCCGAACACTTCGTGGCTTCCATGAACCTCTCCGCGGTGGTGCATCATGGCTTTGGAATTTCGAATTCAATCCGAGTATCCAGTGAAAGTAAGTGGAAGGTTTCTGGGTTTGGGAAGTGCTGCGCCCCGGAGCTGCGTTTGGACGGAACTAGAGCGACGAAATCGAGTACAGGTCCGCGATGGTGAAAGTTACTATGATGCAATCCTTGTGGACACTCATGGTCGCATCACTATTACTGATGCGGGTGCCGATCTAATTCGAGCAAAGCGGCTTTTGCTAAGATTCACGCCGGATAAAAGATGGGATGATTGGGCTGATTTCGAGGATGATCTCGATCAGGGCGACTAGATTGTCGTGGCGAAGTGTTTTCGAGGAGGTAATAATCCGTCGCGCTTCTGTTCGTGCTCGGCGGCATTGTAATGTACTGAATTGCAGGTGACGCTGAGGCCAAAGTTTGCGCCGTTTACTTTGGAACAGGCACCATGTCTTGAAAACGCACAGTTGTGCTTTTCGGTCGCAGTTGTTCACTAAGCGGATTGATGGCGAGCTTGAGCGGCATTTGACCAGCAATGCCGCTGAAAATGCAGGTACCCGTCGGCAATGTAGGAATAGATTCCTCAGTCAGCTTGTCAATGTACGAGACGGCGCTCGCGATTGACTGAAGATCTCTCTGATTGATCAGTCTATGAATGAAGTAATTATGAGCCTGCGAAGTAATAGTATGAGAAATATCGTTGGGGCGTTGGCTAGCAATTGTCACGAAGACTCCAAATTTGCGCCCTTCCTTAATGATCTCTTCGAAAGTCTCTAGACGATAATCCTTCCAGCCTTCAGATTCTCTGAACGACTCTCGTGACAGAATATTGTGCGCTTCATCAATGATGATGTTCAGAGAACGCCCTTCGCTCGACCGTTTGTGATCTTCGTAAACCTTCTTCGCAAGCAGAAGGGGGATGGTCTTTTTCATCTCAAGATTTACGTCACCGAGCGCGATTACTACGACGTTCTTCGCAAATAAGTCGCCGCCTTCTGCTGGTTCGAATATCTTCCGAATGTCCGCTTGTTTGCTTCGCAGCTTGTTGATCGCAGGTGCAATATGCTCGTTCTGCGCTCGATTCGAGAGAACGTCATAGATCAACTGAATGTACGCGAATGCAATCAAATTGCTGATTGCGTCATCTGTGAGCTCGAAGTTGTCTATATGCTTATAGACGATGGTGCTCTCTATCTGATCCGGATTCGATTTGAGGAAGATGCCAGCGCTTTTGAACTCAGCCATCGTATTGTGCCACTCAAGATCAGCGGCAAGTTCGACGGGGCTGCCAGTGCTGTCATCGGCCGGTAGTAGTTGCCTCAGGTAGTCGAGTAGAAGATCAGCTCGAATCTTGTCCGACATTTGAAGGATGCGTCTTACTTGCCAACGTAAGATGTTCTTGGCGTATTCGATCGGATCGTCGCTGTTCGTTACTTTTGACTGCAACGTCAGTGCGCGTTTGAGAAATGGCTTCTGCGTCTTGTCGGTCGCATCGGCCAAGATGCTGACGATCTCGATGTCTGAGAATCCACCAAGCCCCAGTGGAATCTTGTCGCCCGTGTCGTTGCGAGTGCTAAGTTTAATCACCTTCTTGTGTAACGTTAGGCAGCTGTCACCGCCAAACTCGTTGTTAAAATCGAAAAGGATGATCCGGCAGTTCGTCTCAAAAGCATTGGAGTTCCGTTGACGCATCTTGGTTATAAATTCTTGGAAAATCATGGCCAAGGTGTTCGACTTGCCACTCCCCGTGTTGCCAAAAATGGCAATGTGGCTGTTGATTAAGCCATCTACTGGCAGGGCGATGTTGTAGCCTTCATACTCAGATTTCGCGATATCCAGCGCTATGCCGCTTGGCGCTACTAGGCGATGTACCTGGTGTACTTTTTCTTTGGTTAGAAGGAACGCCTCATTTCCTACAAGAGGGAGTTCCTTGGTGCCTCCAAAGAAGTTGCCTCTACGGTCTAGAAAACCGACCAAGGATACCAATAAAACTCTACGTCCGTTCATGTAGGCGAGCTGACTTGGTCGCCGATCTTCTGGTTGGGCATTTTCGCCTTCGACCTTGCCGATCAGACTCAGGAAGCCCTTTCGTATGTCGATATAACTTCCAACTGCGATATTGCGGAGTATGTCGCCGTCAAAGAAAAGCTCAGATAGGTTCTTGTCGCTATCAACTGAGATAAAGATTTTTCTGCCTGTCACGCCGGAGACTTCGCCGACGCGAAGTACAGCTTCTTTTTCAAGACGATTTGGTTCAGTTGTCATGGCTCTGAGCTTCGACAACAGCAGCCAGGATGGAATTGAGACGCGTGAAATCTATAAATTCACCTACATCGGGCGTCAGGATAGATACATTTCGATGCTTCGAGAATTTTGCCTGATAGGCACTCGTGGACGCACTATCGTAAGGTAAGATTATTAAATGAGACGTAGGGTTTCGAAGCGCTCGTCGAGTGATGTCGAGAATGTGCTCGTCGGCAAATGAGAATCCAAATGTAATTAAAGCGGCGTTTTCCTGATCCATCGCTTTCGAAAACAACCGCAGCAAATCATAGTAGACGCGCTCCATGAGTGTTGCGTGAAACTTCCGGAAATTCGGCAAGATCAGAAAGTGCTTTGCTAAGCTCGCTTGAACTTTTGAGGGGTCCTCTTTCTGCTTCTCAGTCAGCTTTGGAACAGCCATCGCGTCAAAGACGATGTCTTCTGCCGATCGGCGCCAAGACAGAGAGCCATGAAGCTTTACAAGATTAATCGTTGGAATTTCTGTTAGGCGACCGGAGATGGTGCCTGATCTGAATGTTCGGTCGAAATATTTCTCTGGTGCGAATGTAAAAGCTGGATTGAGGCTGGATGTACGATCAAAGCCATCGTTAAGAAGCACACTGGGAAGGCGGCTAGCTGAGTGTTCCACGAACATGTCGTAATTCGTGGTGAATACCGTCGCTTGGCGAGGCAGCAGCAAGTTCTTTCGGATGAAAAGAATGTTGTCGACTAAGGATATAAAACGCACATACGCGTCAACGACCTTCTTAATATTATCTGATTGAGGACTTGCGGTGATGGCTGAGTGCGCGTCGTCTATTGCCTCAATAAAATCGAGACACTGTCTGTTTGCTAAATCCTCCAATTCCATCTCAAGCAAAGTATTGATCTCAGTCTCAATCTCGCCGGCAGTTTTGATCGCGGGAAACGATGCGCCCGATCCGATGAGGAAGTTTAGTGACCCAGATTGAATGTAGGGTTCTAGAAAAGAAGCGGCATCGTTATCGTCTTTTCCAATCTCGATGATCTGCGCCATCGCGGTAGCCATTCTCGGTTTTCTAATCGGCGAAACGAAGTCTATCGGCGATCAATACTACCACTGATGGTTGATTTTGGGGCCTCAAATCGATTGGGCGTAATATTCGGCCAACCCCTCCAACGCCGCCGCCCCATCGCCCTTGAACGTCGGCCCGTGCATCAGCGCGATTGTCGTCGGCTTCAGCGCGGCCAGGCGCCGTAACGTCGGCGCAGCCATCGGTGTCGGTGGCATGAACGGCAGCCGCGCGGCGACCGCGATGGCGGGGGCGACGATGTCGCTTTCGGTGGTGGGATCGGCGGGGCCGGTCTGGGTGAAGAGGTCGCTGCTGAACAGCGTGCCGGTCGTCTCCTCGTAGATCAGGCCGGCGTCCCAGTTGTGCGGGACGTGCGGCGTGTCGAGCCAGCGGACCCGCTTGCCGCCGAGGTCGAGGACCTCGTTGTCCTTCAGCGCGCGGGGCGGGCGGTCGGCCATGTCGCTGAGCCAGATGTTGCAGCCGAGCTGGCCGTGCGCCGGCACCGCGTGGGGCGCGGCGGCGAGCCACTGGTTGAGCGCGCCGCTTTCGTCGCCCTCGACATGGGAGCAGGTCGTCCAGCGCAGTCTGTCGAGCGGGATCACCCTCTTCACCGCCTCGACGATCAGCGGGAAGAGCGTGCGCTGGCCGTAGTGGAAGAGCAGCGGCTCGTCGGCGTCGATCAGGAACTGGTTGAAGGTGAAGCCGGTCGGTCCGACGGCATCCACGAAGGTCGAGAGCCGGTAGATGCGCGGCGCGATCTCGGCGACGGTCGTCCTCATGGCGGCCTCCCTACGGTAACGGCTGCCAGATCGTGCTGCGCACCTCGCCGAACTCGCGCGGCAGCTTGGTCCAGCTGTCGCCGCCGTCGGTCGAGCGGAAGAGCTGGCCGAGGTTCGAGCAGACGAAGATCAGCTTCGGATTCGAGGGATGCGTCGCCACCGTCCACGGCGTCGAGTTGAGCTCGCCCGGCAGCTTCGCGTCCTTCCAGCTGGCGCCATGGTCGGTGCTGCGCAGCAGCCGGCCGGTCGAGCCCGGTGGGCCGTTGCCGTTGGTAAGGAACACCGTCTCGTCGCCGTCGGCGCGCGGCACGATGGTGCGAGTATACTGCCAGGGCGAGTCGAGTTCCTGGAAGGCGAAGGTCTCGCCATTGTCGTGGCTGACGTTCAGGCCGCGGTTGGTCGTGGCATAGACGAGCTTCGATCCGTTTTGGATCACCGCGACGCCGTGGATGTCCTCGGAGTTGATGCCCTGGCCCACCTTCTTCCAGGTGCGGCCGCGATCGGTCGAGCGGTGCACGCCGTCGATTTCGACGCCGGCCCATAGCGTGTCCTTGTCGACCGGATCGAAGATGATCTGCGTGATCCTGGGCTTGCCGACGAAGATGCAGGCGTCGGCGAAGGAGCCCTTGGCTGGGGTGAAGCTTTTGCCGCCGTCGGTCGACACGAAGATGTTGGCGGGCTGGGTGCCGACCACGATCGTGTCGGGATCGTCTGGCGCCTGCGCCATCGCCCAGATGTCGTAGTCGTCGAGCACCGAGGGCAGGTGCGTCCATTTCTGGTCGCCCTCGTTCCAGCGGTAGAGGCCGGAGTCGGTGCCGGCCAGCACTTCGCCGGGCCGCTTCGGATGCGCCGACAGCGCCCAGACGCGCGCCTCGAGATAGAGGCCGGATTCGATGTAGGGCCGGATCCAGGTCTCGCCGTCGTCGCGGCTGAACCACACGGACATGCCGGCCGTGCCGACACAGAGCAGGTTGGACATGGTTTCCCTCCCTTCGGATCGTGTTCTTCCGTCGAGAATAGGGCGTTGGGCGCCCCGAAACCATGCCCCGCCGGCGTCTACTCGGCCTTGTAGTTCACGTTGATGCCGATCATTTTCCAGACCTCGCCTTCCTGGACGAACTTGAGGTCGTAACGGATCTGCTTGTCGTCGTCCTTGAACTTGCCCTTGAGCTGCAGCACGCCGTCGGAATCGATCCTGGGCTTGCTGGCGGAGTCGATGTCGTCGATCACCACGCTCTCAAGGTTGATCTTCTTGTCGCGGAACACCTTGAAGCCCGCCGAAAGTTTCTCGGCGCTCATCTGGTCGCGGAAGACCTTGGCGGATTTGTCGTACAGGACCGAGTAGTTGCCGGTCAGGTTGGCGTCGTTGAACGTCATGAGCGTCGTCTTGATGAGGATTTCCTGATCGTCATCGCTCGGGACCGTGGCCGCTTGCACGGGCGCGAAGGCCGCCAGGGCAAGGGAAATAGCAAACGCGCAGAGCGTCTTGCCGAAGAGGAAGCGCACTGCAGAGTGGGACAATGGGTTACCGCTGGTTGGGGTTGGGTTGATGATCAACCCAACCACCCTAGACGTTATCTCCGCCGGCGTATGATCTTTCAGCCTGTGGGCGCGAGCGTGCGGATCACGACCTCGTTGAAGGCGTCGGCCGCCTCGTAGGCCACCCAGTGACCGGCGCCCGGAATGACGTTCATTTCGAAGTCGGGCTGCAGTGCCCTGAAGAGGTCGATGCGCTCCTGGATGTGCGGATAGGTCGTCGAATCGAACTCGCCCCAGATGCCGGTGAGGGGAGTCTTTACCCGCGGCAGGACCTCGCTCAGCTTATAAGCCTGGCCCATGATGCGGCTGCGCGTCTTGGCGCGCGTGGTGTTCAGAATCTGCATGTAGATCGCGACGCCGTCGACCTTCTTCGGGTCGTGCAGCATCAGGATCTCGAGATTGCGCCGTGCCTCGTCGGCGAGGACCTTGGGCGGCATTTCGGCCAGAAGCTTGTGCAGCTTCGGGCCGGGCTTGCGCGTGGCCTTCAGGCCGCCCGCGCCGACCAGCACGATGCGCTGGATGCGGTCCTCGAACAGGGTGGCGATGTGACCCGAGACCATGCCACCGAACGAGAAGCCCGCGATGGCGAAGGGGTGGTGCCGAGGCAGCAGCTCGTCCATCGCGTGCTGCACGCAGTGCGTCACCGACCAGATGTCGTTCACGTCGTCGGGCGGGTCGCTGTCGCCGAGGCCCGGCAGGTCGGCGGCGTAGACGGTGAAGTGCTGGCTCAGTTCCCGGACGTTGCGGATCCAGTGGATCCACGAGCCCGAGCCGCCATGGAACAGCAGCAGGATCGGCTTGCGCGAATCGGCGCCGAAGACGTGCCACATCATCCTGCCGGTGCCGCCGGCACTGCGCGGGCCCATGGGGACGCGGACGGCCTGCGAGAAGGCGGCGACGTCGTCGATGTGTTCGGCGGCGGTACGGCCGTCCGGCAATTTCGGGACGGCGGAGAAATCGAGACTCATTTCTTGATCGCACCCAACAGACGTTCGACGAATTCCGGCGCCTTCTTGCGATCGATCCAGCGCAGCACCGTGACGAGGTCGTTGTCGGGATCGATCCAGACGATGTGGCTGCCCCAGCCCAGCGCGAAGTAGCTGCGCTCGGAGGCGGCTGCGAACTGGCGCTTGTTGGTGTTGAGCCACCACATCAGCCCGTAGAAGGGCGCGACCGGGCAGGGCTTCACGAGTTCGTCGGTCCAGCCCTTGGGCAGGATCTGCTTGCCGTCCCACACGCCGCCCTGCGCCACCAGCCGGCCCATCAGCGAGAGGTCGCGCGCCGAGATCACGATGCCGCCGCCCCAGTGGCCGCCGCCCGGCACCGACAGCATCTGCTTGCCGTCGATCGTGTCGAACGAGTTGCGGTAGCCGTCCCACTTCCAGGTCTGCGAGCCGCCGATCGGATCCATGATGCGGCGCTTCAGCACCTGCGGCAGCGGCTCCTTGAACACCTGCAGCAGCGAGCGCGACAGCCGGTTCACGCGAACGTCGTTGTATTCGTAGAAGCTGCCGGGCGTCTTCATCGCGCGGCGCGTGCCCTTGGGCGCGTCGGCCACCGCGACGCCGACCACGCGGTTATGGTCGATGCGGTCTTCCTTGCCGAAGACGGTGCCCGACCATTCGCTGGTCTGGGTCAGCAGGTGGCGCCAGGTGATGTCCTTGTTCTGCTCGCTCGTGAACCCGTCATCGAGCGCGTAGCCCGCGACCTTGTCGTCGAGGCTCCTGATCAGCCCGTCGCCCAGCGCCAGGCCCGCGAGGAGCGCCAGGTAGCTCTTGGCCACGCTGAAGGTCATGTCGGCACGGTCGACGTCGCCCCATTCGGCAAGCTTCTTGCCGCCCTGGTAGACGATGCCGGCGGGGCCGCCGCGCGGTGTTACCGGGCCCAGCACCTCGTTGTCGGGGGCTTTCTCGCCGGAATCGTAGGTCATCACGAACTGCCCGTCGGGCATGTACATGCTGGCCGGCCAGTGGGATTCGGCGGCCAGGGCGAAGGAGATGGCGTCGTTCAGGTCGTTCATGCACGCAATCAACATTGGAGCCCGTCCGGGAGCAAGCGTAGAAAGCGCATCATGGCCTCCGCAAATCCGACACCCTCCTCGATCACCATCCGCCGCCCCGACGACTGGCACGTCCACCTGCGCGACGGCGTCATGCTGGCCGCCTGCGCCGTGCACACCGCCCGCCAGTTCGGCCGCGCCATCATCATGCCGAACCTGGTGCCGCCGGTGACGAAGGTCGCCGAGGCCAGCGCCTATCGCGACCGCATCCGGGCTGCAGTGCCGAAGGAGCTGAAGTTCGAGCCGCTGATGACTTGCTACCTGACCGATGGCGCCGATCCGGCCGAGCTGACGCGCGGCAAGGCAGAGGGCGTGTGGGTCGCGGCCAAGCTCTATCCCGCGCATGCCACGACCAACTCCGCGCATGGCGTGACCTCGATGGACCGCGTCGCGAAAGGGCTGGAGGCCATGGAGAAGGCCGGCATGCCGCTCCTGGTCCATGGCGAGGTGACCGATCCCGAGGTCGACATCTTCGACCGCGAGGCGGTGTTTCTGGACAAGGTGCTGGCGCCGCTGCTGAAGCGCCATGAGGGCCTCAAGATCGTGCTGGAGCACATCACGACCCGCGAGGGCGTGGCCTTCGTCGAGGCCAATCCCGGCCGGATGGGCGGCACGATCACGCCGCATCATCTCAGCTACAATCGCAATGCGCTGTTCAAGGGCGGCATCCGTCCGCACTTCTATTGCCTGCCGATCGCCAAGCGCGAGGAGCATCGTCTCGCCCTGCGGCGGGCAGCGACCTCCGGCGGCGCGCAGTTCTTCCTCGGCACCGACACCGCGCCGCACACGACCGACACCAAGGAATGCGCCTGCGGCTGCGCCGGCGTCTTCAACGCCCCGGTCGCGATGCAGGTCTACACGCAGGTCTTCGCCGAGGAGGGCGCACTCGCCCATCTCGAAGGCTTCGCCTCACTGAACGGCCCGCGCTTCTACGGCCTGCCGGTCAACGAGGAGAAGGTCACGCTCCACGCCCGGCCGCTCGACATTCCCGACGTCGTGGCGGTTCCGGGCGGCGGCAAAGACATCACCGTCTTCCGCCCTGACACGCCGGTGGACTGGAGTTTCTGAGTTTCCCTGTCGTCCTGAGCGCAGCGAAGGACCTGACGCAGCGACCAAAGGACTCCCTGGCTGGCGTGAGATCCTTCGCTCCGCTCAGGATGACAAGAGGGCGGGTATCGCTTCGCCCGGACCTCAATCCTTCACCAGCCCGCCATCGACCACCAGGTTTTGGCCGGTCACGGCGCGGCTCCACGGCGAGGCAAAGAACAGCACAGCATCGGCGAACTCGGCGGGCGTCGTGACGTGGCGCAGTGGCGTGAGGCCGGCGATCAGGTCGAACACCGCGTCGGGTGTCGCGGCACTCGCATCGGTGACGCGTAGAAGTCCGCCGGACACCATGTTGACGGTGATGCCGGCCGGGCCGAGATCGGCCGAGGCGGTGCGGGTGAGGGAGAGCAGGGCCGCCTTCGCCGCCGTGTAGTCGTGATACGGCACGACCGGATTCTGGAAGAGGTTCGTGCCGACGTTGATGATCCGGCCGAAGCCCGCCACGGTCATGGCGGGCGCCGTGGCCTGCATCACGTTCAGCGCGCCGCGCACCGAGACGTCGAACTGGGTGGTGAAGCTCTGCCAGGCGATGCCGCCCAGTTGCTCGCGCCCGTCGCCATTGAACGAGTAATCGCCCAGCGCATTGTTCACCACCGTGGTGATCGGCTTGCCCCATTCCCCGGTGACGGCGGCGAGCATCCGGTCGATCGCCTGCCGGTCGGTAACATCGGCCTGCACCGCGAGCGCATTCTTGCCGATCGAGGCGCACAGCGCTTGGGCAGCCTCCGCACTGCGCCGGTAGTTCACGACGACACGGGCGCCCTCGCGCGCGAAGGCGGCCGCGATGGAAGCCCCGAGGCCCCGGCCCGCGCCGGTCACCAGGACGATCTGCTCATCGAATTTCATGGAGGTTGCTGCCTTGTTCGGAACTGCTCTCTTTCGCGTAGCATAGCGAGGTCGCTCGACCGGGGGCAAAGATCGCTCGCGTTGCGCCGGATGACGATTTAACGTTGTCGTCATGAGCAAACGAGGCATTCCGGCGGGCGCTGTCGTCCGCGGCACCGACAAGGGCTACGACGAGGCCCCCAAAGTCCCCCTGAAGCCCGGCAGCGAGCGGCCGGTCGAGCAGATCGAGAAGGTTTATCCGTACATGCGGCCGCGCGATGCGGCGACGCTGATCCTGGTGCGGATGAAGGGCAAGACGCCGGAGGTCCTGATGGGCTGCCGCGCCGCTGCCCACGCCTTCATGCCCAACCGCTACGTGTTCCCGGGCGGCCGGGTCGATCCCGACGATGCGCGCGTGCCGGTCGCCACACCGCTCGACCGCTTCGTCAACGACCGCCTGATGCGCGCCGCCTCCGCGACCCGCGCGCGGGCACTGGCCGTCGCCGCGGTGCGCGAGACCTTCGAGGAAAGCGGCCTGATGCTGGGCAAGCCCCTCAAGGGCGGCGCGCCCGCCAAGGACTATGGCGAGCACTGGCACGGCTTCCTCGACAAGGGCATGGCGCCGGCGCTCGACTGCCTCGACCTGATCGCGCGCGCGGTGACGCCGCCGGGACGGCCGCGCCGCTTCAATGCCCGCTTCTTCATGGCGCGGGCCGAGGATGCGTCGGGCGAGATCCGTCATTCGAGCGAGATGGGCGACATCCGCTGGGTGCGCCTCGACGAGGCGCGCGAGCTGCCGCTGCCGACCATCACCGGGTTGATCCTGGGCGAGATCGGACGGCTGGTGAAGGAGCCGCCCAACCGCAAGAAGCAGCGCAAGATCCCGCTCTTCACCACGGTGCATCGCAAGCACCTGATGATCGAGGAATAGCCTCGTGGCGGAGCGCGACGACACCGCGCCGCCGTCTGCAGAGACTTCGCTTGCCGCTCCACGGCGTCCCGGCTCCGTAGCGGTGCTACCACGCGGCGGCGTGCGCCTGCGCACGCTGGTCATGATCCGCTGGGGCGCGGTCGCCGGACAGGCCTTCACCACCGCCGTCGTTCACTGGGGCCTGGGCTTCGGCATGCCGGTCCTCGCGGTCGGCGGCACCATCGCGCTCTCGGCGCTGCTCAACCTCACCGTCAGCATCGGCCGTCCCGCGTCGGCCCGCATCGACGACCGCGAGGCGGCGGTGTTCCTCGCCTTCGACATCCTCCAGCTCGCGGTGCTGCTCTATCTCACCGGCGGCCTGGTCAATCCGTTCTCGCTGCTGCTGCTGGCGCCGGTCGCGATCGGCGCCACCATCCTGTCGCTGGCGAGCAACATCGCGCTCACCATGCTGACGATCGCGAGCATCTCGCTGCTGGGCGTCTTCTATCAGCCGCTGCCGTGGAAGGGCCCGCCGCCCAACCTGCCCGACATCTATCAGGTCGGCCTGTGGGCCGGTCTCTCGCTCACCACCCTGCTGATCACCCTCTACGGCTGGCGGCTTGCGGAGGAGCAACGCCAGATGGCCGATGCGCTGGCCGCCGCGCAGGCCGCGCTGGCGCGCGAACAGCAGCTCTCGGCGCTGGGCGCGCTGGCCGCCGCCGCCGCGCACGAGCTGGGCTCGCCGCTCTCGACCATCGCCGTGGTCACCAAGGAGATGCAGCGGGAGATAGAGTACGACGATCCCTTGCGCGAGGATGTCGAACTGCTGGCGGCGGAGTCCGAACGATGCCGGTCTATCCTGGCGAAGCTTTCGACCGATCCCGCGGGCGACGTTTCGGACTCCTATACGCTGGTGCCGCTGCCGGCCCTGATCGAGGCCGCCGCCCAGAACTATGCCCGCGAGGAGATCGACATCAAATTCGAGGCGGGCCCGGTCGGGGACGGCGTTCCGAAGACCGCGCCGATTCAGCTCCGCAGCCCCGAGATCATGCAGGGTATCGGAAACATCGTTCAGAACGCCGTTTCATTTGCCCGGCGTGAGGTGAGGGTCTCGACCCGCTGGACGCGGGAATGGTCGGAGGTCGAGGTCGTCGATGACGGGCCGGGTTTCTCCGAGGCGCTGCTGGACGAACTCGGCACGCCGTTCATTTCGACCCGCCAGGGCCAGGAGGGCCATATGGGCCTGGGCGTCTTCATCGCCAAGACGCTGCTGGAGCGGACCGGGGCCAACGTGACCTTCGGAAATCGCTCTGCCGGGGGCGGCGGGGCGGCCGTTTCGGTGCGCTGGTCAAATCCAGTCTTCAAGGCTACATAGCGGCTGATGTCGAAGGAGTCGCCATGACCCAGGACAGCGGCGCCAATCGCCCTGTGTCCCCTGTCATCGCCGGAGCGACGAGCAACAAGGATCGGACCTTGCTGATCGCCGACGACGATGCAGCTTTCCGCAACCGTATCGCGCGTGCGCTCGAGCAACGTGGTTTCATCGTCACCGCCGTCGGCTCGGTCGCCGAGGCGCTGGCGCAGACCGCCCGTCCGCCCGCCTTCGCCGTGCTCGACCTCAGGCTGGCCGACGGCAACGGCCTCGAGCTGGTCGGTCCCCTGCGCCAGGCGCGGCCCGACATCCGCATTGTCGTCCTGACCGGTTACGGCAACATTGCGACCGCGGTCGCTGCCGTGAAGGAAGGCGCCGTCGACTATCTCGCCAAGCCGGCCGACGCCGACGCCATCGAGCAGGCGCTGACCGCGCACGGCCGCAAGCTGCCGCCGCCGCCCAGCAATCCGATGTCCGCCGACCGCGTCCGCTGGGAGCATATCCAGCGCGTGTTCGAGCAATGCGACCGCAACGTCTCCGAGACCGCGCGCCGCCTCAACATGCATCGCCGGACCCTGCAGCGGATCCTCGGCAAGCACGCGCCGCGCGAGCACTGAACCCAGCAGCATGACCCCTCCGTCGGCGTAAGACGCCGACACCTCCCCATTTGAATGGGGAGGAACGAAGAAGCCTTGCCTCCCCATTCAAATGGGGAGGTGCCCCGAAGGGGCGGAGGGGTCAGATCGTTACGCCCGCCGGCTCGCGGCGTTCCAGTACTGCTCCAGATTCGAAATCAGCGCCGGGCTGAAATGGCAGTAGGCCTGCTCGCGCGCGTAGAGCGCGGCGTAGCGGCGGAACGTGTCGAGCGATTCGGTGCCGAGGCGCAGCGCGCGACGATTGCCAATGGCGCCGACGGCGCCCGAACCGGTGAGGCGATCGATCACGCGCGTGATGGTCGCGTCGATCTCGCCCGGCGCCACGACCTCGTCGCAGATCATGCGGCCGACCTCCGAATCGCACTCGATGCGACGCTCGTACATGATCGCCTGGCGCGCGAGACGGTCGCCGACGAAGCGTGACAGGCGAAGGTTCGCCATCGCCGGGATGATGCCTTCCTTGCGCGCCGGCAGGGTCATGTAGGCGTCGCGACCGGCGATGTTGAAGTCGGTCGCCAGCAGGATCTGGCAGCCGCCGCCGATCGCGAAGGTCTCGACCGCGGAGATCCAGAGCTTCTCGATCGAATCGCCCGCGACCTCGTCGGGCGCAACGTCCGGCCGCGCGAGGCCGCGGAACATCTTGTTCACGAAGCCCATGTCGCGGATCAGGAACCACAGGAACGGGATCTTGCCGTAGTAGAGGTGCGTGAGGTTGATGCCGGCATTGTAGACGCGGCGGCCGGCATACTTGCCCTCCGGCACCACGTCGCCGCGCAGCACCGCGACCTCGCTCTGGCGGTCGAGGATGCAGACGTCGGCGCCGATCTCGGTCGCGGCCTGGGTCGCGTTGTCTTCCGAGTTGAGGAAGCGCCGATTGGACAGAAGCAGCACCGCCGCCTTGCCCTGGCGCTCGACCTTCGCACAGCCGAGGTCGAGGCTGCCGTCGCGCTGGAACTTCGCGAGCGCGTCGGGCGACTCCTCGCGCGGCAGCAGCATGGCGTGGCAGAGATGCAGGCCGCAGTCGGGGTCGGCGAGGAACTGGTTGAACAGGATGCCCTGGTCGATCTCGACGCCGTCCTTCTCGGACTGGCGCAGCTCGGCTTCGGCCGCGACCTGCGCCGCTGTCGGTGCGAGACCCGGCACGAGCGCGGCGGCTTCATAGGCCAGCCGTTCGATGCGCACGAACTTGGCGCGGTTGTCGGTCAGTCGATCGTAGAGCGTGCGCGCATGACGGCGCAGGAAAGCAAAGCGGGCTTCACGCGCTGCCTGCTTCACATTCTCGGCGGCGTCGTAGGCGGCGGGATCGCGATTGGGTTTAGCCGGCAGTCGCGCCAGCCGTTCGGCAGCTTCGCGCCAGTAAGTGGAGAAGGTGGCCACGTCGGCCGCGAAGTCGCCGCTGGCCGCGACCGGCGCCGGTGCGATCCCATCCATCTCGACGTTCCTGCCTGAAGAATTATGGAGCGGGCGACGGGATTTGAACCCGCGACCTACGGCTTGGGAAGCCGACGCTCTACCCCTGAGCTACACCCGCATTGACGTCATTCTAGCCCGCGGTTGCGCCCGAGGTCCAATCGTGTATCTCAAGTGGATGCTCGATGAAGTCCTCACTCCCGAAGAGCGCGCCGTCGTCGCGCGCGCCAAGGCATTCGCCGAAGAACATGTCGCGCCCAACGCCGCGCGCTGGGAGTGGGAGCGCCGCTATCCGCTCGAGACGATCAAGGCGGCCTGCGCCATCGGCCTCAACACGATCGAACTTGCGAAGAAGCATGGAGGACAAGGCCTGTCCTTCTCCTGCAAGCTGCGCGCCTTCGAGGAGATCGCGAAGCACGACTTCGCTTTCGCCTTTGCGCTGATCAACCATCACAATGCCTGCGCGCGTTTCGCGCGCGACGGCCAGCCGGCGCATGTCGCGCGTCTCCTGCCGCGCATGCTGACCGGCGACCTGATCGGTTGCGCGGGGCTCAGCGAGCCGGGCGTCGGCAGCGACTTCGGCGGACTGGAGATGGAAGCCGTCAAGGTCGAGGGCGGCTGGAAGGTGAACGGCGCCAAGGCGTGGATCACCAACGCCGCGGTCGCGGGCCTCTCGGTCGCTTATGCGCAGACCGACAAGTCGAAGGGTTATCGCGGCATCATCTGCCTCGCCATCGAGGCGGAGCGGCCGGGCTTCCATCGCGAGAAGCCGTTCGAGCTTCATGGCGGCCACGCGATCGGCGTCGGCGGCTTCCGCCTGGTCGACTACATCGCGCCCGACGAGGCGGTGCTGCATCCGCCGGGCCAGGCCTTCAAGGCCGCACTCGCCGGCATCAACGGCGCCCGTGCCTATGTCGCGGCCATGTGCTGCGGCATGCTGCAGGCCTCGCTCGAGACGGCGGTGCGCTACACGCAGCAGCGCAAGACCTTCGGCCAGCCGGTGATCGAGCATCAGGGCGTGCGCTGGAAGCTGGTCGATGCCGCGACCGATCTCGAGGCCGCGCGCCTCCTCACTTATCGTGCGGCGCGCTTGATCGACGAAGGCGGCGACGCGGTGATGCCGGCGGCCTACGCCAAGAAGTTCGCGACCGACATGGCCGTGCAGCGCATCGCCGACTGCATCCAGGCGATGGGCGCCAACGGCCTGCGCGCCGACTATCCGCTGGCCCGCCATCTCGCGGGCGCCAAGATCGCGGCCTACACCGACGGCTCGATCGAGATGATGAACGAGCGCATCGGTGCGGGCCTAGGTTCGGTGTTCGGCGCAACTGTGTGATACCTGACGGAACGCCGCGAAGCATGCGCGGCGACTGCGCGTACCCGATGTTTTTCCGGAATTCCGTGGAATTCCACTCGCGGAATCTTCACAAGGCCAGGACCTGACGGCATCACCTCGCGATTGCGTCACTGCGCGAGCGTACCCCGCCAATGCCGACCTCCATCATCGATGACCCCGACGAGATCGCCCGCCTGACGGCGAGCGCCAGCGCCCTTGCCTCGACCACCGGCGCCAACGGCGGCCATGGCCGTTACGACCGCGGCGCCGGGACAGGCAGCGGCGATACCGCCAATGCCGGCGGCGCACCCATCTATCTCGCCGCCATGGGCCAGCCGGGGCAGCCGGGTGGCCAGGGCTATGGCGCGGGCGGCCAAGGCGGCGGCACCGCGACGACCGGAACGATGACCAAAGGCCCGGGGGGCACGGGCGGTGGCGGCGGCGCCCCCGGACTTCACGACGCCGGGGGCGGCGCCTGGAGCATCGCGGCCGGTAACACCCTGGCCGGCGGCCAAGGCGGTTATGGCGGCAATGGAGGGGATGCCGATGCCGCCGGCAATGGTGGCAGTGGCGGGAGCGGCGGCGGCGGCATCTGGGGCACGGACTTCTTTCTCGCCAACGATGGCGCGATCAGGGGAGGCGACGGCGGGAGTGGTGGCCTGGGAGGTCTCGGCTACGATCCAGCCTTCTGGAGCCTGAGCGGCGATGGTGGCGGCGGGGGCGACGGGGGCATCGCCGTCGACGGTGCCGGCTATGTCCTGATCAATGCCGGCTCAATCGTCGGCGGCGCCGGCGGTGTCGGCGGCGCACCCATCAATCCCGGGCGCTATTTCGGTCAGGGCGGCGACGGTGCGGCCGCGGTCGCGGGCATCGGTTTCGAACTGCTCAACACCGTTACGGGTGCGGTGACCGGGGGCGACGGCTTCTTCACGGCCGGCACGATCGGTGGGGCCGGCGTCGTGGGGTCGGATTTCAAGATCTCCAACGCCGGCAGCATCCAAGGTGGTGTTGGCGGTACGGGCGAGACCGACGCAGCGGCCGCCACTGGCGCCCAGGGAGCGCGGGGAGAAAACGGCGTGGTGCTCACCTACCACAACGATGGCGGGGTCGGTGGCGATGGAGGCGATGGCCAGGACGGCGCGGCGGGCGTCAAGGGAGGCGATGGCGCTGCAGGCATCGACGGTGTGCGCTTCACAGTGATCAACACCGGCACGATCGGTGGCGGCGAGGGAGCGAGTGGCACCAATGGTGAAGCCGGCGGCGCAGGCGGCATTGGCGGTTTCGGTGGCTTCGGCTCCAACGGCTATGTAGCCGATGCATTCGCCGTAGGGGGTATCAACATCTATGGCGGCGATGGGGGCGACGGAGGCAAGGGCGGTGACGGCGGCAATGGCGGCGTAGGCGGCGAGGGCGGCAATGGCGGCGTCGCCGTCGGCGGCATGGATTTCGATCTGGTCAACACCGGCACGATCGCCGGGGGCGCCGGTGGCAAAGGCGGCAACGGTGGCAACGGCGGCGAGGGTGGCAGGGGCGGCAGCGGAGGCGCGGGCGGAGCTTTTGGCCCGAACTTTAACGGCGACAGCGGCGATGGCGGCGATGGCGGCCGGGGCAATTACGGGGGCAATGGCGGCGCCGGCGGCGCCGCCGTAGCCGGCACCAGGTTCTCGGTGGTCAACGAGGGGAGCATTACCGGCGGCGACGGCGGCGCGGCCGGTGACAGTGGCGAGGGCGGCCGTGGTGGCAACGGTGGGGCAGGGCTCGACAACATTGTTCAGTATATCGACGGCTGGTCCTTGCCAGGCAAAGGCGGGGACGGCGGGGACGGTGGCTCCTCCCTTTTCGCAACCCGTGAGGCAGGGGATGGCGGTGCGGGCGTCAGCGGCTCGGATTTCGACCTGATCAACACCGGCACGATCACCGGCGGCAGCAGCAACTCATCGTCCTATGGCGTAGGCCTTGGAGGCTACAGGGGCCTGGGCGGCCTGGGCGGCCTTCATGGCGGCAGTGCCGGCGAAGCAGGCGATCGCGCCCCCAGCGGCCGGGACGGCAATGACGGCCTCGGAGGCGGGAGCGTCACCATCTTTTACGGCACCCCTGGTGCAGGCGTCGTCTCGACCGGTAATGCGCAGATCACCAACGGCGGCACCATTGCCGGCGGCGTGGCGATGATCGGCACGACTGTCTACGAGCAGGCCAACGCGATCGACTTCTCGGGTGGCGGCAACGTGCTGACGCTCGCCACGGGCTATGCCTTCGTGGGCGATGTGGTCAGCACCAGCGGCACGACCAACGGCGGCGATGCGCTCTATCTCGGCGGCACGGGACGAGCATCGTTCGACGTCGGTGCGCTCGGTGTCTCCTATCGCGGCTTCACGACGCTCGGCCTCACTGGTGGCACCTGGACCGTAAGCGGCAGCAACACGAGCGGCCTCGACTGGACGGTTGCGAACGGCGTGCTTGCGCTCGCCGCTGGCGCGCAAGGTGGCGACGTCACGGTGCAAGCGGGCGGCACGCTGGGCGGAAACGGCACGGCGGGCAGCGTCGTGGTGCAGGACGGTGGCAAGGTCGCGGCGGGCGCGAGCGCGGGCATCCTTCGCACGGGCAACATCGCCTTTGGCGATGGCTCGGTCTTCGCTGTCGAGATCGGTGGCACGATGGCCGGTATCGGCGGCTACGATCAGCTCGCGGTCACGGGCACGGTCACCATCGGCGCCGGCGTGAAGCTCGCGCTGTCGCGGCTCGGCGGCTTCGATCCGTCCGGGGCCAGCTATGTAGTCGTCGACAATGACGGCGCCGATGCGGTGTTGGGCGGCTTCGCGGGATTGGCCGGCGGCAAGTCCTATCTGCGGGGCGGCATCGCCTTCACGATCGACTACCGGGGCGGCGACGGCAACGACATCGTCCTCGTCGCCGGCGCGGCCCTCGCCGGCACCGATGGCAACGATACGCTGACCGGCACTGTCGCCGGCGATCTGCTGAACGGCGGCCTCGGCGCCGATACGATGATCGGCGGCCTGGGCGATGATTTCTATTACGTCGACAATGCCTTCGATATCGTGATCGAAGCGCCCGGCGAAGGCCGGGACACGGTCTATACGAGCGTCGACTATGTGCTTGGCGCCGGCCAGGAAATCGAGGTGCTGCGCGCCAATGCCGGAGCGACAGGCCTCGCCCTGACGGGCAACGAGCTCGACAACAGGATCTATGGTGGCGCGGGCGACGACACGCTGAGCGGCGGCGACGGCAACGACATGCTCTATGGCGGTCGGGGTGCGGACACGATGACCGGCGGCGCCGGCGACGACGTCTACTATGTCGACCATTCCGGCGACGTCGTGGTCGAGGCCGAGCATGGCGGCATCGACACGGTGCGCACGACGCTCTCGAGCTACACGCTGGGCGCCAACGTCGAGAACCTGCGCTTCGTCGGCGCGGGCGATTTCAGCGGCACCGGCAACGAACTCGACAACAATCTCCGCGGCGGCGCCGGCAACGATGTGCTGGACGGCGGGGCGGGCCATGACGTGCTGAACGGAGGTGCCGGTGCCGATGTCATGAGCGGCGGCATCGGCGACGACACCTACTACGTCGACGATCCTCTGGACATCGTCTTCGAACTGCCGGGCGAAGGCTTCGACACGGTCTACGCGTCGGTCGACTACAGCCTGGGCGACGGCATGGAGATCGAGGTCCTGCGCGCGATCGGCGCGGAAGGCCGCAGCCTCACGGGCAACGAATTCGACAACACGCTGATCGGCGGCGTGGGCAACGACACGCTGGAAGGCGGTGTCGGCAACGACACGTTGCGGGGCGGCAGCGGCAACGACATGCTGGTCGGCGGTGCGGGGGCCGATACGATGACAGGTGGCGCGGGCGCCGACACGTTCGTCTTCCGCGATCTATCCGATTCGACGCACGCCGCGCGCGATACGATCACTGATTTCCACATCGGCGAAGACCGGCTCGACTTCACCGAGCTGGGCGGCCCAGGTTTCCAGGCGCTGGTGACCGTGACCAGCGCGCCCGTGACGATCGACGCCCATTCGATGGTCGCGTTCGTGTCCGGCGGCAACACGGTGCTCTACCTCAACGACACCGGAACCACGCAGGCGGCCGATGCCGCCAGCATGGAGATCTTCCTGAAGGGCGTGACCGGTCTCGGCGACGCTGACCTAGGCTACCACCTGATCGCCTGAGGTCTTCGCTTCAGGCGTTGTGGGCGCGCTTCAGGGCCTGGTCGAGGTCGTCGAACAGGTCGCTGCTTTCCTCGACGCCGACCGACAGGCGCAGCAGGTCGGGCGGACAGGGCGTGCCCGGTCCCTCGATGCTGGCGCGATGCTCGATCAGGCTCTCGACACCGCCCAGCGACGTGGCGCGCTTCCACAGGCCGACGCGCGCCGCCGTGGCGATGGCCGCGCGCTCGCCGCCCTTCACCCGCACCGACAGCATGCCGCCGAAGCCGCCCGTCATCTGCTTGGCCGCCGCGGCGTGGCCCGCGAACGAGGGCAGGCCGGGATAGAGGACCTGTTCGATCATCGGATGCTCGGCAAACTTTTCGGCGAGGCTCTGCGCCGACTTGCAGGCCCAGGCGACGCGCGGGAACAGGGTGCGCATGCCGCGCATCAGCAGCCACGCCTCGGTCTGGCCGAGGATGGTGCCGAGCTGCGAGCGGATGGTGCGCAGCTTCGCCCAGTACGCGTCGTCGCGCGCGCCGGTGAGGGCGCCGGCGATGATGTCGGAATGGCCGTTGAGGTACTTGGTGGCCGAATGCATCACGATGTCGGCGCCATGCTCGATGGGGCGCGTCAGCACCGGCGTCGCCACCGTCGAGTCGACGCCCAGCAGCGCACCGGCCTTGTGCGCGATCTCAGCGATCGCTGCGATGTCGGACACGCTCCAGGTCGGGTTGGCCGGCGTCTCGATCCAGACGAGCTTGGTGACACCGGGCTTCACGGCAGCGGCGACCTCGTCGGTCTTGTCGGTGTCGACGAACTCGACCTTGAGGCCCCATTGCGTGGCGAAGGTCATCAGCCAGTTGCGCAGCGCCCAGTACATGACCTTCGAAGTCACGACATGGTCACCCGGCGAGAGGGCCAGGAAGCACGCGGTCGCCGCACTCATGCCCGACGAAAAGATCAGCGACTTCGCGCCGCCTTCGAGCGCGGTAAGCGTTGCTTCGGCATGGTCGAATGTGGGATTGTCCGAACGCGCGTAGATTCGACCCGAACTGCTGTAGCTGTTGTCCTCGTCGCGCAGATAGGTGCTGGCCATGTGGATCGGCGGCACCACGGCCTTCGTTATCGGGTCGACCCATCCCATCGCCTGAGCGGCCAGCGAGGCGGGGGAAAAGCTTTTCTCGGACATCTGCGGCACCGTCGGCTTACAGGAAACTTACGTCGATCGCGCCCTTATAGCGCATCGCACCACTTGAAATGAGGATGCACTAGTAGCTTCATATGTAGTGATTTGCATTCGAGATCGTTAGAGTCATCACGGTTGCCGAACAGGCGGCAAACACTCGCTGGGGAGTCAGTAATGGACGTTCAGACCCTGCACACCAAGCAGCTTCAGACAGCCGGTCGCGGTGACCGCGTTGCCCGCACGCGCGAATCGATCGTCGCGTCGGCGCTTGCCCTCGCCACGGCGGGACAGGTCGCGCCGATCGTGCGTGACATCGCCCAGATGGCCGGCGTTTCCGCCCGCACCGTCTTCCAGCATTTCGCCGACACCGCCGAGCTGTACGTCGCCGTCCTCGGCCGCGTCCTGGCCGCCCTCGTGGGCGAGGCGCCGGAAATCGCGGCCGCCGGTCCGGTCGAGCAGCGGGTCGCCAACCTGATCAACCAGTGCGCCGACCGCTACGAGCAGCTCCGCCCGATGTGGACCTTCGTCGAGACCCTGCAGCGCCGCTCGCCGGAAGCCGCTGACATGATCTCGCAGATCTACAGCGCCAACACCGCCAACCTCTCGCAGGCCTTCGCGCCGGAGCTGGGCGCGCTGCCGGCGGAATCGCGCCAGCGGACGCTGACGGCGCTGGCCCTGGCCATCGCGCCGGAGAGCTGGGTCGTCCTGCGCCAGCGTCTCGGCCTGTCGGTCGAGCAGTCGCGCGAGGAACTCAGCTTCGTCGTGAAGTCGGTGTTCGCGACCGAGGCCGCGCGCCGCTAGCTGCCTCACGGGCCAACATCTCGAGCGAGCGGTCGCGCAGGCCGAGCTCGCCGAGATGGGTGACCGTGTTCTGCACGTACTCGAGGCTGCTGCCGGTGGCGCCATGGCCCTGGCGGATCAGCCTGACAGCCTCTTTCGCCGGCAGCTTGCCGGCGAATTGCCGATGGGAGCGATCGGCAAGATAGACGAGCGCCGGCACCGTCCGCCCGTCGTCGAGCAGGAGCGGCCGGACCGTCTCCTCGTAGACCCCGTCATTGTCGATCTCGCGGTGGATCAGGTAGCGCCGCACCTCGTCGTAGGTGGCGGCCGGCAGCCGGTGCGCCAGGCCACGACAGGAACCGCCCGGCAGCAGGCCCAGGATCAGGCCCGGCTTCTTGGGCGTGCCGCGATAATGTTCTGAATAGATGCAGAAGGCGCGGTGCCAGCCCTGTAGCCGCGCCGCTTGCGTTTCGGGCGTCGCGAAGCCCGGGTTCCACATCAGCGAGCCGTAGCCGAAGACCCACCTTGGCTTGACGGTGGGTTTTGCGGCGGCGCCCAAGCCTCTAGGCCTGGTGGAGATGGATCAGCGCGCGGCGGATTTCGCGGGTGCGCGTGAACAGGTCGAACAGCTTGTCGCCCTCGCCCCAGCGGATGGCGCGCTGCAGGTAGAAGAGATCTTCCTGGAAACGCTGCAGCACTTCGAGCACGGCCTCGCGGTTATTCATGAACACGTCGCGCCACATCGTGGGATCGGAGGCGGCGATGCGCGTGAAGTCGCGGAAGCCGCCGGCGGCGAACTTCAGTACTTCGCTGTTCAGGTGACCGCCGAGATCGTCGGCGGTGCCGACGATCGTGTAGGCGATCAGGTGCGGCAGGTGCGAGGTGATGGCGAGGATGCGGTCGTGATCCTTGGGATCGATACGCTCGACCTGGCTGCCCAGGCCCTTCCAGAAAGCTTCGAGGCGGGAAACCGCATCGGCGTCGCTGTCGGGCAGCGGCGTCAGGATGCACCAGCGGCCTTCGAACAAGTCGAGCAGCGCGGCCTCGGGGCCGGAATTCTCGGTACCGGCGACCGGATGAGCCGGCACGAAGTGCACGCCCTTCGGGATGTGCGGAGCCATGTCGGCGATCACGGTCTGCTTCACCGAGCCGACGTCCGACACGATGCAGCCGGGCTTCAGGCTCGACGCGATGGCCTTGGTGGCCGGTCCGCAGGCGCCGACCGGCGTGCAGACGATCACCAGGTCGGAGTCCTTGCAGGCTTCCGCGAGATCGGTGGTGCAGTGGTCGGCGAGCTTCAGCTTGTTGGCGAGTGCCGCGGTCTCGGCGCTGCGCGTTGCCGCGACGATGTGTTTGGCGAGGCCGCGCTTGCGGGCTTCCAGCGCGATCGAACCGCCGATCAGGCCGATGCCGATCAGCGTGATCTTGTTGAACAGGGGCTCGCTCATTTGGCCGACGCCACGAAGCGGGCGAGCGAGGCCTGCACCGCCTTCACCTCGGTCTCGGTGCCGACGGTGATGCGCAGATGCTCGGGCAGGCCGTAGCCTGCGACGAGGCGCGGGATGAGGCCGTCGTTCATCATCCACTCGTTGGCGGCGGCTGCGCGTTCCTTGGAACCGAAGCCCACCAGCAGGAAGTTGCCGACGCTCGGCAGCGGCTTCAGGCCGAGCTTCACCAGCTCGGCGCTAAGCCACGGCAGCCAGATGTCGTTGTTGGTGCGGCTGGCGTCGGTATGGGCGATGTCCTCCAGCGCCGCGACGCCCGCGATCTGTGCCGCGAGGTTGACGTTGAACGGCTGGCGCAGCCGGCTCATCACGTCGACGATGCCGGCCGGACCGTACATCCAGCCGAGCCGCAGGCCGCCCAGTCCGAAGATCTTCGAGAAGGTGCGGGTCATCACCACGTTCTCGGCCTGGTCGACCAGCTCGACGCCCGATTCGTAGTCGTTCTTGCTGACATACTCGGCGTAGGCCGCGTCGATGATCAGCAGCACGTTCTTCGGCAGGCCGGCGTGCAGGCGGCGCACATCGTCCTTGGTGACGTAGGTGCCGGTCGGGTTGTTCGGGTTGGCGAGGCAGACGATGCGCGTCTTGTCCGTAACCGCGGCCAGCAGGGCGTCGATGTCGCTGCCGTAATCCTTGGCCGGCGCTGCGACCGGCGTCGCGCCGACGCCCAGCGCGTTGATCGCGTACATCAGGAAGCCGTACTGGCTGTAGAGCAGCTCGTCGCCCGGGCCGCAGTAGGCGCGGACCAGCAGGTTCAGGATCTCGTCGGAGCCCGCGCCACAGACGATGCGTGCCGGATCGAGGCCGAAGTGGCGGCCGATCGCCTTGCGCAGCTTGCTGGTGTCGCCGTCGGGATAGCGGTGCAGCTCGGCGGCCGCCTTGGCATAGGCCGCCATCGCCTTGGGCGACGGGCCCAGCGCGCCCTCGTTGGACGAGAGCTTGGCGATCGTCTCCTTGCCGTCGATCGAGTCCTTGCCCGGCACATAGGGCGCGATCTTCATGATGCCCGGACGAGGGGTGAGCGCGCTCATGCCAGTCTCCTTCGAAAGTTCAGATCACGGCTTGGCATCGATCGGCACGGCATAGGCGCCGATGGCCGCCGCACAGCCCTTTTCCAGTCCCAGGGCCGCTTCGAGTTCGCGCAGGCGCGGATCGTCGTCGACGATCACGCCCGGCACCTCGACGAGATAGTGATGCACGCCGGCCACAACCTGGTCCAGCGCCGAGGTGAAGGCGGGGAGGCCCGCCTTGGCCAGCGCCGCGGCGATGCGGTCGCGGCTGAGGCCGTTCTTCGCCTCGACTGCCAGCAGCGCGCGATCCGAACCGCTGGGCTCGGCGTCGATGCGGGCCAGCACGAAGGCCGAGATGCCGCGCGCGCGCGCGTTCGGCATGGAAAGGAAAGGCAGGCGCGCGATGACGGTCGGCAGGGTCGTGTCCTTGCCGGCGAGCATCGGCCACCACGGCGTCGAATCGGCTTCGAGCGGGGCGGGCACGACGCCGATGGTCGTCGGCGCGGCGCGCACCGCGGCCAGCACGCCGGCCGGCGTGTCGTGGGCGACGAATGGGATCTGGCAGCCGAAGTGATCGCGCGCGAGATCCCAGTAGCCGGGCTGGTCGTTGGGCCGGCAGATCGCGATCTTGAGGCCGGGCGTCTGGATCAGCGTGAAGGCGCTCATCATTTCACGCCACATGCGATACATCGCGCCGGACGGGAACCGGCCGTCATGCGCCGCCAGGCGCTTGCGCAGGACCTGCGCCTCGCGCCCCGGACGCAGGGCCAGACCCCCCGACGGCTTGGTCGCGGAAATGAGCCCGACGACCTCCGAGCGGCGACGGATCAGACCGTGCAGGTCCGTGTCGATGGCATCGATTTCCTGCCGCAAGATTTCGAGATCTGGAGCGTCCATTAGGCCGTTTTTTCCTGTGCGCAGCGGCGATACTACGTCCGCACTGCCCGCGTAAAGGCAAACAAACCGCAAGAGGCTTGCCTCCCGTCCCCTACAACCGTATAGAGCCTCTCCGTGGAATTTGAGCCGACCGGCTTGCGGCCACGTTAAACACCGCTAAAAGGTCGGAGTGCTCGAAAAAGCCCCCGCCCTTCCGGTCGGGGGCTTTTTCGTTGGCGTTTTTGCCTGGAGAGGACTGTGCTGGACGACCTCACCGATGCCGAACGCAAGGCGCTCGCCCAGTGCCGCCACGCGGTCCTGGGCGTGGACCGGCCGCTGCGGCTCGACTGCGGCGTCGATCTCGGGCCTTACCGCGTGGCCTACCAGACCTACGGCGAGCTGAACGCCGACAAGTCGAACGCCGTGCTGGTCTGCCATCCCCTGACCTGCGACCAGTTCGTCGCCGATCGGCATCCCGTGACCGGCAAGGAAGGCTGGTGGGAGAGCCTGATCGGCGCCGGCAAGGTCCTCGATCCGGCCCGCTACTTCATCATCTGCGTGAACGTGCTCGGCCATTGCATGGGCACGACCGGCCCGCAGGCCAAGGATCCTTCGACCGGCCAGCCCTGGAACCTGCGCTTCCCGGTGGTGACCATTGGCGACATGGTGCGGGTGCAGGCGGCGCTGATCGACCATCTCGGCATTCCCGATCTCTTCTGCGTCATCGGCGGCTCGATGGGCGGCATGCAGGTGCTGGAATGGGCGGCCACTTACCCGAAGCGCGTCTTCTCGGCGGTGCCGATCGCCTGCGCGGCGCATCATTCGGCGCAGAACATCGCGTTCCATGAGGTCGGCCGTCAGGCGATCATGGCCGATCCGGAGTGGAAGGGCGGCGACTATCGCCTGCACCAGACCAACCCGGCGCGCGGCCTCGCGGTCGCCCGCATGACCGCGCACATCACCTATCTTTCGGAGCAGGCGCTGCAGCGCAAGTTCGGCCGCGCCCTGCAGAACCGCAACGCGCTGGGCTTCGGCTTCGATGCGGACTTCCAGGTCGAGAGCTACCTGCGCCACCAGGGTTCGACCTTCGTCGATCGCTTCGACGCCAACAGCTATCTCTACATCACGCGCGCGATGGATTATTTCGACCTCGCGGCCCAGCATGGCGGCGTGCTGGCCAATGCCTTCAAGGGCTCGGCGACGCGCTTCTGCCTGATGAGCTTCACCAGCGACTGGCTGTTCCCGACGCGCGAGAGCCGCACGGTCGTGCATGCGCTGAACGCCGTGGCGGCCAATGTGTCGTTCGTCGAGGTCGACAGCGACAAGGGTCACGACGCCTTCCTGCTCGACGAGCCCGAGATGTTCCGCACGCTCTCGGGCTTCCTGAAGGGCGCCGCCACGGTGCGCGGCTTGGGAGGCGTGGCATGAACGCGCCGATCCGCGTCGATCTCCAGCTCATCGCCGACATGGTGGAGCCCGCCACGCGCGCGCTCGACGTCGGCTGCGGCGACGGCGCGCTGCTCGCCTACCTGACGAACGCCAAGAAGGTCGATGCGCGGGGCATGGAACTCAGCCAGGCCGGCGTGAATGCCTGCGTGGCCAACGGCCTGTCGGTGATCCAGGGCGACGCCGATGCCGACTTGCGCAACTATCCCGACGATGCCTTCGACTACGTGATCCTGAGCCAGACCCTTCAGGCCACCCGCGAGCCGCGCGAGGTGCTGAAGCAGATGCTGCGCGTGGGCAAGCGCGCCATCGTCTCGTTCCCCAACTTCGCGCACTGGCAGGTGCGGCTGCGTCTGGTGTTCGGCGGCCGCATGCCCGAGACCGCGTCGCTGCCCTACAAGTGGTACGACACGCCCAACATCCATCTCTGCAGCATCGACGATTTCCGCGCGCTCTGCCGCACGATGGGCGTGCGCATCGAACGGTCGATCGTGCTGAACAGCACGAGCCGCCGCATCAACCTGCCACCGCTGCTCGCCAACCTGATCGGCGAACAGGCGGTGTTCATGCTCCGGCGGGATTAGAGCGCTCTTCGCTTCACGTTCACCCGCACCACCTCATCCTGAGGAGCATGCCGCAGGCGTGCGTCTCGAAGGATGGGCAACAGACGTGGTGCTCGCGCCCATGCTTCGAGACGGCCCTTCGGGCCTCCTCAGCATGAGGTCTTTGTTGAGTTTACGGTTAGCTTGAGGGCAGACGCTCGTAAAAGCCCTCGATCGCGTCTTCGCGCAGCTTCACGAAGCCGTGGCGCAGGTAGAGGCGGTCGACCTTGCTGCCGGTCAGGACTTCGAGGCGGACCGGGAGACCTGTCGCGTCGGCTTCGGCTAAAAGCGCCTTCAGGATCACCGTGCCGAGGCCGGAGCCGTGCAGGCGGCGGTCGAGATAGAACGAGTCGATCTTGATCTCGTGGTCGTGCTTGCGAAAGCCGACGCAGCCCACGCGCACGCCGTCCAGCAGGATCAGGCGCGTGCCGGGCTCGTCGAAGTGGCCGCGGAACACGCCACGCGAGCGTTCGGGCGTGTAGCGGCCGACCCGTTCGAGATGCTCGCGCATCACCTCGGTGCGGAGCACGAGCAGCGGTTCGAAGTCGTCCTCGGTGACGGGACCGAACCGCCAGGTCTCAGTCACGCGTCGCGATCCGGGCGAGGCGCGGCTTGGCGATCGCCAGCCAGTCCTTGGTGTCGAGTTCCATCGACCGGTCGAGGCGGCCGGCGTTGAAGAACAGCGTCTCGTTGGCCAGCAGGTCTTCCTCGACGACGATAGAGATCGCGGGATCGAGCGCGAAGGGCGGCACCGCGCCCATCACGCAGCCGGTCAGTTCCTGCGCCGTGTCGGGCGAGGCGAAGCCGCACTTGCGCGCTTCGAAAATCGTGGCGACCGCGGCAAAGTCGAGTTTGCGGCTGCCCGGCAGGATCGCCAGCACGTGACGCTTGCCGCCCCCGCCGCCGCGCACGTCCAGCACCATGGCCTTGGCGGCCTGGTCGGGGCGATTGCCGCGGATGGCGCTGATTGCTTCCGACTTGCCCTCATGGGCATGCTCGATGACGCGGAACTTCGCCTTGGCGTCGGTGAGGAGCGTCACCAATCTATCGAAGACCTCACCGGCCACGGATCACCTTCTCCGACAGGATCTTCAGTGCATCCTCGAGGCTCGGCACCTGGCCGTCGGCGGGTGCAATGTGTGCGTCGACGGTGCGACGATGACTCTTCTCGATAGCCTCGGTCATCAGCGGATCGACGCCGGTCTCGCGCAACGTCTGCGCGACCAGGCCCATCTCTTCCCAGCGACGATGGGCGTGCACGACATGGGTCTGCACCAGCATGGTGATGAAGCCGCTGAGGCCCATCGAATCGGCATCGCCCAGGCAGCCCAGCACTTCGTCCAGAATGCCCTGGCGTTGCGCGGTGACCAGGGCCTCGACGCCCAGCGCCTCGATGCCCTTGACCAGCGTGCTGCGCAGCATCTTCACCGAAGAGGCGCTGCCGGGCTTCGGTCCCAGCAAGGTGGCGACAAAACCGTTGGCGTTCATCCAGGTGACGGCGTCGGCGGCGTCTTCGCCCGCGACCAGCATCGGCGCCTTGATGCCCTGCTTGAAGAAGCCACCCATGACGGCGATGTCGACATACCGGCCGGCGCCTTTCTCGATCTCGGCGCGATCCTCGTCCGACATCTTGCCGGTGACGGTGCAGAGGTCGAGATAGTGCGCGCCCTTCTTCAGGAGCGGCGCGGCCGACTTCGCGGCCGAGAGCGCATGCTCGCCCTGCACGGCGCAGATCACGAGATCGGCTTCGCTCAGCGCATCGGTGTAGCCGTCGGCGATCGCGATATCGAGACCACGTGCGGTCTTGCCCAACGCCGTGCCGCGCGGGTCCTTGTCGAGCGCGGTGTCGATGGCGATGACGCGGCGCGGTGCGTTGTCACCGGGCTTCGAGGGACCACGCCAGCCACCCTCTGCGGCAAGACCACGGGCGATGGCCGATCCCGCCTCGCCAAAACCCAGCAACGCGATCACGCGCGGAGAAAATGCCATGTCGTTCTTTCTTCTTGGAATTTAGGAGGCGGGCTTTTCGCCATCCTCGGTGGTGCGCGCGGCTCCCGCGACCTGCGGGGTGTCGCGCGAACTGGCGACGCGCAGCTTGGGCCGGGAGACGGCGACCGCCTGCGGCTGGCTGCGTTCGGCGATGCCGGCATAGAGCTGCTTGCCGGATTCGATGACGTTGACGCCGCCGAAGCGGCCGAGCCAGCGCTGGCCGAAGCGTTCGATCGCCGGCGCCATGCGCATCGCCAGCCGCGAACGGGTCGGCGGCATGTAGAGCGCGCGCGTCTGGCGCAGCGGGGCGAACATGTTGGCGCGCAGCAGCGCGTTGAGCTGGCCGGTCGAATAGGGATGGCCCTGATAGAAAGGCGAACGGTCGACCTGCGACCAGAAGCCGGTGCGCGTCGGCGCCACGACGACCATGCGGCCACCATCGGCCATCACGCGCCAGATCTCGCGCAGCATCGGGCGCAACTGCTCGGTGCATTCGACGGCATGGACCAGCACGACGCGGTCGACCGAACGGTCGGGCAGCGGCAGGTCGAGTTCGTCGACCAGGGTCGCGAGGTTTCGGCCCTCGCGCGGCCAGCGCGTCACGCCTTGCTGGGCCGGCATGAAAGCGAGCGTCCGTCCGGCCTCTTCCATGAAGGGGCGCAGCAGCGGCTGTGCGTAGCCGAGGCCAAGCACCGTCTCGCCGCGCACGTTCGGCCAGATTTCGCGCAGGCGGGCGCGCAGCAGCCGTCGGGTCATCTGACCCAGCGTACTGCCGTAGAACTCCTCAAGGTCGAGGACGTCGCTCCACATGCGCCAACTGTAGCAGAAAGCCGGCCGGACGGGCCATGGCCGGCGCAAGCCAGCCCTGCTAACGTTGCATCATGAGCACAACGCTAGACATCGTCCGTATCCCGGTCCTCAACGACAATTACGTGTGGTTGATGCGCGAGCCGCAGAGCGGCGCCGTGGCCGTCGTCGATCCCGCCGTGGCCGGTCCGGTCCTCGCGGAGGCCGAAAAGCGCCGATGGAAGATCACCCATATCCTGAACACCCACCACCATGGCGATCATGTGGGCGGGAACATGGAGATCAAGAAGGCGACCGGTTGCACCATCGTGGGCCTGCGCCAGGATCGCGCCCGCATCCCCGGCATCGACGTCGAGGTCGATGACGGCGACCGCTACCGGATGGGCGAGGCCGAAGCCGAGATCTTCTTCGTGCCGGGCCACACCAGCGGCCACATCGCCTATGCCTTCCGCGAGCAGAAGGCGCTGTTCTGCGGTGACACGCTGTTCGCGCTGGGCTGCGGCCGCATGTTCGAAGGCACGCCGCAACAGTTCTGGACGTCGCTCAGCCGCCTGCGCGCGCTGCCCGACGACATGCGGGTCTACTGCGCCCACGAATACACTCAGTCGAACGCCCGCTTCGCCCTGACCGTCGAGACCGGCAACCAGCAGCTCAAGGCGCGCTCGGCCGCCATCGACGCGGCGCGCGCCAAGGGCGAGGCCACCGTGCCGTCGCTGCTCGGCGAGGAGAAGGCGACCAACCCGTTCCTGCGCGTCGACGTTCCGGCGGTGCAGGCCGCGGTCGGCCTCGCCGGCGGCGATCCCGTCGCGGTGTTCGCCGAAGTGCGTCACCGCAAGGATGTTTTCAGGTAGCGGTTACCGGGCGGCGCCATCGCCCCTTGAGTAAAGGTCCCTCGCTACGCTCGGGATGACACCGTTTTTGTGATCGGCGCAGGCGCGTCAATTCCAACAAGATCAACAGCCGCAGATCAGGTAGATCAGACGAGGTCCCCCGGCTGGCCGGCGGTGAGCCGGCCCAGCAGGTCGGCCAGGGTGGCGATCTCGGCCTTGGCCCAACGGTCGCGGAACAGGTCGGCGGCCATGCGCTCGAGCGTGGCGCGCGCCTCCGCGACCCGTTGCTGGCCGGTCTCGGTCAGCACGACATAGGCCAGGCGAGCGTCGCGCGGATCGGCCTCGCGGCCGACGCAGCCCAGCTTCTCCAGCGGGTTGGTCATGCGGGTCACGGTCGAGGGGCTGACATGCAGCCGCTTGGCCAGGTCGATGCGGCTCAGTCGCTTCAGCGGCGCCTTTTCGAGGTGCATCAGCAACAGCACCTCCTTGAGGGCGAGGCCGTGCACCGAGCCGAGCTCGCCGGCAAAGCGCTCTTCGAGGCGCGCCGTGGCGCGGAGCAGGTTCAGCGTGGCGGAGAAGGATGCGGTACTCATCGGCGCGATATAGGCCGATATATTGCCGATTGCAAGTATATTGGAATCAAATAGAGAGCTTTAACGCCTCATCAGGCAGAAGTAGCCGGTCACACCGAGAGCCAGAGCGAGGGCCGCGTAAAGCGGCGCCTGCGGGACGTTGAGGAAGAGCCAGGGCGCTGTCAGCGGCCCGACGGCGGCGCCGAAGTCGCGCCAGGTCGAATAGCTCGCCTGGCTCGAAAGGACGGTGCCGTGGCCACGCTCGATCACCAGCACGGGGATCAGCGTGTTGAACATGCCGCGGGTCATCACGATCATCAGCGCGCCCAGCAGTTCGTGGTCCAGCGCGATCAGGACGAAGCCCGCGACCAGCAGGCCCGCGTTCGCGATGGCGATGCGCCGTGCGCCGAACCGGTCGCCGATCCAGCCGCCGATCGGTCCTGTCGTGACCTCGACCATCCAGCGCAATGCCAGCAACAGTGCGGTCGCCATCACGGCGGCCACCGAGGTGATCGAGTCCTTCATCAGGAAGGCCAGCGTCAGCAGGAATACGCCGTCGCCCGAGAAGCCCATGACGAAGCCCCAGACTTCCAGTCGATGAGGGATCGGAAGCTTCAGGCCCTTCTTCGCTGCCGGCTCGGGCGGCAGGCGCGGCAGGACGATCGCCGCGGCGAGCGCGATCAACGTCAGGCCGCCATAGATCAGGAACACCGAACGGGCGCCGACCTCGAGCACGATCCAGGCGCCGCCGACCAGCGACATGGCCTGCACGAGGCCGATGGCGGCGCGGCTGGCGCCGACCCGCTTGCCGGCATTGGCGCGGTCGCTCACCGCATAGGCGAGGGTGGAGAGATTGAGCGAGGCGTAGGAGATGCCCCACAGAATGCGAGCCAGGATCTGCGCCGTCGGATTTTCGACGAGGCCATAGATGGTCGTCGACAGGGCCGAGCCCAGCGCGGCCGCGATCATCAGCGCGTGCGGGCCGATCCGCTCGCCGAGATGGGCGACGCCGGAATTGGCTAAAAGGCGGATCCAGCGATTGAGCGACAGCAGCACGCCGACCATGGCCAGCGAAAGTCCGAACTGCTCGTGATAGAGCGGCAGCACGGCATAGAGCAGCGTGTCGCCGATCATGCAGACGGCGATGACGAGGCCCGGCAGCGCCATGCTGACGGGCACGGCGCGACCAGATGCGGGTGAACTCACTGGCTGCGCAGGACGAGCGCCTCACGCAGCGCCGCGGCGCAGAGTGTCGTTCCGCGTCGCGCACCGTGCAGCAGCATCGGCGAGCTCAGGAAGCCGTGCAGCATGCCGCCGAACTCGACGAGGTCGGCCTGCGTGCCTTCCTGCTGCAGACGCCAGGCATAGGCGCGGCCTTCGTCGCGCAGCGGATCGTAGCCCGCCGTGACGACCAGCGCCGGCGGCAGGCCGGCGAGCGAGGCCGCGCGCAGCGGCGAGACACGCCAGTCGCCACGGTTCGCCTTGTCGGGCGTGTAGTGGTCGAAGAACCATTCCATGGTGACGGCATTCAGCCCATAGCCGTCCTCGTAGCGCTTGTAGGAGTCGGCGCGGGCCACGGCATCCGTCACCGGATAGGCGAGAAGCTGCATCAGGAGCTTCGGCCCGCCATTGTCGCGCGCCCAGAGCGACACCGCGGCTGCGAGATTGCCGCCGGCGCTGTCGCCGCCGATGGCCAGCCGCTTGGGATCGATGCCGATCGCCTCGCCGTTGGCGGCGACCCACTTCAGGCCGGCCACGACATCGTCGAAGGCGCCGGGGAAGCGCGCCTCGGGCGCCAGGCGATAGTCGATGTGGAACACCACGATGCCGGCTTCGATCGCGAGCTGGGCGCAGAGCACGTCATGGCTGTCGAGATTGCCGAACACCCAGCCGCCGCCATGCGCATAGATCAGCGCCGGCAGCTTGGCGTCGGGGGCAGCCGCCGTCGGCCGATAGATGCGGACGGGCAGGTTGCCCGCGGGGCCGGGAATGGTGCGATCGACGACCGTCACGTGGGCGGGGCGCGGGCCCTGTGCGCCGGGCCGCAGGGAGAGATAGAGGTCGCGCGCGGCTTGCGGGCTCAGCGTGTTCCAGGCGGGGCGGTTTGCGGCCGCCATCAGGTCGATCAGCCGCTGGGATTCCGGATCGAGAGCCATTCCACCCACTCCATTGAAAACATTCGGCGCACTCTAGCAGGCGTCGCCCCTGTTTCGTCACGAGGCGAATGCTAAGGTGTGCCATGACATTCGAACCGGACTACACCGCGCCCTCGTCGGCTACGCCTTCCTGGTGGCGGCGGCGCTGGGACAGTGTGCGGACGTGGCGTCCGGGCCGTTCGACGTCGGCGCCTTCTTCCGCCGGCCGGACCGCATGGCGATGGACGTGGCGCATCGCCCTGGTGCTGGTGATCCTCTACTACCCGATCGGCGCCCTGGTGACCGAGGACATCGACGACGATCCGCAGTTCGCGGCGCGCGGCGTTGCACCAGGCGAAAGCAAGGCGGTCGCCACGGCGGCCGATCTCGTCACGCGAGAGGTCGACGTCCACACCTGGACGCCGATGATGCCGTTCTTCATGCCGTCGGGTCTGCTCGACAACATGCCGAACTACCAGCGCGGCATCATGTCGGCGCTGGGCCGGTTCAGCACCGAGCTGATGGACCAGCTCGGCCGCACGCGCGGCTCGAGCCAGACCGACCGCGATCTCGAACAGGCGCGCGGCTTCCTGAACGAGCAGCCCAACATCTGGCTGTGGCAGCCCAGCGTGTCGCTGATGCCTTCGGCCACCTCGGCGCAGAAGTATCGCGCCGGTCGCGACAAGCTGATGGCCTACAACAAGCGGCTGGGCGCCGGGCAGGCGGTGTTCGAGCGTCGCGCCGACAATCTCCAGGCCCTGCTCGATCGCATCGCCAACGATCTCGGCTCGGACTCGGCGGCGATCGACCAGCACGTGATCGAGAAGGCGGGCGACCTGTTCGACGCAAGATGCGACGACATCTTCTATTTCAACAAGGGCCGCCTCTACGTCTACTACCTGCTGCTGCGCGATCTCGGTTCCGACTTTCAGAACGTGATCCGCGACCGCGAGCTGACCAACGCGTGGAACGGCACGGTCGAGACCTTCCGCATCGCTGCCCAGCTCGACCCGTGGATCGTCTGGAACGGCTATCCCGATGCGCTGCTGATTCCCAATCACCTGCTCGCGCAGGGCTTCTACCTGCTGCGCGCCCGCACGCAGCTGCGCGAGATCACCAACATCCTGCTGAAGTAGGCGACGGCGTGGAGATCTATCTCCCTATCGCCGAACTCTCGATGAACGTGTTCGTCCTGCTGGGCCTCGGCGCCGCAGCCGGACTGTTGTCGGGCATGTTCGGCGTCGGCGGCGGCTTCCTGGCCACGCCACTCCTGATCTTCGTCGGCATCCCGCCGGCCGTCGCGGTCGCCAGCCAGGCCAACCAGGTGGTGGCCAACTCGATCTCCTCGCTGCAGGTCCAGTGGCGCCGCGGCAATGTCGACCTGCGCATGGGGCTGGTCCTGCTGGCGGGCGGCATGCTGGGCTCGTCGGGCGGCGTCTGGCTGTTCACCTACCTGAAGCGCATCGGCCAGATCGATTTCGTGATCGCGGTGCTCTACGTCGTCATGCTGTCGGCGATCGGCCTCCTGATGCTGGCCGAGAGCCTGAGCACCTATTTCAAGCGCCGGCGCAATCCCGACGGGCCGCGCGGCAAGCTGCACACGCACTATCTCGTGCACCGGCTGCCGTTCAAACTGCGCTTCTACAAGTCGAAGCTCTACATCAGCGTCCTGCTACCGATCGGCCTGGGCTTCGTCATCGGCGTGCTGTCGGCGATCCTGGGCGTGGGCGGCGGCTTCGTGCTGGTGCCGGCGATGATCTACCTGCTCGGCATGCCGACGGCGGTCGTGATCGGCACGTCGAACTTCCAGATCCTGTTCGTGGCGGCCAACGTCACCTTCCTGCAGGCTGCGACCAACGGCACCGTCGACGTCGTTCTGGCGCTGCTGCTGATCCTGGGCGGCGTCGTCGGCGCGCCGATCGGCGCGCGCATTGCCGCCAAGCTGCCAGGCCTGGCGCTGCGGGCCTTGATGTCGCTGCTGATCCTGGCGGTGGCGGCGGAGCTCCTGACCGAGCTGCTGCGCACGCCAAGCTCGTTCTATTCACTGGGCATGCGCGAGGTGCTGCCGTGAGGCGCCTCGCCTGTCTTGTCGCCGGCCTCGCGCTGCTCGTCGGCGCGTCGTCCGGGGCGATGGCGCAAAGCCCGCGGCTGGAGCCGGCGCCGGGCGGCTTGCCCGGGCCGAGCATCGGCGGGCCGCCGGACGCCAGCGTGCCGCCGTCGGTGCCGAACGAACCCACGACGCCCGACCTGATCGTCGACCTGTCGCTCGCCCGTGTGTCGATCACCTCGGCCTTCCAGGGCGAGAGCATCCTGATGTTCGGCATGTTCGATCCGCCGGGCGAGATCGTGGTCGTGGTGGCGGGCCCGCCCGCGCGCGAGACCGTGCTGCGCAAGCAGCGGTTCCTGGGCATCTGGCTCAATACCGGCCGGCAGGCGTTCGACGACGTGCCGGCCTATTACGCCATCGCCGCCAGCCAGCCGCTGCAGCGCCTGCTGGCCCGCAGCGCCGGCGGCGAGATCCTGTCGCTCGAGGACCGGCTGGCGAGCGTCAAGCCGGCGACGCCGCGCGATGCCGCCGAGCTGGCGAAGTTCCGCGCCGGCCTGGTCGAGGTGAAGCGGCGCGAGGGGCTCTATCCGGCCGCCATCGGCCAGGTGACGGTGCAGGCGGGCCGCCTGTTCCGCGTCGACCTGCCGTTCCCGTCGCGGCTGCCGGAGGGCGTCTACGACATCAGGGTCTATCTGGTGCGTGATGGAAAGATCGTGGCGGCGGTGTCGCGGCCGCTGCCGGTCGGCAAGGTCGGATTCAGCGCCCAACTCGCCGGCTGGGCGAGCCACGAGGGCTCGCTTTACGGTCTGGGGGCGATCGTGATGGCTCTGTTTGTCGGCTGGCTCGGCGGCGCCATCATGCGACGCCTCTAGGATTGAGGGGGAGGGGTTCATGGACGTGCAGCCCAAGGTCAATGAGCGTGTCTTTCTCGTCGTGGTCGACGAGAGCCCGGAGATGCGCAAGGCACTCTGGTACGCCTGCCGGCGCGCCAAGCGGACGGGCGGCCGGGTCGCGATGCTCTATGTCATGGATCCGCCGGAAGGCCAGCAATGGGGCTCCGTCGTCGAGCTGATGCGCGAGGAAGCGCGCCAGCAGGCGGAGGAAGTAGTGGCCCGCCACGCCGACGTCGCGGTCTCGCTGACCGGCCAGCCGCCGTCGATCTACATCCGCGAAGGCAAGAGCCGCGATGAGCTGGTGAAGCTGCTGACTGAGGACAGCTCGATCTCCGTCCTGGTCCTGGGAAGCGCATCGAGCGGCGAGGGACCGGGGCCGTTGGTGACGACCTTCACCGGCAAGGCCGGCGCTCAACTCCGCATCCCGCTGACGATCGTTCCGGGCGCGCTGACCGAAGCGGAGATCGACGCGATTTCATGAGTCGTGCGGGAAGTTGTGTGTGCCTTCTGCGGCGATCTGCTTCGAAAGCTTCTTTGTGTCGGAACTGGCGACAAAGGTTACATTCGGAAATAATTTATTTAAGTATTTGATTAATATAAATAATATCAAATTATTCCATAATATTTATACAGTGCCACTCAAGAATCATCTTGATCAGCTTGACCGTGGTTCCTACGTCCGAGTCCATCGAGTGGGGTTCGGAGACGTCCTGTCCCCCAGCCTGAGCGACGCGAAGCGGTACCCTTTCGGTGATCCGTGAAGCGTTCGAACCGGAGGTAGGTTTGTTTATCCAGACCGAGCAGACGCCCAATCCGTCGACCCTCAAGTTTCTCCCCGGCCGTGTGGTCATGGAGAAGGGGACGGCGGATTTCGCCAACGTCGAGGCCGCCACGTCGTCACCGCTTGCCAAGAGGCTGTTCGCGGTGGAAGGCGTCGAGCGCGTGTTCTTCGGCTCCGACTTCGTCACCGTCTCCAAGACGGCCGATCGGGATTGGCAGATCATGAAGCCGTCGATCCTCGGCGGCATCATGGAGCACTACACGTCCGGCGATCCCGTGATCGTCGATGGAGATACGGCCGCCGCCGCTGCGTCGGATGACGACGAGGTCGTGGCCCAGATCAAGGAACTTCTCGACACCCGCGTCCGGCCCGCTGTGGCGCAGGACGGCGGCGATATCGTTTTCCACGATTTCCGCGATGGCATCGTCTACCTGCACATGCAGGGGTCCTGCTCGGGCTGCCCGAGCTCGACCGCCACGCTGAAGATGGGGATTGAGAATCTTCTGAAGCACTACGTGCCAGAAGTGGTGGAAGTCCAAGCGGCTCAGTAAGCCGCTTTCGCTCAAGCGTACGCGTTGAATTGGCGATCGCGGCCCCTATGGGGCCGCGCGATGGGCCGTTCGTGCGCGCAGAATGAAGAGTGTGGCATGCAGTTGACGTTACGGCCCGCGATCGAGCGTGGGCGCAATTATGCTTTTCCCGCCGCCTGGGCGGCGGTGCTGGCGACGGGTGTCGTCCTCTACAAGCCGCTGCCGTCGGTCGACGTGACGCCCTACCTGTCCTTCGTGGGCGTTGGCAGCGCCTACGCCCATGAGTCCGAGCCGGCGTCGCTCTTCGTGATGGATGCCGAACCCGCCGCGTTGATGTTCGTGCGCCACGAGGTGAGCGAGCCCGACGAGATGACCAACCGTTCCGCGCGCGACGGCTCGGGTGGCCACGGCCGCTTCGCGGCGCCCGGCAATGCGGTTCGCCGCCAAGTCCAGGTGCGGGCGATCAGCCCGCGTTCGGCCGACGAACTCGCCGGCTTCTTCCGCGACGTCTCCTACACGCTGACCGATATCCGCCAAGGCGAAGCGGTGCCGCCGTACAAGGTCGACCGCGTGCCGGCCGATCTCGGCAACAAGGACGGCAACGAGCGCAAGATGCTGTTCATCACCGCGCTGCTCCCGGTGATCCTCGAGGTCAACCAGCGCGTCCTCGCCGATCGCGAGCAGCTTCTCTATCTGCGCGACAAGCTCTATTCGACGCCGCAGATGCTGACGGCGATCGAGCGCATCTGGCTCGACGATCTCGCCGACCGCTACGACGGCTCGGTCGACAAGATCGACGAGCTGGTCCGCCGCGTCGATATCGTTCCGCCGTCGATGGCGATCGCCCAGGGCGGCGTCGAATCGGGCTGGGGCACGTCGTTCGCGGCGCGCACCGGCAACGCGCTGTACGGCCAGATCCAGGCGGTCGGACGCCACAGCGTCGCGGTGCCGTGGAAGCCAGGCGCCGGCATGCCGCAGCCTTTCGCCGACGTCGGCGAATCGACCGAAGCCTATATCGCGAACCTCAACACCCATCCCGCCTATGCCAGTTTCCGCAACGAGCGTGCGGCGATGCGCGATCGCGGCGAGGATCCGGATGGCTTCCGCCTTATCGGCTCGCTGCTGCGCTATTCCGAGCGCGGCCAGGGCTATGTGCAGTTCGTTCGCCAGATCATGCGCGAGAACGACCTGCGGGACTTCGACAAGGCGCGGCTCTCGGGCTTCTGAGGGCCGCCGCCGGGACGAAGCCGGCTGCCTACATCATCGGGCGCGGCAGATCGGCGTCGGCGACCAGCGGATAACGCCGCGCGTCGAACAGCTGATAGTGCCACCACTCGTTTCGATAGAAGTCCCAGCCTGCGGTGGTCATCAGGCCCATCAACACCAGGCGGTTGCGCTGCGCCTCGGCGGAAATGTCAGTGCGCCCGTGATGCGACAAAGGCGTGAAGGCATCGAAGGCGGTGCCCATGTCGAGCTCGTTGCCCGCTGCGTCGAGCAGGCTGAGGTCGACCGCCACGCCGCGCGAATGCGGCGAGCCGCGACGGGGATCGGCGATGAATTCCGGATCGGGATTGACGTTCCACAGCGCCCACTGCGCTTCGACCGGCCGCAGGGCATCGAAGATGCGCAGCCGGTATCCGAGCGGGCGGGCGAGGTCGATCGCCGCGGCGAGCTTTTCCGCGGCTTCCCGGTGCAGCCAGCATTCGGCGTTTCGATACACCGGCCGCCCCGTTAGATTTGCGTCCGTCGCATAAGCCAGCGTGACATCGACATCGAAGTCGGGCGGAGCGATAGGAACAATGTCGAGCTTCATGACGCAACAATGCCCAGCCGCCCTCATCAACGCCAGTGTCCGGCGCGGCGGTTGCGTGTGAGCACCGTCCTGGCGTTCGACTGTGCGGTGAGCGGGCAGGGCGTTGCGGTGATCCGTGACGGTGTCTCGCTGGCCTGTCTCTTCGAGGAGGGACGCGACCAGGCGGCGCGCCTCCTGCCGGCGATCGTCGCCGCGCTGGGACAGGCCGGGGTGATGCGAACCGAACTCGACCTGATCGCCGTCACGACCGGCCCCGGCAGTTTCACCGGCGTCCGCGTGGGTCTGTCCGCCGCCCGTGGCCTGGCGGTCGGTCTCGGCATTCCTTTGGCCGGCATCCCTACCACCTCGGTGTTGCGCGCCCAGGCACCGGAGACGGAGCGGCTGGTGGTCGCCGCCGTCGATACCAAGCTTGGCGACTGGTTCTGCACGATCGGCGACGAGGCGGCTCCGTTCGCGACGACGGCCGAGGATCTCGCCCGACGCCTTGCCGGCCGTGCCTGTCTGGTCGTCGGCAAGGACGTGGCGCCGCTGGTTCACACGCTGCAGGCCGCGGGCATCGACGTGGCCGACCATGAAGGTCCGCCCGATCCGACCGTCCTCGGCTGTCTCGCCGATGCCGAAGGCGTCGAAGCATGGCGCGCGCGCAATCGCGCGGAAGGCCTGCCGCGGCCGCTCTACCTGCGCGGCGTGAACATAACGCTACCCGATGGCGCCCGCCGTACGGTGGAGTGAATGACCGACGGCTTCGTTCTCAATCCCCTCCGCGCGGTCGACCTGGATCGTGCCGCGCGCCTTCACCGCGAGGCGTTCGAGCCCCTGGGGGAGCCTGGCTGGACACGCCAGGACATTGCCGGCCTGCTGGCGTCGCCCGGCTGCGCGGGCTTCCTGCTGACGGAAGGCTCCTTCGATCTCGGCATGGCCATCTGCCGCTCGGTGGCCGACGAGGCCGAACTGCTGACCCTCGCGGTCGATCCCGGCCATCGCCGACGCGGGGCGGCCCGCCAGTTGCTCGATGCCGTGATCGCGCATGCCCGCGCAGGCGGTGCCCGGACGCTTTTCCTTGAGGTCGCTGCGGATAATCGGGCCGCCCGCGCGCTCTACGATCCGCTGGGATTCGGCACGGTCGGCCGCCGCGCCGGCTATTACCTGCGCAAGGGCCGGCCGGCCGCCGACGCCTTCGTCATGCGTCTCACTCTCAGCTGATCAAACGCGCCGGATGGTCACGATATGGGCATCGCCATCGGCTTCGATGGCGAGGATGGCGTGGCCTTCGTCGCGCGCGGACCGCGGGACATTGCGCAACGGCTCGTCGCCGCGCAGGCGGACGGCCAGGGTTTCCCCGGGTTGCATGCGTTCGAGCCTGAGCTTCGTCCGCACGAACGTCATGGGGCAGACCTCGCCGGTAATGTCGATGTCATGGTCAGCCTGTATGGACATGTCCAACTATACCCCGAACGCCTGCCAGTGTAGGGTAGGCCCACATGCCAGACCGAAAGTCCAAACTCGAAGTCCTATGCGCAGAGCGCGGCCTCAAGATGACCGACCAGCGACGCGTGATCGCGCGCGTCCTGTCGGAAGCGTCGGATCATCCCGACGTCGAGGCCGTGCATCGTCGCGCGACGACGATCGATCCGAATATCTCGATTGCGACCGTGTACCGGACGGTACGGCTGTTCGAGGAAGCGGGCATCCTTGCGAAGCACGACTTCGGCGACGGACGTGCGCGCTACGAGGAAACGCCGGACGAGCACCACGATCATCTGATCGATATCCAGAGCGGCAAGGTTGTGGAATTCCACAACGACGAGATCGAGGAGCTGCAGCGCAAGATCGCGGAGAAAGCCGGCTATCGGCTCGTCGGTCATCGCCTGGAACTCTACGGTGTTCCCCTGGACGGGAAATCCGACCGCCAAAAATAAGTGGACGGAGCCATCGCCACCCCGATAATGGGCCCATGACCGGGGCGGCCCCCTTGCGGATTCAGCATGCGCATCGACCGCGCTGACGGCGAAGCCGAGCTTCTTGGACCGCCGATCTCCAATCGGGAGATCGTGAAGGTCGTTGCCGGCGATTTCGAGGTGCGCCTGGCGCAAACCTCGGCCGAAATCGAAGCGGCGCAGGCTCTACGTTTTCGCGTCTTCTATGAAGAAATGGCGGCGCAAGCGTCGCCGGAGATGAAGGCGCTTGGCCGCGATTTCGATCCGTTCGACGACGTCTGCGATCATCTGCTGGTGCTCGATCGCCGCCGCGGCGAGGGACCGGAAAGCATCGTCGGGACCTATCGCCTGATCCGCCGTTCGGCAGCGGCGAAGATGGGCCGCTTCTACTCGTCGGCCGAGTACGACATCCAGAAGATGATCGACTATCCCGGCGAGGTGCTGGAACTCGGCCGGTCGTGCATCGCCAAGGACGCCCGCAACACGGCGACCATGCAGATGCTTTGGCGCGGCATCGCGCTCTATGCCTATCACTACAACATCCAGGTGATGTTCGGCTGCGCCAGCATCCCGGGAACCGATCCTTCCCAGCACGCCCAGGCGCTGTCCTACCTCTATCACCACAATCTCGCGCCCGAGGAGATTCGCGTTCGCGCGCTGCCAAGCCGCTACGTGAACATGGATATGCTCGAGCCCGGCAGCTACGACCCGCGCAAGGCGCTGGCGCGCGTGCCGCCGCTCATCAAGGGTTACCTTAGGCTGGGCGGGTTCGTCGGCGATGGCGCCGTGATCGATCATGAATTCGGCAGCACCGACGTCTTCATCACCGTGAAGACCGAGCTGGTGACGGAGAAGTACATCCGCCACTACGAACGCGGAAATGCGTGAGTAACGCCGCGGACGTTCCTTTCGCAGCGACCTGGATCGGTTCTCCCCTGCGAGGTGCATTTCGGCTGCTGGGCTATCTGCTGCTCACGCTGCTGATGTTGCCGTTCCATCTGCTGGCGCTGGCGTTCCGCGTGACGCCGGTCATCCGGTGGATGCCGGTGATGTATCACCGCACGGTCTGCACGATCCTCGGCATCAAGGTGAAGGTGAACGGCGAGCGTTCGACCGTCACGCCGACGCTCTTCGTCTGCAACCACGTCTCCTATCTCGACATCGAGGTGCTGGGCAGCCAGATTCCCGGCTGCTTCGTCGCGAAGGCCGAGGTGGCGACGTGGCCGTTCTTCAGCACGCTGGCCAAGGCCCAGCGCACGATCTTCGTCGAGCGCCGCTCGAACAAGACCAGCGACAGCCGCGACGAGATGATGCGTCGGCTGAACACCGGCGACAATCTGATGCTGTTTCCCGAGGGCACCAGCAGCGACGGCACGCGCGTACTGCCCTTCCGCAGCGCCCTGTTCGGCGTCGCGCAGCTTCGCCGTGACGACCGGCCGATCGTGGTGCAACCGGTGGCGATCTCCTACACGCGCCTCGACGGCATTCCGCTCGGCCGCTACTGGCGGCCGCTGTTCGCCTGGTTCGGCGACCTCGATCTGGTGCCGCACCTCTGGCAGATGGTCTGCCTCGGCGAGACGCAGGCGGTGGTGACCTTCTTCCCGCCGATCGATATCGAGCGCCTGGGCGACCGCAAGAAGCTGGCGGAATATTGCTATCGTCAGGTATCCGCCGGCGTGCAGGCGGCGAATTCCGGCCGGCCCGAACTGCTGCCGTCGCTGGCCGAGCCCGCCCCGGTCGCCCCTCGACCCTGACCGGCTGCGGTGATAGAAACCGCCCGTTCCAGCACCGGAGACCGATGAAGGACGTCCGCACCGACGGGCAGCCCAAGCGCGTGTTCATCCGCACCTATGGCTGCCAGATGAATGTCTACGATTCCGACCGCATGGCCGATGTCCTGCGGCCGCTGGGCTATGCGCCGGCCGAAGCGCCGGACCAGGCCGATCTGGTGGTGCTGAACACCTGCCACATTCGCGAGCATGCCTCCGAGAAGGTCTATTCCGAGCTCGGTCGCCTGCGCGACCTCAAGACCGAGCGCCGGGCCGAGGGGCGCGACTACACGATCGCCGTCGCGGGCTGCGTTGCCCAGGCCGAGGGCGAGGAGATCCTGCGTCGCCAGCCCGCGGTCGATATCGTGGTCGGACCGCAGGCCTATCACCGCTTCCCCGAATTGCTGGCGCAGGTCGCTCGCAAGTCGGCCGCCGCGGGCAGGGGCATGGGCAAGCATGCGCCGGGTGCTGGCGTGCTCGACACGGAATTTCCCCCGGAGAGCAAGTTCGACCATCTGCCCTCGCCGCAGGGCATTCGCGCGGGCTCGGCCTTCCTCTCCATCCAGGAAGGCTGCGACAAGTTCTGCACCTTCTGCGTCGTGCCCTATACGCGCGGCATGGAATATTCGCGGCCGGCCGCGGCGGTGCTCGCCGAAGCGCGTCAGCTCGTGGCCGCCGGTGCGCTCGAACTCACGGTGCTCGGCCAGAACGTCAACGCCTATCACGGCGAGGGCCCGGACGGATCGACCTGGTCGCTGGCCCGCCTGGTCCGCGCGATCGGCGAGATCCCGGGCCTGGCGCGGCTGCGTTACACGACCTCCCATCCGCGCGACATGGACGACGACCTGATCGCCGCGCACGGCGACGTGCCGCAGCTCATGCCGTACCTGCACCTGCCGGTGCAGTCGGGCTCGGATCGCATTCTCGACGCGATGAATCGCGGGCACGGTCGCGACCTCTACCTGCGCATCGTCGATCGCCTGCGCAACGCCCGCGCCGACCTCGCGTTGTCGTCGGACTTCATTGTTGGCTTTCCCGGTGAAAGCGATGCCGATTTCGACGACACGATGCGGCTGATCGAACAGGTGGGGTTCGCCTCGGCCTATGCCTTCCGCTACAGCCGCCGGCCGGGCACGCCCGGCGCGGCGCTGACCGACCAGGTGCCGGAGAACGTGAAGGTGGCGCGCCTTGCCGCGCTGCAGGCGCTGCTGGGACAGCAGGCGCGCGCGTTCAACGAATCGAAGGCCGGCACGACCGTGCCGGTGCTGTTCGCCGAAGCGGGTCGCAAGCCCGGCCAGATCATGGGCAAGACGCCGTGGCTGCAGTCGGTCTATGCCCAGGGCGATCCGCGCCTGTTCGGCCACATCGTCGACGTACGGCTGATCGAGGGCTACGCCAACAGCCTGCTGGGCGAGATCGTCATCGGCCCGTACGAGGCCGCCGCATGAGCGACCAGGTCACCGGCACCCGCGCCGCCGACGTGCGGCGCATGACGTTCGACAACAACGCGCTCGTGGCCGTCCTGTACGGCAACCACGACCGCAACCTCGTGCGCATCGAGCAGCTCACGAACGCGCAGTTGAGCGCGCGCGGCAACCAGCTCGCCATCACCGGCACGCCCGACGATGCCTCCGTGGCGCAGAAGGCGATCGCGAGCCTCTACGAGCGGCTGAAGCGCGGCCTGTCGATCGAAAGCGCCGACATCGACGCCGCAGTGCGCTTTGCCCGCAGCGGCCCCGAAGGCGGCGACGCCGAAAGCATCCGCACGCGCAAGCGCACCATCCAGGCGCGCACGCCGGGCCAGCGCGGCTATCTCGCGGCCTTGCGCGAGCGCGACATGGTGTTCGCGCTGGGACCGGCCGGCAGCGGCAAGACTTATCTCGCGGTCGCCATGGGCGTGTCGCTGCTGCTGGCCGGCAAGGTCGAGCGCATCGTGCTGTCGCGTCCCGCCGTCGAGGCGGGTGAGCGGCTGGGCTTCCTGCCCGGCGACATGAAAGAGAAGATCGATCCCTATCTGCGGCCGCTCTACGACGCGCTGCACGACATGATCCCGGCGGAGCAGATCGCGCATCGCATGGAATCGGGCGAGATCGAGATCGCGCCGCTCGCCTTCATGCGTGGCCGCACCTTGGCGCATTGCTACGTCATCCTCGACGAGGCGCAGAACACGACGCCGATGCAGATGCGCATGTTCCTGACGCGCCTCGGCGAAGGCTCGCGCATGGTCATCACCGGCGATCCCAGCCAGACCGACCTCCCGAACAACCAGAAGTCGGGCCTGAACGACGCGGTCGAGACGCTCGCGAACGTCGAGGGCGTGCGCTTCGTACGCCTCACTTCCCAGGACGTGGTGCGGCACGATCTCGTGACGCGCATCGTCGATGCCTATGACGCCCGCGACAAGAAAGCCAAAGGCTAAGCCGTCGCTTCGCTGCACGGTCGTCGTGCTGGACGAGGCGTGGCTCGAGAAGTTGCCCGAGGCGGAGAAGCTCGCGCGGCGCGCGGCGCGCGCGGCTTTCGAGGGCACACGCCGCAGCGGCCTACGCTCGCTCAACGTCGCGCTCGATAACGACAAGGGCGTGCGCGTGCTGAACGCGCGCGACCGCAAGAAGGACAAGCCGACCAACGTCCTGTCCTATCCCTCGGGCGAGCGCGATTTCCTGGGCGACATGGTGCTGGCGCGACAGACCGTGTGGCGCGAAGCGCGCGAGCAGAAGAAGTCGCCCGCCGATCATTTCACGCACCTGGTCGTGCACGGCACGCTGCATCTTCTCGGCTACGATCACGAGACGGGCGATGAAGACGCCGAGCGCATGGAAGCGCTGGAGCGTCGCGTGCTGGCCAAGCTCGGGATCGCCGATCCTTACGTCGAGCGATAGAGAGCTCTTCTCAACTCCATTCACCCGCACCACCTCATCCTGAGGAGGCCCGAAGGGCCGTCTCGAAGGATGGACAACGGACGTGGTGCGCATGCCCACCCTTCGAGGCGCGGCCTGCGGCCGCTCCTCGGGGTGAGGTCGTCGTTGAAGTCTGAAAAGACGCTACAGCATCTCCAGCGGCTGCTTCGCCTTCGGCGGTGGGAAGGCGCGGTCGAGTTCGGCCAGGACCTTCGGCGAGAGCTTGACCTGCAGCGCCGCAAAATTCTCCTTCACGCGCTCGCGGCTCGACGACTTCGGAATCGTGACGACGCCCGGCTGGGCGAACAACCAGGCCAGTGCCAGCTGCGCGGGCGTGCAGCCGACCTCGTCGGCCAGCTTCACGAGCGGCGCCTTGCGCAGCAACGCGCCCTGGTCGAGCGGCGAATAGGCCATCAACGGGATGGCGTGCTTGCGCATCCACGGCAGCAGGTCGAACTCAGGGCCACGGCGCGACAGGCAGTAGAGCACCTGGTTGGTGCCGTTCAGGCCCTTGTCGAGTTCGGCGGCGTCTTCCATGTCGTCGAGGTCGAAGTTGCTGACGCCGAAATCGCCGATCTTTCCGGATTGTTTCAGTTTATGGAAAGCCTCGAACGTCTCCTCGATCCGCGAGCCACCGCGCCAGTGCAGCAAGTAGAGATCGATGCGCTCCAGCCGCATCCGCTTCAGGCTGCGTTCGCAGGCCGCGATCGTGCCGGTGCGCGAGGCATTGTGTGGATAGACCTTGCTCACGATGAAGGGCCGCGTGCTGCGGCCTTGCAGCGCGTCGCCCACGATCTCCTCGGCGCCGCCCTCGCCGTACATCTCGGCGGTGTCGATCATCGGATAGCCGAGATCGAGGCCATATTTCAGGGCATCGAGCTCCTCGGCCCGGCGGCGCGCGTTCTCGCCCATCCGCCAAGTGCCGAGGCCGAGCACCGGCATTTCAGCGCCGGACGGAAGCTTGCAGGAACGCATCAGGAACTTCCATGATTGCAACGCGGGGCCGATAGCCTATCTTATCGGCCATGCCTGATTCCACAGCGCACAGTACCAAGCCGGGCGTCAGCCCGGCTTCGTCGACTGAGCCTCTATCGACCCCGGTCACATCGCCGGCCCCTGATGTCCCTTCGAGCGGCGGGCTGCTGCGCGCCATCCTGCGGCGTCTGCGCCGCAAGGAGAAGAACGAAGCGGTTCGCGAAGCCATCGAGGAACTGATCGAGGAGACGCCCGAGAGCGACACCCCGATCAGCGACGACCAGCGCGTCCTGCTCGCCAACATCCTGAAGCTGCGCGACAAGACGGTGGCCGACGTCATGGTGCCCCGCGTCGACATCGTGGGCATCGCCGCCGACACGCCGCTCGACGAGGTGGTACGGCTGATCCAGGCCGAGGCGCATTCGCGCTATCCGATCTATCGCGAGTCGCTCGACGACGTGATCGGCATGATCCACATCAAGGACGTGCTGGCCTACTGGGGCACGTCGAAGAAGTTCAATCTGCGCGACATCCTGCGTCGCGTGGTGTTCGTGGCGCCGACCCTGCCGGTGCTCGACATGCTGCTCGACATGCGCCGCTCGCGCACCCACATGGCGCTGGTCGTCGACGAGTTCGGCGGCACCGACGGGCTTCTCACCATCGAGGATCTCGTCGAGGAGATCGTGGGCGAGATCGAGGACGAGCACGACGTCGCGCAGACGCCGACCGTCGCACGCCGCGTCGACGGTACGATCGACGTCAACGGCCGCACGCCGATCGAGCTCCTCGAGGAGGAGATCGGCAAGGTCCTGTCGGAAGACGAGCGACGCGAAATCGACACGGTCGGCGGGTTAATCTTCTCCCTGCTCGGCCGCATCCCCGAACGCGGCGAGGTGGTCCGTCATCCATCGGGGGTGGAGTTCGAGATCCTCGATGTCGACCCGAGGCGCATCCGTCGTCTGCGTGTGCGGCCGCCGACCACGGCGCCGGCGGCCTGATCGCCGAATGACACGATGACCCTCAAAGGCTGGCGCGCCGCGGGCGTCGCCTTCGTGGCGGGCGCCCTCGCGGCTCTCGCCATGCCGCCGCTTCACTGGCTGCCGCTGGCCGTCCTGGGCGTCGTGATCTTCGTCTGGCTGTGGGACGCCGCGCCGGGACCGAAGAGCGCACTCCTGCGCGCCTGGGCGTGGGGGACGGGGCATTTCGCCGTCGGCTCCTACTGGATCGTGGAAGCCTTCTTCGTGCCGCCGGCCGACTACGGCCCACTCGGTCCGCCCATCGTCATCGGGCTTGCCGCACTCCTCGGCTTCTTTCCTGCAATGGCCGCCGGCGCGGCGAAATGGGCCGCGCTGCGCTGGCCTTCGCTGGGCGGCCGCTATTGCCGCCTGCTGTTGCTGGCCATCATGTGGACGATGGCGGAGTGGCTGCGCGGCCATCTCTTCACGGGCTATTCGTGGAATCCGCTGGGACATGTCTGGGCCTTCGCGACGCCGCTGCTGCAGGGCGCGGCCTTATTCGGCGTCTATGGGCTCGGCCTGTTCACCTTCATGATCCTGGCCGCGCCGGTGGCGGGATGGCGTGCATCGATCCTCGCACTGGTCGTCGCCGGTGGCGCAGGCTTTGCCGGACAGTCGCTGATGTCCAACCCGGCCGACACGGTCGGTGGGCCGGCGGTGCGCATCGTCCAGCCCAACACGCCGCAGGCGGAGAAATGGCGGCCGGAGAATCGGGCTCGTCAGCTCGCCACGCTCGTCGACATGAGCCGCCGTCCCGGCTTCGACAAGGTGGCGGCCGTGATCTGGCCTGAGACAGCGCCGCCCTTCATCGTCGAACCGGGCTCGCCCGCTCTCGAGGCGATGGCGAGGGCCGTGCCGCCCAACGGCTATCTTCTCACCGGCGCCGCGCGCGGCACCGGCAATCGCGACGAAGGCGTGTGGAACTCGCTGCTGGTCATCGACGGCGCCGGCGCCATCGTGGCGACCTACGACAAGGTCCACCTCGTTCCCCTGGGCGAGTACATCCCGTTTCACAAGCAGCTCGCGCCGGTCTCCGGCTTCATCGGGCGAGGCTCGTTCGAGGAAGGCCTGTCGCGTGTGACGCTCGACCTGCCGCGCCTGCCATCCTTCTCGCCGATCATCTGCTACGAGGTGATCTTCCCGGCCGCGGTCACGGGGCCGGGCGCGCGGCCGCTGTGGTTGCTGAACGTCACCAACGACGCCTGGTTCGGCCTGTCGAGCGGTCCGTACCAGCATCTCGCCAGCGCACGCCTGCGCTCTGTCGAGGAAGGGCTGCCGATGATTCGCGCCGCCAACACCGGCGTCTCGGCCGTGATCGATGCCTATGGCCGCGTGCTGGCGGCGCTCGACATGCAGCAGGACGGGATCATCGATCATCAAATTCCCGCAGCGCGAGAGCCCACACCCTATGGTCGTTGGGGCGATGGCGCGCTCCTGATGCTGCTGGTGCTGGCGGCGGGACTTCTTGCAGTCTCCGCTCGCTTCACAAGAGATGAAAAAACAGCAGTTTCAAGCTCTTAACGGCACGTTCCGGCTTGCATTCCTTTTTTAAGGGTCTTAAGTAATATGCAGCTTACGCGTGTAGATATGCGTTTTTGCATATCTAAACCTGACAGCAGTCGCTGCACGCCATTCGGCCATGATTACGCCGTATCGGTGTTTACCTCGTGTTTGGAAGTTCGGAAGGAGTAGGGCACCTGATGGCGAAGTCGCATCCCGTAGATGTTCACGTCGGAGCGCGGATGCGCCAGCGGCGCACCCTCTTGGGCATGAGCCAGGAGAAACTTGGGACGGCTGTCGGCCTCACCTTCCAGCAGATTCAGAAGTACGAGCGCGGCTCCAATCGCATCGGCTCCAGCCGCCTGTTCGAGTTCGCCAAGGTCCTCGACGTGCCGGTCTCCTATTTCTTCGATGAGATGCCTTCGAACGCCCTGGCCGGCCGCCCGATGTCGGGCCGCGGCAAAAAGGGCGGCTTCGGCGAGGCGGGTACGCCGTTCGAGCAGGAGAAGGATCCGCTGATCAAGCGCGAGACCCTCGAACTGGTCCGGGCCTACTACAAGATCCGCGAGAGCCGCGTGCGCAAGCGCATCTTCGAGATGGTCAAGGCCGTCGGTGCGGCCAGCCACGCCGAGGCGGCGACGGCGACCCGCAAGGGTCGCTAGCAGGAGGCGCTGGGCCGGGACGGATCGGCGCAGGTAATCCCCCGCGATCCTCTTGATTTTCACCGGCTTTTGGCGTTTTTAGCGAACCGCGGCTCCGATGGTCGGAGCCGCCGCGGACGGATTTGGACGACTTGCCACCGCGCAAATAAAGGCTAAGCCGGCCGTTGGCGGCATTACCGCCCTGCCCGGAGTCCAGAACTTTGGGAGGGTCTGTTGGCGCTCAAGGACTATATCTTTACCAGTGAATCGGTTTCCGAAGGTCACCCGGACAAGGTCGCGGACCAGATTTCGGATGCGATCCTCGACGCGTTCATCGCCAACGATGTGAAGCTCGGCCATGCCGACGACAGCCACGCGAACACGCGCCTCGGCTGCGAGACGCTGGTCACCACCAACAAGATCGTGATCGCCGGCGAAGGCCGCGCCTCCGAGCCGTACATGAAGAAGTACGGCAAGAGCACCGTCGTGAACCGCGAGGCGATCAGCCAGATCGCGCGCGATGTCGTGCGCGACATCGGCTACGACCAGGACGGCTTCTCGTTCCATGGCGCCGACGTCGAGGTGCTGCTCCACGGCCAGTCGCCCGACATCGCGATGGGCGTCGATGCCAAGAAGAAGGGCGGCAATCTCGGCGAGCAGGAAGGCGCGGGCGACCAGGGCCTGATGTTCGGCTTCGCCTGCCGCGACAGCGAAGAATACGAGAAGGGCTCGTTCATGCCCGCTCCGATCTTCTTCTCGCACAAGATCCTCGAAGTGCTGAGCAAGGCCCGCCGCTCAGGCGAGCTCGGTGACCTGCAGCCCGACGCCAAGAGCCAGGTGACGGTGCGCTATGTCGACGGCAAGGCCGTCGGCGCCACCAAGGTCGTCGTTTCGACCCAGCACCGCGAAGCCAACAAGAAGGGCAAGAAGTACAACTCGGGCATGATCCGCGAGATGATCACGGCTCACGTCGAGAAGTCGCTGCCCAAGGGCTGGATGCCCAAGAAGGCCGCCGACTTCTTCGTCAACCCGACCGGCAACTTCGTCGTCGGCGGTCCCGACGGCGATTGCGGCCTCACCGGCCGCAAGATCATCGTCGACACCTACGGCGGCTTTGCCCCGCACGGCGGCGGCGCCTTCTCCGGCAAGGACCCGACCAAGGTCGACCGCTCGGCCGCCTATGCCGCGCGCTACCTCGCCAAGAACGTCGTGGCCGCCGGCCTCGCCGACCGCTGCCTGATCCAGGTCGCCTACGCGATCGGCGTCGCCGATCCGATGTCGCTCTATGTGAACACCGAAGGCACCGGCAAGGTCGACGAGCGCAAGCTCGAGAAGGTCCTGTCGGATCTCTTCCCGCTGCGTCCGACCAACATCCGTCGCTCGCTGCAGCTCAACAAGCCGATCTACCAGCGCACCGCGGCCTACGGTCATTTCGGCCGCAAGCCCGAGAAGGACGGCGGCTTCTCGTGGGAGCGCACCGACCTCGTGGCCGAGCTGAAGCGCGCTTTCGGCGCCCGCTAGGTCTCCGGAGCTTCGAAAAGCAGGGCGCACACCGCAAGGTGTGCGCCCTTTGCTTTAGGGAATTCCCCTAAATAATTGAATCCAAGGGTGTTTCTGTTACCCTTGGCGAATGGCTCCTCTCGAGAACGGCGGCTTCCAGCAGCCCGACTGGGATGAGGCGGGCCGCCTCCATGTCGATGCCCTGATGAGGGCGCTGCTCTACATCGCCCAGCAGGTCGGACGGCCGGTCAGCGAGGCCGATGTGCGTTGCTTGGCGTCGGTGCCCGCGGCCGGTCTCGACGAAGCGACGTTCCTCACGGTGGCGACGCGGCTCGGCCTCGAGAGCGAGGCGGTCGATCTCGCCAGCCGGCCGTTCGACGAACTGCCGCTCCCCTTCGCCGTCACGGCCATGGATGGATCGGTCCATGTCGTGGTCTCGGGCCGCGCCAACAACTGGACCGTGCTCGACGTCGTCGAGGGGCGCGTCTGGCAGGCGACGGCGCAGGAGGCCCGCGCGCTGGGCTCGCGTGCCTTGGTCCTGCGCCCGCCGCTGGGACCGCGTCCGTCGGAACGATGGTATGCGCCGCTGTGGGCCCGCGTGCGGCCGGTCGTCCTCAAGCTCGCCGCCGCGTCGTTCCTCATCAACGTTCTCGGCCTGCTCACGCCGCTCTTCATGATGCTGGTGGTGAACATCGTGATCGCTCACCGGCCGCCCGAGGGACTCTGGTCGGTGATGGCGATGCTGTGCGCGGGCATGCTGGTCGCCTACGCCGCCGATTTTGGTTTGCGCGTCATGCGCGGCTGGTTGTCGGCGCGCACCGGCGCGCGTCTCGATGCGCTGATGAGCGCCGAGGTGCTGCATCATCTGATGGCCTTGCCCTATCGGCATTTCGAACGCACGCCGTCGGGCGTCATCGCCGAGCGGTTGCGCCAGCTCGACGTGCTGCGCGGCTTCTTCACCGGCCAGATGCCGGTGCTGGCGATCGACCTGCTGTTCGTCGTGCTCTTCCTCGCCGCCACCTTCTGGATCAGCGCCACTCTCGGCCTCGTCGTGGCCCTCGCGATTCCGGTGCTGGTGGGCGTGTCGCTTGCCAGCCATCGCACGCAGCGACGCCTTGCCGATGAAAACTTCCAGGCACTCGCGGCCAAGAGCTCGACGCTCAACGAGACGGTGGCCAACGCCGCCACCATCAAGGCGCTGGGCCTCGAAGCCGAAGTCGAGAAGCGCTGGCAGGCGCGGGTCGAGCAGTCGGCACGCACCAGCCTGCGCGCCAACAACCTCGCCAGCATCGCCGCCAGCGCCTCGGGCTCGCTGCAGCTCGTGGCCTCGCTCGTCATCGTGATGATCGGCGTGGCCGAGATCGCCGACCATCGCCTGACGATCGGCGCACTCATCGCCGCCAACATGCTGGCGGCGCGCGCGCTGCAGCCGATGCGCCAGCTTGCCGGCGCCTGGCACCAGCTTCAGGCGGTGAGCGCCGCCTTCAAGCGCATCGACGAACTGATGGGCGAGGCGACCGAAACGCCGCCGGGCGAGTTCGCGCCGATGCCGGCCCTGGTCGGCGAGATCGCGCTGGAGCATGTGACCTATCGCGCCAACGATCGCGGTCCGCCGATTCTGCGCGAAGCCGATCTCTCGATCGAGGCGGGAGAGATCATCGGCCTCGTCGGACCTTCCGGTTCGGGCAAGACCACCATCGCCAATCTGGTGCAGGGGCTGCTCAGCCCGACCGATGGCCGCGTGCTGGTCGACGGCACCGATATCGCCCACATCTCGCCGGCGCAGCTTCGGGCGCAGATCGGCGCCGTGCCGCAGGACCTGCAGCTCTTCACCGGCTCGGTGCGCGAGAACATCGCGATGGGCGTCGTCGACAAGGACCCCGGCCGCGTCGTGGCCGTCGCGCGCTTCGTCGGCGCGCACGATTTCATCCAGCGCCTGCCGCAGGGCTACAACACCGTCCTGGGCGAACGCGGGCAGGGGCTGTCGACGGGACAGCGCCAGCTCCTCTGCATTGCGCGCGCGCTGATCCGCAATCCGCGAATCCTGATCCTCGACGAGGCGACCAGCGCGCTCGATCCGGCCACCGAGGAACAGTTGCTGCGCCAGCTCAAGGCCAACACGCGCGGCCGCACCGTCATCATGATCACCCATCGTCTCGCGCCGCTGGCCATCGCCGATCGCGTCGCGCTGGTGATGGACGGCAGGATCGAACGGGTTGGTCCGCCGACCGAGGTGATGGCCTATGCCCGCATCCGCATGGCCGAGGCGAGCCGCGGTCAGACGCCGGGCGCGTCGTCGCTGCCGTCGCGTCCGATGCTCGGCTGAGCCTCAGGCGAAGTCGACGAACTCCGGATCTTCGAGACGCGACAGGCGCTCCGAGGCGAGACGCGCGCAATCGATCAGAAGCGCCTTGCGCCGCGCCGGGGCGACGGCGTGCCGTGCGGGAGGACGCAGGATCTCGCCGCCATAGGCGTCGGCGACGATCAGGCCGACATCCTCGCTGATCAGCGACTGCGGGAAATCGACCGGCACGGCGAAGTAGAGCTGGTCGCACCAGGCGCGATAGTCGGGCCACTTCTGGTCGACCCGCCAATCCTCGATCGACGATTTCACCTCGACGATGGTGAGCTCGCCGTTGCCGGCAATCGCCATGATGTCGGCGCGACGCCCGTCGGGCAGCGGTAGCTCGCGCAGCACCGAGCGGCCGGACTGGCGCATCAGGCGGCAGGCGCCGCGGCAGACGGCGAGGGTGATGTCAGGACGCGTCTGGCGCGGGACGCTCGGCGTGTCCATGCGCGGCCACCTTCAGCGCCGGACCGGCACGAGGCGCGGCGGACCCTCATCGAGTGGCAGCTCGGAGACCGGCTTGAAGGCCTGGGCCAGGGCCTCGCCCCGCTTGCGGTCGCGGTCGGACACCTTGTCACCCGCCTTCTCGCGGACGGCGCGCGCTTCGGGATGACCGCCGCGTTCGGCGAGATACAGCCACTTGAACGCCTCGACCGGATCGGTCGTCCCGGCGGTGCCGGTGAGCAGCATGACGCCCAGCGCCTGCTGCGCCTCGGGCAATCCCTGCTGCGCGGCGCGGCTGTACCAGAGCTGGGCCTGTGCCGGATCGCGCGGCATGCCGGAGCCGGCGAAGTAGGCATTGGCGAGCTTGAACTGGCCCGACGGCACGCCGGCATTGGCAGCGGCCTCGTACCAGCTCAGCGCCGACTTCAGGATCTTCTCGTTGGCCACCTTGTCGCGCGTGGCGGGCGTGCGGACCGCCATGTCGCCCAGCGCGAGCGCGGCTTCAGGCACGCCGTTCTGCTGGGCCTGCACCAGCCAGCGTTGCGCCGCGGCGGTGTCCTGCTTGACCCCCGAGCCGTCAGCCAGCGCCATGCCGTAGCGAAGGGCCGCGAACATGTGGCCCTTCTCGGCGGCCCGGCGGAAGAGATCGGCGGCGCGTGTCGGATCGGCCGATGCCGGCGGCGCGTTCTCCGCCATCGCCCGGCCCAGCGCGTAGGTCGCGTAGACGTCGCCGTCGGCGGCGGCCTGCTCCAGCCAGGCGCGGGCCTGGATCAGGTCGCGCGGCACGCCCTGGCCGCGAAGATAGATCAGGCCGAGATTGAGCTGGGCGCGGCGATGACCCTGCGCGGCCGCCTTCTCGAACAGCTCGACGGCCCGCGCCGGATTGCTCGGCACACCGGCATCGCCACTGACGAGAACAAGGGCAAGCCGGTGCTGGCCTTCGGCGGAGCCGGCATCGGCGGCGCGCTGGATCAGCCTCAGGCCTTCGGCCTTGGCGCCGCGCTCAAGCAGGATCGCGCCCAGCCAGGCCTCGGCATCGGCGTTCGAAGGAAGGGAGCGAAGGGTCCGCTCGGCGGTCGCGGTGTCACCCTGGCGATAGGCGGCGACGGCGGGACGCAAGGGTGCCGCCACGTCCGACGCATCGGAGGGCTGCTGGGCCTGCGCGACGGCACTCGCGGCAACGAGTGCCGCGGCGAGTGCCGATCGCGCCGCGATCATTTCGTCTTGAACGTGTAGGCGAGCGCGGCGGCCTTGGCCTTCTCGACTTCGTCGGCCGGCAGTTCGCGGCCCGCCTGCTCAAGCGCCAGGTTGGCATTGGGCACGTTCCAGCGCTCGGCGATGGCGCACCACTTGTAGGCTTCGAAGAGGCTCTTCGGCACGCCCTTGCCTTCGGCATAGGCGCCGGCCAGCGGGATCATCGCCGGGAGGTAGCCGCGCTCGGACGCGTCGAGCAGCAGCGGCGTCGCCTTGGCGATGTCGAACGCCTTCGATTCAGCGTTTCCGTAGATGTAGAGGCCGAGCAGGAACTGGGCGCGCGGATCGCGTTCCTTGGCGAGCAGCTGCAGCTCCTTCTCCGCCGTCGCGGTGTCTCCCGCCTGCAGGGCCTTGACCGCTTCTTCCATGCCAGCGGCGGCCGGCTGGACCGCTGAGGCGAGCAGGAGGGCGGCCCCGGCGAGGGGCAGGAGAGCGCGGACGGAACGAACGAAGTGCACGGAGACGACTCCCGGGAAGCACGGCCGGTATTGGCGGAACGGCGGATCGTCTAGCATGGAATTGAGGCCGAAACACGAAACCCGGCGGGGCCTCGGAGAAGGGCCTCGGGAACGGGCCGGCCGGGACGGATAGGGGGAAGGAACCATGCTCGAACAACTTGCGGGCCTCGTGAACGACGACGCGGTGCTCGTGCGGCGCGGCCGGCATCTGACGGGCGCCTTCCTGGTCGAGGCCCGCCCGCGGTCCTGGCTGGTCCATGTGCTGCGCGGGCGGATCGAGCGGGTCGAGGAGGGGCCTTTCGTCATGCCGTCCTGGCGCTTCGCGCTGCGTGCCGACGAGGCGAGCTGGCAGCGCTTCTGGCAGAAGCGGCCGGCGCCGGGGGATCACGACCTGCTGGCCCTCGTCCGTCGCGGGCTGCTGAAGTTCGAGGGCGACCTGCAGCCGCTGATGGCGAACCTGCTCTACATAAAGGGCGTGCTCGAGGCGCCGCGCGCCCTGGCCGGAACGACGGGAGCGGCCCGATGACCGCCGTTCTCGAGCCGATCGTCGGCCGCTACCTGTCGCTCGATTTCGAGGGAAAGCACTATCGCGTCTACTTCGAGGAGGCAGGCGAGGGGATCCCGTTGATCTGCCTGCACACGGCCGGGGCCGATGGCCGGCAGTATCGCGGCGTGCTGAACGATGCCGAGGTCACGAAGCGTTTTCGCGTCATCGCCTTCGACATGCCCTGGCACGGCAAATCCTCGCCGCCGGCCGGCTTCGAGCGCGAGGAATACCGGCTGACGCGGGATTTCTACACCGCGTTCGTCGTGGCATTCGCCGAAGCCTTGTCGCTGCAGCGGCCGGTCGTGATGGGCTGTTCGATCGGCGGCCGGGTGGTGCTCAATCTCGCCGCGACCCACGCCGATCGTTTCCGCGCGTTGATCGGCCTGCAGGCCTCGGCCCATGTCGCGCCCTACTACGACACCGACTGGCTGCATCACGCGGAGGTCCATGGCGGCGAGGTCTGCGCCGGCATCGTCTCGGGCCTGGTCGGCCCCGATGCGCCGAGCGCGGATCGCTGGGAGACGCTCTGGCATTACATGCAGGGCGGTCCGGGCGTCTTCAAAGGCGATCTGCATTTCTACAAGGTCGACGGCGACCTTCGCCAACGCATCGCCGCGATCGATGCCAGGCGGTGTCCGCTGTTCCTGCTGACCGGCGAGTATGATTATTCCTGCTCGCCGGCCGAGACCGAGGAAGTCGCCGCGATGGTGACGGGCAGCCGGTGCACGATCATGCCGGGACTCGGCCATTTCCCGATGAGCGAGGACCCCGATCGCTTTCTCCAGCATTTGCGTCCGGTCCTGGCCGAGATCGCGGGGAGTCAGAGTTAATTGCACTACGTTTTCGGCGGGTTGGCGCGGAAAGCAGTCTCATCCTATTGAAAACACATGTGAATCTGCGATTTTCTCGGCATTGTGCGTGTTGCCTGCACTCCCTTTTTTGACTATCTGGAACGCCGAATATGCAGGAATTATTGGGCTTTCGCCGGCCCCTTCGGAAGCAGATATGCAATTTTGCAAGTAACCGGTGAGGAGGCGCTTTGTTACAGTGCCCCCATAAGAGACAGATCGTTGCTTCAAATCATACTGAAAGGCCTTTCCTGAGATCAGGCAGCGCTTCCCACCAGCGCTCCACCCACAGAAATCTACACAGCCCGCCGGCGGCCTCCCAAGCCGCTCATCGAAGCCCCTTCCCACACACCCCAAGGCTTCGATAACCCCACACACCCAGGCGGGCTCATAAGGAAGGCCGGTCGTCCCCAAGCGACCGGCCTTTCGTATTTTTGGCGTTCGCGTGTGTCGCCTCTTGCAAGCCCAATCCCTGAAAACGCCAGTATCGACAGATTCGATAATTCAATAATTGCAGGGAAAGCGCAACGTCAGATCACCCAAAAATGTCTATCTCGGCCACAATAAATGCAGTGAAATAAGGATTTGTGAACATCTAGATATGCATTTTTGCAAGTTACGAGAAAACGTCCGAGTGGTAGAGTTCGATCATTAGAGCAAATCTTAGTCTAATTGGTTTCCAATGAAGATTGTCGGATTCCCCGTTGATGTGTCGCGCTCCCAGGACAGCCGCATCGTTCGAGGCCAGCAAATTCGGAAGTCCCTGATCCAGACGACCCTGGATCTCATCCAGGCAGGCGATGCCGAGCCGAGTTCCGGCTCCATCGCGATGATCTCGGGAATTCCGGGCCGGGTTCTCTTCCAGCACTTCACCAACCTCTCCGATCTCTACGCCGCCGCTTTCGACCTCGCGGTCAGCCGGGCGTTCGATCCCGATCGGCAGGTCGATCTCGGCGCGCCGTTGGCCAAGCGCATCTCCGTGCTGGTGGCCGACCGGGCGCAGCTTTTCGAGCAGTGGCTGCCGGTCTGGCACTTTGCCGAGCGGGTGCGCGGCGTGGTGCCGGCCGTCGGCTCGAGCGTCGCCCATTTACGCCAGCTTCTGCGCCAGCGCATCGCCGCCTGGTTCGCCACCGAGCTCGCGCCACTCGATTCGCGGGCTCGCGACCTCGTCCTAGATTCCCTCGATGTCGCCTTTGGCCTGGAGCGCTGGATGAACATGCGCGACCGGCTGCGCCTCTCTCCGATGAACGCGTCGCGGACCTGGCGTTTCGAGGCCGAGTCGATCGTCCAGCGGGCGTTGACGACGGGTCCGGGACACCCCGCCGCGACCGCCTGATCGGCCGCGGACTTCCTCGAGAGACAAACAACCAGGACAAACAAAAAGGGCGACGGAAATCCGTCGCCCTTTCTGTTTGGCAGGAGGGGAAGGGCCTAGTTGGCCTTCGCCTGGAACTTCTGATGGCAGGCGCCGCAGGTCTTGCCGGTGTCGGCGAACGCGGCAGCCAGCGCCTCGGCGTTGCCGGAACCGGCCGCCGTCGCGAGCTTGTCGTAGGCCATGTCCGAAGCCTTGCTGGCGGCTTCGAAGCCCGCCCAGTCGGTCCAGATGGCGGGAAGGGCGCGGGTCTCGCCCTTGTCGGAGCCGGCCGGGAACATCTTCACGAAGGCGGCCTCGAGGGTCTTGAGCTTGGCGGCCTGCTCGACGGCGCCGGCGGTCGGACCCTTCGCATCGACGATCGCCTTGATGGCGCGCATCGCGGCGGCGGTCTGCTTGCGGTTCTCCTTGCGCTGGGCAATCACGTCGCCCTGGGCCATCGCGATCGTCGCACCGCCCACCATGGCGCCGGCGGCCAGCGCGCCGATCAACGCCACAACCAAAGTCTTCCTCATAGGACCATCCCCTTTGAATTACGGACGGCGGGCAATTTATGCCTCGCCGACGGTCTATTTGTTGCAGAGGTTGGCGCGGAAAGCGAACGGGCACGTGGGCCACGATCAATCACGACTGCGTGTAGTGATCTGCGTCTCAGGCCTTGCCCACCGACCCGATGTCTCGACTATGCTTGGCGCTTGCAGGGGGAGATGACGACCGATGGCCGGAAAGAACGACAAGATCCTCGTCTGGGACATTCCCGTCCGGCTGTTCCACTGGCTGCTCGTGATCCTGATGGCGACGTCGTATTTCAGCGGCCGTGCGGGCGGCGACTGGATGCAGCTCCATTTCTGGTCGGGCTACACGATCCTGACCCTGCTCTTCTTCCGCATCGCCTGGGGCTTCCTCGGCAGCACCACTGCGCGCTTCGCCAATTTCATCAAGGGGCCGGGCGCGGCCCTCACCCATGTCGCGCACCTCTTCCGGAAGGAGGGGCCGCGCGACATCGGGCACAATCCGATGGGCGGCGCGATGGTTCTCGTGCTGATCTTCGCGGTCCTGGCCCAGGCCGTGACCGGGTTGTTCGCCGCCGATACCGACACTGGCATGGTGAACGGACCGCTGGCGCTCAAGGTCGCCGACAAGTGGGTCGAGCGCGCCACGGCCTTCCATGCCTACTGGATCAACGTGCTCCTGATCCTGGTGGCGCTCCATGTGTTCGCCGTGGCGCTCTATCTCGTCTGGAAGCGGCACAATCTGGTCGGCGCGATGATCACCGGCCGCAAGCGGCTCGATCAGGCGGTCGAGCCGGGAGCCCCCGCACCGCGGCTCTCCTTCGCGTCGAGCCGCCTTGCGATGTCGCTGCTGCTCGCCTGTGCCGCTTTGGTCTACTTCATCGTCCGCGCGGGCGGCTAACCTGCGCGCGCGGCCTTGCTGGCCTGAAACCACCCCTCTAGGGTGGCTGAAACCACAGTGAAATTTGGATTTTGCACCATGAAATTTACCGGTACCGACTCCTACGTTGCCAGCGACGACCTGCGCGTTGCCGTTAACGCGTCGATCTCCCTGCAGCGTCCCCTGCTCATCAAGGGCGAGCCGGGCACCGGCAAGACCGTGCTGGCGCATGAAGTGGCCAAGGCGCTGAACGCGCCGATCATCGAATGGCACATCAAGTCGACCACCAAGGCGCAGCAGGGCCTCTACGAGTACGACGCCGTCTCGCGCCTGCGTGACAGCCAGCTCGGCGACGAGCGCGTGAAGGACATCGGCAACTACATCAAGCGCGGCAAGATGTGGGAGGCGTTCACCGCCGAGACGCGCCCGATCCTGCTGATCGACGAAATCGACAAGGCCGACATCGAGTTCCCGAACGACCTGCTGCTCGAGCTCGATCGCATGCAGTTCTACGTCTACGAGACGCAGCAGACGATCAAGGCCGAGCAGCGCCCGATCGTGATGATCACCTCGAACAACGAGAAGGAACTGCCGGACGCCTTCCTGCGCCGCTGCTTCTTCCACTACATCCGCTTCCCCGATCGCGAGACGATGACGCAGATCGTCGACGTCCACTTCCCCGACCTGCAGCGCAACCTGCTGCGCGAGGCGCTGAACGTGTTCTACGACATCCGCGAAGTGCCGGGCCTCAAGAAGAAGCCGTCGACCTCCGAGCTGCTCGACTGGCTGAAGCTTCTGATGGTCGAGGACATGTCGCCGGAGTCGCTGCGCTCGAAGGACAGCAAGCAGCTGATCCCGCCGCTGCACGGCGCACTGCTGAAGAACGAGCAGGACGTTCACCTGTTCGAGCGTCTGGCCTTCATGGCGCGGCGGGAGCAGCGCCAGTAGTTAACGCTGAGAGGAGAACGCGATGTTCATCAACTTCTTCCTCGAGCTGCGCAACGCCAAGCTGCCGGTCTCCATCAAGGAATATCTCTCCCTGATGGATGCGATGGACAAGGGAGTCGCCGACTACAGCGTCGACGACTTCTACTATCTGTCGCGCGCCGCGCTGGTGAAGGACGAGCGCAACCTCGACAAGTTCGACCGTGTGTTCGGCACCGTCTTCAAGGGCCTCGAAGCGCTGCCCGCCGAGGGCGTCGCCGCCGAGATCCCCGAGGAATGGCTGCGCAAGCTCGCCGAGAAGCTTCTCACCGAAGAGGAGAAGAAGCAGATCGAATCGATGGGCGGCTGGGAGAAGCTCATGGAGACGCTGAAGAAGCGTCTCGAGGAGCAGCAGAAGCGGCACCAGGGCGGCAGCAAGTGGATCGGCACCGCCGGCACTTCCCCGTTCGGCGCCTACGGCTTCAATCCCGAGGGCGTGCGCATCGGCCAGGACAAGGGCCGCGAGGGTCGCGCCGTCAAGGTGTGGGACAAGCGCGAGTACAAGAACCTCGACGACACCGTCGAGATCGGCACGCGCAACATCAAGATCGCGCTGCGCCGCCTGCGCAAGTTCGCGCGCGAGGGCGCCGAGGTCGAGCTCGACATGCCCGACACGATCCGCTCGACCGCGCGCAACGCCGGTTACCTCGACATCAAGATGGTGCCGGAGCGTCGCAACAAGGTGAAGCTGCTGCTGCTGTTCGACATCGGCGGCTCGATGGACGCGCATATCCGCGTCTGCGAGGAGCTGTTCTCGGCGGCCCGCTCGGAATTCAAGCACCTCGAATTCTTCTACTTCCACAACTGCCTCTACGAGAAGTTGTGGAAGGACAATCGCCGCCGCCACGTCGACACCTTCTCGACGCAGCAGATGCTCCACACCTATCCGCCGGACTACAAGGTCCTGTTCGTCGGCGACGCCTCGATGAGCCCCTACGAGATCGCCTATCCGGGCGGCTCGGTGGAGCACTGGAACGAGGAGTCGGGGCAGACCTGGATCCAGCGCGTGTCCGACACCTACCGCAGCATGGTCTGGCTGAATCCGGTGCCCGAGCGGCACTGGAGCTACACGCCGTCGATCCAGCTGCTGCAGCAGCTCAGCGGCAACCGCATGTTCCCGCTGACCCTGGGCGGCCTCGACAGCGCGATGAAGGAACTCAACAAGTAACAGGCAGTGTCATCCTGAGCGGAGCGAAGGATCCTTCGCTTCGCTCGGGATCACGCCATCCAATGGGAGAGAACGATGAAGACCGGCCCGGCAGTCGCTGAAATCCTGAAGCGGGAAGGGGTCGAGTATCTCTTCGCCTATCCCGTCAACCACCTGATCGAGCACTGCGCGGCGATCGACATCCGTCCGATCATCGTGCGCCAGGAGCGCATCGGCCTGCATATGGCCGACGCCATGTCGCGCCTGACCAAGGGCCGCAAGATGGGCGTGTTCTGCATGCAGAGCGGCCCGGGCTCGGAGAACGCCTATGGCGGCGTCGCCCAGGCGTTCGGCGAATCGGTGCCGCTGCTGGTCATTCCGGCCGGCTATCCTCGCCGCATCGCGCACGTGCCGCCGAATTTCAATTCGACCATCACCATGGCGCATGTCGCCAAGCATGCCGAGCCGATCACCTCGGGCGCCGACATCGAGAACATCATGCGCCGGGCCTTCAGCCTGCTGCGCAACGGCCGTGGCGCGCCGGTCATCATCGAGTTCCCGGCCGAGGCCAATGTCGAGGAGGCGCCCGAGCCCCTGACCTACGTGCCGGTCGTCGCGACCAAGTACGGCCCCGATCCGGCCGCGGTGAAGGAAGCCGCCAAGGTGCTGGTCGAGGCCAAGCGCCCGGTCATCTACGCCGGCCATGGCGTGCACTGGGCCGAGGCCTATGACGAGCTGAAGGAGCTGGCCGAACTGCTGGCGATTCCCGTCTGCACCTCGCTCCAGGGCAAGAGCAGCTTCGACGAGACCCATCCGCTGTCGCTGGGCTCCGGCGGCCGCGCCTATCCGAAGCAGGTCCGCCACTTCCTCGACAATTGCGACGTGCTGTTCGGCATCGGCTGTTCCTTCACCGAGACGAACTTCGGCATCTCGATGCCGAAGGGCAAGACGGTGATCCACACCACGCTCGATCCCAACCACCTGAACAAGGACGTGCGCGCCCAGTACGGGTTGATCGGCGACGCCAAGCTGGCGCTGCGCGCCATGATCGACGAGTGCAGCAAGCTCGTGGGCGGCAAGAAGCGCGACGCCGCGCCGGTGGTGGCTGAGATCAAGCCGATCGCCGACGAGTGGCTGAAGGAGTGGATGCCCAAGCTCACCAACAACGACGCGCCGCTCAATCCCTATCGCGTGCTCTGGGACCTGCAGCACACGGTCGACAAGGCCAACACCATCATCACCCACGATGCCGGCAGCCCGCGCGACCAGCTCTCGCCGTTCTGGAAGACGACCGCGCCGCACACCTACATCGGCTGGGGCAAGACCACGCAGCTGGGCTACGGCCTTGGCCTCGCCATGGGCGCCAAGCTCGCCTGCCCGGACAAGCTCTGCATCAATGTCTGGGGCGATGCCGCCATCGGCTTCACTGGCATGGACTTCGAGACGGCGGTGCGCGAGCGCATTCCGATCATGTCGATCCTGCTCAACAACTTCTCGATGGCGATCGAGCTGCACATCATGAAGGTGTCGACCGAGAAGTACCGCTCGACCGACATCTCGGGCGACTACGCCGCGATGGCCAAGGCCTTCGGCGGCTATGGCGAGCGTGTGACCAAGCCAGAGGACATCATCCCGGCGATCAAGCGCGGCATCGAGCAGACCAAGAAGGGCGTGCCCGTGCTGCTCGAGTTCATCACCTCGAAGGAAGTGATGATCTCGACGCCGAAGTAACGCTCGCACAGCGTGTGAGTCCGAGGGATCTTTAAGGTTGCCGTAAAGGTCCCTCGCTACGCTCGGGATGACATCGAGGCAGGGAGGCCGCCGATGACCAAGATCCTCATGCCGACGGCCGAACATGATGTCGCCACGCACGACGGGCTCTGGATGAGTCCCGTCGATGCCGAGCGCGTCACGGGCTGGACCCTGAAGCCCGAAGGCATGTGCCGCGACGATCTCTGCGTGCCGCTGCCCTCATCGGCCCTCGCACCCAACGAAGTCGATCTCGCGGCCTTCTGGAAGAAGCTTGGCGGCCCGGTGATCGCCAGTGAGTCCCGCGACGTATGGGCACTCGGCGCGCCGCCCGAGGAGCGCAATGCCGCGCTTGAGGGACTGGATGCGCCGGATTTCACCCTGCCGGACCTCGATGGCGTGTCGCGCTCGCTGTCGCAGCTTCGCGGCCGCAAAGTCTTCCTCGCCACCTGGGCCAGTTGGTGAGGCTGCCGGTTTGACTTGCCCGTGTGGCAGACCCTCTACGAAGAACTGAAGGACAAGGGGTTCATGGTCGTGGCCGTGGCGCAGGAAAGCCGTGGCGCCGAGCATGCCCGTCCCTGGATCGAGCAGGCGAAGTCGTCCTACTGGCAGCTGATCGACGCCGAGCATCGGCTGGAAGACCTCTACAATCTCGTGAACGTGCCGCAGGCGGTCTGGATCGACGAGCAGGGTCGCATCGTGCGGCCGCCGGAGAATGCCGGTTCGACCGATCATTTCCGGCGCATGGACCTCAAGACCAGGACGATGAGCCCCGAAGACCAGGCCGAGCGCCTCGCCGCACGGCAAGCCTATCTCGACGCGATCCGCGCGTGGGTCACGACCGGGGCGCATGCGCTGCCGGCCGATGAAGCGCGCGCCGGCTTGCCGAAGGTCACGCCCCAGATCGCCGAGGCGCGGGCACGGTTCCGGCTGGGCGTCTGGCTGCGCGCGAACGGCCGCGCCGCCGAAGGCGACCTGCAGATGGCGGAAGCGAGCCGCTTGCATCCCGACTCGTGGAGCCTGTGGCGCCAGGCGGCCGATCTCGACGAGGTCGGCAAGGCCTCGGGGCCTGATTTCTGGAAGCGCGTACAGGCACTGGGCGATCGCCCCTACTATCCGCCACCCAAACTATAGAGCTGCCGATGCGCCTCTCGTGGAACGACCTCGGGAAACCACGCGCTGACAAAGCCAACGGCAAACGCGTCGAGATCACGGGCTTCCCCGTCGGGGCGAGCACATGGGGCGGCAACGGGCGTTTCCTGATGATGGCCGAGCCCGGCTGCTGCCAGGGCTGCGTGCCGAACAATCCGTCGGCAGTCGTCGAGGTGCTGGCCCGCCAGCCGATGAAGCTCGCCAACGGCGCGTTACGGCTGAGCGGCACCTGGCACGTGTCGCCCGATGCCGGGGGCTGGCGTTACCAGTTGCATGACGCCGAGGCGGTGAAGGGCGTGACGCGCCGCGCGCTGATGGCGGCGAGCCCGCTCTTCTGCCTTCCGGTGCCGGCGATGGCGCAGGCGGCGGACGGCACGACGATCGACATCCATAGCCATGCCGGCAACCTGACGCAGATGAGCTACGGCCGCGGCTCGTTCGCGCCCGTCGCCGATCCGATGCGCCAGGGCGGTGTGTCGGTGATCTCGCTGGCCGTCGTTGCCGATTCGCCGGTCATCAAGGTCATGGTCGGCCGTATGAGACCCAGTCGCGAGCCGCGCTCGGGCGAGCTCTACGCCTACAGCCAGCGCTCCTTTCCGACCCTGCATACGCTGGCGCGCGAGCAGGGGATGCCGATCATCCGGACCTCGGCCGAGCTGCGCGCGGCGCGTTCAGGCCGGCCTTCGATCATCGTTGCGGCGGAAGGCGGCGACTTCCTCGAGGGCCAGATCGACCGCCTCGACGAGGCCTACCAGCGCTGGGCACTGCGCCATCTGCAGCTCACGCACTACCGGCCCAACGAGCTGGGCGACATCCAGACCGAGCCCAGCGTGCATGACGGTCTGACGGCGTTCGGCGCCGAGGTGGTCCGGCGCTGCAATACGATCGGCATCGTGGTCGACGTGGCGCACGGCACGTTCGAACTGGTGAAGAAGGCTGCAGCGGTCACCACGAAGCCGCTGGTCCTGTCGCATACCTCGCTCATCAACCGGCCCTCTGCCTGGACCCGCCGCATCATGCCCGACCATGCGAGGGCGATCGCCGCTACGGGCGGTGTCATCGGCATCTGGCCGATCTCCGAGTATTTCCCCAACCTCGTCGCCTATGCGACGGACGGATTCGCGAAGATGGTCGACGTCGTCGGGATCGATCATGTCGGTCTCGGCACCGACCAGCTTGGCCTGGTCGGGCCGAGCTCGATGCCGAGCTACGTCGATGTGCCCCAATTGGCGGCAGCGCTGCGCACGAGATTCAACGCGGAGGAAACGGCAAAACTCTTGGGCGGCAATTTCCGGCGGGTTTTTGAAGCAAGCGTGCGCTGAAGCATCAAACATCCGTGAATGCACTGCGGCTGCTAGGCGGCGGCGCGGCGCTGGGCTACGGTTATTTCAATATTTCCTGAATAACGGGAGTCCGGGATGGCTGTCCTCAACGTCAACGGCAAGGCGCTCGACTACACCGCCGATCCGTCCACGCCGCTTCTCTGGGTCCTGCGCGAGCAGCTGGGCCTGACCGGCACGAAGTATGGCTGCGGCATTGCCCAGTGCGGCTCGTGCACCGTCCATATCGATGGCGCGCCGGTGCGCGCCTGCCACGTGCCGGTGAACACCGTCGGCACGAAGAAGGTCGTCACCATCGAGGCGCTGGCCGAGAACGGCGTCCTGAACAAGATCCAGGCAGCGTGGGTCGCGCTCGACGTGCCCCAGTGCGGCTACTGCCAGAGCGGCATGGTGATGGCGGCGACGGCGCTGCTCGCCAAAAAGCCCAACCCGACCGATGCCGACATCGACGAGGCGATGACCAACATCTGCCGCTGCGGCACCTATCAGCAGGTCCGCGCGGCGATCCACGCCGCGGCTAAGGCCTAAGGGGAGGGACACACCATGACGATCCAGACATCCCTCGGCCGTCGCGGCTTCCTGGTCAGCGGCGCGGCTGTCGCCGGCGGCTTCTCGCTCGGCTTCAAGCTGCCCTTCGACGAGGGCGTGGCGCACGCCCAGTCCGTCAAGGAAGTGAACGCCTGGGTGGTCATCCACCCGGACGACAAGGTGGTGATCCGCATAGCCCGCTCCGAGATGGGACAGGGCACGCTCACCGGTCTCTGCCAGCTTGTCGCCGAAGAACTCGAGTGCGACTGGAGCAAGGTCGCCTGGGAATATCCGCCGCCCGGCGAGAACCTGAGGCGCAACCGCGTCTGGAAGAACTACTCGACCGGCGGCAGCCGCGGCATCCGTGAGAGCCAGCAGTATGTCCGCGAAGGCGGCGCCATCGCGCGCGAGATGCTGATCGCGGCGGCGGCGAAGCAGTGGAACGTGCCGGCCGGCGACTGTAGCGCGGCCAACAGCGTCATCACGCACAAGGCGTCGGGCAAGACCGTGACCTACGGCGCGGTCGCCGCGGCGGCGGCCGAACTCGAGCCGCCCAAGGAAGTGAAGCTCAAGGACCCGAAGGACTGGAAGGTCGCGGGCAAGCCGCTGCCGCGTCTCGACACGGTCGACAAGGTCACGGGCAAGCAGATCTACGGCATGGATCACAAGATGCCGGGCATGCTGGTCGCCACCGTGCGTGCCTGCCCGGTGATCACCGGCAAGCTGAAGAGCTTCGACGCCAGCAAGGCCGAGAAGATGCCGGGCGTTAAGAAGATCTTGGCGATCGACGGCGATGCCGTCGTCGTGGTCGCCGACACCTACTGGCAAGCCAAGACGGCACTCGAGGCCGTCACGACGGAATGGAACATCGGCGAACTCGGCAAGGTCTCGACCGAGACCATCTCCGAGATGCTGAAGGAGGGCCTCACCGCCAAGGAAGCCTTCGTCGGCAACAAGGCGGGCGATGCCCAGAAGGCGATCGACGGTGCCGCCAAGAAGGTCGAGGCGGTCTACAGCTTCCCCTATCAGCACCATGTCACCATGGAGCCGATGAACGCCACGGCGCTCTACACGCCGGAGAAGTGCGAGGTCTGGTGCGGCACGCAGAACGGCGAGGCGGCACTGGCCGCAGCGTCGGAAGCGGCCGGCCTGCCGATCGCCAAGTGCGAGGTCTACAAGCTGATGCTGGGCGGCGGCTTCGGCCGTCGCGGCCGCTCGGACTATGTCCGCCAGGCCGTGCTGGTGGCCAAGGAGATGCCCGGCACGCCGATCAAGCTGATCTGGTCCCGCGAAGAAGACATGACGCACTGCCAGTATCATCCGACGACGATGGCCAAGATGACGGCCGGCCTCGACGCCCAGGGCAACCTGGTCGGCCTGCATATCCGCATCTCGGGCCAGTCGATCCTGGCGTCGCTGCTGCCGCAGAACCTGGTGAACGGCATGGACCCGGCCACCTTCCAGGGCCTGATGCAGACCGGCGCCGAGGCGACCTACGGCTACGACGTGCCGAACCTGCTGATCGACCACGCGATGCGCAACCCTCACATCACGGCGGGCTTCTGGCGTGGCGTGAACGTGAACCAGAACGCCGTCTACATGGAATGCTTCATGGACGAGCTGGCGGAAGCGGCGGGCCAGGATCCGCTGGCCTATCGCTTGAAGTACCTGAAGCCCAAGTGGGCGGCGGTGCTGAAGGCCGCCTGCGACAAGGCCGGTTACGGCAAGCCGTTGCCCGAGGGCCGCTTCCACGGCATCTCGCAGGTCATGGGCTATGGCAGCTACGTCGCCGGCGTCGCCGAGGTTTCGGTGAGCCCCGACGGCCAGCTCAAGATCCACAAGATCACCGCGGCCACCAATCCCGGCCACGTGGTCAATCCGGCGCAGATCGAGCGGCAGGTCGCGGGCTCGTTCGTCTACGGCCTGTCGGCGGCGCTGTTCGGCGAGATCACCGTCAAGGAAGGGGTGGTCGAGCAGACCAACTTCGACAGCTACAACGTGATGCGCATCGACGAGATGCCGGAGGTCGAGACGGTCCTCGTGCCGACCAACGACTTCTGGGGCGGCGTCGGCGAGCCGACCATTGCCGTCGCGGCCCCCGCCGTGCTGAACGCGATTGCCAAGGCGACCGGCAAGCGGGTACGCAACCTGCCGCTGATGCATCACGAGCTGAAGAAAGGCGCCTGATGGTCCGGTCGCTGCTGTCGGGTCTGGCTGGCATCGCGCTGCTGGCAGGCCCGGCCTCGGCGGCCGACGCGCCGCCGGGCGCCAGTTCCTGCACGGGCTGCCACGCGCCCAAGAAGGTGGCGGATTCGGTGATCCCGCATATCGCCGGCCGCAAGGCCGAGGATATCGTCACCTTCATGCGCGAATATCGCAGCGGCGCCTGGCCCTCGAGCGTGATGGGCCGCATCGCCAAGGGCTTCGACGACCAGCAGACCCAGGCCATCGCGGCCTGGTTTGCCGCGCAGCCGGAGTAGGTAAGGTGGGTTTCGCCCTACAGGCAGATCGTCGGCGGACAGGAAGACGGCCGCACGATCCTGGTTTCGGGCAGCACCTTCCGGTCGTTGACGTCGATCACGCCACCTTCCACGGCGAATCCCTTCGTGAGGTTGGTGCTGAGGAACAGGACGGTTCCGCCCTCGACGTTCAGTTGCAGCGGCGTGATCGTGCCCAGCCAACCGGGCGTGCGGTTGAACTCCTGCCACCTGAAAACGTGATTGCCGGGAACGATGTCCATCACCATCACCTCGCCCGGATTGACGCTGCCGACTTTCACGTCGTCGATGAACACATCGGCGGAGATGTAGTGCGGGCGATAGTAGACGACCGGGTAGCCACCCCATTCGTTGCCGCTGAAGATGTAGAGGCGCGCGCGATCCGCGGGTGGCTTCGTGAGCGCCCGTGCCATCTGCGAATATTCGGGCGTCGCAAGATTGGGCGCGGCCCGGGGAATGCAGCCAGTCAATCCCAGGCACAACAAGGCTGCGACCGCGAACGCCCTAAAACACCCCATGTCTCCAGCCCCCAATTGTCTTCAGCGTCGATGGACGATAGGGGGCGTATAACATGCTCGCGATACGGGCAAGCTCACGTCGGTGCTCACCAGAATGGAGGCACGCCTTGAGAAGCGGCCGGCGTACGCTCCTGAAAGGTGCTGTCGCGGTAGCAGCCTTCGCGCCCGCGATCGTTTCGGCGCAGGGCAAGGCGAAGGTTGTGGTGATCGGCGGCGGCTTCGGCGGCGCCACGGCGGCCCGCACCCTGAAGGCGTTGCAGCCCGTACTCGACGTCACCCTGGTCGAGCCCAATCCGGTCTACACCTCGTGCCCGTTCAGCAATTCGGTGCTCGCGAACCTGCGCGAGATCGACCAGCAGCAGTTCCGCTACGACGGCATCAAGTCGGCCGGCGTCACCGTCGCCCAGACGAGTGCGACCGCGGTCGATGCCGACGCGAAGACCGTGACCCTGGCCGACGGCAACAAGCTTTCCTACGACCGGTTGGTGATGACGCCGGGCATCGATTTCAACTGGGGCGCCATTCCCGGTTACGACGAAGCCGCGTCCCAGAAGATGCCGCATGCCTGGAAGGCGGGCGCGCAGACCGTGCTGCTGCGCCAGCAGTTGCAGGCGATGGACGATGGCGGCCTGGTCGTGATGTCGGCGCCGGCCAATCCCTTCCGCTGCCCGCCCGGTCCCTATGAACGCGCCAGCCTGATCGCGTATTGGCTAAAAATCTGGAAGCCGAAGTCGAAGCTGCTGTTGCTCGATTCGAAGGATGCCTTCTCCAAGCAGCGCCTGTTCCAGAACGGCTGGGCCGAGCTCTATCAGGGCATGATCGAATGGGTGCCGCTCAGCCAGGGCGGCAAGGTGACCTCGGTCGATCCCGCGACGCTCACGCTCACGACCGAGTTCGCGACCCACAAGGCCAACGCGGCCAACGTGATTCCGCCGCAGAAGGCCGGCGCCATTGCCGCGCAAGCCGGCGTCGCCGACCGCACCGGCTGGTGTCCGGTCGAGCCCGTCGCCTTCGAATCGACCCTGCGGCCCAACATCCACGTGCTGGGCGATGCGGCGATCATGGGCGGCATGCCGAAGTCGGCCTTCGCCGCCAATGCCCAGGCCAAGGTCTGCGCCGCCGCGCTGGTGCGTCTGCTGGCCGGCGACAAGCCGCAGGACCCGATCCTGATCAACACCTGCTACAGCCTCGTCGCCGCCGACTACGGCATCTCGATCGCGGGCGTCTATCGCCCCGACAAGGGCCAGCTCACCGACATTCCCGGCGCCGGCGGTACCAGCCCGCTCGAAGCGGTGGGCGGCTTGCGTGGCCAGGAAGCGCTCTACGCGTCGAGCTGGTTCCGCACCATCACCGCCGAGACCTTCGGGTGAGGCGATGCGGAGCTTCGCTGGGTTCCTGCTCGCGCTCGTCGCGTCTTCGGCCTCTGCTCAGCAGGTCGTGCCGCAGATCGTCGGCGATTCGATTCCCCGTTCGCTCACCGGCCAACCAGGCGATGCGGCGCGCGGCCGGGCGATCGTCGCCAACCGCAGCGTCGGCCTGTGCCTGCTCTGTCATTCCGGCCCGATCGCCGAGGAACGGTTCCAGGGCGACCTGGCGCCGAGTCTCGCCGGCGCGGGCTCGCGCTGGTCGGAGGGCCAGTTGCGCTTGCGCATCGTCGATGGCTCGCGTCTCAATGCCGACACGATCATGCCGGCCTACTATCGTACCCAAGGCCTGCAGCGGGTCGCCCGCTCCTTCGACGGCAAGACCATCCTGTCAGCGGAGCAGGTCGAGGATGTCGTGGCCTATCTTTTAACCTTGAAGGACTGAATGGACCGCCGTCGCTTCCTTGCCGGCACTGCCGCCACCGCCGCTACGGTGATCGTCCTGCCGCTCGCGCCCGCGTCGGCGACGCCCGAGTCCATGGCCGAGGCGATCAAGAAGGTGGTGGGCAACGCCACGCCGACCGAAGGGCGGGTGAAGCTCGACGTGCCGCCGCTGGTCGAGAACGGCAACAGCGTGTCGCTGGTCGTGTCGGTCGAGAGCCCGATGACCGTCGCGGACTACGTGAAGGCGATCCACGTCTTCAATGAAAAGAACCCGCAGCCCAACGTCTTTACCGCGCGCCTTGGCCCGCATAACGGCAAGGCCGTCGTCGGCGCGCGCATCAAGCTTGGCGACAGCCAGCGCATCGTGGCGATCGCCGAGACCAGCGACGGCAAGTTCTGGATGGCCGGTGCCGACGTCATCGTGACCCTGGCGGCCTGCCTCGAGGAGTCGACCTGATGTCGAACATCCTCGTGAACGCCCCGAAGACTGCCAAGCGCGGCGCCGTCGTCGAGATCAAGGCGCTGATCATGCACCCGATGGAGACCGGTTTCCGGCCGGGTCCCAATGGCCGCATCATCCCGCGCAACATCATCGAGCGCTTCACCGCGACCTGGAACGGCGCCGAGATCTTCGAGATGGAGATGTCGCCCGCGATCGCGGCCAATCCGTTCGTCTCCTTCTTTGCCGTGGCGAACGAGAGCGGCACGGTCGTCCTGCGCTGGACCGGCGACGAAGGCTTCGCCGTCGAGGAGCGGGTCGCCATCGCCGTCGAATGACCGCGCGACAGCTCGGCCTCGGTCTGGCGCTGGTCTTCGTCGCGTCCTATGCGGCCGCGCAAGTCGGCACGGACAAGCGGCGCTCCGGCTACCAGGACATGGGCGAAGCCCTGCAGAAGATGCAGGACGACGACACCGCCAATCCCGGCATGCTGTTCGTGCAACTCGGTGGCCAGCTCTGGGCGAAGCCCGCAGGTGCGGCCAACAAATCCTGCGCCGATTGTCATGGCGCCGCCGCGGCCAGCATGAAGGGCGTCGCCACGCGCTACCCCGCGATTCCCGCCGGCGCCGATCGCCCGATCGATCTCGAGGGCCGCATCGACCTCTGCCGTACGGAGAACCAGAAGGCCGAGCGTTTGCCGCCCGAGAATCGCGACCTGCTTGCGCTCACGGCCTATGTCGCGCTCCAGTCGCGCGGCATGCCCATCGCGCCGCCCGCCGATCCGCGCCTCGACGCGTTCCGCGCGCAGGGCGAGGCGATCTATCGTCGTCGCCAGGGCCAGCTCAATCTCTCCTGTGCGACCTGCCACGACGACAATGCCGGCAAGAAGCTGGCGGGCGTCGCCATCCCCGAGGCGCATCCGACGGGCTATCCGATCTATCGACTGGAATGGCAGGCGCTGGGCTCGCTGAAGCGGCGTCTGCGCAATTGCCTCGTGGGCATCCGCGCCGAGGCCTGGCCGCTCGATGCGCCCGAATATACCGCCCTCGAACTCTATCTGATGGAACGGGCCAAGGGGATGAAGCTCGAAACGCCGGCCGTTCGACCTTAGTCGCGCGTCGGCCGGGAGCGGAGATGGAATTTTCCCCTCCGGCCACCGCGAGAGTTAATCCTGTCGTCGCCAGCGCCGGATTCGACGGACCGTTTCATTGCTGCAGTTGCTGCCTCGCCCGTAGAGTCCCAGCATGCTCAGTCTTGCCAGTACCCTCGTTGCCCGGGCCGCCCGCCTGTTCCAGGCGGCCTATGAGGAGCCCGCCCTCTGGACGATCTCCGCACACGGTCACGTCGTGGGCTCGCTGGTGTGCGAGGCGGGCGCATGGCGGATCTCGTGGTTCAGCGGCGCCGATCCGCGACTCGCCAGCTATGGCGGGAGGGTCGACGGCGACGTCGAGGCCCTCGCGATCATCCTCGGCGAGCGCCTGGGGGCCCCGGTTCGCCTGGAGTCGCTTCCGGTCTAGACTGCCACCCTTCGGACCGGCCGACCGCCGCTTATGGATACTCGAATCATGGATGCCATCGACAAGAAGATCGTGGCCCTCCTCCAGGAGGATGCGAGCCTTTCGCTTGCGCAGATCGCGCATCGTGTGGGGCTGTCGCAAAGCCCCTGCTGGAAGCGCATCCAGCGGCTGGAGAAGTCCGGCATCATCCTCAAGAGGGTGGCGCTGATCTCGCCCGAATCGATCGGCGTGGGCCTCACCGTGTTCGTCTCGATCGAGACCGGCGACCATTCCTCGGCCTGGCTCTCGAAGTTCGCCAGCACCATCACCGCCATGCCCGAGGTGATGGAGTTCCATCGCATGGCCGGTGACATCGACTACATGCTGCGCGTCGCCGTCGCCGACATGCAGGCCTACGACGCCTTCTACAAGAAGCTGATCGACACGATGCCGCTCAAGAACGTCACGTCGCGCTTCTCGATGGAGCGGGTGAAGTCGACGACGGCCTATCCGATCGCGTCCGACCTCAAGCCGGTCCGCAAGCGCTAGGCAGCGGCCGCACGAAGAGGATGCGGTCGAGCGCGAGACTGCCCGGGCCGAACTTGGCGAGATAGAGCAGCGCGACCGCCCAGACACCGTGCGTGTCGAAGGCGTTGGGATAGACGAAGATCTCGATCACCAGCGTCATGCCGAGCAGGGCCAGTGCGGCCGGCCGCGTGAACAGGCCAAGGAAGAGCAGGGCCGGCAGGCTGAGTTCGGCGGCCGTCGCAAGATAGGACGCCGCCTCCGGCGGAATGAGCGGCAGCCTGTATTCCTCGCGGAACAGCGTGAGCGTCGTGCCGCTGGCCCAGCCGTCGAGTTTCAGCAGGCCGGAGCGCAGGAAGATCGTGCCGACCGACAGCCGTGCGAGCAGGGCCAGCAGTTCGTGTGGGATGCGCGCCAGGAGCGTGTCGAGGCGCTGGAGCAACGCGGTCATTCGGGTATTCCCTCGTGAAGGTCGGAAATGGCGCCGCTGCGGAAGAGCAGGGCGAGCGTGGTCGCGAGATCGAAAGCTTCGTCGTGCTGCGCGAGCGTGGCTTCGCCCAGCGCGGCGCCTCGGGCGATGGCCGTGACCAGTTGATCCGCGCCGGCCGGCAGCAGGTCGACGAGAACGTCGTGCTCGGGTCGTGTGACCAGAGCGGTTTCGCCCGGCATATCCGGCCCGATCCGCCGGACATCTTCATCGAACGTATTGGTGGTCCAGATCGACACGATGGGCCAAAGCGACGCCACGACACGAGTGGCGGGATGCAGGACGAGGTGCGCCGATTCGAGATCGGTGCCGGCAAGAGCGGCAAGCCGCTCGATGCCGATCGGCGCGGCATCGACGGCATGGAAGGCCTGCTGGCGCGCCCATTCGAGGCGGGCGATATCGGGGAGATAGGGCAGGTCGCGAACGGGTTCGAAGTTGTCGAGGAAGCCAGCGAAGGCCGCGCCATAGTCGGCCAGGATCGGCGAACGTGGTGGATGGCGCTCGACGAAGACGACCGCGGCGGCCTCGAAGAACTCCTCACCGACCAGCCGCCGGATCACCGGAAACCGTGCCGCGAGTGCCGCAGTCAGGCTCGCCTTGACGTTGTTGCGATAGATGCCGAGCCGGCGCTCGCGCGAGCCGCCTGTGAGAGGCGCCACGATGTCCGGCACCTGCAAGGCAGGGCGAAGCAAGGTCTGCGCGAATGTCGCCTGCAGATTGGCCAGCTGATGCGTGTCAGGCCGCGCGGGCATGGAAACCTCCGTGCGTGCGCAACACCCGCTCCGCGCATGACACTTCCGCCTCGAGGACGGGCCAGGCCGGCACATCGCTGTCCCATTCGATGAGCGTCGGCAGCGGGCCGTGCCGGATGATCAGGTGGCGATAGAGATCCCATACCTGTGGAGAGACCGGACGATCGTGCGTGTCGATCAATAGGGGCGCTTCGCCATCGTCCAGCACGGCATGACCGGCCAGATGGATCTCACCGACATGCTCGACGGGGAAGACGTCGATATAGGCTTGCGGATCGAAGCCACGATTGGCGGCGGACACGACGACATTGTTCAGGTCGAGCAGCAGACCGCAGCCGCTGCGTCGCGCCAGCGTGCGCAGGAAATCGGTCTCGGGCATCTCTTCGCCCTCGAAGCGCAGATAGTGCGAGGGGTTTTCGATCAGGAGGCGTCGACCGAGCGCGGACTGCGCCTCCTCGACGTGCCGGCTCACGAGCGCCAGCGTCTCGCAGGTGTAAGGGAGCGGCAGCAGATCGTTGAGGAAGACGCCGTCGTGCGTCGACCAGGCCAGATGCTCGGAAACGACGAAGGGCTGGTAGCGGTCGGCGACGGCTTTCAGGCGGGCGAGGTGGCCCGGCGTCATGCCGTTGGCGGAGCCGATCGACAATCCCACGCCGTGCAGGGAAAGCGGATAGAGCGCACGTATGCGCTCGAGGAAATGATGCGGCGGACCGCCGGCCCCCATGTAGTTCTCGGCATGCACCTCGAACCAGCCGACATCTGGCCGTGCGTCGAGGATATGCCGCTGGTGCTCGGGCTTCAGCCCGGCACCGGCACGAGGAAGGCGATCCGCCGTCACGACGAACTCCGTTACATCGGCGCCAGGGTGCCCTTGCGCTTCATGCCGTCCTTCATCGTCACTTCCATGGTCGCGCAGGACCCCTTGGCGACGTACTTCCACGCCTTGGCGTCGTAGTCGGCCTTCGACTGGCCGGCGCAGGAATTGTTGCCGGTCGCGGCGCAGTCGTTCTTGCCGGCCATCGAGACGCCGTAGCAGCGCTCCTTGTCGGTGTTGGCCATCTGGGCGTTGGCGCCGGCCGACATCAGGGTCGCGGCGGCGACGGCGGCGGCGAGGGCTGCAGTGGTGGTGCGATTGATCATGGGAAAGTCCTCCTGGCTGTCGAGCCATCATCGGCTCGCAGGAGGTCATTCGGCGGGACGGGCGCCGACGTTACAGATCGGGCGATTTCTTTTTCGTGAAGAGGGCCTGTAATGTTCGGGCCCTTCCGCACGAATACGTGAAAGAGTGAGCCCGTTGCCTGATCCGGAAGATCTCTCCGCGCTCATGCGGGCGGCCCGGAAGGGGGATGACGAGGCGTATCGCCGCCTGCTTGTCCTCGTCGCTTCCTGGCTGCGCGTCGTGGCCTCGCGCGGCTTGACCGCGGCAGGAAGGCCGCGCGCGGATTGCGAGGATATCGTCCAGGAGACTTTGCTGGCCATGCACCTGAAGCGCGACACGTGGGACGAGACGCAGCCGCTTCAGCCGTGGCTGCGCGCGATCGCGCATCACAAGCTGGTCGACCATCTGCGGCGCCGTGGTTTCACCGACCATGTCGACATCGACGACCATGCCGAGAACCTCGCGGCTCCCGCAGTGTCGGAAGAGGGCAGCACCGTCGATGCGCGCCAGATGCTGTCGCGCCTGCCCGAGCGGCAACGGCGGATCGTGGAGGGCATTTCCATCGAAGGGCAGAGCGCCCGGGAAGTCGGCACGCGCCTGGGGCTCAGCGAAGGCGCCGTGCGCGTGACCTTGCACCGTGCCCTGCGTGCGTTGGCCGACATCTACCGCAAGGACAGGACATGAAGACCGAGCAGCTCGTCGCCTCGCTGGTCGCCGACCGCGCAGGATCGTCGGCGCCGCTCCGGCGCTCGTTGGGTCGCGCCGTGGCGATCGGGGCGCTGGTGTCGCTCGTGATCTTTGCCATCGAGTTCGGCCCGCGCGTCGACCTTGCGGCGGCTTTCGCAACCTGGCGCTTCGACCTCAAGCTCGTGCTGGTGCTGGCGGCTCTGATCGCGGCCGCCGGCGCTTGTGTCGCGATGGCGCGTCCCCTGGCGTCGGGCACGTGGCGCTGGGCCGTCGTGCCGGTCGTGCTCATTGCGGCAATGGCCCTCGTGGTCGAGACGACCCTGCTGCCCGCCGGCACATGGAAAGCAAGACTGGTCGGCAGCAATGCGGTCGTGTGCCTCACGGCCATCCCGCTCTTTGCGCTGGCACCCCTGGCGGCACTGCTGCTGGCGCTGCGCCGGGCGGCGCCGGCTTCGCCGGTGCTGGCCGGTGCGGCCGCGGGAACGCTGGCCGCTGCGTCGGCGGCGACGATCTACGCCTTCCACTGCTTCGACGATTCGCCGCTGTTCGTCCTCACATGGTATCCGCTGGCGGCGATCCCGGTGATCCTGGTCGGCGCTGTCGTGGGGCGCCGGCTGCTGCGCTGGTAATCGGCCTTCACCCGCTCTTGCGCAGCGCGTCGAACAGGCGTCGCGCCGGTCGTGGCAGGCGCCTGGCGTCGCGCACGTAGAGGGCAAGCTCGCGTACCGACCAGGGCTCGGCGATCCGGACCGTTGCCAGCGGCAGGACGCGTCGCTGCCGGGTCGCCGTCGTTTCCGGCACGATACCGACGCCGACCCCCGCGGCGACCATGGCGCAGACGGTATCGAGGCTGTTGACGCGGACGCGCAGCCGCAGCGCGCGACCGAGCTTGGCGGCCTGCATCGCCACATGCTCGTCGAGTGCCGTGCCGCGCGGCAGGCCCACGAAATCGAGGTCGAGCAGGTCGGCGAAGCCGGTCTTGCGTTTGCCGGCCAGTGCGTGCCCGGCCGGCACGGCCAGCACCAGCCGGTCGGTGCGGAAGGGATGGCTCTCCAGGCCGGGCACGAAGGCGGCCTGTGAGCCGATGCCGATGTCGGCGTCGCCCGCGGCGATGGCCGCGCCGATCGCCGGGCTCTCGCGATCTTCCAGGTCGAGGTCGATCGTCGGGTTCGCGGCCAGGAAATCCGCGAGCAATGAAGGCAGATGCTCGGACAGGGCGGAGGTGTTGGCGAGGATGCGCACGCTGCCCTTCAGGCCGCGCGAAAAGGCGCCGAGATCGCCGCGCATCGTCTCGACCTGCTGCAGCACGATGCGGGCGTGATCGAGCAGGCTGCGGCCCGCATCGGTCGGCTCGACGCCGCGCCGGCCGCGCTTCAGCAGCGGCACACCCAGCATGTCCTCCATCCCGCGGATGCGCGCGCTGGCCGAGGCGAGCGCGAGATGGGTGCGCTCGGCGCCGCGCGTGATGCTGCCGGTCTGCGTCACGGCGTGGAACAGCCGGAGGTCGGTGAAGTCGAAGCGCATGGCCGTGATCTCCCAGCCTTCGTTTGAAACGAAGGCAGACTCCATATTCTCCAGATTGCGGGCCAGACCGTCCCGGTTCAAGCCTGCGACATGCTCCTCTCGACTCTGGCCTTCGTCCTTGCCGTGTTCCTGCTGGCCGGTTTTGCCAAGGGCGTCATCGGCCTCGGCCTGCCGACCATTTCGATGGGGCTGCTGGCCGTTGCCCTGTCCCCGGTCGAGGCGGCGGCGCTGCTGATCCTGCCGTCGCTGGTGACCAACGTCTGGCAGATGGTGGATGGCCCCCATCTCAAGTCCCTGCTGCGGCGCCTCTGGCCCCTCAATCTCGGCGTCTGCGTCGGGACCTGGGCCGGGGCGGCCTTCCTGTCGGGCCTCGGCGGGCCCTATGGGGCGCTGGCGCTGGGCATTGCCCTGATGGCCTATGCCGTCTCGGGTTTGGCTGCCCTGAAGCTCGTCGTTCCGCCGTCGGCCGAAGGTTGGCTGGGGCCGGTCATGGGGGCCGTGACCGGCGCCGTCACGGCGGCGACCGGCGTCTTCGTCATTCCGGCGGTGCCCTACCTTCAGGCGATCGGCCTTACCAAGGACGAGCTGGTGCAGGCGCTGGGCCTGTCTTTCACCGTTTCCACCCTGGCGCTCGCGGTGACCCTGGTGGTGACCCAGGCGGGCAGCACCAGCCTCGGCCTGGGGCTAGCCTGGCCGTCGGTGGCGGGCGTGGGGGTGGCGCTGGTCGGCATGCGGCTGGGGCAGGCGGTGCGCGCCCGGCTGTCGCCGCAGGCTTTCCGGCTGTGGTTCTTCGCCGGCCTCCTGGCGCTGGGCGCCTATCTCGCAGCGCGCGGGCTCGTCTGACCCGTCGATGGACGGTTGGGGAGTGCGGGTTTAACGTTCCGGAACCGTTTTAATCCTGGAGCGTTTCCATGGCCGTGCACAACCTCAAGACTTCCAAAGTTGCCAACCTCCGGTCGAACGTCTCGCCCGAAGAATGGCAGGCTCGCGTCGATCTCGCCGCCTGCTACAGGTTGATGGACCTGTATGGAATGTCGGACCTGATCGCGAACCACATCTCGGTGCGCGTGCCGGGTGAGGATAACGCCTTCCTGATCAACGCCTACGGACTGCTCTACGAAGAAATCACCGCCTCGAGCCTGCTCAAGATCGACTGCGACGGCAACATCCTCGCCAAGCCGGACTTCAACGGCGGCCTCGACTACGGCGTCAACCGCGCCGGCTTCGTGATTCACAGCGCCATCCATATGGCCAAGCACGACGTCGCCTGCGTGATCCACACGCACACCTGGCCCGGCATGGCCGTGTCGACCATGGAATGCGGCCTGCTGCCCAACACGCAGACCTCGATGCGCTTCGCCAAGATCAGCCATCACGACTTCGACGGCGTGGTGCTCGACCTTGCCGCGCGCGAAGCGCTGGTGAAGAGCCTCGGCGACAACAACGCGATGATCCTGCGCAACCACGGTCTGCTGACGACCGGCGCGACGATCCCCGAGGCGTTCAACGCCATGCATCGACTGGAGCTGTCCTGCAAGACGCAGATCGCGGCCATGTCGTGCAACACCAAGCTGATCGAGGTCCCGGCCGAAGTGGTCGACGCGACCTACATGAATTATCAGCCGAAGACCCGCCGGCCGTTTGGCCTGCTGGACTGGCCGGCGCTCCTGCGGAAGCTCGACCGGATCGATCCGGGCTTCCGCGACTGATTGGATACACCACACAGCTCCGTACGCGCCTTCGCCGCCGTTGCCAGTGGATACTGGACGGCGCCGGGATATCGTGCCGTCGCGTGGACGCTCACCGGCGGCCTCGTGCTGCTCGGCGTTGCCAATGTCGGCATCGCGCTGTGGCTGAACATCTGGAACCGCGATTTCTTCAACGCCCTCGACAAGCGTGATGTCGGGGAGCTCATGCGGCTCCTGTGGATCCTGGCCGCCATCGTCATCTCCGCGGGCGTGGCGGTGGCGATTCAGCTCCACATCAAGCGGCGCCTGCAGATCAACTGGCGCTCCTGGCTGTCGCACGTCACGGTCCTGCGCTGGCTGAACACGGGCCGGCAGTACCAGCTCGGCATGCTGGCCGACGAAGTCGATAATCCCGATGGCCGCATCGCCGAGGATATCCGCGTCTCGACCGAATACGCCGTCGAGTTCGCCCAGAGCATCCTGCAGTGCGTGCTGCAGCTCTTCACCTTCCTCAGCGTGCTGTGGATCCTGTCGGGGACGATGCCGATCAAACTGTTCGGCATGGAATTCAACCTGCCGGGCTACATGGTTTGGGCCGCCGTGGCCTATGCGCTGGTCGGCTCGCTGCTCACTTACTTCCTGGGCCGCGGCCTGATCCATGCCGGCAATGTCCGCCAGAGCCGCGAGGCCGATTTCCGTTCCGGCCTGACACGCGCGCGCGAGCACGCGGAAGGCATCGCGCTGATGCGCGGCGAGGATGACGAGCGTGAACGGCTGCGCGGCTCGCTGTTTGACCTGCGCACGGCCTGGAACGTCCAGACGCGCGGGCAGGGCAATCTCTCGCTGCTCACCAGCTCGCTGGCCTATCTCGCCCCGATCGTGCCGCTGATCGTCGCCCTGCCGCGCTATCTCGGCGGCGAGATCGCGCTGGGTGGCCTGATGCAGACGGCGCAGGCCTTCTCCAGTGTCCAGTGGGCGCTCTCGTGGCTGATCGACAATTTCCCGAAGTTCGCCGAATGGCGCGCCTCGACCGATCGCGTCGTCCACCTGCACGTGGCGCTGACCGACCTCGAGGAAAGCAGCGAAGCTCCCGACGAGGCGCGCATCGTCGTCCATCCGGCGGCTGAATCGGACAAACTGATCATGCGCGAGCTGGGTGTGGCGCGTCCAAGCGGCGAGATGCTGGTGGCGGAAGCCGAGGTCGAAATCGAACGCGCCGAGCGGGTGCTGATCCGCGGCAAGTCCGGCAGCGGCAAGAGCACGATCATGCGCGCCGTCGCGGGCGTCTGGCCGTGGGGCCATGGCGAGATCCACCTGCCGACGGGCAACATCACCTTCATGCCGCAGAAGCCCTATTTCCCGCTGGGGACGCTGCGCGAGGTCATGCACTACCCGGTGGCGCCGGAAGGCATCACCGACGAAGTGCTGCAGGACATGCTGCACAAGGTCGGCCTGGATCACCTGCGCGACCGGCTCGACGAGACCGAGCGCTGGGACCACATCCTGTCCGGCGGCGAGCAGCAGCGCGTGGCCTTCGCCCGCGTGCTGATCCACAAGCCGGAGTGGATCTTCATGGACGAAGCCACGTCGGCGCTCGACGAGGCCGGCCAGGAGAATGTCATGAAGCTCCTGATAGAGGAGCTGCCGCAGACATCGGTCGTCAGCATCGGCCATCGGCCGGGCCTCGAAGTCTTCCATACGCGGGAGCTGACCCTCGAGCCGGGTGCCGACGGCACCAAGCTCCGGGCCGACGCCAGCAAGCGGTCGCTAGGCGACCTCTATCGCAAGATGGCCGCGGTCAGCCGCACGGCACCGCGCGATCCGGGTTTCTGGGCAAATGTGAGGGCCAATTTGCTCGGTCGATAGACCGAGCAAATTGGCCTGCAAGCGGCAGGATATTGCGCAGCAATGTCCGGGAGCGCCGAAGGAAGGGCGATCACGCGGGGCTCATGACCCCTCCGTCGTCGTATGACGACGACACCTCCCCATTTGAATGGGGAGGAAAGTAGAACCTAGAGAACTTCGTGGAAGCCGATGGCGACCCTGTCGGGCGCGCGGGTCGCGACGCCGACGAAGGTTGCGCGTTCCAACCATTTGAGCGTGGACTCCGACGTCTCGAAGCGCGGCGCCGTGCGGAAGTGATAGCTGCCCGGCGGCATCGCTTCGCCTTTGGACATGCGCTCCAGAACTTCGGGACTTGCAACGCGCAAGCCGTCGTTCTGGACGTAGATCCGCGCGCCCGTCTTGCTGCGGATCGTGTAGCGCGCGACCACCTCGATCGTGCCGTCGGGCCGCACGATCTGCCAGTCCGCGCCGCCCGGCAGGATCTCGCCCTCCAGCCTGGGCCCGTGCACCTCGCCACCCAGGATATCGATGATGCGTCGATGCCCGCGCGCGGTCTGGCCGAGATCCTGGACCGGTCCGACCTTCGCCTTGATGGCGAAGGCGAAGCGCAGGGACGGCGCCGTCTGGATGAAGGCATCGACTTCCATGTCAGGCCTTCTGCTTGCCGAGCAGATGATCCGAGATGATGCGCTGCTGGATCTCCGAGGTGCCCTCGAAGATCTTGGTGAGACGCGCGTCGCGCCAGTAGCGCTCGACGGCGTGCAACGTCGTGTAGCCAGCGCCGCCGAACACCTGCAGCGCTTCGGAGGTGACCTTCTCTGCCATCTCGGAGGCATGGAACTTCACCATCGCGGCTTCCTTGTCGCAGCGGCGCTTCTGGTCGATCTCGTCGCAGACGAAATACATGAGCTGGCGTGACGCCTCGATCTCCGTCGCCATGCGCGCGAGGCGGAAGCGCGTGTTCTGGAAGTCGCCGATCGCCTGGCCGAACTGGCGGCGCTCCTGCGCATAGGCGGTGGCGTCCTCCAGTGCGCCGCGGGCGAGGCCGATGGCGCGGGCGGCGGTATGGGCACGGGCGCGTTCGAGACCGGCCGAGATGTAATAGAAGGCGCGGCCTTCCTCGCCGATCAGCGCGGAGCCGGGCAGGCGGCATTCGTCGAAAGCCAGTTCCCAGGTCTTCCAGCCGAAGTAGCCGATCTTCGGGATCGGCGCGCCCTTCACGCCCGGCGGCAGCGTGCCGCGCGGCTTCTCGATCAGGAAGGAGGAGAGGCCGACGTGCTTGCGCTTGGGATCGGGCGCGTCGGAGGTGCGGGCGACCAGCATGATGTAGTCGGCGCCGTCGGCGAAGGTGCACCAGTATTTGTTGCCGGTGACGACCCAGTCGTCGCCGTCCTTGCGAGCGCGGCAGGCGATGCTGCCGAGGTCCGAGCCCACGTTCGGCTCGGACATGGCGGCGGCGCCTAAAAACTCGCCGCGGGCGGCGCGGGGCAGGAAGACCGCGCGCTGGGCTTCGGTCATGCCCCGGCCGGCGCTGAGGCCATTGCCTCGGGCGATGATCGAGGCCACGCTCATCCAGCCGCGCGCCAGTTCCTCGGTGATCAGGCAGTATTCGAACACGCCGAGGCCCATGCCGCCGTACTCTTCGGGGATCACGATGCCGAAATAGCCCATGTCAGCCAGCTTCTGGATCAGCTCCGGCGGGATATCGCCCTTCTCGGGGTCGAGCTTGTTGGCGACCGGCAGCACTTCCTTCATGACGAAGGCGCGCGCCGTCTCCTGGATCATGCGGCGCTCGTCAGTCATGTAACCCATGTCATTTCCCCGTTTCTTGCATAAGCATAGTATCGGACTTGAAGGAGATCACAGTGCGCAGATTTCTGCTCGGCGCCACGGCGCTTTTTCTCTGTGCGGCATCCGCGGTTTTTCCCGCGGCGGCACAGGATTGGCCGACGCGGCCCATCACCATCGTCATGGGTTTCCCGCCGGGCTCCGGCACCGATGTGGTCGCGCGCGTGCTGCAGCCGCTGCTCGACAAGGCGCTCGGCCAGCGCATCGTGATCGACTACAAGGCGGGCGCCGGCGGCAACGTCGCGTCGGACTTCGTCGCGAACGCCAAGCCTGACGGCTACACGTTCCTGCTGGGCACGGCCGGCACGCACGGCATCAATGCCTCGCTCTACAGCAAGCTTCCGTTCGACGTGGAGAAGGACTTCACGCCGATCTCGACCCTGGTCGACGTGTCGAACGTGCTGGCGATCAATCCCAAGGCGATCGACGCCAAGGATGTGAAGGACTTCATCGCCCAGGTGAAGGCCGCACCCGGCAAGTACAACTACGCCTCGACCGGCAACGGCGCCGGCACCCATCTCGCCTTCGCCGAGTTCGTCGCCAAGGCCGGCCTCGACATGGTGCACGTGCCCTACAAGGGCTCGCCCGACGCCATCCAGTCGGTGCTGAACGGCGACACGTGCTGCATCTTCGCCCAGGTGCAGATCGCCATGCCGCAGGCCGCCGCCGGCAAGATGAGGCTGCTGGGCGTCTCGACCAAGCAGCGCGTGCCAGCCATTCCCGACGTGCCCACGATCGACGAGGCGGGCTTGCCGGGCTTCGACAGCTACACCTGGTTCGGCATCTTCGCGCCCAAGGGCCTCGACCCGGCAATCGCGCTCAAGATGAACCTCGCCCTCAAGACGGCGCTGGCCGATGCCGACGTCCAGAAGAAGCTGATCGAACTCGGCAACACGCCGCGCTACGAGACGCTGGAGCAGTTCCAGGCCACGGTGAAGCGCGATCGCGCCAAGTGGGCCGAAGTCGTGAAGACCACGGGCGCCAAGGTCGAATGACCGGGCGCAAAAGAGGAGACGTTCGATGAAGAAGATGTTCAGTGCGATGGCGATCGGGGCGGCGGTCGCCCTGTCGTCGGGCCAGGCGATGGCCGGCAAGGATCTCGATACCGTCAAGGCGCGCGGCCAGCTCGTCTGCGGCGTGGCCGTGGGCGGCATTGCCGGGTTCATGATGGTCGACAATCAGGGCAAGTGGACCGGCATGAACGTCGACATCTGCCGCGGAGTCTCGGCCGCATTGTTCGGCGATTCGGAAAAGGTGAAGTACGTGCCGCTGTCAGGCCAGCAACGGTTCACAGCGTTACAGGCGGGTGAGGTCGACCTGCTGTCGAACAACTCGACCTGGAATTTGACGCGAGACACCGCGCTCGGCCTCGATTTCACGGGCGTCACCTACTATGACGGCCAGGGCTTCATGGTGCCGAAGAAGCTCGGTGTTAAGAGCGCCAAGGAGCTGAACGGCGCCTCGATCTGCGTGCTGACCGGCAGCACGTCGGAACTCAACATCGCCGACTATTTCCGCACCAACAAGATGAGCTTCAAGCCAGTCCTGTTCGAGGATCCGGACCAGAGCCGCAGCGCCTTCTTCAGCGGCCGCTGCGATGCCTATTCCGGCGACCAGGCCCGCCTCTACGCGACCCGCGTCGCCAATGCGCCGAACCCGGACGACTACATCGTCCTGCCCGAGGTCATCTCCAAGGAGCCGCTGGGCCCGGTCGTGCGCCATGGCGACAACCAGTTCGAGGACATCGTGCGCTGGACCCAGTATGCGATGCTCGAAGCCGAGGAATACGGCATCACGTCCAAGAATGTCGACGAGATGCTGAAGAGCGACAATCCCAGCATCAAGCGCATCCTCGGCGTCACGCCGGGCATGGGCAAGGCGCTCGGGGTCGACGAGAAGTGGGTCTACAATATCATCAAGCAGGTCGGGAATTACGGCGAGAGTTTCGACCGCAACGTCGGCGCCGGCTCGCCGCTCAAGATCCCGCGCGGCCAGAACGCGCTGTGGACGCAGGGCGGGCTCCAGTACGCGCCGCCGATCCGCTGATATCACCTCATCCTGAGGAGCGTCGCGAAGCGGCGCGTCTCGAAGGATGGGCAACAGGCGTGGTGCGCGTGCCCACCCTTCGAGACGCGGTCCTGCGGACCGCTCCTCAGGGTGAGGTCGTTGCTGGTGTCAAAGCGGCTTCACGGGTTGACGCAGGATCGTCTTGAGCTTGGCCGGCGCCGTCTTGCGCGGGTCGCTGAGATAGATCTCGTGATGAGGACCGGCGAAGGTGAGGCTCCGTGCCGGCATGATCTCGTCATGCAGGCGGGCGAGAGTGGGGCCTTCATCGTCGTAGCTGCCGACATGTAGCACCTGAAGCGACCGTCCTTCGGTGAGCGATTCGAAGCGCAGGCTCGCGGGGGCATCGCCAAGTTTCTTCTCCATCTTCTCGACGGCGGCGTCGAAGGCCGCGCGATCGATGAAGTCGGGCGCCATGATCATCATGGTCCAGCGCCAGCGATCCTTGCGCCGGGCAATGAAATCCTCCGGATCGTCGGCCCACCACAGGCCTTCCAGCGGCGGCACGACATAGTCGTTGCCGGCGGCCTTGGCCGCGAACTTAAGCGCGTAGCTCACCGGGTAGAGCCATTCGATCGCCTGTCTGTAGGCGGGCGCGGTGTTGGGATCTCCCTCGCCGTCGATCTTCACGAAGCTGAGCGTCGGCACGTCGACCTCGACGAACCGGCCGGCGGGCGCGGTGTAGAGCGCCGCTAAAACCTTCCTGAAGTCGGTCTTGCTCAGGCGGCATCCTCGCGGATCATCGCCGCGCCCTTCTCGCCGATCATGATGGTGGGCGCGTTGGTGTTGCCGGTCGTGAGCGTCGGCATCACCGAGGCGTCGATGACCCTGAGGCCCTGGATGCCGTGCACGCGCAGGCGTGAATCGACGACGGCGCGCGGATCCTCGCCCATCTTGCAGGTGCCGACCGGATGATAGAGCGTGTTGCCGGCGCGGCGGGCATAGGCCAGCAGGTCGGCATCGGTCTTCACGTCGGGCCCGGGCTGGATTTCGCCCTCGCTGTGCCGGGTGAGGGCGGGCGAGGCGAAGATGCTGCGCACGTGGCGGAAGCCGCCCAGCAGCGCCAGCTCGTCGGTGTGCGTGGTGAGATAGTTCGGCTTGATGTGCGGCCGCGCGAAGGGATCGGCCGAGGCCGCCATGATGGTGCCGCGGCTGTCGGGCTTCACGACGCAGACGACGCAGCTCATGCCGGGCAGCTCGTCGAGCTGGCCGAACTTCAACGGGTGCGAGCTTCCCGGCGTGAACAGGAGCTGCAGGTCGGGCGAGGCGAGACCCTCGCGGCTGTCGCAGAAGACCTGCGCCGTGGTCACGCCGAAGGTGAGCGCACCGCGGCCGGTGAAGGCGAAGCGCAGGACTTCCGGCAGGACCCGCGGGAAGCGCGATACCTCGTTGACCGTCTCCGCACCCTTCACGCGATGCACGACGCGCACGACATAGTGGTCGACCAGGTTCGAGCCGACGCCGGCCAGATCGTGCACCACCGGGATGCCGAGCGACTGCAGGTGCGCGGCCGGTCCGATGCCCGAGATCTGCAGGATGTGCGGCGAGTTGACGGCGCCGCCCGAGACGATGACTTCGCGATTGGCGCGCACCTCGGTGAGGTTGCCGCCGCGCTGGAAGGTGACGCCGACGCAGCGCTTGCCCTCGAAGATCAGCTTGCCGCCCTGGGCGTCGGTCTCGACTCGCAGGTTGGGACGGCCGCGCGCTTCGCGGAGATAGGTCTGCGCCGTCGACCCGCGCCAGCGGCCGCGCCGCGTCATCTGCGAATAGCCGACGCCCTGGCGCGTCTTGCCGTTGAGGTCGGGGTTGAACGGGAACCCGGCCTGCTGCGCGCCTTCGACGAAACGATGGGTGAGCGGCAGGATGGTGCGATAGTCCTCGACCTTGAGCGGACCGTCCTGGCCGCGCACCTCCTTGTCGCCGCCCTGCACGTACTGCTCGGACTTCATGAAGAAGGGCAGCACGTCATCGTAGCTCCAGCCGCGGCAGCCCATCTGCGCCCAGCCGTCGAAGTCGGCCGGCGCGCCGCGCACATAGAGCATGCCGTTGATCGAGCTCGAACCACCCAGGGTGCGTCCGCGTGGCCATTCGATGCGGCGATCGCCCGAACCCTTCTCGGGCTCGGTCGTATAATTCCAGTTCACCAGCGGATTGCGGATCAGTGAGCGGATGCCGGCTGGGATATGGATCATCGGGTGCCAGTCGCTGGGACCGGCTTCGAGCAGGATCACCGAGGCGCCGGTCTCGCTGAGGCGCGACGCGACGGTGCAGCCGGCCGATCCCGCGCCTACGACGACATAATCCGCCTGCATGTTTCTCTCCCTTTCAGAGCGTGCCGGATCGCTTTTCGCGCGGCACGAAATAGTCGGTCGGTGCGAGCTCCGGGTCTTCCTGCGCGACCATGTTCTGGAAGTGCTTCTCCGCGTCCTCGCGGAACAGCGCATGCGAGAGCGCCTGCACGAGGCGCGTCGCGCCCACGAAGAGCCCGGGAATGTCGCCCGCCAGCGCGCCGTGGCTCAGGATGCTGCCCCAGTTGAACAGGTGGATGTCGCCCATGTGCGGCGTCCGGCCCGGCGCCTGCTCGATCAGTTCGAAGCCCGGGCCGAGATAGGGGTAGCGCGCGGCCTCGGCATTGGCGCTGGCTTCTGCAGGCGTGCGCTTATCAGCCCACAGGGTCGCGTTGGGCGCGAACGACGCCAGTTCGGGGCGCCGCGCGAGGTCGACATCGAAGCCGGTGCCGATCAGCACCGCATCGAAACGCTCGGTGGCCTTCGACGTCTTCACGGTGACGCCGTCACCGTCGACGATCATGTCGAGCCACGGCTCGGAGAATCGGAAAGCGAAACCCGGCAGCTTCTGCGCGCGCAGCACCGATTCGTGCGGCGGCGGCGAGCCGGCGGCCAGCATGTAGGTGTAGATTTTCCAGCGCCAATCGTCGTCCAGCATGCCCTGGCCGCGCTGGAAGCCGGGGAAGGACGCGCCCTTCGACTTGTTGACCTGCGGCAGGTGTGGCCGCCGCGCATAGCAGATCGCTTGCGCTGCGCCGGCCTCCAGCGCCGTGCAGGCATTGTCGATCGCGGTGGCAAGCACGCCCAGCACGCCGAGGCGCTTGCCCTTCAGCTTTGTGAAGTCGATCTCTTCCAAGGTGTGATAGACGCGGCCCGCACGGGCGGGATCTTCCGGATCGAACGACGGCAGCGACGGCCAACGGAACCCGCCTGATCCGTCGCGGCCGTTCGCCAGCACGACCTTGCGCGTCAGCACCGTCTCGCCGGTCGAGAGGCTCGCCTGCAGGAACGCGCCCGCCGCCTCGACCTTGAGCAGCGACACGCCGTTCTCGACCTTCAGGTCGACGACCTTGCGCACCCATAGAAGGTAGGAGAGCCAGTCGAGGCGCGGGATTTTGTAAAGCTTCTCCCAGCCCTCGGCGCCGTGCTGCGCCTCGTACCAGGCGCGGAAGGTGAGGGAGGGCACGCCCAGGTCAGGACCGGTGAGATGCTTGGGCGAGCGCAGGATCGGCATGCGCGCGGTGGTGTTCCACGGGCCTTCATGGCCGTGGCTGTTGCGCTCGATCACGCGGATGTTGCGGATGCCCTCGCGCAGCAGGCCCCAGCCGACGGTCTGGCCGCACATGCCGGCACCTACGACCAGCACGTCGAGGACGCGCCGTCCGTCCGGGCCGGTCTTCTCCGGCACCCAGTTGGCCGGCGGGTAGTTCAACTGCGCCAGGCCGTGGCGCGCGATTTTCTCCAGCGCGTCCAGGCCCGCCGAATGCCGCTCGACAACACCGTCCATGCCGTGCTTCTGACCCTCCACGGATTTCCTTAGCAGGGCCGCCCGCATGATTGAACTGCCGTGCTTCTACAGCCTGTCCTCGCCGTGGGCCTATCTCATGGGCCCGCAGCTCGAGGACATCGTGCGCCGCCACAAGGTGCGGCTGGTTCTGAAGCCGTTCGACTTCCAGGAGATCGTTCCGCGGACCGGTGGCGTACCGCTGCGGACGCGGCCGCCGGCCCGGCGCTCGTATCACGAGGAGGAATTGGACCGCTGGCGGCGCTACCTGCAGATGCCGCTGGCGCTCAAGCCCCGGTACTATCCCGAACAGGTCGTCGATCGGGACTGGAACAAGCGGCCGGGTTGGATGGTGATCGCCGCGCAGCTTCGCGGGCTCGACGCCTTCCGGCTGAGCCACGCACTGCTGCGGGCCCTCTGGGCCGAGGAGCGCGACACGGCGTCGGCGGACGTGCGGGTCGCGATCGCCGAGGAGAACGGGATGGACGGCCGGGAGCTGAACCAGGCCGAAATGAGTGACGAGGTTCAGGCGGCCTACCGGACTTTCACGCAGGAGGCCGAGGCGCTGCAGGTTTTCGGGGCGCCAACGTTCGTCGTCGATGGCGTGCGCTTCTGGGGCCAGGACCGTCTGGGATTTGTCGACCGGGCGCTCGACGCGCTGCGGGCCAAGTAGGAAAGCAAAGGGAGAGAAACATGCGCGGTCGTCAGGTCCTGTTGGAGACGCTGATCAATCACGGCGTCGATCGTATCTTCGGCAATCCCGGCACGACCGAGAGCCCGTTGCTCGATTCGCTGCCCGACTATCCGCAGCTCGAGTACATCGTGCACCTGCATGAGGGCGTCGCGACCGGCGCCGCCAACTTCTACGCGCAGGCCAGCGGCAAGACCGCCTTCGTGAACCTCCATGTGGCGCCCGGCCTCGGCAATGCGATCGGCGCGATCTACAGCGCGCTCAAGAACAATTCGCCGATGGTCGTGACGGCCGGCCAGCAGGACACGCGCATGCGCCTGCGCGATCCCATCCTCGGCCACGATCTCGCGTCGATCGCCGCGCCCGTCACCAAGTGGAGCGTTCAGGTCGAGCGCGCCGACGAGCTGGGCCCGATCCTGCAGCGCGCTTTCAAGATCGCCAACGAGGCGCCGGCCGGCCCGGTGTTCGTGGCGCTGCCGATCGACGTGATGGAGCAGGAGACTTCCATCCCGGCGGGCAAGCCCGGCCATTCCTATGCGGCCACACGGCCCGATCCGGCGGGCATCGCCGCGATGGCGAAGCTGCTGGCGGCAGCCAAGAGCCCGGCCATCGTCGCCGGTGACGATGTCGCCCGCGCCGGCGCCGACAAGACGCTGGTCAATCTCGTCGAGAAGCTCGGCGCGTCGGTGTGGTTCGAGGGCCTGCGCGGCCAGAACTCGTTCCCGACCGATCATCCGGCCTATTGCGGCACGCTCGCCTTCGATGCGGCGGGCATTGCCAAGCAGCTCGCGGGCAATGATCTCGTGCTGATGGTGGGCGGGCCCTTCTTCGAGGAAGTCTGGTACGCCGCCGGTTCGCCGTTCGCGGCCGGCACCAAGGTGCTGCAGATCGAGGGCGGCGCGTCGCGGCTCGCCCATAATTTCGCGCTCGATGCCGGCGTGGTGGCGGATGCCGGCGCGGCGCTCGAAGCGCTCGATGCGGCGTTGACCGGCGTCGATGCCGCGGCGGCCAAGAAGCGCAACGACGCGATGAAAGCCCGCAAGGCCGACGACGATGCCGCGCAGAAAGCGCGCGTGGAAAAGGCCTGGGCGCGCACGCCGACCTCGATGGCGCGATGCATGGCCGAGATCCGGGCCGGTTCGCCGAAAGATGTCGTCGTGGTCGACGAGACGATCACGGCCAACCTCGATCTCTTCAAGGCGTTCACCTTCAAGGGACCGGGCGATTACTACAGCGGTCGCGGCGGCGGCATCGGCCAGGGTCTGGCCGGCGCCATCGGTGTCGCAGTGGCCGAGAGCAAGCGGCCGATCCTCTGCGTGTCGGGCGACGGCTCGTCGATGTACTCGATCCAGGCGCTGTGGACGGCGGCGCATCACGACCTGCCGATCGTGTTCATCATCCTGGCGAACCGCGAGTATCGCGTGCTCAAGCACAATATCGACGCCTACCGCGCGCGCTTCGATGTGAAGTCGAACAAGCCCTACATGCACATGGACCTGACGGGCCCGACCATGGGCTTCGTCGATCTCGCCAAGGGCATGGGCGTCGCCGGCACCTACGTCGCCAAGGCCGACGACATCAAGGCGGCCGTCGAAGCCGCCTTCAAGTCCGGCAAGCCGCACCTCGTCGAGATCGAGATCGAAGGGAAGAGATAAGCGAGCCGGGCGCGCGCCACTTCAGTGGTGGGCGCCCAGCGACTTATCATTTCTGAAACGCCCGAACCTTTGCCTGATGGCCGCGTGCAGCGGCGGTCAGCATCGGGAGATCGTTGCCGGCGAGAATGAACTTCATTCCCTTGTCGGTGTAGATCTTGAGCAGCTCCTCGGTGTAGGCGCCGCCCATTCCCGGAAACTTGCCGTGCTTCTTGCAGGCGGCGATGACCTTGTCGACGGCGGCCTGGACCTTCGGGTTTCCGACGTCGCCGGGGATGCCCATCTCCATCGACAGGTCGCTGGAACCGACCAGCAGGCAATCGACGCCCGGCACGGCGGCGATCGCGTCGGCATTCTCGACCGCCTTCGGCGTCTCGATCATCACCACGATCAGCGTGTTGTCGTCCGACTTGGTCGTCATCTCCGCGAGCGGCATCGGTTCGTAGTCGAACTGCGCCTGGCCGCCGCCCACCGAGCGGTGGCCGCGCGGCGGGTAGCGCAGCTTGTCGGCGATCTCCTTGGCCTCTTCAGGCGTATCGACATGTGGGATGACGATGCCCAGGGCGCCGCCGTCGAGGACGCGCGTCGCCATGGTGAGCTCGCCGTAGGGCACGCGCACGATCGGGGCGATGCCTGAATCCTGGGCAGCGATCGCGATCTCGCAGGCCGTCTCGACCGACATCGATCCATGCTCGAGGTCGATGAACAGCCAGTCGAAGCCCGCCGCCTTCATGACCTTCACGATGTCGACGTTGCGGACCAACCGGACGCCGATGCCGATCGACAGCTCGTTCTTCTTCAGGCGCGCCTTGGCGGCATTGACTGCGAACGCCATTCTCTCCTCCATTGGTTCGTTCTTGCCCGGAGGAAGCTATTCGCCATGACTTTCAAAGTCGAACGCATCGACCATGTCGTGCTCCGCGTGCGCGATCTTGCCGGCATGGTGAAGTTCTACGAGCAGGCGCTGGATTTCCGCGAGGAGCGACGTATCGACACGCTGGGTCTTGTGCAGATGCGAGCAGGCGCCTCCTTGCTCGACCTGATTGCGAATGATGTGCAGGTGACCACGAGGAACATGGATCACCTGTGTTTCCGCATAGAACCGTTCGATCGTGACGCCATCGTCACGCGCCTGGAGCCACTCGGGATATCGGTCGGCGGAACCGTCGAGCGTTACGGTGCGGAAGGCACGGGCCCCTCCGTCTATTTCCATGATCCGGAAGGCAACCAGATAGAACTGAAAGGGCCGGCGCTTTAGCTTTTGGCCGGTACACACGATGTGCTAGCGTCGCCCGCAACGGGGAATAAACAACACGCCCGATCTCGCGTGAGTCTGGGAGGACTAACACCATGCGTACCCGCTTGGCATTCATTGCCGGCAGCCTGGCCGCTTTCGTTGCGGCCTCTGCACCCGCCTTCGCTCAGAAGCAGGGCGGCACCTTGCGTATTTCCCATCGTGACAATCCGCCGAGCGCCTCGATCCACGAGGAAGCGACCATCTCGGTCAATCAGCCGTTCATGGCTGTGTTCAACAATCTCGTCCTGTTCGATCCCAACGAGAAGGTGAACAGCCCCGACAAGATCGTGCCCGATCTCGCCGAGAGCTGGACGTGGAGCCCCGACAACAAGCAGCTCACCTTCAAGCTGCGTTCGGGTGTGAAGTGGCACGACGGCAAGCCGTTCTCGGCCAAGGACGTGAAGTGCACCTGGGACGCGCTGACCGGCAAGGGTGACGAGAAGGCCGACATCATCCGCAAGAACCCGCGCAAGGTCTGGTACTCCAACCTCGAGGAAGTGACGGTTGGTTCGGACACCGAGGTGACCTTCAAGCTCAAGAACCCGCAGCCGTCGTTCCTGTCGATGCTGGCGGCCGGCTATTCGCCGGTCTACTCCTGCCATGTGAATGGCCGCGACATGCGTTCCAAGCCGATCGGCACGGGCCCGTTCAAGGTCGCCGACTTCAAGCGCAACGAATCGATCAAGCTGGTGCGCAATCCCGACTACTGGAAGAAGGGCCGTCCCTACCTCGACGCCATCGACTGGAAGATCGTGCCGAATCGCAGCACCCGCATGCTGGGCTTCGTGGCCGGTGAGTTCGACATGACGTTCGACTCCGACGTCACCTTCCCGATGCTGGCCGACGTCAAGGCGCAGAAGGCCGATGCGATCTGCGAAGCGCGTCCGACCAACGTCAACGCCAACATCCTGATCAACCGCGACGCGCCGCCGTTCGACAATCCCGAACTGCGCCGCGCCCTCGTGCTGGCGCTCGACCAAAAGCCCTTCAACGACATCCTGTTCCAGGGCAACGCCCTGATCGGTGCGGCCATGCTGCCGCCGCCGGCCGGCTTCTGGGGCATGCCCGCCGACCAGCTCGCGTCGCTGCCGGGCTTCGGCACCGACATCGACAAGAACCGGGCCGAGGCGCGTAAGATCATGGAGAAGCTCGGCTACTCCAAGGACAAGCCGCTGAAGATCAAGGTCTCGACCCGCAACATCGCGATCTATCGCGATCCGGCGGTCATCCTGATCGACCAGCTGAAGAGCATCTACATCGACGGCGAGCTCGATCCGATCGACACGACGGTCTGGTACACCAAGATCCAGCGCAAGGATTACTCGGTGGGCATGAACCTGACCGGTGTCGGCGTCGACGATCCCGACGTCAATTTCTTCGAGAACTTCCACTCGACGTCGGATCGCAACTACACCGCCTACAAGAACCCGGAAGTCGACAAGCTGATCGAGCAGCAGTCGGCCGAGACGGATCGCGAGAAGCGCAAGAAGCTGGTGTGGGAGATCGAGAAGAAGCTCGCCGAGGACGGCGCGCGTCCCGTGATCAACCACAACGTTGCCAACACCTGCTGGTCGCCGAAGATGAAGGGCCTCGTGTTGCAACAGAACAGCATCTACAACGGCTGGCGTTTCGAAGACGTCTGGCTCGACCGCTAACCCACTCAACCCGCCGCCGCCAAGGGAATCCTGATGGGGTCTTATCTGATCCGCCGCGTACTGCTGATGGCGTTGACGCTCTTCGGAATGTCGATCCTCATCTTCGTGATGCTGCGGCTCGTACCGGGCAATGTCGCCGACATCCTCGTGGATTCGGCGGGCATCGCGGACCCCAAGGAGAAGGCCAAGATCGCGCGCGAGCTCGGTCTCGACCGGCCGATCCATGAGCAATACATGCATTGGATCGGCGGCCTGTCGCGCGGCGACCTGGGCTTTGCCTACATCTCGGAGCGGCCGGCGATCGACGAGATCGCCCCGCGCATTCCGATCAGCGCCAAGCTCGCGGGCCTGGCGCTGTTCTTCTCGGTGATCCTCGGCGTGCCGCTCGGTGTCATCAGCGCGGTCCGCCAGAACACCGGCTTCGACTATTTCCTGCGAATATTAAGTCTCAGCGGATTGTCGCTACCATCCTTCTGGCTGGGACTGCTGATCTTGATGGCGTCGGTCCAATGGTTCGGCATGATTCCGATCTACACCAACGAACCGCGAAGTTTCATCGACGAGATGCTGCTGCTCAGCATTCCCGCCGCGGCCGTGGGCTTCCGCAGCTCGGCGCTGATCATGCGCCTCACGCGCTCCTCGATGCTCGAAGTGCTGCGCCAGGATTACATCCGCACCGCCCGCTCCAAGGGCGCCTCGCAGACCTCGGTCAACTACGAGCATGCGCTGCGCAATGCGCTGCTGCCCGTGGTGACCATCATCGGCATCGAGGCGGCCTTCCTGGTGGGCGGCCTCATCGTCACCGAGACGGTGTTCAACATTCCCGGCGTGGCGCGCTTCCTCGTCGAGGCCATCCTGTGGCGCGACTATCCGATCGTGCAGAACCTCGTGATGCTGATTGCCTTCGTCGTGGTGATGGTCAATTTCCTGGTCGACATGGCCTACATGGCCCTCGATCCCCGCATCAAGTTCGCGGACTGAGGGCAGCATGGCAGTCATCAATCACGAAGCCGCACTCGAGCGCGCCGGCGCCAATGTCACGACGTTCGGCGGTCAGATGCGCTTCATGGCGCGCCGCTACCCGCTGGGGGCGGTCGGTGCGCTCATCGTCCTGATCTTCATCTGCACGGCGCTGTTCGCCAACTTCATCGCGCCGATGGATCCCACGGCCACCAACGCCAAGATGTCGCTGGCCAAGCCCGGAGCACAGTATCTGCTGGGCGCCGACTTCATGGGCCGCGACATGTTCAGCCGTATCGTTCACGGCGCGCGCATCTCGCTGGCCGTCGGCGCCGGCGCCACCCTGCTGGGCGGCGTGCTGGGCGTCGCGATCGGCCTGATGTCGGGCTATCTCGGCGGCACGTTCGATCTCGCGACCCAGCGCCTGATGGACATCATGCAGTCGCTGCCGTTGCTGGTGATGGCGCTGGTGATGGCCGCTTCGCTCGGACCGTCGCTGCAGAACACGATCATCGCCATCGCCATTCCGCTGGTGCCCAGCGTCGCGCGCGTGGTGCGATCCAGTACCTTGTCGCTGCGCGAGCAGCCCTTCGTCGAGGCCGCCCGCGCCGTCGGCATGGGCGAGCTGCGCATCGCGGTGCGCCATGTGCTCCCCAACACGCTGGCGCCGCTGATCGTTCTCGGCACCGCGCAGCTCGGCTCGGCCATCCTGACCGAGGCGTCGCTGTCGTTCCTCGGTCTCGGCATCCCCGAGCCTTATCCGTCCTGGGGCCGCATGCTCTCGGAGTCGGCGGCGGAATATGTCCGCACCGCGCCGTGGCTGGTGATCTTCCCCGGTGTCGCGATCAGCCTCACCGTGTTCGGCACCAACCTGCTGGGTGACGCGCTGCGCGACATCCTCGACCCCCGTCAACGTACGTGAGTTCGGCGTCCATGAGCGCTCTCCTGGAGGTCTCGGACCTCGGTACCTGGTTCTATACGCGGCAGGGCATCGTCAAGGCGGTCGACGGCGTCGACTTCCAGGTCGCGTCCGGCGAGACGCTGGCAATCGTCGGCGAATCCGGCTGCGGCAAGAGCATGACGGCGCTGTCGCTGATGCGCCTGATCCCCGATCCGCCGGGGCGCATCGTCTCGGGCGCGATCAAGCTCGGCGGCCGCGACCTGATGAAGATCACCGAAGAGGAGATGCGGAAGGTCCGCGGCAACGAGATCTCGATGATCTTCCAGGAGCCGATGACCTCGCTGAACCCGGTGATGACCATCGGCAAGCAGATCGCCGAGTCGCTTATCCTGCATCGCGACATGGATCGTTCGCAGGCGATGAAGCGGGCCGTGGAGATGCTCGACCTGGTGCGGATTCCCGCGCCGGCGCAACGGGCCAAGGAATATCCGCACCAACTGTCGGGCGGCATGCGCCAGCGCGCCATGATCGCCATGGCGCTGGCCTGCAATCCGAAGGTCCTGATCGCCGACGAGCCGACCACGGCGCTCGACGTCACCATCCAGGCGCAGATCCTCGAGCTGATCGTCGAGCTGCAGCGCGAGTTCAGCGCGGCGGTGATCCTGATCACTCACGATCTCGGCGTCGTCGCCGAGACCGCGCATCGCGTCATCGTCATGTATGCCGGCCGCAAGGTCGAGGAAGCGACGGTGGGCGAGTTGTTCGCCCGGCCGATGCACCCCTACACGTCGGGCCTGATGGCCTCGATCCCGCGCCTCGACCTGATGCGCGGCCAGGCCGAGCGCACGCAGGGACGATTGCAGGAAATTCCCGGCATCGTGCCGGCGCTGTTCGACCTGCCGACGGGCTGCGCCTTCGCGCCGCGCTGCCCCAAGGCTGACGATCTCTGCCGCCGCGAGCGGCCCTCCTACGAGGAGAAGCAGCCCGGCCACTGGGCCGCCTGCTGGCATGCCAATGGTTAGTGCAAACGCCCCTGTGATCGAGGTCAAGGACCTCAAGAAGCACTTCCCGGTGAAGAAGGGCCTGCTGCGCCGCACGGTCGGGCAGGTCTACGCCGTGGATGGAGTCACTTTCTCCGTCGGGGTCGGCGAGACGCTGGGCCTGGTGGGCGAGAGCGGCTGCGGCAAGACGACCGCCGGCCGCGCCGTGCTGCGCCTGACCGAACCGACCTCCGGTTCGATCAAGGTCGAGGGCAAGGAGATCACCGGCCTGTCGAAGTCCGAGCTGCGCCCCTACCGGCGGCAGATGCAGATCATCTTCCAGGATCCGTTCTCCTCGCTGAACCCGCGCATGACGGCGGGCGACATCGTGGGCGAGCCGCTGCTGGTCCATGGTGTCGGGAACGCCAAGGAACGCCAGGCGGAGGTCGAGGCGCTGTTCGCGCGGGTCGGCCTGCGCAAGGCGCAGATGAAGAATTACCCGCATCAGTTCTCGGGCGGTCAGCGCCAGCGCATCGGCATCGCCCGCGCGCTCGCCCTGGGGCCGAAGCTGATCGTGGGCGACGAGCCGGTGTCGGCGCTCGACGTGTCGATCCAGGCGCAGGTCATCAACCTGCTGATGGACCTGCAGCGCGAGCGCCAGCTCTCCTACCTGTTCATCTCGCACAATCTCGCGGTGGTGGAGCATATCAGCCACCAGATCGCGGTGATGTATCTCGGCCGCATCGTCGAATACGCCGACACGCGCTCGATCTTCACCAACGCGCAGCACCCCTATACCGAGGCGCTGCTGTCGGCCGTGCCGGTGCCGGACCCCGCCATCAAGCGCAAGAAGCTGGTGCTGCAGGGCGACGTGCCGAGCCCGGTGAACCCGCCCTCGGGGTGCCATTTCCACACGCGCTGCCCCTACGCGGTTGCCCGCTGCAAGGTCGAGGTGCCTGCGCTGCGCGAAATTGCGCCGGGGCACCAGGTCTCCTGCCACCTGCGGTAGGCGTTTCGGTATACGCGGCTCTCCCCTGAGAGGGAGTCGCACTCGGTTACAGACGCGCTACACTCGCTCCAAAGGGAGAGAGGAAGCGTCATGGCCAATTGGGATTACATCATCGTCGGCGCCGGCTCGGCCGGCTGCGTGCTGGCCAACCGGCTGACCGAGGACGCCAACGTCAAGGTGCTGTTGCTCGAGGCCGGTCCGCGCGACAAGTCGATGTGGATCGATATCCCGGCCGGCTTCACCAAGCTGCTGAACCACGAGAAATTCAACTGGAACTTCCAGATGGAGGCGGAGGAGGGCATGGCCAACCGCCGCATCCCCTGTCCGCGCGGTCGTGCGCTCGGCGGCTCCAGTTCGATCAACGGCATGCTCTACGTGCGCGGCCAGCCGCTCGACTACGACACCTGGGGGCAGCTCGGCAATCGCGGCTGGTCCTACGAGCGGATCCTTCCCTATTTCAAGAAGTCGGAGAATTACGAGCCCGGCGGCGACGACAGCCGCGGCAAGGGCGGTCCGCTGAACGTCGCGGAAATGCGCGAGACCAACGAGCTCTGCGACGCCTTCATCGATGCCGCGGAAGCGAGCGGCTTCCCGAAGAACAAGGACTACAACAACGGCAACCAGGAAGGCTTCGGCTACTTCCAGGTGACGATGAAGGACGGCAAGCGCTGGTCGACGGCACGCGCCTTCCTCGACCCGATCCGCAATCGCCCGAACCTCCAGATCATCACCGATGCGCTGGTCGACAACCTCATCCTCGAGGGCAAGCGCTGCGTCGGCGTCGCCTACACGGTGCACGGCCGCAAGCAGGAGGCACGGTGCGGCCGTGAGGTCATCGTCTCGGCCGGCGCGGTGCAGTCGCCGGGCGTGCTCGAACATTCCGGCATCGGCCAGCCCGAGCTGCTGCGCCGCTACGGCATCGAGGTGAAGCACGAGCTCAAGGGCGTCGGCGAGAATTACGGCGACCACTTCGCGCCGCGCATGAACTGGCGCGTCAAGCTGCCGGTCACGCTGAACGAGAAGACGCGCGGCGTGAACCTCGTGAAGGAGGTCATCAAGTATTACGCGACCGGCCGCGGCGCGCTCAGCCTGACTGCGGGCGTCGTCTACGGCTTCGTGCGCACGCGGCCGGGCCTCGAATCGCCCGACATGCAGTTCCACATGGCCCATGCCAGCTACGACACGGCACAGAAGCGCGACCTCGAGCGCGAGCCCGGCATGACAGTGGTGATCGGCCAGTGCCGCCCGGACTCACGCGGCTCGATCCACATCAAGTCGGCGACGCCGGGCTCCGAGCCCGCGATCCGGCCGAACTTCCTGTCGGCCCAGACCGACCGGGACGCCACGGTCGCGGGCATGCAGATCGCCCGCAAGATCGTCTCCCATCCGTCGCTCTCGAAGTACATCGCCTTCGAGAACACGCCGGGCGACAAGGTCCAGAGCTACGATGAGTGGCTGAGCTTCGCCCGCGGCAACGGCCAGACGACCTATCACGTGATCGGCACCTGCAAGATGGGCTCCGATCCCATGGCGGTCGTCGACGACCGGCTGCGGGTCCACGGCATTGCCGGCCTCCGGGTGATCGACGCCTCGATCATGCCGACCGTCCCGTCGGGCAACACCAACGCCCCCACGATCATGGTTGCCGAGAAGGGCGCGGACATGATCAAAGAAGATGCCAAGGCGGGCCTCAAGGCCGCGGCCTGAGGCCTGAATATGGGGGACGTGATGAAGCCTGTGAGGTCCATTCTCGCCGTTCTGGCGATCGGCGCGCTGGTCGCGGGCTGCGAAGGCGTGACGCCCAAGACCGAGTCCAAGCGGGACATGCTGGCCGATTCCGGCTTCAAGGTGGTGTCGCTGAAGACGCCGGGCCAGACGGCCTCGTTCAAGAAGCTGCCGCCGCACAAGCTCGTCCGGAAGACCTATCAGGGCAAGCCGGTCTGGGTTTACGCCGACCCGACCATGTGCGGCTGCCTCTACATGGGTACGCAGAACAACTACAACGCCTACATCAAGGAGGCGTCGAAGCAGATGATCTCCACGGCGATGCGCAACAACTTCTCCGACGATCCCTACGATCCGACCAGCATGGACAATGCCGTCGACAACGACTGGGATTGGGGCGAGTGGGGCAATCCGGGCCTCTACGGCCTGCCGTACTGAGAACGGCCTGAAATCAAAACGCCCGGTGGAGCGATCCGCCGGGCGTTTTTCTTTGGGTGAAGCTGCCGGCTACTTCGGTTGCGTCGCCGGCACGCCCAGCGAGAGCATGAGGCGGTTGGCCCAGTTGAAGAAGGAGGCTGCGCCGATCAGGTCGGCGATGGCGGCATCGTCGAGGCCGACGGCGCGCAGGCGTTCGACATGCTCCTTGCCGAAGGTCATGGGCAGCGCCGTGAGTGCGACCGAGGCCGCCACGATCGCTTCCCAGCGCTCGTCGAGCTTGGCGTCGACGCCCTCGTCGAGCAGCCGCTGCACGTCGTCGACCCTCTTTGAATAGGTCGCGGCGAAGCGGGCATGGACGGAGGCGCAGTAGATGCAGCCGTTCAGGCGCGACGTCGCCGCCGCCGCCAACTCGCGCTCGGCGCGCGGCAGGCCGGCTTCGGGATTATAGAAGATGTCCTTGTCGGTCCGCGTGCGCGCTTCCAGCACGTCGGGATCGCGCGCCAGCAGCCTGAAGTACGGCGACTTCACGCGCGCCGCGTCGACCAGGCTCTTGATGTGATGCTCGGTCATCTCGGCTTCGGCCATCGGCTCCAGCCAGGGCAGCCAGTCGAGCATGTCGCGGGTGAAGACGACCGGCTCGGTGTGCGGCGGCGGTGTCAGGGTCTTGTCGGTGCTCATAGCGTGCTCGCGAGGACGGTCAGGCCGGAAACGACCCGGATCTGGTAAGAGAGGAAGGAGACGAGCTGGGAGACCGTCACGATGTCGTTGGTCGACCAGCCGGCATCGAGCAGCGACTGCAGCGACGGGGCCGAGGCGTCGCGCGGATGGAACACCAGCATGTGCGTATGCTCGAAAGCGGCCGCGAGGCGCGGCCCCAGCGCGGCGCGTCCGGCGGGACTCACCTTCCAGCTCGGACCCGGTGCGTCCTCGACCGAGAGCGGTCCCTTGGGGAAGTGACCGTAGGGCCCTTTGGTCTTTGCGGCAGCGACCTCGGCGGCGACGGCCGCGCGCAGGGACGCCGGCAGCTTGGCGGCATAGAACGCATCCGTCTTCGGCTCGCCGTGCAGGCCCGCCACGAACGCCGCGATGGCATGGCGCTCATCGGCGCTGACGCCGGCCAGATCCGCCGGCTCGAACAGCGACGTGAAGCTCGCCTGGGCGTGCTTGCGCGCCTCGATGCGCTGGGCGCGGATTGCGTCCAGCTTTGAGCCCGGTGCGATTCCCACCAGGCTGTCGATCACGTCCGTCATGCGACTTGTCTCGTCCCCGCTTTGACTTCGGGCGCCCAGCCCAATGCGGGCGCCACCTTCTCGGCCAGCAGCTCGATCGACCGCAGGATATAGGGGTGCGGCGGATCAATCGAGTGAACCTGCATCGTGAGGTCGGTCGCGCGCTCCAGGGTCGAATCGCCCTGCAGCGAGGCGATCACCTCGTCAGGCGTACCGATATGAACGTCCATCGCCGCGATCAGGTCGCCGACCAGGCTGCCCGACGTGAAATTGCCCGTGGCGGCCAGCCGGTGGCGCAGGCGCGACAGGCCGATCTCGGCGAGGCGCATCGCCTCCTTGCGGTCGTCGGCCACGAAGATCGTGCGCGAGGCCAGGATGCGCGGCTCGACACCCTTCGGCAGGGCCTCGAGGTAAGCATCGAGCATCGGGTTCTGGATGTCGGCCAGCGAAGCGCGCGGCGCGTCGGTCGGGCGCGGCTGGGTGCGCGACAGCATCAGCCCGTCGCCCGCCAGTCCGGCGCGTCGCGCGCCTGCAACCGTGAACGTCGCCTGCCAGATGCGGTCGACCAGGGTCGGGCTCGCCGGGTAGAGCTTGTCGCCGCCCGGCAGCGTGCCGCCCGACCAGGCGGTCTTCAGCATGGCGAGGTTGTGGTCGAACAGGTTGTGGCGCTGATCGCTTTCGAGGCCGAAGGCGGTGAAGGCCGTGAGGTTGCCGCCCGGGCCGACGCCTACTTCGAGGCGGCCGCCGCTTAAAAGGTCGGTGACGACGGCATCCTCGGCGACGCGGATCGGCAGTTCGAGCGGCAAGGTGACGATGCCGGTGCCGAGCCGGATGCGCGAGGTGTGGGCCGCGGCGTGCGCCAGGAACACGAAGGGTGCGGGCAGGCCGCCTTCGCCTTCATGGAAGTGATGCTGCGCGATCCAGGCCGAGTCGAAGCCGTGCTTCTCGGCATGCGCGATCTGCTGGGTCGCGAGCCGGTAGCGCTCGGCGGCGTCCACCTGATCGAGCAGGCGGGTGAAGAAGCCGAGTCGCTTGATCGGGAAGGTCTTCATGGGCTCAACCTTGGCGGAAGTTCGGGCGGCACGGCAAGGACCGGCGGCAGGCTGCGACCGGGAATGGCGTCGATCAGCTCGCGCGTGTAGGCGCTGTCGGGACGGCCGAAGACGGTCTCGATGGGCCCGCCATCGACCTGCCGGCCCTTGTGCATGACCGACACCGTATCGGAGATCTGCCGCACCACCGCGAGGTCATGCGAGACGAACAGGTAGGTGAGGCCCAGGGTCTTCTGCAGCTCGTCGAGCAGGGCGAGGATCTGCGCCTGCACGGTGACGTCGAGCGCCGACACGGCTTCGTCGAGCACCAGCACCCTCGGATCGAGCACGAGGGCGCGGGCAATCGCAACGCGCTGTCGTTGCCCGCCCGACAGGGCGCGCGGATGGCGTTCGAGGAAGTTCTCGGACAGGCCCACACGCGCCAGCATGTCGCGCACCTTGCGGGCGCGGTCGGCCGCGGGGATCGGCTCGAAGTTGAGCAACGGTTCCTCGACGATGCGCGCAATGGTCTGGCGCGGATCGAGCGAGCCGTAGGGGTTCTGGTAGACGAGCTGGATGTGCTTGCGGAACTGCCGCAGCTTCTCACCCTTCAACGTGGTGAGATCGACGCCGTCGACCAGGATGCGACCAGCGGTCGGCTTGATGAAGCCCACGACGCTGCGGATGGCCGTGGTCTTGCCGGAGCCCGATTCGCCCACGATCGCATGCGTGGTGCCGCGCCGTACCTTGAACGACACGTTGTCGAGCGCGCGGAAAGACTTGGTCTCGCCGCCGGTCAGCGGGAAATCGTGCGTGAGGCCGGTGACCTCGATGGCGAAGTCCTGGGTGTCGGCTCCCGTCCGGACCGGTCTCGGCTTGCCGAGCGAGGGCGCGTCGGCGAGCAGGCGGCGCGTATAGGCGCTGCGCGGCGCGGCCAACACCTCTTTCACCGGGCCCTGTTCCTGGATACGGCCATGCTGCAGCACCACCAGCCGGTCGGCGCGGTCGGCGGCGACGCCGAGATCGTGCGTCACCAGAAGCACGGCCGTGCCGCTCTCGCGGCGCAGCTCGTCGATCAGGTCGAGGATGCGCCGCTGCACCGTGACGTCGAGTGCGCTGGTCGGCTCGTCGGCCACGATCAGCGCGGGCTTCAGCGCGACGGCGATGGCGATCAGCACCCTCTGCTTCATGCCGCCCGAGAGTTCGTGCGGATACTGCTTGGCGCGCATCTCGGCCGGTGTCAGGCCGACGCGTTCCAGCAATTCGATGACGCGTGCCTGGATGGCCTTGCGGTCGCCGCGCTTGTGGATCTGCAGCACTTCGGCGAGCTGCGAGCCGATGGTGCGCACCGGATTGAGTGAGCTGCCGGGATCCTGCGGGATCAGGCTGACGACGGCGCCACGGATCGAATCCAGCCGCTTCTGGGACCAGTTGGTGATGTCGGTGCCGTTGAGGCGGATGGTGCCGCCCTCGACCCTGCCGTTGCCGGCCAGCAGGCCGAGCGTCGCCTGCGCCGTCGTGGTCTTGCCCGATCCGGACTCGCCCACCAGCGCCACGACCTCGCCGGGCGCGACGCTGAAGGAGACGCCGTGCACGACCCGCTGCTCGCGATCGCCGGTCTTGTAGGCAATCGCCAGATCGTCGACCTGGAGAAGGGGAGGGGCGGTCATGGTGCGGTCCTGCCGAGAGCCTTGCTGATGCGGTCGGCCGACAGCACGACCAGCACGACGACGATGCCGGGCGCGGCGGTGAGCCACCAGGCGCGCGAGAGGTAGTTGCGGCCCTCGGCGATCAGCAGACCCCATTCCGGCGTCGGCGGCGGTGCGCCGTAGCCCAGGAAGCCCAAGGTCGAGATGGCGAGGATGGCGGAGCCGAACTGAAGCGCGGCCAGCGCGATCACCGAGGTCAAAGAGTTGGGCAGGACATGGCGATAGAGGACGGCCCAGAAGGTGCCGCCGCTGCCGAAGGCCGCCTCGACATATTCGCTGCGCCGGACCCTCACGACTTCCGACCGCGCGAGGCGGGCGAAGCGCGCGACGGAGACAGCGCCAACCGCGATGGCGACATTGATGGTGCCGAAGCCCAGCAGCACGATGATGCTGAGCGATAGCAGCAGCGAGGGCACGGCCAGCATCGAATCGACCATGCGCATGATCACCGCGTCGATCCAGCCGCCGCGCGCGCCAGCGATCAGGCCGAGCAGGGTGCCCAGTATAAGGCCGACCGTGACGGCGACGAAGGCGCCGGACAGCGAATGCCGCGCGCCGTAGACGATGCGGGCATAGACGTCGCGGCCGAGCCCGTCGGTGCCGAGGATGTGCTCAGCGCTGGGCGGGCGGAGCTGTTCGCCCGGCACGCCCTCGGTGCCGCTGTAGCCGGTGAAGAGTGACGGCAGCGCCGCCCAGGCCAGTACGATGAACACGATGGCCCAGGCCAGCGCCAGCGTGGGCGATACGCGCTTCAGCCGCGTGGTCCAGCCGGGCTGCAGGTCGGCGGCCGCGCCGCTTGCGGTTTCCGCGGTCATGCCAGCGCTCCCGCCTTGGTGCCGAGCCGGGGATCGAGCACGGGATAGAGCAGATCGACGATCAGGTTGATCGTGACGAAGGCAAGGGCGGAGATCACGACGATGGCCTGCAGCACCGCCGTGTCGTGGTTGCCCACAGCCTGGTAGGTGAGGCCGCCCAGGCCGCTCAGGCCAAACACCGCCTCGGTGACGACGGCGCCGGCCAGCAGCTCGCCGAACAGGACGCCCGCGATGGTCAGCGTCGGCAGGATGGCGTTGCGTGCCACGTGCTTCCACAGGACCCAGTTGCGCGAGGCGCCCTTGGCGCGCGCGACGGCGACGAAGGGCTGCGCCAGCACCTGGTCGATGTTGCGCATCAGGATCTGCGCCAGCGGAGCCGAGATCGGTATGGCCAGTGTCAGGACCGGCAGGACCAGCCGTTCGACCGGGCCGGGGCTGATGACCGAGACCAGGCCGAGCTGGAAGGAGAAGACCTGGATCAGCATGATGCCGAGCCAGAAGACCGGCACCGAGATGAACAGCGAGGGTAGCGACTGCAGCCCGGCCCGCAGCCATTCCATGCCGACCATGTTCGAGACGGTGGCCAGGATGATCGTCAGGACCATCGCCGCCGCGAAGGCGAGCGAGGCGAGCAGCAGGGTCGGCGGCAGGTTGGTCGCGAGCTGCTGGCTCACTGGCACGCCGGCCTGGATCGAGACGCCGAAATTGCCGGTGAGGAAGTTGCCCGCGGTCGTGAAGTAACGCTCCCACAGCGGCCGGTCCGCGCCATAGGAGGCGCGGATCTCGGCGATCTGATCGGCCGTGAGACCCATGTCGGGACTCATGAACTTGATCATGATCGCGTCGCCCGGCAGCACCTGCAGCAGCAGGAAGGCCGCCGTGAAGGTGAGCGCCAGGACGGCGAGAGCCTGTCCGACCCGGCCGAGGAGATAGCGCGCCATCGTGTCCTCCGCGCCTACTTGGGCGCGATCCAGGTCGTGTAGAAGCTCGGGCGGCCGACCGCCTCGAAGGTGAATTCCTTGACCTTGGGCGAGGCCGCAAAAGCCTGCGGCTCCTCGAAGATCGGGATTGTGTAACCCTGGTCGATCACATAGGCCTGCACCTCGCCCACCAGGGCGATGCGCTTCACCGGATCGGTCTCGGCGGCGATCGCTTCGAGCAGGCCGTTCAGCTTCTCGTCGACGAAGGTCTGGACCTTGTTGCTGACGCCACCCTTCTGCAGCAGCACGTTGCGCGTCGTCGGATAGTACTGGCTGCGGATCACGTCGGGATCGGCGCGGCCGACCATCGCCGGCGCGACAGGCGTCTTGGCCGGGTCGAGACTGTCGGCGACGCGGCTGCCGGCATCGCCCGCCAGCACGTTCAGCTTCACGCCGACCTTGGCCCATTGCTGGGCGACAAGCTGCAAGGTCTCCTTGTTCTGGGGCTGCGGCGGCGATTCGTAGGCCGAGAGCACCAGCTCCTTGCCGTCCTTCTGGCGCAGGCCCTTCGGACCGATCGTCCAGCCGGCCTCGTCGAGCAGCTTGGCGGCCAGTGCCGGGTCGTAGGCGAGCTTGGCCGACTGGTCGACATAGCCTTGCGCGGTCGAGGCGATGATCGACTTGGCCTGCGGGTAGTTGGCCGAGAACAGTGTCGCCACGATCTCCTTGGCATTGGTCGCGTGCAGCAGCGCCTTGCGGACGCGGATGTCGGAGACCAGGGGATTGTCGGGCCGGAACACGACCGTGTTGTTCACGCCGCGCGTCGAGGCGGCGTAGATGATGAAGCCCTTCGACTGGACCTGCTTCTCGTCATAGGCCTGGACCTGGCGGATGACGTTGGCTTGTCCCGCCAGCAGCGCGCCGATGCGCACGCTGTCCTCGGGCGTCACGACGTACTTGATGCCGTCGAGATTGGCGCGGCCCTGATGGGCAAGCTTCGCCGGACCCCACTTGTAGTCCTTGCGCGCCTCCATCACGAGCTCGCGGCCGAGCACCTCGCTCTTCACCACGAACGGGCCCGAACCGATGATCTTGGTGGCGTCGCCCAGCGCGTCGAACGGCAGGGCCAGCGTCTTCAGCGAGACGAGGCCCGAGCCGATCACCGAGGTGCCCTGCAGGAAGCCGACGGAGGGCTTGGTGAAGAAGAACTTCACGGTCAGCGGATCGACGACCTCGCTGCCCTTGTAGTTGGTGATGACCTCGGAGACCGGGTGCTTCAGCTCCTTGTTGCCGAGCCCGTAGGTGTCGAAGTTCTTGGCGACGGCGGCGGCATCGACCGGCGAGCCGTCGGAGAAGGTGACGCCAGGGCGAATCTTGAACGTGTATTCCGTCGCGTCGGCGTTGACCGCCCAGCTCTCGGCGATCCACGGCTCGATCTCCAGAGTCTTGGGATTCTGGTAGGTGAGCTTGTCGGTGATCTGGTTGAGGATGCCGCCGTTGGGATAGAAGCCGCCGGCCGGTGGATAGAGATTCGTGTGGGTCTGCTGCTCCAGATAGATCAGCGTCCCGCCCTTGGTGACCGGGGCTTGCGCCGCGGCACTTCCCGCCAGGACGGCCACGGACGCCAGCGACGCGAACGCGCCGGCCAGGAAACGCTGATACTTCACATGAATCACGACAACCCCCTTCGCCTTTAGAGGCACAGGAGGAGCCATGCAGTAATTGGGCCGAGTCTCGCCGTGCGGACCGGATATATGGCCGCGCGGTTCCCTCGATTACACAGAGCAGATTGTCAAAATTTACGGCGCGGCGGAGCAGATTTTCTCATCTGCTCCGCCCGCCGGAGCAAAATCACCCACCCAGCAGGGCAGCGGACGGCTTCAGCTCCTTGCGCTCGACCTTCTTCACGATCTCGGTGAGCTTGGCGTGCGTCGGCGCCTTCACGCCGATGAAGTTGCCGCGCTCGGCGATGTAGCCGTTCATGAACTCGATCTCGGTGCGACGGCCCTTGATGATGTCCTGCGCCATCGAGGGGCGCTGGATGTCGGCGCGCGGGTTCGGGTTGGTGTTCGAGCCCGGACGCAAGATCGCCTCGACCTCGTCGAGCGCCGCCTTGTCGTCCTCGGAGGCGCGAGCCAGCAGTTCCGGTTCGAACTTGCCGATCTTCTCGATGTGGTAGCCCAGTGCCTGGCCGACGCGCACGGCCTCGCCGCCCAGCTTGATCGAGAAACGGCGCACCGCGTCGTTGCGGTCGCAGTCGATGCCGGTCATGCCGGTGGCGGCCGAGACGCCGTTCTTCATGCCGTTCTGGCAGAGCTTGGACCAGCGCTCGCCCCACAGGTTGGTCGTGGTCTTGGCGCTGTCGATCATGCCGACCATCTCGCGCAGTTCCTCGACGCGCTTGGTGATGCGGCCGTGGACCTCGCCGACGCGGAACACGGTGTGCTTGTCGCCGCCCTTGGAAACAGTGCGGCGGATCTTGCCGGCCTCGAACATGTCGACCGAGATCAGCGAGGCGACCATGCCGACAGTCTTGCCCCAGCCGACGATGCCCGCGATGCGCTCCTCGTTCAGGCAGTTCTGCAGCGACACGATGTAGCCGTCCGGCGCGAGGTACTGCTTGATCAGCGCGGTCGCCCATTCCGTGTCGTAGGACTTCATCGAGACGAAGGCGATGTCGATCGGCTTCTGGCGCGACAGATCCTGCATCTCGGTGAGATGCATGGTCTTGGCCTTGGTGACGGTGAACTTCTCTTCCGGCGTCACGCCGTCGAGTTCGAGGCCGCGCTTGCGGATGATCTCGATATTCTCCGGCCAGAAGTCGATCAGCGTGACGTCGTGGCCCGCATGCGCGAGATAGCCGCCGACATAACCGCCCAATGCACCCACGCCGACGACTGCGATTCTCTTGCCCATCCTGATTCTCCCTTGAGGCTGTGTTTCGTTAAGGCGCGACGCGCGGCTCTTTGCGCGCGCGGTCGAGATAGCGTTCGGCGTCCTCGGCCAGCAGCAGCCGGTCGGCCATCAGTTGCGTGACCACCGCCTGGACCCTGGCGACGTAATCGGCACCGTCCTTGTAGCGTTCGGCGATCGAGGGTCGGGGATCGCCCGAGGCCTCGCGCGCCGCCTTGTCGACGGGAAGCGGCAGGCAGCTTCCGTCGCGGTCGGCGATCTCGCCCGCCGGATAAGGCGGCTTGTACTCGTTCCAGCCGGTGTAGGTGGCCAGCGGCACCGCGATGTCGGGCAGGCGGATGCCTGCCGCCTCGTTGCCGTCGGCGTCGACCTTGCTCACCAGCGTGCGATAGACCTTGTCGGATGAAGCCGGCTTCACCCAGTCGCCCGGGGGCGAAACGACGTTGGTGGTGCGCACGATCGCGGCGCCCGGCACGGCAGGGAAACCGGTCTTGTCCGGCGCGACCAGGGTGCCGGCCGCGAGCGTGGGCACGCGGCTGGGCGGCGGTTCCTTACCCGATACGACCCACTCATCAAGGGCGACCAGCAGGGCGCGGATCGCCGGCATCGGATTGTGCGGGTTGCGCGGATTGAGGTTGGGACCGGGATCGGTCGTCGCACCAGCGCGGCCGCCATGCTGCGTACCGGCAACCATGTAGACGCGCGAGTTGGACGGCAGGGCCATGTCCTTCGTGCCGAGCGGGTCGGTGTGCAGGAGCGAGGCGCCCTTCTGCCAATACTCGGTCGAGGTGTTGGTCTCGATCAGCAGCGGGTCGCTGCCGTCGCCCCGGAACAGCGAGCCGCTCTTGCCCGTCAGTGGATCGCTCTGCGCCGCCGTCGAGAACGGGAACTCGTTCTCGGGGAAGCCGTGATCCTCGTGCTGGGTGTTGGTGCGCGCCGGCTGGGCGAAGGGCGTATTGTAGAAGACGCGACCGACACCGGCGATGTGGCTGTGGATGCCGTCGAACACGCGGCGTCCCTGTTCGTCGCGGTTGAAGCCTTCGGAGATGTGATTGCGCAGGTAACGGCCCGCTTGCGAGAAGCCGATGGCCAATGCGTGCGTGATCGGCCCTCCCGTGGCCTTCACGGCATCGGGCGAATGACGCAGCCAGCTCACCACGTCGCGGGTCGCCGCGAAGCCCAAGCCCTGGACCTTCGGGTTCTTGGCTTCGTAGTGGAATTCGTACAGAAAGCCCGGCTTGGCCTGGGTGCCGTCGCGCAGCTTGATCGAGCGGGCATCGACGAACGACCACTGGTTCAGCGGCAGCTCGCGCGGCTCGTCGTCGGCGCGCTCGCGCAACGTAAGGCGGGCGCGCGGCTGTTCCAGCGTGGCCGCTTCATGCGAGAGCTTGAAGGCTTCCAGCACGCCGATACGCGTGCCCGAGACCCATTCCTCGCGGACCGTCTGCACGATCGGCTGGCCGTTGTCGGTCGCGACCGGCGCGGTGAGCGCGAGACCCATGTTGGCGCGTGGCGCATCGGGATCCCAGCCCGACCACACGATCGTGTAGCCGCGGCGCATCGGAAAGCCGTTGCCGACATCCGCCAGCGTCTTGGGATCGTTCACGCCCTGCGGGCCGTCGGCGATGTTGCCGAACAGCATCTTGCGGCCGCGATTGTTCACTTCGTAAAGAATGCGCCCGTTGCCGCGTGAAGGATTCTTCGGCCGCAGGATGAAGACGCTGGTCGCGTATTCCACCTTGCCGGCGGCATTGCGCGGCGCTTTGTCGATCAGGGCGATGCCGCTGTTGCCGGGCGCCGCCGGATCGACCTCGCCCTTGGCGACGGCGATGACGCGCTCGTAGGCGCCGACCTCACCGAACGGCGCACCGTCGGCGAGGGGCTCGACCTTCTCGATCTCGAACGAGAGAAGCACTAGGCCCTGGCTTCCGCCTGGGTCTCTTCCGCCGGGAAGTTCAGCTCAACGCCGACGCCGTCGGGATCGTAAAGGAAGATCTGCGCGGCGCCGGTGCGCGGCACGATCTGCTCGCGGAACTTCACGTTCTTCGACTGCAGGCGCTTGCGCACGCCACTGAGATCGCTGGCGGCGAAGGCGATGTGGTCGAAACGGCCGGTGTCGTCGAACTTCTTCGCGGTGCCGCGCACGACGATGCCCTCGCGCGGCTTGCGCTCGCCCAGCAGGTGCACTGTGGCGACGCCGCCGGAGTAGAGCCAGTAGCCCGGGAAGCCGAGCGGCGGACGGTCGCCGTTCTCGAGGCCCAGCACGTCGCAATAGAAGTCCTTGGTGGCTTCGAGGTTCGACGGCTCGATCGTGTAGTGCTGCAGGGGGCCAAGCGGCATGGTCGGTCTCCGTAGTTTGATCAGACGAACGTGAGGTCGGCGTCGGCACCCATCATCCAGGCGCCCACGGTTTCGAAATGGGAAAGCCGGCCCTGCAGTTGCTGGGTCACGGTATGGATGTCGCGGAAGCGGCGTTCCAGCGGATGATTCTCGAAGATCGCCGTGGCGCCCGCCGCATTGTAGGTGAAGTCGACGGCGTCCTTGGCCTTGTGAATGGCGTTGGTCGCGGCCATGCGGATGGTGATGCGCTGCTCGACGGTGATCGTGTTGCCGGCCGAGAGATCCTGCCAGATGCCGGCCATCGACTGCAGCACGAAGGCGCGCGCCGACTGGAGGTTGACCTCGGCCTGGGCGAGATTGGATTGGACCACCGCATTGTCGCGCAGTGGGCTCTTCATGCCGCGCGGGACCTTGTTGCGCGCCACGTCGAGGAAGCAGTCGAGCGCACCGCGGGCAATGCCGCAGGCCACGCCCGCGAAGCCCACCTGATAGCAGGTGCCGGCGCCCATCCTGTAAAGCGGCCCCGGCTCACGGCATTCGAGCTCGAACTCGCGCGTGATCGAATGATCGGCGCGTACGAAGAAGTCGGTCAGGGCAAACTGGTCGCTGGCGGTGCCGCGCAGGCCGACCGTGTTCCAGATGTCCGTCCATTGAACGTCGCCGGTGCGCACCAGCATGGTGCGTTCCTGCTGCACGCCGTTGGCGTCGAGGCGCGGCGAGCCGTCGGCCTTGAAGATCGGGCAATGGGCGCCGAGCCAGGTGGCATGGCGGCCGCCCGAGGCGAAGGCCCAGACGCCGGTCACCTTGTAGCCGCCCTCGCATTCGACGGCCTTGACCCTGGGGCCGGGACCCCAGGCCAGCACGGCGCGCGGATCGTCGCCGAAAATCGCGCGGGCCACCGGCAGGTCGAGATAGGCCGCCGACATGGCGCAGCCGCCGGCCTGGCTCAGGCACCAGGCGGTCGAGGCGTCGCCGCGGGCGATCGTCTCGATCACGCGGAAGAAAGTCATGGGGTCGGTCTCGATCCCGTCCGACGAGCGCGGCAGCAGCAGGCGGAACAGCCGCGCCTCGTGGAGCTTGTCGAGGAGCGCCGGGGGCAGCCGGCGCGTCTCCTCGATCTCGTTCGAAGCGGCTTCGACGGCCGGCCGGACGGCCTCGGCACGCGAGATCACGGCCGGGTCGCCAGCAAGATCGGCGGCAGACGGGATCAGCGTGTCCAAGATCGTCCTCTTCGAACGTGTGCGTGCATCAGGCGGTCGCCAGTTCCTTGTCGATCTGCTCGATCGACTTGCCCTTGGTTTCCAGCCCGAAGAAATAATAGACCGCTCCGGCCATCAGGAACCAGCAGCCGAGATAGAGAAAGGCTGTTGGAATCTGCGGCAACGGCACGTCGGGTTTCAGGTAGTTGTTCGAGCCGACGATCAGCGCCAAGCCCACGGGACCGATGATCTTGCCGATGCCCCCGAAGCCATAGGCCGATCCCATGCCCGTGGTGCGCAGATGCGAGGGCCAGACTTCCGCCGCATAAGGCCCGACGATCGCGAAACCGCCGTCGGCAAAGAAGAAGGCCGCCGCTAGCAGCAGCCAGAAGGCCGAATACCCCATCATTGTAGTGTTGTAGTTGTAGCCTGCCACGATGATGAGCGCACCGGCACCGAGGCCGATCAGGCCGCCGCCTGCTCGCCGTCCGATCTTGTCGGACAGGTAGGAGAAAGTCAGTCGGCCAAGGAAACCCATGACCGTGAGAGGGATCATCATCTTGGCGGCTTCCTGCGCCGACACATTCAGGAGCAGCACGAACAGCGCCGGCGCCCATAGTGTGATGCCGTAGACACCGGTCTGCGCGCCGGCATTGCCCAGCCACGAGACGAGCAGGCTGCGCGGATACTTGAACAGTTCGGCCCAACTCGCCTTCGGAGGTTCCACGGCCGGCGTCGTGGGCAGGGGCAGCGTCTCTGGTTTGACTTCCAGCGCCCAGGCCAGCGACTTGCGGGCTTCCTCGTAGCGGCCCTGGCGAACCAGCCAGACCGGCGATTCTGGTACCCACAGGCGAACCAGCAGCACCATGAGCGAGGGCAGCACGCCGATGGCGAACAGCAGGCGCCACTGGTCCTGGCCCATGAACGCACCCAGCACCGCACCGAGGCCGACGCCGAGCGGGATCACGCAGGTGACGAGGCCGCCGACCCAGCCGCGCTTGCGCGCCGGCATGAACTCCTGGACCAGCGGAAGGTCGACGCAATAGAGGCCGCCGACGCCGAAACCCACGAAGAAGCGCATGATGGTGATGTAGATCCAGCCATTCTCCGGCGTGAAGTAGAGCAGGCCGGTGGCGATCGAGAAGTTCAGTACAGTGCCAATGAAGACCTTGCGGCGACCGATGCGGTCGGCGAGCCAGCCCCAGATATAGGCGCCGAGGATGGCGCCGATGCCCGACGACATCAGCACGATGGCCGATTGCCCGAAGGTCAGCTTCCAAGGGCCGATCAGGAAGGCCAGCACGAAGCCGATGAGAAAGTAGTCGAAGAATTCGAGAGCGTCGCCGATCACCGCCGCGGCGATGATCTTCTTCTGGTTGCCGGTCAGCTTGGTCTGCCGGTCGAGAACGTCGAACATGGCATTTCCCCCGTGCGCTTTGTTTTGGGGGCGCCTGTCGCGCACACTCACTGCGTCCCTGCAATTACGCTACGCCTGCGGCCGCACCAGCGGCAAGGCGATGGGCCTGGGCGTGTTTGCCCGTCGAAATCGGTCGCTGCATGGCAGCCCTCTCCTTTGCTAAGGAGGAGGGACATTGGGGGAGATTTCGTCATGAACTGGACCGATCGCCGGAAACGCTTCCGGGCGCTGATCGCGGGTGACCGCTGCATCCATCCGGGTTCGGTGTTCGATCCGATCTCCGCGCGCATCGCCGAGGACCTTGGTTTCGAGATCGGTATGTTCGCCGGTTCCGTCGCCTCGCTGACCGTGCTCGGTGCACCCGACCTGATCGTGCTGACCTTGAGCGAGTTCGCGGGCCAGGCGTATCGCATCAACCGGGCCGGCAACCTGCCGCTGATGGTCGATGCGGATCACGGCTACGGCAATGCGCTGAACGTGCGTCGTACCGTCGAGGAACTCGAGACCGCGGGCGTGTCGGGCGTGAGCCTGGAAGACACCGACCTGCCGACGCCGCACGGCACCACGGCGCCACGGCTGATCACGATCGAAGAGGGCGTCGGCAAGATGAAAGCCGCTCTCGGCGCCCGGCAGGATCCCGACCTCTGCATCGCCGGCCGTACCAGCGCCGTGACGATCACCAGCCTCGACGACGCGATCGCGCGCGGCAAAGCCTATGAGACGGTGGGCGTCGATGCGCTGTTCTTCGTGGGCGTGCGCACCCGCGCCGAACTCGATGCGATCTCCGCGGCGACGACGCTGCCGATCATCCTGGGCGGCGTGTCGGGCGATCTCACGGACCTCGCCTATCTCAGTGCGCGCCGTGTCCGCATTGCGCTGCAGGGCCATCAGCCCTTCGCCGCGGCGGTGAAGGCGACCTACGAGACACTGAAGGCGCTGCGCGAGGGCACGCAGCCGTCCAAGCTGCAGGGCGTGGCCAGTCCGGAATTGATGAAGAAGGTCACGCGCGACGCCGACTATGCGCGCTGGACCAAGGATTTTTTGGGCTGAGGGTCGAGCGAAGCTCGGCCCCTTGAGCGTCAGGACATCGCCTTGCGATGTCCGGGAGCGCCGAAGAAAGAACGGGCAGTCATGACCCCTCCGTCGTCGTATGACGACGACACCTCCCCCTTTGAATGGGGAGGAGGGCCGATCATCAGCCCGTCGGGATCAGCGTCACGGCGACTCCGTAGGAATGGGAGTCGCCGCCCAGGATGACGCCGCGCAGCGGGCTCACATCGGAGAAGTCGCGGCCCCAGGCCACGGCGACGTGATCTTCGTGCGCCACCAGATCGTTGGTCGGGTCGAGATGGACCCAGCCCGCCGCCTCGCCGCACCAGACAGCGACCCAGGCGTGGCTGGCATCGGCGCCGCGCAGCGCGATCTCGTCCTTGGAATGGATCGTGCGGATGTATCCCGACACGTAGCCCGCCGCGAGACCGTGAGCGCGCAGCGCCGCGATCTCGACATGGGCGAAGTCCTGGCAGACGCCGGCCTTGCCGGCAAAGACGTCGGCCAGCGGCGTCGAGATGTCGGTGGCGCCCGGGTGATATTCGAAGTCGGCCTTGATGCGCGAGGTGAGTTCGCGCGCCGCTTCGAGGATCGGCCGTCCCGCCGTGAAGGATTTCGCGCCATAGACACGCAACGCCTCGACGCTCGGCACCAGCGGCGAATCGTAGACGAATTCGCTGGCTTCCACCGGATGGGGAAAGCCGTCACCGAGAAGCGAGGCCCTGATGTCTTCCCACGGCGGCGTTGTGTTCGCCGGCGGCGGTTCGGGGAAGCTCACCTCGACTTCGGCGCGCACTTCGATGTCGAAGCGCGTGTGCGGCTTGTCGATCCGGTAGATGTCGATGTGGTTGCCGAAGTGATCGACATGCTGGGCGGAAAGTGCCGGCAGCGGACTGGTGTCGACGCTGATCGCGCTGACGGTCTGTCCCGGGAAATTGCGGGCGCGGAGGTGGGCGATGTGGTGCGCCGAATCCACCGTGCTGGCGTAGGTGTAGGTCGTGCGGTGCGAGAGAAGGTAATGCACGCTCAGTCTCCGCCCGAGGAACCGACGGCCTGAGCCGCCGGCACGTGAGAGAAGTAGGCGCGGGTGATCGCCTCCGAGAGCTTGTCGAGCTGCTGCTCGGTATCGGAGGCGACGTCGCGCAACATCGCCAGCGCCAGACCCTCATGACGCCACGCCTGTTCGTCGCCGCCAAACTGGCGCACGACGGCTTCCAGATCGGCCTCCAGCGACTCCGGCGGCGCCGCGACCTGGACACCCGAGGCGCGCGCCAGATAGTCGAGATGGCCCTTGATGGCGCGCAACTGGAACACCAGGCCGCGCGGATTGGCGTCGTCGAGGATCACCAGGTCGAGCACCGGCGCCGGCTGGAGCTGGCCGAGATAGCGCGTGCGATAGGTGATGGTGCTGTCGCAGAGTTCTAGCGCCAGGCGCATCGAGGCGTCCCAGTCGATCGGCGAAAGAGTGAAGGGGCCGAGCGCGCCGGTCAGCACATGCAGACCGCGTTCGATACGGCGGCCGAGATCGAGGAAACGCCAGCCGGTGCCGCGTGTCATGTTCTCCTGCGCGAGACCAGACAAAGTGGCGACGAAGCGCACGATCTCGTCGAGCGCGGCGAGCAGCGGATCGAGATTGCCGCGCGCCGCCAGCAGGCGCTTGCGCACCTCGATCATCTCCGGACCGGCGGCGGTCGTCATGTCGACCGAGAAGCGGTCGCGCATGGTGGCGGTCAGCCGCTGGATGCCGTCGAGCACGGTGGCAAGGCCGCGATCGTCGGTCGCGACGGCGGCGAGGCCCTGCTGGAACAGCGCGCTTTCGGGCGGAGCCAGGGCCGAGGTGTGATCCATCAGGTTGGCCTGGTCGAGGAGGCGACCCAGCAGCCTGAGCTCGACCGCGTCGCGCGGGCCGACGGCGCCCTGCGCCACACGGGCTGCCGTCGTGCGCAGCAGGCGCGCATCGTTGTCGAGCCGCTCGATGTAGCGGCCGAGCCAGTAGAGATTGTCGGCGACGCGGCTCTGCAGGTCGGCGCTGCCGCGCTCGACCGCGAGCTGGTGGAAGCGCCGGGTCGTCGGGAGCTGCACGTCGGCCGCGTCCTCGGCCAGGACCCAGACGTCCTTCAGCGTGCCGTGCAGGCGGCCGAGCGAGCGCAGCGCGGTGTCGCCGTCGGGTTCGCGGGCGAGGCCGCCCGGCAGCACGTGATAGGTGTCGTGATCGGCCACGACGAAGGCGCGCAGCACAACGGCGGACGGCACCAGCGCCTGGCCGTCCCACTTGGGCGTCAGCGACGGCGTCATCGGATACTGCGCGACATACTGGCCGGGCTGGGCGCGGATGCGCTCGACCAATGCCTTGCGTTCGGCCGGCTCCAGCATGCCCACGACGATGGGCTCGCGATCCTGGCCGAGGCAGGGCCGCACGATCATGAGATCGAGGTTCGCCAGCGCAAAGCTCAGCGCCGATGGCTCGCCCAGCCACCAGACGTCGAGCGACGGCAGTTTGAGCGGCTCGCCCAGCAACTGTTCGCTCAGCCGCTCCAGGAACGGCATCATCGCTGGTGTCTCGACGACGCCCGATCCCAGCGCATTGGCGAGCGAGATCTTGCCGCTGCGCGTCGCTTCCACCAGGCCGGTGACGCCGAGCGCAGAATCGGCGCGCATTTCCAGCGGATCGGCGAAAGAACTGTCGAGGCGCCGCAACAGAACATGGACGGGCCGGAGACCGGCCAGCGTCTTGATCGAGACCTGACCGTCGCGTGCCACCATGTCGCCGCCTTCGACCAGCGGCACGCCCAGCACGCGCGAGAGATAGACGTGCTCGAAGTAGGTGGCCGACAGCGAGCCCGGCGTCAGCACCGCCATGTTGGGCTGGTCGACCGTCGGCGGCGCCATCGAGCGCAGCGATTCGTGCCAGCGGTCGACGAAGGGCCTTAGGTGCCGGACGGGAATGGAGCGGAACGCCTCGGGCAGGCTGCGGGCCAGCACGCGGCGCATCTCCAGCGCATAGCCGATGCCCGCCGGCAGTTCGGTATGGTCGGCCAGCACGTGCCAGCGTCCGTTGCTCAGCCGCACCAGGTCGACGGCGTAGTTGCCGAGATAGCGTTCGGGTACGGCGCCGTCGGTGACCTGGGCGGGGCGCAGGAAATGCCGGTTGGCGTGGACCAGCATCGGCGGCAGCAACTGCTTCTTCAGCAGCGTCTGCGGGCCGTAGACATCGGCCAGCACCTTGTCGAGCAGGCGCGCGCGCTGGATCAGGCCGGTCTCGATGCTGGCCCATTCGTCGGGCGCGATGACGAGCGGCAGCGGATCGAAGGTCCAGCGTGCCGAGCCGCGGTCATCCAGCAGGTTGACGGTCGCGCCCGATTCCTCGAGCTGCCGGCGCGCACTCTCCACGCGATCGCCCAACCCGCCCGGAAGCGAGCGGATGACGCTCAGGATGCCTTGCCAGTGATAGCGGATCGACTTCTGGCCGGTGACCAGTTCGTCGTACGCGCTTGCCGGCGAGGAAGAGAGGCCGCGCAACGACTCCATGGGCTCGCAACAGAAGTGGGAACGAGTGAACGAATGCCTTTCGAGGCGGGCGAAATATACGCCCTAGGCGCGCCGCAGGTCGAGCGTCAGCGGGTGCTCCGGATTGTCCAGCGGACGCGGTTCCGGCGTTGTTCCGCCGGTATGTCCGATGGCGAAGAATCGGGCACGACGGCGGGCCTCGGCCTCGTTGGCATTCACCGGGACGCGGTCGTAATTACGGCCGCCCGGATGGGCCACGTGGTAGGTGCAGCCGCCGATCGAGCGGCCACTCCACGAATCGTGGATGTCGAAGGTGAGCGGCGCATGCACGCCGATCGTCGGATGCAGCGAATTGGCGGCCGACCAGGCGCGATATCGCACGCCGGCGACATATTCGCCGGCCGTGCCGGTGGCGCGCAGCGGCAGCTTCCAGCCGTTACAGGCGATGGAGTGACGCTGGTCATTCAGACCCGCGACCTTGACCTGCAGGCGTTCGACCGTGGAATCGACGTAACGCACCGTGCCGCCGCCGCCGGGTTCCTCGCCCAGCACGTGCCACGGCTCCAGCGCGTGCCGCAGTTCGAGTTCGAGCCCGCGCTGCGCCACTTCGCCCAACCTCGGGAAGCGGAATTCGAAATGCGGCGCGAACCATTCCGGCGCGAAGCCGTAGCCTGCGTCGGAGAGATCGGAAAGCACGTCGTTGAAGTCCTGCCACACGAAGTGCGGCAACATGAAATCGTCATGCAGGCGCGTGCCCCAGCGGCTGAGCGGCCGCTCGTAGGGGCGCTCCCAGAACTTGGCGACGAGTCCGCGCAGCAATGCCTGCTGCGCCACGCTCATGCGCCAGTGCGGCGGCATCTCGAAGGCGCGCAGCTCCAGCAGGCCGCGACGGCCGGCGGCCGAATCGGGCGTGAAGAGCTTGTCGATGCAGAACTCGGTGCGGTGCGCATTGCCGGTCGCATCGACCAGCAGGTTGCGGAACACGCGATCGACCAGCCACGGCGGCGTCTGCCGTCCCGGCGCGATCTGCTTGAAGGCGATCTCCAGCTCGTGCAGCGCATCGTTGCGCGCTTCGTCCACGCGCGGGTGCTGGCTGGTCGGTCCGATGAACAGGCCCGAGAAAAGATACGAAAGCGACGGATGATTGAGCCAGTATCCCAGCAGGCTCTTGAGCAAGTCGGGCCGGCGCAGCATCGGCGAGTCGGCGGCCGAAGGACCACCCAGCACGAAGTGGTTGCCGCCGCCGGTGCCGGTATGGCGGCCGTCGATCATGAACTTCTGTGCGCCAAGTCGTGTCGAGCGCGCTTCCTCGTAGACGATCTCCGTGCGCTCGACGAGATCGGTCCAGTTGGCCGAGGGATGGATGTTGACCTCGATCACGCCGGGATCGGGCGTGACGCTGAAGTTCAGGACGCGCGGATCGTTGGGCGGCGTGTAGCCTTCGAGGAAGACCGGCTGGCCGAGTTCCTCGGCCGTGTCCTCGAGCGCCGCGACGAGGTCGAGATAATCCTCCATGCGCTCGGTCGGCGGCATGAAGACATGGAGATGCCCGTCGCGCGGCTCGAACGCCATCGCGGTACGCACGATGCCGGCGGCGGACACGCCGACGGCCGGTCCAAGTCCCTTGTCCGGCGCCAACGCGCGCCGCCACGCCTCGCGGCGCGCCTCGGCATCGCCGGCCGCCTCGTCGGCGCGGCCCGGCTCCTGATGGCGCAACACCGGCGCGCGCCGGAAGGCATCGAGCGGCGGCAGGTCGGGATGCGGCGCCATCGGGTCGGGCTGCACGATGATGTCGGTGTCGCCCGGTGCGGCCCACGGCAGTGAATCCAGCGGCAGGCGGTAGCCGATCGCGGAATCGCCGGGGATCAGGTAGCACTTCTCGGTGCGCAGGAACCACGGCCCGCTCTTCCACCGCGGCGCGTGCGCGTGCCCGTTCTGGGCGCGTCCGTTGTAATCGCGGATGACCGGCAGAACGTAGCCGACCGAGCTTTCGAGGCCCTTCTCGAAGACGCGCGCCAGGCGCTCTCGCTCCAGCGGGTCCTTCACCTTGGCTTCGTCGACCACGACGTTGCTCGGCAGGCGCCGCTCGCGCCAGAGGTAGTACCAGGTGTCCTCGTAGGCCGGGAAAAGATAGTCGGGATCGAGCTGCAGGCGTTGCGCGAAGGCGAGCGCAAAGCGATGCGCGGCCTCGACGGTGGCGCCGACCGGCTTGGATTCCTGCGCATAAAGCTGCGGGTTGCGCCAGATCGGCTCGCCGTCCTTGCGCCAGTAGCAGCCCAGCGCCCAGCGCGGCAGCTGCTCGCCGGGATACCATTTGCCCTGGCCGAAATGCAGCAGCGGACCGGTCGCGAAACGATGCGCGAGCTTGCGGAACAGCACGCCCGCCAGCCGCCGCTTCTCGGGGCCGAGCGCCAGCGTGTTCCATTCCGGCCCATCCATGTCGTCGACCGACACGAAGGTCGGCTCGCCGCCCATGGTGAGGCGCACGTCGTGCTTGCCGATATCCCGCTCGATGGCCTCGCCGACCTTGAGCAGGGTGGCCCACTGTTCCTCGGTGTAGGGCTTGGTGGTGCGCGGCGTCTCGCGCACGCGCGTCACCGTCATCTGGTGCTCGAACTCGACCTCGGCCTTCTCAATGGCGCCTTCGACCGGCGCCGCACTCGACGGCTCTGGCGTGCAGGCGAGCGGGATATGGCCTTCGCCGGTCAGCAGGCCGGAAGTCGGGTCGAGGCCGATCCAGCCGGCGCCGGGCAGGTAGACTTCGCACCAGGCATGGAGGTCGGTGAAATCGTGGCTGGTGCCCGCGGGGCCGTCGAGCGGCTTCTCGTCGGCCACGAGCTGGATCAGGTAGCCCGAGGCGAAGCGCGCGGCGAAGCCCAGGTGGCGCAGGATCATCACCAGCAGCCAGCCGGTGTCGCGGCACGATCCCTTGGCGCGGCCGAGCGTTTCCTCGCAGGTCTGCACGCCCGGCTCCATGCGGACGATGTAGCCGATCTCCTGCTGCAGGCGGGCGTTGAGGCCGACGATGAAGTCGATGGTGCGCTGCTTCTTGCGGTCGACCTTGTCGAGCCAGGCCTTCAGCTTCGGCCCCAGCGGTTCCAGCTTGCGGAACGGCGCGATCTCCTCGGCCAGCGAGGCATCGTAGGCGAAGGGCCAGTTTTCGGCCGACGGCTCCAGGAAGAAGTCGAACGGATTGATGACCGACATGTCGGCCACCAGGTCGACCGTGACCTCGAACAGGTCGGTCTTTTCTGGAAACACCAGGCGGGCGAGGTGATTGCCCTGCGGATCCTGCTGCCAGTTGATGAAATGCTGGGCCGGCGTGATCTTCAGAGAATAGGAAATGACCGGCGTGCGGCTGTGCGGCGCTGGGCGCAGGCGTACGATCTGCGGTCCCAATTCGATGGGCCGGTCGTACCGGTAGGTCGTCCGATGATGCAGCGCGACGTGGATGCTCATGACGGCCTGCTGTTTCGCTCCGAAGACAGACTAAGCAAGTGACATGCCACTAAGCAAGGAAGTGGCGCTATGCTCTTGTAACGATCATTTCCCTCCAGGCTCGGCGAGAGTGCTCATGACCAATTATTTCGATCTCACCGGCAAGGTGGCCCTGGTCACCGGCGGCAGCCGGGGGCTTGGCTACCAGATGGTGAAGGCCTTCGCCGCGCACGGCGCGGATGTCTTCATTACCAGCCGCAAGTTGGAAACATGTGACAAGGTCGCGGCCGAGGTCCGGGCGATGGGTCGCAAGGCCGCCACCTATGCCTGCAACGTCGCCAACTGGCACGAACTCGACGGCATGGTCGACGCCGCCTACGCCGCCTTCGGCAAGGTCGACATCCTGGTGAACAATGCCGGCTCCTCGCCGCTCGCGCCCTCGTCGCTGGAAACCTCCGAGCAGCTCTTCGACCGCATCGTGTCGCTGAACTTCAAGGCGCCGTTCCGTCTGATGTCGCTGGTCGGCAGCCGGATGGCCGCGGGCGAAGGGGGCTCGATCATCAACGTCTCCAGCGCCGGCGCGCTGCGCCCGCGGCCGCAGATCGCGCCCTATGCCGGCGCCAAGTCGGCGCTCAACGCTCTGACGGAGGCCTTCGCCGTGGAATACGGGCCGAAGGTGCGGGTGAACACGATCTCGCCCGGCCGCTTCCTCACCGACGTATCCAAGGCGTGGCCGGAGGAGCACAAGGCCAACCCGACGGCGGCGCTGAAGCGCAGCGGCCAGCCGGAAGAGATCGTGACGGCCGCGCTCTATCTCGCGTCGGCCAAGTCGAGTTTCACCACCGGATCGCTGGTCCGGGTCGATGGAGGAATAGCCTGATGAAAATGAAAGCCGGCGTTCTCACGGTCTGCGGCGCGCCCCGCCCCTTCGCGAAATCCAAGCCCATCCATGTCGTCGAGGTCGATCTCGATCCGCCGGGCGAGGGCGAGGTCCTGGTCAAGGTGGGCGGCGGCGGCCTCTGCCATTCCGACCTGTCGCTGATCAACGGCGACCGGCCACGTCCCGTGCCGATCGTGCTGGGGCATGAGGGTTCGGGCGAGATTGTCGAGGTGGGCGCGGGCGTGCACGACGTGAAGGTCGGCGACCATGTCTGCTTCACCTTCAACGTGAGCTGCGGCCGCTGCCGGCGCTGCCTCGAGGGCCGTCCCTATATCTGCGAGCGCTCGATCAGCCCGCGTGCGGCGGGCCAGCTCCTGTCGGGCCATCATCGCCTGCACATGGATGGCAAGCCGGTGAATCATCATTCCGGCGTTTCCTGCTACGCTGAATATGCCGTGGTCGATCGCGGTTCGATCGTCGTCATCGATCCCAGTTTGCCGCTCGATGTGGCCGCGCTCTTTGGCTGCGCCGTCGTGACCGGAGTCGGCGCCGTGGTGAATACCGCGCAGATCCAGCCGGGCAGCAGCGTCGCGGTCGTGGGCCTGGGCGGCGTCGGCCTTTCGGGCCTGATGGGCGCAGTGCTGGCCGGTGCCGGCAACATCATCGCCATCGACATTTCCGACGAGAAGCTCGGCCTCGCCCGTCAGCTCGGGGCTACGCATACGGTCAATGCCAAGGATGCCGACCACATCACGCAGGTGCGCGATCTCACCAAGGGCGGCGTCGACTATGCCTTCGACTTCGCCGGCACCATCAAGGCGATGGAGACCGCCTATCTTTCGACGCGCTGGGGCGGCACGACGATAACGGCCGGCCTGTCGCCGATCAGCGCCGACTTTGCCTTCAAGCAGAGCGGCCTCGTCAGCGAAGAGAAGACGATCAAGGGTTCGTACATGGGAAGCTGCGTGCCCGTGCGCGACATCCCGCGTTTCATCGCGCTCTACCAGCAGGGCAAGTTGCCGGTCGACCGCATGGTCAGCCAGCGCGTCGGTTTCAACGAGCTCAACGAAGGATTCGACCGCCTGCAGGACGTCGCCACCGTGCGGCAGGTGCTGGTGCCGCACGGCTGATCCGACGAAGAAGGGGCGTGCGGCTACTGCGGTTGCACGCCCAGCTCGGTGAGGATCTTACCGAGCGATTCGTATTCTTCGTTGAGGAGCTTCGCGAACTCCTTGCGGTCGCGATAGTCGACGACGATTCCGAACTGCTCGACGGCGCGCTTGAAGGGTTCCGACTCGATCGCCTTCTTGCAGTTCGCTTCCAGCAGTTCGAGGATCGGCTCGGGCGTGCCTTTGGGGGCGAGCATGCCGGCGTAGCTCATCTGCACGGCATCGATGCCCTGCTCGCGGAAGGTCGGCACGTCGGGATATTCGGGATGCCGCTTGTCGGCGAACACGCCGATCAGCTTCAGCGTGCCGGCACGGAACATCGGCGTGCCGTTGGCAACGAGGAGGGCCGCGAAGTCGAGCCGGCCGGCCAGCAGCTCGGCGAGCGCCGCTGCATCGCTGCGATAGGGGACAGCCACGAACTCGCCGCCGCCGGCCGAGACCTTGGCGCGATGCACGGCGAGCGAGGAGAGCGAGTTGGGGCCGGCCGAGCCGAAGTTGAGCGGGCGCTGCTTGGCCGCGGCCATCACGCTCTTCGCATCGGTGAAGGAGCCGTCGTTGCGCACGGCGGCGCCCAGCACGTTGGCGGAGATGTTGCAGACCGGCGCGAGGCTGTCGGGCTTGAGACCTGTGTCCTTCACGAGATGCGGCTGGGCGGTGACCGCGGTCATCGGTCCGATCATCAGCGTGTAGCCGTCCGGAGCCGCGTTCGCGACGGCCTTGGTGCCGACGACACCGGAGGCGCCCGACTTGTTGTCGACCACGGTCGGCTTGCCGAGTTGCTGCGACAGGGCTTCGGCGATCGTGCGCGCGGTCGCGTCCGAGGCGGTGCCCGGTCCGTAGTTGTGGATGATGGTGATCGGCTTGTCGGGATACTGCTGGGCCACGGCGGAAGTGCCGGCGACCAGCGTGCAGGCGGCAACCGCTGCGACGAGCGTGCCGAGGCGTTCGTGTCGGATCATGAGCGGCTCCTCCGAGCGTTTGACTTTTTGTTTTCTCTAGTCGGCGCGCGCGCCCGACGCCTTCACGATGGGCGCCCAGCGCGTGATCTCCATGAGGTAGAACTTCTCGAACTCGGCCGCGCCCATCGGCGCGACGGTGGCGCCGGCGCGTCCGAAGCGGGCGGCGACCTCTGGTTCTTTCAACGCATCGAGTGCTGCGGCTTCGAGCTTGGCGATGATCGCGCGCGGCGTGCCAGCCGGCGCCACCAATCCGTTCCACGACGTCACGTCGAAGTCGGGAATGCCGGACTCCATGACCGTGGGCACGTCGGGAAGTTGCGACAGCCGCTTCGACGAGGTGACGGCCAACGCCCATACTGCACCGCTCTCGACCTGACCCATGACGTTGGTGATGTTCTCGATGGCGAAATCGACCTCGCCGTTCACCGTCGGCAGCAGCGCCGTGCCCTTGTAGGGAACATGCAGGAATTCCGCCTGTGCGCGCACGCCGAGCAGCACCGTCGCGAGATGCGTCGTCGTGCCCGCGCCGCCCGAGCCGTAGCTCACGGAGCCGGCCTTGCTGCGGGCCTTTGCAAGCAGATCCTGCAAGGTCTTGTAGGGCGAGTTCTTCGGCACGATCACGATGTTCGCCAGCTCGACCAGCCGTGCCACGCCCACAAGGTCCTTGGCCGCGTCGTAGCCCGGGTTCTGGTAGAGCGACGGGCCGATGCCGAGCGGGCCGGCGCTCACCAGCACCACCGTGTTGCCGTCGGGCTTGGCCTTCGCCGTATAGGCGACGCCCACCGTGCCGCCGGCGCCGGGCCGGTGCTCGACGATGAATTGCTGGCCCAGGCGGCGAGTCAGGGCCTCGGCGATGATGCGGCCGATCACGTCGGACAGGCTGCCGGGCTGGCCGAGGCCGATGATGCGCACCGGGCCGGTCGGCCAGGCCTCCTGTGCCGAGGCGGCGGTTGCGCCGGCGATGCCGCCAAGGGCCAGAAGGGCGCCGAAGTCGCGGCGCGAGAGGATGTGAGCCATGGGAAGGCCTCCTCGATCTCTATTCGATGACGATGCGGGCCTGGTCGACGACTTCGGTCCAGAGCTTCAGGTCCTGCTCCAGCGCACGGGTGAAATCCGCCGTCGCCTGGCCGACCGGTTCGATGCCCAGGCGCTGGAAGGTTTCTATGACGCTGGGCGCGGTGAGGGCCTTGCGGAAGGCGGCGTCGAGCTTGGCGATGACGGCGGGCGGCGTACCGGCGGGCGCGAACACGCCGGCCCACGAGGTCACGATGAGGCCGGCCACGCCCAGCTCGAGGGCGGTTGGCACATTGGGCAGGATCGAGATGCGCTTCTGGCCCAGCGACGCCAGCACGTTGATCTTGTCGAAATAGGCGCTGCCCGAGCCCGCGGAGGTTAGCGACAGGCCGACATCGCCCGCGATCAGCGCAAAGGTGCCGGCCGGACCGCCCTTGTAGGGAATGTGCTGGATGTCGACGCCGGTCCGCACCTTGAACAGCTCGCCCGCGAGATGGCCGAGCGAGCCGACGCCGGCCGAGGAGTAGTTCACCTTGCCGGGGTTCGCCTTGAGATAGGCGATGAACTCCGGAAGCGTGCTGGCGGGAATCGTGCGGCTGGTCATGACGACCAGCGCTTCCTCGGCCAGCTTGGTCACCGGCACGAAGTCGCGCGCGGCGTCGTAGGCTGTCTTGGTCTTGAGCGCGAGCGCCACCGGCACCTGCGTGGGTGCGGCGACCATCAGCGTGTAGCCATCGGGCTTGGCGGTCGCGACGGTGGCGGGTCCGCTCGAACCGCCGGCACCGGGCCGGTTCTCGACGACGATGGGTTGACCGAGAATCTTGCTTGCCTCGTTGCCGACGGTGCGCGCCACGACATCCATGGTGCCGCCGGCCGCGAAGGGGACGATGAAGCGGATGGGCTTGTCGGGGAAATCGGCCTGGGCGCGAACGGAAGACGCAAGGCCGAGGCCTGCGGTCGATGCGACGCCCAGCACTGCGCTGCGACGGGTGATTGCCACCTGTTTCCTCCGGTTCTTTCTTCTTGGTTGCCGAGCGGGAGTCTTGCGGCCGTGCAGTGGTCGAGTCAACGGAGAAACGAAAAACTCGAACCGCCGTTCGACTTTGTGCGGCGCATCATCCGCTCAGTGAAAATGGGCCTCAAATAGATGTCGGCGAAAAGTCGAACCGCGGTTCGATTCGTTGACGCGCCCACCCCGATCGCCCACCATTGGGGTCACAAAAGGGAGTAGGGCGATGAGCATCGTTCGTCGAATGGACCATTTCACGATCGTCACCGACAAGCCGGAAGAGACGAAGGAATTCTATGCGCAGCTCGGACTGCATCCCGGCGACCGTCCGAACTTCGCGGTCAACGGCTTCTGGCTCTATGGCGCCGAGGGCAAGCCGATCCTGCACGTCATCCAGGTCAAGACCATGCCGAACCCGCGCCGCGGCGCTCTCGACCACATGGCCTTCTGGGGCGAGGACATGGCCAAGTCCCTGGCGTGGTTGAAGGAACGCAACATCACCTACCGGCTGAGCCGCGCGCCCGAGCCGTTCCTGACCTGGCAGCTCTTCTTCCCGGATCCGAACGGGGTCGAGGTCGAGATCGATTTCTCGCCGAGCGAGCCGCAGCCGGCGGACTGGAAGGGCAACATGCCCATGGCGCCGCGCAACTGATCCAGCCGCGAAGGGGATCCGAGATGGCGACGAAGCCCAAGGCGGAAGCCGAAGTGGTGGCAGGCCCGGTCGATTACATCCAGCGCGTCCGCGCGCTGGCGCCGGCTTTCGCGGACGCGCAGGCCCACCAGGAAGTGGTGGGCGAGCTCGATCCACGGCTGGTCGAGCAGATGCACGCGGCCGGCCTGTTCCGCATGGTCCTGCCGGCCTGGCTGAACGGCGGCGCGCTCGATCCGCTGACCTACACCAACGTCGTCGAGGAGATCGCGCGTCACGATGCGAGTGCCGCCTGGTGCGTGAACCAGGGTTCGGGCTGCTCGATGGTGGCGGGCAATCTCGATCCGGCGGTGGCCAAGCGCGTGTTCGGCACGCCGGCCGACGTGCTGGCCTGGGGCCCGTCGCCGGGCGCCAAGGCCGTTGCCGTCGAGGGCGGTTACAGCCTGAACTACAGCGGCTCGTTCGCAAGTGGCAGCCGGCACGCCACGTGGCTCGGCGCGCTCTGCCCGGTCGTCGAGCCCGACGGCAAGCCGCGGATGCGGGCCGATGGCCGCGCCGATCTGCGCGCTTTCATCTTCCGCAAGGAACAGGTCGACGTCCGCAAGGACTGGAACGTCGTGGGCCTGCGCGGCACCGGCAGCGATTCCTATGTCGCCAAGGACCTGTTCATCCCGGCGGAGTTCAGCGTCATCCGCGACGATGAAGCGACCCGCAAGGACACGAGCCCGCATTACCGCTACGCCAGCACGCTGATCTATTCGTCGGGCTTCGCGCACGTGGCGCTGGGCATCGCGCGCGGTTTCATGGAGGATTTCCTCGAACTCGCAGTCCACAAGACGCCGCGCGAGGGCCGCAGCTCGCTGCGCGACAGCTCGGCGGTTCAGTCGGAAGTGGCGCTGTGCAAGGCCAAGTGGGAATCCGCACGCGGCTACATGCGCGCCTGCATGGCCGACGCCTGGGCGACAGCGGTGCAGTCGGGGCGCCCGACGCCGGAGCAGCGGGTCACGCTGCGACTCGCCTCGACCTTCACCATCCATGCCGCCAAGGAAGTCGTCGACATCCTCTACGACGCAGCCGGTTCGCACGCGATCCTGCGCAGCGGCCCGTTCGAACGCCGCTTCCGCGACATGCATTCGGTGACCCAGCAGCTCCAGGGCCGCAAGGCGCATCTGGAGAATGTCGGGCGCTTCCTGCTCGGCCTGCCGATCGATCTCGCCAGCCTGCAGATGTAAAACCCGCCTTTAATAGGTATCGGCGGTCTTAGTCGTCTTTTCGGAGAATCCCATGTCGTCTGCTTCGGCTCCCGCCTCAGCGGGATCGCACCTGACTGCCCGCACCGGCGGCCAGGTCCTGATCGACCAGCTCGTCATCCACGGCGTCGATCACGTGTTCGGCGTGCCGGGCGAGAGCTATCTCGCGGCGCTGGACGCGCTGCATGACGCGCGCAATGCCATCAAGTTCGTGATCTGCCGCCAGGAAGGCGGTGCGGCGAACATGGCGGAGGCCTATGGCAAGCTCACCGGCAAGCCCGGCATCTGCTTCGTGACGCGCGGCCCCGGCGCCACCAACGCCAGCATCGGCGTCCATACCGGCTTCCAGGATTCGACGCCGATGATCGTTCTGGTGGGCCAGGTGGCGCGCGACCAGGAGGAGCGCGAGGCGTTCCAGGAGATCGACTATCGCCGCATGTTCGGCCCGATGACCAAGTGGGTCGCCCAGATCGAGGATGCGCGGCGCATTCCCGAGCTGATCAGCCAGGCCTTCCATCGCGCCATGTCAGGCCGGCCGGGTCCGGTCGTGCTGGCGTTGCCGGAAGACATGCTGACCGACATCGTCGAAGTGCCCGACGCGCCGCACTACAAGGTCGTGCGCGGCGCGCCCGACCCCGAGGATATGGACCGCCTGCGCGCGCTGCTCGAGGAAGCCACCGATCCGATCGTGCTGCTGGGCGGCGGCGGCTGGACGGTCAAGGCGACCGAGGATATCCGCGCCTTCATCGAGGCCAACGAGCTGCCGGTCGCGACGGCCTTCCGCAACGCCGACCTGATCGACAACCGGCATCCCAACTATCTTGGCAACCTGAGCAGCAGCGCCTCGGCCTACCTGCAGGAGCGCATCCTGAAGTCCGACCTGGTGCTGGCCATCGGGCCGCGGCTGGGCGAACAGACGACGCGCAGCTATGTGCTGTTCGAAGTGCCGGTGCCGAAGCAGCGGCTGGTCCATGTCCATGGCGGCGCCGATGAGCTCGGCCGCGTCTATCACGCGACCTTGCCGATCAACTCAGGGATGGCGCAGTTCGCGAAGGCTGCGAAGGCGATGAAGCCGGCGGCGCGCCGGCCGTGGGCGTCGAAAATCAAGGAAGGCAACGACGCCTATCTCGAGAGCATCGCGCCGATGCCGCCGCGCGGCGCGGTCGACATGGTGGCGATCGTGCGCTGGCTCAACGAACGGCTGCCGCACGATGCACTGATCAGCAACGGCGCCGGCAATTACAGCGGCTGGGTCTCGCGCTTCTTCCAGTATCGCGGCATGCGCTCGCAGCTCGCCCCGACCAGCGGCGCCATGGGCTACGGCGTGCCGGCGGGCGTCGCCGCCAAGATCGTGCAGGCCAACCGCCTGGTCGTTACCTTCGCTGGCGACGGCTGCTTCCTGATGAACGGCCAGGAATTCGCGACGGCGGTCCAGTATGGCGCCAACGTGATCGTCGTGGTCGTCGACAACAGCATGTACGGCACGATCCGCATGCACCAGGAGCGAGAGTATCCGACGCGCACGATCGGCACGGAGCTGCGCAATCCCGACTTCGCGACCTACGCCCGCGCCTTCGGCGGCCATGGCGAAACGGTCGTGAAGACCGACGAGTTCGCGCCGGCCTTCGAGCGCTGCGTCGCGTCGAACTTGCCGTCGATCATCCACGTGAAGACCGACCCCGACGACGTCAGCCCACGCACGACGCTCTCGCAGGTTCGCGAAGCGGCGCTGAAGCGTCTGAAGAAATAGAAACAGCCCGTCGTCCCGAGCGAAGCCGCCCGTAGGGCGGTGTAGTCGAGGGACCTCTTTTCCGACGCACGGCGTGTCGACGGGAAAAGAGGTCCCTCGACTACGCTGCGCTCCGCTCGGGACGACGGGAGTATCAGGCTTTGCGTGCGCTCGCGCGCATCGGGCTGCCCAGCCCGTGCGTCAGGAACTTGAGGTACGTCTTGCGGATGCCGGGCGGCATGCGGCGCTGGTTCTTGCCGGCGAGGAAGCGCGGGCCGATGAAGCTGCGCAGGGCGATCAGGATGACGGCGAGCGTTTCAAGCTCGTCCTCGCCGTAGTCCTTCAGTTCGCCGTTGGTCATCGCCCGCTTCAGCGCCTTCACATATTCGGCGCGGGCGGCGCGCAGGTGCTTGTCGAACGCCGCCTGCGCCAGCGTCTCGGCCTCGCTGAAGATCCGGTGATAGCCCGGCACCTGGTAGAGGAATTCGAACAGCGCGTCGAAGGACAGCTCCTCGAACTCGATCATCGAGGAGAAGCTCTTGGTCTTGTCGCGGATGAACGAACGAAGCTGGCCGCCCAACTCGGGCAGCAACTGGTCGAACAGCTCCTGGCGCGAGGCGAAGTAGGTGTAGAAGGTGCCCTGTCCGACACCGGCGCGTGCCGCGATCTTGGCGATCGAGCAGGCCTGGTAGCCTTCCTCTCCGACGATCTCGGCGGCGGCGGCAACGAGAGCGGCGCGGGTCTTCTCGAGCTGGACGGCGCGGGGAACCCGCTGAGGCTTCTTGAGCTTTTTCGTCTTCGGCACGATCGAGACCTTGAAGAAACGACAACCGGGGCGATTGGCCGTAGGTGACAAAGAGACAGTCGTCAAGGCAGTCTGCCTCTCGAGAAAAGAGGGAGCGCTCGAGTCTTCGATGTCCATCACCATCGCCGTCGAAACGCCGCTGCAGGACGAGGTCCGCACGCTGGTTGCAGAACTGAACACGGTGCTGCTCGCCCTGACGCCACCCGAACATTGCCATCACCTGACCGTCGAGCAGATGGCCGATGCGGAGACCACGGTCTTCATCGCGCGTGAAGAGGGTGCGGCGGTCGCGTGCGGCGCGCTCAAGCGGCATGCCGACGGGATCGGCGAGGTGAAGCGCATGTACACGCGGCCGAGCCATCGCGGCCGCAAGATCGGCGAGCAGATCATGGAGCGCATCGAAGCGGCGGCGCGGGCCGACGGGCTGAAGCGTCTCGTGCTGGAGACGGGCGACCAGCATTACGCCGCGTGGAAAGTCTATGAGCGCTCGGGCTTCACGCGCTGCGGGCCGGTGCTCGATTATGCCGACGTCAAATGGTCGGTGTTCTACGACAAGCAGCTCGGAGACTAGGTCTCCGGCGCATAGACCCGGTCGAGATCGTTGTCGTCGTAGGCGTATTCGGTCGAGCAGAACTCGCACTTCACCGAGACGCGGCCGGTCTTGTCGCGCAGGTCGCCGAGTTCCTCGCGCCGGATCGAGCGCAGCACGCTGTCGATGCGCTCGCGGCTGCAGCGGCAGCGCGCGGCGAAGGCGCGGCGTTCGAAGACACGCGGCTGTTCCTGGTGGAACAGGCGATGCAGCAGGGTCGTGCCGGGCAGCGCCGGATCGAGCATTTCCTTCTCCGTGGCCGAGGCCATCAGGATCACGGCCTTGCGCCAGTCGTCCTCGCGCTGCTCGGCATCGATGTCGACACGGCCGGCATCGAACTCGGGCATCTGCTGCACCATCAGCGACGCGGCATGCCAGTGGTGCTTGCCGTCCGCCTCGCTGCGGCGGGCGGTGATCTTGATGCCGGTCGGCAGCTGCTCGGACTGGCGGAAATAGGTGTGGGCGCAATCCGCGAGCGTCGCGCCCTCGAGCGGCACGACGCCCTGGTAGCGCTCGGTGTGCTGGCCCTGGTCGACGGTGAAGGTGAGGCGGCCCTGGCCGAACAGCTTCGGGATGTAGCCCGCCGGGACGTCCTCGTTGCCGCTGCCGAGCGCAATGGCGAGCTTCCACGAATCGAACTGCGCGTAGCCGCGCAGCGCGCCGTCGCTGGTGAGATCGGTGACGAGCAGGCGGATCGGTCCGTCGCCCGTCAACTGCAGGGTGAAGATGCCGTCGTATTTCAGCGAGGTGGCGAGCGTGGCGCACAGCACCATCGCCTCGGCGAGCGGCCGCGCCACGGCAAGCGGATAGCCGTGGCGTTCGATCACCTCGTCGAGGGCGGGACCCAGCCTGACCAGCCGGCCGCGCACGCCGAGCGCGTCCAGCTGGAAAGGAAGGACACGGTCCCAGTCATCGGAAGGAAGTCCTCCCGACGCAGGACTCAAGACAGGCACCAGGCCAGGATGCTCTTCTGGGCGTGCAGGCGGTTCTCGGCCTCGTCGAACACGACCGACTGCGGACCGTCGATCACCTCGGCGGTCACTTCCTCGCCGCGATGGGCGGGGAGGCAGTGCATGAAGATCGCGTCTTTCTTGGCCTGCTTCATCAGGTGCTTGTCGACCTGATAGGCGCGCAGCAGGTTGTGGCGTCGCGCGGCGCTCGGGCTGTCCGGATCCTCGTCGCCCATCGACACCCAGGTGTCGGTGACGACGCAGTCGGCGTCCTTCACCAGCTTCTCGGGGTCATGGCCGATCGAGATGCGGCCCTTGGACTTCTCCGCCCACTGCACCACGTCGTCCGGCGGCTTCAGCTCGGTCGGGCAGGCGATGCGCAGCTCGAAGTCGAACTGCACGGCCGCATGGATCCACGACGTCGCCATGTTGTTGCCGTCGCCCGACCAGACCACCGACTTGCCCTGGATGGAGCCGCGATGCTCCTCGAAGGTCATGACGTCGGCCATCAGCTGGCAGGGATGGGTCTTGTCGGTGAGGCCGTTGATCACCGGCACGGTCGCGTACTTCGCCATCTCGAGGAGTTTCTCCTCGACGGTGGTGCGCATCATGATGATGTCGACGTAACGGCTGAGCACGCGCGCGGTGTCGGCGATGGTCTCGCCGCGGCCGAGCTGCGTGTCGGTGCGGCCGAGCATGATCGTCTCGCCGCCAAGCTCGCGCATGCCCACTTCGAACGACACGCGGGTGCGGGTCGAGGGCTTCTCGAAGATCATGGCGAGCGTCTTGCCGGCCAGCGGCTTGTCGTGCCCGCCGTTGGACCGTTCCTGTTTCATCGCCTTGCCGCGATCGAGAATCTGGCGAAGCGTCTTGGGATCGACCTGGTCGAGGTCGAGGAAGTGCTTGGGAGTCGCCATGATTACTCGGCGGCCTTCGCCGCCGCCTCGAACGACTCCGCCGCATGCCCAAGAATCGCGATGCCCTCGTCGAGCGCCGCCTTGTCGGCGATCAGGGCCGGGAAGATGCGGACCACGTTTTCGCCGGCCGGCGGGACCAGGAGGCCCAGCGACTGGAGCTTGTTCACCATGTCGCCCACGGGAACCGACGGGGCGCACTGCAGGCCCTGCAGGAAGCCCATGCCGCGCTGCTCGACGAACACCTTGGGGTGCTTCTTGCAGAGTTCCTCGAGCTTGCCCTTCAGGTACTCACCGCGCTCGCGCACGCCGTCGATGAAGCCCGGCTGCAGCAGGATGTCGAGCACGCCGTTGGCCACGCCGGTGGCCAGCGGATTGCCGCCATAGGTCGAGCCGTGCGTGCCGGGGACCATGCCGACCGCCGCCTTCTCGGTCGCCATGAAGGCGCCGATCGGGAAGCCGCCGCCCATGCCCTTGGCGATCGCCGCGACATCGGGCTTCACGCCCGACCAGTCGTAGCCCCACATCTTGCCGGTGCGGCCGAAACCCGTGTGGATCTCGTCGTAGAACAGCAACAGGCCGAACTCGTCGCAGATCGCGCGCAGGTCCTTCAGGAACTGCGGGGTGGTGGCGCGGATGCCGCCTTCGCCCTGGATCGGCTCGACCAGGATGCCGGCGGTCTCGTCATCCACCATGTCGCGCACGACGTTGGTGTTGTTGAGCGGCGCGTGGCGATAGCCGGGCGCCGGCGGGCCGAAGCCTTCGAGGTACTTCTCGTTGCCGGTGGCGGCGAGTGCGTTCAGCAGGCGGCCGTGGAACGCCGCCTGGAAGGCGATGATCTTGTACCGCTTGGGCTGGCCGTTCATGTACTGATACTTGCGGATCAGCTTGATGCCGCCCTCGATGGCTTCCGCGCCGGAGTTGCAGAAGAACATCGTGTCGGCGAACGAATTCTCGACCAGCCGCTTGGCCAGCTTCTCGCCGTTGCCGACCCGGAACAGGTTCGACGTATGCCAGAGCTTGGAGCCCTGCTCGGTCAGGGTCTTGACCAGGTGCGGGTGGCAGTGGCCCAGCGCGTTCACGGCGATACCGGACGTGAAGTCCAAGTAACGTCGGCCGTCCACCGCGTAGAGATAGTTGCCCTCTCCGCGTTCGAACACGACGTCCTTGCGACCGTACGTCGGCATAACAGCCGTAATCACAGCAAGCCTCCCTCAAAAACCAAAAAACCCCCGCCGTTTCAGCGATTCCACCATGGAAACACCGACTTTTAGCGAGGGCCCGGCACTATCTTACCCGCCCCCTTGTGTGTCAACTTTGGGCGGGGGGGCGGCGGGGCGCTTCTTGAGGGCCCTCGACCCCTCTGCTACGACGCGCCTTCCGATGAAATTGCTGCCGACCCGCAATTCCACGCTCGCCCTGCATCGCGCCGGCTTCTCGTCGGTGCCGGCGATGCTCGACTACGCGGCGCGGGGCGACACCGGGGCTACCTTTTATAATGCCAAGGGTGAGCAACTCTCGGGCTTGCCGTGGCGCGAGGTCCGAGAGCGGGCCCATGTCGTTGCCCGCAAGCTGATCGGCGCGGGCTTCGCGCGCGGTGAGCGCATCCTGATCACGGCCGACACCTGGCCCGGCTTCTTCGACGCCTTCTTCGGCGCCCAGTATGCCGGCCTCGTGCCGGTGCCGGTCTCCATCCCGATCGGCATCGGCAGCAAGGATGCCTATCTCGACCAGCTTCGCCGCCAGCTCGCCACCTCCGGCGCGGTGGCCGCGGTTGGTCTCGACGATCTCGCGGGCTATCTCGCCGATGCGGCGGGAGAGTTTCCCGACGTTCGCCTGCATGGCGGCGTGGATGCGCTCTATGCCTTGCCGGAGAAGCAGGTCGACCTGCGGCCGCTCGAGGCCGGCGACCTTTGCTACATCCAGTTCTCGTCGGGCAGCACGCGCCAGCCGCACGGCGTGCAGATCACGCAACGTGCATTGATGGCCAACCTGGCGGGCATGGTCGGACCGGCCGGACTGGACATGGCCGAGGGCGACCGCGCGGTGAGCTGGCTGCCGCTCTATCACGACATGGGCCTGATCGGTTTCCTGTTCGCGCCGCTGTCCTGTCAGATCTCGATCGACTATCTGACGCCGCGCGACTTCGCGCGCCGGCCGATGCAGTGGCTGAACGTCATCGCGCGCAACGGCGGCACCATCTCCTACAGTCCGAGCTTCGGTTACGATCTGGCCGTACGTCGTGGCGCGTCCCAGATCCCGGCCGATCTGGATCTGCGCAGCTGGCGTCACGCCGGAATCGGCGGCGACATGGTGCGGGCCGATGTGCTGGAGCGTTTTGCCGAGACGTTCGAGCCGTTCGGCTTCAACCGCAACGCCTTCATCCCGAGCTACGGCATGGCCGAGGTCTGCCTCGCCGTCAGCTTTTCCCCGCACAGTACGGGGATGCGCTCCGACACCATCGATCGTACCGCGCTTGGCGAACTGCAGCGCGCGGTTCCGGCGCAGGATCCGACGGATCGTCACCGCACGCGCCGTTTCGTGATCTGCGGCCGCGTGCTGCCCGACCACCGTCTCGAAGTGCGGGGTCCGGACGGCACGGTGCTGGCCGATCGCGCGGTCGGACGCATCTTCGTGTCCGGTCCCAGCGTCATGCCGGGATACTACGGCGATCCCGACGCCAGCCGCGAAGTCCTGTCGGACGGTTGGCTCGACACCGGCGACCTCGGTTACATGCTGAACAGCGAGATCGTCGTCACCGGGCGCGCCAAGGACCTGATCATCGTCAATGGCCGCAACGTCTGGCCGCAGGACATCGAATGGGCGATCGAGGCCACGCGCGTCGTGAAGGCGGGCGACTCGGCGGCCTTCTCCGTCGACACCGGCGAAGGCGAACGTGTGGTCGTCGCCGTGATGGCGCGCGTGACCGGCGATGAGGCGAGGGAAGCGCTCGCGCGCGAAGTGGCCGGTGCGGTGCGCGAGGCGGTCGCCGTCGATTGCGACGTGGCGCTGGTGCCGCCGACCCTGGGCCTGCCCACCACCTCGTCGGGCAAGCTGTCGCGCACCCGCACCAAGGCCAATTACCTCGCCGGCCTCTACGCGCCGAAGCCCGTCGCGGCCTGATCGGGTGCCATGACCAAGCTGGTCGCGGTGACCGGGGCCACCGGTTTTGTCGGGCCGCATCTCGTGGCGGCGCTGGCGCGGCGCGGCTGGCGGCTGCGCCTGCTGGTGCGCCGCTGGACGCCGCTGCCGTCGCTGGCCGGCGTCGACGCCGACATGGTCCTGGGCGACCTCTCTTCGGAAGGCGCGCTGCGCCAGCTCGTCGAGGGGGCGGATGCGGTCGTCCATGCCGCCGGGCTGATCAAGGCGCGCCAGGACCGGGATTTCCTGCCCGTGAACCGGGACAGTGCCGCGCTCCTGTCGGCGCTGGCCCCGGACGCCCGTCTGGTCCTGCTCTCCTCCCTGGCCGCTCGTGAGCCCCAGCTTTCTGCCTACGGGGCGAGCAAGCGCGCTGGAGAGGCAGTTATCGCCACCCGCAGCGGTCCTTGGGCGGTCGTCCGGGCGCCGGCGGTCTATGGGCCGGGCGACCGCGAGACCCTGGCTTATTTCCGAGCGATCAAGTCAGGTATTGCGCCGCAGCCCCGGCTGACGGGTGCCCGCCTGTCCCTCATTCATGTCGCCGACCTCGCCGAGGCGCTCGCGCTGACCGTGGAACGGCCACCGCCGGACGCGATCTACGAGGTCGACGACGGCCACACCTATACCTACGCCGAGATGGCCAAGGCCGCGGGCGAGGCGCTGGGCGGCCGCCGGCCCTGGCGGATCGCCGTGCCGCGCGGCGTGATGGCCTGCCTCGCCGGCTGGAACGGCATTCGGCAGTCACTGGGGGGCGATGCCCAGATCCTGACCCGGGGGAAGGTGAACGAGATCTTCCATCCGGATTGGTCCGCCGGGGATCGGCGGCTGGCCGCAGCGATTGGCCTACAGCCCCGTTACACCCTGGCGACCGGCTTTCGTGACACGATCTTGTGGTATCGGGCGAAAGGCTGGCTATAGGTCGCGTGAAACACGGCGTAACAATTTGTCATTTCACTCGGAATCAGTGTTTTGGCACAAGGTGACCGCCCACCCCCGGGCCTGGAGAGCGTTTTGCGCACAGCTCATCAAATGATCGTCGAAACTGACGGCATGACCGAGACCCTCGAACGGACCCGCGTCAGCGGTCAGTCGCGTGGTGAAGTCATCAGCGAGATTTGCCATCACCTGGCACCGTTCCAGACCGGCGAGCGGCCGATCACGGGCAGCACGGTGATCGCCAAGGATCTGACCATCGACTCGTTGGCCATCATGGACATGGTCATGGAGCTCGAGGATCATTTCGACATCTCGATCCCGATGAATGTCGTGGCCGAGATTCACACTGTCGACCAGCTCGCGGACACCATCCTGAAGCTCTGCGCCCGGCGTTAGCCATGGGCCTGTTCGATCGCCATAAGGGCCTGCTCGAGGCCTATCGGGACGTTCGGACGACGGGATACGACCCGTTCCAGATTCAAATGGAACGGGTCCTGTCGCCCACCGAGGCGATCATCAAGGGCCGCAAGGCCCTGCTGGTCGGCACCAACAACTATTTCGGCCTGACGTTCGATCAGAGCTGCATGGACGCGGCTGTCGAAGCCATTCGCGCCGAAGGCACGGGCACGACCGGCTCGCGCATCGCCAATGGCAGCTACACCGAGCATATGCTGCTCGAGCAGGAAATTGCCGCGTTCTACGGCAAGAAGCACTGCATGGTCTTCACGACCGGCTACCAGGCCAATCTCGGCGTGATCTCGACCCTGGCGGGCGAGGGCGATCATCTGCTGATCGACGCCGACAGCCACGCCTCGATCTACGACGCCTGCAAGATGACCCAGGCCGAGGTCGTCCGCTTCAAGCACAACGATCCCTCCAGCCTCGATGCGCGCCTGCGCCGTCTGGGCGACCGTCCGGGCAACCGCGTCGTGGTGCTCGAAGGCATCTATTCGATGCTGGGCGACAGCGCGCCGCTGCGGGAGTTCATCGACGTCTGCAAGAAATACAAAGCCTATGTGCTGGTCGACGAGGCCCATTCGCTGGGCGCGCTCGGCGACACCGGCCGCGGCCTCTGCGAATCGACCGGCGTGATCGACGATTGCCATTTCATCGTCGGCACCTTCTCCAAGACCCTGGGCGCCATCGGCGGCTACTGCGTCTCGGACGATCCGGATTTCGACGTGCTGCGTGTCACCGTGCGCTCCTACATGTTCACGGCCTCGCTGCCGCCGTCGATCGTCGCTTCGGTGCGTCAGGCGCTGAAGGTCGTGAAGGCCAAGCCCGAGCTGCGCACGCAACTCTGGGCCAACGTCTCCACGCTCTACGAAGGTCTCGCCGCCAAGGGCTTCAAGCTCGGCCCCGAGCACGGCCCGGTGGTCGGCGTGCACCTGCCCGATCCCATGACCGCGATCGGCTTCTGGCGCGCCATGCTCGATGCCGGCATCTACGTGAACGTCGCCGTGCCGCCGGCCACGCCCAACGGCGTGTCGCTGCTGCGCTGCTCGGTCTGCGCCGTCCACACCAAGGAACAGCTCGAGCACGTGATCGAGGTCATGGCGGGCATCGGCCGCCAGCTCGGCGTCCTCGACGACCGCACGCTCCGCGTGGTTGGCGGCGCCCGCTAGGGGCGCGTCCGCCATGTTCACCCTCGCACATCTGTCCGATCCGCATCTGCCGATGCCGCCGGCGCGCGCCGTCGAGCTGCTGGGGAAGCGTGCGACTGGCTACTATAATTGGTGGCGCAACCGCGTTCAGCTCCATCGCCCCGAGGCGCTGGCCGGCATCGTGGCCGACATCAAGGCCCAGGCGCCGGACCATATCGCGCTGACCGGCGATCTCGTGAACATCTCGCTGCCCGACGAATTCGCGCGCGCCTCGACGTGGCTGGAAGGTCTCGGCACGCCCGAGCATGTCACGGTCATCCCCGGCAACCACGATGTCTATGTCGCCACGAAGTGGGGCGAGGGGCTGGGTCGCTGGGGCGCCTATATGGCCGGCGACGGCCAGCCGCCCGCTGCCGACTTCAAGGTCTTCCCGACGTTGCGCCGGCGCGGTCCGGTCGCGCTGGTCGGCCTGAACAGTGGCCTGCCGAAGCCACCGCTGCTGGCGACCGGCACGCTGGGCGAGGCGCAGATCGCTGCTGCCGAGAAGCTGCTGGCCGAGCTCGGCCGCGAAGGACTTTGCCGCGTCGTGATGATTCATCATCCGCCGCTCACCACCGAATCGCGCTTCAAGCGCCTGACCGACGCCGCCGCCTTCCAGGCGATGATCCGTCGCGTCGGCTGCGAGATCGTGCTGCACGGCCACAACCATCGCAGCGAGGTCGCACGCATCGCGGGGCCTGCCGGTGCGATTCCCGTGGTCGGGGTCACATCGGCGTCGGCCGCGCCCGGCAGCAAATACGGTCGCGCCCGCTATCATCTCATCGGCATCGAGCGGGACACCGCGGGCTGGCACATCTCCGTCGACATCCGCGCCCTCAAGGCCGATGGCACGGGATGCGAGCCCGACGGCCGGCTCGTGTTCAACAGCGGCGCCTCGGCCGCCCTGGCAGCGTGAGGCGCAATGGCTTCGTCCGACATCGTCGTCAGCCCGGTCGCCTCGAAGGCTGACCTGAACGCGTTCATCGCGCTCCCCCGGCGCCTCTATGCCGGCCACAAGGGCTACATCGCGCCGCTCGACCTCGAGCGCCGCGAAGCCTTCACGCCGGGCAAGAACCCGCTGTTCCAGCATGTCGAGGTCGGCTTCTTCCTGGCGCGGCGGGCCGGCAAGGTGGTGGGTCGCATCTCCGCGCAGATCGATCACGCCCATCTCGAACGCTACAACGACAGTACCGGCAATTTCGGCTGCCTGGCGGCGGAGGACGATCCGGCGATCTTCACCGCGCTGTTCGCCGCGGCCGAGGCATGGCTGCGCGACAAGGGCATGAAGCGCGCGACCGGTCCGTTCAGCCTCTCGGTCAACGAGGAGGTGGGCCTGCTGGTCCACGGCTTCGAGAGCCGGCCGGTCCTGATGGTGCCCTACGATCCGCCCTATGCTGGCCCTCGGGTCGAGGCCTGCGGCTACACCAAGACCAAGGACGTCTTCTCCTACGACTACGACGTCCAGAACGCGCCCGAGACGATCGGCGCCAAGCTGCTGGCGCGCGGCGGCCTCGAGGGCCGGGTCAAGGTGCGCACCGCCAACATGAAGATGTTCGATGCCGAGGTCCGCACCCTGGTCGGCATCTTCAACGACGCCTGGAGCGACAATTGGGGCTTCGTGCCCTTCACCCAGGCCGAGATCGATCATGCCTCCAAGGCGTTCGGCCCGGTAATTGTCCCTGAGCTCGCGGTGTTCGTGGATGTCGACGACGAGACCGTCGCCTTCATCGTGGCGCTGACCAACCTCTACGAGGCGATCGAGGAGTTCGACGGCAAGCTGGGGCCGGTGAAGCTCGCCAAGCTCTTGTGGCGCCTCAAGATCGCGGGCGTCGGCAGCACCCGCGTGCCGCTGATGGGCGTGAAGAAGAAGTACCGCAATCACCCGCTGCTGGGCGCCGGCCTCGCCATGATCGCCATCGATCACCTGCGCCAGAACGGCAAGCGGCTGGGCAAGACCTCGGCCGAGCTGGGCTGGATTCTCGAGGACAACAAGGCGACCAACAACATCATCCGCTCGGTCGGCGGCGTTCATTACAAGACCCATCGCATCTACGAGAAGGTGCTGGCGGGGTGAACGAGCCGGCGTCTCCGAGGCCGCCTTCGAGACCACCGTCGGCCTTCGCGCCGCTGGCCAACCGGTCGTTCCTGGCGATGTGGATCGCCAACCTGATGTCCAATGTCGGCGGCTGGATGCAGACCACGGGCGCCGCCTGGGAAATGACCAGCCTGACGCAGGAGCCGATCTTCGTGGCCCTGCTGGCCGCCGCCAGCACCCTGCCGATGTTCCTGTTCTGCTTCTTCGCCGGCATCCTGGCCGACCGCTTCGACCGCCGCCGCTACATCATCTGCTGCCAGATCTGGATGATGGGCGTGGCCGCGACGCTGGCAGTGCTGGCCTTCTTCGGCCTGCTCAACCACTGGAACCTGCTGGCGCTGTCCTTCTGCATGGGGCTGGGCAACGCCATGAACGCCCCGGCCTGGCATGCTGTGGTGCCCGAGATCGTCTCCGGCCCGCAGCTCCGCCCCGCCATCGCGCTGAACAGCGCGGGCTTCAACCTCGCCCGCACCGTCGGCCCGGTGATCGGCCAGTTGCTGCTGAGCCTCGTGGGCGTCTTCCTGCTCTTCGCCATCAACTCGCTCACCTATGTCGGCGTGATCCTTGCCATGCGGGCCTGGAAGCGGCCGGCCGAGGCGCGCGCCGCCCAGCGCCGCGAGACCCTGGGCGAGGCGGCCCGGGCCGGCATCGCCTTCGTCCGGGGTTCGGCCGAGCTGCGGGCGATCTTCGCTCGCGGTCTCTGCTTCTTCGTGCCGGGCATCGCCATGGGCACCTTGCTGCCGGTGATCGGGCGCTTCGAACTCGGCCTCGATGAGTTCAACTTCGGCATTCTCTACGGCGTGTTCGGCATCGGGGCGGTGGCCGCGGCCTTCTCGCTGCCCACGGTCAACCGCTTGCTGGGTTCGGACCGCGCCAATATCTGGGCGATGGGCATCTCGGGGGCGGCCACGATGGTGGCGGCGCTGGCGATGACGCCGATCGTGGTCGGCGCCGTCGTTGCCATCAACGGCGCCTGCTGGATCACGGTCATCGCCAACAACGGCGCCTCAGTGCAGATGATCCTGCCCAACTACATGCGGGCCCGCGGCATGGCGGTCCACCAGATGGTGTTCTTCGGCGCCATGGTGCTGGGCGCGCTGCTGTGGGGGAAGATCGCCAACTTCTTCGACGTCCGTACCGCGCTCATCGGCTCGGCGGTGATGCTGGCACCTCTCACCGTGCTCGCGGCGTCGATCAAGCTGCCCGGCTCGTCATTGCCGCGTGTCTGAAGCGCCACACGCCTGACACGCATGTGCCGATTCGACCACAAGCGGCCCGAAAATTTTCGAGGCGGGGCAGATTCTTCTTGTAACCAGGTCGATTAGTTGTAGATAGCGTTCATACAAGACGCCCAACGCACGTGCCGCTGGCCCTCTGTGGTTACGCAACGACGGAAAGTGTTCTTTTTGGCAGTGCCGGTTTCGAGCCGGGTCCGGGAAGGAGCTTCTGAGATGGTTGCTTACCGCGCGGGGCGCGTTCCCCGCTATTATGTCATTTGCCCGACCCTTGCTCGGGCCTCCTTCCTCGCTCAGCCGCATAAACGGATTTTAGCTCAGTCGAGTATCGGCTGACGTATCGCGCCACGCTTGGCGCCGTACGTCGTTGTTCGATCCTTCGTTTGACTGACTGACTATTCCTACGGGGAGCCCCCCAGCGATGACCGAGCGTATTTTCCGTTACCTCCGCGAGCAGCAGCCCGAGACGCCGTGCCTGGTGATCGACCTCGATGTGGTCGAGACGAACTTCCGCCGCATGCGCGAGCTGCTGCCGACCGCGCACATCTTCTACGCCGTGAAGGCGAACCCGGCCGCACAGGTGTTGGCTCGTCTAGCGACGGCCGGTTCCAAGTTCGACACCGCGAGCCGCGGCGAGATCGAGATGGTCCAGGCGACCGGCGTCTCGATGGACCGCATCTCCTTCGGCAACACGATCAAGAAGGAAAAGGACATCGCCTGGGCCTACCAGCAGGGCGTGCGCCTGTTCGCCTTCGACAGCGAGGCGGAGCTGCAGAAGCTCGCCCGCGTGGCGCCGGGCGCCCGCGTGTTCTGCCGCGTGCTGGTCGATTGCGGCGGCGCCGAGTGGCCGCTCAGCAAGAAGTTCGGCTGCGCGCCGGAGATGGCCAAGGACCTGCTGCGCAAGGCCCAGGATTGGGGCCTCGACGCCTACGGCATCTCCTTCCACGTCGGCAGCCAGCAGACCGACCTCGAACAGTGGGACAAGGCGCTGGGCCAGGTCTCGCAGATGTTCTTTGCGCTGGCCGAAGCGGGCGTCGACCTGCGCATGGTCAACCTGGGCGGCGGCTTCCCGGCGCGCTATCGCTCGGAAGTGAGCGGCATCGAGGCCTACTGCGAGGCGGTGACCCGCGCGCTGGTGCGCCACTTCGGCAACCGCATGCCCGAGGTCATCATCGAGCCGGGCCGCTCCATGGTGGGCGACGCCGGCGTGATCCAGAGCGAGGTCGTGCTGGTCTCGCGCAAGGCCGCGGGCGACCGCAAGCGCTGGGTCTACCTCGACATCGGCAAGTTCTCCGGCCTCGCCGAGACGATGGACGAGAGCATCAAGTACCGCCTGCGCACGCCCGGCGAGGGCACGCGCATGGGCCCGGTGGTGCTGGCCGGCCCGACCTGCGATTCGGCCGACATCCTCTACGAAAAGACGGAGTACAAAATGCCTCTGTCTCTGAAGCCGGGCGACAAGGTCGAGATCCTCTCGACCGGCGCCTATACGACGACCTACTCCTCGGTCGCGTTCAATGGCTTCGCGCCGCTCAAGGCGGTCTGCATCTGAACTGACACAATTCGGGCGTACGGAACGACGGGGCCTTGAGAAAGGCCCCGTTGCTGTTTTTACTGACTGCTCGTGACAAGGACGGGGACGCTGAAATGGCGAAGAAGACCGCACGCAAGCCTGCCGCGAAGAAGTATCTCGATTTCCATGGCCGCCTGGTCATGGTGGGCTTCGGCTCGATCGGTCAGGGCGTGCTGCCGCTGATCCTGCGTCACATCGGCATCAAGCCCGAGCAGATCACCATCATCACCGACGACATGCGCGGCGGCGAGGACGAGGCCGAACGCTACGGCGTCGAGTTCGTCGAGAAGCGCCTGACCGAGTCCAACGTGCGCTCGACCCTCGACAACCGGCTGGGCCAGGGCGACTTCCTGCTCAACCTCTCCGTCGAGGTCGCCTCGACGGCGCTGATCGAGCTCTGCCAGAAGAAGGGCGTCCTTTACCTCGACACCTGCATCGAGCCGTGGCCGGGCGGCTACTCCGACCCGAACCTGTCGGTGTCGCGCCGCTCGAACTACGCGCTGCGCGACACGATGCTGAAGCTGAAGTCGCGCCACAAGGGCGGGACGACGGCCGTCGTCGCGCACGGCGCCAACCCGGGCCTGGTCTCGCACTTCGCCAAGCAGGCGCTGGTGAACATCGCCCGCGACACCGGCGTGAAGGCGCCCGTGCCGACCACGCGCGAGGGCTGGGGCAAGCTCGCCCAGCGCCTGGGCGTCAAGACGATCCATATTGCCGAGCGCGACACCCAAGTCTCGGCGATCCCGAAAGAGGTGGGCGAGTTCGTCAACACCTGGTCGATCGACGGCTTCATCTCCGAAGGCGGCCAGCCCGCCGAGATGGGCTGGGGCACGCACGAGAAGGCGCTGCCGCCCGACGGCAAGCGCCACACCTTCGGCTGCGATGCCGCGATCTACCTCAATCGCCCGGGCGCGGTGACGCAGGTTCGTACCTGGACGCCGATCGAGGGGCCGTTCCACGGCTTCATCATCACGCACAACGAGTCGATCTCGATCGCCGACTACCTGACCGTCCATGACGGCAAGAAGGTCGTCTACCGGCCGACCGTGCACTACGCCTATCACCCGTGCGACCAAGCGATCATGTCGCTGCACGAGCTTGCCGGTAAGAACCTGAAGCAGCAGAAGCACCAGCGCCTGATCGTCGATGAGGTGGTGTCGGGCCGCGACGAGCTTGGCGTGCTGCTGATGGGCCACAAGAAGGGTGCCTACTGGTACGGCTCGCAGATCGATATCAACGAGGCGCGCAAGCTCGTGCCCTACAACAACGCGACCTCGATCCAGGTCGTGGCGCCGGTGCTGTCGGGCATGATCTGGGCGCTGGAGAACCCCAACGAGGGCATCGTCGAGGCCGACGAGATGGACTTCGCGCGCAACCTCGAGATCTGCATGCCCTATCTCGGCCCGGTCGTCGGCAAGTACAGCGACTGGACCCCGCTGCAGGGCCGCGGCGAACTCTTCCCCGAGGACCTCGACAAGTCCGACCCCTGGCAGTTCAAGAACTTCCGGGTGGTTTGACGGGAACGTCAGGCAATCGCCTGGGGTTGAAGCGACATTGAGGGCTCGACGGCACGCCTGCCGTCGGGCCCTTTCCATGAGTGCGCGCCTCTATTGGCGCCTATCTCGGACCCGGCGGGGGTGAGACCTGACCCGTCGCGATCAGTCCCTTCAGCAATGCGACCGCACCGCATTGCCTGGATTCGGCATTGGCATCGTACTTTCCGTCGGCGACGAAGCGACCCTTCGCATAGAGGTCGGTGCACGCCCATACATACGGCGAGTTGACGCCGTAGTGCCGATAGCCAAGGCCGTTGTAGCGTTCCCAAACGACGAGCATTCCGGCAATGCTCCAATCGTTCCACTTGTCGTAGCGATTGATCGCGATGGCATCCATCGCACTTTCCTCCCAGCTGAAAGGCGGTTTGCCCTGGGCCGGCCGCCCCGCCGGCACACGGACCGTACGGGCTGTCAGCGGGTCGCCGTTATGGAGGTGCGCATCGAATCTGAAGTCGGCTTCCAGTCCATGAATGATCGCGAGGAAGTACCAGGGCATCGTCGTCGACTTCGTCAGGCGTTCATACCGGGCGCGATTGCTCAGGATCTTCTTGACGCTTTGCGCGACGATTTCCTGGCGTGCCGCAGGCACTCTCGCGGCGTCGAAACGCTGCTGGTACTCCTGGCGAAGCAACCTCGAGAGAACGGCGTTCTCATACTCGAGCTGCGCGACCTGGCTTTCGCGCGTTACCGCCAGCTCCCTGAAGATCCATGTTGCCGTGCCGCCCAGCGCCAGGATGATTGCGGCGATCGCGCTTGCCGCAATCGTTTGACGACGGCGCTTCCGGGCAAGTTCATATGCGGCTCGGAGCTCACGCCCTCTTGCCTCTCTCTCCTCGACCTCGCTCAGGACCGGTAGTGCCGTGCTTGCCTCAGAACTTGCCCACGCCGCCTCGTCGAACCGGCTGGCAAAGCGAGTCTCTCCGGGCGAACCATCGCTTTGGGCGGAAGCGGGAGTGCGATCGGCCATGTCGTTACCGCGCCGGCCTTGCGTGCCGATATCGCAAATGCCTATTCCTCATTCTGTCTCCTCGGCCGCAATGGCGAGCAGGGTCAGGATCGTGGTCAGGCCAACTCTCTGCCCATTGAAACGGACTATGTCACCGCAGACAAGGGCGGCTCCGACCGTGTTACTGCGGCGAGGCTTTCAGGAAATCGGTGATCCGGTCTGGAAAGGGCTGGATGCCGTTCTTCTGCAGCAGGATCGCGACCTGACCGCGATGCCCGGCGGCATGCATCGCCACGTGCAGGAGCATCTCGCCGCGTGTCATGCTCGCGGGCTCGCCGTTGGCGAAGGTGAAGTCCACCACCTCGTCGACCTCCGCCGGTAGCAGCGCGTCGGCGTAATCGGCATACCAGTCCGCGGTCGAACGGGCCCGGCTCGCCAGCGCATCGAACGCCGGCATCTCGGCCGAGCGCGCCGCACGATGGCCGTGAGGGCGCGATTCGAGATTGCTGCAGAAGATCTCGTCGACGACCTGGATATGGTCGAGCAGCCTCGTGATCACGAACCGATCATCCGCGGCAATGCCGTCGAGATGTTCGGCAACGACTCCGTTGAGGCCGTTGGTCGCCCAGCGCTTGAAGTGCATCAGCGTGCGATAGGGCAGGGTGAACATCGCGATGCCTTTCGGTCGGTGCGGGAGGACGGCGAGGCGTTGCATGTCCAGAATTTGCGAGCTATGGCTCGTATTGTCTACTCGCATTGGCGGCTGGGTGTCTTATGGCGCGCGCAATCCCCACGACCCCGAGGAAATCGGCCTCGCAGAAGCGATCCCAGGCGATGGTGGAGACGCTGCTGGATGCGACCGCTCGCGTTCTCACGCGCGAGGGATACGATCGCGCCAGCACGAACCGGATTGCCGCCGCGGCCGGCGTGAGCATCGGCTCGCTCTATCAGTACTTCCCGAACAAGGAAGCACTCGTCGCGGCGCTCGTCGCGCGCCACAACCGCGAGATGCTCACGCTGCTGCGCGGCGCCCTCAATGAAGTCGCCTCGCTCGACCTGGCGACGGCGATCCGCAAGCTGGTCAAGGCATCGGTCGACGCCCATCTGGTCGATGCTGCCCTGCATCGCATCTTCGCCGAGCAGGTGCCGCGCATGGGCCAGCTCGCCAAGATCGAGGCGCTTCAGCAGGAAACCTTCCTGATGGTCAGGACGTACCTGGAGTCACGCCGGTCGGAGATCTCGGTCCGCGATCTCGACGCCGCGACCTATATCGGCGTAACGGCCGTCGAAGCCCTGACGCACGAGTTCGTCATCAACAAGCCCGATGCGCTGGCCGGCGACCGCGATCTCTTCATCGAAGAAGTCGCGCGCTTGCTGGAGGGCTATCTGATGCCGGCCCGTTCCCCGATGAAGAAGCGCCCCGTCCGCCTACCCAGGTAGCCGGCCGAGCGGCACGCGCATTGCATGGCTTGTGAGGGGAACTGGCAGCCTGCCGGGCACGGTCCGTGACAGGCAAAGGGGGTGACTCATGGCCCATTTGCACAAGTTTGCAGCGGTCGCGGCGATGGCGTTCGGATGGGCGGCCGGGGCGGTGGGACCGGCAGCGGCCCAGACGACGCTCCGGATGGTGTCGCACGCCGACATCAAGATCCTCGATCCGATCTGGACGACGGCGAACATCAGCCGCAACCACGGCTACATGATCTACGACGTGCTGTTCGCCACGGACGCCGATTTCAAGATCCAGCCGCAGATGGCGGAGAAGTACACCGTCTCCGACGACAAGCTCACCTACACGATCACCTTGCGCGATGGCCTGGAATGGCACGACGGCAAGCCCGTCACGTCCGAGGATTGCATCGCCTCGATCAAGCGCTGGGGCGCGCGCGACGGATATGGCCAGGTGCTGATGAAGGCGATGGCCGACATGAAGGCCGTCGATGACAAGACCTTCGTCCTCACCCTGAAGGAGCCGTTCGGTCTGGTGCTGGAGGCGCTGGGCAAGGTGGGGTCGAGCGTGCCCTTCATGATGCCCAAGAGGGTGGCCGACACCGATCCCAACAAGCAGATCGAGGACTATACCGGCTCGGGCCCCTTCATCTTCAAGAAGGACGAGTGGAAGGCCGGCGAGCGCGTCGTCTACGTGAAGAACACGAAGTACAAGCCGCGTGCCGAGCCGCCGTCGCTGCTGGCTGGCGGCAAGGTCGTGAAGGTCGACCGGGTCGAGTGGCTGGCCATTCCCGACCCCAGCACGGCGGCCAATGCGCTGATCGCGGGCGAGATCGATCTCATCGAGACGCCGCCGCCCGATCTGTTTCCGCTGCTCCGGGCTGCGAAGAACGTCGAACTGTACGGCTGGAACGCGCTCGGCTCGCAGGCACTGATGCGCTTCAACCACCTGCAACCGCCGTTCAACAATCCGAAGGCGCGTCAGGCCGCGATGTATGCGATCGCGCAGGAGGATCTGCTGCGGGCGCAGTATGGCGAACCCGAGATCTACAAGGTGTGCAACGCGCCGTTCATCTGCGGCACGATCTACGGCAAGGAGTACGGCGATTTCCTGATCAAGCCCAACCTGGAGAAGGCGCGGGCCCTCCTGAAGGAGTCGGGCTACGACGGCACGCCGATCACGATGCTGCACCAAACCGATCTCGCCTCGTCCAACCAGTTCCCGCCGGTCGCCAAGCAGCAGCTCGAGCGCGCCGGCTTCAAGGTCGAGATGCTGGCGATGGATTGGCAGAGCGTGATCTCACGGCGCGCGCGCAAGGAGCCGCCGGCCCAGGGTGGCTGGAACATCTTCTTCACGACCAACATCACCATCGACGTCGACAATCCCGGCACCAGCGGCTACGCCGCCGCGACCTGCGAGAAGGCCTGGTTCGGCTGGCCCTGCGATCCCGAGATCGAGAAGCTGCGCACGGCCTTCCTCAAGGAAGGCGATCCGGCCAAGCGCAAGGAAATCGGCTTCGCGATTTCCGATCGCTTCATGGACCAGGGCATCTTCGTTCCGCTCGGCCAGTACAAGGCCTTCGGCGCCTATCGCAAGGACAGGCTCGAAGGCTGGCTGCCGGGCCCCGTGGCCATGGTCTGGAACATCAGCAAGAAGAACTGAAGCCGCGAGAAGCGGGAGGTCACGGCCCCCGGTACGACACCAGCGGCACCGTGAAGGACGCGGGGTCGCCCTTGATCTCGGCTGGAACCGGCGGATAGGGCGAGCCCGCCCGCACGCCGGCCATCACGCCGTTGTCGAACTCCGGCAACCCACTCGACTGCACGACGCGGACATCGAGCAGCCGGCCGTCGCGGGCGATGACGATCTGCACGACGGTCCTGCCTTGCTGTGCCTTCGTGTTGCTGGCCGTGTATCGATAGCCCACGAGCTTGCGGACGACCTGGGCCAGGTAGTTGTCGGTGATCTTGGCGCGCGAATAGGCATCCGCCGGATTGACGAAGGGATGGGGCGACGGCGGCTCCTTCGACGATGCCGACGGAGGCCGCTTGCTCGGCGTCGTGGCGAGCGGCGAGGGTTTTAGCTCCGGCTTGGGCGCAGGCGGCGGCTTGCCCGGCGGCGTCGCCAGCGCCTGCTGCTGCGGCATGGGCTTGGGCGTCGGCGCAGGCTCGGGCGGCTTGGCCTGCGGCTGAGGCTGCGGTTGAGGCGGCGTCGGCGTTGCCTGCGGCGCGGGCGGCGGCGGCTGCTCGGGCGCCTTCTTCAGACCGTTCTCGGTCGGCACGTCGATCGGCTTCTCGGCCGGCGTCGCCGGCGGAGGCGGCTGCACGCTGGTCTCGACCGGTGGCGTGGGCGTCGGCGGCGGAGGGGCGGCCTCCAGCTGCGGAAACTCCTTCGAGGCCTCGCGCTCGGGCGGCGGCGGCGGTGCGGGGGGCTCCTTCGACACCTGATCGGTCGGCGGAGCCTGCGTCCGCTTGTCGTCCACGATCGGCGCCGGCGGTGCCAGGGCGTAGTCGACCGGCGGCGCTGGCGGTGTCGGCGGCTGCTGGGCCTGCTGGGGTGGTGGTGGCTTCGGCGGTTCGGGCTTGGGCGGCTCCGGCTTCGGCGGTTCCGGCTTCGGGGCCTCGGCCTTCGGCGGCTCCGGTTCTGGCGGTTTCGGCTGCTCGAAGGAGACCTCGATCGCTTCCTCGACCGGCGGCACCGGCGTTCGCTGCTGCGACAGCCACCACAGGACCGCGGCCACCAGCACGTGCAGCAGGATCGCCATCGCCAGGGCGACGGGCGACATGCGGTCGGAACGGTAGGAGAAGGCGCTTACGGCGTGGGCCACGGGGTCGTTCTACAGCTTTTCGCCTCGATGCTTGGCGTCCTCGGTACGAGAGGGCGGGCCTGGGTGTGCCAAGGATCGGGAGGCTTTTCCCATTCTAGAGGAAATGCGCCGGTAGCCTCTGCGGTTTCTTGTCCGCTAGGCCGTTGGAATTACTGGCAATTTTGCGGGATTCCTATGAATCCGACCCGGTCCACAGCCAGAGCGACGTCCGGTCCCGGCCGCCGTGCACGACCACCTGCTCGCCCGGGCGCGACTCCATGACAGAGGGCAGGGGCTGGAACATCACGGCCCAGCACGAGGACGCCCCCGGCGCCGGCCTGTTCTCGTAGGTGCCCTCGGCGTCCATCCGCAGCCAGATCCACTGGGCGATGCCGTTGACCGGGCCGCCGGTGCTGGTGAGGCAGGCCGATGCGCGATGGTTTTCGAAGGGGCCGCCCGAGCTGAAGTCGAAGCTGAAAAGATCGGCCGGTTCGCTCCTGAGCTCGAGCGCTTCGTTCCCGATCGACAGGCCGATGCGCCCGCCCAGCACATTCATCGGCGACAGGTCGAACCCCTGGACCGACTCGACCTGTTTGCGCGCGAGCTTGCCGTAATGGGCGAGAGCGATGCGAACGGCGCCGTGCGAGGGAATGATGCAGGCGGCGGGTTGTGTCAGCCGTCCGACCGCGTCCTCGAGGCAGCCGAGCACGTCCTCGCCCAGCAGGTCGTTGGTGACGATCTCCGACACGAGGATGTCGACGGGCCTGGGAAGGTCGGCGCCGATCGCGAGATCGCGCGAATGCTTGCAGACGACGCTCACGCGATCGGCGAAGCCGTTGCGCTCGACGATCCCCGCGGCGGTCGCGGCCGTGGCGCTGTTGAATTCGCAGCTCACCACATGGGCCGCGCCGGCGCGCGCCGCCATCATGCCTAAAAGGCCCGATCCCGCGCCGATATCGAGGACGTGCGACCCGGCCCGCACGTTGCGCCGCAGCGCCGCGTCGTAGGCCGCGTTGCGGGTGTCGTCGGCCAGGATGGCATGGTGCCAGACCGGCACGCTGCGGCTCATGACGAGTCCGACGATGCGTTCGACTTCGGGATCGTCCGGGGCGATGCGGCGTGCCTCGCGCGCGAGCTCGACGGCGCGCTGCACCTCGCCGCCGTCCAACATCAGCTTCGCCAGCCGCGCCATGCGGACCGGATGGCCGGCGAGGCGCGTGACCATCTCGGGCACCGAGAGGTGTTTCAGAAGCGACGCGGCGGCCAGCGAGTCCACGGTGATCGATGGCCCTTCAGTGGAAGAACATGAAAGTCAGCACGATGAAAAGCGGCACGAGGATGCCGCACGACCAGGCCATGTAGCCGAAGAAGCTCGGCATGCGGATGCCGGCTTCCTCGACCACCGCCTTGACCATGAAGTTGGGTGCGTTGCCGATATAGGAGTTGGCGCCCATGAACACCGCGCCGCAGGAGATCGCCGCGAGGGTGCCGGCAAGCGCTCCCATCAACAGATCGGCATCGCCGCCGGCCAGGTTGAAGAACACGAGATAGGTCGGCGCGTTGTCGAGGAAGCTCGACAGGATGCCGGTCAGCCAGAAATACCAGACGTCATTGGGCTGGCCGTCCGGGCCCGTCACCAGGGCGACCAGGGGCGCGAGCGCGCCGTCCTTGCCGGCGCGGAGAATGGCGAGCGCCGGCGCGATGGTGATGAAGATGCCGGCGAACAGCTTGGCGACCTCGGCCATCGGTCCCCAGCTGAAGCCATTGTCCGCGCGCGACTTGCGCGAGGTGAGTCGCAACGACAGGAAGCAGATCGCCACCAGCGCGAGGTCGCGCAGCACGTTCTGGAGCTCGAGCGGCACGTGGAAGACGCTGAAATGAACGCCGGGATTCCAGGTGCCGCTCATCAGCACGACGCCGACGATGGCGAGTAGCAGGATGATGTTGGCGCCACCTTCGAGGCGCACCGGCTTTTCCGGCGTCGGGTCGGACTTGAGATGGCCTTCCTTGCGGTACCAATAAGTGTCGAGCGCATAGAACAGGGCCAGGAGGACGAGGGTGCAGACCAGCATCTGCGGGAACAGATGCTGCGTCGTCCAGAAGAAGCTGACGCCTTTCAGGAAGCCCAGGAACAGCGGTGGATCGCCGAGCGGCGTCAGCGCGCCGCCGATGTTCGACACCAGGAAGATGAAGAACACGAAGACGTGCGTCTTGTGCCGGCGATCGTCGTTGGCGCGGATCACCGGGCGGATCAGCAGCATCGACGCGCCAGTCGTGCCCATCCAGCCCGCCAACACCGTGCCGATCGCCAGCAGGGCGGTGTTCATCGACGGCGAGCCGTGCAGGTTGCCCTTGATGTGGATGCCGCCCGTCACGGTGAAGAGCGCCAGCAGCAACACGATGAAGGGAATGTAGTCCAGCAGCAGCAGGTGGATGATCTCGTAGGCGGCCGTCGGAATGCCATGGATCACGGCGAAGGGCACGACGATCATCGCCGCCCAGGCGGCGGAGACCTTTCCAAAGTGATGATGCCAGAGGCTCGGCGTCGCGAGCGGCAGGATGGCGATCGACAGCAGGATGCCGACGAAGGGGATCATCCAGGCGAGGCCGAGATGGCGGCCGTCGATGGCCGGTGCATCGGGGCTGGCAGCGAACGCCGGCAAGGCGAGGCCGAGCGCGAGGGCGCCCGCGAGAGGGGGGAGGTGTCGGATCTTCTTCAGCCCATGTAGGTGGCGGTGACGCCACCATCGACGGTGAGCGTATGGCCGTTGACGTAGCTGGCGGCCGGGGAAGCAAGGAAGATCGCGGCGCCGGCGATCTCCGACGGGTCGGCCCAGCGCCGGGCGGGACAGCGCATCCGCATCCGCTCGCCGGCCGGCGAGGCGATCAGCGCCTCGTTGGTCTCGGTCGCGAAGAAGCCGGGCGAGATGGCGTTGGAAGTGATGCCCTTGTCGCCGAGTTCGCCGGCCAGCGCGCGGGCCAGCGCAGCGAGGCCTGCCTTGGCCGCGATGTAGGAGGAGGCGCCGGGCGCCGCGAGCGTGGCGGCGATCGAGGTGACGAGGATCAGCCGGCCCCAGCCGCGCTCGACCATGCCCGGCACGACCAGCCTGATCAGCGCCTGCCCGGCCGACAGGTCGGTATCGACCAGCCGGGCGAAATCGTGGGATTCGATCTCGGTGAAGGGGCGGCGGTCCCGCTCGCCGACATTGTGGATCAGGATGTCGATCGGCCCGGTCTCGGCGAGGGCCAGGTTCATGGCGGTCCGGTCGGCCATCCCGAACACCACCGCGTCGGTCGCCCGGCCGGCGGCGCGCAGTTCGGCCAGCCGCGGCGCCAGCCTCTCGTGCGAGCGTCCATGCAGGATCACGCGGGCGCCGGCCTCGGCCAGGCCCTTGGCCATTTCCCAGCCGAGGCCGCGGGCCGAGCCCGTGATCAGGGCGGTGCGGCCGTCGAGGCGGAATTTGTCGGGGAAGGTGGACATGGATATCGGACGGGACAGGAGCGAGGCGTTAAGCTATTGCGACAGCCGAGTTAGCTTCGGATTCGTTCATGCTGCAACTGCCTAAAGTCGTCGGCCATCGCGGCGCCATGGCCTATGCGCCGGAAAACACGCTGGATTCGTTCCGCGAAGCCCATCGCCGGGGCGCGACCTGGGTCGAGATCGACGTCAAGCTGACGGCCGATGGCGTGCCCATCGTGATGCACGATTCGTCGCTCAAGCGGACGACCGGCGTCGACCGGCTGGCGTCCGAAATACGGGCTGCCGAGCTGCCGCCCTCGGTGCCGACCTTCGAGCAGGCGATCGCCTGCTTCGGCGAGCTGGGACTGGGCTGCAACGTCGAGATCAAGCCCTGCGAGGGAAGTGAGGCCGAGACGGCGCGCGTGACGGTCGCGACCTTGCGCAAGTCGTGGCCGGCCAAGCTGCCGGCGCCGCTCCTGTCGAGCTTCAAGGACGCTTCGCTCGCCGCCGCCCGTGAGGCCGCGCCCGAATTTGCGCGGGCGCTGCTGATCGACGAGGTGAAGGACGACTGGCAGGCCCGCGCCGAAGCCGTGTCGGCCGTCGGCATCAACACCAGCGGCAAGCGGCTGACGGCGGTCCGTGCCGTCGAGATCCGCAAGGCCGGCTACCTGCTCAGCGTCTACACGATCAACGACGGCGACGTCGCCCGGGCGCTGGTCGGCATGGGCGTGCAGTGCGTCATCAGCGACGCGCCCGACGTGATATTGGCGGCGCTTCAGTAATATCGACCATTTGGGGGTTGCGTTACCTGCGCAGTCTTGGTGGACTGTCATCAGACCGCAACAAAAGAGACACATCGCAGTCTTGCGGCCCGCCGATACATCGCCGGGGATTTTTCTGGGAGGTTTGTTCGATATGACACGGATTCTGCTGTCTTCCGTCGCGGCTGCGGCGGTTCTCGCGAGCGCGTCGACCGCGTTCGCGCAGACCGAGATCCAGTTCTGGCACGCCATGGGCGGCAACCTGGGTGAAACGGTCAATGCGCTGGCCGACGGCTTCAACAAGTCGCAAAGCGAATACAAGGTCAACGCGGTCTACAAGGGCTCCTATCCGGAGACGCTGACCGCCGCGATCGCCGCCTTCCGCGCCAAGCAGGCGCCGCACATCGTGCAGGTGTTCGAAGTCGGTACCGCCAACATGATGGCCGCCAAGGGCGCGATCTATCCGGTCTATCAGCTGATGGCCGATGCCAAGGAGCCGTTCGATCCCAAGGCCTATATCGGCCCGGTCTACGGCTACTACTCGACGACCGACGGCAAGCTGCTGTCGATGCCGTTCAATTCCTCCACGCCGGTGCTCTACTGGAACAAGGACCTGCTCGCGAAGGCCGGCCTCGATCCCAACAAGGGCCCGACGACCTGGCCGGAACTCGGCGAGATGGCGAAGAAGGCCGTCGCGGCCGGCGCCAAGTGCGGGTTCACGCCGCAGTGGCAGACCTGGACGCTGATCGAGAACTACGGCGCCTGGCACAACCTGCCCTACGCCACCAAGGACAACGGCTTCGGCGGCACCGATATCGAACTGAAGTTCAACGATGCGCCGCGTATCAAGTTGATCCAGATGATGGCCGAGTGGACCAAGGACAAGACCTTCGTCTACGGCGGCCGCGAAGGTAAGTCGGACTCGCTGTTCAACGGCGGCGAATGCGCGTTCCGTATCGGCTCGTCCGGTTCGGCCGCGGGCGCGGAGAAGGCGCTGGGTCAGGACAAGGTCGGCATCGGCATGATGCCCTACTCGCCCGACGTCATCGCCAAGCCGCAGAACTCGATCATTGGTGGCGCCACGCTGTGGGTGCTGCAGGGCCGTCCGGCCGCCGAATACAAGGGTGTCGCCAAGTTCCTGACCTACCTGTCGACCACCCCGGTGCAGGCCAAGTGGCACCAGGAGACGGGCTATGTGCCGATCACGGTCGGCGCCTACGAAGCCACGGAGAAGGACGGTTTCTACAAGAAGTTCCCGGGCCGTGACATCGCGGTCAAGGAGCTGACGCTCAACCCGCCGACGGCCAATTCGAAGGGCCTGCGCATCGGCAACTTCGTGCAGATCCGCGACATCGTCGACGAGGAGCTCGAGTCGGTGTGGTCGGGCAAGAAGGACGCCAAGACCGCTCTCGACGACGCGGTGAAGCGCGGCAACGAACAGCTTCGCAAGTTCGAAGCGGCCAACAAGTAAGACCGGCCTTGGCCGCGCTCTTTTTTCAGGTTCCTCTCCCCCTGGCGGGGGAGAGGAGACTTGAAAGCGGGGTGCGTCTCTAAGTCATGGAAAAGCGCGTCACCTTCAACGAACGATGGCTGCCCTACCTTCTGGTGGCGCCGCAGATCGTCATCACCCTGGTCTTCTTCTTCTGGCCGTCGGGCCAGGCGATCTACCAGTCGGTGCTGACCGAGGACGCGTTCGGCGGCAATACCAAGTTCGTCTGGTTCGATAACTTCACCTCGCTGTTCCACGACAGCGCCTATTTCGCCTCGGTGCGACTTACCCTGGTGTTCAGCGCGCTGGTCGCCTCGATCGGCCTCGCCGTCTCCCTGCTGCTGGCCGTGATGGCCGACCGCGTCATCCGCGGCGCCTCGCTCTACAAGATGATCCTGGTCTGGCCCTATGCCGTGGCGCCCGCCGTGGCCGGCGTGCTGTGGGGCTTCCTGTTCAATCCGTCGGTCGGCGTGGTCGCCTGGCTGCTGCACAAGGTCGGCGTCGACTTCAACTACGTGATGAACGGCAACCAGGCGCTGATCCTGGTCGTCATCGCCGCGGTCTGGAGCCAGGTCAGCTACAATTTCCTGTTCTTCCTCGCCGGCCTGCAGTCGATCCCGAAGTCGCTGATCGAGGCGGCGGCGATCGACGGCGCGGGACCGGGGCGGCGCTTCTGGGACATCGTCTTCCCGCTGCTGTCGCCCACCGGCTTCTTCCTGCTGGTGATCAACATCATCTACGCCTTCTTCGGCACCTTCGGCATCGTGGGCTCGCTCACCCAGGGCGGGCCCGGCCAGGCCACCAACATCCTGGTGTGGAAGGTCTACAATGACGGCTTCCGCGGCCAGGATCTCGGCGGCTCCTCGGCCCAGTCGGTGATCCTGATGATCGTCGTCATCGCGCTCACCTTCGTGCAGTTCCGCTTCATCGAGCGCCGGGTGCATTACTGATGGTCGAGAACCGGCCCTTCGTGACCTGGCTCAGCCATATCGTGCTGATCATCGGCCTCGTCGTCATCGCCTTCCCGGTCTGGATGACCTTCGTGGCCTCCAGCCACGACCAGCAGACGATGCTGCAGCCGCCGGTGCCGCTGTGGCCCGGTTCGCACCTCATCGAGAACTACAAGGAAGTGCTGGTCGACGGTTACAACAGCAAGCGCGGCACCGTCCCGCTCTACGTCACGCTGACCAACAGCATGATCATGGCGCTGGGGGTGGCGCTCGGGAAGATCGCCATCTCGATCATCGCCGCGTTCGCCATCGTTTACTTCCGCTTTCCGCTGCGCATGACCTTCTTCTGGGCGATCTTCGTGACGCTGATGCTGCCGGTGGAGGTCCGCATCGTGCCGACCTACGGCGTCGTCGCGAGCCTCGGCATGCTCGATACCTATGGCGGATTGATCATCCCGCTGATCGCGTCGGCCACCGCCACCTTCCTGTTCCGGCAGTTCTTCCTCAGCGTGCCCGACGAGCTCACCGAGGCCGCCCGCGTCGACGGTGCCTCGCCGATGCGCTTCTTCTGGGACATCCTGCTGCCGATGAGCCGCACCTCCATCGCCGCGCTGTTCGTCATCCAGTTCATCTACGGCTGGAACCAGTACCTGTGGCCGCTGCTCATCACGACCAAGGAGAAGTACTACACCGTCGTCATGACGGTCTCCCGCCAGGCCAACGTGGTTGACGCGGTGCCGAGCTGGAACCTGCTGATGGCCATGGCGATGCTCGCCATGCTGCCGCCGGTGCTGGTCGTTGTGTTCATGCAGCGCCAGTTCGTGCGCGGCCTCGTCGAGACGGAGAAGTAGGCCATGGCGCAAGTCCACCTGCGCGGCGTCAAGAAGAGCTACGACAAGCTCGAGATCATCCACGGCATCGACATGGAGATCGCCGACGGCGAGTTCATCGTCATCGTCGGACCCTCGGGCTGCGGCAAGTCCACCCTGCTGCGCATGGTGGCGGGGCTGGAGCGCATCACCGGCGGCGAGATCGCGATCGGCGACCGGGTCGTGAATGAGCTGGAGCCGAAGGATCGCGATATCGCGATGGTGTTCCAGAACTACGCGCTCTATCCGCATTTCAGCGTCTACGAGAACATGGCCTATGGCCTGAAGATCCGCGGCCTGTCCAAGGCCGAGATCGACACGCGCGTGCAGAAGGCCGCCAAGATCCTGGAACTGGGCGCGCTGTTGCAGCGCAAGCCGCGCCAGCTCTCCGGCGGCCAGCGCCAGCGGGTCGCCATGGGCCGTGCCATCGTGCGCGAACCCGCGGTGTTCCTGTTCGACGAGCCGCTGTCCAACCTCGACGCCAAGCTGCGCGTGCAGATGCGGCTCGAGATCAAGCGGCTGCAGCGCGAGCTCGACGTCACCTCGATCTACGTGACGCACGACCAGGTCGAGGCGATGACGCTCGCCGACCGGCTGATCGTCATGAACGCGGGCGTCGCCGACCAGATCGGCACGCCGATGGACGTTTACGAGCGTCCGGCGTCGGTATTCGTCGCCGGCTTCATCGGCTCACCGGCCATGAACTTCCTGGCGGGCAAGGTTTCCGACGGCGGCCGTGCGGTCGAGTTGGCCGGTACGGGCGCCGTGCACGTGACCTTGCCGCTCGGCCTGCCCACCACGGCGACCGCGGGCACGCCCGTTGCGGTCGGCATCCGGCCCGAGCACCTGCATCCGGCGGCCGACGGCGCGCTGGAATTCGAGATCGAGCTGGCCGAACCGCTGGGCGCCGACACGCTGCTGCACGGCCGCTTCGGCGAGGCGCGCGAGCTGGTCACCGTGCGTCAGGGCGGCCATGTGCTGGCCCAGCCGGGCGAGAAGCGTCGCTTCAAGGCCGAGCCCGGACACATCCACCTGTTCGACTCGCAGACCGGCAAGCGCATCGCCGACGCGACATGACACTGCTCGCACGTATCGACCATGCCGGTCGTCCGCGCGTCGGCGTCCTCGAAGGCGAGACGATTCGCCTGCACGAAGGCACGATCTTCGAGCTTGGCGCGGCGACGGGCGAGGAGGTCGCGGTCGCCGATGCGAAGTGGCTGACGCCGACCGAGCCCACCAAGATGGTGGCGTTGTGGAACAACTTCCGCGCCGCCGCCGAGAAGAACGGCTGGGCGATCCCGGCCGAGCCGCTCACCTTCCTGAAGGCGCCCAACAGCTTCGCCGCGCACGGCCAGCCGATCCCGGTCCCGAAATCCTATGACGGCCGCGTCGCCTACGAGGGCGAGTTGGGCATCGTGATCGGCAAGACCTGTTCGGGCGTGTCGCCGCAAGAGGCCGCGGCTCACATCCTCGGCTACACCTGCGTGAACGATGTGACCGCGATGGAACTGCTCCAGCGCGACCCGTCCTTCGCGCAATGGACGCGGGCCAAGAACTTCGACGGTTTCGGCGTCTTCGGCCCGGTCGTCGCGACCGGCCTCGATCCGGCATCGCTCACGGTGCGCACGCTGGTGAACGGCCGCGAGCGCCAGAACTATCGGGTCGACGACATGATCTTCCCGCCGGCCGAACTGGTCAGCCGCATCTCGCAGGACATGACCCTGGTGCCGGGCGACGTCATCGCCTGCGGCACCTCGCTCGGTGTGCTGCCGATGAAGGCGGGCACCACGGTCGAGATCGCGATCGACGGCGTCGGCACGCTGCGCAACCAGTACGGCTGAGAGGTCCGGTCATGGCTGATTCCGACGAGCAGGATTTCCTCGACGGCCTCTTCGCCAACAATCGTGCCTGGGCGAAGCGGATCGAGGAGGAGAATCCCGGCTTCTTCGACAAGCTGGCCAAGCAGCAGGCGCCGCGCGTGCTGTGGATCGGCTGCTCCGACAGCCGCGTCCCGGCCAACGAGATCACCGGCATGCTGCCCGGCGAGGTGTTCGTTCACCGCAACGTCGCCAACCAGGTCATGATGGTCGACTTCAACTGCCTGGCCGTCCTGCAATACGCCGTCGAGGCGCTGCGGGTGCGCCATGTCGTCGTGTGCGGCCACTATGGCTGCGGCGGCGTGAAGGCATCGCTCAAGAGCCACGAGCTCGGCCTGCTCGACAACTGGCTGCACGACATCCACGTGCTCGGCCGCCGCCACGAGAAGGCGATCGTCGCCCAGCCGCACAAGAGCCAGCAGGTCGACGCCCTGTGCGAGATCAATGTCATCGAGCAGGTCCGCAACGTCTGCGAGACCTCGATCGTGAAGCAGGCCTGGCGGCGCGGCCAGGACCTGTCGATCCATGGCTGGATCTACGGCATCCAGGACGGGCTGCTGCACGACCTGCACGTCACGGTGAGCGAGGCCAAGGGTGCCGAGAAGGTGCTGGCCGATGCGATGGCGGCGCCACGGCTGCAGCACAAGGCCAACCGCTAGGCCCTTTCACATCGAGAACAGGCTGCCGGCGTCTTTGCCGCTTTCGCTATCGGGCGACGCCTTGCGTTCGCCCAACCGGTATCCGTCGATCGTGGCCACGATCCCGGTCATGCGCGGGCTGAGATGGGGTTCCATGGCCTTGAACAGGCCGCTGTCGCGGAATTCACCCCACTCGGCGAGATGCTTGCCGATATCCCAGCCGCCGATCTTCCTGCCGTCGCGCACCGAGGGTTCGGGCGACCTGTTCGGGCTCGCATGGATCCCGTGCAGGGGACGGAAGCGTTTGAAGTCGAGCGGGAAGTCGCCGATCTTGCGGCGCACCAGAACGGCCAGCAGCGCCTCGTCGTTGATCCGGATGCCCTGCAGGTCGCTGAAGTCGGGCAAGGGGTAGTAGGCGTCGTAGCGCGTGAAGTGCAGGCCCGACAGCCGCATCGGGCGCGACCGCGTCTCCTGGCCTTCTTCCGGCCTGCGTATGATGTTGCTGAAGGGCAGTCCCGTCTTCGCCATGTGCCGCAAGTGGGCGTCGAGGATGCCGGGTTCGAGCACGATGATGTCGATGTCGCCGATATAGACGTATTCGGACGCGAGGACGGGCGTGGTGATGTAGCGGACGGAATTGGGCAACATGCGCCGCCCGTCGGGACGCCGGAAATCGGCCTTTCGTATCAGGAACGAATCCTGCCCGAAGTGCCTGGCGATGGGCGCGATGGCGCCGCCATGCGCCTTCATGAACTGGTCCACGTCCTCGACACCGATTTCCACGGTGACGTCGGGATTGGACCAAAGGCAGGACGCGATATAGGACGGCGCGAAATCCTCGTACTTGCGATCCGCGCAAGTGAACATGTTCAGCCGCGCCGGCGTGGCTCTCAGTTCCATATGGCGTCGAAACCCTGACTGTCCCGCACGCGCATGGCCTGGGCGATGTGCACGGCGAGCTGTTCGGGATGGTCGCGACAGACCTGGGCCTGCATGACGCACCGGATGAACAGCACCGACCTGAACGTGTCGCGATCCAGGCCGAGCATTTCCCGGGCGCCGGCGACCAGCCGTTCCTGCAGGTCGGGGCGGTTCCAGAGCAGGAGCCAGTGATAGGCGACGCTGTTCTCGTTCTCGAACGTCGAGGCCTGGGCGCCATCCCAGTCGATGATCGCCGTGCGGGCCGGCGAAACCTCGACGAGATTGAGGAAGCGGAAATCGCCGTTGCTGACGATGACGGGTTTCGTCCGGTCGTCGAAGCCGCTCAGCGAGACGATCTCGCCCTCGAGGATCAGCCCATCGTCCTGCGAGATCAGGTTGCGGTTGATCATCTCGCGCAGGCGTTTGCGAACGCCGCGAATCGCCACATCGTGCGTGATCTTCTTCAGGCCTTCCGACAGCAGTTCCGTCGTCGGCAGTTCCTGGAGATCGCGCATCAACTCCAGCACCAGGTCGATGTGCGCCGGCTCCAGCTTGATGCCGCCGCTGCGATCGGGCCTGAAATAGTGCCAGCGGTCGCGGAAATCCCGCCCCTCGATGTGACCGAGGAGGACATACCAGCCGGATTTGGGATCGTATCCGTCATAGATGTATTCGGGCAAAACCAGCCGGCCGTTGCTCTTGCGCATCGACGTAAGAAAGCGATGGGCAAGGATCGGATAAGGCGTTTCCTGTGTCTCCCTGTCGCCGGTGCCGGGCGACCAGGTCTTCAGTACGAACGAACGCCCCGCGCGGCTGACCAGCCAGGTCTGCCGGCTCTGGGAAACCTTGAAAGGCTCCTCCAGCTTCAGGCCGAGCGAAGCGCCCAGCAATGTATTCGCGACGACCAGTTCATCGGTAGACAAGGCGCATCCTACGTGGCGTTGCACCAAGGATGAATACTAACAACCTCCGATTGGAAGTCACCCGGGGAGTGACGAATCGGGCTACAAGCATGTGTCAACGACATGATTCGATGGGATCCGAAGTGCTGTTCTGCACCTACAACATCCACTACGGCGTCGGCGCCGACGAGAAGTACGACGTCGCCCGCATCGCCGACGCGGTGGCCGAGGCCGATATCGTCTGTATCCAGGAGGCCGTCTCCGGCTGGCCGCAGAACGGCTTCGCCGACCAGACCGCCGAGATCGCCGGCCGGCTCAATCGCTATCACTGGTATCACGGCGCCATGGAGTCCGACGCGAGCTCGGTCGATGCGGAGGGGCGGATCACCAATCGCCGCCGCAGCTTCGGCAACGCCGTCATCTCGCGCTGGCCGATCGCCTGGGCGCGCGGGCATCTCCTGCCCAAGACACAGCTCATCGACAGGTTCGACCTGCAGCGCGGTTTCGTCGAGGCGGCGATCGAGACGCCGGCGGGACCGCTCCGCGTCTACAGCGTGCACCTCAGCCATGTCGGCCCGCAGACGCGGCTGCCGCAGGTTCGGGCGCTGATGGAGACCGTCCTGAACGCCGAGAGGATCGGCGCGACCTGGGACAGCGCCGCGGGCGAGACTTTCATGTTCCAGGAGCGCCGGCCCGAAGTGCCGCGCGCCGCCATCCTCGCCGGCGATTTCAATTTCACGCCGGCGCACCCGGAGTATCCGCTGGTCTGCGGCGACACGAGCTATTACGGCCGGCTCGGTACCACGATGAACCTCGCCGATGCCTGGATCGCCGCGGGCAACAGCGAGGAGGAGGTCGATTCCTTCCCGCACGAAGGTCGTATCGACCATGTCTTCGTGACCCACGACCTCTCACCGAAGGTGAAGAGGGCGTGGATCGGTCACGGCATCGTGGCCTCGGACCACTGGCCGGTTTTCGTCGAGTTCGACCTCTAGGCGACGTCAGTTCACGCCCTGCGGCGGGGTGCTCAGCTTGTCGAGCACGCCCTGCAGGTTGAACGAGGCCGGCTTCTGCCGCGGCGGGAACTCCGCCAGCGTCTGGATGAAGCGGCTGACGAAGGCCTGTGCCGGCACCAGCAGGTAGATGCGGTCGAGGCGCCAGCGGCCGTAGCCCATGCCTTCGTGGTCGGCCCGCTCGAACGGATCGGCCTTGAGGTCGAACAGCTTCGGCACACGCAGGGTCACCATCGGGTCCTGCCAGACGTCGAAGCCGTGGCTGCGCTGCTCCATGAAGGCGAGCTTCCACTTGTCGTAGCGCAGGCCGGCCAGGCCGCCATCGTCGGTCCAGTAGAAGAACTCCTTGCGGGCGCTGCCCGCGCCGTTCTTCAAGAGCTCGCGCTGGTCGTAGCCGTCGAGATGGACCTTGAAGGTCTTGGGGCCGAAGCTGGCGCCGGCCATCAGCTTGGCCTTGAGGTCGGTCTCGCCGACCGCGGCCAGCAGGGTCTGCATCCAGTCCTCGGACGAGAAGACCTCGTTGATCTCGGTGCCGGGCTTCACGAGTCCGGGCCAGCGCACCATGGCGGGCACGCGGTAGCCGCCTTCCCAGTTGGTGTTCTTCTCGCCGCGGAACGGCGTGGTGCCGCCGTCGGGCCAGCTCATGACCTCGGCGCCGTTGTCGGTCGTGTAGATCACGATCGTGTTCTGGGTGATGCCGAGGTCGTCGAGCTTCTTCAGGAGCTGGCCGACATGGCCGTCATGCTCGACCATGCCGTCGGCATAGACGCCCAGCCCGGTCTTGCCCTCGGACGCGGGCTTGAGATGCGTCCAGATGTGCATGCGGCTGGAGTTCGACCAGACGAAGAACGGCTTCTTGTCGCGGTTGGCGCGGTCGATGAAGTCGAGCGACGCGGCCAGGAATTCCTCGTCGACCGTCTCCATGCGCTTCTTGGTCAGCGGCCCGGTATCCTCGCACTTCTGCTTGCCCCACTTGCCGAAGCGCGGATCCTCGCCCGGCGTGTCGTTGGGCTGCGTCACGCACTTCAGCACGCCGCGCGGGCCGAACTTGGCCTTGAAGGTCGGGTCCTTCGGGTAATCGATGTTCTCCGGCTCTTCCTCGGCGTTGAGGTGATAGAGATTGCCGAAGAACTCGTCGAAGCCGTGCACGGTCGGCAGGAACTCGTTGCGGTCGCCGAGGTGGTTCTTGCCGAACTGGCCGGTCGCATAACCCTTGGCCTTCAGCAGGTCGGCGATGGTCGGGTCCTTTTCCGACAGGCCTTCCGGCGTGCCGGGCAGGCCGACCTTCAGCAAGCCGGTGCGGATCGGCGACTGGCCGGTGATGAAGGCCGCGCGGCCGGCGGTGCAGCTCTGCTGGCCGTAATAGTCGGTGAAGATCGCGCCTTCCTTGGCAATGCGATCGATGTTGGGCGTGCGGTAGCCCATCATGCCGCGATTGTAGGCGCTGATGTTCCAGAGCCCGATATCGTCGCCCATGATGACGAGGATATTGGGTTGCGCCGTTGCCTGCGCGCGGGCGGGCAGGGCGCCGCCTGCGAGGCCGGCCAGCAGCGCCGCCGCCGACAATAGCCGGCTCAGTTTCAGTTTGGGCATTGGTTTTCCCCCTCCGATGGATGGAGCAGGGACACTCTTCCTGGTGTCGATACGGAACAACCAAGCGAACGATACGGTTCGTGCATCAACCTCCCTGCGCCCGGTGTGGGTGGTTTTGCGGCATGACCGAACCGTCGTAGACTTCGCGCCCAGCCAAAGGGAGACGAATATGAGCGCCAAGCTCCGGACCACTGCGGGACGCGGTCGACTTTACGACAACGTGCTCGACACGATCGGCGACACACCCTGCATCCGCATCAATGCGCTCGCGCCCAAGGGCGTCACGATCTACGTGAAGGCCGAGGCCTTCAATCCCGGTGGCTCGGTGAAGGATCGCCTGGCCGTCAACATCATCGAGGCGGCCGAGCGCAATGGAACCCTGAAGCCCGGCCAGACCGTGGTCGAGGCGACCAGCGGCAACACCGGCATCGGCCTCGCCATGGTCTGTGCCCAGAAGGGCTATCCTCTGGTCGTCACCATGGCCGACAGCTTCTCGATCGAGCGGCGCAAGCTGATGCGCATGCTGGGCGCCAAGGTCATCCTGACGCCGCGCGCCCAGAAGGGCTTCGGCATGTACCAGAAGGCCGTCGAGCTCGCGAAGGCCAATGGCTGGTTCCTGGCCCATCAGTTCGAGACCGACGCCAATGCCGAGATCCACGAGAGCACCACGGCGCGCGAGATCCTGGCCGACTTCAAGGGCCAGCGGCTCGACTATTTCGTGAGCGGCTACGGCACCGGCGGCACCGTGACCGGCGTCGCCCGCGTGCTGCGCAAGGAGCGGCCCGAGACGAAGATCATCCTGACCGAACCGGCCAATGCCCAGCTCGTCGGCAGCGGCAAGGCGCAGGAGCGTGGGCCCGACGGTTCCCCCTCGGTCAGCCATCCCGCGTTCGAGCCGCATCCCATCCAGGGTTGGACGCCGGACTTCATTCCGCTCGTGCTGCAGGAAGCGATCGACAAGAAATACTTCGACGAGCGCCTGCCGATCGCCGGCCCCGAGGGCATCAAGTGGGCCAAGGCGCTGGCGCAGAAGGAAGGCATCTTCACCGGCATCTCCGGCGGCTCGACCTTCGCCGTGGCATTGAAGGTGGCCGAGACCGCCGCGCCCGGCTCGGTGATCCTCTGCATGCTGCCCGACACCGGCGAACGCTATCTCACGACGCCACTGTTCGAAGGCATCATCGACGACATGGACGAGTCCGAGATCGCCATCTCGAAGTCCACGCCGGGATACCAGATGGGGTAGGGATCATCGGAGCGCGCCACTCCAGTGGCGCTCATGTCTTGTCGATCGGCGATTCATGAGCGCAACTGGAGTTGCGCGCTCCAATGACTCTTCGGGTCACTCCCGGTTCGTGAACCGCGCGTTGCCCAGCCCGGTGCCGATCGTCATCACGCCCCAGTGCTCGACATCCTTCATGTTGGGGACCTCGCTCAGGCCCTGAACGACGGCGTCGTTGTGCAGCAGGATGAAGATGTCGTGGCCCCCCACCTTTGGAAGGTGAGGGCCGAGCGCGGCGGCGAGGTTGAAGCCCTTGCCTTCCCAGTTGCCCGGCAGGTTCTGGCCGCCCTTCAGGATGAAGCCGTGCTCGTCGATCAAGCCGGGGCAGCCGATGCCCATGAACGGTGCGAGCTTGATCTTCTCCTCGCTCGCCCGCTCGATCAGCTTGTTGATCATCGCGCCGATTTTCTCGATCGCCTCGTCGCGTTCGGGCTTGTCGTCGGCATGACGCCAGTGTTGGCGTTTCCAGACGTCGGCTTCCTTGATCTCGCCGCGCTTGTCGGCGTTGAGCTCGACGACGCCCGCGCGCACGTTGGTGCCGCCGATGTCGACCGCCAGGATGGCGTCGTGTCCAGCCATCACCCAGCTCGGCGCGAGATGCACCGCGCCGATCAGGCCGGCCTCATCGGGATGGTTCTGGATGGCCACCAGTTCGATGCTGACGCCTTCGGCCGCCAGCATGATGCTGGCCCGTCCCATCGCCAGCTCGCCGATGCGGCTGGCGATCATGCCGCCGCCGATCACGATGCGCTGCGTGCCCTTCCAGCTCGGGACCCGCAGGAAGCGGCGCACGACGGTCGCCAGTTCGCCAGCGAACTCTTCCACGACTGTGTGGACGAGGCCGGCGGAGACCGGATCGGCGCTGCCCAGCATCTTGTCGAGCTTGGACTTGGAGATTTCCTCCATCGGCAGGTCGCCGAACGGATCCTCGCCGCGCTCCTTCAGCCGGTCGCGCCAGTCGGCCAGGATGGCGCGGAAGGCGCGGCGGCTGGCGCGGTCGCCCACGAAGCCTTCCTCGTCGCGCAGTTCCTCGTTGTAGGTATCGACGGTGACGGCGGGCAGGACCTTGCCGCCATGGGTGAGGACGGCGGGCGCGGCGGCCGGCTCGTCAGGGGGCGCCGCTTCTCGAGCTTCCGTCTTCGCGCCCATGGACTCTCTCCTCGTTGGGTGCGTGAACGAGTGGGAGGGGCACAAAGTTCCCCCTGCGGCGGCATGGCTCGGCAACACCCGGCCGCGTCGGGCGTTGGGACGGCGATGAAACTCTTCAAATGCCAGAGCTGCCAGCAGATCCTGTATTTCGAGAACGATGTCTGCGTGAAATGCGGGCACAAGCTCGGATACGTCCCCGAGGCCGCGACCCTGTCGGCGCTGGAGCCGGAAGGCGACTTGTGGCGCGCCCTGGCGTCGAAGGACGTGCTTTACCGGTTTTGCGCCAACGCGCAGCATGCCGCCTGCAACTGGCTGGTCGAATCGACCTCACCGGAGACTTTCTGTTTGTCGTGCCGGCACAACAGGATGATCCCCGACCTGTCGATCGCCGATAACCTCGCCAACTGGCAGAAGATCGAGATCGCCAAGCACCGGATGTTCTATTCCTTGCTGCGCTTCAAGCTACCGACGCCAACCAAGGTCGAAACACCGGAAAACGGGCTGGCCTTCGACTTCCTCGCCGAAATGCCCGATCCCAATGCGCCGCGCGTCATGACCGGCCACGACAACGGGTTGATCACCCTGGCGCTGGCCGAGGCCGACGATGCGGCCCGCGAACAGAACCGCGTCGCCATGCACGAGCCCTACCGAACCTTGATCGGTCATTTCCGGCACGAGATCGGCCACTACTATTGGGACCGGCTGGTGCGCGACGGCGGGCAACTCGACGCGTGCCGCGCCGTGTTTGGCGACGACAGCCAGGATTACGGGCAGGCGCTGCAGAACCACTACGCCAATGGGGCGCCCGCCGATTGGCAGGACAGCTTCGTCAGCCAGTATGCGACCTCTCATCCGTGGGAGGATTTCGCCGAGACCTGGGCGCACTACCTGCATATCGTCGACACGCTCGAGATCGCGCGCGCCTTCGGCCTCTCGACCCATCCGCGCCTGACCAAGAGCGAGGAGCTGGACGCGAGTGTCGACTTCGATCCCTATCGCGCCGTCGAGATCGGCCAGCTGATCGACAGTTGGCTGCCGCTGTCGCTGGCGCTCAACAGTCTCAACCGCGCCATGGGCCAGCCCGACCTCTATCCGTTCGTGCTGTCGGTGCCCGCGATCGAGAAGTTGGGCTTCATCCACCAGCTCGTGCACGGCGCAAACGCCCCCGTGACGCAGGCCGTCCCGGCAGCGCCCGCCGCTCCGGCGCCGTCCGCTGCCCCGGTCACACCTGCCGTCTAGCCTGCGTCAGCGGTGCTTCTGCTGGCGATAATGATCGGCCAGCGCATCGCGGCCGAAATCGGCGGCGAGGTCGCGCCAGACGGCGTGGACATGGTTGGCGCCGTTCTGGGTATTGTCGTGCTCGATCAGGGTCGCGGGGCCGTGGACCCGGAAATAATGCGCCTCGCCGGGCGTCAGCGATCCCGCCCAGGCGAAGCGGAAGGTCGCCAGCCCCTGTTCCATCACGCGTTGCTTCTGCTGCGCTAACAAGTCGGCGGCGAGCGTGCCGAGGAAACGGTCCATCAGCGCTTCGACCAGCGTGCGTTGCGCGCCGGTCATCTCACCCAGCAGCAGGCCCTTCGAGCTGCCGAGATCCTGTTCGCGCTGCGGGCTCGCCACGATCTCGCCGAACGAGCGGTTGGCGATGATCGCGGTCTTGCGTTGCTGGTCGTTGAGGCCCGCCATGATCTGGCGCGCGAGATCCTCCGAGGCGCCCAGCAGGCGGAAGCCGGCATTCGGCCCGTCGCGCACCGTGGCGGGATGGGCGCCGGTGAAGAACGGCGTCACGGAGACATGGCCCGCGGCCGGCAGCGCCACGTTCAGCGAGAGGTGATGGCCCTCGAAGCGCCAGCCCCAAGGGAAGCGGCCGGGCGTGCCGAAGACGGAAACGTAGTAGCGGCCGGGATCGCGGAAGCTGCCCTGCTGTTCGCGCAACACGCCTTCCAGCAGGCGCACGCCGTCAAGCAGTTCAAGGCCGCGCTGGTTCAGCACCGAGGCGAAGAGCGCGCGGGCTGCATCGGCCTGGTTGGGTCGCATCTCGCCCAAAGCGAGACCGGAGCGGCTGCGCGGGATGTAATGCCAGTCGAGGCGATTGGCCGAATCGAAGGCGATCATCGCCTTCTGGCGCTGGCCGTCGTCGAGCGAGAGCAGGAAGCGATTGGCCGCGTCGGCGATGCGCTGGGCGGCATCGACCGTCTGCGCGTTGGCCACGCCGAACGGCAACAGGGCCGCCGCGGCCAGCACGGTCCGCCGGGTCGGCGGGCCGTGATGATGATGATGGTGCTCCTCGTCGTGCGGATGCCAGCCGTCGTGCGGCATGGCCGGTCCGTCAGGTCGAGGTCTTCGGGTACTTCAGCGTGCAGCCGTAGGCGCGCGTCGAGGAGTCGGCGACCTGCTGGCCGGCCTGCACCTGGCCGAGCGCCACGCGGACATACTGCGTGGCCTTGGGAATGTCGGCGACGTTGGACGACGGGATCGAGTCGATGCCGCCCTTGTAGACCAGCGTGCCGTTGGCATCGATGATGTACATGTGCGGCGTCACGGTGGCGCCATAGGCGCGCGCGACCTTGCTCTGCGGGTCGAGCAGCACGGCGGCCGGAGCGGCGTTGCGGCTCTTGGTGAGATCGTTCGCCTGCTGCGCCGTCACATGGCCCTGCTCGCCGGTGGCGGAGGAGGCGACGGTCAGCCAGACGATGCCCTTGGCGGCGGCTTCGCGCTGCTGGTCCTGCATGTTGGCGGACGTGTAGTGCTTGCGCACATAGGGGCAGTCGTGATTCGTCGTCTCGAGCACGACGATCTTGCCCTTTAGGTCGGCCAGCGACCAGGTCTTGCCGTTGCTGTCGACGCCGGTGAACTGCGGCGCGGGCTTGCCCACGTCGGGGCTGGTGGTTGCGAAGGCGGCGGCCGGAGCGATGGCAATCGCGGCGCTGCCGAGCAGCAGGGAACGACGGTGAACGTTCAGCTTCGACATGATGACCTCCTCAACGCTTTGCTTGTTGGATTGACGACAACTCCGACAGGATCAGCGACTCGGTGAGGACCTGCGGCAGGATCTTCGGTCGATCCGCGCCCGGCGCCCAGAACAGATAGAGCGGAACACCCGCGCGGCCGAGTTCCTTGAGGACCCCGGTGATCTCGGCATCGCGATTGGTCCAGTCGCCCTTGAGCTTGACCACACCGGCCTGCTCGAAAGCCTTGCGGACGGCAGGGATTTCGAGCGCGACACGCTCATTCACCAAGCAAGTAATGCACCAGGCGGCGGTGAAGTCCACGAACACCGGCTTGCCGGCGGCCACGGCCTCGGCCATGCGGGCGCGCGAGAAGCGCTCCCAGCCGTCGAAGCTGACGCCTGCGCTTGGACTGCCCGACGCCGAGGCGGCGGTCGCGGGACTATCGTCGAGCTTCAGGGTTGCGGCGAAGGCCAGCAGCACGGCGGCGGCCGCGAGACCACGGCGCACCCAAGTGCCGGCCGAGGCGCCGCTGCCGATCCGCAACAGCCAGATCGCGAAGGCGATCAGGATCATGCCGCCCAGCGCGTAGAGCACGCCGTCGGCGCCGGTCTGCTGGGTTAGCACCCAGATCATCCAGACGGCGGAGGCGTACATCGGGAAGGCAAGGAACTGGCGCAGCCGGTCCATCCAGGCGCCGGGCCGCGGCATCAGCCGCTGCAGCGCCGGCGTCATCGACAGCGCCAGATAGGGAAGGGCAAGACCGAGGCCCATCGCCAGCAGCACCGCCACGGTGGCGGGCGCGGGCTGGCTCAAGGCAAAGCCCAAGGCCGCGGCCATGAACGGCGCGGTGCAGGGTGTCGCCACGATCACCGCCAGTACGCCGGTGAAGAAGGCGCCGGTGGTGCCGCCGCGCGAGACCAGGCCCTGGCCGACGCCGGCCAGGCGTCCGCCGACCTCGAACACGCCGGAGAGGTTGAGGCCGACCACGAAGAAGAGATAGGCGATCAGCAGCGAGAAGACCGGCGACTGGAACTGGAAGCCCCAGCTCACCTCGCCCGCGGCCGAGCGGATCGCGATCACCGCGCCGGCCATGGCGGCAAACGAGATCAGCACGCCGGCCGTGTAGGCGATGCCGTCGCGGCGCATCGCGCTCTGCTCGTGGCCGGCGAGGCGCGCAAAGGCCGCGGCCTTCATGGCGAGCACCGGGAACACGCAGGGCATCAGGTTCAGGATCAGGCCGCCCAGCAGCGCGAACAGCAGCGCCTGGACCAGCGAGATTTCCTCGGCGCCCACGGCGTTGGCGAGCGACACCGACGAGCCGGTCGGCACGAAGGCGGGATCGAGCTTGGCCGAGAGATCGAAGGCCTGCTTCACGCTGCCGTCGGCGGTCTTCTCGGTGAGGACCAGCGTGCCGGCGAGTTCGGCGGGCATCGGGGTCTTGGCGTCGCCCCTCTTCAGCGGGATGCGGATGCCCTCGGCCGTGACCGTGGCAGTCTGCTTGGCCATGGTGGCGATCGGGCCCCATTCGGCCGGGAAGAAATAGATGTCGCCGACCGCGTCGGCCTTCAGGCCCTTGGCTTCGACCAGCAGGGTCGGATCGCCGGCCTTCGACACGCCATAACGCGCGGGCCACGGGCTCGCCGTCGGCACCGCGCGGCGTGCCTGCTCGAACACCGCGCGCGTCTCGGGCGAGGCCGGCGTCGCAGCAGTGCCGCTCGGCAGCACCAGCTCGAACTTGCCCTCCTCGGGGATGCAGACATCCTCGCAGACCAGCCAGTTGGCTTCGGCGGCGACCGTCATCGGGCCCGTGAGGTTGGCCGGCGGCGTGATGCGCACCAGCAGCACCGACTCGTCCTTGAAGCCGTAATTGATGACGCCGCCGATATCGAAGCGCATCGGCGCCGGCCAGACGATCGGATCGGCCTTGGCGCCGTCCGGCAGCTTCCACGCGATCTCGGTCGGCAGTCCCGATTCGCCCGGGTTCTTCCAGTAGGTGTGCCACTTCGGCCGCAGGGTCTGGCGCAGGCCGACCCAGAACGGCTCGCCGGGCTTCACCGTCGCGACTTCGGACACGAGTTCGGATTTCACATTGTCGGTCTGCACGACAGCTTGCGCAAAAGCCGGGCCTGCCAGCAGAACGAGCAGAAGGGCGAGGATACGTGCCATCGCCTACTTAAGTGACCCCGGCCCGTGGCGCTGGCAAGGCAATCCGGATCAAGCCGCCGTGATATTTTGCCCGATACCCCGCGAGCGACTAAGGTCTTGGTTCGATTGGAGAATTCATGTTGCGACTGGATGAAGGGCGTCTACTGGGCGCGCTCGACGAGCTGGCTTCCATCGGTGCGATCGAGGGTGGCGGTTGCGCGCGGCTGGCGCTGACCGACGAGGACAAGGTCGGCCGCGATCTCGTCGTGGGCTGGATGCAGGCGCTGGGGCTCGCCGTGACGGTTGACGCGATCGGCAACGTGATCGGCGTGCGCGCCGGTCGGGAGAACCTTCCGCCGATCATGACCGGCAGCCACATCGACACGGTGCGCACCGGCGGTCGCTATGACGGCAATTACGGCGTGCTCGCGGGGCTCGAGGTCGTGCGCGCGCTGAACGAAGCGGGCGTCACGACGCGCCGGCCGATCGCCGTCGCCTTCTTCACCAACGAAGAGGGCGCGCGCTTCCAGCCCGACATGATGGGCAGCCTCGTCTATGTCGGCGGCATCTGCCTCAACGAAGCCTATGCCGCGGCCGACAAGGACGGCGCCTCGGTCGGCGACGAGCTGCGCCGCATCGGCTATCTCGGGCCGGTGAGGCCTGGCGCGCTGAAGCCGCATGCCTTCGTCGAGCTGCATATCGAGCAGGGACCGATCCTCGACGAGGAGAAGGTGCAGATCGGCGTCGTCGAGAGCGTGCAGGGCATCTCGTGGACCGAGTACACCGTGACCGGTGTCTCCAACCATGCCGGCACGACACCGATGCGCCTGCGACGCGACGCGGGCTATCTCGCGGCCTCGGTCAATCTGTTCACCCGCAAGCTCGCCTGGGAGATGGGCGGCAACCAGGTGGCCACGGTGGGGTCGCTGGCGCTGCGGCCCAACCTCATCAACGTCGTGCCCAACCGCGCGATCTTCTCGGTGGACTTGCGCAACACCGACGAGGCCAAGCTCAAGGAAGCCGAAGCGCGCGTTGCCGCGCACATCGCCGAAGTGGCGAAGGCCGAACGGGTGGAAGTCGAGGCCAAGGTACTGGCGCGCTTCGAGCCGGTGATCTTCGATTCGAAGCTGGTCGATCGGGTCGAGCATCACGCCAGGGCGCTGTCGCTCAGCACCCGCCGCATGCCCTCGGGTGCCGGCCACGACGCGCAGATGATGCAGCGCCTCTGCCCGACGGCGATGATCTTCGTGCCGTCGGTCGATGGCCTCAGCCACAATGTGAAGGAACACACCGAGGCCGCCGACCTCGCCGCCGGCGCGCAGGTGCTGCTGAACGTGATGCTAGAACTTGCCGAGAAATAGGTTCGGCAAAGCGAGCGAGAAGGCCGGCACGTAGGTCACGAGCAGCAGCGCCATGATCAGCGCGCCGTAGAAGGGCAGGATCGTCCGCATCACCTGGCCGACCGAGATGCCGCCGATGGCGCAGCCCACGAACTGCGTCGTGCCGACCGGCGGCGTGTTCAGGCCCAGCGCGCAGTTGATCAGCATCAGCATGCCGAACTGCACCGGCCCCATGCCGTACTGCATGCAGATCGGCAGGAAGATCGGCGTACAGATCAGGATGGTGGCCGCCATGTCGAGGAACGTGCCCAGGACGAACAGGATCACGTTCACCAGCAGGAAGATCACCCAGGGATCGGTCGAGAGCGCCGACAGCGACTTGCCGGTGAGGTCGGCCACTTCGTAGAGCGTGATCAGGTAGCCGAAGGTATTGGAGACGCCGATCAGCAGCAGCACGATGCCGGTGGTCTTCACCGCCTTGGCCGCGGCCTTGAGGAAATTGGTCCAGGACAGGCTGCGATAGACGAAGATCGTGAGGGCCAGCGCATAGATCACCGCGATCGCCGCCGACTCGGTGGCGGTGAACACGCCGCTGAGGATGCCCACCAGGATGATTGCGATCACGAACAGGCCGGGCAGCGCACCGACCATCGACCACAGGACCGCGTTCCAGCCCGGGAAGGTGCCGGCGGGATAGCCGCGCCGGATGGCCACCAGATAGGCCGCGACCAGCATGCAGGCCATCAGCAGCGCCGCCGGGATCATGCCGGCGAGGATCAGCGCGGTGATCGAGACCTTCCCGCCGGCCGCCAGCGAATAGATGATCATGTTGTGGCTGGTCGGCATCAGCGCGCCGACGAGAGCGGCGTGCGTCGTCACGTTGACGGCATAGTCGGCGTCGTAGCCTTCCTTCTTCATCATCGGGATCATGACCGCGCCGGTCGCCGAGACGTCGGCTACCGGCGAGCCCGAGACGCCGCCGAACAGGGTGCAGGCCACGACGTTGGCCATGCCCAGCCCGCCGCGCACATGGCCGACCAGGCTTTTGGCGAAGGAGACGATGCGATCGGCCACGTCGCCATAGAGCATCAGCTCGCCCGCGAAGATGAAGAACGGGATGGCGAGGAAGGAGAAAATGTTCATGCCCGACGTCATGCGCTGGAACACGACGGCGAGCGGCAGTCCCTCGTAGAGGATGGTGGCGACGGCTGAGAGGCCGATGGCGAAGGCCACGGGCACGCCCAGCAGCAGGCAGGCCACGAAGACGATGCAGAGGATGGTCAGGGCCATTTCAGTACCAGGACGGCTCGACATCCTCGCCGCGCAGGAGCGCGATGATGTGCTCGAGCGAGAAGAGGGTGATCAGGACGCCGGCGATCACCAGCGGCAGGTGATTGATGCCTTCGGAGAACCCGAGCGTGGGGATCTTGTAGGCCATCACCGATTCAGCCAGCACGCCGCCATTCCAGGCCATGATGAGGCCGAACGCGCCGACCAGCACGTGGATGACGATCTCCAGCTTCAGCCGCAGCCCGTCGGGCACGAGGATCAGCAGCGACTCGAGGCCGATATGGCCCGCGTCGCGGACGCCGACGGCGGCGCCCAGCATGGTCACGTAGAGGATCAGAACCAGCGCCGTGCTCTCGGCCCAGATCGGCGTGTCGTTCAGCACGTAGCGGCCGAACACCTGTACGCCCACCACGGTGACGATGCCGATCAGGCCCGCCACCGCGAGATACATGCACCAACGCGAGACCGTCGCGTTGAACGCCGTCAGCGCCCGGAACATGCGCTAGGGCGTCGCCTGGATGCGCTTCACGAGGTCCTGCAGCTTCGGGTCGGCCGCGAACTTGGCGTAGACCGGGGCCATCGCGTCGGAGAACGACTTCTTGTCGACGTCGCTCACGACCTGGGAGCCGGCGGCCTCGACGGTCTTGCGGGCGGAAGCCTCGCGCTCGTCCCACAGCTTGCGCATGTAGGGCACCGATTCCTTGGCGGCAGCGCGGATGACGGCCTGGTCTTCCTTGGAGAGACCGTCCCAGACCCGCTTGGAGAAGACGAGGATCTCCGGTGCCATCGAATGTTCGGTGAGGCTGTAGATCTTGGCGGCTTCGTAGTGGCGCGAGGATTCGTAGGACGGCCAGTTGTTTTCCGCCGCATCGACCACACCGGTCTTGAGCGCGGTGTAGACTTCGGCATAGGGCAGCGGCGTCGCGTTGGCGCCGATGGCCTGCATCATCGCCACCCACATGTCGGACTGCTGCACGCGGATCTTCATGCCCTTGGTGTCGGCCACGTTCCGGATGGCCTTCTTGCCGGAATAGAAGGAGCGCGAGCCGGAATCGTAGAAGCAGAGACCGATGAAGCCCTGCGCTTCCATCGCCGCCAGGATCTCGTCGCCGATCGGCCCGTCGAGCACGCGCCGCATGTGCTCGGTCGACTTGAAGAGGAAGGGCAGCGAGGGAACGATGGTCGCCGGCACGATGTTGTTGAACGGCGCCACGTTGACCCTGACCATGTCGAGCGCGCCGATCTTGGTTTGCTCGATCGTGTCCTTCTCCGAGCCCAGCGTGCTCTGGCCGAACACCTTGATGCTGTGCTTGCCGCCGGTGCGTTCGTTGATCAGCTTGCCCATGTAGGCCACGGCCTGCCCGGTGGGATAATCGAGCGGATGGACGTCCGAGGACCGGAATTCCTTGGCGTGGGCTGCCGTGGCGGCTAAGGCCGCGACAAGACCGATCGCAATGCGGGTCAGGTTCATCGTTTCCTCGCTTGTTTCATTATTCTTAAGTTGTCTGACAACTTACTGGACGCTAGCATCGCCTCCGATGTCCGACAAGCAGCCCGTCAAGAATCTCGCCGAGCAGGTCATGGCGCGGCTGAGCGCCGACATTCGCGGTGGCAGGCTCGCGCCCGGGGCGCGGCTGCCGACCGAACAGGCGCTGACGGCCGAGTTCGGCATCAGTCGCACGGTGGTGCGCGAAGCGGTGGCGGCGTTGCGCGCCGACGGGCTCGTCGTGACGCGTCGCGGCTCGGGCGCCTTCGTCGCCGATCCGACAGCCGGTCCCTTCCGCATCGTCCCACCGCGTACGACCTCGCTGCCCGATATCCTGAACGTCATGGAACTGCGGCTGGCGGTCGAGGTGCAGGCGGCAGGCCTCGCCGCCGAGCGCGCCAGCCGCAAGCAGCTGGCGTCGATCCGCGCGACGTGGCGGACCATCGATGCCGCCCTGCAGCGCGGCGAGGGCGCCGTCGCCGAGGACTTTGCCTTTCACCGCTCGATCGCCGAAGCCACCGGCAACGACCAGTTCCCGCGCTTCCTGGCCTATCTCGGCAGTCACGTGATCCCGCGCCAGAGCGTGCGGCTCGAGGTCGACACGCCGGAGGAGCGCCGTCTCTATCTCAAGCGCATCCAGGTCGAGCACACGCGCATCGTGACGGCAATCTCGGACAAGGACGTGGCCGAGGCACGGCGAGCCATGCGAGACCATCTCACGCGCTCGCTCGAACGCTATCGAACACTTGCTGGAGGAAACAAGAATGGCCGACGCTAACAAGAATCGCCGCATCGTCTACACCGGCGCCGCCGGCGGCATCGGCACCATGACGCGGCCGCTGCTGGCCAAGCTTTATCCCGGCCTGGTGCTGAGCGATCGCGTGAAGCCCAAGGATCTGCAGCCCGGCGAGACCTTCGTCGCCGCGGATCTCACCAAGCCCGACGAAGTCGCCGCGGTGCTGAAGGGTGCCGACAGCGTCATCCATCTCGGCGGCCATTCGGTCGAGGGCACCTGGGACCAGATCCTGCAGGCCAACATCATCGGCTGCTACAATGTCTTCGAGGCGGCGCGCGAGGCCGGCGTGAAGCGGATCATCTTCGCTTCGTCAAACCATGCGATCGGCTTCTACTCGCGCAAGAAGCGCATCGGTACCAACCTCACGGTGCGCCCCGACAGCCGCTACGGCGTCAGCAAGGTGTTCGGCGAATCGCTGGGCTCGCTCTATTCCGACAAGCACGGAATCGGCGTGACCTGCCTCCGGATCGGCAATGTCGGCCCCATGCCGCTCGATGTGCGCCGGCTCTCGATCTGGATCTCGCCGCGCGACCTCGTGCAGCTCTTCCAGATCGGCCTCGACCATCCCGACCTGCGCTACGAGATCTTCTATGGCGCGTCGGACAATGCGGCGGGCTGGTGGGACAATTCGCGGGCCGAGAAGCTCGGCTACCGACCGCAGGACAAGGCCGAGGATCATCGGGCGCATGCCGAGGCGGAGCAGGCAAAGATCGGACCAGATCCGGTCGGTGATCTCTTCCAGGGCGGCACTTTTTGCTCGGCTGAGTTTACCAACGACGTGAAGCGCATCCTCACCTAGAGGCTATACTCGTCGCCGAAGAGGTGACGATGACGCGTTTTCTGACTGTCGGTGCGGCGCAGATGGGTCCCATCCAGCGCAGCCATAATCGCCGTGACGTGGTGGAACGGCTGATCGCCCATCTGCGCGAAGCCAAGCGGATGGGCTGCGATCTCGTGGTGTTCCCCGAACTCACGCTCACCACGTTCTTTCCGCGTTGGTGGATGCAGGACCAGGCCGAGGTCGATTCCTTCTTCGAGCAGGAGATGCCGTCCAACGAGACGGCGGCTTTGTTCACCGAAGCCAAGCGTCTCGCGATGGGCTTCTGCCTCGGCTACGCCGAGCTCGCCAACGAGGATGGGCGCATCCGCCACTTCAACACCTCGATCCTGGTCGAGCGCGACGGCAGCATTGTCGGCAAGTATCGCAAGGTCCATCTGCCGGGCCATGCCGAGCACGAACCGGAGCGGCCGTTCCAGCATCTCGAGAAGCGCTACTTCGAGGTCGGCAATCTGGGCTTCCCGGTCGTCAAGGCGTTCGGCGCCAACATGGGCATGTGCATCTGCAACGACCGCCGCTGGCCCGAGACCTATCGCGTGATGGGCCTGCAGAACGTCGAGATGGTGCTGCTGGGCTACAACACGCCGCTGCACAACGCGCCGTCCCCCGACCATGACGAGCATTCGTGGTTCCATAACCAGCTCTCGATGCAGGCCGGCGCCTATCAGAATGGCACCTGGGTCGTCGGCGTCGCCAAGGGCGGCACGGAAGAGGGCGTGCCGTCGCTGGCCGACAGCATGATCGTCGCGCCCTCGGGCAAGGTCGTGGCGCGCGCCGCGGGAGACGGCGACGAGCTGATCGTCCATCGCTGCGATCTCGATGCCGGCAAGAGCTACAAGACGACGACCTTCAACTTCGCCGTCCATCGCCAGCCCGATCAGTACCGCATGATCGTCGACCGCAAGGGCGCGCAGGATCCGGTGTGATTCTTCCTTCGCCTCCCCATTCAAATGGGGAGGTGGCCCGAAGGGCCGGAGGGGTCATGACCCCATCGCCTCCGTAAGACGGAGGCACTTCCCCATTTGAATGGGGAAGAGGCTCAAGAGTTACGCCCCCGTAACGTCTTGCGCCGTCTTCGCAATCTGCCTAAGTGAGCTTGCGCCCGGCGGGGACGACCCCGCCTTTCAGGGGCAAGTGTCGGGACGACCCGGCTTCTTGCGAAGGGTGCGTCCCATGGCTTGGCTTATTCTTCTGGTCGCCGGTCTTCTCGAAGTCGGCTGGGCGACCGGTCTCAAATACACCGAAGGCTTTACGCGGCTCGTGCCGACGGTGCTCACCGCAGGATCGATGATCGTGAGCGTCGTCCTGCTCGGTATCGCGCTGAAGACGCTGCCGGTCGGCACCGGCTACGCGGTGTGGACCGGCATCGGCGCCGTGGGCACGGCGATCCTCGGCATCTACCTGTTCGGCGAATCGGCCGACCTGCCGCGGCTCGCCTCGATCGGCCTGATCGTGGCGGGCATCATCGGCCTGAAGCTGACCAGCGCGGGTTAGCGCTCGACTTCGCTTTTGGCGAAGTTGCCGAAGCTGCGGTCCGGCGTGCCACGGAACAGCGACATGTGCGTGTGGGTGGCCACGAACGGGTCGCCCACCGCCTTGCGTCCCATCACCGTCGTGGTGCGGCCGGGCCGGTCGAAGCGGTCGCCGTTGGGATGGAAACCGTAGGACTGCCACACGCCCATGCCGACGGCGGTGAGGCGATCGGCCGACACGATGGCCTCGATCTTGGAGAGGTCGTAGCGGAACTCGCGGATCGTGCCCCAGACGTTGCGCCACTGCTTCTGCTCGGCGAGCTCGCGGCCGTGCATGAAGTCGGTAAAAGTGCCGAAGGCGATCATGTCGTCGGCGAAGATCGGTCGCGCGCCTTCGTAGTCGACGGCGCGGCAATGCTTCGACAGCGTGTCGAACCATTGGCGCACGGCGGCGAGGTCGTCGGCGCTGACGGGAGTACGAAGGTTCATTGCAGGTCTCCTAGAGTCCGTAACGCTGCCAGATCGCGCGCTCCTCGAGGGCGGCGAGCGTGGCGGGTCCGATATTGTCGATTCCCCCGCCAATCCCGGTTTGCAGGCCGAAGTGTGACAGCAGCCGGCGACGCGGGCCGATGACGGGCAGGCGCACCTTGTCGCCATAGCGCTCCTGCAACGTGGCGCGCAGTTCGCCGAACCCGTCGACCAAGCCGAGTTCAAGGCCGCGTTTGGCCGTCCAGAACTCGCCGCTGAACAGGGTGTTTTCGTCGCCTTTCAGCAGCCTGCCGCGGCGCTCGCGGATCCAGTCCTTGAAACCGTCGTGGATTTCCCGCTGCAGGCGCTCCAGGCGCTCGACGTCGCGCGGTTGCTCGGCGCGAAAGGGGTCGAGCATCGACTTGTTCTCGCCCGACGTATGGACGCGGCGCTCCACGCCGATGCGTGCGATCAGGTCCTGGAAGCCGAAGCCCGAGCTGATGACGCCGATCGAGCCCACGATGGAGCTGGGATCGGCGATGATCTCGTCGGCGGCACAGGCGAGCCAGTAACCGCCCGACGCGGCCACGTCCTCGACGAAGGCGATGACGGGCAGGCCCTTTTCCCTGGCGTGCAGCCGGATGCGCTGGGCGATCAGCGCCGATTGCACGGGCGAGCCGCCCGGGGAGTTGAGCGACAGTGCGACGGCCTTGGCGCCCTTTGTCTCGAAGGCCCGCTTGAGCAGGGGCGCGACGGATTCGATCGACAGGCTGCGGCCTCCCAGCAGGCCGCCGTTGGCGATGACGCCGGAGAGGCGGACGACGGGCACGGTCGGCCCGCGGCGGAAACGATCCTTGATCCAGTTCAGCATGCCGGCACTGTCGCGGGCGTGCTTCTAGAAGGCAAGCGGCTGGCCGTGACGCAGGATGGCTTCGGCCTCGTCGGTGTAACCGCCTTCTGGCCGGTGCAGGACCAGCGGCGCGGCGTCCTGCCGATGCAAACGGCTCGCACGGCGCGCCCGCACGAGCATGCGGGCGGCAGGCGGCAGGCGCTTCACCGTGACGTCGCCCCAGCCGAGATCCGTCAATGTGGCGACGATCTCTTCCAGCCGGTCGCTACGATGGATCGCGAGCAGGGTCCCTGCAGGTTTCAACGCCCCGGTCGCGACGGTCAGCCAGCGAACGAGGGGCGCACTCGATTCGATGGTCGCCAGCGCCTTGCTGCGATCGGGCGGCGGATCGGCGACGGCGGCGGCCAGATAGGGTGGGTTGGTGGCCACGTGATCGAAGGGAGCGAGATCGGGTGGCAACGGCCTCGCCAGATCGTGAACGAGCGTTCGCACCCTGTCGGCTGCATGATTGAGTGCAACATTGCGCTCGGCCAGGGCCGCCAGTTCCGGTTGCAGTTCGATGCCTGTTATGTGGCAGCCGGCGACGCGTGCGGCGATACAGAGGCCCACGGCGCCGACCCCGGCGCCCAGATCGAGCACATTCTCAGCCGTCCGCGCCTCGACGGCGGCGGCCAGCAGCACGGCGTCCACCGCGATCCGATATCCGCGCCGGGGCTGCAAGAGCTTTACGCGCCCGCCCATCACGGTGTCTTCGGTCGGCGCGGATTCCATGCTACTCATCTCTCACGACATCTTGTCGCAATAACAGGCTTCACCGGAGAGTTAATCTCCCGACATGGCAACCGTCGTCTCTCTCGAAGGCAAGCGCAAGGCGCCCAGCCTCGATCCGCTATTGGCCCTCTGCGCCGACGACATGGGGCGGGTCGATCGCGAGATCTTCGCGCGCATGCGCTCGCAGGTCCCGCTGATCCCCGAACTCGCCAACCATCTGGTCGGCGCTGGCGGCAAGCGCATGCGTCCGCTGCTGACCGTCGCGGCGGCGCGGCTGTGCAGCTACAGCGAAGCCAGCGATCGCCACATCAAGCTCGCGACCTGCGTCGAGTTCATCCATTCCGCCACGCTTCTCCATGACGATGTCGTCGATGTGAGCGCGCTGCGCCGCGGCAAGCCGACCGCCAACACGGTGTACGGCGACAAGGCTTCGGTGCTGGTCGGCGACTTCCTGTTCACGCGTGCCTTCGAGCTGATGGTCGAAGTCGGCTCGCTCGACATCCTGGGCGTGCTGTCGAACGCCTCCTCGACGATTGCCGAGGGCGAGGTGCTGCAGCTCGTCAGCCAGCGCGACATCAGCACGCCCGAGGCGACCTATCTCGAGATCATCAAGGCCAAGACCGCCAAGCTGTTTGCCGCGGCGGCCGAGGTCGGCGCCATGGTGGCCGGCCGCAATGGACCCGAGCGCGTGGCGCTGCAGAGCTTCGGCATGAACCTCGGCATCGCCTTCCAGCTCGTGGACGATGCGCTCGATTACTCCGGCCGCGAGGCCAAGCTCGGCAAGTCGGTCGGCGACGATTTCCGCGAAGGCAAGATCACCCTGCCGGTGATCCTCGCGTTCCTGCGCGGCGGCGCCGTCGATCGCGAATTCTGGAAGCGTACCCTCGAGAAGCTCGACCAGCGCGAAGGCGATCTCGAACAGGCGCACAGCCTGATCGAGCGTCATGGCGCGCTGTCCGACACCTTGGAGCGCGCCCGGCACTACGGCGCCATGGCGCGCGATGCGCTTGGGCTGTTCCCGAGCTCGCCGCTCAAGTCGGCGCTGCTCGAGGCGGTCGACTTCGCCATCGACCGCGCCCATTAGGCATCGGGCGCTGCGATGGCTGCCAAGCACGTCCTCGCCATCGACCAGGGCACCACCAGCACTCGCGCCATCGTCTTCGATGATGGTGGCCGCCCGGTCGCCTCGGCGCAGAAGGAACTGCCGCAGATCTTTCCCAAGCCGGGCTGGGTCGAGCACGATCCGGAGGAGATCTGGTCGGCGACGGTAGAAGTCTGTCGCGGCGCGCTCGCGAAGGCCAAGATCGATGCGAAGGCATTGGCCGGCATCGGCATCACCAACCAGCGCGAGACCACGGTCGTGTGGGATCGCGCCACCGGCAAGCCGATCCACAATGCCATCGTCTGGCAGGATCGCCGCACCGCCGACCGTTGCGCGGCGTTGAAGAAGGACGGCCACGAGAAGCTCTTCACCGATCGCACCGGGCTTCTTCTCGATCCGTATTTTTCCGGCACCAAGATCGCGTGGATCCTCGATCATGTCGCCGGCGCCCGCGCCGCGGCCGAGAAGGGCGCGCTCGCCGCCGGCACCATCGAATGCTTCCTGCTGTGGCGCCTGACCGGCGGCAAGGTGCACGCAAGCGACGCCACCAATGCCAGCCGCTCGCTGCTGCTCGACATCCGTAAAGGTGCCTGGGACGCCGAGCTGATGAAGATCCTGGGCGTGCCAGCCTCAATGCTGCCCAAGGTCGTGGACTGCTCGGGCGAGCTGGGCGTCGCCGACGAGAACATCCTCGGCGCGCCGGTGCCTATCCTCGGCATGGCCGGCGACCAGCAGGCCGCGACCGTGGGCCAGGCCTGCATCAAGCCCGGCATGGTGAAGGCGACCTATGGTACGGGCTGCTTCGCGCTGCTCAACACCGGCAGCATCGCCGTGCATTCCCGCCATCGGCTGCTCACCACCATCGCCTATCAGCTCGACGGACGGCGCACCTATGCGCTCGAAGGCAGCATCTTCATTGCGGGCGCCGCCGTGCAATGGCTGCGCGACGGGCTGAAGCTGATCGAGAAATCCTCCGACGTCGAGAAGGTCGCCGCCGGCGCCAAGGAAGGCCATGGCGTCTACATGGTGCCGGCCTTCGTGGGGCTGGGCGCCCCGCATTGGGACCCCGAGGCGCGCGCCGCGATCCTGGGCCTCACGCGCGATTCCGGCCCCGGCGAGATCGCCGCCGCCACGCTCGATTCGGTCTGCTACCAGACCCGCGACCTCTTGGAGGCGATGCGCGGCGATGGCGCCCAGATCGACGAACTCCGGGTCGATGGCGGCATGGTGGTGAACGATCCGCTGATGCAGCGGCTGGCCGACACGGTCGGCACGCCGGTCGAGCGGCCGGAAGTGACCGAAACCACGGCGCTGGGTGCCGCCTTCCTGGCGGGCCTGAAGGCCGGCCTGTGGCCCTCGCTGGAGGCCCTGTCCAAGACCTGGGTGCTCGACCGGGCGTTCAAACCGGCCGAGGACTCCGCCTCGCGCGACCGCCGTTATGCCGGCTGGAAGGACGCGGTCCGCCGGGTGCGCAGTTCCTGATTGCTGCTAGGCGGCACGGCCATTAGGTTGCGCCCGCCATGAAGACCCGCGCAAATCCCGTCTATTGCAGTATCGACACGATCGATCTTGCCCACGCCACCAAGCTCATCCAGAGCGTCGCCGGGGGGCCCAAACCGGCCGTCGGCGGTATCAAGCTCGGGCTGGAGTTCTTCCTGGCCCACGGCGCGCCGGGCGTGCGCTATGCCTTTCCGACACCGGTCCGGGCAACCGGCGTGGGCTTCTTTCTCGATCTCAAGCTGCACGACATTCCCAACACGGTGGCGGGCGGCATCCGCGCGGTGGTCGAGCTGGCCCCGACCTTCATCACGATCCACGCGAGCGGTGGCCGCGAGATGATGAAGGCGGCGGTGGAAGAGGCGGCGGCGCAGGCGGCCAAGCAGAACGTCGCGCGGCCGAAGCTGCTCGGCGTCACGGTGCTGACCTCGCTCGACCGCTCCGATCTCGAAGCGACTGGCGTCAATGCCGATCCGTCGGACCAGGTGCTGCGTCTGGCAGCGCTGGCGCATGAAAGCGGCCTCGACGGCGTGATCTGCTCGCCGCACGAGATCGCCGCACTGCGCAAGCAATGCGGCCCCGACTTCACCCTGATGGTGCCCGGCATCCGTCCCGTCGGTGCGGCCGCCAACGACCAGAAGCGCGCGATGACGCCGCGCCAGGCGGTCGACCTCGGCGCCTCCAATCTCGTCGTCGGCCGGCCGATCTATCAGGCAGCCGATCCGCGCGCCGCCGCCGAAGCGATCGCGCGCGAGGCCGGCGTCAACGACCTATGAGCGTCGAGGCCAAGATCTGCGGGCTGTCGACGCCGGAGACGGTCGATGCCGCGGTCGAGGCCGGTGCCGGCTTCGTGGGCTTCGTCACCTTTCCGCGTTCGCCGCGCCATATCGAATCGCTCGACCTGCTGAAGTCGCTGAGTGCGCGCGTGCCGTCGACAGTGATTCGCGTCGGCCTGTTCGTCGATCCCGATGACGCGCTGATCGATGCGCGGCTGGCGACCGGCGCGATCGACATGCTGCAGCTTCACGGCAGCGAAACGCCCGCGCGGTTGGCTGAGCTCAAGGCGCGCACGGGCAAGCCGGTGATGAAAGCGATCAAGGTCGCGGCACCCGCCGATGTCGATCGCGGCATTGCGACCTATGCCGGTGTCGCCGATCGCCTGATGTTCGATGCGGCCGAGGGTACCTTGCCGGGCGGCAATGCGACGGCGTTCGACTGGACGATCCTGTCGGGCCGCACTGTGCCGGTGCCGTGGTTCCTCGCAGGCGGCCTCACGCCGGTCAATGTTGCGGAGGCCGTGCGCGTGACGGGCGCGCCCGCGGTCGACGTTTCTTCTGGCGTGGAAGCGACGCGCGGTGTGAAATCCATCGAATTGATTCGCGCCTTCATCGGCGCGGTGAAAGCGTTGTAAGGAGCAGGCGGCATGAAGATCGAAGAGCGGCTCAAGGAACTCGGCATCGAACTCCCCGAGGCGACCACGCCGATGGGCAGCTACGTCAATGCCGTGCGCGCCGGCAACCTGCTCTTCATGGCGGGCAAGGGACCGGGTCATCCGGGTAAGCCGCTGCCGGTCGGCAAGGTCGGGCGCGACTTCTCGCTCGAACAGGCAAATCGCCTCGCGCGCGACGTCGGCCTCAGCATCCTCGCCGCCCTCCGGGCCGAACTCGGCGACCTCGACCGCGTCAAGCGCATCGTCAAGGTGCTCGGGATGGTTAACGCCACGTCGGAATACGGCAGCCATCCGGAAGTCATCAACGGCTGCTCCGATCTCTTCGTCGAAGTGTTCGGCGAGAAGGGCCGTCACGCCCGCTCGGCGGTCGGCATGGGCTCGCTGCCGCGCGGCATCCCGGTCGAGATCGAGGTAATCGTCGAGATCGAGGACGACGCCCCGCCGCCGCGCGCCGCTGCTGCAGCCAAGCCGGCGGCCAAGTCAGCCGCCAAGCCCAAGGCCGCGGCTCCCAAGCCGAAGGCAGCCCCCAAGGCAAAAGCGGTCAAGAAGAAGAAAATCTAGGGCTTTTGACCGAACCCTGCCGGGACTGCTAAGCCGGCCAGTCCCGACAGGAAGAGCAATGCCCAGCACACCCAACAGTTTCCGCAGCGGCCCCGACGAGCGTGGGCATTTCGGCATTTTCGGTGGCCGCTATGTCGCCGAAACCCTGATGCCGCTGATCCTCGATCTCGAGAAGGCCTACAACGAGGCCAAGGTCGATCCGCAGTTCCAGGGTGAGCTGAAGTATCTGCTGACTCAGTATGCCGGCCGGCCGAGCCCGCTCTATTTCGCCAAGCGCCTGACCGAAAAGCTGGGCGGCGCGAAAATCTACATGAAGCGCGACGAGCTGAACCACACGGGCAGCCACAAGATCAACAACGTGCTGGGCCAGGTGCTGCTCGCCAAGCGCATGGGCAAGACCCGCGTGATCGCCGAGACCGGCGCGGGCCAGCACGGCGTCGCCACGGCCACGGCCTGCGCGCTGTTCGACATTCCCTGCGTCGTGTTCATGGGTTCGGTCGACGTCAGCCGCCAGGCGCCGAACGTGGCGCGCATGAAGATGTTGGGCGCCGAGGTGCGACCGGTGACGGCCGGCGCCTCGACCTTGAAGGACGCGATGAACGAGGCGCTGCGCGACTGGGTCGCGACCTGCGAGAACACCTTCTACTGCATCGGCACGGTGGCCGGTCCGCATCCCTATCCGGCGATGGTCCGCGACTTCCAGTGCGTGATCGGCGACGAAGTGCGCAAGCAGATGATGGAGGCCGAGGGCCGGCTTCCCGACACGCTGGTCGCCTGCATCGGCGGCGGCTCGAACGCGATGGGTCTGTTCCATCCCTTCCTCGACGATCCGACCGTGCGCATCCTGGGCGTCGAGGCGGCGGGCCGCGGTCTCGATACCGAGGAGCATGCCGCATCGCTGACCGGTGGTCGCCCCGGCGTGCTGCACGGCAATCGCACCTATCTGTTGCAGGACAAGGAAGGCCAGATCATCGAGGCACACTCGATTTCGGCCGGCCTCGACTATCCGGGCATCGGACCCGAGCATTCGTGGCTGAAGGAAATGGGCCGCGTCGAATACGTCTCGGCGACCGACGACGAGGCGGTCGAGGCGTTCCAGCTCCTGTGCAAGCTCGAGGGCATCATTCCCGCGCTCGAATCCTCGCACGCCGTCGCCTTTGCCGCGAAGCTCGCGCCGACCCTGCCGAAGGACAATCTCCTCGTGCTCAACCTCTCGGGTCGCGGCGACAAGGACGTCCCGCAGATCGCCGAGCGCCTCGGGATGAAGATCTGACCATGAGCCGTATCGAGAAGCGTTTCGCCCAGCTCAAGGCCGACAAGCGCGCCGGGCTCGTGACCTACATCACCGCCGGCGATCCCGACGCCGAGATCAGCTACCAGATCCTGAAGGGCCTGCCGGGTGCCGGCGCCGATCTGATCGAGCTTGGCATGCCGTTCACCGATCCGATGGCCGACGGCCCGTCGATCCAGCTTGCGGGCCAGCGCGCGCTCAAGGCCGGCATGACGGTCGAGAAGACCTTCGACATGGTCCGCCGCTTCCGCAAGGAGACCGGCGACAACGACACGCCGATCCTGCTGATGGGCTACTACAATCTCGTCTACCAGCGCGGGCCGGAGAAGTTCTGCAAGGACGCGGCCGCGGCCGGCGTCGACGGCTTCATCCTGGTCGACCTGCCGCCCGAGGAAGCCGACGAGCTGAAGCCGCACGCGACGGCCAACGGCCTCGACACGGTGCTGCTGACCGCGCCGACCACCGACGATGCGCGCCTGCCGGCCGTGCTCAAGTTCGCCTCGGGCTTCGTCTACTTCGTCTCCGTGCTGGGCATCACCGGCACCAAGTCGGCGACGGAAGAGGCGGTGCGCACCCATGTCGAGCGCATCAAGCGCCACACCAAGCTGCCGGTGGGCGTGGGCTTCGGCATCCGCACGCCCGAGCAGGCGGCGGCCGTGGCGCGCCATGCCGATGCCGCCGTCGTCGGCACCGCCATCATCGACCACGTAAAGGCGGGTCTCGACGACAAGGGCAAGGCCAAGCCCGAACTGGTGCCGGGCGTCTTCGCCTACATCAAGGCATTGGCAGACGGCGTGCGCGGCGTCCGCAAGGCTTAGCTCTTGTCATCCTGAGCGTAGCGAAGGATCTCACGTCAGCGACGGAGTCCTTCGGTCGCTCCGTCAGGTCCTTCGCTGCGCTCAGGACGACAACTAAACGCTGACGGTCCTAATCCTCGAAATTGAGATCGGCGACGTAGGGGTTGGTCTTGCGTTCCCAGCCGAAGGTCGAGGTCTGGCCGTGGCCGGGGACGAAGGTGATGTCGTCGCCGAAGGGCCACAGGCGATGGCGGATCGAATCGAGGAGCTGCTCGTGGTTGCCGCGCGGAAAGTCGGTGCGGCCGATCGAGCCGCGGAACAGCACGTCGCCGACGAACGCGACCCGCGAGGGTTGGCTCACGAAAACCACGTGGCCCGGCGTGTGGCCGGGGCAGTGCACGACGTCGAGCGTGTTGTTGCCGAGGCTCACCGTCTCGCCATGCGTCAGCCAGCGGTCGGGCACGAACGGCTTGTAGACCGGGAAATTGTACTTCTTGCCGGAGTCGGGCAGGCCCTCGATCAGGAACAGGTCGTCCTCGTGCGGGCCCTCGATCTTGACGCCATAGTGCTCGGCCATGGTGCCGGCGGCCGAGGCATGGTCGACATGGCCGTGGGTCAGCAGGACCTTGGTGACCTTGATGCCCTGCTGGTCGATCGCCTGGCGCAGCATGTCGAAGTCGCCGCCGGGATCGACGGCGGTGCCCTCCATCGTCTCATCGCACCAGACGATGGAGCAGTTCTGCTGAAACGGGGTGACGGGGGCGATCATGACCTTGAGCATCCTTCCGATCTAATGCCTCCCGTGGACGGTTGGAAGGGCGTATGCTCCCGGTCCCTCCGGCATCGATGGCAATGAACGTGCGTCTTCTGCTGTGCATTCTGGGCCTGTTCGCCCTGTCGCTGGCCTCCGCGCAGGCCCAGATCGCCACCGTGGCGTCGCCCTCGGGGCCCGTTCCGGCTGGCCCCTATGTCGTGGTCGACGTGGCGACCGGCGAGGCGCTGATGGACCGCAATGCCGGGGCGCTCTGGTATCCCGCCTCGCTCACCAAGATGATGACCCTCTACATCGTCTTCGAGGAGCTGAAGGCCGGCCGCCTGCAACTCACCTCGACGCTGCCCTTTTCCGAGAATGCCCGGAACAAGCCGGCCTCCCATCTCGGCCTGGCGGCGGGGCGGAGCATCACGGTCGAGCAGGGCATTCAGGCTCTGGTCGCCCGGTCGGCCAACGACGTCGCCACGGCGTTCGGCGAGCTGCTGGCCGGCTCGGAGCCGGCCTTCGCCCAGCGCATGACCGACACCGCGAAGCGCCTGGGGATGACGGCGACCACCTTCCGCAACGCCAACGGCTGGCCCGATCCGGCGCAGACCACGACGGCGCGCGACATGGCGATGCTCGCCCTAGCGTTGATCAAGGACTTTCCGCAATATTACCCCTACTTCCGGACCAAGGAGTTCATGCTGGGCAACCAGAAGATCGGGCCCGGCATCAAGTTCCTCGATCTCTATGCGCCCTATGCCGACGGGCTGAAGACCGGCTTCATCTGCGCCTCAGGCTTCAACATCGTGGGCAGTGCGGTGCGCGACGGGCGGCGGCTGGTCGCCGTCGCTTTCGGCTTCCGTCGCGGCGACCTGCGCGACGAATTCCTGGTCCGCCTGTTCGACGAGGCCTTTGCGCTCAAGACCGGCGGCAACCGCCAGAAGGTCTGGCAGTTGCGCAACGGCGAGGGCGGGCCGACGACCGTGCTGCCCTACGGCGAATGCGGCGGCATCCGCTACGACATGCCGGGCGACGCGGTGTGGCTCGGCACGTTCGGCGACTGGCGGACGGCGAAGAATGCGTTCGACGTCGGACAGGCCAAGCTCGGGACGATGGGCGTCGCGCACCAGGGCAAGGAGTACATCCTGCCCGTGACGTCCAACAAAGTGACGAAACAGGCGGCCATCATCGCCGATCTCGAGCCCGAGGCGGCGCAGAGGCTGTGCGCCGACTACCAGGCCCGGAAATCCTTCTGCGTCGTGAAGAAACCTTCGGACTTCGTGGCGCCCTACGGCGCCTTCTGGCGCTGACCTTGGCCCGTCCCCCCATTCGTGCGATACCGCGCCCATGAACTGGCTGACCAATTTCGTCCGCCCCAAGCTGCGTGCGCTGGTCGCGCGCAAGGAAGCGCCGGACAATCTCTGGGTTAAGTGCCCGAAGTGCGAACAGATGCTGTTCACGCGCGACTGGGAGGCCAACCAGGAGGTCTGCAATCACTGCGGCCACCATATGCGGCTGCGGCCGCTGAAGCGGCTGCCGCACCTCTTCGACGAGGGCAAATACGAGCTGCACCCGCTGCCGCGCGTAAATGCCGATCCGCTGAAATTCCGCGACACCAAGCGCTATGACGCGCGCCTGAAGGAAGCCCAGGCCAAGGCCGAAGGCACGACCGACGCGCTGGTCGTGGCGAGCGGCCTGATGGGCAGCCGCCTGTCGATCGTGGCGCTGCTCGATTTCGGCTTCATGGGCGGCTCGATGGGCACGGCCGTGGGAGAGGGCCTGGTCATGGCGGCCGAGCTGGCGGTCGCGCGCAAGGCGCCGCTGATCGTGTTCTCGGCGTCGGGTGGCGCGCGCATGCAGGAGGGCATCCTCTCGCTGATGCAGCTCACGCGCACGACGATCGCGGTGCGCATGGTGAAGGAAGCGGGCCTGCCCTACATCGTGGTGCTGACCGATCCGACGACCGGCGGCGTCTCGGCCTCGTTCGCCATGCTGGGCGACGTCCACATCGCCGAGCCCGACGCCATCATCGGCTTTGCCGGACCGCGCGTGATCCAGGACACGATCCGCCAGGAGCTGCCGGCGGGTTTCCAGCGTTCGGAATACCTGCTGGATCACGGCATGGTCGATGCCGTCGTGCATCGCCACAAGCTGCGCGAGACCCTTATCCGCATGGTCTCGCTGTTCATGGATCCGCTGGTCGTCGAAAACCGCGCACTGGCGGTATCGTCTTCACGCTAAAGGAATTGCTGACGTGACCGCGAACGACCCGATCGTTCAGCGTCTGATGAGCCACCATCCGAGGGTCATCACCCTCGGCCTGGAGCGCATCGAACGCCTGCTCGTGCGCCTTGGATCTCCCGAAAAGAAGCTGCCGCCGCTGGTCCATGTCGCCGGCACCAACGGCAAGGGCTCGCTGGTCGCCTATCTGCGCGCCATGGCCGAGGCCGCGGGCTATCGCGTCCACGTCTACACCTCGCCGCATCTCGTGCGCTTCAACGAGCGCATCCGCATCGCCGGCGAGCTGATCGACGACGGCCTGCTCGACGAGATGCTGACCGAATGCGAGGAGGCCAACGGCGAAACGCCGATCTCCTTCTTCGACATCACCACGGCGCTGGCGTTCCTCGCCTTCTCGCGCGTGCCGGCCGATCTCGGCATCATCGAAGTCGGCATGGGCGGCCGCTTCGACAGCACCAACGTGGTCGAGCCCGCTTTGTCGGCCATCACGCCGGTCGGCTACGACCACACGGGCTTCCTGGGCGACAAGCTCGAAGGCATCGCCTGGGAGAAGGCCGGCATCATCAAGCGCGCGACGCCCGCCGTGATCGGCCGCCAGCGTGATGTCAGTGCACAGGTCATCGAGACCGAGGCGGCCAAGATGGCCGCCCCCCTGTTCCGCATGGGCCGCGAATGGCAGGTGACGCCGCAGGATTCCGGCTTCCGCTACGAAAGCGATCTTCTGACGCTCGACCTGCCCGCGCCTGCATTGATCGGGGCGCACCAGATCGACAATGCCGCGACCGCCGTCGCCTGCATCGAGCGGCTGCGGGCGGCGCGCTTCGAGATCGACGACACCGCGGTCCGCAAGGGCCTCTCGTCCGTGGAGTGGCCGGCGCGCCTGCAGCGTCTCACCAAGGGGCCGCTGCCGAACTCGCTGCCGGCCGGTTGCGAACTCTGGCTCGACGGCGGCCATAACGAGGATTGCGGCATCGTGCTCGGCCGCATGGCGGCGGAGTGGGCGAAGGAGCCGGCACCGCTGCCGCTCTATCTCGTCTTCGCGATGCAGACGACCAAGGACGCCTCGGGTTTCCTGCGGCCGCTGGCGCGCTACGCCACGGCGGCGCGCGCGATCCCGTTCCCCGAAGGACATGCTGCCTACACGCCGCAGGAAGCCTGCGCCCGCGCCGCCGACGTCGGGCTCGATTGCGCCCCCGCAAACGACATCGGCGCGGCGCTGGAAGACCTGTTGGCCACCCAGCCCGCGCCGATGCGCATTCTCATCTGCGGCTCGCTCTACGTTGCGGGCGAGGTCCTCGTCCGCAACGGCTAGCGGCCGTCAGCTCAAGCTTGTTCAGACGACGGTGTTGATCCAGCTCACCAGCTTCTGCTTCGGCTCGGCGCCGATCTTGGTGGCGGCGACCTGGCCGTTCTTGAACAGCAGCAGGGTCGGGATCGAACGGACGCCGTAGCGCGTCGGCGCCATCGGGTTCTCGTCGATGTTGATCTTCACGACCTTGAGCTTGCCATCCATCTCCTTGGAGATGTCTTCCAGCGACGGGCCGATCATGCGGCAGGGGCCGCACCATTCGGCCCAGAAGTCGACGAGGACGGGCGTGTCGGACTTCAGGACTTCCTGCTCGAAGGAAGCATCGGTTGCTTTAACGGTCATCGTGGGTTCTCCCAAATACACTACAGGCCGGTCGATGGACCGGCGCCGCCCTTGGCCCTGAAGCTAGGAACGCACGCCCCCGGAGTCAAGGAGGCGAGGCATAAGGCATTGATTTGTCTAGGGTTTCTGCGGAAATCTCCATGAGCCGCGGGGCCGCCGTCCACAGCAGGAAGGCCCGGATCGGGCGCCCCGGATAGATCTGCTGCAGCAGCGCCCGGTAGAGCGCGAGCTGGCGGCGATAGGACAGCGCCACGCCATCGGCCGAATCGGGCGGCGGACGGTTGGTCTTGTAGTCGACGATCAGCACTTCGTTTGGCGAGACCGCCAGCCGATCGACCTGGCCGCTCACGGTGAAGGTGCCGCGCGCCGTCTTTACGGTGCCGATCAACGGCACCTCCGCGCGCGATCCCTCGGCGAACAAAGCGGCATGCGCCGGCGCCTCGGTGACGGCGAGCGCTTCGGCGGCCCAGCTCCCGATATCCTCCGGCGCGAGCTCATGCGCGGGCTGGGCGAGGAATCGGCGGGCGGAGTCGGCGCGCGCCGCATTGGGTAGGCCGGGAAGGTGGCGCAGCAGATCGTGTAGCAGCAGGCCGCGCTGCCAGCGCCGGGGATCGTCGGCGAGGAGCGGGCTGTAGGCGCGCGGTTCGACCGTCGCCTCGTCCGGCAGCGGCTGCGAGGGCGCGAGCGGCGCGGGCGGATCGGGCTCCTCGGGCGCCGGCTGGCCCCACCAGGGCGGCAGCGGCGCCTCGTCGGCGATCGGCAGCTCGGGCTGCTCGGCCTCGACGATGCGGCCTTCATTGGTCAGCTCATAGCCGTCGCCCGACCAGCCGCCGATCGCCAGCATCGGCGTGAAGTCGAACGCCTTGGTGACGGCGCGAACGCGCGGCGCGCCGGCCGGCATCTCTGCTTCGGTGCTGGCGCGCAAGCCGGTCTCGATGCGTTCGTACCAGCAGCCGCGATCGGGCTTCTTCGATCCGATCCAGCCGCCGACATAGAGCCGGTCCTCGGCGCGCGTCATGGCGACGTAGAGCAGCCGGTTCTGCTCCTCCAGGGAGCGGTCGCGCGCTTCGGTCCGCCAGGCGCGCGCGGCATCGTTGGCGTCGTCGGTGCGCGGCAGCCAGAGGCGCGCTTCGCCCTCGGCGCCCGCGAGCAGGCGCTCGGAGGTCTGCGGTACGCGCGTCGTGTCGGGCAGGTAGACGATCGGCGCCTGCAAGCCCTTGGAGGCATGCACCGTCAGGATGCGCAATTCGCGCCGGCGGTTCTGGTCGAGGTCGCGCTTGATCTCGCCGCCGCCCGTCTCGAACCAGCGCAGGAAGCCCTGCAGCGAGCCGCCCTCGATTCCCTGGTACTGGAGCGCGCGGGCCAGAAGCTCGTCGATCGGATCGGAAGCCTCGCGGCCGAGCCGCTCCAGCAGCCGGCGACGTCCGCCCTCGGGGCCGAGCACGCGGGCGAAGAAATCGAACGGCGTTCCGTAGTCGGCGCGGCGCAGCCAGTCGGCCAGGATCGCATGGGCGTTGGCGAACTCCGGCTCGGCGCGGCGCGCGCGGAGCGCGCCCCATAGATGGCCGGTGCGCTTCCAGGCCAGGGTGAAGAGCTGCTCTTCCTGAAGACCGACCAGCGGCGATTTGAGGAGTGCTGCAAGGTTGAGGTCGTCCTGAGGCAGCAGGACGAAGCGCGCCATTGCCAAAAGATCCTGGATCGCGAGCTCCTGGCCGAGGTTGAGACGGTCGACGCCCGCCACCTCGACGCCCTCGCGCTTCAGCGCGCGCACCAGCGCGTTGACGAACTCGTTGCGCCGCCGCACCAGCACCATGAAATGCCCGGCGTGCAGCTTCTCGCCGTCGCGCGCGCGGCGCTCCGTGCCGATCAGGCCCTTGGCGTGCACCGCGATCAGCCGCGCCAGCCGCTCGTGCGGCAGGTCGTGCGCCATGCCGCCGCCGCTCACGTCCGTCGTGTCGGCCTTGTCTTCAGAGGCGGCGACCAGCGGCCACAGCTCGACCCGTCCGGGCTCGCTCTTGCGGCTGGGCACATGATTCACGTCACCCGGTTCGGCGACGCCCTTCGCGGCCTCGATCTCACCGAACACCCAGTCGACCGCGTCGAGCACGGCCGGCGTCGAGCGGAACGAGACGTTGAGGCCGACCGGCACGAAGACGCGGTCGGCGACGCGGCTGCGGTCGCCAAACCACTCGCGCATCTCCTTCAGCTTGCGCGGATCGGCGCGCTGGAAGCCGAAGATCGACTGCTTGGTGTCGCCGACCGCGAAGATGGTCCGGCTGCGACCGACCGCGCCGTCGCCCACGAAGAATTCCTCGGTGAGGCGGCGGATCACCTCCCACTGGTCGGGGTTGGTGTCCTGCGCTTCGTCGACCAGCACATGGTCGATGCCGCCATCGAGCTTGAACAGCACCCAGGCCGCGCTCTCCGCGCTTTCCAGCAGGCGACGCGTGGCGACGATCAGGTCGTCATAGTCGAGCACGGCGCGGCGGCGCTTGGCGCGGGTGTAGCGCTCGGTGACGTCGAGGCCGAGCCGCAGCAAAGCGAGCGTGCGTTCGACCAGCGCCGCGCCGTTGATGCGATCGAGGACCGCCGCCAGCCGCTTGGCTTCGCGCAGCAGCACGTCCTCGATGTTGGGCATCTCGGCGATCGCGGCCTTGGTCGCGAGCCGCGCCAGGATCTCGCCCTTGGCGGTGAAGAAGGCGCCGGCATAGTCGGTGAGCATCGCGGGCCGGTCTGCCGCGGCCAGCCACTCCGCGATCGTCGTGCTGCGTGCCTTGTCCTGCTTGCCGCCCTTGGTGAGCGCGCGGGCGGCTTCGCGAAGGGCCACCGCATCGAAGGCCGAATCCAGGCAGGCGGCGGTGGTGAGGCTGTCGGCCGTATCGTCGACCTCGCAGCCCATCTCCTTGGCCAGCCGGGCGCGGACCCTTTGCAGGCCGGCTTCGTCACCGATGCGCGCCAGCAGCCACGCCCGTTCGCTCAGCAACCGGGTCATCAGCTCGGCATACTCGGCGATCGACACCTTGTTCGCGACGGAGGCCAGCGCGGCGGCGAGTTCGGGCGGTGCGTCGCTGCGCGCCAGCGCCTCCATCTGCTCGTCCTGCACGCGACGCAGGATCGTCTGGGCCTCGGCCTCGTCCAGGATCTCGAAGCCCGGCGCGACGCCGGCCTCAAGTGGGAAGCGCTTCAGCAGCGCCTGGCAGAAGGCGTGGATGGTGAGGATGTTGATGCCGCCCGGCGCGTCGAGCACGCGCGCGAACAGGCGTCGCGCCACCACGCGCTCCTTCGCGCCCGGTGGGCGGTCGATCATCCTGGCGACTTCCGCGTCGAGCCTCGCTTCGTCGGTCAACGCCCAGCGGCCAAGCTGATGAGCCAGGCGATTGCGCATCTCCGCCGCCGCCGCCTTGGTGAAGGTGAGGCAGAGGATGCGCTCGGGCTTCACCTCGTTCAGCAGCAGCCGCGTCACGCGATCGGTCAGCACCTTCGTCTTGCCGGTGCCGGCATTGGCCTCGACCCAGGCCGAGTGATCGGGCGTGGTCGCGCTTCGTTGCGCGTTGGTCGCCAATGCGAGGGCGTCTAAAACGTCGCTCATTCCTCGCCTCCGCCCGCGGTCGACCATTCGGCGATGCGTTCTAGATGGGCGTAGTCGTTGAAGTGCGGGCCGTAGGCCGGCCACGGCAGCGCGGCATAAGGCGTGGTCGGATTGGCGAAGTGTTCCGCCATCTTCTCGACCAGCGCCATCATCTCGGCCACGAGCTCGTCGCTGCCCTTGATCTCGCTCACCTTGCCGCCGTCGCCCAGGCCGTTGGCCTGCCAGTAGGAGAGGTGCACGGTCTCGGCCTTGCCCGTGACCTTCTCGAAGCCGCCGCGCTCGGCCATTGCCGCTTCGAGAAGAAGCTGTGGCGCAAACAGCGCATCGAGCTCGTCCTTGGTCGGCACGCGTCCGGTCTTGTAGTCGATGATCTCCCAGACGCCGTCACCGAGATCGTCGACCCGGTCGGCGCGCGCTTCGATGCGCAACGGGCGCGAGGCCGGTCCGACGGTCATCGCGGCATTGCTCTCGCTGGTCAGCAGCCTGGTGCCGTTGGCGCGTCGCGCATTCTCGTGGGCGACGAACCAGCGGGCGAGGCGCTGGAAGCGCGGCCACCAGAAGGCGCGTTCCGCCGGCGCTGTGAGAAGATCGGCAAGATGCTTCTCACCCAGTTCCTCGAACTCGCGCACGGCATCGGGCGGAAGCACGCCGGAGGGATGCGCCTTCAGGAATTCGTCGAGCGCGTCGTGCAGCGCATTGCCGCGATCGGCCGCGCCCAGCTCGGCTTCCAGCGGCTCGAGGGCTTCCAGTTCCAGGATGCGGCGCGCATAGAGGCCGTACGGATCGCGCCGCCACTGCTCGACGCTGGAGACCGACAGGCGCGTGGGCCGCGCCTCGACCGGCGGGCGTGGTTCGGGCCGCGACCACGGTTCGTATTTGTCGGGCCGGTCGATCGCTTCCGCCCAGGCGACGAAGCTGCGCCGGCCGCGCTGGATGTATTCCGGCACCGGCGCACTGCCGCCGGGCTCGTAGCCGAACAGGGCGTCGAGGCGCGCCAGCCAGCGCGACGGCACGGTGGGCGCGCCGCCTTCGCGCTCGGCCCGCGTCATCAGCACGCGCTCGGCGCCAAGGGCCGCCACAAAATCGTGCGCCGACAGGCCGATGCGCCGTTCGGGTTGCTGCAGGCCGAGCTGGGTTCGCATCGGGCGGTTGATCCACGGGCCGGTTTCGACGGCAGGCGGCCAGGTGCCTTCGTTCAGGCCGCCCAGCACGAGGAGGTCGGCGCGCTGCAGACGGGCTTCGAGCGGGCCCCAGATCGACAGGCGCGGATGCCGTCCGAAGGCCGGCCGGATGCTCTCCGGTTCCAGCATCGCGGCGAACAGGCCCGGCCATTCGCCCGATGCGATTGCGGGCTTGTCCGTCCAGGCCGTGCGCAGGCGGCCCAGCGCGTCGGCCAGTGTACTGCCGGCTTCGCCGGACCAGAGCGTCTCGGGCGGCGAGATCTTCTCCGCCGCGGCGACGGTCGCGTCGATCAGCAGGTCGGGCGTGGCGTCGTCCTGCATCAGCGCGACCAGCGGCGACGTCGCTTCTTCCAACTGGTCGATCAGCGTACGCACCGCGGCGCGGTCGGCGGGATCGCCGAACTTCGCCTCGTCGACACGGGCGCGTATGGCCGCGAGGCCAGGCGCCGGCTTCAGGCCGCGCAGGCACTTGCGGTCGAGCCGTCGCGTTGCGTCCAGCACGAAGGCGCGGTCGTGACCCAGGGTGCACAGCGGATGCTTGAGCAGGGCCAGCAGCTCGACCGGTGCGAAGCCCGCGTCGACGGTCGCGATCAGCTCGTGCAGGAGACCGGCGGGCGCGGTGTCGGCGAGCGACGCGCCGGCCGAATCGTCGATGTCGATCTGCCAGCGCTTCAGCTCGGCGGTGACCCTGCGTGCAAGTTCGCGATCGGGCGTGACGAGGGCCGCCGTGCGCGTCGGCGTGTCGAGCACGCTGCGCAGCGCCAGCGCCACGACCAGCGCCTCCTGGTGAGGCGTGGCGCAATCGGCGCGCGTCACATGCTCGAGCGAGGCGGCTTCCGGCCTGACCCAGGATTCGCTGGTCTCCGCCGGCCGCATCAGTTCGCTCAGCAGCAAGTGACGCGCCGATCCGCTCGCGGCGCCCGGCCATTCCTGCACATCGGCGCGGGTCTGCCCAAGCGCGCCCAGCAATTCGTGCAGGCCATATTGCGGATGCGACTGGTCGAGCGCGGTCCAGCTCGCCTCATCCATCTCCTTGTCGAGGCCGGGCAGGACGACGGCGCCCTGCGGCAGCTCGGCGATGGCAGCCAGCAGGTCGCGCGTCGCAGGTTGCGAGCCGGTCGAACCCGCCGCGATCACCGGCGTCGAAGGAGGCTTGGCGCGCCAGCGGGCGGCCTGGTTGCGGATGGCGAGCGTGCGCCGCTCGATGGCGTCGATCCGGCCACGCTCCTTCAAGAGTTGCGGCCACGCTTCGCCCACGATGGCGAGGAATTTCAGGGTGCGCTGCCAGTGGCTGGCGAAGTTGCCCTCGACCAGCCCTTCGAGCTGGCCGAACGACACGCCTTCGATGGCGAGTTCGTCGAGCAGGCGGCCGAGTTCACGCGCGAGCTTCAGGGCCTGCGCCGCCGACTGCGCAATCGGATGGCCCTGATCGTCCTTGAAGGCCGCGACGAACCGCGCGAGCAGCGCCTCGCGCTCGGCCGTGTCGATGGCGGGCGGCAGGGTGAGCGCATCGCCGTCGCCGGAGGCGATCTCCCATTCGCCGTCGTCGACGTCGCCCAGCGGGGCCATGCGCGGCAGGATCGTCGGCGTGCCGTCGGCGGCGCGCAGGAAGGCTTCGCGCAGGGCGCGCACCGAGCGCCGTGTCGGCAGCAGGATCAGCACATCGGCGAGCGCCAGCGGATCGCCGCCATGCTCGGCCAGCACCACCCGCGCCAGCTCGTCGGCGAAGCGCCGCTCCGTGCCGATGGTGTAGAGGCCCTTCATCCCAGCACGCGCTCGGCGGCGGCCAGGGCTTCGGGTGTGCCGACATGGAACCAGTCGCCGTCATGTACCAGGGCGAACAGGCGACCGGCCTGCTCCGACCGGTTCCATAGTTTCAGCAGCGAGAAGGGGCCTTCCGGCGAGCCGTTGAACAGGCGCGAATCGCAGATCGAGATGCTGGCGAAAAGATACGGCGCGGTCTCGGCCGTGCCGCGATGACGGGCGTGACCATCCGGTTCGAGATAGTAGTCGCCGCGATCCTTCTCCTCGCGACCGATCGCGGTGGCCAGCGGATGGAGCAGCAGCAGCGCGTCCATGCGGTTGGGATCCCAGGCGGCGGCGAGGCGGCCCAGCATCGACTCCGGCCCATCGCGCCACAGCCCGTCGCCGTTAAGCACGAAGAACGGAGCGTTGCCGAGCAGGGGCAGCGCATTGCGCACGCTGCCGCCGGTTTCCAGCAGATGATCCTCGCGGACGATGCGGGCTCGGCCGCCCACGCGGTCGGCGATCTGGTTGCCGAGGTGATGGACGTTCACGACGATGTTCTGCACGCCCGTGCGCTGCAGGCGATCCATGCTGCGTTCGAGCATCGAACGGCCGGCCACCGGGATGAGCGGCTTCGGGATCGAATCGGTGAGGGGCCGCATGCGCTCGCCGCGGCCCGCCGCTAGGATCATGGCGCTGCGGATCACGAGCCGGCTCCGATGCGGCGCAGTTCCGGCGGCAGGGTGCGATCGATCCAGATGCGCAGCGGCGTCAGTGCCTCGTGCTGCAGGGCGCGCTCGAACATGCGCCAGACCCGCGGCAGGTATTGCAGGTAGTCGGGCTTGCCGTCGCGCCGCAGCAGGCGGACGAACACGCCGATGATGCGCGCATGGCGCTGCGCGGCCATCAACGCGAAGCCGGTGCGGAAGCCGGCGGCATCGGCGATGCCCGCTTTGGCGATGTAGCGGTCGAGACAGGCGGCGTGGACGGCGGGCGCCACGTCGCGGCGCGCATCCTCGATCAGCGACACGAGATCGTAGGAGGGGTGGCCACGCTGGGCGTCCTGGAAGTCGAGCAGGCCGCACGCCTTCACGCCCGGCCGTCCCGGCAGCCACAGGAGATTGTCCTTGTGATAGTCGCGCAGCAGCAGCGTCTCCGTCATGACCGGGAGTGCGGCCAGGCATTCGCGCCACGCCGCGACATAGCTTTCGATCTCTTCCGGCGGCGTCGGCTTGCCGGTCGCTTCGGCGAGATACCATTCCGGCAACAGCAGCGCGGCTTCGATCAGCGCGTCACCGGTATAGGCGCCGAGGCCGGGCACGAGGCTGCGTTCGCCAGCGCGATAGATCTCGACCAGCACGTCGGTGGCGCGGCTGTAGAGTTCGCCCTCGTCGCCACCGGCTTTCAGCACGCGCGCGTAGGTATCGTCGCCAAAATCCTCCAGCAGCAGGAAGCCGTGCTCGACATCCTCCGCGAGGATCTCCGGCGCGCTGAGACCGAGTGCGATCAGATGGCGGCCGATCTGTACGAACGGCCGCACATCCTCCTGTGGCGGCGGCGCATCCATGACGACCGCCGAGCCGCGCGGCCGGCTCAGCCTGAAATACTTCCGGAACGAGGCATCGCCCGCCAGCAGGCGTTCGCCGGCATCGCCCCAGCCGGCGCGGTCCACGAACTCGGCGCGCAGCAGGTCGCGTTCAGACTTCGCCAAAGCGGGATTCTCCTTCCAGGGTGACACGCCGGCCGTCGCCCTCGACCGACAGGCTGATGGTGAGCCGCTCGCGCGGCAGCAGCGGGCCCAGGCGCTCGGCCCATTCGACGAGGGCCACGCCGTCGATGCGGGCTTCCTCCCAGCCCAGCTCGAAGACCTGCTCGGGCTCTTCCAGGCGGTAGAGGTCGAAATGCCAGAAGCTGCCGCGAGCGGTCTCGTAGACCTCGACCAGGGTGAAGGTGGGGCTGGGCACGATCAGCGCCGGCTCGCCCGCGGCGGCCCGCAGGATGGCGCGCGCGAGCGTCGTCTTGCCGGCGCCGAGGCCGCCTTCGAGCGCCACGACGTCGCGCGGCTTCAGGCGGGCGGCGAGCGCCGCGCCCAGCCGCTCGGTCGCGGCCTCGTCGGGAAGGGACAAAGAAAAAGTCGGCATCTTTCGATGCCGACTTCTTAGCATGGCCCGCTTGTGGGCCGTTGCGGATCGCCCAGTAGCGGTACTAGTAGCGGTACAGGTCGCCCTTGAACGGGCCGGCCTCGGGCACGCCGATGTAGGCGGCCTGGTCGGGGCGGAGCTTGGTCAGCTTGGCGCCGACCTTCTCGAGGTGGAGCGCCGCGACCTTCTCGTCGAGGAACTTCGGCAGCGTGTAGACCTGCTTCTCGTACTTGCCCGGGTTGGTCCAGATCTCGATCTGGGCCAGCGTCTGGTTCGAGAACGAGGCCGACATCACGAAGCTCGGATGGCCCGTGGCGTTGCCCAGGTTCACCAGGCGGCCTTCCGACAGCACGATGATGCGCTTGCCGTCGGCGAACTCGACCTCGTCGACCTGCGGCTTCACGTTGTGCCACTTGAAGTTCTTCAGCGCCGCGATCTGGATCTCGGAGTCGAAGTGGCCGATGTTGCAGATGATGGCGCGATGCTTCATCGCCTTCATGTGCTCGAGCGTCAGCACGTCGACGTTGCCGGTGGCGGTGACGAAGATGTCGGCGCGCGGGGCGGCGTCTTCCATCGTCACGACCTCGTAGCCTTCCATCGCCGCCTGCAGGGCGCAGATCGGATCGACCTCGGAGACCATGACGCGGCAGCCGGCCTGGCGCAGCGAAGCGGCCGAGCCCTTGCCCACGTCGCCGAAGCCCGCGACCATCGCGACCTTGCCCGACATCATGACGTCGGTGCCGCGGCGGATGCCGTCGACCAGCGACTCACGGCAGCCGTAGAGATTGTCGAACTTCGACTTGGTGACCGAGTCGTTGACGTTGATGGCCGGCCACAGGAGCTTGCCTTCCTTCGCCATGTTGTAGAGGCGATGGACGCCCGTGGTCGTCTCTTCGGTGACGCCGCGGATCGACTTGCCGAGCTTCGCGTACCAGCCGGGCTTTTCCTTGTTGGTCTTGAGGATCGCCTTGTAGAGGACTTCCTCTTCCTCGTTGGTCGGCTTGGCGACCAGCGACGGATCCTTCTCCGCGCGGGCGCCGAGATGGACCAGCAGGGTGGCGTCGCCGCCGTCGTCGAGGATCATGTTCGGCTCGCCGCCGTCACCCCATTCGAAGATCTTGTGGGTGTAGTCCCAGTATTCCTCGAGGCTCTCGCCCTTGATCGCGAAGACCGGCGTGCCGGCCTTGGCGATCGCCGCGGCGGCATGGTCCTGCGTCGAGTAGATGTTGCACGAGGCCCAGCGCACGTCGGCGCCCAGCGCCTTCAGCGTCTCGATCAGCACGCCGGTCTGGATGGTCATGTGCAGCGAACCGGCGATGCGCGCGCCCTTGAGCGGCTGCTTGGGGCCGTATTCCTTGCGGATCGACATCAGGCCCGGCATCTCGGTCTCGGCCATGTCGAGTTCCTTGCGACCCCAGTCGGCGAGCCCGATATCCTTGACGATGTAGTCCTGAGCCATGTGGCGCTCCTTGCTGTGCCGGTTTCGGCAGGCGGCGAAATGTGAAAAGCGGGCGTGTCATAACAGCGGCGCGGGACCGCCTCAACGCGCGGGATCAACATATAAGCAAGAATTTATGTCGGTATGCGCAAGCCTTTATGCGCAGGCCGCGAGCGGCTTAATCCTCGCCGAATTTGCCTTCGACCAGCGTCGAAATGGCGGCCAGGGCATCGGCGGCCTGCTTGCCCGTGCACACGACGTCGATGGCGCTGCCGATACCGGCCGCCAGCATCATCAGGCCCATGATCGAGAGGCCGGACACTTCCTGGCCCTTGAAGGAGACACGGACGACGGCGTCGAACTGGCCGGCGGTGCGCACGAACTTGGCGGCGGCCCGGGCGTGCAGGCCGCGCTTGTTGGCGATCGGAAGGGTGCGTTTCAGGGCGCCGATGCTGGCATCCGCGCTGGCGCCCGAGGCTGCGTCGCTCACGAAGCTTCCTTGGCCAGGATGCGCGAGGCGACGGTGATGTATTTGCGGCCGGCTTCCTGCGCCATGCGCACCGCCTCGGCGATCGGCCGGGTGCGGACGCTGGCGAGCTTCACCAGCATCGGCAGGTTGACGCCGGCCAGCACCTCGACCCGCGCCTGCTCCATGATCGAGATCGCGAGGTTGGAGGGCGTGCCGCCGAACATGTCGGTCAGCACGATCACGCCTTCGCCCGTCTCGCAGGCCCGAACGCGTTCGAGAATTTCACCGCGCCGCTTTTCCATGTCGTCGTCGGCGCCGATGCAGACCGTCGACAGGCATTGCTGCGGCCCGACGACATGCTCCAGCGCGGCTTTGAATTCCTGCGCCAGATTGCCGTGAGTCACCAGTACGATACCAATCATGCTTTCGCTCTACCCTGCGCCACCGGCCTCCCCGGCCGCCCCGACGTCCCGGTGCGAGAGAGTGACGGAGCGGCCTGCGCTTCGCAACCAGTCTGCAAGCTCCTCCGCCAGGGCCACGGACCGATGCTTGCCGCCGGTGCAGCCCACCGCAATGGTCAAATAGGCCTTGCCCTCTGCGTCGAAACGCGGCAGCAGCGGCCCGATCAGGGCCTGCAGCCGGTCGACAAACGGGCGGTAGTCGGGATCGGTTGCGATGAACGCCGCCACGGCGGGATCGCGGCCGGTCAGCGGCTTCAGGGTGGGTTCGTAATGCGGGTTCTTGAGGAAGCGCGCGTCGAACACCAGGTCGGCCTCGCGCGGCAGGCCGCGGCGGAACGAGAAAGACATCACCGAAATCCGCGTGCCGACGCTGCGGCCGAGCCCGAAATGGCCGGCGAGGATCTGCTTCAACTGATGCGGCGAGAGGCCTGAAGTGTCGAGGCAAAGGTCGGCGAAATCGCGCATCCCGCCGATCTGGCGGCGCTCCTCGGTGATGCCGTCGATGACGGGGCGATCGGGCGCCAGCGGATGGGGGCGCCGCGATTCGGTGTAGCGCCGCCGCAGCGTCTCGGTGTCGGCTTCGAGGAACAGCAGGCGCACCGCCAGGCCGGAATGTTGCCGCAGCTCCTCGACCTGGGCCACGAGGTCGCGCTTGTTGAAACCGAAGGTACGGGTGTCGACGCCGATCGCCAGCGGCGGCGCCTTCTCGCCGCGTTCGCCGCCGGTCGAGCGCATGAGATCGTGCAGCAGCGGCAGCGGAACGTTGTCGACGGCGACATAGCCCAGATCGTCGAGCACGTTCAGCGCGGTGGCCCGGCCGGCGCCCGACAGGCCGGTCACCACGACGAACGGGCGTCGCGTGTCCTGTGCGGTGACGGAGTCGGGCAGGGCGGGGCTGTCTGGCATGTGCGAAGCGCCTCGATCATGCCGCCCGGATTTGAGCGAGAGCAAGGCGCAACTTTGCAGAGGCGGAGGCTTCGAACGGCGCCAGGGACATAAGCGGCAGGTCGACTCCCAACAGAGTCTCGCGCGCCGGATCGGGCAGGCGTTCGATGCGCTCGGGCGACACGAGGTCGACCAGCAGGGCGATCCGGACCCGCGCGAGAAGCTTGGCGCGATCGAGCTTCACGATGCCAAGGCCACGCACTTCCAGAAGGCCCGAAATCGTGCCCGGCGACGTGCCGACCAGCGTGCGGCCGCGTTGCTCCAAGGCGGTCTGGTCGTCGGCGATCAGTCTGGCGCCCGAGTCGATGAGACGGAGGGCGAGGTCGGATTTGCCGGCGCCGGAGGGCCCGCGCAGCAGGACGCCGCGCCAGCTTTTGCCGCCGGCCTGCAGGGCGATGCAGGTCGCGTGGACGTAGGTCGTGACCGTGATGGTCACTTCCGGCCGCTGGCCGAGGGCAGCCGGACCGTGAAGCGGGCGCCCAGGATCCTGCCGTCGGGGCTGTGCCGGTTGGTGGCCGCGATCGTGCCGCCATAGGTCTCGACGATCTGGCGGCAGATCGAGAGGCCGAGGCCGGAATGCTGGCCGAAATGCTCGACCGGGCGCTCGGAATAGAAGCGCTGGAAGATCGATTCGAGATTGTCCTCGGGGATGCCCGAGCCTTCGTCGTCGATGGTGACGACGAACGGCCCGTTGCGCGGCTCGCGGGAGAGTTCGACCACGATGCGCGAGCCCTTGGGCGCGAAGGAGAGGGCATTGTCGATGACGTTGCGGAACACCTGCCCGTAGCGGCCGTCATGGCCGTGCGCCACGAACGGAGGATTGGCGGCGACGCGATACTCGACCTCGACGCCCGACTTCTGGTTGGCCGTCACCGCGTAGTGATGGACCATGTCGCGCAGCAGCTTGTCGAGTTCGACCGGCCGCACCTCGCCGCGCATCAGTTCGGCATCGAGGCGCGAGGCGTCGGAGATGTCGGAGATCAGCCGGTTCAGTCGGTTGATGTCGTCCATGACGATGGCCATCAGCTTGGCGCGCCGTTCGCCATCGAGATTGGGATGGCCCGCCATCTCGATGGCCGAGCGCAGCGAGGTCAGCGGGTTCTTGAGCTCGTGCGCGACGTCGGCGGCGAAGCTCTCGATGGTGTTGATGCGCAACCACAGCGCCTCGGTCATCGAGCGCAGCGCGTCGTTCAGGTCGCCGATCTCGTCGCCGCGCTTGCCGAGATCGGGAATCTCGGGCCGGCTTTCGCGGGCAAGACGAACCTCGTCGGCGGCGCGGGCGAGACGCACGATTGGCTGCGTGATGGTGCCGGCGAGATAGAGCGACAGCAGCACGGTGATGCCGAGCGCCGCTGCTGCGATCGTCAGCATGTCGTAGCGGACCTCGCGCAGGGACGCCGCGATCGCGCGATTGTCGCGCGTCAGCAGCAGCGCGCCCAAGACCTGCTTGTAACGCTGCACCGGCACCGCGGCGCTCAGGATCAGCCGTCCATCGCCCGCGCTGCGCACCGCCGAGGCATTGAAGCCGCGCAAGGCGCTGGCCGCTTCAGGGAAGTCGCGCAGGGTCGGGACCGGCTTGTCGATATATTCGGGATAGTGATCGACCCGCGAGAGCTGGCGGGCGATCCAGTCGCTGATGCGGTCGCCGATATTGACCTCGGCGACTTCACTGGTGACCGGCATCTCGGGCGGCGGCAGCGGCACGACATGGATGCGGCCCACCTCGTTCAGCATCGCCGAATCGCCTAACAGCTCGCCGGTCTCGCTGAACAGGCGCGCCCGCACGCCGGTGGGACGGACCAGGCGCGTCAGCAACTGGCGCGCGGCGTCGGCATCCATGCGGTTGACCGTGGTCTCGCCGCCGACCACCGCGACCTCGCCGATGCCGGCGGCCACCATCTCGCCCTGCACCAGTAGCGAGGCGAGCTCGGCGTCGATCAGCTCCTCTTCGTAGTCGCTGAGATAGACGGCACCCAGGGTCAGCAAGGCCACCGGGATCAGATTGAGCAGCAGGATGCGTCTCGTCAGCGGCGAGTGGCTGCGCCCAACGCTGCGGCGGCGGCGCAGCAGCGATGGCGAATCGGCAGCACTGATCGTCGCCGGTGCCTTGCGCACCGCGCGCGGAAACCATCGGCCGAGCGCCGTCGCGATCCGGGAGCTTAAAGTCTGAGGCCCGAGCGGATGCGGCGAGGGCTCAGGAGTCGCGGTATCGGTATCCGATGCCATAAAGCGTTTCGATCTGCTCGAACTCGCCATCGACTTCGCGGAACTTGCGGCGAACCCGCTTGATGTGGCTGTCGATGGTGCGGTCGTCGACGTAGATCGTCTCGCCGTAGGCCGCGTCCATCAGCTGGTCGCGGTTCTTCACATGGCCGGGCCGCTCGGCGAGCGACTTGAGCAGCAGGAACTCGGTGACCGTGAGGTGCACCTCCTTGCCCTTCCAGGTGCACTGGTGACGACTCGGGTCGAGGACCAGCTCGCCGCGCACGATGCGCTCGGCAGCGGCTTCGCCCTTGGCGCCACCCACGTCGGCGCGGCGCAGCACGGCGCGGATGCGCTCGAGCAACAGGCGCTGCGAGAAGGGTTTCCGGATGAAATCGTCGGCGCCCATGCGCAGGCCCAGCACCTCGTCGATCTCCTCGTCCTTCGACGTGAGGAAGATGACCGGGAACTGCTGGGTCTTGCGGATGCGGTTCAGGAGTTCCATGCCGTCCATGCGCGGCATCTTGATGTCGAAGATGCCGAGGTCGGGAGGCGATTGATTGAGACCTTCCAAAGCCGACGCACCGTCATTGTAAGTCTTGATCTGGAACCCTTCGGCTTCGAGCAGCATCGACACCGAAGTGAGGATGTTGCGATCGTCGTCGACGAGGGCGATGTTTTTGCGCACGGCGTAGCTTCTCCTGCAGCGGACAACGGCAATTCGACCATGCTATCACAGACCGGGCCGTCGCCGCCGCCTCCCCGGTCCACAATACTCAACGAATAATTGCGGCTTTTTTGATCCGAAAATGACCCAAGACGACATGCCTGGCACCGTGCGTGCCCTTCTGCGCGGCCTCGACCGGGCCTCCCTGGCCACTTCGCTGGCCGCCGAACCGGCCGGCTGGCCCTACGCGTCGCTGGTCCTGGTGGCGGTCGATCACGACCTGTCGCCGATCCTTTTGCTGAGCGATCTGGCCGAACATACCAAGGCCATCCAGGCCGACAGTCGCGTTTCCCTGCTGTTCGACGGCACCGCCGGGCTCGACCAGCCTCTGACCGGCCCGCGGGTGACGGTGCTCGGCCGCGCCGAACGCACGGCCGATGAACGACTGAAGGCGCGGTTCCTGGCCCGCCATCCCGACGCGGCGCTTTATGCCGGCTTCAAGGATTTCGCCGTCTATCGCGTCGCGGTCGAGCGGGCCCATCTGGTGGGCGGTTTCGGCAAGATCCGCTGGATCGATATGGCGGAACTGGCGTCGCCGCAGGCGCCCGGTCTCGCGGAGGCCGAGCCGGGCATCGTCAGCCACATGAACGAGGACCATTCCGACGCCGTCCAGCTCTATGCCGAGAAGTTGATCGGCCTGGCCGGCAGCGGCTGGAAGATGACCGGTATCGATGCCGAGGGCATCGACCTCCGGCTGAAAGGGCAGGTGGCGCGGCTGGGGTTCGACGCGCCACTGCAGGCCGCGAGCGAAGCGCGCAAGGTTTTGGTGGCTTTGGTCGGCAAGGCGCGCGCCGCCGGCTGAGGCCCCGCCGCCGGGCCGATTCGATGCCGCGGCGCAGCATTGCTTTCGCGACTGCGAAGTCTGATCCACATGATCCTCGGCACTAGTTTGTCGCAGGGCCTTGCCACTCTGTGGCCCTGCCAGTAGCGCATGGGGCAATAAACCTACGCCATTCGGATTAGCCGGAAAGCAGGAGAAACGCAGTGCATCAGGCGGGCTTCGTCGTACCGAAATTTGGACTGGAAGCGCTCGGGCTGAAGAACCTGAGCAACGTCTACTGGAACCTGCAGGTTCCCTCGCTCTACGAGGAAGCGGTCCGCCGCCGCGAAGGTGTCGTCGCCGATGGCGGCGCGCTCGTCGTGCGCACCGGCATCCACACCGGCCGCTCGCCCAACGACAAGTTCATCGTCGAGGACTCCGAGAGCAAGGGTCGCATCGACTGGGGCAAGACCAACAAGCCGATCACGCCCGATCGCTATCGCGCCCTCTACAATCGCATGATCGCCTACGCGCAGCGTCGCGATCTGTTCGTGCGCGACTGCTGGGCCGGCGCCGATCCCGCGCATCGCATCGGCGTGCGCGTGGTCAACGAGACGGCGTGGCACAATCTCTTCGCCCGCAACATGTTCCTGCGGCCCAAGCCCGAGGAACTCGAAGGCTTCAAGCCGGAGTTCACCATCCTGAACCTGCCGGGCTTCCAGGCCGATCCCAAGCTCGACGGCACCGCGTCGGACTGCGCCATCCTGGTGAACTTCACCGAGCGCGTCGTGGCGATCTGCGGCACCTGGTACGCCGGCGAGATCAAGAAGTCGGTGTTCACGATCCTGAACTACCTGCTGCCGGACAAGAACGTACTGCCGATGCATGCGTCGGCCAATGTCGGCCCGAAGAACGACGTCGCGATCTTCTTCGGCCTGTCGGGCACCGGAAAGACCACGCTGTCGGCCGATCCGACGCGCACCCTGATCGGTGACGACGAGCATGGCTGGGCCGAGGACAGCCTCTTCAACTTCGAGGGCGGCTGCTACGCCAAGGTGATCAAGCTGAGCCGTGAGGCCGAGCCCGAGATCTACGCCACCACCGGCCGCTTCGGCACGGTGCTCGAGAACGTCGTGCTCGATCCGGCGACCGGCCGTCTCGATCTCGACGACGGTGCCTATACCGAGAACACGCGCGCCTGCTATCCGCTCGACTTCATCCCGAACACCTCGACGACCGGCATCGCCGGCACGCCCGAGAACATCGTGATGCTGACGGCCGATGCGTTCGGCGTGCTGCCGCCGATCTCGCGCCTCTCTCCGGAGCAAGCGATGTACCACTTCCTCTCGGGCTACACGGCGCGCGTCGCCGGCACCGAGAAGGGCGTGACCGAGCCGCAGGCGACCTTCTCGACCTGCTTCGGTGCGCCGTTCATGCCGCGCCATCCGACCGTCTATGCGAAGATGCTGGGCGAGAAGATGGCCCGCCAGAACGTGAAGTGCTGGCTGGTCAACACCGGCTGGTCGGGCGGCGGCTTCGGCGTCGGCGAGCGCATGTCGATCCGCCACACCCGCGCGATGGTGCGCGCGGCGCTCGACGGCACCTTGGCCTCGGTCGCCTCGTCGACCGATCCGCACTTCGGCATGCAGGTGCCGAGCGCCTGCCCGGACGTGCCGGGCGACGTGCTCAACCCGAAGAACACCTGGAAGGACAAGAAGGCCTACGACAGCGCCGCGCGCGACGTCGCCCAGCGCTTCGAGAAGAACTTCCAGCAGTTCGAGAGCCACGTCGACGACAAGGTCAATAAGTCGGCGATCCGCGCGGCCGCCTGACCTCGCGAACGAGGCCACGCGAAACATCGCTTCGGCGCGGCGGACATTCTATGATGCCGCCGCGTGAGCCAGCTTAGCGACACACCCCTTGCTGCAGCGGTCGTCCGTCGGCCGTGGCGGCTGCCGTTGGTCGCCGCCCTGGCGCTGGCCTTCGTCTCACTCGCCCTGATTTCCGGCATCGCCTACATCGTGGTGCTTGCCGGTGCGACCGGCACCGCGGAGCGGCTGCTGGTCGACCGTGCCGCACGCGTGGTCGACGCCCAGGTGTCGCTGGTACGCAGCCGCCTCGATCCGGTGGGCGAGCAGCTCGAGCTGATCGCCGGGTTGGCTGCCGCGGGGCGCATCGATATCGAATCGCCCGTCGCGGTGCGCGAGATGCTGGCCGTCATGATCCAGCAGGTGCCCGCAGTGTCGGCCGTCGGCTTCGCGACGCTCGATCTTCAGCTCCATCGTGCGATCCGCGAGCCCGACGGACGGATCGAGCGCGACACGCTCTCGCTCGTCGACCAGCCGCAGGGCATGCAGCGTTTCCGAGAGCTCCAGACATCGCAGCACACCTTCTGGGGTGCGCTGTTCTGGAGCGACACGATCAAGCAGCCGGTGGTCAACGTGCGCACACCAGTGCGGCGCATCGACAATGCCTTCATCGGCGGCCTGATCGCCACGGTGGCGGTCGGCGATCTCTCCTATCTGATCGGCGATCCGAAGACCGGCGGCGACGGTCGCTATTTCATCCTGGTCGGCCGCGACAAGGTATTGGCCGCCCGACGCCTGATCGATCCGCGCGGGCTTGGCCTGTCCGAGCAGCGGCCCCTGCCCACGATCAAGGAAGTCGACGATCCGGTGCTGGCCAAGATCTGGGACCCGCCGGTGCGGTCGCCGCAGATCGACCGGGCGCTCGGTTCGCTCGGGCATGTCGTCGAGGAAGGCGGCCGGCGCTGGGTGTTCGTCTACCGCGAGCTGAAGCGATTCGGCCCCGAGCCCTGGCTGGTCGGGCAGTATTTCCCGATCGAGGACGCGACCGGCGATCTCGACCGGCTTACCAACGGCGCCATCGTCGGCGGCATCACCCTGGCCGTCGCCGCGCTGCTGGCGCTGGTCATGGGGCTCAGCATGGCGCGCTCGATCGGCACGCTCACGTCAGCGGCCGAGTCGATGGAGCAGCTCAAGTTCGACCAGCCATTCCACCGCCGGTCGCGCCTGCGCGAGATCGACGACGCCGGCCACAGCCTCGACAAGGCGCGCGGTGCACTGAAATGGTTCGGCGCCTACGTGCCGCACCGCCTTGTCTTCCAGTTGATGGAGATGGGCGAAGGCGCGGTGGCGTCGCGCCGGCGGGTCGTCACCGTGATGTTCACCGACATCGTGGGCTTCACGCCGCAGGCCGAGGAACTGCCCGAGCAGGAAACGGCCGACATGCTCAACCATCATTTCGCGCTGCTGGGCACCTGCATCGAGAACGACCAGGGCGTGATCGACAAGTATATCGGCGACTGCGTGATGGCGGTGTGGGGCGGGCTGTCGGCGATGGAGGATCACGCCGACCACGCCATCCATGCCGCGCTCGAAATGGGAAGGGTCGTGCGCGAGGACAACCGCCAGCGCATCGCCGCCGGCCACGCAGCCGTCCGCCTGCGCATCGGCATCCATTCGGGTCCGGTGGTGGTGGGCAACATCGGTGCGCCCGGCCGGGTCAACTACACCGTGGTCGGCGACACGGTGAACGTGGCGCAGCGCTTCGAGCAGCTCGGCAAGGAGTTCATGGGCGAGGACGAGGATGTGATCGTCCTGGTGAGCGGCGACACGATCGAGGCGATGAAGCACCCTGAAGTTCTAGGGAAATTGCCGACACCGGAATTGCGGCACGTGAAGGGCAGGGACGAACCCGAACAGGTCTATCGTCTCATGTGAGAAGGCGCTCGCGCTGGACGAAATGAGGTCTTCGCCGGTAGTGTGCCGCCGTTCTTTTCATCGGTGTTTTTCAAGGAACGAGCAGCACATGGAACGACGCAAACTTCTTGCATTGTCGACGGCCGTGCTGGCCCTTGCTCCCTTCGCCGCCGTACGCGCGCAGGACTCCAACAAGCCCTTCACCAACGAACAGCTCGACCAGATGCTGGCGCCGATCGCGCTCTATCCCGACGCGCTTCTCGCACAGGTGCTGATGGGCGCGACCTATCCGCTGGAGATCGTCGAGGCGGCGCGCTGGTCGCAGTCCAACCCGACCCTCAAGGGCGATGCCGCCGTGGCGGCGGTGAAGGACAAGAGCTGGGACGTCAGCGTGAAGTCGCTGACCGCCTTCCCGCAGACCCTGCAGATGATGAGCAACCAGCTCGATTGGACGCAGAAGGTCGGCGACGCGATGATCGGCCAGCAGAAGCAGGTCGCGGACTCGATCCAGCGCCTGCGCGCCAAGGCCGAAGCGGCGGGCAACCTGAAGTCGAGCTCACAGCAGAAGGTGACGACGCAGTCGAGCGGCGGCGCCAGCGCCATCGTGATCGAGCCGGCCAACCCGGAAGTCATGTACGTGCCGTACTACAATCCGGCTTGGGCCTATGGCCCGTGGCCGTACCCGGCCTATCCGCCACCGTATTATCCGCCGCCGCCGAACTACGGCGCGGCGCTGATGACCGGCATGATGTTTGGCCTGGGCGTGGCCGCGGGTGCGGCGATGTTCGGCGGCTGGCACTGGGGCTACAGCGGCGGCAGCTGGGGCGGCAGCTACACGACCGTGAACGTCAACAAGGCGACCAGCATCAGCGTCAACAACTTCAACGGCGATCGCTATCGCAATGGCCAGTGGAACCACGATCCGGCGCATCGCGATGGCGTGCCCTACCGCACCGCCGCCGAGCGCCAGGAGTTCCGCCAGGATCGCCCCGACGCGGCGCAGCGCCAGCAGTTCCGTGGCCAGCTCGACGGGCGCAGCAACTACACGCAGCGCCCTGCCGAGAACCGGCCGGCCGAGAATCGCAGCTTCGAGAACCGCGCGAGCGGCGATCGCGGCGCGTTCGACGACATCAATCGGGGCGGTGGCGGCGCCAGCCGCGACTTCGACCGCGGCAGCAGCTCGTGGGGCAACCGCTCCTGGGGCGACCATAGCTTCGGCGGCGGAGGCGATCGCTTCGGCGGTGGCGGCGGTGGTCGATTTGGGGGAGGACGGCGATGAGCGGCTCGATGTTCCGGCGCGGCCTTCTGGCCCTTGCCGTGTCCGTCGGTCTTGCAGGGAGCCTGGCCGGCGGCGCGATCGCGCAGCAGGCGACTCCGCCGGCATCCCAGGCGGCCGCGAAGGTCCAGGGCTTCCCGACGGCCGAAGCCGCGGCCAATGCTTTCACCGACGCGGTCCGCAAGACCGATACCAAGGCCCTGACGACCTTGCTCGGGCCCGAGTGGCGCGAGTTCGTGCCGACGACGACCGAGCAGCTCCAGGCCCGCCGCGCGGCCTATCTCGCGGCCTGGGACGAAGGACACGAGGTCAAGGTTTCGGGCGACAAGGCGACGGTCGTGGCCGGCAAGGCCGGCTGGACCTTGCCCATCCCGATCGTGAAGGACGGCGCGGAATGGCGCTTCGACGCGGTCGCGGGCTGGCGCGAGATGCGCCTGCGCCAGATTGGCCATGACGAAGGCTCGGTCGTGCAGACGATGCTGGCCATCGTCGACGCCCAGCGCGACTACGCCGCGATGGATCCGATGAAGACCGGCTCGCCGGTCTATGCCCGCCGGCTGCTCAGCTCGCCCGGCACCAAGAACGGCCTCTACTGGGAGACCAAGCCTGGCGAGCCGCAGAGCCCGCTGGGACCTGCGGTCGCCCGCGCCCAGGCCGACGGCAAGTCGCCGGATGGCCATTACGGCTACTACTTCCGGCTGCTCTACGCGCAGGGTCCGGACGCGCCGGGCGGCGCCCGCGACTACATCGTGAACGGCCGCATGATGGGCGGCTTCGGCGCCATCGCCTGGCCGGTGAAATACGGCGTCACCGGGGTGATGACCTTCATCGTCGACTACAAGGGCGAGGTCTATCAGCAGGATCTCGGGCCCGACACGGCGCAGCGCGCCGGGATGATGACGACCTTCAATCCTGATAAGGGTTGGGTGAAAGCGGACATGACGCCTCCGTAAGGGAGGCGTGCTTAGGGGGAGATTGAGTGATGAAGACCAAGGTCCTGATGCTGCTCGTCGCGGCAGGCTTCCTGGGTGGTTGCAACACCAGCAACCTGTCGGACGGCCAGACCGGCGCGCTGGTCGGCGCTGCGGCTGGTACGGGCATCGGCCTGGCGACCGGCGGCAGCTTCGGCGCGGTGGTCGGCGCGGGCCTGATCGGCGGCGCGGTCGGCTATCTCGGCGGCACCGCCATCGGCAACAGCAAGTAAGGGGAGACCGGCATGACCTCCAAGCTTCTCTGCGCGCTCGCGGGCTTCGGCGCCCTCGCGGCCGTTTCGGTCCCGGCGCAGGCCCAGGCTCCGGTCCAGGCGGCGACGCTCAGCTTCGACCAGGCAGCCTATGTCACCTGCCGCGAGGCGCACACGATGAACCCGGACGCCCGCAAGGCGCTGGCCATCTTCCTCGCCGAGCATTCGGCGCGCGTGCGCGGCGTGATGATCCCCGACAACGAGCAGGGCGCCCAGCTTGCCCATCTGGTGCGCGGCGGCTGCACCCTGTCGCCGGACGCCTACCTGTTCACGGTGATCGACCGCGCGATCGTGGCCGAAAGCTCGAAGCTGCCGAAGCGCAAGTAATCAGGTCAGCTTGATCATGACGTGCCTGGCGTAAGCCGGGCGCGCCATGAGTCGCTCGTACCACGCCCGGACGTTCTTCAGGTCCGGGCGTTCTATTTCCAGCGCATACCAGCGATGGATGAAGCAGCCGACCGGGATGTCGCCCATCGTGAAGTGCTGGCCCGCGACGTAGCGGCGGTTGGCGAGATGGGCGTCGAGGCGGCTGTAGAGCTTGCCGGCTTCCTCGGCCGCCTTCTTGATCGCACCCATGTCACGCTTCTCCGGCGGCGTGCGGATCAGGCCCCAGAAGGCGATGCGCATCGGCTCGGCAATGGTGCTGAGCTGCCAGTCCATCCAGCGCTCGGCCTCGCTGCGCAGGCCGGGGTCGGTCGGCCACAGGCTGCCGGCAGCGTACCTGGCCGTGAGATAGCGCACGACCGAATTGCTCTCCCAGATGATGCGCCCGCCATCGTCGACGGTCGGCACGATCCCGTTGGGATTGAGGTCGAGATACCATTTCTGGTCGTTGCCGCCGAACGCCCCGCCGACATCCTCGCGCTCGTACTTGAGCCCGCACTCGTCGGCGGCCCACAGCACCTTCATCACATTGATCGAATTGGCGCGGCCCCAGATCTTCATGGCGTTCCTCACTATGTATTGCTGATCAATTAACACCTCACCCTGAGGAGCGGCCCGCAGGGCTGCGTCTCGAAGGGTGGGCAACAGACGTGGTGCTCGTGCCCACCCTTCGAGACGCACCGCTTCGCGGTGCTCCTCAGGGTGAGGTCTTTATTGTTCCTGGTGCTCGCTCCTAGTGCGCTTCTGCCCAGTTCTGGCCGACGCCGGTATCGACGACCAGCGGCACGGTGAGCGAGGCCGCACTTTCCATGACCTTGCGCGTCACGTCCCTGGTCTTGTCGAGTTCCTTTTCCGGCACCTCGAACAGCAGTTCGTCGTGCACCTGCAGCAGCATCTTCGCCTTGAGCTTCGCGGCGGTGAGCGCAGCCGGCAGGCGGATCATCGCGCGCTTGATGATGTCGGCGCCGCCGCCCTGCAGTGGCGCGTTGATCGCAGCACGCTCGGCGAAGGCGCGCATGCCCTGGCTCTTGTCGTGGATGAAGCGCAGGTGGATCTTGCGGCCGAACGGCGTCAGCACGTAGCCGTGCTTGCGCGCGAACTCCTTGGTGCGCTCCATGTAGTCTCGGATGCCGGGATAACGCTGGAAGTACTTGCCGATGTACTCCTTCGCCTCCTGCTGGCCGATGCCGAGCTGGTTGGCGAGGCCGAAGGCCGAGATGCCGTAGATGATGCCGAAGTTGATCGCCTTGGCGCGGCGGCGCATCAGCGGGTCCATGCCCTTCACCGGCACGCCGAACATCTCGCTGGCGGTGATCGCATGGATATCGTCACCGCGCGCAAAGGCTTCCTTCAGTTCGGGAATGTCGGCGACATGCGCCAGGAGGCGCAGCTCGATCTGCGAATAGTCGGCGCTGAGCAGCTTGTAGCCCTGCTCGGCGATGAAGGCCTGGCGGATCTTGCGGCCCTCCTCGCTGCGCACCGGGATATTCTGCAGGTTGGGATCGGTCGAGGCGAGGCGGCCCGTCGCGGCGCCGGTCATGTGATACGAGGTGTGAACGCGACCGGTCTTGGCATCGACCTGGCGCATCAGCGCGTCGGTGTAGGTGCCCTTCAGCTTGGCGAGCTGGCGGTGCTCCAGGATCTTCACCGGCAGGGGATGGCCCTGTGCGGCGAGATCGTCGAGCACCGAGGCGTCGGTCGCCCACGAGCCGTTCTTGTTGCGCTTGCCGCCGGGCAGCTTCTGCTCGTCGAACAGGATTTCGCCCAACTGCTTGGGCGAGCCAACGTTGAACTCGCGCCCCGCGATCTTGTGGATCTCGCCCTCGAGTTCGCCCAGGCGCTTCTCGAAGTCGGTGCTCAGCTTCTTGAGCTTCAGCGCATCGACCTTGATGCCCGCGCTCTCCATCGTGAGCAGCACCGGGATCAGCGGCCGCTCGATCGTCTCGTACATCGACGTGACGCGCTCGGGCACCAGGCGCGGCTTCAAGCGCGCCCAGAGCTGCATGGTGACGTCGGCATCCTCGGCGGCGTAGTCGCGCGCCTTGTCGAGCGGCACCTTGTCGAAGGTGACCTGCTTGGCGCCGCTGCCGGCCACGTCGGAGAACTTGATGGTCTTCTGGCCGAGATGCAGTTCCGCCAGCTCGTCCATGCCGTGGTTGTTCTTGCCGGCATCGAGGACGAAGGAGATCAGCATCGTGTCGTCGACCGGGCCGATCTCGATCCCGTGCCGGCGGAACACCGCCATGTCGTACTTGATGTTCTGGCCGACCTTCAGCACCGCCGGGTCTTCGAGCAGCGGCTTCAGCTTGGCGAGCGCTGTTTTGAGCGGAATCTGCCCGTCGAGCAGTTTGCCGGCATCCTTGTCGCCGCCATCGCCCAGAAGATCGAGCGCGCCCTGTGCGGCGGCGCCGGGGACGCGATGCATCAGCGGCAGATAGGCCGCACGCCGGCGCGTCGAGTTGACGTCGCCCCACGGGCCCTCAAGGAGAGCCAGCGACACGCCGACAAGACCGGCATTGTTGGAATCGAGCCCGTCTGTCTCGCAGTCGAACGCCAGGGTGCCGGCCTTGGTCGCTTCGGCTATCCACTCGTCGAGCAGCTTCTCGTCCTGGATCAGCTCGTAGTCGGCCGTCGTGAAGTCGCGGTTAGGCTTCTTCGTCGACGAAGCGGCGGGCGTCGGCGTGGGCTCGGCCTTCTTCGCCGGTGCGGGCGCGGAGGTCGGCGCGACAGGCGCGGTGGCCTCGCCCAGTTCGTTGGTGAAGCGCTGGAGCAGCGTCCTAAAACCCTGTTGCTCCAGCCAGGGCAGCAGCACGTTTGGATCGGGCTTCCGCTTGTCGAAGGCCTCCGGCTCGGCCGGCGTCGGCACGTCGTCGCGCAGGGTCACGAGCTGCTTGGAGATGCGGATCAGCTCGGCGTTGTTCTCCAGCGACTCGCGGCGCTTGGGCTGCTTGATCTCCTTGGTGCGCTCCAGCAGCGCTTCGAGATTGCCATACTCGTTGATGAGCTGGGCCGCGGTCTTGATGCCGATGCCCGGCGCGCCCGGCACGTTGTCGGTCGAATCGCCCGCCAGCGCCTGCACGTCGACGACCTTGTCGGGCGTCACGCCGAATTTCTCGAACACCGCCTCGGGTCCGAGCTTGATCTTCTTGATCGGGTCCATCAGCTCGACGCCCGGCCGCACGAGCTGCATCAGGTCCTTGTCGGACGAGACGATCGTGCAGGTGCCGCCGGCCTCGACGGCCATGCGGGCGTAGGTCGCGATCAGGTCATCGGCCTCGTAGCCTTCGAGTTCGCAGACCGTGACGTTGAAGGCGCGCGCCGCCTCGCGGATCAGCGGGAATTGCGGGATCAGGTCTTCGGGCGGGTCGGGCCGGTTGGCCTTGTACTTGTCGTAGATCTTGTTGCGGAACGTGACGCTGCCCGCATCGAGGATCATCGCGATGTGGTCGATCTCGGGATTGTCCAGAAGGTCGGCCACCAGCATGCGGCAGAAGCCGAACACCGCATTGATCGGCGTCCCGTCCGGCCGGTTCATCGGCGGCAGGGCGTGATAGGCGCGGAACAGATAGCCCGAGCCGTCGATCAGGTAGAGGTGGCGGAGCGGCTTGTCGCCGTCTGCCGGGGTGGTCGCTGGAGCCTTGGATTTCGCCATGCCCAAGGCCTAGCACGCTGGGCCCTGCAGGGGGAGGTGGGGCTGTGTTACGATCGGTGCATGGCGATCGTTCTGTCCGAGAATTTCCGCGCGCTGTTCTACGCGCCTTTCTATGCAGCCCATGCGACGGGCGCCTTCAAGCGGGCCGGGGTCGAGGTCGAACTGCGACCCTCGCCCGATCCGCTGGCGGCGGCGCGGGCGCTGCGGGCTGGCGAGGTCGACGTCATGTGGGGCGGGCCGCTCCGGGTCATGATCGCGCGCGACACGGATCCTGCCTCCGACCTGGTCTGCTTCTGCGACGTCGTGGCCCGCGATCCGTTCTTCGTGGTGGGCGCGCGGCCGCGCCCCGACTTCAAGCTGGCCGATCTTCTCTCGGTGAAGCTCGCGACGGTGTCGGAAGTGCCGACGCCCTGGGTCTGCCTGCAGGACGACCTGCGGCGCGCCGGCGTCGACCCCGCGAAGGTCGACCGGATCACCGACAGGAGCATGGGCGAGAACGAGACGACGCTCCGCGAGGCCAAGGTCGATGCGGTGCAGGTCTTCCAGCCTTATGCCGAGCGACTGATCTCAACGGGTGCGGGCCATGTCTGGTATGCCGCCGCCAATCGCGGCCTCACGGCTTACACGACCCTGGTGACGCGGCGCGGCGTCCTCAAGGATCGCGCCGACGAACTCTCAGCGATGATCCGCGGCATGGACGCGACGCTGAAATGGTTCGCCACCGCGCCGTCGTTCGAGATCGTCGACGCGGTGCAGTCGTTCTTCCCCGACGTGTCGCGCGACCTGTTCGCGGCCTGCATCGACCGTTATCGCGCGCTGAAGCTCTGGGGCCCCGATCCGGTCATCCGGCGCGAAGGCTACGACCGCCTGCACGCGGCCATGCGATCGGCCGGCACGCTGTCGCGCGACATCGCCTTCGACGACGTGGTCGACACGAAGCTCGCGTCCGCGGCGATCGGAGCGGCTACTCGGGCTTGATGCCCTTGTCCTGGATGATCTTGCCCCAGCGTGCCGACTCCGCGCGCACGAAGGCGGTGAACTCGGCCGGCGTGTTGCCGCCGGGCTCGGCGCCGAGGGCGGCCATCTGTTCCTTCACGTCGGCGCTGCGCAGCGCCTTCACCACTTCGTCGAAGAGCCTGCCGGCGATGGTGGGCGGCGTGTCCTTCACGAGGAAGAGGCCGTTCCAGCCTACCACTTCGTAACCGGGCAGGCCGGATTCGGCGATGGTGGGAATGTCGGGCGCAAGGGCGGCGCGATGGTCGGTCGTCACGCCCAACGCCTTCAGCTTGCCCGACTTCACCAGCGGCAAGGTACCCGGCATGTTCTCGATCATGAAGCTCAACTGCCCGCCGACGAGATCGGCCAGCGCCGGTGCGCCGCCGCGATAGGGAACGTGCGTCACGTCGATGTTGGCCATCGAGCGGAAGAGCTCAGTGGCAAGGAACGGTGTGCTGCCGATGCCGCCCGAACCGTAGTTGAGTTGCGCGGGCTTCGCTCGTGCCAGTGCGATCAGTTCCTTCACCGAGTTGGCCGGCAGTGAAGGATGCGCGACCAGCAGGAGCGGTGCGGTGTTCACCAGGGTGAGCGGAATGAAATCCGTCATCGGGTCGTAGGGCATCTTCGCCAGCAGGAACGGATTCACCACCAGCGACGGGTTGCCCATCAGCATCGTGTAGCCGTCGGGCGGCGCCTTCGCGACGACGTCGGCGCCGACCGTGCCGCCGGCGCCGGGCCGGTTGTCGATGATGATCGGCTGGCCGAGCGCGGGGCCGAGATGTGCCGAGAGCAGGCGCGCCATGATGTCGAGCACGCCCGCGCCGGCGGGAAAGGGCACGACGATGCGGATCGGACGGTCGGGCCAGTTCTGTGCGAGGGCGGTGCGGGCGGTGGACGCGGCGAGCAGGGAGAGAGCGAGCAGGCGACGCTTGGACAAAGACAGCATCAGGCACCTCGGACAACTGACCGGACTGTAGTGCACTTGGCTCATCATGCCAGCGCGGCTTGCGAGGCATTCGCAAAAACCCGCGACGTTACGTGCCTTGCCGTGCGCGAAGCGCGGGACTATCTACCCCTCGTCATCGGGGAGTAGCCGGCCTCACCCCAGAGGCGGATGCGTCAACAGACTTGGTTCTCCGGAACCATGGCGCATTCGGCGACCGACGGTCCTTTAGGACCGCGCTTGGCGAGACCTTTGGCTTCCAGCACTTTCACCCGCGGGATCGGGCAGTGCGGGGAGTCATTGGGTTCGTGCTCGGTCCCGCTATGTGTGTCCGCCGTGGAAGCCTTTCTTGTTTCAACAGGACTCGTTGCTGTCGCCGAGATCGGGGACAAGACGCAGCTCCTGGCAATGATCCTCGCCACCCGCTATCGCCGTCCCGTTCCCATCATCCTGGGCATCCTGGTCGCGACGCTCGCCAACCATGCGCTCGCGGCGTGGGCGGGTGCGGCCGTCGCCGCGTGGCTCGGGCCGGATGCGATGCGCTGGATCCTGGGCGTCATGTTCCTCGCCATGGCGGTGTGGTGCCTGATTCCCGACAAGGCCGACGAAGGCCCCAAGGTCGCGGGCGCGGCTGGTGCGTTCATCGCGACGGCGGTCGCCTTCTTTCTGGTCGAGATCGGCGACAAGACCCAGATCGCCACCGTGGCGCTCTCGGCGCGCTTCAACGACCTCGTCGCCGTCACCGCCGGCACGACCTTCGGCATGATGATCGCCAACGTGCCCGCGGTGCTGTTCGGCGACGTGCTCTCGCGCAAGGTATCGCTCAAGCTCGTGCGTTCGCTCGCGGCGACAGCCTTCCTGGTGCTGGGCCTGATTGCGCTGCTGAAGCTCGACATGGGGTTGCTGGGAGGCTGACCACCTCCCTGCACGTGCCACGTCACAAGCTGTGAAAGTTCGTCGTCTTCTCGCCACACTCTTTGGCGAATTTCACACGGTGAGAAGTGACGGAAACGGCAGCCCTCAAGAGCGAAATCTGCAGGCCGAAGTCACCAAGGGATCCAGAAACGCTTGAGGAAAAGGCCGCGCGAACACGGGTCGCGCGGAGGAAGACGCATGCGTCGAGGCCGGCGCATCGAAAAGCGGGGAGAGCGTAAATGCGTAGCGGACACCCTTGGAAGCTGGCGGCCCTTCTCCTTCTCACGCTGGCGCCCGCGCTTGCGGGCTGCAAGGAATCCTCGGCCTCTGCCGAGCCCAAGGAAGCCCCACCCGAGGTCGGCGTGGTCACCGTCACGCCGCAGCCGCGCACGATCGTTCGCGAGCTTCCCGGCCGCATCGCGCCGACCCGCGTTGCCGACGTGCGGCCGCGCGTGTCCGGAATCGTGACCGCGCGAACCTTCAACCAGGGCAGCGACGTCAAACTGGGTGATGCGCTCTACCAGATCGATCCCAAGCCCTTCGAAGTCGAACTGCAGTCGGCCGAGGCGGCGCTCGAAAAGGCGAGGGCGGGGCTCGATCTCGCGGTGCCGCAAGCCACGCGTTCGACGGCACTTGCCAAGACGCAGGCCATTTCGACGGCACAGCATGAAATCGCCGTTGCCACGGTGGCGCAGGCCAAGGCCGAGGTCGCCGCGCGCGAAGCCGACGTGGCGCGCGCCCGTCTCAATCTCGACTATGCGACGATCCGGGCGCCGATCAGCGGACGCATCGGCGCCGCGCGGGTCAGCGAAGGCGCGCTGGTTGTGCAGAACGACGCGACCAATCTCGCGACCATCCAGCAGCTCGATCCGATCTACGCCGACTTCACGCAGTCGGTGGGCGAGCTGAACAAGCTGCGCCGCGCCCTCGAGGCCGGCGAGCTCGAGCGCATCTCGCCCGATGCGATCAAGGTGAAGCTCCTGATGGACGACGGCTCGGTCTATCCGCTGACCGGCAAGCTGCTGTTCTCCGAGGCGCAGGTCGATGCGTCGACCGGCCAGGTGACGTTGCGCGGCGAGTTCCTCAATCCCGATCGCGAGCTGCTCTCGGGCATGTACGTGCGCGTCCTGATCGAGCAGGGCGTCGACAGCGACGCGATCAGCCTTCCCGAGCAGGCGATCCAGCGCAACGGCGGCGGCGGCGCCGAGGTGTTCGTCGTTAAGGACGACAATCGCGTCATCGTGCAGCCGGTGCGGCTCGGCCCTGTGCAGGGCGGCCAGTGGCTGGTGCTGGACGGGCTGAAGTCGGGCGACCGGGTGGTCGTCGACGGCTTCCAGAAGTTCGCCGCCGGCGACAACGTGAACCCGCGCACGATCAGCGCGGAGGCGGCGCCCGAGGGCGGCGCGGCGAAGTCCCTCAGCGCGACGCGGTGAGCGGCGACCCATGCCGAGCTTCTTCATCGATCGCCCGATCTTTGCCTGGGTCATTGCGCTTCTCATCTGCCTGATCGGCACGATCTCGATCCCGCTGCTGGCGATCGCGCAGTATCCGATCATCGCGCCGCCCTCGATCTCGATCAGCACGAGCTATCCCGGCGCGTCGCCAGAGAACCTCTACAACAGCGTCACGCGCCTGATCGAAGAGGAGCTGAACGGCGCCTCGGGCATCCTGAACTTCGAATCGGCCAGCGATTCGCTGGGCCAGGTCGAGATCATCGCGAACTTCCAGCCCGGCACCGATCCGGCGATGGCTTCGGTCGAGGTACAGAATCGCATCAAGCGGGTCGAGGCGCGCCTGCCGCGGGCGGTGATCCAGCAGGGCATCCTGATCGAGGAAGCTTCCAGCGCGGTGCTGCAGATCATCACGCTCAGCTCCACCGACGGCAGCCTCGACGAGGTCGGCCTCGGCGACTTCATGGTCCGCAACGTGCTGGGCGAGATCCGCCGCATCGACGGCGTCGGCCGCGCCACCCTCTATTCGACCGAGCGCTCGCTGCGCATCTGGGTCGATCCGGCCAAGCTGGTCGGCTTCAACCTGACCTCCGACGACGTGACAAAGGCCATCAATGCGCAGAATGCGCAGGTCGCCTCGGGCAGCGTTGGTGCCGAGCCGAGCCCCGCGCACCAGAAGATCTCGGCGCTGGTGCTGGTGAAAGGCCAGCTCGCCTCGCCCGACGAATTCGGCGCGATCGTGCTGCGCGCCAATCCCGATGGCTCGACCGTGCGCTTGCGCGACGTGGCGCGCGTCGAGGTCGGCGGCATGGGCTACCAGTTCAACACCCGCCTGAACGGCAAGCCGACCGCCGGTCTCTCGGTGCTGCTGGCGCCGACCGGCAATGCGCTGGCGACCGCCGGCGCGGTCGAGGCGAAGATGAAGGAGCTGTCGCGCTTCTTCCCCGCCAACATCACCTATTCGATTCCCTACAACATCACGCCGGTGGTCGAAGCCTCGATCCAGAAGGTCCTGATGACCCTGGTCGAGGCGGTCGTGCTGGTCTTCGTGGTGATGTTCCTGTTCCTGCAGAACATCCGCTACACGATCATCCCGACCATCGTGGTGCCGGTGGCGCTGCTCGGCACCTGCGCCACGCTGCTGGCCGTCGGCTACTCGATCAACATGCTCACCCTGTTCAGCATGGTGCTGGCGATCGGCATCCTGGTCGACGATGCGATCGTCGTCGTCGAGAACGTCGAGCGCATCATGGCGGAAGAGGGGCTGTCGCCCAAGGACGCCACGCGCAAGGCGATGAAGCAGATCACCAGCGCCATCATCGGCATCACGCTGGTCCTGGTCGCGGTGTTCCTGCCGATGGCGTTCTTCCCTGGCTCGGTCGGCATCATCTATCGCCAGTTCTCGGTGACGATGGTGGCGGCGATCGGCTTCTCGGCGCTGCTTGCGCTGTCGCTGACGCCGGCCCTGTGCGCGACCATGCTGAAGCCCATCCCGGCCGGCCATGCGCACGAGAAGCGTGGGCTGTTCGGCTGGTTCAACCGCAAGCTCGATGGCATCCGCGACCGCTACGTCACCACGGTCGGCTGGTCGCTGAAGCGGACGGGGCGGATGATGGGCATCTACGCTGCCCTCCTGATCTGCCTGTCGTGGGCGTTCGTTCGCCTGCCCGGCGGCTTCCTGCCGATCGACGACCAGGGCTTCATCACGACCGATGTGCAGGCGCCGTCCGACGCCTCGTACAATCGCACCAAGGCGGCGGTCGAGGCCGTGGAGCGCTACCTCGCGGGCCGCGAGGGCGTCGACAACGTGACCTTCCTGACCGGCTACAGCTTCCTCGGCCAGGGCGTGAACACGGCGCAGGCCTTCATCACCCTGAAGGACTGGTCCGAGCGCGGCCCCAACGAATCCGCCGCCGCGATCGTCGAGGACATCAACCGTGCCATGGCGTCGGTCCGCGACGCCGAGATCTCGGCGCTGCAGCCGCCGCCGATCGACAATCTCGGCAACTCCGCGGGCTTCAGCTTCCGCCTGCAGGATCGCGGGCAGAAGGGCTATCCGGCGCTGATGGCGGCCACACAGCAGCTCCTTACCGCGGCGAATGCGAGTCCCATCCTGCGCAACGTCTATGTCGAGGGATTGCCGGAAGCGCCGCTGGTCAATCTCGTCATCGACCGCGAGAAGGCGAGCGCGTTCGGCGTCACCTTCGAGGACATCAACAACACGATCTCGACCAACCTCGGCTCGGCCTACGTCAACGACTTCCCCAATCGCGGGCGCATGCAGCGCGTGATCGTGCAGAGCGATTCGGCGGGCCGCATGAGCGCCGACGACATCCTGGCCTACAACGTGAAGAACGCGCAGGGGCGGCTGGTGCCGTTCTCGGCTTTCGCCAGCGTCGAATGGTCGAAGGGCCCGACCCAGATCGTCGGCTTCAACTACTACCCCTCGGTCCGCATCAGCGGCGAGGCCGAGCCCGGCTACACCAGCGGCGACGCCATCGCCGAGATGGAGAAGCTGGCCGGCAAGCTGCCGCGCGGCTTTGGCTACGAATGGACCGGACAGTCGCTGCAGGAAAAGCTCGCCGGCTCGATGGCGCCGCTGCTGCTGGGCCTGTCGGCGCTGCTGGTCTTCCTCTGCCTGGCGGCGCTCTACGAGAGCTGGACGATCCCGCTCGCCGTGCTGCTCACGGTGCCGCTCGGCATCAGCGGCGCGGTCATCGCGGCCAACCTGCGCGGCCTGCCCAACGACGTCTACTTCACGGTGGGCCTGGTCACGATCATCGGGCTCGCCGCCAAGGACGCGATCCTGATCATCGAGTTCGCCAAGGAGCTGCGGTCGCAAGGCAAGCCGCTGGTCGCGGCGACGCTGGAAGCCTGCAAGCTGCGCTTCCGGCCGATCCTGATGACCGGCTTCGCCTTCGTCTGCGGCGTGCTGCCGATGGCGATCGCCGTGGGCGCGGGCGCCAAGAGCCAGCAGGCGCTGGGCACCGGCGTCATGGGCGGCATGATCGCCGTCGTCGTCCTCGCCCTGCTGATGGTGCCGGTGTTCTTCGTCGTCGTGCAGCGCGTGCTGGCCCGCGATCGCGAGAAGCCAATCGAGGCGGCGGAGCCCGTTGCGGAACCGGCGAGGCCTGCGTCCCCGCAGGCGACGTAGACGCGGAGTCTTTTCGATTCGAATCGCGTCTGGTTTCCAAACAATAACCTCACCCTGAGGAGCGCTCCGCAGGAGCGCGTCTCGAAGGGTGGGCGCGAGCACCACGTCTGTTGCCCATCCTTCGAGACGCCGCGCTGCGCGCGGCTCCTCAGGATGAGGTGGTGCGGGTCAACTCAAGACGAAAAGACTCTAAGCCACCTTGTTCGACAGACGACCCAGCCCGTCGATCTCGATCGTGACGCGGTCGCCGCGCTTCAGGAACTTCGGCGGTGTGAAGCCGATGCCGACGCCGACCGGCGTGCCGGTGGCGATGACGTCGCCGGGCTTCAGGGTGATGCCGGCGGAGATCGTCTCGATCAGGGTCGGGATGTCGAAGATGAGGTCGCGCGTGTTGGCGTTCTGGCGCAGCTCGTCGTTCACCCAGCACTTCACGGTGAGGTTCTCGGGCTCGACTTCATCGGACGTCACGAGCCACGGGCCCATTGGGCAGAACGTGTCGAGCGACTTACCAAGAAACCACTGCTTGTGTTTGCCCTGCAGGTCGCGCGCCGTCACGTCGTTGATGATCGTGTAGCCACAGATGTGACTGTAGGCGTCGGCCTTCCTGATGCCGCGGCCGCCCTTGCCGATGACGAGGCCGAGCTCGGCTTCGTAGTCGACCGAATCGCTGACGCCCTCGGGGTAGCGGATGTCCGAACCGTCGGCGATCACGCACTCCGGCGCCTTGGTGAAGATGATCGGCGCGGTCGGGATCGCGTCGGCGGCCGAGCTGGCGCTGCTGTCGAAGCCCGAGCGCGTGAACTCTTTCGCGTGCTCGTGATAGTTCTTGCCCACGCACATGACGTTGCGCGCCGGACGCGGGAGCGGCGCCTCGACCTTCACGGCGGACAGCGGTAGGCCCGCGCCGGCCGGCTTCAGCTTCGACTTGATCGCGTCGAGTTCGCCCACGATGGCGCCGAGATCGGCGACGGGACGGCCCAGCATGGCTTCGAGCGGCCAGAAGATCTGACCGTCAGCGGCAACGAGGGCGGCCTTGGTGCGGCCCTCGTGGGTGATCGTGGCGAGCTTCATTGCGGCTTCGCGGCCTCGCCGGCGTTCCCGCCCCAGCCCTTCTTCTCGGCGTCGAAGAACGAGGCGAAGACCTTGCGGATCGTGCTCTCGCCGATGTCGCGCGTGATGAACACGACGCGGCTCTTGCGGTCGTCGCCCTCGGGCCAGGCGTCGAGCGTGGCCGGCGGATGGAAGACGTGCTGCACGCCGTGGATCACCACCGGTTTGTCGGTGTCCTTGACGTTCAGGATGCCCTTCATGCGCAGCAGGTCGGGGCCGCGATAGGTCACCAGCGCGTCGAAGGCGGCGGCCACCGTCGACCAGCTCATCGGCTCGTCGAAGGTCATGCAGAAGGAGCGGATGCGGTCGTCGTGACGGTTCACGTCGTGCGGATCCTGCTCGCCGTGGCCGTGCTCGTGGGAATGGCCGTGATCGTGGCCATGGTCGTGTCCGTGATGGTGGCCGTGGCCGTGACCATGATCGTGGCTGCCTTCATAGGCCTCGGCCTGCAGCCACTTCTTCACGTCGGCGCTCTTGGTCTCGGGATTGTAGAGGCCGGCGTTGAGGATCTTGTTGGGATCGATCTCGCCCGCCTCGACGCTCTGGAACGGCGCGCCGGGATTAAGGTGCTGCAGGCGGTGCTTCAGGTCGGCGAGCTTGGGCGCGTCGGCGATGTCGACCTTGGTGAGCAGGATGCGGTCGGCGACGGCGGCCTGCTTCACGGCCTCCTCGTGATTGTCGAGCGTGCTGGCGCCGTTCACGCCGTCGACCGTCGTCACCACGCCGTCGAGGCGATAGCGCGAGGCGAGCAGGGGATCGGTCATCAGCGTGTGCAGGATGGGGGCGGGATCGGCCAGGCCCGTGGTCTCGACCACCATGCGCTTGAACGGCGAGACCTCGCCGCGCGAGCGCTTGAGGAACAGCTCGCTCATCGTGCGCACCAGGTCGCCGCGCACCGTGCAGCACAGGCAACCCGAGTTCAGCGTCACCATGCCTTCGTCGTCGGACTTCTCGACCAGCAGATGGTCGAGGCCGATCTCGCCGAACTCGTTGATGATGACGGCGGTGTCGGCCAGCTCGGGCCGGCGGAGCAGCTTGTTGAGCAGGGTGGTCTTGCCGCTGCCGAGGAAGCCCGTCAGCACGGTGACGGGTATGCGCTGCTCGGCGGCGTTCTGCGTGTCGCTCATCGGGGGATCCTGTGGGGTATCCGGTGTTCGGGATCACGCCCGCCAGAAGCACTCGGCCTTCCTGAACTCCTTCCAGGCCCGCTCGAGCTTGCGGCGGCGGCGCTTCTCGCCACTCGTCGCCTGCCTCGCGAGAACCTTGAGCGGCGCGGCCGTGTCCTCGTTGGGACGGGCGGCCATGGCGATGTCGGCCAGCATGGCGGCCGCCGTCGCGCGATCGTTCAAGGCGCCGAGCGCGCCCTGCAGACGCGTCGTCGCTTCGATATAGGGCTTGGCCGCGGGCGAGGCAAAGGCAGGGCTGAGATAGGTCGCGGCGTAGCGCAGCTTCTTGAAGGCGATGCGCAGGTCGTGAAGCTGCTCCTCGTCCATCTGGTCGATCAGGCGGCCGCGGCGGCCGACCTTGTCGTGACGCTTGTCGAGCACCGCGCGGCCAAACTCGTCGAGGCGGACGCTGCCCGCGGTTCCGGTGGCCATTGGGCCGGTGACGAGGGGACCGGCGGCGAAGGCCGCGAGCTTGCGGTCGAAGTCGTCGTAGCGGGCGCTGTCGAGCGCCGAACGGGCGCGCTCCAGATGGACCTCGGCGACGCGCGCGGCCACGCGCTTCACGACCGGCGGCACGTCGGTCACGCTTTCGGTCAGGAATACATGCAGGTCGCGTGCGGGTCCGCATTCGCCGGCCAGCCACCTGGCCTCGGCCGACAGGGCCCGCACCTCGGGCCCGTCCACGGCAGGGCGGAAGACGCTGAAGGCGGCCCGCAGGCGGCGCAGGGCGACCCTCGCCTGATGGATGCCGACCGGCCGCCGGCTGGTCAGGACGATGGTGCGGTTCTTGGCCAGATCGGTCCGGCAGGAGGCCGCGATCAACCGCAGGGCGACGTCGGGAGGTGTTTCGGCGTTGGGCTTCGCGGCGGGTTTGGTGGCCGGTTTCTGGGCGGGTTTGGGGGGCGGGGCTGACATCGCGGCCGACCGTAGCGACCGCGCCAAGCCGGGCAACCGCTAAGAACGACAGTCTGGTTAAGGTTTTATTGCAACAGGGAGACTGTAGATTTGAGCCGTTTTCGGCCGATTTCGCTGGCCGGCCGGAGATTTAGCGGACGTGCTTACCCCTCCGTTTGCAGTGGCGGCGGCAGCCCGGCGTGGCCTAGAGTCGCTTCATGAGTATCGATGCGGCAGCCTTCAAGAAGGGCATGCGCCACCTCGCGGCGAGCGTAACCCTGATCACCACCAAGCTTCAGGACCAGCGGGGCGGCCTCACCGCCACCGCGGTCTGCTCGGTTTCCGCCGAGCCGCCGCAGATCCTGGTCTGCGTCAACAAGACCGCCAGCGCCCACGATCCGATCGGCGAAGCGGGCTTCTTCTGCGTCAACATCCTGTGTCCCGAGCATCGCAAGCTGGCCGAGCGCTTTGCCGGCATGGACGGGATCGAGGGCGACGAGCGCTTCAACGACATGGGCGAGTGGACCACGCTCACCACCGGCGCGCCGGTGCTGAAGGGCTGCCCGGTTTCGTTCGACTGCAAACTCGTCACCGAGCTCTCGGCCGGCACGCACACGATCTATATCGGCGAGATCGTCGACGTGGCGCTGCATGAGACCAACCTGCCGCTGCTCTATGCCGACGGCACCTTCGTGCACGGCGCGGCGCTGAAGAAGGCCGCACAAGCCGCCTGAGACGCGGGGTTGCACCTCCGCACCAACCCACTATGTTCCCGCCCGCCCGGACGGGGCGCCTGCTGGGGCGTCGCCAAGCGGTAAGGCAGAGGATTTTGATTCCTCCATTCCCAGGTTCGAATCCTGGCGCCCCAGCCAAAGCGCCCCGTCCGAGGGCTTGGACGTCCGCACGCTGTCTTGGATGAATCGCTCGAGCGCAAAGTCTATGAACTTTCTCAAGAATACGCTTCTGGTCGTCGTTCTCACCGCCATCTGCGCACTCTGCCTCGAAGGCATGACGCGCCTCTTCCTCGACACCGGCATGCTCTATGAACTCGAGATGTGGCGTTATGCGCGCGACGTGAAGGTTCGCGACATGCGGCCCGATCTCGGCCATCGCCATCGTCCGAATGCGGACGCTCAGCTCATGGGCGTCAGGGTGACGACGGACTCGCACGGCTTCCGTTCGTCCGAGCTTCCCGAGAAGGCGCCGCCGGGCGTGGCGCGCATCGCCTTCGCCGGCGATTCGACGACGCTCGGCTGGGGTGTCGCCCAGGACGAGACCGCCGCGGCGCGTGTCACGGCCGCGCTGCTCAAGGAAGGCCGCAAGGTCGACAGCTACAATCTCGGCGTCGGCAACCACAACACGCTGCAGGAACTCACGCTGTTCCGCGAGAGCGTGAAGCAGATGAAGCCCGACATCGTCGTGCTGAGCTACTTCATCAACGATGCCGAGCCGATGCCGACCTACGGCCAGACCTCGTGGCTCGACGAGCATTCGGCGGCCTGGGTCGTCTTCAAGTATCGCCTCGACTCGCTGATGCGCCAGTTCGGCGAGGCGCCGGACTGGAAGCGCTATTACCGCGAGCTCTACAACGACAACGCACCGGGCTGGCAGCAGACCCGCAAGGCGCTGCAGGGCTTTGCGACGACGGCGCGCGAGATGGGCATCAAGCTCGTCGTGTTCAACATTCCCGAGCTGCGCGAGTTCAAGCCCTATCCCTTCAATGACGTCACCGCCAAGGTGAAGGCCGACGTCGAGGGCCTGGGCGTGCCGTTCTTCGACCTGCTGCCGACGGTCCAGGACCTCGATCCTGCGAGCCTGTGGGTGACGGTTCCCGATCCGCATCCGAACGGCGCTGCGATGGCCGCCTTCACCAAGATGATGGTGCCCGAACTCAACACGCTGCTGGACGGCCTGTGCAAGGACCAGGGCAAGGGCTGCAAGTAATGCGCTTCCTGAAGGACGCGCTGCTCTTCCTCGTCTCGATTGCCCTCACCGTCGTCGTTGCCGAAGGCGTCATCCGCTACATCGACGGCTACACGATCTTCTACATGCCGCTCAGCGAGCCGAGCGGCCTCGCCAGCGTAAAGCAGGAGTCGGTCGACAAGGTGCCGCGTGCGCCGGGCGTCGAGCGCGACTGGTTCTCCACCGAGCCGGCGCCGCTGCCCAACAAGAAGCCTGTGCCGGAGGAGTGGGGCAAGCTCTACCGGTTCGTCGAGGCCAATCCCGTCGGCGGTTTGAGGTTTCGTCCGTCAGACGCCTTCAAGGTCTGGAACACCAGTTTCTCCGGCGATCCCTGCAATCACTGGTTCCTGCGCTACGCCCCCGGCCAGCTCTTCCTCTACGACGCGCCCGACGGCCAGGATCGTCCGCCCTACCGCTTCCTGCCCGACGTCACGATCCCGAGCGGGCTCACCACCAACCAGATCGGATGGCGCGGCCCGCCGATCGAGACGCCGCGGCCCGAGAAGACGGTGCGCATCGTCTTCGTCGGCTCCTCGACCGTCGTCGAAGCCCATCACCTGCCTTTCTCCTGGCCGGAATATGTCGGCCACTGGCTGAACGTCTGGTCGAAGGCCAAGGGGCTCGGCATCAAGTTCGAGGTCCTGAACGCCGGCCGCGAAAGCATCATTTCGTCCGACATTGCCGCCATCGTGCGCACCGAAGTGCTGCCGCTGCGTCCCGACCTCGTCGTCTATCACGAGGGCGGCAACCAGTTCCGGCCCGCCTCGATCGTCGACAAGGTCCCGCAGGACCCGGTGACCCGGCCGTCGAATGCGAAGGACCCGGCCATGGTGGCGTGGCTGAAGGAGGGTGCGCGTTATTCGGCGCTGATCGGCCGTATCCAGGCGGCCTTCGCGATCGCCGGCGCCGGAACCGGCGGCGGCGGCGAATGGCCCAAGCCCGACTACAAGGTCGTCTGGCCCGAGGGGCTGGACGAGATGTCGCCGCAGCTCGACTTCGCCAACCTGCCGGTCAGCCTCAACATCATCCAGAAGGACCTCGACCAGATCCGCGGCGACCTCAAATCGATCGGCGCCGACATGGCGCTCGCCTCGTTCTTCCTGATGGTGAAGGACGGGCTGATCGTCGACCCGGTCCGCCACAAGTACATCATCGAGCAGCTCAACGCCGCGAACTGGCCGTACCGTTATCGCGACCTCGAGCGGCTGGCAAAGTTCCAGAACCGGCTGTTCGGCAAGTATGCCGCCACACATGGCATCAACTTCCTCGACATCGTGGCCAACATGCCGTTCGACCCGGATCTCTTCACCGACGCCGTGCATACGAATTACGCGGGCACCCGCATCCGCGCGTGGACGGCCTTCAACCTGCTGGTGCCGATGATCGAGAAGAAGCTGGCGGACAAGGCCTGGCCGCGCGCCTGGCCGGCGGATGCGCCAACAACGCTGCCGACGTTTTCGCCGCGACTGACGAAGCTGGAGTGTAAGGCGCCCTAGTTCACTTCCTTCCCCATTTGAATGGGGAGGAAAGTTCTTCTTCTAATCGGCGTAACGGCGGATGTGCTCCAGCAGCAGCTCGTTCACGCGCGCCGGCATCTGGTCGGCGGCGTAGTGGCCGACCCCGGGCAGCACTTCGAACTTGTACGGCGCGTCGATGAATTCGCCCGTGCCTTCGGCCGCGGCGCGGCCCACCGTATCGTCGGCATCGCCCCAGATATAGAGCGTCGGCACCTTGATCGGGCCGAGCGGCATCCGCTCGCCGCGAGCGCGATACCAGGCGAGCGCCGCTTCCATCGCCGGCACGTTGCCGAGCACGGACAAATGAAGGTCGATGGCCTCTTTCGGCACACCCTCCTTGGCGTGGCGCGTCCGCAGCCAGGCGCAGTCGTTCTCCAGCACTTTCGAGACCGCATCGGGTTCGAGGAAGGCCTGATGATGGCCCGAGCGACGCTTCTGTTCGCCATCCGGCATCGCCAGTGCACGCGCAAACGACATCGGATGCGGCCGCGACAGGATGGTGAGCGAGCGCAGCTTTTCAGGATGACGGAAGGCGATGGCCCAGGCGAGGCTCGCGCCCCAATCGTGGCCCACGAGATGGAAACGCTTGTCGCCATGTCCGACCGCCGACACGAGATCGAGCGCGTCGCCGGTCAGCTTGTCGAAGCGATAGGAATCGAGATTGGCGGGATCGGGCCGGGCGCCCGCCGAATAGCCGCGCTGGTTGGGCGCCACGGCAAAGTAGCCGGCATTCCCCAGCGCCGGGACCTGCGCCTTCCACAAATGCCGCGACACGCCGAAGCCGTGCAGCATCAGCACCAGCGTGTCGCTGTCCTTGCCGGCGACCGATACGTCGAACACCAGGCCGGGCGCGGTCTCGATCTTGCGGACTTCCATCTCGTTCATTCTCCTTCGCCGGTGCCGGCGCGGCCCCATTTCGCTTCGAGACGTCGCCACGCGCGAGCCAGTCGCGCGGCGCGGTCCTCGAACAGGTCTGGAGCGGCTTCCTTGCCCAGCAATGTTTCCTCGACCTCATGATGGGGCCGCATGCTGCCATCGGCCAACAGGTGCTCGATCTTGACGCCGCGCTCTGCGAGACGGCGCGACACCAGCACCGTGCGATGACAGTCGAGCGGCTCCTTCTCGGCGCACATCAGGCAGAGCGTCGCGTCGTTGGCGCCGTCGATCACGCGATCGAGACCGGCCTTGAAGTCGGGTCGCGCGGCGAGCTGCTCGTAGCTGCCGCCGCCTTGGGGCTTGCCGCCCAGCGCCGCGCCTTCATGCACGTAGGCAATGCCCACCTCGGCCAGCGACTTCGCGAGCTTCTCGCGGCCGAACTGCGGATGACGGCGCGACCATGGCGTGGAGCGCACGTCGACCAGCCGCTCGACGCCGCCCGCCTTCAGGAGCGCCACGAAGCGTTCGATCGGATGATTGGAATGGCCGATCGTCTTGATAGGCTTCATGCGATTTGGCGAACCCGGTCGATGAAAGCCAGCGTCGCGGCCGAGGCTTCGTCGCGGCGGCAGGCGAGGTTGAGCGGCACTTTCAGCGGCGGCCGCCCGGTCAACGGGCGATAGGTTACACCCTCCAGCGGCAGGCGCGTGAGCGACGCCGGCACGATGGTGATGCCGAGGCCGGCCGCCACCAGGTTGAGGGTCGACACGATGCGCGGCGCTTCCTGGCTGATGTGCGGGCTGAACCCCGCCGCGGCACAGGCCGAGATGATGACGTCGTAGAGGCCGCGCCCATCGGACCGGCGGTAGAGGATGAAGTCCTCGGCCGCGAGATCTTTCAGGGTGAGCTTCGATTGGCGCGCGAGCTTGTGGCGGGCGGGGAGGGCGGCCGCCATCTCCTCATGCAACAGCTCGTGCATCTGAAATCCTTGCGGATCGCTGAGGCCGGAGCGGATGAATGCGATGTCGAGCCGCTCGTCGCGCACCGCGGCCAGCAGGTCGCCCGAGCTGCTCTCCTCCAGCACGAAGGAAATGTCGGGCCGCTCGCGGCGGAACTCGCGGATGGCGCGCGCCACCAGCGGATGGAACGGCGCCGAGGTGGTGAAGCCCACGGCGATGCGCCCGGTCTCGCCGCGCGCCGTGCGGCGGGCCTTCACGGTCGCCCGCTCGACGCCGGCCAGGATCGCCTCGGCGTCGGCCAGGAAGGAGCGGCCAGCGTCGGTCAGGCTGACGCCGCGTGGGTGACGCAAGAGAAGCGGCGCGCCGATCTCGCGCTCCAGCGCGCGGATCTGCTGGCTGAGCGGCGGCTGCTGCATGTGCAGCTTCTCCGCGGCGCGGGTGACATGGCCCTCGCGCGCGACGGCCACGAAATAACGCAGGTGTCGCAGTTCCACTGAGATATCCAATAAGTATCCAAGTTGAATTTATCATATATTTGAACACTGCATAAGGGCGCCCTAGCGTGACGGCCATGACGATATCCATGGCACTGGGCCTCGGCCTCCTGATGGTTTTCACCGCCTTCCTGTCCGGCATCTTCGGGATGGCGGGTGGCATGGTCCTGATCGGCGTGCTGCTGTTCGTGCTGCCGCTGCCCATGGCCATGGTGCTGCATGCGGTGACGCAGATGGCGTCGAACGGCTGGCGCGCCATCCTGTGGTGGCGGCACATCCAGTGGCGCATCACGGTGTTCTACGTGACGGGCTGCTTCATCGCGGTCGGCATCTGGTCGCTGACCCTCTACGTGCCGGAGAAGGCCATCGCGTTGCTGATGCTGGGCGTCTCGCCCTTCCTGCTGCGGATCGTGCCGGCGAAGCTCATGCCCGCGACCCTGGGGCCGATCCAGGCGCTGGGTGGCGGGCTTGCCTGCATGGCGCTGATGCTGCTCACCGGCGTCACCGGACCGCTGCTCGACCAGCTCTTCCTGCGCTCGCCGATGAACCGGCACCAGATCGTGGCGACCAAGGCCTCGTGCCAGGTGTTCGGCCACGGCTCGAAGCTCCTCTACTTCGGCGCGCTGATCGAGGGTTCGGGCTCGGTCGAGCCGTGGGTGCTGGCGATGGCCGTCGGCGCCTCGATGCTGGGCACTTCGCTCGGCAAGACCATCCTCGAACGCCTGTCCGACGGCCAGTTTCGCACCTGGGCAGGGCGGCTCATCACGGTGCTCGGTCTCTACTATGTCGGCTATGGCTTGGTGCTGCTGACCGGGATTGCCTAAGATGGCGCGTGGACATTCCAGCAGGATTTCGAGAACTCACTGAAGCGACCGGTTTCACCGCGGCCAACGGCCCGTGGTTCGAGAAGGTCGAGGGGCGCAAGGTCTGGCGCGGTTTCAGGCCGGGCCCGCAACACGCCAATGCGCTGGGCATCGTGCATGGCGGCATGCTCGCCGCCTTCATCGATGCCGCCCTCGGCTCGGTGGTCTATCGCGCTATCGACCGGCGCTCCGTCACCCTGAAGCTCACGCTCGACTATCTGACGCCGGCGCGGGTCGGCGACTGGCTGGAAGCCACGGGCGAGCTGCTGGGCCATGACGAGCATGTGGCGCAGGTGAGGGGCCGTCTCTATGGTCCGCGCCACGATGTGCTGGCCGGGTTGGGCGATTTCGCGCTGCTGCGGCCGGGACGCCCTTTGAGAGTCCGGAGCTAGAGTGTCTTCTTTCGAAATTCCCGATAATGCGCCCGAGGGCTTCAAGCTCGTCGATTTCGCGCGCGGCCGGCCCGAGCCGACCTTCAACACCCATATCGGCAACATGTACGTGAAGCGCGGCGAGAAGGGCACGCGCGACGAGTTCGTGCTGGCGATCCGCGTGCAGCAAAACATGTGCAATCCGGCCGGCGGCCTGCACGGCGGCATGATGATGACGGTGGCCGACCTGGTCGGCACGATGGGCGGCGGCTACCTCGCGGGACTGCGCAAGTTCCTGCCGACCGTCAGCATGACCTTCGACTTCGTGGCGCCCGCCAGGGTCGGCGACTGGGTCGAGGGCCGCGCCGAGCTGATCCGCCAGACGCGCACGCTGCTGTTCACCAACATCTACCTGACCGTGGGCGAGCAGAAGATCCTGCGCGCCTCCTCGATCGCCAAGATCTCGTCGGGCGATGGGACCGGTTACACGAAGCAGCCCACCGAACCCGCGGCGGCCTCGTGACATGGCGCTGCCGAAGGCCGTCCTGTTCGACCTGCTGACGGCGCTGATCGATTCCTGGACCTTGTGGAACGACGTGGCCGGCTCGGAAACAGCCGGCCGGTCGTGGCGCGCCGAGTATCTGCGGCTCACCTACGGCTGCGGCAGTTACGTGCCTTATGAGCAGCTCGTGCGGGACGCGGCCCGCGCCACCGGCTTGTCCGACGCCACCGCCGATGCGCTGGACGCACGTTGGGGTGAGTTGCCGGTGTGGAGCGGCGCGCAGGAGGCGCTCGACGCAATGCGCGGCCGCACCAAGCTCGCCGTGGTGACGAACTGTTCGGTGCGGCTGGGCCAGCTTGCCGCAAAGCGCCTCGACATTCCGTGGGACGTCATCGTCACGGCCGAGGAGGCGGGTTTCTACAAGCCCGATCCGCGACCCTATCGTTTTGCCCTGGCTCGACTCGGTGTCGAACCGCAGGATGCGGCCTTCGTCGCGGGTTCCGGTTACGACCTGTTCGGCACGTCGGCGGTCGGTCTCCGCACCTATTGGCACAACAGGGTCGGTCTTGCGCGGCCCGACGGCGCGCCGCCGGCCGCGCTGGAGCGCACGACCCTGGACGATCTGATTCCCTGGCTCGAAGGACGCCTCCCGTGAACCTCAAGGACATCGAAACCCCCGCCGCGCTCATCGACGAGCGCCGCATGGCAGGCAACATCGCGCGCATGCAGGGCCATCTCACGTCGCTCGGCGTGCGACTGCGGCCGCATGTGAAGACGTCGAAGTGCGTCGAGGTCGCGCGGGCCCAGCAAAAGGCCGGCGCCGTGGGCATCACGGTCTCGACCCTGAAGGAAGCAGAGCAGTTCTTCGCCGCGGGCTTCACCGACGTGCTCTATGCGGTCTGCATCGCGCCGGACAAGCTCGACCGCGCGCTGGCGCTGATCCGCAAGGGCTGCGCGCTGACCTTGCTGGTCGATTCGGTTGCCGCCGCCCAGGCCGTCGTGGCCAAGGGCAGGGAAGCGAACCAGACCTTCGCGGTGATGATCGAGATCGATTCCGACGGTCATCGTTCGGGCGTGCAGCCCGAAGCGCCCGAGCTGATCGACATCGGCAAGGTCCTGCAGGCAGGCGGCATGGTGGTGAAGGGTGTGCTGACCCATGCCGGGAGCTCCTACGACCTCGACACGTCGCAGGCACTGCAGGCGCTGGCCGAGCAGGAGCGCGCGCTGTGCGTGCGCGCGGCCGAGCGGCTGCGGGCGGCCGGCATCGCCTGCCCCGAGGTCAGCATCGGCTCGACGCCGACCGCGATCTCCGCGCAGCATCTCGAAGGTGTGACCGAGGTACGGGCGGGCGTCTACGTCTTCTTCGATCTCGTGATGTCGAATGTCGGCGTCTGCAAGCCCGACGATGTGGCGCTGTCGGTGCTGACCACGGTGATCGGCCATCAGCCCGAGAAGGGCTGGGTGATCGTCGATGCCGGCTGGATGGCGATGAGCCGCGACCGCGGTACGCAGCGCCAGAAGATCGACTACGGCTACGGCGCCGTGTGCGACGTCGACGGCCACACGATCGACGGGCTGATCGTATCCGGTGCGAACCAGGAGCACGGCATCGTCTCGCGCCGCGACGGCACGGCCGATGCCAGCCTGGTCGAGCGCTTCCCGATCGGCGCGAAGCTGCGCATCCTGCCCAACCATGCCTGCGCGACCGGCGCGCAGTATCCGTCCTATGTCGCGGTGACGCCTTCGGGCGAGGCGACACCGTGGTCGCGCTTCCAGGGTTGGTAACGTAGACACGATCTCGAAATGGAGCGCGCAACTCCAGTTGCGCTCAAGCTTCGTCGACAAGCACGATATGAGCGCAACTGGAGTTGCGCGCTCCAATGAGACGCTTCGCTCTAAACCGTCGCGCCGAAGTGGCTGCCGAGCGCGCGGCGGCCGGAATCGGTGAGGCGCACGGTGCGGCTGCGGCGCAGCCGCTCGACCCAGCCGCGCTTGAAGAACGTGTCGGCAATGGCCGCGCCCAGCGCGCCCGAGATGTGCGGCCGGCGTTCGCTCCAGTCGAGGCATTGCCGCGCGAAGTGGCGCGAGCTCGTCTTGCGCGCGGTGTCGAGGTCGACGCCCAGCCGGTCGCAGAACAGTTCGCCCGACGGCGTGAGCTGCCAGTCGCGCGGGCCTTTGGGTTCGAGATGGCCGTGCTGGGTCAGCGAATCGGTGACGGCGATTCCGACCTGACCGGCGAGATGGTCGTAGCAGGTGCGGCAGAAGCGGAGGTCGGGATCGCGCCGCCAGGCCGCACTCTTCGACGCGGGCGCCGCGCGCGTGCCGGCCAGCGCCATCAGCGATTCGATGGCGTGCGCCACGTCAGGCGACGACAGACGATAGAAGCGGTTGCGGCCCTCGGCCCGGGCCGCCAGCAGGTTGGCCTCGACCATGCGCGAGAGGTGGCCGCTCGCGGTTTGCGCGGTGATCCCCGCATTGTGCGCGAGGTCCGATGCGGTATGGGCGCGGCCATCCATCAGCAGCGACAGCATGGAGGCACGCGCCGGATCGCCCATCAGGGCGGCGATCTCGGAAAGGGCGTTCACGGTGGTCATGGCGGAAATCTAGGCCCGCGCGCGCGACCTCGCCATGGTCAATGGTTCGGTGGGTGCCGAAGCATCAACGCCACTTCGGATTGGCGATGGCGATCTTGTCGGCGATCGTGGCGTCGAGATGGGCCATCAGTGTGGCGTCGCTTTCGTTCCTCTCGCCAGTGCGCAACTGGCGGGCCAGCTCGTGGTTCAGTTCGTCGAGCGTGGCGTCGTGGCCGAGCAGTTTGACGAGGCGCTCATGCTCGCGCGCATCGGCGGCAGGTCCCAAACGGACCTCGCGTTCAAGGATGGCGAGCGAGTTCACCGCGACCCGCATCTGGAAGCCGAGGCGCGGCTCGGTGCGGTCGAGGGCGGGCGTCGCCTCCTCGCGCAGAAAGTCTGCGATGGCGGTTAAAAGCTCGGCGGCGGTGGGGCGGTCCTGGGCCACGGTCAGGCTCCCTGCTTCAGCAGTTGCAACAGATCGACTTCGGTCTCGACGGCCCGGCGGCCGATCGAGGCATGCTCCATCGATTTGATGGAGCCCGAGAGATGCTTGAATGCCTGGTTGAGGCAGATGACGCCCCAGTGGACGGTGCCGAAGACTTCCCACCAGTGCGCGCGGGCGGGATCGACCTTGCCGCCGCCGGCACGCTCGTAGGCCGCCCACAGTTCCTCGCGGCTGCCGAAGCCGCCGGCCGGCTTGTCGATCGCGCCGAAGCGCCAGCTCTTCACGCAGAGCCAGCCGAGGTCTTCCACCGGGTCGCCGAGATGGGCGAGTTCCCAGTCGAGGATCGTCGTCACGCCGGTCTCGTCGACGAGATAGTTGCCGGTGCGATAATCGCCATGAACCAGCACCGGCCGCGCGAGTGGCGCGGGCTTGCGGCGGTCGAGCCACGAGAGAGCCAGTTCGAACACCGGCTGCTGCCGGCCCAGCATGTCGAGCGAGCGACGCAGCTCGGCGATGTGATCGGCGGCCTCGCGGCGCACGAGACCCGGAAGCGTGGCGGTGTCGGTCGCATGGATGCGTGCCAGGATCTCGCCGAGCTGGCCCGCGATTTTTCCGCGCGCCGCTTCGTAAGGCGCATCGCGCAGCAGCTTGCGGGCGATGGCGATGCCGTCGATGCGGCGCATCACATAGGCCTCGCCCAGCGCATCCTGTGCCGCGAGCTCGAACAGCGGCTCGGGCGACTTCACGCCGGCCGCATGGGCTGCCTGCAGGACGCGGAACTCAGTGGCGCGGTCGAGGGCGACGGCCCGCTCGCGCGCCGTCTTGCCCTGGGCCGGCGGATCGCGGCGCAGGATCAGGGGATGGCGCTCGCCGTTCACGAGGGCGTCGAAGCTCCAGGTCTGGCGCGAGGCGCCGCCGGATTGCCGGCTCAGCCGTTCGATGGTGGCGGGGCTGCCGAAATGGCGGCTGGTCGCGTCGATGAGGACACGGGCGACGGTGTCGGCTTCAGTTGGCGTGTGAACGGTCATTTACCGGGACTGTGGCACAGGCTCCGTCGCATGGTAAGAGGACCGCGCCAACTGGGGAGATCAAGCAACGTGTCGAGCGCCTTCGCGGCCATGAACGGCCTGTATCTGGAAGACCTGAAGCCCGGCATGTCGGCGATGTTCGGCAAGACCGTGACCGAAGCCGACATCATGGCCTTCGCCGGCGTATCCGGCGACACCAACCCCATTCATCTGCACGACGGCTTCGCGCGCACCACGCGGTTCGGCCAGCGCATCGCGCACGGCATGCTGAGCGGCAGCTTCATCTCGACCGTGATCGGCACCAAGCTGCCGGGCCCGGGCGCGGTCTATATCTCCCAGACCATGAACTTCATGGCGCCGGTCATCATCGGCGACACGATCACCGCCGTGGCGACCATCACCGCGATCGACGAGAAGCGCCGCCGCGTGACGCTCAAGACCCAGTGCCTGAACGGCGACAAGGTCGTGATCGACGGCGAGGCGGTCGTGCTGGTGCCGCGGCGCGACGCGGCTTGAGCCGACGATGATCCCGGTGTTCGACGACTGGCGTTCCGTGCCGCCCGAGCGGAAGGGCGGCGTGGTCGCGCTCGGCAATTTCGACGGCGTGCATCGCGGTCATCAGGCGTTGCTGGCGCAGGCGCGCGAGCAGGCCGGCTCGTCGGGAGTGCCGCTCGTCGCCTTCACCTTCGAGCCGCACCCGCGCGGCTTCTTCGTGCCCGACACCGGCCCGTTCCGTCTCACCCTGCCGCCGGCCAAGACGCGCCTGCTGGCCGAGCACGGCGTGCAGGCGGTGCTGGCCCAGCATTTCGACGAGGCCTTCGCGGCCCTGCCGGCGGCCTCGTTTATCGAGGACGTGCTGCTGAAGGGGCTGGGCGCCCGCCACGTCGTGTGCGGCTACGACTTCACCTTCGGCGCGCGGCGCAGCGGCAATGTCGAGATGCTGCGGGCGGAGGGCAAGGCGCGCGGCTTCGGCGTCACGGTGCTCGATCCGGTGACGCACGAGGGCGAGATCTATTCCTCGACCCGCATCCGCGAGGCACTGCGCGCCGGCTGGGCGAGCGAGGCGGCCGAGCTTTTAGGCCGCGACTGGGAGATCGAGGGCACCGTCGAGCTGGGCGACCAGCGCGGCCGCACCATTGGATTTCCGACCGCCAACGTCGGCTTGGGCGAACACCTGCGCCCGCGCTTCGGCGTCTACGCGGTACGCGCGCTGGTCGATGGGACCTGGCGCAACGGCGTCGCCAACCTCGGCAAGCGCCCGACCTTCGGCAAACTGCAGGAGAATTTCGAGGTCCACCTGTTCGACTTCGCGGGCGACCTCTACGGCAAGGTCCTGCGCGTCGCGCTGGTCGATTTCATCCGCCCCGAGATGAAGTTCGCCGGCCTCGACGCACTGAAGGCCCAGATCGCGGCCGACGGGCAGGCGGCGCGGAAGATCCTCTCCTGATCGCCGGCTAGAGTCTTTAAGAGCGAAGCAGAATCACTTTCCTCCCCATTCAAATGGGGAGGTGGCGGCGTCTTACGCCGACGGAGGGGTCATGAGTGGACGATCCTTTTCGGCGCTCCCGGACATCGCTTTGCGATGTCCTGCCGCTCAGCGGCCGAGCTTCGCTCGGCCCATGACCCCATCGCCCCGTATGACGGGGCACTTCCCCATTTGAATGGGGAAGCAGTTGATGTCGGAAAAACCCTAGCGACGCGGCGGCGCCAGGCCCGACAGCAGGCCGGCCCCCGTTTCGTCCACCAGCGCCTTGAACGCGGGCGTCTCCGGTCCGGTCAGCAGCCATTCGGCATAGGCGAGCCAGATCTTGGCGCCGCGCTTGCGCGCCACCATGGCGGCTTCCTCGGCCGTCGCGCGGGCGCGATCGGCAAGACCGGCGCGAAGCTGCACCCAGGCGAGATCGGCCAGCATGCGGGCTTCGTTCTCCATGCCCGCATGATGCTCGCGTGCAAAGCGCAGCGCCTCGCCGATCGTGGTGGTCGCCTCTGAATGCTCGCCGCAGACCGCTTGCCCCAGTCCACGGAAGGCGCGGCCATAGACGACGAGATAGGGATTGCCGCTTTTCTCGGCGAGACGATGCGCCTCGGTCGCGTGCTGCGTGGCGATGGTCCGGTCGTTCTGGCCCCAGGCGATGTCGGTCATGGTGCCGTGGCCCAGCACGCGATGCATGGCGTCGACGGTGACCTCGTCGCCGTCGATGAGTTCCATGGCGAGCGCGCGCGCCTCGTCGAAGCGTCCCATCATCGCCAGGATCTTGCTGCGCATGCCCTTGATCCAGGTCAGCACGCGGAAGCCCAGCGTCTGCTGGTCCTGCTCCTCGACCTTGTCGGCGCCGGCAAGGGCGGTGTCGTTGTCCGCCAGCGCGCGCCGCAGGTCGCCGGCCAGCCAATAGGCGTGACAGCGGATGGTGGTCAGCACGATGTGCAGGCCGGCATGCTTCTGCGGATCGATCAGCGCCAGCGCCTCGTTCACCTTGGCGAGATAGTCCGTGGCCGAGCCCGAGCTTGCCAGCGAGCGGGCATAGGCCGCCGTGACCAACGTGATCGCGCGCATGTCCCCGAACGAGCGCGCAATATCGAGTGCTTCGATGTAGTAGGGCTCGACGTCGGCGGCGGTGAGGCCCTCGCGCCAGGCGAAGTTGACGATCTGACCGCTCGCCATCAGCAGCGGATAGCGCGCCGGCCCTTCGAGGTTCAAACCGACCAGCAGACGCCGCACCCGCTTCCAGGCGTCGAGCGCCTGCTCGGGGTCGCGGGTGCCGTGCCACATCGCGGCTTTCATGTTGTAGGACGCGGCCATCGGCGCGTTGCCGGCTTCCTCCAGGTGATAGGCGATGAAGCCGGCCTGCGCGCCGTTGGGATCCGGCAGCGTCGTCTCGAGATCCTTGGCGACCTGCCCGTGCAGGGTGCGGCGGCGATCCGACACCAGCGAGCGGTAGACGACCTCCTGCACCATCGGATGCTTGAAGGCGAAGCCGCCCGCGACCGAGCCGCCGGCCTCGTAGACCAGGCCCGCCGTCGACAGCCGGTGCAGCGCGGCGGCGAGCAGGTTCGAGGCAATGCCGGTCACATGCTCCAGCACCGGCACGGCGAACTCGCGCCCGATCACGGCGGCGGTCTGCAGCAAGGTGCGCTCCAGCTCGGGCCGGCTGTCGACGCGCGCACTCACGATGGCCTGCACGTCGTCGGGAATGAGCTTCATGTCAGGCGCGCGCAGGAGGCGGTAGGCGCCGGGACTGCCGGCGAGATGGCCGCTTTCGTCGAACTTGCGGACGAGCTCCTCGATGAAGAACGGATTGCCGCGCGCCCGATCGGCGATCAGCGGCAGCAGCGGCTTCACCGTCTCGTCGTCGCCGAGGAGATGCAGCATGAGTTCGTCGGCCGCGACCTGGCGCAGCGGCGTCAGGGAGATCTGCTCGTAGTGCTCGACCCTCATCCAGGGCGCGGCATAGCCGGGGCGGAAGTTGACGAGCAGCAGGATGCGCGTGCCCGTCAGGGTTTCGGCGAGCACTTCGAGCAGCGATTCGCTGCCGCTGTCGAGGAAGTGCAGGTCCTCGACCAGGATGACTGCCGGCGTGTGCTGGCTCGCCAGGCGCACCAGCCGGCGGAAGAGCGTGTAGAGGCGCTCGCGCCGCGCCGCGGGATCGAGCTTCTCGCGCACCGTCGTCGCGTCGGCGAGGCCCAGGAAGTCGAGGAGCAACGGCAGCTCCGCCGTCATCTCAGGCCCGAACCGCTCCAGCGAGGCGGCGACCTTTTCGCGCGCGCGGGCGACCGGGTCGTCGGGCGCGATCTCGAAGAAGGCCTTCAGCACGTCGATCACCGGCTCGAACGGCGTCGCCTTGCTGTGCGCCAGCGCCCGTCCTTCGAGGACGCGCACGTCCGCGGCCCGGCAACGTTCGGCGAATTCGAAGCACAGGCGGCTCTTGCCCACGCCGGCGTCGGCGACGAGACCGATGGCGCAGCCGTCGCCTTCCGTTGCCCGCTCGAGCCCGCGCTCCAGCAGGGCGAGCTCGCGATCGCGACCGACGAAGCCGGAGCGATTGCTCTCGGAACTGAAACGCTGGCTGGTCCGTCCGCGTCGCAGCCCGGTCAGCAGCGAGACCTCCATCGGCGCGGACAGTCCGCGGATGGCCTGCTCGCCCATCGATTCGACGGAGATGAACTGCCGCGCCCCGCGCAGGGTGGCGGGCGAGAGGGCAATTCCGCCCGAGGGCGCCAGATGTTCGAGGCGGCTTGCGACATGGACCGTGATGCCGGTCGCGTCGAAGGTCTTCGACAGGTCGGTCGTCACCGTGCGCGCCAGCACCTCGCCGGAATGGATGCCCACGCGGATCGCCAGCGGCCCGTCGGACAGCGCCTTGACCGCGGCCTGCATCGCCAGCGCCGCGCAGCAGGCCCGCACCGCATGGTCCTCCTGGGGCGTGGGCGCCCCGAAGAATGCCATCACGCCATCGCCCTGGATCTTCACGACCGAGCCTTCGAACCGGCGCACCGCCTCGCGCATGGCTTCGATGGCCGGCGCCAATCGGCTCGCGGCCTCCTCGGGGTCGAGCGCTTCGATCAGCGTCGTCGAGTCGGAGACGTCGGCGAACAGGACGGTGATCTGCTTGAGTTCGGCGTCGGCGACCGGTTGCGGAGGCGTCGTCGCCCGGGTCTCGACCAGGCCGATGCCGCATTGCGTGCAGAAGCGCGCCGTCGCGGGATTGGGGCTCGCGCAGGACGGACAAACCCGTCCCAGCGCCGCGCCGCAATCGACGCAGAACTTGGCACCCGGCGCGTTGTCGATCTCGCAGGCTAGACAGCGCACTTTGCGGTTCTCCCACCTCGCATTATGCTATCGGGATCGTCCGGGCGAGCCTAGTGCCGTGATCGTCGATTCCCCGCAGAATCCTGCTGATTTGAGGCCCGCGAGACACCCGCAAACGCGGCATCGGGCGAAAGCACTGCTCGCGGTCTTCCAGAGATGCTTTACCGACATCGTCTATGAGGTGGCCTGGTACAGCGATTCGGTGAACGCCCAGGCTTTCATCTACCGCAATCGAAAGCATGTGCGCCTGTACGGCGGCCTGGCGCGGCACCGGAAAGTGACCCGGGCCGGCATGGCCTATGCGCTGGCCCATGAGACGGGCCATCACCTCGCGGGGCCGCCTTTCGATCCCACCTACTTCTGGCTCTCCAGTGAGGCGCGTGCCGATGAATGGGCCTTGAGCGAAGGAATGGTTCGAGCCTTCGGGCCGACGCGCGGGCGAAGCATGGCACTCAAGGGGTTGCAGGAACTGGTCGCGCTTTCTCCCGCCGGGGACACTTCCTGTGCAAATCGTCAGAGGCTGTTGAGCGGCCACGATCCTCTGGTCGCGCGAGTTTCTTCGCAAAGTTGATCGCCTGTTTCGGTTGCAGTAGCGTTTGCTTTGTCGCTGGGGCGGCAAAGGGGGATCAGCCATGGGGATGTTGTTCAACAGTCAGGCGGTCATGTATCTCGGCGCTCGAATGAGCGCGGAATTCGCGGAGATCGCGACGGCTCCTGCCATGGGGCTGGCCTACTGGAAAGGGACGAGCGACGAGGCCAAGGAGTTTCGCGACGCCCTGGATGGGTCGTGGCAAAACAAAGTGCCCGCGCTTGGATCCATTACGCTCGAATACTTCGATATTCTCATCCCGGATTCGGCTGATGGCGAGACGCCCGGTTCCGATCCGTCGTCGGGTAAGTCCTACAAGCGCTGGATCATTTTCTGGAAAGATCTGCGCAAGAAGGACAAGCTCAACTACAAGAAGCTCGTGAAGGCGGTTCTCGAGGTCCTGACCGGAAGTGCCCCGGCTATCAAATCGATCACGTTCTCCGCAACGGAAAGCAACGCCATCAATGTCACCGTCGTCGACACGGGACCCAAGCGGGTGATCACGTTGTTCACGCCGAACTGGCACAAGGTGAAGTCCGTCAAGGTTACAAAAAAGAAGAAGCTGTAGGCGGCACGCGGGCCGGCGGGGGCGGGGGACCACGCTGCCCCGCCTTGACCCCCCCGACCCCCATCCCTAGATTGCCGGCCCTATGTTTATCGGGGCCTCCCAGGAGCGAATTATCCGCCCGGTCCGCTGACCGCGGCCGGGTCGTCCTGTCTGTTGGCGGCTATCCCCGGGACTGCCGCCCGTCGCTCCTCTCAGTGCCGAGTTTCTTGTGACAACTGATTATAAATCCAGCGTTTTTCTGCCCAAGACCGATTTCCCGATGCGTGCCGGCCTGCCGAAGAAGGAGCCGGAACTCCTGAAGCGCTGGGCCGACATGAAGCTGTGGGACCGGCTGCGCGAGGAGAGCAAGGGCCGACCGAAGTTCGTGCTGCACGACGGCCCTCCCTACGCCAACGGCAACCTCCATATCGGCCACGCGCTCAACAAGATCCTGAAGGACCTCGTCTCGCGCACCCAGCAGATGCTGGGGAAGGACAGCCACTACGTCCCGGGCTGGGACTGCCATGGCCTGCCGATCGAGTGGAAGATCGAGGAACAGTACCGCGCCAAGAAGCAGGACAAGGACCAGGTCCCGGTGGTCGAGTTCCGCCGCGAGTGCCGCGCCTTCGCCGATCACTGGATCACGGTCCAGCGCGAGGAGTTCAAGCGCCTCGGCGTCGATGGCGACTGGGAGAACTACTACTCGACGATGAAGTACGAGTCCGAGGCCACCATCGTGAAGGAACTGGGCAAGTTCCTGATGAACGGCGGCCTCTACAAGGGCTCGAAGGCGGTGCTGTGGTCGGTGGTCGAGAAGACCGCGCTGGCCGAGGCCGAGATCGAGTATCACGACCATACGTCGGACACGATCCATGTCCGCTTCCCGGTCGTGAAGTCGAAGGGCGGCAAGCTCGACGGCACCTCGATCGTCATCTGGACGACGACGCCGTGGACCATGCCGGGCAACCGTGCGCTCGCCTACGGCAAGGATATCCCCTACGTCGTGGTCGAAGTCGCGGCCGCCGCCGAAGGCAGCAAGGCCCGTGTCGGCGAGAAGCTGCTGTTGGCGCGCGAGCTGGTCGACGCTGTCGCCGAGGAAACGAAGTTCACGCCGAAGATCGTGGCCGAGATCGCGCCCGAGGATCTCGAAGGCCTGATCGCGGCCCATCCGTTCCGTGGCATGGGCTTCGAGTTCGACGTGCGCCTGCTGGCCGGCGATTTCGTGACCGCCGATGCCGGTACCGGCTTCGTGCACATGGCGCCGGGCCATGGCGCCGACGACTACGAGCTGGGCGTCGCCAACGGCGTCGAAGTGCCGGACACGGTCGCCGAGGACGGCACCTACTATCCGCATGTGCCGCTGTTCGCCGGCAAGCGCGTCTACACGCCCGAGGGCAAGAAGGGCGATGCCAACCGCACGTCCATCGCGCTGCTCGACGAGGCCGGCAAGCTGCTCGCCTCGGGCCGCATCACCCACTCCTATCCGCATTCGTGGCGCTCCAAGGCGCCGGTCATCTTCCGCAACGCGCCGCAATGGTTCATCGCCATGGACAAGCCGATCCCCGAGATCGGCGGCACCTTGCGCGAGAAGGCGTTGGCGGCGATCGACGCGACGCGCTTCGTGCCGCGCGCCGGCTACAACCGCCTGCGCTCGATGATCGAGACGCGTCCCGACTGGAACGTCTCGCGCCAGCGCGCCTGGGGCGTGCCGATCGCGGTGTTCGTCGACAAGAAGACCGGCGAGCCGCTGCGCGACGCCGAGGTGATGGAGCGGATCGTCGAGGCGTTCCGCGCCGAGGGTGCGGATGCCTGGTTCGACAGCCCGCCCGAGCGCTTCCTCGGCAACAAGTACAATGCCGCCGACTTCGAACAGGTCACCGACATCCTCGACGTCTGGTTCGACTCGGGCTGCACGCATGCCTTCACGCTCGAAGGCAACGACCAGCTCAAGTGGCCGGCCGACCTCTATCTCGAAGGCTCGGACCAGCATCGCGGCTGGTTCCATTCCTCGCTGCTCGAAAGCTGCGGCACGCGCGGCCGCGCGCCCTATGACGGCGTGCTGACGCACGGCTTCACGCTCGACGAGCAGGGCCGCAAGATGTCGAAGTCGCTGGGCAACATCACCGCGCCCCAGTCGGTCTGCGACCAGTACGGCGCCGACATCCTGCGCCTCTGGGTGGTCGGCACCGACTACACCGAGGACCAGCGTATCGGTCCGGAGATCCTGAAGCACCAGGCCGAAGCCTATCGCCGCCTGCGCAACACGCTGCGCTATCTGCTGGGCAGCCTCGAAGGCTATTCGTCGGACGAGGCGGTGGCCCATGCCGAGATGCCCGAGCTCGATCGCTGGGTGCTGCATCGCCTGGCCGAGCTGGACGTCATGCTGCGCAAGGCCGTGGACGACTACGACTTCCACACGATCGCGACGGAGCTCCATAACTTCTGCGCCGTCGATCTCTCGGCCTTCTACTTCGACATCCGCAAGGACTCGATCTACTGCGACGCGGCCAGCACCTTGCGCCGTCGCGCGGCGCGCACCGTCATGGCCGAGGTCTTCTCGTTCCTGACGGCATGGCTGGCGCCGATCACCTGCTTCACGGCCGAAGAGGCCTGGCTCGCGCGTCCCGGCGACATGCCGGACGGCAAGGCCGAGAGCGTGCATCTGCGTCTCTATCCGACGATCCCGGCGAGCTGGCTCGATGCCGCGCTCGGCGAGAAGTGGAAGACCGTGCGCGCGCTGCGCCGCGTCGTGACTGGCGCGCTGGAACTGGAGCGCGCCGAAAAGCGCATCGGTTCGAGCCTGCAGGCCGCGCCGCATGTGCATGTCTCGCCGGAATACATGAAGGCGATGGAAGGTCTCGACCTGGTGGAGATCTGCATCACTTCCGGCGGCGATCTGGTCGCGGGCGAGGCGCCGGCCGGCGCGTTCACCTTGCCCGACGTGGCGGGCGTGGCCGTGGTGCCGAGCCCGGCCGAGGGCACCAAATGTGCACGCTGCTGGCAGGTGCTTGAGGAGGTCGGCAAGTCGGCCGCCCACCCGCTGCTCTGCCTGCGCTGCGAAGAGGCGGTTTCGGCATGAGGCGGATCGATCGCCAGGCGATGGCGCTGCTGGCCGTCACGTTGGTGGCGGACCAGGTCTCCAAGCAGCTTCTGCTGGGCTTCCTGCTCAAGGCCGGCGCCATCGTGCCGGTGATCGACGGCTTCTTCCGGCTGGTGATCGTGTGGAATCGCGGCGTGAGCTTCGGCCTGTTCGGCGGCGATCAGGCCTTGCCGCCCTGGGTCCTGTCGGGCGTGGCGATCGCGGTCTGCGTCGGACTTTTCCTGTGGCTGCGACGAACCGACCGACCCCTGACCGGATGGGGCATCGGCCTTGTCATGGGGGGAGCCATCGGCAATGTTATCGACCGCGCCCGTTGGGGTGCGGTCTTCGATTTCGCTGATTTCCACATTGGGCAATGGCACTGGCCGGCGTTCAATGTCGCCGATGCGGCGATCGTGATCGGCGTCGGACTGATGTTGATCGATTCGCTGATCGGCGAAAAGAAACAGGCGCCCTGAAGCGGCCATGATCGGCGGACAAAAGCCTACTACCAAGGACGGATGATGAAACCGACTCTCCTCCCGATTCCGCTGGCGCTTCTGGCCTGCAGCACCCTCGCCTTGGGAGGTTGCAGCGCGTTCAACAATCTCGGCGGCGGCAAGAAAGTCTCGCCTGACGAGTTCAAGATCGTCTCCCATTCGCCGCTGACCATGCCGCCGAACGCCGAGCTGCGTCCGCCGCGGCCGGGCGAGCCGCGCCCGCAGGAAGTGACGCCCGCCGACCAGGCCAAGGAAGCGCTGTCGCCGGCGCTGGCCGGTCGCACCCAGGCCCGTGTCAACGCCGGCCCCGATGCCGCGCGCTCGGGCAGCACCTCCGAGCAGGCGCTCGTCGCCCGCGCCGGCCAGGGTGGCCTCGATCCCAACATCCGCGGCCAGGTCAACAAGGACACCAAGACCCTGGGCGAGAGCGACAAGTCGTTCCTCGACAGCCTGATCTTCTGGCAGGATTCGGGTCCGTCGGGCGTGGTCGTCGATCCGACCAAGGAACAGCAGCGCATCCGCGATTCGCAGGCAGCCGGCCAGCCGGCTTCCGGACCGACGCCGACGATCACCCGTCGCAAGCGCGGCCTGCTCGAAGGCATCTTCTGAGTTCGGTTCGACTCCCCGGCCGCCGCGCCCTGCTCGGCGGCCTTTTGGGCGGTATGGCCCTGTCGCCGGCCGCCCCGGCGCTCGCCAAGCTGTTCGCCGTCGAAAAGCGCAACGCCGAGACCTTCACGCTGCCCAACGGCCTGCAGGTCATCGTGCTGCCGTCGCGGCGCGCGCCGATCGTCACCCAGGTCGTGGTCTACAAGATCGGCAGCGCCGACGAGACCTTCGGTCATACCGGCGTGGCGCACTTCCTCGAGCACATGATGTTCAAGGGCACCGACAAGGTGCCGAGCGGCGAGTTCTCGCGCATCGTCTCGCGCAACGGCGGCCGCGACAACGCCTACACCACCTTCGATTCCACGGGCTATCACCAGACCGTCGCGCCCGAGCGGCTCGACCTGGTGATGCGCATGGAAGCCGATCGCATGACCAACGTGCACATCACCGAGCGCGAGATCGTGCCCGAGCGGCAGGTCATCCTCGAGGAACGCCGCATGCGCACCGACAACGTGCCGTCGTCGCTGCTCGATGAAGCCGTGCGCGAACAGCTCTACGGCCGGCACAAGCCCTATGCGATGCCGGTGATCGGCTATGCCGACGACATCAAGAAGCTCGGCGTCAACGATCTCCTGGCCTTCTATCGCCGCTACTACGCGCCCAACAACGCGATCCTGATCGTGGCCGGCGACACCACGCCTGAAGAAGTGCGCAAGCTCGCCGAGCGGCACTACGGGCCGATCGCCAGCCGCAAGACCGAGGCACGGGTGCGGCCCTCGCAGGGCGGCGCCGACCTGCCGCAGAAGGTGATCCGCGCCGATGCACGCGTCGTCGAGCCGCGCTGGTCGCGACTGTGGCTGGCGCCGTCCTACAAGATGGGCGAGACGAAGCATGCCTATGCGCTGCAGGTGCTGGCGCGCCTGTTCGGCGGTACCGAGACCAGCCGCCTGTCGAGAGTGCTGGTCGACGAACGCATGATCGGCCTGTCGGCCTGGGCGTCGTACAATCCGGCCAGCCTCGGCCTCACCTCGTTCGACATCGGCGTGCATCCCGCCAAGTCGCGCAGCATGTCCGACGTCGAGGACGCGGTGATGGGGGAGATGAAGAAGCTGCTCGACGGCGGCGTCACGGCCGAGGAAGTCGAGCGCGCGCAGAACCAGCTGCTGGCCGCCGCCATCTACTCGCAGGATTCGCTGGCCAGCGGCCCGCGCATCTACGGCACGGCGCTCAGCACCGGCAGCACGGTGGCCGACATCGACGCCTGGCCGCAGCGCATTTCCGAAGTGACACCGGCCCAGGTGCTGGCGGCCGCGCAGCATGTCTGGCGCGACGACCATGCGGTCACGGCGCTGCTGACTCCGGCCGAGAGCAGCCGATGAAGCGTCTGCGCCTGATCGTGGCCGCCTTGGCCGGCCTGTTGGCCCTGTTGCCCGCCGTCGCGAGTGCGATCGAGATCAAGGAGATCACCACGCCGCTCGGCATCAAGGCGTGGCTGGTCGAGGACAAGAGCACGCCCGTCGTGGCGCTCTCCTTCTCCTTCTCCGGTGGCACCGCCACCGATCCGGCCGGCCAGGCCGGCATCACGGACCTGATGGCGGGCCTGCTGACCGACGGTGCGGGCTCGATGAACGCCCAGGCCTTCCGTCAGCGCCAGGAAGACGCCGCCGCGTCGCTGGGCTTCAACGCCTCGCTCGACCGGCTGACCGGATCGCTGCGCGTGCTGACGGCCAACCGCGACGAGGGCTTCGAACTTCTGCGATTGGCCATGACTGAGCCGCGCTTCGACCTCGACATGGTGGCGCAGCGCCGGGCGCAGACCATCGCCAGCATCAACCAGTCGGCCCAGCGGCCGGGCTCGGTGGCCAGCCGCACCCTGATGGAGACGCTGTTCGCCGGGCATCCCTATGCCGCCGATCCCGACGGCACGCCCGAGGGGCTGGCGGCCGTCACGCCGGAACTCCTGAAGAAGCGCGCGGCCGAGCTGCTGCTGCGCAACAACCTGATCGTTGCGGCGGTCGGCGACATCGGCGAGGCCGAACTGGCGCGCCAGATCGACAAGTCGTTCGGCGTGCTGCCGACCGGCACGCCGCCGGCGCTCCCACCGCAATGGGTGCCGCCGACCAAACCGCGCACCGTCGTCGTCGAGCGGCCGGTGCCGCAGAGCACGGCGCTGCTGGCGCTGCCCGGCATCCCGCGCGACGATCCCGAATGGTATGCGGCGATGGTGATGAACCATGTGCTGGGCGGCGGTGGCCAGCAGTCGCGCCTGTTCAACGAGGTGCGCGAGAAGCGCGGCCTCGCCTACAGCGTGTCGAGCGGCCTGCGCACCTACAAGCGCGCCTCGCTGCTGGTCATGTCGACGGGCAGCGCCAACGAACGCGTCGCCGAGGCGATCAAGGTGATCCGCGCCGAGATGGCCCGCATGCGCAACGAGGGTGTCACCGAGGCCGAGCTCAACGACGCCAAGACCTACCTGACCGGCGCGCTGGCCCTGTCGCTCGATTCGTCGGGCTCGATCGCGGGCCTGCTCCATTCCATGCAGATCGACGGCCTCTCGCCCGATCACCTGACGCGGCGCGCGGCGCTGATCGGGGCGGTCAAGCTCGAGGACGTTCGCAAGGTCGCGCGGCGCTTGCTGCGCGACGAGACGTTGACCACGGTGGTGGTCGGCAAGCCGGTCGGTGTCACGCCGGAACCGTAGGCCCCAGCTTCAGGGATCAGCTCGCATGTTCTACAGCCACGTGATCGACGACGCGCTCGAGGAGAAAGTCGGCAAGAGCGGCCTGCCGCGCGCCGCGCTCGACCGCGAACTCACACGCGCGTCCGGCGCGCTCGACAAGTTCCGCCAGTGGAAGGCCGACGGCACCCTGCCGCTGCTCAGCCTGCCCGGCACGCGCGACGACCTCGCGCTGCTGAAGCCGCATGCCGAGCGCTTCGCGAAGTTCGAGCATGTGATCGTGCTGGGCACCGGCGGGTCGAGCCTCGGCGGGCAGACGCTGGTCGCGCTCAAGGATCTCGGGTTCGGGCCGCAGGCCGGCCATCCGAAGCTGTGGTTCATGGACAATGTCGATCCCTCGACCTTCACGGAGCTGGCGGCGCGCCTGCCGCTCGCGCGCACTGGCCTGATCGTCATCTCCAAGTCCGGCACGACCGCCGAGACGCTGACCCAGTTCCTGACCCTGCTGCCGGAGTTCGAAGCCAAGGTCGGCAAGGACAAGTTGGCCGAGCATGTCATCGCCATTACCGAACCGAGCGACAATGCGCTGGGTCGCCTCGCGGGCCGCATCGGCTGCCCGATCCTCGACCACGATCCCAAGGTTGGCGGCCGCTTCTCGGTCCTGTCGCTGGTCGGGCTGCTGCCTGCCATGATCGCCGGGCTCGATGTCGGCGCGATCCGTGAAGGGGCGGCCAGCGTGCTCGATCCGGTGCTGGAAGCGAGTGACGCCCACACGCTCGCGCCCGCAGTTGGCGCGGCCCTGTCGATCGGCCTCGCCAAGGAACGTGGCATCGGCACCACGGTGCTGATGCCCTATTGCGACCGGCTGGGCTATTTCGGCTTCTGGTATCGCCAGCTCTGGGCCGAGAGCCTGGGCAAGGGCGGCAACGGCACGACGCCGGTGCGCGCCATGGGCACGGTCGACCAGCACAGCCAGCTCCAGCTTTATCTCGGCGGCCTGCCGGACAAGATGTTCACCGTGCTGATCCTCGACACGGCGGGGAAGGGCAAGAAGGTCCCGGCCGAGGCGCTGGGCGGCGACAAGGGCCTGGCCTATCTCGCGAACCAGTCACTGGGCGACCTGCTGCTGGCCGAGGCCGATGCCACGGCCGCGACCCTGATCAAGAACGGCCGGCCGACGCGCATCATGCGCATCACCACACTCGACGAAAGGGTGATGGGCGCACTGATGATGCATTACATGCTGGAGACGATGTTTGCCGCCCATCTGCTGGGCGTCGACGCGTTCGACCAGCCGGCGGTCGAGGAAGGCAAGATACTGACCCGCCAGTATCTCGCCGACCGCGTATCATCCACAGGCCGCAAGTCGTAAAATGGCGGCGCCATGAGCGCCCCCCGAACCCTTCGTCGACTTCCGTCGACGCTCGTCAACCGCATCGCCGCCGGCGAGGTCGTCGAGCGTCCGGCGAGCGCCGTGAAGGAGCTGGTCGAGAACGCGCTCGATGCCGGCGCACGGCGCATTGCGGTGACCCTGAAGGAAGGCGGCCGCACGTTCATCTCCGTGGTCGATGACGGTGTCGGCATGTCGCCCGACGAGCTGCGTCTCGCGGTCGAGCGGCATTGCACGTCGAAGCTGCCCGACGACGACCTGACCGACATCCGCACGCTCGGTTTCCGCGGCGAGGCCCTGCCGTCGATCGCCTCGGTTAGCCGCTTCACCATCACCTCGCGCCCCGTGGGCGCCGACACCGCGTGGAGCCTCGAGATCGACGGTGGCGCCAAGGCCGAGCCGAAGCCCGCCGCGCATCCGCAGGGCACGCGGGTGGAAGTGCGCGAGCTGTTCTTCGCCACGCCCGCGCGGCTGAAATTCCTGAAGGAGCCGCGCACCGAGTCGGGCCATGTCGCCGATGCGATGCGCCGGCTCGCCATGGCCCATCCGACCGTGGCTTTCCGGCTGGAAAGCGAGGAGCGGGCGCTGATCGATCTCGCCGCGTCCAACCCGTCGCTGCTGTCGGGCGATGCCGCGCGGCTCGAACGGCTGGCCGCCATCATGGGCCGCGAGTTCGCCGACAATGCCGTGGCGATCGACGCCAACCGCGAGGGCTTCCGGCTCACCGGCTTTGCCGGCCTGCCGACGCTCAACCGGCCGACGAGCCAGCACCAGTATCTCTTCGTCAATGGCCGCCCGGTGCGCGACAAGCTGCTGGCCGGCGCGGTGCGTGGCGCCTATCAGGATTTCCTGGCGCGTGACCGCCATCCGATGGTGGCGCTGTTCCTCGAAGCGCCGACCGAAATGGTCGACGTCAACGTCCATCCGGCCAAGACCGAGGTGCGTTTCCGCGACGCCGGCATCGTGCGTGGCATGATCGTGGGCGCGCTGCGCACCGCGCTGTCGGCCGCCGGCCATCGCGCCAGCACGACCGTGTCGGATGCCGCCCTCGGTGCCTTCCGTCCGCACACGGGCTTCGCAACGCCGCTGCCGATGGGTGGTGGTGGGTTCGGCGGCGGCAACGGCTATTCATCGGTGCCGCGTGGCCTCGCCGAAGCGGCGATGCAGTTCATGGCGCCGCTCGATGGACTCTCGGCGCGAGTCGAGGAGCAGCCCACGAACATCGCGCCCGGCAACTATCCGTTGGGCGTGGCGCGCGCGCAGCTCCACGAGACCTACATCGTGGCGCAGACCGACCAGGGCGTGGTGATCGTCGACCAGCACGCCGCGCACGAGCGGCTGGTGCATGAGCGTCTCAAGACCCAGCTCGAGGCCGAGGGCGTGAAACGGCAGGCGCTGCTGCTGCCCGAGGTCATCGAGATCGGCGAGGACGGCGCGCGTCGTCTCACGCAACGCGCCGCCGAGCTGGCCGACATGGGCCTGGTGCTGGAACCGTTCGGCCTCGGCGCCGTGGTCGTGCGCGAGACGCCGGCCGTGCTGGGCGAGGTCGATATCCAGGGTTTGGTGCGCGACCTGGCCGACGAGCTGGCGGAGATGGGCGATCATCTCTCGCTGAAAGAGAAGGTCGAGGAAGTCTGCGGTACGCTGGCCTGCCATACGTCGGTGCGGGCTGGCCGCCGGCTCACGGTCGAAGAGATGAACGCGCTGCTCCGCCAGATGGAGGCGACACCGCACTCCGGACAGTGCAATCATGGACGTCCGACCTACGTCGAACTCAAGCTGGCCGACATCGAGCGGCTGTTCGGAAGACGATGAATAAGTTTCTCGCGCTGCTGCTGATCGCGGGCGTTGCCACCACCGGTGCGGCGCTGGCCCAGAATCGCGCGCCCGCGCCGCCTTCGGGCATGCCACCCGGCACCACGCCGACGCCCGCACCGGCCTCGCCGCTCGACGGCACCTGGCGCGGCACCAGCGACGGCGGCTCGTGCAATGCGCCGCTCGACTACGTGCTCAACATCGAATCGGGCTTCGTCGACGGCTCGGCCTTCGACACGACCGCGCGCGGTCCCGTGCCGAACACCAAGCGGACGGCGCCGCCGCCTCCGGGTCCCGGTCTCTGGCAGGTCCATGGCGTGGCCAAGGTCGGCGCGCCGTTCAATCTGCTGAGCCTCGCCTCGGTGAAGGGGACGGAGCATCGCCGCATGCAGCTCACGGCCACGGGCGATGCGTCGGGTCTGGTCGTCACCGAGACCGGCGGCTGCCGGCGGACGGCACGACTCAGCCGAAGCTGACGAGACCTAGCCGCTCGCGCCGCAGCCAGCGGACGAGCAGCAGTAGCGCCACGACGGTGAGGCCCGTCGCCAGGCCGATCCACAGGCCAAAGCCCTGCAGCCCGGCCCAGAAGGCCAGCACCACGCCCAGCAGCAGGCCGATGCACCAGTAGCCGACACCGGCATAGATCATGGGCACGCGGGTGTCGTGCAGGCCGCGCAGCATGCCGGCCGCCACCGCCTGGCCGCCATCGGCCACCTGGAACAGCGCGGCGACCATGAGGAAGCTCACCGCCAGTTCGATGACGGGCGCATTGGCCGGCGTGTCGAGATCGAGGAACACCCCGACCAGCAGGCGCGGCGCCAGGACCATGACCAGCGCCGTCATCGCCATGAAGCCGACGCCCATCACGTAAGCCGTCCACCCCGCGCGGCGGATGCCTTCCTTGTCGTGGGCGCCGAAGGCGCGGCCGACGCGGACGGTGGCGGCCTGCGCGAGGCCGAGCGGCACCATGAACGAGAGCGAGGCGAGCTGCATGGCGATCGAATGCGCCGCCAGCGCCGCCGCGCCGATCAGGCCCATCAGGAAGGTGGCGCCGTTGAAGACCGCGACCTCGAACACCAAGGTCGCGCCGATCGGCAGGCCGAGATGCCACAGCTCGCGGAAGCGTGGCCAGTCGGCGCGCCAGAAGCGGCCGAACAGGTGGTAGCGGCGGAACTTCCGGTCGGTGAGCACGACCGCCGCCATCATCGCGAACATCACCAGGTCGGCGATGGTCGTGGCATAACCCGCGCCGACCAGTCCGAGCTTCGGCAGGCCGAAATGGCCGAAGATCAACACCCAGGCGAGCGCGGCGTTGACGACCACGCCGACGATGCCGGCCCACAGCGCCCATAGCGGCCGCTCCAGCGCCGAGATGAACGAGCGCAGCACGAGGAAGAAGAAGAACGGCAGCAGCGACCATTGCAGGGCGCGGACATACTCGCTGGCGGCCTTGGCGAGCGCCGGCTCCTGGCCGAGCAGCAGCAGGATCGCCTCGCTCTGCCACAGCGCGATCCAGATCGGCACGGTGACGACGACGGCGGTCCACATCCCCTGGCGCACCGTGCGGCGCACGTCGCGCACCGAATGGCCCTTGCGGCCGAGCTCGCGCGCGATCATCGGCGCGGTCGCCGTCGTGAGACCGAGGCCGAAGATCATCGTCGCAAAATAGAGGTTGGAACCGAGTGCGCCGGCGGCCAGCGCGTCGGGGCCGAGCCAACCCATCATCACCACGTCGGTCGCGGTCATCATCGTCTGCGCGAGATTGGTGAGGATCAGCGGCCAGGCGAGCACGAGCGTCGCGCGCGCTTCCGCGCCCCACGTCATCCGGCCCGTCGTGTCTGTCTGTGCACTCTCGCTCATGCCGGCGCTTATAGCCGGCACACCGTTACGTTCACAGGTACGTTCACAAACCCTACCTCGCGATTCAACTGGGGAGGTGTCGCGTCTTACGCGACGGAGGGGTCATGAGTGGCCGTTCTTCCTTCGGCGCTCCCGGACATCGCTTCGCGATGTCCTGACGCTCAAGGGGCCGAGCTTCGCTCGGCCTACAAGTCGCAGGTGATGCGTTCTTCGCTGCCGGCCATCAGCCGGAAGAAGGCGTCCTGCGGCTTTTCCATCACGAACATGGCGCGGGCATCGAGGCCGAGATTGAGGCCGCGCACGACGGCGCCGCTGACGCCGTGGCTCACCACGACGGTGCGGGTGTTCGACATCGCGATCTCGGTCAGCACGGCCTCGCAACGCCGGCGCAGGTCGAGATGCGTCTCGCCACCCGGCGGGCAGTAGCCGTGCGGATCGGCGCGCCAGTCGGCCATCGCCGTCGGATGATCGATCTCGATCTCGGCCCAGGAGAAGCCTTCCCAGCTTCCGTAGGAAAGCTCGGCCAGCCGCATGTCCTCGCGCCATTCGGAGGAGGGGAGTCCCAGTTCGTGGCCGATGATCTCCGACGTCTCGCGCGTGCGGCCGAGCGGGCTGCGCAGGAAGATCGTCGGGCCGGGCTCGCGGTCGAGCTCGGCCTTCAGCGTGCGGCCCATGGCCATCGCCTGCACCCTTCCGCGCGGCGTCAGGTCGGAGTTCTTGTGGCCCTGCATGCGGCGTTCGGTGTTCCACGCGGTCTCGCCGTGCCGCAGCATGTAGAGGGGAGCCCCAAGTTTCATGAAGGGAGCTTCACGACGTCCGCTTGAGGATCACGATCTTGGCGGCGCCATAGCGCCTCTCGTCGATCGTCTCGAAGCCGGTGGGCACCGCGATGTCCTCGTTGTAGGCGAGTTCGACGGTGACGACGGCGCCGGGCGCCATCCAGCCGGCATTGGCAAGTGCGGTGATCGCGGTCGCGGCCTCGCCCGAGCGATAGGGCGGGTCGAGAAAGACGAGATGGCACGGCTCGCGACACTGCGGCGGCCGGGTCATGTCGGCGCGCACGACCTTGGACGCGCCGGTCTCGCCCAGCTTGCGCAGGTTCTCGCCGATCGCCTTGATCGCCGCGGCATCGTTGTCGAGGAAGGTCACGTGCTCGGCGCCGCGCGACAGCGCTTCGAGCCCCAGCGCGCCGGAGCCGGCATAGCCGTCGAGCACCCGCGCATCGATCAGCGGCGAGGTGCCGCCGTCCTCGTCCATGTCGCGCCAGCGCGCATGCATCAGCACGTTGAACAGCGCCTCGCGCGCGCGGCTGGCGGTGGGGCGCGTCGCTTCGCCTTCCGGCGTCACGAGCATCCGGCCGCGATGCTTGCCGCCGATGATCTTGATCATCAGTGCTTCCGGCGCTTGGTGCGGGCCGGCGTCGGCTTGGGACGCGCCCAGCCTTCCTTGCGCGGCGGCCGCTTGACGCCCAGCAGGCTGTCGAGCGCCTGCGGCGGGATCTCGTCGATATGGCCGCGCTCGATCTCGCCGAGGCTGAACGGCCCGAAGGCCACGCGGATCAGGCGCACCACCGGCAGGTCGAGATGGGCCAGCACGCGACGTACTTCGCGGTTCTTGCCCTCGGCCAGCGCGATGTCGATCCACGCATTGGAGCGCTGCTGGCGATCGAGGCTGGCCTGGATCGAACCGTAGCGGATGCCCTCGATGGTGATGCCGTTGGCGAGTTCCGCGAGCTTCGCCTCGTCGACATTGCCGTGCACGCGGGCACGATAGCGGCGCGTCCAGCCGTTGGCCGGCAGTTCGAGCTGTCGCGCGAGGCCGCCGTCGTTGGTGAGCAACAGCAGGCCTTCCGACATGTAATCGAGCCGGCCGACCGTGACGACGCGCGGCATGCCCTTGGGCAGCGATTCGAAGATGGTGCGGCGTCCTTCCGGATCGCGCGCCGTCACCAGCTCGCTCGGCGGCTTGTGGTAGCGCCACATGCGCGGCCGGTCCGCGGCGCCCAGCAGCTTGCCGTCGACCTCGATCACGCTCTTGTCGGTGACGACGCAGGCCGGGGTCTCGAGGATCTTGCCGTCGACCGAGACACGGCCGGCTTCGATCCAGCGTTCGGCATCGCGACGCGAGCACAGGCCGGCGCGCGCGAGGCGCTTGGCGATGCGCTCGCCTTCTTTCGCTACGGGTTCGCTCATTTTGCTGCCGCCGCTCCCAGGAAGGCGCGGAACAGTTTCGCGTCGCCTTCGGAGATCAGGAATTCAGGATGCCACTGCACGCCGATGCAGAAACGATAGGCCGGCGCCTCGATGCCCTCGATGACGCCGTCCGGTGCGGTCGCGTTCACGATCACGCCGTCGGGCGAATCGGCCGCCGCCTGGTGATGCGCGCTGTTCACCTGCAGCTCCTCGGCGCCGACGATGCCGTGGAGCTGCGTGCCCCTGGCCACCTTCACGACATGGCCGGGCTCGTTGCGCGGGTTGGGCTGCTCGTGCGCCAGCGGCTCGGCGATCGTGTCGGGGATGTGCTGGATCAGCTTGCCGCCCAGCACGACGTGCAGGAGCTGCTGGCCGCCGCAGATGCCCAGCACCGGCTTGTCCTGCGCCAGCGCCCCCTTGGTGACGCCGAACTCGAAGGCGGTGCGGCGGTCCTTGGTGATGACCGTCGAATGGCGCGCGCCGCCGCCATAGTAGGAGGGATCGACGTCGAAGGCGCCGCCGGTCACCACCAGCGCGTCGATGCGCTCCAGATAGTCGGCGACCCGGTCGGGCTCGTGCGGTAGTGCCACGGCAAGACCCCCCGCCGCGTCGATCGCGTCGAGGTAGTTCTGGCGCAGCGCATACCAGGGAAACTTGGAGTATCCGCCGGGCTTTTCAGCATCCAGCGTGACTCCGATCAGGGGACGGGGCATGCGGGCCAAGATACGCGGGTGCGCCGCCTTGCGCTACAGTGCGGCCGTCATGCCGGATACCTCCAAACTTACGCCCATGGACAGGGCCCTTGCCGCCGCCCGCGCCGCTGGTGCGCGGGGCGAGGTGCCGATCGGCTGCGTGATCGTGGGGCCGAGCGGCGCCGTGCTGGCCGAGGCCGGCAACCGCACCGAGGAGCTGAAGGACCCGACCGCCCATGCCGAGCTTTTAGCGATCCGGGCGGCCGCGGCGGCCTTGGGCTCACCGCGCCTGGTCGACTGCGATCTCTACGTGACCCTGGAGCCCTGTCCGATGTGCGCCCAGGCGATCTCCTTCGCCCGCCTGCGCCGCGTCTACTGGGGCGCCAGCGACCCCAAGGGCGGCGGCATCGAGCAGGGGCCCCGAATCTTCGACCAGCCAACCTGCCACCATCGGCCGGACCTCTATCCCGGCCTCGGCGAGCGCGAGGCCGGCGACCTGCTGCGCACGTTCTTTAGGGAGCGGCGGTAAAAAACCCGTCGTCCCTCGACTGCGCTGCGCTCCGCTCGGGACGACGGTGTTCTCGCTTTAAGGCTTCACGAACTTCAGGACGAATTCGTCCTTGGGCTGCGGCGGGTCGGGCGTGTTCTTGTCGCGCGGGTCGTTGGGATTGCGCAGGAAGTTGCCCTCGGCGACCAGCTTGAAGCCGGCGGCCTCGACCTCCTTTCGCAGGAACGCTTCCTCGATGCGATGCAGCGTGCCGGATTCGGAGATGCCGGTACCGGCACGGCCCGAATGGTCGGCGATGACATAGAAGCCGCCCGGCTTCAGCGCCTTGAACGCCGCCGCATTCATCTTCGCGCGGTCGATCTCGAGGAAACCGAGGTCGTGATAGTTGAACATCAGGGTGATGAGATCGAAGCGGCCGTTGGCGAGTTCCGCCGGCACCGGATCCTCGAACGGACGCGAGAGCGCGGTGATCGGCGCGGCGGCGACGCCCGCGGCCTTCATCTTCTCGGCCCGGTCGGCGAGCGCGACCGGCGAGGGACGCGGCGGCGCCGGCGGCGTGGCCGGTGCAGCCGCAGCGGGGGCCGGCGTGGCGGTCGGATTGGCATTGCCTTCCGGCGCGGCGGGACGCGGCGCGGGCTGGCTGGGATCGCGCGGCGGCCGGCTCTGTCCATAGACCGCGCCTGTCGGCCCAATCGAACGGGCCAGCAATTCGGTCGTGTAGCCACCGCCGGCGCTGAGATCGAGCGCGGTGATGCCCGGCGCGATGGCGATGAAGGCCAGCATGTCTGCGGGCTTGCGGCGCTGGTCGTTGGTGCGGTCGGCGGCGCTGCGGTCCGGGCTCGCCAGAATCTCGGCGATGCGCGCCGGTGAGTTCGGCTGCTGTGCCAGTGCCGTGCCCGTCACCAGGACGAGCGTCGCGCCCGCGATCAGGGCCAGTCTTTTGAATGTCATCGTTTCACTCCCGATGCGGGCGTGTCATCCGCGTCCGCGGTAGGAGGCTACACCTGTATCGGGCAGCCACAAGCCCTTGGGCGGCGCGGCCGTCTGCCAGAAAACGTCGATCGGCATGCCGCCGCGCGGATACCAGTAGCCGGCGATCCTGAGCCAGCGCGGCGCCATCGCCTTCACCAGCCGCTTGCCGATGCCCACGGTACAATCCTCGTGGAAGGCCGCCTCATTACGGAAGCTGTTGAGGAAGAGCTTCAGCGACTTGCTCTCGACCAGCTTGGTCCTCGGCACGTAGTCGATCACCAGATGGGCGAAATCGGGCTGGCCGGTCACCGGGCAGAGCGAGGTGAACTCGGGCTGCGTGAAGCGGGCGAGATAGAGCGTGCCCGGATGCGGGTTGGGCACCGTTTCCAGGACGGCCTGGTCGGGCGAGGCGGGGAGGGCGGTGGCCTGCCCGAGCTGACGGAGTTTTGCGTATTTAGCCATGCACCCATCATATGCTAAGCGGGCCGCCATGACTCACAGGGTTGCCATCGTCGGCGCCGGCCCGTCCGGCTTCTATGCCGCAGACGGGCTGCTGCGCGGCCGGCCCGACCTGCGCATCGACATCATCGACCGCCTGCCCACTCCCTACGGGCTGGTGCGGGCCGGCGTCGCCCCCGACCACCAGGGCACCAAGGCCGTGGTCCGCCAGTTCGACAAGCTTCTGGATCAGCCGGACCTGCGCTTTGCCGGCAATATCGAGATCGGCCGCGACCTTTCCTGGGACGAGCTCGTTGCGGCCTACGACGCGGTGATCGTCGCCACCGGCATGGTCATCGACCGCAAGCTCGGCATCCCGGGCGAGGAGTTGCCGCAGGTCTGGGGCTCGTGGCGCTTCGTGGCCTGGCTGAACGGCCATCCCGATTTCCGCGGCGGTCCCGACCTCTCGGGCGTGAAGTCGGTGGCGGTGATCGGCAATGGCAATGTCGCGCTCGACGTGGCGCGCCTGCTCGCCAAGACGCCGGATGAGATGGCCAAGTCCGACATCGTGCCGGAAGCGGCGGCCGCGATCGTGGCAGCACCTCTCACAGACATCCATGTGATCGGCCGGCGCGGCGCCGAGCATGCGTCCTTCACCACCAACGAGCTGGCCGAGATGGGCCGCCTGGCGCGCGCCGTCTCGGTCGCCGATGCCGGCGTGCTCGACGCGGTGGCGCCAGCCAGCGATCCGACGCCGGAGAAGCTGCGCAAGACCAAGAACATCGACACGCTGAAAGGCTTCGCCGCGCATAGTGCGGGGGAGAAGCCGGTGACGGTTCACTTTCGCTTCCACGCGACTCCGGTCGCGATCCGCCCCGGCGAGGTCGAACTGTCGACGGGCACCATCGCCACCGATCTCGTCGTCACCTGCATCGGCTACACCGGCGAGGCCTTTCCGAAGTCGGACGGTGTTTTCGCCGTCGGCTGGGCGCGTCGCGGTCCCAGCGGCACCATCCCGACCAACCGCGCCGACAGTCATGCGGTAGCGAAGGACGTGATCGCCTGGCTCGACGGCCGCGATCCCAAGAGCGGCCCCGACATCCTGCCGCTCGCCGTCGACGCCGAAGGCTGGCGCCGCATCGACAAAGCCGAGATCGCGGCCGGTGCGGCGCAGGGACGGCCACGGCTCAAGTTTGTCGACCGGCAAGCGCTTCTCGACATCGCGCAGGGCGATTAAGCAACCGACCTCGAAGCAACCGACTTTCCAAACAAAGACCTCACCCTGAGGAGCGCTCCGCAGGAGCGCGTCTCGAAGGGTGGGAATAAGCACCACGTCTGTTGCCCATCCTTCGAGACGGCCACTTCGTGGCCTCCTCAGGATGAGGTTAGTGGGGCGATGGTGGACCGGCAGGCACTTCTGGACATCGCGCAGGGCGGCTGAACGTTCTATCCTCCCGAAAACAAAAGACGTTTCAGGGAGGATTTATGATGCTGGCCATAGGTCGCCGTTTTGTCTGCGCGCTTGCCGCCGCCGTCGCGGTTCTGCCGTTCGCCGCACCGGCGTCGGCGCAGACCACGCTCAAGGTGGCGCTGCATTCCGATCTGAAAATCATCGACCCGATCTGGACCGTGGCGCTGATCTCCGCGCATCACGGTTATCTCGTCTACGACACGCTGTTCGCGCTCGACGACAAGCTCGAGGTGAAGCCGCAGATGGTCGACACCTGGACCGTCTCGCCCGACAAGCTCACCTGGACGTTCACTTTGCGCGACGGGCTCGAATGGCATGACGGCACGCCGGTCACCGCCGAGGATTGCGTCGCGTCGCTGAAGCGCTGGGCGGCGCGCGATGCGGTGGGGCAGAAGCTGATCGCCAATGTCAGCGACCTGTCGCCGGTCGACGCGAAGACCTTCAAGATGGTGCTGAAGGAGCCGCGCGGGCTTGTGCTGGAGACGATCGGCAAGTCGGGCGCGAACGTGCCGTTCATGATGCCCAAGCGCATCGCCGACACCGATCCCAACACACAGATCTCCGACGCCACCGGTTCGGGTCCCTTCATCTTCAAGAAGGACGAGTGGAAGGCGGGCGAAAAGGCCGTCTATCTCAAGAACCCGAAATACAAGCCGCGCACCGAACCCGCGTCGGGACTGGCCGGCGGAAAGCTCGCGAAGGTCGATCGCATCGAATGGATCTGGATCGCCGACAGCCAGACGCAGGTGAACGCACTGCTGAACGGCGAGATCGACCTTATCGAGAATTTCTCGCCCGACCTGCTGCCGCTGATCGCCAAGGACAAGGCGATCCGCACCACCGTCCTGAACAAGTGGGGCCGCCAGTACGTCATGCGCTTCAACGTGCTGCACAAGCCGTTCGACAATCCGCTGATCCGGCAGGCCGCGATGTATGCGGTGAACCAGAAGGACGTGCTGGAGGCCAATGTCGGCAACCCGTCCTACTACAGCGAGTGCAAGTCGCTGTTCCCTTGCAGCTCGCCGCTGGAATCGACCAAGGGCTGGGCGGACAAGCTGGGCGGCGACGCGGCCAAGGCCAAGCAGCTCCTGCAGCAGGCGGGCTACGACGGCACGCCGGTCGTGCTGCTGCACCAGACCGACGTGGCCGGGCACAACAACCTCGCCACCGTGGCCAAGGTCCAGCTCGAACGAGCCGGCTTCAAGGTCGACCTGCAGCCGATGGATTGGCAGACGCTGGTGTCGCGCCGCACCCGCAAGGAACCGCTGTCGGCCGGCGGCTGGAGCGCCTTCTTCACCTCGTCGAGCGCGCTGAATGTGCTCGATCCGGTCGAGAATTTCTTCCTGAACGCATCGTGCGACAAGGCGCCGTTCGGCTGGCCCTGCGACGCCGAGATCGAGCGGCTGCGCACGGAGTACACAAAGGAAACCGACCCAGCCAAGCAGAAGGCGATCGCCGAGCAGGTCCAGTTGCGCGTGATCGAGTATCCGACGCACGCGCCGCTCGGCCAGTTCACCACGCCGACCGCCGTTCGCGGCAATGTGACCGGACTTTTGCAGGCGCCGTCGCTGGCGCTCTGGAATATCGAGAAGAAATAGCTTCCCGAGGTCGCGGGAAACGACTACCGGCCTTATTCTTGCTCTTCTACGGGGATGGGCAAGTACGGGGAAGGCTAGGGAGTTTCCATGCTGAATTTCGGTCGTCGTTTCATGTGCGCGCTCGCCGCCGCCGCCGCGGTGGTGCCGTTCGCCGCGCCTGCGCCTGCCTCGGCGCAGTCCACGCTCAAGGTCGCGCTCCATTCGGATCTGAAGATCATCGATCCGATCTGGACCACCGCGCTGATCACCCAGCACCACAGCTACCTGATCTACGACACGCTGTTTGCGCTCGACGACAAGCTGCAGGTCAAGCCGCAGATGGTCGACAAGTGGGAGGTCTCACCCGACAAGCTCACCTGGACCTTTACCCTGCGCGACGGGCTCGCCTGGCATGACGGCAAGCCGGTGACGGCGGCCGATTGCGTCGCCTCGCTGAAGCGCTGGGGCGCCAAGGACGCGATGGGCCAGAAGCTGATGTCCTACGTGACCGACCTGTCGGCGCCGGACGACAAGACCATCAAGATGGTCCTGAAGGAGCCCTACGGCCTCGTGCTCAACACCCTGGGCAAGCCGGGCTCCAACGTGCCGTTCATGATGCCCAAGCGCATCGCCGACACCGACCCGAATACGCAGATCACCGATTCCACCGGCTCCGGCCCGTTCATCTTCAAGAAGGACGAGTGGAAGCCCGGGGAGAAGGCGGTCTACGTCAAGAACCCCAACTACAAGCCGCGCGCCGAGCCGTCGGCCGGCCTCGCCGGCGGCAAGGTCGCCAAGGTGGATCGCGTCGAGTGGGTCTGGATCCCCGACACGCAGACGCAGGTCAACGCGCTGCTGGCCGACGAGATCGACATGATCGAGACGGTGCCGCCCGATCTGCTGCCGCTGGTCGAGAAGGAAAAGGGCGTCAAGATCCAGGTCGTGAACCAGGCCGGCCGCCAGTACTCGATGCGCTTCAACACGCTGCACAAGCCGTTCGACAATCCCAAGATCCGCGAAGCCGTGCTCTACGCGCTGAACCAGAAGGATTTCCTCGACGCCAACGTCGGCAATCCCAAGTACTACACCGAGTGCAAGTCGCTGTTCCCCTGCGGCTCGCCGATGGAGACGACCAAGGGCTGGGAAGACAAGCTCTCGGGCAACGCCGCCAAGGCCAAGCAGCTCCTGGCCGAGGCGGGCTACGACGGCACGCCGGTCGTGCTGATGCACCAGACCGACACGCCCGGACACAATGCGCTGGCGACCGTCGCCAAGCCGCAGCTGGAGAAGGCCGGCTTCAAGGTCGACCTGCAGTCGATGGACTGGCAGACGCTGGTCGGCCGCCGCGCCAAGAAGGATCCGCTCAATGCCGGTGGCTGGAGCGCGTTCTTCACGTCTTGGGCCGCCGCCGACGTGCTCGATCCGGTGGCCGTCGCCTTCCTGAACGCCTCCTGCGAGAAGGCAACGTTCGGCTGGCCGTGCGATCCCGAGCTCGAGAAGCTGCGCGACGCCTTCGCCAAGGAAACCGATCCGGCGAAGCAGAAGGAGATCGCCGCCCAGGTCCAGGCGCGCGCGGCGGTGTATCCGACGCATGCGCCGCTCGGCCAGTTCACCGCCCCGACCGCCGTCGGCCGCAAGGCGTCGGGCCTGCTGCCCTCGCCCGCGCTGGCGCTGTGGAACGTCGAGAAGAAGTAATCGCGCAGCGATTACCCTGAGCGAAGTGCGCAGCACGTAGCCGAAGGGTCTCGCCGCAAGCGATTAGAACAGAAAGGGGCAGGCCGCAGGGCCTGCCCCTTTTCCATGTCCGGACGAGGTGTCTCCTCGGAGCGCGCAACTCCCGCAACTGGAGTTGCGCGCTCCAATGAAGTGCAGGTTCTAATCGAGCCGGACGCTGATGCCTTCGAGGCCCTTGGCCGACGCGGGGTAGCGCGTCATCACTTCGGCGTCGTGGCCGGGGATCACCATCTCGACCCTGCCCTCGGCCAGCTTCTTCAGCTTGTCGTAGCCCGCCAGCATGTCGGCGACCGAGTAGACGATCGAGAACAGCTTGTCGTTGTTCACGCCCCAGAAGTAATGCGAGGCGTCGGAGGCGAGCACGAGCCAGCCGTTGCGCGTCATGATGCGCACCGACTGGATGCCGGCAGTGTGGCCGCCGATCAGGTGCAGCGAGATGCCGGGCTGCAGCTCCTCGTCGCCGTCATGGAACACCAGCCGTCCGCCGTAGAGCGCGCGCACCATGCCGACGATGTCCTCGCACTCGTAGGCGTGGCGGAACGGTCCCTTGCACATGTGGCGGCCGGTCGCGAAGTTCATCTCCTTGTCCTGGAGATGGAAGCGCGCCTTCGGGAAGCGGTCCCAGTTGCCGATATGGTCGTAGTGGAGATGGGTGACGATGACGTCCTCGATCTCCTTCGCGTCGATGCCGAGTTCGCCTAACAGGTCGGCCGGGTTCTTCTTTACCTCGCGGCCGCGCTGCTTGCCGACCGTGGCGTTGAAGCCGGTGTCGATCACGATGGGCTTGCCGCCGATCGCGCGGTTGCCGCTCTCGTCGAGCGGGATGGCGACCCAGACGAAGTAGTCCATCGGGAAGTCGGCGTCGTGCGGGTCGGGGTTGATCTGCACTTCCCATGCCTTGCGCGGCAGGTGGGCGTATTTGACCGCATGCACCTCGTATATGGGCGTCGAACGCATCTTTGTTTCCTTCCCGGCGGGTTCGTTGCCGGACCCTAGCGCGCCGGCCGGCTTTGGCGCTACAGTGGCGACATGGCCCGCATGGACCTCCTTGGACGGCGAATTAGCACCACGGTTTGCACTGCAAACCGTTGCGTTGCCGCGTTCGCCTTTTACTCGTCCAAGGAATCGTCCGATGTCTGCCGTACTCTCCCTCAAGCGTAGCAATTCCGCCGTCCGTTACTGCTTCGAAGCCGACGCCGAGCCCGGCGTGCTGCCGCGTGCCCTCGAGCTGATCGCCAAGCGCGGCCTGGTGCCGGCGCGGGTCTTCGCGCAAGCCGACGGCGATGCGCTCAGCGTCGAGATCGAGGTGGAAGGGCTGGAGCCGGCAACCGCCGAACATGTCGGCCGCTCGCTCGGCCAGATCGTCGGCGTGCGGCACGTTTTCTAGAACCTTGCCTCCCCATTCAAATGGGGAGGCGATTAAGACGCCAACCGCTCCACGATCGCGTCGATGTGGAGGCGGGCGACGTCGATGGCGGGGAAGCCGGCCGTCGTTTCGTCGAACATCACGGTGAGGTCGGTGCCGGCCAGCAGGATCGTCTCGACGCCGTCGCGGCGCTGCAGCTCGGCGGCGAGCTCGCGGAACTTGGCGGCGTCGGCGTCATTGGAACGCTGCGTGTCGAGGATGCGCTGGTAGGCAGCGCCCGCGAAGGCAACTTCGTCGGGGCGCGGCTTCACGATCTCGACGTCGGGCGCGTAGCGTTGGAGCTGGCCCCACAGGCTGCCTTCGATGGTGAAGACCGTGCCGAACAGCGCCACGCGCCGCAGCTTCTTTGCACGCAATTCGGCGCCGAGCGTTTCCACGATGTCGACGATCGGCAGGGACGTGCGCTGCTTCACCCGGTCGATGGCGATGTGCGGCGTGACGGCAGGGATCGCCATCACCTGCGCGCCCGCGCGTGCCATGCGGTCGAGGAACGACACGAGATAGGCTGCCAGCTCGTCGAGCTTGCCCGCGCGCACCAGCCCCTGGCCGAAATCGACATCGGCATGGGTGAAGACGAGATCGGGCGTGACGCCGCGCGCTTTGCAGGCGGCCGCGATGCGTTCGTAGTAGTGAACCGTCGCGGCGACGCTGAGCCCGCCGATGATGCCGACGCAGGCCATGGCGGCTGCTCTATTCGGTGAAGGTGATGTTGTTCTCGCGGATCACCTTGCCCCAGGTCTCGACCTCGCCTTTGGCGAAGCTGTCCATCTGGGCGGCCGGCCAGTCCTTCAGCACCGTGCCGAGCTGGTTGGCGCGGGCCACGACGGCTTCCATCTTGCCGATCTTGCGCATCGCGGCGTTCAGCTTCTCGACGATCGGCTGCGGCGTGCCGGCCGGCGCGAACAGCGCGAACCAGCCGTCGAGGATGAGGCCGGGCAGGCCCGCTTCGGCCGTCGTGGGAATGTCAGGGAATGCCGGATGCCGCTCCGCACTCGCGAGGGCCAGCGCCTTCACGGTGCCGCTGCGGATGTGCGCCGACATCGAGGGCGGCGTCACGATCAGCAACTCGACCTGGCCCGCCACGACGTCGGCGGTCGCAGGCCCCGCGCCCTTGTAGGGAACGTGCACGAGGTCGAGGCCGGCCGCCTTGTTCAAAAGCACGCCGCCCAGGTGCGGCACCGAGCCGGCGCCGACCGAGGCGTAGTTCAGCTTGCCGGGATTGGCCTTGGCGTAGGCGATGAAGCTCTTGAGGTCGTCGGCCGGGACCTTCTTGGCGATGACGATGACGTGCGGCGCGACCGCGCCCATCGCGACGCCGACGAAGTCGTCGGGCTTCCAGTTCAGGTCCTTGATCAGCGCCGGATTGGCCGAGTGATAGGCCGAGTACTGCATCAGCAGCGTGTAGCCGTCAGGCTTGGCACGCGCGACGATGGCCGTGCCGATGTTGCCGTTGCCGCCGCCCTTGTTGTCGACGATCACCTGCTGGCCGAGTTCCTGGCTCAGCAGGTCGGAATAGAGGCGCGCGACGAGATCGGTGCCGCCGCCCGGCGGAGCCGGCACCACCATGGTGATCGGCTTGTCGGGATAGGTGCCTTGGGCGAAGGCGGTGCCTGTCGCGGACGACGTGGCCGCGGTGGCGGCGGCGAGGGCGACGAAGCTGCGGCGTTTCATCCTGTGTCTTTCCTTAGGTCGGATAGTTGCGCTTCCACACCCCGGCGAGCTCGGGCTTGGCATCGGCGCGGCGCGCGATCTTGAAGAGGCGGGGCGTCTCGCTCTCGAACCAGCCGCGCTTGGGGCGCCAGCGGGTCATCACGTCGATGTAGATGTCGAGCGCGCTGAACCGCTCGCCCAGGAACCACGGCGCGCCGGCCTCGCTCTCGACCTGGCGCCAGAGGCGTTGGGCATAGGCGTCGGTGGCGGCGCGGAACGGATCGCGCGCGTTGTTCACCGAGACGAAGCGCGCGGGATCGTCGGCGTAGGTGAAGGTCGGGTAGATGTTGGCGACGATGAACACCAGCCAGCGCAGGAACTTCGCGCGTTCCGCGCTGCCCGCCGCCGGCACCAGCGAATCGGTGCCGGTGACCTCGGCCAGCAGCAGCGTGATGGCGGCGCTCTCGCTCATGACCGTGCCGTCGGGCAGGACCAGCGTCGGCACCTGGGCGAGCGGGTTCACCTTCTCGAGCTTCGCCTTCGCGCCGGGCGTACGGAACAGGTCCTCGACCGGCTCGAAGGTGAAGGGCAGCCCATACCAGTCGAGCTGCGCCTCGATCAGGGCCGAGCCCCAGCCGGGCCGGCCCCAGAGGGTGTAGTTGCCGCTCACCAGACGGCCTTACGGCTTCTGCAGCGGCTGGATCAGGCTCGACGTGTCCCAGCGGCCACCGCCGCGCGCCTGGACGCGCTCGTAGAACTGGTCGACCAGCGCGACCAGCGGCATGCCGGCCTTCTGGCGCTTGCCCTCGGCCATGGCGATGCCGAGGTCCTTGCGCATCCAGTCGACGGCGAAGCCGTAGTCGAACTTGCCGTTCACCATGTTCTGCCAGCGATTCTCCATCTGCCAGCTCTGCGCCGCGCCCTTGGAGATGGCGCCCAGCGCCTTCTCCATGTCGAGGCCGGCGCGCTGGCCGAGGTTCAGCGCCTCGGCGAGGCCCTGCACGATGCCGGCGATGCACATCTGGTTCATCATCTTGGTGATCTGTCCCGCGCCCGGCGGGCCGATCAGCGTGACCGCCTTGGAGAAGGCGTCGGCCACCGGCTTGGCCTTGTCGAACGGGGCCTGTTCACCGCCGCACATCACGGTGAGCTGGCCGTTCTCGGCGCCCGCCTGGCCGCCCGAGACCGGCGCGTCGATGAAGTCGATGCCGAGCTTCTTGCCGGCGGCATGGAGCTCGCGGGCGATGTCGGCCGAGGCCGTGGTGTTGTCGAAGAAGATCGTGCCCTTGCCCATGCCGGCAAACGCGCCGTCGGGCCCGAGCACGACCGAGCGCAGGTCGTCGTCGTTGCCGACGCAGCAGAACACGATCTCCTGGCCGGCAGCAGCCTCCTTGGGCGTCTTCGCGGCCTTGCCCTTGTGCTTCTGCGTCCAGGCCTCGGCCTTGGCGAAGGTGCGATTGTAGACGGTGACCTCGTGGCCCTTGGCGGCGAGATGCCCCGCCATCGGAAAGCCCATTACGCCCAGACCCAGAAATGCCACTTTGGCCATCGTTCTCTCCCGCGAAATTCCGTCCCTGTCCGCCAGGGCGGCCGCGATCATAGAGGCAAAATGGGACCGCGCCAGTCGGGGTGAAGAGGGGCGGAAGGGGGGCGCTCAGCTCACGAACTGCAGGCCGGGCACCTTGTCGTTCAGCCAGTCGCGGACGCCGCTCACCTGCGGGAAATAGGAGCGCTTGCCGTAGACGTCGCCGGTGCCGTTCGAGTTGACGCCGGCGATGGCCCAGCCGCCGCCCGCCGTCCGGACCCAGGTCGAGCCGCCGCTGTCGCCCGAGCCCAGCAGCCCGTCGAGCCGCGACGCGCCCCCGCTCTCGCGGCGCAGGGTCACGCCGAACCAGTTGCCGGCATCGTCGCCCGTGCCGTCCTTCGGCACCGGCCGCACGGGCGCCATGGTGCGGGACACGACATTCGAGGCGGCAGCCTTGTCGGACGGCTCGTAGAATTTGAGCTGCTGGCCCTCCGAGGCGATGCCGCGGCTGCCATAGCCGATCATCACGACCTGCATGCCCTCGCGCACCGGGTTGGCGTAGAGCGCGGGCGGCGGGCCGCTGTCGGTGACGGCATCGCGCAAGGTGACGATGGCGAAGTCGTAGCCGGTGCGTTCGTCGTTGCTCCAGTTGTAGAGCGGATGGAAGTCGACGGCGACGCCGCGATGCACCGCGCCGCTGGCCGAGCGGTAGATGTAGTAACGCGCCGGCCCTCCACGATTGAAGATGTGCGCGGCCGTCAGAATCCGGCCACGCCCCTCGACATTGCCGATCCAGGTACCCGACGCCGCGCCCCATCCCGGATCGTCGCTGCCGCGGTTGCGGGCCATCGCGACGAGGCTCGCGAACTGCGGCTGGTTGGCCAGCGCGATATGCGCGCCGAAACCCTCGCTCTCATGGCCGCGCCGCCCGCCTTCTTCGCGCCACGTGCTGTCGAGGATGATGACCGCATTGGCGGGCCGCGTCGCAGCGGCGACGCCGGCGGAAGCACAGGCCAGGAGTCGGCGTCGCTGGATGCTCATGGACCGGCCCCCGCTGCGGTACCGGCGCAGCATAGGGGTGAGGTCAGCCGCGGACCAGCCATCACGGCTTTACGTTCGCTTGGCTCCAAGGCCGGAGTTCAAATGTCGCTCGCGAGAAGTCGAGATTGCCGGTGGACGTGTCGCCGTAGGAGTAGCCCTCAATCATGGAGAGGCGACCGTCCTTCAGGAACACGAGGAAGCCCATGCCATGCTCGACTCCGAGCACATCTCCGCAGCCTCCGCTCAGCGGCGACTTTTCGGCCAGCACAGCGGCGTTGGTTGCCACTGTTAGGTGGGAAAAGAAACCGGCGCCTGTGTTCTCAAAAGTGACGACCTGCGCGGTCTCGATCTGCTGGCGGAGTGTCTCTGCGGCCGCCGGATAGTCCGCCGCCGTGATTTCAAGAACTTTTCGCTCGATGGGCCAAAGCGGACGCATTTGAGGCGTTCAGCTTATCGAGCGAACAGGCGCCGCGCCAACCGTGAGGCTTTACCCGCGGACCAGCAACACCACGATCACCGCGAAGCCTGTCAGCAGCGGTGGCAGCGCGAGCGGCCAGGCGCGGCGGTAGAGGATCGCGTCGGAGGTCGAGAGCGCCAGGATCGCCGCGCCCATCGAGACGCGGATCGGCGACAGCATGGTGAGGTTGGCCGTGACGCTGTTCTGCACCGCCGCGATCCAGGCCGGGTCGAGGACCAAGGCGCGGGCGAGCGCGGTCTCCATCGGCATCAGCATGGCGCTGGATGCCGCCCCGCTGCCGGTGAGGAAGCCGCCGGCCGCGGCGAACAGCGGCACGCCGAGCGCCGCGCCGCGTCCGGCGACCGAGCGCAGCGCCTCGGCGATCGAGGTCGCCATGCCGGAGCCGACATAGAATTCGGCCATCACCACGAAGGCGAGCGTCACGGCGCAGGCGCGCCACGCGCCGTTCGCTGCTTCCTTCACGACCTGGCCGAGCGGCGCGCGTGCCAGCAGCACGACCGCGATGCCGATCGACAGCAGCCAGAAGCCCGGCGCGTAGAAGGGCGCGAAGGCTGGCTGGTTGTCGAACGGGCGCATCGCCCACAGGGGCTTCAGCAGGTCGCGCAGCGGCGTCACCAACCGCGTGGCGCAGAGGACGAGCGTGAGCGCGACGTAGGGCGCGGCGGCCTGCAGTGTGGCGCGCGTGCGGGCAAGGTCGGGACGCTCGTCGCGCCAGAAGCGCACGGCCAGCAGGAAGGCGGTGGGCGCGGCGGCGGCAATCTCGACGTCGCTGTAGCGGTTGGCCGTCCAGATCAGCGCCAGCAGCAGCGCCGTCCAGAGGAGGTCGTCGAGCTTCTGCAGCGACGGCACGGGCACGCCGGCCTCGCGCGCGAAGCGCCAGTAGAGGCCGAGGTAGAGGGCGTGGATCGGCACCTGCAGCACCGCCGAGCTGACGCCCAGCTCGGTCGGCGTGAGGCCGGCCAGGGTTGCGCCCACGGTCGTGCCGATGGCGAGCGCGCCCCACGGCACCAGCGACTGGCTGTAGAGGCCGAGCAGCAGCGCCGGCAGGCCGCCGATGCCCAGCCGCCGCAGCGCCGCGAGGGCGATGATGTAGCCGACGCCGAAGCCGGTCACCGATTCGGCGAAGGGCGCCAGCAGGAAGCAGACCGAGAAGAGGCGGCGCGGGGTGGCCTCGAGCGCTGCGGTGTCGCTCCCAGCATTGCCCGCGGCGGCGCGCGCGAGATTGGCGCGATGGAAGAAGACGCCGGTCACGATGATCGCGATGACGTGCCAGGAGAGCCACAGCCCGGCCGGCACCTCGCGGCGGAACAGGATCGCCACGGCGCCCGGACCATCCGATTGCATCACCAGGGCAGCCGAGGCCGCCAGGGTCGCGGCGAGGCCGGCCAGGCCCGCCACCAGGGCGCTGGCGCGGCCCGAGGCCAGCAGGCCCAGGACGAGGAGGAGCGGCAGGAGCGAGAGGAGCGTCGTCATGGCGGCCGTTTTACAGTCTTCCAGCAGGCCGCATGCTTCGGTTTCGGCCGAATCGAGGCTCCGGGAGGGGTAAAAACGCCGCCTTGCGTCGGCGCTCCCTTTCCCTTAAACCCGCCGCCGATGCCCCGATAGCTCAGCTGGTAGAGCACGTCATTCGTAATGATGGGGTCGGCGGTTCGATTCCGTCTCGGGGCACCATTTCTTCAATGACTTGTAGGTTCCTGTCGTGCAGGCTTTCCCTTCCAGGAAGCACTGGGCAGGACGAGACAAGGCGTCGACACTCGAATTTCGGGGCGTCTCGAGCCATCTCTGTTGCTAATAGCTGGCAGAAATCGCCTAACGCGATTGGACCACACTGGTCCCTCCATCGTGCTGGCGACAAGAAGATGGGGATGACACGTGAGCAAGACGGGCGATCCTTCAGAAATCCGATATCTCTTCCGCTATCGCGATTTGGTCGCCAAGACCTTGGAAGAGCACCGAAAGATTATTGAAAAGGACGGGGTTTGCTGGTGGGGATGGTGGAAGCGGCCGTCTGAGGCAAGCCGCATGGAGATTTGGCAAACACTGCAATCAGAGGCGTCTCCAACGACACCCGTCAAAGTTGGTCTGTTCGACTCGGGGTCGGGCAAAGTGAACATTGCAGAGGTAGTAGGCGTAGTTCTGCCGGAACCAAGCCCGCAAGGTGGAGAGCATCCAAGCGTCCCGGCAGAAGAGCAGACCCTCATTCCATCTTACTATCGCAAGAGCCCGTTTAGCATGGCCTGGATGAAGTTGAGGGCCATTGAAGGAGCACCCGAACCATTCTTCGATAAATATTCTTTTGCAGAGTCACCTTCGCTTCCAAATTACCCTCAGCATGTCTTGGACCGCTTCAAGAGTAAGGTTGTTATCGAGGCCGATGAACTTAGGGGTATGGATACGACGATCTGGATCGTTCGCCCTCGGCAGTCAACGGACAACGCCGACCGGATCATTCTGACCGTCCCAGGTGCTCCTCATCCTATATCAAACGAGGCGATCAACGCACCAGGGATGAGTATTCTGCACATTACAGATATTCATTTGGCGTCCGGAAAATTTCGGAAACAGCACATTTGGCGTTTGGAGGGGGAGGACGGTTCCAAAGACACGCTGGCAGAAGCGGTAACACGAGCTATTCGAGAGAAGGAGAAGATTGGGCTCGTCATTATCACGGGTGACCTAACTTTCTTGGCATCCAAGGAGGAGTTTGACGCAGCTTCCAGCGCAATCTTTAGAATATTGGGAAACTTGAACCTCGGCCGCGAGCACCTCGTCATTGTGCCGGGCAATCACGATATTGGTTGGTCCGATGATGTCGGAAATTATACTGACGGCGCCGAGGTGAATGTAGCATCAGACAAAGCGACTCAAAATTATCGAAATTTCTATTCTGCTGTCTTTGGGCACGACCCCAACAAACATTTGTCGATGGGGCGGCGTTATGTGTTTCCGTCAGGCATTGTTGTGGAAGTTGCGGGTTTGAATTCGAGCTCTCTGGAAACAGGAAAAAATTTCTTGGCTGGGATGGGGCGCATTCAAGAAGCGGCTTTTCAAGACGTTGCGAATGGCCTTGGATGGAACGAAGATGCCAAGTCGGTGTCGATAAAGGTGCTTGCTCTCCATCATCATTTGACTCTAACGGAGAATCTTGAACCTGCTGAAGGTTATAGCAGGGGGTTCGGTCTTGCCGTCGATGCGCCTCGTATCCAACGGATGGCAGCTCGCAATGGAGTCCAGCTAGCGTTGCATGGTCACAAGCATCGCTCGTTTGTCGGGCGGACGACAGTTTACGAACTTTTAGAGGAGACTCAGCCGCGATTCCGGCTTGGTGATTTGTCCATCGTGGGAGGTGGTAGCGCGGGATCGGTCGATACAGAAGGAGGCAGGAATTTTTTCAATCTGATCGACGTGGAAGCAGACGGTTTAAAGTTGCGAGTGTTCCGTTCGCAGAACGGCGGCGCATTCACGCTTATGATGACATGCGTGGGAATGCTAGCTTATGACAAAAGCACTTCGAGAATTGCCCTCGCAGAATGGTCGATATGACATCGTCTCGACCAGAAATTCATTTACTTATCCTCGATTTGGACAATACCCTTTACGACTGGGTAAGCTTCTTTGTCCCGTCATTCTATCGGATGGTTGAAACCGCTAGTCCCATTGTCGGAGTTGCGGTGGAAGAGCTGCTTTCCGATTTGAAAGCGGTGCATCAGCGTTATGGTAATTCTGAACACCCGTACGCGCTCTTGGAAACAAAATCGGTTGCTCGGAAATTTCCTGAGAAAACACGTTCCGAACGTGCTGAGATGTTGGACTCCGCATTTCACGCCTTCAACAGTGAGAGGCAAAGGCATTTGCGCCTGTTCCCTGGGGTAAGGGAAACGCTTGATGAAGTGAGGCGAAGCGGTTGCACTATTGTCGCGTACACTGAGGCTGTGGTTGAGAATAGCGTATTTCGACTACACGCTTTGGGCCTTCTGTCAGACATTCGGCGGTTATATTCACCGGCAAGTTCTGGTTTAGGCCATCCAAAAGGAAAGGAGCTGCGACCGATAGAACTAAAGCCAGATTTCTTGCATGCTTTACCCCCTGATCATCGAAAGCCCGATCCTCATGTAATCGCTGACATCATTGCCGACTACCGAATTGCTTCCAGCCAGGCGCTTTATGTCGGGGACAGCATCACCAAAGATATCGCCATGGCCAAGCTTGCTGGAGTTAACGCCGCTTGGGCAAAATACGGCACGTTGTTCGAAAAAGCTCTTTGGGAGCAGCTTGTTCGAGTCACTCATTGGACCGAGAACGACGTAAAGAGAGAGGCCGATTTGCGCGCTGAATATGCCGGACTTAAGCCAGATGTTGAGTTGGATTCATTTGACCAAATCATTCGATTTTATGACTTTGGCCCATTGGGGCACGGTGCAGCCTAGCAAACGACTGAGACTGCAGCGTGCCACATCAGTTGACTCCCGCTGAAGCTCAGTAGTTCCGAGGTGAAGTCCGGCTGACGACGCTTCCAGCGGGGGACAGCCTGCGCTCTAGACCAGCCGCGTCAGGTTCGTCGTCACGGCTTTCTCCGCGGCGCACTCGGCGATCAGGGGTAGAAGCCTCGTCAGGTGGGCCGCCCCTAGATGCGCATCGATGGCCTTCTGATCGGTCCATCGCTGGAGCAGGTAGTAGAGGCGCGGTTGTTCGGCCTTGTACCACTGGTAGCGCAGGCAGCCCGGGTCGTTCTCGGCCGTTTCCTGCTCGAGTTGCCGCAACAGGTCCTCGGCCTTTTCTTCCATGCCTGGCTTCACCAGCAGCGTGAGGATCCTGTCAATCATCAGACGCCTCCCAGGACTTGTGATGACGATGCCTGTCTCCTCGTTCATTCTCCTCATCGTCGGCGTTCCGTCCAGCCTTCGTCCCATAAAGGTCTTTGCCCTCTCGCCATGACGGACTCCCCTCGCGTCGATTTCTGGCGGCTTGCCGTTCCCATCGCGCCGATCGCGACGGCCGCCGTCATCTTCTTCGGCGTCCTGTTGCTCGGCGGGTTCGACGATTTCCAACCGGTGGGTCGGGAAGTCTCGACGCTCGGCGCGTTCGGCCTGCTCGGGACACTGTGCTTTCCCTTCGCGGCGTATCGGGTGGCGCATCGCAAGTACAACGAGGCCCTGAGTACCGCGACCCGCGCGTGGCCGACCGCTCCCGCGACCATCCGGACCAGTGCGGTGGAGCGGCGGATGACCGGCTGGGCGTCGGCCTTGTGGGCGCTGGATATCGAGTATGACTATGTCGTCGATGGGCAGGCCCATACCGCGACGACCCTGGCCTTTGCGCCGCGCTTCGTCGCCGACAAGGACCTGATCCTGCGCCTCGCCGAAAAGTACAAGGCGAACAGCATCGTCACGGTCCGCTACGACGCGTCTTCGCCTGATGTGGCCGTCCTGGAAACATCCGACGAACTTGTACGCGGAACCGACTGGCGATTCTGGTCGGCCGTCGCGACCCCCTGCGTGGTCGCGCTGATCACGGCGTTGAGGCACCTCTGATCTGCATCGCCGTTGCCGCTATTCGCGGTGCGGTGACATCGCCAAGAAGGCGATAGTCCTCCCCGGCGGCTTCCTCTACGCTTTTGGGAACGCAGGCGAATGACCTGCCTGGGAGGAAACATCGATGCGTCTGTCACGCCGCGCCGCGCTCGGCCTCTTTGCCACGTCACCTGCCTTGGCCGCGCCCGCCGTGTGGGCGCAGGGACGCGCTGCCAGCGATTACCCCAACAAGCGGCTGCGGCTCCTCGTGCCCAGCGCCGCCGGCGGCTACGAGGTCTATGCCCGCATCCTGGCGCCGCGCCTTGCCGAGCTGCTGGGCCAACCCGTCGTCGTCGACAACAAGCCCGGCGCCAACGGCATCATAGGCATGCAGGAGGTCCAGCGCAGCGCGCCCGACGGCTACACCTTCATGTTCGCCCATATCGGCGCCATCTCGATCGGCAGCAGCATCTATCCCAACATGCCGCTCGATCCCGTGGACGACCTCGCGTCGATCTCGGTGGCCGTGACCTCGCCGCTGGTCTGGGTGGTGACGCCGTCGCTGCCCTTCAAGTCGATGCCGGAGTTCATCGCCAAGGCGAAGGCCGAGCCCGGCCAGTGGCGCTATGGCCTGCCGGCCTCGGGCAGCATCCCGCACCTGGTCGCGGAGGACACGAAGATCCGCCACAAGATCGACATGCCCGCCGTGCCCTACCGCAGCACGCCGCAGTCGCTGATGGCGGTGATCAACGGCGAGGTGCCGATCACGGTCGACAGTCTCGGCGCCAGTGCGGGCTACATCGCCAACGGTCAGTTGCGCGCGCTCGCCGTCACCTCGCGTGAGCGTTCGGATCGGCTGCCCAACGTGCCGACGATGATGGAGCAGGGCCTCGATCCGCGCGAATGGGTGGCCTGGTACGCCTTCATGGCGCCCAAGGGCACGCCCGACGACATCATCAAGAAGCTGAACGGCGCCATCAATCAGGCGCTGCAGGAAGAAGCCATCGCCACGCGCATCCGCGAGCTGGGCGCGTCGCCGCGCATCACCACGCCGGCCGAGACGCTCGCCTTCATCACCCAGGAACGCACCGACTTCGGCGCCATCGCGCGCGCCGGCAAGATCCGGGTGGAGTAGCGCGGCGCGCCTAGGCGCTGGCGTAGGCCGACGGAACTTCACAGGCGGGACGGAGAAGCCCCGCATGGAAGACCCATAGTGCGATCGAGCCGAAGGCAAAGCTCCCGAGGATCAGGAACATGGCCTCGAAGCCCAGCGTCTCGGCGATCCAGCCGCCGAGGGCGGGGCTGAGCGCGGCGCCTATGCCTTGGACGGTCATGACCGCGCCCTGGCCCACGTTCACGCGACCCGTGCCGTTCAGGATGCGGGCCACGAGACCGGGAACCGCCACGCTCTGCAGCCCGGCGCCGACGCCGTCGAGTATCTGCACCGGGTAGACGCCCCATTCGTCGATGAAGCCCGCCGCGATCAGGCCGCGGACCGGCAGCGCCACGAACGAGATCAGCAGCACCAGCCAGTAGCCCGATCGTTCGGCCATGCGCATGGCCACGATCGAGGCGCCGATCATCACCGTCTGGGCCACGACGATGGTGATGGCCACGAAGCTCGCGGCATCGACCTGTTTGGCGGCCACGACTGCGATGCCGTAGAGCGGCAGCATGGCGGCATTGCCGAGATGAAACAGCGCGAGCGCCGCGGCGAGGACGAGCAGCGGCTTGCACTCCAGCAGCACGCCGAAGCTGCTCGCCTTGCCCTCGCCATGGCCATCATGGTCGATGTCTTCTTCCAGGCCGCGGGCCGCGCGATGGTCGATCCGGTCGCGCGGAATCATCATCACGGAAATGATCGAAAGCACGCCGAACGCGGCGGCCAGCAGGAAGACCGCGGTGAAGCCGTACATCCACCCCAGCAGGCCGGAGAGCCCGGCGCCGATCACGTTGCCGGCGTGGTTGAAGGCCTGGTTGCGGCCGTTCTGTCGATTGAAGCCGGCCTGCCTCACGAGGCCCAGCGTCATGCCGGTCACCGCCGGGCCGATCGCCGCGCCCGCGATGGCGGTGGCGACCTGTGACAGCGCGACCAGCCAGAACTCCTGCGAGAGCAGGATGATGCCGGAGGCCAGGATCACGCAGATGCCGGGGACGACGACGAAGGCGCGCTTGTGCGTCGTGCTGTCGACCAGCGCCCCGGCCGGCGCGGTCATCACCATGCCGGCGATCCCGCCGATCGTCATGACCGTGCCGATCCAGCCGCTCTGCCAGCCATGCGCCAGCAGGAACACGCCCAGGAACGGACCGACGCCGGCCTGCATGTCGGCCATGAAGAGGTTGAGCGCCTCCAGCGGATGGTGGATGCGGGGCTCCAGAGCCGTCGTCATGATCGGCTTCCCTTTCCCCTAGGAAGGCTGCTGCGCCAACGGCAGCTGCACGGTCACGCGCAGGCCGCCTTCGGGCGCCGTGGCGAAGGCAAGGCTGCCGCCGTACAGCTCGACGAGCTCGCGTGTGATCGAGAGGCCGAAGCCGAAGCCCGGCGCGCTCTCGTCGAGGCGCTGTCCGGGCCTCAACAGCTGGGGAACCTGTTCGGCCGACAGGCCGGGCCCGTCGTCGTCGATCTGCAGCAGAACATTGCGATCTTCGACGACGGCGCGAACCGTCACCGACCGCCGCGACCACTTGAAGGCGTTGTCCAAAAGGTTGCCGGCAATCTCGTCGAAGTCCTGCGGTTCGCAGGCCACGGCCAGCCGGGCCGGCATGTCGGCTGCGAAGGCGATGACGCGTTCGGCATAGACCTTCGTGAGGACCGCGCCGAGATCGCCGATGGCGGGGGCAACCAGGGTCTGCGACCGCGTCGGCCCGGCCAATGCCGCAGCGCGCGCACGGCCGAGATGATGACGGATGTGACGCTCCATGACGTCGACGAGACCGGTGAGAGTTCGATTGCCATCGCTCTTGGTGGACAAAGCCAGGCTCAGAGTCGCCAGCGGCGTCTTCAGGCCATGGGCGAGGTTGGCGACGTGCGCACGGGCGCGTTCGAGATTGGCGGCGTTCTGCGTCAGGAGCGCGTTGAGTTCGGAAACGACAGGGCGGATCTCCGCGGGCTGCTCCTCGGGCACTTTCTGCTGCCGGCCGGCCCGCACATCGGCAATTGCGTTGCGCAGCCGGTCGAGCGGCCGCAGCCCCAATCGCACCTGCAAGACGATCGCCAGCACCAGCGCTACGCCCAGCACCAGCAACGACAGGCCGAGCGTCGTCATGGCCTCGCGCAGGGGGCCCATCACCGCGTCGCGCGGCGCCGTCGCCACGATCTCGACGCTCGCGCCGTCGAGGACGAGATGCTGGATCCGGTAATGCAGCGCCTGGCCGTTCGGTCCCGGCCCGTCGCCCGGACGCGGCGGCGGACTGGTGCGATGCGGCGGCAGGGGCGGCGGCGGTGGCAGGGACAGCGCCGAGACATCGAGCGTGCCGTCGCCGAGCGCGCGCGAACGCAGCACGTTGCGCGGGCCGCTGACTTGCCAGTACCAACCCCGCGCCGGCCGGTCGAACGGCGGTCCGTCGGCACTTCCCGCCAGCGAGAGGTCGCCGGCTGCATTGGTGCGCAGCATCGAGGCCAGGAAATTGACCTGGGTGTCGAGGCGCTGGTCGATCTGGCCCTGCACGAAGCGATGCAGCACGAAGCCGATGACGATCGCGGCAATCACCAGCGCCACGGCGATGAACACCGAAGCGCCCAGCAGCAATCGCCGTCCCAGCGAAGCGTCAGCTCTCATGGCGCGGCTCTCATGATGCGGGGGCTGCCGTCAGCCGATAGCCGCGGCCGCGCACCGTTTCGATCGCGTCGCGGCCGATCTTGCGCCGCAGGCGGGCGACGATGACTTCGAGCGAATTGGAATCGGTGCCGACATCGCCCTGGTAGACTTTCTCCGTGAGGTCGCCGCGTTCGATCACCACTTCCTTGCGCAGGATCAGGCATTCGAGCACGCGCCATTCCAGCGCGGTCAGCTTGAGCGGCAGGCCGTCCAGCTCGAACACGCCGGTCTGCGCGTCGAACGAGACCGAGCCGCACACGATCTTTGGCGTCGCGTGTCCCGTCGAGCGCCGCACCAGCGCGCGCAACCGCATGATCAGCTCCTCGACCCGGAACGGCTTGGTGAGATAGTCGTCGGCGCCGGCCTTGAAGCCGTCGACCTTGTCGGTCCACCCGTCGCGCGCCGTCAGGATCAGCACCGGCAACTGGCGCCCGGCCTTGCGCCAGGCCCGCAGGACGGCGGCGCCCGGCACCCGGGGCAGGCCGAGATCGAGCACGGCTACGTCATAGGCTTCGGTCTCGCCCATGTGCTGGCCATCCACGCCGTCGGCGGCGATGTCGACCACGAAGTTCTCGTCGCGCAAGGCGCGCGCGATCTGCTCGGCGAGCGGACCGTCGTCTTCGACGAGCAGCACCTTCATGACTCTCCCATCTCCCGGGCACGCCTCATGCCTGCTGAAGTAGCGGACCCAAGCTGAACGCAGCCTGAACTGCCAGGTTCAGCGTGCATTTGGGGGCGAACCCTATGTTGGCGTCATCGCAACACTTACAGGAGGCGATCATGGCAACAAACTCAATCGTTCCGACCTCATCGAAGCAGCGTCACGGCAAGGTCCTCGCGGTCACCGCAAGCGTGCTGCTGATCGCCGGTCTCGGCGGCATCGCCGTCGCTCAGACCCCACCGACCCCACCCGCGCCGCCGGCAGCTGGTGCCGTCCCGCCGCCGCCGCCCGCGCGACCCGGCGTCGCGCCCGTCGCCGCCGCTCCGCAAGCGGTAATGCTCATCACGCCGATGCCGATCGCCAAGCTGCAGCCCTCCGATGTGGTCGCCGTGAAGGGCAGCGTCGCGGAGATCTACGGCAACAAGTTCATCCTGCAGGATGACAGCGGCCGCATGCTCGTCGATCTCGGTCCGCGCGGCGACGACGCGGTCATCGTGACCAAGGGCGAGCAGGTCTCGGTGCAGGGCCGCTTCGATCGCGGCTTCGTGGCGGCCCAGGTGCTGTCGCGGGCCGACGGCCGCAGCGACGCATTCGGCCCGATGGCGCCTCCGCCGCCTCCCGGCCGCGAAGCCGATCGCGGTCCGGGTCGCCGCCCGCCGCCGCCGCCCGCGCCGCGCTGAGTTCACGGGTCGGCCTGAACGGCGACCCCGTTCAGGCCGTCTTTCCTCTCTCGCTTTGTCACTGGAGTTCGCAATGCCCCACGATCATGTCCGCGTTTCCGGCAAGATCCTGCATGTCTTCGCCCACCGGTTCGTCGTCCAGACCAGGGCCGGGGCCATCCTGGCCGACGTCACGCCGCACGGGCTCGACCATGTGGTGCTGCGCGTCGGCGACACTGTCTCGCTGGAAGGCGAGGCGAAGCCGTCCGAGCTGAAAGTATCGAGCCTGACGCTCGACGGCCGCACGGTGAAGATCGAGCACAGGAAGCCGCATCATCACGACCATCATCACCATGAGCATCATCATGGCCCGGCCGATCCGGAAGTGGTTCTGAAGGCGGCGCGCGACGCCGGCTACGAGCCGTTCGCGAAGCCGCGCCGCAAGCCCAAGCACTTCGAGGTTCTGGGCAAGCGCAACGGGCGCTTCACGGAACTGCACATCGAGCTGGACGGCCACATCCGCAAGACCAAGCCCACGGAACGCGACGATCCGAAGTGGGAGAAGCTCGCACACTGAGCCGTCCCGTCCGTTTCACACGAGAGAACGATGTCCCTCTTGCCGGCCACCCTCACGCCCATCGCCCTGCTGCTGGTCTCCAACGTCTTCATGACGTTCGCCTGGTACGGGCACCTGAAGTTCACCGACAAGCCGCTGTGGCTGGTGGTGGTGGCAAGCTGGGGCATCGCCTTCGTCGAATACTGCTTCGCCGTCCCGGCCAACCGGTACGGCCACGAGATCTATTCGGCCGCCGAACTCAAGACCATGCAGGAGGTGATCACGCTGGTCGTGTTCGCCGCCTTCTCGGTGCTCTATCTCGGCGAACGCTTCACCTCTAACCATCTCGTGGGCTTCGCCCTGATCTGTGGCGGCGCCTTCTTCATCTTCAAGGGACCGCTCCCGTCCTGGTGAAATGAGATCGTAACGCGCTGCCGGCGGTGGAAAGAGTGTCGTGGGCCTCTTCCGCCCGCTCGCAAGACGGGTGTAGCCTGTCCCCGCAGCTGGCCCGGATGGATAGCAAGTCCACGAGATGGTGCAGCCTGTGGAGGAAGCATCATGACGTTTCGCCGTCGCACGTTCGTGCAACTGGCCGTGGGTTCTGCTGCGTTGCCCATGGTTTCCCGCGTCGCTCACGCCCAAGCTTATCCATCGAGACCCGCCCGCATCGTCGTCGGCTTTCCCGCCGGCGGCGCGACCGACATCCAGGGACGCCTCGTGGCCGAATGGTTGACCGAGCGTCTCGGCCAGCAGTTCATCGTCGAGAACAAACCCGGCGCCAGCGGCAACATCGGCACCGAGACCGTCGCCAAGGCCGCGCCCGACGGCTACACCCTGCTGCAGGTCGTGACGCCGCACGCGATCAACGCGGCGCTCTACTCGAACCTTCCCTTCGACTTCATTCGCGACATCGCGCCGGTCGTCTGTGCCGCGCGCCTCGCCTATGTCGTTGTGGTGAACCAGACGGTCCCGGTGAAGACGCTGCCGGAGTTCATCGCCTACGCCAAAGCCAACCCGGGCAAGATAAATTATGGTTCGGCGGGGCAGGGCACGCCGCAGAACATCGCCGCCGAGCTCTTCAAGATGATGACCGGCGTGAACCTGGTCCACGTTCCCTACAAGGGCGGCGCGCCGGCGATCGCCGACCTGATCGCCGGTCACGTGCAGGTGGTCTTCGCGCCCCTGTCGGAATCGATCCAGCAGGTCCAGGCCGGCAAGCTGCGGGCGCTCGCGGTCACGACCACGGCACGTCTCGACGTGCTGCCGGACATTCCGCCGATCGCCGACTTCGTGCCGGGCTACGAGGCCAGCGGCTTCGCCGGCATCGGCGTGCCCAAGGGCACCCCGGCCGGAATCGTCGAGCTGCTGAACAAGGAGATCAACCTCGGCCTCGCCGATCCCAAGATAAAGGGCCGGATCGTCGAGCTGGGCGGCACGGTGCTGGGCGGCACGCCCGCGGAGTTCGGCAAGATCCTCACCGATGCCACGGAGAAGTGGGCGAGGGTCATCAAGGCCGCAGGCATCAAGCCGGAATAGGGCCCCCGGGAAGGCCCACGGGCGGATGCTGCCAGGACTTGTAGACGGCTTCGAGACTGTAGCCGTCGGGGTCCAGGACATTGGCCGCGTAGTAGCGCGGATCGTAGTGAAGCCGCGGGCCGGGCGCGCCGTTGTCGGTGGCGCCGGCCGCCAGGGCCGCGGCGTGGAAGGCGTCGACCTCCGCCTGGCTGCGGGCCACGAAGCCGACATGGGTCGCGCGGGCGTCCGCGGCGCCGGGCCTCAGCCAGAAGAAGATGCGATTGTCGCGGCCGAAACCCTTCAGGTCGGGATGGCCCGGCGGCCCGTTCCTTCCGTCATAATCGTGGACGTGGGCGATCCCGAGCGGCGCCAGGGCCCGTTCATAGAAGGCGATCGAACGGCGAACGTCGCTGACCGAAACAAATACATGGTCGAGCATTGATCTTACCCTCGTAGTTGTCTGACATGTCGCCGTGCCCGATCCCAGGATGGGGCCGAATCCGGTTTTCGGGACATCATAGAACGTCGGGAGAACGACCATGCGGCAGAACAAGATCAAGCAGAAGTGGAAGGCGGGACAGTGGGTGTCGCTGGGCTGGCTTTCGGTGTCCCACACCTTCACCGCCGAGGTGATGGCGCGGCTGGGCTTCGACGCGCTGTGCGTCGACCTGCAGCACGGCCTGTCGGAGATGAAGGACGTGGCGCCGATGCTGCAGGCCATCTCCCAGACCGAGACCGTGCCGGTCGTGCGCGTCGCCTGGAACGAGCCGGCCGCCATCATGAAGGCGCTCGACCTGGGCGCCTACGGCATCATCGTGCCGCTGGTGAACAATGCCGAGGAAGCGGCCAAGGCGGTCGCCGCCTGCCGTTATCCGCCGGTCGGTATGCGCTCCTCCGGCCCGGTCCGCGCCGTGCACTATGGCGGCCCGGACTATGTCGCCAAGGCCAATGACGAGATCGTCGTGATGGCGATGATCGAGACCAAGGAAGGCATCGCCAACCTCGACGCGATCTGCGCCACCCCGGGCCTCGACGCGGTCTATATCGGACCGGCCGATCTGTCGTTTGCGCTCGGCCTCCCGCCGCGCGGCGACAATCCCGATCCGCTGCACATCGCGACCTGCGACAAGATCCTGGCGGCCGCACACAAGGCCGGCATCAAGTGCGTCATGCACTGCGCCACCGCCGAGTTCGCGGCCGGCGCGATCAAGCGCGGCTTCGACATGGTGATGGTGACCTCCGACCTGTCCTGCATGATCGCGGGCGCCAAGAGCGAGCTCGAGATCCTCAAGAAGAAGACGGCCTGAGCTTCGGCCTTATGAACGGTGAATCCGGGCGGCAACGCCCGGATTTGCTTTTGTATGAGTGCGTATTCCGATTTTCGAGGGACATGACATGGGCAAGCGCGTTGCGGGTAAGATTGCGGTCGTCGTGGGCGCGGGACAGACGCCGGGTGAAACGATCGGCAATGGCGCGGCCATCGCCCTCTTGCTGGCGCGCGAGGGCGCGACCGTGCTGTGCGTCGACCGCGTGGGCGAGCGCGCCCAGAAGACGGTGACGGAGATCGCCGCCGACAAGCTCGTGCTCGACAGCGGCGCAGCGCCGGTCCTGTCGGCGATGGCGGCCGACATCACCGACGCGGCCGACTGCGCGCGCATCGTCGAGGAGGCGAAGAGCCGCTACGGCCGGATCGACATCCTCATCAACAATGTCGGCATCGGCGGCAGCGGCGACGCGCCGGCGCATCGGCTCGAGGAACAGGTCTTCGACCGCATCCTCGACGTGAACCTGAAGGGCATGTGGAAGACCACCAAGGCGGCACTTCCGATGATGCGCGAGCAGGGCGGCGGCTCGATCGTCAACATCTCCTCGCTGGCGGCGATGAGCGGCGCCACGCAGCTCGCCTACGAAGTCTCCAAGGCGGCCGTCAATCGCCTGACCACCCATGTCGCGCAGTCGAACGCCCGCTACGGCGTGCGGGCCAACGCGATCATGATGGGCTTCATGGACACGCCGATGGCGGTCACCGGCATCGCCCAAGCGACCGGCCGCACCACCGACGCTGTTCGCGCCGAGCGCGACGCCATGGTGCCGCTGCGGCGCAAGATGGGCACCGGCTTCGACACGGCCTATGCCGCGCTGTTCCTCGCGTCCGACGAGGCGCAGTTCGTCACCGGCGAGATCCTGCGCGTCGACGGCGGCATGGGACTGGGACTGGCCTAGGGGCTGGCCTAGCCCGCTATCGTCTTCGGCCCGCGGTTGCGCTACTAGGAAGGCGCTGAACCGCGATTTGGGAACTTGGGGTGGGAAATGAATCTCATATTCATGACGTGTGCGCAGTCGAGTGCCGTGGATAGCCAGACCGGCCGGCTGAGCCTTTTCCACCTCCTGGAGCAGGTCCAGGCGGCGTCGTTCCCGACCGCCATGTCGCTCACGCTCGTCGGCCTGTTCGTCAAGGACCCGAGCGAAGCCGACGATCAGTCGGTGCGGCTGAAGGTCGATCTCGACGGCAAGGCGCTGTTCGATTCGCCGGTGAACTTCTCGTTCAAGGGCAAGCAGCGCAGCCGCGTGCTGACGGCGATGAACGGCCTCGGCATTCCGGGACCGGGCGTCCTGTCCTTCGCGTTCTCGACCGAGGCGGGCGACCCGCTCGGCTCGCCGTGGAGCGTGTTCGTGGAAAAGACGGCGGGCGCGGGCTCAGCCGCTTAAGGCTTCGGCGGCGGCTCCCCGGCCTCGGCGCGCCGCAGCTCTTCGGCGCGCCCGCACGCGGCGGCGGCGTCGCCGTACTGCTTCAGGTCGAGATGGGCGCGTGCCAGGAACTCGTAGTGCACCGCCTTGCGGTAGGCGCTCGAACTCACCTTCCTCAGCAGCGCCCGCGCGGCGGGGCGTTGCTGTACGGCCACGAGCGTCCGGACGGCGAGGCAGGTCGCCTCCAGCACCAGGTCGCGTGGCATCTTCAGCGCCGTCGCGCGTTCGTAGAGAGCGACTGTCCCGTTCCAGTCGCTGCGCGCGAAGGCCACGCGCATTTCCCTGACGAGGTTGGCGGCCTGTGCGTCCTGCGTGTCGTCGGTCATTCAGCGTCCACCATTCCCTAAAGAAGCTCGGTGATCTGCGTCGATATCTTGGGAAACGTCTCGAGCAGCCATTTCACCTCGAGCGGCGCCAGGATCAGCAGCTTCACCATGGTCTCGGTGCGGGCCGATTTCTTCGCGACCGCCGTCCGGCCGCCGAACGCATCGCCCGGTCCCAGGCGCTGGCGGTTGCGTCCGCGCTCGACGTCGACCTTGCCCTCGGCGATCAGGAACAGCGATCCCACGGTCTCGCCGCGCCGCACGATGTATTCGTCCGGGCCGTAGGTCCGCGTGCCGACCGACGGCAGGATGTTGATGATGGCGGCGGCGTCGATGCCGGCGAAGATCGGCATGCGGGCAATGAGTCCGCCGGTCACGACGAAGTTCTGCCGCGCGATGATGTTGGCGAAGGCGGTGGCGACGATGCCGGCCGGCAGCGCCAGCATCAGCAACCCGACCACCATGGTGAGCGCGCCGATGATGCGGCCCCACGGGGTCATCGGAACGACGTCGCCGTAGCCCACGGTGGTGACGGTCGCGACCGCCCACCACATCGAATCGGGAATCGAGCCGAACTTGTCGGGCTGCGCCTTGTGCTCCAGCACGTAGAGGAAGCCGGCGGAGATCAGCACCACCGACGCCAGGATCAGGATGCAGGCCATCAGCGCATGACGTTCGGCGCGCACCGCCTCGACCAGCGAATGGAAGCCGGGCGAGTAGCGCGCGAACTTGAAGAAGCGCAGCAGCCGCACCAACACGATCACGCGCAGGTCGACGTCGGTGAGCTGGCCCAGGATGAAAGGCGCGACCGCCAGAAGGTCGATCAACCCCTCGACGCTCACGATCCAGCGCAGCCGCGCCTTCCACGCCGTCTCGCCGCTGCGGAACGATCCTTCCGGCGCGACCCAGACGCGGAGCCCATACTCTGCCGCGAAGATGAACAGCGAGACGCTTTCGATCGCGTCGAAGATCCTGCCGTAGACGAGGTCCATCTCCTCGACGGTGCTGAGCACCGACGTCGCCACGTTGAGCAGGATCAGCGCGAAGAGACCGTAACGCACGCAGAGGACGGCTCGCGTCCTGGGACCGCTTCCGTCCAGCAGTTGAAAGGTCCGCTGCCGCAGGTTCAATGCGTCCACTCCAGCCGATAGACAAATCACTAGACGATCTGCCGGTGGACTTTGAGGGCGGTGGCTTACCGCACGCTTACGAGGTCGATGCGTTGAGAATCACAGACGCTGCGTCGTCATTGCGTGTGATGCGTTCAGGCGCGACCCACAAAAAAGCGGCCCCCGAAGGGGCCGCCAGATCGATGAGAAGAGAGAGGTGCGCTGCCGCTTACTGCGTGCAGGGCATCACGACGTTGCGCTGTTCGGCCGTCGACCAGGTCGAGACGCCGCAAGTCGGCTTGGCGCCGCCCGCGGTGCTGGACTGGGTGGTCGTGCTGCCCACACCCGCGCCGCAGGGCATCACGACGTTGCGCTGCTCGGCCGTCGACCAGGTCGAGACGCCGCACTTGGTGCCGGCGGCATCGGTCGCCGTGCTCGAGCTGGCGCCGCCTGCCGCGCAGGGCAACACGACGTTGCGCTGCTCGGCCGTCGACCAGGTGGAGACGCCGCAGCCCGGCGTCGCCTGCTGCGCCGTCGCCGAAGTCATCCAGATCGCGGAAGCCGACAGCACGGACAGGGCCGCAACAGTTCCCATAGCAAGAATACGCATGATCCAGTCTCCCATTCTTGTGCAGCTGAAATAGATCGAAGCAGCTGCACGCTATCGGGGAGTCCGGGGGCGCTCTGTGAACCAGGTTACAGAGCCGCGAAGAATCTTCGCCGTGGGGAAGCGGGCCTTTACGGCGCGTTGGCGGTCGAGGTCGAACGCTCGATCATCATGTCGAACTCGCCGCGATCGGTGTTCACGGAGAAGCGGATCGAGCGGCCGACGGCATGTCCGGAAATCGTGAAGGGCCCGACCGCATTGCCGTTGCCGCGGATCGGCACCGGACAGTTGAGGTCGCCCCGGCCGCCGACGTCGCCCGCGAGCGAAATCGTCATCGAGAAGCGGCTGGGGTTGCAGCCCGCCACGTCGATCGTGCCCGAACCGCTGCCGCTGGTGATCAGCACATGCGCGGTCAGCGATTGCTGCGTGCCGCGCCGGCCGCCGACATAGGCGCCGTCGAAGCTGTTGGTCGGCGAGGGCGGTGGCGTCGCGGGTGGCGCGGGCACGACGGCGCGCGTCTCGTCGGCCTTGTGCCGCTCGTCGTCCCATTGCGCGATGGCGGGCGCGGCGATGGTCAACAGCTGCGTGCGTTGCGCGGCCGTCAGGAACCCGGTCGACGGCGCACCGATCTTCTTCTGCCAGCCCGCGATCATGTCGCGCGACCGGGGACCGAGCCGCCCGTCGGTGCCGCGCGTGTCGAAGCCCAGCGACGTCAGCGCCACCTGCAGGTGCTGGCGATCGGCCAGCGCCAGATGCAGCGCGGCCTCGGCGTTCTCGGCGTCGCTCTTCAGCTTGTTGGCGGCGGCGATGGCGGCCTCGGCCTCGGCCTTCTGCTTGGCCGTGGCCTCGAGCTTGTCCTCGGCCCGCCGCCGCGCCGCGGCTTCCTCGTCGGCCTTCTGTCGCGCCGCCTGGGCCTGCGCCAGCGCCTCGTCGGCTAGGCGCTTGTTCTCGGCCTCGATCACGGCCTTGCGCAGCGCCTCCTGCTCGGCCTGGCGCAGCGACGCCATCTCGACCTCGGCGAGGCGATGGGCCTCGTCCTCGGCCGCGCGCTGCGCCGCCGTGTTGCTGAGCTGGTCGGTGAGCTGGTGCTGGTTGGCGCTCGTGCCGTCGCGCCGGCTGCCCTCGATCCTCTGCCGCATCTCTGCCAGGTCGGCTTCCGCCTTCTGCCGTTCGAGCCGCGCCTTCTCGAGATCGGCCACGGCCTGTCGCAGCGCCTCGGCATCGGCCTCGGCCTTGCGCTCGGCTTCTTCCTCCAGCCGCTTCTTCTCGGCCGCCGCCGCATCGGCCGCGCGCCGCTCGACCAGCAACCGCTCCAGGTCCTCGACCTTCAGCGCCTGCAGGTCGGCAAGCGTCGGCGGCGGGCGTGGCGCGAGCGTGACATAGGCGACGCCCGCCAGCGCGATGCAGCCGACCGCGGCCACGGCCCAGACGCCAAGCCGCATCCACGGCGACGGCGCCGCCGCGGGCCAGACATAGGCCGGCGCGATGCCCGGCACCGACGGCCAGTCCGCGGGATGCCAGCGCACGAGGAACGCCTGGATCGGCCGGTCGATGTTCTTCAGCGCGACGTCGCCCATGTCCTCGAAGGCGGCCTTCTGACGGCCCGCCACCGCTTCCCAGACATTGCGCGACACGACGATGCCACCGGGCGGGGCCTGCTCCTGCAGGCGCGCGGCCACGTTCACGTCGTCGCCGTAGAGGTCGTTGTGCTCGATGATGACGTCGCCGATGTGGATGCCGAGCCGGAACCAGATGGCGTCGTCGGCCGGCTGGTTGCGATTGGCCTCGGCCATGGCCTGCTGGAACTCGATGGCGGCGGCCACCGCGTCGACGGCGCTCGCGAACTCGACCAGGCCGCCGTCGCCGGTCAGCCGCACCACGCGGCCGTCGTGGCGCGCGGCGAACGGCGCGAGCCGGCGGGTGAGATGCTCCAGCAGGCGCGCGACGGTGCCGCTCTCATCGCGGGCGATCAGCCGCGAGGATCCGACGACGTCTGCGAAGAGGATTGCCGCCAGCCGGCGGCGCTGTCGATTCACGGAACCATCCGCCCCTTGCCGTGCACCGACTCTAGGAGGCGGGCAGGGGCGGGGCAAGGAAGGCCCGGGAAACGCACCGGCTCGCTCAAAGGTCGATCCTCCCGCGTCTCAGCCGCCGTCGATGATCCCGTACAGCGCCTGCGTGTCGAGGACGGTGAGGCGGCTGCGGCCGAGCTCCACGATGCCGGCCTCCCGCCAGATCGCGAGCTGGCGGCTCACGATCTCGCGGCTGACGCCGAGCGTCCGCGCCAGCTCCTCCTGCGAGATGTGCAGGGTGGGGGCGGTCGCGTCGGCGCCGCCCGCCTTGGCGACCTCCGGCCGGCCGTAGCGGTCCATCAGCACCACGAGCTGCTTGGCCAGCCGCGTCGCCACGCCCAGGAACGCCGAATCCTCGACGAGGTCGGTGGTGCGGCGCAGGCGGCTGCACAGCAGGCCGATGATGCGCAAGGTCGCGTCGGGCCGCTGGATCAGGAAGGGCTGGAACACCGCGCGGCTGAGGAACAGCAGCTCCGACGCTTCGCGTGCAATTGCAGTGGCGGTGCGTCCGTGACCGTCGAGCAGGGCGATCTCGCCGAAGAACTCTCCCGGCCCGAACATGTTGAGGATCAGTTCCTTGCCCGCCGCCGATTCGACGGTGACGACGATGCGCCCGCCCAGCACGCCGTACAGCCCGTCGCCGGGATCGTCCTTGCGGAAGATGACGTGCCCGGCCGAGACGCGGCGGCGCACCGCGTGCGCCAGCAACTCGCGGCTTTCGCTCTCCGTGAGGGCGCCGAGGAACGGATGCAGGCGGAACAGGTCTTGCGGGGTCATGAGCGGGACGATGTCGCGGGCGCGTGCCTCGCGGCGCGGCGCACCCTCTGTGCGATGTCCGCACGAATCGCCGGTTGCGTCCAGTGGCTGGCCTTCGCCTTCAGGGCGCCGCAGCAGATCGACTGTCATGGTGACCCCACACCCGATCGCCGCGCAGCGAGCCGGAACGGCTTCACACAGCGATCAACTTTCCTTGCGACGCGGGGCGAAAACTGTCTGTGACACGCCGCACAGAGCGGCGGCTTTTGCGCGAACGTCTTCTCAGAGATTTGGGCTCTCAGAGATTCTGGAGCTTGTTCTCCACGCCGAGGATGTGGCGGCCGACCATCTCGGCGTGGCCCAGCATGCCCTGGAGGTGCTGGCTGGCGCTCATGGCGTCGCGGAAGCGGCGCTCGAACGGCGCGGAGTTCAGCATGGCCGTCGTGCCCGAGGCGCGGTAGGCGGCGATCGAGACGTCGGTCGCCTCGTTCATGCCGTAGGTCGTGGCCAGCCGCAGCCGCATGCGGCCGTCGACGTCGAGCGTGCCGTTCGCGGCCTTGTCGTAGGCCGTGCGCACCTCGGCGTGCAGGTAGGCGCGGGCGGCCGAGAGCTTGGCCTCCAGAAGGGCGATCTCGCGCTGGATCGCGTTGTTGGCCGACATGGCGTTGATCGAGGCGCGGCTGTGCTTGCCGCGCGCCAGGTCGATGTAAGTCTCCAGCATGCGGCGCGCGAGGCCGAGCGTCACGCTGCAGAAGCCGCTGGCATAGAGCAGGGTCGACATCATCGTGTAGATCGGTCCGGTCTCGCGCCGCTCCTGCAGCGCGTCGCGCGCCGGGGCGTGCGAGTCGGCGATGAACAGGTCCTCGACGATGTAGGTGTCGCTGCCGGTGCCGCGCAGTCCCAGCACCTGCCAGTCGTCGATGATCTGCGCATCGCTGCGCTTGAACACGAAGCTGCGGTCGTCGGGCTTTCCGTAGCGTTGGTGCGGCGTGCCGTCCGGGTTCTGCACGGCGCTATGCGCGCCCAGCCACGTCGTGTGACGGCCGCCGCTGGCGAAGCTCCACTTGCCGCTGAGCCGGTAGCCGCCGTCGACGCGGATCGCCTTGCTGGTGCCGTTGCGCGCGCCCCAGGCGAGGCCGACGCCGGGATTGCCGAAGGTAGCGACGGCCGCCTCGTGCGGCATGGCGGCGGCCGAGGTCGAGGAGGAGACGTTGGACTGGTTCACGAACCAGCCGACGCTGGCGTCGGACCAAGCGATGGCCTCGACGGTCTTGCAGTAGTCGAGGAGGTCGAGCTCCTGGCCGCCCATGCTCTTGGGCAAAAGCAGGCGCAGCATGTCGTTGGCCACCAGCGCCTCGACGACCTCGGGCGTAACCTCGCGGCGGCGGTCCATCTCCGCGCCATGCTCGTCGAGCAGCGGCTGCAGCGCGCGGGCGCGCTCGGGGGCGCTGAGGGTGGAGGCGGGGGCCGAAGAAACGCGGGTGTCCATGGAGTCCTCGGGAAATGTCTGGCCGATCAAGCTGGGCGTCTGCTCGCCTCATACTGGCCGGGATTGGCATTGCGTCAATCGACAGACGGGGAAAGCCATTACCCAGCGAAAGAAGCCGCCGCTAGACTGGCAAAAAACGACTGGAGGAACGCCGCATGCCCAACAGGATCGGCAACGACCACAGGACGGCCTCGCTGTCCCGACGGACGCTGCTCGCGCTCTCGCTGCCCGCCCTCGCGTCTACGGGCGCGGCACACGCGCAGTCGGGCGAGGGGCCCTGGCCCAACCGTCCAGTGCGCATCGTCATACCCTCGGCGCCGGGTGGGCCGACCGATTCGATGTCGCGCATGATCTCGCCCGGTCTCACCACGCGGCTCGGCCAGCCGATCCTCATCATCAACCGCCCCGGCGCGGGCGGGAACATCGGCGTGCTGCAGGCGGCGAAATCGCCGGCCGACGGCTACACGATCCTGATCGCCTCGACCGGCTTCGTCGTGAACCCGAGCCTCTATCGCGAGCCCGGCTACGATCCGTTCAAGGACTTCCTGCCGATCACCGAACTCGGCTCGTCGCCGAACGTGATCCTCGTGCATCCCTCGTCGGGCATCACGTCGATCAAGCAGCTCATCGAGACGGCCAAACGCGACGGCAAGCCGCTGAACATCATCAATCCCGGCCAGGGCTCGACGCCGCATCTCACGGCGGAGCTGTTGCAACTGCGCGCCGGCATCAAGGTGGAGAACATCCCCTACAACGGCGCGGGCCCGGCCATCCAGGCGCTGCTGTCGAACACGACGCCGGTCGGCATCACGGCGCTGCCGCCCGCGCATCCGCAGATCAGGTCGGGCGCGTTGCGGGCGCTCGCGATCACTGGCGAGACGCGCTGGTTCGACTTGCCCGACGTGCCGACCATGCAGGAGTCCGGGTTTCCGGGGATGGTGTCGGAGACTTTCCAGGGCATGTTCGTTCCCGCTGGCACGCCGCCCGACGTTGTGAGGCGCATCGTGCGCGACACGCTTGAGGTGCTGAAGGATCCGCAGGTGCTGGAAAAGCTGCGCGCGATCGGCTTCGACGTGCGCGCACGTGGTCCCGAAGGCCTGGCCGACAGGGTCGCGCGCGAGGTGCCGATGTGGCGCGACCTCATCGTGCAGGCAAAGATCGAGCTGATGTAGGGCGCTGCTTACCCCGAGATGTCGGCGGCGATGCGCCGGTCGCGGGCGATGGCCGCGACGACGGCCGAAGGGACGTCGAACTGCAGGGGAATGTTGGCGAGTTGCGCCTGGGTCTGTACCGACTTGTCGCCACGCAGGCCGACGAGAGCGGAGGTCAGCCGGTTCGCGACCGGTGCGGGCGTCGCGAGCGGCGCGAACAAGCCGAAGCTGATCGTGTAGGCGAGCTTGGGATCGCCCACCAGTTCGGCGAGCGTGGGCACGTTGGGCAGTTGCGGCGAGCGATTGGCGCCCGACGTCGCGAGGATGCGCAGTTTGCTGCGGCTGCGGCCGTTGTGGAGCAGCGCGGTCCGCGTATCGACAACCGCGAGGTCGGCGCGGCGCGTCAGCAGCATGTCGACCGCGACGTGAGTGCCGGGCACTTCGATCGGCTGGAAGGCGAGCTTCAGGCGGCGCTCGACCAGCGCCAGCAGCAGACCGACGGTCGAGTCGTTGCCCGTGGTCGCGGCCTTCAGCGATGCAGCGCGCGCCGCCGACACGAGGCCCGTCCAATCCCGGATGTCGGAGAGCTCGTTGACCACCAGCGCGGTCGAGAAGCCGCGCGTGATCTTGGCGATCGGCTGTAGTCGCGACAGCAGCGGCTCGGCCGGCGTCTCCTGCAGCACGAGGTTCAGGATTTCGGCGATCAGCAGCAGCCGCCCGTCCGGCGCCGCGCCGATCACTTCGAGCGCGGCAAGACGCCCCGCCTCGCCCAAGGTGTAGTCGAACTCGACCGGCTCCTTGAGCGCGGCGGAGAACCCGTCCTGGATCAGCTGGGCGCAGAGGTCAGTCGGGTTGCCGACGCCGAAGCCGCAGATCAGCCGCACGGTCGAGGTGGCGGCTGTCGCGGGACGATCGGTGAAGCCGGCCGCTGCCATGGCAACGGTTCCCAGAAGTGCATCGCGCCGGAGCAATCTCATGCGATCGATGTTACAGGGCCTGAGCGGACCCAGTCATCTCCCGTCGTCCCGAGCGGAGACGCCCGCAGGGCGGCGCAGTCGAGGGACCTCTTTTCCGGCGCACGGTGTGTCGAGGCGAAAAGAGGTCCCTCGACTACGCTCGGGACGACGGGCTTTCTGGAAGCGCGCTAACTCGCCAGCGCCGTCTCGCTGGCCGGGTCGCCGGCGATGCGGCTGTGCCACATGATGCGCTTCTGGGTCATGTCCCACGGCGTCGCCTGGTGCAGCAGGCAGCGATTGTCCCACAACACCGCGTCGCCCGCGGCCCAGTCGTGATGGTAGATGCGCGGCCGCTGGCAGGCGAAGTCGATCAGCTCCTGCAGGAAGGCCTCGGACTCGGCCGGATCCATGCCGGGGATGGCGTGCGCGTGGCGGCCGATCAGCAGCGACTTGCGTCCCGTCTCGGGATGCGTCTTCACCAGCGGACGCAGCGGCACCGGCCCATCGTGCAGCCCGTAGCCGCTGTACTGGCCGTCGGATTTCTTCGTCTCGTGTCCCAGCTTCGACTGGCTGTAGTGCAGCGAATGGCGGGCCTGCAGCCTCTCGACCTTTTCCTTGCGGGCGTCGTCGAGTGCATCGTAGGCGGCACGCATGTCGGCGAAGCCGGTCTGCCCGCCGATCGTCGGCACGACCTCGGCGCTGAACACCGCGCCCTTGGCCTGCACGGGCATGTAGGTGCTGTCGGCATGCCAGCCCATGTTGCCCTTCAGGATTTTCATGACGTCGTCATTGTCCTTCTCGACGCGCACGCTGCCGTCGGATCGGACGTTGCTGATCGCCGCCATCTCGAATTCGAGCGGGCCGAAGCGTTTGGCGAAGGCGATCTGCTGGTCGCGCTTCAGGTGCTGGTCGGGAAAGACGAGAAGCGCATGGTCGAGCCAGGCGGCGTGCAGGTCGCGGCACGTGGCATCGTCGAGCTCGACGAGCTTTATGCCGGTGACGACCGCGCCGAAGGTGGCGTCGAGCGGTTCGATATCGAAGGCGCGTGTCATTGCGGTTCCTCCTGATCGTTTTCCGCAGTCTAGGGTCTTTCGGTCGCGAGTTGAACACACCTCCCTCATCCTGAGGAGGCCCGAAGGGCCGTCTCGAAGGATGGGCTCCAGATGTAGTGCGCGTGCCCACCCTTCGAGACGCTCACTGCGTTCGCTCCTCAGGGTGAGGTTTTGGCCAAAAGAGAACGGCCGGGCATGGGCCCGGCCGTTCCTTCGTCTTTTTAAACGTGAAGCCTGAAGCTTACTGGATCACGATCTCGACGCGGCGGTTCTGCGGCTCGCGGACGTTCGGGCCGGTCTGCACCAGCAGGCCCTGCTCGCCACGACCCACAACGGCGATGTTGGTCGCCGGCACGCCTTCGCGGACCAGCGCGTCCTTGACGGCGTTGGCGCGACGCAGCGACAGCGCCATGTTGTAGCTCTCCGAGCCCGACGTGTCGGTGTGGCCGGTCGCGGTGACGCGGGCGTTGCCCTTCTGCTTGTAGGCGTTGGCGGCCTGACGGATCGTCGTCAGCGCTTGGTCGGAGAGGTTCGAGCGATCCCAGTCGAAGAACACCATGAACGACGGCGGGGCGACCGGCGCGGCCTGCGGCGGCGGAGCGGCCGGCGCGGGCTGGCCGAACTTGTAGCTGATGCCCAGCATCGCGGAGATGTTGTTGTTCTGGTAGAAGCCCGGATTCGTCGTGCCGTAGTAACGGCCGTCGAGGTTCACGCGGAAGTTCTGGTCGACGTTCCAACCGAGGCCGATGATGCCCTGGTAGGCGAACTGCGTGCTGCAAAGCGAGCAGCCGTTGATCGCGTTGTCAGCGAAGGCGATACCGGCACCGGCACCGACATACGGCGTGATGGTCGCGCCGGGGATGAAGTCGTACAGCACGTTGGCCATGACGGCGAGCTGCTCGATGCGGCCGCTGGTGTTGCTGAAGACGTTGCCGAAGTTCGCGGTGCCGCGGCCGTTGTTGGAGCGGAACACGGTCTCCAACTCGACCCGGGGACCCACGAAATCGTAACCGACGACGCCGCCGGCCGCGAAGCCCAGGTCCATGTTGTAGTTGTTGTTGTTCAGCAGCCAGTTTCCGCCGCCTTCGAGACCGATGTAGAGACCGGGATTGGACGGCCCGGGAGCCCACATCGACTGCGCGTTGGCTGCCATGGGAACCGCCATCAGCGCCGCAGCGGCCAGAAGTGCCTTCTTCATTTTCAAAATCCCTCGTTGGGTGACGCATCCGGGCTGACGGACGCACGCAGACCAACGAGGGCCGCTTGTATTTAGTTGCCCCTTGCAGGGAACCTGAGCGCCACGTCCCCGAGGACCGTGACCTCAAAGCAACACTATTCAGTCAGGTTTACTGCATGAACCAGCCGTGGCTGACCACGGCGGACTGGCCGCTGTGAACTGTGCTCTTGGCGGCTGCATAAAACAGGACGGCGTCCGCCACGTCGTCAGTCGTCGTGAACTGACCGTCGATCGTGTCCTTCAGCATCACGTTCTTGATGACTTCTTCCTCGGTGATCTTCAGTTCCGCCGCCTGCTCGGGGATCTGCTTCTCGACCAGGGGCGTGCGCACGAAGCCCGGGCACACGACGTTGGACGACACGTTGTATTCCGCGCCTTCCTTGGCCAGCACCTTGCTGAGGCCGATCAGGCCGTGCTTGGCGGTGACGTAGGGCGCCTTGAGCTTCGAGGCTTCCTTGGAATGCACAGAGCCCATGTAGATAACGCGGCCGTACTTGGCCTTGTACATGTGCTTCAGGCACGCCTTGGTCGTGAGGAACGCGCCGTCGAGATGGATCGACAGCAGCTTCTTCCAGTCGGCGAACGGGAAGTCGACCAGCGGCTTCACGATCTGGATGCCGGCGTTGCTGACCAGGATGTCGATCTTGCCGTACTTGGCGATCGTGTCGGCGACACCCTTCTCGACCTGCGCCTCGTCGGTCACGTTCATGGCGACGGCGAAGGCATCGCCACCCTTGGCCTTGATCTCGTTCGCGGTCGCGTTCGCGGCGTCGAGGTTGAGGTCGGCGATGACCGGCGTGCCGCCCTCGGCAGCGATGCGCAGCGCGATCTCCTTGCCGATGCCCGAAGCGGCGCCGGTGACGATGGCAATTCTTCCTGTGAAACGCGACATGACTGAATCCTTCTCTCTCTGTGCCTGATTATTTCGCGAGGTAGTCGAACACCACTTCACCGAGGCCCAATGTCAGGTCGGTGACATAGTGGCTCGCCGAAACGACTTCACGCACCGGCAGGCGCGAGACGTCGCACATGGCGTGATCGAAAAGCTGGAGCGCCGCCGGGCCGGACCAGGCGCCCTTCAGGGTCACGTCCTCGCAGTAGTAGCGGACCAGCTCGCAGATGCGCGGCGTGCAGTCGACGTGCGGGATGATCTTGATCATGAAGGCGGGCTTGGCGAGCGCCTTGATCAGGGGCGCGTGATCGATCTCGCGATGCTTGTAGCCCATGGTGGCGTTGACGCAGAGCACCGAGCCGTAGTGCAGCGTGCAGACCAGGGTCTCGTTCTCGTGGCTGATCTTGGGCGAGGCGAGCTTCTTGGGGAAACCCCAGATCTCGCGGCCGCCGGCGATCGGCGAATTGTCGTCGAGGTACATGGCGTGCACGTAGCCGCCTTCCTGCACCGTGCCGTCCTTGTCCTTGAAGCGCACCGGGATGACCTGCCCGGTCTCGGTGTAGTCGCCGAAGCCTGTGGAATCCGGCATGCGGATGAATTCGTAGCTCACCGTGTCGCCCACAACCTCGAGCGGCTCGGGCACCAGCGCGCGCAGCGCTTCGGGATCGGTGCGGTAGCTGATGACGACGAATTCGCGATTGTAGAACTTGTAGGGCGGCCGCGGATAACTCGGATTGTTCAGCGGCATCGCGAAGGCGTTCTTGCGGACGTCGGCGATCTTCATTTGTCGGTCTCCTTGCGGCCCTGCAGGGCCAGATCGAACGTGAACACACCGTCCGTGCTCGTCGGACGCTGCAAGACTTCGGGATGTTCGAGCGTGCGGGTCATGTCGGAGTAACCCGACTCCCAATGCTCCTCCATCGTGCGGCGCGAGAACTCGTAGTCCTTCGACGCGCCTTCGTATTTCCGCGCGCGGTAGATCGTGTGAATGATGTTGTAAACTTTGGTGTCGGCTTCCTGGGCCAGCAGCTCGGCCTCCGGCGTCTGGCGCACCTCCGGCGGCATGTCGGCTATTATCTTGGCGGTCGCGCGGCGCAGCGCCTGCATCTGACGGAACTGGTCGGTGCCGGCGCGCGTGCGGCTGGAGTAGCGGATGTCCTTCATGCGGACATCGACCTCGACCATGTCGCGCGGCAGGTCCCCGCGTGCGCTCCACAGGTCGATCTGGAAAGCGAGCGTATCGGCGCGCGGGCGGGCATCGAGCACCCATTGCAGCGGCGTGTTGGAGACGACGCCGCCGTCCCAGTAGAACTCGCCGTCGACCTCGGTTGCGGGAAAGCCCGGCGGCAGCGAGCCGCTGGCCATCACGTGCTGCGGCCCGACCGTATGCGTGTCGTTGTCGAAGTAGATGAAGTTGCCGGTCTTGACGTTGGTCGCGCCGACGCTGAAGCGCATCTCCTTGGCATTGATGCGATCGAAGTCGACGAGGCGTTCGAGCAGCGCCTTGAGCGGCGAGACGTCGTAGTAGGCGAGGTTCCCGGGATTGCCCGCGGGCGTGAAGATCGGCGGCGGAAAGCGCGGTTTGAAGAATTCCGGCGCACCGAACATCAGCGTTCCGAACGAGCGGAGCTGGTTGATGAACTGGTGCTCCATGTCGCTGCTGAAATCGAGGCCCTTGAGCGTGGGCATGCCCATTGGCGAGCGGGTGACGGTCTCCCAGAAGGTGCGCAGCTTGTCGACGCGCTGTTCCGGCGGATTGCCGGCAATCAGCGCGGAGTTGATCGCGCCGATCGAGATGCCGGCGACCCAGTCGGGATGCAGGTTGGCTTCGCTCAGCGCCTGGTAGACGCCGGCCTGGTAGGAGCCCAGCGCACCGCCGCCCTGAAGGAGGAGGGCGATTCGTTCGAAGGGAGGATGGGACCGGGGCACGGATTGAGTAGCGATCGCGCGATCTCCTCTTTGGGCCGCCTCGTTGGGGCGACGGTTTGTGGCGCGCCGGCCGGGCAGGGGCAACGGCGTTTCCGCAATTTCCGGACCGAATTCCCCGAGTGGGCTCCGGGCCGGACTTTTAGTCAGCCTTCATTATAGCGGCATTACGGCTGCAGTTTACGGGATCAGGAGCGACCGAGGACCGCCTTGAAGGCAAGCCGGCACGGGCGGGTCGCATAGTAAGCGCCCCACAAAGCAGGCGGTAGCTTCATCGCCGCATAGTCGCCGGCGGTCGGCGTGAAGGCGAGTTTCAGGGCGCCCTTCACCCTGTCGATTCGTCGGTCGCAGAGGATCAGGTCTGCAAAATGCTCGACCTGTGCCGACGGCGGGAGGTTCCGATGCATGGCCTCCCTCACGGCGACTGCACGCGCACGCACGCGATCGTTGGCCGTGACCAGCGGCGCCAGCGCCTCCGGGAGGGCGACGCCCAGCAAGTCGTTGGCCACCGCGCAGCCCAGCAGGATCGCCTCGCCGCATCCGCGGGCGCGGGCGCGCTGGTGCAGCGCCGCCCAGTCGAGGTCGCGATGCCGGTCGAGCAGCAGGGCGAAGTCGCTCACCCATTTCAGCATCGTCCAGCCTTCCTTCGTGCCGTGCCCGGCGAGCAGCAGGGCTAGGTCGGGAGGGGACAGGATCGGCACGGCGCGGTCGCCGATGTTGAGGAGAGGAGGAGCGTCCCACAGGCCGGTCGTGGCGAGCGGGAAGGGCGCGTGGGCGCCGCTGAAATCCCAATGCAGGTCGATCGCCGCGCCGTCGCTCTCGCGGGTGAAGGCGTACTGCCGTTGCGGGCTGAGGAAGGTGTGCCGGAAGCGGCGGTCGCCCTGGAGGCTGGCGTAGCCCAGCGAGGCGATCACGGTTTCGGCCGCATCGACATGCTGCGGCGGCACGATCACGTCGAGGTCGTTGTATTCGCGTCGCGCGAGGCCGTCGTAGAGGGTGAGCGCGAGGGTCGGTCCCTTGAAGGTGACGAAGGGAATCGCGCAGGCCGAGAGCGCGATCGTCAGCCGGTGCAGCTCGCCGGCCAGTGAGAGGGTGCGCCTCAGGTGATGCTGGCGAAAGCGCTCCAGCTCGGCTTTCGCAGGTTCGGGAACCGTCTCCCACGAGACCTTGCCCAGGCAATCGAGCAGGGCGGGCCGCACGCCATGCCGCGCGGCGAGGGCCGCGAGCGATCGATGGTCTATGCCTTTGAGAAGCTGTTCCCTGAAGCGCGTGAGGTCCGGCCGCGGTCCGACCGCGAGGCAGAGGAGCTCGAATTCAGTCATCGCCTCGAAGCCGGCGGTTCCGCCGGCGAGGCTCCCCGTCTCAGGAAGCAGGGTCCTGGGGCTGGGCGCCGAGGCCCTCGAGACCGCCGCGGCCGGTCTTGTCGTTGCGGCCGCGCGAGTTGTTGTCGCGGTTGCCGTTCTGGCTGACGCTCAGCGTGACGTCATGGAACGCGCCGAGCTTGGTGAGAACGGGGCTCACATAGGGCTTGCGGGGAGAGGTCGAGCCGCCTTCGGTGGCCGCGTCGTCCTTGTGCATCGCATTGTCCGTCATGGATCAGCCTTTCACCCTAACGGGTCTCTCTATCGGGTCGCCTCAACGAGGCCTTCGGCCTCGAGGTTGCCAAGTATTTGCACGATGTCGGCCTGGCAGTCGGCCTCCGATACCTCGAATTCAGCCATGACCGAAGCGCAAAGATCTTCGACCGACCGGGGTTGCTCCAGCGAGTCCCAGATATGAACACCTACGCCCTGGAGGCCGAAGTAGATCGCCCGGTCCAGGTTCAGAATGGCGACTTCGTCGTTGATCCGGCAGGAGACCTGACTGACAGATTTTCTGTAGATCGGTGAAGACCCAGCCATTGCCCACATGCTCTGAAGCGAATAGTGCCAAATCTACCAACTGTTTCATTGCCGGGCAAATGCAATAAACCGCGGCTGGACGGGCTTATCGGCGTCTTTCCTGCAGCCAGAAGTCGAGCGTGTGGACTGCAGAAATCGCCTCCAGATCGGCTTCCGAGACCTCTCGCGGGCTGAGGAATTGCGGATCGAGGTAGCGGCTGACGTCGGCCGTCTCCGGGAGCTCCGGAAGCCCCTCCGGCCACGCCCTTTTCGCTGCCGGATCGGTCGGGACGGGGGTCTTCTCGCGGCCCAGCACCTCCTGCGGCAGCCGCCCCTGCATGGCCTCGCGGATCAGCCGCTTCTTCCAGCCCCAGGGGAGCGGCGGCACCGACAGCATGAAGGTGAGCACGCGGAGATCGAGATAGGGGTAGCGCCATTCGATCCCGCCGAGCGAGGCATCGAACGCGTTGCCGTCGAAGAAGGACTGCCAGATCGGGCTGGTGAAGGAGGCGATCGCCGTCGGGTGCCACGGGTGCGATCCCTCGCCGCCGCCGTCCAGCGCGTCGGCCCGCTCGGCAAGGCGCAGGCGTTCCGCGAAGTCCCGCCGAAGCCAGGAAGGCGTGGCGCTGGCCGAGGCCGGCGGCGTCCGCGCCGGGCCGACATGGCGGCTCACCGACTGCGCCCAGCCGCCGAACCCCTTGGCCGCGGTGTAGTCGAGCAGCGCGCCGGCCAGCCGCCGCCACGACCCGCGCCGCACCAGCCAGCGCAGATAGGCGTCGCGCTCCAGGGTCAGCGCATTGTCCGGTCCCTCGCCGTTCAGCCAGACGGTCGACCGCGCGGCCCGCTCGCGCGCGATCGATTGCAGGAAATGCGCGTTGAGCAGTGCCTGGGTCGGCTCGGGCGAGCGGATGCCACGCGAACGCCACTGCGGATCGAGGTCGAGATCGTCGACCGGCCGGATGCGCAGGTCGATGCCGAGATGCCGGGCGGCGAGCGACGCGAAGTGATCCTCGCGCAGGTCCAGGCCGGCATAGTGATGGCACTCCGCGACGACCCGCGTCGCATCCTCGGTCACGCCGACGGCAGTCGCCGCCAGCGTCGTCGAATCGAGACCGCCGCTCATGGCGATCCCGACCGTGCCGGCCGGCAGCCGGTCCGACACGGCGTGGCCAAGCAGTTCGCGGAAGCGTTCGGTGTAGGCGCCGGGCCGGGGAAGGAACAGCGGCTCGGCGATGTCGAGGCGCCAGTATCGATGGAGCGACGGCTCGCCGTCGCCGGCCTTCAGCACATGGGCCGGCGCGAGCCTCTTGATGTCGCGATAGACCGTGCGCTCGAATTCGCGCGACATGCCCAAGGTCAGGAAATCCGCGATCCAGTACTCGTCGAGCGCGTCCGCGGCCGACGTCTGTGCCGCGAGCCAGTCGAGCGAATCGCTCAGCAGCAGCGTCGTGGCCGTTCGTGCATGGAACAGCGTGCGCACGCCCAACTGGTCGCGCACGCCGAACAGGCGTTGCCGCTCATCGTCCCACAGGACGAAGGCGAAATCGCCGGCGAGGAGACCGGTGAAGGTCTCGCCCCACTTCGCATAGGCATGCAGGCAGAGCATCGCATCGCTGGCCGTCGCGGCCGATGGACCGAGCCGATCGCGCAATTCGTTGCGGGCATCGAGCCGGATCGAGCCCACGATCCAGAGACGTTCGCCCAGCGCTTCGAAGGCGCTGCCTGGACCGTTGAGGAAGGCGGTGCGTCGCGCCTTGCCCACGATCTGAAAGCCTGGAGGTGCGGCAATGGCCTCGGGGCCGAAGATGGCGGCGAACAACGCTAACCCGGCGTGCCGGAAGGCTCGTGCGTGTCCCACGCGGTGAGCCTCGTGTAGCGCTCCTGCTCCTCCTCGCCGATCACCACGACGCCGTCGTGGACGAGCCAGGCATGGGCGAGGAAACCGGTGGCGTCGCGGGCGACGCCGATATGGACCTGCGAGGGATGTCCCTCCGACGCCAGCAGGCGCTGCAAGGTGAGAGCCGAGCTGAGGCAGGTGACGCCGGGCACGCGCCGCGCCGCGATGCGCACCACCTGGATGATGCGGTCGGCCGGCCGCGCGCCGGAGCGGAGACGGAGACGGCCGCTCCACGCGCGCAGGCGCTCGATCGAGACGAGATGCAGCGCGCCGCGCACGAGCACCAATGTCGCGACGGCCTTGATCAGCAGCAGCCGATCGCCGCGCGGCAGGGCGAAGAAGGCGTCGAGGCGGCTCACGGCCCGATGGTCTCGCGGATTTCGCGCACGACACCATCAAGTGCTGCGACGGTGCGGGGATAGCGCAGCGCATACACCGGCAGCAGGTGCGCCACGCGCGCGGCGAACCGGATCTGACGCTCCATGCGCGCAGGCCTTGCGTATCGCGTGTCCATCGCCGACGCCATGAGAGTCCGCGCGAGCTCAAGACCCTTCAACCGGACGCTCGAGATCGCCGTGACCGTGTCGTCGTCGGGATCGCCGAGATGAAACAAGGCCGCGAGCCGTGCCGGCGCACGCTGACGACGAATCTCTTTTCGCGGGCGGACCATGATCTTGCCGCTCAGCGAGTTGAAGTGTCCGTCCGCCACGGCATCGGGCAGGAAGCGCGTGTCCGGCGCGTCGAGCAGCTTCAACCGGTAGGGGCCGGGATAGGCCAGCAGCGCATCGTCGGCGAAGCCGACGCGCAGCATGTCGTCGGTGATCAGGTCGGCGCCGCGGCTGATCAGGAACGAAGCGAGCGTCGACTTGCCGGCGCCGCTGCGGCCGAGCAGGCCGACGGCGCGCCCCTCGACGTCGAGCACTGTCGCATGCAGCGTCTCCTCGCCCTGCAGGGTGAGCGAGGCGCTGACGATGAAGTTCAGCAGGTTCGCTTCGAAGGCGCGTTGATCGACGTCGCCCAGCTTCCGGCAGATCGCGGTCCGGCCATCGGCGGAGATCGTGGCCTCGAAGACCTCCTCCGACTTCATGTAGAGGCCGCCGTCGGCCAGCACATGATGCTCGATCCAGTCGTTGGGATCGGGCGTGACGGCGGGCTTGATCGCCTCGAAATAATCTGCCGACCCGAGGACGACCGCGATATCCGCGTCACCGTCGTCGCCGGCAGCCTCGTGCACCGAGGTCAGCGGCAATTCGCTCTCGATGACGAGGCCGTAGACGCGGTAGCGATGTCGGGCGTTCAAGCTCACTCCTGCCGGCGGCCCGGAAAGGACAGCACGCACACTCATAGCAGAATGCCTTGACTTCCTCGATTGTTGGGACAGCCTAGCCGCGGGGATGATGCCGCCATGGGCATCGGGGATTGTAGGATGAACCGGATCAATTTTGCAGGCGTTTCGACCGAGGGGCTCGCGCAGTCGAACGAGATCCGGGAAGCCTTCCAGACGTTCACCCGCCACGGGTATGTCATCCTCGACAACATCATGCCGGAAGACACCATCCGCTCGCTGCATGCGGAGTTCTTCGAGCGTTACAAGGAACAAATCAGGGACCAGGAGACCGCCGATTCGCTCGAGGTCGGCGAGCGGCGCTTCATGATCCCGCTGCACCTGTCAGGCAACCTCGGGGCGCCGCAGGTCTTCGCCAATCCCTATGTGATCGCGCTGGTCCGCATGCTCCTCGGCGACGACGCGATCATCGATGCGTTCGGCGCCTTCCTCTCGCTGAGCGGCGCCGAGGACCAGCACATCCATCATGACGGCCCGATCCTCTTCAACTCCGAGATCGCGCGGCTGCTGCCGTCCTATGCCTTGACCTTCGGCCTGCCGCTCGTGGATCTCGACGACGTGTCGGGAACCACGGCGATGTGGCCGGGCAGTCATCGGACCGGCGGGCATGGCGGCGCTAAGCCGGTGCATCCGCAGGTTCCCCGCGGCTCGTGCATGTTGTGGGACTTCCGTACCTATCACAGCGGCCTGGCCAACCGGTCTGATCAGCTCCGGCCGATGGTCTATGCCACCTACGCGCGCTGCTGGTACCAGGACCCCGTCAATTTCCGCAAAGAGACGCTGCAGCGTCTGGTCTTCGAACCGGGATTCCTCGGCACCCTGCCGGAAGAAACACGCGGCCTGTTCCGCCACCTGCGTTCGACCTGACGCGGTTCTTATTCGAGCCGGCCCTCGACCAGGCGGACGTGCCGGTCGGCGGCGGCGATGGCATCGGGACGATGCGTGACCAGCACGATCGTCGCGCGGCCCTTCAATCCGGCAATCGTTTCGAGGATGCGTTCCTCGTTGCCGGCATCGAGCGCGCTGGCCGGCTCGTCGAGCAGGATCAGCCGCGGCGCACGCAGCAGCAGGCGCGCGAGCGCAAGCCGCTGGCGCTCGCCGCCCGACAGATTGGCGCCGCGATCGCCGACGACCGTGTCGAGGCCCTGGGGGAGCGCCGCAGTGAAGTCCGCGAGGCCCGCGTCGCGCAGGGCCTCGCGCATCGCCTCGTCCGACGCGTCGGGCCGCGCCCAGGCGAGATTGGCCCGGATCGAGGCATGAAAGAGGAAGGCTTCCTGCGCCATCGTGCCGACCGACCGGCGCCAGGCCGGCGCGATCTGCGGCGTGAGTTCCCGGCCGTCGATCAGGATGCGTCCCGAGCGCGGCGCCGACAGCCCGCCCAACAGGTCGAGGATCGTGCTCTTGCCCGCGCCGGAGACGCCCGACAGCACGGTGAGCGAGCCCGCGGGCAGCACGAGGTCGATGCCGCGCAGGATGTCGGGATCGTCCGCGCCGTAGCCGAAGCGCAGCTCCTCAAGCCGAATCTCGCGCTCGAAGGCGACCAGCGGGCCGATGTCTGCGCCTTGAGGATCGGCCGCCGCCTCGCAGGCCTCGATGGAAGCGGCGACGGTCCGGTAGGCAGGCGACGCATGGACGAACTGCTGGCCGAGTTCCTGCACGTTCTGCAGCATCGGCAGCAGCCGCTGGAACACCAGGATCAGCACTAGCAGATCCGCGAGCGGCAGGGCGGCCCAGCTCGCCGCCAGCCACAGGAAACCCGCGAGGGCGACGGCGACGACGCAATCGAGCACGAGGCGGGTGTTGGCCTGCAGGCGGTTTGCCGCGAGGTGAGCGCCCTCGGCGCCGCGCGCGGCATCGGCGAAGGCCCGGACATGCTGCGCCTCCGCGCCATAGGCTTTGGTGAGCTTCAGCGCCTGCAGGAACTCGGTGATCTCGCGGCTGATGATGACGTTGGCCTCGGACGCGAGTTCGCCCAAGCGCCGGCTTTCCGTCAGCCTGTGCCGCATCAGCCAGCCCAGGGCGGCGCCGAAGGCGATGGCGAGCGCGGTGAATCCCGGCGCGATCGCGAAAGCGACGACGAAATGCGCCACCAGGATGGAGAGCCGCGCCGGCATCTCGAGCAGGAGCCAGGTGGCGTGCTCGACCCGGTCGATCTCGGTCGAGAAGATCGCATGGAAGTCCGCGGTGCGCTGGCGTCGCAGGTAGGTCCACGAGGCGTGGGCGATGGCGGCATAGGCGCGGACCTGCAGCGCCACGGCGAAGTCGAAGGACAGGCGCGCCGCCGCAAATTGGCGCGCGCGGGCGAGCAGCGCACGCACCAGCACGACCGCCAGGAAGACCAGCAACAGGCCAGGCAGCGATCGCGGCAGCAGGGCGAACAGCCCGCCCTGCGCGCCGGCATCGGTGGCGCCCAGCGAATTCAGCAGCGGCACGAGGAGTGCCAGGCCGACGCCGTCGGTCGCGCCGGACAGCACGATCAGCAACGTCAGGACGGCCAGCCGTCCGGCCCCGGCCTGCCCGCTGCGCAGGCGCCACGCCGCCCTTAGATCAGCCAGCATCGGCTGCGATCGCGTCCATGCCGCAGCCTAGCAGGCGGATCGATCCCGCGCCCTCTACTCCGCAGCGGCGGCGAAGCGCAGGTCGGGCAGCGGCCCGGCGCGGTCGATCGCGGCGCCGGCGTCGAATTTCTTCAGCTCGGGCATCACGGTCCGGGCGAACATCGCCATGTTCCGCGCCGCTTCCTCGTGCGGCATGCCGGCGTAGGAGAAGACGCCGACATAGCCGCAATTGTTCGTCTGCCTGTGGATCGCCAGGATCTTCTCATGCACCTGCTCGGGCGTGCCGTAGACCTGCAGGTCGGCGAAGAACTCGATCGCCTTCTGGTCGCCATAGACCGCGAGCTTCTCGTTCATCTTGGCGTAGTACTCGTAGCCGCGCTGGTTCTTCATGTGCGCGCCGGCGAACTGATAGTGGTCGAGCACCGTGCGGTAATAGCCGCCGATGTACTTCACCGCCATCTCGCGCGCCCGCTCGGCGCTCTCGTCGACGAACGTCCAGCCGGCCGAGATCGGCTGCGGCGCGTCGGTGCCGTTGATCTCGCGATAGAGCGAATTGTACTCGGTCAGCTCCTTCTCGACCTCGCGCCATGGCTTCTGCGGGATGATCAGGAGACCAACGCCCAGCCGCGCCATGATGCGCGCGCTCTCCGGCGAGACGGCGGCGGCGTAGGTGCGCCCGCGGAAGCTTTTAAACGGCGCGGGGCGGATCTCGACCGGCGGCTGCCTGTAATGCTTGCCTTGGTACTCCATCACGCCGGTCTCGAGGCCTTTCAGCAATGCCTCGCCGTATTCGACGAACAGCTCGCGGCTGTCGCCCATGTCGAGGCGGAACCCGTCGAACTCGACTTTCCCGGCGCCGCGGCCGAGACCCAGGATCATGCGGCCGCCCGAGAGGTGATCGAGCATCGAGATCTGCTCGGCGACCCGCATCGGATCGTGCCACGGCAGCACCACGACCATCGAGCCCAGCCGTACATGCCGTGTGCGACCGGCCATGTAGGACAGGAACTGCACCACGTCGGGGCACATCGTGTAGTCGGTGAAGTGATGCTCGACCGACCAGATCGAATCGAAGCCCAGCGGTTCGGCCATATCCGCCAGCGCCAGCTCGTTCAGGTAGATCTGGCGGTCGGAGAGCGCCCGGCCGGTGTTCTGGAAGACTGCAGCCATTCCGACGTGCATGGCGTTACCTCCTGCTGGTTGCCGCATGGTAAACGTCTGTTCACATGATTGGGAAGTGCCCGCCGATGCTTGATTCCGCCGTATTCGACCGTCATATCCGCCGCATGCGCACCCTGCTCGCCGCTCTTTCCTCCGCCGCTCTTCTCGCTCTTGGAACCGTCCAGGCTCACGCCCAGGCGCCGGTGCAACAGGCGCAGGCGCCAGCTTCCAATCCGCAGGTTGCGGAAGTGGAACGCTACTTCAACGGCATCCGCACGATGCAGGCCCGCTTCGTCCAGTCGAACCCGGGCGGCACCGTGGTGCAGGGCACGCTCTCGGTCAGCCGGCCCGGCCGCATGCGCTTCGAGTACGATCCGCCCTCGCAGCTCAAGATCGTGGCCGACGGCAGCCAGGTGACGATGTGGGACATCGCCAACCGCGACTTCGGCCAGTGGCCGATCGGCTGGACCGCCGCGTCGTTCCTGGTGCGCGAGCCGATGGTGCTGCAGGGCGGCGACCTCACGGTCGAGAAGATCGAGCGCGCCGACGGCATGCTGCAGCTCACCATGAGCCAGACCAAGAAGCCGAACGAGGGCAAGGTCATCGTGCGCCTCAGCGAGAACCCGATGGTGCTGCGCGGCTGGTCGATCATCGACAATCGCGGCCAGCGGGTCGACGTTGCGCTGAACGGCCTGCAGACCGGCCTGCCGCTGGCGCCTGCCCTGTTCAAGTATGACGGCCCGGATGCCAGCATTGTTCGGCGTGGCAACAGATAGGTCTATAGTCGCCGCCTGAAACCGGCGTGGGGACTTTTAGACGTGAGCGGACTGACGGTGAGGGCCTCGACCGAGGCCGACGTGGCGCGGTGCGCCGAGATCTACGGACATCACGTGCTGCACGGCACGGCCTCCTTCGAGGTCGATCCGCCCGACCTCGCCGAGATGAAGAAGCGCCGCGCCGCCGTCCTCGACCTCGGCCTGCCCTATATCGTCGCCGAGAAGGACGGCCGCCTGCTGGGCTACGCCTATGCCGGCCTCTACCGCACCCGGCCGGCCTATCGCTTCACCGTCGAGAACTCGATCTACATCGACAAGGATGCCGTCGGGCAGGGTGTCGGCAAGGCGCTGCTGGTGCCGCTGATCGACCTCTGCGCCCGCGACGGCCGCCGCCAGATGATCGCCGTGATCGGCGACTCCGCGCACGTCGCCTCGATCAACCTCCACGCCTCCTGCGGCTTCGAAATGACCGGCACCTTCAAGAGCGTCGGCTTCAAGTTCGGTCGCTGGCTAGACAGCGTGCTCATGCAACGGCCGCTGGGCGAGGGGGATACGAAACCGCCGGCGTCCAATCCGTAGGAAGGTGTCGCGATGAGACTCATCGACTATTTCGACCGCGGCGCCGATCTCTATCCGGAGCGGCATTGCCTGCATGACGGCACGCAGGGCTGGACCTATCGCGAGGTGCGGGGGCAGACGCATCGTGTCGCCAACGGGCTTTTGGGCATGGGCCTCGGGCGCGGCTCGAAAGCGGCGGTCTACAGTCCCAACCATGCGGCGGCTTACGCCTGCCTGCTGGGCATCGTGCGGGCCGGGATCACCTGGGCGCCGGTCAATGCGCGCAACGCGCTGGAGGAGAATCTCTACATCCTGAACAACACCGACGTTGAGGTGCTGTTCTACCATTCGAGCTTCGAAAACTATCTTCCGCGCATCCGCGAGGCCTGTCCGCGCATCACCGGCTTCATCTGCATCGACACGCCGTCCTTCGCCGAGTGGCTGGCGGCGCAGAAGGAGATGGCGCCGGACCTGCCGGACGCGCCGGACGACGTGGCCTTCCTCGCAAGCTCCGGTGGCACGACGGGCCGGCCGAAGGGCGTGCAGATCACCAACGGCAACATCGAGACGATGAACTCGATCTTCTGGGCCTGCATGCCCGTGACGTCGCCGCCGGTCCATCTGATGGTGGCGCCGATGACGCATGCGGCAGGTGTCTGCTCGTTTCCACTGCTGGCGTTCGGCGGCACCAATATCTTCATGGGCACCGCCGATCCCGGCGGCATTCTGGCCGCGATCGAGAAGCACAAGGTCACGCATGTCTACATGCCGCCAACCCTGATCTACATGCTGCTCGCCCATCCCGACATCGCCAAGTACGACTACAGCTCGCTGAAGCATCTCGTCTACGCGTCGGCGCCGATGTCGGTCGACAAGCTGGTCGAGGCGGTAAAGGTGTTCGGCCCGGTTCTGACCCAGACCTACGGCCAGGCCGAGGCCTGCATGATCTGCACCTTCTTCTCGCCGGCCGATCACGTGGCGGCGCTGGAGACCAACAACCGTCACCGGCTCGCAAGCTGCGGCAAGGTCTCACCGCTGGTGCGGCTCGAGGTCATGGACGATGCCGGCAAGCTCCTGCCGCGTGGGCAGCGCGGCGAGATCGTCGTGCGCGGCAATCTCGTGATGAAGGGCTACTACAACAACGTCGAGGCGACGGCCGAGGCCTCGGCCTTCGGCTGGCACCATACCGGCGACATCGGCGTCATCGACGAGGACGGCTTCGTCTATATCGTCGATCGCAAGAAGGACATGATCATCTCCGGCGGCTTCAACGTCTTCCCCGGCGAGGTCGAGCAGGTCCTGTGGAGCCATCCTTCGGTTCAGGACTGCGCGGTGATCGGCGTGCCCGACGAGAAGTGGGGCGAGGCGGTGAAGGCCGTCGTCGAGCTGAAGCCCGGCATGACGGTGCCGGCCGACGAGTTGATCCAGCTTGCCAAGGAGAAGCTGGGCGGCGTGAAGGCACCCAAGACCGTCGACTTCATCGACGTTCTGCCGCGCAGTTCCGTCGGCAAGGTGCTGAAGAAAACGCTGCGCGAGCCCTACTGGGTCGGTCACGAGCGGAAGATCTGATGCGCGATTGGCTGCGGCGCCTGCCGCCCAACGTGCAAGGCGCCCTGTGGCTGGTGAGCGGCGGGTTCATCTTCACTTCGACCGGCGTGATGATTCGCCTGCTGTCGGAGCAGGTCGAGAGCGTCCAGACGGCGTTCTTTCGCGCCATCATCTCGGTGATCATGCTGATGCCGCTGATGCTGTCGGGCCGGGTGAAACCCTGGCTCAGCCAGCGCATCAAGGGTCATTTCTGGCGCACCTTCATGGGCACCACCTCGATGGTGCTGGGCTTTTATGCGATCTCGATGCTGCCGCTGGCCGATGCGACGGCCATCGCTTTCTCGCAGCCGTTGTTCTCCGTCGTCGTGGCGGCCGTCATCGCCAAAGAGAAAGTGCGCTGGCGGCGCTGGACCGCGACCATCGTCGGCTTCGTCGGCGTGCTCATCATGGTGCGGCCGGGCGAGGGCAGCCTGCAGCTCGGCGCGCTGGTGGCGCTGGCCAATGCCGCCTGCGTGGCGATCTCCATCCTGCTGGTGAAGAGGCTTTCCGACTCGGAATCGCCGCTGATGATCCTGACGCAGTTCGCGATCTTCTCGACCCTGTTCCTGGCGCCGCCGGCGATCTGGGTGTGGCGTTGGCCCGATCTCTGGGGCTGGGTGCTGGCGATCGGCATCGCGTCCACCGCCACGATCGGCCAGTATTTCTGGGTGCAGGCCTTCAAGTCCGGCGAGATGTCGGCGATCGCGCCCTTCGAATACATGCGCCTGCCCTTTGCCGTGTTCATGGGCTGGCTGATGTGGAACGAGATGCCGGTCGTGTGGACTTATGTCGGCGCCGGCATCGTCATCGCCTCGGCGCTCTACATCGCCCACCGCGAGCACGTGGTCGCGCGCGAGCGCAAGCGCGCTGCAGCGGTCAGCCCGCCGGAGAAGCCTCAGACGAAGCCGCCCCCTGGCCCTGCTCCTTGAGCAGCCAGGCCCGCGCCTGAGCGCGGTGCGCCTCGGTGATGTGCATGCGCGCGGCGGTGAAGGCCGCGACCATGATGGCGGCGTCGTCGGTGAAGCCGAGGCCCAGCAGCATGTCGGGAATGACGTCGAACGGCAGCACGAAATAGGCCAGTGCCCCGAAGAGCGTGGCGCGGATCGGCAGCGGCGTGGCGCTGTCGCTGGCGCAGTAAAAGGCCGCGACCGCGTCCTCGGTGAAGGGCACGCGGCCCAGGTTCCGGCGCGCCTTCTGCCAGAAGCCCTGGCGCACGGTCGCCTCGTTCCGGACAAGATCCGATTCATCGCTCATGCCGTGAAAGGTTGGGTCGGCGGGCCGGCTTGGCAAGAGGGGCGGTCGTGCTAAAAGCGCCCAACCACGGAGGGCATGGATGAACGTCAAGGGTCAGGCCGCCATCATCACGGGCGGCGCTTCGGGATTGGGCGGCGCCACGGCGTCGGCGCTGGCGGCGGCGGGCGCCAAGGTCGCGATCTTCGACCTGCAGGACGAACTGGGCGAGCAGAAGGCCAAGGAAATCGGCGGCATCTTCGTGAAGACCAATGTCGGCGACGCCGGCAGCGTCGAGGCCTCGGTCAAGACCGTCGTCGAGAAGCTGGGCGCCCCGCGCGTCGTGGTGAACTGCGCCGGCATCGGCCGCTCGGGCCGCACCATCTCCAAGTCCGGCCCGCACGATCTCGCGATGTTCAGCCAGGTCATCCAGGTCAACCTGATCGGCACGTTCAACGTGATCCGCGTCGCAGCCTACGCCATGAGCCAGGCCGAGCCGATGGACGGCGGCGAGCGCGGCGTCATCATCAACACCGCGTCGGTCGCGGCGTTCGACGGCCAGATCGGCCAGGCGGCCTATTCCGCGTCGAAGGGTGGCGTCGTCGGCATGACCTTGCCGATCGCGCGCGACCTCGCGAGCCTCGGCGTCCGCGTCTGCACCATCGCGCCCGGCCTGTTCCTGACGCCGATGATGATGAGCCTGCCCGCGGAAGCGCAGAAGAGCCTGGGCGCCCAGGTGCCGTTCCCCTCGCGCCTCGGCGACCCCAAGGAATACGCCCAGCTCGCCATGAGCATCGTCGAGAATCCGATGCTGAACGGCGAGACGATCCGCCTCGATGGCGCCATTCGCATGGCGCCGAAGTAAGCGGCATTTCCGGGGGCGCCACGATGCGGCTTGCGACGATACTGCTGACGGCGACGGCCACGGTTGTGCTGGCCGCGCCCGCGATGGCCGAGCCGCGCTGGCTCGCCTGCAAGGTCACCGATCAGGGCGGCCAGGTGCGCAATTTCAGCGTCGTGTTCGACGACCGGCGCAATACGGCGGGTGTCTGGGACGGAAATTCGATGGCCGACGGCACGAACGTCGCCATCACGTTCCAGGCGCTGCGCGCGCGCTTCCCGAACTTCACGATGACCTATAACAGGAACGACGGCACGCTCTCGATGACGCCGCTGGGCGCCAACTATGGCGGCCTGCTGCATGGCGAGTGCCGGCGCGCCGCGGCGCCGCCCGGCGTTCCCGCCGAGCTGCGCTAGGACGTTTCGTCAGCCGTTAGTAGAGATCGGACCGCTGCTCGCAGCGCAGGTCGGCGATGCTGTTCTCCGTCGCCTGGCGGCCCGGCGTCGTCTGGCCGTTGCAGGTGTAGCGGATGCGCAGCGTCTTGGTGAGGCGATCGGGCATGCCGAAGATGTAGGCCATCGCCGGCACCTGGCAGCGCGTCGGGCCGTCGCCGCAGATGTCCTTGACCTGCTGGGTCACGTCGATCGTCGAGTTCGGGCCGCCCCACGAGGCTTCGAGGATGTCGATGCGGCGCGGCACGAGCGGCGCTCCGCCGACGCAGGCCATCTGGACCTTGAAGGTCGGCGGCACGATCTCGGCCAGCACGAAGTTCTGCGGCTGGCAGGTCCAGATCACCGTCAACTTCTTGGCGAGGTCGAAGCGGCTGTCGTTATAGGCCGGGCCGTTGGCGAACACGTCGCAGGGATAGCCGCCGGGGCAGGTCACCATGCTGGTCACGTCGGCGGCCGGACCCGCCTGCGGCAGGCCCCAGTAGGCGCGCTTGATCAGCGCCGTCGACTGCACGACCCGCGGGGACTGGCTGCACGCCACGACCGCACCGACGACGGCCATTGCAATAAGAACAAGACGACCCCAAGCCATAAAACCCCCGGTATTTACCCGCACGACGATCCCAAGATCCCGCGGGCAAACTAACGTCAGGTCGCGGCCGCGGCAATCGGCCAAGCTTGACACTATTTGCACTGTCTTTAGAAATTACTGCGGATGGGGATCGCGGTCTCCCCACGAGGCGACAGCCGAAGCATCGCGTCCTGCCCCACTTCACAAGGACGCCGCCATGCCTTCGCCCAACACGATCTCCCCCGACAAACTCTCGCGCCTCATCGGCCGCCCCGATTCACCCGTACTGATAGACGTCTGTACCGAGGAAGACTTCGCCGCCAATCCGTATCTCGTGCCGGGCGCATTGCGCCGGCCCTGGGCCGAGGTGGCCACCTGGGGGCCAGGCGTCGTCGACGCCCGCCGGCCGGCCGTGGTGATCTGCAAGAAGGGCCAGAAGCTCAGCCAGGGCGTTGCCGCGCGGTTGCGTCATGAGGGTGTGCCAGCCGACATCCTCGAAGGCGGCATCCTTGCGTGGCAGGCCGCCCGGTTTCCGACGGTGCGTGCCGATCGCCTGCCGCGTCGAGATGCCAGCGGCCGCACCGTCTGGGTGACCCGCAGCCGGCCCAAGGTGGATCGCATTGCCTGTCCATGGCTGATCCGCCGCTTCGTCGATCCGCAGGCGGTCTTCCTCTTCGTCGCGCCCGCCGACGTGCTCGACGTCGCCGACCGCTTCGGCGCGACGCCTTTCGACGTCGATCACAAGGACGTGCACTGGAGCCATCGCGGTGAGCTCTGCACCTTCGACGTCATGGTCGAGGAGTTCGGCCTGGCGACCGAACCGCTGAAGCGGCTGGCGACGATCGTGCGCGGCGCCGACACGGCGCAGCCGGAACTGGCGCCGGAATCGGCCGGCCTGCTCGCGGCGTCGCTCGGCCTCTCGCGCATGTATTCCGACGACCTGGCGCAGCTTGAGGCCGGCCTCGCGCTCTACGATGCCTTCTATCGCTGGTGTCGCGATGCGGTGGACGAAGGTCACGACTGGCCGCCGACCGCGAGGAAGTCGTGAGCGAACCGCGAGAGCACGGCGTCCCCTTCAAGGAAGCGATGAAGGTCTGGCTCCGGGTGGCCGCGCTGTCGTTCGGCGGTCCGGCGGGCCAGATCGCGGTGATGCATCGCATCATCGTCGAGGAGAAGAAGTGGATCGGCGAGCAGCGGTTCCTGCAGGCGCTGAACTACTGCACGCTATTGCCCGGTCCCGAGGCGCAGCAGCTCGCGACCTATATCGGCTGGCTGATGCATCGCACGGCCGGCGGGCTGCTGGCCGGCACGCTGTTCGTGTTGCCCGGCATGATCGCGATCATGGCGCTGTCGTGGGTCTATGTGCTGCTGGGCAAGGTCAGTCTCGTCCAGGGCCTGTTCTTCGGCCTCAAGGCCGCGGTGCTGGTGATCGTGATCGAAGCCGTGCTGCGTGTCGGCCGGCGGGCGCTGCGCAACACGGCGATGCGCCTGCTGGCGGTCGCCGCCTTCATCGCGATCTTCTTCTACGGCGTGCCGTTTCCATTGATCGTCGTCGTCGCGGCGTTGATCGGCTTCGTCGGCACGAAGCTCGGCTGGACGGCGTTCCAGGCGGGAGGTCATGGCGGCGGGTCCGCGCAATTCGGCGACGCCCAATCGCTGCTGGGCGAAGCGACGCCCGAGCATGCGAAGCCCAATCTCGTCTGGTCGCTGTCGATCGGCGCGATCTTCCTCGCTCTCTGGCTCGCGCCGGTCGGCCTGTTATGGGTCCTGCGCGGACCCGAGGACGTGTTCACCCAGATCGCGGTGTTCTTCAGCAAGATGGCCGTCGTGACCTTCGGCGGCGCCTATGCGGTGCTGGCCTATGTCGCGCAGCAGGCGGTCGACCAGTATGGCTGGGTCACTGCCGGCGAAATGCTCGACGGGTTGGGGCTTGCGGAGTCGACGCCCGGTCCGCTGATCATGGTGACGCAGTTCGTGGGCTTCCTCGGTGCCTGGCGCGACCATGAGGGCCTGCATCCGCTGCTCGCCGGGACGCTGGGCGGGCTGCTCACCACCTGGGTCACCTTCGTGCCGTGCTTCCTCTGGATCTTCGTGGGCGCGCCCTATGTCGAGGCGTTGCGCAACAACAAGGCGCTGTCGGGCGCGCTGGCCGCCATCACCGCCGCGATCGTGGGCGTGATCCTCAATCTCGCCGTCTGGTTCGGGCTGCAGGTGCTGTTCGGCGAGCTGCGGCCGGTCAGCCTGCTGGGTGCCACCGTGGACATGCCGGTGCTGGGGTCGGCAAATGTCGCGGCCGTGGCACTGGCGGCGGCCTGTGCCGTTGCTGTATTCCGCTTCCGCTTCGGGATGATCCCGGTCCTGCTGGCCAGTTCGATGGCCGGCATCGTCTACGCGTTGATGCTATAGGAACACCATGACCGACACGCTCCCCGACCGCCTCTCCACCAACCCGAAGAGCCCGCATTACGACGAGGCGCTTCTCCAGCGCGGCATCGGCATCCGCTTCGATGGCCAGGAGAAGACCAACGTCGAGGAATATTGCGTGAGCGAAGGCTGGATCCGTGTCGCCGTCGGCAAGACGGTCGACCGCAAGGGCAACCCGCTCACCATCAAGCTGAAGGGCGTCGTAGAACCCTTCTTCGAGACTAAGAAGACCTAGGCGTCGCATGGGCGGGCCGCGCGAGGGACTTCGCACGACGCGGCCGCTTCCCGGCCGCCGCAGGGTGCTGCGGGCGGGCGTCGCCACGGCGGGTCTTCTCTTCGCGGCCGCACCTGGGGGAGCGCAAACCATGAAAGTCCGTCTCGGCACAGCCACGCCCGGTGGCGGCTTCCCGGTCTATGGCGCGGCCTTCGTCGAGGGCGTGCGCCGCTTCGATCCCGCGCTCGAGATCGAGGCGATCAACACCAAGGGCAGCACCGAGAACGTGCCGATGCTCGAGGCCGGCACGCTCGACATCGCGCTGGTGCAGGGCGAGGTCGTGCACGAGGTGCTGCAGGGCATCGGCCGTGCGCCGGCCGACCTGCGCGTGCTGACGGCGATGTATCCGACCGCCGGCATGTTCGTCGTGCGCGCCGATTCGCCCTATCGCAGCATCGCCGATTTAAAAGGCAAGCCGATCGCCTGGGGCGCCGGCGGTTCGGGTCTGGTGATCCTCGGTCGCTACGCGATGGACGGGCTCGGCCTCGATGCGGCGAAGGACTTCCAACCGATCTATCTCGAACGCGCGGGCGATGGCCCGGCGATGGTACTCGACGGACGTGCGGCCGCGCTGTGGGGCGGCGGCAATGGCTGGCCGGGCTTCGTGACCATGGCCAACAGCAAGGAGGGCGCACGCTTCATCGCGCCCGATGCCGCCGAGATTCAGCGCATTCTGGCCAAGCACAAGTTCCTGAAGCCGGTGACGCAGGCGGCCGGCAGCTTCCCCGGCCAGACCGCGGCGATCCCGTCGGTCGGCTCCTGGAGCTTCGTGCTGGCGCGGCCCGGCCTCGACGAAACGGTTGCCTATCGCATCGTGAAGGCGCTGCAGGCCGTGCAGCAGGCGGGCAATCCGCCGGCGCAGCTCGTCGACACGACGGCGGCCAACACGGTCGCCGTGACGCCCGGTCGCGAAAGGTTGCATCCCGGAGTCGTTCGTTTCTATCGCGAGATCGGTCTGCTGACGTAACCATCAGCGGGCTCCCGCGTTGCCCGCAAGGAACAACGAAGGAGCCCCAGCCATGGACAAGTCCAAAGCCAACGGCAAGATCGAAGGCGAAGGCAGCTACAGCGCCACCGCCGACTACAACAATCGCACCGCCGAGTTCCTGAAGAAGGGCAATGTCGACAGCGCCGCGCGCGAGGCGATGCAGGCGCTCGATTCGGAGGAAGCCGGCATGCTCAAGGACGCCGAAGCCAAGGGCAAGGCGGGCGATCCGAAGGGGCAGGGCAAGGCGAAGACCAAGTAGGTCTTCGCCTTCACACGCCTTATTCGGGCTTCAGCAGGCCCTTCTTGGCGAGTTCGCCGATGCCGATTTCGTCGGTCTTCATGAAGGCCACGAATTCGGCCGGCGTCGACGGACGCACCGTGGCGCCGAGTTCGGTGAACTTCTGCTTGATCGCGGGCTCGGCGAGCGCGGCGACACAGGCGGCGTTCAGCGTGTCGATGATCGGCTTCGGCGTGTCCTGTCGAACGTAGATGCCGAGCGTCGTGCCGCCGTCGAACGGCTTGCAGCCGGTTTCGGCCAGGGTCGGCACGTTGGGAATTTCCGGCGCGCGCTTCTCGCCGACCACGACGAGCGGCTTCAGCTTGCCCGCCTGGATGTGCGGCAGCGAGCTCGAGAGCTGGTCGCAGAAGCTGTCGATCTGTCCGGCCAGCACGTCGTTCAGGCCGACGCCCGAACCGCGATAGGGGACGATCGAGAAGCTGACATTCTCGTTCTCCTGCATGCGCAGGATGTCGGTGTGGTTCGGCGTGCCGTTGCCGGCATGACCCATGCTGATCGTGCCGGGCTTGGCCTTGGCGGCGGCGAGGAGGGGCTGGAAGTCGTTGAAGCGGCTGTTGGCCGGCACGACGACGACCATCGGCACGGTGCTGATCATGCTGACCGGCGCGAAGGACGGCACCATCGACGGCTTGCCGGCCATCAGCGGCGAGACGAACAGCGTGCCGAAGCCCGCGATCACCATCGTGTAGCCGTCGGGCGGCGCCTGCAGCGCCAGTTCCTGGCCGACGACGCCACCGGCGCCGGGCCGGTTGTCGATGATGATGGTCTGCCCGAGCTTGCGCTGCATGCCGTCGGCCGCGAGACGCGCCGACACGTCGGCGTTGCCGCCGGCGGCGAAGGGAACGATGAAACGGATCTGCTTGGTCGGAAAGGCCTGCGCCCGCGCGCCGAAGCCGGTCGCCGTCGCTGCCGTTGCAGCCAGTCCACCCAGAATAAACGAACGCCTCTGTGCCACGATATCTTCCTCCCAACACACACTTGTTGGCCGGAGCATCGTCTGCGGCGTGGGGCGAGGCCACTCAAAATCGCCGCCACCTTTCGCGGGATGGAAAGTCGCGCAACCACACTCTCTGCAGCGGCGTTTTTTCACTGAACCCAAAAGGAGAAAGGAGCGACGCCATGCGAGTGAGCGATGCCATGACGCGAGATGTTTGTGTTGCGCGACCCGACCACACGATCGCCGACGCGGCGCGGATGATGCTGGCGATCGACGCCGGCCTGCTGCCCGTCGGCGAGGACGACCGGCTGGTGGGCATGATCACCGACCGCGATATCGCCGTGCGCGGTATCGGCGAGGGCAAGGGACCGGACACCGAGGTCCGTGAAGTGATGACCCAGGACGTGAAATACTGCTTCGTCGACGAGGACACCGCGCACGTCGCCAAGAACATGGGCGAGCTGCAGGTGCGCCGCCTGCCGGTGATCGATCGCGACAAGCGCCTCGTCGGCATCCTGTCGCTGGCCGATGTCGCTGCGCACGAGAATGACGGCCGCAAGGTCGGCAACGCGCTGCGCGAGATCGCCCAGCCGGGCGGTGAGCACAATCAGGGCGCCGAAGAGCGCGGGAGGGGCATGTGAGCGCGCCGCACGCCGCCGTCTGGCTGAACGCCGACGAGGCTCACATCTTCCGTTTCGGCTCCGGCGAAGTGGAGAAGTGCGAGGTCAGGGCCGAGGGCAACGGCCGCGTTCGCGACGATCGCGAATACTTCGAGGCGATCCTGGCCGAGTTGACCGAGGTCGAAGGCTGGATGATCGCGGGTCCCACGGGCCCGCGCCAGGACTTCGAGAAGTATGTGAAGGTCGGTCACGCCGAGCAGCTTGCGAAGAAGCTGGTCGGCGTGGAGACGATGGACGAGCCGAGCGACGGCGAGCTGCTGCGTCACGCGCGCAAGCGGCTCTCGTCTTAGCTAGTTGCTGTTCTCCAGGCGCGTCACGACATAACCCCGGCCATCGCGCTCGACCTCGAAGCGGACGCGATCGCCCGGCCCAAGGCCTTTCAGCGAGGAGGGATCTTCCACGGTGAAGGCCCGCACGCCGCCCTCGGGCAGCAGCGGGAGCGGACGATAGTCGAGCGTGATGCGTCCGTTCTGCTGGTCCACGGCGACGACGCGGCCGCTGGCGAGCGGCGTGTCGTTCGGGACCTCGAGCGTACAATCCTCGAGATCGTGATTTTCGTACACGTCGTGGATGCTGGGAAGGCTCGAAGCCGAAAGCGGCAACGGCGACAACGCGACTGCTGCGAGCGCCGCAGCAAGCGTGAACATACTCTTCGACATTTGGGCTGAACTTCCAGGTAATGAACGCTACGCAGCGCTCCATCTGGGAAAGCTTTTGCCGATTTCCAGAGGTTACACCCGGGTGACAAGCGCGGCCCTGTCGCTTGTCACAGCCTCGAATTAAGTCCGCTTCAAGATGCAGGCTTCCTGCAAGCCTGCGCTCGCGATCATTCCGGCTTGATGTTGCCTTCGCGGATCACCTTGCCCCAGCGGTCGCGGTCGCCACTGACGAGCGTGACGACATCCTGCGGAGGGCCAGACAGCGGCTCGGCGCCAAACGTCGCCAGACGCTCGGCCGTGGCCGGCGAAGCGAGGACCTTGTTCACGGCGTCGTTCAGGCGCTTCACGACGGGCTCGGGCATGCCGGCCGGCCCTACGACGATGAACCAGCCTTCGATCTCGGCAGCGGCAAGGTTCAGCTCGCGCAAGGTCGGAAGCTCGGGCGCCAGCGTGCTGCGCTTGGGGCCAGTGACGGCCAGCGCGCGCATCTCGCCCCGCTGAACGTAAGGCAGCATCACCGCGACATTGTCGAACATCGTCTGGATGCGGCCTGCGAGGATGTCGGCGCGCACCGCGCCGCTGCCGCGATAGGGGACGTGCAGGATCTGGACGCCGGCGGTGCGCTGCAGGACTTCGCCCGCGAGATGCTGCGCCGTGCCCATGCCGGTCGACGCATAGGCGATGCCGTTCGGCTTGGACTTCGCGAGCGCGATCAGTTCGGCCACCGTCTTCACGCCGAGATCGGGATGAACGACCAGCAGGTAGGGCGTGCGCGCCACCGTGGCGATCGCCGTGAAGTCCTTGATCGGATCGAACGACAGGCTCGGATAGAGTGCGCCCAGCGTTGCGTGCGAGCTCGGCGCAAACAGCAAGGTGTAGCCGTCGGCCGGCGACTTCACGACCATCTCCGAGGCGATGATGCCGCTGGCGCCACCCTTGTTCTCGACCAGCACGTTCTGGCCGAGTTCGGTCGTCAGCCCCTGCGCCAGCAGGCGCGCGATCACGTCCGTCGCGCCGCCCGGCGGGAAGCCGACGACCAGTTTGATCGCCTTGTCGGGAAACGCGGGCGTCTGTGCCGCGGCCGGCAAAGCGAGAGCCATCGCGCCGCCTGCGAGCAGCGCTACGAATTTAGAGCGCAACATTGTCCATCCTCCCGGATTGGTTCTTCTTGTCTTGTCTGCGAGCCTTGGCAGCTTGCTTCAGGAAACCGCGGCGACCGCCTGCAGCATCGATTCACGGTCGTTGCCCGCCGTGTTGGCAGCGAAGCGGCCGCTCTCGACCTCGCCTTCGAGCGAGCAACGGAACATCACGCGCGGCTTGGTCTGGTCGAAGTCGCCCAGCGCCACGTGGCAGCTGCAGCGATTGTCCCACATCACCACGTCGCCGAGGCTCCAGCGGTGACGGTAGACGAACTCCGGCGAAGTCGCGTGCGCGTTGAGCATCGCCAGCAGGCTCTGGCTCTCCTCGTCGGACATGCCGAGGAAGCGGCGGATGCGCTGGTTGACCAGCAGCGACTTGCGGCCGGTCTCGGGATGGGTGCGCACCACCGGATGGATGACCGGCGGATTGCGCCGCTTCATCTCGGCCACGTCGGCGGGATCGCGCGCCTCGATGCCGCGGATCATCGACACGTCGTGCAGCGCCTCGAGGTTCTCGATCAGGCCGCGGATCGGCGGCGTCAGCGTCTCGAGCGCGAGGTAGAGGTTGGCGAACATCGTGTCGCCGCCGACCGGCGGCTTTTCCTTGCAGTGAAGGACCGCGCCCTTGGCGGGGCGGGACGTGTAGCTGAGATCGGTGTGCCAGTTGCGGCCCGAATTGTGGGTGCCCGACTTCTTGCCGCCGACCATCTTGTTGGTCAGGATCAGGATCTCGCGGTGATCCGGATGCAGGGTCGAGGGCGCCTGCGACTCGTGATTGTCGAGCACGCCGAAGCGGCGCGAGAAGGCGATCTGCTCCTCAGGCGTCAGGTCCTGCTCGGGGAACACCAGGACGATGTGCTCCAGCCAGGCCTTGTTGAGTTCCTCGTGCTGCGAGTTGGTCAGGGGCTTGCGCAGGTCGATGCCGCGGATCTGGGCGCCGGCCGCAAAGCCGAGGGGGGTGATTTCGAGCGAGTTCATGTGAGTTCTCCCAAGGCTCCAGTCTATCCAACCGTCCGATTATCGGTCAATATACTGTTTATTGTCAGACAAGAATTGGGATCGTCACTTCATGGACGCCAGCCCCGCCCGCGCCACCCCATCCGTCGACGACCTGGCCGAGACCCCTCTGGGCCGGCAGGTGAAGTCGCTGCCGGAACGGCTGGCCGAGCGCATTCTGCAGGACGTGATGACCGGCCGGCTGAAGCCGGGCGAGCGCCTGAAGGAAGAGCTGCTCGCCCAGACGCACGCCGTCAGCCGCGCCACGGTGCGCGAGGCGCTGATCGCGCTGGCGCGGCAGGGTTATGTCGTGCGCATCCCCCGCTCGGGCGCGAAGATCGCGGAGTTCTCGCGCGGCGACCTCGACGACCTGTTCGAGATGCGCGCGGCGCTGCTCTCCGTAGCGGCCGGTCGCTACACGCGGCAGGCCGGTCCGGCGCAGCGCGCCGAGCTGGAGGCGCTCGTCGTCGAACTCGAGAAGATGGCGGCGCTCGCCGACATGTCGCCGCAGGATTTCGCGACCCAGTCGGTGCGCATCCAGACGTTCCTCACGGAGCGCTGCGGCAACAACCACCTCCCCGACATGTACAAGCGGCTGGCGGGCATGGGCATGTGGCAGCTCATTCGCGGCCAGGCCAGCAGCTTCCTCACCTTGGCGGGCCGCGAAGAATCCGCAGCCGATTGGCGGCGCTTGGCGGACCGGGTGACGGCCGGCGACGTCGAAGGCGCCGAGCGTGCGGCCCGGCTGCTCCTCGAACACTCGGGCGCGCGCGTGCGCCAGCATTTCGATGAGGTCGTGCGGTCGGGAGTGAAGGCCTAATTACCCCGTCGTCCTGAGCGAAGCGCCGCAGGCGCGTAGTCGAAGGACCTCTTTTCGCTTCGACACACCGTGCGTCGGAAAAGAGGTCCTTCGACTGCGCCGCCCTTCGGGCGGCTCCGCTCAGGACGACGGGGTGAGTGGGCTACGCCACCTTGTCGATCACCTTCGCCAGCGCCACGTCCTTCAGCGACAGGCCGCCGGCATCGTGCGTGGACAGAACGATCTCGACCTTGTTGTAGACGTTCGACCATTCCGGATGGTGGTCGGCCTTTTCGGCGGCCATCGCGACGCGGGTCATGAAGCCCCAGGCTTCGTTGAAGTCGGCGAACTTGAAGCTCTTCTGGATGGCGTCACGTCCGCGCACCTTCTTCCAGCTCTTGATGGAGGCGAGTGCCTGGGTGCGGGCCTTGCCGGCGAGTTTGGCGGTCATTTGTTCTCTCCTCGGTTGGCGTGAAGCTTGCCTCATCGCAGCGCAGCAGCCTAGGCTCGCCCCAACAATCGGAGGCTTTCTTGAAAATCACTCGCCGCACCGCTCTCATTTCCAGCACGGCCGCCGCGCTGGGCGCCGTCACTGCCGCGCCCGCATCGGCGCAGAAGTCGGCCGATACGCTGCGCATCCTGTTCAACGACGCCGTGCCCAACGTCGACATGTATTTCAACAGCCAGCGCACCGGGCTCATCCTGGCGCACCAGGCCTGGGACATGCTGGTGCATCGCGATCCCGCGACCTTCGAGCTGAAGCCGTCGCTGGCCACCGACTGGAAGTTCACTGACGACAACACGCTGGATCTTACGATCCGCAAGGGCGTGAAGTTCCATGACGGCAGCGATCTCACGCCCGACGACGTGGTCTACACGATCGGCATGGCGACCGATCCCGCGTCCAAGGTCGCGGTGCCGTCGAACTACGCCTGGATCGACAAGGTCGAGAAGACCGGCGACTGGACGGTGCGCATCAAGATGAAGCGCCCGACGCCGGCCGCGCTCGAATACCTCGCGATGGTGACGCCGATCCATCCCAAGGCCTATCGCGAGAAGGTCGGCCCGGAAGGCTTCTCCGCCAAGCCGATCGGCGCCGGCCCGTACAAGATCGTGAAGAACGACCAGGGCAAGGAGATCTTCTTCGAGCGCTTCGACGATTACTGGAAGGGCTCGCCCAAGGGCGTGCCGGCGATCAAGAAGCTGCATGTCCGCTTCGTGCCCGATCTCGCCACCGCGGTGACCGAGGTGCTGGCGCAGAAGGCCGACTGGATCTGGAACATCAACCCCGACCAGGCCGACAGCATCAACAAGATGCCGTTCCTCCAGGCCGTGCGTCAGGAATCGATGAGGGTCGGATATCTCTCGATCGATGCCGCCGGCCGCACCGGCGCCGACAATCCGCTGACCAAGCTCAAGGTGCGCCAGGCGATCTGGCATGCGGTCGACCGCAAGACCTTCGCCGACAAGCTGGTCGGCGGCGGCAGCCGCGTGCCGCCGGCGCCGTGCTTCCCCAGCCAGTTCGGCTGCGATGCCGATGCCGCGGTGAAGTACGACTACGATCCGGCGAAGGCCAAGGCGCTACTGGCGGAAGCGGGCTTCCCCAACGGCTTCGACGTCGAGATGGTGAGCTACGTGCAGCCGACCTCGTGGGGTGCTGCGATCCAGAACTATCTCACCGCCGTCGGCATCCGCGCCAAGATCACCCAACTCCAGGTCGCGCCGGCCATCCAGAAGGCCCAGAAGGGCGAGGCGCCGCTCTACATGGGAAGCTGGGGCAGCTACTCGATCAACGACGTGTCGGCGATCCTGCCGGTCATGTTCGGCGCCGGTGCGCTCGACAACTACTCGAAGGACCCCGAGCTCGAGAAGCTGATCGCCGAGGGCGGCGCCACCTCCAACACCGAGGCGCGCAAGAAGGCCTACTCGGCGGCGGTGAAGATCGCGACCGAGAAGGCCTACTGGCTGCCGATCAACACCTACGTGAACACCTACGCCTTCTCGAAGACGCTGGACTTCAAGACCTACCCGGACGAACTCCCGCGCTTCTATCTGGCGAAGTGGAAGTGACACGCCAAAGGCGTGTCATCCCGAGCGTAGCCGAGGGATCTCTTTCCAAGAGATTCTAAGGAACCAGCAGACACTCCACGCCGCCGCCGGGCCGAGGCCTGAGCGGCGGCGTTTCTGTTGAGCAGCGCGGTTCGGCGATCGGGCAACGCGGATGGAAGCGGCAGCCCGGCGGGATGTTCGCCGGGTCGGGCATGATGTCGCCCAGGCCCACGTCGGGCACGCCGAGGCCGGGCTCGGGCGTCAGCACCGAAGCGAGCAGTGCTTTGGTGTAGGGATGCTCGGGCTGATGGAACAACGCCTGCGTCGGCTTCTTCTCGACGATGCGGCCGAGATACATAACCGCCACCTCGGTCGCGACGTGTTCGACGACCGCGAGATTGTGGCTGATGAACAGATAGGTGAGGCCGAGATCGCGCCGCAGTTCGGCCAGCAGGTTCAGGATCTGCGCCTGCACCGAGACGTCGAGCGCGGACGTCGGCTCGTCGCACACCACGATGCGCGGCCGCAGCACCAAGGCGCGCGCGATGGCAACCCTCTGGCGTTGGCCGCCGGACAGTTCGGCGGGCAGGCGATTGCCCATCTCGCCGGGCAGGCCGACGCGGGCCAGCATCTCGTCGACGCGCTTGGCGATCTCGGCGCGCGAGAAGGTGCCCTGCGCCTGCAGCGGCATCGCCACGATGTCGCGAATGCGGCTCAGCGGATTGAGCGAGGAGAACGGGTCCTGGAACACCGGCTGGATCAATCGTGCGCGGGCCTTGCGGTCCATGTCGACGACCCTCTGGCCCTCGACCGCGATGTCGCCCGAGTCGGGCGTGAGCAGGCCCAGGATCAGGCGGGCGAGGGTGGATTTGCCGCAACCGGATTCACCCACGACGCCCATCACGCCGCCCGTCGGCACGGCGAAGGAGACGCCGTCGACGGCCACGACCTTGCGGTCCTTGCCTAAAATGCCGCCGGAGACACGGAAGGTCTTGCCGACCGACTTGAGTTCGATCGCGGGTAGCGCCTTGTTCGTGCTCATGGCGCCAACCGGCAGAGATAGTCGTGACCCGGCGCGGCGGTCTGGTGCGGCACGGTGTGGGCGCAGCTTGCGTCGGCGAAGCTGCAGCGATCGCGGAAGCCGCAACCCTCGAAGCCCGGGCCGATGCGCGGCACCGTGCCGGGGATCGAGCCCAGCGGCTCGTCCGGGCTCTGCTTGCCCGGCACCGGGACGCATTGCAGCAGGCCGCGCGTGTAGGGATGCTTGGGATCGGCGAAGAGCTGCGCCGTGGCCGCGCTCTCCACGACTTCACCCGCGTACATGACGGACACGCGATGGGCGATGCGCGCCACGATGCCGAGATCGTGGGTGATCAGCAGCAGGCCGAGGCCGAGATCGCGCTGGAGCTGGGCCAGCAGGCGCAGGATCTGCGCCTGCACCGTGACGTCGAGCGCGGTGGTCGGCTCGTCGGCGATCAGCAGCTGCGGCTCGCACATCAGCGCCATGGCGATCATGACTCGTTGGCGCAGGCCGCCCGAGAGCTGATGCGGGAACTGGCCGAGCCGCAGGCCCGGCGCGGTGATGCCGACGCGGCCTAACAGGTCGGCGGCGCGGTCGATGGCGACCCGCTGGCTCACCTTCTTGTGCCGGCGCATCACCTCGGTCATCTGCGAGCCGATCGTGTAGGCCGGATTGAGGCTGGTCATCGGCTCCTGGAAGATCATCGCCATGGCGTTGCCGCGCAGGCGCGCCATGCCGCGATCGTCGAGCTTCAGCAGGTCCTCGCCCTGGAAGTCGAGGCGCTTGGCGGTGCGATGGCCGCCGCGCGCCAGCAGGTTCATGACCGCGAGCGCGGTCACCGATTTGCCGCAGCCCGATTCGCCCACCAGGCAATGGGTCTCGCCGCGTTCGACCGCGATCGAGGCGCCGCGCACCGCGGAGGTGCGGCCGCCGAAGCCCACTTCGAGCTTTTCGATTTCGAGAAGCGCGCTCATGTGCGCGACCGCGTGCCGAAGGCGTCGCGCAGGCCGTCGCCCAGAAGGTTGATGCCGAGCACCAGCACGAACAGCGCGACGCCGGGGATCACGATCACCCACGGGCTGAAGAACATGTAGTCCTTGGCTTCGGCAATCATCAGGCCCCACGAGGGCAGCGGTGGCGGGACGCCCAGGCCAAGGAAGGAGAGCGTCGCTTCGAGCAGGATGGCGAGTGCGATCTCGAGCGTCGCCACGACGACGAGGTGGCTCGCGATATTGGGCAGCACTTCGCGCGACAGCACGCGAAAGCGCGAGCAGCCGGCGCACCAGGCGGCGGCCACGAAGTCGAGGTTGCGCACCTGCATGGAGGTCGAGCGCGCGACGACGGCGAAGCGATCCCACAGCAGCAGGCCGAGGGTCAGCACCAGCAGGGTCATCGAGGTGCCGAGCAGGCCGACGACGGCCAGCGCGACCAGCACGACAGGAATGGAGAGGCGCGTGGTGATGGCGAACAGCACCGCATCGTCGATGCGGCCGCCAAAGAAGCCGCCCAGCACGCCCATGGTGATGCCGATCAGGCCTGACACGATCGTGACGGTGACGCCGATCAGCATCGAGATGCGGCAGCCCCAGATCAGGCGCGAGAGATAGTCGCGGCCGAGCTGGTCGGTGCCGAGGATGAACTGGGGATCGTGCCCCTCCATCCAGAACGGCACGAGCAGGCGGCGGTTGAGGTCCTGCGCAAAGGGATCGTGCGGCACCAAGAGCGGCGCGAAGATCGCACAGATCAGGGCGAGGCCGACGATGATGGCGCCGATCCACGTGCCCGCACTCTTCCAGCCCCGACGCGGGCCGGCATTTACCGAAACGGCGGCGCTCACGCGCGTAGCCTGGGATCGAGCACAGCGTTCATCAGATCGGAAACCATGGTCAGGGCGACGTAGATGACGGCCAGCACCAGCACGACGGCCTGCACGACCGGGAAGTCGTTCTTGGCGATGCTCTCCCACGCGAGGAAGCCGACGCCGTGCAGCGCGAAGACCTGTTCGATCACGATCGAGCCGCCCAGCATGAAGCCGAGCTGCACGGCGGCGATCGCGACGACCGGGATCGCGGCGTTGCGCAGCGCATGCTTCAACAGGATGGAGGCGCGCGACAGGCCCTTGGCGCGGGCGGTGCGGATATAATCGCTGCTCATCGCCTGGATCATGCCGGCGCGCGTCAGGCGGGTGAGGGCCGGGACCGCGGAGAAGGCGAGCACGATGCCCGGCATCACGAAATTCTCCCACGAGCCGGTGCCCGAGATCGGCAGCCAGCCCAGGGTGAGGCCGAAGAGGATCATCAGCAGCAGCCCGAGCCAGAACGAGGGCATCGCCTGGCCGATCAACGCGACCATTTGGACCGCGCGGTCGAAGTTGGTGTTCTCGCGCACCGCCGCGAGGATGCCCATGGGGATCGAGATGAGCAGCGCGAGCGAGAGGCCGGTGAGGCCGAGCGTCAGGGTCACCGGCATGCGCTCGGCGATCAGGGTCGAGACGCGCGTCTGGAAGAAGTAGCTGTTGCCGAGGTCGCCGGTCAGGGCGCGGCCGACCCAGTCGAAGAACTGTTCGAGCACCGGCCGGTCGAGGCCATAGGCCTTGCGCACGGCCTCGATGTCGGCCTGCGTGGCGTTGGGGCCCGCGATCGAGATGGCGAGGTCGCCCGACAGCCGCGTGAGGATGAAGGCGAGGGTCATGACCGTCGCCGCGACGAGCAGCGCCACGATCAGGCGACGGACAAGAAATTTGAGCATATGCGGCGGCGAGCTTAATGCGGATCGATGAAGAAGGCGATCATGCGAATACCGCGCCAAACTTCAAGATGGGAAGGTACACAAACGATCACGACGGGGCGCTTGGCGAGGGCGCGCTGGTCCTATAAGGGGGAGTCATGCCGGTCTTCAATAACCCTCGGCGTACGCCCTGTTTCGGCCTTGCGCCCTCGCTCGAAGATTTCGAAGCGATCGCTGCAGAAGCGCTCGCGACGATTCCCGAAGAGTTTCGTCGGCATGTCGGCAACGTGCGAATCCAGGTCGACGACTTCCCGTCCGACGAGGTCGAGAAGCAGATGGACCTCGATACGCCGTTCGACCTGCTCGGTCTCTATCAAGGCGTGTCGATGATGGAGCGTGGTGCGGGCCATGTCGCCAACGACATCGACCGCATCTTCCTCTATCGCCGTCCGATCCTCGATTACTGGTGCGAGTCGGGCGAGGACCTGCCGCACATCGTGCGCCATGTGCTGATCCACGAGATCGGCCATCACTTCGGCCTGAGCGACGACGACATGGAAGCGATCGAAGCCAAGGCCGAGGAAGAATCGCAGCGCAGCCAGCCGGGCGCATAACCCCGTCGTCCTGAGCGAAGCTGCCCGAAGGGCAGCGTAGTCGAAGGACCTCTTTTCGTTTCGACGCGTCGTGCGCCGGAAAATGAGGTCCTTCGACTACGCGCCTGCGGCGCTTCGCTCAGGACGACGGTGTTTTGACGTTTGCCTTATACCCGCATCGCCTCGCGATAGAGGCGCTCGGCATTCGTCCACTTGATCGCCTGCACATAGGCATCGATGTATTTCGCCGTGTCGCCGCCGTAGTCGGCCGCGTAGGCATGTTCGTACATATCCATGGCGAGCACGGGGACACCGCCGGCCGGTGATGCCGAATCGTCGGCGGCCCTGAAGTTGAACAGCCGCTTGTCGCGCGGCGCGTAGGCCAGGATCACCCAGCCGGTGCCCGAGGACAGCGACTTCCCCGTGCCGGTGAACTCCGCCTTCCAGCGATCGAAGCCGCCGAAGTCGCGCGACATCGCCTGGGCGAGCAGGCCCGACGGCTGGGTCGGCGCCTCGGCGATCCCATCGAAATAGATTTCGTGCAGGATTGTGGAATTGTAGGCGATCTGTTCGTCGCGCTTCAGTTCGCCCCACTTCTCCGGCGGCGTTTCGGCGACATCGAGCTTCGACAGTTCCTCGCCGATCGCGTTCAGCTTCTTCACCATGCCGGCATATTCGTTGTCGTGATGGCTGCGCAGCAGGTTGGCCGACAGGCCCTTCACCTTCTCCGGATTGAAGATCAGCGGCTTCGGCGTCACCTTCGGAACGGCGAGGGCGCTCGCGAGCTGGGGGGCCGTTTGCTGGGCGCGTGCACCAAGTGCCAGGGCGCCAGCCAGCAGGCCGGCGCCCGCGGCCAGGGAGCGGCGGGAGATGTCGGTCATGTGGGCTCCTGCTTGTTCGCAGGAGCAACGCCGGTCAGGGTAAGGAGTTGCGCCGCACCACAGCCGGCACGCGGTAGCGACCCTCGATCAGCGCGTCGCCGGGCTGGTAGGCGCGCAGCACCAGCCGCATCGCTCCCGCGGGCGCGGGCAGCCAGTTGGCGGCGCGCTCATCCCTTGGCCTGTCGTGCTGGATGTAGATCGTGAGCGACCCGTCGGTGCCGCGCACCAGTCCCTGCGTGCGATCGCCGATCGAATAGCGTTCGATCGGATTGTCGACGAAGAAGGCGCGACCGTCCGGTGTCGTCTCGTAGGCCGACAGCGACCAGAAGGCGTGCGCGGGCGGCAGGCCATCGCCGGGAAAGGTGAGCGTGTAGCGTGAGGCGCCGGTGAGCGGCCAGCGTTCCGCGTCGACGGCGCAGGTCACGTAGATCGCTTCGCCCGGCATCAGCGCGCCCAGCGCCGTCAGCGCCGTGGCGGCGCGATAGAGATAGTCGTCGCCGAAATTGCCGAGGTTCCGCTCGCCGTAGGTCCAGCCATCGATCGTTCGGCCGCGTCCGGCGGCGGCGCGGATGTCGGCGTGCCCCTGTTCGATGCCGGCACGGATGGCCCGCTGCTCGCCCTCGCTGAAGGCGCGCTGGTCGAACTTGCGTCCGGGCTTCAGCTTCAGCGGCGCCAGCGTCTCGAACAATGTGCGGTCGCGCTCGGGCAACGGGCTCTCGGCCAGGGCGCGCATGCCGATGTCGAACAGGTCGAACGGCTCGCCTGGATGCGCGGCCGGCCAGTCGGCGACGGGCTCGGGCGGCGCCTGCGTGCGGAAGCGCATCAGCTCGCCGGCCTCGAGGATGCGCCGCTCGTTGCGCATGTCGGGCGTCTCGAGCAGCACGCGGTTCTGCAGGATGCGCACGCGCGCCAGTTCCTCCGGCCCATCGACCAGGATGCGGCCCAGCAGCCACGCCGAGTTGGTGGGCGCGCGCACCAGCGTCACGTCGCTGGGCGCATCGCCCTTCCAGGTCGGGCCGACGATCATGTGCGTTGCGAGGCCGCTCGCCTGCCGGCGATGGCTGACGACCAGGAAGTTGTCGGTGAACAGGTCGATGAAGGCGTAGCTGTAATAAAGATCGCCGACCGGCGGCACGGTGAGGAACAGCGGCTCCAGCGAGAGGTCGAGCCAGGCCGACGAATAGAGCGTGTCGGCGTTGGGCGTCGTCACGTCGCGCGTGCGCGCATCGGCGAGCGTCGGATTGTGACGGAAACGGTTCAGCCGCTGGCGCTGCGGGTTGCTCTCGTCGACGGTGGCGCGCCAGCGCGCGCGATACATCTCGTAGACCGGGAAGAGGTAGATCGTGGCGCGCCGCGCGAGCTCGCGCAGGGTCGTCGCGTCCTGCGCATGGGCCAGCGCCGGCAGGCCGATCAAGGCCCCGAGGGCCACGCGGCGGCCGAAGATCACGCGAATCGCCTTTTTAAATGTCGCCGTTCGGCGACAAAATTTGCCGCCTCTTTCCACGGTTCCAAGGTCCAGAAGGAGCGCGCGCGGCCCGAGGGCGAGGACAGCACGAAGGCGACCGCGCCTTCGAGCAGGCCGACCTGCCGCCCGTAGGACGGCGCCTTGATGCCGAGCGCCAGCGAGGCGGCGTTCTTCGACGTGAAGGCGATGGCGGCGGGGCGGAAGCGCCGCAGCTTGGCATGCAGCGACTGCGCGTCCATCGCCTCGGGCGTCAACTCGTGGTCCGAGCCGACCTCGGTCTTGTTGAGGTCGGTCAGTCCCAGGCCGAGACCCAGCAGCTCCGGGAACCGCTCCGGCGCCAGCCGCTCGGGCGTCAGGCCGACCGCATGCAGGGTCGGCCAGAAGGAATTGCCGGGATTGGCATAGTAGGCCCGCGCCTTGAACGAAGCGGGGCTGGGCGCGGTGCCGCAGAACACCAGGTCGAGACCTGGTGCCAGCAGATCCGGAATGACGTGGCTATTCCGGCTTGATGCCCGCGGCACGAATGACCTCGCCCCAGCGCTTGATCTCGGTCTGGATGTAGGCGTCGATCTCGGGGACCGTCATGATGCCGGGCTCGAAGCCGCCGGCCTTCATGCTCTCCAGAACGTCCGGCGACTTCAGCGCCTTCTCCGTCGCATTGCGCAGCTTGTCCTTGATCTTCGCGGGCGTGCCGGTCGGCACCGCCCAGATCGACCACGAAGTCACGACGAGATCGGGCGAGACCTCTTCCGCGAAGGTCGGCGTATTGGGCACCACCGGCGACCGCTTGGCGCCGCTCGACGCCATCGGCTTCAGCTTGCCGGCGCTCACCTGGCCCATCAGCGAATCGATGTTGGAGATCACCATCGGCACGTGGCCGGCCAGCACGTCGGCGGCGGCCGCGGCGGCGCCGCGATAGCTGATGAAGGTGATGTCGCAGCCGGTCTTCTGCTTGAACAGCTCCATCGTCAGCGTCGGCGAGGTGCCGAGGCCCGAGGAGCCGAACGAATACTTACCGGGCTCCTTCTTCGCCGCCGCGATCAGCTTGGGCAGCGTGTCGTGCTCGAAACCGGGGCTGCAGCACAGCAGGTTGGGCTGCGTGCCGATCCACGCCACCGTCTCGAGGTCGGTGACGGCATTGTAGGCCGGCTTGCGATAGAGGTGCGGCACCAGCGCGTGGCTGCCGATGTTGCCTAAAAGCACCGAATAGCCGTCGGGCGGCGACTTGGCGACGTTGTCGGCGGCGATCGAGCCGCCGGCGCCGGTGCGGTTCTCGACCACGAAGGTCTGGCCGAGTTCATCGCTGAGCTTCACCGCGAGACGACGCGCGATATTGTCCTGCGACCCGCCGGGGGTGAACGGGCAGACGATACGGACATTGCGGTTGGGCCAGTCGTCGCCCTGCGCCAGCGCAAAGGTCGGCACGAACGGCAGGGTCGCCAGTCCGGCGGTAAAGTGACGTCTCCTCATGTCTTTTTCCTTTATCTCGGGAATATCTTTTCAGTCGGGATGATGCACCAGCGGCGGCGGGCCGCATAGGGGCCCGGATCGCGGAACAAAAGGTGTCGCGCCGCGTTCCGCCTGGATGAATGAAGCACGAGAGTCGTCGGGCGAGCCCGTAGCTGCCCCCGAAGCGACCATTCTCGTCGTCGATGACGAAGTGCTCATTCGCATGTCCGTCGCCAACTATCTCCGCGAATGCGGCTATCGCGTCGTCGAGGCCGGCAGCGGCGACGAGGCGATCGAGGTCCTTCAGGCCGGCGTGGCGGTCGAGGTTGTCTTCTCCGACATCCACATGCCGGGCGAGGTCGACGGTTTCGGCCTGGCGCAATGGGTGCGACGCGAGCGGCCTGGTGTGAAGGTGATCCTGACGTCCGGCGTGGCGCGCTCCGCCAAGGAAGCGGGACATCTCTGCGAGGACGGGCCGCTCATCGCCAAACCTTATAACCACGGCAATCTCGAACTTCGCATCCGCCAGCTTCTGGGCCGCCAGATTTCGTCCTGAGGCTCCCCGGCCTTGTCCGCTCCCCGCCGTCGGGCATGATGGAGGCGGGAGGACTGAATGAAGACGATCGACAAGGCCGACGAAGCACAACTGTTCGACACGATCGACCGGTGGATCGAGCGCGAGGTGGCGCCGCGGGTGAAGGAATTCGACCACGCCGACAAGTGGCCGGCCGAGATCGTCGAGCAGATGAAGGAACTCGGCCTGTTCGGCGCCACGATCAGCCCGGAATATGGCGGCCTCGGTCTTCCGGCCACGACCTACGCCGAGATCGTGATGCGCATCTCCTCGGTGTGGATGGCGATCACCGGCATCTTCAACTCCCACCTGATGCTGGCGCTGGCGGTCGAGAAGTTCGGCACGCCGCGGCAGAAGGAACACTGGCTGCCGAAATTCGCCTCAGGCGAGATCCGCGGCGGACTGGCGCTCACCGAGCCCGATGCCGGTACCGATCTCCAGTCCATTCGCATGGTCGCCAAGCGCGACGGCAATGACGGTTACGTCATCAACGGCACCAAGACCTGGATCTCCAACGGCATCGAGGGCCACTGCTTCGCCATGCTGGTGAAGACCAATCCCGAGGCCAATCCGCGCCACACCGGCATGAGCCTGTTCATCACGCCCAAGGGGCCGGGCTTCACGGTCGGCCGCAAGCTGGAGAAGCTCGGCTACAAGTCGATCGATTCGGGCGAGCTGGTGTTCGAGGACTACAAGATCCCGGCCGATCACCTGATCGGCGAGGTCGAGGGCCAGGGCTTCGCGCAGGTCGCTGGCGGCTTGGAACTCGGCCGCATCAACGTCGCCTCGCGTGGCGTCGGCATCGCCGAGGGCGCGCTGAGGCTCGCGACCAGCTATTCGCAGATGCGCAAGACCTTCGGCAAGCCGATCTGCGAGCACCAGGCGATCCAGCTCAAGCTCGGCGAGATGGCCACGCGCGCCCGCGCCGCGCGCCTGCTGACCTTGGACGCCGCCGCCATCTTCGATCGCGGCGAACGTTGCGACATGGAAGCCGGCATGGCGAAGTATTTCTCGTCCGAAGCGGCGCTGGAGAACAGCATCGAATCGATGCGCATCCACGGCGCCTACGGCTACTCGAAGGAATACGACATCGAGCGGCTCTATCGCGACGCGCCGCTCACCTGCATCGGCGAGGGTACCAACGAGATGCAGCGCATCATCATCGCGCGGCAGCTGGTGAAGCGGAATCCGATCTCGTGAGCGCGAACGGCAAGCCGCTCGAAGGCATCCGCGTCCTCACCCTGGAGCAGTTCGGCGCCGGTCCCTACGGCACGATGTTTTTGGCCGAACTTGGCGCCGAGGTGATCAAGATCGAGGCGCCGCAGGGCGGCGATCCCTCGCGGCAGGTCGGGCCGTACAAGCTCGGGGAGAACGACAGCGAGTATTTCCAGGCGTGGAACCTCGGCAAGAAGAGCGTGACCCTCGACATGAAGTCTGAAGAGGGACGCCGCCAGTTTGAGGCGCTGGTGAAGGGCGCCGACTGTGTCGTGAACAACATGCGCGGCACCCAGCCCGCCAAGCTCGGCATCGACTATGCGAGCTTGAAACATCTGAAGCCGTCGATCGTCTGTCTGCACATCTCCGCCTACGGTCGCGACAACGAGCGCAAGGACTGGCCGGGCTACGACTTCCTGATGCAGGCCGAGGCCGGGCTGATGGAACTGACCGGCGAGCCCGACGGGCCGCCGACTCGCGTCGGCGTCTCGATGATCGACAGCATGAGCGGCCTCACCGGCATCGTCGGCCTTCTAAGCTGCCTGCTGCGCGCCCGCACCACCGGCAAGGGCTGCGACGTCGATACCTGCCTCTACGACGTCGCCATGCACCAGCTCACCTATCCCGGCCTCTGGTACCTGAACGAGGGCGATGTCTCGCCGCGCGTTCCTCGAAGCGCGCATCTCTCGCTGGCGCCGGTCCAGACCTTCCCGACGAAGGATGGCTGGATCTTCATCATGTGCATGACGCAGAAATTCTGGCTGAACCTCTGCGAGGTCACGGGCCGCAGCGATCTTCTGGCCGATCCGCGCTTTCCCGATCCCAACACGCGCGCCCGCAATCGCGCCGCCATGTCCGACGAACTCGACGCGACGTTCCGCACGCGCACGACGGCGGAGTGGCTCGCCGCAACGAACGGCCTGCTGCCCGCCGCGCCGGTTTATCGCCTCGACCAGGCGCTCGACAGCGACTTCGCGCGCAACACCGGCATGGTCTCGTCCGTGCCGCATCCGGTGAAGGGCGAGCTGCGGGTTCTCGCCAATCCCCTGCGCATCGACGGCGAGCGGCTGGCGCAGTCCGCCTGTGCGCCGCTCGGCGCCGACAACGACGCATTGCTGGACAAATCACGATGAAACTTCAGGGCATCAAGGTCGTCGATCTCTCCTGGTTCCTGCCGGGGCCCTATCTCACCACGTCGCTCGCCGATCATGGCGCCGAGGTGATCAAGGTCGAGCCGCCGGGCGAGGGCGATCCCGGCCGCCACATCCTGCCGCCCGACGCGCGCACCTCGGTGTTTTTCCGCAACATGGGCCGCGGCAAGAAGAGCGTCGTGCTCGACCTCAAGAGCGAGCAGGGCCGCGCCGATCTGTTCCGCCTCGCCTGCGAGGCCGACGTGCTGGTCGAATCGTTTCGCCCGGGCGTCGCCGCGCGTTTCGGCATCGGCTATGAGGCCGTCGCGGCGAAGAATCCCGGCATCGTCTATTGCTCGATCAGCGCCTTCGGCCAGGACGGCGCCTATCCCGGCCGCGCCGCGCACGACCTCGCGCTCGAAGCCATGACCGGCGTGCTGAGCCTGACGCTTGGCGACGACGGTCGGCCGGCGATCCCCGGCATCCCGGTCGCCGACCTGGTGAGCGGCCTCTATGGACTATCCGGCGTGCTGATGGCGCTGCTGCGGCGCAAGGACACCGGCCGTGGCGACTATATCGACGTGTCGATGCACGAATCGCTGATGGCTTCCTGTGCCAACGTGGTCGGCACGGCCTTCGCCGAGAACCGGCATCCCGACGTGAAGCAGCAGCGCACGACCGGCGGCTCGGCTTTCTATCGCGTCTACGACACGTCCGACGGCCGCCAGCTTGTGCTCGCGGGCCAGGAGATGAAGTTCATCAAGAACCTGCTGGGCGCGCTCGGAAAGCCCGAGATGGCCTCCCTGTGCGAATGGCCCGGCGTACACCAGAAGCCGGTGGTCGACTTCCTCGCCGAAACCTTTCGCGCGCAGCCGCTCGCCCACTGGATGGACACGCTCGCCAAGCTCGACATCTGCTACGGCCCAGTGAACACGCTCCCCGAAGCCATCGCCGACGCCAACCTCGCCAAGCGCGGCTTCATGGTGACCGACGACCACGGCCGCCTCCACTTCGGCCCCGTCGTCCGCTTCAAGGACGAACCTTCAAGCCCGGTCTATCGCGAGCCGTTGCTCGGCGAGCACACCGAAGAGATCATCGGACCGCGGGCCTCCCGGCCCGCCTCATGATCTTGAGCGGGCCGGGAGGCCCGCGGTCCGTTATGAAAGCAATGCCGCCGCCTTCGCGAGCGGCACGGGCGCGTCGTCGAGGAGGAGGTTCATCGCCTCTTCCTCCCAGCCGGACTCGCCCAGCGATAGCGGGTCCTGTGGCGCCAACCGGTGTTCGATGACCAAGCGAGACAGGAGCAGGCGGCGGGCGTCGCCGCCTTCGGCGCCCAGGGTTGCGCCTTCCCAGGCGAGGAGCGCGGCGGTCGTAGCGTGATAGAGGGCGCCGGCGGCGAGGCGGGAGCGTTTTTCCTGCTTCGGGTCGGCGGCGACGGCTTCAACGAAGCGTTCGACCCGGTCGAGCGTCGCACCCAGCAGGCCCTTGTACTGGCCGGGCAGTGCGCCGCTCGGTTCGTACTTCGCCTTGAGTGCGGCGGAGAGCGTCTTGTGGCCGCCCGACTTGCCGACGGCGCGCTGCACCACGTCCAGCGCGTTGATGTTGGAGGTGCCTTCCCACAAGGTGCCGATCTGCGCGTCGCGGACGAGGCGCGCGGTCACCCATTCCTCGATGTAGCCCAGCCCGCCCTTGACCTCGAGCGCGGCGCTGGCGACCGGGATGTTGTCGCGGCAGGCGCGGAACTTGTAGACCGGCGTCAGGATGCGCAGCAGGTTCGCGGCGTCCTTGTCACCTTTATCGGCGCGACCCATCGCGTCGGCGGAAAAGGCGTACATCGACAGCGCCTGCTCGGTCGGCAGCATGATCTTCATGAGCTGACGGCGCAGCAGTGGATACTCGGCGATGGCGCGGCCGAAGGCGCGGCGGCCGCGCGCGGCGGCCAGCGCCTCGTTGAGGCAGCGGCGCATCATCGAGGCGGCGCGCACGCCGTGGCTCAGCCGCGACAGGTTCACCTGCTCCATCATCTGCTTGAAGCCGCGGTTCACGTCGCCCACGAGATAGGCGGTGGCGCCGTCGAGGATGATCTCGCCCGACGCCATCGAGCGCGTGCCGAGCTTGTCCTTGAGACGCACGATCCGGTAGCTGTTGCGGCTGCCGTCCTCCAGCCGCCGCGGCAGCGCGAACAGGCCGAGGCCCGAGGTGCCCGGCGCGGCGCCGCGCGGCCGCGCCAGCATTACGGCCACGTCGGCATCGGCGTGGCTGCAGAACCATTTCTGGCCATAGAGCTTCCAGCGCTCGACGCCGTCGGGGCCGACGCCCACGCGCTCGGCCTCGGTCTCAAGCGCGCCGACGTCGGAGCCGCCGGCCTTCTCGGTCATGAACTGCGTGCCCTTCAGCATCGTCGCCGGGTCCTGGCTCAGCAGCCGGTCGAGCAGCATCTTCTTCAGCGCCGGCGAGCCGTAGCGCTTGATGATGAAGTTCGACGTGTCCGACACCGAGACCGGGCACATCAGCCCGAACTCGCCCTGCACGAACAGATAGGTGATGCCGTACTTCACCAGCGGATGCGCGGGCGCCTCCATGCCGAGCACGCCGGCGCGATGGCTCATCGCGTGCATGCCGAAGTCCTCGAAGGCGATCTTCTCCATCTCGCGATAGGCGGGGTGATAGTCGATCCAGTCCTCGTCGCGGCCGAAGCGGTCGCGCGGCTGCAGCACCGGCGGATGCTTGTCCGCGACCATCGCCAGCTCGTCCAGCCGGCCGCCGGCCAGTGCGCCGAGACGCTCGAAGTGCGGCGTGATCTGCGCGCGCAAGCCGGGCTCCATGTAGAGCCGCATCAGGTCCTGGAACTGGCGGTCGATCGCATAGAAATTCTGGCCGTGCGCATCGGTGGCGATGTGGTGCGCGCCATGCGGCACATGAGTCATGTCGGGCATGTCTTCCTCCGTCTCTTCTTGTCGTTCTATCGCCAGCCCTGCTTCAGCACGCGCTCGACATAGGGCGGCACGATCTCCGTGGCAGGACCATAGATGTGTTCGTGGAACAGGCTCTTGTTGTCTGTCGGCGCGAGATTGAGTTCCACCGAAAGGGCACGCGGCACGTGGCGGCGCACATGCAGCACGAAGCCGGCGGCGGGATAGACCTCGCCCGACGTGCCGATCGCCAGGAAGAGGCCGCAGCGCTCCAGCACCTCGTAGATCTCTTCCAGATGCATCGGCATCTCGCCGAACCAGACGATGTTGGGCCGCAGCTCGCCGATGGACTTGCAGTTGGGACAGACCGAGGCCGGCGTCAGGTCCTGCTCGGACTCGAATACCGTCTTGCAGGCCATGCAGCGGATTTCGCCGTCGCGCCCATGCATGTGGATCACCCGCTTCGATCCGGCCTGCTCGTGCAGCAGGTCGATGTTCTGGGTGATGATCGTGACCTCGCCCTCATACTCGCGTTCGAGCCGGGCCAGTGCCTTGTGGGCGTCGTTGGGATGGATACCGGCGGCGCGGAACATGCCGCGCGTCTCATTGTAGAAGTCGAGCACCTTCTTCTTGTCGCGGTGCCAGGCCTCGATGGTCGCAACCTCCTCCAGGTTGACGCGCGTCCACAGCCCGTCCGCGTCGCGGAATGTGTCGATCCCGCTTTCCTTGGAGATGCCGGCGCCGGTCAGCACCGCAATGCCGGGTGGAAAGAAATCCTGGTGCATGCCGCCAATCTAGCGCCGTGCTAGGGTCCGCGACCATGACCATTGGCATCCTGTTCGTCTGCACCGCAAATCTCTGCCGTTCGCCCACGGCCGAGGGCGTGTTCCGCACCCTGGCCACCAAGGCCGGCATCGCCGACGCCTTCGAGATCGATTCCGCCGGCACCGGCGCCAGCCATGTCGGCCAGCCGCCGACCCAGCCCGCCATCGATGCGGCCGCCGCGCGCGGCTACGACATCACGGGCATTCGCGCCCGCCAGATCACGGGCGAGGACATCAAGCACTTCGACTATGTGCTGGCGATGACGCGCGGCCACCTGGTCGAGATGCGCTGGCTGGCGCCGCGCGATCTTGCCGACAAGCCGCAGCTCCTGATGAGCTACGCCCCGCCGCTCGGCATCCTCGACATCCCGGACCCGTACGGCGGCACCGCCGACGACTACGAGCGCGCCATCGGCATGATCGAGTCGGCGACGCGCGGCCTGCTGGCGCGGCTGACGCCCGAGGTCAAAAAGGCCATTTGAGGCCGAGCTCGCCGAACCGGTTCAGCACGTTGAAGGTGAGCCGCGACACGTCGTTGTCGAACTTGTTGTGGGGCAGGCTGCCGCAATAGGTGATCGAGCCCACCGAGAAGACCGCGCCGCCCTTGGGCTTCTCGATATAGGTCATGTCGGCGCGGATCAGCTGCTCCAAGGTCTGGCCGGGAATTGTGGTCGTGAAGCCCAGCCGCTCCTCGTGCACGACGACGAAGTTCTTGCGGTCGTGCCCTTCCGATGACGCCAGCACCACCGCGTTGAGCGGGCTGCCCAGCCGATGGTCGAGCCGGTCGAGTTCGAAACCCGCCGCACCGCCGCCCGAGAAGCCGTAGCCGCCGAACAGCTCGTCCTTCACGCCTTCGAACACCCAGGCATGGGTGTTGTCGCGCGCCGCCGGCGACTGCCGGTAGGAATCGCCCACGAAGGTGCCCTGGCTGGAGAAGCCGATGCCGCACAGGAGATTGGGCGGCCGATCCGAGCGGCGCCACAGGCCGCCATAGGCGCCGTCGAAGGCGTGATAATATTCGCCCGGTTCGGCGGCCCAGGTGCGGATGCCGCCCTCGGTGCGTCGCACCTCTATGGCGCCGGGCACCTTGGGCGACAGCGCCACCCGCCAGTAGAAGCCGTTGCCGCCGAGATACATCAGCCGTCCGCCGGTCTCGGTATAGGTCTGCAGCGCGTCGAGCGTGCCCTCGGTGTGATACTCGGGATGCGAGCCGGTCAGCACGACCTTGTAGGAGTTGAGGATCTCGACGCCCTTTTCGTCGAGGTCGTGGTCGGTCACCACGTCGAAGGGCACGTTCATCCGATCGAGCCAGCCGGTGAGATGCGTGTCGGCCGGCAGGTGGCGCAGGCCCGAGCCCGCCTCGTCGTTGAAGCTGAGATAGTTCGGCCGCCAGGTCAGCAATGGCCGCAGCCGCGAGGAATAGGCCACGCCCGAGCCGTCGCGATGATGGTTGTAGGTCGACAGACCGTAGTCGCGATGTTCGTCGGGATTGTGCGGATAGGCCTTCCAGTCGGCGACCTTCTTCCGGAAGGCGTCGTCGTACATGCCGCGCGAGAAGTTGGAATAGACCTGATAGGTGAAGGTCGAGGCGAGGTAGCAGACCTTGGCCTGCGGCTTGCCGACCTGTGGCCGCACGAAGAACGGGATGACGTCGCGATGCGGGCCGCAGGTGAGCTGCATGCCGTAGACGCCGCTCTTCATCTCCTTGGGGATGGTGAAGCTGAAATCGTCGAGCCAGCCGCAATCGTGCAGGTCGTCGTCGTGGAAGTGGATGGCGGCGTAGTGATGCGGCGCGCGCCGCCAGTCGCGCTCGGCGCCGGTCCAAGCCGAGCCCTTCATAGCGCGGGTCGGCAGGTTGACCAGCTTTCCGTGCAGCTTGTTGGGGCCGGTGTCCTCGATCTCCATCGAGTCCATGCGCCGCGTGAAATCCCAGGCGGCGAAGCCCTGGATTTGCGGCGCCTCGATCTTGCCGTTGAAGCAGCGTTGCGCCGGACGGTCGGCCGCCGCTTCCGCGCCGATCATCACCGGCGCCGCGGCATCGAGGGTGAGGGAAGAAGCCTTGCCGCTCGCTTCGCCCTCGTCGTCGGTGCCGAAGGCGCGCGCCAGCGGCTGCTGGCCGACGCGCAGGGTGCCGGTCTCGGGATCGACGCTGGCCCAGACGCGGTACCAGATGCGCGCCCGCAGTTTCTTGCCCACGACGACGCGATCCTTGCCGGTCTCAAGCGCCATGCCGTCGGGCGTCAGGACCAGCGCGAAGCCCGCGCCGGTCGCGGCATCGCGGCGCGAGATCACGGTCTGCGGCCCGTCCTCAGGCAGGGTCGGCCAGATCAGCGCCTCGACCTGCAGCGATGCCGGCAGCTTCGTGTCCTTTGCCGTCTCGACCAGGCCGTAGGAGCCGGGCCAGGCCTGCTGGACGCGGGACGCGAAACGCCCGTCGAACAGTTCCGACAGGTCTTCGAGCTTGGGCGGCGGTCCGTCGGGATTGGTATCGCCGCGCACGATGCGGACCAGCATGGCGTGGTACGGGTTCGGCCCTGCACTCGACACCTTGAAGGCGATCTTCTCGCCGCTGCGTACCGAGATGCGATCTGTGTAACCAATCAATCCTGCGGTCACATTTATCTCCCAATTGCCGGTCGATATAGTCGCCTGAAATCAGGGAGCATTGCTATGACCAAGACCAACAAGACAATTGGACGCCGCGGCTTGATCGCGGGCGCCGCCCTCGCGCCGCTCGCGGCCCCGATGCTGGCCCGCCACGGCTGGGCGCAGTCGACCTATCCCAACAAGCAGATCCGCATGGTCGTGCCCTTCGCGCCGGCCGGCACGACCGACCTGCTGGGCCGCATCGCCGCGGCGCATCTCCAGGAAGTCTGGGGCCAGACCGTCGTGGTCGACAACAAGAGCGGCGCCGGCGGCAACGTGGGCGCCGAGATCGTCGCCAAGTCGCCGGCTGACGGCTACACGCTGCTGCTGGGCACGGTCGGCACCGCCGTCACCAACCAGTTTCTCTACAAGAACATGCCGTACGACAGCGTGAAGAGCTTCGCGCCGGTCGCGCTGTTCGGCGAGGTCGCCAACGTGCTCGCGGTCCATCCCGACGTGCCGGTGAAGACCGCCAAGGAATATGTCGAGTATTGCAAGAAGCAGGGCGACAACAAGGTGAGCTTCGGCTCACCGGCGGTCGGCGGCACCGGCCATCTCGCGATGGAATATTTCGAATCCCTGGCCGGCTTCAAGGTCGAGCATGTCGTGTATCGCGGCAGCTCGCTGGTGCTGAAGGACCTTTTAGCCAACCACATCCCCAGCACGATGGACAACCTGCCGCCCTACCTGCCGCACATTCAGTCGGGTGCGCTGCGGGCGCTCGGTGTCAGCTCGGGCAAGCGCTGGTTCGCGCTGCCCGACGTGCCGACCATTGCCGAGCAGGGCTTCGCGGGCTTCGACGCCGCGCCCTGGTGGTACGTGTCGGCCCCGGCCGGCACGCCGCCGGAAATCGTGAAGAAGCTCTCGGACGAGCTGGTGAAGGCGTCCAAGCAGCCCGACGTCATCAAGAAGATCCGCGACGCGGGCGCGGCCGAACTCGGCGGCTCGTCGGAAGACCTCGCGAAGCAGATGCAGACCGAATACGTTAAGTGGAAGAAGGTCGTCGAGGCCGCGAAACTGGAGCCGCAATGAGCCGTCCTGAGCTGAAGGGAAAGATCCAGACCGTTCTCGGGCCGATCGAGCCCGAGAAGCTGGGGCGCACGCTGATGCACGAACACGTGCTCTGCGACATCCGGGCGCCGGCCTCGCGCTCCGACAACGATCTCGGCCCCGAGATCACCTTGGAGAACACCTGGCAGATGAACTACGGCCGCGGCATCAAGCGGGCCGGCCGCAAGTACATGCTCGACCTGGAAGACATCGCCACCCGCGAGGTGGCGATGATGAAGCACGAGGGCGGCGACGCCATCGTCGAACTGTCCTGCGGCGGCCTCTCGCCCGATCCGAACGGCCTGCGCCGCATCGCGGCCGGCACCGGCGTCCATCTCGTGATGGGCTGCGGCTACTACGTGAACGACTACCAGGACCCGAAGAACCACGATCGCACGGTCGACGACTTCGCCGCCGAGATGATCGGCCAGATCCACGACGGTGCCTGGGGCACCGACGTGTGCGCCGGCATGATCGGCGAGATTGGCTGCCAGGCGCCGTGGACCGACACCGAGAAGCGCGTGATGCAGGGCGCGTTCATCGCGGCCACCGAGACCGGCGCCGCGATCAACGTCCATCCCGGCCGCGATCCCGACCAGCCGCAGGAGATCGCCGACTACGCGAAGGCGGCGGGCTTTCCGACCGAGCGCATGGTCATCAGCCACATCGACCGCACCATCTTCGACGAGCCGCGCCTGCTGAAGCTGGCCGACTCGGGCGTGACGGTGGAGTTCGACCTGTTCGGCCAGGAGTCGAGCTATTACGGCCTCTCCGACATCGACATGCCCAACGACGCGACGCGTCTGAAGCTGATCCGCGCGCTGATTTCGGCAGGTCATCTCGAACGCGTCGTGATCAGCCACGACATCTGCTACCGCACCCGCCTCGCGAGCTTCGGCGGCCACGGCTACGGCCACATCTTCCGCAACGTCGTGCCGATGATGAAGAAGCGCGGCTACAGCGAGGCCGAGATCGATGCGATCCTCGTGGGCAATCCGCGGCGGCTGCTGACGTTCGTGTGACGGGTAGGAACAAGCCCGTCGTCTCGACCGAAGCCTCGCGAAGCGAGGCGTAGCGGAGAGACCTTCGCTCAACCCAAAGCCGGCAAATCGTGGAGAGAAGATCTCTCCACTCCGCGCTGCGCGCTCCGGTCGAGATGACGGGCGAACTCAGAACGTCAGTGGATACTCGGCTTCTTCCGTGTAGATCGGCCCGTTACCACCGCTGCGGCTCGAATAGAGCGAGAAGGACTCGGCAACCCACGGCTCCAGCCGCAACGTGCCGTTGCTCGCCATGAACTGCGCGATGTGATGGCCGGTTTCGGCGCCCACGGGGAAGCGCGCCAGCGTCACGTGCGGGCGGAACTTGCGGCGCTCGACCTCGATGCCGCAGTTGCGCGCGACCGTCGTCACCTTCTGCTGCAGCCAGTCGAGGCGCTCGCTGCGTTCCACCACCGCGACCAGCGCGCGAGGCTGCTTGCCGTTGCTGAACTGATCGACGCCGGCGATCGTCACGGCGAAAGGCGGTCCGGCGATGTCGGCCAACTCCTCCTCGAAGTCGCGCATCGGGCCGCCCTGCACCTCGCCCGCGAAGCAGAGCGTGATGTGCAGGTTCTCGGCCGGCACCCAGCGCGCGTCGGGCACGCCGGATTGAAGAGCCGACAGCGCGTCGGCGATCTCGTCAGGGACGGGCAGGGCGACGAACAGACGCGGCATCGTCGAGGTTCTTTGTCACGAAGGGGAGGATGCGTTCGACGACGATGTCGACGCCCTTGGCGTTGGGATGGATGCCGTCGGGCTGGTTGAGCGCGGGGTCTTGCGCCACGCCGTCGAGGAAGAAGGGGTAGAGCGGCACGCCGTGCTTGTCGGCGAGCTTCTTGTAGATGCCGTCGAACGCCTTCACGTATTCCGGCCCGAAGTTGCGCGGCGCCAGCATGCCGACCAGCCAGACCGTGGCGCCGGCCTGCTTCAGCTTTTCGAGGATGGCGTCGAGGTTCTTCTCGGTGGCGGCGGGATCGAGGGCGCGCAGCATGTCGTTGCCGCCCAGCTCGACCATCACGATGTCGGGCTTGTCGGCCATCATCCAGTCGATGCGTTCCAGCCCGCCGGCCGTCGTGTCGCCCGAAACGCCGTGATTGATGACAGTGACGTTGCGGCCCTTTTCCTTGAGCGCCGCCTGCAGGCGCACCGGGAAGGCCTGCGCGGGCGGCAGGCCGTAGCCGGCGGCGAGGCTGTCGCCCAGGATGGCGAGCTTCACCGGCTCGGTTTGTGCTTGGGCCGTTGTGGGCGCTGCTGCGGCCGCAAGGCACAGGATCAGCGCCAGAAACGCCGCGATCCGTGAATTGACCACCGCCGCAAAACCACCATATCGAGTTTGCAGTTTCATTCCCTCGCCTGCCCCAGGAGCCCGCTTGGCCGAGCCCAGTCCCATCGTTCGTCTACAAGACGTGCATCTCGACATGGCGAGTGACGCCGGTACGGTCAATATCCTGCGCGGTATTACTCTCGACATCGCAGCCGGCGAGATTGCGGCCGTCGTGGGGCCCTCGGGGGCCGGCAAGTCCAGTTTGATGATGGTGGCAGGCGGGCTCGAGCGCGCGACCGCGGGCAAGGTCGAGGTCGCGGGCAACGATCTCGGGCCGATGGGCGACGATGATCGGGCGCGGCTGCGGCGCGACCATATCGGCATCGTGTTCCAGGGCTTCCATCTCATTCCCACCATGACCGCGCACGAGAACGTGGCACTGCCGCTGGAATTCGCCGGCCGCTCCGACGCGTTCGAACTGGCCGAAGCCGCGTTGAAGAGGGTCGGTCTTGGCCATCGCATCGGCCACTATCCGGCGCAGCTTTCGGGCGGCGAGCAGCAGAGAGTTGCCGTGGCCCGCGCCTTCGTCGGACGCCCCCGGCTGATGCTGGCCGACGAGCCGACCGGCAATCTCGACGGCGCCACCGGCAAGCAGGTGATGGACCTGCTGTTCGAGGTCGCGCGCGCCGACAACACGACGCTCATCTTGATCACGCACGATATGGGCCTGGCCGAGCGCTGCGACCGCGTGCTGCGTATCGCCGACGGGTTGCTGGTCGCCGACGACCGCAAGTCCGCCGCGCTCGCTGCCCAATGATCGCCAGCCAGTGAACGACGCACGATGAGCCTCGCCTTCCGCCTCGCCCGCCGCGAAATGCGCAGCGGCCTCGGCGGCTTCCGGCTGTTCATCGCCTGCCTGGCGCTGGGCGTCGGCGCCATCGCGGCCATCCTGTCCTTCAGTCGTGCCGTCGAGGAAGGCCTGCGCGCCGATGCCCGCGAGATCCTGGGTGGCGACGTGGCGATCTCGCTGCTCTATCGCGAGATCACGCCGGAGCAGATGGCGTTCCTGCGCGAGCAGGGCGAGGTGGTGCGCTGGCTCGACAGCCGCGCGATGGCGCGGCCCACCAAGTCCGACGGCCGTCCCACGCTGGTCCAGCTCAAGGCCGTCGAGCCGGCCTATCCGCTCTACGGCAAGGTCGAGCTGGCCGACGGCGGCACGCTGGCCAACGCGATGGGCAAGCGCGACGGCATCTGGGGCGCCGCGGTGGAGGAATCGGCGCTGCGCCGCATGAACATGGCGCCGGGCGACATGCTGCGGGTCGGCGACGTGGCGGTCGAGGTGCGCGGCATCATCGCGCGCGAGCCCGATCGCGGCCTCAATGCCTTCGCGAGCCTGGGGCCGCGGCTGATGATCCCGTTCGACGCCGTGGTCGAATCCGGCCTGGTGCAGCCGGGCAGCCTGCTCACCTGGGAGTATCGCCTGCGCCTGTCGCCGGGCCGCTCGGACAAGGCGGTTGTCGCGGCGCTGAAGGCGCGCTTTCCCGATGCCGGCTGGCGGGTGAGGGGCCTCGACGATGCCGGCGGCGGCATCCGCTTCTGGCTCGATCGCCTGACCCAGTTCATCGGCCTGATCGGTCTCGCCTCGCTGCTGGTCGGCGGCGTCGGCGTCGGCAATGCCGTCTCGAGCTTCCTCGCCGCGCGGCTTCGCACCATCGCGACCCTTAAATGCATGGGTGCGCCGGAGCGGCTGGTCTTCGCCACTTACTTCATCCAGCTCGCAGCGCTGTCGGCGCTGGGCGTCGGCATCGGCCTGGTGATCGGCGCGGTCCTGCCGTTCCTCGCCCAGTCGATGATCGCCGACGTGCTGCCGGTGCGCGCCCGCGTGGCGCTCTATGCCGGGCCGCTCGCCACGGCCGCCGGCTTCGGCCTGCTGGTGTCGCTGCTGTTTGCGCTGGTGCCGCTGATGCGGGCGCGCAGCGTGTCGGCCGCGACCCTGATGCGCGGCGCCGTGGTCCAGCAGGGCGGGCGCCTGCCGTGGCGCGATTGGCTGGTGATCGCCGTTGCAGCACTCGCGTTGGCGGCCTTCACCGTCTTCACCGCCGACAGCCGGCGCATCGCCGCCTACTTCGTGCTGGGCTCAGTCGGCGCCTTCATCGCCTTTCCCCTCTTGGCGCGGCTTCTGATGCTGGGCGCCGAAAAGATCGGCAAGCCCAAGTTCGCGGCGTTGCGTCTGGCGCTCGCCAACCTGCACCGGCCGGGCGCGCCGACGCCGATCGTCATGCTGTCGCTGGGGCTCGGCCTCACCGTGCTGGTGGCGACGGCGCTGATCGAGGGCAATCTCCGCGAACAGCTCACGCGGCGCATCCCGGGAGACGCGCCGGCTTTCTTCTTCGTCGACATCCAGTCGAGCCAGATCGACGCCTTCGAGAAGGCCATCGCCGCCATTCCCGGCGCCGGGCACCTCGACAAGGTGCCATCGCTGCGCGGCCGCATCGTCAAGATCGGCGGCAAGCCGGTCAGCGAGATCGCCGTGCCCTCCGACGCGCGCTGGGCGGTCGAGGGCGATCGCGGCGTGACCTATTCCGCGACGCCGCCCGAGGGCTCGCGCATCGTGGCCGGCGAATGGTGGGCGCCCGACTATCGTGGGCCGCAGCTCATCTCCTTCGACGAGAACCTCGCCAACCAGTTCGGCCTGAAGCTGGGCGACAGCATCACCGTGAACATTTTAGGCCGCGACATCGAGGCCAAGATCGCCTCGCTGCGGCGCATCGAATGGACGACGCTCGCGATCAACTTCGTCTTCGTCTATTCGCCCGGCACGCTCGACAAGGCGCCGCATACCTTCCTCGCCACGGTGAAGTCGACGCCGGGGGCCGAGGACGCGATCTTCAAGACCGTCACCGACCAGTTCCCCAACGTCACGGTCGTGCGCATCCGCGACGCCATCGAGACCGCTGCCGGCGTGCTGGGCAATATCGGGCTGGCCAGCCGGGTGATCGGCTTCCTCAGCATCCTGGCCGGCGTGCTGGTGCTGGCGGGGGCGATGCTCGCCACCCAGCGGCGGCGGGTCCACGAGGCCGTCGTCATGAAGGTGCTGGGCGCGACCCGCGCCCGGATCGCCGGGACTTTCGCCTGGGAGTTCGCTTTCCTCGGCCTGGCGACCGCGGTCGCGGCCCTCGGGGTGGGGACTTTGGCGGCCTATCTGGTCGTGCGGCGCCTCATGAATCTCGAATGGACCTTCCTGCCGGCGGTGGCGGTCGCGGTTGCGCTGGGGGCCATGGCGCTCACCCTGGCCTTCGGGCTCGTGGGAACTTTGGCGGCATTGAGGCAAAGACCCCTTGCCCTGTTGCGCAACGAATGACCTAATTATTTCCAGGGGCAGGCCCAAATTGGAATCCTGCGGGGGTGACTTGGCTATTGATTCAGTCGAGCTGTAACCCCAGATTATCCGGCGAAGGGGCTCGGCAAAACGAGGCCCCCTTGGAGGCTTGAAAACCAAATGGCAAATCCGAACTTCGGCGCCTTTAATCGCGCCGGCACTGTCGCCGACCAGGCGTCGTTCGATGTCGGTCTGCGCGCTCACATGGTGCGTGTGTACAACTACATGGCTTCGGGGCTCGCACTGTCGGGCATCGTGGCTTTCGGCCTGTTCAGCTCGCCGGAACTCGCTGGCATGTTCTTCCAGCTTCAGGCGGGCCGCGTCGTTGGCCTGAACATGCTGGGCTGGATCGCGATCTTCGCGCCGCTCGGCCTGCTGCTCCTCACGTCCTTCCGCGCCGCTCAGATGAGCGTCGGTGCGGTGCAGGCGGTCTACTGGGCGGTCACGGCTCTGATGGGCGTCAGCCTGTCGCTGCTGCTGTTCCGCTACACCGGCGCCAGCGTCGCGCGCACCTTCTTCGTGACGGCCGCCGCCTTCGGCGCGCTCAGCCTCTACGGCTACACGACGAAGCGCGACCTGACGGCGATGGGCAAGTTCCTGTTCATGGGCGTGATCGGCCTCGTGCTGGCCGGCCTCGTCAACATGATCTGGCCGTCGGGCACGATGAGCTTCATCATCTCCGCCGCGGGCGTGCTGATCTTCTCGGGCCTGATCGCCTACGATACCCAGAAGATCAAGGAGCAGTATTCCGAGGCTTGGGGCACGGAAATGGTCGAGAAGGTCGCCATCTTCGGCGCGCTGAGCCTCTACCTGGACTTCGTGAACCTGTTCCAGTTCCTCATGAGCTTCCTCGGCCAGTCGCGCGATTAGCCTGACCGACCAATACCGTCTAAAGGACGCCCGGGTCGAAAGATCCGGGCGTTCTGCTTTTCAGGGGAAACCGGACGTGTCAGCCCACCGGCCAACCAACCGCTTCAAGGCCTTCATCGACAGCGAGGCCGCCTCCGCTCTGCCGCTGCTGGTCGCCGCCATCCTGGCGCTGGTCCTGGCGAACTCGCCCCTGCGCCAGGCGATCCAGGGCCTGCTGGGCACCAAATTCGGCTTCGAATACCAGGGCATCGGCGTCTACAAGCCGCTGCTGCTCTGGATCAACGACGGCCTGATGGCCGTGTTCTTTCTGCTGGTCGGTCTCGAGATCAAGCGTGAGGTCGTCGAGGGCGGCCTCTCGCAGCCGTCGCAGGTCGCCCTGCCGATCGCCGGCGCGATCGGCGGCATGGTCCTGCCGGCGTTGATCTATGCCGCGTTCAACTGGTCCGACCCGGTGGCGCGCCACGGCTGGGCCATCCCGGCCGCGACCGACATCGCCTTCTCGCTGGGCGTGCTGGCGGCGCTCGGCAGTCGCGTGCCGCTGGCGCTGAAGATCTTCCTGACGACCCTGGCGATCGTCGACGATCTCGGCGCCATCGTCGTGATCGCGCTGTTCTACACCAGCAATCTTTCGCTGCTCGCGATCGCGGTGGCCGCGGTCTGCCTCGTCGGGCTCGCCGTGCTGAACCGCGCCGGCGTGCGCCGCCTCGCGCCGTACCTGCTGGTCGGGCTGGTGCTGTGGGTCGCGGTGCTGAAGTCGGGCGTGCACGCGACCCTGGCCGGTGTCGCGCTCGCGATGTTCATTCCCCTGAAGTCGGCGGGCGAAGCCGACGAAGCGCGACCCGCGATCTGGCTCGAGCATGTGCTGAAGCCATGGTCGGCCTGGTTCATCATGCCGGTCTTCGCCTTCGCCAACGCAGGCCTGTCGTTGGCCGACCTGTCCCTGTCGGCGCTCGCCGCGCCCATTCCGCTCGGCATCATGGCCGGGCTGTTCGTCGGCAAGCAGGTCGGTATCGTGCTGGGCGCCGGCCTGCTGATCGTGCTTGGCGTCGCTTCGATGCCTGCCGGCGGTTCGTGGCGCTCGCTTTACGGTGTGTCGATCCTGGGCGGCATCGGCTTCACGATGAGCCTGTTCATCGGCACGCTCGCCTTTCCCGATCCGCAGTTCGAATCGCAGGTGCGCCTCGGTGTTCTTGCAGGATCGCTGCTGTCAGCGATCGTCGGCTATGGGGTGCTGAGGTTCTCGCCGCGCCGCTAGATCGCGGCAGTCGGCTCATGCGCCCGCGGACCCGCCAAGATTGCGCCGCGCGCCCGCCTGCTTATACTTTCGGGCATGCGGCGCACTTCCTATGAGCAGATGAATTGTTCAATCGCTTCGGCACTCGATGTCGTGGGCGAGCCGTGGACTCTGCTGATCGTGCGCGACGCGTTCTATGGCGTGCGCCGCTTCGACGACTTCCAGGAAAATCTCGGCATCGCGCGCAACGTGCTGACGGCGCGCCTCAAGAAGCTCGTCGAGGCCGGCGTCTTCCGCAAGACCGCCTATCGTCAGCGTCCCTTGCGTCACGAATATCGCCTCACCGAAAAAGGCGCGGCGCTGTTCACGGTGATCGTCGGCCTGAAGCAGTGGGGCGATCGCTTCGGCGCGGCCGCGCGCGGCGGCAAGCCGATGGACCTGGTGGACGGTTCCGACAACAGGCCGCTCGATCCCGTGCTGATCGACGCCGAAAGCGGACGGCGGCTGGAACTCACCAACGTGCGCGCGGTGGCGGGCCCCGGCGCCGACCAGAACACGCGCGCCTTCTTCGAGCGGCTCGCGATCAACAAGACTGCGCGTTAGGCCGAGCAAGGCTCGGCCCACCAAGCGGCAGGACATTGCTTGCAATGTCCGGGAGCGCCGAAGAAAGAACGATCACGACATGCCATCTCCGTCGTCCTGAGCGCAGCGAAGGACCTCACGCCAGTCACGGAGTACGTCGGTCGTTCAGCTAGGTCCTTCGCTGCGCTCAGGACGACAAGGAAGCGTCAGTCCTTCTTCTCCGGCTCAAGCCGCTTGCCGTCGAGCGAGCGCGCCGTGCGGTCGGCGGTATCCGCGTCCGCTTCCTTCTCGGCGCGCGTGCGGCCGAAGCGGCGGCGGTTGGTGTCGGCTTCCGCCTCGCGTTCGCGTTTCGCCTTGTCCTTGCGGGCGCGTCGCAGGTTGACGATCTCGGCCATGATTTTCTCTATGCCGTGGTTGCAGTCGATGCGCTAGTCTGGCGATGAGCCGGACCGGGGAGCCCGCCATGACACCAACCACCCGCAAGCGTCTCCTGATCGGCGGCGGTGGCATCATCGCCCTGCTGGTTGTCGCCCTCGTGGCGGCGCCCGCGCTGATCAACGTCAATTCCTACAAGCCGCTGATCGTCTCGCAGGTGAAGACCGCGACCGGCCGCGACCTGGTGATCGACGGTCCGATCTCACTGTCGCTCTTGCCGACGCCGACCGTCTCGGTGACCGGCGTGAAGTTCTTCAATGCCGCGGGCTCGAAGAACGCCAACATGGTCGAGGTGAAGTCGGTCACCGTGAAGCCCTCGCTGCTTGCCCTGCTGGGCGGCAACATCGAGATCGGCGAGGTGACGCTGGTCGAGCCCAAGATCGTGCTGGAGATCAACGCCGAAGGTAAGCCGAACTGGGAGTTCGCACCGTCGGTCGCCGAGGCCAAGCCCGCCGCACCCAAGCCCAGCTCGCCGCGGCCGCTGTCGCTGGGCCGGCTCACCATCGACAACGGCACGCTGATCTTCAGCGATTCCAAGGCGGGCCTTTCGGTGGTCGCGGAGAAGGCGAACTTCTCGGCGTCGGTCGGCTCGATCGACGGCCCTTATTCTCTCGCGGGCGACGCCAACATCAACGGCTCGCCGCTCAAGCTCGACCTCGCGGTCGGCGCGAAGGGCAGCAACGGCCACACCGCCGACATCACGCTGCAGGCGGGCGGCGGCAAGCTCGGCTTCAAGGGCACGCTCAGCGAACTGGGGGCCGCGGCGCGGGTCTCGGGTATCGCTTCGGTTTCCGCCGACTCGCTCACCACCTTCGTGGGCACGCTGGTCAAGCTGGCCGGCCAGCCCGAGCCGGCCCTGCCGCCCTTGCTGGCCGGCAAGTTCACGTTCGACGGCGCGGTCGATCTCTCGCAGACCGCCGTCGCCGCGCGCGATTTCAAGATCGCGCTGGGCCAGGACAATGGCTCGGGCTCGATCTCCGTCGGGCTGAAGCCCAAGCCTGCCGTCGACGGCAAGCTGGTCGTGCCGAAGCTCGATCTCGACCGCTGGCTGGCGGCCCTTCAGCAATCCGCCCCGGCTTCCGCGACGCCTGCCGCTTCCACGCCGGCAGCACCTGCAGGCACGGCCACCTCGAGCGAGAGCTTCTTCGGCGATCTCAACGCCCGGCTCTCCTTCGAGATCGGCGAGGTGATCTACAACAAGCAGGCGGTGCGCAACGTCGCGGTCGAGTTCGATGCGAAGAACGGTGCGGTGGCCGTTCCGAAGCTTTCGGCGACCTTGCCGGGCGACATGGTCCTGCAGGCGCAGTCGTCCCTGACGGGCGACGCGGCGCGGCCGGGTGTCACCGGCCAGTTCAGCCTGGTCGGGCCGAAGCTGCGCGAGACCTTGGCGTGGCTCGCGGTCGACCTGTCGTCGGTCCCGCCGTCGAAGCTGCAGAAGCTCAGCCTCAAGGGCCGCATGTCCTCGACCGGCGGCAACGTGCAGGTGAGCGACGCCGTCTTCGAACTCGACGACCTGAAGGGCAGCGGCGGCGTGACGGTGACCTTCTCGGTGCCGCTGTCGATCGTGACCAGCATCAACCTCGACACGCTCGACCTCGATTCCTTCCTGGCGCCGACGAACCAGGCCGCGCAAAAGCCGGCCGCCGCTTCGTCCAGCGCGGCGGCTGCCTCGGGGCCTGCCGCGGTGGGACCGTCGATCGGCCTCAAGGCCAAGGTGGCCAAGGTCATCTACAACAAGGAGACCATCCAGGGCGTCGACGTCGACGTGGCGCTGCAGGGCAGCACCTTGCGGCTGAACGACATCAAGGTCTCGAACCTGGGCGGCGGACGCCTCGCGGTGCGGGGCTCGGTCGCCAACTATGCGGCGGCCCAGCCGCGGCCCGACATCGCCTTCAATTTCGAGGCGCCCGACATGAGCCGCGTGCTGAAGGTCGCGGGCACCACGGGGCCGGCCGATCTCGGCGCGGTGAGCGCCAGCGGCGGCGTCGCCGGCACGATCGAACAGCTCAGCCTGCGCGACCTCACGGTGAACGCCATGGGCCAAAGCGTGAAGGCGACTGGCACGCTCTCGTTGCCCGGCGCCTCCAAGGGCGCGCCCCAGTCGGCGGCCTACAAGGGCAATCTGGTGCTGAACGGCCAGGCGGTCGACGGTTCGATTGATGCCCGCCTGACCGGTCGCACGACGGTCAACGCCGACCTGCGCGCCAGCGTGCTCGACCTCGACCGGATCGGGGGCAGTGCGGCACCCGCGCGGCCGGCGGGCCGTGGCCAGGCAACGGCGGCCAAGCCGATCGACACGGCGCCGCTGCGCAGCCTTGACGGATCGTTGAAGCTGGTTGCCGGCACGCTGGTCAGCTCGCCGCTGCGCATCGGCAACGCCGACCTTTCCGTTACGCTGAAGGACGGCGTGCTCACGGTGCAGCACTTCAAGGGCTCGCTCTATGGCGGCGCGCTGGCGCTGTCAGGAACCGTCAACGCGACGCAGCCGGCGCTCGCCTTCGACTTCAAGGGCGACGCCAACAACATCTTCCTGGGCGAGATGCTGCGCAGCACCTCGGGCACCAACCAGTTCGGCAGCGCCGTGAAGGTGACGGTCGACGGCAAGCTGAACGCCAACGGCATCACCCTGCGTGGCGGCGGTTCGACCTCCGACCAGATCAGGGCCTCGATGGCGGGCGGCGCCCAGCTCGGCGGCCACATCTTCATCGGCGCCGACAAGGCACTTCAGATGCTGGGGTCGCTCGCGGCGGGCGCTGCCAGCACGGTGATCGACCAGACGCTGGGCAACGTGCTGGGTGCGGTCGGCCAGCGCGGGATGGCCCCGACCAATATGTTGAACGCGATCTCCCTGGTGCTGAACCGCTTCGTGAACAACGACAATCCGATCTCGGGACACATCGACATCGCGGGCGGCGTGCTCAGCGACAAGGGGCTCGCCGTCCAGGGCAACCGGGCGACGGCGCGGATCTCCACCCGCACCAACCTCGCCGCCTCGACCACCGACACGACGGTCAATTTCTACATCTCCGAGGACGGCTCGGCGCCGTACCTGACGACGACCGCGCGCGGCTCGATGTCCTCGCCGTCGCTCAACGTCACGCGCGGCACCGCCAAGGACCCGCCGGGCATGGCCAGCACGCTGCCGGGCGCGCAGCAGCTCCAGCAGATCCTGCCGGGGCAGCAGGGCGGTGGTCAGCAGCAGCGCTCGCTGATCCCCAACATCCCGATTCCCAATATTTTTGGCCGTTAGGAGTTCCCGTTGCTTGATCGTCTGAAGTCCGTGCTGAAGGCGCGGTTCGGTTCCGCGCCCGCTTTGTCCGAAGCCCCCAAGGGGGTCGAGGTCCTGGCCGAGATGGCCAACCGCCGCGTCGTGCGGCGTTACGCCGACAAGCCGCTCGACCCGGCGCTGCTCGACACGCTGTGCGCCGTGGCGCTGTCGGCGCCGTCCAAGAGCGATCTCCAACAGGCCGACATCGTGATCGTGACCGATAAGGCGCAGCGCGCGAAGCTGCAGGCCCTGATCCCGGAGAACCCCTGGGCGGCGGCCGGACCGGCGCTGCTGGTGTTCTGCGGCAACAACCGCCGCCACCGGCTGCTGTTCGAATGGCGCGGCCGGCCCTTCGTGAACGACTATCTCGACCCGTTCTTCAACGCCGCGGTGGACGCGGGCATCGCGCTCGCCACCTTCATCGCCGCCGCCGACCGCGTGGGGCTGGGGACCTGCCCGATCAGCCAGATCCGCAATCATGCCGCCGAGGTCGCCGAGGTGCTGGGCCTGCCGCAGCATGTCTTCCCGGTGGCCGGGCTCGGGGTCGGCTGGCCGTCCTTCGAAGGCGTCCTGACGCCGCGGCTGGGCCTCGACGTGTCGATTCATCGCGACCGGTACGACGAGACCGGCCTCAGGGAGAAGGTCGAGGCCTACGACAAGCGGCGCAACGAGACCCAGCCCTATAAATCCCAGCGGTTCGTGGACAAATTCGGCGAGGATCCCGCCTATGGCTGGTCGGAAGACAAGGCCCGGCAATATTCGGTGCCGGAACGGGCCGATTTCGGCGCATTCGTGCGCGCCAAGGGCTTCAATCTCGACTGATCGTGCTTCGCTTCAGCTCGCCCAGTACATAGAGCCGCAGCGCGCTCGACAGGTTGTTGCCGTCCTGCGCCCGGCTGTGGTCGACCTCGGCCACGAGGGCGTTGAGTGACAGGCCACGTGCCTGCGAAAGCGCTGAAAGCTCGGTCCAGAAGGCATCTTCCAGCGAGATGCTGGTGCGGTGGCCGTCGATTGTGACCGAGCGTTTACGCATGCCGGGACTGTGACAGCGGCCTCGGGTAGCGGCAAGACGCCCCTCAAGTCGCCTTGCCGCCGTCACAGAGCGTGCGTATAAGCGCGCCCAATCAACCCCGGACACATCACTATGGATATCCGTAACGTCGCGATCATCGCGCACGTCGACCATGGCAAGACCACTCTGGTCGATTGCCTGCTGAAGCAGAGCGGTACCTTCCGCGAGAACCAGCAGGTCGCCGAGCGCGCCATGGACTCGAACGACCTCGAACGCGAGCGCGGGATCACCATCCTCGCCAAGGCGACCTCGGTCGAATGGCACGGCACGCGTATCAACATCGTCGACACGCCCGGCCACGCCGACTTCGGCGGTGAGGTCGAGCGCATCCTGTCGATGGTCGACGGCGTGGTCCTGCTGGTCGACGCGGCCGAAGGCCCGCTGCCGCAGACCAAGTTCGTGCTCGGCAAGGCGCTGCGCCTCGGCCTGAAGCCGATCGTGCTGATCAACAAGGTCGACCGTTCCGACGCCCGCGCGCACGAAGTGCACGACGAGGTGTTCGATCTCTTCTCGGCGCTCGAAGCGTCGGACGAGCAGCTCGACTTCCCGACGCTTTTCGCCTCGGCTCGCCAGGGCTGGGCGGCGACCTCACTCGAAGCCGAGCACACGGACATGACGCCGCTGTTCGAGCTGCTGGTGAAGCATGTGCCGGCGCCGAAGATCGATCCGGATCCCGCGTTCCGCATGCTGGTGACCACGCTCGAGGCCGACAACTTCCTCGGCCGCATCCTCACCGGCCGCATCCTGTCGGGCTCGATCAAGCCCAACACGATGGTCAAGGCACTGGCTCGTGACGGCAAGGAACTCGAGCAGACCCGCATCACGCGCATCCTGGCGTTCCGCGGCCTCGAGCGCGTGGCTCTGGAGTCGGCCGAGGCCGGCGACATCGTCGCGATCGCCGGCATGAAGGCCGCCACCGTGGCCGACACGATCGGCGACCTGACGATCTCCGAGCCGATCGCCTCGCAGCCGATCGATCCGCCGACGCTCGCCATGACCTTCATGGTCAACGACTCGCCGCTCGCCGGCCGCGAAGGCGACAAGGTCACGACCCGCATGATCCGCGCGCGCCTGATGCGCGAGGCCGAGGGCAACGTGGCGATCCGCGTCACCGACACCGAGAACGCCGATTCCTACGAGGTCGCCGGTCGCGGCGAACTGCAGCTCGGCGTGCTGATCGAGACGATGCGCCGCGAGGGCTTCGAGCTCGCCGTCGGCCGTCCGAAGGTGCTGTTCAAGACCGATCCGGCCACCGGCCAGCGCCAGGAGCCGATCGAGGAAGTCGTGATCGACGTCGACGACGCCTATACCGGCGCCGTCGTCGAGCAGATCTCGCTGCGCAAGGGCGAGTTGCAGGACATGCGTCCGTCGGGCGCCGGCAAGACCCGCCTGGTGTTCTACGCCCCGTCGCGCGGCTTGATCGGCTATCACGGCGAGTTCCTGACCGACACGCGCGGCACCGGCGTGATGAACCGCCTGTTCCATGAATACGGCGCCTATCGCGGCCCGATCTCCGGCCGCCGCAATGGCGCGCTGATCGCCAACGAAGAGGGCACCTCGGTCGCCTACGCGATGTGGAAGCTCGAGGAGCGCGGCCCGATGTTCATCGAGCCCGGCGTCTCGGTCTACATGGGCATGATCATCGGCGAGCACAGCCGCGGTACCGATCTCGAGATCAACGTGCTGAAGGGCAAGCAGCTCACCAACATCCGCGCTGCGGGCAAGGATGAGGCGGTTCGCCTCACGCCGCCGCGCAAGATGTCGCTCGAGCAGGCGATCGCCTATATCGAGGAAGACGAACTCGTCGAGATCACCCCGAAGTCAATCCGGCTGCGCAAGCGGTTCCTCAATCTCGAGGATCGCAAGCGGGCCAAGAAGCAGGCCGCTGCGGCGGCGGAGTAAAGACTAAGACATGAGCGGCAGGAACGTGGATTTCGGCGATCGCCTGGCGACCGCCGCGGCGGCCAAGCAGGCCTTGCTCGAAAAGGCCAAGGCCAAGGCCAACGATCCGGAACTCCTCAAGAAGCAGGCCGAACGGGCCGCCATCGCGGCCGCCCGTGAGGCCCGCGAGAACGAGCGCCGGGAGGCCAAGAGGGCCGAGGAGGCTCGTATCGAAGCCGAACTCGCCGCCGCGAAGGCAGCGGCCGAGGCTGAAGCCGCTGCTGCAGCGGCCGCTGCCGCGGAAGCGGCCGCCGCCGCCGAGGCCGAGCGCGCTGCCCGCCGGGCCGCCAAGCCGGTCCTGACCGAGGCCGAACAGAAGGCCGCCCGCGACGCCCGCTACGCCGCCCGCAAGGCGCGCAAGGGTAAGCGCTAAAACTTCCGAAGACCGGTTGCTTCCCCATTCAGATGGGGAAGTGCCCCGTCATACGGGGCGATGGGGTCATGGGCCGAGCCAAGCGATGACCCCTCCGTCGGCGTAAGACGCCGCCACCTCCCCATTTGAATGGGGGAGGCGATGCTTCCTCGTCAGAGCGCTCCGCCGGTCAGCGACGCACGTTGGCTGATCTCGATGTGATTGCCGTCGGGATCGCACACGAACGCATAGCGCACCGTGTCGCCCAGGACGCGCGGATCGCCGCCCGAGGCGCCGCCGCGTTCCAGGATGCCGGCATATTCGGCCAGGCAATCCCAGACCTGCACCGTCATGTAGCGATAGCCCGGGCCGCGCCACTGGCCGACTGCGCTCTCGACCTTGCCTTGTCCCGCCACCACGACCAGTGAATCGCCGCAGCGGTAGCGACCTTCGCCCGCGCGCTCGAACTGCATGGCGTGCGTCCAGAACCGGTCGTGCGCGGCGGGATCGTTCACCTTGAGCAGGATCGCGATGCCCTCGACGCCATTCTGCCCCTTCGGCACCAGGGTGACCTTGTTGCCGTCCGGATCGGCCAATGGCTGCGGCGCGGCCAGCCCGTCGCGGGCGATCTCGAGGCCGACGATGCCCGAGGGCGGCACGTCGGGCAGGGGCCCGCGCGCATGGTTCATCTTCAGGATCGAGCCGTTCATGTGATGGCGGTGCTGCTGCATGCCGCCGCCCAGCTTGCCCATGTGGTCGTAGGGCAGGCCGACCGTCTGCTGCCAGAAGGTGAGTTGTTCGTCGCGCGTGTTGGAGAACAGGCCGACGTCGAGATGCTGCTTGGCGAGGTTCATGGCTCCAGTGTAGCGCCAGAAGAGAAACAATTCTTACAAACCCCGCCACGACGACGCTGCAGAGCGGTCCTACAACGGGAGCGGGTGAAGGGGCCGGCCGCTGGGGAGCGTCGGCCACAAAGTGGGAAGGGCTACGATGATTCGCGCCATGATCGGCACGGTCGCCGTGCTTGCGGGTTTTGCCGTCGTCGAGCGTTCAGTCGACGCCAGCACCGGCCAGGGCGGATCGTGCATGCCAGTCGAGACCTACGCGCTGCTCCAGCCGGGCGCGGGCATCGCCGTGCGCGCCGAGCCGACGCCGGAAGGCGCGGTGATCGGGAGCCTGCGCGGGCAGCAGCAGGTCGTCGTTCCGATGTCCGGCAGCCAGAACGGCTGGGCGCGCATCGCGATGGCGGAGGGCGCCGAACCGTTCGGCTGGGTGCCGGCCGATCAACTGAGGGTTGATGCGCGGGCGGGCGGCGGGCTCTACAGTCGGCCGGGGCCGATGGGCCAGAAGCTCGCGACCCTCGACGCCACCGCAGGCAGCTTCCGCGTGCTTGGCTGCCGCGGAAGCTGGGTCCAGGTCATCAACGCGCGCGAGGGCGCGGGATGGATCAACAAAAACTCGTCGTCCTGAGCGAAGCGCCCCCTCGAATGCCTCGGGGCAGGCTCCGGCGCGCAGTCGAAGGACCTCTTTTCGCCTCGACACACCGTGCGCCGGAAAAGAGGTCCTTCGACTACGCCGCCCTGCGGGCGGCTCCGCTCAGGACGACGGTTAGCAGCGCGACGGTCAGATCTTCAGGTCGCTGAAGAAGTCGTTGCCCTTGTCGTCAGTGATGATGAAGGCCGGGAAGTTCTCGACCTGGATGCGCCAGATCGCTTCCATGCCGAGTTCCGGATACTCCAGCACCTCGACCTTCTTGATGACGTTCTGCGCCAGGATGGCGGCCGGGCCGCCGATCGAGCCGAGGTAGAAGCCCTTGTGCTTCTTGCAGGCATCGACGACTTGGCGTGAGCGGTTGCCCTTGGCCAGCATCACCATCGAGCCGCCATTGGCCTGGAAGAGGTCGACGTAGGAGTCCATGCGGCCGGCCGTGGTCGGGCCGAACGAACCGGACGCCATGCCGGTCGGCGTCTTGGCCGGGCCGGCGTAGTAGACCGGGAACTGCTTGAAGTATTCCGGCAGGCCCTCGCCGCGGTCGAGCCGCTCCTTGAGCTTGGCGTGCGCCGAATCACGCGCCACGATCAAGGTGCCCGTGAGGTTCACGCGCGTCTTCACCGGATGCTGCGTCAGCACCGACAGTGTGTGCGCCATGCCCTTGTCGAGGTTGACCGACACGACGCTGCCGGAGAGCTGCTGGGGCTCGATCTCGGGCATGAAGTGCGCCGGGTTGGTCTCGAGCTGTTCGAGGAAGACGCCGTCCTTGGTGATCTTGCCCACGGCCTGGCGGTCGGCCGAGCAGGAGACGCCGATGCCGATGGGCACCGAGGCGCCGTGGCGGGCGATGCGGATCACGCGCACGTCGTGGCAGAAATACTTGCCGCCGAACTGCGCGCCGATGCCCATCTGGCGCGTGAGTTCGAGCACCTTCTGCTCCATCTCGCGATCGCGGATGGCGACGCCCTTGTTGTTGCCTTCGCTCGGCAGGTCGTCGAGGTAGCGTGTCGAGGCGAGCTTCACCGTCTTGAGGTTCAGTTCGGCCGAGGTGCCGCCGACCACGATGGCCAGGTGATAGGGCGGGCAGGCCGCGGTGCCGAGCGTGCGGATCTGCGTGTCGAGGAACTTGAGCAGCGAGGCCTCGTTCAGCACGGCCGGCGTCTGCTGGTGCAGGTAGGTCTTGTTGGCCGAGCCGCCGCCCTTGGCGACGAACAGGAATTTGTAGGCATCGCCGTCGGTCGCGTAGATGTCGATCTGCGCCGGCAGGTTGGTGCCGGTCTGCACTTCCTTGAACATCGACAGCGGCGAGACCTGCGAGTAGCGCAGGTTGGTCTCGGTGTAGGTCTTGTAGACGCCCCGGGCGATTGCGGCCTCGTCGCCGCCGCCGGTCCACACCGACTGGCCCTTCTTGCCCATGATGATGGCGGTGCCGGTATCCTGGCACATCGGCAGCACGCCGCCGGCCGAGATGTTGGCGTTCTTCAGGAGTTCGAGCGCCACGTAGCGGTCGTTGTCCGAGGCTTCGCTGTCGTCGAGGATGTTGCGCAGCTGCTGGAGATGGCCCGGGCGCAGCAGGTGCGAAATGTCGTGGAAGGCGGCCGCCGTCAGGGTGGTCAGCGCCTCGGGGTCGACGGTGAGCACGTCGCGGCCGTTGAATTTGGTGGTGCCGACGAAGTCCGAGGTGAGCTTGCGGTAGGACGTCGTGTCCTCGTGGCTCGGGAACATTTCCTGGAACTGGAATTCGGGCATGCGTGTTCTCCTGGCGACCCTGTCGGGGCGCCGGTTTCCTGCCGCAGCCGGGGCGCGGCGTCTAGCTACTTCTTTCGGAAGCTGTCGAGCTTGACGACCTTGGAGGCGGCGTCCTCGGGCTTGGCGGCCTCATCGGTCGTCGCCGCCTCGGCCTCAACCGCTGTGTCCTGGCCCTCGGGCGCGGGCGCCGGCGGCCGCTTCTCCGGCACCGGCAGCTGTGTCGGTTCCGAAGACCCTTCCGGTCGGTCGCTGGAAATCTTGTCTCCCGCCTTGTCGCGGCGGTCGAACTGCAGGCCGAAGCGCACCGACGGATCGACGAAGGCCGAGAGCGCGGCGAACGGAACCTTTATGCGTTCCTGCTGCTTGTTGAAGCTCACCGTCACTTCGAACGCATCGTCGTACAGGATGAGATCCCAGTACTGGTGCTGCAGGACGATCGTCATCTCTTCCGGATACTTGGCGCGCAGATACTCGGGCAATTCGACGCCCGGATCGGTGCTGCGGAACGAGATGTAGAAATGGTGCGAGCCCGGGAGGCCTGATTCCGCGACCTGAGTCAGCACGCGTCGCACGACGCTGCGCAGCGCATCGTCGACGAGAGCATCGTAGTGAAAGCGATCGTTCATGGCCTGTCGGAAATTTCGTGAAAGCATCGGCCCGCGATGCCGGGGAGTCAACGATGGCAATAGCGGTCAATCGCCGGGAAAGAAAGTGGGAGATGGCGGGAGGATGAGTGGGGGGCTTCTGTTGCCCGGTGCCCCCCGGACCGCGCTTACGTCCGCTGTTTAGGCGGCAGCAGCGAGTGTAACGGTGTTATCGTTAGCACTTGTGAATGGCCCGTCACGGCGGAACCATACCGGGCAAAAACCGCGCCTTTACCACGCTCGTCGATCCTGGTTCGCCCCCATCGGTTCCACCCGAGGGTGGAGAGAAATGGTGGAGGCGCCGGGTACTGCCCCCGGGTCCGAAACGCTTATTCCACGCGGCGTTTATCGCCATAGTCGGTTTCCCGACACCCTCCATATAGGCGCTTCCATCGGCTTTTTGAAGGCGTTGTGAGGTTCGGATATTTCCCCATGGCCGTGGGTGCGCTGCGCCCATAAAGTCCGGCGCAAACAAGGATCAACGAACCGATGCCCCTCTCGAGCGACCAGCAGGCTGAAATCGACCAGGCCCGGGCCGGCGCCCAGCCGACCCTGCGCCCCGTGGCTCCGGCGCTGGAGGAGATCCTCTACCAGGCGCTGCCCGTGCTCGATCACGGCTTTGTCCGCGTCGTCGACTACATGGGCGACGATGCCGCCGTGGTGCAGGCCGCGCGCGTGAGCTACGGCCGCGGCACCAAGAAGGTTAGCGAGGATCGCGGCCTCATCAACTATCTCATGCGGCACCGGCACACGACGCCGTTCGAGATGTGCGAGATCAAGTACCACGTGAAGTTGCCGATCTTCGTGGCGCGCCAGTGGATCCGCCATCGCACCGCCAACGTGAACGAATACTCCGCGCGCTACTCGATCCTGGACAACGAGTTCTATGTGCCGAAGCCCGAGCATCTCGCGGCGCAAAGCGCGATGAACCGGCAGGGCCGCGACGCCGTGCTCGCGGGCAAGGAAGCCGAGCGCGTCTTCAGCCTGCTGAAGAAGGACGCCGAGCTGGTCTACGAGCACTATCTCGAGATGCTGAATGAGGGCGAAGCCGGTGCGCCGCTCGATCCCGAGCGGTCGGGCCTCGCGCGCGAGCTCGCCCGCATGAACCTGTCGCTCGGCTTCTATACCCAGTGGTACTGGAAGACGAACCTGCACAACCTGATGCACTTCCTGTCGCTGCGCGCCGACGCCCATGCGCAGTACGAGATCCGCGTCTATGCCGAGACGATGCTCGACACGCTGAAGCGCTGGTGCCCGATCAGCCACGACGCCTTCGTCGAATACCGCATGGGCGGCACGCATCTCTCCAAGACCGGCCTCGCCATCGTGAAGCGCCTGCTGGCCGGCGAGAAGGTCGACCAGAAGTCGAGCGGGCTCAGCGCCCGCGAATGGCGCGAGCTGATGGCCGCGCTCGGTCAGGAAACGTGATCCGCGATCCGGGCCGGCTGCGCCTTCTGCGCGAGCGGCCGCGCGACGGCGCGGCCGTCGAAGCGATGAACGAAGCGGCGTTCGGTCCTGAGCGTCAGCAGAAGACGGTCTATCGCCTGCGCGAGGGCGTGAAGCCGATCCGCGAACTGTGCTTCGTGGCGATCGACCAGAAGGACCGGATGGTCGCGTCGATTCGCAACTGGCCGATCCTGATCAACGAGAAGTGGCCCGCCGTCATGCTGGGCCCGCTCGCGATCTCGCCGGAGCTGCGCGGTCTGGGCTACGGCAAGGCGCTGATGTGGCACTCGATGGCGCAGTCGCGGATGCTCGGCCACAGCCGCATCATCCTGGTCGGCGATCCCGAGTACTACAACCAGTTCGGCTTCCGCCGCGACCTCGCCCTCAACATCCAGCTCCCCGGCTGGGTCGAGGACCGCCGCTTCCTCGCCCTCGAACTGGTCGCCGGCTCGATGATCGGCGTCCACGGCATGATCGGCAAATGGCGCGTCGGCTGGCGGCCAAGCAAGCGCAAGACGAAGAAGTAGCTCAAGCGGACCGCGGGCCTCCGGCCCGCTCATGATCTTGATGCGGGCCGGAGGCCCGCGGTCCGCTCAACTCATCACGATGTTCGGGGCCTTGCGGGCGCCGCGCTGGTTGGCGGTGAGCTGCTTCCACATGCGGCCGGCGATGTTCTTGTAGGCCTGGGCGTGGGGGCTGTCGGGTTTGGACACGACGATGGGATTGCCGCTGTCGGACGTCGTGCGGATATCGAGATGCAGCGGGACTTCGCCCAGGAACGGGACGCCCAGCTTGTCGGCTTCCTCACGGGCACCGCCATGACCGAAGATCTCGGAGCGCTCGCCGCACTTGGGGCAGAGGAAGTAGCTCATGTTCTCGACGATGCCGAGCACCGGCACCGCGACCTTGCGGAACATGTTGAGACCCTTGCGGGCATCGACCAGCGCGATGTCCTGCGGCGTCGAGACGATGACGGCGCCGGCCAGCGCCACGCGCTGGGCCAGCGTGAGCTGGGCATCGCCGGTGCCCGGCGGCATGTCGACCACCAGCACGTCGAGCTCGCCCCAGGTCACGTCGCGCAGCATCTGCTCCAGCGCGCTCGACACCATGGGGCCGCGCCAGATCATCGGCGTGTCCTCGTTCACGATGTAGCCGATCGACATGGTCTTGAGGCCGAAGCGCTCGATCGGCTTCAGCATCTTGCCGTCGGCCGATTCCGGCTTCTCGGTCACGCCCAGCATGCGCGGCATCGAGGGGCCGTAGATGTCGGCGTCGAGCAGGCCGGTCGAGATCCCGTTGGCGGCGAGGCCCAGCGCCAGGTTGACGGCGGTGGTCGACTTGCCGACGCCGCCTTTTCCTGAGGCCACGGCGATGATGTGCTTCACGCCCGGCACGTCGATGCGGCCGCCGCCGCCCGTCGTCTTGGCGGCGGGGGCGCCATGGCTGTGGCCGTGATGGCCGCCCGGTGCGGGAGGCGGAGGGGGCGCCGCACGTTCCGACGTCATGACCGCGGTGGCGGAGAGCACGCCCGGGATCGCGCGCAGCGCCTGTTCGCAGGCCTGGCGCAGGGGCTCCAGCGCGGTGCCGCGGGCCGGATCGACGTCGAGGGTGATCGCGACATGGCCGGCGCGGGTGGCGATACCGCTCACCATGCCCAGCGCAGTGACGCTACGTCCGGTCGACGGATCGATGACGGTATCGAGAACCTTCCGGATGGCCGATTCGCTTATTTCCGCCATGTTCTACTGCTTCCGCTGCGGCGCAATTTCGCGTCCGCCGCTTGATTGAATGGGTGCCTGCCGTCACATATATGCAGCGCGGCAGGAAATCAAAAGCGACAACGCGCCGACGCGCGGCAGACAGGGGCCCTGAGGTGAACGATGGCGTGGAATAACAACGGCGGCGGCGGCCCTTGGGGCGGCGGCGGCAGTGGTGGCGGTGGCGGCGGCGGTCCCTGGGGCGGCGGCGGTGGTGGCGGCAATCGCCCGGGCGGCGGTGGCGGTGGCCCGTTCGGGTCGCGGCGCCCGCCCGACATGGAAGACGTCATTCGCAAGGGCCAGGAGCGGCTCAAGAACCTCATTCCCGGTGGCTTCGGCACCTACAAGGGCATCGCCCTCATCGTCCTGGTCGCCGTCCTGATCTGGCTGGGCACCGGCCTGTTCCGCGTGCAGCCCAACCAGGAAGCCATCCAGCTCGTGTTCGGCAAGCCCTACGGCAAGCCCGTCGAGCCCGGTCTCCACTACAATCTGCCGGCTCCGATCGGCAACGTCGTGGTCGTGAACGTGCAGGACCAGCGCCGCACCGTCATCGGCTCGCGCGGCAACCAGGTCTCCACGCCCTACAGCCGTGGCCCCCGTCCGACCTCGACCGAGAACCTGATGCTGACCGGCGACGAGAACATCGTCGACATCGAGTTCGCGGTGCTCTGGCAGATCAAGGACGTCTTCAAGTACGCATTCGACGTGCGCAATCCCGAGGAGAACGTGCGGGCCGGCGCCGAAGCCGCGATGCGCGAGATCATCGGCAAGTCGAACCTCCAATATGCCCAGACCGAGGGCCGCAGCCGCATCGAGCAGGACACCAAGGACCTGCTGCAGCGCATCCTCGACGAATACGGGCTGGGCGTCCGCATCTCGCAGATCCAGCTTCTGCGCGTGGACCCGCCGCAGGAAGTCATCGCGGCCTTCCGCGACGTCCAGGCGGCGCGTGCCGACAAGGAAAAGCTGATCAACGAAGGCAACACCTACCGCAACCAGCAGCTCCCGCGGGCCAAGGGTGAAGCCGAATCGATCGTGCAGCGCTCCGAGGCCTACAAGGCCGAGATCATCGCTCGCGCGAGCGGCGATGCGCAGCGCTTCGACCAGGTCTACGAACAGTGGGCCAAGGCCAAGGACATCACCACCGAGCGTCTCTATCTCGACACGATGGAAGAGGTCCTGCGCAACGTGAACAAGGTGCTGGTCGACAAGGGCACCACCAACAACGGCGGCGTCCTGCCTTATCTGCCGCTGCCTGAGCTGCGCTCGGGCCAGACGCCGGGGGCGGGGCCGCAGCCTCCGCGTGCCCCCCAGCCGCTGCCGGGAGCCACGCGATGAGCAACCGTTCCATCATCGCGCTGGTCCTGCTCGCGATCGTCGGCTTCCTGCTGACGCAGACCTTCTACACCGTCGACCCGACCAAGCAGGTCCTGGTCCGCCAGTTCGGCGCCATCGTCGGCGAGCCCAAGACCCAGCCGGGTCTCTACGCCAAGGTCCCGGTGTTCCAGGACATCCAGCGGATCGACCGCCGGCTGCTCGACTACGAAGCCGAGGAGTTCGAGATCATCGCGGGCGACCAGAAGCGCCTCGTGGTCGATGCCTATGCCCGCTACAAGATCGTCGCGGCCAAGCGCTATGCCCAGACCGTGCCGGGCGGCGAGACCACCCTGCGCGGCCTCCTCGACTCGCTGATCAACTCGGAAATCCGCGGCGTCCTGTCGTCGGTACCGCTGCATGCGGTGCTGACCGACCAGCGCGCCAACCTGATGGACGAGATCACCAAGCGGGTGAACGTCAAGACGATGGAGCTGGGCGTCGAGACGGTGGATGTCCGCATCAAGCGTGCAGACCTGCCGCAAGCCAACTCCCAGTCGGTCTACAACCGCATGAAGACCGACCGCGAGCGCGAGGCCGGCCAGCTTCGCGCCGAGGGCGACGAGGAGAATGCCCGCATCAAGGCGACGGCCGACCGTGAAGTCGCGGTCATCAAGGCCGATGCCGGCCTGAAGGGCCAGATCCTGCGAGGCGAGGCGGATGCCGCGGCGACCGAGATCTACGCCAAGGCGTTCAGCAAGGATAAGGACTTCTACGCCTTCTACCGGCGCATGGAGGCCTACAAGCAGGCGTTCGGCTCGGGCGGCTCGACCATGCTGCTCAGCCCCGACAACGACTTCTTCCGCTTCTTCAACGACCCGTCGGGCATGGCCGCACCGAAGAAGTAGCACCGGCAAGAACCGTACCGGACCGGCGGCTGTGGCACTCCTGCCACGCCGCCGGTTTCTTTTTGGGGATACCCGGAAAACCCAGCAAAACCGGGCGTGATAACGACCTCTTTATTTGCGCCACAATCGGCCCTCACGTAGAGAGTAACTCTAACGCGCGGCGCCGGCCGTACCGACCGTTTGGCCTTGAGCGCCGTTGGAGGTCGGTCGTGATTCTAGCTGATTTTCAGGGCTATTTCAGAGGTGCCGCTCTCGCGGCCATCGCGTCTATCGGTCTCGTGGCGACCGAGCCCGCCTGGGCCCGACAGCCGACCGAGAGCTTCGCCGAGCTGGTCGACAAGCTGATGCCGACCGTCGTCAACATCACGACCACGCAGAACGTGCCCCAGCAGGGCCCGCGCATGCGCGACATGCCCCAGCTTCCGCCGGGTTCGCCCTTCGAGGAACTCTTCAAGGACTTCTTCGACAAGAAGGGCGGCGAGGAGCAGCAGAAGCGTCGCGGCACCTCGCTGGGCTCCGGGTTCGTGATCGATGGCGAAGGCTACATCGTCACCAACAACCATGTGATCCAGGGCGCCGAGGACATCACGGTCATCTTCCGTGACGACACCCAGCTCAAGGCCAAGCTGGTCGGCTCCGACAGCCGCATCGACCTGGCCGTGCTCAAGGTCGAGCCGCCGAACAAGAAGCCGCTGCCGGCGGTGAAGTGGGGCGACTCCGACAAGTCGCGCGTCGGCGACTGGGTGATCGCGATCGGCAATCCGTTCGGCATGGGCCATTCGGTGACCGCCGGCATCATCTCGGCGCGCGGCCGTTCGCTGAACGACTCGCTCGACGACTACCTGCAGACCGACGCGGCCATCAACAAGGGCAACTCGGGCGGTCCGCTGTTCAATACCGACGGCGAGGTGATCGGCGTCAACACCGCGATCTACTCGCCCTCCGGCACCAATGCGGGTCTCGCTTTCTCGATCCCGTCGAACCTCGTGAAGCAGGTCGCCGACCAGCTGCGCGAGTTCGGCAAGGTCAAGCGCGGCTGGATCGGCGTCAGCTACCAGAGCGTCACCGACGACATCGCCGACTCGTTCGGCCTCGATCGTGCGCGCGGCGTGCTGGTGGCCAACGTCACGGCCGATGGCCCGGCCGCCAAGGCGGGCCTGAAGCGCAACGACATCATCATCTCGTTCGGCGGACAGGACGTTCTCGACCTGCGCCGCTTCCCGAGGGTGGTGGCCAACGCCCGCGTCGGCAGCACCGTCGACGTCATCGTCTGGCGCGGCGGCAAGGAAGTGCCCTTGAAGCTGCGGGTCGGCGAGCAGGAAGAGGCCGAGAAGCAGAACACCTCGGCGGCCGGCCCGAAGAAGCCGGCCGAACCCGACCAGCCGGTGACCTCGACCATCGAGGGCCTCGGCCTGACCCTGCAGAAGGTCACCGACCAGCTGCGCGAGCGCTATGGCCTCTCGGACCAGGTGAAGGGCGTGATCGTCACCAAGGTGGCGCCCAACAGCCCGGCTGCCGAGAAGCAGCTCCAGGCCGGCGACGTCATCCTCGAGGTCGACCAGAAGCCGGTGACGACGCCGCAGGAGGTCACCGATCTCGTGACCAAGTTGCAGCAGCAGAAGAAGCGCTCGGTGCTGCTGTTCGTGGAACGCCAGGGCGATCCCCGCTTCGCCGCGCTCAGGCTGCAGAAGTAGGCTTCGAACTCATCAAATGGAAAAGGCCGCGCACCGCGCGGCCTTTTTGCTTTCCTGCTTTTCTCCTCCCCCGTCATACGGGGGAGGCCGGGTGGGGGGAGAGCAACGCCATGATGTTGTTTCTAAAGAGGGTTATTCGCCGCTGCGAACAACATATACCCCCGTGGAGATGGATCGGTCGGCGGGTCCCCGGGGAATGCTGTGCCTTCGATAAAATGAGTGTTTGGCCGGAAAAGAGTTCGCCATGAGCTCCCGGAGAGTATGCGTTTTGAGAGCCCCCTCCCGTTCAAGACGGAGACAAAGGATTCCCTATAGAGTTGGTCACTATTGGGGAGACTGGTCGTCTGGCTACCCGGGCCATAAAATGATGGCGGCTATGCATGCACCGATGTGGACCTTATCGATCTACTCACGTGGTTGGATGGCTTGGCCTCGAGTGCAGCTGATAGTGCCGCGATCCATGACGCCTTTAGAGAAAATCATCCAAGACATCTGGAGAGCGCTTGATGTGCAGCTCTATTATCCCGCCCTCTCTGTTGCTCTGAGCCTCCCTGAGATTTGCTGTGGCTTGGCACTCACAGACCAAGAAACGATCGGTGAAGGCCGATACGTAAGATTCATAGAGGAATATGCAAACCTTGAGGATTTAGGCGTTACTCCTTTGGAGTGCTATCGCCTGCGTTGCGGAATGCTTCATCGAGGCAATGCCGCGGGGCATAGGTCGATAACTATCGACTATGTTCTATTTTATCCACGAGAAGCCGGCGCCTCGGTTCATGGTGGCGCCATCAGGCTCGGCGATACAGAAATTAAGAACATCGACTTGGACAGATTCTGTCGGGGCATAGAGGCTGCTGCTATGCGCTGGCTTGCCAAAAATGCAAATGATCCCGTCGTCGCCGGTAACATGCTGAGATTATTTCAAATGCATGTCGGCGGCTGGACGGCGCCTGGGGGCGGTTTAGTGATGATGTCTGGCGGGCTCGTCTTGGCGAGCGGTTGAATCTAGGACGCCGAAAGCGGCGCGATTGGACGTTTAAAGCCGATTTCTGGCCCTCTCGAGCCACCTCCCCCGTATGACGGGGGAGGGCCGATGACAGTCAGACCTTCACCACCAGCTTGCCGAAGTTCTCGCCCTTGAGCAGGCCCATGAAGGCCTCGGGCGCCTTGGCCAGCCCATCGATCACGGTCTCGCGGCTCTTGAGCTTGCCTGACGCGACCAGCGCGCCGACCTCGTTCACGAAGTCGCCCATCAGGGCCGCGTGATCGGAGACGATGAAGCCCTGCAGGGTGAGGCGGCGCTGGACGATGGTGAACATCTTCTCGGGGCCCGCGATCGGCGTCGCGTCCTGGTACTCCGAGATGGCGCCGCAGAAGGCGACCCGGCCGAAATTGTTCAGGCGCGCGAAGACGGCGTGGAAGATCTTGCCGCCGACATTCTCGAAATCGGCGTCGATGCCCTTGGGGCAGAGCTTGTCGAGCACCGCGCCGACATCGCGCTCGGTCTTGTGGTTGAAGCAGGCGTCGTAGCCCGCCTCGCGGACCGCCCACTGGCACTTCTGCTCGTCGCCGGCGCAGCCCACGACATGCGCGCCCGCGAGCTTGGCGAGCTGGCCCGCCACCTGGCCGACCGCGCCGGTCGCGGCCGAGACGAACACGGTCTCGCCTGCCTTGGGCTTGCAGATGTGCTTGATGCCGTACCAGGCGGTGAAGCTCGGCATGCCCAGCACGCCAAGGTAGGCCGACAGGGGAATGCCGGCCGGGTCGATCTTGCGCAGGCCCTTGCCGTCATGGACCGTGTGGGTGGCCCAGTTCAGCATGCCCATCACGATGTCGCCCTTGGCGTAGCGCGGGTTCTTCGACTCGACGACCTCGCCGATCGAGCCACCGGTCAGCGGCTTGTCGAGCTCGAAGGGCGGCGTGTAGGAGCGCAGCTCGGTCATGCGCGGCCGCATGTAGGGATCGAGCGACAGGAAACGCTGCGCCACCAGGATCTGGCCGTCGGCGAGCGCGGGCAGGGCCACCGTCTCGGCGCGGAAGCAATCGGCGGTGACGTCGCCCTCGGGGCGCTTCGCAAGGACGATCTGCTGGGTGTCGGTCATGGGTCTTTCCTTTGTTCGAAGTCGGTGCGGCGATAGCCCTGCAGGTAGAGCAGGGCCGTGAGATCGCCATGGTCGATGCGCGCGGGCACCTGAGCGGCCACCGCGGGCTTGGCATGGAAGGCGACGCCGAGGCCGGCGGCCTGCAGCATCGGCAAATCGTTGGCGCCGTCGCCCACGCTCACCGCGTCGCTTTCGGTGAGGCCGCGTTCACCCGCCAGGCGCCGCAAGGTCGTGAGCTTGGCTTCCTTGCCCAGGATCGGATGGGCAACCGTGCCGGCCAGCGAGGCGCCGTCATGCTCCAGCACGTTGGCGGCAGCGAGATCGAAGCCCAGCGCCTTGCGCACCATCGCGGTGAAGTAGGTGAAGCCGCCGGAGACCAGCGCGCAGTACGCGCCGTGCTTCTTCATCGTGGCGATCAGGGTGGCGCCGCCCGGCATGTAGCGGATGCGCGTCGCGGCTTCGTCGAGCCGGCCGACCGGCAGGCCCTTCAGCAGGCCGACCCGCTCCTCGAGCGCACCGGCGAAATCGATCTCGCCGTTCATGGCGCGCGCCGTGATGCCGGCGATCTTTTCGCGCAGACCCAGAAAGTCGGCCAGCTCGTCCAGCATCTCGTTGTGGATCATGGTCGACTCCATGTCCGCGACGAGCAGCCGCTTGCGCCGGCCTTCGGCGGACAGCGCGACGGCGTCGATGCCGGGCAGGGTCACGGCAGTCGCCGGACCCTCGAACGGCAGGTCGCAGGCGATGCCCTTGTCGAGCCAGTCGGGCGTGCCGACAGTGGCGCCGGCGCTCTTCAGGGTTTCGGCGGCGGCGGCCACGGCCGCATCGGTCACGGCGGGGCGGGCGGGATCGGAGATCAGGACGAGGACGTTTTTCACGCCCCGGCTCTAGCGGCGGGGTCGCGGATTTGCAAACAGTGCGCCGGCTCATGGTTTCGCAGGCACAGCACCCCGTCATCGTCGTCACCGGACCGACCGCCAGCGGCAAGTCGGCGCTGGCGCTCGCGCTCGCCGAACGTCGCGGCGGCACGGTGATCAACGCCGACGCGATGCAGACCTACGACGCCTTCCCGATCCTGACGGCGCAGCCGACCGCGGAGGAGCAGGCGCGGGCGCCTCACGCGCTCTACGGTGTGCTGCCGCTCAGCGAGACCGTGTCGGCGGCGCGCTGGCGCACACTCGCCACCGCAGAGATCGAGCGGGCGCTCGGCGGGGGCCGGGTGCCCATCCTGTGCGGCGGCTCGGGCCTCTACATCCGGACCCTGATGCAGGGGATCGCGACCATCCCCGATGCGCCGGCCGGCCTGCGCGAGCAAACGAACGCCGATTGGGCCGCCCTGGGGCCCGAGGCGTTCAGGGCGCGGCTGGCGGTCCACGATCCCGCGATCGTCCTCAGGTTGAAGCCCGGCGACCGCCAGCGCCATGTCAGGGCCTGGGAGGTCTGGCAGGCCACGGGCCGGCCGCTCAGCGACTGGCAGCAGGGCGAGGCCTCGGCGGCGCCCTGGCGATTCGCAACGGTGCTGCTGGCGCCCGACCGGGCCTGGCTGCGCGAGCGGATCGAGCGACGGTTCGACGTCATGCTGGGGCAGGGCGTCGTGGCGGAGGCCCGTGCGGTCTTCGACCGGCAGCCCGACGCGGCCTGGCCGGGCCTGAAAGCCCATGGGGCGCCCGAGCTGTTCCGGCATTTCCGCAACGAAATGTCCCTCGCGGAGGTCCGGCGGGTCGCCATCGACCATACCCGCCAATATGCCAAGCGCCAGATGACGTGGTTTCGGCACCAGATGACACCAGATCTGGTGGTGGAGGGGAGCCCTGATCAAGCTTTAGGCGCTGCTGAGAAATATTTGGACAATCTGGAGGTCTGAAACTTTGCGTTTCGATCTTTTTCGGTTGACCGCCCAAGACCCCGCCACTATGTTCCGCCGCGCCGCAAAACCCCCGTTTTGCGGCACATTTGTCATGAAGGAGATCGCTGTGTTGAAGCCCGAGGAGTCCGCCACGACTGGCGCCGATCTGTTGGTGAAAGCCCTGATCGACGAGGAAGTCGAGGTCGTCTTCGGCTATCCCGGCGGCGCTGTCCTTCCGATCTACGATTCGCTCTTCAAGCAGAACCGGCTGCGCCACATCCTGGTGCGCCACGAGCAGGCGGCCGTGCATGCGGCCGAAGGCTACGCCCGCTCGACCGGCAAGGTCGGCGTGGTGCTGGTGACCTCCGGCCCCGGCGCGACCAATGCCGTGACCGGCCTCACCGACGCGCTGATGGATTCGATTCCGATCGTCTGCCTGACCGGCCAGGTGCCGACCCACCTGATCGGCAACGACGCCTTCCAGGAAGCCGACACGACCGGCATCACGCGCCCCTGCACGAAGCATAACTACCTGGTGAAGTCGGTGGGCGATCTCGCCCGCTCGGTCCACGAGGCCTTCTACGTGGCGCGCTCCGGCCGTCCGGGCCCGGTCGTCATCGACCTGCCCAAGGACGTGCTGATGAACAAGCACGAGTACGCGCCGCCGCCGAAGGTCGCGGTGACGCACAAGAGCTACCGGCCGCAGACCCAGCCCGATCCGAAGAAGATCGAGCAGGCGATCGAGATGATCGCCAATGCCAAGCGCCCGGTGTTCTACGCCGGCGGCGGCATCATCAATGCCGGCCCCAAGGCCTCGAAGCTGCTGACGCAGTTCGTGCATCTCACGGGCTATCCGGTCACCAACACGCTGATGGGCCTCGGCGCCTTCCCGGCGTCGGACAAGCAGTTCCTCGGCATGCTGGGCATGCACGGCACCTACGAAGCCAACCTGGCGATGCACGGCTGCGACGTGATGATCAACATCGGCGCGCGCTTCGACGATCGCATCACCGGCAACCTGTCGAAGTTCTCGCCGGGCTCGAAGAAGATCCACGTCGACATCGATCCGTCGTCGATCAACAAGAACGTCCGCGTCGACCTGCCGATCGTGGGCGACGCCGGCATCGTGCTGGAAGAGCTGATCAAGGTCTGGAAGGCCAAGCAGCCGAAGGTCGACCAGAAGGCGCTGAAGGCGTGGTGGGCCGAGATCGATACCTGGCGCGCGCGCAACTGCCTCGCCTACAAGCCGAACAAGCAGGTGATCAAGCCGCAATACGCGCTCGAGCGGCTCTATCACCACATCAAGGACAAGGACCACTACATCACCACCGAAGTGGGCCAGCACCAGATGTGGGCGGCGCAGTTCCTGAAGTTCGAGCAGCCCAACCGCTGGATGACCTCGGGTGGCCTCGGCACGATGGGCTACGGCTTCCCGGCGGCGCTGGGCGTGCAGATCGCCCATCCCGAGGCGCTGGTCATCGACGTGGCCGGCGAAGCCTCGATCCTGATGAACATCCAGGAGCTCTCGACGGCGGCGCAGTATCGCCTGCCGGTGAAGATCTTCGTGTTGAACAACCACTACATGGGCATGGTCCGTCAGTGGCAGGAACTGCTGCACGGCGGCCGTTACTCGGAGAGCTATTCGGAATCGCTGCCCGATTTCGTGAAGGTCGCCGAGGCGTTCGGCGCCAAGGGCCTGCGCTGCGACGATCCGGCCAAGCTCGACGATACGATCAAGGAGATGATCGACCTCAAGCATCCGGTCATCGTCGACGTCATCGTCGACGAGAAGGAGAACTGCTTCCCGATGATCCCGTCGGGGGCGGCGCATAACGAGATGCTGCTGGGTCCGGACGACAAGCAGTCGGCGAAGGTGTCGGAAGAAGGCATGGTGCTGGTGTGAGCAAGGATACGATCGTCGCCCATACCATCTCCGTGCTGGTGGCCAACGAGCCGGGCATTCTCGCGCGCGTGGTCGGCCTCTTCTCGGGCCGCGGCTACAACATCGAGAGCCTGACCGTCGCGGAGACCAACGCGAAGGAAAGCCAGTCGCGCATCACCATCGTGACCAAGGGCACGCCGATGATCATCGAGCAGATCAAGGCGCAGCTCGACCGTCTCGTGCCGGTCTATCGCGTGCGCGACCTCACGGTCGAAGGCCCGCACATCGAGCGCGAGCTGGCGCTGGTGAAGGTGAAGGGCGTCGGCGAGAAGCGCGTCGAGGCGCTGCGCCTGGCCGACGTGTTCCGCGCCAAGGTGATCGACGCCAAGTCCGATTCCTTCGTCTTCGAAGTCACCGGCAACAGCGACAAGGTCCAGACCTTCATCGGCCTGATGGAGACGCTGGGCCTGGTCGATGTCGGCCGCACCGGCATCGTCGCCATGTCGCGCGGCGGCGAGGCTCTTTAAGCGCCTCGTTCGCCTTCTCCCGGACCGCGGGCCTCCAGGCCCGCTCATGAGGCGGGCCTGGAGGCCCGCGGTCCGGAGCATGAAGTATCAGTAGTTCGACAGGCCCTTGATTGAGGCAACGCGGCCCTCGATCTCGGCGAGGTTGGCCGGCGTCTTGTCGATCACGAACAGCGCCTGGCTGCGGCCGTTCATTTGAAGCGGGTCGCCGCCCTCGCGCTGCTGCATCTCGAGGAAGAACGTGCCGGCCGGGCGGCAGGTCGGGGTGGCGCTCAGGCCGCCGAAATTGATGCCGAGATAGCGCAGGCAGACCTGGGTGATCTGCTGGCCGCTCGAATCGCTGGTGTTCTGGACCATCCACTGGCCCTGGAAGATGCGGCGCTGGCCGACCAGCCAGACGAAGTCCCGTCCGTCCGCCGTCGAATAGTGGATCTGGGCCGGGCCATTGGTGCGGGTCCACAGCCAGGTGTGGTTGCCCATCGCGCGCGCGGCGCCGTGCAGGGTCGAATTCTCTTCGGCGTAGTTGATCCCCGGCATGGCGACCGCCGGCCCGGTCGGCGCGTCGGACGGCTGGGAGCAGGCGGCCAGCGCGAGTGCTGCGAAGGAGGCGGCAATGACGGAGCGAAGGGACATCAGGAAGCTTTCCTCTGGGAGCCTTGGGCGGGAGCGACTACCCCATACCATATGTAGAATCGGGGTCCGCTGGCGAGGGGTGTGTACGGGCGCCACGCAGGGCGACCATGCATTGAAGCAGCAATCGAGGCTGGTTTTTGCGAGCCGGTTTGTCTACTAACCCCCGTTGTTTGCAAGAAGTGCAGCTGCCAGGAGGAATGGCCCCAATGCGTGTCTACTACGATCGTGATGCCGATGTGAACCTGATCAAGGGCAAGAAGGTCCTTGTCGTCGGTTACGGCAGCCAGGGCCATGCCCACGCCATGAACCTCCGCGATTCCGGCGTGAAGGACGTTCGTATTGCGCTGAAGCCCGGCTCGGCCACGATCAAGAAGGCCGAGGGCGCCGGCTTCACCGTGATGAGCCCGGCCGATGGCGCCAAGTGGGCCGACATCGTGATGATGCTGACCCCGGACGAGCTGCAGTCGGACATCTACAACGCCGACCTCGCGCCGAACATGAAGCAGGGCGCGGCCCTCGCCTTCGCGCACGGCCTCAACGTCCACTTCAACCTGCTGACGCCGCGTTCGGACCTCGACGTGTTCATGATCGCGCCGAAGGGCCCGGGCCACACCGTGCGCTCCGAGTACCAGCGTGGCGGCGGCGTGCCCTGCCTCGTGGCGGTGGCGCAGAACCCCTCGGGCAACGCGCTCGAGATCGCGCTCAGCTACTCGTCGGCGGTGGGCGGCGGTCGCGCCGGCACCATCGAGACCTCGTTCAAGGAAGAGTGCGAGACCGACCTGTTCGGCGAGCAGGTCGTCCTGTGCGGCGGCCTCGTCGAGCTGATCAAGGCCGGCTACGAGACGCTGGTCGAGGCGGGCTACGCGCCGGAGATGGCGTACTTCGAGTGCCTGCACGAAGTGAAGCTGATCGTCGACCTCATCTTCGAGGGCGGCATCGCCAACATGAACTACTCGATCTCCAACACCGCCGAGTACGGCGAGTACAAGACCGGCCCGCGCATCGTGACCGCCGAGACCAAGGCCGAGATGAAGCGCGTTCTCGACGACATCCAGTCGGGCCGCTTCGCCCGCGACTGGATGCTGGAGAACAAGGTCAACCAGGCGTCCTTCAAGGCCACTCGCAAGCGCATGGCGGAGCACCCGATCGAAGAGATCGGCGAGAAGCTCCGCGCGATGATGCCGTGGATCAAGGAGAAGGCTTTGGTGGACAAGGCCAAGAACTAAAGCGCTTGTCGCTAAATGGAAACGGGCCCCACTGGGGCCCGTTTTTGTTTGTGTCGACGTTCAACCACCAACCTCATCCTGAGGAGCGCTCCGCAGGAGCGCGTCTCGATGCTCCTCAGGATGAGGTGGTGCCTTAAATTATATACCCACCACCCGACGCATCGAGCATCGCGCCGGTGATGAACGACGACTCGTCCGACAAGAGCCACAGCACCGCCTCGGCGATCTCGGCCGACTTGCCGACCCGGCCCATCGGGATCGACGCCTCGATGCCGGCGCGGAACGCGGGTTCCTTCAATCGGCCCTCGGTCATCTCCGTCAGCACCATGCCGGGGCGCAGGGAGTTCACGCGGATGCCCTCGGCCGCGACCTCGCGGGCGAAGCCCTTGGTGAAGGCGTCGACCGCGCCCTTGCTGGCGGCATAGGCCGAGGAGCCCAGCCGTCCACCAAGCGTCGCCGCCATCGACGAGACGTTGACGATCGCACCGCCCTTGCCGCCGCGCCGCGTCGACATGCGCTTGGCCGCCTCGCGGCAGCACAGCATCAGCCCGGTGACGTTGGTGGCGAAGAGGTTGGCCAACACCGCCGCGTCGTATTCGTCGACCCGGCCGCGACGGCCGTTGGTGCCGGCGCTGTTCACCAGATGGGTGATCGGCCCCAGCGTCTTCTCGGTTTCCGCGAACAGCCGCACGATGTCGGCTTCGCTCGCCATGTCGCCTTGCAGGGCGATCGCCTTGCCGCCCTTGGCCTCGATGTCGGCGACCACGGCCTTGGCCTGCGTGTCGCGCGTCCGGTAGTTGATCGCGATGTTGTAGCCGCGCGTCGCGGCCTGGCGGGCGGTCTGGGCGCCGATGCCCGAGGCGCCGCCGGTGATCAGGAGGGTCTTGCTCATGGCCCGATGATATCGCTCACGACGTCGTCCGTAAGGAAAAGATTCCGCTCACAGTGCTTTGCCGTAGGCCGCCATGCCCTGGTTCTTGACGATGGCGGTGAAGGCGCGTGCGTCGGCCTCCGGCACTTTGAAACGAGCCATCGTTCCGGTGACGCGCTCCGTCATGGCCTTCAGGACCGAATCCGACTTCTTCGCCATCGGCGGCATGCTGGAATAGAAGGAAGCGGCTGCCTGCGAGACGATGATGTCCTGCGCCATGCAGGCCTCCAGTTGAGGCGTCAGCGCGGTGGCGCGCGCGAGTTCCCGCCGGTAGCAATCGTCGATCGCCGCGAACGCACCCTCGGAGCCGCTCTTCTTCTGGATGGCCGCGATCTCCGTTGCCGCCTTTTCGACATTGCGGACGCGATCGGTCGTGCCTGTCTGCGCCGAGGCGCCTGTACCGAGAAAGACCAGGAGGAGGGATAGCGCGGCACCGGCCCGCGGCATCGCGCGGCGACTGAAAGCCATCATACCGTCTCCTCCCCAACAGCGTTTGCGCGAGTATAGTGTCGGGCAGAAACCGGAGGAAACGCCAATGAAAGCCGCCGTTCTGTTCAAGCCCAACGAGCCGCTGCAGGTCGTGGAGTGCGAGCTCGATCCGCCCAAGGCACAGGAAGTGCGCGTGAAGATGAAGGCGTCGGGCGTCTGCCAGAGCGACTGGCACATCATGAACGGCGACTGGCCTTCACCGATGCCGATCGTGCCGGGCCACGAGGCGGCGGGCGAAATCCTCGAATGCGGGCCGGGCGTCACCACGGTGAAGCCGGGCGACCATGTGATCTTCTCGTTCCGCCCGCATTGTGGCCGCTGCCGCTACTGCACGCAGGGACGCACCGTTCTCTGCATCGGTCGTGCCTCGGTGCCGCCGGGCGCACAGCACGACGGCACCCTGCGGCTGAAGCACAAGGGCCAGGGCGTCAACCAGATGGCCCGCATCGGCACCTTCGCGGAAGAAGTCGTGGTGCCGGAAGAGATGGTGGTGCCGATCCGCAAGGACATGCCGTGGGCGCAGGCAGCGCTCGTCGGCTGCTGTGTGGCGACAGGCGTGGGGGCGGTGACGCGCCATGCCAAGATCGAGGCGGGCTCGACCGTGCTGGTGATCGGCTGCGGCGGCGTCGGCCTCAACGCCGTGCAGGGCGCCATGCTCTCGGGCGCCAGCAAGATCATCGCGGCCGACATCCTCGACAACAAGCTCGAGATGGCCAAGACCTTCGGCGCCACGCACACGATCAACACCGCGACCGACAACGATCCGGCCAAGAAGGTGAAGGAGATCACCGGCGGGTTGGGCGTCGACTATTCCTTCGACGCGGTCTCGATCGGCCCGACGCAGGCGCTGGCCTTCGATGCCCTGGCGCCGGGCGGCCACGGCGTCGCCGTCGGCATCGCTGCCGCGACGGCGCGCGCGCAGTATTCGCCGATGATGATGGTGTTCGGTGAGAAGACGATGAGCGGCACCTTCTACGGCTCGGTGCGGCCCGATCTCGATTTCCCGGTGCTGGTCGACCACTACATGAACAAGCGGCTGAACATCGACGGCCTGATCAGCCGCACCTACAGGCTCGACGAGATCAACGAAGGTTTTAAGCGCATGATGGCGGGCGAAGTCGCGCGCGGCGTCGTGGTGTTCGACTGATGTCGCCCTTCGAGATCCTGGGCCTCGTGGCCCTCGCTGCCGCCGGCGGTTACGCCTACTACCTGTACCGCCAGGACACGAAGCCGAAGTAGATGAGCAATCTCGACGAATTCGGCCTGACCGAAGAGCAGGTCCTGATCCGGCGCAATGTCGCGGAGCTTTTAGCCCGCGTGCTGCCGCCGGAAGACATCCGCAAGCTCGACGAGGAGTCGGCGTTTCCGCACGCGGCGTTCGATGCGCTGGCGCAGGCGGGCTACATGGCGCTGCCTTATGATCCGGCCTATGGCGGCATGGGCGGCAGCCGCAAGGATCTCGTCGTGCTGGTCGAGGCGCTGGCGCGTCACTACAGCGGCGCGTCTTCGCTCTATCTGCCGACCGTTGTCTATGGCGGCATGCATCTGCAGCTCACGGCGGGCGAGCATCTCAGGCGGCGTTATCTGCCGGAGATCTGCGCCGGCAAGCTGAAGTCGGCGTTCGCGCTGTCGGAACCCGACACCGGATCGGACGCGTCAGGCATCAAGACGCGCGCGGTGCGCGACGGCAACGGCTACCGGATCACGGGACAGAAGCTCTACATCAGCGCCGCTCACGTCGCCGATTATCTGATGGTGGTCGCCAAGACCGACAGCGAGGCGCGGCACAAGGGCGTGACGCTGTTCTGGGTCGATGCGCGCGCCGCCGGCCTTACGATGCAGCCGCTGCCGACGCTCGGCCGTCGCACCACGCACGCCAACGAGATCTTCTTCGACGGCGTGTTCGTGCCGGCCGATCATGTGATCGGCGAGGAGAATCGCGGCTGGTCCGGTTTGATGAAGGGGCTGAACCTCGAGCGGCTGTGTCTCACGGCGCAAGCCTGCGGCAACATGCATTTCGCCATCGAGTACGCCAAGCGCTTCGCGCAGGAGCGCATCCAGTTCGGCCAGCCGATCTCGAAGTTCCAGGCGATCCAGCACAAGTTCGCCGACATGCGCATCCTGCTGCGCACGACGCAGGCGCTGACCTATCGCCTGGCCGACATGCTCGATGCCGGCCTCGATCCCGTCGAGGAGACGGCGATCGCCAAGATCCAGGGCACCGATGGCGAATTCAAATGCGCCCATCTCGCCATGGAGATCATGGGTGGCGCCGGCTACACGATGGCGCACGACATCCAGCGCCTGTTCCGCGACGTGCGCGTGGGCTCGATCGGCGGCGGCACCAACGACATCCAGCGCAACACCATCGCCAAGATGATGGGCCTCTAGTGCGCAAGATCGGCGACGCGTCGTTCTTCCGCATCGTCGATCGCCTGCTCGATCCCGGCACCACGCGCGCGCTGAAGACCTCGTGGAGCATCGACGGCGTCGACTGGCAGCGCGAGCGCCACTTCTACGCCGGCGCGAGTCACGGCTTCACGGTCGAGGTGACAACGGGCCGCAAGAGCGGCGCGGCGCCCTGGGTGCTGATCGTCGTGAAGGAATACTGGCGGTCGGGGCGGGGCGAGGAGCTGAAGTCGCATCAATGGGCGCATATCGAGGTCGGCCGTCGCGCCGATGTCGTCGACTGGCTGGAGCGCCAGGAGCGCCGTCTGGCGAGCGCTTGAGGCGCTCCGCAGCGCGATGATTCACTCCTCGCGAATCGCCAAGGGGCACAAACAGTGACCATCGTTGGCGCCGTTTGAATCGCCTTGCGAGCATTGCCCTGCCGGTCTAAACCCGGTCGCACCCCGGCGCTGGACCTCGGAATAGCGCCAAATATTCAAGATTTCGCCGTAATTACAGAGACTTAACTCAATGCTGTCGCGCGTCATCGGGCTATTTTCGGCGGACATGGGCATCGACCTCGGCACAGCGAATACGCTGGTCTACGTGAAGGGTCGGGGCATCGTTCTCAACGAACCGTCCGTCGTGGCCCTCACCACGCAGAGCGGCAAGCGTCAGGTCCTCGCGGTCGGCGAAGAAGCCAAGATGATGCTGGGTCGTACCCCGGGCAACATCCAGGCGATCCGCCCGCTGCGCGACGGCGTCATCGCCGACTTCGAAGTCGCCGAGGCGATGATCAAGCACTTCATCTCGAAGGTGCACAATCGTCGCAGCTTCGCCCATCCGCAGATCGTGGTCTGCGTGCCCTCCGGCTCCACCGCCGTCGAGCGCCGCGCCATTCAGGAATCGGCCGAGAGCGCCGGCGCCCGCAAGGTCTGGCTGATCGAGGAGCCGATGGCGGCGGCGATCGGCGCCGGCCTGCCGGTGACCGAGCCGACCGGATCGATGGTCGTCGACATCGGCGGCGGCACCACCGAGGTGGCCGTGCTGTCGCTGGGCGGCATCGTCTATCCGCGCTCCGTGCGCGTCGGCGGCGACAAGATGGACGAGGCGATCATCGCCTACATCCGCCGCAACCATAACCTGCTGGTCGGCGAAAGCTCGGCCGAGCGCATCAAGAAGACCATTGCCTCCGCTTGCCCGCCGGACGACGGCGAGGGCCGCACGATGGAGATCAAGGGCCGCGACCTGATGAACGGCGTGCCGAAGGAACTGGTGATCACCGAGCGGCAGATCGCCGAGAGCCTTCAGGAGCCGGTCAGCGCCATCGTCGAGGCGGTGAAGGTTGCGCTGGAGAACACCGCGCCGGAACTGGCGGCGGATATCGTCGACAAGGGCATCGTGCTGACGGGCGGCGGCGCGTTGCTGGCCAACATGGACACCGTGCTGCGCCAGGCCACCGGCCTGCCGGTCTCGGTGGCCGAGGATCCGCTGCTCTGCGTGGCGCTTGGCACGGGCCATGCTGTCGAGAACATCGTGCGACTGCGCGGCGTCCTTTCTTCGATGTACTAACAGGCCGCGCCGCCGCCCTCTTGGGTTAGAATGGGCAGGAAATGGCGATTCGGGACGACTTCGAGGTAGTCGCGGGCCAGGTGCGCACGGTCGTGCAGCGCTTTGCCCTCGGCCTGCTCGTGATCGTCGCCTTCGGTGTCATGCTGGTCGGCAAGGCCGACACCGTGCTGGTCGAGCATGCCCGCGTGCTGGCGCTCGACGTGGTCAGCCCCGTCCTGGAGGCCATCGCCCGGCCCGTCGCCTACGCCAACCGCGCCATCGCCGATCTTCGTGAATTCGCCTCGCTGCGCGACGAGAACGCCCGCCTGCGCGAGGAGAATGCCCGGCTGCTCGCCTGGCAGACCGCCGCCCGCCGCCTCGAGAACGAGAACGAGGGCCTGCGCGGCCTCGCCAAGTTCCGCGAGGGGCCAGAAGCCTCCTTCATCACCGCCCGCCTCGTGGGCGACAGCGTCAGCGCCTACATGCGCGGCGCGCTGCTCAATGTCGGCCGCAAGGTCGGCGTCGCGCCGGGCCAGGCCGTGGTCACCGGCGAGGGCCTGGCGGGCCGCATCGCCGAAGTCGGCGACAACAGCTCGCGTGTCCTCTTCGTGACCGACGTCAATTCGCGCCTGCCGGTGCTGATCGAGCGCACGCGCGAGCGCGCCATCCTGGCGGGCGACAATTCGCCCCGGCTGCGTCTTGCCCTGCTGCAGGGCGTCGCGGGCGTGCAGGTCGGCGATCGCATCGTGACCTCGGGCCATGGCGGCAGTTTCCCGGTCGGCATCCCGGTCGGCGAGGTGGTCGAGGCCGGCGAGGGCAGCGTGCGTGTGCGGCCCTTCACCGATTTTTCGCGGCTCGAGTTCGTGAGGGTCGTCGACTACGGCGTCACCGGCCTGGTCGGAACCGGCGCTCCGACGGCGCCGCCCGCGCCTCCGGGCGGCACCGCCGTGCGGTCCCGCTGACATGGGCCCGCTGACATGAGGGTCGACGGCACCCTGGCACTTCTCGATCGCATCGGCAGGGCAGCCTTGCCCGGCACGGTGCTGCTGTTCTTCGTGCTGCTGACGCTCGCGCCGCTGCGCGCGCCTTATCTCTCGGACACGCTGCCGCTCCTGCCGGTGCTGGTGGTCTTCCAGTTCAGCCTGGCGACGCCCGAGCGGCTGCCGGGCTGGCTGCTGCTGGCCATGGGCATCCTGCTCGACCTGCTGCTGGGCGGGCCGGGGGCGCCGGTCGGGGTGAGTGCGCTTGGCTTCGTGCTGGTCCGCGCCGCCGTCATGGCCAACCGCCGCTATCTCGTGGGCGTACCCTTCCTGTTCCAGTGGATCGGCTTCTGCATCCTGTGCTGGGGCTTCGTGGCACTGGTCTGGGCCTTCACGACCCTGTGGACCTGGGCGCCCATCGATCCGGTGCCCGCGATGTTGCAGTATATCGTGGTGATCGTGATCTACCCGCTGCTCGGACCGCTGCTCGCGCGCGTGCGCGCCCGCGATCCGCTGAACATCCCCGAGCTGGGACGTGGCGGCGTGCGTCCGAGCGAGACCACGCCATGAAGCATTTCCGCAAAGGCGACGGCGAGCGCAGCGGGCTTTTCACACGCCGCGCCCTGGTGCTGGGTGGCGCGCAGGCGGTGCTGATGACGGCGCTGGCCGGCCGCCTCTACCAGCTCCAGGTCGTCGAGACTGACCGCTTCGCCACGATGGCGGAAGAGAACCGCATCAACATGCGGCTGCTGGCCCCGTCGCGCGGCCAGATCTTCGATCGCGGCGGCGTGCCGCTGGCGGTCAACCGCAACAACTTCCGCGCCATGGCGACCTCGGATCGCGGCCGCGGCGCCGACATACTGGTCGAGCGGCTCGACCAGATCTTCAGCCTCGGCGAGGCCGAGAAGACCCGCCTTTTGCGCGAGCTGCGCCGCAGCCGCAACGCGCAGCCCATCGTGGTGCGCGAGAATCTCGGCTGGGAAGAGGTGGCGCGGCTGGAGTTCAACGCGCCCGACCTGCCGGGCGTCTTCATCGATCTCGGCCAGTCGCGCGACTATCCCGAAGGCGAGCTGATGAGCCACCTCGTGGGCTACACCGGCCGCGTCGCCGACGAGGATCTCGCCGGCCGCGACGATCCGGTGCTGCAGCTCGCGACCATGCGGTTCGGCAAGAAGGGCGTCGAGCGCTCGCTGGAAGACGATCTGCGCGGTCGCGCCGGCGCCGTCCAGGTCGAGGTCAATGCCGTGGGTCGTGTCGTGCGCGAGCTCGACCGCACCGAAGGCCAGCCTGGCGCCAATGCGCTGCTGACCATCGACCTCGACATCCAGCGCTTCGCCGCGGAGAAGATGAAGGAGCACCAGAGCGGCTCCGTCGTCGTGCTCGACGTCGTCACCGGCGACGTGATCGCCATGGTCTCGACGCCAGGCTTCGATCCCTCGACCTTCGCACGCGGCATCACCCAGACCGAATGGCGCGACCTGCTCGACAATCCCGAGCGGCCCTTGCACAACAAGGCGATCGCCGGCGTCTATCCGCCGGGCTCGACCTACAAGATGGTGACGGCGCTGGCCGCGCTCGAGTCCAAGGCGATCGATCCGTGGACCCGCCTGCCGTGCCCCGGTTTCCTCGAGCTCGGCAGCATCAAGTTCCATTGCTGGCTGAAGGGTGGCCACGGCTCGGCCAATGTCAGCGAAGCCATCGCCATGTCGTGCGACTGCTTCTTCTACGAAGCCGCGCGCCGCGCCGGCATCGATCGCATGAGCGACATGGCGCAGCGGCTGGGCTTCGGCAAGGTGAGCGACCTCGGCCTGCCGGGCGAATCCGCCGCCAACCAGCCGAGCCGCGCCTGGAAACAGGAGAAGATCGGCAAGGCCTGGCAGCACGGCGACACGTTCAACCTCGGCATCGGCCAGGGCTACATGACCGCGACGCCGCTGCAGCTCGCCATCATGACGGCGCGCATCGCCAACGGCGGCTACGAGGTCCAGCCCAACCTGCTGCTGGCCAAGGCGACGCCGCGCGAGGAGCTGGTGCCGCCGCCGCCGCGCAACAAGCCGACCGTGCCGTCGCTGCGGCTCAACCCGCAGCATCTCGCGATCGTGCGCCAGGGCATGTCGGACGTGGTCAACAGCGCCCAGGGCACCGCCAATTCGCTGCGCGTGAAGCAGCCCGAGTTCACCTATGCCGGCAAGACCGGCACCGCGCAGGTCAAGCGCATCACCGAGCGCGAGCGCGACATGGGTATCACCCAGGCCTCGCTGCCGTGGCACCTGCGCCATCACGCGCTGTTCGTCTGCTACGGCCCGGTCGACAATCCGCGCTATGCCTGCGCGGTCATCGTCGAGCACGGCCAGGCCGGCGGCGCCACCGCGGGCCCGATCGGACGCGACGTGCTGGTCGAGACCATGAAGCGCGATCCGTCGCGCCGCACCGACCGCTTCAAGAAGATGGCGTCGCGATGAGCCTCGCCCCCATGAGCCTGGCGCCGGCGGGTGGCAGCATGGCACTCGATGCACCGGCGCCGGTCGGCTTTGCCGAGCGGATCTGGCGCATCAACTGGGGCCTCGTGCTGGTGCTGACGGCGATCGCCGGCGTGGGCGTCCTGGCGCTCTATTCGGCGGCCGGCGGCCGCTTCGAGCCCTGGGCCGCGCGCCATGCAGTGCGCTACGGCTCGGCGCTCATCCTCATGCTGGTGGTGGCGCTGGTCCATCCCAAGGTCTGGCTGGCGCTCGCCTGGCCGATCTACATCGTGTCGCTGCTGCTGCTGGTGGCGGTCGACGTCATCGGCAAGATCGGCATGGGCGCCCAGCGCTGGCTGGTGATCGGCCCGATGCAGATCCAGCCCTCGGAGATCGCCAAAGTCGCGGTGATCCTGGTGCTCGCGCGCTATTATCACGGCCTGCGCCGCGAGCAGGCCTCGCAGTTCCTCTACACGCTGCCGCCGCTGATCATGATCCTGGCGGTGGTCGGCCTCGTCATGGTCCAGCCCGACCTCGGCACCGCGATGATGGTGCTGATGGGCGGCGGGGCGCTGCTGTTCGTGGCCGGCGTGCGGATCTGGATGTTCCTGGCGGCCGGCGTCAGTGCCGTGGCCTGCCTGCCGATCGCCTGGTCGCTGATGCACGACTACCAGAAGAAGCGGGTGCTCACCTTCCTCGACCCAGATCGCGACCCGCTGGGCGCCGGTTACCACATCACCCAGTCGAAGATCGCCATCGGCTCGGGTGGCATGTTCGGCAAGGGCTTCCTGAAGGGCACGCAGTCGTCGCTGAACTTCCTGCCCGAGAAGCAGACCGACTTCATCTTCACGACCTTCGTCGAGGAATGGGGCATGGCCGGCGCCTTCGTGCTGCTGGCCCTGTTCTCGCTGGTCGTGATGTGGGGCTTCTCCATCGCCTTCCGCAGCCAGCACCATTTCGGCCGCCTGCTGGCGCTCGGCGTCACGGCGATGCTGTTCCTCTACGTGTTCATCAACACCGCAATGGTGATGGGCATGCTGCCCGTGGTGGGCGTTCCGCTGCCGCTGGTCAGCAACGGCGGCACCGCGCTGCTGTCGGTCATGTTCGCCTGCGGCCTGCTGATCGGGGTCAACGTCTACCGCGATGCGCAACTGCCCCGGACCCGGTAAGCGGGCCTGCAAAATTTCCTTCAAAAGGGACTATCGACAAGCCGGAACAGCCTTGGTATAGCCGCCGCCTTCCGGGCAATGACCCCTGATCGGGGGGCGCATAGCTCAGTTGGTAGAGCAGCTGACTCTTAATCAGCTTGTCCCAGGTTCGAGCCCTGGTGCGCCCACCATTCCCGGAACATAAGGCCCCGCTTGCGCGGGGCTTTTTGTTGTCCGGGCCCCGAGGCAAAGTTCCATCGGAAAAGATACTCGGGGCATGCGATGCGAGATTTCCTCTTCAGGCCCGCCCACGAAACAGCGGACGCCGTCCGCCGGCGCGCCGTCTCGCCGGTCGAGACGGTCGATGCCGCGCTGGCGGCCCTGGAAGCGACCGAGTCGCGGCTTCACGCCTTCTCGACCGCCGCACAGGAGCAGGCGCGGGCCGACGCACGGGCGCTCGGACGGGCCCTGGCACGCGGAGAGACCGCAGGGCCGCTCGCGGGCGTTCCCGTCGCGGTCAAGGACCTCGTCCTGACCAAGGGGCTGCGCACGACCTTCGGGTCGCGCCTCTACGCCGACTTCGTTCCCGAACAGGACGATGTCTGCGTCGAACGGCTGAAGGCCGCCGGCGCCATCGTCATCGGCAAGACCAATGCGGCTGAGTTCGGCTACAGCGCCACCGGTCACAATCCGCTGTTTCCCACGACGCGCAATCCCTGGAACCTCGACCTGACGCCGGGCGGATCGAGCGCCGGTTCGGCTGCCGCCGTCGCCGCCGGTGTCTGTCCACTGGCGGTCGGCAGCGATGGCGGCGGCTCTGTGCGCCTGCCGGCGGCTTTCACCGGCCTGTTCGGCATGAAGGCCTCGATGGGCCGGGTGCCGGTCTGGCCGGGCTGCCGCGATCCCGACCTGCCGGGCGTCTCGGGTTGGGAATCGATCGAGCATATCGGCCCGCTGGCGCGTTCCGTCGCCGATGCTGCCCTGATGCTGAAGGTCATGGTCGGGCCCGACGTACGCGACCGCTGGTCGTTACCCGACGACGGCCTCGACTGGTGCGAGGCGGCGCGGCCTGTCGATCGGCTCGCTCTCAGGGTCGCCTATTGCCCGCACTGGGAAGACGTCCCGGTCGATCCGGTGGTGCGCTCCCTGGCCGATGCTGCCGCCGCTGTGTTCGAGCGCCTCGGTTGCTCGGTCGAAACGGTGGATGCGCCCGTCAAAGGCCTCGTGGCGGCGCGGCGTGCGCTCATCACCCTGGAGACCGACGTCACGGGATTGCGCCGGCTGGCGGCCGGTCGCGAGGCCGAGCTTTCGACGCCGGTGCGCGGTCTCATCTCCAGCGAGTGGCGATGGGAGCAGTTCACCGACGCGCTGACCGAGCGCAAGCGCGTCGTCGAGGCGATGCGGCGCTTCATGGAACGCTACGACCTGCTGCTGACGCCGACAGCGCCTCTCTTGCCCTTCGCGATCGATCAGCACGGACCGGGCACGATCGACGGCCGGTCGGTCGAGGACGATTGCTGGATGCCGGCCATGTTCCCTTTCAACATGACGGGCCAGCCCGCCGCCAGCGTGCCGGCGGGCTGGTCGGCCAGCGGCTTGCCGGTCGGGCTGCAGATCGTCGGGCGGCATCTTGCCGACGCGATGGTCTTGCGGGCGGCTGCCGCCTACGAGCAGGCCCGTCCGTGGGCCGATCGTCGTCCGCCCGGCTTCGGCTGAGGCGACCCGACCGCAGCTTCGTCAGAACAGCGGCAGCGGCTGCGAAGCAGCCTGCCGCGCTTGCGCCGGCGCAACGCCAAGGCTGCGCAGGATCGCCGCCGTCACCTGCGTTGCGTGCCCCTTGCGGGCGGTGCCGAGCGCGATGTTGCGCATGCCTTCCATGGTGGCGCCGATCACCAGGTCGAGTGCCGCCGCCTCGCTGTCGACGGTGAACTCGCCCGACTTCACGCCCTTGCGCAGCTCCGTTGCCACGAACCCTGTGATGGTCTTGCGAAAGGGCGGATCGATCGACGCGACATCGAGGATCAGCAGCGCCCAGCTCGGGCTGCTTTCGGCGAGACCGAGGTAGCGCCGGCAGCCGGCGGCCATCTGCTCGGTGGCCGACTTCAACTGCGCGCGGCCCGGCGCGCTGCGGGCGCGGATCGTCTCGGCGATCTCGACGGCGACGGCGCTCACGATCTCGGCCTTGCTGCGGAAGTGATTGTAGACCGTGCCGACGGTGACGTCGGCGGCGGCGGCGATCTCGGGCAGGGCAGTGGCCGCGACGCCGCGCGCCGAGAACACCTTGATCGCCGCCGCGATCAACTGCCGCCGCGTGCGCTCGCGTTTGGGAACCCGCGTTCCGGTCGGAGCGGGCCGCAAAATGTCAGGAAGACGCTCCATTTTCTTCATAATTATTGCACTTGTTGTTCAATTTTGAATGGTACATACAATTTTGGGGAGAGGCTTCAGTACCAGGTAATTGTTATGACACAGCGTAAGCAACAGATGCCGGATCCCGCGCGGCGTGCCTTTCTCGTCGGGGCCTCGGGTGCGGCAGCCGCCTCGCTTCTCGGACCGGCCTTTGCGGGAACCGCACGCGCCCAGACGCCGCCCGCTGGTCCCGCCGCGCCCACTGCCCCTGCCGTCGTTCGTGCCGCGGGCAGCCGGAAGGGTCCTCTCAACATCCTGTTTGTCTTCACCGACCAGGAGCGCTTTCATGCGCAGTGGCCCCGGGGCCTGTCCTTGCCCGGCCATGAGCACCTGCAGAAGCGGGGCGTGACGTTCACCAATCACCAGTGTCCGGCGACGATGTGTACCTCGTCGCGCTCGGTGATGCTGACAGGGCTGCAGACTCCCGACAACGGCATGTTCGAGAATCTCGACGTGCCGTGGATGCAGGACCTGCCGCTCGAGCATCCGACCTTCGGCCACATGCTGCGCAAGGCCGGCTACCACACCGCCTACAAGGGCAAGTGGCATCTCAGCAAGGCGACCAACACGCGCGAGATCGGCACGTTCATGACGGCCGAGATGGAGCGCTACGGCTTTGCCGATAATTTCTCCCCGGGCGACCTGATCGGCCACACCTTGGGCGGCTACAGCTTCGACCACATCACCGCCGGCAGCGCCATCAACTGGCTGCGCACGTCGGGACGGCCTCTGTCGGATGAGGGTAAGCCGTGGTGCATGACGGTGAGCTTCGTCAATCCGCACGACGTCATGTACTTCAACACCGACGCGCCGGGCGAGAGCGTGCAGGATAGCGGAAAGCTGCGCATGCATGCCGCCCGCGCGCCCGAGCATGCGCTCTATCGGAAGGAATGGGACGTCCCGGTGCCGGCGACCTTGCGCCAGCCGTTCGACGCGCCCGGCCGGCCGCAGGCGCATCGCGAGTTCGACCGTGTCTGGGATTACATCCTGGGCGACGTGCCGCTCGAGGACGTGCGCTGGAAGCGCTTCAACGACTACTACATCAACTGCATCCGCAACGTTGACCACTCGATGGAGGCGCTGTTCGCCGAGCTCGAGGCGCTGGGCCTGGCCGACAACACGATCATCGTGTTCACCGCCGATCACGGCGAGATGGCCGGCGCCCACGGCCTTCGCGGCAAGGGACCCTTCGCCTACCGCGAGACCAATCACCTGCCGCTGCACATCGTCCATCCCGACGTGAAGGGCGGGCAGGAGTGCCAGGCCCTGTCGAGCCATATCGATCTCGTGCCGACCTTCCTGTCGATGGCCGGCGTGAAGCCCGACCAGGCGGCCGAATTTGCCGGGCGTGAGCTTCCGGGCCGCGACCTGTCGGCGGCGCTGGCGAATCCGGGCCGCCAGCCGCTCGACGCGGTGCGGCCGGCGACGCTGTTCACCTATAGCGGCCTGGCCAGCAACGACGCCGCCGTCTTCGACTTCGCGGCCAGGGCGGTGATGGCGGGCAAGGATCCGAAGGAGGAGGCCAAGCGCCAGGGGTTCAAGCCCAACCTCCAGAAGCGCGGTCACGTCCGGTCCGCCTTCGACGGTCGCTACCGCTTCACGCGCTATTTCTCGCCGCTCGACCACCACAGCCCGAAGACGCTCGACGAGCTGTTCAAGTGGAACGACGTGGAGCTGTTCGACCTGTCGAAAGATCCGACGGAGATGAACAACCTGGCGCTCGACCGCACAGCCAATGCAGCCGCGCTGACCGCCATGAACGGCAAGCTCGAAGCGATCATCAAGGTCGAGATCGGCAAGGATGACGGCCGAGAGCTGCCGAACATCGCGGGCATCGATTGGGGTGTCGACAAGATCGATCTCTAGAGATCGACGGTCGGCACAAGGAAAGCCCCGTCCGGGAAGGCGGGGCTTTTTCTTTGCGGCGATGATTTTCCACCGGGCGGGCTTGCTACAACGGAGAGGCTTCCGGAGTTCGCCCCATGCGTGTCGTCTGCCTTCTCCTCGCTCTCGTGCTTACAAGCCTCGGCGCGCGCGCCCAGACGGCGGAGCCCGCCTTCTTCGCCTTCGTGCTGCTGGGCGAGGGCAGCGACGGCCTGCCCGTGCCGATGGTGCGCAGCGTCGCCGAACGCACGATGGCTTGTCCGGTGCTGCGCTCCTCGGCGGGCGGCGCCTCCACGACGATGACGCCGCGCCGCCGGCCGGCGGGCGGACAGTTCGATGCCGTGACGGTGTGCGAGGCGCGCTACCCGGTGGGTGTGGCGGCCAGCGTCTTTTTGGGTGACCGGCGGATCGATCTGCCGAACGTGTCGCTGGGCACGCCGCGCCGCGTCGTGCTGATCGGCGACAGCGGTTGCCGCGGCGAGGCGCTGGACAAGCCGCAATATTGCGGCGGCGACGGCTTCGCCAAGGTCTGGCCGTTCGGCGTGCTGTCGGATGAAGAAGCCGAGAAGCGGCCCGACCTTATCGTGCATGTCGGCGACTACAATTATCGTGGCACCGAACGCGGCCTGACCTTGCCGACGCGCCTCACCGGCTATGCCGCGCCGCTCAAGGTCAATGTCTACGACACCGGCGATCTCGACGACGAGGACGAGCCCAGCATGCCGATCGGCGCGGCCTACTGGAGCCAGAACATCCCGGGCAGCCCGAACCCGGACAAATGGACCAATTGGCGCGACGATTTCTTCGCGCCCGCCGCCAAGTTGCTGGTCGCCGCACCCTGGCTGATGAGCCGCGGCAATCACGAGCTTTGCAGCCGCGGCGGCCCCGGCTGGTTCTACCTGCTCGATGCCGGCTCGACCCTGCTGGGACCTGGCCACAAGCAGGCCGAGTGCCCGCCGCAGCTTCCCGCGGACTGGCGGCCCGGCGCCTGGCCCAAGCCGCCGGCGATGCCCTTCGCGGGCCTGCCGTTTCCGATCCACACCAACCCGCCGTTTCGCCTGAAGCTCGGGAAGCTGAACATCATCGCCGTCGATTCCGCGAACGCGGCCGACGCCGTGCTGTTCAATCTCGACACCTACCTCACGCAGTATCGCGACGTGGCGCGGATGCTGGCCGACGATTCGACGCCGACCTGGATCGTGACCCACCGGCCGGTCTGGGCGGTGGTCCGGCGCGACAAGGGCGGGCCGATCGGCCTCACGTCTTATGGCTTCATCAACGAGACCCAGCGCGAGGCCATCAACCGCGTGTTCCGCGACGGGTTTCCGCGGCACGTCACGGCCGTCATCGCGGGCCACATGCACCGCTTCCAGGCGATCGGCTTCGACGGGCCGCATCCGCCGCATCTGGCGATCGGCACCGGCGGCATGGAGCTGTCGCACGTGCAGCCGCCGCCCTCGCCGGAAAACCCGAAGGCGCCGGTGCGCGTCGACGGGCTCGACAGGAGCGCGGCCTACATCGTGGGCTTGCGCGACTTCGCAGCGATGATCGTGCGCCCCGTGGAGGATGGGACCTGGACCAGCCTGCTCTATGGCACCGAGGGCGAGACCCTGGCGATCTGCGATTCGCGCTGGCCGGGCCGCGGCAACCGGCGATCGGTCTGCGAACTCAGGTGAACGTCAGGGGCAGTCGAAGCCGACCCAGGTGTAACCGGTCGCGACGCCATTCCTGACCGTCCATTCGGCGATGCAGCCTTCGACGATGCCGAACGGCGTGTTCGCGAGCGGCCGCGTGGTGCCGCCGGAATATTGATAGCCCAGGAGGGCGTTCGGCACGGCGTAGTTCTTGTCGCGGCGCCATTGCATCAGGCGGACGCCCTCGGCCTGCTCGACGGTGGCGTCCGGTGCGCGGCCCATGCCGGCGACCAGGGCCGCTTCGCTGCTGCCGACCAGGGGCTTCAGCCTGTCGTTGGCGGCCTGCTGCGGGCTCGAACAGGCCCCGAGCGCCATGGGGAGCATCAGAGCGAGGGAGAAGGCTGCAATCCTGGGATTCATGATGGGAGTCCTCATGCGCGGCCGGCGGCGACCTCTCGCTGATAGAAGAGCAGGTCGAGTTCGGGCGCAACCTTGCCCAGACTGGTCAGGATCATATGTGCGTGACCGCGATGATGGGTCTGGTGGTTGAACCAGTGGTCCAGCGCCGGCATCAGCTCCTGCACGAATTCGTCGGGCGTCGAGACGCGGCGATAGCGTATGACGCCGGCGAGGCGCGCCTCGTCGAGACCGTCGATCCAGCCGACGATGCGGCGGTCTTCCGCTTCGCGGGCGGCGCGCAGATTGGCGAAATCCTCGTGCAGGATCGCGTCGAGCCGTTCCGGTGCGTCGCCTTCGCCGGTGAAGCGTTTCATCCAGATGCGATCCGTCGCCAGCAGATGATTGAGCGTGCCGTGCATCGATTTGAAGAAAGCGCCGCGATCGGCGCGATACTCCGCATCGCTAAGTGTCGCGGCCGCGTCGTAGAGCCGGCGATTGGCCCAGGCATTGTAGCCCGCGAAGGTGACATAATGCTTCTTCATGCCTCCATCCTGCACCGCGCCCTTGCGGTTTCAAGATTGATTGGCTCTTTCAACCTGTCGTGCCCACGCGAGCCGGGAGTATCCAGATGACGAGACGAATCGGCATCCTCACCAGCGGCGGCGATTGCGCCGGCCTCAACGCCACGATCCGCGCCGTCGCGTTGCGCGCGCATCACGGCCATGGCTGGACGACCGTCGGCCTGCGCTACGGCACGCTCGGCCTGCTCGAACGCCCCGTAGAGGCCGTGCAACTCGATCCCGATCGCCTCAGTGCGGCACTGGCGCGCCAGGGCGGCACGTTCCTCGGCAGCACCAATCGCGGCGATCCCTTCGCCTTCCCGATGCCCGACGGCAGCCGCAAGGATCGCTCCGGCGAGATGGTCGAGGGGCTGCAACAGCTCGGCCTCGACGGGCTGATCGGCGTCGGCGGCGACGGCAGCCTTGCCATCCTGCGCAAGCTGCTTGCGCCCTCGAACATTCCCTTCATCGGCATTCCCAAGACCATCGACAACGATGTCGGCCACACCGAGCGCGCCGTCGGCTATTCGACCGCCGTCGCCATCGCGACGGAGGCGCTCGACCGGCTGCAGCCGACCGGCACCAGTCACGAGCGCACGATGGTGCTCGAGGTGATGGGCCGCGACGCCGGCCACATCGCCATTGCGGCAGCGATCGCCGGCGGCGCCGATGTCGTGCTGATCCCCGAGGTGCGCTGGAAGCTGGAGCATGTCGTCGAGCACATCGCGGGCCTGCGCGCCGTGGGACGGACCTCGGCGCTGGTCGTGGTAGCCGAAGCCGCCGGCCAGTCGGACGAGGCCGCGGATCCTTCGGCCGACGCGCCTGATCACGGCGTCGGCGAGTGGCTGGCCAAACGGCTCGCGAAGGCCACCGGCGCGGAGGCGCGCGCCACGGTGCTGGGTCATGTCCAGCGCGGCGCCATGCCGACGGCGGAGGACCGGCTGCTTGCCTCGGCGCTGGGCGTGCGTGCCGTCGACCTGCTGGCCGAGGGTAAGGGTGACCGCATGGTGGCGTGGTGGAACCGGCAGGTGATCGACGTCGAGCTTTCGCGGGTCGTCGGCAAGTCCCGCACGGTCGATCCCGACGGCACGCTGATCCGCACGGCGCGGGCGCTGGGCATCTGTCTGGGGGATGCGGCTTAACCGGACCGCGGGCCTCCAGGCCCGCATTCATGAGCGGGCTCGAGCGGGGTAACCCCCGCGCTGTGGAGGCCCGCGGTCCTAGAGAAGATCGCTGCGCGACAGCCAGAACACCTCGCCTTCGCTCAGCTCGGTGTCGAGCCAGAGGAAGGGTAGCTTCGGGTACGCCGCTTCGAGCGGTTCGCGGCCGCGGCCGATCTCGCAGACGAGGCCGCCGCTCTTGGTGAGATGTTTTGGCGCCTCGGCCAAGATGCGGTGGACCAGGTCGAGCCCGTCGTCGCCCGCCGCCAGCGCCATCCGCGGCTCGTGCCGGAACTCGGGTGGCAGCTTGGCCATGCCGCCGGCATCGACGTAAGGCGGATTGCTGATGATCAGGTCGTAGCGCTGGCCCTGCAGCGGCTTGAAGAGGTCGCCGCGATGCACCGCGATGCGGTCGCCCAGCCGATGCGTCGCCACGTTGCGCCGCGCCAGCGCCAACGCACCGGCCGACAAGTCGATGGCATCGACCTTGGCGCGCGGGAAGGCGAGCGCCGCCAGGATCGCGAGGCAGCCCGAGCCGCAGCACAGGTCGAGGATTCGGCGCGGTTTGGCGGTGGGCAGCGCGCCGCCCACCAAAAGATCGCCGATGAAGGAGCGCGGGATCAGCGCCCGCCGGTCGATGTGGAAGCGCACGCCCTGCATGTAGGCCGCTTCCAGCAGGTACGGCGCCGGCATGCGCAGGGCCACGCGAGCCTCGATCAGGGTGATCAGGCGGGCCTTCTCAGCCGGCGTCGGTACAAGGTCGAGCCACGGGTCGATCCGGTTGATCGGCAGCCGCAGCGCCTCGAGGACCATGAAGGCCGCCTCGTCGACGGCATTGGTCGTGCCGTGGCCGTAGGCCAGCCTCGCGGCGCGAAAGCGCGCGACGGCGAAGTGGAAGAAATCACCCAGGGTGACGAGAGAGGGTTTGGTCGGTCGCGCCATGCGGGCCTACATTACCGGATATGAATCGCCGCGCGCTTCTTTTCGCGGGTCTTGCCGTCGCAGTGGCCGCTGCCGCGCCGGCACGGGCCATTCCGGCCGAGATCAAGGTGATCCTGATCGGCGGTCCCGACTGTCCGCCCTGCGTGCGCTGGAAGCGCGAATATCTCAATGCCTGGATCGCCTCGCCCGAGTTTCGGCAGGTCATCTGGGAAGAGGTCGAGGCTGCGCGCTTCCGCGAGGTCTATCAGGAGCAATACTGGCCGGGTGACCTGGCGCCCATCCTGCGGCAGATCCCGCGCAAAAGTGGCGCGCCGCGCTTCCTGATCGTGCAGGCCGGCCGCATCGTCTCGAACAATCTCGGCGTCAGCCGGTGGGCCGACACGCTCGAAGACCTTCGCAAACTTCTGGGATAGCAAACATGGCAGGCGCTCTCGACGGTCTGGTCGTCCTCGACCTGACGACGCATCTCTCCGGTCCCTTCTGCGGCATGCAGCTCGCCGACATGGGCGCCGACGTCATCAAGATCGAAAGCCCGCAGGGAGATTCCATGCGCGGCGCGCCGCCGTTCCTCGAAGGCGAGTCGGCGCCCTTCATGCTGTGGAACCGCAACAAGCGCGGCCTGAAGCTCGACCTCAAGAACGAGGACGACCTGAAGGTCTTCTGGGAGCTGGTCGACGGCGCCGACGTGGTGCTGGAGAACTTCCGGCCCGGCGTGATGAAGCGGCTGGGGCTGGGTTGGGAGGCGCTGCACGCGCGCAACAAGCGGCTGGTGCTGGGTTCGGTTTCGGGCTTCGGCCAGACCGGCCCCTATGCCAAGCGCGGCGGATTCGACCTGGTGATCCAGGCGATGTCGGGCCTGATGTCGGTGACGGGGCCGAAGGACGGCCCGCCGTACCGCATCCCGCTTGCGATCTCCGATGTCGGCGCCGGCCTCTACCTCACCATCGGCGTGCTGAGCGCGCTGCAGGCACGGCACAAGACGGGCGAGGGCCAGTGGGTCGAGACCTCGCTGCTCGAGGCCACCGTGTCGCTCGGCGTCTACGAGGCAGCCAACTATTTCGCAACCGGCGTGCGGCCGGAGAAGCTGGGGCAGGGCCATCGCGGTTCCTCGCCCTACCAGGTCTTCCAGACCGCCGACGGCTGGATCACCATCGGCGCGGCCCAGCAGAATTTCTTCAAGAAGACCTGCGAGCTGATCGGCAAGCCGGAGCTGGTCGACGATCCGCGCTTCAAGGCCAACGCGCTGCGGGTGAAGAACAATGCCGCGATCGTCGAGATCCTGCAGGCGGAGCTGATCAAGAAGAGCAACGAGGAGTGGCTGACGGAATTCGAGGCTGCGGGCATCCCGGCCGGGCCGGTGCTGCACCATGACGAGGTCTTCGCCGACCCGCAGATCCTGGCGCGCGGCATGGTGGCCGAGGTCGAGCACGCCAAGGCCGGCAAGCAGAAGACGCTGGGCGTGCCGCTCAAGCTCTCCGCGACCCCCGGCGGCGTCCGCCGGCCGGCGCCGACGCTCGGCCAGCACGATGCCGAGATCCGCGGCAGGAAGCGCCGCTAGGAGCCCGGCGTCAGCTCGCCGGCGCCTTGCTCATGTCCATCCACACGAACTCGAGAACGTGGCCGTCGGGATCTTCCACGCAGCGATTGTAGAGGAAGCCCATGTCGATCGGTTCGCGCATGTCGGCCCTTCCGCCGGCTTCTGTGCCGGCGTTCACGATCGCATCCACCTCTTCGCGGCTATCGCGCGTAAGAGCGACCAGGACCTCCGTGACCGCCTTTGCATCGGCGACGTCCTTCGGCGTGAAGGTCTTGAAGTAGTCCTGCGGCAGAAGCTGGAACGTGATCGCCTCGGACCAGGCCATCATGGCGGCCTCGTCGCTGCTGAACGCCTCGTTCTTCTCGCAACCCAGCGCGCGGTAGAATTGCTCGGCAGCGGCCAGGTCGCGCACCGGCAGGTTCACAAAGATCATCTTCGCCATCTTGAAATTCCTTCTGTACCGACGAGGGCCTGCAGGCGCTTGCCTCGACGCCACGGCCGCTCCCTTTGCTGGGACGAAACATACGGCTAGAATGAAATGTGAGTAGTAACAGGGATGAAATGCCGGATTTCGCGCCACAGCGGCTCGATTGGAACGACCTTCGCCTCGTCCTCGCGGTAGCGCGATCGGGTTCGTTCGCGGGCGCGGCCGTGCATCTCAAGGTGAGCACGCCGACGGTCTTCCGGCATGCCAAGGCCATGGAAAGGCGCTTGGGCACACTGGTCTTCCGGCGCGACAACACCGGCGTGTCGCTCACCCCGGCCGGACGGGAGGTCACGGCGCTCGCTGCGAGGATCGAGGAAGAGATCGGCGCGCTCGAAGCCAGGGTGGGCAACGAGGATTCCGAAGCCGCCGGGTCGATCCGCCTTGCCACCGTCGACACGCTCGTCGCCGGGCCGCTGATGCCGATCATTGCCCGGTTCCGGCAAGCCCACCCCGAGATCCGGCTCGATCTGCGTACGGGCATCGGCATGGCGGATCTGCGTCAGCGCGAGGTCGATGCGGCGCTTCGCGCCGGCGGCGAGCCACCGGAGGCCCTGGTCGGACGGAAACTGTGCAGGATCGCCGTGGCCGTCTATGGCGCGCCGGCAATTGCCGCTGCCGGTACGAAGGCGTTCGGGCGTCACCCCTGGGTGGCTCCGGACGAGGAACTCGGTCACCTGGCGTCCGTGCAGTGGCTCAAGAGTCGCGGGTACTGGCCGCGTGCGGCTCTCTACGCAAGCAGCTTGCACACCTTGACCTTGGCCGTCGCGAGCGGAATGGGCTTCGGCGTCCTGCCTTGCTACCTCGCCGACGGCGATCCTCGCCTCGTGCGCATGGGAGCACCGATCGACGAACTGTCGAGCACCTTGTGGTTCCTCACGCACAGCGAGTTGCGCCACACGGCCCGAATGCGGGCACTCTCGATGTTCCTGGCGCGGGAGTTCAAGCTCCTGCGGCCGTTGTTCCAGGGCGAAGGCTAGATGGTCCAGTTGCCGAGACGGCGCGACCCCCACATCAACTCTGAGGATCGCGCCGTGGATCAGGCCGGGCTTACCAGCGCGAGCGGCGCTGGTACTTGTCGGGGACGCCGTCGCCGTTCTTGTCGCGGTCGTAGCGGTCGGGGATGCCGTCCCGGTCGCTGTCCTTCATCGGCCGGTAGTGCGTCCGCTGCGGCGGCGGGGGCGCCTGCACCGGGACGTAGCGCGTCTGGGTCACCACCTGGGGCGGCGGCGCGTAGTAGGTCGGCGCCGGCCGGTAATAGGCCGGCTGGCTGACATAGTTGTTCGAGTAGCCGCTGGAATAACCGTAGTTCGAAGACCCGTAGCCGGGGTTGTAGCCGTAGGTCGTCGGATAGCCTGACTGTTCCACACACCCCGCCGTCACCATCACCAAGCTCGCGGCGGCGAGCCAACTGACGCAGCGCATCTGTTCCCTCCACGAGGAAGCCCGCTATCGAGCGGGACGTTCCCATGAGAAGACATTCGCGAGCGACGGTGGCGTGGTGTTGTCGCAATCTGGATTTGTTGAGGGCGTCTGTGATCGACTGGTGACCGGAGGTTGAGAGCGGCGTCCGCGTTCGCCCGCCTCTCCGAAGAGAACCCGGAAACGAAACCGGCTCCCGAACGAATTCGGGAGCCGGTCGATCACGCTTCGAGGTCGGGATGGCTAGCGCTGGAAGGCGTCGGGAACACCGTCGCCGTTGGCGTCGCGGTCGCGCCGGTTGGGAATGCCGTCGCGGTCGTAATCGCCATTCGGGCCGCGCCGGCCCTGATTGTTGTTGTAGTAGTAGCCGCTATTGTAGGCCGGACGGCTGTTGTAATAGCCGTTGTTGTAGTTGTTGTTCTGGGCGTAGTAGCCGGTGCTGTAGACTGGCCGGGTGTTGTAGCCGTTGTTGTAGGCATACGAGTTGTCGTAGCCGGTCTGGGTGCAGGCTGCGGTCGCGGCCAGAAGGCCCGCCGCCATCACGAACTTCAGCTTGTTCATCGCTACCTCCGTTTGGGGTCGAACCTTGTCTCGCGACAGGAACATCCCTCTAGAACGAGGTACGTCGCCCCTGGTGGCATTGCCCGGGCGAAAAGATGAAGTTGTGTAAAGCCCGTCCGCCCGGCAACCGCGAAGGGATGCCGGGCGTTGGGTGCCGTTTTGCCTAGAGCGCGCCGGGCGCCGGGCCGCGCGCCACCTTGGCGTTGAGCTTCGGCGGATGGGTGACGATCGACTTCAGCGCCGGCACCGGCTTGCGCAGCTTGGCGATGTTGGGCAGCGGGCGGGCCAAAACAGGATTGGTCTTGAACGCTTGCTCCATCGCATGGGCGGCGCCCAGCACCTCGCCGTCGCCGCGGAAGCGGCCGATGACCTGCAGGCCGAACGGCATCTTCTTGTCGTCGAGGCCACAGGGCAGCGACACGGCGGGGTTGGAGGTCAGGGTGACGAAGTACTTCGTCGCCATCCAGTGGTAGTAGGTGCCGAGCTTCTTGCCGTCCATCTCCTCGATGTAGAGCTGCTTCCAGGGGAAGGGCGAGAAGCCCACCGTGGGTCCGATCACCAGGTCGTAGTCCTTGTAGATCTCCTGGAAGGCCCGGAAGATCCGGGTCTGCTCGCCATGCGCCCAGGCGAAGTCGGCCAGCGACAGCTTCGCGCCGAGTTCATAGTTGGCGATGATGTTCGGGCCCAGCATATCGCGCTTGGTGTTGTAGGCGTCGTGGTAGCGCGACAGGAAGCTGACCGCGCGGATCACGTCGAAGCAGCGGTCGGCGCCGCCGTAATCCACGTCCACCTTGTCGAGGCTGCGGAACATCGGCTTCATCGCCTTGATCTTCTCGCGGAAGGTCTGGCGGATCGACTTCTCGACCGGCGCGCCGCCGAAATCCTCGGTGTAGGCAACGCGCAGACTGCCGAGATCGACCGGCCACGGGTCGGCATAGGCTTCCGGCTCGACCGGGAAGGACAGCGGATCGCTGTCGTGCTGGCCGATCTGGCTGGCGAACAGCAGGCAGACGTCGGCGACGTTGCGGCCCATCGGGCCCAGCACCGAGATCGGCGTCCAGCCCATGGCGCGGCGCTCGACCGCGACCATGCCGGGCGAGGGGCGGAAGCCCACGACGCCGCAGAAGGCCGCCGGGTTGCGCAGGCTGCCGCCGGTGTCCGAACCGGTGCAGACCGGCAGCATGTCGGTGGCGAGCGCTGCCGCCGAACCGCCCGACGAACCGCCGGCGTTCAGCATCGGGTTGAACGGATTGCCCGTCGCGCCCCAGACCGGGTTGCGGCTGTTCGAGCCCGCGCCAAACTCCGGCACGTTGGTCTTGCCGACCACGACGGCGCCGGCGGCGCGCACGCGGCCCACCATGACGTTGTCGTAACCCGGCACGTAGTCGCGGTAGAGCGGCGAGCCGTAGGTGGTGAGCAGGTCCTTGGTCTCTTCCAGGTCCTTGATGCCGGCCGGCAGGCCGTGCAGCAGCGGCAGGTCGTCACCGCGGCGCACCGCGGCCTCGGCGGCCTTGGCTTCCTTGCGCGCGCGGTCGACGCACATCGCGGTCACGGCGTTGACGGCGGGGTTCACCTCCTCGATGCGCTCGAGGCAGGCGTCGAGCAGCTCGACCGGCGAGATTTCCTTGGTGCCGATGCGGCGGCGCAGCTCGACCGACGACAGGGTGACGAGTTCTTCTTTGGACATTTCTTCCTCTTGTTGAGTCTTGATTACGGCCGGTGCAGTTCGACGGGCGTGCGGGTGACGGTGCGGCGGCCCCGCTTGTAGGCGGCCAGCACGGGCGCAATGGTGCGCAGCGCCATGACGGCATCGGGCGCATCCAGCACGACCAGGTCGGCCGGACCGCCGACGGCGATGCCGTAATCGTCCTTGCGCATCAGCTTGGCGGCCGAGGACGTCGTCATGTCCCACAGCGCCTTCACCTCGTCGTCGTTGGCGCGCTGGGTGACGATGGCGTGCATGTTGACCTGGCGCAGGAGCTGGCCGTCGCCGAACGGCGTGAATGGATTGAGGATGTTGTTGGAGGCGACCGAGCAGGTGACGCCGCGCTCGGTGAGGAAGTTCAGGTCGAGGACGTTGCGCGGCACGTTGTGGTCGGTGTGGCGGCCGCCGAGATAGAGGTCGGTCGCGGTCAGCACGGTCGCGGCGACGCCGGCATCGGCCATGCGCCGTGCGACCTTGTCGAGGTCCTTGAACGGCATGGTCGCGAGCTTGCCGACATGGCCGACGGCGACCCTGCCGCCCCATTTGTATTTCTCGGCGAGGTCGCAGACCAGCAGGGTGTCGAGATGCTCGGCGGTCGGGCCGCTGTCGACATGCATGTCGATGTCGGCATCGAACTCGCGCGCCAGTTCGAAGACGCGATGGATCTGGGCGGAACTGTCGCTGTCGTAGCTCGGCGCCGCGCCGACGACCCGCGCGCCGTTCCTGAGCGCCTCGACCATCAGCTCGTCGGTGCCGGGATTATTGGTCAGGCCTTCCTGCGGCATGACGCAGAGCTCGATGTCGATCGCCCACTTGTACTTGTCGACCAGCGCCTTCACGCCCTCGAAGCCGCGCATGCCGATCTTGGGATCGACTTCGCAATGGGGGCGCATGCGGGTGGCGCCATGGCTGATGCACTTCTCGATGGTGGCCGAGGCGCGCTCGAACACGTCCTCGACCGTCATCGTGTGCTTGACCGCCGACACGCGCTCCATCGCGAGGTGCGGCATGCGCTTGGTGTTGTGCTCGCAGCGGCCGAGGATGCAGGCCTTGTCGAGATGGATGTGGGTTTCGACGAAGCCCGAGCAGACCAGGCGTCCGCCGCCCTTGAACTCTTCCTTCGCGCTGCCGCCCAGCTTGGGGGCGATGGCTGCGATGCGGCCCTGCGTTACGCCGATATCGGTGGTCGGTTGATCGGGCGTGCTGTCGGCGAGCCGCACATCGCGCAGGACAAGGTCGAAATCCATCATCACTCCAGTCGCCGGCGGCGGCCGGCACGCATGTTGCACCATGCCGCCGGTCAATAACAGCCCGACGGCCCCGGAGGCTCAGCAAGAACCATGCTCTCTCGACGTCATCTTCTGCTTGCCGGCACTGCCGCCGCCGTTTCTCCGAGCATGGCCGCGGGCCAGACCGCAACCGGGTCCGCCGCCTGGCCGACCAAGCCCATCCGCTGGATCGTCAACTTCCCGCCCGCGGGCGCGGCCGACATCATGTCGCGTGCCCTCGCCGAATATTTCGGCACCAAGCTCGGCCAGCCGATCGTCGTCGAGAACAAGCCCGGCGCCGGCGGCATGCTGGGCGCCGACATCGTCGCCAAGGCGCGGGGCGATGCACACATCGTGATGATATCGAGCGCGGCCTCGCACGGAATCGGACCCGTCCTCTACAAGGACGTGCCCTACGATCCGCTGGCCGACTTCACCCATATCCATCTGGTCGGCACCTTTCCGACCGTGCTGGCGGTCAACGGCACCTCGCCGATCGGCTCGACGAAGGAGCTGATCGAGATGGCCCGCGCCAAGCCGGGCGAGGTCACCTACGGCTCGGGCGGCAACGGCACGATGAACCATCTGGTCGGTCAGCTTCTGGCGCTCTCGACCAAGACCCAGCTCACGCACATTCCCTATCGCGGCTCGGCGCCGGCGATGAACGACCTGATGGGCGGCCAGATCACCGCGCTGATGGAAAGCCTGCCGACGGCGACCGGCTACTTCACCTCCAAGCGCATGAAGCCGCTGGCGGTCAGCGAGGACGAGCGCGCGCCGACCCTGCCGGACGTGCCGACCTTCCGCGAGGCGGGATTCCCCGAAGTCGTGGCGACCAACTGGTTCGGCTTCTCCACGCCGGCCGGAATCCCTCCCGAGATCGCCAAGCGATGGGAGGTGGAAATCGCCGCGGCGTTGCAAAGCGCCGAAATCAAGGAACGCTTCGACAAGCTCGGCATCCGGCCCGGCACCGTGGGATCGGCCGGATATACCGCGCTGATCGCCAAGGAACTGCCGCGCTGGCGCGAGGTGATCGTCGCGGGAAATATCCGCGCAGACTGATTGCCTGAGGCACCGCTTCCGGCACAATGCGCGCCGGAGGAAATCAAGATGGTGCATCCGCTTCGCGACAAGGCGGCAGTGAGTGGCATTGGCGAGACCGCGTATACGCGCGGCACGTCCAAGAGCGGCCTCGCGCTGCAACTCGAGGCCAGCCTCAAGGCGCTCGACGACGCCGGCATAGATCCGCGCGACGTCGACGGCGTCATTCCGTACTTTCCGGGTGGCGCCATCGCCGAGGACTTCATCGCCAATCTCGGCCTGAAGGATCTCACGCTTTCGGCCTTCATCCCGATGGGCGGCGCCACCTGCGTGGCCGCCATCCAGATGGCGGCGATGGCGGTGACGACCGGCGTCTGCAAGCACGTGCTGATTTCGGTCGGCCGCACGGGTTACTCCGGCCAACGCGTCTCGACGCGCCTGCAGCAGTTTCCGGTGTTTGCGCAGGCGGCCGAGTTCGAGGCGCCGATCGGCATGTTTGCGCCGGCCCAGCTCTACGCCCAGGGCGCGCGCCGCCACATGGAACTCTATGGCACGACCTCGCGGCAACTCGCCGAGGTCGCCGTCGTCACGCGCCAGCACGCGATCCTCAACGGCAATGTCGTGATGAACAAGCCGCTGACCGTCGAGGACCATCACGCGTCGCGCATGATCTCCGATCCGTTCCGGCTGTTCGACTGCAGCCTGGAGAGCGACGGCGGGGCGGCGGTGGTCATCAGCGCCACCGATCGCGCGAAGGATCTCAAGAAGCCGCTGGTCACCATCGCCGGCACCGCCGAGGGCCATCCCGACTCGCCGGCCTCGATCGCGCAGCGACCCGACCTGCTGGAGTTCGGCCTGGTGAAATCCGCGCCGCGCGCCTTCGCGATGGCGGGCGTGGGACCGAAGGACATGGACCTCGCGCAGATCTACGACTGCTTCACCTTCACGGTGATCCGTCAGCTCGAGATCCTGGGCTTCTGCAAGACCGGCGAAGGTGGCCCGTTCGTGATGGACGGCCGCATCGCGTTGGGCGGCGAACTGCCGATCAATACGCACGGTGGCCTGTTGAGCCAGGGCCATGTGGTCGGCCTCAACCATGTGATCGAACTGACGCGCCAGCTTCGCCGCGAGGCAGGCAAGGCGCAGGTGAAGGATGCCGAGCTTGGCCTCGTCACCGGCTACGGCGACATGGGCGATGGGTCCATCGCAATCCTGAGGAGGGCGGCATGAGCCAGGCTCCGATACCGGCCGCTCCGCCGGCCCCTGAACGTCCGCTGCCGACGCCGACGCGCGAGAGTCAGCCCTTCTGGGACGGCATGCGCGAGGGCCGCTTCCTGCTCCAGCATTGCTCGTCCTGCGGCAAGGTCCGGCACTATCCGCGGCCGGTCTGTTCGCATTGCTTCTCGATGGAAAGCGAGTTCAAGGAGGCGCCGCTGGGCGGCAGCCTTCATGCCTGGACGGTGTGCCACCATCCGTTCAACTTCTTCTTCAAGGCCTCGACGCCCTACATCGTGGCGCTGGTCGACATGGATGCCGGCGTGAGGGTGAACGCGCAGTTGCACGGCGTTTCCGAAGCCGATCTCAAGATCGGCAAGCGCGTGAAGCTGGGTTTCGAGCCGGTCAACAAAGAGGTGACGCTGCCTGTGTTCGTCGCCGAATAGAGAAAACAAAGTCAGTCCTGGGAGGAAGAAAATGAAGCGTTCCGTGTTTGTGGTGTCGGCCCTGGCCGCGCTGCTGTTGCCGTTGGCCGTCTCGGCGCAAACCGACTGGCCGACCAAGCCGATCTCGATGGTCGTGCCCTATCCGCCGGGCGGCGTGAACGACGCGGTCGCCCGCGTCTATGCCGAGAAGCTCTCGACCGAGCTCGGCAAGCCGGTGATCGTCGACAACCGCGCCGGTGCGGCCACCACCGTGGCGTCCAACTTCGTCGCCAAGGCCGCGCCCGACGGCTACACGATCTATGCCGCCGGCACGTCGCTGATCATCAATCCGACACTGACCGGGCAGGTGCAGTACGACCCGAACAAGAGCTTCGAGCTCGTGTCGCTGATGTCGTTCACGCCCTTCATCTTGCACGTGAACTCGGAGTTCCCGGCCAAGAACATGGCCGAGCTGATCGCCTACGTGAAAGCCAACCCTGGCAAGTTCAACATCGCGAGCTCGGGCATCGGTGCCACCAACCATCTCGCCGCCGAACTGCTGAAGGCGCAGGCCGGTCTCAACATCACGCACGTTCCCTACAAGGGCGGCGCGCAGGCCGGCCAGGACGTGGCGTCGGGCCAGGCGCAGATGATGTTCTCGGCGGCACTCGAGGCCAAGCCGGTGTTGGCGACGGGCCGCACCAAGGCGATCGCGATTTCGAGCCTGAAGCGCTCGCCCGCGTTCCCCGACATCCCGACCGTCGTCGAATCGGCGGGGCTCCCTGATTTCGAGGCGGTGTTCTGGCAGGGCATGGTGGTCCCCGCCGGCACGCCCAAGCCGATCGTCGACAAGCTGCAGAAGGCGATCGCCAAGATCGCCGCCGACCCCGAGGTCATCGAACGCTTCAAGGTCCAGGGCGTCGAGATCCGTTCCTCGACGGAGGCCGAGTTCAAGACCTTCCTCGCCAAGGAAGAGAAGCGCTGGACGACGCTGATCAAGGAACAGAACATCAAGCCGGAGTGAAATAATAGCCCGTCGTCCCGAGCGGAGCGCAGCGTAGTCGAGGGACCTCTTTTCGCTTCAACGGACCGTGTGCCGGAAAAAAGGTCCCTCGACTGCGCCGCCCTTCGGGCGCCTTCGCTCGGGACGACGAGTTTTAGCTACAACGCTCTCCGGAGCGTAAGATTGAAGCGGCGGCGTCCGGTCATCTGGTGCTCGCCGCTTTTCAATGTGAGGATACCGTGATGGGCGAGGCGGGACGGACCGCCCCACACCACGACGTCGCCATGATCCAGCGCGACGCGACGCACCGGATCGGTGCGCTTGGTGCCGCCGAACTGGAAGGTGGCGGGCAGGCCGAGCGACACCGAGACGATGGGATGGCCGTGAAAGGCCTCGTCCTTGTCCTGGTGCAGCGACAGCTTGGTGCCGGGCTCGTAGCGGTTGATCAGGCAGGCATCGGGCACGAAGCCCGTGTAGCCCGCTTCCGTCGCGGCCTCGTCGGCGAGCGTCAGGAACGGCGCCGGCAACGCCGGCCAGGGCTCGCCGCTCGCCGGATCGGTCGACTGGTAGCGGTAGCCCTTGCGGTCGGTGACCCAGCCGGCGGCGCCGCAATTGGTCATCGCCACCGACATCTCGAAGCCGCCCGGCGTAACCATGTTCCGGAAGGGCGCCTGAGCCGAAACCTCTTCGATCGCCGCCAGCAGCGCGACATCACGCAATCGTGCGAATCCGCGAAGCACCGTGGCGCCGGGCGCCAGCGCCTCCTTTCCGCCATCTGCGTCGAACAGGCTCAGTCTCATCGGACAGATATAGGGCATCATCGGCCCGAACATCAGGAGTAGCGTGATGAAGAATTGGATCACTGCCGCCGCTGTGATCGTCGCCGGCATGGCGACCGCGGCCGGTCCCGCCGCCGCGCAATCCGGAGACGCCGCGAAGGGCGCGCGCGTCTTCAACACCCAGTGCAAGTCCTGCCATACGCTGGAGAAGGACGGCACCAGCCACACCGGCCCCAACCTGCACGGCCTGTTCGGCCGCAAGGCCGGCACCGGCGGCGGCTACGAGTCTTCCGACGCCATGAAGAATTCCGGCATCGTGTGGGACGACGCCACGCTCACCGAATACAGCCGCGATCCCAAGGGCAAGGTGCCGGGCACCAAGATGCTCTACAACGGCGTGAAGAACGCCGGCCAGCTCGCCGACCTCGTGGCCTATCTCAAGGAAGCGACGAAGTAGTCAGCGCGCGATCGCGCCGACCAGCGTCTGCGTGAACTGGTCGACCATCGACTGGCTGGTGGCCGAGCCTTCCAGCCAGTCGAGGCGCAGCTTCAGGAAGTTGTTGCGGTAGCCGGTCAGCATCAGCGCCGAATAGATCGGCTTCTTGTCGACGCTGCGGACCGCCGACAGGGTGATGCAGCGGAAGACGAGGCTGCCGACCGCGCAGTCGGTCGGCCCTCTCACCGTCTTGATGTCCTCGTAGCGATTGTATTTTGCGAGCTGGTAGATTTCCTGCAGCGACGTCTGGAACTGCTGCTGCACGACGGGGCTCGACGGGCCGTCGGGGATCGACCGGATGGAGAGGTCGTAGACGTAGACGGTCGCGAGGAGCTGGTCGCCGATGCGGTAGTTCCAGCCATACCCCAGTTCCGGCTTTCCCACCGTCTTGCCGTAGTCCGTCGAAGCGTACTTGGCGGCGCCCGCGATCTGCGGCGGAAAGGTCAGCCCTGTCGCGGGATGGCGATCGGGCGCGGGCACGCGCTGTGGTGGGGAAGGTTGGGCCTGCGGTTGGCCTTGGGCAACGGCTGCGCCGACGACCGTGCCCAGCAAGGCCAGAACGAGAGCCGTGACGCGCAGCAAGGATGCAACCATGAGGACCTCCGGGGGAGGCCACTCTACCCGCGCGCTGTAAAACTGTCGCGTGCGCGGACGTAAGCGATGGATCCCAGGACGATGCCGGCGGCGAGCATGCCGAACACCCAGCGATAGGCGATGTCGCCGGCGCCGAAGGCTTCGACGATGTAACCCGCGATCGCCGGCAGCACCGTGAGGCCCAGGCACTGCGCCATGTTCACCGTGGTGACGCCGCGTCCGGCGAGGCGATCGGGAAACAGCGCGCGGCCCTGGGCCACGATCACCGTGCCGTAGGCGCAGAAGAAGCAGAAGGCGATCAGCAGCGACACCGCGAGCCAGAGCGGCGGATTGGGCAGAGCCGCCATGATCGCCAGCAGCACGGTCGAGATCGCAGCGCCGCCGAACACCACCCGCTTGCGCGAGCGCAGCACGCGGTCCATCGGCCCGTAGGCCAGGATGCCAAGGATCTGCGCCACGCCCATGACGAGCAGCACGTTGCCGCGCGCCACGCCGTCGAGCTTGTGCACGTCGTAGAGATAGGGGCCGCCCCACACGCCCAGCACCGTCAGCATGGTGGCGTAGGCGAAGAAGTGCATGGAAAGCACCGGGCCGAGGCCGGGCGTGCGCCAGACTTCCCAGAGCCCGCGCAGGATCTGGCCGGGTGTTTCCTTGGCCGCTTCGGTGCCCCGATATTCCGGCGGCCGGTCGCGCACGAACATCAGGAAGCCCGCGGCGACCAGCAAGGTGACGGCGCCCAGGCCCAGGAAACCCGCGCGCCAGCCGATCGTGGCCGCGATCCAGGCGAGCGGCGTCGCCGCCGCCAAGGTGCCGATGTTGGAGGCGGCGAACACCCAGGAAAGACGAGTGGCGAGCCGCGCCTGGTCGAACCAGCGCGAGCACAGGAACACCACCGACATGAACGAGGCGGCGCAGCCCACGCCCACGATGGTGCGGCCGACGATGAGATCGGTGGCGTCGCTTGAGCGGGCGATCCAGACCGAGCCCAGCATCGCCAGCAGCGACAGCGCTGCCACGGTGCGGCGTGCGCCGAATCGGTCGAACCACATGCCCACCGGCACCTGCACCGCGAACAGCGCGAAGAAGAAGGCGCTGCCGGCCCAGCCGAGCTGGCGCGGCGTGAGGTCGAGATCGCGCACGAGTTCAGGCGCGATCACGCTGTTCGACACGCGATAGAACTGGCTGAGGCAGGTGACGGCGATCAGCAGGACGAGGAGGAGCGGTCTCGACGACATGACCCTGCTTGCTACCACGAACGCGCCCGACGTTCCTTCGGCGTGGACCGAAGGATGGGCCAATCACCCGTCATCTCGACCGGAGCCTCGCGCAGCGAGGCGAAGTGGAGAGATCTCTTTTCCACGATCCGACGACTTGAAGTGGAAAAAAGGTCTCTCCACTCCGCGCCTGCGGCGCTCCGGTCGAGGCGACGGGTGTTGGTTTATCGCTGCGCTGCGACCAGCAGGAACGACGGCCGCTCTTCCGTGCCCGCCCAGTCGGGATGCGCAGCGACCTGTGCTGCGGTCGAGCACCATTCCTCGAGGCGGGTCAGGGTGAAGCCCATCTCGATCAGCAGGTTGATGTAGCTCGCCAGCGTGCGGTGCTGCTTGATCACGCCCTTGGCGAGCCAGTCGGTCGAGCGTGCGCCTTCGTCGTCGTAGCGGTTGACCGGCCACGACAGGCGGCCGTCGGCGTCGCGCGCCCAGCCGGGCTTGGCCGGCGCGGTGTACATCGGATGCTCGACCGAGAAGACGAAGCGGCCGCCGGGCACCAGGCCGCGGCGCACCTGCTCGAACAGGCCGCGCAGGTTCTCGATGTAGTGCAGCGCGAGCGAACTGTAGACGAGATCGAACCCGCCCTCGGCGAGTGACAGGTTTTCCAGATCGGCACGCTCATACGAGATGGCCGGATCGGCGGTCGTCTCTCTCGCGCGCGCGAGCATGTTCTCCGAGACGTCGAGGCCCTGCACCGAAGTCGCGCCGACCTCGGCCGCCCAGCGGCAGAACCAGCCGAAGCCGCAGCCCAGATCCACGACCCGCAGGCCCTGCATGTCGGGAAGCATCGACTGCAGGGTCGGCCATTCCGGCGCGCCGGCCAGACCTTCCACGGAGCGTGGAAGGCGGCTGTAGCCCGCGAAGAACTCGGCGGTGTCGTAGATGTTCTGGGTCATGGTCCTATTTGACGGCAGCCGCCGCCTTGGCCTGTCGGCAGGCGAGCGCCAGCCCAGCACCAAGATCGGCCAAAAGCTTACCGGTCGCTTCGTCGTTGAGCTTGCCGTCGGCGAACTTGTTCTGCGCCTGGGCGATCATGACCTCGGGCTTGTTGACCGGCCGGCCGTCGAGGAACACCAGCGTCTGGCGAAGCTGGTACTGCGCGCGCGCCGTGCCGAGCACGCCCATCGAGGCGCCGAACAGCGCGACCGGCTTGGTGGCGAAGGGCTGCGGGGTCATGCGCGACAGCCAGTCGATGGCGTTCTTCAGCACGCCCGAGATGCCGTAATTGTATTCCGGGCTCACCAGCACCACGCCGTCGGCTTCGAGCATGGCCTTCTGCGCGGCCTGCACCTTGTCGGGGAAGCCCTTGGCCTGGACGTCGGCGTCGTAGAGCGGCCAGTCGCCGATCTCGATCACCTGGCACGAGGCGCCGGCCGGCAGCCGCTCGATGAAGGCCTGCAGCGACAGGCGGTTGAAGGACGCCTTGCGCAGGCTGCCGCAGAACGCGACGAGTTTGAGGTTCTCGGACATGCGTAGGGTTCCTTTGTCAGCGTGGTCGTAGGCGGCTACATAGGTGGCCTCTGGAATGTTGGCAAACGCGGGAGCAAGGCGAAAGATGATGCGATCCGTACTCGTGGCCGCCGGTGTTGCGGCCGCCGCATTGACCCTTTCGCAAGCTGCCGTCGCGCAGGACCAGCCGCCCGACAAGTGGGTGACGTCCTGCACCATGGAGGGTGGCAAGGATTGCGGCGTGCAGGCGACGATCGACGGCAACAGCCTGCTCGGCCAGTTCCTCGTGATGCGCTACTCGGCGGCCTACAACAAGATCTCGGTGGTCGGCGACGGGCAGGGCGTGCGGGCCAGCGTCCAGGTCGATTCCAACCCGTTCATCTCGACCAGCACCTGCGGCCAGGGCATCTGCCAGTTCGACGACTACAAGTCGGGCCAGCTCCTGCAGCAGTTGCGCACCGGCCAGCAGATCACCGTGCAGCTTCAGCTCCAGGGCACCGAGGCCGGGCCCTTCACCCAGACGCTGAAGGGTTTCGACGCCCAATTGCAGCGGGCGATTGCAGCCCAGCGCGGGCCCTGACGTTAACGATATCGTGTCATGGCCGCTGCACACTCGGCGGCGATGATGCGTAGCCCGCGCCAGCCGGCCGTGCGGTTGCAGATCATCCTGCCGGCAATATCGGAGGAACGCTCATGACCACGATTTTCCGCAGGGGCCTCTTCGGGCTCGCAGCCCTCGCCGCGCTGTCCGCCGTGCCGGCCTTCGCCGAGATGCAGACCTACAAGGCGACCCTGAACGGCGCGAGCCAGGTGCCGCCGGTGACGACCAAGGGCACGGGCGCGCTCACCGCGACCTACGACACCGCCACCAAGAAGCTCACCTGGAACGTGACCTATGCCGACCTGAGCGGCCCGCCGACGGCGGCGCACTTCCACGGTCCGGCCGCGGCCGGCGCCAATGCCGGCGTCGTCATCCCGCAGAAGGACGGCCTCGCCAGCCCGATGAAGGGCGAGGCGACCCTGACCGACGCCCAGGCCGCCGATCTCACGGCCGGCCGCTGGTACTTCAACATCCACACCGACGCCAACAAGGGCGGCGAGATCCGTGGCCAGGTAACGAAGTAGGGACCGACAGCCGTTCTTACTGCTGCCGGCGGTACAGGAAGCAGTTGTCGGCCTTGGGCATCTTGATGCCCTCGTAGTAGGTCATCGCCGTCGGGGCCGAGAGGAGCAGGGTGGTCGTGTTGGCGCCACCTGCTTCGGTACGGGTCATCTCGATCAGGCGGCGGCCGATGCCCTGGCCCTGGCAGGCCTTGTCGACCGCGAGGTCCGACAGATAGCAGCAGAAGCAGAAATCGGTCAGCGAGCGGGCGAAGCCCACCAGCTTGCCGTTCTGGCGCGCGGTCAGGATCAGGTTGGCCTGCTTCAGCATCTGCTCGATGCGCGGACGATCGGTGATCGGGCGGTTCAGGCCCGACTTGGCGACCACGTCGATATATTCGTCGGCGCCGAGATCGTCCTCGCGGGCGTAGATCGTGTTCATTGCGTCAACCATCTCCTCAGTGCGGCCGAGACTTCGGCCGGTTTCTCCAAAGGCGTCATGTGCCCGCTCTCCTCGATCACCACGAGGCGGGCGTTGGCGATGTCGGTCGCCATCTCCTGGGCGCGTGCCGGCGGCGTGACCAGGTCCTGCCGGCCGACGATCACGACGGCGGGCACCTCGATCTCGACCAGGAGCGGGCGGCTGTCGGCGCGCCCCAGGATCGCCTGCTGCTCGCGCACGAACCCGTCGCCGCCGATCTCGCCCGCCATGTCGAGGATCGTCTGGGTGATCGCCTTGTCGGCGATGCGCGAGGGATGGAGGAGCTGCGGCAGCAGGGTCGGGTGCACGCCGTGGAAGCGTCCGATGCGCGTCTGCTCGATGAAGCCGCGCCGCTTGGCCGCCGTCTCGGGCGAATCGGGGCCGGCCTGGGTATCCATCAGGGCGATGCGCTCGACTCGCTGCGGCGCGCGGCGGAAGATTTCCAGCGCGACGTAGCCGCCCATCGAGAAGCCGCACAGCGCGAAGGTCGGCGGCGCGATGGCCAGCGTCGCCTCGGCCATCGCCGCCATCGTGTCGTGGTGCCAGAGCTCGGGGACGGTGAAATCGGCGATATCGGCCAGCGCTTCGATCTGATGGTCGAAGACCTGGCGCGTATTGAGCAGGCCCGGCAGCAGGACGAGCGGAGAACGCGGCATGGGCGGCAGGCCTCAGATCTGGATCTGGTTGCCGAGTTCGATAGCGCGGTTGGGCGGGATGCGGAAGAAGGTCTTGGAGGCCGAGGCCGAGTGGGAGAGCGAGATGAACCAGTCGCGGCGCCAGCGGCCGAGCTTGGAATGCTGCGACGGCACTAGGGTCTCGCGGCCGAGGAAGAACGAGGTCTCCATCTCGTCGTAGGCAATGCCGTGCGGGCGGCAGGCGCGCAGCGCCTCGGGAATGTCGGGCTGTTCGGTGAAGCCGTAATGGGCGACGACGGTGTGGAAGCCCTTGCCCAGCCGCTCGACCTCGACCCGGTTGGCGTCGGACACGACCGGCACGTCCATCGTGTCGACCTGCAGCATGATGATGCGCTCGTGCAGGACCTTGTTGTGCTTCAGGTTGTGCAGGAACGCGGCCGGCGTGTGGGTGGCGTCGGCGGTGAGGAAGACGGCGGTGCCGGCGACGCGGTCGGGCGCGCGCTCCATGCGCTCGAGGAACTGTTTCAGCGGCAGCGATCCTTCGCTCAGCTCCGTGGCGACCAGCTTGCGGCCGCGACGCCAGGTCATGATGGTGAAGTAGATCAGCGAGGCCACGATCAGCGGCAGCCAGCCGCCGTCGGGGATCTTCAATGCGTTGGCAATGAAGAAGGCGAGGTCGGGGATGGCGAGCAGGCCGAACACGGTCGCGGCGAGCGGCCACGACCAGCGCCACACCAGGATCGCGACCGCCATGGCGAGTGCCGCATCGACCAGCATCGCGCCGGTGACCGCCAAGCCATAGGCGCCGGCCAGCGCGCCCGACGAGCCGAAGCCCACGACCAGCGCCACGACGCCCGACATCAGCAGCCAGTTCACCCGCGGGATGTAGATCTGGCCGATCGCCGTCTCGGAGGTGTGATGGATTTCCATGCGCGGCAGGTAGCCGAGCTGGATGGCCTGCCGGGTCAGCGAGAACACACCGGTGATGACCGCCTGCGAGGCGATGACCGCCGCCAGGGTCGAGAGCACGACCAGCACGATGATGTAGTCCTGCGGCACCAGCTCGAAGAAGACCTGGTGCACGACGTGGGGATTCTCGATGATCAGCGCGCCCTGGCCGAAATAGTTCAGCAGCAGGCCCGGCATGACGAGGCTCAGCCAGCCGATGCGGATGGGCTTGCGGCCGAAATGGCCCATGTCGGCGTAGAGCGCCTCGGCGCCGGTGACGGCCAGCACGATCGAGCCGAACGCCCAGAAGATGCCGAAGCCCTGGTCGGAGACGAGGTAATAGGCGTGGATCGGATTGATGGCCGCCAGCACCGACGGGTTCTTGGCCACCTGCCAGGCGCCGAGTACGCCCAGCACCACGAACCACACGAACATCACCGGCCCGAACAGCCGGCCGACATCGGCGGTTCCGCGCGACTGCAGCATGAACAGCGCGACGAGGATGACCAGCGACAGCGGCAGGACGAACGGCGTGAAGGCGGGCGCAGCCGCCGACAGACCCTCGACGGCGGACATCACCGAGACGGCGGGGGTGATGATGGCGTCGCCGTAGAACAGCGCCAGTCCGACCACCGCCAGGACCACGATGGCCCTTCGGGTCCGGCGCGCCTTGCCGTTCAGGCCGCGCGTGGCCAGCGTCGCCAGGGCGAGCACGCCGCCTTCGCCCTTGTTGTCGGCGCGCATGATCAGGGCGACGTACTTGATGGTGACGGTGAGGGTCACCGCCCAGAACAGCATCGAGAGCACGCCCAGCACGTGCTCGCGGGTCGGCGCCATGCCGGAGCCGTGGACGAAGGTCTCACGCAGCGCATAGAGCGGGCTGGTGCCGATGTCTCCGAAGACGACACCGAGCGCACCGACGACCAGGGCGGCACCCACGGGATGGGGCGCGTGCTGGCTGCTGGTGGCGGGTTCGGTGGACGAGGATTGGCTGGTTTCGGCTGGTGCCATGATTACAAACGCCGCCTCGGACGGCGGCGCGGCGAGGGTTTGCGCTTAGCCTCCCGCGCTGTCAACGAGCCAAATAAGGCACCGTTGCGACGAAAGCGCTTGACTTGGAAGCACCCCGCGGGCGGCCTTGGGGATAGGGAGGCTCCCCATGCAAATACAGGCGCAAAAACAGGCCGAAGAACACGCCCAGGCGTACACGGACGTCAGCCAGCCAAGGCTTTACCGGGAGGATAGCTGGGGGCCGCATTTTGCCCGGCTGAGGCGGGAGGACCCGGTCCACTGGCACCCGGACAGCCCGTTCGGGCCATACTGGTCGGTCACCCGCTATGCCGACATCACCAAGGTCGAACTCGACCCGGCGACCTTCTCCTCGGCCTCGGAGCTGGGCGGCATCCAGATCACCGACCAGCCCCAGGGCGAGGAACTGCCCAATTTCATCCGCATGGACCCGCCGCGCCACACCGCCCAGCGCAAGACCGTGGCGCCGATCGTGGCCCCCTCGAACCTCGCCAACATGGAGGGACTGATCCGCCAGCGCACCGCCCAGGTGCTGGACGGCCTGCCGCGCGGAGAAACCTTCGACTGGGCCGATCGGGTCTCGACCGAGCTCACCGCCATGATGCTGGCGACCCTGTTCGATTTCCCGCAGGAGGACCGGCGCAAGCTCACGCACTGGTCCGACGTCGCGATCTGCAACATCGAGGCCGAGGACGCGGTCGTGAAGACCAACGAGGCGCGGATGGCCGAGCTGCGCCATATGGCCGAGACCATGGCGGCGCTCTGGCAGGAGCGCGCCGCACGGCCGCCGACCTTCGACCTGATCTCGATGATGGCGCACAGCGAGGCCACGAAGAACATGCCGACGCGCGAGTTCATCGGGAACTTCGCGCTGCTGATCGTCGGCGGCAACGACACGACGCGCAACTCGATGAGTTCGGGTCTGATGGCGATGCTCGAAAACCCCGCCGAGGTCGAGAAGGTGAAGGCCGATGCCAACCAGATGTCGAGCCTCGTCTCCGAGACGATCCGCTGGGCGACGCCCGTGATCCACATGCGCCGCACCGCGCGCAAGGACTGCGAGCTGGGCGGAAAGCAGATCCGCGCCGGCGACAAGGTGGTGATGTGGTACGTCTCGGGCAATCGCGACGAGACCGCGATCGACGAGCCCGAGCGCTTCGTCGTCGGTCGCCCGAAGGCGCGGCATCACCTGTCCTTCGGCGCCGGCATCCATCGCTGCGTCGGCGACCGCCTCGCCGAGATGCAGATCCGCATCCTGTGGGAGGAGCTTTTAAAGCGCGACCTCGAGATCGAGGTCATGGGCCCGCCCGTGCGCCTCTACTCCAACTTCATCCGCGGCATCCGCTCGCTGCCGGTGCGGATCAGGAATTGACACGAGTAACTCCGTAGTCCTGAGCGAAGCGCCGAAGGCGCGTAGTCGAAGGACCTCTTTTCGTTTCGACACATCGTGCGTCAGAAAAGAGGTCCTTCGACTGCGCCGCCCTTCGGGCGGCTCCGCTCAGGACGACGGATATTTTTAGTTGATGGTGTTCATAGGTCGTGATGTGGGGTCAGGACGACGATCCTCGAATCGTCTCCACGCCCGCGGCAAACGCCTGCTGCAGCAACCACACATCGCCCGCGATCGAGACGAAGTCGTAGCCGAGCTTCACGAACTGCGCGGCCTGCTTCGCATCGACGGCGAGGCGGCCGGCGGATTTAGCGTGCTTCTTCGCCGCTGCGATCGTCGCCTGTTCGGCGGTGAGGAAGTCGGGATGGTCGAAGGCGCCGGGTTCGCCCATGGCGACGGTGAGATCGTTGTGGCCGAGCCACAGCATGTCGACGCCGGGCATCGAGGCGATCTCGTCGGCCGCAGCGGCGCCGCGCGGATCCTCGACCTGAAGGATGATGGCGGTACGCGCATTCTGTTCGGCGAAGCGCGGCAGCAGCGGTTCGGAGCGCATGGCGAACCGTTCGTGCGCGAGGCCCAGCGCCACACCGCGGGTGCCATCGGGCCAGTACTTGGCGGCGTCGAGCACCGCCTTGGCCTGCTCGACCGACGAGACGATCGGCACCATCACGCCGTCGGCGCCGGTGTCGAGCGCGCGCGAGATGTGATGACGCGATTGTGAGGGCACGCGCACGACCAGCGGCAGGTTTGCAGCCTGCATGTAACGCACGACCTGGCGGACGGTATCGAATCCGAAACCGGTGTGTTCCATGTCGAGAACGGCGAATTCCGCGCCGGCTGCCTTCAGGATCTGGCCGATTCCCGGCGTGGCGAACTCGAACAGGAAGGTGCCGATCTTCGTGGGCTTGGTGCCGACGAGTGCGCGCAGTCCGTTACTTGTCATTGTCATTTCCCCCCATAAGGTCCCGATGCTAGCGTGGGACGTCCCCACCAGACATCTACTTTAGGGAGAGACTCATGAAGCTCTATTACATGCCCGGCGCCTGCTCGCTCGGTATCCACGTGCTGCTCGAAGAAATCGGCAAGCCCTACGACCTGCACAAGGTCGACGGCGCCAAGCAGGAACAGTACGGGCCGGAATTCGTGGCGCTCAACCCGAAGTCGAAGGTGCCGACCCTGGTGCGCGACGGCGGTTCGGTGCTGACCGAGTTCCCCGCGATCGCCGTGTGGCTGGCGCGCAAGAACCCCGAGGCCGGCCTGCTGCCGTCCGATGCCGACGGTGAAGCCGCCGCGCTCGAGGCGATGGACTATGCCGTGTCGACCATGCACATGCAGGGCTTCAGCCGCATGTTCCGCCCGGGCAACTTCTCCTACACCGAAGCCGACCACGACAAGGTCAAGGCGCGCGGCAAGGAGATCATGGAGAAGGGCCTCGCCGTCATGGACAAGGCGCTCGAAGGCAAGGAATACCTCGCCGGCAAGTTCTCGGTGGCCGACTCCGCGCTGTTCTATGTTTCGTTCTGGGCGGCCGGCCGCATGAAGATGCCGCTGCCCAAGAACGTCGCCGCCCACTACGAGCGCATGAAGGCCCGTCCGGCCGTGAAGCGCGTGCTGGAGCAGGAAGGCCTCTCGGCCGCGGCCTGATTTCTCTTCGCGATAACCGGACCGCCGCGCGTTTGCGTGGCGGTCCGACCGCGGTCTTCTAAGCGTGGGGCGATCCGCCCGCCGTTGACCGCCTGCAGACGATGTCCGCCAATCGGGTGGCATGTCCGCGACCTTCCTCTACGCACTCGTCATCTTCTCCGCGGTCGCGCATTCGATCTGGAATGCGCTGATGAAGTCGGCCGGCGATCGCACCCTCACCATGGTGACGATCCGCGTGGCCGGTCTGCTGTTCGGGCTCGCCGTTCTGCCGTTCGTCGAATGGCCTGCGCCCGAGAGCTGGAAGTGGCTCGGTCTCACGGCGGCCGTGCAGTTCGCCTATTACGCGCTGCTGATCCGCTCCTACGGCGTGGGCGACATGAGCGTCGTCTATCCGCTGGCGCGCGGCCTGGCGCCGGTGCTGACGACGGTCGCGGCCTTCTTCGCCATCGGCGAGACGCTGAGCATGCTCCAGTTCGTCGCCGTGGGCCTGGTGTCGCTCGGCATCATGGCGCTCTCGTTCGGCAGCGGCGCCAGCCGCGAGGCGGTGGGCTTCGCGCTGGCCACCGGCGTCTCCGTGGCAGCCTACAGTTTCTTCGCGGGCCTCGGCGTGCGTGCTGCCGGCACGGTGCTGGGCTTCCAGGCCTGCCTGGAGATCGTCACCAGCCTCGGGATGGTGGGCTACGCGGTGACGTGCCGGCGCCGCGATCTTTTGGGCCACGCGCGGCGCTTCGGGGCGATCGGCCTGCTGGCCGGGCTTCTGTCGGTGCTGGGCTTCCTCGCCTATCTCGTCGCGGCGCGCAGCCTGCCGCTCGGTCCGGTGACGGCGTTGCGCGAAACCAGCGTCATCTTCGGCGCCATCCTGGGAACCATCGTACTCAAGGAAGGCTTCGGCCTGCGCCGCATCAGCGCGTCGATCCTCGTGACGATCGGGATCGCGCTTCTCGCCGTCGTGCGTTGAGTTAAGCTGCTTCCATGTCCTTGCCTGCCTCCCTTCGCAATCGCCTGCGCCTGCCCCTGATCGCGGCGCCGATGTTCCTCGTATCGGGCCCCGCGCTCGTGACGGCGGCCTGCCGTTCGGGCGTCATCGGTTCGTTCCCGACCGCCAACTGTCGCACCGTCGAGGAACTCGACGTCTGGCTCGCCGGCATGACCGACGATGCGAAGCGCGCCGCCGATACAGATGGTCGTGCGCCCGCGCCCTGGTGTCCCAACCTGATCGTGCATCGTTCCAACCCGCGCGTGCCCGACGATCTCGCGGCCGTGCTGCGGCACAAGGCCGAGATCGTCATCACCTCGGTCGGTTCGCCCGAACCGGTGATGAAGCCGCTCAAGGATGCGGGCTGCCTCGTGCTGGCCGACGTCGCCTCGGTGCGTCATGCCGAGAAGGCGGTGGCGGCGGGCGTCGACGGGCTCGTGCTGCTCACGGCCGGTGCGGGCGGACAGACCGGATGGGTCAATCCCTTCGCCTTCGTGCGCGCGGTTCGGAAGTTCTGGGACGGCATCGTCGTGATGGCGGGCGGCATGGCCGACGGTCACGCCGTCGCGGCGGCGGAGGTGTTAGGCTGCGACCTCGCCTACATGGGCACCAAGTTCATCGCCACGCGCGAGAGCCTGGCCAAGGACGCTTATAAGCAGATGCTGGTGTCGAGCCGCCTCGACGACGTGCTGCTGACGCGCGCCTTCACCGGGCTGGAGACCAACATGCTGCGTCCGTCGATCGCCGCCGCCGGCCTCGATCCCGACAACCTGCCGGTGCGCGGCAGCATCGACATCTCCAAGGATATCAACGCCGCCGAGCGCGATCGGCCCGACGCCAAGCGCTGGAGGGACATCTGGAGCGCCGGCCATTCGGTCTCGGGCGTCGCCGACGTGCCCTCGGTCGCCGAGCTGATCGAGCGGACGGCGGCTGAGTATTTGGCAGCAAAGAAGCCGTCATCCTGAGCGCAGCGAAGGATCTGGCGTCCGCCAGGGAGTACTCCTGAACCAGCGCAAGGTCCTTCGCTGCGCTCAGGACGACAACGTCATTGCGGCTCGATCTTTGCGAGCTTGATGTACTTCGTCCAAAGCTCGCGCTCGCGTTTCACGAAGGCGTCGGCCTTGGCGATGTCCCAGTCGGGCGGCGGCGGTGTGATGCCGATTTCGAGCAGGCGCTTGTGCACTTCGGGCTTGTGCAGCGCCGCCATCACCCAGCCGGCGAGCTTGCGCTGGATCTCGACCGGCACTTCCTTGCGCACCGTGAACGACAGGAACGCGATCGCCTCGAAACCGGGATAGGTCTCGGCGACCGCTTCGAGGTCGGGATATTGCGGCGCGCGTGCCGCGGACGTTACGGCCAGCGCGCGCACCTGGCCCGAGCGCACGTAGCTCTCGCCGATCACGATGTCGGGGAAGGTGACGTGGATGCGCCCGCCGATCAGGTCCTGGATCGCAGGGACCGCGTCCTTGTAGGCGACCTCCTCGAACGCGACGCCGCTCTGTTCGGCGAACAGCGCCGACGGCACGCGCGAGGAGGTGTTGCCGTAGCCCGAGAAGATCGGCTCTCGCCGCGCCTTCGCCCAGGCGACGAACTCCTTCACCGTCCTGTAGGGGGCGTCCTTCGCCACCAGCATGAAGCCCGGGATCGTGCCGTCGACCGCGACCGTGGTGAAGTCGTCGGGATCGTAGGTCATCTGCTTGTAGAGGCTGGGATTGGCCGCAAGGCTCGAGGTCGAGCCGTGCAGCAGGGTGTAGCCGTCGGCCGGCGCGTTCTTCACGATCGCCGTGCCGATCATCGCCGTCGCGCCCGGCTTGTTGTCGATGACGAAGGTCTGCCCCGCCATCTTCTCGACCTCGTGGGCGACGATGCGCGAGACGATGTCGCCCGAGCCGCCGGGCCCGAAGGGGACGACGAGGCGTACAGGCTTCGACGGCCAGTTGGCCTCCTGTGCGCGCACGAGGGACGGGACCGCCGACGCAAGCGGCAGGGAGCCCAGCAGGGCGAGAGCGTTTCTCCGGTTCATGCCGCCAGCGGAGACCGCCGGCGGCTGCCCGTCAATGAAGCTGATAGAGGCCTGATGCGAACGTGAATTCGGCAGGCTTGATCAGCCGCGTGTTGGCGACGGTCACCTTGTGGACCTTGCCGTCGAGATTGCGGTCCCAGAAATCGAGGAATTTGGTGAGGGCGGGGAAACGAGGGGCCAGATCGAGGTTCTGCCAGAGGAAGCTCTGCAGGACGTGCTTGTGATCGGGCATCCAGTAGAGGATTTCGGCGGTTGTGATGCGGTAGTCATTGAGCTGCGCAACAAAACTGCGGTCCATATAGGCCCTCCTTGACACGGTGCGCCTGGGGGAATAGTCACGCACCCTTGCTGGGAAATCAGCAAAAATCGTTCCACTTCAAGGAGTTAGCAGCCGTCTCTCACGATTGCTGCTAGTGCGAACCTACTTCAGGAACCTTTTGTGGGCTGCCTTGACTCATGGAGCCTACAACCCTAAATCCCGTGCGCCATTGGCACTCCTTCTCTGCGAGTGCTGACAGCAATCCATTCGCCGCGGCCGACCGGTCGTGCAGGTCAATCGATCACTGGAGGAAGAAACATGAAGTTCCGTCCGCTTCACGACCGAGTCGTGGTCAAGCGCGTCGAGGAAGAAGGCAAGACCAAGGGCGGGATCATCATTCCCGACACCGCCAAGGAAAAGCCGATGGAAGGCGAGATCGTCGCCGTTGGCCCGGGCGCCCGCGACGAGAAGGGCAACCTGGTTGCTCTGGACGTCAAGAAGGGTGACCGCATCCTGTTCGGCAAGTGGTCGGGCACCGAGATCAAGATCGACGGCCAGGATCTCCTGATCATGAAGGAATCCGACATCATGGGCATCATCGAAGGCTCCGCCTCGATGAAGAAGGCCGCCTAAGCCTCCCCCCATCGACCGAAACAATCACAACATTCGAGAGGAACTAGAAAATGGCAGCCAAGGAAGTCCGTTTTAGCGCCGACGCCCGCCAGCGCATGCTGCGCGGCGTCGACATTCTCGCCGACGCGGTGAAGGTCACGCTCGGCCCGAAGGGCCGTAACGTCGTCATCGACAAGTCGTTCGGCGCGCCGCGCATCACCAAGGACGGCGTCACCGTCGCCAAGGAGATCGAGCTCTCCGACAAGTTCGAGAACATGGGCGCCCAGATGGTGCGCGAAGTGGCCTCGAAGACCAACGACATCGCCGGCGACGGCACGACGACGGCGACCGTTCTCGCCCAGGCGATCGTGCGCGAAGGCGTGAAGTCGGTCGCGGCCGGCATGAACCCGATGGACCTCAAGCGCGGCATCGACCTCGCTGTCGAGGCGGCCGTCGAGGACATCAAGGCGCGCGCCAAGAAGATCACGGGCACGGACGAAGTCGCCCAGGTCGGCACCATCTCGGCCAACGGCGACAAGTCGATCGGCAAGATGATCGCCGAAGCCATGAAGAAGGTCGGCAACGAGGGCGTCATCACGGTTGAAGAGGCCAAGAGCCTGGACACCGAGCTGGACGTCGTCGAGGGCATGCAGTTCGACCGCGGCTATCTCTCGCCGTACTTCATCACGAACGCCGACAAGATGATCGCCGAGCTCGACTCGCCGTACATCCTGCTGTTCGAAAAGAAGCTGTCGGGCCTGCAGGCGATGCTGCCGGTGCTCGAGGCCGTCGTGCAGTCGGGCAAGCCGCTGCTGATCATCGCCGAGGACGTCGAGGGCGAAGCCCTGGCGACCCTGGTCGTGAACAAGCTGCGTGGTGGCCTGAAGATCGCCGCCGTCAAGGCGCCGGGCTTCGGTGACCGTCGCAAGGCGATGCTCGAGGACATGGCGATCCTGACCGGCGGTCAGCTGATCTCCGAGGACCTCGGCATCAAGCTCGAGAACGTCACGCTCGACATGCTCGGCAAGGCCAAGAAGGTCCTCGTCGAGAAGGAAAACACCACGATCGTCGACGGCTCGGGCAAGAAGGCGGACCTCCAGGCCCGCATCAGCCAGATCCGCGCTCAGATCGAGGAGACCACCTCGGACTACGACCGCGAGAAGCTCCAGGAGCGCCTGGCCAAGCTCGCCGGCGGTGTTGCGATCATCAAGGTCGGCGGCGCCACCGAGGTCGAGGTCAAGGAGAAGAAGGACCGCGTTGATGACGCCATGCACGCCACCAAGGCTGCGGTGGAAGAGGGTGTCGTCGCCGGCGGTGGTTCGGCTCTGCTCTACGCGATCCGCGCGCTCGACAAGATCCGTACCGCCAACGACGACCAGAAGGTCGGCATCGAGATCGTGCGTCGTGCGCTGCAGGCGCCCGTCCGCCAGATCGCCGAGAACGCCGGCTACGACGGCGCCGTCGTTGCGGGCAAGATGCTCGAGCAGAAGGACACTTCGTTCGGCTTCGACGCCCAGAAGGGTGACTACGGCGATATGGTCAAGGCCGGCATCATCGATCCGGTGAAGGTCGTTCGTACGGCCCTGCAGGACGCCGCTTCGGTGGCCGGTCTGCTGGTCACGACCGAGGCGATGATCGCCGAGAAGCCGGAGAAGAAGGCCCCGATGATGCCGCCGGGTGGCGACGGCGGCATGGGCGGCATGGACTTCTAAGTCCATTCTTCTCGAAGAAATGCGGAAAGGCCGGGGAGCGATCCCCGGCCTTTTCTTTTGCTTGTATGCTCTCGGCCACTGGGAGGGGCTGAAGCGATGCGATGGCTCTGGGTGATTGCCGGGATGCTGCTTGCGACGTCTGCCAACGCTCGCGAGGCTCGTGACTACGAGGCCGACGAGACGTCGATGGTGAGCTGCATCGAGGAGGCCGAAAAGGCGCTGCTGCAGACAGGCACGGACATCAGGCGCCAGTGCATCGGCTTGGAGACGCGAAGCTGCATGAGCGGTACCGAAGACACCTATCAGCCGCATAAGCGGATGTTCTGCGCCTCCGCCGAAGCCGAGGTCTGGTCCAAGCTCATGCAGGACGCATTTGCGGCTCTGATTGCCCGTTACACGAAGCAGGACGCGGAGCAGGGCAAGGAACGGACGGGCGTCGAGTACGAGCCCGTCGTTCCTGCCTTGAAGCAAGCGCACGAGGCCTGGGAGCAAAGCAAGGACTGCGAGTTCGCCCGAATCCAGCCCGGAATCGGAACCGACAGAATCGATGCACCTGCGCGATGTGGACGGGATCAGGCGGCGGAGCGCGCTCTGCTGTATCGCCGCTGGCTAAAGGGGCAGCCCTATTGAAGCCTTCCTATCCTCTGTCCATCAAAGGCGTGCTGATCCATCAGGACCGAGTCCTGCTGTTGCTGAACGAGCGCGGCGAATGGGATCTGCCCGGTGGCAGGCCAGATGCCGGCGAGGATCATCGCGCGGCGCTGGTGCGAGAGGTACGGGAAGAGACCGGGCTGGCCGTCGAAGTCGGCGCGCTGGTCGACGAGCATCTGTTCGAGGTGTTGCCGCAGCGCTTCGTGCGCATCGTCGCTTATGTCTGCACGCTGCAGACCGAGGGCGAGATTGCCCTCAGTCATGAACATCGCGGTGCGCGCTGGATCGGGCTCGACGATCTCGGCGAACGGATCGCCGGCCATCCTCTCCCGGCGGGCTATCTCGGCGCGATCCGCCAGGCTGCCTGCCAGCCCTTGTCGCCGTAGCTGCGGCTGGTCTCGATCTTCAGGAAGCGGTCGTGCGCGCCGGCGGCGCCGAGCCACAGCTCGTTCCAGCCGTCGAAGCCCGCCAGCGGATCGGCAAGCTGAAGCTCGCGGGCGAGCTTCCAGCCGTCCATGCGCACGGTGACCGCGCCGTCCTTCTCGTCGGTCGCGACCTCTTCGCCTTCGGCGGCAAGCACTGCCGCCAGCCAGCGCGCGAACAGGCGGGCGCTGTCGAGATCGCCGGTCTCGACGTCGGTCGGCAGGTCGAGCTCGCGCGCCGTCTCCTCGTGGAACTGCAGCCCGACCAGGCGCGCGACGCGGCCCATCTCGGTCTGCGCGTCCTTCGGGCCCAAAAGGTCCTGCAGCACCGGCAGCATGGTCTGCACATAGCCCATCGCATAGGAGCGGAAGGTGCGCAGGCGGCGCTCTTCCGGCCAGTTGGCCGTCTCGAGCTTGGGCTGCGTCTTCCAGTCGATGCGCGGCATCTCCTCGTCGTAGGCGAAGCGCACGCGCTCCTCCTCCTTCAGGGGGCGGCCGTAGTCGTAATAGTAGCCTTCGAGGCCGGGCTTGCCGTCGACCGTCATGCCGGTGCAGACGAAACCGAGGCCCGGATTGTTCAACGACGTGCCGTTGTGGCCGTGCCAGCCGTGCAGGAAGGCCGCCGACACTTCGTGCGGCACGGCCGCGATCGCGGTGCCCTTCCACATCCAGCGCGGCGGCGGATAGCGCACCCAGGCCTTGGTGTCGCTTTCGCGCAAGTACCCGGTCTTAACGCCGCCCAGCGCGTTGGAGTGATAGTGGTAGAGCGCGCAGGCCGGCGCGTCCTTCTCGCCCGCGAGGCCGAGCTTCTGCAGGCCCGGCTTGAACTTCTCGAGGTGCTGCTTGCGGAAGTGGCGGAAGATGTACTCGCGCGCCGTGTCGCTGCCGCGCCGCGAGACGAGGCCGAGGACCAGCGCCGTCATCAGCGCATTGTAGAGCGTGCCGACCGCCCTGTAGGCGGCCGCTTCAGCCATGATGGCCGTCGATCAGGATGGCCTTGGAGTGACCCGCCTTCAGGCGCATCGCGAGGACCGGCTTGTACTCTTCCGAGTGATAGAAGCGCTCGGCCTTGGCGCGGTCGGGGAATTCCAGCACCACGACGCGGGCCGGCGTCCAGCCGCCTTCGAGGCTCGTGCAGTTGCCGCCGCGCACGATGAACTTGCCGCCGAACTTCGACACGAGGCCGGGCGTGTGCTTGCGGTACTCCGCCATCAGCTCTTCGTCCTTGGTGTCGATCTCGACGATGATATAGGCCGTCATCTCTTCCTCCCTCGTCAGCCGGTTTCCATGGGCAGGGCCGGATCGTTGGCCCATTCCTGCATGGAATTGTCGTACACCGAGACGTTCCTATGACCCAAGAGCGCCGTGAGCACGAAAGCGTCGAGCGTGGCCGCTATGCCGCCGCCGCAATAGACCAGCACGCGCTTGTCGGGCGCGGCGCCCACGCCCTCGAAGGCCGCGCGCAGGTCGGCGATCGGCTTCAGCGCCTTGTCGGGCCCGAAGAGACTGGCGGCCGGCACGCAGGACGAGCCGGCGATGCGGCCCGGGCGGCCATAGACCACGCCGCCACCGTTGTGCTGGTCGTGGCTCAGCGCGTTGAGGGTCAAGGTCGAGGCGTCGCCGATCGCGCCCTTGATCGCATTCTTGTCGACGAAGATCTCCGGGCGGCCGCGCAGCGAGAGCGTGGCCGGCGGATGCGTCGCCGCTTCGGTCGAGAGCGGGCGGCCTTCGGCCTTCCACTTGTCGAGGCCGCCATCGAGAATCGCCACCTCGTCGAAGCCGACGGCCCGCAGCATCCACCAGATGCGGCTCGCCCACACCGGCGAGGCATGGCTGTAGAGGACCACGAAGGTGCCGTGACCGACGCCCTTGGCCGCGAAGGCCTTGGTGAGATCCTCGAGCGACGGCAGGGTGAAGCGCAGCTTCGAGCCCTTGTCGGAAAGATCAGCCTGGAGGTCGAGATAGGCCGCGCCGGGGATGTGGCCGGCGTCGTAGTTGGCGCGGCCACTCTCGGCGACCAGGCGGCCGTCGGGTCCGGGCTTGAGATAGGTGGTGCAGTCGAAGACGCGAAGCGCGGGGGCGCCGAGCTGGCGCGCGAGGTCTTCCGTCGTGATCAGGTTGGCCGAATGGGCCATGTCGCTCTCCCGAGGTTGGGGAGAGCGGAGACTAGCGCGGTTCCTGTGACCGGTGCGCTAACTCTGTCGAGGCGAGGTGTTAAATCGTCTTCGACGGCAGCGGCGGAACGCTGACCGGGCCGGACGACGGCGCGGCAGTCGTCGGCGCCGGCGTGGCGGCCGGCGGATTGAGCTGGCCGAGCTCGGGCGACTTCGGAGCGGCCGGCGTGGCGCCGGTCTTCTTGGTCTTCTTGGCGGGCTGCGCCTTGGCGACCTGGACCTTCTTCAGGCACGAGGTGCGCTGCGAGCTGCTCTTGATCTTGTTGCAGGACGCGGCGGAGACGCCAGCCTTGGGCTTGGCGGTCGGGGTCGGCGTGGCGGCAGGCAGGGTCTCGTCCTGCGCGAAGGACGGGGCGGCAAAAGCGACCGCAGCCAGGGCGGCCATGCTGGCGATCAAAAGACGCATGAGATTCTCCCGGGCCGCTTGCGATTGGGGGACATTTGCGGCCTCGCTATATCCTTAAAATGCTATGTGATTTGTACTGTTTATGTCAAATTCTTAATGCTTTAGACCAACTGCAATCGGACTGTCCGTGCAGGCCATCCTCAACGTCGCCTTCCCGATCTTCGGCGTCATCCTGGCGGGCTTCCTGGCCGGCCGCTGGCGCATCCTGGGGCCCGAGGCGACGACGGCGCTCAACGCCTTCGTGAGCTACTTTGCCCTGCCGGTGCTGTTCTTCGGCACCTTGGCGCGCACCCCGGTGGCCGCGGTGCTCGACCCCGCCCTGATGACGGGCTTCACCATCGCCGTGGTCGCGACCTTCGTCGTCGGCATGATCACGACGCGCCTGGTTTCGCGAGGCGGTCTCGCCGCCATGAGCCTGCAGGGCATCGCGGCCTCCTGGGGCAATGTCGGCTACATGGGCGTGCCGCTCTGCCTGGCGGCCTTCGGCGAGGCGGGGCTGCCGCCCGCGATGCTCACGGTGATCGTGACGGCCGTCGTGTCGATGGTGTTCGGCGTCATGCTGATCGAACTCGAGGTCGCGGCGGGCCATGGCCCGGTCCGGACCTTCCTGCGCGCCGCCTTCAACGTGGCGCGCAACCCGCTGCCGCTGTCGATCGCGCTCGGCATCGTGGCGTCGTGGATCGGCGTGCCGATCCCGGTGCCGGTCGAGAAGTGGCTCGACCTGATGGGGGCCGCCGCCGCGCCCTGCGCCCTGTTCGCCATCGGGCTCTTCCTCTCGGACAAGTCGATCAAGAGCGGCCTGGCTGAAGCCGGCCTCGCCACCCTGATCAAGCTGCTGCTGCAGCCGCTGGCGGCGTTGCTGATCCTGCCGTTCTTCGTGCCGATCGATTCGGTCGCGGCCAAGGTGGCGCTGCTGATGGCGTCGCTGCCGACAGCGGCCAACGCGTTCGTGCTGGCCAAGCAGTTCAACGTGTCGGTCGAGCAGAACACTGCAGCGGTTCTGCTGTCGACGGGCTTCTCGGTGGTCACGGTTTCTGCTTTGCTGGTCTGGCTGCGCGTCACCTGACGACGAAAAGGGGAGAAGACCCATGCTTCAGGAATTCAAGAAGTTCGCCATGCGGGGCAACGTCGTGGATCTCGCCATCGGCGTGATCATCGGCGCGGCCTTCAGCAAGATCATCGATTCGCTGGTCGGCGACGTCATCATGCCGATCATCGGCAGGGTCGCGGGCGGGCTCGACTTCACCAACTACTTCATCGGCCTCACCCCGGCCGCCAGCGCAGCCCCGACCTACGAGGCCGCCAAGAAGGCCGGCGCGACCCTGGGCTACGGCACGTTCCTGACGGTGACGGTGAACTTCCTGATCATCGCCTGGGTCCTGTTCCTGGTGATCAAGGGCATGAACCGCGTGATCAAGCAGGAAGAGGCCGCCCCCGCGCCGCCGGCCCCGCCGACCAAGGAGCAGGAACTGCTGACGGAGATCCGCGACCTCCTGAAGGCGCGCGGCTAAGCCGCCGCCTTCTTCTCGGCGAACACAGCATCGAGACGGCGGGCGAGGCCGTCGGAAATCTTCGTGAGCGGCAGGCGGCATTCCGGCGAGGCGATCAGGCCCTGACGCCACAGGAGATGCTTGATCGGCATCGGATTGGCTTCGGCAAACAGCATCGGCACGAAATGGCTGAGCGGTGCCCAGGCCTTGCGCGCGCCGACGAGATCGTTGGCGCTGAAGCAACGTTCGACCTCGACGAAGCCCTCCGTCATGAGATGGCTCGCGGCGAGAATGCCGCCCTCGGCGCCGTTGGCGCGCATGGTGAAGAACAGCGCATCCTCGCCGGTCAGCACGGCGAAGTCCGCGGGCTTGCGGCGTAAGAGCTCGAGCGACTGCTCGACGCTGCCGGAACTGTCCTTCACGCCGACGATGTTCGGCACCTCGGCCAATTCGAGCAGCGAGTCGTTGGAGAGGTTCACAGCCGTGCGATAGGGGATGTTGTAGATCACCACGTCGCGGTCGGTCGCCGCGGCGATGCGCCGGAAGTGCGCGATCAGCCCGTCCTGGCTCGGGCGATTGTAGTAGGGGCACACCGACAGGATGCCGGCGATCGGCAGGTGGCGGAGCCGCTTCAGCTCCTTCTCGACCTTGGCCGTGGCATTGCCGCCGACACCCGCGAACACCGGCACGCGGCCGTTGGCGACGGCGAGCGTGCGTTCGATCACGGCGGCGATCTCGTCTTCGTCGAGGGCGGGTGATTCACCGGTCGTGCCAAGCGGCAGCAGCCCGTCGACGCCCTTGGCGATGTAGTGGTTCACCAGCCGGTCGAAGCTCGTGAAGTCGATGGCGCCGTCCTTGAACGGCGTGATGAGCGGCAGCCAGAGGCCGGAGATCTTCGTGGTCATGGCGCCACGCTAGGGCGATCCAATGAATAACAAAAACGAATGTTTTTGATGGGATCGTTCGGAAATGATTATATGTGGGAATGCGCAAGGACCTCGACATGGCGCTGGTGCGCGCCTTCCTCACTGTCGTCGAAGCGGGCGGCGTCACCCGCGCCGCCACGGCGCTCGGCATGAGCCAGGCCGCCGCCAGCCAGCAGATCAAGCGGCTGGAGGAGGCGCTCGATTGCCGCCTGTTTGCGCGCCAGGGGCGTGGGCTGGTGCTGGCGCCGGCGGGCGAGCGGCTGCTCGAACAGGCGCGCCGCCTGGTGGCGATGAACGACGAGGTCTGGTCGTCGATGCGCGCGCCGCAGTTCGAAGGCGAGGTTCGCTTCGGCGTTCCCTACGACATCATCGGCAGCTTCGTGCCGGCGATCCTGCGGGGCTTCGCCAAGGCGCAGCCCAAGGTGAGGGTCAGCCTCGTCTGCGAGGATTCGCGCGTCATCCGCGAGGAGCTGAAGTCGGGCGGCGTCGATCTCGCAATGACGACGGAAACCGAATGCGGCCGTCACGGCGAGACGTTGCGCACCGATCGCTTGGTGTGGGTCGGCGCGGCCGACGGTGATGCGCATCTGAAGGATCCGTTGCCGGTGTCGCTCGGCGCGCCGACCTGCGTGTTCCGTCCCGTCGCCGTCGAGGCATTGGGCAAGGCGCGGCGCGACTGGCGCGCGGTCTGCGAGGTGAGCCGGCTCGAACCGGTCTATGCCGTGCTCGAGGCGGGGCTCGCGGTGGCGCCGCTGCTGCGCTCCTCGGTGCCCGAGCGTTTCGTGATCCTGGGCCGCGAGGCGCGGCTGCCGGCGCTGCCGGAGTTTCGGATCAATCTTTACGCGCCGCCGAACCTCGGGCCCGCCGCGCGCGATCTTGCCGATCATGTGCGAGCCAGCTTTTCCGGCCGGTCACGAAACCACAACAATTGATACCAAGCGCCCCCTGTGCCGGGACCGCGCCGCCCCGTATCTTCGCGCGCATGGACAGACGCGGTTGAGACATCGCCGCTCCGGCCAGCGAGTTTAGAGGGGGCGTCTGGGGGCCTGGAGAGTGCAAACTCTCCGGGCCCTCTTTTTATGTCGACATCAAACCGTCATGAACGCGTGTTTGATCCGGACTCCACTGAGGGAGGATGGGGTGGAACCAGCGACGAGCGAGTCCGTGCTCGAAAAGCCGCGGGGCGCGATCATCGTGCGACCGTCGACCGAGAACGACGTGGCTGCCATGATTGCGATCTACACGCACCACATCACGCGCGGCGTGGGCGACGTCGACATCGAGCCGACCCAGGCCGACGACATCAAGCGGCGGCGCAAGAACATGCTGCGGCGGAAGCTGCCGCATCTCGCGGCCGAGCGTGACGGCGTGATCGTGGGCTATGCCTACGCGGTGCCGTTCCGCAAGCGCCCCGCCTATCGCTATGCGGTGAAGCATTCGATCTACGTCCATCCCGACCATGTCTCGACCGGGATCGGCCGCCTGCTGCTGCCGGCGCTGATCGAGGCCTGCGCCGGCGCGGGCTACCGCCAGATGTTCGCCTATATCGACGCCGACAATGTCGCGTCGCTCAGCCTGCACGAGGCGCATGGCTTCCGCCGCGCCGGCCTGCTGCAGGGCGTCGGCTTCAAGTACGGCAAGTGGGCCGACAGCGTCCTGATGCAGCGCCCGATCGGCGCGGGCACCACGACGCCGCCGGTCGAGATCGTCTACTCGCGCACCACGTAGGTGTAGAAGCGCACGACGCCGTCCTTGCTGATCTCGCGATAGATGCCCTGGATCTCGACGTCGAAGCCGGGGAACAGGTTGGCGCTCTTCTCGAACATCAGCAGATAGTCGAGCATCGGCTTGGCCCGTTCGCCCAGCCGCTCGCCCGGCACGATGCTGGCGATGCCCGGCGGATAGACCACGAACATCGTCGTGGCGATACGGCCGAACGCCTGTTCGATCGGCACATAGTCGACGTTGTTGCGCACGAGCTGGCGCACGGCCTCGTGCGGCGCCATCGCCGACTCGGGCAGGTGCTCGGGCATGAACTGCGCGCGCTGCAGGAAGCTCACATTGGCTTCGCGGAAGAAGGCATGCATCTCCGCGCAGAGATCGCGCAGCCGCATGCCGGCGTAGCGGCCGGGCCGGCGTCGCACGAACTCGCTGATCACATCCTCCAGGCGGGCATTGTCGTCGTGCAGCCGCTTGAAGATCACGAGCGCGCTCAGCAGCGTGCCGGCCTTGCTCGATTCGACGCCCGGCGTCATCAGGAACAGCAGCGAGTTGAGATCGTTCTTTTCCGGCACGATCTGGTTCTCGCGCAGGTACTGCGCCACGACGGGGGCGGGGATGCCGTGGCCGGCATAGCGTCCCGTCTCGCGATCGAAGCCCGGCGTCAGCACGATCAGCTTGTTGGGATCGGTGATCGCGTAGCCCGGCGCGACATGCTTGAAGCCGTGCCAGCGCGCGTCGGGCGCCAGCTCCCAGTAGCGCGCGTCGACCGCGAGATCGTCGGTCGGCACTTCTTCCCAGGCCTGGTCGCGGCCGCCCACATTCACGCGGTTGGGCACGAACGGCTCGAAGAACCAGCGGCGCGCGAAGTCGCGTTCCTTGTCCTCGAACTCGCGGCGGATGGCGCGCATCTTCTTGCGGATCTCGATGCCGAGACGGATCGTGTCGTCCCACAGCACTTCGCCCGAACGCCCCTTCATCATCTGCGCGCCGACGTCGAGCGAAGCGAAGATCGGATAGAAGGGCGAGGTCGAGGCGTGCAGCATGAAGAACTCGTTGAAGCGGCGATGTTCGATGCGCCGCTGCTGGCCCTTGATGTGGCGATCGCGCACGTGGATCTGCGAGGCCTGGCTGAAGCTCGCGAGCTGCTTGTGCGCCGACTGCGTGGCGATGATGCCGGGGCTGTCGGGGCCGAGATTGGTGAGGCCCATGGCGAAGCGGCCGGCATAGAGCGGGTGGAACTTCATGAAGCCCGCCCAGGCCTCGTCGAACAGGATGTAGTCGCAGAGATGGCCGATCTTCTCGACGATCAGTCGGGCGTCGTTGATCGTGCCGTCGTAGGTGCACTGCTCGATGACGGCGACGCGGAACGGCCGCTCGCGCTTCCACGCGTCCTTGTCCTTGACCAGCGGGTTGGTGCGGATCTTCTCGCGGATGGCGGTCTCGTCGAGCGCCTCGTGGAAGATCGGCCCGATCAGCCCGTGCGCGTTGCGGTCGGTCTCGAGATAGATCGGGATGCCGTTGCCGAGGAACAGCGCGCCGTGATGGGCGGCCTTGTGGTTGTTGCGGTCGAACAGGACGAGGTCGCCTTCCGCGATCAGCGCCTGCAGCACGATCTTGTTGGAGGACGAGGTGCCGTTCAGCACGAAGTAGGTCTTCTCGGCGCCGAAGATGGCGGCCGCTTCCTTCTGCGCCTTCAGCGCCGGGCCCTCGTGGACCAGCAGATCACCGAGATCGAGCACGGAGTTGTCGAGGTCGTCGCGGAACACCGCCTCGCCCAGATGCTCGACGAAGATCCGGCCGATCGGGCTCCTGTTGTAGAAGATGCCGCCGTTATGGCCGGGGCAGGTCCAGAGCTGGTTGCCTTCCTCGGCATAGTCGACCAGTTCGCCGAAGAACGGCGTCTTCAAGGTCTCGGCATATTGCTTGAGGCGGCTCACCAGGTTCTTGGCGATGAACTCCGGCGTCTCCTCGGAGAGGAAGATGTAGCCGTCGATGTAGTCCATCACCTCGACGGGGATGTCCTCCAGGCGCTTGCGGCGCACCAGGATCACGATCGGCATTTCGAGGCCGCGTCGCCGCATCATGTTGATCATCGCGGCAGCCTTGCCGTCGAGGCCCTTCTTGCCCCAGTCCACGACCATGCAGCCGACCGCGGCATCGGTCTGCACCACCATCTCGGCATCCTCGATGCGGCGGGCCCGCACCACCTGGAAGCCCATCTTCTCGATCGAGACCGTGATCTCGCCGAGCCGGTGGCCTTCGAGATCGTCGGCGTCGAAGGCCGGAGCGCAGACGAGGAACGTGAAACGCCTGAAGAAATCCATCAGTAGACCGCCGGGACATAGAGTTCGGGAGCGACCGGCGTCCGTGCGTAGTCGGGCTTGTGCTCGCGCTTGGGCAGGACGATCGGCTGGTGTTCAACGTCCTTATAAGGCACTTGCTGCAGAAGGTGGTGAATACAGTTGAGGCGGGCGCGGCGCTTGTTGTTGCCCTCGACCACCCACCACGGCGCCTCCGGGATATGCGTCCGGGCCAGCATCTCTTCCTTTGCTTTGGTGTATTCCTCCCAGCGCCGCCGGGATTCGAGGTCCATGGGCGAGAGCTTCCACTGTTTCATCGGATCGTGGATGCGCATCAGGAAGCGCATGTTCTGCTCCTCGTCGGTGATCGAGAACCAGTATTTCAGCAGGATGATGCCGGAGCGCACCAGCATGCGCTCGAACTCAGGCACGGTCTCGAAGAAGTCCTGGACGTCGGTTTCCTTGCAGAAGCCCATGACCCGCTCGACGCCGGCGCGATTGTACCAGCTGCGGTCGAACAGCACGATTTCGCCGGCCGCGGGCAGGTGGCTGACATAGCGCTGGAAATACCACTGGGTGCGCTCGCGCTCCGACGGCGCCGACAGGGCGACGGTGCGGCAGACGCGCGGGTTCAGCCGCTGTGTCACGCGCTTGATCACGCCGCCCTTGCCCGCGGCGTCGCGGCCCTCGAACAGGACGACGACCTTGAGCTTCTGGGTGATCACCCAGTCCTGCAGCTTGATCAGCTCGCGCTGAAGCCGCAGCAGCTCGGTGAAGTAGAACTTGCGGTCGATGCCTTCCTGCTGCGGCAGGTCGCCATCGCCATGCTCGGGCAGGCGGGCCAGCATCTCGTCGCCCAGTTCGAGCTCGAGATCCTCGTCGATGCTGTCGGCCAGCTCGCGGCGGACGCGGTCCTCCAGCGCCTTGCGGTCCCGTTCGCTTTGCATGCCAAGCCCTCCATCGCGCTTCAAAGTGGCCGGGGAAGGTGAGGGGCGCATATGACAATTTCACGACAGTTGCGTGTATCCCCTCGGAACGCGTCTCAGGGCCGCGGCAGAAGCCCTTTTGCCTGCATCGCGGCGAAGCATTTGGCGAACATCGCCTCGGTATCCATCACCTCGGTGAAGCCCGCCTGCATCAGCTTGATGGTGGACACCAGCGCCGCCGGCCCGGGCTCGGTGCGGCGGAAGCCCATCGTATAGTCGGCATATTCGAACGACAGGCCGACGAAGTCCTTCAGCGTGCCGGATTTGAGCCCCTGGGCGGCGCGGATCGCGGCCCACTCGGCCTCGCGTGGCCGGATCTCGCGATCGAGTGCCAGCGGGACGTGATCGCCGGCCGCGAAGCCCAGCGCGTCGGCGATGGCGGGCCAGACGTTGGGCCAGACGAAGACGTCGCCGTTGGTTACGTTGAAGATCTCGTTGCGCGCCGTCGAAGCCTCGCCCGACCAGGCGATGGCGCGCGCCAGGAGATCGGCGTCGACCGCCTGTGCCACGCGGCCGACACCGCCCGGATAGTCGAGCTTCGTCTTGCCGGCCTGGCGCATGAAGGCCGCGTAGACGCCCAGTGCCGGGATCACGTTCATGGCGCTGCCGACCGAATCGCCCACGATCAGCACAGGGCGCAGGATCGACCAGCTCCAGTCCTTACCTTTCTGGCCTTCGCGCAAAAAGCGCTCCTGGTTCCAGTAGAAATTCGGCTGCTCGTGCATCTCCGAGCGGTTCTCGCGTGCCGGGACGGTGAGCGGACGGACATGCACGCCGTACGCCTTGGTGCCCTGCAGCAGCGCGACATGCCGCAATCCCGGCGACGCCTTTTCGAGCGGCGCCATCAGGTTGCGCAGCATCAGGTCGTTGGTGCGGATCTGCTCGTCTTCCCGCCAGCCCGCGACCAGCCCGGGCCTCTCATAAAGCGCGGCGTAGGCGAGGTGCGTGATGCCCGCGAGGTCCGGCGCCAATGCAGCGCAGGCGGCGGTGTCGGTGAGATCGAGCGGCAGCCAGCGCGCACCGTAGGTCTCGTCCGGCCGGCGGCGCGATACGGCGATCACCTCGCAGCCCTCGGTGGCAGCGAAGTGCTTCATGGCAGCATAGCCGACGAGGCCAGTGGCCCCGGCGACCAGGACTTTCTTCGACGGCATCGTCACCCCGACCGGTTGCTCAGGGTGACGAAGCTACTCCACCTTGGCGCCCGACGCCTTGATCACCGGCGCGAGTTTCTTTTCCTCTGACGCGCGGAAGGCGGCGGTGTCGGTGGGCGACATCCAGATCTGGGTGGCGCCCTGCTGGTCGAAGGCGGCCTTCACGCTGGCCTTCTGCAGCGCCTGCTTCGACAGGGCCGAGAGCTTCTCGACCATGGCCGGCGGCACGCCGGCCGGCGAGCAGATGCCGCCCCACGAGGTGATCTCGAAGCCCGGCAGGAACTCCGCGAAGGTCGGCTTGTCCGGCACCGCGGGATGACGCTCCTTCGAGGTGACGGCGAAGCCCTTCACCTTGCCGCCCTTCATCAGGCCGAGCGGGCCGGGGATGTTGTCGAACATCATGTCGACCTGGCCCGCCAGGATGTCCTGGTGCGCCGGCGCGCTGCCCTTGTAGGGGACGTGCAGCAGGTTCACCCCGGCCATCTGCTTGAACATCTCGCCGGTGAGATGCGGGCTGGTGCCGGCGCCCGACGAGGCGAAGGAGTATTTGCCGGGATTGGCCTTCGCCAGCGCGATCAGCTCGGGGATCGTGTTCGCGGGGAAATCAAGCCGCGTCATCAGCATGTTCGGCACCGCCCACAGCATCGCGATGCCGTTGAAGTCCTTGCCCGCGTCGAACGGCAGCTTGGTGTAGAGCGTCGGCGCGATCGCGTGCGCGGCGATCGTGTAGAGGCCGATCGTGTAGCCATCCGGCGGTGACTTCGCGATGGCGTCGGCGCCGATGTTGCCGCCCGAGCCCGCGCGGTTCTCGATCAGGAATTGCTGCCCGGTGAGTTCGGAGAGTTCCTGGCAGACGATGCGGGACAGCGTGTCGGTCGGGCCGCCCGCCGGGAACACGCAGATGTATTTCACCGGCCGGTTCGGCCAGTCGCTTTGCGCGCGGGCGATGCCCGACGCGATCATCGGTGCAGCGAGTGCGCCGCCGGAAAGCAGGAGCGCCCTTCGGCGCGGAATCGCAACTTTGGTCATCTTGAACGTAGCCTCCAATGTTTTCTTTATTGGAGCGCAGTCTAACTGAGTCGTTCCGCTGTTCAATATGGCGCTAGTCGGTGACGATTACCGTGTAGGAAATCGCCGTTCCCGCGGGCACGACGATATCGACCTGCATGCCCTTGCCCGACATCGGCTTGGCACGATGGTTCAATGGCTTGGCGGTCTTGGCGGCGGGGATCAGCGCGATGCCCCAGCCGCCGCTGCGCTTCAGCAAGGCCAGGGGGAGCTTGCCGCCGGCCTCGAGGCTGTAGAGGCCGGGCTGCATCTCCTTCACCAGGAAGGTGCCGCGCCCGTCTGTAACGGTCTCGATGATGACGCGACCGTCAGCCTTGCTGCGGATGATGACGTCGACGCCGGTGACCGGCTCGTTGGCCGCCATCGCGCTGCTGGCGAACCACATGTGCAGCATTACCGACGCCAGAAGCGCCCCGACCGTCTGCACCCTGCCCGCTCTCCCTGTCCGTCGTCCTGCTGGCGACTGGCCGACATGATGCCGATGAATGCGCGCACGCTCCATGACAATGTCGTTACCGGCCGATGGGTACTATACCGAACGGCGGTTCCGGCCCTCGGGACGCCTCGCTTGATTAGGCGGACGGCGGTCGCCACGGTGGCGGCCGTTCGAGATCCCGGTCGGCCGGCTGGCGCGGGCAACAGGAGATGATGCGATGAAGTTGGATTTCACGGGCAAGAAGGCGATCATCTGCGGCGGCAGCCGCGGCATCGGCAAGGCGATCGCCATGGGCTTTGCGGCGTGCGGCGGCGACGTGTCGATCTGTGCGCGCGATGCCAAGACTCTTGAAGAGACCCGCGCCGAACTCGCCAAGCATGGTCACAAGACCCACGCCGCCAGCGCCGATCTCGCCAAGGGCGACGCCGTGCGCGGCTATGTGCGCGATGCCATCGGCGCGCTGGGCGGCGTCGACTTCCTGGTGAACAACGCCTCGGCCTTCGGCTCGTCCGACGACGACAAGGGTTGGACCGCCAACCTCGCGGTCGACATGCTTTCGATCGTGCACGCCACGCAGGAGGCGCTGCCCGAACTGAAGAAGTCGCAGGGCAACGTGGTCAACATCTCCTCGATCTCGGCGCACCATCCGGCGGCGCGGCAGCCGCCCTACGGCGCGATCAAGGCGGCGGTGATCCATTACACGGTCACGCAGGCCGCGATGTACGCCAAGGACCGCATCCGCGTGAACTGCATCGCGCCAGGCTCGATCGAGTTTCCCGGCGGCGTTTGGGACAAGCGCAAGACCGACAATCCCGCGCTCTACAACGGCACGCTGAACTCGATCCCGTTCGGCCGCATGGGCCATGCCGAGGAAGTCGCCAACGTGGCGCTGTTCCTCGCCTCGCCATTCGCGTCGTGGGTGACGGGACAGACCATCGCGGTCGCGGGCGGGCAGGGGCTGTAGCCAACCGTCCCGTCAGCAGGCCTTATCGCACTTCACCAAGGAGAATCCGTCCATGAACACGAACCGCGCCCACGTCCTGCTCTGGACGGATTCTTCGGCGGCCTATCTCGATGCGATCCAGGCGGCGGGCCTCGCCGACCGCGTTTCGGTCGACACGCTGCCGCGCAAGGAGAAGCCGTCGGCCGAACAGCTCGCGCGCACCGAAGCGCTGATGGCGGGCGCCGTGCCGGCGGGCCTGCTGCCCACCATGCCGAAGCTGCGCTGGGCGCAGGCGATGAGCGCTGGCGTCGACAACTGGCTGGCGCTGCCCGATCTTCCGTCGGACCTCACGCTCACCTGCGCGCGCGGCACGCACACCGAATCGATGCCGGAGAACATCATCGGCGCGCTGTTCCATGTCGCGAAGCCCTACGCGGCGGTCGGAGAGCACCAGAAGCAGAGCAAGTGGGTCCACACGGTGGCGCAGCCGCTGACCGGCAAGACACTGGGCATCCTAGGCCTGGGCGTCATCGGCCAGGAAGTGGCGCGCATCGCCGTCGCGCTCGGCATGCACGTGATCGGCACCAAGCGGCGGCCGACGCGCATTCCCAACGTGGCCGAAGTGCTGGCGCCCGAGCAGACCGACGAGGTGCTGGCGCAATCGGACTTCGTGCTGCTGCTGCTGCCGGCGACGCCGGAGACCGAGAACTTCATCGATGCCAAGCGGCTGGCCAAGATGAAGCCGTCGGCCTGGCTGCTGAACTTCGGCCGCGGCCAGATCGTCAACGACGCCGACCTGATGGCCGCCACCAAGGACAAGACGATCGCGGGCGCGCTGCTCGACGTCTTCCGGCAGGAGCCGCTGCCGTCGGACAATCCGTTCTGGACGGCGCCGGGCATCGTCGTGCTGCCGCATATCGGCGGCCCTCATCCGCAGCGCGACCGCTTCGTGTCGCGCCTGTTCGTCGAGAACCTGAAGCGCTTCCTCGACGGCGAGCCCCTCAAGGAAGTGGTCGACCGGAAGGCCGGCTACTAGGGGTTTCGCGAATCATCTACCTCCCCATTCAAATGGGGAGGTGCCGGCGTCTTGCGCCGGCGGAGGGGTCATGAGCGGCCGTTCTTTCTTCGGCGCTCCCGGACATCGTTTCACGATGTCCTGACGCTATCGGGCCGAGCTTCGCTCGGCCCATGACCCCATCGCCCCGTATGACGGGGCACTTCCCCATTTGAATGGGGAAGAAGAGGAGCGTTACTTCACGCCGTAGATCGAGAACTGGTCGGCGACCTCGGGGTCGAGCGTCAGGGCGGCGGCCTTGTCGCCTTCGCCCTCGCGGGTTTCGCCGGTCATGATGCGCGCGATGCCGCGGCCGTAGAGCGCCAGCGGGCGGTTGGGATCGACATCGAGGGCGGCATTGTACTCGTTGATCGCCAGCTTCGGGTCGCCGAGCTTCAGGTAGATGAAGCCGCGCGTGATGCGGACGTCGATGTTGAGCGGCATCAGCTTCTGCGCCGTGTCGCAGTCCTGCATGCCGGCCACCAGGTCCTTGCCGGTGATGGCGCGGATCAGGCAACGGTTGTTGTAGGCGAGGCCCATGCCCGGCTCGAGCTTGATGGCCGCGTCGTAGTTGGCCAGCGCCTTGTCGTAGTCGTGCTTGGCGAAGTAGGCGTAGCCGCGATTGTAATAGGCGACGGGATTGTCGGGATCCGACTTGATCGACTCGTCGAGATCGCGGATCGCCTGGTCGTACTTGCCGTCTTCTGACAGAAGCGCGGCGCGGTTGGCCAACGCCTGCGGGTAGTTCGGCGCGCGCTGCAGGGCCGCCTCGTAGTCCTGCATCGCGAGCTGCTTCTGGCCGCGGCGATTGTTTGCGAGGCCGCGGATCACATAGGCCTGCGCATTGTCGGGCGCGAGCTGGATGGCGCGGTCGAGGTCGGCGAGGGCGCGTCCGTTGTCGCCGAGCAGGCTGTAGGCATTGCCGCGCGCGATCAGCGCGTCGACATTCTCCGGCTGCAGCGCCAGCACCTTGTCGAAATCCTCGATGGCGCGATCGTAGGCGCGCTTGCGCGTCGCCAGCAGCACGCCACGGCCGAGATAGGCGAGCGAATTGTTGGGATCGACGCGGATCGCGTCGTTGTAGTCGGAGAGGGCGCGATCGGTCTCGCCGACCGCGTGCAGCGACGTCGCGCGGCGGTAGAGGTTCAGCGCGTCGGGATTCCGGGGATCGATGGCGCCGTCATAGTGCTTCAGCGCCTCCGAGTAGTCCTCGGCGGCCAGCGCCTTGTCGCCCAGCATGGTGCGGGCGATGCCGCGCGTCAGGCGGGCCAGCGCAATCTCGTCGGGCTTGAGCTGGCGGGTGCCCAGGGCCTTCGAGCAGGCGGCGGCGCGCGCCTCGGCATCCTTGATCGTGGGCCAGGCACCCTTCACGCAGTCGTCGTAGAGCTGCGCGACCGAGGGGCCGGCCGGGGCTGCCGGAGCCACAGGCGCCGCCGGAGTCGCGGGAGCGGCGGCCTGCCGGGCGGTGGGTGGCGGATAGAGATGGTAGGCGTAGGCGTAGAGGCCGGCGGCGCCGGCCAGGAAGGCCGCGGCGGTGATCAGGAGTTTGGTCGAGAGGCGCATGTCTTGAGAGCCTGAGCAGGAATGTCGTGTGGCGTCAGGCGTTTGTACCAGAAGGCGTCCCCGGCGCACCATTTCTGCAGCGGCGCCGAAAACTGATGATCGACGAGACGAGCTGACCATCGAGGTTGTCGTTCGCAATCGAAGCGACCGCGGCGACGATCAGGGTCGTGACGTTGCACTACAACCATGAGTCGATGCCTGAAATCGGTACTGCGATACCGGACACACTCTCGCTTTCGGCCGTTTCCTTTCGTCGTCGATGCTCTTTGATGAGAATGACGGCTTCTGGCCCTCCCTGATTTCGCGCACCCGCTCCTTTTTCAGCGCTTGAAACAGCGTTCAGTCATGCGCTCGCGAAGAGAGCTTTGCATTAACTCCTTCATTCGGGGTTGCCCGCTACCGTGTCTGTCCGGTTGCAGTCAAAGAGGGTGAACTAGATATGCAATATGCAACTTCCGCGGATTTCCAATCATTGATGGTTTCAGAACGACACTCGTTCTGACGATCGCAACGCTGCTCACTTCCGAACTGTCAATTGCCGAGGAGGTTTCAATGCAAGCGCGCTCTCCCATCAACATCTCACTGGTTTGTCTCGCCGCTGCCCTGGCGGCTGGCTGCGCCGATGGAGGCGGACCGGGAACGCCGTACAGTTCCGGCTCGAGCACCAGCTCGAGTTCGCCGGGCGCGACAGGCGCCACCGGAGCAACCGGCGCGGCGGGAGCCACGGGTGCCACGGGCGCGGCCGGAACCTCGGTCGCGGGCCTCAGCATCCTGCCCGCGAGCAACACCACCAGCCTGAGCGTGCCGTCTCTCCTCGGCGGTCCCGTCGTCACCACCGACGGCGTCGCGGCGGGCGTGACGGGTCTTCTGTCGCCGGTGACGAACACGACCAACTCGGTCGGCCTCACGACCAAGGGCGATGCCGTGACGACTCTCGTCAACGGCACCGGCACGACCGTGGGCGCGACGGTCGGCAGCACGCAGGTTCTCACGCAGGGCCTGACCGGCGGCACGACCCTCCTCTCCACGACCACCAAGGTGGACGGCAGCGGCGGTGCGACCGGCGGACTGCTGAAGAACGTCACCGGCACCGTGAACAACACCACGGGTGGCCTTCTCGGAGGTGTGGTCGGCAACACGGGCGGCATCCTGCGCTGATCGCAGCTAGAACGTGACCGACGGCCTTCCCTGGCGGGTGGCCGTCAGCGTCCTGGGGATGTTGCTGCTCAGCACAGCAACTCTCCAGGCGCAGACGGCTTCAGCCCCTCCGCCATCGTTGCCTCCGGCCCCCTCCGTCATCGGACGCGAGGTGCTGGAGTCCGATCCGGCGGCCCCACGACGTCCCAAACCCGACATCGCCGTACCCGGCGGCGCCGGTCTCGCGGTTCCTCCGGAACTGGCGAACAAGGAAGTCCTCTTCAGCGACGTGCAGGTCGAGGGCGTGACGGCTTTCAACGCCGGCACCCTGCAGCCGCTGTTCGCGCCTGTACTGAACCGGCGCGTGCCGTTCTCGGAAGTGGTCGCAGCGGTCAACCGCGTCACGGCGCTTTACGAACAGGGTGGCTACGTCTTCTACAGCGTCGTGCTGCCCCAGCAGGATCTTGACAGCGGCAAGCTCAGGATCATCGTCGTCGAAGGCTCGATCTCCGCCATCGATTTCGGCGACGGCATCAAGTCGGAGAAACTTCGCGCCCATATCCGCGAGCTGATGGCGCCCCTGGTCGGCCGCAAGCCGCTCCGCCGCGCCGACCTGGAGAGACGGCTGCTCCTTGCCGCCGACCTTCCGGGTGTCGCGATCCAGGCCGCTGCCAAGCCGGACGCGGGCGGCGGCGACAAGGTCGTGCTGATCGTCAACGGCACCTTCGAACGCTTCTCGCCGATCGCGCAGATCGACAGCTTCCAGACGATCCCCGATGTCTCCGTCAATTTCCGCCTCGGCGGCATCGGCCGGTCGCTGGCGTTCGGCGGCGACGCGCTCGAACTGCGCTACCTCTCGGCGCTGCCGTGGAATCGCCTGCAGATGTTCGACGCACGCTACGGCGTGCCGATCGGCGACAATGGCGGGCGCCTGAGCTTGCTGGGGCAGGCCGTATGGCAACGGCCCCTGACCTTGATCAATGGGCAGGCCGTCGACTTCCTCGGACGTTCGTTTCTGGGGCGCGCCCAGTATTCGCAGCCCTTCGTCCGCAGCCTGAAGTGGACGTTGATGGGCACGGCAATGATCGACGTGATCGACGTCGACTATACGTTTCTGGGAATCGGCATTCCGGGCGATTCGCTGCGGGTCGCGCGCGGCGGCCTCTTCGGCGCGTACACCGACGAACTCGGCGGCTTCTGGACGGGCACCGTGTTGGGCAGTGTCGGCCTCCCGGTTGCGGGGGCCGAGGCCAACGGCCGGTTCGGCGCCTCGCCATCCTTCGGCAAGATCAATCTCTCGATCGAGCGGGTGCAGCCCTTCTGGACGAGTTTCTCCGGCCTGATCCGCGCCAGCGGACAAATGACAACGGGCACCGTGCCGGCGTCGGAAGTCTTCGCTTATGGCGGACGCGACTACGGCCGGGCCTTCACCGTCGCTGAGTCAGTGGGAGATCGCGGCATCTCCGTGCTGGCGGAGCTGCGATACAATCCGGACTGGATTCCCGTGCCGAAGAAATATGTCGATCCCCAGCTCTACGCCTTCGCAGATCACGGCTGGATCTCGTCGGTGAGCCCCCTCAATCCGCCTCTCTTTCCGGAAGGCACGTCGGTCGGCGCGGGCATCCGGGCACGGATTTGGGAAAAGTGGAGCGGCGAAGTGGAGCTGGCGAAGGTCGTGTCGACGCCGAATGTCGGCGACCGCCCGATGCGCGCATCGGTACGCTTCGGCTCGCGCTTCTGAAGCCTCGAACGACGAACGGCCCGCTCCGGATTGGAGCGGGCCGCGTCTTTATCGAAAGATAGTCGTGTTAGCGAGTCGTGCCCGAGGCACCACCCGACACGCCGCCGGAACCCGACGGCGAGGGCGCCATGCCCTGGTTGACCGAGCCACCGCCGGTCGTGCCCGCGCCGACGCCCATGGAACTGGTGCTGCCGCCGGGAGCCGGCGCCGTGCCGCTACCCGTAGCGCCGACGCCCGCGCCCACAGACGCGCCGCCGGGGTTGGTCGTCACGGTGCCTGTCGCGCCCGTACCGATACCGGTCGTGCCGCTCGGAGCCGTCGTGGTTGCGCCACCGCCGACCGAGGCGCCGCCGCTCGTTCCGGCGCTCTGCGCCATGGCGGTGCCGCCGATGAGAAGGGTCGCGGCAGTAATCGCAATGAGCTTCTTCATGAGTTCCTCCTTTGTTGGTTCGTGGAGGATCAACAGCCCGCTGGATCGATCGTTGCGCCGATCTCAATTATCCAGAAACCGCCTCGTTTCGGCCACCGCATCGGCAAGCCCGGTGCGTTCGACGATCACGCCCGCCGGAAAAGCGCTGAGGAGACGGCTGGGCAGTCGCGAATCGAGCATCACGAAGACGCCGCGATCGTCGCCGCGACGAATCAATCGTCCATAGGCTTGCTTGAGGCGAAGGCGCGCCAGCATGTCGTCATATCCGTTCGCTCCCGCACCCGCGGCCTTCCAGTGCGCCTTGCGCGCGCGGTGCAGGATGTCGGGACGCGGCCATGGTACGCGATCGAACACGATGAGACGCAGCGATCGTCCCGGCACATCGACGCCGTCGCGCACCGCGTCGGTACCCAGCAGGCATGAATGCTCCTCGGCACGGAAGATATCGACGAGCGTCGCGGCATCCATGCCGCCGACATGCTGCGCGTAGAGCGGCAGGCCGGCCTCTTCCAGCACCGGCGCGATGCGCTGATGCACCGAGCGCAGGCGGCCGATCGCGGTGAAGAGGCCCAGCGCGCCGCCGCCCGCCGCCAGGAACAGCTCGCGATAGGCGGCCGCCACCTGGTCGGGATCGTCGCGCTTCACGTCCTTCACGATCAGGACCTTGGTCGCGTTGGCGTAGTCGAACGGCGAGGCCATCGCCGCGCGCATCGCCGGGGCCGCCAGATGCTTGGTGCCGGTGCGCGCCTCCGCGACCGTCCAGTCGGCCTGTGTCGTGGTGTCCTCGTCGTTGGCGGCAGCCGGCACACCCAGCGAATCGCGCAAGGTCGCCGAGGTGATCACTGCGCCGTGCGCCGGGCGGATCACCGAATTCACGAACGGCTCGGTCGGATCGAGATAGTGGCGATACATGCCGACGTCGTACTCGCGGCTCTGCACGCGCTCGACACCGAACCAGTCGACGAAGGCGGGATCGGAATCGCTGTGCAGCCCGCGCAGCATGGCGCGCCAGGATTCGAGCGTCAGTTCGCAGCGATTGGTGAGCGACCGTGCGACGCCTTCGATGCGAGAGCGCTGGCCGGAGTCGAGCTTGTCGGCTTCGCCTTCGAGTTTGGCGCGCAACGCCTGGCGCAGGCGGCGCACCGGCTGCAGCATCTTCTCCAGCGCCTCGGCCAACTGATCGGCCGCTTCGATCAAGCCGGGGTTGAGCGGGCGCACGTCGCATTCCTGGCCGAAGCCCTGATCGTCACCGGCCGAGCGTGCGCGCACCTGCTGGCGCACCAGCGCGAGGAACTCTTCCGCCGGCCCGAGCACGGTGCCGTCGGCCAGCCGCGTCTGCCAGTTGGGGGAGGGGAGCTGTTGCGCGAGATCGAGCAGCCGGCGCAGCGCGTTCTGCGCCTCGACGTCCTCGCCCAAAAGGTCGCTGACGCGGCGCTCCAGTCCACGCGCGCGGCTGCCGCGACGGCCTTCGGCGCCGAGCAGCCAGCGACGCAGGTCGGAGGCCTCGACGCCGCTGAGATGCGCGCCGAACGCGCCGTCGGCGGCATCGAACAGGTGATGGCCTTCGTCGAACACGTAGCGCAGCGGCCGCGTGCCGTCGTCGAGCCCGCCCATCGCCGCCTGGATCATCACCAGCGCATGGTTGGCGATCACGATGTCGGCCTGGCGCGCGCGGCGGATCGTGCGTTCGACGAAGCACTTCCGGTAATGCTCGCAGGCCGAATAGATGCATTCGCCGCGGCGGTCGGCGAGGCGCTGGATGCGGCTGCGTCCCACCAGGTCGAGCAGCCACGCCGGCAAATCGCCGCCGATCATGTCGCCGTCGCGGCTGGCCAGCGCCCAGCGCGCCATCAGGCCGAGCCCGACCGCGTTCTCCGGCACCAGGCCGGTGCGCATCACCGCCTCCTGGAAATTCAGCAGGCAGAGATAGTTCTCGCGGCCCTTGCGGATGACGACGCGCCGACGCTTCTCCGCCGAGTCGCGATGCAGCCGGTCGAGCTCGTTGTCGATCTGGCGCTGCAGGTTGCGCGTGTAGGTCGAGATCCAGACCGGCGCGCCGTTCTTCTCGGCCCACAGGCTGGCCGGCGCGACATAGCCCAGGGTCTTGCCGACGCCCGTGCCGGCCTCGACCAGCACGACATGCGGCTTGTCCTCTTCCTCGCGCGGCGCGAAGGCCTCGCTGGCGGCCGAGGCATAGTCGCTCTGGGTCGGTCGCGCCTCGGCCATGTTGCTGCCGGCCGAGATCATCTGCGCCAGTCGCAAGCGCGCCTCGCGCGGCTCGACCGGCTGGCTGCCCGGCGGCGGCGCGGGCGGTGGCTCCTCCCAGACGGGCAGGCTCTTCCAGATGTCGAGGCCGGCGCCCGGCCGCGCCTTCTTCGCCCCCTGGTCGATGCCGAGGGCCGCCAGCACGGCGTCGCCCCAGGTCCACTGGCCGCGCGCCATGGCGAGCGCGGTGTCCTTCATCTCGGGCGAGGCGAGGGCCGCCATGTCGTCGAGTTCGTCGATCAGCGCGCGGGCGATGCCGGGCAGGGCGGCCACTTCTTCTTCGGGCGTCGCGGGCGTCGCAAGGTCGAGCGCCTCGCAGAGGCCGCGGATCGTCGGCAGGCAGAAGCGCGCCGGCCGCACGAAGGCGAAAAGTTCAAGCAGGTCGTGTGCCTGAATATCCTCGAGGCCGAGCCGAGCCGCGACAGCGGGCGCATGACAGACCAGCGGCAGATGGCCGGCGGCGCGCAGGCTCGCGTTGGCGCCCGTCAGTCGCTCCAGCGTTCCGTCAGGCGCACGCCACAGCGCGCCCCGCGAAGTCGCGACCAGGGCCGGCCAGGAGGAGGTCGCGGGAATCGTCACCGGGCCGTGAATAGCACAGGCCAATTGCCCGGTGCAGCGACCGTCGGTTGCCCTTAAAATCAGCCGCCATGAAACCACCGCCTGTCGTCAAGAAGACCACCGCCGTGTTTCACCAGTCCGGCGCCCTGCAAGTGGGCAAGGGCAAGATCACCGGCATCATCGCTCTCACCCTCGGCGGCCTCGCCGTGCTGGCGGTGCTGGCATTTCATTTCCCCGAATATTTGACCACGCCGGACCTGCGCAAGAAGTACGACGTGGGCCTGCTGCGGCAGGTACTGCTGGTCGGCATGGTGATCGCGGGCGGTATGGCGATCGCCAACCTGGTCCAGCGTCGCAATCGCTGGCTGAATGCCACGGCGTTGGCCCTGATCGCGCTCGCGGCGGCGATGGGCGGCCATCGCGTGCCGGTCGACGACTTCCCCGACAACACGCCCTATATCGGTCTCGACTGGTTCATCCTCGACCTGCTCGGTTCGAGCATGATCTTCATCCTGATCGAGAAGCTGGTGCCATTGCATCGCGACCAGCCGGTGTTCCGGCCGGGCTGGCAGACAGATTTCACGCATTTCATCGTGAACCACCTTTTGGTCGGTCTCGCCTTGCTGATCGTGAACTTCGCCATCCATAGCCTGTTCGGCTGGTTGGTCTGGGCACCGTTGCAGAAATGGGTGGGCGGCCTGCCGTTTTTTGCGGCGCTGTTCCTCGTGCTGCTGGTCGCCGACCTGGTCCAGTACTGGACTCATCGCGCCTATCACGAGATTCCGTTTCTGTGGCGCTTCCATGCGGTGCATCACAGCGCCGAATACATGGACTGGATGGCGGGCTCGCGGCTCCATCTGTTCGAGCTGCTCACGACGCGCGTGTCGATCCTGGGCGTGCTCTACGTGCTGGGCTTCAGCCAGGCGGTCACCGACGTCTACATCGTGATCGTGGGCTTCCAGGCGGTGTTCAACCACGCCAACGTCCGCCTGCCCGCGATCTTCGGCAAGGCGCCGCTCAAGTGGCTGATCGTGACGCCCGACTTCCATCACTGGCATCACAGCTCTGAACGCGAGGCGATCGACCGTAATTACGCCGCCCATTTCGCCTTCATCGACTACATCTTCGGCACGGCGGTGAAGTCCGACCGGCGCTTCCCCGGCAAATACGGCGTGCTGGGCGACTACATGCCCAACGGCTTCGTGCGCCAGCAACTCTTCCCCTTCACGTGGAAGGGCTGAGCGCGCGCCGTTTCGCGTCGGCGACCAGCGACAGGATCGCCGCTGCCACGAGAGCGGCGACGGCTGCCAGCAGCGGCGTCGTGAGGCTGCCGGTCGCCTCGTAGATGTAGCCCGCGAAGGCGGGCCCGAAGATCTGGCCCAGGCTGAACGCCACGGTGACCAGCGCGATGCGGCCGCGCGGATCGCCGCCGCCGGTGCGAGCGGCGATCAGGCCGAGCGCCGTCAGCCCCATGAAGGTGCCGCCAACCAGCGCCGTCGAGATCAGGATGCTCGCCGGATGGAGCCACAGGGCGCTCGCCGCGACTCCGGCCGCTTCCATCAGGCTGACGATCGCGTAGATGCGCAGGACGCCCCAGCGCCGGCCGAGCCCCGTCCACAGCGCCACCGATGGCGCCGCGCAGAGGCCGAACAGCACCCAGACATAGGGTTCGAGATGGGCGATCGACGCCGTGCCGCGCACCATGTCGACGATGAAGGTCGCGGTGATGACGTAGCCGAAGCCGAACAGGCCGTAGGCGCCCAGCAGTGCCACGAAGTCCGCCGAGAGGCGCGTGCGGCCGCCCTGTTGTGCGGCCCCAGCCGCCGTTTCGTCGCGCGGCACCAGCCAGACCACGGCGAGGCTTGCGATTGCGGCCAAGGCGGCACTGGCGAACCACAGCGTCGTCCAGGCGGCGCCCGCTTTCACGAGCAGCGCCACGATGGCGGCCGAGACGGCGATGCCGGTCCCGACGCCCGCGAAATGCACGGCCGAGAGGGCGCTGTTGCCCGTCGCGGTGAGCCGGTCGATGACCAGCGCAGAGCTGAAGATCAGCGCGAAGGCGCTGGCCGCGCCCGCGACGAAGCGCAGGCCGAGAAAGACCGGCATGGCGGTCGTGAGGCCCATGCCGATCAGGCAAATCGCAGTGACCGCGAGCGAAGCCAGCAGCCAGGAACGTCGGCTGCCCGGCAGTCGCACCGCCGCCAGCACCGCGCCGAAGAGGTAGCCCATGAAGTTCGCCGAGGCGATCAGGCCGGCCTGCGACTTGGTGAGCGGGATTGCCTCGACCATCGGCGGCAGGATCGGCGTGTAGACGAAGCGGCCCACGCCCATGGCCGCGGCCATCGCCAGCAGGCCGCCGAAACTGAGCAAGAGTGCACGTTTGTTCATGGCAGGGCGCGGCACTTTGGGACGTTGGTGCAATTGACGCAAATCGCCCTCGCACCTAGTTTCCCCGATCCATGTCTCACATCGAACGCACACTTGCCGAGGCCGCACGCGCGTGGCCATTTGAAGAAGCCCGCAAGCTCGTCGCCCGTACCGGCGGCAAAGCGCCGGCGAAAGGCTATGTGCTGTTCGAAACCGGCTATGGGCCGTCGGGTTTGCCGCATATCGGCACGTTCGGCGAGGTCGTGCGCACGACGATGGTGCGCCAGGCGTTCCGTCGCCTGTCCGACGTGCCGGCCCGGCTGTTCTGCTTCTCCGACGACATGGACGGCCTGCGCAAGGTGCCGGACAACGTGCCGAACAAGGAGATGCTGGCGGCCCATCTCGGCAAGCCGCTGACCTCGGTACCCGATCCGTTCAGCAACGAGCATCCGAGCTTCGGCGCGGCGAACAATGCCCGGCTGCGGGCGTTCCTCGATTCGTTCGGCTTCGAGTACGAGTTCCAGTCGGCGACCGATTGGTACAAGTCGGGCCGCTTCGACACGATGCTGCTCGCCATGCTGCGCCACTACGACGAGGTGCAGTCGGTGATGCTGCCGACGCTCGGCGAGGAGCGCCGCGCGACCTACTCGATCTTCCTGCCGATCTCGCCCAAGACAGGCCGCGTGCTGCAGGTGCCGGTGATCAAGACCGACGCCGATGCCGGCACCATCGTCTATCGCGACGAGGACGGCACGATGGTCGAGACGCCGGTGACCGGCGGCAACGTCAAGCTGCAGTGGAAGGCCGACTGGGCCGGCCGCTGGTTCGCGCTCGATGTCGACTACGAGATGTACGGCAAGGATCTCATCTCCTCGGCCGAACTCTCCGCCAAGATCGTGCGCATCCTGGGCGGCAAGCCGCCGGAGGGCTTCAACTACGAGCTCTTCCTCGACGAGGAAGGCAAGAAGATCTCCAAGTCGAAGGGCAACGGCCTCTCGGTCGAGGAGTGGCTGCGCTACGCCTCGCCCGAATCGCTGTCGCTCTACATGCACCAGCAGCCGCGGCGCGCGAAGCGCCTGCACTTCGACGTGATCCCGCGCGCCATCGACGACTATCTCTCGCTGGTCGAGAAGCTGCCGAACGAGGAGCCGGCGCGCGCGCTGGAGAATCCGGCCTGGCACATCCATGACGGCACCGCGCCCGCCAACTCGGCGGCCGGCGTCACCTTCGGCATGCTGCTGAACCTCGCGGGCGTCGCCAACACCGAGGACAAGGACGTCCTCTGGCAATACCTGCGCCGCTACGTGCCGGGCGCCACGCCCGAGAACGCGCCCTATCTCGACCGGCTGCTCGGCGGCGCGGTCGCCTACTACCAGGACTTCGTGAAGTCCTCGAAGAAGTTCCGCCTGCCCACCGACAAGGAGCGGCCTGCGCTGCAGGATCTGCTCGATACTCTGCGCAAGACGCCCGAGGACGCGACCGCCGAGGTCATCCAGGACGAGGTCTACGAGGCCGGCAAGCGTCACTTCGCCAAGGAAGAACTGCGCCAGTGGTTCAAGGCGCTCTACGAGGTGCTGCTCGGCAGCGAGCAGGGGCCGCGCATGGGCGCCTTCATCAAGCTCTACGGTCGCGACAATGTCGTGAAGCTGATCGAGCGCGCGCTGGCCGGCGAGGATCTGGGCAAGGCTGCTTAGGACGAGCGATATGAGCGACGGCGTTGTTTTCGATTATCTCAATCCGGACATTCCCGAAGGGCTGAGGCTACTCGATGTACCGCTGATCCGCGCCAATCGCGACACGATCAAGGGTTACGGCGAGGTCGTGCGCGACCCCAAGAAGCAGAAGATCGAGATCGTGCCGTGGCCGCTCAACGGCTCGCGCAAGCTCGACGCCGGCACCGGCATCGAGGGCGGCACGACCGAGGGCATCTTCGCCTGCGAGTGGCGCGACAACGAGCTGATCGGCCGCAACGAAGCCGTGGGCGGCCACTATGTCATCGGCTTCCGCGACCTGCCCGAGATGGTCCGGCCCGGCGTGAAGCTGAGCAAAGGCCGCGTGCTGCTGTGGCATTGCAACTATCATCCCGACGGCGGGCAGCTCTTCTGGCCGCTCGACGGCAAGCCGTTCGTCGTGCCGGTCGCATTGCCGGGCGACGACCTGAAGCCCGAGACCTTCAAGGCCTTCTGGTCGGACGGCAGCGTCGGCATCTACATCCATCCCGGCATCTGGCACGAGGGCGTGTTTCCGGTGAACGAGACCGGCCGCTTCTTCGACAAGCAGGGCAAGGTGCATGCGCGGGTGAGCTGCGATCTCGCGCGCGAGTTCGGCGTGCTGCTCAACGTGCCTCTGCCGCACGGCTGATCGCGCCGAGATAGGCGACGATCATCCGCACGATCTCGTCCTCGAAGCTGCGGCTGGCGAGGAACGGCTGCTCCTCCAGCACCGCGGCGCGGACGACCCCCATGAGGGCGCGCGACACCACGAACACCTGTTCAGCCTCGAGCGGACCCAGCAGCGAGTTCGGCCCGCGTCCCACCATCTCGCCGGCGCGGGCGATGAAGGCGGCGACCGGCGCCATCAGGGTGATGCCGCCGTCCTGCGATAGGATCGCCTGGATAACCGCCTTTCGGGCGCGCTGGCGGCCGCGGAAGGCGTGGATGATCGCGCGCACCATGGCGCGGATGCGCCCTTCGATCGAGGGATCGACCTCGCCCTGCAGCGCGCGCGCCACTTCGGTCAGGGCCGTTTCCATCTCCCCGCGGGCGAGCGCCATCAGCAGTGCGTTCTTGTCGGCGAAGTACTGGTAGAGCGTGCCGATGCTCACGCCCGCCCGTTCCGCCACCGCGTTGGTGGTGAAGGCGGCGACGCCGCCCTTTTCCAGAACCTGAGCCGCCGCCTCGACGATCGAGGCCACGGTCTGCGCCGCGCGCGCCTGGCGCGGGTTTCTTCTTTTGGTTTCAACGGGTTGGCGGCGGCTGGGCATGGCGGCACCGGTCGGGGGAAGGCGAGTACGAGAATGTGAGCATCGCTCATATATTCGAGAGCGGCAAAGGCAAAGGAGTCGTCATGCAGGCCCTCGGCACTCTCTACCTCTTCATCCTGCCCCTGGTGATGGGCGCGGCGCTGGTCGAAGGCATCTGGCAGTCGCGCACGCGCGCCGGGGCCGCCGGAGCCTACGACTGGAAGTCGTGGGCCTGCTCGCTCGCTGATCTCGCCGGCCGCCGGCTGCTCGCCTTCATTCCCTATACGCTCGCGGCACCCTGGCTCGGCTGGATGTACGAGCATCGCCTGTTCACCCAGTCGCTCGACAATGTCGGCTCGGTGCTGCTGCTCTTCATCGGCCTGGAGTTCTTCTATTACTGGTTCCACCGCGCCAGCCACACGGTGCGCTGGTTCTGGTCGTCGCACTCGGTGCATCACTCGCCCAACCAGTTCAACTTCGCCGCCGCCTATCGCCTGGGCTGGATCGGCCGCTTCACCGGCACGTCGCTCTTCTTCACGCCGCTGGTGCTGCTGGGCTTCACGCCGGAGACCGTCCTGACGGCGCTGTTCCTGAACCTGCTCTACCAGTTCTGGATCCATGCCGACTGGATCCCGAAGCTGGGCTGGCTCGAATATGTGCTGAACACGCCCTCGGCCCATCGCGTCCACCATGCGCGCAATCCCGAGTATCTCGATGCCAACTATGGCGGCGTGCTGATCGTGTTCGACCGGCTGTTCGGCAGCTACGTTGCCGAGCGTGACGACGTGAAGTGCGACTTCGGCCTGGTCTCGCCGGCCGCCTCGTCGCGCAATCCGCTGGTGCTGAACTTCGGCCCGTGGATCGGCCTCGTGAAGGACCTCGCCTCGGCGCGGTCGGTGCGTGAGGCCTGGCTGTTCCTGTTCGGCCCGCCGGGCTGGCGGCCCGACGGCAAGGGTCTCACGGCCGCCGAACTGCGCCGGGCCCACGCCTTGCGGACCGAGGCGGCTCAAGCTCAGCCAGCCATGACTTAATCTCCCTTGAGTCGCCCGATCCTGCTCGACAGATTGGGCGGCAAAGGAGAAACGCCATGGCGAAGGACAAGGTCTGCGTCGTGATCGGCGCGGGCGATGCGACGGGCGGCGCCATTGCCCGTCGTTTCGCGCGCGAGGGCTACACCGCCGTCGTGACGCGCCGCAGCGCCGACAAGCTCCAGTCGCTGGTGGCGCGCATCGTGGAAGAGGGCGGCAAGGTCCATCCGTTCGGCTCCGACGCCCGCGACGAGGCCGAGGTCGAGCGGCTGTTCCGCCAGATCGAAACCGAGATCGGCGAGATCGAGGTCTTCGTCTTCAACATCGGCGGCAATGTCCGCTTCGACATCCGCGACACCACCCCGCGCGTCTATCGCAAGGTCTGGGAGATGACCGCCTTCGCGGGCTTCCTGACGGCGCGCGAGGCTGCCAAGGCGATGGTGCCGCGTGGGCGGGGCACGATGCTCTTCACGGGCGCGACGGCCTCGGTGCGCGGCGGTCGCGGCTTCTCGGCCTTCGCCGGCGGCAAGCATGCGGTGCGGGCGCTGGCGCAGTCGATGGCGCGCGAGCTGGGGCCGCAGAACATCCATGTCGCGCACGTCATCGTCGACGGCGCCATCGACACGGAATGGATCAAGACCAATTTCCCGGATCGCTACAATGCCGGCCCCGACGCGATCCTCAATCCCGACGACATCGCCGAGACCTACTGGCAGCTCCACCAACAGAAGCGCAGCGCCTGGACCTTCGAGATGGATATCAGGCCGTGGAAGGAGACGTGGTAGCTGCTCACGGAACGGCGAGAGCGGTTATATAAACTCCGTCGTCTCGACCGGAGCGCCGTAGGCGCGGAGTGGAGAGACCTTCTCTCCACCAAAAGCCGGCTTGTCGTCGAGAGAAGGTCTCTCCACTCCGCCTCGCTGCGCGAGGCTCCGGTCGAGACGACGGGCTGTACTTATTCTACGCCGCCGCCCGCAGCTTCAGCAGCGACAGCATCATGTCGATGGTCGGCGTCGCCACGCCGGCCAGTTCGCTGAGGTCGGCGATCGAATCGGCCAGCGCGTCGATCTCGAGCGGCTTGCCGGCCTGAAGGTCGGTCAGCATCGACATCTTGTGATCGCCGAGCCCGACCGTGAACTCGATGCGCTTTTCCATCGGCGTCGCCATGGTCGCGCCGAACTTCGCGGCGACCGCCTCGGCCTCCGTCATCATGCGGCGCGCGATTTCGACGGCGCCGGGGCTGCGGCCGATGCCGCCATTGTCGGCGAGCGTCAGCACCGCGATCGGGTTCCAGGTGAGGCTGTTGATCATCTTGGTCCAGATCTCGGCGCGGATATCGGCTTTCACCGGCGCCTTGAGGCCCGACTCGTTCATCGCCGCGCTGAGCGCAGTGACGCGGGCTGAGCTGGACCCGTCGGGCTCGCCCAGAGGCAGGTAGCAGACCTCGTTCTCGAGATGCGCCACGCCAGGCTCGGGCACGACGCCGCCCGCCCAATAAGCGCAGCCCAGTGCACGCTCGGGGCCGAACATCGACCATTGCCGGCCGCCCGGATCCATGCGCTTCAGCCGGCTGCCCTCGAACGCGCCGGCAAGCTTGTGAAAGAACCAGTAGGGCGCGCCGGTGGTCGGCGGGATCAGCGCGGTCTTCGGCCCCAGCAGCGGCGCGACCTTGTCGAGCACCGACAGATACTGGTGCGTCTTCAGGGTGATGAAGACGACGTCCTGCGGGCCGAGCTGCGCGGGATCGTCGGTCGCATTCACCTTCACGGTAAAATCCTGGTGCGGGGAGACCAGGCGCAGACCGTTTCTGCGGATGGCGTCGAGATGGGCGCCGCGCGCGATCAGGCTCACTTCGACGCCTTTCACGCGTGCGAGATGGGCGCCGATGATTCCGCCGATCGAGCCGGCGCCGTAGAGGCAGATTTTCATGGCGCCCAGCCTAGAGCCTTCACGGTCTGTGCGGAACTAGTGTCCCTTGCGGTCGTTGTGTCGCGAACCCCTGGGAGAGAGGAGGACCCGCCATGACCGCGCAGACCGTCGACACCAGCAAGCTCTGGGACATGATCAAGGATATCCGGTTCGGCATGCTGACCGTGCGCGGTGCAGACGGACGTCTCTACGCGCGACCGATGACGACGCAGAACGGCGAGGCCGACCGTGGCGGCGTCATCTGGTTCTTCATGTCGCGCTCGGGCCAGCCGGTGGCCGACATCGCGACGTCGCCCGACGTGAACGTGGCTTACGCCGATCCCGCGTCCGACAGCTATGTCTCGGTCTGCGGCGCCGCGCGCGTCGTCGACGATCCGGTGAAGAAGCAGGAGTTGTGGAGCGCGGCCGCCAAGGCCTGGTTCCCCGGCGGCGTCGACGATCCCGATCTGGCGCTGGTGGCCGTCCTGGTGGCCGAGGCCGAATACTGGGACGTGAAGGCCAACAAGGCCGTGCAGATCTTCAAGCTCGCCAAGGCCGCGGTGACCGGCGAGCCGCCGGCCAACCTCGCGGAGCACCGTCGCGTCCGCATGCGCTGACGCGACGGCTTTCGCTTTTTCGATCTTCTAGCGGCGCGGCGTCGTGGCCGCGCCCACGCCGGCGCCCACAGCGCCGCCGACCAAGGCACCTGGCAGTAGGCCGATCGGCGTCAGCGCGCCGATAAGGGCGCCGGTGCCGGCGCCGATGCCGCCGCCCGTTACGGCTCGCTGTCCCCACGTGTCGCCGCAGGCGGCGAGGCTGAGGGCCAGGACGGAAACGGCGATGACTTTCAGCATATTGAACTCCAGTTGCCACACGGGAACCCGGCCTCGCGGCATCGCGTTCGCCGCGCATACAACGAACCAGATTCGTGTAAAGCTCCCACAAATGGCTCGTTTCCGGTGTGTCCTCGTGGTGACCATCCTGCTGCTGGGAGCGGCCCTGCCGGCGCGCGCCCAGACGGTCGGTGGCTTCGACTACGCGCCGGAGTACGACTTTTCAGAATTCTGGGCGGCGACCGATGGCCGGCCGTTCCGGGTCGTCCTCGCCGGCAATCCTTTTCCGCAACTGCCCGTCGAAGAGGTGAAGCAGAGGCTGTTGCCGGTGATGCAGGCCAACAAGCCGCGTCCCGCGCTCACCTTCACCTACCAGCAGCCGGCCGACGAGCCGCGTCCCGACTACTGGTTGGCGCTGGTGTTCGATCCCGCCAACGATCTCACGGCGGCGCGGGTCTGTGCGCGGCAGATCTTCCTGAAGCCCGCCACCGCGCCGCGCACCCCAGGCCGCGTCTATGTGTTCGGGATCTACTGCCGCAACGATTTCCCGCTGTCGCAGACCACCGCCTGGACGCAGGCCAACGGCCCCGAGGATCCGCGGCTGGGGCAGATGTTCTCCCAGCTCTTCCTCACCCTGTTCGACGAGCGGCGGCGGCTGTTCCCGTTCAATCCGTGGTTTGCCCGCTAGCCGATCCGGCCTAAGAGAGAGGCAACTTCAGGGGGATCTCTTTGGGCACCGACGTTGAAATCTGGATGCTGTTCGCGCCGTTCTGGCTGCTCGGCATGTTCGCGGCGCTGGGCGCGCTCTGGCATTTCGTGCAGTTCCTGACGGTGCACGGCAAGGCCCATGCGGCGGGGCATGTCCCGAAGAAATATGCCGTCGGCACGCGTCTGCACCCGCATGAAATGACGGCGGAGGGCCGCCATCACTTCAATCGGGCGCAGGTCGCTTTGATGGTGTGCGTCGGACTGTGCGTACTGGGGCTGGTGGTCGGCGTTGCGTGGGCGCTATGGCGGGGCTAGGTCCCCACCATCAATCGGCCACCAGCCCCACGACCTCGTAATGGCCCGGATCCGCGGACGGACCTGCCACCAGGACTTGCTGGTCGCAGGCGCTCAGGACCAGAACGAGCAGACCGAGGGAAGCTAAGACCCTGCGGAACATGGTGAATTCCTCCAACTGCCAGAGGAACGCCGCCTTTCGCTGTTTGGTTGCCGGTATTTGCATCTTCCGCCTGTGGGCAGGTTCCTCCTGACGGTACAGTCGGTTACGGCCCGAAGCGCCACCGCCGTTCCCGCGCTATGATCGGGAAAATTCAGCGAGGAATCGTCATGAGCATCGCAGCCGAAGCGACACGCGCGCTTGAGACCGAAGGTACGGCCGAGCAGTGGGATGCCATCGTGATCGGCGCCGGCCTGTCAGGCATGTACCAGCTCCTCAAGTTGCGCCAGATGGGCTTCAAGGCGCGCGTCTACGAGGCCGGCGGCGGCGTCGGCGGCACCTGGTACTGGAACCGTTATCCCGGTGCGCGTTTCGATTCGGAGAGCTGGACCTACGGCTTCTCCTTCTCGCCCGAGGTGCTGAAGGAATGGGACTGGAAGGAGCATTTCTCCGGCCAGCCCGAGAACCTGCGCTACTGCGAATTCCTCGCCGACAAGTTCGACCTGCGCCGCGACATCACCTTCAACACCCGGGTGAAGTCCGCGCACTGGGACGACGCCGCCAACGAATGGGAGGTCACGTTCGAGAGCGGTGGCCGCGCCCGCGCGCGCTTTCTCATCACCGCGATCGGACCGCTGTCGTCGCCCACCATGCCGACCATTCCCGGCATCGAGGATTTCAAGGGCGAGTCCTGGCACACGGGCCTGTGGCCGCATCGCCCCGTCAGCTTCGAGGGCAAGAAGGTCGCGGTGATCGGCACCGGCGCCTCGGGTGTGCAGGCCATCACCGAGATCGCCAAGACGGTGGGCGAGCTCACCGTGTTCCAGCGCTCGCCCAACTGGTGCACGCCGCTGCGCAACAGCAAGATCGAGCCCGAGACGATGGCCGACATCCGCTCGCGCTATGACCAGATCTTCGCGCAGTGCCGGGAGAACTGGGGCTGCTTCGTCCACACCGCCGATCCGCGCCATTCGACCGACGTGACGCCGGAGGAGCGCGAGGCCTTCTTCGAGAAGCTCTACGCCATTCCGGGCTTCGCCTTCTGGCAGGGCAACTTCCGCGACGTGCTGATGGACCAGGCGGCCAACGACGCGCTGACCGAGTTCGTGACGAAGAAGATTCGCGCCCGCCTGAACGACCCGAAGATCGCCGACAAGCTGATCCCGAAGAATCACGGCTATGGCACGCGTCGTGTGCCGCTCGAGAGCGGCTATTTCGAAGTCTATAACCAGCCCAACGTGAAGCTGGTCGACATCCGCGAGACGCCGATCGAGCGCATCACCGAGACCGGCCTGCGCGTCGGCGGCGCCGATTACGAATTCGACATGATCATCTATGCGACCGGCTTCGACGCCATCACTGGCGCCTTCGATCGCATCGACTTCCAGGGCCGCAATGGCGAGAAGCTGCGCGACAAGTGGGCCGACGGGCCGCACACCTATCTTGGCCTCAACGTCACGGGTTTCCCCAACATGCTGACCCTGGTCGGCCCGCACAATGCCGCGACCTTCTGCAACCTGCCGCGCTGCATCGAGCAGAATGTCGAGTTCGTGTCCGACCTTTTGGGCTACATGCGCGACAAGGGCTTGAGCCGCATCGAGGCGACGCCGGAGGCCGAGACGGCCTGGACCGCCCATGTCTACGACACGGGCTCGCGGCTGCTGCTCACCAAGGTCGATTCGTGGATGACCGGCGTGAACAAGAACGTCCCCGGCCGTCTCAAGCGCACCTTCATGGCCTACGCCGGCGGCGCGCCGAAGTATCGCCAGAAGTGCGAGGAGATCGCCGCGAACGGGTACGAGGGGTTCAACCTATCATCCTGAGCGAAGCGAAGGATCCTTCGGCTTCGCCTCAGGATGACAAGAACTCCTACCGCGCGCCGCGTACCAGTCGTCCCGGTCGCGCGCCGGTGAACTCGCCGTCGCGGTACGTGACTTCGCCGCCCACGATCGTGGCACGATAGCCTTCGGCCTTCTGTTCCAGACGTCGTCCGCCGCCTGGCAGATTGTGTACGGGATGCGGGGCCGAGACCTTCAGTCTGTCGAGATCGATCACGTTGAGGTCGGCCTTGTAGCCAACTTGCAGCCTCCCGCGATCGCCGAGGCCCACCGCACGCGCGGGCACGTCGGTAAGCTGCTGGATCGCCCACGGGAGCGACCAGCGCTCGCCCTTGCGGTCGCGCGTCCAGTAGGTGAGGGCGTGCGTCGTGTAGCTGGCGTCGCAGATCAGGCCGTAATGCGCACCGCCGTCGCCCAGCGCCATCACCGTATGCTCATGGCGCAGCATGCTGGCCATGTTGGCGTCGGAGCAGTCGGTGTAGTTGGCGCCGGGATGGAACAGGATGGTGCGTCCGTCGCCGCCCACCAGCAGGTCGTAGGCGAGTTCCAGCGGCGTGATGCCGAGCTTGGCGGCGCGGGCGTCGAGGCGCTGGTCGGCCGGCGGCGTGTAATTGGGCGGATCGCCCAGTACGAACATGTTGGCGACGCTGCGCATGAAGGCCAGCATCTGCGGATTGCGATAGGTCGGCTGCTCGGCGAGGAGCTTCGCCTTCATCGCCGGATCGCGCAGCTTCGCGAGTTTGGCGTCGAGCGGCAGGCCTTCGACCTCGCGATAGCTGGGGCAGGTCGAGAAGGGATGGAACGAGAGTTCGAGCCCGTAGAGGATCGCGACAGGCCGCGCCGAGACCTGGCCACGGATCGGCAGGCCGTCACGATGGGCGCGCTCGATCTCGCGCAAAAGCGTCTGCCAGCGACCGGGATAGAGCGAGAGGTCGAGCAGGGTGAAGGAGAGCGGCCGGCCCGAGAGTTCGACCAGACGGCGCAGCATCGCGAACTCGGTCGCGCCTTCTGCGGTCGTATCGGAGAAATCGTCGAGAAGCTGGATCACGCCCTTGCCGGCGCGGCGCATGCCACGGGCGATCGCCGCCAGCTCTTCCTCGCCCGCGGTGATGGTCGGCGTCAGCGCGCCGTCGGGTGTGCGATGGAACAGCGAGCGCGAGGTCGAGAAGCCGAGCGCACCGGCGTTCAGCCCTTCCTCGACCAGCTTCGACATCTCGACCATGTCCGACGCGTTGGCCGGTTCGCGGTCGACACCGCGCTTGCCCATCACGAAGACGCGCAAGGGTGCGTGCGGCACCTGCGTGGCGAAGTCGATATCGCACTGCCGCTTCGCCAGCGCGTCGAGATAGTCGGGGAAGCTCTGCCAGTTCCACGGCACGCCTTCGCGCATCACCAGCTCGGGAATGTCCTCGACGCCTTCCATGACATTCATCAGCGTGTCGCGGTCCTGCGGCCGGCAGGGTGCGAAGCCGACGCCGCAATTGCCCATCAGCACCGTGGTCACGCCATGTCCCGACGAAGGCGAGAAGCGATCGTCCCAGGTGACCTGGCCATCGTAATGGGTGTGCACGTCGACGAAGCCCGGCGTCACCGCGAGACCCTTTGCGTCGATCTCCTCGCGACCCGAACCGTCGATGCGGCCGCCCTTTGACGCGATGGCGGCGATGCGTCCGTCCTGGACCGCGACGTCGGCGGTGGCCGGTTCAGCTCCCGTGCCGTCGATCACGGTGCCGTTGCGCACGATCAGGTCGTATGAGGCGGCCATGACATCCTCCCGCAAGAGTTGCCCCGGGAGTGTGCTTGCCCGCCGCAGCAACGGCGAGGGGAGAATGCGGATGGTTTTCCGCAGGTCGAAGTCCAAACGAAAACGCCGGGACCTCTCGGTCCCGGCGTCGTCGCAACGATTTGCGGAAATCGTTAGCGGATGATCGTGACCTTCAGCGCGGTCTGGACGCTGTAGACGGTCGTGATCTGGGTGCCCGGCTTGATGGTCTTCAGAGCGGCCTTGCCGGCCTCGGAGACGATCTGCGGCATCTGGATGACTTCGCCGCTGTCGGGCGAGGGCTTGTCGGGCTCGCCACCCGACGCGTTGATCAGGAACACCGTGTTGGTCGCGAGATCGACCTTGGTGCACATGCCGCTCATCGACCACAGGCGGATGCGCTCCTGCGCGCCCGGGATGCCTTCGATGCGGGCGCCCTGCGCCATCATCGCCTTGGCGCGCTCGGTCACGGCGGGCGAGCTCGGGGCGATCAGGAAGTCGACATAGTCGTACCACTGCACGTCGACGATCTGGCCGACCTTGAGCGAGGCGTAGTTGGTGACCAGATCGGCCGCCTTCATCTTCACCCGGCCGAGATCTTCCCAGATGATGACGAAGCCGCGCGTCTTGGGATCGAGGCTATGGATCGTGCCGCGCTTGAAGTTCTGGTAGGTCGACGCGACGTAGAGGTCCTGCTGGGCCATCGCGGTGAACGGCAGGGCCGGCAGAACGGCCACCGCCAACGCGGTGCCTCCGAGCAGCTTCAGTGTCGAACGACGATCGGCGTGCATCAAATACTCCCCCTTCTCACCGCACGGGATGTTCGGCTCCGTACGCGATAAATGGTTCGCCTCCGAACAGACCAGCGCCTTATGCCGAGGAAATTTTTTCCCGGCAACTCCATTTGCATCACTCGTGCGCATCGCTAAGTGTCTAAAAACAATGATATTTCTCGAAAGATGAAGAAAGATCGACCTGCTGCGTGAGGCGCGGTCATCGCGGCAGTGTCAGGAAAACGTGACTTTGTTTGCCGGCAGGCCGGGCGCGTTATGGCCCGATGGATCACCCGTCACGCCCTCCCGTCGCCGTGCTGTCGGTCGCCCACGCCCTGCCGCCACATCGTCTGCTGCAGACCGATGCAGCCGAGGCGGCGCGCGGGATCTTCGCGCATCGTTACGCAGCCTTCGAGCGCATGGCGCCGGTCTTCACCAATTCAGGCATCGACGCGCGTCATACGGTGAAGCCGCTCGACTGGTACCTCTCCACCCTGGGCTGGCCCGAGCGCAACGCCGCCTACCTCGAAGGCGCGCAGGATCTGTTCGTCGCGGCCGCCACGCGGGCGCTCGCGGCGGCTGGCTGTGCCGCCTCCGACGTCGACACGATCGTCACTATCTCCTCGACCGGCGTGGCGACACCCAGCCTCGAGGCGAGGGTCGCGGGCCGCATGGGCTTTCGCGCCGATGTCGAGCGCGTGCCGGTGTTCGGTCTGGGCTGTGCGGGCGGCGTGTCGGGCCTGGCGCTCGCCACGCGCCTGGCCGCGGCGCGGCCGGGTTCGACCGTGCTGATGGTCGCGATCGAGATCTGCACCGCGGCGTTCCGTATGGACCAGCTCACGCCGGCCAACATGGTGGCGACCGCTTTGTTCGGCGATGGGGCCGCGGCTTGCGTCGTGCGTACGGGTGAACAGGGCATCGCTGTCGTCGAAGGCGCGGGCGAGCATATGTGGCCCGACACGCTCGACATCATGGGCTGGAAGGTCGACCCGACCGGACTGGGCGTCGTGTTCGACCGGTCGATCCCGCCCTTCGCCGAACAGCAGGTCGGGCCCGCGGTCGACGGCATCCTGTCGCGCATCGGCGTGGCGCGCGATTCGGTCGATCGCTTCGCCTGCCATCCCGGCGGCGCCAAGGTGATCACCGCGCTCGAGACGACGCTGCGCCTCGAGCAGGGCACGCTCGATCACGAGCGCGAAGTGTTGCGCCAGTACGGCAACATGTCGGCGCCGACGGTGCTGTTCGTTCTCGAACGCCTTGCGGCGGCCGGACTTCCCCGGCGCACCGTGCTGACGGCGCTGGGGCCGGGCTTCACCTGCAGTTGCCTGTCGCTGGCCCGCGCCGCGTGAGCTGGGCCGCGCTGATCCTGGCGTTCGTCACGGCGCAGCGTCTCGGCGAACTCGTCCTCGCCCGCCGCAACACACGCCGCCTGCTGGATGCGGGCGGATATGAAATGGGCGCGGCGCACTATCCGCTGATCGTGGCGATGCATGCCGCCTGGCTGCTCGGCCTCTGGTATCTCGCGGTGTTCCGCGCGCCGGCGGGCCAGGAGGTGAGCCTGCCCTGGCTCGCCCTCTTTGTCGTGCTGCAGTTGGCGAGGGTCTGGGTGATCGCCTCGCTGGGCGGGCGCTGGACGACGCGCATCATCGTGCTGCCGGGCGCGCCGCTGGTGCGGCGCGGGCCCTATCGCTTCGTATCGCATCCGAATTACTGGGTGGTGGCGGGCGAACTCCTCGCGCTGCCGCTCGCCTTCGGCCTGCCGGTTTTCGCGCTCGTCTTCTCTGTGCTCAACGCCGCGATGATGTGGATCCGGATCAGGGCGGAAGCGGCGGCGCTCAGGCCTCAGTAGGAGGCCAGAACCTCGATCTTGTTGTTGGCGACGATCAGGCGCTTGGCGAGCAGCCGCGCGAGATTGGCCATGATCTTCTCGCCGGCGCGCGGATGGCTGTCGCGGAAACCGGAAAAGGCGTCGAGCGAGAGTTCGAGGCAGGCGACCTTGGTGTCGGCCCAGACGTCCGCCGATCGCGTCGTTTCCAGCAGCGCCATCTCGCCGACGGCCATTCCCCCGGACAAGGTCGCCAGTCGGACGCCGCTCTGCAGCCGGACACTGATGACGCCGCTGCAAACGAACATCAGCGACGATGCCAGTTCGCCGGTTGAGATCAGCCGGGTGCCGGTCAGATACTCGCGCTTGGCCATCAGGCTGGCGAGAGTTGCCAGCTCTTCGGTGTCCAGTCCGGCCAGCAGTTCCTGCTCGGAAAGATCGACCGATTTCCCGATGTCCAGGTCGCCGGTCTGGCTGTGGATGATGTAGTCTTCGGCCCATTCGATGGCTTCATCCAGCAGCGCGATGCTGCGCACGCTGGAGCGGTCGGGCAGGCAGGCCGAGAGAGACCGCGCGACGGGCGTTCCCTTGGGGGCGCCGCTGAAGACCACCTCGACATTTCCGCGCGCCAGATCTTCGAGGATATCGGTCAGCAACCGCAGGGCCGCGTCGCTCACGGACGGCACGCGACGAAAGTCGAGGATGAGATACTTGAGGCCCGCGCGAAGATTGCCGATGCGCCGCGAGATGTATTCGATGTTGGCGAAACTGAGCGCGCCGGTGAGTTCGACGATGGCGCCCTCGGCATGGTGCGCTTCCAGGATGGCCTGCTCGCGCGGCGGCCGGCTGCGGCGCGATGAGACGCTGCCGACGTCATAGGTGGCGGCGATGCAGGTATGAACGTCGCCGACGCGGTTGAGCATATGCAGCCCGAAATGCGTCGAAAGGGCCTCGCAGGTACGCAGGCCGCGCACGCTGTTGCCCTGGTCGTCGATGCGCGGCGAATAGGTGCCGAGGCCGAGCTGTGAGGGCAACGACGCGACGATGCCGCCGCCGACGCCGCTCTTGGCCGGAATACCGACGCGATAGACCCAGCTGCCCGCCGAATCGTACATGCCGGAACTGGTCATGATCGAGAGAGTGCGGGCCACGGCATAGGACGAAGCGACCTGCTCGCCGGTCAGCGGATTGCGGCCCTTGTGCGCGAGCGTCGCCGCCATGACCGACAGGTCGCGCGCCGACACGCGCAGCGAGCACTGGCGGAAATAGACGTCGAGGACCTGGTCGACGTCACCCTTCAGGACGTCATGGTTCCGCAGCAGATAGGCGATCGCCCGGTTGCGGTCGCCGCTTTCGCGCTCTGACCGGAACGTGGGCTGGTCGACTTCGAGCCGGCGTCCGGCAAAGCGGCTGAGAGCGTCCAGCAGCCGCTCGAAAGCACCGTGGCCCTCGCTTTCGCAGATCAAGCCGGTGCAGGCGATCGCGCCCGCATTGACCATCGGGTTGAAAGGCTTGTTGTCCGCGCGCAGGCGGATGGAATTGAAGGCATCGCCACTCGGCTCGACGCCCACGAGCGCCTCGACACGCTCGGCGCCGACCAGTTCGAGAGCTACCGCAAAGACGAACGCCTTCGAGATCGACTGGATGGTGAATTCTACCGTGCTGTCGCCGATCTCGTAGACGAAGCCGTCGACCGTCGTGACGGCGACGCCGAAATGCGACGGGTCGGCGAGCGAGAGCTCGGGAATATAGGATGCGATCTCGCCGCTATCGTCTTTCGAGAATTCTGCATGGCAGCGTGCCAGGAAGCGGGCGAAGGGTAGCTCGGAGGACATCTAAGGCTGATCCAATCTATATGACGTCTGAATTTCTTGTTTCCCGCGGCCTTCTGCAATGGAGCAAGCATCGTGCCTATTTCATTTCGATGATCTCGCGCACGCGGGCCGCCAGCGCATCCATGACGAAGGGCTTGGTGATCATGGTCATCCGTGCATCGAGCGAGCCGGCGGCCAGCGCGGCGGTCTCGGCATAGCCCGTCATGAACAGAACCTTGAGGTCCGGCCGTAGCGCGCGGGCGGCATCGGCCACCTGGCGGCCGTTCAGCCCGGGCAGCCCGATGTCGGTGATCAGCAGGTCGATGCGCTGCGGCGATCGCACGATCTCGAGCCCGCCCGGCCCGTCGACGGCCTCGATGGCGCGATAGCCGAGATCGGCCAGCACCTCGACGACCAGGCCGCGCACCACCGGCTCGTCCTCGATCACCAGGACGGTCTCGCCGGTTTCCGCCGGCAGGGCCTTGGCGACATCCGCTGCCGCCGCATCGTCGTCGGCCTGGCCCTCGAAGCGCGGCAGGCAGAGATGGACCGTGGTTCCGCGGCCGGGCTTGCTCTCGATCTCGGCAAAGCCCTCGGACTGGCGGGCGAAGCCATAGATCATCGACAGGCCGAGGCCGGTGCCCTGGCCCATCGGCTTGGTCGTGAAGAAGGGTTCGAAGGCGCGGGCGATGGTCTCGGCGTCCATGCCGGTGCCGCTGTCGGTCACCGAGATGCAGACATAGTCGCCCGCCAGCCGATCGGCATGGAGGGCGGCCGTGCCGCCGTCGATCGCGCGGTTGCGGGTCTCGATGGCGAGGTGGCCGCCTTCCGGCATCGCGTCGCGCGCGTTGATGGCGAGGTTGAGGATCGCGGATTCGAGCTGGTTGGCGTCGCAGCGCGTCAGCCAGAGACCGTCCGCCAGCTTGAGGTCGAGTTCGATCCTCTCGCCCAGGGTCCGCCGCAGCAGCTCTTCCATCGAACCGACCAGCGGGTTCGCGTGCACGGGGCGCGGGTCGAGCGGCTGGCGGCGCGAGAAGGCCAGCAGCCGGTGGGTGAGGGCGGCGGCGCGGTTGGCCGAGGTGATGGCGCCGGTGATGAAGCGGTCGAGATCGCCCAGCCGGCCCTGGCCGATACGGCGCTGCACCAGGTCGAGGCTGCCGGTGATGCCCTGCAAGAGGTTGTTGAAATCGTGCGCGATGCCGCCGGTGAGCTGGCCGATCGCCTCCATCTTCTGCGCCTGGCGCAGCGCATCCTCGGTGGCGCGCAGCTCCACGGTGCGCGCCTCGACCCGGGCTTCGAGCGTGGCGTTGAGCGAGCGCAGCGCCGTCTCGGCCTCGCCGCGCTCGATCACCTGGCGGGTGCGCTCCGCAACCTCTTCCATGAAGGCGACTTCGTCGGGCCGCCAGTGACGAACGGGGCGGTCGTTCAGATAGACGATGGTGCGCAGGCGGCCGGCGCGCACGAAGGGCACGACCAGGATGGCGCGCGTGTCGACGGCACGTGCCGTGGCGCGCGTCTCCTCCTCGTCGCTCAGCGGATCGCTCAGCAGGTCGCCCACCACGACCGTCTCGCCGGCGCCGAGCTTGTTCACGATCTTGACGCCGAAGGCATGGGCGGGAACGCGACCGAGCAGCGGCTGGGCGCGCCCGTCGGTCCAGCACACCGAATAGTCGAACACGTCCTCGACCGGATCGAGATGGCCGTAGCCGACGCGGCAGACGCCGAAGAAACGTCCCATCAGCGCGCACGCTTCGTTCAGCGCCCTGTCGGTGTCGTTGCCGCGCAGCACGTCGCTCAGTTCGAGCATGAAAGCGTGGCGGGCGTCGGCGACCTTGCGTGCGCTGATGTCGATGGCGGTGCCGACGGCGCGGTAACACCTGCCATTGTCGTCGAACAGGCCCTTGCCCTTGGCCGCGACCCAGCGGACCACGCCATCGTCGTGACCGACGGTGCGATACTGCACGTCGTAGGTCGCACGCACGGCGGGATCGAGGGCGGCGGCAAAGGCGCGGGTCGTCGTGTCGCGATCCTCGGGATGGAGGCCCGCGTAGAAATCGTCGAGCGTGCAGACCGCGTCGGGCGCGAAGCCGAACATCGCCTTGGTGCGCGTCGTCCAGGTCAGCTTGTTGGTAATGAAGTCGACGTCCCAGGTGCCGATCTCGGCCGCCTCGGTGGTCAGCCGCAGCGATTCCTCGTTCAGCAGGGATTGCGATTCGGTGTCCCGGTGGGCGGTGATGTCGTGGCCGCCCACGAAGATGCCGTAAACCGCGCCGGTCTCGTCGAGCATCGGCTCGTAGACGAAGTCGACGTAGCGCGTGCTGTCGTCGGTCGTGAGACGGACCGGCATGGACCGGGCGATGTAGCGCTGTCCCGTGCGGTAAACATCGTCGAGCAATTCATAGTAGCCCTGGCCCGCAATCTCGGGCAGCACCGCGCGCACGCTGCGGCCGATATAGTCGCGCGGGCCGGCGAGCGCGACATAGGCCTCGTTCACATATTCATAGACATGGTCGGGGCCGGTCAGAACGGCGATGAAGCCAGGCGCCTTCTGGAACATGCGGCGCTGGCGCTCGATCTCGCCCATCAGCCGCTTTTCGGTCAGCACCTTCTGCGTGGTCTCGCTGCACACGACCAGCACGCCGCCCACGCCATGGGGCGAAGCGGCATCGTCGATCGGGCTGTAGCTGTAGGTCCAGTAGACGTCCTCGCGCCGGCCGTTGCGCGTGATCGGCACGAGATGGTTCTCGTTCCAGGTGGCGCCGCGCCCCGACATCACCTGGTCGATCTGCGGGCCGATGATGGGCCAGATCTCGTCCCATACGGCGCGTCCCGGCTGGCCGAGCGAGGACGGATGCCGCTCGGGTCCGATCGATTGACGGTAGGCGTCGTTATAGAAACAGAGGAGGTCGGGGCCCCACCAGATGTACATTGGGTGGCCGCAGTTCAGGATCAGACGGACCGCCGTGCGTAGCGATTGCGGCCAACCCGAGGGGTGACCCAGCGGAGAGGACGACCAGTCCCGTGCGCGCATCAACGCGCCCATCTCGCCGCCGGCGGCGAGAAAGTCCGTGTCGCGCTCCCCCGAATTCATCAGGGGACAGTATCGATTCGCACCGGTCCCGCAAGCACAGCGGGGTGGTTGTGCGGCGTGCTCAGATCACTCGCTGTGTACGGGCGAAGGCCATGTAGAGGTCATGCGCACGGGCGGCGATCGGGCCGGGCTGCAGGCTGCGGTCCTCGTAGCGGCTGACCGGCTGCACCTTGCCGGCATTGCCGGTGGTGAACATCTCGTCGGCGTCCTCGAGTTCGGCCGGACGCACCGTGCGCTCCTCGACGGTGATGCCGGCCGAGCGCAGCAGCTTGATCGTGCGGTTGCGCGTGATGCCGGCCAGGAAGCTGCCGTTCGGCACCGGCGTTGCGACCACGCCGTTGCGGGCGAGCAACAGGTTGGAGCTGCAGGTCTCGGCCACGTTGCCGAGCGGGTCGAGCACGACGCCGTTGTCGAAGCCGCGCTTCGTCATCTCGGCGACGCCGCGCGAGGAGTTGGGGTAAAGGCAGCTCGCCTTGGCATCGGTCGGCGCGGTCTCGGGCGCGGGCCGGCGGATGCTGCGGCAGAGGCCGAGCGCGAGCGGCGTGCCGGCGCGCATCGGTGAGATATAGGTGCAGAGCAGGAACTGCGCGGAATCGGGATCGACCGAGATCGGGCCCGCGCCGCCCTTGCCGGCCCAGAACATCGGGCGGACGTAGAGCTCAGCCTTGGGACCGAAGCGGCGCACGCTCTCGTGCATAAGCTTGAGGATCTCTTCCGGCGTCTTGCTCGGGTTCAGGCCGATGGCGCGGGCCGAGCGCACGACGCGTTCCGCATGGAGGTCGAGGTCGGGGCCGCAGCCCTCGAAGGCGCGCCCGCCGTCGAATACCATGGAGCCCAGCCAGAAGGCGTGGTCGCGCGGGCCCAGGATTGCCGGGTTGCCCTCGTGCCAGGTGCCGTTCCAGTAGGTGAGCGTGTCCATTATTCCCTCGTCCGTCCTTAGAAGCCGGCGGACATAGCAGACGATGAGCGGCGCGGCCATCCTGGCTTTAGGTGCGGCATTCTGCTTCGCACTGGCGCTGATCCTGACGCAGTTCGGGCTGCGCACGATGCCGTCCTGGCGCTCGCCGCTCTATTCGATCGGCGGCGCACTGGTCGTGGCCTGGATGGCCGCGATCGTGTTCGTGGACTGGAGCACCTTCAATCTCGACGCGGCGCTGATCTTTGCGGCCGTGGGCTGCATATTTCCCGTAGTGGTCTCGATCCTCTCGGTGCGCTCGAACGAACGGCTGGGCCCGGCGGTGGCGGGCGCCGTCGGGAACGTGACGCCGATCTTCGCCGTGCTGGGCGCGGTGCTGTTCCTGGGCGAGCATCTCGGCCTGCTGCAACTCGCCGGCCTCGCGTTGGTGGTGGGCGGCGTGGCGCTGCTGGCGCTGCGCGGCGGCACCGGCGGGCGACACTGGTCGGTCTGGGTGCTGGGCCTGCCGCTCGCCGCGGCGCTGGTGCGCGGCGCGATCCAGCCGGCGATCAAGACGGGCCTCGCCCTGTGGCCCGAGCCGCTCGCCGCCGCGGCGATCGGCTATGCGCTGTCGACGGTCGTGATCCTCTCGCTGGTCGGCCGGCGTGCGTTGCGCGAGGGACCCGCGATCCGCAGCGGCGTGTTGTGGTTCCTGGGCGTGGGCTTCGCCAACGGCAGCGCGACGTTCCTTCTCTATGCCGCGCTCGGCCTCGGCTCGATCACGGTGGTGGCGCCGCTGGTCGCGCTCTTCCCGCTGATGGGCGTGATGATGAGTTGGGTGTTCCTGCGCGGCGAGAAGCTCCACGTGATTGGCCTGCTGGGAATCATGGTGAGTGTCGCTGGCGTAATTCTTTTGCTGGTGGGCGGAACCTGACCGGTGACGGAAAAGCGGCCGAATAGGTGCGCGAATTCCTCAGGTAAGACGGCCACTTTCAAGGGTGCCAATGCGTATCTCTGTATGACGCGGCGTTGCTGCCGCTCAGAACGGAGGCAGATCATGTTGAAGCGTATTGCTCTCACCACCCTTGCCGCCGCCGCCACTTTCACGACGGCGGCGCTTGCACCCGCGGCCGTCACACCGGCAGCCGCCCAGTCGTTCGGCGTCTATATCGGCGCACCGCCGCAGCCGCGCTATTACGCGCCGCCGGTACAGCGCGTTTGGGCGCCGGGCTACTGGACCTGGCATCACGGCCGCCAGGTCTGGGTCGATGGCCGCTGGGTGAACCAGCACAACCACGCGCCGGGCTGGGGCCAGGGCTGGCAGCCGGGCTGGAACCAGGGCTGGTACCCGGGTTGATGTGAATGCATCGGGAAAGAACGGGGCGCTTCGGCGCCCCGTTTTTTGTGGCCCGTTTTTCTCATCGACTGCGAGTTAGCGTGTTCGAAAAGCGGCGGAATGCGCGCCGCAATTCCCCGAGTGTAAAGGCAACGGCAAGGGTATCGGGGACGTAATACCTCTCATGGCGCGGGCGATGCCGCGCGAAAACGGAGGTACGTTATGTTGAAGCGAATTGCTCTCACGACCCTCGCCGCGGCCGCCACTCTCGCCACCGCAACGATCGCAACGGCGCCTTTCCAGGCCGCCAACGCGCAGGTGACCATCACCTTCGGTTCGGCACCGCCGCCGCCGCCCTATGAGGCGATCCCGGCGCCTCGACCGGGTTACGTCTGGGCGCCTGGCCAGTACAGGCTGGTGAACAACCAGTATGTCTGGGCGCCGGGTACCTGGCAGCAGCAGCGCGCGGGCTACCGCTACGTTCCCGACCGCTGGGAGCGCTACAGCGACAACGGTCGTGAGCAGTGGCGCTATCAGGCCAGCCGCTGGGACAAGGATGGCGATGGCATTCCCAATCGCGTCGACAACCACGACAATCGCCGCGACCAGGCGAATGCCCCGTGGGGCGACAAGGATCGCGACGGCATCCCGAATGCCGTCGACCCGGTGAACAACAATCGCCACCGCTAGGACGCGAGTCCGAACGGTTGAGTGAGGATGCGGGGCGCTTCGGCGCCCCGCTTTCTTTTGCTATCGTGCACGGCAACGAAAAGGGGAAACGCCGTGCCGCTCCGATCCAACCGCTTTGGCCTGTCCGTCGCTCTCGCCACGCCGTTCGCGGAGGACCGGTCGATCGACCTGCCGCGTTTTGTGGCGCATGGACGCCAGTCGCTGGCGGATGGCTGCGGATCGCTGACAATTTTCGGGACGACGGGCGAGGGCGCTTCGCTCGGCCTCAACGAACGCAACCGCGCCATCGGCGCACTGGTGGGAGCGGGCGTCGATCCCGCGACGCAGCTCGTGATCGGCATCGCGGCCGCGTCCGTCGAGGATGCGATCGCCCAGGGTCGCGCCGGATTGATGGTCGGCTGCACGAGCTTCCTGCTCGCGCCGCCGTTCTACTTCAAGGCGCCGGGTGACGAGGGCCTGTTCGACTGGTTCGCCGCCGTGCTGCGCGGTCTCGGCCCCAAGGCCAGCAACGTCATCCTCTATCATATCCCGCAGGTCACTTCGGTCGGCCTGTCGATCGATCTGGTCGATCGCCTCAAGAAGGCATTCCCCGAACAGGTGAAGGGCGTGAAGGATTCGTCCGGCGATTGGGACAATGCCCAGGCGCTGCTGAAGCATCACAACGAACTCCACATCCTGATCGGCGACGAGCGGCTGCTTGCGAAGGCGATGAACCTCGGCGCCTCGGGCGCCATCACCGGGCTGGCCAACATCGCGTCCGACCTGATGCGGCCGCTGATCGACGGTGTCGAGGAGCCGCGGGTGAACGCGATGGTCGAGGCGGTGCTGCCTTTCGCCGTGACGGCAGCCGTCAAGGCGCTGGTCGGCCATCGCCGCAAGGATCCGGTGGCATGGTCGCGCATGCGCGCTCCGCTGAGGTCGCTGGGCCAGGCCGAGTGCGTAAAACTGTTCGCGGCGATCGATGCGATCCGAGCGCAGCGCGCCGCGTAACGGCGAGCTGATCCTGCACCGAACAGGAAGCAGTTGCCGCGGGCTGGCGGCGTACTAAGGTCTGCCGAGGAATGTCGCCCGGAGGGAAAGCCACCGGGCGACGACCCAGGAGGAAACAACAATGACGGCCCCGCTCACCATTCGCCTGCACCCCGCCGACAACGTCGTCGTGGCGCGCATGGACATCCTGCCCGGCACCAAGGTCGAGGGTGAGGTCGCGGCGGCCACGCGCGTGCCGCCCGGTCACAAGATTCTCACCAAAGCGGTGAAGACGGGCGAACCGCTGCGCAAGTACAACCAGATCATCGGCTTCGCGACCGAGGACCTGGCGCCCGGCACCCACATCCATACGCACAACTGCGTCATGGGCGATTTCGAGCGCGACTACGCCTTCTGCGCCGATGCCCATCCGACCGATTTCATCGTCCCGCCCGCGACCTTCCAGGGCTATCGCCGCGCCGACGGCCGCGCGGCCACGCGCAACTACATCGGCATCGTGACGACGGTGAACTGTTCGGCCGCGACCAGCCGCATGATCGCCTCGCGTCTCGAGCCGCTGCTGAAGGAATTCCCGAACATCGACGGCATCGTGCCGCTGACCCATGGCGGCGGCTGCGGCATGGCGGCGTCCGGCCTCGAGATGGACGTGCTGCGCCGCACGCTCGCGGGCTACACCAAGCATCCCAACATGGCAGCCGTCGTGGTGCTCGGCCTCGGCTGCGAGACCAACCAGATCTCGGGCCTGATGAACGCCGAGGGTCTCAAGGAAGGACCCAAGCTCATTCCGATGGCGATCCAGGACGAGGGCGGCGTCTCCAAGACCGTGATGCGCGCCGTCGGTTTCCTGAAGGACATCCTGCCCGAAGCCAACGACGTGAAGCGCGAGGCGATTCCGGCCAGCGAACTGATCCTCGCCCTGCAGTGCGGCGGCTCGGACGGCTATTCCGGCATCTCGGCCAATCCGGCACTGGGCGCGGCGGTCGATCTGCTGGTGCGCAACGGCGGCACGGCGGTGCTGTCGGAGACGCCGGAGATTTACGGAGCGGAACATCTGCTGACGCGTCGCGCCGTCACCAAGGAGGTCGGCGAAAAGATCGTCGAGCGGATCCGCTGGTGGGAAGATCATTGTGCCCGCACCGGCGGTGAGATGAACAACAACCCATCGCCGGGCAACAAGGCCGGCGGTCTCACCACCATCCTCGAGAAGTCCCTGGGTGCGGTTGCGAAGGGCGGAACGACCAACCTCGTCGACGTCTACAAATATGCCGAGCCGATCACCGCGAAGGGCTTCGTATATATGGACTCGCCCGGCTACGACCCGGTTTCCGCGACAGGACAGGTCGCGGGCGGCGCCAATGTCCTGTGCTTCACGACGGGCCGCGGCAGCGTGTTCGGCTGCAAGCCCACACCGTCACTCAAGCTTGCGACGAATACCTCCCTCTATCGACGCATGACTGACGACATGGACATCAATTGCGGAACGGTCGTCGACGGCGAGGAAACGATCCAGGAAAACGGCCGCCGCATCTTCGACCTTATTCTTGCCACGGCCTCGGGGCAGAAAACCAAGTCTGAGGTTTTGGGAATCGGGGACGACGAATTCGAGCCATGGAAGATCGGCGCAACGATGTGATCGACAATTATATGAAGGATCATACGCAGCCATTTTGATGTGGCCGCGTTACGTCCCTCATATGCGATCCTGCGACTCCGAACTTGGCCATGCTTTGGCGGCCCAGCCCACAGCGGCCACGGACTTCCCCACGAGCTTCCACCCAGATTCCAGGTTGTCGAAGGCGGTTGCTGCGAGCGCTCCGCCAGCGCGCATTTGCTTGCTCGTTTAACTGCCCCAGGAGAGAGAGATGGCTACAGGCACGGTCAAGTGGTTCAACGCCACGAAGGGATTTGGGTTCATCCAGCCGGACGACGGCGGCAAGGACGTGTTCGTCCATATCAGCGCCGTCGAGCGCTCGGGCATGAACGGCCTGAATGAAGGTCAGAAGATCGGCTTCGAGATCGCGACCGAGCGTGGCCGTTCGGCCGCCGTCAATCTCAAGGCTGCCGGCTAGACTGTGAGAATCGTTCCCCTCGTCGAACGTCCCGACCTGGCCGAGCAGGTCACCGTCTGGGGCTTCGACGAGTGGGGACACCTCAATCCCGGCCAGACGCTCGAGCTGCGTCGGGCCGAGATCCAGGGCTCGATGAATGTCGATCGCGCGCCGATCGTCTTCGTGGCCCTCGGCGATGACGATGGCATCGTGGGCACCGCGTCGCTGATCTTCGACGATCTCGAAGGCGATCCGCGTAACCCCTGGCTGGCCAGCGTCTTCGTCCCCGCCGAACACCGCAAGAAGGGCATCGCGTCGGCGCTGGTCGGCACCGTCGAGGATGCCGCGCGGCGTATCGGCTACGACCGCCTCTATCTTTTCACGAGCACCGCCCCCTCGCTTTATGCGGGCCTGGGCTGGAGAGCGCTTGAGCAGCGCGACTATCGCGGCGAGATTATCCAGGTCATGGATAAGTCGCTGTGAGGGAGTCCGCATGCCAGCCGATCTGCACTATCTGTCGCTCGACGAGGTCGCGCGGCGCCTGAAGGCGCGCAAGCTGTCGTCCGTCGAATTGACCGGCTCGATGCTGGATCGCATCGGCAAGGTCGATCCCAAGCTCAAGAGCTACGCGACCGTGACCGCCGAGCGCGCGCTGGCCGATGCCGCGCGCCTCGATGCCGAGACCGCGGCCGGCACGTCGCGCGGCCCGCTGCATGGCGTGCCGATCGCCGTGAAGGATCTCTGCAACACGGAAGATGTTCCGACCGCGGCCGGCATGGCCATTCATCGCAACAACGTGCCGTCGCGCGACGCAACGGTCGTGGCGCGGCTGAAAGCGGCCGGCGCGGTGATCCTGGGCAAGCTGCAGATGACCGAGGGCGCCTATGGCGCCCATCACCCGACCATTCCCGCGCCGCTCAATCCGTGGAACGAAGCCTACTGGACGGGCTCGTCCTCGTCGGGCTCGGGTGCGGCTACGGCGGCGGGTCTCTGCTTTGCCTCGCTGGGTTCGGACACCGGCGGCTCGATCCGCTTCCCCTCGACGATGAACGGCCTGTCGGGAATGAAGCCCACCTGGGGCCGCGTGAGTCGTGCCGGCGTCTTTGCGCTGGCCGAATCGCTCGACCATATCGGCCCGATGACCCGCAGCGCGCTCGATGCCGCGATCGTGCTGGGCGTGATCGCGGGCGAGGATCCGGATGACCCGACCGCGGTCGGCCTGCCGGTGCCGGATTATGCCGCCTCGATCGGCGCCGGCGTGCGCGGCAAGCGCATCGGCCTCGCGACCAACATGCACGGGATCGACGACGATGCGCGCCGTGCGCTCGACGGCGCGGTCGAGGCGATGAAGAAGGCGGGCGCCCTCATCGTCGAGGTGAAGCTGCCGGACAATTTCGACCAGGGCGCGCGGGACTGGGTGCCGCTGTGCGGTGTCGAGGCCGCGGTGGCGCACGAGGCCACCTATCCGTCGCGGGCCGCCGAGTACGGTCCCGTGCTCACCGGCCTGATCGATCATGGCCATCGTCTCTCGGCGGTGGAGCTTGCCCGGCTTCAGCTTCGCCGTGCCGCGCTGACCGGCGAACTCAACAAGCTGCTGGCGTCGGTCGACCTGTTGCTGATGCCGGTGATGGGCAAGGCGGTGTGGTCGACGGAGGCACTGCTGGCGGCCGGCCGCGATCCCGAGGCCGTCGCAGCCCGACTGCGTTACACGGCGCCGTTCGATCTCAGCGGCCATCCCACGCTCACGCTGCCGGGCGGCATGTCCAAGGAGGGCGTGCCGCTGGGCTTCCAGATCGTCGGCAAGGCCTTCGACGAGGCCGCGATCCTGGCGGCGGGTCATGCCTATCAGCAGCAGACCGACTGGCATTTGAAGCGGCCGCCGCTCCAGGAGTAGCGGCAGGCGGGCGCGTGGACGCTGAAACTCCTTTCATTTATGATGCTTCTACCGCCTTCAGGACGTTCCCCGCAGCGCAATGACAAGCCTCTTCGCGAAAAATCTGCGGCTGCGCCCGAGCATCCTGACGATGTTCGTCCTGCTGACGGTGCCGGTCTTTTTCGCGATCGTCGCCGTCAACTACGTCTCGAACGAAAAGATCGCGCGCGATAACGCCGACGAGCTGGTCGAGCGGTTCGGCGTCGAGGCCATCGAGAACATCCAGCACCTGTTCGATCCCATAAAGTCGCTGGTGCGCAGCGCTGCCTCGATCGGCGCCGAGGTGCCGGACTTCTATGAGGAGAACCGGTCGCTGAAGTATCTCTTCAGCGTCCTGCAGCACAGCGACCGCATCATCAGCGTTTATGTCGGCCTGAGCGACGGCGGCTTCCGCCAGGCGCGGCAGATCGATCCCACGATCGAAATCCAGGGCAAGTTGCCGCCCGTGGGCACGGCCTATGCCGACCGGTGGATCACGCCGCAACGCGGCGGCGCGCCGGTCGACCACTATCTCTTCCTCGACAAGGATCGCAAGGAACTGGGCAGTTCCGAGCAGACCACGTCGTACGATCCGCGCTCGCGGCTCTGGTATCGCACCGCGCAGCAGAGCGGCGAGCTTTCGGTCAGCGACGTCGATGTCTTTGCCGCGCTGGGCCTCGTCGGTTTCACCGTCGGCGCGCCGTTCTATGCCGACGGGATGCTGCGCGGCGTCGCCGCGGCCGACATCACGCTCGACGGGCTCTCGACCTATCTCGCCGAGCGCAAGATCAGCCCCGGCACGCTGTCCTACATCATCGACCATCAGGGCCGGGTGATTGCCAACTCCGAGCGCGCCAAGACCTATGCCACCCAGAACGGCCGGGTCGAGCTGCAGCACATCACCTCGCTCGGCAACGAGCTGCCGGCCGTCGCCTTCAGCTTCCGCCCGCGCGACAACGAGAAGATGTACAACTTCCAGCACGGCGGGAAGAACTACATCGCCAGCCTGACGACCCTGCCGCCGGCCTTCGGCAAGAAGTGGCAGCTCTTCGTCATCACGCCGCTCGCCGACTTCACCTCGGCCTTCGACGAACAGAACAAGCGGCTGGCGCTGTTCGGCGTGATCGCCATCCTGCTGCAGATCTGCATCATCTATTTCCTGTCGAGCGTCGTCTCCGCACCGCTCGAGCGGCTCGCGCTCAAGGTGACCAGGATCCAGGACCTCGAGGGCGAGAACCTGCCGGCGGTGCAGTCGCCGATCCGCGAAGTGGCCGTGCTGTCGAAGGCGATCGACACGCTGGATGCCGCGGTGAAGTCGTTCGCCGCCTTCGTGCCGGTCGGTCTCGTGCGCGAGCTGCTCGATTCCGACCAGAAGCTGGAGCTGGGCGGACACGGTCGATTCCTCACGATCTTCTTCTCCGACCTCGAAGCCTTCTCCACCATGTCGGAGGAGATCCCGTCGCAGGAACTGCTGATGCGGGTGTCGGCCTATCTCGGCGTGGTGACCCGTGCCGTGAACGAAGAGCACGGTACCATCGACAAGTTCATCGGCGACGGCGTCATGGCTTTCTGGGGCGCGCCAGCGCTGCTCGACGACCATGCGCAGAAATCCTGCTTCGCGGCGCTGCGCATCCGCGAGGGCATGAAGGAACTGAACGCCCAGTGGGAAGCCGCCGGCACCAAGCCGCTCAAGGTCCGCATCGGCATCCACAGCGACGCCGTGCTGGTGGGCAACATCGGCTCCAAGGAGCGCATGAGCTACACCGTCATGGGCGATGGCGTGAACATCGCCGCGCGCCTGGAAGGCATCAACAAGGAATACGGCACGCGCATCTGCATCAGCCACGCCGTCTTCAAGGAAGCCGGTGAGCGCCTGTGTGTGCGGCCGATCGACGACGTCACCGTGAAGGGCCGCCGCTCCAAGATCCCGATCTATGAACTGGTCGGCGCCTACGGCATGGGGCCGGAGTTCGAGCCGGACGAAGCGACCGTGCGCCTCTGCAAGCTCACGCGCACCGCCTATGCGGCGCTGGTCGCCGAGGACTATGCCCTGGCGCTGGCGCGCTATCAGGAGATCGTGGCGGAGTATCCCGAGGATCCGGTGGCGGCCGAGATGGCGAAGCGGCTGGCCGCGGTCGATCCCTCGCGCCTCGTGCCGCTGCAGATGTCGCGCTGATCGATGTTCGACGCCGGCAAGACGTCTCCCGCGATCGCAACCTTGCGGCCCAGTGAATACACGGCCGCGCTTGTCCATGCGCTGCGCGCCGAACCGTCGAGGGTGCGCGGCGCGCGGGTGCTCGAAATGGGCTGCGGCAGCGGCGTGGTGCTGGCGGTGCTGGCCGGCATGGGCGCGGTCTCGCTCGCCGGTGTCGACATCGAGGACGATGCCATCGCCACCGGCCAGTCGCTGCTGCGCGATCTCGGCCACGACGCCGAACTCTTCCGGGGCGACATGTGGCAGCCGGTGGCCGGGCGGCGCTTCGACCTCATCGTCGCCAACCTGCCGCATTTCCCGATGGAGCATTTCGAGGTGATCGGCCGCCTGCCGACCTGGAGTTCGGGCGGCGCCGACGGTCGCGAGCTGCTCGATCCCTTCCTCGAAGGGCTGGCGGATCACTTCGCAGCCAACGGCCGCGCCGTCATCACGCACAATGCCTTCGTGGGCGTCGAACGCTCGCGCCGCATCCTCGAACGGCACGGGCTTGCGATGCACATCGTGCGGACGGTGCTGGTCCATGTCGCCAACGAGAAGATCGATCTGATGACGCCCACGATCCTGCAAGCGGAAGAGGGGCGTTCGATCCATCGCTACGGGCCGCACGTCTTCGCCGACATGCACATCGTGGAAATCGCCGCGGCGGGGACTCACGGCTGACATGACGATGCGGCGCGTAACGTTCGTTCTCCTGGCCTTGCTTGTCGCCTTCGCGTCGCTACCCGCGCGCGCCGAGACGCCCGATGCGGCGCTGGCGAAGCTGCTCGACGAGGCGAAAGCGGCCGCCGCGGTGCCCGGCGCCTGCGCGCAACCCGGCCTCGACCGGCTGGTGAAGATCTACTGCGACGGCAAGTTCCGCATCGGCGTGCGCGAATACTATCCGCTGTTCGGTACGCGCGAGGGCAATGTCCGCTCGGGCTACGATGTCGACGTGGCGCGCGGCATGGCAAAGCATCTCGGCGTCGAGCCGGTGTTCACCCGCGTCAATGCCGCGAGCCGCATCCCGCTGCTGGCCGACGACAAGATCGACCTCACCATCGCCACGATGGGCCACAATGCCCAGCGCGACAGCCAGGTCCGCTTCATCCGCCCGCACTATTACCAGTCGGAGACGGTGATCGTCGGTCCGAAAGGCCTGTCGATCAAGGATTGGCCGGACGTCGCCAGCCGGACGATCTGCGTCACCATCGGCAACGGCTCCAACGCCCAGATCGTCTCGCACAATGCCCGCCTGATGCTGTTCGACGAGGCGGGCCTGCTGCCGGACAAACTGCGCGACGAGACCTGCACGCTGGCGGCGCAGGACGACAGCTTCTTCGACTACTATTTCACCGAGCCCGCTTTCGCGAACGCCTACGACAAGAAGTTCGGCTTCGCTCAGCTTCCCTGGGGCATGGCGGTGGCGCTGAGCGGCAGCGACAAGCTCGCCAAGGCGCTCGACCTCACCAGCCAGATCTTCCATCGCGACGGCACCTTCCTCGACATCGCGAAGGAGAACCGCATCGGCCTCGGCTTCCTCGAGCGCCAGCGCGCCGTGTGGAACCGGCCCGAGTGCAACACCGACACCGGTGCCACCAATCCCGCCTGCGTCCTGCCGGCGCTCAGCGCCGTGCTGGAGCCGACGCCGGTCGCGGCCCAGGTGACGGCCTTCGAGAACTGGATCGAGAAGCACACCGGCGTCGCCGTGCAGCTGCCGATGTTCAAGACCATGCCGGCCTGGCTGCTGTTCAAGGCCGGCATCATCAACTCGCTGATCCTCGTCGCGGGCGCGCTCGTGGCGACCCTGCTGTTCTCGCTGGTGCTGGGCGCGCTGCAGAGCTCGCGGTCGTTCCTGCTGCGCTGGCCGGCGCGCGCGCTGACCGTCGTGCTGCAATCCTCGCCGGTCGTGCTCACCCTGGTCATCTCCGCGGCCGTCGCGCTGGCGCTGTTTCCGTATTCTTCTGCCGTGGCGATTGGTGCCGCCATCGTGGCGCTGGGCCTGATGAACGGTGCCAATGCGGGCCAGGCCATCGCCGAGGCGATGCACACCTTGCGGACGGAGCGGGGCGGGCCACCGGCGCCGACCGCCGAATTGTTCGGCCGCGCGGTCAGCCGCTCGGCGACGCAGATCGTGTCGTTCCTGATCAATGCCGCCAAGGGCACGCCGATCGCGAGCTTCATCGGTGCGCCGGAGCTCCTGAGCGCGCTCACCGACATCACCTCCTTCGCCAGCGGCCGCGCCAGCACCTATTCGCTGCTGCTGGTGTTCTATGTCTGCGTCGTGATCATGGTGGTCTGGCTGTGCGGCAAGCTGCGGCTGTGGCTGGAGCGCCGGCAGGTGGTGGCGGCATGAGCAGGATCTCTCCCGATTTCGTCCCGCAGCTTCTCGCGGGCATGGTGGTCAACTTCGAGATCGCGGCCATCGCGCTGCTGATCGGGCTGGCGGTCGGCGGCCTGCTGACCTGGATGAAGCTGGCGGGCGGTGCGGCGGGCGCGATCGCCACGGCGCTGATCGGCCTGATGCGCGCGGCGCCGACCTTCGTCGTCATGTTCTTCCTGCTGAACATCATCCCCTCGGATGCGACCCTGTGGGGCGTCCACGTGGCGCCGTCGGGCATCATGACGGTGGCGCTGTCGCTCGTGCCCTATGCCGCGGCCTATGTCGCCGACAATGGCGGCGAGGCGCTCAAGCAACTGCGCGACGGCTCGCCGCTCGGTGCGCTGCTGTTCCTGCCCAACGTCACCCGCGCCTTCTTCGTACTGGTCATGTCGTCGAGCGCCGGTGCCGCCATCGGCGTGCCCGAGGGCATCGCCGTCATCCTGCGCGAGGCCGAGCCGATGCCGACCCTGGGCGACAAGATGGTCCTGTTCGCCATCGGCATCCTCTGCTTCGGCATCACGCTGCAGGCGGGATTTGCCCTGATGCGCCTGCTGCAACGCCATCTCGGCCGCCTCGCGCTGCGCGCCCGCTAGGGTGTAGGCTCCGCTCCAAGAAGCGCGGAGGAAACAATGAAACTCTCACGGCGGCGCACGCTCGCGGCGACGGCGGCCCTGGCCCTGCCGCCAGGAATCGCACCGGGAATCGCCCGCGCGCAAGCCTATCCCTCCAAGCCGGTGCGATTGATCGTGCCCTATTCGGCCGGCGGCGGCGCCGACACGACGGCCCGGCTGATTGCGCCCAAGCTGCAGGAGGCGCTGGGCCAGACCATCGTCGTCGAGAACAAGCCCGGCGCGGGCGGCATGATCGGCGACGAGATCGTGGCCAAGGCCACGCCCGACGGGCACACCCTGCTGATCGGCGCCTTTGCCCATGCGGTGAACCCGGCGCTCGTCGCGAAGATGCCGTTCCGCACGCCCGAGGATTTCGCACCTGTGTCGCTGCTGGTGACGGTGCCGGAGCTGATGGTCATCACGCCCTCGCATCCGGCCAAGACCGTGGCCGAGCTCGTGGCGCTGGCGAAGGCCGAGCCCGGCAAGCTCTCCTATGCCTCGTCGGGCAATGGCAGCGCCCAGCACTTGGCGGCCGAACTGTTCAAGATGCGCACCGGCACCGACATTCAGCACGTGCCCTACAAGGGCGGTGCACTGGCGGTGGCCGACGTGGCGGCAGGCCACGTGCCGTTCTACTTCGGCAACATGAGTGCCGCGCTGCCGCAGGCGCGCGGCGGTCGCGTGCGACCGCTTGCGGTCACCAGCGCGACGCGTTCGCCCGCGGCGCCCGAGGTGCCGACGCTCGCCGAAGCCGGCGTGCCCAATTGCGAGATCTCCGAATGGAACGCACTGATCGCGCCGGCCGGCACGCCGCCCGCCGTGATCGCGCGCCTGCACACCGAGATCGCGAAGATCATGCGCACCGACGAGATGAAGGCGAAGTTCGCCGATCTCGGCGCCGATGCGATCGGCTCGACGCCGGACGAACTCGCGGCCTTCCTGCGTGCCGAGATGGCCAAGTGGGCCGAGGTCGTGAAGGCCGCCAATATCAAGATCGAGTAGGTCGATGGCTCCCAGCGTGCGTTACGACTCCGTGTTTCGTCCCGGCCTGTTCGCCGGCAAGACCATCATCGTCACCGGCGGCGGCTCGGGCCTCGGCCGCTGCACCGCCCACGAGCTGAAGTCGCTGGGCGCCCGGCTCGCGCTGCTCGGCCGCACGATGGAGAAACTCGAGCGGGTTAAGGAGGAGCTGGGCGATCCCGACACCTTTCTCTACTCCGCCGACCTGCGGCGCGAGGAGGAGGTGAAGGCGGCCATCGCCGGCGTGATCGACTGGAGCGGCGGTCGCATCGACGGGCTGGTGAACAATGCCGGCGGTCAGTTTCCCGCGCAGCTCAAGGACATCTCGCTGAACGGCTGGAACGCCGTGGTCGCCAACAACATGACGGCGACGTTCCTCGTCTCGAAGGCGGTCTATCTCGCCTCGATGGAAAAGCATGGCGGCGCGATCGTGAGTGTCGGTTCCGACTTCGAGATGGGCAATCCCGGCATGGGACATAACGGCGCCGCGCGCGCCGGACAGACCAATTTCACCTACACCGCCTCGGTCGAATGGGCCCATTCCGGCGTCCGCGTGAACTCCGTACTGCCGGGCTTCATCGCCTCCTCGGGCCTCGACCGCTATCCCGAGCGCGCGCACGAGGTGCTGCGGTCGGTGAAGGACCGCATTCCCGCCAAGCGCCACGGCACCGAATCGGAGATCGCTGCGGCCATCGTCTACCTGCTGAGCGACGCCGCGGCCTATGTCACGGGCACCTCGCTGCGGGTCGACGGCGGATTGCACAACTATGGCAAATCGACCTTCTATCAGGTGCCCGATCACAATAATTCGAAGCCGTTCAACGGCTTTCCGCTCTACCGGCCGCCGAAGGTCCTGGAGTAGGGTGGCGCCCCCATTTCAACAACGGAGGAACCGATGCGTATCGCCCGACTGACGTGCGGCCTGGTGGCTGCAGCCGGACTCGCCGCCTTCTCCCTCTCGGCATATGCGCAGAGCCCGACCGCCAAAGCCGCACTCAAGGACGCCTCCGGCAAGGATGTCGGCAGCGTACAATTCGTCCAGACGCCGCACGGCGTGTTGCTCAAGCTGTCGCTGAAGGGCGCCGTCCCCGGCGAACATGCGTTCCACGTGCATGCCGTCGGCAAGTGCGAGGCGCCGTTCACCAGCGCGGGCGGCCACTTCAATCCGGCCTCGAAGAAGCACGGCATGGAAGCCGCCGAAGGCGCGCATGCCGGCGACATGCCCAATCTGCACATCCCGGCCAACGGCGAGCTGATGGTCGAGATCGCCAATCCCATGATCTCGCTGGTCAAGGGACAGCCGAACTCGGTGTTCGACGCCGACGGCTCGACCCTCATCATCCATGCCGGGGTCGACGACTACAAAACCGATCCCACGGGCAATGCCGGCGATCGCATCGCCTGCGGCGTCATCACGGAGTGACCTCAAGACTTCGTCCGCTGCGGCGGGCGAGGGCGCGCATTTTCAAAGCTGGAGCTGATTGAATGGACCTGTCTCGTTATCCGCGTCGTATCTACACCAACGCGCCCACGCCCATCGAACACCTGCCGCATTTCACCAAGGCGCTCGCCGCGAGCTGCCCGGGCGGCGTCGGTCCCGACATCTGGATCAAGCGTGACGACATGCTGGGTCTGTTCCCCGGCGGCAACAAGACCCGCAAGCTCGAGTTCCTGGCGGGCGACGCGATCGCGCAGGGCTGCGACACGCTCGTGACCTGCGGCGCGCCGCAGTCGAACCATTGCCGCATCACGCTTTCGGCGGCGGTGAAGGAAGGGCTGAAGTGCCGCTTCGTGATCGAAGAGCGCGTGCCCGGCTCCTACAAGAAGGAAGCCGGCGGAAACAACTTCATGTTCGAGCTGATGGGCGTCGAGGCGATCACGGTCGTTCCCGGCGGCACCAACATGGGCGAGGCGATGTCGCGCGTTGCCCAGGAAGTCGCCTCGCTCGGCCGCAAGGCCTACGTGATCCCCGGCGGCGGCTCCAATGCTGTCGGCGGCCTGGGCTACGTCGCCTGCGTGCAGGAGATGCAGGTCCAGTGGATGGACATGGGCTTCTCGCCCGACGCGGTGATCGTGGGCTCGGGCAGCTCGGGCACCCATGGCGGCATGGTCGCGGGCTTCCTCGGCAACAACATCAAGGTCCCGCTGATCGGCGTCGGCGTCAGCCGAGATCCCGCCGACCAGGAGCCGCTGGTGCTGAAGGAAGCACAGGCGGTTTGCGACCTGCTGGGCCTCGGCATCAAGGTGCCGGCCTCGGCGGTGAAGAGCTTCGGCGGCTACTGGCAGCCCAAGTATTCGGTGCCCAACAAGAAGATGGTCGAGGCCGTGCAGATGCTGGCCCGCACCGAAGGCATCCTGCTCGACCCGGTCTATACCGGTAAGATCATGGCGGGCCTGATCGGCCTCGCGCGCCAGGGCCACTTCAAGCCCAACGCCAAGGTGCTGTTCATCCATACCGGCGGCCTGCCCTCGCTGCACGTCTACGAAGACGTGGTGCTGGGCCGCACCGAACTGGCGGACTGAGACCGTGACCACCCATCCCGCGCTCGCCGCCGGCCGCGTTGCCGTCATCACCGGGGCGTCAAGCGGCATCGGCCTCGCGGCCGCCCGCCGCTTCGCGACGATGGGTATGAAAGTCTGCCTCGCCGATCTTTCGGCCGAGGCGCTGGAGAAGGCGGCGGCGGACGTCGCCGCCGTCGCGCCCAAGGGTAAGGACTCCGTCCTCGCGGTGCCGACCGATGTCAGCAAGCTGGAGCAGGTGCAGGCGCTGAAGGATCGCGCCTATGCCGCCTTCGGCGAAGTGGCCGTGCTGATGAACAATGCGGGCACCGCGCCGGGCGGCGGTCCGTGGGATCACATCGACCGCTGGCGCAAGGTGCTCGAGGTCAATCTCTGGGGCGTCATCAATGGCGTGCAGACCTTCGTGCCGGCGATGCTGGCGCAGAAGACGCCGGGCGCGATCGTCAACACCGGCTCGAAGCAGGGCATCACCTGTCCGCCGGGCGACACCGCCTACAATGTCAGCAAGGCCGGCGTGAAGGTGACGACGGAAGCGCTGGCGCACAGTCTTCGCAACGAACCCGGTGCGCTGATCTCCGCGCATCTGCTGATCCCCGGTTCGACCTTCACCGGCATGACCAGCCGAGGCCGCACCGAGAAGCCGGCCGGCGCGTGGACGCCCGACCAGGTGATCGACATGCTGGTCGACGGGATGGCGAAGGGCGACTTCTACATCCTCTGTCCCGACAACGAGGTCACGCGCGACACCGACAATCGCCGCATCCTGTGGGCGGCGCGCGACATCGTCGAGAACCGGCCGGCGCTGTCGCGCTGGCATGCCGACTACAAGGACGACTTCGAAGCCTTCCTCAAGGCGCCCGACGTTCGATAACCGAACAGGAGCACGCGATGCCTAAAAGCCTGCTGTCCCTCGCCCTCGTTCCGCTCGCCGCCCTGTCGATGCTCGCTACGGCAAACGCCGAGCAGGCCGTCGTCATCCCGGCGCCCGCCATCGACCAGCCGGCTGCGCAGGCCGGCAAGAGCGAGACGGCGGTGCTGGCGGGCGGCTGCTTCTGGGGCGTGCAGGCCGTGTTCCAGCACGTGAAGGGCGTCAGCCGCGCCGTCTCGGGCTATTCGGGCGGCACCAAGGAAAGCGCCACCTACGAGGTCGTGTCCTCCGGCCGCACCGGCCATGCCGAGGCCGTCGAGGTGACGTTCGATCCGTCGGTCGTCAGCCTGGGCCAGATCCTGCAGATCTATTTCTCGGTGGCGCACGATCCGACGCAGCTCAATCGCCAGGGGCCCGACACCGGGACGCAGTACCGGTCGGCGATCTTCGTCGCCAACCCCGAGCAGCGGAAGATCGCCGAGGCCTATGTCGCGCAGCTCGACAAGGCCGGTGTCTACAAGAAGCGCATCGTGACGAAGATCGACGATCTCGCGGCCTTCTATCCGGCCGAGGGCTATCATCAGGATTACGCCACGCTGCATCCCAGCGAGCCCTACATCTACATCCACGACCGGCCCAAGGTGGAGAACCTGAAGCGAATGTTTGCGGCGCAGACGCGCGCCGCGCCGGTATTGGTGAACGCTTCCGCGCCCAAGTAGGCGCGTAGAAGTTTCGTTCGCGTTCGTTCGCCAAATCGACGAACTCGTTTCATTGATTCTGAAGCGTCGCGCCGCCAGTTTTGGCGGATGATCGTTCACGCCTTGCTCCACCCTTCGTGTCGACGCTGACGCGCGACACTTTCTGATTCCCGAAAAATTCATCGAACCAACGCCCCGCGTTCTCGCGGCGGCGAACGGAGAAGTCATGCTCAAGCGACGTCACCTGATCGCCGGCCTTGCCGGCGCAACCCTTGCTGCGCCGTTCGTTGCGCGCGCGCAGGACGCCTATCCCAGCAAATCCGTGAAGATCATCGTGCCGTGGCCACCGGGCGGCGGTGTCGATCTCTTCGCGCGCGTGATCCAGGCGCCGTTGGGCGCGCAGCTCGGCCAGACCGTCATCGTCGAGAATATCGGCGGCAGTTCCGGTCGCGTCGGCACGCTCGCCGCGGCGCGCGCGCAGCCCGACGGCTACACCTTCGCACTGGTCAACGACACGTTCGCCGCGACCGAAGCGCTGCCGATCCCGGGCTCGCCCGCGCTCTATCCATCCTTCGTGCCGGTCTCGCTCGCGATCTCCGGACCGCAGGGCCTGTTCACGCATCCGCGTTCGGGTCTCGCCACCGCGCAGGCCTTTGCCGCTGCGGCGAAAGCCAATCCCGGCAAGCTCAACATCGGCGTACCCGGCCTCGGCAGCAGCCAGCATCTCACCAGCGAGCTGCTGCTGCGCGCCGCGGGCGACCTGCGCGTGACGCACGTTCCCTATCGCGGCGGCGGGCCGGCTCTGCAGGACCTGATCGCGGGCAACATCGACGGCGTCGTGGTCACCTTCGCCGCCGCCGCCCAGCAGGCGCGCGCAGGGCAACTCGTGGCGCTGGCCGTGACTGGTGCGCAGCGTTTCCCGACCTTCCCCACGGTGCCGACGGCCGCCGAGACCATTGCACCCGGTTTCGTGCAGACGACCTGGCAGGGCTTGCTGGCGCCCAAGGGCACGCCGCCCGCCGCGCAGGCGCGTGTCCACGCGGCCTTGGTGGCCGTGCTCAAGGACAAGGCCGTTGCCGATCGTCTCGCCGAACTGGGCTTCGATCCTGTCGGCCAGGACGGCAAGGAGTTCGGCAAGCTGTTCGACGGCACGGTCGACACGTTTGCGGGCATCGCCAAGGAACGGAACATCGCCGCCGGCGACTGATCGGCCCCAGTGATCGGCCGCCACTGATCGGCCCTACTGATCGGCTTGGCCGGTTCCTGCGTATGAGTTCAGGAACCGGCCTTTCGCCGGGAAAGGGATGGGCCGGATGGACGCCGCTGCTTCCGTCGAGAAGCGTGCTGCGCAAGTGAGCTTTGCTGTGGCTGGCATCGTGCCGGTCGCTGCGGGACTTTGGGGTGTGTTTCATCCCTTCATGGGTTCCGTGGGTTCGCTGCTGAACCATGGCCGCTATCTGTCGGGCCTTCTGCTCGCCATCGGTCTCGCCTTCTGGGCGGCGATCCCCGACATCGAGCGGCGGACGACACGAATTCGTGTCCTGACGGCGGTCGTCGTGATCGGCGGCGTCTGCCGGCTGCTTGGCGTCGTCATGGGCGATCCCCTGTCGCCCTCGGTCGCGGGCGCGCTGGTGATGGAATTGGCCGTCACACCGCTTCTCTGCTTCTGGCAGTCTCGCCTGATACCCCTTTAGGTCACGCAACCCGGGCCGGGGCGCGCCGTTTCGCCTGAATGAAACGCGCCGCCAAAATCCTGGGCTGGACGGCCGGCATCGTGCTTGGCCTTTTGGTGATCGCCGCCGGTGCGGTGTATTTCATCGCGACCTCCGATTACCTGCGCGGCCAGCTCGAAGGCCAGGCCAGCGACTACACCGGCCGCAAGACGAAGATCGCCAAGGTCGCCGTCGACTGGGGCTGGGTCGCGAACGTCAAGCTGGAGGGCGTCGAGGTCGCCAACGCCAAGTGGGGCAAGGAGCCCTATATGCTGAAGGTCGACCAGGTCGACTTTGACATTCGCCTGTGGCCATTGCTGGGCGGCCGTCTCGTCCTGCCACGCCTCGTGCTGCGCAAGCCCGAGGTGCAGGTCGAAGTGGGCGACAAGGAACAGCTCAACTGGAGCATGGGCGAGACGCCCGTCGTGACGGGCGCGGCGAAGGCGCTCGAACCCGACAATCGCTACGAAGCGCCGCTGATCGGCAAGTTCGAGGTTACCGACGGCAAGCTCGGCTACCGCGACACCAAGCGCAAGCTGGAGCTCGATGGCACGGTTTCGACCGCGGCCGGCAAGGCGGGCGGGGGACCGGAGGCCGAGTTGTCGCTGAAGGGCAAGCTCGAAGGCCAGCCGCTCGACGTGAAGTTCGTGGGCGGCTCGGTGTTGATGCTGCGCGACACCGAGCAGCCTTATCCGCTCGACCTCAATGTCAGCTTCGGCGCCACCAAGTTGAAAGCCAAGGGCACGGTGCAGGATCCGTTCAAATGGACCGGCGCCAACGTCGATCTCACGCTCTCCGGCCCCAACATGTCCGATATCTATCCGCTGCTCGGCATCCCGGGTCCGCCGACGCCGCCCTACACGATCACCGGCAAGCTCGAGCGCGATCCCGGGCTGTGGAAGTTCGTGCAATCCAAATGGCGCGTCGGCGAGAGCGACCTGACGGGTGAAGTGACGATCGACGAACGCCGCAAGCCCGAGTTCCTGACCGCGAAGCTCGTGTCGCAGAAGCTTCTCTTCGAGGATCTGGCGCCGCTGGTCGGCGCGACACCTGCACGCAAGACCAACGTGTCGCCCAAGCAGGCGCAGACGCAGGCCCAGCTCGAAGCGTCGGGCGATCTCTTCCCCAACGTGCCGCTGCATGTCGAGAAGTTGCGCGCCATGAACATGGACGTGACGCTCGACGCGAAGCGGGTCATCGCCCCGGCGTGGCTGCCGGTGCAGGCGCTGGCGTTCCGGGTGCTGATCCAGGACGGCAACGCGACGGTGAAGCCGCTGACTTTGTCGGTGGTGGGCGGCGGTGCGATCGCCGGCGAACTCGGCATCGATGCCCGCACCGACGATCCCAAGGTGCGCGCCAACCTGCAGCTCACCGACATCGAGCTCAAGAATTTCTTCCGCGAGTCGCGCTACTTCGACGCCACGCAGGGCAAGATCCAAGGGCGGGTGCAGCTTGCCGGCAACGGCCGCTCACTTGCTCACGTCATGGGCACGGCCAACGGACACATGGCCTTCGCTCTGGGCGGCGGTTCTGTCAGCAGCCTGATGGTGAGCCTGGCCGGACTACAAATCTTCGACGCGCTGGTGATCTACGTGACCGGCGACAATCGCATCCCGATCAAGTGCGCGGTCGGCCGCCTCAACTTCCAGCAGGGCAATGTGATGTTCGACCGGACCCTGCTCGATACCCAGAAATCGGTCCTGACCGTAAAGGGCCAGCTTTCGCTCAAGAGCCAGGCGCTGAAGGCGGAGGTCGATGCCAATCCCAAGAGCTTCGATCTTCTCGACCTGCATGGCGCGGTGATGATCGAGGGCAAGCTGCGCACGCCGCAGATTTCGCTGGGCCGCGTCATCCCGATCCCGACGCCGGTCTTCGGCAATGCCAAGGACGTGCCCTGCGCCAGCCTCTCGCAGGAACTTCTCGCCTCGCAGTGACCGCTCTGCGCGCGCAGGGGGAATGAGTCCTTGTCGCGGTCGCCTGGAGCGCCCATGTAGTAGTGGTATCGGCGACGTCTGCGTCGGCGCCTCCTGATTCCGAAAAGTATCCTCGCTGTGCCTGCCTGCCGCCTTCCAAGCCGGCAGCGATTTTCTGCACTCGCGGGATGCATCGAAGCGCCAGACGAGGATGCGACATGACCGTTGAAAGAAGAGCCGAATCGCCGCGTACACCTGCCGTCGTGCTTACGCCCGACGAGGAGGTGACCTTGCGGCGTGTGGCTTTTGGCCAGTCGGATGTGAGGGCGATGCGGGCGCAGGATCTGACCCGGCTCCGCAAGTTGCGCCTGATCGAGGACGGGAAAGACGGACCGTGTCTAACCGTTAGCGGACGGCAGCAGTTCGATCAGCTGCCCAAGCCGGTGCTGATGGACAGGGGTTCCAAGGACCTCATGTCGGCGATGATGAAGCTGCGCAAGGAAAACTAGCCTGAGCCTGGAGGTGGTCCATGGAATCTCAGCCTTCCGCGACACCCTCCGACAGGGAGCTGCGCAAGGCGGCCGCATCGTTCGCGCGGCCTGTTCCGTGGCGAAGCATCCTGCAGCTCATGACGTCGTTCGGCCCTTTCCTTGCGGGCTGCGCGGCAATGTATCTCGCTTGCGATATCTCGACCTGGCTCGCCCTGGCGTTGGCCATACCGACTGGCGCGCTGATGGTGCGGGTGTTCATCGTCCAGCATGATTGCGGCCACGGCTCGTTCTTCGCGTCGCGCCGCGCCAATGTCATCGTCGGCCGGCTGTGCAGCCTCTGCACCTTCACACCCTTCCTGAGCTGGAGCCGTCAGCACGCGCAGCACCATGCCGAGTGGAACAATCTCGATCGCGGCGATCGCGGCAGCGACATCTATTCCTCGTGCCTCACCGTGCGCGCCTATCTGGCTCTGACGCGCCGGGAGAGGCTCTTTCACCGGCTTGTGCGTCATCCGCTGATCGCCAATTTCCTCCTGCCGCCGCTGGTGTTCGTGCTGCTCTACCGCCTGCCGTTCGACACGCCACGGGCGTGGGTGCGTGAGCGTCGCTCGGTCCTTCTCACCAATGCGAGTCTCGTCGCCCTGCTTGCGACACTGGTTCTGCTGCTCGGCTGGCGCGACGTGCTGCTGGTGCAGGCGTCGATCATGGTCGTCGCGTCGATCCTCGGCGTGTGGCTGTTCACGCTGCAGCACCGCTTTCCCGGCGCGCAATGGACCGGCAGCGGCGCGTGGCGCTATGTTGATGCCGCGATGGACGGTTCTTCGTGGTTCGATCTGCCGCCCGTCCTGCGCTGGTTCACCGGCAATATCGGCTTCCATCACGTCCATCATCTCAATCAGCGCATTCCCAACTACCGCCTGCCGGCGGCGCACGAGGTCGCGCAGGAGGTGCGCGCCGTGCCGCGCCTCGGCCTGCGTGCGGGCCTGGCCGCGCCGCGGCTGACATTGTGGGACGAAACGTCGAGCCGCCTGGTCCGCTTCTGCGACGTTGCGCGGCGGGAGACGCCCGCCTGATCTTGCTTTAGCGTGGCGCTCCTCACAGAGGAGCCCGCGTCGATGTCTGTTCCCCACGGCCCGCTTCAGGGCGTCAAGGTCGTCTCCTGCTCTACCGCGCAGGCGGGCACCGTGCCCTGGATGCTGATGGCCGATCTCGGCGCCGACGTGATCAAGATCGAATCGCCGCAAGGCGGCGACCCGTCGCGCCGCATGACCGTCCTGCCGGGAATGGGCAGCACCTTCTTCGAGACCAACAATCGCGGCGTGAAGAGCGTGACGCTCAACCTCAAGAGCGAGGAGGGGCAGGCGATCCTGCGCAAGCTGGTCGCCGAGGCCGACATCTTCGGCCAGAACTTCCGCCCGGGTGCTGCCGAAAAGAACGGCTTCGGCTGGGAGGATCTGCGCAAGGTCAATCCGAAGCTCGTCTACGTCTCGATCTCGGGCTACGGCCCCAACGGACCGCACGCTCATCTGCCGGGCACCGATTCGATGGCGCAGGCGCTGGGCGGCATCGCCGAGGCCTATTCGTCGGCCGGCCAGAAGATGAAGACCGGCGTCGTGTCGGTGGCCGACGAGACCTGCGCCATCCTGGCCTTCGGCGGTGCGCTCGCGGCACTGACGCACGCGCGCACGACCGGCGTCGGCCAGAAGATCGACCTGTCGCTGCTGGGCGGCCAGATCCGCCTGATGGGCTGGACCCTGCAGACGGCGATGTGGCGTGACCGCAATCCCGTGACGGGACAGGCGCGCATCACCGGGACGCGCGAGCGGCCGGGCATCAGCGCAAGCTTCGACGATCGCGACGGCAAGCCGCTGGTCTTCCAGCTGACCGGCCCGGACAACTGGAAGGACGCGATGACGTCGCTCGGCTTCTACGAGCATCTCGAGAAGGCAGGCTTCGCCGATCTCGGCGTCATCATCGACAACGATCCCAAGCGCATCGAGCTTTTAGCCACGCTCGACGGCCTGTTCGCCACCGGCACGCGCGACGACTGGGTCGCAAGGCTGCGTGGCGCGGACATCGTCTCGGCGCCGATCAATACACTGCTCGAAGCTTCCAACGATCCCGACGTCGTGGCCAATGGCTATGTCACCGAGGTCGAGTACCCGAAGCTCGGCAAGAAACTGAAGGTGCACGGCACGCCGTGGCAATTCTCCGAGACGCCCGCCAAGCCCGGCGTCGCGCCGGAACTGGGCGAGCACAACGACGCCGTGCTGGGCAAGCTGGGCTACAGCGCGACGGAACTCGCGGACCTGCGCGCGCGCAAGATCATCTGACGTCACGTCGAGGAGGCCTGCGATGTCCCGCCCACCCTTGCCGCCCTTCACCGAACAGACGGCAACTGAAAAGGTTCGTCTCGCCGAGGATGGCTGGAACGGCCGCGACCCTGCCAAGGTCGCGCTCGCCTATACCCCCGACAGCCAGTGGCGCAATCGCGCAGAGTTCATCAACGGGCGTGCCGCCATCGAGGCGTTCCTCACGCGCAAATGGGCGCGTGAACTCGACTATCGCCTGATCAAGGAACTCTGGACCTTCGCCGGCAACCGCATCGCCGTGCGTTTCGCCTACGAATTCCACGACGACAGCGGCTCCTGGTTCCGCGCCTACGGCAACGAGAACTGGGAGTTCGACGCCGACGGGCTGATGAAGCGGCGTCTCGCCAGCATCAACGAACATCCCATCGCCCCGGCGGAGCGCAAGTTCCACTGGCCGCTGGGCCGCCGGCCCGACGACCATCCCGGGCTCAGCTCCTTTGGCTTCTGATCAGGCCTTGCGCGCGACGAGCTGAAGGCCTGTCGCCGGATTGCCGTGCATGGTCGTGAGCTCGATGCGCTTGCGGCTGATCGGCTCGAAGCCCGCCAGCCAACCCTCCATGTGATCCCCGGCATGATGGCGCACGATGCCGCCGTCGCCAGTGTCGAACGTGCCGTAGGGACCATGGGCGACTCCTGCGGCATAGCGGGCCCGATTGCGCTCATCCTCCTGCAGCGGCATGTCGCTGATGAACAGCACGCCGCCCGGTTTCAGCAGCCGGTGGAGTTCCTGCAGCACGGCGTCCTGCTGCGCGTCATCGACGATGCAGGTGAGGACCGCGAGGATCAGCACTGCGTCGAAGCTGCCGTCGGGTTCATCGACCACCGTCTGTGTGACGTGACGCAAGTCGAAGCCGGGCTGCTCGCGGCGGCCACGCGCGATCATCTCGCCCGAAAAGTCGACGCCGACATTGTTGCCGAATCCGAGGCGGGCGAGTTCAGCGAGGCTGCGTCCGTAGCCGCAGCCGTAATCCAGGATCCGGTCGCCGGGCTTCAGGGCCGCCAGGAAGTCGTCGCTCAGCGGATGGGTAAATGTCTTGCCGGCGCCACGATCCCAATAGCCGCTCTGGTCCGGCATTCGCACAACTCCTGAAATGCATCGTTGCAGGGCACCTTAGCGCTTTTCTGCCGATGACGCCGCGTGCGTGTTCCTCTAGGCTTCGCGCAACGCAGGGGAAAACCCGCGACTGAAAAGCGTCTGGAGGAAGCAAATGGTTCGTTCGATCACGCGTCGCCGTGCGTTGCAGAGCGTTGCCCTGGGCGGGCTTGCCGCGCCGATGCTCAATACCGTCACCGCCTATGCCCAGAGCGGCGCCTTCAACTGGCAGCGCTTCAAGGGCCAGACGGTCGAGGTGCTGATGGAGACCGGCCCGCGCGCCGATCTCATGAAGAAGCATCAGAAGGAATTTCTGGACCAGACCGGCATCAAGCTCGGCATCGAGGTCATCCCCGAGCAGCAGGCGCGCCAGAAGGTGGCGATCGAGCTGAACTCCGGCAAGCCGAGCTTCGACCTGTTCAACTTCGCCTTCCACGTCCAGAAGCGCCAGTTCGAGAAGGCTGGCTGGCTGCTCGAGCTGACCGACTGGATCAAGGATCCGCAGATGATGCCGGCCGAGTACGAGCTGGGCGACATCTCCAAGCTCGGCATGAGCTTCGCCACCACTTCGGACGGCAAGGTCAACGCGCTGCCGATCCTCTGCGACTACTTCATGGTCTATTACAACAAGGACCTGTTCGCGAAGAAGGGCATCGCCTTCCCCAAGACGCTCGACGAGATGATGGTCGCGGCCGCCGCGCTCAACGATCCGTCGGCCGGCGTGTCGGGCTTCGTCGGCCGCGGCGTGCGCAACGCCAACGTCGTGCTGTGGACGCAGCTCCTCTCGGGCTGGGGCCAGGAGACGGTCACCGGCAAGCCGCTGCGTCTCATCACCGATTCGCCCGACGCCATCGCCTCGGCCGAATACTACAAGAAGCTGCTCTCGTCCTACGGCCCGGCGGGCATCGCCGGCTTCAACTGGAACGAGGCGCAGGGCCTGTTCATGCAGGGCAAGGCCGCGATGTGGATCGACGCCACGGGCTTTGCCGCGCCGGTCGAGGACAAGACCAAGAGCCGCGTCGTCGGCAAGGTCGGCTACGGCCTGCCGCCGTCGGGCCCGAAGGGTCACGGCTCGGTGACATTCGGCAGCGGCATGGCGATCCCCAAGGCCGCCGCGCACAAGGAAGCCGCCTACTACACGATGCTCTGGATGACCGGCCGCACCATGGCGGGCCGCATGCTGCAGGTCGGCGGTGGCATCCCGTTCCGCACCGCGCCGCTCAAGGATCCGGCTGTGCTGTCGACGCTTACCATCCCGCGCGAGTGGGCCGATTGCGCCGCCGGCTGCGCGCCGATCAGTATGCCGGGGCTGCCGGTGATCGTGCCGGTGACCGAGTTCCGCGACGTCATCGGCACGGCGCTCACCAACCTGCTGGGCGGCGCCGATCCCGCGGCCGAGATGAAGCGCGCCACCGCCGAGTTCAAGCCGGTGCTCGACAAGAGCGAGGCGAGCTGACCGGAGCGGCGCAATCGGACGGGCGTAGCGTATGGCGGGAGCTGACGTAACGATAGCGGCGGGGACGCGGGCGGCGGGAGAACGCCGGCTGCGTCCTTACCTGTGGTTCATCTGGCCGGCGCTGATCGTCAGCTCCGCGGTGATCATCTTCCCGTGGCTCTTCACGGTCTGGATGAGCCTCAACGACTGGCACATCGGCAGCAAGCAGGTCTTCATCGGCCTCGACAACTACGTGGCGCTGGCGACCAACCGGCGCTTCCTCGAATCGATCGGCCACACTGTCTATTTCACGATCCTGGCCGTCGCCCTGCCGATGGTGCTGGGCACGATCTCCGCTCTGGTGTTCCACAAGAAGTTCCGCGGACGCGGTTTCTTCCGAACCTTGTTCATCATGCCGATGATGGCGACGCCGGTGGCGGTGTCGCTGATCTGGACCATGATGTTCCATCCGCAGCTCGGCGTGCTGAACTACTTCCTGAGCCTGGTCGGCCTGCCGCCGTCGGAATGGGTCTATTCGCCCAACACCGTGATCCCGAGCCTGATCCTGGTCGAGATCTGGCTGTGGACGCCGTTCGTCATGATCATCGTGCTGGGCGGCCTCGCCTCGCTGCCGACCGAGCCCTACGAGGCGGCGCTGATCGACGGCGCCAGCCAGTGGCAGATGTTCTGGAAGATCACCTATCCGCTGGTGCTGCCGTTCCTCGTCGTGGCGCTGATCGTGCGTACCATCGATGCGCTGAAAGTCTTTGAGACCATCTGGGTAATCTGCAACGGCGGGCCGGGCACGGCCTCGGAAGTGCTGAACGTCTATCTCTACGCCCAGGCCTTTGCCTACAACCAGGTCGGCACTGCGTCCGCGGTCGTGGTCGTGTTCTTCGCCATCATCGTGGCGCTCTCGCTGGTGCTTCTATGGGCGCGCCAGAAGGCCAAGTGGAACTGAGCCGATGGCCCTGACGCTCCGCACCAAACGCAAGATCCGCAAGGTCGTCGACAAGGTGGCGCTGGCGATCTCGGTCGCCGTGCTGCTGGCGCCGTGCCTGTTCGTCTTCTTCTGGATGCTGTCGCTGTCGCTGAAGTACGACATCGACAACACCGCTTGGCCGCCGGTCTTCTGGCCCGAGGAACCGACCCTCGCGAACTTCGCCAAGGTGTTCGAGGAAAGCCCGATGTTCCTCTACTTCTGGAACTCGGTGCAGGTGACCGGCTCGGCGACGCTGGTCGCCCTGCTGCTGGGCGTGCCGGCGGGATACGGCATCGCCAAGGCGCGGGCGCACAAGATGGCGGCGGTGCTGCTGCTCAGCCGCATGACGCCGGGCCTGTCCTACCTGATCCCGCTCTTCACCCTGTTCCAGGTGCTGGGCATGATCGGCACGGTCTGGCCGATCGCGCTCACCCACATGGTGATCACTCTGCCGATCGTGGTCTGGATCATGATCGGCTTCTTCGAGACCCAGCCGCACGAGCTTGAGGAGGCGGCGCGCATCGACGGCGCCACGCTCTGGCAGGCCTTCCGTTACGTCGCGCTGCCGCTCGCGCGGCCGGGCATCGTGGTCGGCGCGATCCTGGCGTTCATCTCCTCGTGGAACAATTTCATCTTCGGCGCCGTCTTCGCCGGCCGCACGACGCGCACCATGCCGGTCGCGGTCTACAACATGCTGACCTTCGAGAGCTTCGCCTGGGGTCCGCTCGCCGCGGCCGCGATCATCGTGATGCTGCCGGTCATCGTGCTCACGATCATCATCCAGAAGGAGATCGTGCAGGGCCTGTCGGCGGGCGGCGTGAAGTAGCGCACACACAAACGCGGGCGCGCGCTCCGTTCGATCTGCAGAAAGAATGCAGGTTATGCTTTCCGTTCGGCGCGGCGCCGTTCACAATGCTGCAGGGGAGAGGGACTAGAGTCGGAGTATCGTTGTTGTCGATGCGCCTCCCCACGCTTGCGTCGTTTTCGTTGGCGATACTGGCTCTGTCGAGCCCCTCCTTTGCACAAGTCACCGACGCCAAGCGTGCGTCGTACAGGGCGGCCTTCGAGGAAACCCTGCGCCAGCCCGACAATGCCGACGTCCTGTTGAAATACGCGCAGGCCGCGACCGCCGCCGAGGATTACGAAGGCGCGATCACCGCCTACGAGCGCTTCCTCGTCCTCGATGCCGACCAGCCGAGGGTGAAGTTCGAACTGGGCGTCCTCTACTACAAGCTCAAGTCCTACGATGCGGCGCGCACCTATTTCGACCAGGCACGCAACTCCGGGAAGGCGAGCAAGGAAGTCGCCGAGCGCTCGTCCGAATTCATTCGCGACATCGACCGGCGCTGGGGCACGTCGCGTCTCACCGGCGAGTTCGTGGCCGGCATCCGCTATTCCGACAATCCCGCCAGCCTGCCCACGGGGACCTTCCAGTCCTTCGGCGCGACCGTCGTTCCCAACCCGACCTTCCAGCGCAAGGGCGACTTCGCCTTCATCGGCGCAGCGTCGCTCAACCATCGCTACGATTTCGGGCGCCAGGACAACGGCACGCTGGAGACCGACTTCTCCTTCTATACGGCCAAGCAGTTCCAGGTGACCGACGCCGACATCCTGCTGCTCGATCTCGGCGTCGGCCCGCGCATGGAGCTGATCGACGGTCCGTTGAGCGGTGTGCAGTTGAAGCCTTTCGTCAGCGGCCGCTACATCAGCGTGGGCAACCTGCCGACCTATTGGGCGTGGGGTGCCGGGCTCGAGGCCTCGGTGCCGGTGACCGAGAAGGTGCGGGCGGGAGTCGTGGTGGCGGGGCAGCGGCGCGATTTCGTCGACAGCGCCGCCGTGCCGTTCAATTCCCAGAATTCGGGCAACAATGGGACTGTGGCCGCCAACATCCGCGCCGACCTGACGCCCAACCTGGAAGCGTCGCTGGGCGGCAACTACACGCGCTACATCGCGATGACCGGCTTCCAGAGTTACGGCGAGGCGGGCTTTGGTGGCACGCTGACGCTCCGTTTCGAGGACCCGGCCGGCATAAACGGCCGCAAATGGACCCTGGCGGGCAATGCCGGAATGGCGTTCGCGACCTACGACCAGCCCGATCCCTTCGTCCAGCCGGGCACCGTTCGAAGCCAGACAGACGTCAATCTCGGCCTGCTCCTGTCCGTACCGCTGGACGATCGCCTGACCCTCGTCGGCCAGACCACGTATTTCCAACGTTCCGCCTCAATCAATAACTACAGTTTCAACTCGTTCAGCAGCCTTTTAGGCATTGGCTGGCGATTTTGAGGAGCGGTGAGATGTCTTCGCGGAAATCGCGCGTTGTCTTTCTGTCGGTCCTGCTGCCGGTGGCTTTCGCCACGGCGACTTCCATTCCGGTCTTGGCGCAGAACGTGGGCGTGACCACGGCGGCGAGCGGCGATCCGCGCGGCACGCCGCCGGCGCAGCCCACGCGGACCCTGCGCGTCGGCATCGACGTCGTCGGCAACGAGCGCGTGACGACGGGCGCGAATGACCGTGCACATCTCGTCTTCCTCGACGGCTCCGGCCTGACGGTCGGCGCCAACAGCGAACTGGTGATCGACAAGTTCGTCTACGATCCCAATCGCAGCGCCGGCGATCTCACGATCAACGCGACCAAGGGCGCGTTCCGTTTTGTCGGCGGCGCGATCAGCAAGAAGGCCGACGTCATCATCAACACGCCGAGCGCCCATATCGGCGTGCGCGGCGGCATCGCGACCGTCACCGTGGGCGCCGATGGCTCGACCACGGCGACGTTCCTGTTCGGCGATCGCATGACCGCGAGCAATGCCGCGGGCACGCAACGCGCCGTCCGTTACGGTTCGCAGATCTTCGTTCCGGCCGGCGGCGCGCCGTTCGAGCCGGTGATCCTGCCGCCCAACACGCTGCAGGGTTACCTGGCGCTGTTCGAGCAGACCCAGACGACCGGCAACGTCATCGGCCCGGGAGACAAGGTGCTGATCGAGGCGGCGGTGAAGACGCTGAACGCCCAGGCGCTGCCCTATGCCGATCCCTCGTCGAAGCTGGCGCCGTGGCTGGCGTACCTGCAGCTCGTCTCGACACAGGCGGTCACCACCACCAACGCCTCGCGTCCGGTCGGCGGCACGCCCACCACTTCGGGCTCCACCGGCTCGTCGACGGGCGGCAACACCGGCCCCGGCACGGGTCCGGGCACCGGCCCCGGTTCGGGCAACTCCGGCGGTTTCAGCTCCGGCGGCGGCGGCTAAGGCCGCCGCTCGGACGACCAGGGGAAGTTCACGTACTGGTCGCGCGTATCGTAGCAGATGTTGCCGTACATCCTGAGATAGGCCGCGCGGCGCACCGGATCGCGATAGACGCTGCCGGGATCGGCGATGTCGGCCTCGTACTGCGCGATGTTGGCGAGCGACAGCGCGGTCGGCAGGATGTCCATCGCCTGCGGTACGCTCTTGCCCTCGAGCCAGTCGGCGGCGTGCTGGCCCAGCGCATAGGCGAAGATCGGCGAGGCGAGGCTGATGCTCGCCTTGTAGGGCCCGCCCTTCTTGATCTCGGCGACCGCCTCGGGCTCGCCGTCGATGCCGCCCAGGAACTGGTCGTTGCGGGCCTTGCCGGCGGCTCGCAGCGCTTCGAGCGCGCCCAGCACGACCGTGTCCGCGCCCAGCACGACGTCGACCGTGGGATGGGCGAGCAGGATGGTGCGCATCGCGGCGTTGCCGCCGGCCTTGGTCACTGTCTGCGGCGACAGGTCGGCCACGATGGTGACGCCCGGCATGCCCTTCAGTGAATCGCGCATGGCGACGAAGCGCGGGGCGAGGAACTGCAGGCTGTCGTGGGTCAGCAGCACGACCTTGGCCCGTCCGCGCAGCCGGTCGCGGATATAGGCGGCCGCGGCGTCGCCCAGCACCTTGCCGGTGAGGTACTGCGGCGCGTTCAGGATCTCCGTCGCGGGCGGCGGGACGACGGCGCCGACATAGACGCCGCCCCACATCAGTTGCTGGAGGCTGGGCGCCAGCGAGGGCGGATCGACCGGCGCGGTGACCACGGCGCCGATGCCGGCGCCACGGAACTGCTGCACCTGTTCGATCATCAGCGCCGCATCGTTGCGGGCGAGGGCGATGCGGTATTCGAGGCCGCGATCCCGCGCCGCCAAAGCAAGGCCCCGCGCGACGCCCTGGATGAATTCACGCTCGTTGTCCTGCGCGAAGCCCAGCGCCTTGCGCAGACCGGGCGGGGGCGTACAGGCCGGCGCGTTGGCGTTGAACGGCGGGAAGACGGTCGGCGCGGTGATGCCCGGCGGTCCCGAAGGCGGCACGCCCTGGGCAAACGCCGCCGGGCTGCTTGCCAGCAGGCAAGCCGCGAGAGCCGCCGGCAGGTTCGGCCACGAGATCATGCTTGAAAGTGCCCCCCGTACGCCGCGGTTGGTCGGCGGCGGCGCGTATTCCCTCCAGCGACTGTAGGTCAGTCCAGGGAGAGCGGGAAGATCAGTTGGGCGGCCATGCCGGGCTGGCGTGTCAGGTACCGCACCTCCGCACGCATGGTCTGGGCGATGCCCTTGACCACCCGCGTGCCGAGGCCGGTGCCCTTGGCGGGACCGCCTTCCTGCCGTCCGACGCCGTCATCCTCGACCACGAGTTCGCCGCGCCCGTCGGCCAGGCGGGTGAGGCGGATGCGGACCTCGCCGGTGCCCTCGGGGTAGGCGTACTTGAAGGCGTTGGTGATCCATTCGGCGACGACCACGCCCAGGTTCACGCTGGCGTCGGTCCGGAGCTTCAGCGGCTCCAGCTCGTGGCGCACCGAGATGCCGCCATGGCCTTCGGCCCGCATCGACGTCTCGAGGTGCTCGAGCAAGGTCGCGAGATATTCATTGAGTTCGACGAAACGCACGTCGCCCGAACTATAGAGCCGCTTGTGGACCAGCGAGATCGCCAGGATGCGCCCTTGCGTCTCTTCGAGCGCGGCGCGAGCGGCGGGGTCGGTCAGCGCATTGGCCTGCAGCCGCACCAGCGACGCGACCAGGGTCAGGCTGTTGGCGACGCGGTGATTGACCTCGGCCAGCAGCACCTCGGCGCGATCACGCGCCTGGGCGAGATCGGCAGTGCGTCGCGCCACGCGATCCTCGAGGGTGGAGTTCAGCACGCGCACCTCGTCGCGCGCCTGCGCGATCTCGCGGGCATAGCGCACCACGGTGAGCGCGACGCCGGCGACCACGAGGATGATGACGAGGCCGCCGATGATCGAGACCCAGCGCAGCATGGATGCGTTCTCGCGCTGCTCGGCGATGCCCTCGGCCAACCGTTCCTCGGCGGCGCGCACGATGCCCGAGAGGAAGACGTTGGCCTCGTCCATCAGCGCCTTGCCGCGATTGGTCCGCAGCAGCGCCATCGCCTCGGCATCGCGCAGGCCGGAGCGGAGCGCGATCGTATCGTCCATCTCCTTGATCTTCTCGCCCACGACCGTGGAGAGCCGCTGCATCAGCGGCTCGGCGCTCGCATCGGCGGTCATGGCGCGCTGCAGAGTTTCGAGATGCCGCTCTGCCAGCGCCTTGGCGCTGTCGTAGGGGGCGAGATAGATCTCGTTGCCGCTCACCAGATAGCCGCGCTGGCTCGACTCCGCGGTCTGCAACGCACTGCGCAGTTCGACCGCGGCCGTCCGGGTGGTGCGCGCCTCGGTGACGAGGGCGAAATAGACCTGCGCCCGCTCGCCGAGCCAGATGGTCGTGCCCACGATGCCCAGCAGAGTCAGCAACCCGACCCCCAGCAGGAGGATCGTGGAAGTGACGACGAAGCGACTTGAAATCGGCATGCCCAAAAAGGCGATGCCTGCTTTTCAGGGGCGGCACAAGGCCGCCAGCGTTCGGTTCCGAACGTTGGCGGCCCCGATGCCTCAGGGAAGGATTGCGTCGCCCTCGATCTCGACCTTGGCGTTGGGATCGATCAGTGCCGAGACCTGCACCAGGGTCATGGCCGGAAAATGCCGGCCGAGCGTGGCGCCCCAGGCGGCGCCGACCGCCGCGCCGGCGGCATTGAACTCGGCGATGTCGGTCACGTAGGCACGCAGTGCCACGAGATGCTGCGGCTCGCCGCCGGCCGCCTTCAGCACGGTCACGAGATTGCCCAGCGCGATGCGCCATTGGGCGCCGGCATCGGCGTCGGCGGGAATGTGCGCTTGCGCCGGCTCGCGTCCGATCTGTCCGGCGATGCGCACGCTGCGCGTGCCCGCGGCGACGACGGCGTGGGAGAAGCCACGCGGGCGCGGCCAGCCTTCGGGCAGGATCGGCGTGTAGGCGATGTCGGACATGTCTCGTGTCTCCCCCGGAATTCTGTTGGCGTCATTGTAGCCCTTGCCTCGCTCCGCAGGCGAGCCAACACTGGCCTCAACGAGAAACGGAGGAAGCCTTGGCCGGAATGACACTGGAGCGCGCCACCGAATTCGGCGGCGCCTGGAACAGCCACGATCCCGATCTCGTCGCGAGCTTCTTCGCCGACGACGGCGTCTATCACGCCTCGGTCGGCATGGAACGGCTGGGCAAGACCTATGTCGGCAAGAAGGCGGTGCGCGACGGCGTGAAGGCCTTCTTCGAGCGCTTTCCCGACGGCAAGTTCGAGAACCTGAAGGTCGTCGTCGCGGGCGATCTCGGCACCTTCGAATGGGATTTCGTGGCGACCGATGCGAGCGGCCAGAAAGTCAGCACCGCCGGCTGCGACCTGCTCCAGTTCCGCGGCGACAAGGTCGTGCTGAAGAACGCCTTCCGGAAGGCGCGCGGCTAGACACCCGTCGTCCTGAGCGGAGCGCAGCGTAGTCGAAGGACCTCTTTTCGCTTCGACACACCGTGCGCCGGAAAAGAGGTCCTTCGACTGCGCCGCCCTGCGGGCGGCTTCGCTCAGGACGACGGGATGTCTATACGGCTTGCCCATCGCGGCCGGCGACCACATGTTGGCGGCATGACGGGTCCGACGTTCGATCGCTACCTGCGCGCCGATGCGGCCGTCCATGCGCTCGGCCTGGTCCTGGGCATCGTCGGCGCCGTCGCGATTCTGATCGTGGCGACGTCTTCATCGATGCCATGGCAGGTCGCGCCGATCCTCGTCTATGTCGTGGGGCTGCTCGCGATGCTGGGCTGCTCGGCGGCCTACAATCTCCGTCTCGCCAGCCCGCGGCGCGAATGGCTGCGGCGCTTCGATCATGCGGCGATCTTCGTCATGATCGCCGGCACCTACACGCCGCTCACGATCCTGAAGCTGCGCGAGCCGTGGTCGAGCGGTCTCACGGCTGTGATGTGGACGTGCGCGACCATCGGCGTCGCGGCGAAACTCCTGCAGCCGCGGCGCATCGAATCGCTGTCGGTCGTGCTCTATCTGCTGATGGGCTGGATCGGCCTGTTCGCGATCGACGAACTGCTGGCCTCGGTGGGGCGGGGGACGCTGCTGCTGCTTCTCGCAGGCGGCGTGGTCTATTCGCTCGGAACGATCTTCCATCTTTCGAGCCGGCTGCCGTATCAGCAGGCGCTGTGGCACGCTTCGGTACTGCTTGCCGCTGCGATTCACTATGTCGCGATCCTTTCCTTATTGACGCCTTGAAGCGCCGCCAATCATGGCGCGCATGTCGTCGCGTCTTCTTTTTCGTCTCACCGCGATCGCGGTCTTTGCCGCGGGCATCGTGATGGCCGTGGCTGGCGGCGCGGCCAGCGTGTGGACCTGGACGACGCCGGACACGCATATCGCCTTTCGGCTCGGCCTCCCGCTCGCGACCGCGTGGCTCGTCTTCACGATGGTGCGCCTTGCCGTCGTGCTGTCGACGACGGAGGACGCGCCCGATCCGCTCGCGGCCCTCGAAGCCGCACCGACGGATGTCGCCGATGACTGGGTGCGACGCTCGACGCCGGAGGCGTTGTTCGTGAAGCAGGTGTCGCTGCCGCGCGAGCCGGAGCGTCGGCGCCGCCGTCGCGTTGCCCAAAGGGTCGAACTGCGCAGCGGACGGATCCTCTATCGCGTCATGCCAGCGAAGGCGGATCCGACCCCACAACGCATCGCGGTCGCCGCGACTTTCCTGATTGCGTGCGTCAGTCTGTTCTTCGCAGTGGGGCCGATCGATCTCGAGGACGTGGCCTGGATCGCGTCACTTTTCCGAGCGCTTGAGGAGCTCCCGAGCCTTTTTGAGCCCGTCGAGGCAGCCTGCCTCCTGGCCGCGCTCGGCCTCGGCGCGGGCCGCCACCAGCACCGCCTGTAGAGCCGTCCGGTCGACCGCGGCGTCCTTCTTGGCTTCCTCCCGGGCGGCCTCGGTGGTCGGCGGGGTGCCAGGCTTCGAGACGTCCGGCATCGTCGGCATGCGATTGTCGGTGGTGGCCGGCGGGGTGATGACCGAGCGGTCGGAGGTCGGGGGCGGCTCGATCACACCGCCCGAGCGGCCGAGTTCACGGGAGGTCACGCCGGGGCCGGTGCCCTGGCCCGGAGCCCCCGGCGCCTTGTCGGGGGAGGCGGTCGGCGGCTCGGTGGAGATGTTCTGGCTCTTGGCCAGCTCGCGCACCTGATCGAGGCAGCCCTCGGCGGAGGCGATGCCGGGCGCAAGAATCAAAGCCAATAGGGCGATCCGGGCGGGAATTCGCATGTGCATGAAACATGAAACGGCGCGTCCCGCAGGGCGGTTGCGCCCTTGAAATACGGGCTCATCGCCCTAACATACGGTGTGCAAAATGGCCGGGACGAACCCGGTCGCAACAGGGATGTCCAAATGACCAAGTTTCGCTGGCTCGCGATCCTCGCGGCTTTGATCATTGCGGTGCCGTCGCTGGCCCCGTCGCCCGCCGATGCGCGGGCGGGCGGCGGCAGCGGCTCGGGCAGCCGCGGCAGCAAGTCCGGCCAGGCGCCGGCGCCGACCCAGACCGCGCCGACCTCCAAGCCGGTCGAGCGCAGCACCACGCCGCAGCAGCAGAGCCCGTCCGCCAATCCGGCCAGCACGGCCGCGACCGGCGCGAAGCCCGGCTTCATGCAGCGCAATCCGTTCCTGTCGGGCCTGATGGGCGGCATGCTGGGCGCCGGCCTGATCGGCATGCTGTTCGGCGGCGGCTTCGGCGCCGGCCTGGCCGGCATGGCGGGCATGCTGGGCTTCCTGCTGCAGATCCTGCTGATCGGCGGCCTGGCCTATCTCGCCGTCCGCCTGTGGAAGTCGCGCAGCGGTGCGCCCGCGGCGGCCGGCGCCACGGCCTATGCCGGTAACGCGCCCGGCGCCAATCCGTTGTCGCCGCGTCAGGCGCTGCCTGACTCGATGGCCCGTTCCAGCGCGCAGCCGCAGTCGATGATCGGCGGCATGTTCGGCGGTGCAGGCGCTGCGTCGGCGGTCGCCACGCAGCCGCTCGCCATCGTCGAGCAGGACTACAACGCCTTCGAAGCGCTGCTGACGAACGTGCAGGCGGCCTACAGCGCCGGCGACCTCGGCAAGCTGCGTGGCCTCGTGACGCCCGAGATGCTGGGCTACTTCTCCGAGGAGCTGGCGGCCAATGCGAGCCGCGGCGTCGAGAACAAGGTCGACGCGGTCAAGCTGGAGCAGGGCGACCTGTCCGAGGCGTGGAGCGAAGGCGCGATGGACTACGCGACCGTCGCGATGCGTTTCAGCATGATCGACGTCACCCGCAACGTCGCCGATGGCCGCATCGTCGAGGGCAACGACCAGGTGCGCACCGAGGCCACCGAAGTGTGGACCTTCCTGCGCAGCCGGGGCGGCGGCTGGATCCTCTCGGCCATCCAGCAGACCTGATTTCTCTTTCCGGAACAGATGGATCGGCCGGCTTCATGCCGGCCGATTTTCTTTGTGCGGCGCGGTCCTTGCTCGGCCCACTCTCGTAACGATAGCCTGTTGCTGGGGAAGGGAAACACATCGCCATGACTCGTCTGACACGAAGGGCCGCCCTCGCGGGCGCCGCGCTCCTGCCGCTGGCCGCCGCTGCACCGTCGCGCGCGCAGGGGAAGTTCCCCGACAAGCCGATCCGCCTCATCATTCCGTGGGCCGCCGGCGGCCCGGCCGATGCCGGCTTCCGGATCCTGGCCGAATCGGCGGCCAAGAAGCTCGGCCAGCCGGTCATCGTCGACAACAAGGGCGGTGCGGCCGGCGTGCTGGGCGCGCTCGCGCTGCAGGACGCCAAGCCCGATGGCTACACGATCAGCCAGATGCACATGAGCGTGCTGCGCCAGCCGATGGTGAACGCGTCGCTCAAGTACGATCCGATCAAGGACCTGACCTACATCCTGCAGATCACCGGCTTCGTCATGGGCGTGGTCGTGCGCCCCGATGCGCCGTGGAAGACGCTGCCCGAGCTTCTGGCCTATGCGAAGGCCAATCCGGGCAAGCTGAACTGGGGCACCTTGGGTGCCGGCTCGACGCAGCATCTCGCGATGGAAGCGCTCGGCCTGAAGCAGGGCCTCACCTGGACGCACGCGCCCTATCGCGGCACGGCCGACACGTTGCGCGCGCTGATGGGCGGCGAGATCGACTTCGCGTCGGAGTCCTCGGGCTGGGCGCCGTTCGTGATGTCCGGCAAGCTGCGCCTGCTCGCGGTCTTCACCGCCGTCCGCGCCAAGCGCTTCCCCGAGGTGCCGACCGTGCGCGAGCTCGGCCTCGAGATCGCCGTCGACAGCCCGGGCGGCCTGATCGGGCCGAAGGGCATGGACCCCGCCGTGGTGAAGATCCTCGCCGACGCCTTCCGCGAAGCGGCGGGCGAGCCCAAGCATCTCGAGTTCCTCGAAAACGTCGACCAGCCGCTGCTCCTCCTCGACGGCCCCGCCTATCGCGACGAGATGGCGAAGACGATGGAGCAGGAGCGGGAGCTGCTGAAGAAGCTCAATCTGCTGGCGACCTGATCGTCGTCCCGAGCGTAGCCGAGGGACCTCTTTTCCGACGCACGGTGTGTCGAGGCGAAAAGAGGTCCCTCGACTACGCTGCGCTCCGCTCGGGACGACGGGTTTCTTAAGAGCGAAGTAAAGCCCCATACCCTTCGATGGGCGTGCGGATGCCCGTCATCCTGAGGCAATGCCACAGGCTCGCCTGGTTGGCGCTGATCACCGGTCTTCCGAGGTCGCGTTCCAGCGTTTCCAGAATGCCGACGCAGCGGAAGCCGGTGCCGCCGATCAGGACACCGTCGGCCTCGGCGGGGCAGGCCTTGCGGATCTGCGCGTAGAGCGGCTCGATCTCCTGCTCGAAGCCCATGCCCTGCGGATAGAGATCCTGCGGCGGCACGTCCCGCCATTTGCGGCCGGGATCGAGGCGCAGGTGACCGACCGGCGTGATGCCGTGGTCGGCGTAGTAGCGCAACGCGGCGGCGGCGGTGTCGTCGGGGAACCAGGGTGGCACGACGAGGAACGGCCGCTTCACGCCCGAATGACGAAGTGCTGCCAAAGTGTCGAGCCCGTTGGTCGTGACCTTGGCCTCGTCGCCCGCGATGCCCGAGCGCACGATCGCCGACAGCGCGTCGACGGTCGCCTCGTCCCAGCCCTTGCCGCCCACGACGCTGCTCGACGTGTGGGCGAAGACGACGGCCTGCAGCTTCATGGTCGAGAACTGTTTGGCGCCGCGCGCGAGATCGTCGGCGAGATCGACGCCGCTCTTGCCCTCGCGCCACTTCGCCCACGGCGTCGACGCCGTCACCCGCGCGGCATGCACCGACACGCCGGGCGGCGCCATCGCCCACCATTCCGCCTCCGGCACCGCCTCGTTGCCGACGATGAACAGCCCGATGCGGGCACGCCAGCCCCAGTTGTCGTGGTGAGTCACGTGTGATGCCTCTCCGATAAAGGTCCTTCGCTGCGCGCAGGATGACAGAATTTTGCGCAGTGCGCCGATGCCGAAAACGGTGTCATCCTGAGCGCAAGCGAAGGACCTTTACCTCATGTGCGAACTCTTCTGCCTGTCCAGCCGCAAGCCGACGCGCGCCAGCTTCTCGTTGCGCAAGTTCGCGGCCCATGGCGCGGTGACGACCGGCAACGTCGATGGCTGGGGCGTCGCGTTCCATGACGGCCACGAGGTCCGGCTCTACAAGGAGCCCGAGCCCGCGAGCCACAGCCCGTGGCTCGACTTCATCGAGCGCCACACCCTGCCGACGCGGCAGCTCATCTCGCACATCCGTCACGCGACGCAGGGCGGCAACAGCCTGCCCAACACCCAGCCCTTCGTGCGCGAGCTGGGCGGCCGCACGCATCTCTTCGCGCACAATGGCGACCTCAAGGAGGTCGCGGTGCGCGCCGCCGATCCGGCGCATCGCTTCCATCCCGTCGGCCAGACCGATTCCGAAAGCGCCTTCTGCCTGCTGCTCGAACGCCTGGCGCCGCTATGGTATCGCCGCGCGCCGCCGCTTGGGCTGAGACTCGAAACGATCGCCGCCTTCGCCGCCGAGACGCGGCCGCTCGGCACCTTCAACTTCCTCTACAGCGATGGCGAGTTCGTGTTCGGCCACGGCCATCGTCGCCGCCAGGCCGACGGCTCGGTAGGGCCGGGCCTGTGGTTCCGCCATCGGCACCGCGCGGAACATGGCACGCACGCCGCCCCCGAAGCCGAAGCGGGCGTGGCGCTCCATCCCACAGACGACGCGCAGGAACTGTCGCTGCTGGCCAGCGTCCCCGTCACCGCGGGCCACTGGCGGCCGTTGGCCGAGGGCGAGATCGTCGTCCTGGCCGCCGGTGAACTCGCCACAACGACGGAACAATAATTTCCGTCGTCCCGAGCGGAGCGCAGCGAAGTCGAGGGACCTCTTTTCGTCTCGACACGCCGTGCGTCGGAAAAGAGGTCCCTCGACTTCGCTCGGGACGACGGGGAGATCAGAACCCGTAGAGCGTCTTCGGATTGTCGACGAGGATCTTCTTCCGCACCGCCTCGTCGGGGACGCAGCGAAAGAAGGTGCGCAGCAGGTCGGCCTCCTGCGGGATCGCCTTGGCGTCGTGGCCGACATGCGGCCAGTCGCTGCCCCAGACCAGCCGGTCGGGATTGGCCGCGACCAGCGCCTCCATGAACGGCGCGGTATCGTCATAGGCCGCGCCCGGCCCGGCGCCCTGGCGCGTGTTGCGGTCGGCGCCCGAGAGCTTGCACCAGTAGCGCCCGGTCTTGAGCTTCTCGCAGAAATCCCGGAAGCCCGGATAATCCACGCCCTTGTCGGCCATGGTGCGGCCCATATGGTCGATCACGAAGTCGAACGGCATCTTCTCCAGGGTCGGCGCCAGCTCCTTGAGATCGCCGGTCTCGACCCAGAGCTGGACGTGCCAGCCGCGCGCATGCAGGCGTGGCGCCAGCGCCGTCAGGTCCTCGAGGCTCATGCCGCCCGAGGAGACCGGCTTGCCGTCCTGGCGCAGCAGGTTGATGCGCACGCCCTTGAAGCCTGCCTCGCTCAGCTGGTCGAGCCGGCGCTCGCTCACCTCGGGCTTCAGCAGCGCCACGCCGCGCAGCCGGTCGGGATGGCGGCGCAGCGCGTCGAGCGTCACCTCGTTGTCGCCGCCGGCCGCCAGCGCATGGACGATCACGCCGCGCGCGATGCCCATCCGGTCCCACAGCGCCAGCAGCGCCTCGACCGGCGTCTCCTGCAGCGGCGCGAACTTGCCGCCGTGCACGGCGGGGAAGCGGTCGTAGGGACCGTAGACATGGACGTGGCAGTCGGCGCTGCCGGCGGGGAGGGGGAAGGCTTTGAAGGAGGCGTCTTGGGTCATGGGCGCCACCCTAGCCGAACCACAAAAGGAACACAGGCCCGTAACCTGCGTTGACGTCTACCCTTTTCGCCCCACGATCTGGAGACAGCCCCTCCCATGAAGAAGAGCATCATCCTGGTTCTCAGCCTTGCCTTCGCCGCCGCCGGCTGCACCCAGTTCGACCAGGCCTTCGCGCCGCAGCCCAACGCGCTCCAGGCGCCGATCCAGGCCTCGGAGATCGAATGGTCGAAGAAGAGCGGCGCCAACACGGTGAGCGGCACGGCCAGCATGAAGGCGGGCGGCACGACCCACACCTGCGCCGGCCAGGCCGCCAACCTCGTGCCCGACAGCGCCTATGCCAGCGCCCGCATGAAGGCGATCTTCGGCAACGACACCAAGGGCACGCGCGCCTCCGCCCAGGGCCCGGTGAAGTTCGACCGCGACGACCCGCTCTACCTCTCGACCATGCGCCGCTCGACCTGCGACGCCTCCGGCAGCTTCTCCTTCCCGCGCGTCCCCGACGGCGTCTGGTACGTCACGACCGCCGTGAAGTGGGACGGGCCGAACAACAGCGTCGAGGGCGGGTCGATGATGAAGCGGGTGGACGTGCGGGGCGGGAAGCTGGTGAAGGTGGTGTTGCCGTAAAAGGCGCGTCGTCGACATCGAGCCGCGTCGAACGACGAAAGTCAGTTGACTTTGCCGCTGTGCCTGACCTTGGCTTCTGCCGCCGAACGATGGTTCTGACCATACGTCGCGAATCAAAATTGCCCACAATTACTGCGGTTTAGGCCGCGTCTCTGAACTTTTCTGTCCGTTGTGAAAGCTGTGCTGTCTGGCTCCTGAAAGAAAACTCGTGATTCGCCTTTTTGTCAGCGTCCACGAGGAAAACTCTGACGATTCAACCAAAAGCAGGTAGAATCGCTACGAGCGCTATCATTGGAAAAATGCCTTGGTCCTCCCACTTGTGAAAATGCGCCCAACTTTGAAGGATGGGCTACCACCATTTTTGCGATGGGCAGGAAGCAAAAGGAAGAGCATCGAGCATCTTAAGGCATATTGGCTTGCGGCGAGCGCCAGTAGATACATCGAGCCATTCGTAGGCTCAGCCAGCCTCTTTTTTGCCGTTGCGCCCCAGCTAGCGATTCTGTCTGACCAAAACGAAGACCTCATCTCCACGTACAATACAATCAAGACCGGTTCGGTCTATGTTGCGCGTAATCTTCAAGCGCTATCTCGGGATAAGTCCACGTATCTAAAAGTTCGAAAGCAAGAGCCAGCAAAGCTCACGAAGTATCAAGCTGCTGCGCGTTTTATTTATCTAAATAGGCTGTGCTTCAATGGCCTGTACCGTACGAACTTGGCGGGACAATTTAATGTCCCATACGGCGGGTGGAAAAGCGGGCCGATGCCCGATTCTGAGCAACTCAAACTGTATAGTGATGCGCTGCAGCCGGCAAAGCTTGTCGCTGCGGACTTTGAGTCGATTGTTCGAACTCATGTTCGACAGAATGATTTTGTTTATCTCGATCCACCGTACTTTGTTTCAACAAAGCGGATTTTCCGAGAATATGGACCAACGATGTTTTCTGAGGATGATCTCACGCGCCTCAAAAATATTTTAGCTCACATTGATCGGGTGGGGGCGTACTTTTTGCTGAGCTACCATGACTGCGCAGAGATACGAAATGGACTCGACCATTGGTTGCGAGATAAGATTTCGGTTGTCCGTAATATCGCGGGTTTTGTTGAGAATCGACGGACGGGCGAAGAATTGATTTTCTCAAATATTTCTAACGTTCGTTGTTCGGCATGAGCGCAGCTCGTATCGCTGTAGTCAGCGACCTCCATATCGGTCCCAAAGCACGCCACTTTGATCTGAAGCCAGGAGGCGTTCCGTCCTTCTCAGGTGAGAAAGGCTATCTTGACTATCTGAAAGAGATGGTCGAGGGCCACATCAAAAGCGCAGATTTTCTTGTTGTTCCTGGTGATATCACTGACCACGGTACTCCGGAACAATTTCGGCATGCTGAATTGGTGCTGACAAAAGTTGCCAAAATTCTTGGAGTGAAAAACGACTGCATCATCTTTGTTCCGGGAAATCACGACTTGAACTGGGCAGTTTGCAAACTGGATGATGCTGTTGGTTCTCCGTCCTTTTGGAAGGGCTATCGGTTTACAGCTTTGATGGAAGCAGCGGACCTTTTCCGCAAGAAGTCTCGAGATGCTATTCGTCAGCTAGATCGCCCACCATATTTCTTAATTCATGACGAACCTGATGCTGTCTTTGTAACGTTCAATTCGGCCGCATTCGACTTCCCTGATCAAGCGCCGCATCATGGAAGAGCGCGTCAGGAAGATTTGGATATTCTCAAAGCAGAGCTCAAGAATATGAAAATTGATGCGGCGAAGCTCAAAATCTTCGTAATGCATCATCATCCACATCAATATAGTGAAGTTACGCCAGATCATCCGGATTTCAGTATTCTAGTGAATGCAGAAAATCTTCTATCGGTCCTCTACGAAGAGCGCTTCGATATCATGATCCATGGCCATAAGCATAAGCCGCGAGTGAAGATACTGGCCGATAACAAACATCATCCAATCGTGACGCTGGCTTGTGGCAGTTTCTCGGTGTCTTTGCCGGTGGACTATGCAGGTGTTGTTGGGAATCAGTTCCATCTCATTGAAGTTCATGGGCGTGATGTCGAGTCTGAGCAAGTCTTCGGTCGCATTAAGTCCTGGACCTTCGCTGGTATTCGAGGTTGGGTGGAAAGCGTTCAAGACTATCACGGCATTCCGCATGTTGTTCCTTACGGCACATACGACGATGCCAGTAAGATAGAGAAAAAGATCCGCGATGCCGTTGCGGCTGCGATTGCATCGCACGGACATGCAACGCATGAGATGATCGCGAACAATTGGCCTCTGGTTTCTTATCTTCATAGCGATGTCCTCTGGAATCTTCTGCCTAAAGCTGTTCCCGAAAAATTTCGTCTGATGGGAACTAAAGGCGGATTCGACTACGCCATCGTTGCCACTCCTTGATGGACTCTCATGGCCGGAATTAGAAATCTCTTCGAAGTAGACAATGCGCGTTACCTGTCGCCACAGGAAATCGCCGCTACATTCGTGCCGACTGTTTCCTTTCGGCGTTTATTTAGCGAGAAGAACCACATTCTGTTGGGTGCGCGAGGCTCAGGTAAGACTGCGCTCGCGAAAATGCTAAGTCACGATCACCTGCGTCTGTTTGACGATCCAGAAGCTAAGCAAATTGTGGCTGAGAGAGCTTTCATCGGCATTTACGTGCCTATGCGTCTAGAATGGGTAAGCGCTCTTAAGAATAAGCCTTGGCAAACCGAAGCCGAAACTGAAGAGTTCTTCCAATGGCGCCTGAATGTCGCTGCCGTGATGGCATTCCTGCGAACTGCAAAAAGTTGCCTTGACCACTACTCTGATAATGTTCCCGATCGATCTAATAATGAGGAGAAGTTCGTTAAGCAGATCGCTTCGATTTGGTTCTCGAATGTCGATTTTCTCGCCAACGGCATCTCGATCTCGACGCTCGAAAGTCAGATACGAAGAATCGAATATGTTCGTCAGAGAAATCTGGTAGAGGCGCGAGCACGAGGATGCACGCTGAAGGATCTCCCTGCTGGATCAACCGGTGACGAGTTTTCAGTTGAACTACTGGCGCCCATTCATGTCGCCGCGCCAATACTCAGCGATATTATCGGGATGCCGCCTCACGGTAAATGGATCGTAGCACTGGACGAGGCGGAATTTCTGGATCCGATGCACCAGCGTGTTCTCAACTCACTTCTTCGGTCAGCGTCAGGCGACTTGATATTTAAGATTACAACGATGCCCTACTGTCATTACACCTTGGAGACCAATACCAAGGCGGAGCTTATTCACGGGCAAGACTTCGAATATATTTATATCGATTCGGATTTGACGGTTGACGTTGATGATGACGCGCCGGGCCTAAGAGGTCATTCGCATGGGCTGGCGTTTGCCCGAAAAATCGTGGAGCGAAGAGCGGACTATTCTAAACTCAGTCTTCAGCCAGGATTCTTTGAAGCAATGCTCGGGCCTTCAGAGATATTGGATGCCGGGTCGCGTAGCATTTACCTAAATCAAGCAATGGCTACGCTTGGGCCTCATGCCGATGTTAAGACTAGTGAGCGTGTAAGTAGATTTTATAGATTGTTTCAGGAAGCGGATGATGCGGGAGAGAAGACTAGGCTTAGTGGTCATTTTGCGAGTTCGATCGGTCGGAAAATAAAGCCTGCTGTATTGATTCGAGAGAAGGTACAGCAGCTCCGAGGTGCAGCTAAAAGCGATATCTATTCTGGCCTGACAATGGTTGTCCGATGTGGCGATGGTAATCCACGTCGGTTGGTGCAGATATTTAACCGACTGTTTGCTGCGACCCGATGGGTTGGGCATAGGCCTCGTGGAAGACTCATTCCCCGCCAAGATCAGAACGAGATTCTGGTTCAAATCTCCGCTTCTCAGTTAACTAGTATTCGAGCGAAGGGAGAGTTCGGTCCAATCACTCATGCCTTCTTGATAGACTTGGGAGAAGAGTTCGCGCGTTTGTTGCATCAGCGACGGATATCTACTGATCAGTACGGCTCTGTTGAATTTTCGGATGCGCAATTTGAGCAATACGAAGGGATCATCAAGACGGCCGTAGGTCGCGGTTTGCTGTATCCTAGCTATCGTGATGAGCCTCGCGATCAGCTTCCTCATGGCAAGAGCGTCTTTAGGCTTGCCTACATTCTTGCGCCGCATTTTCGTTTGCTGCCTCGTAAGGGGCGATCCATCAATGTTGCTCAAGTGGGGCGTCGCCAACTGACGCTAGAGCTGTCGGGTAGAGGCCAATGAAGATACACGTCGTGAGCCGAACCCATGAGGAATTGGAAGCGTCATCTTATGATGTTTCGATCTTTGCTTCTGGCTACGAAATGCGTGCGCGGAATCTCGCAAGTCGGATTGATCGTAGTCGACTAGGTCAAATACTGGTGTTCGGCTTTTCCGAACGGAGAGATCATTTCGAGCGTAAGCAAAACGATACGTTTTTTTCTAAAGAGCTTGAATGCTCGCCAATACTATGTGCGAGCAATGACGATACAGTTATCCTCGAAAGTCTGCGGAAAATCGCTGGTTTATCTCGAGGCCGCGCGCTTCGGATTCTTGTCGACTATTCCTCGATGTCGCGAGTTTGGTATGCGTCATTGATTAATTGGTTTCGTTTTTCGACCGAGAGCCAAGTCATCCATATTGATTTCTGCTATTCAGCTGGAAAATATGAAGGAAACTATCCATTTCGTGTGGTTCGCAACGTAATAGCAATGCCGGGACTCGAAGGTGTTCTGGATGCTCAGCGTAAGTCGCTCGCAATTTTCGGTTTGGGATTTGACGGCCTGTCGCCCCTGGCGGTTGTTGACGATCTTGAGCCAGATGAAATGCTCGGATTTTTTGCCTCAAACGAGGCTAATCAATTGTCACTCGAGTATGCGCGAAAAATGAATGCCGAGTTCTTGCGATTGGCCGAGGATCGCTTTGCGGTGTTTCCGCTTATGGACGTGGAATCCACGGCACGGCAACTCGAAGAATTAGTAGCTAGCGCGGTTAAGTCACATAACGTTCTTCTCGTGCCGCTTGGTCCGAAGCCGCATGTTTTAGCGTCGATTTTGTGCGCTCTTCGTTATCCAAGCGTTGCTTGTCTCTATGCGGTTGGTTCTGCTGAGTCAGATTTGGCAATCTCGGCGCTGGGGCCGATTTCGGTCACCGGTGTCGTACTCGAAGGCGGTGAGGATTGAGCTGAGTTACTCGGAATTGCTTTTGATCACGGAGAACCTCACCTACCCGTGATCTCCCACGCCTAATCCACCTGCCCGGATGCTACACTCCCAACCCCATGCCGCCTCTCTCGCGCCGCACCTGGAGCTGGACCTTCGATCTGCCGCCCGCCGTGCTGTGGCCGGTGCTGGCCGACACCAACCGGTTCAACGAGGCGATGGGCCTGCCGCCCTATGCGCTGGAGGAGATGCCGCAGCCCAACGGCACGGTGCTGCGCCGCGGCCGGGGCAAGGCGGCGGGGTTCGCGCTGGAATGGGAGGAGAAGCCCTACGAGTGGGTCGCAGGCCGGCATTTCCGGGTGACGCGGGTCTTCTCCCGGGGACCGTTCCGCCGCTTCGGGCCGGTGTTCGATTTGGCGCCCGACGGCAAGGGCGGCTCGGTGGTGAGCTACGCGCTCGAATGGGAGCCGCTGACCCTGACCGGCCGGCTGTTCGGCAAGCGGTTGGCCGAGCAGGCGGGCACCGCCATCGGCAAGCGCATCCTGGAGGCCGTGTCCTTCCTCAAGGGCGAGCGCGAGACGCCGTTCGAGCTGCCGGCGCCGGCGCTGCCGCCGGGCGCGTTCGAGCGCGCCATGACCATGGCGGCGGAGATCGACCGCAGCCCCTACGGCAACGGGCTCGGCCGGGTGCTGACCGGTACGGTGCTGGGCGGCATGGCGAGCGACCTTCTGCACCTCAAGCCCAAGAAGCTGGCGCGCCAGATCGGTGTGGCGCCGCGCGCCGCCATCGAAGCCTGCCTCGCCTCGGTGCGGGCGGGGCTTTTAACCATGAAGTGGGACCTGCTCTGCACCAACTGCCGTGGGCCCAAGCTCAGCGCCTCGGCGCTCTCCGAGCTGCCGCGCGGCGCGCACTGTCCCTCCTGCAACATCGACTACGACCGCGACTTCGAGAAGAACGTCGAACTCTCCTTTGCGCCCGCGCCGGCGGTGCGGCCGCTGATGGAGGGCGGGTTCTGCCTCTCTGGCCCGATGGCGACGCCGCATGTCGTGGTCCAGCTCCTTCTGGCGCCGGGCGAGCGGCGGAGCGTGGCGGTCGACCTGCCGCCGGGCCGCTACCGGCTGCGCACGCTCCATCCCGGCGCGACGGTCGATGTCGAGCATGAAGGCGGGCCGTTCCCCGGCCTGCGCATCACGGCGAGCGGTGTCGAGGCGCTGCCTGCTTCCGGCGAGGCGGGAACCATCGAGTTCGTGAACGAGGCGGTCTTCGAGCTGGCGGCGCTGATCGAGGACCGGACCTGGACGCGCGAGGCGCTGACCGTGCCGGAGGTGATCTCGCTCCAGGCCTTCCGCGATCTGTTCGCCGCCGCGACCCTGCGGCCGGGCGACGAGGCGGGGGTGAGCCAGGTGGCGCTGCTCTTCTCCGACCTGCGCGGCTCGACCGCGCTCTACGAACGGATGGGCGATGGTGCCGCCTACAATGTCGTGCGCGAGCATTTCGCGCTGCTGGCCGCGATCGTGCGCGACCATGACGGCGCGGTGGTGAAGACCATCGGCGACGCGGTGATGGCCTCGTTCGGCGACCCCGCCGACGCGGTGCGGGCGGCGCTTTCCATGCAGGCGCGGATTGCCGACCAGGAGCTGACGCTCAAGCTCGGCGTGCACATGGGGCCGAGCGTGGTGGTGACCTTGAACGACCGGCTCGATTACTTCGGCTCGACCGTGAACATGGCCGCGCGCCTGCAGGGGCAGAGCGCGGGCGGCGACATCGTGCTCAGTCGCGCCGTGGCCGACGATCCCGCGGTGCAGGGCGTCATCGCCGAGGTCTCGAAGCGCGAGGAAGAGGTCGTGCTGAAAGGCTTCGACCGGCCGGTCGGGTTCGTTCGGCTCCTTAACTAACCGCCGTCGTCCCGAGCGAAGCGCAGCGAAGTCGAGGGACCTCTTTTCCGGCGCACAGTGTGTCGAAACGAAAAGAGGTCCCTCGACTGCGCGCCTGCGGCTCGCCGCTCGGGACGACGGGGTGTTTGTTGTGACGACGGGAGTTAAGTCCCGAAGAACGCCCCCATCACCGCCGCGGCCTCATCGTTCGCCTTCAGCCCCTGCTTCAAAAACCGCGTCAGCGAGAAGAAGCCGTGGATGGTGCCGGGGTAGTTGACGTAGGTCGTCTTCACGCCGGCATCGATCAGGCGGTCGGCATAGGCGCGGCCCTCGTCGCGCAGCGGGTCGAAGCCGGCGGTGAGGACGAAGGCCGGAGGCAGCCCGGCGAAGTCCTTCGCGAGCAGCGGCGACAGGCGCAGGTCGGCGAGGTCGGTGCCGGCCGGCACATAGGCCTTCCAGAACCAGTCCATCAGGCTCTTGCTCAGGAAATATCCCTCGGCGAAGGATTTGCGCGAGCCGCTCTCCTTACTGGAATCCGTCGCGGGATAGATCAGCATCTGGAAGGCGGGGCCCGCTTCCCTGGCGTCGCGCATCGCCTGGCACACGACGGCGGCCACCGCGCCACCCGCCGAATCGCCGCCGACCGCGAGGCGTGCCGGATCGGCGCCCATCGTGGCGGCATTGTCGCGCACGTGCCGGAACGCGGCGATGCCGTCGTCGATCGGCGCGGGGAAGGGATGCTCGGGCGACAGGCGGTAGTCGATCGAGATCACCTGGCAGCGGCTTTTGTTCGCAAGCCGCCGGCAGGTCGAATCGTGTGTCTCGATGTTGCCGATCACGAAGCCGCCACCGTGATAGTAGACCAGCGTCGGCAGGGTGCCGGCGGTCAGTCCTGTAGGCAGATAGCGCCGGTAGCGGATCTCTCCGCCCGGTCCGGCGAACGCACCGTCGATCGTCTCCGCGACCTCGGGCGGATCGGCCTCGCTGTCCTCCGACATCTTGTCGACCGCCTTGCGGCCGACCGCGTGCGGCAGGGACTCGAGCTTGGGGCGGCCGGCCTTGTTGGCCTCCTCCATCAGGTCGAGCAGCATGCGGGCTTCGGCGTCGAGCATCTTTTTGGTCTCCGGAGATCAATCGAACAGGTGACGATAGGCGAACAGAGCGGGCGCACCGCCGGTATGGACGAAGACGACGTCCTCGTCCCTGGTCCAGCGCCCGGCGGCGATCAAGGCTAAAAGCCCGGCCAGTCCCTTGCCGGAATAGACCGGGTCGAGCACCAGGGCTTCCAGTCGCGCAGCCAGTTTGATGGCATCGACCGTCGCTTCGTGCGGCACGCCATAGGCGGGACCGGCATGGCCGGCGACCACCTCGACATCGTCGGGCACGAAGGGCTGCTCCAGCAGGTCAGCCGCGCCTTCGGTGCAGGCCAGCACGTCGCGGCGCACCCGCTCAGGCTCGGCGTCGATGTCGATGCCGACGATCTTCGTCTCGGGCAGGCAGGCGCGCGCGCCGACGACCAGCCCGGCCTGCGTGGCGCCGCTGCCGGTGCAATGGACGATCGAGTGTGGCGCGAATCCCAGCGCCTGCGATTGCGCGGCGATCTCCGCCACCGTCGAGGCATAGGCCACGGCGCCCAGCCCGTTGGAGACGCCGTAGGGCACGAGGTAGGGCTTGCGGCCGTCGGCGCGCAGCCGCTCGGCAAGGTCGCGGATCGCGCCGTTGCGGTCGCCGTTCCACGGCACGTCGTGCAGGGTCGCGCCAAACAGGCGGTTGAGCAGCGCGTTGCCTGTCTTCCCGTAGTCGGGCGAGGGCGGCGCGAGGCGACCGTGATAGACCGCGAGATGGCAGTCGAGCCCGAGCTTTGCCGCGGCGGCCGCGACCTGGCGCTGGCTGTTGGATTGCACCACGCCGCCCGAAACCAGCGTGTCGGCGCCGGCGGCCAGAGCTTCGCTTAAAACATAGTCGAGCTTGCGCAGCTTGTTGCCGCCGAAGCCGACACCCGTGCAATCCTCGCGCTTCACCCAGAGTCTCGGTCCGCCGAGGTGCTCCGTCAGCCGCTTCATCGGCTCCAGCGGTGTCGGCAGGTGCGCGAGGCCGAGGCGCGGGAAACGCGCCAGCTTCGCGGTGAAGCGATCAAGAGAGGAAAGCATGCGCCCTTCCGGCAACGTCGGTCGCGCGTTCCCATGTCATGCAGAAGCGGCCGTTCGCAATGGTCTCGATCCTGGCGTGCGGGCAGCGCGCCTGCAGCAGCGCGCGGTGACGGCCATAGATGAAGTGCTCGCCGTAGAGCATCAGGGTCGGGCAGGCGAGGGCTTGCATGCCGGCGAGCGTATCGAACTTGGCCAGCGCCTGCATGGCCTGCCAGCGATCGCGGCCGATCTCGAACTGCGCGACGTTGATGCGGTCCATCCAGCCTTGCGTCGGCTGCATCGGCGCATGCTCGGGGTCGTTCGTTAACAGGAAGTCGATGCTGCGCGGCGTGGGAAAGCCCGTGGCATCCTGCGGCCGGACCTTGGCGATGTCGGCAATGTCCTTGGTCGCGGTGGCGTCGTCGGTGAAGTACGGCGTGTTCACCAGCACGACCTTGTCGATGCGGTCACGCCAGCCGCTGCCGAGCGCAATGGACACTGCCGCGCCCACCGCTTCACCAAGCGCAAAGGCACGCTCAATCTTCAGCGCATCCATCGTCTCGATCACGGCGCGCGCGTAATCCTCGATGCGCGGCTGCCAGTCGATGTGGTCGGAGTGGCCGTGGCTCGGATAGTCGATGGCGACCGCACGGAAATGTTGGCCCAGCGCCTGCAGCAGTTCGACCATCAGCGCCGAGCTTTGCTGGTTGATGTGGCTCACCATCACGACGGGACCTTGCCCGCACGCCCTGTAGTGGATGTGCCCGGCAAAGGTCTTCGCCAGGCCGCGCTCGATCGGAAGAGGCATCGCTACTCGAGCTTCACGTTGGCGGCCTTGATGACCTCGGCCCATTTGTGCACTTCGGCGCGCATGTAGGCCGCCAGCTCGGCGGAGGAATCGCCGACCGCGACGCCGCCGACGGCGGCATAGGCATCGCTCACTTCCTTCGAGCGGATGGTCGCGACCGCCGCGTCGTGGATCTTCTGTCGTGCCGCGAGCGGCGCCTCGCCCGGCGCAACGAGTGCGTACCAGTTGTCGGAATTCACCTTGGGCAGGCCGAGTTCGGCCATGGTCGGCACCTCAGGCAACAGCTTGGCGCGCGTGTCCGAGGAGACCGCCAGCGCCTTCACCGCGCCCGACCTGATGTGCGGCAGCAGCACAGGCACGTCGAGCAGTGCACAGTTCACCGTGCCGGCGATCAGGTCGTTGGTCGCGGGCGCCGCCCCTCGATAGGGCACGTGCAGAAGGTCGATGCCGGCCTCGCGCTTCAGAAGCTCGGTGGCGAGATGGGTGATGCCGCCGGTGCCGGCGGAGCCGTAGGTCAGTTTGCCGGGATTGGCCTTGGCATAAGCGATGAAGCCCTTGAAGTCGTCGATGCCGAGCTTGGTGCTGACCACCAGCACCTCCTGCACGCGCACGACCAGGGTGATCGGCGCGATATCCCTCGCGGGATCGTAGGGCATCTTGGGCATCAGGCTCTGCATGATGGCGCCCGCGCTGGCGCTCAGGAGGCCGAGGATATGCGGGTCGGTCGCGGCCTTGGCCACGAAGTCGATGCCGGTGACCCCGGCCGCACCGCTCTTGTTGTCGACCACCACCGCCTGGCCCAGCCGCTCGCTCATGCCCTTGGCGAGAGGCCGCCCGAACGTGTCGGCCGGTCCGCCGGCCGGGAAGGGGATGATCATCGTGAGCGGCTTCGAGGGGAACGTCTGCTGGGCGCTGGCGCCGAAGGCCGGCAGGGCCGCGAGGCCTGCGACCGCGCTGCGGCGGGTGATGTTCATTGTTTCCTCCGATCGTTGCCGGAAGTCTGCGCGGCGGCAGGGGAAGCGACAAGGGGCGACCCCGCGGCAGAAGATGTGCGAAGAGGGGCTTCAAGAAGTGCGTGATCCGGCGACCTCACGGCGTTCGTAGAACGGCCATGTCGCCCACCTTTCCGCCACATCGTTTCTCACCGCTCGGTCTCCTGGCACTGCTGGGCGCCTGCGCCTCGCCGCCGGAAGCGCCCATCGCCATCTCGGCGCCGCCGCTGGTGCTGGAGCAGTTCTTCCCCGGCCGTACCGTCGGGCAGGGCGTCTTCACCAACAGCTGGACCGGCTCGCAGCGCCGCTTCGATGTCGTCATCGAAGGCGCGTGGGACGGCAAGACGCTGACCCTGGTCGAGGACTTCGCCTATGCCGACGGCGAGAAGGATCGCAAGACCTGGCGGCTGGAGCGTACCGCGCCCGGCACCTATGTCGGCACGCGCGAGGACGTGGTCGGCCAGGCGCGTGCCTGGACCGAAGGCAAGGCGGTGCGACTGGAATATGCCGTGAGCCTGGGCGGCTGGACCGTCGACTTCTCCGACGTCCTCGCCCTCAACACCGACGGTTCGCTGATCAACAAGGCGACCGTCGGCAAATGGGGCATCCGGATCGGCCGCGTCGAACTGGAGTTACGGCGCGCGGCGGGGAGCTAGAACTCGCGACTAGAACTCGACGTCCAGTTCCTCGACTTCCTCCGGCTCCGCCTTAGCGGCCGCCGTCCATTCCATCATGGCGGGGAAACGCAGCATCAGGTCGCGATAGGCGGCCGAGGCGGGATCGAGCTTCACGTTATAGGTGGCGAAGCGGGTGCAGACCGGGGCGTACATGGCGTCGGCCATGGTTGGCGTCGCGCCGAACAGGTAGGGCCCGCCATATTTCTGCAGGCACTCGCGCCAGATCGTGACGACCCGCTCGATGTCGGCCTGCGCGCCGCCCCAGACCTTGAAGCTGTCGTGGCGCACCTTGAGGTTCATCGGCAGCGCCGAGCGCAGGTTGGCGAAGCCCGAATGCATCTCGCCGCACACCGCCCGGCAATGGGCGCGCGCCACCGGATCGGTCGGCAGCAGGCCGGCGGCCGGCTTGGTTTCGTGCAGATACTCGGCGATGGCCAGCGTGTCCCAGACCTTGACCTGCCCATGTTCCAGGCAGGGCACCAGGAAGGACGGCGAAAGCAGCAGCAGCTCCGCGCGTGTGGCCGGATCGTCCCAGGGCGCGACCCGCTCCTCGAAATCGAGACCGGCAATCCGGCAGAGAAGGAAGCCGCGGAGCGACCAAGAGGAATAGTTCTTGCTACTGACGGTGAGCGAGGCCTCGGCCATGGACTCCACCCCTCCCGATTGGTGGGACTGTCTGTGTCTTAGGTGCCCGCAAAGATGCAAATTCCGGACCGGTCGCCCCCTTATGCTTTACGCGATGTACCAGACCGCCGCCGATATGATGCTTCCGGTCCGTTTATGGGCGACGGCGGCGGGTCAGACCCTCAATGGCGGCGGGAGTGCGAACCTCGACAGTTGGCGGGCAGCCAGTGCCCTGTGCGAGATGACGACCCGGGCGACCCTGACCCATCGCCGCCCGTCCTTCGGCATTTCCGAGGTGAAGTACGGCAACCAGATGGTCCAGGTGCGCGAGGAGGAGGTCTTTGCGTCGCCTTTCGGCACCCTGTTGCGCTTTGCCAAGGTCGGCGTGCCGCCGCAGCCCAAGGTCCTGCTGGTCGCGCCTCTTTCGGGGCACTTCGCGACCCTTCTGCGCGATACCGTGCGCGTGCTGCTGCCCGACCATGACGTGCACATCACCGACTGGGCCAATGCCCGCGACGTCGGCGTCTGGAACGGCCGCTTCGGCTTCGACGAATATGTCGAGCACCTGATCGAGTTCCTCGAAGTGATGGGCCCCGGCGTCCACGTCGTCGCCGTCTGCCAGCCCTGCGTGCAGACGCTGGCGGCAGTGGCGATCATGGCCGAGGACGACAACCCCGCCCAGCCGCGCAGCATGACGCTGATGGCCGGACCGATCGACACCCGCATCAGCCCGACCAAGGTCAACGAGCTGGCGATGGGCAAGCCGATCAGCTGGTTCGAGCAGAACCTGATCCACCGCGTGCCGATGCGCTATCCCGGCGCCACGCGGCGCGTCTATCCCGGCTTCATCCAGCTCACCGCCTTCATGAGCATGAATGCCGAGCGCCACATCAAGGCGCAGGTCGAACTCTACAATCACCTGTCCAAGGGCGAGACCGAGCAGGCCGCGACCATTAAGGCCTTCTACGACGAATACTTCGCCGTCCTCGACATGGCCGCCGAGTTCTATCTCGAGACCGTGCAGTGGGTGTTCCAGGAGCACCGCCTGCCCAAGGGCGAACTCGAGTACAAGGGCAGGAAGGTCAATCCCAAGGCCATCCGCCGGACCGCGCTATTCACCATCGAGGGCGAGCGCGACGATATCTGCGCGCTGGGCCAGACCGTGGCGGCGCACGATCTCTGTTCCAGCCTCCGACCCTATCGCAAGAAGCATTACATGCAGGCGGGCGTCGGCCATTACGGCGTGTTCAGCGGCCGCCGTTGGGCCACCCAGATCTATCCGCTGGTGCGCAACACGATTCTCGCGAACGAATAGCGGGCTTTTCCGGCCGGAAATCCGCGCTACCCTCGGGGCATGGCCGATCTTCCGAAGAAGACGTTCGCCGGGAGCACCTCATGCTACGCTGGCTGAAAGTTCTGCTCGGCATCGTCGTGGCGATGGCGGTCGGGTTCTTTGGTTTCGTCTGGTATCTCGAGAACGTCTTCCAAAGCGGTGGCTGCAAGAGCGCGGCGGTCGCGCAAGGTGTCGTCTCGGGCGATGTGAGCTATCAGGTCCTGAGGCTGCGCTGCAGCCGGGTGGACGACGAGTTCACCGTCGCCATCGGGCCTCCGGACGCGCGGATGGCCGCCATCCAGACGATGAAGCTGGTGCCGCGTTTCGTGCGAACCGATAACGCCCGACGCGTGATCTTCTCGGTCGATGGAAAAGAACTCGCCGTCACGCTGGACGGTCTTGGCCAGCCGGTCGAACGCATCGACGTCGAGAGCGACGGGCGCCGGTCTACGACGCCGCATCCTCGGTAGCTACTTCCGCATCGCCTGGCTTTCTTCCGGCGTCAGCGGACGCTCCTGGAAGGAGAGGATGCGGCCACGGATGGTGCCGAAGCCGGTCTGCGCTTCGAGCTTGGCGGGATAGCGCATCTGGCTCTGGTCTAGGCGCGCGAGCCAGATGCGCATCGGCCGCTCGCGCTCGGTCTCGGCTTCCTTGGGCGCCTCGTCGAACTCGCCGGCCACACGCTTCGTGAAGATCTCGCAGACCAGCACGTCGCCCTGTGCGCCCGGAATGCCCGATGCCGCCGCCGACTCAGTGCCGACCTTCCTGACGATGATGTCGATGCGCCGCTTGCCGTCGTTGCTTTGCACCGTGCGGTCGCAGGCGGCATTGCCCGCGAAGCCGACGCTGAGCGCCGCCGACATGGGATCGAGCGAGCCGCGCCGCTGCTCGTCGGTGATCGTGTTCTGCGGTGAGGGCTTGTAGGCCGGGTTGTGCTGCTCCTGCATCGTGCCGCCGCCATACTGCGCAATCCACGTGCGCGGCTTGTCGCCCACGATGATGGACAGTGAGCCCGCCGACGGCTGGGCGCCCTGCGTGGAGAAGCCGCCCCAGGCGCGATTGCGGCCTTCGTAATTCATGGTGACGGCCTTCAGGATGCCTTCCTTGAAGGTCCGGCTTTGGACGTCGTAGCTCGAGCCGTTGAAGCGGGCGGTGACGTCGATGCGGAAGCCGGAAAGTCCCGCAAAGGTGATTTCGTAGGCGATGTTGACCTGACGCGGCGGTTCGCCGGATCCCTGGGCTCCGGATCCCTGGGCCAACGCCACCGCAGGCGCGGCCACGCTCAAGGCAATCGCTGCCAAGGCCCTACGAAATCTCATGAGACTCCCTTTCCCAGAGGGGCTTACTTCGGCCTGCTGGGCACGATAGAAGGCCGACGCTCCCTTCGCCACCCAACATGGTGGCCCAATAAGGCATTTTTCGTTCATGTCGACGACCGGCAATGACGGCGCTCCCAAGTCGGACGCCCCGCGCACTTGGGACGTCATCGGGATTCTCGGACAGCATTTATGGCCAAAAGGTGAAACCAACCTGCGTGTGCGGGTCGTGGTGGCCCTGGTCCTCCTGGTGGTGGCCAAGCTCGTAAACGTCTACGTCCCGATCCTCTACAAACAGTCCATCGACGCGCTGGGTTCCGCGGCCGCTCAGGCGGTCGCCGTGCCGATTGCCCTGATCCTGGCCTATGGCGTGGCCCGGGTGCTGGCGCAGGCCTTCGGCGAAATCCGCGACGCCGTCTTTGCCCCCGTCGCGCAGCGGGCGATCCGCAATCTTGCACTCGAAGTGTTCGGTCACCTGCATGCACTGTCTCTGCGGTTCCACCTGGAGCGCCAGACCGGCGGCCTGAGCCGGGTCATCGAGCGCGGCACGCAGGGCATGGAATTCCTGATCCGCTTCACGACCTTCAACATCCTGCCGACCCTGTTCGAGATCGTCCTGGTCGGCGGCATCCTGTGGAGCCTCTACGACTGGCGTTTCTCGGTCGTGACCCTGGTCGTCATTGCCGCCTACATCGCCTTCTCGATCATCCTCTCGGAATGGCGCATCAAGTTCGTGCGGTACATGAACGATGCCGACACCGACGCGAACGCCAAGGCGATCGACAGCCTGCTGAACTTCGAGACCGTGAAGTATTTCGGTAACGAGCCGCACGAGGCGCGACGCTACGATGTCGGCCGCCGGCGCTACGAGACGGCAGCCATTCGCTCCAGCCGCACGCTCTCGCTGCTCAACATCGGCCAGGGCACCATCATCTCGGTGGGCCTCGTCAGCGTCATGGCGATGGCGGGACAGGGCGTGGTCGCCGGCACGATGACGATCGGCGACTTCGTCGCGGTCAATGCCTTCCTGATCCAGCTCTACATGCCGCTCAACCTGCTGGGCTTCGCCTATCGCGAAATCCGCAGCGCGCTGGTGAACATGGAGAAGATGTTCGGCCTGCTCGACGTGCAGGCGGAGATCGCCGACAAGCCGGGCGCACCGGCGCTCGCCGTCACCGGCGGCGAGATCGTCTTCGACCATGTCGACTTCTGCTACGAGAAGACGCGGCCGATCCTGCACGATGTCAGTTTTCGCGTGGCGCCGGGCGAAACCGTGGCCATCGTCGGCTCCAGCGGCGCCGGCAAGTCGACGATCTCGCGCATCCTGTTCCGCTTTTACGACGTGGCCGCGGGCCATGTCCGTATCGACGGCCAGGACATCCGCGACGTCCAGCAGGCGAGCCTGCGCGCCGCCATCGGCGTGGTGCCGCAGGACACGGTGCTGTTCAACGATACGATCTATTACAACATCGCCTATGGCCGGCCCGGCGCCACCCGTGAAGAGGTCGAGGAGGCCGCACGCCTGGCCCGCATCCACGATTTCATCAAGGCTTTGCCGCTGGGCTACGACACCACGGTCGGCGAGCGTGGGCTGAAGCTGTCGGGCGGCGAGAAGCAGCGCGTGGCGATCGCGCGCACCATCCTCAAGAACCCGCGCATCCTGCTGTTCGACGAGGCGACGAGCGCCCTCGACACCCGCACCGAACAGGAGATCCAGCGGTCGCTGGAAGAGGTGAGCCGTGGCCGCACCACGGTGATGATCGCGCACCGCCTCTCGACCATCGTCAGTGCCGACGAGATCGTCGTCCTCGACCGTGGCCGGGTCGCCGAGCGCGGCCGCCACGGCGAACTGCTGGCCCGCAACGGTCTCTACGCCGACATGTGGCGGCGTCAGCAGGAAGCCGCCGCCGAGGCCGAGCGCCATGTCGAGGAGCCGCCGTCGTTCCGCGGCGAGGGGCATCTGCGTGTCGGCGACTGACACGGCCGCGACCGGCCCCTGGCGTTCGCTCGTTCCGGTCTTCGCCGCCTGCGCCGCCATCGGCCTGCAGTCCGGCGTCGCGCTGCCGCTGGTGCCGCTCGCGCTGGAACGGCAGGGCGCGGACAAGTTCACCATCGGCGTCGTGGCGGCAGCCTGGGCGATCGGCATGCTGGTCACCGGGCCGTACATCCCGCGACTGGCGGCGAAGTTCGGCGCGGTGCCGTTCATCCTGGCCTCGGTGCTCACCGGCTGCGTGCTGACGGTCGCCTATACGGTGACCTCGGGGCCCATCGTCTGGTTCGCGCTCACCTTCCTGCACGGTGCGGTCGGCGGCGTGCCCTGGGTGGTGAGCGAGATCTGGATGAACGTTGTCGTCGAGGAGAAGCGGCGCGGGCGCGTGATGGGCATCTACGCCACCATGATGGCGCTGGGCCTCGCGCTGGGCCCGTTCGTGCTGCAGATCGTCGGCGTCTACGGACCGGCGCCGTTCCTCACCTGTGCGGGCCTCGCCCTGCTGGTTGCCCTGCCGCTGCTGCCCTACTGGAACAAGGCGCCGGCGATCGAACATCACGAGGATAGCGGCTATGCCGCGATCGTCGTGGCGGCGCCGCTTGCCATGCTGGCGGCCTTCGCCGGCGGCCTCGGCGAGCAGGTCGCCTTCAGTTTCCTGCCGGTCTACGCGGTCAGCGCCGGTGTGGCATCGGAGACAGGCGCGTTGTGGCTCTCGGCCTTCGTGGTCGGCAACGTCGTGCTGCAATGGCCGATCGGCTGGCTGGCCGACCATCTCGACCGGCGCGGCGTGCTGGCGGGCTGTGCCCTGGTCAGCGGGGCGCTGGTGATCGGCCTCACCTTCGTGCCGGCCCAGTCGCTCGCCATCGTCGGCGTGATCATGCTGTGGGGCGGCATCTCCTTCGCGATCTACCCCGTGGGGCTGGCGCTGCTCGGCCAGCGCTTCAACGGCGGCGACATCGCCCGCGCCAACACCGCCTTCAGCCTGATCTACATCGTGGGCGGGCTGGTCGGCCGGCCGCTCACCGGGGCCGCCATGGACGTGGTGGGCGATCCGGGCCTCGGCTGGACCCTGGGTTTCTTCTATTTCGTCGCCACGATCGGCGCCCTGCTGGCAATGCGTGGCCGTAGCCGGGCATCGTGCTAAAAGCCCTCCATGGCCGCCAAGTCGTTCCTGAGGCGCGCGCGTCTCGCCGCCGACGCCCAGAAGGAGCCCTTCTGGAAGCGTAAGACCCTCTCCCAGATGACCAAGCAGGAGTGGGAATCGCTCTGCGACGGCTGCGGCATGTGCTGTGTCAACAAGTTGGAGTACGAGGGCACGGGCGAGCTCGTACAGACCGACACCTGCTGCAAGCTGCTGGACCCCAAGACCGCGCTCTGCCGGGACTACAAGAACCGCAAGAAGATCGTGCCGGACTGCATCCAGCTCACCCCACAGGTGGTGGCCAAGATGGACTGGCTCCCCAAGACCTGTGGGTACCGGCTGGTCCACTTCAAGCAGGACCTCTACTGGTGGCACCCCCTGATCTCGGGTGACCCAAACACTGTGCACGAGGCGGGAATCTCGGCCCGGGGGCGGGTAATCCCCGAGGACCAGGTCGAGGATATCAGTGAAAGAGTCGTGGACTGGTTCGCTTGACGGGCACCCGTTCGGCCCGTAAAAAGCCGGCCTTCCCGCCCTCCGGCGGGATCGTTTTTTTAGCGGATATTGTCATGCCCCGTCGTTGCGCCCTCTCGGGCAAGTCCGTCCAGTACGGCAACAATGTGAGCCACGCTAACAACAAGTCGAAGCGCCGGTTCATGTCGAACCTGCAGGTCGCTTCGGTCCTGTCGGATGCGCTGGGCCACGCGGTCCGCCTGCGCCTGACGCCGCGCGGCATCAAGACCATCGAGCACAATGGCGGCATCGACGCCTACCTGATCGACACGAACGACAGCAAGCTGTCGCCCGAGATGAAGGTGCTGAAGCGCCGCGTCGTGTCGGCCAAGGGCAAGAAGGACGCTAAGGCAGCCGCCTAAGCCTTTCCCTCCCCATTCTGATGGGGAGGTATCGTCTACCTCCGGCGCTCTCTGACATTGCAAAGCAATGTCCTGCCGCTCAACGGGCTGAGCTTCGCTCAGCCTGGAGCGAGTTCGAACAGCATCAGAATATTGCGCTGAAGCGGATTGAAGTTGTCATCCGACATCAGCCACAGCAGCGTCTCACCTTTGGCGCCGCGCGTTGCCGCCAGCCCCTCGAGATTGTCGACCGCATAGGGTGACGAGAGGAACGCCAGTTCCTCCGCCTTCACCGTCGCGCCGGGCGCGAGCTGGGCGGCCCCGAACTTCATCACCCGGATGCGCACGCCGCGCACCATGTCGAAGGCCCGCTCCAGGGTGGCGTAGGAGCCGTCCGGCAGCACTGTCAGCGCCGTCGGCTTGAAGTCGGGGACCGTGGCGTAGCTGAAGGAACTCCACGTATAGCGGCCGCCCTCGGCGCCGGGCTTGCCGATCCATCCCACCACCGACCCCGCCTTGAGGCTGTATTCCTCGCTGATGGCGATCACGGTGCCGTCGGGCAGGGCGGTCAGCGCCTCGATGCCGCCGTTGCCGGGCTGGCGGCCGATATCGGCCGGTCCCTCGACGGGCGTCGGCGTCGCGGTGAGCGACGAATAGCGCCAGATCCGGTGCCGGCGCTCGAACGCCACCAGCCACGAACCGTCGGGCAGGCGGGCCATCGCCTCGGCGTCGGCCTCCGGCTTGCTCTCGATCAGCTTGCCGTCGAGGCCGTGCAACTGGCCCATGCGGGCGTCGGTCAGGCCCACCAGCATGCCCTTGTCGTCGAAGCGGGGCGTGGCGACCAGCCAGGCGCCCTCGTCGGAGATCGAGGTCAGCGTGCGGTTGTCGGGCGTGACGTGGAGGTCGGACAGGCCACCGAAATTGCGCGAGTTCGCGCGCATCTCGATGCCACCGCGCCAGATCAGCTTGCCGACGCGCGTGGCCTTCGGCTCGTCGATCTTGAGCGTGAGCGCCGAGCTTTCGATGGTGACGGGTTGTTCCTGCGCCACGGCCGGCGGCGGCGAAGCGCCGGCGCAGGCCGCGACGAGCAGGCAGAGCGAGAGAAGGAAGCGGTTGGCCACCGGAGGCAGGCGGGCGACTAGGCGGCGCGCTTGCCGGACTTGCCCTTGCCGGGCTGCTTGCCCGAGCCACGGGCGGCGCGGGTTTCCTTCTTGTCGTCGTCGTCGAACAGCGAGGCGAGCTGTTCCATCATCGTGCCGCCCAGCTGGTCGGCGTCGACGATGGTGACGGCGCGGCGATAGTAACGCGTGACATCGTGGCCGATGCCGATGGCGACCAGCTCGACCGGCGAGCGCGTCTCGATCCAGTCGATCACGTCGCGCAGGTGCCGCTCGAGATAGTTGCCGGGATTGACCGACAGCGTGCTGTCGTCGACCGGCGCACCGTCCGAGATGACCATGAGGATCTTGCGCTCCTCGGGCCGCGGCAGCAGGCGGTTGTGCGCCCACAGCAGCGCTTCGCCGTCGATGTTCTCCTTGAGGATGCCCTCGCGCAGCATCAGGCCCAGGTTCTTGCGGGCGCGACGCCACGGCGCATCGGCCGGCTTGTAGATGATGTGACGCAGGTCGTTGAGGCGGCCCGGGTTGGCCGGCTTGCCGGCGGCGAGCCACTGCTCGCGGCTCTGGCCACCCTTCCAGGCGCGCGTGGTGAAGCCCAGGATCTCGACCTTCACGCCGCAGCGCTCGAGCGTGCGGGCGAGGATGTCGGCGCTCATCGCCGCCACCGTGATCGGCCGGCCGCGCATCGAGCCGGAATTGTCGATCAGCAGCGAGACGACGGTGTCGCGGAAGTTGGTGTCGCGCTCGGTCTTGAACGACAGAGCGTGCATCGGGTTGGTGACGACGCGGGTGAGGCGCGCGGCGTCGAGGATGCCCTCGTCGAGATCGAACTCCCAGGCGCGGTTCTGCTGCGCCATCAGACGGCGCTGCAGGCGGTTGGCGAGCTTGCCGATGACGCCCTGCAGGTGCGCCAGCTGCTGGTCGAGATGGTTGCGCAGGCGGCCGAGTTCCTCGGCGTCGCACAGCGCGTCGGCCTCGACGATCTCGTCGAACTTGTTGGAATAGGCGTGATACTGCTGGCCGGCGGGCTCGTTGCTGAGCGCGCCCGGCGGCAGCCACGGACGCTCGGCGCGGCCCGGCTCCTCCTCGTCGCCCGAGCCCATCTGCATCTCGGTCTGGGCCTGGTCGGCAACGGTCTCGGAAGCATCTTCCTGCTCGGAAGCGTCCTCGGTTTCCTCGCCTTGGGCGCCGTAGCCCTGGGTCTCGCTCGAATCGCTCTGGTCGTCGCCGGTCTCGTTCGACTGACCGTCGGCGTTCTCCTGATCCTGCGAATCCTCGTTGTCGTCGTCCTGCAGGTCGGCCGTCTCGTCGCCCAGCTTCAGGTCGCGGATGAGCTGTCGGGCGGCGCGGGCGAAGGCTTCCTGGTTGGTCAGCGAATCGCGCAGCTTCTGGAAGTCGCGGCCGGCGGCGCTCTCGATGTCGGCGCGCCACATGTCGACCATCGCCTTGGCCGATTCCGGCGGCGCGGCGCCCAGCAGCTGCTCGCGGGCGATCAGGCCGACCACGTCGGCGATCGGCGCGTCGTCCTTGTTCTTGATGCGGGCATGGCCGCGCTGGTCGGAGCGCTGCCGCCACAAAGCGGAGAGGTTGTCGGCGACGCCGATCATCTTCTTGGCGCCCAGCGCCTCGACGCGGACCTGTTCCACCGCCTCGAAGATCGCGCGCGCCGCCTCGCCGCGCGGCACGCGGCGCAGGTGGGTCTTGCGGTCATGGTGGCGCAGCTTCAGCGCCATCGAGTCGGCCTCGCCGCGGACGCGGCTCACATCCTCGACCGGCAGATCGCGCGCCGGCACGGTGATGCGGGCTTCCTGGCCCAGCAGTGAACCGCCATCGGGGACGAAGGCGACGTTCACGTCCTTGCGCGACACCGCCCGCATTGTGGTGGCGGTGACGCGACGAAACTCCTCGAGGGGAGTGGAGTCCTTGGCCATGCGGCCCTCTTTACTAACTAGTGCAGCTTGCCGCCCTTGCCGCTGGTCGCCGGCAGATCCTTGCCGAAGCAGCGCTGATAGTACTCGGCGAGCGTGCTGCGCTCGACCTCGTCGCACTTGTTCAGGAAGGTGAGACGGAAGGCAAAGCCCACGTCGCCCCCGAAGATGCGCGCATTCTCGGCCCAGGTGATCACCGTACGCGGCGACATCACGGTCGAGATGTCACCGGCGATGAAGCCCGCGCGGGTCAGCTCGGCCAGCGCCACCATGGCGGCGATGGTCTTGCGGCCCTCGTCGCTGTTGTAGTGCGGCGTCTTGGCGGCAACGATGTTCACTTCCTGCTCGTGCGGCAGGTAGTTCAGCGTCGTCACGATCGACCAGCGGTCCATCTGACCCTGATTGATCTGCTGCGTGCCGTGATAGAGGCCCGTCGTGTCGCCGAGGCCGACCGTGTTGGCGGTCGAGAACAGGCGGAAGGCCGGATGCGGATGGATGACCTTGTTCTGGTCGAGCAGGGTCAGCTTTCCGTCGACCTCGAGGACGCGCTGGATCACGAACATCACGTCGGCGCGGCCGGCGTCGTATTCGTCGAACACCAGGGCCGTCGGGTTCTGCAGCGCCCAGGGCAGGATGCCTTCACGGAACTCGGTGACCTGCTTGCCGTCGCGAAGAACGATGGCGTCCTTGCCGATCAGGTCGATACGCGAGATGTGGCTGTCGAGGTTGACGCGCAGGCAGGGCCAGTTGAGGCGCGACGCGACCTGCTCGATGTGGGTCGACTTGCCGGTGCCGTGATAGCCCTGGACCATCACACGTCGGTTGTGCGCGAAGCCGGCGAGGATCGCCATCGTCGTGTCGTGATCGAACAGGTAGGCGTCGTCGACCTGCGGGACATGTTCGGTCGGTGCGCTGAAAGCCGGCACCTCCATGTCGGTGTCGATGCCGAAAACCTGACGCGCAGAAACCTTGATATCCGGCATGCCCGACACATTCTGGCGGGCCGCGGTCGTCGTAGAGGCCATCACACGAATTCCTACAAAACAATGCCCGCCAATTGCGGGCAAATTGATAGTCGCAGGCAGCTTTGTGCACTGCAAGCGGCCAAATGCAGGAGCAGCCCCAAGCAGGGCTAATCATTCGGCCGGAAGGTGCTCCGAGGCCCGCAGAGTGGAATATGCGGCGTTGATTTCCTTAATCTTTTCCTCGGCTTCGCGCGCCCCGCCGTTGGCATCGGGGTGATGCAGCTTCACCAGCTCCTTGTAACGGGATTTCACGACAGCCCGGGTAAGCGGCCATGAAAGTTCAAGGACATCGAGCGCATTTCGCTCGGCCGGGGTCAGTTGCTCGCTGCCATCGTACTTGGGCGGCGGCTTTTCGCCGAGGCCGGCGTCATCGGCCAGGCCCAGCGGGTCCTTGATATGGGCGTAGGGGTTGCCATTGCGCCGGGCGCCCAGCGGCCAGACCGGCCGGCGCCAGGTCGTGTCGGCGCGGATATGGGCCTCGATCTGGTCGGAATCGAGCCCGGCGAAGTAGTCCCACTTCTTGTTGTACTCGCGGACATGCTCGAGACAGAACCAGCGATATTCGTCGAGCTTGTCGCGCGCCCGGGGCGCACGATATTCCCCCTGCAGCTTGCAGCCCGGCGCTTCGCAGACGCGCTGGTTCGGCTTCGGACCATCCGTTTCAGTCAGTGGGTTCGCTCGCCGTCGGGCCATCGGGCTAATATGTGTTTAAGGATGTGACGCGGCAAGAGAGGGTAAAATAGTCATGGGCAAGGTGGCGACGGCGATTGACAGCAAGCTCCGGGCGACGTTCGCGCCGGTGCGCCTGGCCATCGAAGATGAATCCTCGAAGCATCACGGCCATGCCGGCTGGCGCGAGGGCGGCGAGACTCATTTCCGGGTCGAAATCGTGTCGTCCGCCTTCGAGGGCAAGAATCGCGTCGCCCGCCAGCGCCTGGTCTACGCCGCGCTCAAGGCCGAACTCGACGCGGGCCTGCACGCACTGGCGATGGAGACGCTCACGCCGGCGGAAGACGGGAAGCGCTCGTAGCGCTGCGTCAGCCTTCCATCTCCACATCCTTGCCTTCGACGGCGGCGCGGACGGCTTCGGCGTCGGGGCCGGTGTAGAAGTGCGGCACCCAGCGCTTGGTGACTTCGCTGTCGGAGGCCCAGGTGTGGCAGGTGTCGAGCATGTAGGGCTTGCGGCGCGGCTTGGGCGGCGCGTTGGGGTCCTTCGCCGGCAGCGTGCCGTTCTTCTCGCGATGTGCCCGGTTCAGGTCGCGCGCTTTCTTCGACGACACGGTCTGGAACACGGTGGTCGCGAGCGGCCGCAGCAGCTCGACAATGTGCGTGCAGCCATGCACGCCGCCCAGCCGCTCGCGCACCGCGCGATGGAAGCCGCCGCCGATGCGCAGGCCCACCAGTTTCTTGAAGTCCGGCGCGATGTCGCCGCACATGCTGTACGGCGAGCTGTCGGTCACCGCCTCGGCGTCGACGATCAGCAGCGTGTGGTCGATCGTGAGGCGGATCGACATGTCGTGCACGAAGTCGCCCGGCTTCAGCGGGCCGCGCCATTCGTTGGCGTGCTCGTAGGTCTTCTCGTCGGTGATGCGGCCTTCGATGTCCCACAGCCCGTCGTCGCGGAAGAAGCCTTCGCAGACGACGCGGCGCGTATGAAGGTGCTGTCGCCCGATAGGTGGCGAAAGCGGCATGGTGGTTCCCCGTTATGTCAGGTGGAGGTCAGTTGCCCGCCTGTATGGCGGCGGGCGGCACGATCCGCAACTCGGCGATACGCGTGCCCTCGCGCTTCAGAATCTCGAATCTGAAACCGTAAAATGCATAAACCTGGCCCACTTCCGGGATGCGGCGTGCCTCGTGCAGCACCAGGCCGGCGATGGTCGTGGCGACGCTCTCGGGCAGGCCCCAGCCGAATTCGCGGTTGAGGTCGCGGATCGGCACGTCGCCCTGGCAGACCATGCTGCCATCCTCGCGCCGGACCACGCCGCGACGGATCGCGTCGTGCTCGTCCTCGATGTCGCCGACGATCTCCTCGATGATGTCCTCGAGCGTCACGATGCCGCGCAGCGCGCCGTATTCGTCGACCACGATGGCGAAATGTTCATGGCGGGCGCGGAAGGCCTCGAGCTGGTCGAACAGCACCGTCGATTCCGGAATGAACCAGGGCGCGGTCATGGTCGAATCGATCTTCACCGCCTCGGGATCGCCCGCCGCCTTCACCGCACGGAACAGATCCTTGGCGTGCACGATGCCGACCACGTTGTCGGCCTCGCCGCGATAGAGCGGGATGCGCGTATAAGGCGCCTCGAGCATCTGCGAGACGATGGCGTCGGTCGGCTGGTCGGCGTCGATCAGCACGACATTACCGCGATGGGTCATGACGTCGCCCACCGTGCGGTCGCCAAGGTCGAGCACCGAGCGCAGCATCGCCTTCTCGGCCGGCGCGCTGTCGCCGGTCTGGCCCTCGCCATGCAGTTCGATGGCGCCGCGCAGCGTGTCGCTCTGCTCCTCGGCGTCGGGCGTGCGATCAGTGCGCACGTTCAGGAGGCGCAGGAAGAAGCGCGAGATCGCTGCCACCCCGCGCGCCATCGGACCCAGGATGGTGAGCGTCACCATGATCGACGGCGCCAGCGCCAGCGCCACGCGGTCGGCGCGCAGCAGCGCCCAGGTCTTGGGCATCACTTCGGCGAAGATCACGATCATCACGCCGATGACCAGCGTGGCGTAGACGACACCCGCCGCGCCGAACAGGGCCGTCAGCACCGCCGTCGACAGCGAGGCCGAGAAGATGTTGACCACGTTGTTGCCGAGCAGCACCGCGCTCACCGTCTCGTCCTTGCGGTCGAGCAGGGCGTTCACGATCACGGCCTTGGGATTGCCCTGCTGCGCGAGGCGATGCATGCGCGGCCGCGACGCACCCGTGATCGCCGTCTCCGCCGCCGACAGGTACGCCGCCAGGAACAGGCAGACGACGACCAGCGGGACCGCGAAGGAAAGCGGGATGTCGAAATGCAGCTCGGCGTCCATGCCGCTCCTTAGGCAGCGATGGCGTCGTCGAGCAGGCCGCGCAGGCCCGTCTCGTCGACGTCGCGGGTGACGAAGGATTTTCCGATGCCGCGCGCCAGCACGAAGGTGAGCTTGCCGCCCTCGGCCTTCTTGTCGCCGCGCATGTGCTCGATCAGCTTGGCCGCATCCCAGGTGCGGCTGTTGTCGCCGCCGATCGTGCGCAGGCGCACCGGCAGGCCGACCGCGCCGAGATGGCGCCGCACGCGCACCGCATCGGCCTCGGGGCAGAGCCCGAGCCGCGCCGACAGATCGAACGCCATCGCCATGCCCGCGCCGACGGCTTCGCCGTGCAGCAGGGTCGAGCCGAAGCCGGTCTCGGCCTCGAGGGCGTGGCCAAACGTGTGGCCGAGATTGAGCAGCGCGCGCAGGTCCGTGGTCTCGCGCTCGTCGGCCGCCACGATGCGCGCCTTTGAAAGACAGCTCTGCTCGATCGCGTAGGTGCGCGCTGCGGCATCGCCCGCCAGCACCTTCTCGCCGTTCTGCTCGCACCAGGTGAAGAAGTCCGGATCGTCGATCAGCCCGTACTTCGCGACCTCGGCATAGCCCGCCAGCAGCTCGCGGCGCGGCAGCGTATCGAGCACCGTCGTGTCGGCGAGCACGAGGCGCGGCTGATAGAAAGAGCCGACCAGGTTCTTGCCGTGACGCGTGTTGATGCCGGTCTTGCCGCCGACCGAGGAGTCGACCTGCGCCAGCAGCGTCGTCGGCACCTGGATGAAATCGACGCCGCGCAACAGCACCGCTGCGGCAAAGCCCGTGAGGTCGCCGACCACGCCGCCACCCAGCGCGACCAGCGTCGTCTTGCGGTCGGGGCGGCGATCGAGCAACTCGTTCATCAACCGGCCGAAGCTCGCGAAGTCCTTGCTGCTCTCGCCGGCGGGCACGGTGACCAACTCGGTCTTCACGCCGGCCTTGGCGAAGGAAGCGATCAGGCGCTCGCCATAGATCGGCGCCACCGTGTCGTCGCTCACGATGGTCACGCGCGGTGCGGCCAGCAGCGGGCGCGACAGCTCGCCCGCGCGGTCGATCAGGCCGGGGCCGATGGCGATGTCGTAGGCGCGACCGGCCAGGTCGACGCGGATGGTGCGGGGCGAGCTCATGCCGATTGTCCTGTTGTCTGGGCCTGCAGATGCGCGCGGATCGCGTCGATCACCTGCTCCGTGGTGCGCTCGGCCGGCTGGGCGGTCGAATCGACCACGATGTCGGCCTCGGCGTAGATCGGGTAACGCGCCTGCATCAGCCGCGCGAGAATTTCCTTGGGATCGCCCTGGCGCAGCAGGGGACGGTGCGTCCGCTTCTTCACCCGGTCGAACAGTACGTCGAGCTCGGCCCGCAGCCACACGGTCAGCGCCCGCGTCTTCATCAGGCCCCTTGTCTCAGGGTCCATGTAGGCGCCGCCGCCGGTCGACAGGACCCTCGGCGTCTCGTCGAGCAGGCGGGAAATCACCCGCCGCTCGCCGGCACGGAATTCCTGCTCGCCGTAGCGCTCGAAAAATTCAGCGATCGTGCAGCCCGCCGCGCGCTCGATCTCGTCGTCTGCGTCGACGAACGGGAGGCCGAGTCTAGCCGCCAGCCGTTTGCCGATGGCGCTCTTGCCCGCGCCCATCAGACCCACGAGGGCTACGGTGCGCGGCAAGGACAGGGGAGAGGAGGCGTCCATGTCGAGCTGGCCCATTCTGTCGCGCATAATGCCCGTAGTTTCAAGCGATTGGCCGGGAGGGCTGATAGGCAATTGCCGCCTAGACGGCGGGCGGGTAGGTTGCCGGCGCCGTGCCTTTGTTCCGATCCAGAACCCGATTCAGCGTGCCGACCCTGCGTCTGGGGCCCGTGGTGATCGTCGCCGCCGTGACCCTCGTGATTGCCGGACTGGTGGCCCTTGCGGTCATCGAACCGCGCCCGCCGCTGAAGCATTTCGAGGTTCCGGTCCCCAATGAACGCTTTGCGCGCTAGTTGCGGCCTGCTGGCCGCGGCTGTCGCCGCACTGAGCTTCGTTTGGTCGCCCGCCCGGGCGCAGGGCCCCGATTTCGACAGCCGCCCCAGCGGCTTCCTCACCGCGACGACCGGCGGCATGCCGGCCGACGCCTGGAACGGCACCTCGCTCGGCAACGCCAAGCGGCTGGTTTCTTCCCTGCAGGCCGCGCCCCGCAGCCGGGCGATGCGCGATCTCCAGTTCAAGGTGCTGGTGAGCCAGATCAACCCGCCGGCCGCCGACGCCAGCCCGCCGCCCAGCCTGTTTGCCCGCAAGGTCGATCGCCTGGCCGCCATGGGCGAGGCCGAGAACCTGAACGAGATGGTGCGCAGCATCGGCGCCTATGCCGATCCCGCGCTCGCCGCCACGGCCGTCAACGCCCTGATGATGGCGGGCGAGAAGGACTCGGCCTGCCAGATCGTGCGCACGAACAAGCTGCCCGATCCGTTCGCGCGCCGGGCCGGCATCGTCTGCAAGCTGGTGGCCGGCGACAATGCCGGCGCGCTGGAGATGGCCCAGCCGCTGAAGGCCACCGATCCCGCCTTCTACAAGCTGGTCGAGATCGCGGCCGAGGGCCTGTCGCCGACCGCGCCGCCGCCGGCGCAGCTTGACGGGCCGGCCATGGTGATGCTCGACCTCGCCTTCATCCAGCCGTCGGCCGCGACGCTGCGCACCACGCAGCCGCCGCTGATGCGCTCGCTGGTGGCGCACCGGACCCTTCCGGTGCCGACGCGCCTCGACATTGCCGAGCGCGGCGAGGCGCTAGCGATCGTCGAGGCCTCGAAGCTCGGCGACCTCTATCTCGAAGCGGTGCGCGACAAGGTCGTGCTGCCCGCACCAATGGCCAAGCGCGCGCGACTGGTCGCGTCGGCCCGCGGCGCGCAGAACGCGCAGCAGCTCGTGAGCGCGATCGCCACCGTCTATGGCGAGGAACGCGGCGGTGCGCTGTTCCCCACGGTCGCGCGGGCCAGCGCCGGCGCCTTGATGAACGTCCAGCCCAAGGCCGAATACGCCAACGTGGCGCAGGAGGTCATGCGCGGCTTCCTGCTGCTGGGCGACAAGCAGCAGACGCGGGCGTGGACGCATCTCGCAATCCCAGCTGCTTCCAACAACGCCCGCGCGATGAATTCGCTCGACCGGCTGATGCCGCTGATGGCTGTCGCCGGCGTCGACGATGCCAAGCGCCTGTCGGCCGAGGACGTGAACCGCTGGTACGACGCGATCCGTCAGGACAATTCCGCACAGGCGCAACTGCGCGGCTACCTGCTGCTCGAACTGTTCCGCTCCATCGGCTTCGACCTGCCCGCCGGCTCGACCGCATTGCCCGAGACGCCGGGCAATGCGCGACTGGTCTCGCCCGCGCCCGCGACGATGCAGGCGCTGCAGTCCGCGGCGAACGGCCGTCGCCGCGCCGAGACCGCGTTGCTGGCTTGCGCGGCGATCGGCGAAGTGGCGCTGGTCGATCTCCATCCGGCCGCGGTCGGCGCCATCGTGCGCGCCCTGCGCCAGGTCGGCGAGGAATATGCCGGCCGGCTGTTCGCGGTCGAAGTCGCGATTGCGCACAACCTGTGAAACGCAAGCCCGCCTATAAGCACGCGCGCGAGGTCGAGGCCTTCCTCGAGATGCTGCAGGCCGAGCGCGGCGCGTCGAAGAACACGTTGATCGCCTATGGCGCGGACCTCGCCGATCTCCAGACCTTCCTGACACGCCGCAAGCAGGGGCCGGTGACGGCCGATGCGAACGCGCTGCGCGCCTATTTGAAGTCGCTCGACTATCTCGGCATGACGCCGCGCACGGTGGCGCGACGGCTTTCGGTGATGCGCCAGTTGTTCCGCTTCATCCTGGCCGAGCGCCTGCGCGAGGACGATCCGGCCAGCACGCTCGATTCGCCGAGACTTGGCCGGCCGCTGCCCAAAGTCCTGTCGCGCGAGGAGGTCGATCGGCTGATCGACGCCGCGCGCACCAAGGATGCCGTGGACGGCGGGCGCATGGCGACCTTGCTGGAAATCCTCTACGCGGCGGGCCTGCGTGTGTCGGAGCTGGTGAGCCTGCCTCTGTCCGCCGTCGAACGCGATCCCTCGATGCTGCTGGTGCGCGGCAAGGGCGACAAGGAGCGGCTGGTGCCGCTGTCGGACCCGGCGCGCATGGCGATCGTCGCGTGGCTGCACATGCGGCGCGGGCAGCTCGCCGAGGGCGAGACCTCGCGGTTCCTGTTCCCCTCGCGCGGCCGCACGGGACACCTGACGCGCCAGCGGTTCGCGCAGCTCCTGAAGGAATCAGCGCTGGGCGCCGGCATCGATCCGGCGCGGGTGTCGCCGCACGTGCTGCGGCACGCCTTCGCCAGCCATCTGCTGGCGGGCGGCGCGGATCTGCGTTCGGTGCAATTGATGCTGGGCCATGCAGATATCGCGACGACCCAGATCTACACCCATGTGCTCGACGAGAAGCTGCGGTCGCTGGTGCAGGAGCACCATCCGCTGGCCCGGCGAAAGCGCCGGCCGGCCGGTTGACAGGATTCCGCGACCGGGCGACACCTGATCTTCAATGATTTACCTCGACTTCGAGAAGCCGATTGCTGAGCTGGAAGGCAAGATTGCCGAGCTTCGGCATCTGCCCAATTCCGGCGACGTGGACATCGCCGAGGAAGTCATGCGCCTGCAGGACAAGGCGCATAAGCAGATCCGCGCGACCTACGCCAAGCTCACGCCCTGGCAGCGGGTCCAGGTCGCGCGCCACGCCGAGCGGCCGCACGCGCAGGCCTATATCGACCGGCTGATCACCGACTACACGCCGCTGGCCGGCGACCGCGCCTTCGGCGAGGACGCCGCCATCGTGGGCGGCATGGGCCGTCTGCAGGGCCGCAGCGTCGTCGTGCTGGGCCAGCAGAAGGGCGACGACACCGAATCGCGCATCAAGCACAATTTCGGCATGGCGCGACCCGAGGGCTATCGCAAGGCGCAGCGCCTGATGCGGCTGGCCGACCGGTTCAAGCTGCCGGTCGTCACCCTGGTCGACACGCCGGGCGCCTATCCCGGCATCGAGGCCGAGGCGCGCGGCCAGGCGGAAGCTATCGCCAGCTCGATCGAGACCTGCCTTGGCCTCGGCGTGCCGCTGGTCAGCGTCGTGATCGGCGAGGGCGGCTCGGGCGGTGCGCTGGCTATCGCCTCGTCGGACCGCGTCTACATGCTGGAGAACTCGGTCTATTCGGTGATCACGCCGGAAGGCTGCGCCTCGATCCTGTGGCGCAACAACGCCAATGCTCAGGATGCCGCCGAGGCGATGAAGGTCACCGCCGCCGATCTCAAGAAGCTCGAAGTGATCGACGAGGTGATCCCCGAGCCGACGGGCGGCGCCCATCGCGCGCCCGACGAGACGATCGACGTCGTGGGCCGCATCGTCGGCGACGCGATCGCCGAACTCTCGAAGCTCGACGGCGACACGCTGCGCGAGCGGCGCCAGGCCAAGTTCCTGGCGATGGGCAAGAAGGGCCTCTGACTTCCTTGGCGCTGCGTCTCAGCGTTCTCGACCAGTCGCCGATCCGCAAAGGTGGCACGCCCGCCGACGCGGTGCGCGAGACGCTCGAACTGGCGCAGCTCTGCGACCGGCTGGGCTATCACCGTTATTGGCTCGCCGAACATCACAGCAGCGAGGCGCTGGCCGGCTCGACGCCCGAGGTCCTGATCACGCGCGTGGCCGGCCTCACGCAGCACATGCGGGTCGGTTCGGGCGGCGTGATGCTGCCGCACTACAGCGCCTACAAGGTGGCCGAGAATTTCCGCATGCTGGAGACGCTGTTTCCGGGCCGCATCGATGTCGGCGTCGGCCGCGCGCCGGGCAGCGACCAGCACACGATGCGCATCCTGGCCGACGGCAAGCCGAACTGGAGCAACGCCGACAAGTATCCCTACCAGGTGCGCGATCTCGTGGCCTGGCTGCACGATGCGTTGCCGCTCAATCACGAAGGCACCGGCGTCGTGGCGCAGCCGAGCGGCGAGACGGCGCCCGACGTGTGGCTGCTGGGCTCGAGCGACGACAGCGCAGCCCTGGCGGCGCATTTCGGCCTGCCGTTCTGTTTTGCGCACTTCATCAATCCCGACGGCGGCGATGGCGTGACGCGCGCCTATCGCGCCCACTTCAAGCCCTCGTCGCTGCACGCCAAGCCGATGCCGATGATGGCGATCACGGTTTTATGCGCGGAGACCGACGAGGAGGCCGACCGGCTATCGCGCAGCCGCGAGGTCTGGGCGATGCGCCTGCGCACGCTCGGCAATCCCGGTCCGGTGCCGTCGGTCGAGGAAGCACTGGACGCCGCGAAGGCGCCGGGTTCGGAGCGCTGGCTGCCCGCATTGCGCCGCCGCTCGGTGGTGGGATCGCCCAAGACCGTGCGCGAAGGACTGGAACGCCATGCGGCGGCCTACGAGGTCGACGAGATCATGGCGGTTACGATCTGCTACGACTTCGAGAAGCGGAAGCGGTCGTACGAGCTGTTGGCGGAGGAATTCGGGCTGAGCTAACCCGTCGTCTCGACCGAAGCCTCGCGAAGCGAGGCGTAGTGGAGAGACCTTCTCTCCATCATTAGCCGCCTGATTGCAGAGAGAAGGTCTCTCCACTGCGCGCCTGCGGCGCTCCGGTCGAGACGACGGCGTTTTTCTTTAAAGCCCCGCCAGCGGGAAGCCCTTGCCTTTGCCGTTCTGCGGGCGGCGCTTCTCGATCGTCGCACGCGCCTCGTTCGCGCGGCCGGCTTTCACCATGGCCGACGTCACGACGTATTCCAGCAGGTCGCGTTGCGCGCGGCTGCCACCCAGGCGTTCGTGCGTAGAGAGCAGGGGCTCGATCTCCGCGATGGTGCGCGCCCAGTCGCCCTGCGCATAGGCTTCGAAGCCGCGGGCCATCGGCTGCAGCATGTCGGCGGTCGCGCCCTTCGGGGTTTCGATGAACTTCGCCAGGGCCGCGTAGTCGCCGGCCATCGCGTAGGCCAGCACCGTGTGCATGTCGACGAAACCGAGGCCGGGGCGGCCGAACCATTTGGCACTGTAATCTGCAAGCTCGCGCCAGCGTGCGGCCTGCCGCGGCTCGCCCGCCATCTCGGCACGCGCGAGGAAGGCCGCGCAATCGGTCGCGACGTTGATCTGCGGGCCCCAGGCGACGGCCGGGCTCAGCGCCTCGTCGTAGATGCGCCAGGCGTCGTCCATGCGGCCGGTCTCCATCGACCAGAGCGCGAGATGCCAGCTGTTGTGGACGTGCATCAGCCCGTCGCGCGAATAGTCCTTCATCCAGTCCGTCAGGAAGGCGAGGCCGGCCTCGCGCTCGCCCAGCTCGTAGAAGAGGTGGCCGCGGATGTGCGCGGCATGCGCGCTCTTCGGAAAGGCGTCCAGCGCGGCATCGATGTTGCGCTGGCCCTCGTCGAGCTTCTGCAACTCGATCTGCGCAAAGGCGAGCTGGGTGCGATACCACCAGTCGTCGCCGTAGTGCTTCTCGAACGGTTCGAGCAGCGCGAGCTGGTCGACCTCGCGGCCGGCCTTGCCGGAGAAGCCGATCAGGCCGAACACGCTGGTCGCCGGCGCGAGCGCCATGGCGTCGCGCGGCCACTCCTTCATGTGCACGTGGATTGCGTCGAGCGCGGCGGCGCCCTGGCCGGTCAGGATCTTCTCGAAGATCGCGATCTGGCTCTGCTCGCGCGGGCTGGCACTCGCCGCCAGTTCCTTGGCGCGGGCGAGCGGCGCCTTGGCTTCGTGGCCGCGGCCCAGCAACTGCTTGGCGCGCGCCAGCGAGATGTGGCCCAGCGCGAAATTCTCGTCGGCCTCGGTCGCCTTCTGGAAGGCCGCGTCCATGCCGGGCGTGGCGGCCATCAGGCTCTCGACGCCCGCCAGATAGGCGTCGCGCGCCGCGACCGACTGCGTTCCGAGCTCGTTGCCGTAGCGATCGTGCAGGCTGCTCATGGTTTCTCCTTGCCGGCCGTCGGGTCCCACATCGGCGAGGCCATCGTCTCGCTGAAATTCTTGAACATCAGGTTGAACGAGATGCTGATGCGCTCGCTCTGCCCGTCATTGGCTGGCACAGTGTGCTTCAGCCAGGCCGGGAAGATCACCATGCGGCCTTCCTTGCTCGGCGCATTGGCGCCGTTGGCGGTGAGGCGCGTGTACTGGCGCGGCTTGGGCATGATCATCGAGGCCTGGCCGCGCGGGTCCTGGAACAGGATCTGCGAGCCGCCCGCCGGGATCGCCACGTAATAGACGCCGCTCAGGTAGTTGTTCGGATGGTGATGCATCGGGTGATAGGCGCCCGGTGGATTGACGTTGGCCCAGCAGCCGGTGATCGCCATCGGATACTGGTCGATCTGCAGGAAGCGGGCGACGCCGCGCGAGGCGGTCTCGACCAGCTTCACGAACTCGGCGAAGGCCGGCCGCGTGTGCAGGTCCTGCGGGGTCTGCCAGTTGCTGCCGACGGGAACCGGCGGGCGCGGTGCGATCAGCCGCTCGATCTCGGCCTTCAGTTTCGCATTGAGGCTGGCCGCGGCGGCCGGCTGGAGGTCCACGATCCACAACGGGGTCGGGAAGATCTCCTGCACTTCCTGCTTCTCGATCATCCCGCCAATATATCCGGCGATTGCCCGATTGTCCGTTAGGTGATCCAATCGGTCTCATAATCAAGGCTAGGGAGAAAACAACCGATGCCCGTGTCGATCCATGCCGTGACGCCCGACTTCGTGGCCGAAGTGGGCGATGTCGCCCTGAACAAGGTCTCGGCCGAGGACCTCGCCGCGATCCGCGAGGCCTTCACCAAGTATGCGGTCCTCGTGTTTCCCGACCAGGAATTCGACGACGACAGCCAGCTCGCCTTCGCGCGCCATTTCGGCCCGCTCGAGACGACGGTCTTCAAGGCGCGCAAGGACCACAAGCTGCGCCTGCAGGAGAACATGGCCGACGTCGGCAATCTCGACGCCGAGAACCGCATCCTCGAGACCAACAACCGCCAGCGGCTCTACAATCTCGGCAACCGGCTTTGGCACACGGACTCCTCGTTCAAGCGCCTGCCGGCCTATTGCTCGATGCTGCATGCCCGCTCGATCCCGCCGATCGGCGGCCAGACCGAGTTCGCCGACATGCGCGCCGCCTACGATGCTTTGCCCGAGACGACGAAGGAGCGCATCGCGGGCCTCGTCGCCGAGCATTCGATCATGAACTCGCGCGCCAAGCTCGGCTTCAAGGATTTCGACGAGAACGAGCGCGTGGCCTTCGCGCCGGTGCCGCAGGTACTGGTACGCCGGCTGCAGGATTCCGGCCGCATGAGCCTTTATATCGCCAGCCACGCCGGCGCGATCCGCGGCATGGCCGACGCCGAGGCGCATCAGCTCATCGACGAGCTGACCGCGCATGCGACGCAGCGCCAGTTCGTGCACTCGCATCGCTGGCGCGAGAAGGACCTGGTGATCTGGGACGATCGCTGCACCATGCATCGCGGCATGGAGTTCGACGACCAGCGCTACAAGCGCGACATGCGCCGCGCCACGGTCTCCGACATCGCCCCGACCTGCGAGCAGATGGGCCTCGCCGTCGCCGCCGAGTAGGGCGGCGCGCTTTCGGTCTGCGGCAGCGGAAAGATTTATCGGCGAATCGGGGCGGCGGATTGGCTAGGGTGCCGCAAAGCCCGGAGGAGCCACCCATGACCATCGACATCGAACCGCTGAAGAAGGAACTCGGCCGCAAGATCGAGGATGAGGACGTCGTCACGCAGGCGCCGCTGAAGGCGATGATCGCGACCTTCGATCGCAACGACAAGGTGCCGGCGGAAGGCGAGGCGATCGCGCCGGGCTGGCATCTCTGCTTCCTGCATTCCTATGCGCGTCGCAACGTGCTGGCCGAGGACGGGCTGCCGACCGAAGGTGGCGTGCTGCCCAAGATCCCGCTGCCGCGCCGCATGTATGCCGGCTCGACTTTCACCTTCGACGGCGACATCCGCGTGGGTGACAAGCTTCGTCGTGAGACCGAGTTCTCCGATGTGCAGCTTCGTGGCGGTGGCACCGGCAGTCTCATCGTTACCAGCCAGACACGTCGCGTCTACACGCCACGCGGCCTGGCGGTGACCGAAGTGGCCAACACCGTGTTCCGCGAAGAGGTGAAGGCGGGCGAGAAGAGCGGCGTGCCAGTGCGCGAGGCCGCGCCGACCGACGTGCCGTGGCGGCGCACCATCAAGGCCGATCCGGTGATGCTGTTCCGCTACTCCGCCATCACCTTCAACCCGCACCGCATCCATTACGACCGGACCTACTGCATCGAGACCGAGGGCTATCCCGGCCTGGTGGTGCATGGACCCTTCGCCCAGCAGTGCCTGTTCGACCTGCTGCGCGATTCCAATCCGGGCCGGACGATCAAGACCTTCGGCATCCGCGCCCGGGCGCCGTTGTTCGACACCTCGCCGTTCGACGCGATCGGCCGTCCGACCGCCGATGGCAAGGGCGCCGAGCTCTGGACGGTGACACCGAAAGGCACGATCGCGGCGCAGGCCACGGCGACCTTCGCCTGAACGGGAGCATGCAAGCACCACCCCTGCCGCGGTTCCTGATCCCGCGGCTGCCGTTCTTCTACGGGTGGGTGGTGCTGGGCTGCATCTGCCTCGCGGGCTTCGCGCGGCAGGGGCCGGCGGTCGCCGTGCTGTCGATCTTCGTCGTGCCGATGACCGACGCGTTCGGCTGGTCGCGCACCGAGATGTCGGGCGCGGTGTCGCTGGGCGGTGTGCTGGCGGCGGTCATCTCGCCGTTCATCGGCCCGTTCGTCGACCGCCGCGGCGCGCGCCTCGTGCTCTGCCTCGCGGTGGCGGGCACGGGCATTGCCTGCATGGCGCTGTCGCTCATCCAGTCGCTGCTGCTCTTCTATGTGCTGTTCTGCTTCGCCCGCATGATCTGGGCGGGCCCGTTCGACCTCGGCCTCTACAGCGCGCTCAACAACTGGTTCGTGTCGCGCCGCGCCATCGCTGCCTCAATCGCCACGCTAGCGCAGATGTCGGGCCTGGTCGGATTGCCGCTGATCGCGCAGTTCGCCATCAGCGGCGCGGACTGGCGGGCCGGCTGGATCGCGGTCGGCGCCACGGTGCTTGTCGTGGGCTTCGTGCCGTGCTGGCTCCTGCTGGTGCGGCGGCCGGAGGATGTCGGCTTGCAGCCCGACCGGCTGGCCGACGGCAAGGCGGCGCCCCTGGTCGAGCCGCGCTGGAGCCGGGCGCAGGCGATGCGGACGCCGGCCTTCTGGCTGCTCTCGCTCTACACGGTGTTGCTGTTCCCGGTGCAGGCCGGCGTCAGCCTGCACAATGCCCCGCACCTGATCGAGCGCGGTCTCACGCCCGTCGCGGCGGCTTCGGTGATCGCTTTCGTGGCGATGCTCTCGGGCGCGGCGAGCTTCGGCATCGGCTTCCTGCCGCGCGGCTGGCCGGTGCGTTACCTGATGGCAATCTGCGCGATGTGCATGGCGCTCGGCAGCTACGGGCTGATCTTCATCACCGGCGTGGAAACCGCGATGGCGGCGGCGGGCCTGTTCGGCATCGGCATGGGCGGCGTGATGCTGCTGCTGCCGGTCGCGTGGGCCGACTATTTCGGGCGCGAAAGCTACGGCGCGATCCGCGGCGTGGCGCTGTCGCTGCAGGTGACGGCACAGGCGGCGGGACCGCTCGCGTCGGGCATCCTGCGCGATGCGACCGGTACCTACACGACCTCGCTGCTGCTGTTCGGCACCTTGGCTTCGCTGGCGGTGATCGCCGCGCTCGCCGCGCAGCGGCCGAGGTCGCTCGCGCTCTAGTCGTTCGCCGCGCCGTAGCGCAGAGGCCGGAAGAAGGCCCTGATATCCTCGACCAGCAGTTCCGGTTCCTCGAGCGCCGCGAAGTGGCCGCCGCTCGGCATCACCGTGTGGCGGCGCAGGTTGAAGGCGCGCTCGATCCATTCCTTGGGCGGCGCCGGCGCGATGTCGGCGGGGAAGGCTGCGAAGCCGGTCGGAGTCTCGACCTTCGCGCCTTCCGGCAGCGCGCGCGGCTTCTGTTCGGTCACGCCGCGATAGAGCCAGGTCGAGGTGCCGGCCGTGCCGGTCAGCCAATAGACCATGATGTTGTCGAGCAGCGTGTCCATCGAGAAGCTTTTCAGCGGATCGCCGCCGCAGTCGCTCCACGCCTGGAACTTCTCGACGATCCAGGCGGCCAGCCCCACCGGCGAATCGGTGAGCGCCACGCCCAGGGTCTGCGGCCGCGTCGCGTGGATGCGCTGGTAGGCGGTCTTGTCGTCGAGCGCGGGCCCCATCTTCGCGAGCCAGGCCTGTTCGTCGGCGCTGAGCTTCGCCGTCTTGAGATCGAGGCCGGGCCGCAGCCCCATCATGTTGAGATGGACGCCCAGCACGCCCGACTCATCCTTCTGCGGATGGTCGAAGGCGAGCCACGAGGAAACGACGGCACCCCAGTCGCCGCCCTGCACGCCATAGGGCCGGCCATAATTGAGCTTCTCGGTGACGAGCTTGTGCCAGAGCCCAGCAATGGCGCGCGGCCCGATCGGGCCTTGTGTGCCGTCGGCGCGGATCGGCGGGCCGGAGAAGCCGTAGCCCGGCAGCGAGGGCACGATCACGTCGAAGGCGTCGAGCGGATCGCCGCCATGCTCCTCGGGATGGGCGAGGACGTCGATCAGGTGCAGGAACTCCACGATCGATCCCGGCCAGCCATGGGTCACGACCAGCGGCAGCGGGCGCGGTGCGTCCTCGACCTCGGTGCCGGGCTCGCGGATGAAATGAATGCGCTGCGGGCCGATATCGACCAGGTAGTTGGGCCACTGGTTGATCGCCTCCTGGCAGCGCAGCCAGTCGTAGCCGTGGCGCCAATAGGCGACCAGCTCGGCCAGGAATTCGGGATCGGTACCCGAGGCCCAGGATCCGTCGTCGGCAATCTCCGCCGGCGGCCGCCAGCGGCGCAGGCGCTCGTCGAGATCGATCAGCGCCCGTTCGGGGATATCAACCTTGAAAGGCTCGGGAGTGTCATAGGCCATTCACGGATCATAGCTGACCACGAGCCTCCTCAGTGCGGAGAATTACTCCGCCATGCCCGCAGTCCGCGAGCTGCTGGAGGCGATCAGCCGGTGCGAAGCAGGATCCGCTTCTTGAGCTCGCCCGACTTGCGGCGAATGGTAAGCGTCACCTCCTGGCCTCTCTTGTCTACGAGCAGGTGCGCAAATGTGTCTCCACTATCGACAACCTTGCCGTCGACCATCAACACCAGATCGCCCGGCAGGATTTCGGCGTCGTAGCCAGCGGATCCCCGTCGGACGGCACGCACGATGACGCCTTTGTTTGTCCCGAACGCTTGTTGCTCTTCTCGTGACAGCGGGAAGGTATACAGCCCCGATCCGACATCCTTTGTCTTGGCAAAGTAGCGAGCCAGGAAATCGTAGCGCGCGATCGAGTAGGTGCTTTCTCGCGGCACGTAGGAGGTTGTTGTGTACGTCTGGCCGCTCGGTGCGACGGTTGTAGAGGTTACGGGTGTCGTGGTCGTTGTCGAACCGACACGCGTGCTCTCGTATTTCGAATAGAAAAGCACGATGCCGGCGCCGATCTTGTTGCCCTGGCTCAAGGCCAGGCTGCTATCGGTCCCCATCGAGGAGCCGTTGAAGCTTGAGGAGCCGATCAGGACATACCCCTGCTCCCACATGCGTAGCAGATCTTCAGTTGGTCCCTGCGGGTCCGAACTCCCTGCCAAAAGCCGTGCTGGCTCGGAGTGATACAGGACCCGATCGTCCTTCAGTCCAACGCCGCCTTCTTTGAAAAATTGTTCATACCCGCTGGTGCAGCCAGCCAGCAGGATCAGCGCGCTCGCCAATATCCAACGCAGTTTACTCTCCCCCGATTTGATCGAAGTTTGCCGGAACAAACGATCGGGGAGCAAGCAGGATCGATTTGATTGACCTTAGTCGAGCAAATCGCCCTTCAACCGCTCGCGCGCCTTGGCGTCGAGGCCGAGCGCCTTCTCGGCGAAGTCTTCCGGCGAGCCGAAGTCGCCGCGTACCACGTCGAAGGCGGCTTCGAGATAGGGCGTGCGCGCCTCGATGATGGCGGCGCGGGTGTCGATGTCGAGCTCGGGGTAGCGGCCGATATGGCCGATCCACAGCTCGTTGGTGCGGAGATAGTCCTCCATCACCGTTTCCCACGGCACGCCGAGCAGCGTGAGGAGCAGGGCGGAGGCGAAGCCGGTGCGGTCCTTGCCGGCGGTGCAGTGGAACACCAGCGGGCGATGTTCGCCGTCGCTCAGGGTCGCGAACAGGGTGCGGAAGCCCGGCGCGCAACGGCGTGGATAGTCACGGTAATGATCCGTGAGGAATCCCATCATGATGTGCGGATTGGCCGTGCCGTCGGCCACCGCGCCGCGGATCTTCTCGCCGACGCCGGGCTCGATGTGCGCGCCGACGATGCGGCACTGTACGCCGTCCACCAGATGCGGCGTCTCGGCTGCTTCGTGGACGCCGCGCAGGTCGACGATGGTGCGCACGCCGAGCTTGGAGAGCGCAGCGCGATCCTCGTCGGTGAGGCCGCCGAGATGGGCGGAGCGGAAGACCGCGTTGCGGCGGACGGTGCGGCCGTCGGCGGTCTTGTAGCCGCCGAGGTCACGGAAGTTGGAGCCGCCTTGCAGCTTCAGGACGTAGGGGAGAGCGGAGTCGGGCATGGGCGTATTTCTAGCACGCCCGGCCGGTCCCGATCATGTCGGTTGCGCGTCAGAATTTTTGCGACAGGGTCACGAAGAAGGCCCGCCGCATTCCGTATTGCGGTGCGCCGACGCCCACGCCCTGGCCGGTGCGCAGCTCGTAGACCGAATCGGCGAGGTTGACCGCGTCGAGGCGGATCTGCGTACCCTTGTTGCCGCTGATCGGCACCTTCTGCGTTACCGAGAGATTGACGGTGGCATAGGCCGGCAGCGACGTGTCGTTGGGCGTCACGACGCTGGTGCGCAGGCCGCTGCCGAACAGCATGTCGGCGGAAACGCGCGTGGCCCAGTCGGTGCCTGAATTGAAGATGTAAGCGGCGCCGGCCGAGCCCGTCCAACCCTGGTCATGGTCGGCGGCAATCCAGTTGTTGGCGATATAGGTGAGGTCGCCGGGCGAGAAATTGTACTGCGCCGAATTGATGTTGGTGGCGCTGACCTTCGACCAGGCGAGGTTGCCGTAGACCGACCACGGGCCCTGGTCGTAGTTGGCGTAGAGCTCGAAGCCCTTCACCTGCGCGTTCGCGTAGTTGAAGGAAGCAAGCTGGATCGGGGCGCCGAACTGGCCCTTGTCGAGATAGTTCTCGGCGAACTTGTAGTAGCCGCTGAAGCCGACCGTCAGGCCCTCGAGCGGCTTCACGGTGAGGCCGACGTCGAAATAGTCGGAGCGCTCGGCCTTTACCGGACTGTTCAGGAAATTCTCCGGCTCGGCGGTGGTGCCGACCCTGACGGCGAGCGAGCCGGAGCCCACCTGGTTCAGCGGCGCCGGCACGAAATAGCGCGAGTAGCCGGCGCGCAGGCTGATCTCCGGGGTCGGCTCCCACACGACGTTGATGCGCGGGCTGAGCTGGTTTTCCGAGAGCTGTCCGGAGATCGCATCGAAGCGCGCGCCGAAATTTACGGTGACGTTCGGGATCACCTTCCACTCGTCCTGCAGGTAGACGCTGTAGGTCCAGCCGACCAGCTCGGAACCGTCGGTGAAGCCCACCGGATCGGTGCCGGGGATCGTCGCGGTCGGATCGCTGGGATCGGGGACCATGCCCAGCGCGTTGTTCTGGCTGAAGCTGGTGACCCGCTCGCGCTGGACGAGGAAGCCGCCGCGCAGCGTGTGGTTGCTCGCCACCTTCCAGCTCGCATCGGCCTGGGTGCCGACCGCTAGGCTGGAGCGCTGCGACCACGGCGCGATGCCGTTGTAGAGCAGGTCGCCCAGTGCGTCGGGCTGGTAGGAGAGCTTGGAGTAACGGATGAAGCCCGAGAGCTGCAGGTTGAAGTCCTGGTAGCTCTTCTGCAGCGAGGCGATGCCGAAATAGGTGTCTTCCCACTGGCGCTGGTCGAGGACGGCGCTGTTCCAGTCGGTAATGCCGCTCAGGGGAAAGCTCGGCGCCTGTCCCGGCACGTTGGGGATCTGGTAGCGCGCGCTGGCGCCGCCGCCGATGAAGCTCAGGCGCGTGTTCTCGTCGACCAGGGCGGTGAGCTTGGTCAGCGCGTACCATTGCGCGGTGTCGTCGTGCAGCGGCGCGGTGGACGAGGTCGGGTTCTCGATGCCGATGCCGTTGCTGATGTACTGGCCGACGGCGAAGTAATCGAAGTTGCCCGAGCGGCCGCCATACTCGAGCGATGGCTGCAGCCAGTTGTAGGACCCCGTCATCATCGAGGCCTCGCCACCGGGATTGGTGGTGCCCGACTTCACGGTGATATCGACGACGCCGGCGGTGCGCAGGCCGTACTGCGCGGGCAGCGCGCCGGTGATCAGCGAGAGCTGGTCGGCGAAGCGCGGCGACATGATGTTGCTGAACAGCGCCAGGCCCTCGGGCAACTGCACGCCGTCCAGCCGGTACTGCAGGCTGCCATGGTCGCCGCGCACATGGATCTGGCCGAACCCGTCCTGCACGACGCCGGGCGCGCGCAGCAGTACCTGGTTGAGCGGTGCGTTCTCGCCCTGCGGCGTGTTGCTGATGGCGGTCTTGCTGAAGTCGTAGCGCGTGGCGCCGAGGCTCGGCTGGATCTCGCTGCGCTCGCGGTCGAGCCGCTTGCCGACCACCTCGATGGCGACCGACTTCGAGTCGAGTAGCGGCGTCGCCGGATCGGGCAACGGGACCTCTGGCGCTGCCTGGACTTCGGTCTGGGGCGGGGTCTGGGTTGGAGCCTGGGTCGAAATCTGCGCTCGCGCCGGGACCGTCGCGGAGAGGCCAGCCACCAGGGCCAGGGCAGAAACGCCGATCCGCTGCATCCTCAGTCTCCTCACGCCCGTGCTCGATAACGTTATACTGTATTGTGTTACAATATAACATTCAGCAACGTCAATCGATATGGCTCGCGCGGCGGGGCGGTGTATTCAGGTCCCATGAGTCTCGAAAAGCTCGGCGGCGGGCGAAGCCTGTCGTCGTCCCGGTCCGTCGTCGTCGCCTGCTGCGTGCTGATCGTCGCGATCGTGCTGGGCTACACGGCCGTCAACGCCGTGGTGCGGCCGGTCATCTGGTCCGACAGCGGCTGGGGCCTGCTGGGCTGGGACCTGCGCCACGGCCTGCCGTGGAACCACTGGGCCTCGCCCGATCCGCAGGACATCACCAAGGACATCTCGACCTTCCTGTCGATCTGGTCGCCGGGGCAGCATGTCGTGCCCGGCGTCCTCGAAGAACTGGGACTGAGCCTCGGCCATGCGGTGATCGTCACCGTCGCCACCTTCTCGGTGCTCGGGCTTCTCGGCTGGTTCGCGCTCTATCGCGCCTTCGGCTTCCCGCCGCACGTCATCGCCATCGCGCTGGCGCTGGTCGTCTGCAGTCGCGGTTTCGCCTTTCCGTTCGTGATCTATATCGGCGGCGAGATCCTGCTGTTCGGCATCGCGCCGTGGTTCCTGCTGCTGGTCTGGCGCCTGCGCGAGCTGCGCTGGTTCGCCGTGCCGCCGCTGGTGGCCGGCATGGCGGTCATGTTCTTCGCCAAGATCTCGGCCGTCATCCTGGCCTGCGCCGCCATCTCGGCCGCCGTGCTCTCGGGCCCGCACCCGTGGCGGGACAAAGCCGACACCGTGCGCCGTGGCGTGGTCGCGGGCGTCGCCATCGCGATCGTCGGCGTCGTTCTCTATTACGCCTGGTACTCGCGCGGCTGGACGGCGGCCTCGACCGTCGCGGCGGTGCAATGGTCGGTGTTCGTCACCCACGGCATCTTCATCCTGAGCTGCGTGTGGGGCGCCGCGCTGTCGTTCGGCGAGATGTGGAACTTCATCCTGCTCCACCCCGGCCGCGCGATCTTCGGCTCGCAATTGGCGGTGGGCTACATTCTGGCGCTGCCGGCCGCGGTCACGCTGTACGTGATGTGGCGGCAACTGCGCCGGACCTACCCGGACTATCTGGTGTTCGTGGGCCTGACGACGCTGGCCTACAGTGTCGTCTTCCTCTGGCTGTGGGCGCACGGCGCCACGATCGGCCAGGAGGAACGCTACTTCCGTCCGGTGTCGCTGCTCCTGCTGGTCGGCGCGGTGCAGGCCTTCCTGACGGTGCCCAGCAAGCTGCTGCGCCTGGCCGGTGCGATGCTGGCGCTGGTCGGCGCGCTCTACGGGCTCGCGGCCCACGCCAAGCATGTGGTCGTCAATCTCGGCCATCCGCTGGGCGTGCGCGACTTCAGGCACTCCACCGCCAACGACGCGGTGGTGAAGTTCATCCGTACCATCGACGTGCCCGCGCCCGATCGCGCCTCGACGCTGATCTTCGTGCCGTCGCCCGAGATCGGCCTGGAAGTCCGCAACGTCCGCGTCATGGCCAACCATGCCGACTTCTGGTCGATCGAGGACATGCGGAACCTGAAGTTCCGGGGCCGCGTGCCGCGCCTCTACATCATCGTCCAGCAGAAGCTGGTCGGCGAGGGCAAGGCAAAGGCGATGATGGAGCAGTTCGTCGACTACAAGCCGTCCGAATGGAAGGAGAAGCCGCTCGACGGCTTCGTCTGCTTCTACGTCGACTGAGAAACCCGCGCGGTCGAGTGCACGTAGAGCGAGTCGGCGACCGGCGCGAGCCAGGGCGCGCGGCGCAGCACTTCCGAAAGCCGCACGATCGCGCGGTGATGCGGCAGGAAGTTCTCCGAGTCCTGCGCCTGGATGCCGAGGCCGAAGAAGCCGTCGATCGTGAGGCGTGAAGGGCCGATGGCGGCTTCGAAGTCGCGCAGCAGCTCGCGCGGCGTCCAGTAGCGCACGTCGAAGGGCTGCGGCTGCACCCACGTCTTGCGGAGCTGGTGGTAGAGCGAGCGGATGCCGAAGCGGTTGGGCATCTGGATCATGCCGCTGCCGCCCGCCGCCAGGATGCGCCCGATCTCGGCCAGGATCGTGCGGGCGTCGGGCTTGCTGAAATGCTGGACGACGGAATAGCTGAAGGCGACGTCGAAGCTGGCGCCGGCGAAGGGCAGTCGTCGCGCGTCGGCGCACACGAAGTCGGCCTCGACGCCGAACTGGCGGCAGACGCGGCGGGCGATCACGAGGCGGCCGAAATTATGGTCGACCCCGGTGACGCGATAGCCCTTGCGGGCCGCGGCCACGGACCAGCGTCCCCAGGCGCAGCCGATGTCGAGCAATCGTCGGCCCTCGCCGTCGGGCAGTCGCAATTCCGGGATGGGATAGGTGGTGAAGCGATCGCGAGCGGCGTGGAACATCGCACCGCTCGTCGCGCCCTGCATCTCGCGCACGGAAGGATGGAGCGCGGTCGGTGGCGGGGTCTCGCCATCGTCGAGCGCGAGATGCTCCAGGCGGATGTCGGTGTCGAGCGCGCGCCTGACCGAGATGTGTGGTTCGACGTCGTCGTCGAGAAGCAGGATCGGGATGCCGCCGCAGACCGGGAAATGATGGCCTTGTTCGCAGGTCAGCCGGTCATCCGCACGGGCGAGCCGCGTGCGGTCGCGCGGACAGACGAGGGTAGTCTCTATTTGGGCGCGCAGGGCCATGTCTGTTCGAGGGCTTCGCCCGCGAGCGTGATGAAATTCTCGTGGAACCGGGCGGGAATGTTGTTGATGTAGCTGACGACGCCGCGCACCAGCAGGCGTCGTGTGGCCATGGGGGGCAGGCAGATGTTCTGCTTGGTCACCTGCAGTGCGTCGATGATGCCGGCGCAGACTCCCGCGACCAGCAGCTTGGAGGTCGGGATCGGGTCGACGAGAAACGCCTCGCAACCCAGCATGACGTAGTTGGCCGAGCTCGTGTCCTGCTGCGCCCGCGCACCGGGAGCGGCCAGCGTCACGGCCAACAGGATTGCCCAGGAACGTGCCATTTTCATTCGCGCATGATACCGCGTGCCGCAGCCGTCTCGGAACTGGCTTTGGCGAATTTCATCACGGCCGTGATAGTCTCGACCGGCCGAAACACAGCTCACGGGAGACGCAAGAGATGCCTCTGCGCTGGGAAATCCTTCACCCCCAGAAGTTCATCCATATCATTGCCGAGGGCGAGGTGACGCTGAAGGAGATGGAGGCGCATTTCGACGCCATCGTCGTGGCCAATGCACTGTCCTACGCGAAGCTGTTCGACGCGACCCTTCTCAAGCCGATCTACGACGACAACGACGTGATGGCGATGGGCGCGCGGTTGAGCGCCTACACATCCCACTTCGACAGCGGTCCGCTGGCGGTCGTGGGCACCAGCGATTCCGTGAAATTCGCCTTCAAGCGCTTCGTCAACATCTCGCCGTCCAAGCGGCCGGCCGAGCTGTTCAAGACGGAGGCGCAGGCGCGGGCCTGGCTCACCGAGCAGACCGGCGGCTGACGCGGCCGCCGGCGGTCTTCGCGACGGGTCCGGTCAGACCCGCCCGTGGCAGTGCTTGAACTTCTTGCCCGAGCCGCAGGGGCAGGTCGCGTTGCGCGAGACCTTGCCCCAGGTCGACGGGTCGTTGGCGTCGATCGGGCCGTTGGTGACGGGCCGCGGGCGATGCAGGGTCGCCACGCCGCCGCCATCCGGATCGGCCGGATCGTAGGCGGGGTCGTCGCTCATCGCGGAAGCCAGCGCCGGGTCCTCGTGCACTTCGTGCATGTTGGTCGGCATGTCCGGCATCGGCGGCGCCTCCATGCGGATCTGCAGGGTCGCCAGCAAGGTCACGACCTGTTCGCGCAGGTTGGTCAGCAGGTCGCTGAACAGGTTGAAGGCCTCGCGCTTGTATTCGTTCAGCGGATCCTTCTGGCCATAGGCACGCAGGCCGATGCCCTGACGCAGATGATCGAGATGGAGGAGGTGATCCTTCCAGTTCTGATCGAAGATCTGCATCAGCACGCTCTTCTCGACCTGACGCCACACGTCTGGACCGTACTGCGCGGCCTTCTGCGCAAACACGCGTTCGACCGCGTCGCCGAGGCGCGCCTTGATCTCCTCGTCGGCGATGCCTTCTTCCTTGGCCCATTCCTCGACCGGCAGGTCGAGGCCGAAGATGCGCTGGATCTCTTCCTTGAGCTCGCCGATCTTCCACTGCTCGGCGTAGACGCCCTCGGGGATGGTGCGCGTGATGAGCGAGTCGACCACGTCGCGGCGCATGCCGGCGACGGTCTCGGACACGTCTTCCGTGCCCATCAGCTCGATGCGCTCCTTGTAGATCTCCTGGCGCTGGGCGTTCATCACGTCGTCGAAGCGCAGCAGGTTCTTGCGGATCTCGAAGTTGCGCGCCTCGACCTTGCCCTGCGCCGTTTCCAGCGCCTTGTTGAGCCAGCGATGGGTCAGCGCCTCGTCGTCGGCCATGCCCTTCTTCTGGACCCAGTCGAGGACCTTGTTGTTGCCGAAGATGCGCATCAGGTCGTCTTCCAGCGACAGGAAGAAGCGCGACGCGCCGGGGTCGCCCTGGCGGCCCGAACGGCCGCGCAGCTGGTTGTCGATGCGACGCGATTCGTGGCGTTCGGTGCCGACCACGAAGAGACCGCCCGCTTCGCGCACGATCGGACGATCGCGCTCGACGCCGGCGCGGATCTCCGCCTCGACCCGCGCGATCTCGGCGTTGCGGGCCGCTTCGTCGGGGAAGGCCGCGTTGATCGCGGGCACGCTCTGCTGCACCAGCATCTCGACGTTGCCGCCGAGCTGGATGTCAGTGCCGCGGCCGGCCATGTTGGTGGCGATGGTGACGGCGCCCGGGCGGCCGGCCTGGGCCACAATCGCGGCCTCCTGGTCGTGGAAGCGGGCGTTCAGCACGTTATGGGGAATGCCCGCCTTCTTGAGGGCCTCCGACAGCTCTTCCGACTTCTCGATCGACACGGTGCCGACCAGCATCGGCTGCTGGCGCGCGCGGCATTCCTCGATCAGCTTGACGATGGCGCGCGTCTTGTCGCCCAGCGTCCGGTAGATCTCGTCGTCGGCGTCCTTGCGGGCGACCGGCACGTTGGTCGGGATCTCGACGACCTCGAGCTTGTAGATCTCGGAGAACTCCGCGGCCTCGGTCAGCGCCGTGCCGGTCATGCCCGAGAGCTTCGGGTACATGCGGAACAGGTTCTGGAAGGTGATCGAGGCCAGCGTCTGGTTCTCGCGCTGGATCTCGACATGCTCCTTGGCCTCGAGCGCCTGGTGCAGGCCTTCCGAGTAGCGGCGGCCCGACATCATGCGGCCGGTGAACTCGTCGATGATTACGACCTGGCCGTCCTTCACGATGTAGTCGACGTCGCGGCTGAACAGCTTGTGGGCGCGCAGCGCCTGGGTGATGTGGTGCAGCACCGAAACCATCGTGGGCGCGTAGAGGCTGATGCCCTCGGGCAGCAGCCCGTCGGCGCGCAGGATCTCCTCGATCGCCTCGATGCCGGCGTCGGTCAGGACGACCGTGCGGTTCTTTTCGTCCTTCTCGTAATGCTCGGCCTTGAGCTGCGGGATCACCGTGTTGGCGCGGCGATAGAGTTCCGAGGAATCCTCGGCCGGGCCGGAGATGATCAGCGGCGTGCGCGCTTCGTCGATCAGGATCGAATCGACCTCGTCGACGATGGCGTGGTTGAAGGGCCGCTGGACCATCGCGTCCTGGCGATACTTCATGTTGTCGCGCAGGTAGTCGAAGCCGATCTCGTTGTTGGTGGCGTAAGTCACGTCGCAGGCGTAAGCCGCCTTGCGCTGCTCGTCGTCGAGTTCGTTGACGATGATGCCGACGGTGAGACCGAGGAACCGGTAGACCCGGCCCATCCACTCGGCATCGCGGCGGGCAAGGTAGTCGTTCACGGTGACGACGTGCACGCCCTTGCCGCTGAGCGCATTGAGATAGACGGCGAGCGTGGCGACCAGGGTCTTGCCCTCGCCGGTCTTCATCTCGGCGATCTTGCCCTGGTGCAGGACCATGCCGCCCTTGAGCTGGACGTCGAAGTGCCGCTGGCCGAGCGCCCGCTTGGCGCCCTCGCGCACGGTGGCGAAGGCTTCGGGCAGCAGGTCGTCGAGCGTTTCGCCCTTTTCCAGGCGCTCGCGGAACTCGACCGTCTTGCCTCTCAACTGGTCGTCGGAAAGCTTGATGAACTCCGGCTCGAGGGCGTTGATCTTCGCCACCGTCTTGTCGAAGCCTTTGACGATCCGGTCGTTGGCCGTCCCGAAGAGACTCCGGGCAAGCGCGCCAAGCATGAAAACCTCGATATTCTAATGACTTAGGCGGGCACACCGGCCCGCCCTCCCTGTGAGAGATAGAGAGCGGGTCGGGGAGTGTCAACGCAACGCACTATCGCAACTGACCGCAGCGCGGACGCAATCGCCCCGTAATCGCTTTGCAACGCCCGCGCCGCGAGTGCTGCCGGCATTAACGCCTCGCGATGAACGCACGCCTCACGAAAAAGTGCCGCAATTCAAGGCCATCACGCGATGCCTCGGGGAGGCGGCGCTTGCTTGGCCCAATGGGGCCTGTGTAAACGGTTTGCGCCTTTCGAAACGAATGAAGCTGCTGGAGTCCGCCATGAGCAACACCTTGCGCCACCTGCGCCTCGCCCTCCTGAGCGGCGCGGTCGCTGCCTTCGCGGGCCCGGTCCTCGCCCAGACCCCGCCGGCGCAGGCGCCCAAGCCGGCGACCACCGCTCCCGCAGCCCCGGCCGGCCAGCCCGCCGCCAAGCCGCCGGCTCCGGCTGCCGCGGCCCCGACCGCGGTCAAGGACCCGGTCGTGGCGGTCGTCAACGGCCAGCAGATCCGCCTGTCCGAGCTCGAGATCGCCCAGCAGTCTCTGCCGGCCCAGTACCGCACGATGCCGCTGCAGGCGGTGTTCCCGGCGCTGCTCGAGCGCATCATCGACAGCAAGCTGGTCGTCCAGGAAGGCAAGAAGTCCAAGACCAACGAGGATCCGGCCTTCAAGAAGCGCATGGCCTTCGTCGAGGAGCAGGTGCTGCAGGACTTCTGGATCCAGCGCGAGATCGCCCGCCTGGTCACCCTCGAGAAGGTCCAGCAGCGCTACCAGGAGCGCCTGAAGTCGATGCCGCCGGAAGAAGAGGTGCACGCGCGCCACATCCTGGTCGCCACCGAGGACGAGGCCAAGGCGATCATCGCCGACCTCAAGAAGGGCGCGGCCTTCGACAAGCTCGCCAAGGAGAAGTCGACCGACAAGGCGTCCGGCGCCGAGGGCGGCGATCTCGGCTGGTTCAAGAAGTCCGACATGGTGAAGGAATTCGCCGATGCCGCCTTCGACCTGAAGAAGGGTCAGACCTCGGAGACCCCGACCAAGACCCAGTTCGGCTACCACGTCATCTCGATCGACGATCGCCGCACCGCGCCGCCGCCCGCGCTCGAGGAGCTGTCCGAGCAGATCCGCGAGGAACTGGCGCGTGAGGCCGTGACCGCCCAGCTCGACAAGATCCGCGCCGGCTCGAAGATCGAAAAGTTCAACATGGACGGCACCAAGGCCGAGGCCGCCCCGGCCACGCCGGCGACCCCCGCGGCTCCCGTCGCGCCGGCCGCCAAGCCCGCCACCCCGGCGACGCCGCCCAAGTAAGGGCTGCGCCGAAAATCCAGCAGAACACGCCCCAACTAAAACTCACGTTTTAGGGCGTTTCTGGTGTAGTCTCCGCCGCTGGCCGGCTGCCGTCCCGCAGCCGCGCCCGAGGGGAGAAACATGTCCGCCAAGCACGCCATATCGCCGCTCGCGCCCAAGACGACGCCGACGCTGCCCCGCATTGCGGGCGTAAAGCTGGGCGTTGCGCGCTCCGGCGTGCGCTACACGGACCGCGACGACGTCCTGCTCGCCGTCGTTCCGGCCGGGGCCACCATCGCCGGCGTCCTGACCCGGTCCAAGACCTGCTCGGCGCCCGTCGACTGGTGCCGCAAGAACCTGGCCCGCGGCAAGGTCCGCGCCATCGTGGTCAATGCCGGCAACGCCAATGCCTTCACCGGCAAGCTCGGCGACAAGGCGGTCGAGGAAACCACCCGTTCCATCGCCCAGGCGCTGGGCTGCCCGCGCAACGAGGTTTTCATGGCCTCGACCGGCGTGATCGGCCAGCCGCTCGACTGGGAGAAGATCGCCGCCGTCGTGCCGACGCTCATCAAGTCGGGCAAGGAGGACGCCTGGTCGTCGGCCGCCGCCGCGATCATGACCACCGATACGTTCCCCAAGCTCGCCACGCGCCAGGCCAAGATCGGCGAGCGCACGGTGACGGTGAACGGCTTCCTCAAGGGCTCGGGCATGATCGCGCCGGACATGGCGACCATGCTGGGCTTCGCCTTTACCGACGCCAAGATCCCGGGACCGGTGCTGCAGAAGCTGCTGTCCGATGCCGCCGACAAGTCGCTGAACTGCGTCACCGTCGACGGCGACACCTCGACCAGCGACACGCTGCTGATGGTCGCCACCGGTGCTGCCCGCCATGCGCCAATCGAGGAGGCTGACGATCCCGTCCTGGTCGACTTCAAGCGCGCGCTCGACGAAGTGCTGATCGAATTGGCGCAGCTCCTCGCGCGCGACGGTGAGGGCGCCACCAAGTTCGTGACCATCAACGTGGGCGGCGCGTCGTCGAATGGTGCTGCGCGCAAGATCGGTCTCGCGGTCGCCAACTCGCCGCTGGTCAAGACCGCCATCGCCGGCGAGGACGCCAACTGGGGCCGCATCGTCATGGCGGTCGGCAAGTCGGGCGAGCGCGCGGATCGGGACAAGCTGCGCATCTCGATCGGCGGCGTGCGCATCACCGACCAGGGCCAGGTCGTGCCGAACTACGACGAGGCGCCGGTCGCGCAGCACATCAAGGGCTCCGACGTGGTGATCGACATCGACCTTGGGATCGGCCGGGGCCGCGCCACCGTGTGGACCTGCGATCTCACGCACGGCTACATCGACATCAACGGCAGCTACCGTTCTTGACCTCGTTTGAAGACGAGTGCCCGGGCGGCCCGCCGCCGCTGGGCGAGCGTCCGCTCGTGCTGGTCGCCGCGGTGGCGCTGGTCGACACCGGCAGCCGCGTGCTGATCGCCCAGCGCCCGGAAGGCAAGTCGATGGCGGGCCTCTGGGAGTTTCCCGGCGGCAAGGTCGATCCCGGCGAGACGCCCGAACACGCGCTGGTGCGTGAGCTGCACGAGGAGCTGGGCATCGAGACGGCGACGAGCTGCCTCGCCCCGATCGCCTTCGCCAGCCACGGCTACGAGAAGTTCCATCTGCTGATGCCGGTCTTCGCCTGCCGCAAGTGGAACGGCACGCCGCAGCCGCGCGAGGGCCAGACCCTGAAATGGGTCGCGCCGATGGATCTCAACAAATATCCGATGCCGCCCGCCGACCTGCCGCTGGTCGGCCTGCTGCGCGACCTGCTGTAGCTACGCCGCTGGCCGGAGCGACGCGCCGGGCCGCCAGCCCAAAAGATCACGGAAGATCAGCGCCTGCGCGGTCGCCGCCACCGCAGTGCCGCCGTAGGAGACGAGGAGGGCGGCCGTCCAGGTGATGACGGCGGCCGATTCGCCCGCACCCAGCACGCCGCGCGCCAGGCCGAATACCACGCTGATGGTCACCAGGGTCGCGAGTGCGCCCGCGGAGAAGACCAGGAACAGCACGCCGATGATCGTCCAGGCGTTGCCGCGGCTGTGCGCCCACGAAAGTCGCGGCGTGAAGGATTCGTCGATCGCTGTCGCGGCAAGCCCGTAGCTCGCCCGCAACGCCAGCAAGCTCGACACCATGAAGGCCAGGCCGATCGGCATGGCCATCGCCTGCTTGCGCGCAACTTCAGGATCGGCGGCCGCGCTGGCGGCCACGACCTCAGGATCGAGCGAGCCCAGGGTGAGGACGAAGGCCGAGAGCAGGAGGAAGGTGAAGCCGCCAATCTTGATCAGGTAAACGAGGAAGGCCATCTCGCGCGATGACCAGCCCAGTCCGGGCAGCCGGCCGATGCTCTGCGGCCCCAGCAGCACGACCCTCTGCCACGCCACCATGAACATCACGGTCGGCACGATGTCGGCGGCCTTGCCGAGCAACATTGGTATGGGCGTATCGTCCGCCAGCAGCGATCCCAGCAACCGGATCACGAGCGAGGCGATCCACGGGATGGTGACGAGATGGAAGAACAGCCCCAGGTTTGAAAAAACGAAGCTGAAGCTTTGGCCGATCAAGCCGCCGAACGAGAGTTTCACTGCAGGCACGTCGTCTAGCTCCGTTCCACTTTTTCGCCGGCACTGACTTCCGAAGTCCCCAGCGCGTCGGCCAGCCGCTGCGCGGCGCTGCCGGGCTTCAGCGGCTTGGGCTGGGAGGCGTGCGGCGCCCAGCCGTGCAGGAACAGGACCTCGAAGCTCGCCGTGACGCGGCCGCTCGGCCGCACGAATTGCTCGCCGTAGAGTTCGGCCGCCCGCAGCAGCACGGCGCGCCGCGTCAGGCCGCGGCGACGCCCCATCACGAGATTGCTTTCGCCCATGGCGCTCAAGTCGCGCATCAGGGCGAGGGCGCTTTCATACTCGACCTCGATCGTCTCGCTGTCGGCCACCGGCAGGGCAAAGCCCGCGCGCTGTAAAAGGCCCGCGGCGTCGCGCAGGTCGGCGAACGGCGACACGCGGGGACTGAGGCCGCCGTCGATCTCGCTCTCCGCCGCCGCCAGCGCCTGGCGAAGCTGCCACAGAGTGGCGCCGCCCAGCAGGGCGCCGAGGAACAGGCCGTCGGGTTTCAGGATGCGCGCGATCTGGATCAGCGTGCCGGGCAGGTCGTTCACCCAGTGCAGGTCCATGGCGCTCAGCACCAGGTCGAAGCGGCCGGCGGCGAAGGGCAGGAATTCCTCGTCGGCGACGACGGCCGGCCCGCGCGCCCGGGCCGCGAAGCCGCGTCCGAGATCGGCCCGCACCAGATGCTCGACGATCGCCCGTTCGCCCAGCGCGGTGGCGACCTCGTCGCCGTGGCTGCCGAGATCGAGCGCCAGCGGGAAGGTGCGGCGCACGTCGCCCAGCCGGTCGACCAGCCGCTCGGCGATCTCGCGCTTCAGGAAGTCGTGCCGCTCCCAGTCGCGGGCGGCGCGCTCGCGCCGCTGGCGCAACAGGGTGCGGTCGAACACCAGCAGGGGGTCGGAACTCGTCACAGTGGGTATGTAGGGGGAAAGGGCGGCGGCCGGTAGGGGAACGCCATGCTGTGGGCGCATTTGCCCGCCCCAATCCGCCGCATGTTACCGACGGGGGTGAGCGGGGCGTTTGCGGGGATGGGACGGGCAATGCTCGACGCCGTCCTGCCGCCGCTTTGCCTTGGCTGCAACGAGATCGTCGGCGCGCCCGGCGCGCTGTGCACGATCTGCTGGCAGGGCTTCTCCTTCATCTCCGCGCCACAATGCGCCTGTTGCGGCACGCCGTTCGCCGAGGATCTCGGAGCCGGGGCGCTCTGCGCGAACTGCCTGGCGCGCCGGCCGCGCTACCATCGCGCGCGCGCCGCCTTGGTCTACGACGACGGCAGCCGGCGAATCGTCCTGCCGTTCAAGCATGGTGACCGCACGGACATCGCGCGGGCCTGCGGTGGCTGGATGGCGCGGGCCGGCGCCGAGCTGCTGGCCTCGGCCGATCTGGTGGCGCCGGTGCCGCTCCATTGGCGGCGCCTGTTCGTGCGTCGTTACAATCAGGCGCAGATGCTGGCACGCATCGTCGTGCGGACGGCGGCGCCAGGCCGCGATCTGCGCCTGGCGCCCGACCTGCTGCGCCGCCGCCGCTGGACCGGCTCGCAGGCTGGCCTCAAGGCGAAGGAGCGGCGGAGCAATGTCCGCGAGGCCTTCGACATCCATCCGAAGTGGCAGGCGGAAGTCGCCGGCAAGTCCGTCCTGCTGGTCGACGATGTGCTGACTACCGGGGCGACCGTCGAGGCCTGCGCGCGGTCCCTGCAACGCGCCGGGGCCGAACGGGTTGATGTCCTGACACTGGCGCGGGTTATCCGGCCAGCGGTATAGTCCGGGAAAGAGGTTCACCCATGGCCAAGATCGAAATCTACACCACGCCGTTTTGCGGCTACTGCGCGCGGGCCAAAGGCCTGCTCGACAGCAAGGGCGCGGAATATGAAGAGACCGACGTGATGATGGACGACAAGAAGCGCACCGAGATGCGCGCGCGCGCCAATCGCACGACGGTGCCGCAGATCTTCATCAACGGTCAGCATATCGGCGGCTCCGACGATCTCGCCGCCCTCGAACAGGCGGGCAAGCTCGACGCGCTGCTCGCGCAGCCCGGCTAAAAGGGATTTCGACCATGACCGCGTTCAAGGCCGGCCTGATCCAGACCAACGTCAGCAACGAGATGGCCGAGAACGTGGCCTTCATGCGCGAGCAGACCAAGCTCGCGCGCGATGCCGGCGCCGACTTCATCATGACGCCGGAGAATACCGGCCTGATCGGCGCCAACCGCACCGAGACGCTCGCCAAGGCGCAGACCGAGGAAGAGCACGCGATGCTCGCGGCCTGCCGTGCCAGCGCGCGCGACACCGGCACCTGGTTCCTGCTGGGCTCGATCCATGTGCGCGTGACGGGCGAAGAGCAGATCCGCAATCGCTCCTACCTGATCGATTCGTCGGGCGGCATCGTCGCCAGCTACGACAAGATCCACATGTTCGACGTCCAACTCGAGGGCGGCGAGAGCTATCGCGAATCCTCGACCTTCAAGCCGGGCGAGAAGGCGGTGCTGGCCGAGACGCCGTGGGGCGTGCTGGGCATGACGATCTGCTACGACCTGCGCTTCCCCTATCTCTATCGCGAGCTGGCACATGCCGGCGCCACGATGCTGGCGATTCCGTCGTCGTTCACCGTGCCGACGGGCAAGGCGCACTGGCATACGCTGATGCGCGCCCGCGCCATCGAGACCGGCTGCTTCGTCTTCGCGCCGGCGCAGGTCGGCACGCACAAGGGCTCCAACCGCAAGACCTACGGCCACTCGATCGCCGTCGCCCCGTGGGGCGAGGTGATCGCCGATGCCGGTGGAGAGAAGGCGGGCTTCGTCATTGCCGATGTCGACATGGCGAAGATTGCGGAAGCGCGGAAGATGGTTCCGTCGCTGACCCACGACCGCAAGTACGCCGCGCCGGTGATGCACAAGGCCGAGATCGCCAAGGCAGCGGAGTAGATCAGAACGCCTCGAACAGGTGCTCGTATTTCGCGACGAGGCCTTCCTCGTCGAGATCGAGCCGCGCCGTAAAACCGTCGGACACGCCTTTGTCGACATAGCGCCAGGTGCGCGGCCCCAGATATTCGTAGCGTTGGCGTGACGGCTGGCAGGTCAGTACTGAAGCTTCGACGAACAGCGCCAACCATTCGCCGTCGGCCTCGCCCATGCGCCGGATCGCAAGTCCATTGCAGAACGGCGTCGCGGAGACGTCGACCTCGTGACAACCGACGAGGTCGGGACGGGCCTTCCCGTCGACCCGCCACTCGGTGTCGCCAGTCCGTTCGATCAGGAGCGATTTTTCCATCGCGTCGGTCCGCTCGATGCGCAGCGTCCGCGTGCGCCAGTTCGTGTCGAGGTCCCAGCGATAGCGGAGCCCGTAGCTCTCCTCGCCGGCATGGATCAGGGTCGAGCGGACGCTGAGCCCTGACGCGCTGCGCGACAGGGCCATCAGTTCGAGCCCCGGTTCATCGACACGCCGCCACCGGCGAAAAATCTGGTCGTTCTGCATGCGAAACTCTTGCCTCAGATCGTGTGCAAATTGGGGCAAGTTGCCTCGACCGGGGTGTCGAATCGCGGTACTCCCGGCGACACCGCCACGGAGTATCCGATGACCTCTCCCAGCCTGGTGATTCGCAACGGCACCATCGTCGACGGATCGGGCGGCGATCCCTATGAGGCCGATCTTTCCATCGTCGACGGCAAGATCGCGGCGATCGGCAGCGGCATTGCCAAAGGCGCGGAAGAGATTGACGCGCGCGGCAAGCTGGTGACGCCGGGCTTCGTCGACGTTCATACCCATTACGATGCGCAGGTGACGTGGAGCGAGCGGCTGTCGCCGTCGTCGTGGAACGGCGCCACGACCGTCGTGCTCGGCAATTGCGGTGTCGGCTTTGCGCCCTGCCACGAAGACCAGCACGCGATGCTCATCAACCTGATGGAAGGCGTCGAGGACATTCCCGAGGTCGTGCTGTCGGAAGGTCTGCCGTGGAACTGGCATAGCTTCCCCGACTTCATGGATGCGATCGGGGCGCGTTCCTACGATGCCGACGTCGCGACCCAGGTGCCGCACGCGGCGCTGCGCGTCTATGTGATGGGCCAGCGCGGCGCCGATCGCGAGCCCGCCACCGAGCAGGATCGCCAGCGTATGGCGGAGCTCACCGTCGAGGGGCTGCGTGCCGGTGCGCTGGGCTTCTCGACCTCGCGCACGCTCAATCACAAGTCGGCCGACGGCAAGCACATCCCGACCCTGCGCGCCGAGGAAGCCGAACTCACGACGATCGCGCGGGCGATGCGCCAGGCCGACGCCGGCTGGCTGCAGATCGTGTCCGATTTCCAGGCCGGCGAGATCGCCCTGTTCCGCCGCCTGGCGAAGGAGTCCGGCCGTCCGGTCACGATCACGCTGACGCAATCCAACGTCCGGCCGGAGGGCTGGCGCAGCACGATGGCCGAGATCGACGCAGCCAACCGTGAAGGACTGCGCATCACCGCCCAGGTCCGCTCGCGTCCGACCTGCGTGCTGCTGGGCCTCGAACTGTCGCAAACACCGTTCACCGGCAGGCCGAGCGCCGACCGTATCGCCCGCCTGCCGTTCGCCGAGCGTCTTGCACAGTGGCGCAGCCCCGAGTTTCGCGCGCGCGTGCTCGCGGAATCCTTCGAAGGCGATCAGCAGAGGCGGCTGGTCGATCGCTGGGATCGCATGTTCCCGCTGAACGATCCGCCGGACTACGAGCCGACCGCCGACCAGAGCATCGCCGCCATCGCGGCGCGACAGGGCCGTCCACCCGCCGAGGTCGTGTATGACTTGATGCTCGAGCGTGACGGCAAGCAGATCATCTATCTTCCGGTCACCAACTTCGTTGCCGGCAATCTCGACGTGGTGCGCGAGATGATCTCGGCGCCCAACACGCTGCTGGGCCTCGGCGACGGCGGCGCGCATGTGGGCGTGATGTGCGATGCCACGGCCACCAGCTACACGCTGACGCATTGGACGCGCGATCGTTCGCGCGGCTCGCTGTTTCCCGTGTCGTGGGCGATCAAGCGGCTGACCGCCGACAATGCCGACGAGATCGGCCTGCGCGATCGTGGGCTGCTGAAGGCCGGTCTCAAGGCCGACATCAACATCATCGACTACGACAATATGCGGCTGCGGCGGCCCGAGGTCGTCTACGACCTGCCGGCGGGCGGCAAGCGCCTGATCCAGCGGACGGAAGGCTTCGATGCGACCATCGTGTCGGGCGCCGTCGTCTATCGACAGGGTGAAGCGACCGGCGCCTTGCCGGGACGCCTGGTGCGCGGCGCGCGGGGCGCCTGAACACAATTAGAGAAGGCGCGCTGCGATCCGCTGCACCATCGCCATCTTCGGCTGGCTGATCATGCGCGCCTCGTAGGCGGTCACCGAGAAGCGTCCGCGCACCAGCTCCAGCAACTCACCGTCCTTCAGCAGGAAGTCCGGCCGGTCGGGTTTGCCGAAGCGTTCGTTGCCTTGCATGAACGTCTCGTAGAGCAGGATGCCGCCGGGCTGCAGCGCGTCGAACAGCGCGGCAAACAGTGGCCGGTGAAGGTAGTTGGTGACGACGATCGCGCCGAAGCGGCGGCCGGCCAGCGGCCAGGGCGAGCCGTCCTCGAGATCGGCCTGGATCACCTCGACCTTGTCCGATGCCTCCAATGCGCTCACGTCGCGATCGATCGCGGTCACAGGATGGCCCCTCGTCGCGAAGAACTGCGCGTGTCGGCCCTTGCCGGCCGCGACGTCGAGCACGGCGACTTCCGGCGCGACGAGACCAGCCCAGGTGGCGATCCAGGGTGAGGGCGTCATGCCTTGCGCACTCCTGCCTTCGGTTTTGAGGCGCCCTTCAGGTTCAAAAGGTTGCCCGAGAGGATCAGGGCGGCGCCGAGAATGGTCAGCGTGTCCAGACGTTCGCCGTAGAGCAGCCAGCCGGCGAGAGCGGTAAGCGGTACGCGCAGGAAGTCCATCGGCACGACGACGGTGGCGTCGGCATAGAGCATCGCTCGCGTCAGGCAATAGTGGGAGAAGGTGCCGCAGAAGGCGATGGCGATGATCCACGCCCAGACATAGGCCGAGGGCCAGCGCCAGACTTCGAGGCTTGGCACCAGGCCGATGATCGACTGGATCAGCAGCATCCAGAACAGGATGGTGACCACGCTGTCGGTGCGGGTCAGCGACTTCACCATGGTCACCGAGATCGCGAAGCCGACCGCGGCAGCCAGCGCGATGATCTGGCCGGGCACGATCTCGTTGGTGCCGGGTCGCACGATGATGACGACGCCGACAATGCCGAGCGCGACGGCGAGGTTCTTCCAGAGCCCCATGCGTTCGCCGAGGAAGGCGACCGCCAGGATCGCGGTCCAGATCGGCATCGTGAATTCGATCGAGATGACCTGCGCCAGCGGGATCAGGGTCAGCGCCTTGAACCAGGCGAACTGCGCGCCGTAGTGGGCGACGTTGCGCCCGACCTGCTGCCAGGGTCGTTTGGTCTTCAGCTTTCCGAAGCCGCCGGCCCGGTAGATCAGTGGATAGAGCATGGCGATGCCGATGACCGAGCGCATCTCCATGATCTGGAAGACGTCGAGCTCACGGGTGGTCTCGCGGCCCGCGATCGCCATGACGAGCATCGCCGTCAGCCAGCCCGCCATCCAGAAGGCGGCTTTCAGGTTGGAGGGTTGCTGGGTCATTGGCTGGTGCGAGAGGCGGTTTTCACGTGGGCGCGCGCGACATTCGGCTCTTGCGTCCGGCCCGACAAGCCACCATTTTTCGGATTGTCATGATTTTGTATCGCTTGCGCTGCGCCAAAGGCCACGAGTTCGACAGCTGGTTCAAGGACAGCAAGACCTATGAGCGCCAGGAGAAGAAGTCGCTGATCGGCTGCGCCGTCTGCGGCACGGCGAAGGTCGAGCGCGCCCTGATGGCGCCGCGCATCGGCAAGAAGGGCAAGGATGTCGCGCCGCAGGCTGCCGTCGAGGCGCCGGCCGAGACCGCCGCCGCGCCGTCGGCCGAGCAACAGCAGCAGATGGCGGCACTCGCCAAGCACATGCCGAAGGAATTGCGCGAGGCCCTGCTGAAGGTCCGCGCCGAGGTCGAGAAGAACTGCGAGCATGTCGGCGACAAGTTCGCCGACGAGGCCCGCAAGATTCACTACGGCGAGAGCGACAAGCGCGGCATCTACGGCGAGACCAGCGACGAGGAAGCCGAGGCGCTGGCCGAAGAGGGCATCGAGTTCGGCCGCCTTCCCTGGATCCCGCGCGGCAACTGATTCGCCGCCGGGCCGCTATTTCAGCCCGGCCGTCCCGTACAGCATGTAGTTCACGTCGAGGTCGCTCTTGTTCAGCGACCATTTGCGGCTGAGTGGGGCGTAGACCACGCCGACGATTTCCTGCGGTTCGATGCCCCCCGCGCGCAGGCCGCGTGCGACCTCGGACGGCTTCAGGAACTTCTTCCAGTCGTGTGTGCCGCGTGGCAGCCAGCCCAGCACGTATTCCGCGCCGGCGATGGCCAGGGCCCAGGCTTTTGCGGTGCGGTTCAAGGTCGACAGGAACAGCAGCCCGCCGGGCTTCACCATGCGGCCGCAGGACTGCAGGAACAGATCGACATCGGCCACGTGCTCGACGATCTCCAGCGCCAGCACGACGTCGAACTGCGCGCCGCTTTCGGCCAGCGCCTCGGCCGTGCCCTGGCGGTAGTCGATGGCGAGACCCTGGCGCTCGGCGTGGACCGAGGCGGTGGCGATGTTGCGCTCGGAGGCGTCGACGCCGGTGACCGTGGCGCCCAGCCGGGTCATCGGCTCGCTGAGCAGGCCGCCGCCGCAGCCGATGTCGAGCAAGGACAGGCCCCGCAGCGGCAGGTCGCCCAGCGGATCGCGCTGCCAGTGGGCAGCGACCCGGTCGCGGACATAGCCGATCCGGACCGGGTTCAGCCGGTGCAGCGGGGCAAACTTGCCGGTGGGGTCCCACCATTCGTCGGCGATGCGGGAGAAGCGTTCGACCTCGGCAGGATCGACCGTTCCGGCAGTGGGGGTATGCGCGGTTTCGACCATGGCTCCCTTGACCCATATGGCGCCGCCGGTGTCTATAGCCCGCTTTCCGGGCAGAGGCTGCCCTTCGAGTGGATACATGGCGCGCATCGTTCTGAAATTTGGCGGCACATCGGTCGGCGATACGGATCGGATCAAGAACGTCGCGCGCAAGGTCAAAGCCGAAACCCTGCGCGGTAACGAGGTCGCGGTCGTGGTCTCGGCCATGTCGGGTGCCACCAACCAGCTCGTGAAGTGGGTGAACGAGATTTCCCCGCTGCACGATCCGCGCGAATACGATGTCGTCGTGGCGACGGGCGAGCAGGTCACGATCGGCCTGCTGGCAATGGCGCTGCAGCAGGAGGGCGTGAAGTCGCGTTCCTGGGCGTCGTGGCAGCTGCCGATCAAGACCGACGATGCCCACGCCAAGGCGCGCATCATCGAGATCGACACGGTGGAGTTCGCCAAGACGATGGCGGCGGGCGAAGTCCCGATCGTGCCGGGCTTCCAGGGCGTTTCGCCCGAAGGCCGCATCACGACCTTGGGCCGCGGCGGCTCGGACACGTCGGCGGTGGCGCTGGCGGCGGCGCTCAAGGCCGATCGCTGCGACATCTATACCGACGTCGACGGCGTCTACACGACCGATCCGCGCATCGTCGAGAAGGCGCAGAAGATCGATCGCGTGACCTACGAGGAAATGCTCGAAATGGCCTCGCTGGGCTCGAAGGTGCTGCAGACGCGCTCCGTCGAGCTGGCGATGAACCATCATGTGCGCGTGCAGGTGCTGTCGTCGTTCGACGAAGCGCTCGGCAGCGATTTGCCCGGAACTCTGGTTGTGGACGAGGAAGAGATCATGGCCCAGGGCCTCGAGAAGTCCGTCGTGAGCGGCATTGCCTTCGCCCGGGACGAGGCGAAGATCACCGTGGTGCAGGTGCCGGACCGTCCCGGCGTCGCCGCCGGAATCTTCGGTCCGCTGGCCGAGGCCAACATCAACGTCGACATGATCGTGCAGAACGTGTCGGTCGACGGCAGCGCCACCGACATCACCTTCACGGTGCCCAAGGCCGACCTCGCCCGCGCCGCCGAGAAGCTCGAGAAGGCCAAGGCCGAACTGAAGTTCGCCGAGGTGAAGTCCGACCTCAACGTCTCCAAGGTCTCGGTGATCGGTGTCGGCATGCGCAGCCACGCGGGCGTCGCGCTCAAGATGTTCGAAACCCTGGCGGCCAAGGGCATTAACATCCAGGTCATCTCCACCTCGGAGATCAAGATCAGCGTGCTGGTGGCCGCCGAGTACACCGAACTCGCGGTGCGGGCCCTTCACACGGCCTATGAACTGGACGCGGCCTGACCGGACGGGCCGTAGGGGCTTGATTCAGGCCCAAATTGCAGCCGGACTCTGCGAATTAGCCGGTAGGCAGTCCGGCGCGGGTCTTGCTATAAGCGGCGCATGGACGCCGCACTCGCCCATATGCCTTGCTGGAACAACCGCCCGACCCAATCGGCGGCCGCGGCTTGGCGAGTTTGCGCCTGCGTCATCGACCGCAGCTTCGTAGTCATCCGACTCAAGCATCCAGCGGTCTGACCATGGAGAGATCAACTCCCCTGGCCGGACCGCGAATGCTCCTCAAGCGGCTCCGGGACACGATGGCGCGTGCCGAGTCCGTCGAAGTGACGCTGAGCGAGGTCGTGCGCCTGGTCGCCAACGAGATGGTGGCCGAAGTCTGTTCGATCTACCTGTTGCGGGCCGGCGAGGTGCTCGAACTGTTCGCTACCCAGGGCCTCAACCCGTCGGCCGTCCATGCGACGCGACTGCGGGTGGGCGAGGGTCTGGTCGGTGACATCGCCGCCCACGGCCGGCCGTTGGCGCTCGACGATGCCCAGCATCATCCGCAGTTCGCCTACCGCCCCGAGACCGGCGAAGAGATCTATCATTCGCTGGCCGGCGTGCCGATCGTGCGCGCAGGGCGCGTGCTCGGCGTGCTGGTCGTGCAGAACCGCACGCGCCGCCAGTACGACGAGGAAGAAGTCGAGACGCTGCAGACCATCGCGATGGTGCTGGCGGAACTCGTCTCCGCGAGCCACGTCGTCAGCCCCAACGAGGTCCAGCAGGTCGACGGCATCGGTTTGCTGCCGCTGCGCGTCGATGGCGTGCAGCTCACGCCGGGCGTCGCGATCGGCCGCGCCGTGCTGCACGAACCCCGCATCGTCATCCAGCGCGTCGTCGCCGAGAATCCGGAGCAGGAGCAGGTCCGCTTCCAGGAGGCGCTGCATGGCGTCCGCGAGGATGTCGATCGCATGCTCGAGGCGCACGACATGCAGTCGGGCGAGCAGCGCGAGATCCTCGAGACCTTCCGCATGTTCGTCGACGATCGCGGCTGGGCCGAGCGCGTGCGCGAGGCGATCGATTCCGGCCTCACCGCCGAGGCGGGCGTGCAGCGCTCGTTCGACGATGTGCGCCGCCGCCTTGGCCAGTCGACCGATCCCTATATTCGTGAGCGGCTGAGCGACCTGCAGGATCTCAGCAATCGGCTGCTGCTGCGTCTCACCGGCCGCGTCGCCACCGATCCCGCCGCGCTGCCCGACGACATGATCGTGATCGCGCGCGACATGGGCCCGGCCGAACTGCTCGACTACGACCGCAACCGCCTGCGCGGCGTCGTGCTGGAAGAGGGCTCGGCGCTGAGCCACGTCGCGATCGTGGCGCGTGCGCTGGACATCCCGGTGGTCGGCCGTGCGCCCAACGTGCTGGCGCGGGTCGAGGCGGGCGATCCCATCGTCGTCGACGGCGACAACGCACAGGTCCTGGTGCGCCCGGCCGAGGACATCCTCCAGACGGTCTATGTCGCGATCGATGCGCGCGCCGAGCGTCGCCGCAAGTACGCGGCGCTGCGCGACCTGCCGCCGGCGACGCGCGATCAGGCGCGCATCTCGCTCAACATGAATGCCGGTCTTCTGATCGACATGCAGCATCTCGACGATACCGGCGCCGATGGTGTCGGCCTGTATCGAACCGAGATTCCGTTCATGGTGCGTTCGGAGTTTCCCGACGTCGATGCACAGGCTTGGCTCTATGGCCGCGTGCTCGATCTCGCCGATGGACGACCCGTAACATTTCGCACGCTCGATGTGGGAGGTGACAAGGTCCTTCCCTATATCGGCGCGTTCGGAGATGAAAATCCTGCGATGGGTTGGCGTGCCATCCGCATCGGGCTCGATCGGCCCGCGATGCTGCGTCGCCAGTTGCGCGCGATGATCCTTGCGGCGAATGGCCGTCCCTTGTCGGTCATGTTCCCGATGATCGCCGAGGTCACCGAATTGCTACGCGCTAGGCATTTGCTCGATCTCGAGATCGAGCGTGCGAAGCGGCGTGGTCAGGCGGTGCCTGAGCGTCTGCGTGTTGGCGTTATGTTCGAAGTGCCCGCGCTCGCATGGCAGCTCGACAGCCTTTTGCCGCACATCGACTTCATCTCGATCGGCACGAATGACCTGCTTCAGTTCCTCTATGCCGCCGACCGCGGCAACAGCCGCTTGGCCGGTCGCTACGACAGTTTGTCCCCAGCCCTGCTTCGGCTGCTACATTTTGTAGTGAACAAAGTGCGCCCTGCTGGCGTGGACATTGCGGTATGCGGTGAGATGGCAGGCCGTCCGGTCGAGGCATTGGCGTTGCTCGCAATAGGCGTACGCTCTCTGTCGATGTCTCCAGGTGCGATAGGCCCTGTAAAGGCGATGGTTCGTTCGCTCGATCTCAATGAAGCGGTTGGTTTCATGAGCTCTGCGCTTACTCAACCCGATCGTCCCTTGCGTGAGACGTTGCGTCTCTTCGCCGCCGATCACGCGATCGAAATTTAGCGACTCAAAGTCGAATCGCTTTTGCCCTGCCATGGGGCCTCTGCTAAAACTCGCCGCGAGGGGACAAGCAGGGAATACGAATGCCGGATCAGGTTGACTGGCGGGCGATTGAACGCGAGGCCGGACCAGGCCAAGCGGTCGGTCGACTCCTACGCGATCAACGCGAGGCGCGCGGTCTGGACCTGACTCAAGTCGAGAAGAGCATCCGCATCCGTCGCGCTCATCTCGAGGCGATCGAGGAAGGTCGCTACGACAAGCTTCCCGGCGCCGCCTATATCCCTGCCTTCCTTCGCGCCTACGCCGCCCATGTCGGTCTCGACCCCGAAAAGGTCATGACCGCCTATCACCTGTCGGGCGCGGTTCCCATCAAGCGTCCGGTCGCGCTGCCCGCCGATTTCCCGATCATGGAAAGGCGCGCGCCGATCGGCCTCGCGGTCCTCACGGTCCTTCTCGTCGTCGGCGCCGGCTATGGCGTGTGGCACTACATGCCGCGCGAGCAGGCGGTCGTGGCCGAGAAGGTGCCGCCGGTGCCGGATCGTCTGCTCTCGGAGCGCCCGAATCCGCCGAGCACGACAAGCGCGCCGAGCGCGCCCAAGCCGGTCAATCCGTTCATTCCCCAGCTTCCGCCCGCGCCCGGCCAGGAAACCCGCACGATCACCGGCTCCCTGCCGGCCCAGGTCTGGCCCGCGCAGCGCCTCGATGGTGGCGCTCCGGCCGCGCCGCTGGCGCCGCCGCCGGTCGTCGCTGTCGTTCCCGCGCCGCCGCCGGTCGTGATGAATGTTCCGTCGATCGGCCAGGCGCAGGCCGCCCAGCCGCCGGCCCCGATCGATCCGCCGCGGATCGACCAGGCCAAGCCGGTCGAGGAAGCCACCGCCAAGCCGCCCGAGCCGACGCCCGCGTCGCTGCCGGTCAAGGTCAACACGCCGATCAGCGTGAAGATCAACAGCTGGGTCGAGCTTCGGGCGCCGAACGGCGACGTGCTGACGCAGACCTATGTCCGGGCCGGCGAAAGCTACGTGGTTCCGGCCGGTATCGCCTACCGCATCACCGAGGCGCGATAGCACCGTCGCGGCTTTGTAATAGCCCGACGGCTGGCGGAGGCGGGGCCCCGCCGCTACATTGTCCCCATGAGCATCAGACCGTACCGCGACATCCAGCGCCGCAAGTCGCGGCGCGTGATGGTTGGGTCCGTGCCGGTGGGCGGCGACGCGCCGATCACCGTCCAGACCATGACCAACACGCTGACCGCGGACGCCGACGCGACCATCGCCCAGATCCGCCGCTGCGAAGAGGCGGGTGTGGACATCATTCGCGTGTCCTGCCCCGACGAGGATTCGACGGCGGCCCTGTCCAAGATCGTGCGGGCCTCGAAGGTCCCGATCGTGGCCGACATCCACTTCCATTATAAGCGCGCCATCGAGGCGGCCGAGGCGGGTGCTGCCTGCCTGCGCATCAACCCCGGCAATATCGGCAGCGCCGAGCGGGTGCGCGAGGTGGTGAAGGCGGCCAAGGACCATGGCCTGTCCATGCGCATCGGCGTCAACGCCGGCTCGCTGGAAAAGGACCTGCTCGAGAAGTATGGCGAGCCCTGCCCGGAGGCGATGGTCGAGAGCGCGCTCGACCATGCGCGCATCCTGCAGGACCACGACTTCCACGAATTCAAGATCAGCGTGAAGGCGTCCGACGTCTTCCTGGCGGTCGCGGCCTACCAGCAGCTCGCCGACGCCTGCGACTACCCCCTGCATGTCGGCGTCACCGAGGCGGGCGGCACACGCACCGGCACGGTGAAGTCGTCGATCGGCATGGGCTCGCTCCTGTGGGCCGGCATCGGCGACACGATCCGCGTCTCGCTCTCGGCCGAGCCCGAGGAAGAGGTCCGCGTCGGCTTCGAGATGCTGAAGGCGCTGAACCTGCGCCATCGCGGCGTCAACATCATCTCCTGCCCGTCCTGCGCGCGTCAGCAATACGACGTTATCCGCACGGTCGAGGCGCTGGAGAAGCGCGTCGCCCACATCACCACGCCGATGACGGTGTCGGTGATCGGCTGCGTCGTGAACGGGCCGGGCGAGGCACGCGAGACCGACATCGGCTTCACCGGCGGCGGCTCCAACACCCATCAGGTCTACATCGCGGGCGTCCCGCATCACCGGTTGAAGGACGCCAACGTCGTCGATCATCTGGTCGGGCTGATCGAGAAGAAGGCGGCCGAGATCGAGGCTGCAAAGGCCGAAGAGAGCAAGGCGAAAGAAGCCGAGCGACATCGCGCTGCCGCCGAGTAGCGACCCGAGGCCTTCCTTTCCCGACGTTTTTTCAAGGCGATTTCCCGTGAGCAAGATGCAACCCGTGCGTGGCACGCACGACCTTCTCCCCGACGATTACCGGCGCTTCGCGCATGTCGTCGACACGGCACGCGACGTGGCGCGCCTCTACGGCTATCGCGAGATGGCGACGCCGATCTTCGAGTTCACCGAGCTCTTTGCGCGCGGCATTGGTGAAACCACCGACGTGGTGTCGAAGGAGATGTACACCTTCGCCGATCGCGGCAACGAATCGCTGACCCTGCGGCCGGAATACACCGCCGGCATCTGCCGCGCCTTCGTGTCGAACGGCGAGCTCACGCAGCAGCTTCCGCTGAAGGTCTTCGCGGCGGGACCGATGTTCCGCTACGAGCGACCGCAGAAGGGCCGTCAGCGCCAGTTCCACCAGATCGATCTAGAGGTCCTGGGCGCGCCCGAGCCGGGCGCCGACATCGAGGTGATCTCGGTCGCGGCCGACATCCTCGATCGCCTCACGATCCTCGATCGCTGCGTGCTCAAGATCAATTCGCTCGGCGATCCCGAGAGCCGCACCGGCTATCGCAAGGTGCTGACCGACTACTATTCCGGCCATGTCGACAAGCTCTCGGAGGATTCGCGCAATCGCCTGTCGCGCAATCCGCTGCGCATCCTCGACAGCAAGGACGAGGGCGACAAGGCGCTGAACGCCAACGCGCCGAGCTTCTCGGATCACCTGAACGAGGCCAGCCGCGACTTCTTCAAGTCGGTGCAGGACGGACTTACGGCGGCCGGCATCGCCTTCGAGGTCGATCCAGCGCTGGTGCGCGGCCTCGACTACTACACCCACACCGCCTTCGAGTTCGTGACCACCCATCTCGGCGCCCAGGGCACCGTGCTGGGCGGCGGCCGCTATGACGGGCTGATCGCCGAACTGGGTGGCCCGCCGACGGCTGGCATCGGCTGGGCCGGTGGCATCGAGCGGCTGATGATGCTGGCCGACGAGCCCAAGCCCCTGCCGCGACCCGTCGTCATCGCGCCGCTCGGTGCGGCGGCCGAGGCCAAGGCGCTCGGCATCGCGCGGACCTTGCGCAAGCAGGGCATCGCGGTCGAGCAGGACTATCGCGGCAACATGAAACGGCGCATGCAGCGGGCCAACAAGCTGAACGCCCGCGCCGCGCTGATCATCGGCGACGACGAGCTGGCCAAGGGCGTGGCCCAGCTCAAGGACCTCGACAGCGGCACCCAGCGCGAAGTACCGCTCGACGGTCTCGCTGAAGCTCTGAAGGTCTGAGATGTCGCTGCTGTTGAAACTGAACCAGATCGTGACGCGGCATGCCGAGCTGCAGGCGGCGCTGTCCGCCGGCACGCTCGACTCGCAGAAGTTCGTCGCGGCCTCGAAGGAGTATGCCGAGCTCGGCCCGCTCGTCGAGGCGGTGAACGAGTGGCACAAGGCCGAGCGCGAGCTGAAGGATACCGAGGCGATGGCCTCCGATCCCGATATGAAGGCGATGGCCGAGGAAGAGGCGGCCGACATCCGCAAGCGCCTGCCCGAACTCGAGCGCACCGTGAAGCGGATGCTGCTGCCCAAGGACGCGGCCGACGAGAAGAACGCCATCCTCGAAATCCGCGCCGGCACCGGCGGCGACGAGGCGGCCCTGTTCGCGGCCGACCTGTTCCGCATGTACCAGCGTTACGCCGCGGAAAAGGGCTGGAAGTTCGAGATCATGGAACTGTCCGACACCGGCATCGGCGGCTATCGCGAGGCGATTGCCACGGTGACGGGCCGCAGCGTGTTCGCGCGCCTGAAATTCGAATCGGGCGTGCATCGCGTGCAGCGCGTGCCGGCCACCGAGACCCAGGGCCGCATCCATACCTCGGCGGCGACGGTGGCGGTGCTGCCGGAAGCCGAGGAGGTCGACATCAAGATCGACGAGAAGGACCTGCGCATCGACGTGTTCCGCGCCTCCGGCCCGGGCGGCCAGTCGGTCAACACGACCGACTCGGCGGTGCGCATCACCCACATCCCGACCGGCGTCGTCGTCAGCCAGCAGGACGAGAAGAGCCAGCACAAGAACCGCGCCAAGGCGATGAAGATCCTGCGCGCGCGCCTCTACGACGCCGAGCGCCAGCGTCTCGACGATCTGCGCGCCGCCGATCGCAAGGGCCAGGTCGGCAGCGGCGATCGCAGCGAACGCATCCGCACCTACAACTTCCCGCAGAGCCGGGTGACCGACCACCGGATCAACCTCACCCTCTACAACCTCGCCGAGATTCTCGACGGGCGCGGCCTGGACGCCATCGTCGATGCCCTGACCTCCGAGGATGAAGCCACGCGGCTGGCGGAGCTCGCGGCCTAATTGGCGGAGGGCGCCACCTACGACGCGCTGCTGCGCGACACGGCCGTCGCTCTGACGGCCGCCGGCATCGACAATGTCCGCTTCGAAGCCCGCCTGCTGCTGAGCCACGCCTCGGGCCTCACGATTGAGCAACTGGTCGCGCGCGGGCGGGACACGGCGCCGCCCGCCGTCGCAGTGGCGTTGCGCGAACTCACGGCGCGGCGCCTGCGGCGCGAGCCGATGGCCTACATCCTGGGCGAGCGCGAATTCTGGGGCCTGTCGTTCAAAGTCTCGCCGGCGGTTCTCGTGCCGCGCCCCGACAGCGAGACGGTGATCGAGACCGTGCTCGACCTGTTGCCCGATCGCGGCGGCAAGCTGCGCTTCCTCGATCTCGGGCTCGGATCGGGCTGTCTCCTGCTGACGCTGCTGCGAGAATATCCGCAGGCGACAGGTGTCGGGATCGACGCGTCGGACGAAGCGCTGGCCGTCGCGCAGGCCAATGCCGAATCGCTCGGCGTCGCGTCGCGGGCGCGGCTGGAAGCCGGCGACTGGCGGCAGGCGGGCTGGGCTGAAAGGCTCGGCGGGCCGTTCGACCTGCTGGTATCGAACCCGCCCTATATCGAGAGCGCCACGGTCGAGGGGCTGATGCCCGAAGTGGCCCGGCACGAGCCGCGGCTGGCGCTCGACGGCGGCGCCGACGGGCTTGCGGCGTATCGCGTCATCGCCGCCGAAGCCCCCCGCCTGGTGGTGCGCGGTGGCTGGGCGGTCGTCGAAGGCGGCGAGGGACAAGCGCCTGATATCGCCGCACTTTTTGCCGCTGCCGGCTTCACGCCCCAAGTCGCCCGCAGGGACCTGGGCGGGGTCGATCGGGTGGTGCCAGCCCAGCATTAAGAGGTTGGCAACCACAGGGAATGAGACTAGGTTCCTTTCACCCCTTGGGGGGTCCTTGGTCCGACCGGTCTGTGGCGGCGGACACCAAACCCCCTGAAATTCAGCCGTGACGGCGCCCGGGAAGGGCAGAGGGGCTCTAACAACAACATCCGTCCGGCGTGTAACTGGCCCAGGTTTAATGAGACCCAACAATCGTCAGCGGTCGCGCGGCGGTCGCAATGGTGGCGGCGGCGGTGGCGGCGGTGGAAACAACCACCACAAGCCCCAGCATCACAATCCGAACCGCCCGCCCAATCGAAACCAGATTTTCGATAGCAGCGGCCCCGACGTCAGGGTTCGTGGCAACGCGCACCAGGTCTTCGACAAGTACCAGTCGCTGGCCCGCGAGGCGGCGTCTTCCGGCGATCGCATCCTGGCCGAGTCCTACTGGCAGTACGCCGATCACTATTACCGGATGATCCAGGCCCAAGGTGGCTTCGTCCAACGCAACAACCTCGGTTGGGGCGAGAATGGCGAGGAAGGCCAGCCCGGACAGCAGGGCCAGCAGCCCGGCCAGCAGGGCCAGCCCGGCGGCGAGGGGCAGCAGAACGGCGGCGACCACGCGCCGACCAACGAGCGCGGCGGACAGTCCGAGCAGGGCCGCGCCGACGATGGCCAGGGCGAGCATCGCCAGTCCGATTACCGCCAATCCGACAATCGTCAGGGCGACAACCGTCAGACCGACGGTCGCCAGGACAATCGCCAATCCGACAATCGCCAGTCTGACAGCCGTCAGGGCGGCGATAACCGCCAATCCGACAACCGGCAGTCCGATCGCCGCTCGTCCGACCGTCGTCCGTCCGACGCCGAGGACGAGCCCGGCCTGAACGGCGTGGCCTTCCTCCAGAAGGGCCGCACCTCGTCGGGCAGCAACGATCCGGCGGTCGACGAGCAGCCGGAAGTGCCGGAATTCGTGCCCGCCAGCAGCGGCCGGCGCTGACCGACCAGTCGCCGATCCATCCAGAAAAGACGCCCGCCGGCAGCCGCCTGCGGGCGTTTTCTTTGCCTAGAGGTGAACCAGCGTCGGGGCGACGAAGGCCAGGACCGTGAAGCCCAATCCCACCGCACCCAGGCCGACCGACAGGAAGGTCAGCCAGATTACCGAGGTAAGCGCAGCGGCGCCCGCCAGCACGATGGCGAGCTGGAAAGCCGCCGAGCCGTATTCGAACATGTGATAGGCGGCCAGGGAGCGGTCGCGCAGCTCTTCCTTGACCTTGGCCCGGGCCGCCAGCTCCTTGCGGCCCTCGTTGGTCTCCGGCTCGGTGTCGTAGCGCTGTGCCGTCTTCCGCCATTGCTCGGCCTGCGCCTTGAGGGCCGGCGGCATGGTGCCCGGACTGTCCTTGAAAGTGGCTTCGACTTCTTCGGCGGCGGTGCGCAGCGTCGTCTGCCGGATGGTCTTGCCCTGGAAGAAGGACCACAGGTTCGACGCGTCGATGTGGCTGGAAAGCGAGGTCGTCTGCGAACTCTTGCCGCCCATTTCCGAGACCGCCAGCAGGGCGGCCAGGATGGCGACCAGCAGGGCGATTTTCTTGTTCGATCCTTCGACGTGGCCGTGGCCGCCCGACATTTTATGCCTCCTGTCTTGGTTGCCGCGTTCTTAGCTTACGACCATGACAGGCGGAAGGTGCACATGGCCTGAAGGTCTTGCACCCCGCCAATTTGCTCCCATATCGCCCTCAGGATGCTTCTTCGGAGGGTCCGCTCTTCCGCCCGCCGCTCGACGGGGGCGTAAAGGAAAGGGTTGAGTAATGAATCAGGAAAAATACACCGAACGCATGCGGGGCTTCCTGCAGAGCGCGCAGATGATGGCGCTCCGTGAAGGCCACCAGCGACTTATTCCAGACCACGTACTGAAGGTCCTGCTCGACGATCCGGAAGGCCTCGCGGCCAATCTGATTGGCTCGGCGGGTGGAGATTCGCGCGCGGTCTACCGCGCCGTCGAAGCCAACCTCGCCAAACAGCCCAAGGTCGAGGGCCAGGGCTCGGGCCAGATCTACCTGGCGCCGGAGACCGCGCGCCTGTTCGACCAGGCCGAGTCGATCGCCGAGAAGGCGGGCGATTCGTTCGTCACGGTGGAGCGCATGCTGATCGCCTTGGTGCTCGCCAAGGGCACCGAGGCGGCCGATGCGCTGGCCAAGGGCGGGGTGAAGCCCCAGGCCCTCGAAAAGGCCGTGCAGGAGCTGCGCAAGGGCCGTACCGCCGATTCGGCGTCGGCCGAGGACAGTTACGACGCGCTGAAGAAGTACGCCCGTGACCTCACCCAGGCCGCGCGGGACGGCAAGCTCGACCCGGTGATCGGCCGCGACGAGGAAATTCGCCGCACCATCCAGGTGCTGAGCCGCCGCACCAAGAACAATCCCGTGCTGATCGGCGAACCCGGCGTTGGCAAGACCGCCATCGCCGAGGGCCTCGCGCTGCGCATCGTCAACGACGACGTGCCGGAATCGCTCAAGAACAAGAAGCTGATGTCGCTCGACCTCGGCTCGATGGTCGCGGGCGCCAAGTTCCGCGGCGAGTTCGAGGAGCGCCTCAAGGGCGTGCTGTCGGAGATTTCGTCGGCCGAGGGCGAGATCATCGTCTTCATCGACGAGCTGCACACGCTGATCGGTGCCGGCAAGGCCGACGGTGCGATGGACGCCTCCAACATGCTGAAGCCCGCGCTGGCGCGTGGCGAGCTGCATTGCGTGGGCGCCACGACGCTCGACGAGTATCGCAAGCATATCGAGAAGGATGCCGCGCTGGCGCGGCGCTTCCAGCCTGTCTTCGTGGCCGAGCCGACGGTCGAGGACACGATCTCGATCCTGCGCGGCCTCAAGGAGAAGTACGAGCTGCACCATGGCGTGCGGATCGCGGACTCCTCGATCGTGGCCGCCGCGACGCTCTCCAACCGCTACATCGCCGACCGGTTCCTGCCGGACAAGGCGATCGACTTGATGGACGAGGCCGCGAGCCGCATCCGCATGCAGGTCGACAGCAAGCCCGAGGCGCTGGACGAACTCGACCGGCGCATCATGCAGCTCAAGATCGAGAAGGAAGCGCTCAAGAAGGAAAGCGATTCCGCGTCGCGCGACCGTCTCGAGCGCCTCGAGAAGGAGCTGTCGGAGCTCGAGCAGAAGTCGGCCGCGCTGACCGCGCAGTGGACTTCGGCCAAGGACAAGCTCGCCGACTCGCAGAAGGTGAAGGAGCAGCTCGACAAGGCGCGCTCCGAGCTGGAAGCGGCGCAGCGGCGCGGCGAACTCGCGAAGGCGGGTGAGCTGGCCTACGGCGTGATCCCCGACCTCGAGAAGAAGCTCAAGGAAGCCGAGACCCACGAGGTCGCGGGCGGCAAGGGCGTCAAGGAAGAGGTCATGCCCGAGGACATCGCGGCCGTCGTGTCGCGCTGGACCGGCGTGCCCGTCGACAAGATGCTCGAGGGCGAGCGCTCGAAGCTTCTCCGCATGGAGGAGGAGATCCACAAGCGCGTGATCGGCCAGGACGAGGCCGTCGTCGCGGTGGCGAATGCGGTGCGTCGCGCGCGTGCGGGCCTGCAGGATCCGAACCGTCCGATCGGTTCGTTCCTGTTCCTCGGCCCCACAGGCGTCGGCAAGACCGAGCTCACCAAGGCGATCGCGGCGTTCCTGTTCGACGACGACACGGCGATGGTGCGCATCGACATGAGCGAGTTCATGGAGAAGCACGCCGTCAGCCGCCTGATCGGCGCGCCTCCGGGCTATGTCGGCTACGATGAGGGCGGTGTCCTCACCGAGGCGGTGCGGCGCCGGCCGTACCAGGTGATCCTGTTCGACGAGGTCGAGAAGGCGCACCCCGACGTGTTCAACGTGCTACTGCAGGTGTTGGACGACGGTCGTTTGACCGACGGTCAGGGCCGCACGGTCGACTTCAAGAACACGCTCATCATCCTGACGTCCAATCTGGGCAGCTCGCATCTGGCGGCCCTGAAGGACGGCGAGCCCACCGAGTCGGTGCGCGAGCAGGTGATGGAGGATGTGCGGCGGGCGTTCAGGCCTGAGTTCCTGAACCGTCTCGACGAGATCCTGCTGTTCAACCGGTTGAGCCGCGCGCACATGACGGACATCGTCGAAGTGCAGATGCAGAAGCTGTTGAAGCTGCTGGCCGATCGCAAGATCACGCTGAAGGTCGACGGCAAGGCGCTGCAGTGGCTGGCCAATCGCGGCTACGACCCGGTCTACGGGGCGCGGCCACTCAAGCGGGTGATCCAGCGCAGCCTGCAGAATCCGCTGGCGACGCAGCTTCTCGAGGGCAAGATCCGCGACGGCGATACTGTCGAGGTGGGCGTCGAGAACGGAGAACTGACGGTCGGTGGCGAGCGCGTCCTGAGCGACGCGGCCGACTAAGGGCTAGTCGCCCCTGGCGATCTGAGACGGCGCGGGTTCCTTCGGAGCCTGCGCCGTTTTCTTTGGGGCGGGCTTGGTTTCCGCGGGCTTTTCGGCCTCGCCGGCGACCGGCGCGTTCCTGAATTGCGCGAGGTATTGCTTGGCCAGCGCCTGGAAACGCGCCGCGTCCTTGCCGCCCACGGTGCCGCGCATCGCGAACTTCTGGGTGAGCGGGTTGACGTGCTTGCCGCCCTTCAGGAACTCGTAATGCAGGTGCGCGCCGGTCGACATGCCGGTCGATCCGACGAAGCCGATCACCTGTCCCTGACGCACCGAGACGCCTGGCTTGATGCCGGGACCGATGCGCGACATGTGGGCGTAGGCCGTTGCGACGTCCTGGGTGTGCTGCAACTTCACGTAGAGTCCGTAACCGCCATTCGGCCCTGCGGACACGACCTTGCCGGTGCCGGCGGCGAGGATCGGCGTGCCCGACGGGGCCGCAAAATCCACGCCCGCGTGCAACGCACTGAAGCCCAGGATCGGATGTTCGCGCATGCCGAAGCGCGAGGTGATGCGCGAAGCGTCCATCGGCGTGCGAAGAAACGAGCGTAAAACGCTCTCGCCTTGCGGGTTAAAGAATCCATCGGCACCACCTTGCGGGCGGTAGCGGATCACGGTGACGGTTCGCTTGAGGAGTCGCAGCTCGCCGGCAAGCAGGCGACCCGGATGCGTGACCTTGCCGTCGCTCGTCACCAGTTGCTCGAGCAGGATGGTGAACTTCTGGCCCTGCTTCAGCTCGCGCTGGAAGTCGACGTCGTAGGAAAGCGCGCGGACGAATTCGATCATCGCCGCCGATGGTGCGCCCGCCTTGATGCCGCTCTGCTGCAGCGAGCCGTCGC
>NZ_JBXAPV010000001.1:1585000-3902875 GCF_058806575.1 Reyranella sp. GW821-FHT12G01
TGAGGCGAAGTATAGGGTCTGACGCCTGCCCGGTGCCGGAAGGTTAAGAGGAGAGGTGCAAGCCTTGAATTGAAGCCCCGGTAAACGGCGGCCGTAACTATAACGGTCCTAAGGTAGCGAAATTCCTTGTCGGGTAAGTTCCGACCTGCACGAATGGCGTAACGACTTCCCCGCTGTCTCCAACATGGGCTCGGCGAAATTGAATTCCCCGTGAAGATGCGGGGTACCCGCAGTTAGACGGAAAGACCCCGTGCACCTTTACTACAACTTTGCAGTGGCATTAGAGAATGGATGTGTAGGATAGGCGGGAGCCTTTGAAGCCGGGGCGCTAGCTCTGGTGGAGGCAACCTTGAAATACCGCCCTTTTGTTCTTTGATGTCTAACCGAGGTCTGTCATCCAGATCCGGGACCCTGCATGGTGGGTAGTTTGACTGGGGCGGTCGCCTCCCAAAGAGTAACGGAGGCGCGCGATGGTGGGCTCAGGCCGGTCGGAAATCGGCTGCTGAGTGCAATGGCACAAGCCCGCCTGACTGCGAGACTGACAAGTCGAGCAGGGACGAAAGTCGGCCATAGTGATCCGGTGGTTCCGCGTGAGTGGGCCATCGCTCAACGGATAAAAGGTACGCCGGGGATAACAGGCTGATACCACCCAAGCGTCCACAGCGACGGTGGTGTTTGGCACCTCGATGTCGACTCATCACATCCTGGGGCTGGAGCAGGTCCCAAGGGTTCGGCTGTTCGCCGATTAAAGTGGTACGTGAGTTGGGTTCAAAACGTCGTGAGACAGTTTGGTCCCTATCTGCTGTGGGTGTTCGAGACTTGAGAGGAGCCGTCCTTAGTACGAGAGGACCGGGATGGACTTACCTCTGGTGTACCGGTTGTGACGCCAGTCGCAGCGCCGGGTAGCTATGTAGTGAAGGGATAAACGCTGAAAGCATCTAAGCGTGAAACCCGCCTCAAAACTAGGTCTCGCTGAGAGTCGTGGTAGACCACCACGTTGATAGGCCGCATGTGCAAGTGCAGTGATGCATTCAGCTTAGCGGTACTAATAGCTCGATCGGCTTGATTTCATTCGTTCCGTGCAGCGGTCGACATCCGCTGCACGGCCTTGTGCACAGACTTAAAGACCTCACACCTTTGCATTCCGACGATCCGGTGGCTCTAGCGAGAGGTGTACACCCGATCCCATTCCGAACTCGGACGTGAAAACTCTCAGCGCCAATGGTACTGTGTCTCAAGGCACGGGAGAGTAGGTCGCTGCCGGATCTTCCGAATGCAAAGGGCATTATTCCGATACAACGATCACTGCACGCGCTGGATTTGACGCGGGGTGGAGCAGCCCGGTAGCTCGTCAGGCTCATAACCTGAAGGTCGTAGGTTCAAATCCTGCCCCCGCAACCAATTACGAAAAGCCGTTCTCGAAAGAGGACGGCTTTTGTGCGTTTGGGCCCCCAGCGATCGAACTAGGTGCGATCAAGTCCTGCGCCGGGCTGACCGCCGACTTTCCTTTCGCGTGCACTGACCTCCAGCAAATGCCAACGTCTTCCCGCGCACAGGATCGGGGAGAGGTTTTGCTTCGCGTTTTTCTTTTGGGGCTCGTCGCCGTCATTGCCTGGGGCGGGCCAGCGATCGCACGTGAACCTGGTAATGGCGCCGGGAATGGTGGCGGCATACTCCGCGCCGCCTGGGTGGCAACCGGGACCGGACTCATCAACCCGACGGCGGGTTTCGATGGCGTCGACAGCCCCGTAGACCTTCAGATTCTCCAGGAAGCGGCGCGGGCCGCTCACCTCGGCATCGTGATCCTGCCGATGGGACGGGCGGCCGCCGAAGCTGCGGTCACCGAAGGCGCGGTCGATCTCGTTTTTCCCACCGCGCAGGCTCGCGGGACCGTCTCAGCTCCCTATCGGCTGGAGCGGGACGTGCTTTTGTGCGCACGCGGCCTGCCCGATCTCGCTCGGCAGGGGCTCGGCGCGCTCGAGGAAGCCTATGGCCGCGGCTCGCGAATTGGATTCGTTCGGGAGGCGCCCTATCGCGGAGACATCACGACGATCGTGACCAACGGCGCGGCCGCCGGCCGGACCTCCTACTTCGGCGATGCGAGCCAGGCGCTCGGCGCGGTCGTCGCCGGTGCTGTGGATTGCCTGGTCGCTCCCCGGCTGGCCATCCTGTCTGCTCTCGGCGCGATGCCGGGGACCGAATCGTTCGTCGCCCGAAAGGCCGTCGAGCTGGGAACGACCGAGCTTCGCCTGCGCTTTGCCGACGACGTGCCGCCGGCCACGATCGCGGCACTCGACACCGCCCTGACCACGCTTCGCAAGGACGGCACGGTCGCGGCGTTGGAAGAACGGGCCGGCCGGCCGGTCCTGCTTCGGTTCGCCGTCGCGACGTGGTGGTTCTCGCTTCTCGATGTGGTCGGAACGATCGCCTTTGCCCTCTCCGGAGTCCTGATCGCCCGCGCCGAGCGTTTTTCCTTCCTCGGCGCCTTCGTGCTCGCCGGCCTGCCGGCGGTTGGCGGCGGCGTGGTCCGGGATCTCCTGCTTGGCCGCAGCCCGATCGGCATCCTCGCCAACCCGCAGCCGCTTTTCCTGATTTTCGGCACCGTCATCGTCGCGTACCTGGCCATGGCAGCGGCGCAAAAGATCGGAGCTGAATCGTCGGGGCGCATGCGCGCCGTGACGAAGGCTCTTCCGCCGCGGCTCGTCCTCGAAATCACGGATGCCGCTGGCCTTGCGGCCTTCGCCGTCATCGGCGTCGTCGTGGCGGTTCGCACCGGCGCCGAGCCGCTCTGGCTGTGGGGCCCGCTGGCCGCCGGGCTCGGCGGCGCCGGCGGCGGCATCCTGCGCGACCTGCTGCGGAGCGGCTATGAAAATCCTGCGTTGCGCACCTCGTTCTACGCCGAGGTCTGTGTTTTGTGGGGCGCGTTGTTCACACTGGCCATCATCCACTTCCTGCGGGAGGACGAGCCGGCGCTGGTTCGCATCGCCGTCGGCATCGCCGTTCTCGGCGGATTCGCGACGCGAATGGCCGTCGTCGCCTACGGAATCCGCAGTCCGCGCTTCTGATATGCTGCCAGCAAGATGATCGAGCTCTTCCTGCTCCTGCTCGGAACGCCTGCCGTGCGGCGGCGCTGGTGGCTCATCGCGATTCTCGGCGCCGCCTGGACCGGGCTCGGCCTATTCTTCTTCGCCAACGCGATGATCGACGAATTCCGGATGCAGCCGGCATACTTCGCCATTCCGCTGGTGATCGACGGGACCTTCTCCCTCATCGCCGGCCTGGCCAGTACCGCGGGCGTGCGGCTGCTGCGTCTCGGCAAATCGGCCGTGCTGATCGTGCTGGCTTTCGTGATCTGGTTCTACCCGTTCCACAGCGGCATGGCGGTCGGCTTCCTGGCCGGCACGTTCCTGGTTGCCGATGCGGCCTGGCGCGCGACAAGCGCCTACGTGGTTCGTTATGGCAAATGGCGGCGCTCCTGTTTCTATGCCGTGATCGAATTCGTGTTCGGTTTCTGGTCGTTCATCCCCTGGCCGACCAACTGGCAGGGCGAGATCGGCGCGGATGTCGGCATGGTGATCTTTGTTTCAGGCATCGGGCTCTGCGCCTTGGCCCGTCGCCTGCGCCGCCTGCCACCCGACAAGTCGATCGCGGGATTGCTCAATCGCGGCTGGCCCGTCGATCCGGCGAAGGATGCGCCGTCGAGCAGCCGGCCGCCCTTTCAGCCGGCGAGCTCTTCGCCCGTGACGGTTCACGTCTGGACCCCGACGGGCAAACTGGTCCCGATCAACCGGGGGCTCAGCCGCTATGTCGCGGCCTTCGACGGCAAGGGGACCGTGTCCACGGGGCATGCGGCCCTCGAGACATCGGGCGTCTACATCAGCCATTATCCGGCGGTCGAGATCGACCGCTCGGCTGCCGACTTCCGCCGGATGTTGCAGGCGAGCCCCGACAACGACATGGCCGGTCGTTTTCTGCCGGGATATGCAGAAGAGATCGCTGATTGGTCTCCGTCGAGTGTCCAAGTCCGATTGACCGGACTGAACACCGAGGCGCTGGCCGACTTCTGGGACGCCTACCGCCGCGACAGCACCTACAACCTGACCAGCAGGAACTGCTCGAGCGCGGTTGCCCACGCGCTCGACGCGGCCCTCGAAGGCATCTTCGCCGAGCCCGGACAGTCGCTCTACTTCAAGGCAAGGCTGTTCCTCGCGCCCGAACTCTGGATTGCCGGTTTCATGCGCTATCGCGCGGCGGCCATGGCATGGACGCCCGGCCTGGTGCTGGACTATGCGCGCGCGCTCTCACTGGTGATCGCCCTCCCGAAACGCCTGGGCAGGAACGAGATCCGGACTCCCGCGGCGCAATGAACGCACCGGAACACGCCTCGCCGAGGCACCTGACCCTGTCGCGGCTCGCCATCATTGCGACGGCGGCGATCTTCGGCCTGACCTACAGTTTGATCGCCGCGCTATTGGCCATGGATCTGGCGCGGCGCGGCTTCGACGAGACGTTCATCGGCGCTACGGCGGCCATGCACGCGGTGGGCGTGCTCGCGATGGCGGTCTTGCTGCCGCATCTGGTGGCCGCGGTCGGCATGCGCCGGGCAGTCGTCGGCGCGCTCGGCGCGGCGGCGGTCCTGATGCTTTCGTTCCCCGCGATACCGATCGTCTGGCTCTGGTTTCCGTTGCGCATCCTGCTGGGCGCGGCCTCCGAAGTCCTGTTCGTGCTTTCGGAGACCTGGCTCAACGCGTTGACGCCCGATAAATCGCGAGCGCGCATGATGGGCGCCTATACCGCCGCGCTCTCCTCCGGCTTTGCGCTTGGACCGACGATCCTGTCAGTCACCGGCGCGGAAGGCTTCCTGCCCTACGCGATCGGCTCGGGACTGGCGATCGCGGCGGCCCTGTTCGTCCTGTTTCCCGGGATCGACGTACCGGCCTTCGAGAAGCCCGCGCACGCGAATCCATTGCGCTATCTGCGCCTCGCGCCGCTCGCCATGGCCGCGACCGCGTTGAACGCCGCCGTCGAGACGGCGGGTCTCACCTTTCTGGCCCTGTATGCGATCGACCGGGGCTGGGAGGAGGGGCAGGCGGTCCAGCTCATCTCCTGCATGATGCTGGGGGCGATCGTGCTTCAATTGCCGATCGGCTGGGTCGGAGACCGGATAGACCGGCGCCGGCTGGTGATCGTGCTCGCAGGCCTGAGCGCCGCGACCGCCCTGGCCTGGCCATGGGCGATACAACACACCTGGATGATCTTCCCCTTGTTGTTCGTGTGGGGCGGCCTGTTCGTCGGGATCTACACGATCATGCTGGCGATCATCGGAAGCCGGTATTCGGGAAGCAATCTCGTGGGCGTCTACGCGGCGATGGGAGTCGTCTGGGGCGGTGGCGCGCTACTTGGGCCCGCATTGGCGGGTGTGGCCCAGCAGGCGATGACGCATGGGCTGGTCTATTTCGTGGCGCTGGCGTGTGCCTTGTTCATGTTTTTCGCCCTCGCGCGTAAGCAGCCGGAATAGCCTTCGGCATTTCCCATCTCGATTTCCCGGTAGCCCGACCCGTTCTCTTCCGCTAACCGGGACACCATGGAACGGTTCTCGACGAACGATATTCCCGCGCGCGACCGGCTGGCCGTCATCAACGAGGTCGTCGCCCGCCACATCGCCGGCCGGCATTTCACGCCCCTGGCCGATAGCGAGCTCGAAGTCGAGATCGAGGCCTTCGCGCTGCCAGATCGGTTGACCGTGGGCGCGGCCCGGTACTCGCCGATGGTCGGCACGCGGGCTGGCGACATGCTGGACGACGGCCGCGAGGATTACCTGCTCACGCTTCATACGAGCGAACACGAAGTGTCGGTCGATGGCGGTCCGCCGATCCGCGTCGCGGCAGGCGAGATGATGCTGGTCAGCGATGCCGTGCGTTCACGCTGTTTCCTGCCGGAGACGGTGGTGAAGGTCCTGTCGCTCAGCCGGCAGCGGCTGCGCGAACTGGCGCCGCGGATCGATCTCGAGGCCTTCCACCGCGCGCCCGTCACGGCGCCCGGCCTGGCACTGGTAGCGGGCTATGCCGATCTCCTGCGCGCCCATCCGCCCGGCGCCGACCGGGAGAGCCAGCTCGCGTCCGCGCATCTCTACGATCTCGTGGCGCTGCTGCTCGACGGTCTCGTCCAGGGAGGTGCCGCGCGCAATCCCTCCGGCATTCGCGCCGCCCGCCTGGAACTCGCCCGCAGGGACATCCACAACGGTTTGGCGGATCCCGACTTCGACATCGCCGAAGCCGCGCGTCGTCAGGGCGTCACGCCGCGCTACATCCAGCAGCTTTTTGCCGGGGCGGGCACCTCCTTCTCGGAAGTGCTGCGCGAAAGCCGGCTCGACCTCGCGTTCCGCCGGCTCGACGAGGGGCAGCAGCGTCGCCGCAGCATCTCCCAGGTCGCCTTCGACACCGGATTCTCCGATCTTTCGACCTTCAACCGCGCATTCCGGCGTCGTTTCGGGCGAACACCGTCCGATGTCCGGGCGGATGCCCTGGCCAGATCGGCCCGCTGAAGGTTTTTCTGCAGGTTGGTTCGCGATCCGCATAGGCGCTTCGCTCCTCGCCAAGACGAGGCAGCCGGCCGGACCTAAGACACGCCGCTCCTGAGACCATCGAGGAGCGAGCGCATGAGGGAGTCTTTGGTCACCGGTTTCCGGCGGATGCTGGCTCTTCTTCCGGTGGTGCTCATCGCGGCCTGCACGCAGACCGCGCCGCCGCCGCCGATCGCGCCGGCCCAGCGCGCCCAACTGAACGATGTCGCCGCTTCGGCGGACTCGCCCGAAGGATTGAAGGAGGCGCTCGCGGGCATCGACGCGCACGAGAAGCGTCGCGACTGCCAGCAGAATGTCGCCCGGGTCGCTGCCGACATGCAGGCGCGGGGCGTCGTCACCCAGGCTGCGGGCATGGCAGGCGGCATGGGCGGAATAGCCGGCCGGAAGGCCGCCAAGGCCGTCGGCGTGGTCCAGGGAAAGATCGTGCAGGCTCAAGTTCGCCAGTTGCCCGATTGCAACCCGCCGGCCGGACAGGCGCCTCCCTCTTCGGAACAAAACGAAATCACCAACACGGAGCACAACCGATGATCGCTTCAGTCTTTCCACGCGCTCTCACCACCATCGCCATCCTTGGCCTCGTCTGCGGTTGCATGACCGACGACAGCGGCCGGCCCACCAACCAGGCGACGGGAACGGTCGTCGGCGCGACCGTCGGTAGTGTCGTCGGCGGCCTCGCTTTCGGCTCCTGGGGCGGTGCGCTCGGCGGGGCGATCGTGGGCGGCCTGGCAGGCAATCTCGTCGGCCGCGCACTCGACGACCAGGAGCGGCGACGCCTCGCCGAAGCGACGCAGCGCGCCTATGCGTCGGACAGCGACGAGCCGGTCGTCTACACCGTCGAGCCGGTCAAGACCTCCTCGGGTGAGGCCGCCGCCGCGCCGCCCACTACCGTCTCCGCCAAGCCGGTGGGGCCAAGGGCGAGCCGTGCCGACGGCAGCACCTGCCGGCCGCTCGAGCTGACGGCGACCAAGAACGGCCAGACGACGCGCGAGACGACCACCTTCTGCCAGTCGCCCGGCTCGACCGAGCTCAAGCCGGTCTCGGTCTGACGTCCGCTCTGCGCTCGGTCGCGGCATCGGCCGCGGTGGCGGCGACCGGGGTTGCCGCTGGCGTGCGGGCGCATGTTGCGTCACATTCCGCGCGACATGCGCGCCATCATCATCGGAGCCGGCCGTGGCAGCCGGCTCATGCCGACCACCGAAGACGCCCCCAAATGCTTTGCCGAGATTCAGGGAAAGCGCATCCTCGACTGGACCGTCGAGGCGCTGAAGGGCGGCGGCTGTACCGAGATCGTGTTCATCGGCGGCTACCGCATCGAGTCGGTGCAGCGCGAGTATCCGGACTTCATCTTCCGCGAGAACAAGGACTGGCCCAACAACAACATCCTCGTGTCGCTGATGTGCGCCGAGGACCTGATGGACCAGCCGTTCGTCACCAGCTACTCCGACATCCTCTTCACGAAGGACGTCGTGCGCGGTCTGGTCGACTCGAAGGACGAGCTGGCGCTGGGCATCGATACCGAATGGCGCGAGCACTACAAGCCGCGCACCCAGCATCCGCCGCACGACGCGGAGAAGGTGATCACGCGGGGCGACAAGGTCGAGAGGGTCTATCGCACCATCCCCTACGAGGATGCGACCGGCGAGTTCATCGGCGTGGCCAAGTTTGGCGCCAGGGGCGCCACTCAGTTCCGTGACTTCTATCACCGCCGCAAGGCGGAGTTCTGGGACAAGCCCTATCGCGAAGCCGCGATCTTCCAGAAGGCGTACCTGATCCACATGTTCCAGGACATGATCGAGCAGGGCGCCTCGTTCGGTCATGCCGATACGCCCGGCAACTATCGCGAGATCGATACGCAGGAAGACATGAATCTCGCCCAGACTCTTTGGAAGCCGTGAGCCGATGACCAACCTTCCACTGTTTCCCGCCTCCATCGTCGGGTCGATTCCGCGCCCCCTGGTCGTGCGCGAGCTGATTGAGAAGCCGGACTGGGACGATACCGACCGCCACACGATGGATTCGGCGATCCGCTTCGTCGTGGCGCTGCAGGAACGCGCTGGCCTCGATGTCGTGAACGACGGCGAATGGCGCCGCCGCTCCTATATCGGCGTGATCGCCGAACTGGCGCACGGCTTCACGCTCGAGATCAACCCGGCCGACGGAAGGCCGTGGACCGTGGTGACGGAGAAGCTCACGCCGAAACCCGCGGGCTTCATCGCGGCCGAAGCGAAGTTCGTGAAAGAGATCGCGAAGGTCGCGACCAAGATCACCTTGCCGGCGCCGGCCCTGCTGGGCGAGCGGCTGTGGGACAAGGTCCGTTCGGCCAAGGCCTATCCCAACCGCGACGACTTCGTGCGCGACTGCGTGGCGCCGCTCAGAGCCGAGATCGCGCTGCTGCAGGACATGGGCGTGGAGATGGTGCAGATCGACGATCCGCATCTCTGCCTGTTCGTCGATCCCGATGTTCGCAAGAGCTACGACGATCCAGATCGTGCCGCCGACTTCGCCGTCGACATGATCAACGAGACGGTGAACGGCTTCGACGGCATCAAGTTCGCCGTGCACCTGTGCCGTCGCGCCGGCGCGCGCGTGCGTGGCGAGAAGCATCATGCCGGCACCTACGGGCCGATCCTCAGCCAACTCAACAAGCTGAAGGTCCAGCACCTCACGATGGAGTTCACGGCGGCCGGTGCCGACGATCTCGAAAGCCTGTCGCGCCTGCGCGAGGATTTCGAACTGGGCCTCGGCGTCGTCGACGTGACGCCCGGTGCGCCGGAAGCCGCGGCGCTGATCGTGTCGCGCGTCGAGCGCGCGCTGACGCGCATCGACAAGAAGCGCATCACGCTCAATCCCGATTGCGGCTTCGCGCCAGGCTCGGCCGCCAAGGTCGACACCGACGAGGTCTATCTCAAGTTGAAGGCCGAAGCCGAAGCGGCGCGGACGCTGCGCGCGAAGTACGCCTAGTCTTGCGGACCGCGGGCCTCCAGGCCCGCTCATGAATGCGGGCCTGGAGGCCCGCGGTCCATAAAACTACCGACAGATCACCGGGATCATCGACTTGGTGAAGGCCCGCAATTCTGTTGCCGGCACGCCGAGACGCGCGCGGATGCCGGTGGCGGTCATGATGGCGCCGGCCATGCTGGCGCGCTCCGCGGGTGAGGGGACGGGCTTCAGGTCGCTGTTGATGAAGCCGCGCTCGAAGGCCTTCTCGAAGCTTGCCAGGATCTGGTTGGCCGTCGCGCCGATCTCGGGATGGCTGAGCGATTCGACGGTCGCGGTGCCGACGACGATGCAGCCCGGACGGTTCGGCGGCTTGGTGTAGATGTCGATCGCACCCTTGTAGAGGCGGCCCAGCCGCTGCTCGATCGGTTCCGGCCCCGACAGCACTGCGTCCATCGCCTCGACACTCTTCTCGCCGATATGGCGCAGCATGCTGATGTAGAGCTGTTCCTTATCGCCGAAGGCAGCATAGAGGCTCGGCCGGTTGAGGCCGGCGGCGGCGCACAGTTCGTCGAGCGAGGCGGCCGCGAATCCCTTGGCGATGAACACATCGCGCACGCGCTCCAATACCTCGCTGGTAATAAATCCGCGCGGACGGCCGCGCGGACGCGCTTCTTTTTCTATTTTTGTACCGTTTCGCATAATTATCCTTGACGGAAGCCGCCGCCCGTATTTCTGTACCACTTCGTACATAAATACGAAAGCAGCCCACTATGAGCAATCTCAGCCATTTACGCCGCGACCTGTTCCCGGTCGACCCCTTCTGCGAGGACCCGACCTGCCAGTCCGTCTCGGTGCCGCGGCTGCCGTGGCATCGCCGGCTGCTCGCCAGGATCGGCCTGTGGCGCGAGCGCGCCCGGGTGCGCCGTGCGCTGGGCGAGGTCGATGCCCGCAGCCTGCGCGATGCCGGCGTCGCCCCCTCGCAAGCCGAGTTCGAAGCAAACCAGCCGTTCTGGCGGCGGCCGGGATCGCTTCGCTGACCGTTCGACCAAACCGTTCAACCAAGGAGAGCTGAGATGGAATTGTTTGCTTCCCCCATGGCCTGTTCGCTGGCCTCACATATCGCGGTGATCGAGGCCGGCCTGCCCGTAAAAATCCGCTTCGTCGAGAACAAGAAAACCGACGATGGCGGCGATTTCTTCGCCGTGTCGCCCTACGGCTACGTGCCGGCACTGCGGCTCGACGACGGCAGGATCCTGAACGAGGGCGCGTCAGTGCTGCAGTACCTGGCTGACCGCAAGCCCGAAGCCGGCCTTGCGCCGGCCTGGGGCAGCGCCGAGCGCTATCAGCTCATCGACACGCTGCACTATCTCGGCACCGAAGTGCACAAGCGCGTCTTCTACAACATCTTCTCGACCACGGTGCCGGCCGAGACGAAGGCGGCGGCGATGGCCGAGCTCGCGCCGACGCTTGCGGCGATCGCCAAGCGCCTCGGCGATCGCGAAACTCTGGTCGGCGACAGCTTCACCGTTGCCGATGCCTACCTGCTCACCTTGCTCAACTGGGCGGTGTTCCTGAAGGCCGACCTCGCCAAGTGGCCGGCCTTGCAGGCCTATCACGCTAGGCATCTGAAGCGTCCGTCGGTTGTCCGTGCGATGGGTGTGGAGATGGAAGAGCGCAAGCGCCGCGCGGCCTGATCCGGAAAGAGAGGCGGGCGGCTTCGGCCGCCCGTTTCATTTCGCCTGTTTTAGATTGCGTCTAGTAATTGATTGCCTTCGTGGTAGATGTTCCGTCATCGGAGGATATCGACCATGCGCATCGTCACTGCCGCTGCCCTTCTGTGGCTCTCGTTCACCGGCGCCGCCTCGGCCCACGCCCTCTGGCTCGAGCCCGATGCGGCCGGCTACCAGCTCTATTTCGGCGAGTTCGGCGAGAACCTGCGCGAAGGCTCGCCCGGCCTGCTCGATCGCTTCGAGCCCCTGCCGGCCGCCAAGGCATTTGGCGCCTCGGGCGATCCCGCCCTCAAGGTCGAGAAGAAACCGACCTCGTTCCAGTTCACCGGCACGCCGGACGGCGCCAACAGCGTCGTGGCCGAGCAAGCGAGGGTCACGGAGCGCAAGCAGAACGACAAGGTCATCCGTACCCTGGGCCGGTTCACGGCGCGCTACATCACCGACTTCAGCGAACGCAAGCCGATCGTCCCGCTCGACATCGTGCCGACCGGCAAGCCCGGCCACTTCAAGGTGTTCTACGACGGCAAGCCGCTGCCCAAGGCGAAGGCCGAGGTCGTGACCGAGTTCGGCTGGACCAAGGAATTCAAGACCGACGAGGCCGGCGCCTTCGACGTCGAACTGCCGTGGAAGGGCACCTACCTGGTCGAGGTCGCGCTGGTCGACAACACGCCGGGCACGCACGGCACCGCAGCCTATGACGGCATGCGCCTCGTCACGACGCTCACCTTCAAGGTGGCCGACGGCCTCGCGGCGCCCGCGCGTCCGCCGGTCGTCACGCCGAAGCGCTAGACGCTCACCCCGTCTTCTTGTTGAGAACGCCGAAGCGATCCTTCGGCGACTTCTCGCGGGCGGCGGCGCCGTAGGTGCCCATCTCGATACGGTGCGGGATGGTGAGCATGTAGTTCTTGAAGGCGTTCTCCATCGCCTGCCGCCAGCCCTGCGCATCCTGCGTTTCGTTGACCGACGCCTTGGCAAGCTTCAGCGCGTAGGGATCGCGCTCGGCGATGCGCTGTGCCAGCGCCATCGTTTCCTCTTCGAGCTTTTCGCGCGACACGACACGGTTCACGAGGCCGGCCTTCTCGGCGTCGGCGGCGCTGATGAAGTCGCCGGTGAAGAGATATTCCTTCGTCTTGCGCGGACCGAAGTCCCACGGCATCGAGAAATACTGTACATGGCTGCCGCCCCACTTCACGGCGCGGTCGGCGAACTGGGCGTCTTCGCTCGCAATGATGATGTCGCAGGCCGAGGCGATCATCATGCCGCCCATGATGCAGTAGCCCTGGACCTGCGCGATGGTGGGCTTGGGCAGGTCGCGCCAGCGCATCGTGTTCTCGAAGAAGCGCTCCCACAGGCGGCGATATTCGCCCTTGAAGCCGGGTTCGAGCGGGGTCTTCTTCTGGTCCTCCATCTCCTGCGGGCTGCCGAGATCGTGGCCGGCCGAGAAATGCTTGCCGGCGCCGGCCAGGATGATGACCCGCACGTCCTTGTCGTCGACTGCCTCAGCGAAGGCGTCGTCGAGTTCCTTCAGCAGGATGCGGCTCTGCGCGTTCAGCGATTCCGGCCGGTTGGTCGTGATCTTGAGCACCGGTCCGATGCGGTCGATGAGAAGCGTCGAGTAAGTCATGCGGCTACCTGTACGGGGTGACGGAGTTCGGGCGCGAGACCTGCGCCCATCAGGTCGATGAAATTGTCACAATAGAAGCGCTGCTTCTGCGCCTCCGTGGTGCCGGCCTTCTCCATCGACGCCTCGAAGCGCTTGATGGGATGGCGACCGCCCTCGACATGCGGGTAGTCGGAGGAGAAGAGGCAGACCTCGTCGCCGGTGTTGGCGATGATCCAGCCCGCATCCTCGTGCGGATAGGGCGTGACCCGGACCTGGCGCTGCACGAACTCGCTGGGCTTCAGCGACATCTTCTGCAGCCGCTCTTCGTTGCGATAGAAGGCGTTGTGTGCGCTGTCCATGTTGCGCATCCAGCCCGGCACCCACGACGCGCCCTGTTCGATCACACCGAACTTCAGCGCCGGGAAACGGTCGAGCACGCGGTCGACGACCAGCGCCGTCAGCGCCTTCATCGGCGGATAGGCGATGGCCATGTAGTCGATCGACTTGAAATTGTCGTCGCCGCCATGGAAGTCGGGCACCGGCGGCAGGCCGTTGTTGAACCAGGCGTCCTCCAGCAGCTTGCCGCCACCGCCGACATGGAAAACGATCGGCAGCCCTGCTTCCTGCGCGATGGCCCAGAGCGGATCGAAGCCGATATGGCTCGGCGAATGGCCATCGGGGCAGCGCGACGGGATCATCAATGCCTTGGCGCCGAGCTCGATCGCCTCGCGCGCGGCCTTCTCGGTGCGCTCGAAATCGACCAGCGGCACGTAGCCGGTCGGCAGCAGGCGGCTGTCGACCGAGCAGAACTCGACCATGTGCCGCGTATGGGCACGCGCCACGGCATAGGTCAGCTCGACGTCGCGTCCGCCTTCCAGCACCGAGGAATAATTGAGCAGCGCCGTGGTGAACATGAGCTGGCTGGCGAAGCCCAGCAGGTCGATGGAGCGGGGGCGATCCTGCTGGTTCGACGAGCCCAGCGCCTCCCAGTTCTTGCGCAGCATGATCTGCGCTTCATCGAAATCCTGCGCCGGTTCGGCTTTCAGGCGTGTGCTGTGGAAGCCTTCGTGGCGGGGAAACAGAACCTGGTCACTGACCGTCGCGCGATGCCTTGCCTCCAGATGGTCCTCCAGGAAACCGGGCACTTCCATGATGTGCGCATCGGCGTCGTGAATGACGCGGCCGCTGGCGTAGGGCATGGTTTCCTCTCCAGTTTCCTTGTCGTTTTGGGCGAGCTTAACATGAGCCAGGACATTTCCCACGCAGTGCAGGCCCTTCTCGAGGCGCGCCGCAGCGGCCAACAAGTGGCGCCGCCATTTGCCCTGAAAGATCGCGCTGCGGTCTATGCCGTCCAGGACGGCGTGGCCGCGGCCACCGGGCCCGTCAGTGGCTGGAAGGTCGGCGCGCGCACGCCGACCGCGGACCCCAATCCCGCACCGCTGCTCAAGGGCGCGCTCGTGCCGTCGCCCGCACGTTTCGACGGCAAGGCGATGCACATGATCGGCGTCGAGGTCGAGATCTCGTTCCACATCGTGCGCGACATCGCCTCGCGCGCCGCACCGGTCGAGCGCGACGAAGCGCTGGCCGCGGTGGGCGATGCCTTCGTCGGCATGGAGATCGTCGACACGCGCCTCGCCGATTTCAAGAACGCCGATCCTGACTGGCTGCTGGCCGACAACCAGATGAACCATGCGCTGGTGGTGGGCGATTCGATCAACGGCTGGAAGACGCTCGACTGGCCGAAGCTTCAGGTCAGCCTCGTGGTCGACGGAAAGACGATCGTCGACCAGCAAGGGGGCCTCGGCGCCGTCGATCCGGTGCGGCCGCTCGTCTGGATGATCGACCACGCGGTGCGTCATCGCGGCGGCATCCGGGCAGGGCAGGCGATCACGACGGGCTCCTGGACCGGCCTGCGTTACTTCCCGCCGGGTTCGCACGCGCGTGGCGAGTTCACGGGATTGGGGGCAGTGGAGGCGAGTTTCTAGCCCCCTGTCATCCTGAGTGCAGCGAAGGATCTCACGCTAGCCCAGGAGTCCGTTGGTCGCTCCGTCAGGTCCTTCGCTGCGCTCAGGACGACAATAGGGATGCTTCGGCCTGAACCGTAACAACGGTCAGGTCCCGCGCGGCAGTGTCCGCCGCATGACAACCCTCGCTTCTCCCGCGCCTTTCTTCGGCCGTCGCGTCGTCGCGGCCGCTTTCGTGCTCGCCACCTTCGGATGGGGCCTCGGTTTCTATGGGCCGCCGGTCTATCTCCAGTCGGTGCGCGAGGCGCGGGACTGGTCGGTGGTGCTGGTCTCGTCCGCCGTTACCCTGCATTTCCTGGTGGGCGCGGTCGTCGTGGCCAACCTGCCGGCGCTCTATCGCCGCTTCGGCCTGGCGACGGTCACAAAAATAGGTGCCGTATTGCTGGCGCTCGGCATCGTCGGCTGGGCGGTGGCACGCGAGCCGTGGCAACTCCTGCTGGCGGCGTTCCTGAGCGGCGCCGGCTGGGTGGCGATGGGGGCAGCGGCGGTCAACGCGATCGTGGCGCCGTGGTACGTCGTGCGCCGCCCCGCAGCGCTGTCGATGGCCTACAACGGCGCCAGCATCGGCGGTGTCGTGTTCTCGCCGCTCTGGGTTGCGGCCATTGCGGCCTTCGGTTTTCCCGTCGCCGCTGCGGTCATCGGCGCGATCATGGTGGCCACGATCTGGTTCCTCGCCGACAGCGTCTTCTCGCACACGCCCCAGTCGGTGGGCCAGATGCCGGACGGCGAGATCCTGACGCCAGCCGCCAGTGCGGCCGCGCCCGCCGAGCGCAGCCTGCCTGGCGCGATGCTGTGGCGCGACGTCCGGTTCCTCACCCTAGCGGCGGCGATGGCGCTTGGCCTGTTCGCGCAGATCGGCCTGATCGCCCATCTCTTCTCGCTGCTGGTGCCGGTGTTCGGCGGACCGGCGGCCGGCATCCTGATGGGGCTGGCGACGGCGGCGGCCATCGCGGGCCGCACCCTGGTCGGCTGGCTGATGCCGGCCGGCAGCGACCGCCGGCTGGTCGCGTGCGCCAGCCATGTCGTGCAGATCGCGGGATCGCTGGCGCTGCTGTTCGCGGGCGGCGCCGACACGGTGCTGCTGGTGGCGGGCGTGCTGCTGTTCGGCGCGGGCATCGGCAATACGACGTCGCTGCCGCCGCTGATCGCGCAGGTCGAGTTCAACAAGGCCGACGTTCAGCGCGTCGTGCCGTTGATCGTGGCGATCGGTCAGGGAACCTATGCGTTCGCGCCGGCCGTGTTCGGATGGCTGCGGACGCTGTCACCAGCGGAAGGGATGCTGGTGTTCGTCGCGGCCGCCCTGGTCCAGGCGGCCGCGATCGCACTCTTCCTCGTGGGAAGAAAATCCTAGGTCTTAGTAGTACCAACCGGGGTACGGGTAGCCGCCCCAGGGGCCCCAATCCCAGTCGTTCATCGCGTTCATGTCGGCCGTCATCTGCTGCTCGTCCGCCAGGTTCTTCTGGAAGACGTTGTTGCGATAGACGCCGTAGGCCGCCGCGTTGCCGACATAGATGCACACGCATACCGTCGGGTCCGGATAGACGTAGAACACCTGGCCGTTCTTGATCTCACGCGAGAACTTGTGCGGCGGCAGGGTCTTGAACGCCTGCTGACGCTGCGGCGTATTCGCGGGCACGAACTTGAAGCCCGCCGCCACCATCATGTCTTCCTTGTTCGCGATCACCTGCTGCGGGTTCTGGCAGGCGGCGACGGCAGCGCCCATTCCAAGAACCAGTGAAAGAGTGGCAATCCGCTTCATCAACTTCCTCCGTATCATCCTATGTCAGGCGCCTGACCATTTGGGTGCCCGCTTCTCCAGGAAGGCCGCCATGCCCTCGCGGAAATCGGCGCTACCGTAAGCCAGTCTGACGAGATCGTCGATGTTCTCGTCGCCCAGACGGGCCTGCAACCGGCGCAGCGCCTCCTTGGTGACCTGCATCGTGATCGGGGCATGGCCGGCGACGGTATTGGCCAGTTCCTCAGCCCGGGCCAGAAGGGACGCCTGGTCGGGCAGCAGCTCGCTCACCAGGCCGCAGGCCAGCGCCGACGGCGCGTCCATCAGCTTGGCCAGCAGGACCATTTCCTTGACCCGTTGGGTCCCGATCAGGGCGACCAGCCGGGCGTAGTTGGCCATCGACAGGCAGTTGCCCAGGGTCCGGGCGATCGGGAAGCCGAACTGGGCGGTGGCCGAGGCGATCCTGAGGTCGCAGACCGCTGCGATCGCCGCACCTCCGCCCGTGCAGAAGCCGTGGACGGCGGCGATGGTCGGCACGGTGCAGCGCTCGATTGCACCTACGATGCGATCCATTTTCTGCTCGTAGGCGATCCCGTCGTCGCCGCCCTCGAAGCTCTTGAACTGGGCGATGTCGGTGCCGGCCGCGAAGGCCTTGTCGCCGCCGCCGGTGATCACCAGGGCGCGGACCTCGCGGGTCGTGTCGATGCGGCCGCAGATCTCGGCCAGTCCTTCGTACATCGCAAAGGTGAGGGCATTGCGCGCCTTGGGCCGGTTGAACGTCACCCAGCCGATCTCGCCGCGCTTCTCGAAAAGCAGTTCTTCGGTCATTTGATCCGGTTTGTTGTGTTTGTGCGCTGCGGCATCATCGTCTATGTCGCCTTGGGCCGCAAACGGGCATAGGCAAGGCATCATGGCGCTGAACCGGCTTCTAAAAGGCTTCGCGGACTTCCGCGTCGGCTATTACCAGGAGCATCTCGATCTGTTCGAGAAGCTCGCGACCGAGGGCCAATCGCCCAAGATCCTGATCATCGGATGCTCCGACGCCCGCGTCGATCCGGGCATCCTGACCCAGACGAAACCCGGCGACATCTTCACGGTGCGCAACGTGGCGGCCATGGTGCCGCCGGCGCAGTATCCGCCCGACGATCGCCAGCACGGCACGTCGGCGGCCATCGAGTTCGCGGTGCGCGGCCTCGGCGTCGAGCACATCGTCGTGCTGGGCCATGCGCTGTGCGGCGGCATCGGCGCGCTGGTCGACGGCAGCACCGGCGCCTACGCGCACTACGACTATCTCTCGACCTGGACCGCCGTCGCGCAGCACACGCGCGACCTCGTCGTCGAGGAATTGAAAGGCCGTTCGCGCGACGAGGTCACGCGCGCCGTCGAGCAGGCCGCCGTCGTGAACAGCGTGAACAACCTGATGGGCTATCCCTGGATCGAGGAGCGGGTGAAGGCCGGCACGCTGACCCTGCATGCCTGGTGGTTCAACCTGACGAAGGGCCAGCTCTACGCCTTCAATCCCAAGACCCAGCTTTTTGCGCCGGTCCTCGGCGTCGAACTCGACATCGCCATTACTGCCCGCACGCCGCTTTCGGCGTTGAAGCCGGAAGCCTTCGTCGCGGCGCTGGCCGGCAAGAAGCCGGCGTTCTGACGGCCCTTGGCCGTCATCCCGAGCTTTTGCGAGGGATCTTCCCCTTCCGGCCTCCCCCGCCGGGCGGGGGAGGTGGAAGAGGCAATGAGTACTAGGCCGACAGCGACTTGATCGCGGCGTCGACGCCGCCCGGGACGAACGGCACGCCCGAGGCCTTCATGGCGAGCTCGGTCGTGGCGAGGCAGCCCAGCAGCATCGGCTCGTTGAGGTCGCCCATGTGGCCGATGCGGAACATCTTGCCCATCATCTTGCCGAGGCCACCGCCCAGCGACAGGTTGAAGCGATCGATCGCGGCCTTGCGCATCGGGTCGGAGCTCATGCCCTCGGGCATGGTGACGGCGGTCACCGAGTTCGAGAGCCGCTCCTCGTTCTGGCAGAAGAGCTGCGGGCCCTTGCCGTCGGAGCCCCACACGCGCACCGCGGCGCGCGTCGCCTCGGCCAGGCGCGCATGGCGCTGGAACACGGCGTCGAGGCCTTCTTCCTCGAGCATCTTCAGCGATTCCTGCAGGCCGAAGAACATGTGCACCGGCGCGGTGCCGACGAACTTCTGCGGCGCGCGGCCGGTCATCATCTCCCAGCTCCAGTAGTGACGCGGCGTCTTGGACTTGCGCGACACTTCCAGCGCCTTGTTGCTGACGCCGGTCATCGACATGCCGGTGGGCAGCATCAGGCCCTTCTGGCTGCCGCCGACGGTGAGGTCGATGCCCCAGGCGTCCATCTTGTATTCCATGCTGGCGAGCGAGGAGATCGTGTCGCTGAGCAGCAGGGCGGGGTGCTTGGCCTCGTCGATGGCGCGGCGGACCTGATCGATCGGCAGGACCATGCCGGTCGCGGTCTCGTTGTGGACGGTCAGCACCGCCTTGATCTTGTGTTCCTTGTCGGCGGCGAGGCGCTCGGCGATCTTGGAAACGTCGGCGCCCATGCGCTGGTCGGCGGGGATCGTCTCGACCTTGATGTCGAGATGGTTCGCCATCTCGGTCCAGCTCTCGGAGAAGTAGCCGGTCTCGACCATCAGCACCGTTTCACCCGGTGAGAACAGGTTGGCGAGGGCGGCTTCCCAGGCGCCGTGGCCGGTCGAGGAATACATGAACAGGTTCTGGTCGGTCTTCAGCACGCGCTTCACGCCGTTGTGGCAGGCGTGATGGATGGCGACGAACTCTTCCGACATGAAATCGATTACGGGCCGGTCCATGGCGCGCAGGACGCGGTCGGGAATGTTGGTCGGGCCGGGATTATTGAAGAATTGGCGGCCACGGGGCTTGGCGTTCACGGCGTTCCTCCGGTTTTGGTGGCCGGACTTTGGCGCGAGGCCCTTGGCGAAACAAGCGAGACAAGCGATGCTCAGCCATTAGCTGGGTTGAGGGCAAGTATGACCGTGCAAGAGAAAGATTCATCGGCAACGAACTCCGCCGTCGTCGCCGACTACAAGGCGAAGACCGGCAAATCGGCGGCTCTGTTCGAGCGCGCCCACAAGGTGCTGCCGAGCGGCATCACCCATGATGCGCGTTACCTCGACCCCTATTCGATCCATGTTTCGCGCGCGGTGGGACCGCGCAAGTGGGATGTCGACGGCAACGAATATGTCGACTACTTCGGCGGCCATGGCGCCATGCTGCTCGGCCATTCGCATCCCGCCATTGTCGAGGCGGTGAAGCGGCAGATCGAACTCGGCACGCATTACGGTTCCAGCCACGAGCTGGAGGTGCGCTGGGCGGAACTGGTGTGTGAGCTGACGCCCTGCGCCGAGCGGGTGCGTTTCACCGCGTCGGGCACCGAGGCCTCGCACATGGCGATCCGTCTCGCGCGCGCCCACACGGGCAAGGACAAGATCGTCCGTTTCCTCGGCCACTTCCACGGCTGGCACGACAATGTGACGGCGGGCGCCGGTGCGACCTATGACGGCGGCACGACGCCGGGCGTACCGCAGGAAGTGAGCTCGCTCTCGATCGTGATGCCGCAAAACGATGTCGCGGCCGTCGTGAAGCTGATCGAGGAGCGCGACGATATCGCCGCCGTGATGTTCGAGCCGTCGGGCGCCTCGTGGGGCCAGGCACCGCTGCCGCCGGGCTTCGTCAAGGCGGTGCGCGACGCCACGGCCAAGAAGGGCGTCGTCATGTTGATGGACGAGGTCATCACCGGCTATCGCTGGTCCTCGGGTGGCGCGCAGAAGGCGCTGGGCATCACGCCCGACCTCTGCATCCAGGCCAAGATCGTGGCCGGCGGCCTGCCGGGCGGCGCGGTTTCGGGCAAGCGCGAGATCATGGACCGCATCGACCATGCCGCGACCGCGGCCCGCAAGATCGAGCGCATCCTCCATCCCGGCACCTTCAACGCCAACCCGCTGTCGGCGGCCGCCGCCGTCACCGCGCTGTCGATGGTGCGCGACGAGGGCCTGGCCGAGAAGGCCAACAAGACCGCCGCCGAACTGCGCGCGGCGCTGACCGAGGTGCTGGTGCAGGAAGGCGTGCCGTGGGGCATCTACGGCCAGAGCTCGACCTTCCTGATCTATCCGAACCCGTTCGGCGACCCGATCGATCCCGCGACCTTCGATCCGCTGAAGGTTCCGATCGAGAAGCTCAAGGGCGCGCGCGGCGCCGGCCCGCTCACCGGCAAGATCCGCATGGGCCTGATGACCCACGGCGTCGACGTCATGGGCGCCCCCGGCGGCTTCGTCTCCGCCACGCACGGCGGTGCCGAGATCGAGAAGACGGTCCATGCGCTCCGCCAGACCGTCCGTGCGCTGAAGGCCGAACGCGAAGTGAAGGTGGCGTAACCGCCTTTTTCTCCCTCTCGCCTCTCAAACGCCCTCTCCGCCCGCGTCATCGCGGGGGGAGAGGGTGAACTGACGACAACGAAGAAATCGGGGAAACGGCCATGTACGGAATGACCAAGCCCGTTCGCGCGACCGAGTTCACGCGGCTGCCGGAGAAGTTTCGGAAGCCGTCGCGCACGGCGTGGGGCGACACCAATGCCGTGGGTCAGTTGCTCGATTCGTTTCTCGAAGGGCCGAGCTTCGATCGCGCCGGCAACCTCTACGTCACCGACATTCCGTTTGGTCGCATCTTCCGCATCGACCCGGCGGGCGAGTGGACGCTGGTGACCGAATATGACGGCTGGCCAAACGGGCTGAAAATCCACAAGGACGGCCGCATCTTCATCACCGACTACAAGCGCGGCATCGTCCTGCTCGATCCCGCGACCGGCAAGGTAACGCCACTGCTCGAGACGCGCGGCTCGGAGAGCTTCAAGGGCGTGAACGACCTGTTCTTTGCCGCGAGCGGCGATCTCTATTTCACCGACCAGGGCCAGACCGGCCTGCACGACCCGACAGGCCGCGTCTATCGCTACGACACGACGGGCCGGCTCACGATGCTGGTGAACACCGTGCCGAGCCCCAACGGACTGGTGATGAACAAGGCCGAGACGGTGCTCTATGTCGGCGTGACGCGCGGCAACGCGGTGTGGCGCCTGCCGCTGATGGGCGACGGCACGGCAAGCAAGGTCGGTCTCTTCATCCAGATGAGCGGCGGGCATGCCGGCCCCGATGGCATGGCGCTGGACGACGAAGGCGGGCTGGTCATTGCCCATCCCAGCACCACGGCCTGGCGCTTCGATTCGCTGGGACGGCCGACGCATCACGTCGATTGCGGCGACGACATCTACTGCACCAACGTCGCCTTCTCAGGCCACGACCTCTACGTCGTGGTGTCGCGTCGCAGCGAGAAGGTCGCGGCCGGCACCATTCTCAAGGCGACCATGCCGGTCGCCGGCAAGGCGATGTTCTCGCACGCCTAGGCGTATTTACGCCGGCGCGGTCGGGTCGTAGCCGTAGTCGAAGGTCAGCTCCTCGCCGCTGGAAAGGCGGCGTATGGACCACGTCTCGATCATCCAGCGATCGTGGACCTGGATCATCCGCCATTCGCAATTCGGCTCCGGATCGTGGTTGATCAGGGAAATATGGCCGATGGCGACGAGGCCGCGCGTCGAGCAGACAGGATGGTCGAAGTAGTTGCCGTTCAGCACGGTCTCGGTGACGTGCTTGATGTCCCGCTTCGGCAGCTCCCAGGTGAAACAGTCATCGATCTTGGTGCGCGGATCGATGGTGGAGCAGGCGGTGAGCCCGAGGCCACGGCCGGGGATCGCAGTGACCTGATACGGTCGGACGGTCAGGGGGATTTTAACGCGCTTCACGGGCAGGCGACTCTGGAACTCTACGTAAATCGCAAGGCGCCTGCTTCTTGCCGAACAGCTGCGTGCGGATAAGGGTTGGCAATACTCGATCACCCAGTGGCCGATCAAGTGTCCGACGCATTCCAGGCGCTGAATCTCCGTATATAGTCGGGCGCAATGATCACCATCGGCAAACTCGAACCATCCGATCGCGCGCAATGGGAAGTGCTGTTCCGCGCCTACATGGAATTTTACAAGCGCACGCTCCCGCAGGCGATGTACGACCGCGCCTGGGACGAGTTCGCCAGGGACACGCGCATGCACGCGCTGGGTGCCCGTCTCGACGGACGCCTCGTGGGGATCACGCACTTCCTGATCCATGCAAACACCTCGTCGGACGATGTCTGCTACCTGCAGGACCTGTTCACCGAGGCCGAGGTGCGCGGCAAGGGCGTGGCGCGGGCGCTGATCCAGGCGGTCGCCGACTGGGCCAAGGCGCAGGGCTGCCCGCGCCTCTACTGGCAGACGCAGGACAGCAACAGGACCGCGCGGCTCCTCTACGACAAGATGGCCGTGAACCGCGGATTCATTCGCTACGATATCGAGCTGACTTAGCGTTTGACCGCACCACCTCATCCTGAGGAGGCGCGAAGCGCCGTCTCGAAGGATGGGCAACAGACGATGTGCGGGTGCCCACCCTTCGAGACGCGGCCCGATGGGCCGCTCCTCAGGGTGAGGTTGGTTAAATCGCGTCGCCTAAAAGCTAGCGCCGGCCCTTGCCGATATGCGCGACGGCCTCGATCTCGACGAGGATTTCCGGCGCGGCGAGGGCACTGACCTCGACCAAAGTCGAAGCCGGGAAGTCGCCGGTGAAGAATTCGCGGCGAGCCTGCCAGACCTTGGTGTTGTTGGCGATCTCGGTGAGGAAGATCGTGATCTTCACCACGTCGGACATGGCGCCGCCGGCGGCTTCGACCAGCGACTTGATCTTGCCGAAGATCACCTTGGCCTGGGCATATTCGTCCATCGCGCCCAGCGCCTTGAGGTCGGCGCCGCGCGCGGTCATGCCGGAGACATAGGCGACGCCATCGACCACGAGGCAGTTCGACCAGCGCTCGGCCGGCGGTTCGGCCACGTCGGGCGAGATCACGCGGCGGATGGTCATGGCGTCTCCTCTTCGGGTCCTAGCCGGGCTTGGCGCCTGAAGATTTAACGACCGGCGTCCACTTGTCGATCTCGGACTGGATGAAGCGCGTCACCTCGGCCGGCGTCATCGTGCTGCCCTCGGCGCCGATCTCCTCCCAGCGCTTGATGACGGCGGGCTCCTTCAGCACGGCCTGCATGTCGGTCGCGAGCCGGTCGACGATCGGCTGCGGGGTCTTGGCGGGCACCGAGATGCCGAACCAGGAATAGGAAATCAGGTCCGGGTAGCCGAGTTCCTTCATCGTCGGCACGTCGGGGAAGGCGGGGCTGCGCGTCTCGCCGCTCACCGCCAGCGCCTTGACCTTGCCGGCCTTGATGTGCGGCGCGGCCGACGGCAGCGAGTCGAACATCACCGGCACGACGCCTGCGATCGTGTCGATCATGGCGGGGCCGGCGCCGCGATAGGGGACGTGAACCATCTCCGCGCTGATCACCTGGGCCATGCGCGCGCCCAACAGGTGGTTGCTCGAGCCCGCGCCCGACGTCGCGTAGGAGACCTTGCCGGGGTTCGCCTTGGCGTAGTCGACGAACTCCTTGAAGGTCTTGGTCTCGAAGTTCGGATTGGCAACCAGGACGCTGGGGTTGGTCGAGGCGATGGAGACATGGATGAAGTCGCCCATCGGATCGAAGTCGGCGCCGCCATAGAGCGTGGGCGAGATCGAGAGGCCCGAGATCACCGACAGCAGCAGCGTGTAGCCGTCGGGCGGTGACTTGGCGACGATCGCGGTGCCGACCATCGCGCCCTTGCCAGGCCGGTTGTCGACGATGATGTTCTGCCCGAGCTTCTGGCCGAGATATTCCGCGACCATGCGGGCCACGACGTCGGTGGTGCCGCCGGGCGCGTAGGGCACGACGAGCTTGATGGGCTTGCTGGGCCACGGCGCCGTCTGCGCGGCGGCCGGAGCGGAGGCGACGGCGAGCGTCGCGGCGACGAAGGAGCGGCGGTTGAGCATGCGCGGAGTATACTCACGCCATGATCGATCCCAAGTCACTCTTCTCCGCCCTGTTCGAGCCGCAACGCATTGCGCTGATCGGCGCTTCGTCGGATGTCACGAAAACGACATCGCGGCCGCAGCGTTTTTTGCGCAAACACGGCTTCACGGGCGAAATCCTGCCGATCAATCCGTCGCGCAGCGAAATCCTGGGTGAGAAAGCCTACAAGGATCTCGACGCGATCCCGGGCGACATCGACCACGCCTACATTCTGTTGAACGGAAAAGCCGCGATCGATGCACTCGCCGCCTGCGGCCGGCGCGGCGTCAAAGTGGCGTCGATCCTGGCCGGCGGTTTCGCCGATGCGGGCGCCGCCGGCGCGTCGCTGCAGGAAGAGTTGTCGAAGGTCGTGCGCGAGACCGGCATTCGCCTGGTCGGCCCCAACAGCATCGGCACGGTGAGCACCGATCCCGCCATGGTGCTGACTGCCAACGCCGCCTTCGCCGTCGACAAGTTACGTACCGGCAACTGGGCCGTCGTCAGCCAGAGCGGCAGCCTGATCGGCGCGTTGCTGTCGCGGGCCGACGCGCGCGGCATCGGCTTCTCGCGGCTGATCTCGGTCGGCAACGAGGTCGACCTCGCGGTGGGCGAGATCGCCGACCTGATGGTCGACGATCCCAAGACCAAGGCCATCCTCCTGTTCATGGAAACGCTGCGCGACGGCGACCGGCTGGCGCGCGCGGCGCGGCGGGCGCACGAGGCGGGCAAGCCGGTGATCGCCTACAAGCTCGGGCGCTCCGACATCGGCCAGGAACTGGCGCGCTCGCATACCGGCGCCATCGCCGGCTCCGATGCGACCTTCGACGCCTTCTGCCTACGCCATGGCATCGCGCGCGTGTCGATGTTCGAATCGCTGATCGACGTGCCGTCGCTGCTGGTCGATCGGGCACGCTCGAAGAGCGGCGGCCGTCGTGTCGCCGTCGCGACCACGACGGGCGGCGGTGCGGCCATGGTGGTCGACAGCATGGCGGTGGCCGGGCTCGACATCGTGGGACCGCCTAAAAATCTCGTGGAGTGGTTGAAGCCGCTCGGCATCGCGGCCGGTGACGGCAAGCTGGTCGATCTCACTTTGGCCGGCGCCAAGCCGGAGATCGTCGCGGGCACGATCGAGCGGCTGCTGGCCGACGACGGCAACGACGCGGCGATCTTCGTGGTAGGCTCCTCCGCGCAGTTCAATCCCGAGCTCGCCGTCGAGCCGCTGCTGCGCTTCGCCGGCTCGGCCAAGCCCTTCGCGGTGGCGCTGACGCCCTCGGCAGAGAAGTCGCTGGCCCTGCTGACGGCAGCGGGCGTGCCGGCGTTCCGTCATCCCGAATCCTGCGCCGAGGCGATGGCGCTTTGCCTGTTGCGCCAGCCACCGCACCCCGTGCCGCGTCTCGTGGAGCCGTCGGTGGAGGCGCTCTCTGCATTGGAAGCGGGGCGCGCTTCCGGGTTCGACGAACGCCGCGCGGCTGATTTCTTCGCAACGCTGGGCGTGCCGATGGCGAAGTCGGCGACTGTGCCCGACGCACGGCGCGTCGCCGCTGCCGTCGGTGAAGTGGGTGCGCCGGTCGTCCTGAAAATCCTGTCGGTCGACATCCCGCACAAGACCGAAGCAGGCGGCGTGGCGCTCGGCATTCCCGACGGCCAGACCGCCGCCGTCGCCGCGCGCGAGATCGAGAAACGGGTGAAGGCCTACGCGCCCGAGGCGCGGCTACAGGGCTTCCTGGTGCAGAAGATGGAGCGTGGTCTCGTCGAGGTGATACTCGGCTATCGCCGCGATCCCTTGGTGGGCCCGACGGTCACCGTCGGCCTCGGCGGTGTGCTGGCCGAGATCTACAAGGACGCCTCGACCCGGCTCGCTCCGGTCGACGAGCGCGAGGCGATGGAGATGATCGCCGAGGTGAAGGGCCTCGCGACCGTGCGCGGCTATCGCAACATGCCGAAGGGCGATGTTTCGGCGCTGGCGAGGACGATCGCGGCCTTCTCGACCCTGGCGCACAGGCAGTTCGCCGATGTGGCCGAAGCCGAGATCAATCCGCTGCTGGTGAAACGCGATGGCGAAGGCGTCGTCGCGGTCGACGGGTTGGTCGTACTGACCTAGTCCAAAAACCCGCCCCAAAACCCGTCGTCCTGAGCGGAGCCGCCCAAAGGGCGGCGCAGTCGAAGGACCTCTTTTCGTTTCGACACACCGTGCGCCGGAAAAGAGGTCCTTCGACTACGCTGCGCTCCGCTCAGGACGACGGATTGGGACTAATGCCGCGGCGCAGTCGTCGGCTGGTCCATGAGCTGGCGGAAATCGTCGAGGACGAAGTAGGTGTTCTGCAGGCGGTCGATCTCGTAGGGCCGGTTTATCGCCGTCATCGCATCGAATGGCACGCGCTCGACGCCTTTGGCCTCAATCGCATGCTTCACTTCAGCGGCGGAAGAGAGGATGCCGGCGCCGTAGGCCTTCAATCCCTGTTTCGTGCGGATCAGGCCGAACTCGACGGTGAACCAGTAGAGGCGCGCCAGCAGGTGGACATTCGGGCCGGCTTCGACACCACGGCGGCCATAGTCCTGCATGTAGTCGGCGAAGACCGGGTTGGTCAGCAGCGGCACATGGCCGAAGAAATCGTGGAACAGGTCGGGCTCGACCAGATAGTCGATCTCCTCGCGCTTGCGGATCCACACCGTCACCGGGAAGCGGCGATGGGCGAGATGATCGTAGAAGGCGGCGTCGGGAATGAGGCCCGGCACGCCGACGATGCGCCAGCCCGTCAGCGGCTCCAGCCGCGCGTTGACCGCCGCGAAGTCTGGGATGGTGTCACCCAGTTCGATTGTCTCGAGGCCCGCTAGAAACTCGGCGCAGGCATAGCGTTCGGCGAGCGAGCGCTGGCGCTGGACCAACAGCCGCCACACGGTCTGTTCCTCGTCGGAATAGAGGTCGGGATGCTGCGGCACCGTCCAGTCCGGCGCCATGCCGGCATAGTCGCCGCGCAGGTTCTCGAGGGGTGCGGTGTTCATGACCTGAATATGGGGCCGGCACGCTGGTGAATCCCGGCGAAGATTGGCTTTGGAAAGGGGTTTTTTGGAGATATTCTCCCTGAAATTATGAAATAAGGGTGAATATCGCCATGATCGAGCTTGATGACATCGACAGACGCATCCTCGGCGCGCTGCAGGCCGAGGGCCGCCTACCCATGGTCGACCTCGCCGAGCGGGTCGGCCTGTCGCCCACGCCCTGCCAGCGCCGGGTGAAGCGGCTGGAAGAGGAAGGCGTGATCGAGCGCTACGCCGCTCTCGTGTCCCCGCCCGCGCTGGGGCTCGCCCTGCAGGCGATGGTGCAGGTGACGCTGGAGGATCATTCCGAGAAGACCGTCGAGGCCTTCGAGGCAGCGATCCGCGCGCGGCCCGAGGTCGTGGCCTGCTATGCCATGACCGGCGACATGGATTTCCTGCTGCACGTGCTGGCGCCCGATCTCGCGAGCTTCAGCGAGTTCGCGATGAAGGCGCTGCTGCGCATGCCCGGTGTCCGGGGCACGCGCTCGTCCTTCATCATGCAGGCGGTGAAGAGCGACCTCGCCTGGGCTCCTCAGTCACCGGCGCCTCAAGCGTCGCCAAGCACGCGCAAGTAGACCGGCCGGTCGATGTTGCCGCCGCTCAGCACGACGCCAACCTTCTTGCCGGCGAAGCGGTCGCGCTCCTGCATCAGCGCCGCGAAGGCAGCGGCGCCCGCGCCCTCCGTGAGCTGGTGCGTGTCCTCGTAATAGGCGCGCATGGCAGCGCCGATCTCGGTGTCGCTCACCTGCACGATGCGCTCGGCGCCCTTCAGGATGATGTCGAGCGCCTCGGCGTCGGGCCCGCGCACAGCCATGCCGTCGGCCATCGTGTCGGCGCTGTTGGTCGCCACCACCTTGCCGGCGGCGAAGGAGAGCGCATAGGCCGGCGCCTCGGTCGAGACGACGCCGACGATCTTCGTCTTGAGCCCCAGCGCATCGCGCACCGCGATGGTGCCGCAGATGCCCGAGCCCAGGCCGATCGGCACGTAGACCGTGTCGAGTGCCGGGGCGGCGCGGAACAGTTCGAACGCGTAGGAAGCAACACCCGCCACCAGGTCGCGATGGAACGACGGCACCATGGCGAGGCCGCGCTCGCCCGCGAGCTTGATCGCGGCATCCTTGGCGGCATCGAAATCGTGTCCCGCCTCGATCAGCTCGGCCCCGAAGGCGCGCATGGCAGCGTTCTTCTCGACCGAATTACCGTGAGGCACGACGATGGTGGCCGCGATGCCGTTGCGGGCGGCGGCGAGCGCGATGCTCTGGCCGTGATTGCCGCGGGTGGCGCTGACGACGCCCCTGGGTTGCCGGGCGCCGTGCTTCAGCCGGTCCATGTAGACCAGCCCGCCGCGCACCTTGAAGGCGCCGGTCGGCGTATGGTTCTCGTGTTTCACCCAGACTTCACAGCCCGCGCGGCGAGCGAGCAGGGGCCACGCATATTGGGCGGTCGGCGGCATTGCGGCATGCACCAGGGTGGCCGCAGCCTCGATTTCGTTAAGGGACAACATGCCGGCCACTTTGGTCTAAGATGGGTCAGGTTCCAACCGGAGTACCCAATGCCTGTCCTGCCGCGCGCACTCGAAATCCAGGGCGAGATCTCGGCGATCCGCCGCGACATTCACGCCCATCCCGAACTCGCCTTCGAAGAAAACCGCACGTCCGATGTGGTGGCCGCCAAGCTGCAGGAATGGGGACTGGAAGTGACGCGCGGCCTTGGCAAGACCGGTCTGGTCGGCACCCTGCGCAAGGGCAACTCGGTGAAGTCGATCGGCCTTCGCGCCGACATGGACTGCCTGCCGATGGACGAGACCAACGATTTCGCTCACCGGTCGACCGCTCCGGGCCGCATGCATGCCTGCGGCCATGACGGCCACACCGCCATGCTGCTGGGTGCCGCAAAAATGCTCAGCGAGACACGGAACTTTGAGGGGGCCGTACACTTTATCTTCCAGCCGGCCGAAGAGGGTGGCGGCGGGGCCAAGGTGATGATCGAGGACGGACTGTTCGAGAAATTCCCCTGCGACGCGGTGTTCGCCATCCACAACAAGCCCGGTATCCCGGTCGGTCACATCGTGACCAAGGGCGGGCCGCTGCTGGCGGCGGCCGACCGTTGGGACATCCGCATCACGGGCAAGGGCGGTCATGCCGCGCATCCGCACACCACGCTAGATCCCATGGTCGTGGGCGCCAACATCGTGATGGCGCTGCAGACCATCGTCTCGCGTAACATCGACCCGATCGATTCCTCGGTCGTGACCGTCGGCTTCTTCAAGGCGGGCTCGGCCTACAACGTGATCCCGGGCGACGCGCATATCGGCGGCACGACGCGCACGACCACGCCGGAGAACCGCGCACTGGTGGAGCGTCGTATCAACGAGATCTGCGAGGGCGCCGCGAAGATGCATGGCGTCAAGATCGAGGTCACGCACAAGCCCGGCTATCCGCCGACGGTGAACGACGTCGAGCGTGCGAAGTTCGCGGCCGATGTTGCAGTCGGCGTCTGCGGTGAGCACGCGGTCAAGGACAATACCCGTCCGAGCATGGGCGCCGAGGACTTCTCCTATATGCTGGAGAAGGTGCCGGGCGCGATGGTGTGGCTGGGCAATGGCGGCGACTCCGTCAGCCTTCACAACTCCCGCTACGACTTCAACGACATGGCGATCCCCTTTGGCGTGAGCTTCTTCGTTCGCACCGTCGAGCGCTTCCTCGACCCCAAGGGCGCCTAAAGAGAACGGACGCGGACGAATCACATGGAATTCTTCCGCGTCTACGGCCGCGTCATCGGCCTCCTGCGGGCTGAAAAGGGCCTCGCCATCACCCTGGCCATCGCGAACATCGCGGTGGCCGGCCTGCAATTCTATGAACCGGTCCTGTTCGGCAAGGTCATCGACCTGTTGAGCAACGCGCGCAACAAGCCCGTCGAGGTCCTGTGGCACGATGCACGCGAGATCCTGGGCCTGTGGGCGCTGGTCGGTATCGGCGGCATCGTGGCCAACATGGTGGTGTCGCTGCAGGCCGATCGCATGGCCCATCGCCGCCGCCTCGGCGCGATGGCCACCTATTTCCAGCATCTGCTGATCCTGCCGTTCTCCTTCCACAACGCGCAGCATTCCGGTCGGCTGATCAAGATCATGCTGACCGGCGTCGACAACCTGTTCGGCATCTGGCTCTCGTTCTTCCGCGAGAACCTCGCGACCCTGGTGGCGCTGTTCATCATGCTGCCGCTCAGCATGTTCATGAACTGGCGGCTGGGCCTCCTGCTGCTGGTGCTGATCATCTTCTTTGCCGTCACCAACGTCTGGGTGGTGAGCAAGACCGACCGGCTGCAGAAGAAGGTGGAGGACCTTCACAGTGAGCTCGCCGGCCGCGCCGGCGATGCGCTGGGCAATATCCACCTGATCCAGAGCTTCGTGCGCCTGGGCGCCGAGACGCGCGAGATGCACCGCATCATCGGCCAGACCCTGCAGGCGCAGTTCCCGGTGCTGAACTGGTGGGCGTTCCTGTCGGTGCTGACGCGCGCCGCCTCGACCATCACCGTCATCCTGATCTTCGTGCTGGGCACCTGGCTCTACACGCGTGGCGAGGCGACGGTCGGCGAGATCGTGAGCTTCATGGGCTTCGCCACCATGCTGATCGGCCGCATGGACCAGGCCTCGGGCTTCGTCAGCCGCATCTTCTTCCAGATGCCCTCGCTCGGCGATTTCTTCCGCGTGCTTGATTCGCAGTCGACGGTGCCGGACAAGCCCAACGGCGTCGATATCGGCCGCGCCAAGGGCGAGGTCGAGTTCGACGACATCAATTTCTCCTACGACGGCAAGCGTCCGGCGCTGGTCCACTTTTCGCTGAAGGTGCCGGCCGGCTCGACGGTCGCCTTCGTCGGCCCGACCGGCGCCGGCAAGAGCACAGCGCTGTCGCTGCTCCATCGCATGTGGGATGCCCAGTCGGGTGTGGTCCGCATCGACGGTGTCGACCATCGCGACATCAAGCTCTCTTCGCTGCGCAACAATATCGGCGTCGTGTTCCAGGACAGCACGATGTTCTACCGCTCGATCGCCGACAATCTGCGCATCGGCAAGCCCGACGCGACGCAGGCGGAGCTGGAGCAGGCGGCCAAGCTCGCCGAGGCGCACGACTTCATCATGCGCCAGCCGCAGGGCTACGAGACGCTCGTGGGCGAGCGTGGCACGACGCTTTCGGGCGGCGAGCGCCAGCGCCTCGCGATCGCCCGCGCGCTGCTCAAGAACCCGCCGATCCTGATCCTCGACGAGGCGACCAGCGCGCTCGATTCGGTGACCGAGGCGCGCATCCAGAAGGCGCTGAAGGTGCTGATGCAGGGCCGCACGACGTTTGTGATCGCCCATCGGCTCTCGACCATCCGCGAGGCCGACCAGGTCGTGGTGTTCGAGCATGGCCGGGTCGTCGAGCACGGCGCCTACCAGGCGCTGATCAAGGAAGGCGGCGCCTTTGCGCGCCTCGTGGCGACGCAGCAGGCTGGCATAGAATCTGCCTGATATCCCCTTGGCGGGCGTGGATTGTCCGCCTAAGAGTCGCCGACAGGGAACTCACGGGGATCAACAAAATGAGCAAGTTCGCCAAGATGCTGGGCGGTGCGGCGGCTGTCGCGCTGGCGCTCGGGAGCCTGCCGGCCAACGCGCAGACCGCGATCAAGTTCACGCTCGATTGGGTGTTCCAGGGCCCGACTTCGCCGTTCCTGGTGGCGCTGGAGAAGGGCTACTACAAGGCCGAGGGCCTCGACGTCACGATGGACCCCGGCCAGGGCTCGGCTGGCGCGGTGCAGCGCGTGGCCACCGGCGCCTACCAGATCGGCTTCGCCGACGTGAACTCGACCATCGAATACAACGCCAAGAACCCGGGCAAGGAAGTGCTCTGCGTTTTCATGGTCTACGACTTCGCGCCGTTCGGCGTCTATGCGCTGAAGAAGAGCGGCATCAAGACGCCGAAGGACCTCGAGGGCAAGAAGCTGGGCGCGCCGGTGTTCGACGCCAGCTTCCGCCTGTTCCCGGCCTTCGCCAAGAAGAACGGCATCACCAAGTGGGAGCACGTCAACCTGACGCCGCAGCTGCGCGAGCAGAGCCTGGTGCAGGGCACGGTCGACTTCATCTCCGGCCACTATTTCTCCTCGATGCTCGACCTCAAGGCGCGCGGCGTCGCCTTCGAGGACATCGTGTCGATGCGCTTCGTCGACTTCGGCATGGACGTCTACGGCAATGGCATCGTGATCTCGGCCGACATGATCAAGAACGAGAAGGCGGTGAAGGGCTTCATCGCCGCCACGGTGAAGGGCTGGAAGGACGTCATCGCCAACCCGCAGCTCGGCATTGCCGCCGCCAAGAAGCGCGATCCGCTGATCGACGAGAAGCTCGAGATGGAGCGTCTCAAGATCTCGCTCGAGACCAACATCCTGACACCCTACGTGAAGGCCAACGGCATGGGCGACGTCGACCCGGCCCGTTTCGCCCGCGCCGTGAAGGACGTGTCCGAGGCGTTCGGCCTGCCGATGACGCCGGCGCCAGACAAGGTGTTCAGCAACGCCTACCTCCCGCCCAAGGCCGACCGGATGGTCGCCAAGTAAGGGATCGGGTCTGAGGCAATGGCCTTCGTCGATCTCAAGGGCGTCAGCCTCACCTACCGGCTCGGCAAGGACACGACGCTGGCGCTTGCCGATGCGACGTTGGGCATCGAAAAGGGCGAGTTCATCGCCGTCGTCGGTCCCTCGGGCTGCGGCAAGTCCACCATCATGAAACTGGTGACCGGCCTGCTGCCGCCGTCGGGTGGCGAGATCATGGTGGACGGTGCGAAGGTGACCGGGCCGATCAAGGGCGTCGGCATGGCGTTCCAGAACCCGACCCTGATGCCGTGGCGCACGACGATGAACAACATCCTCCTGCCCATGGAGGTGGTCGAGCCGCACAAGCGTCGCTTCCGAGTCAACCGCGCCGAATATGTCGAGCGCGCGATGAAGCTGTTGAAGACCGTCGGCCTCGCGGACTTCGCCGACAAGTATCCCTGGCAGCTTTCGGGCGGCATGCAGCAGCGCTCGAACCTGTGCCGCGCGCTGATCCACGAGCCTGAGCTCTTGATGCTGGACGAACCGTTCGGCGCGCTCGACGCCTTCACGCGCGAGGAGCTGTGGGGTGTCATGCAGGCGCTGTGGCTCGAGAAGCGCTTCACCGGCGTGCTGGTGACGCATGACCTGCGCGAGGCGGTCTATCTCGCCGACACTGTTTACGTGATGAGCCGCCGGCCGGGCCGTATCGTGCTCGCCAAGAAGATCGACATTCCTCGGCCGCGCACACTTGAGACGACCTTCGAGCCGCATTTCGTCGACATTGTCCATGAGTTGCGCGACCGCATCCACCAGGAGCATGCGCCATGAGCGACCTGCGGCGCGAGGCGCTGAAGCACGCCATGCCATGGCTGGTCCTGGCCGGGCTGCTGATCATCTGGGAAGTCTGCTGCATCGTGTTCGACGTGCAGGAGATCACCCTGCCGAGACCGACGAAGATCTTCACGGTCTTCTACCAGCGCTTCGGTATCCTGATGGCCTATAGCTGGGACACGCTGTGGACCACGATGATCGGCTTCCTGCTGGCCATCGCCGGCGGCCTGCTGCTCGGCCTCGCGGTCGGCGCCTCGCCGTTCGTCTATTCCGGCCTCTATCCGCTGCTGATCGCCTTCAACGCGATCCCCAAGGTGGCGCTCGTGCCGATCCTGATGATCTGGGTCGGCGTCGGCTCGCTGCCGGCCGTGATCACCGCCTTCGTGATCAGCTTCTTTCCCATCGTGGTGAATGTGGCAACCGGGCTCGCCACCATCGAGCCCGAGATGCGCGACGTGCTGCGCAGTCTCGGCGCCACGCGGCTGGAGATCCTGACCAAGGTCGGCATCCCCCGCGCCATGCCTTATCTGTTCGCCAGCCTCAAGGTGGCGATCACGCTCGCCTTCATCGGCTCGGTGATCTCCGAGACCGTGGGCGGCAACAACGGCATCGGCTTCCTGATGCTCTCGGCCAGCGCCCGCAACGATGCGCCCACGACCTTCGCGGGCCTGTTCGCCATCGCCATCATGGGTGTCGCCATGTACGCGGTCTGCGCCCTTGTCGAGAAGCGCATGACCCGCTGGGCCTTCCGCGGCGAGATCGTCGCCTAGTCTTTTCTTCGGACCGCGGGCCTCCGGGCCCGCTCATGAGGTGGGCCTGGAGGCCCGCGGCCCAAAAAGCAAAAGGGCCGCCCGTTTCCTTGGCAGCCCTCTATCGCGCACAGGGTAGGCGAAAAGAAACAGTCTGGCAACGCGTGGCGCATCGTAATAGATGACATCCCCTTCGCGACCCTGGGGACTGTGATGACCGCCTGCGGACTTGATTTCGGCACGTCGAATTCGGCGATCGGCGTGGTGCGCGACGGCGCGGCCGCGCTGGCGCCCGTCGAGGGCGACAACACGCTGCTGCCGAGCGCGGTGTTCTTCGATCACGAGACCAAGGGGCGTGTGCTGCTCGGCGACGCCGCGATCGCGGCCTATGTCGATCAGACCGAGGGGCGCCTGATGCGGGCGCTGAAGTCGATCCTGGGCTCGTCGCTGATCGACGAGGAGACCAGCCTCGGCGGCCGCAAGGTGCCGCTGACCAAGGTGGTCGAGATCTTCGTGGCGCACCTCAAGGAGCGGGCGGAGACCTTTGCCGGCGAGGAGATCACCTCGGTCGTGATGGGGCGCCCGGTGCGCTTCGTCGATGATGACGACCGGGCCGATGCGCGCGCGCAGGAGGTGCTGGAGCGCATCGCCCGCCAAGCCGGCTTCCGCGACATCGCCTTCGCCTACGAGCCGATCGCAGCGGCGCATCACTACGAGCAGACGGTGACGCGCGAGGAATTGGTGCTGATCGCCGACATCGGCGGCGGCACGAGCGACTTCTCCATCGTGCGGGTTGGGCCGGGCCGCCGCGACCGTGCCGATCGCAGCGACGACGTGCTCGCGACCTCGGGCGTGCGGCTGGGCGGTACCGATCTCGACACCGCGCTCAGCCTCACCTCGGTGATGCCGCTGCTGGGCCTCGGCACGCAGCTGGTGCAGAAGAACCTGCCGATGCCCAACGCGCTCTATCATCAGCTCGCGACCTGGGCGACGATCAACTTCGCCTACACCTACAAAAACGAGCGCGAGATCGCCGAGCTGGAATCGCTCGCGGCTGAGCCGGAGAAGGTGGCGCGTCTCCTGACCCTGGTGCGCGAAGGCCTCGGCCACCGCGTCGCCTTCGCCGTCGAGGACGCCAAGATCGTGCTGAGCGCCGAGGACCGCGCCGCCATCCCGCTCGCCTTCCTCGAAGCCGGCCTCTCGGCGCTGGCGACGCGCCGCGACTTCGATCGCGCCATCGCCGTCGCGACGGACCGGCTGCACAAGTCGGCCAGCGCTTGCATCGCCGCCGCCGGCCTCACGCCCGACGCGATCGAGACGATCTTCCTCACCGGCGGATCGAGCCGCGTCCCGGCCGTGCGCGAAGCGGTCGGCCGTGCCGCGCCGTCCGCGCGCACCGCCGGCGGCTCTGACCTCTTATCCGTCGCGCTTGGCCTTGCGCAGATGGCGGGGCGTAAGGCGTAACCGTCGTCTCGACCGAAGCGCGTAGCGCGTAGTGGAGAGACCTCTTTTCTACTTAGTGCTGTCAGATCGAGGAAAAGAGGTCTCTCCACTACGCCTCGCTGCGCGAGGCTCCGGTCGAGACGACGGTTAGGTTTGCGAATCGAAGAACGCGTCGGCGTCTTCGGTTTCGACCAGGCGGCCCTTGCGAATCTCAAGGAATCGCGTCGCCACGGTGCGCGTGAAGAAGCGGTCGTGGCTCACGAAGAGGCACGACACGTCGCTCTTCTCCAACTGCTCCTCGAGGTCTTCCTGCCCCTCGATGTCGAGATGGTTGGTCGGCTCGTCGAGCACGTAGAAATTCGGCCGCAGCAGCTTCATCTTCAGGAACACCAGCCGCGCGCGCTCGCCGTGGCTCAACACGCCGATCGGCTCCTTCAGGCGCACGAAGGCAAAGCCGGCACCGGCGAGTTGGCGCACTGCGTCCTTCTCGGTGACGCCCTCGGCCTCGACCACATAGTCGAGGATTTTGGTCGTCGTCGGCAGGTCGCTCATCGTCTGGTCGAAATAGACCAGCCGGCAGGCCGGATTGAAGCGCACGGCGGCTTGGCCGTCGTAATGCTCGCGGCCGGGCTCATAGGCGGCGGCGAGGGCTGCGAGAAGCGTCGACTTGCCGGTGCCGTTGGTGCCGAGCAGCGCCACCCTCTCGCCCGCCGCGATGGCGAGGCGATCGATGCCGATCAGCTTGCGACCGCCACCGGGCACCGTCACGTCGAGGTTCGACAGACGCAGCGCCACCTTGGCGTCGATGTCGCCGTCGGCCAGCTCTAGCCGGCGTTCGCGCGCGACATAGGTCTGCGTGCGGTCCTTCTCGATGCGCGCGATGCGGCTCTCGACGGCGTTCTTGCGCTTGTTGAGGTCGGGATTCTTGACCGCCCACACCTTGTAGCGCGCGGCCGCCTGCTCCAGCCGCTTGATCTCGCGATCCTCCTGACGCGCCCGCGACGCCGCGGTGGCGTCGCGGCGCAGCAGCTCCTCGCGTGCCACGGAGAAGCGCGTCTTGAAGGCGTGCACGCCGTCGGAGCGCAGGAACAGCGTGCGCTCGGTCACCCGGTCGAGGAACTCGCGGTCGTGGCTCACGATCAGCATCGGCACGGCGAACTCGGCCGTGAGCCAGCGCTCCAAGGTGTTGATGTTGGCGAGGTCGAGATGGTTGGTCGGCTCGTCGAGGATCAGGATGTCGGGCTCTTCCAGCCGCGCCGCCGCCGCGATCAGCATCAGCCGCTGCCAGCCGCCCGACAGCGTGCCGAACGGCCGGTCGAGCATCTCCGGATCGACGCCGATCTCGTCGACCAGCACGTCGATGCGCCAGTCCTCGCCGTCCTGGCCGACCTTGGCCAGAGACTGCGCCAGCACCTCGCGCACCGGCTGATCGCCGAGGCCCTCGGGGACGTCCTGTGGCACCTGGCCGATGCGCAGGCCGCGCGAGCGGATCACCTGGCCGGCATTGAGTTCGAGCACGCCCGTGAGGCACTTCAGCAGGGTCGACTTGCCCGCGCCGTTCTCGCCGACCAGCGCCGTGCGCGCATCGTCCAGCAGGAACGACACGTTCTCGAAGACACGGCCCGAGCCGTAGAAGAAGGAAGCCTGCTCCATGCCGAGCACGGCCTGACGCGACGCCATTGTCTGTCCTGACGGAAAAGCGACCGCGCGTTTACCACCGCTCTGCGGCCGGGGCGAGAGGCGAGTGGGCCCACAGGCTTGCCCGGTCGGCGGTCGCGTGAAAGCATTTCGGTAACCAAGAACATGGAGGAAGCCCGATGGACGTCGGCATGATGATGGTCTTCACCAGCTACGGCTGGGAGAACTGCCCGGACCAGCGCGTCTGGGACGAGGAAATCCGCCTGGCGCGGATCGCGGCGGACTCGGGCTTCGACTGCCTGTGGTCGGCCGAGCATCACTTCGCCGACTATTCATTCGTGCCCGACAATCTGGCGCTCATGACCCACCTGACGGCGCTGTGCCCGAACATCGATGTCGGGACGGCGGCGGTGATCCTGCCGTGGCACGATCCGCTGAGGGTCGCCGAGAATGCGGCCGTGCTCGACATGCTGAGCAAGGGACGGTTGCGGCTCGGCATGGGGCGCGGGCTGGCGCGGCGAGAGTTCAACGCCTTCCGCCTCAGCATGGACGAATCGCGCGGCCGTTTCGATGAGGCCGCGCCCATGATCGTCGAGGCGCTGAAGACCGGCTTCATGGAAGGCAATGGCAAATACTACAAGCAGCCGCGCATCGAGATCAGGCCGCGGCCGCTTCATTCGTTCGACGGCCGCATCTATGCCGTGGCGTCGAGCGAGGATTCGATCGACTCGGCCGCCAAGCTCGGTGCCCACATGGTGATGTTTGCCGACCGGCCCTGGGAGATGCGCGCGCCGATGATCGAGAAGGGGCGGCAACTCCATCGCCAGTATCACGGCACCGAGCCGCCTACGGTCATGCTCACCGAGTTCTGCGTCTGCGGTCCCGACGCCTCGACCATCGAGGACGAGGCGCGCCGCTACCAGGGCAAGTTCGTCGAGAGCAACTTCTACCACTACGAATTTCTCGGCGAGCACTTCAAGTCGGTGAAGGGCTACGACTCCTACCAGCAGAAGGCCGATCTCGCGCGCAAGGGCGGCGGCATCGAGGGCGCCATCACCGGCTTCATGAAGGCGGCGTCGTGGGGCACACCGGACAAGATCCTGCGCGACCTCGAAGCGCGGCGGACGCTTTTGGGCGACTTCGAGATGAACGTCGCCTTCCGCTTCGGCGGCACGCCCTACGAGGTGAGCGAACGCGGGCTGAAGCTGTTCGCCAAGGAAGTCCTGCCGGTGGTGAAGTCGTGGGGACCCGTCAACGCGGCCCGAGCGGCCTGAAGGAGCAAGTCATGAGCAACGCACAAACCGTCATCGACCTCGACAGGAAGCGCATGCAGGCGATGGGTGCCAAGGACTACGCCACACTCGAGGCGGTGATCGCCGACGACCTGATCTACGCGCACTCGACAACGCGCCTCGACACCAAGCAGAGCCTGATCGGCGCCATGAAGTCCGGCGCCACGGTGTACACCAGCATCGAGCCGTCCGACGTCAAGGCGCAGGATCTGGGCGACGCCGTGGTCCTGACCGGCGTGGCCCACATCAAACTCCTGTTGAACGGCACGCCTACCGGGTTTGGCGTGCGGTTCCTCGATGTCTACGCCAAGCGCAACGGCAGCTGGCAGATGGTGACGTGGCAGTCGACGAAGCTGCCGGTTTAAAAAGATTCCCGTCGTCCTGAGCGGAGCCGCCCGCAGGGCGGCGCAGTCGAAGGACCTCTTTTCTGGCGCACGGAGCGTTGAAACGAAAAGAGGTCCTTCGACTGCGCGCCTTGGGCGCTTCGCTCAGGACGACGGTGTGGTTAACACGCCATCCTTCGCGACGACGCGGCCGGCCTTCACGACGAGGCGGCGGCGTTTGCGGGTGGCGACGGCTTCGGCGAGGGTCGTGGCTTCGACCGTGACGAAGTCGGCGGGGCCGCCGACCTTGAAGCCGTAATCTGAAAGGCCGAGCACGCGCGCGGCGGCAGCGGTTACCATGTCGAAGGCGAGCGCCAGTTCCGGGTCGTGGCGGAAGTTGGCGCGGTAGGCGATCTGCATCGCGCGGTCGAGCATGTCGCCGTTGCCGAAGGGCGACCAGGCATCGCGGATATTGTCGGAGCCGCCGAACACTTCGACGCCGTGCTCGCGCAGCAGTTTCAGCGGCGGGATTGTCGCACCACCGGGCCCGTGGCTCATGATGGCAACACCGGCGCGGGCCAGCGTGTCGGCGGCACGGGTGACGCTCTCGGTCGAGACCGAGCCCAGCGCGAAAGCGTGACTCACTACGACCTTTCCCTGCAGGCCCAGTGCCTCGGTGCGTGCGGCGATGGCCATGATCTGTGCCAGTCCAGCCTCACCGCCGTCATGCAGGTGAATGTCGACGCCGGCGCCGCGGCGGCTGGCGATGGCGAACACCGCATCGAGATGGGCGTCGAGGTCGTCGTCGATGCCGACCGGGTCGAGGCCGCCCACGAGGTCCGCGCCTTGCGCGATCGCCTCGCCAAGCAGCTCCGCCGTGCCGGGCGAGCGCAGGATGCCGCTTTGCGGGAAGGCCACGATCTCGATGGTGACGAGGTCGCGGAAATGCTCGCGGATCTTCAACACCTCGTGGAGGTTCTTGAGCCCGAGCTGACTGTCGATGTCGACATGGCTGCGCATGTGCAGCGTGCCGCTGGCCACGATCTGGCGCACCAGGTTCGAGCCGGTCTCGAATTCCGGCACGGTGCGGGCCGCGCGCACCCGGCGCTCGGCCTCGATACGGTCGGAAACCTGGTTGCCCGCCGACTGGTTGGGCACCCACGGCAGGCCGAGCAGGGTCTTGTCGAGATGGATATGGCCGTCGACCAACGGCGGCAGGACGATCGTGCCGCCGAGGTCGATGGTTTCGGAATCGGCCGTGCGTGCTGCACCCGAGGCCGGGAGGAGGGCGGCGATCCGCCCTCCCTCGACCTCGATGTCGTGCCGGCTGCCGTCGGGCAGCGTGGCGTTGGTGAAGCGCACGTGGATAGCCACCTTACTTGGCGGCCGTCGGGCCGCCTTCCTTGCGCGTCTGGGCGACCGCTTCGCGCGCGGCCTTGGCCATCAGGCCGGCATCGTTGGCGATGGTCACGAGCTGGAAGCCCTTGTGGACCATCTTGGCGGCGTAGCTGCCGGTGCCGTTGTGCAGGCCGGCGAACTGGCCGCGCTTCTTGGTGGCGGCGAGCAGCTTGTCGTAGATCGACAGGATCTGCGGCTCCTCGCGGTCGAGCATCGGCTTCATACCGAGCGACAGGCCGAGATCGGACGGTCCGATGTAGATGCCGCTGATGCCCGGCACGTCGAGGATGGCGTCGATATTGTCGATCGCTTCCTGCGTCTCGATCATCGGGATGATCAGCACCTCGTCGTTGGCCATCGCCTGGTAGGGCGTGGCCTCGCCATAGGCGCCCGCGCGGATCGGGCCGTTGGAGCGCTTGCCCTTCGGCGGATAGAGCGAATAGGAGACCAGCGCCTTGGCTTCGGCCGGCGTGTTCACCATCGGGCAGATGACACCCCAGGCGCCGCCGTCGAGCACCTTGCCGACGATGCCGGGTTCGTTCCACGGCACGCGCACCAGCGGCGTGATCGGATGCTTGTCCATCGCCTGGAAGCAGCGGACCATCGAGTGGTAGTCCTGCACGCCATGCTGCATGTCGACGGTGACGCTGTCCCAGCCGCACTGCGCCATGGTCTCGGCGGCGAAGCCGTCGGGGATCGCCAGCCATCCATTGACGCAGGCCTTGCCGGCCTGCAGCCGCTTCTTCAGCATGTTCGACATCGATGCGCTTCCTCGTGATTTGAGAACGGGGGAGTTTACACAGCGACGGGGGATGGTGTGACGCTTTTGTCGCTGCGGGCGGGCCGGCTGGCCGTCGATCTGGCGCCGGAGGCCGGCGGGTCGATTGCCCGCTTCGCGCTGGAGGGTGTCGGCGATCTGCTGCGCCCGGCCTCGGATGCCGCGCTGGCCTCGGGCACGGGCAAGGACACGTCCTGCTATCCGCTGGTGCCGTTTTCCAACCGCATCGCGAACGGCCGTCTCGCCTTCGGCGATGAGGTCATTCAGCTCAAGACCAACTGGCCGGGCGTGCGCCATCCCATGCACGGCGAGGGCTGGGCGGCCAACTGGCAGGTAATCCATCACGAGCGGACGCGGGCGGAACTGGTCCATCTCCACGAGCGTGACGCCGGCGGCACTGGCTGGCCGTTCCGTTACCGCGCGCGCCAGACCTTCGCGCTGGACGAGGAAAACCTCACGATCGGCTTCTCGGTCGAGAATCTCGAAGACCGCCCGGTGCCGGCGGGTTTGGGCCTGCATCCTTTCTTCGTGCGGGATGCCGATACCGAGCTCGCCTGCCGCTTGTCAGGCGTCTGGCGTGCCAATCCGGAAGTGCTGCCAGTGCAGCGCGTTCCTTTGCCGCCGGAGTGGGATTTTTCGCGCTCGCGCCGGGTCGAGGGGATGGGGCTCGACCATTGCTTCGACGGCTGGGACGGCCAGGCTATCGTCACCTGGCCGCAGCGGGGACTTCGTCTGGTCCTGTCCGCGACGGAGGCATTTCGTCATCTGGTGATCTATGTTCCCGACGGCCAACGATACTTCTGTGTCGAGCCGGTGAGCCACGCCAACGGCGCGGTCGGGCAGACCCGGCTGGCGGCGGGTGCCACGCTCGGCGGTGAGATCTCGTTCAGGCTGGTCAGGATCTAGGGGAATTTCATGACGGCGTTCGCTTCCTATCCCAGCCTCGCGGGCCGCACCGTTTTCGTGTCGGGCGGCGGCTCCGGCATCGGCGCCTCGATCGTCGAGCACTTCGCCGAGCAGGGTGCCAAGGTGGGCTTCGTCGACATCGACGAGGCGGCCTCGAAGGCGCTGATCGACAAGATCGAGGCCCGGCGCCACACCGTGCCGCTGTTCGTGCCCTGCGATATCCGCGACGTGGCGGCCTACCAGCGGGCCATCGAGGGCGTGGCGGCGAAGCTCGGCACCATCACCGTGCTGGTGAACAACGCTGCGCGCGACGATCGCCATACGATCGATCAGGTGACGACCGACTTCTGGGACGAGCGCATCGCGGTCAACCTGCGCCATGCCTACTTCGCCATCCAGACGGTGGCGCCGGCGATGAAGAAGGCGGGCGGCGGCTCGATCGTGAACTTCAGCTCGGTGAGCTACCACACGATGACGCCCAACCTCTCCGTCTATCAGGCCGCCAAGGCGGCAGTGATCGGCATGACGCGCGGCCTCGCGCGCGATCTCGGCGGCGACGGCATCCGCCTCAACGCCGTGACGCCCGGCTGGATCATGACCCAGCGCCAGCTCGATCTCTGGGTGACGCCGGAAGGCAAGGCCGCGCAGCTCAACGCGCAGTGCCTGAAGGAGCTGCTCTATCCGCCCGACATCGCCCGCATGGTCCTGTGGCTCGCCTCCGACGACAGCCGCCTGGTGACGGCGCAGAACTTCGTCGTCGACGGGGGCCGCATTTGAGCGCGGCGACCATCGCCTCCCTGCCGCGACGCTTCTTCCACGGCTGGGTGCACATGTTCCGGCACCTGTTGCCGCCGACCTTCTATTTCTTCATTGCCTTCAACCTGATCGTCTTCACGACCAACCTGCTGACGCACGATTACTGGTTCAACCTCGGCAGCTTCATGCTGGCCAGCACGACGGCGCTGATCGTCGGCAAGGTGGTGCTGGTCGTCGACAAGGTCCGCATCATCGACAAATTCCGCGGCGCGCCGCTGGCGCAGCCGATCCTGTACAAGACGATCTTCTATTCGGTCGTCGTCACGATCGTGCGTTATCTGGAAAGGATGATCCACTTCGCCTTCGACGCGCGCGGCTTCGATGCCGCCGCCGAAGCGGCGCTGGCCGACTTCACCTGGCATCGCTTCGTCGCGGTTCAGATCTGGATCTTCGTCTGCTTCCTGCTCTACGTGACCGCGAGCGAGCTGAATGCGCTGGTGGGCGACGGTCAGCTTCGACGGCTCTTCTTCCATCACCGTTCCTCGGAATATCGCCTGACGCGCCGTCAGCACATTCGCGCACTGATGGAGATCAGCCGGCTGGCGCGCGACACGCCGCATGAGAAGTTGCTCGATCCGGCGACGCCGCAGGGCAGCCGGCTGGTCGCACTGGTCGACCGGCTGCGGCGACGGGAGACCTGACAGGCCAGCGTTCCGCCACATGATGCGCGCCGGCCTATGCCGGTGGATCGGGCGACGGGCTTTGGCCAGAGTCGGGCTATGCACACTTCATTTTTCGCGCGTGCCCTTCGCTGCCTCTGCGTCGGCCTCGCCATCCTCGCGTCTCAAAGCGTCGTCGCATCCGTCCAGGCGCAGGACTGGCCGACCAAGCCGGTGAAGATCGTCGCTCCCTTCGCGGCGGGCGGAAACGTCGATGTCACCGCGCGCATCGTGGCGGCGCGGCTGCAGGCCGAGATCGGCCAGCCGGTCGTCGTCGAGAACAAGACAGGTGCCGGCGCCATGATCGGCTCCGAGTTCGTCGCGCGCTCCGCGCCCGACGGCTACACGTTGCTGATGACCTCGGCCTCGCTGACCAACAGCCCGGCCCTGTTCGGCCGCACGCCCTACGACTGGCAGAAGGATTTCACCTTCGTCACCGCCGTCTCGTTCCAGCCGCTGGTCCTGCTGGTCAATCCGTCGATGCCGGCCAGGACGGTGCCGGAGTTCCTCGAGCTGGCGCGCAAGGAGAACGGCAAGATGACGATGGGCACGGCCGGCGCCGGCTCGTTCACGCATCTCGCCGGGCTGCTCGTCGAGCAGCGCAGCGATGTCCGCTTCGAGTCCGTCCATTATCGCGGCACCGCGCCGGGGCTCGTCGACCTCATGGCGGGCCAGATCCAGTTCCAGTTCGAGCCGATCGCGACAGCGCTGCCGCTCATCAAGGACGGCAAGCTGCGAGCGCTCGCCGTCACCTCTCTGCAGCGTGCGCCGGCATTGCCCGACGTGCCGACGGTCGCCGAGACGATCCCAGGCTACGAAGCGATCAACCTGCTGGGCCTGATCGCGCCCGCCAAGCTGCCCGCGCCTGTATTGGCAAAGCTCAGCGGCGCTATGAAGGCCGTGCTGCAGGACCCGAACGTCATCCGCCGTTTCGACGAACTCGGCACCGAGGCGCGCTTCACCACCTCGGAGGCTTTCTTCGAGATCATGCGGACACAGGCCGACACGTGGATTCCGGTCATCCGCAAGGCCAACCTCAAGCTCGAATAGGCGAGACCCGAGCGGCCACACTTTCGAAGTGTGAATTCCGTATGATCCGTTTCGCATCATGGCGGCCATCTGTCTTTCGCAATGGATTCGAACGCCAGTCCTGAGCAGGATCAGCCCATGAGTACCTCCCTGCTTCGGCGAGCCTTGATCGGCCTCTCGTGCGGTCTCTCGGTCCTCGCTTTTCACGCCGCCACCGCGCCGACCCAAGCGCAGGAATGGCCCAGCCAACCCGTCAAGCTCGTGGTGCCGTTCGCGGCCAGCGGCAGCATCGACGGCATCTCCCGGCTCGTCGCGACGGGGCTTCAGGCCCAGCTCGGCCAGCCGGTCGCGGTCGAGAACAAGCCCGGTGACGGCGCCCTGACCGGCTCGGAACTCGTCGCGCGCGCCACACCCGACGGCTACACGCTGCTCGTGACGTCGGCGGCGATGGTCAACAGTCCACTGCTCTACGGTCGTGCGCCGTATGACTGGCAGAAGGACTTCACCTTCATCACCACTTTCTCCGTCCAGCCGCTCGTGCTGCTGGTGAAGCCCACGATGCCGGCGCGCACTGTGACGGCCTTCCTCGCGCAGGCGCGCAAGGAACGGATGACGATGGGCACGGCGGGCGAGGGCCTGTTGCCGCATCTGGCCGGACTTCTCCTCGAGCAGCGCACGGGCGTGCGCTTTGAATCGGCCCACTATCGCCTGAGCTCCGGCGGGCTGGTCGATCTGATGGCGGGCCAGATCCAGTTCCAGTTCGAGCCGATCTCGACGGCCCTGCCGCTGCTGCGCGACGGCAAGCTGCGCGCGCTGGCGGTCACGTCGCTGCAGCGTTCGCCGGTCCTGCCCGACGTGCCGACGATCGCCGAGACGGTCCAGGGCTACGAGGCGATCAACGTGCTGGGGCTCGCCGGGCCCGCGAACCTGCCGGCGCCGGTCGAGGCCAAGATTGGCGCGGCCGTGAAGGCGTTGCTCGAAGACCCGATCGTTCAGCGCCGCTTCGACGAGCGTGGCGCCCAACCGCGCGCCACCACGCCGGAGGCCTTCCGCGAACTCATGCGCGAACAGGCCGACATCTGGATTCCGGTCATCCGCAAGGCCAACCTCAAGATCGAATGAACGCTGCCGCCTGAGACGGCCAGGGCCGGTGCGGGTTAGTCTGCCGCCATGGCTGTCGACACAAGCTGGCGCTGGATTGCCTGGCTGATCCTTTTAATCGGCGGACTGATCGCGGCCGGCGGCGTGGCGATGGGGGCGGGCAACCTGCGTCACGTCCTCTATGGCGAGCGGGCCGAGGGCACGGTCGCCGAGATCGTGCGCGAGGGCGACATGTATGCGCCGGTGGTGCGCTTCCGCCTGCCCCAGGGCGATACCGTCGAGGTGAAGGACCTCGCAAGCGGGGCGCCTGATTTCTCCACGGGCGACGCCGTCACCGTCCTCTATCTGCCCGAATCGCCGCAGGACTTCCGTCTCGACACGTTCGAACGGCTCTGGCTGGTGCCGATCATCCTCACGGTCTTCGGCGGTTTCTGGCTACTGTTCGGGGTCATCGCCTGGGCGTTGTCGAACAATGTCGATCTCGCCCTCGTGGGCGAACGCGCCTTCTCGGTGATCTCGGTGACGGCGCTGCTGATCGGGGTCTTCACCTTGTGGAGCGCGGTCGATCTCTACGCCAGCGGCGGTCGTGCCCGCGGCAAGGTGCTGGAGATCCGCGAGAGTCGTTCGGTCGTGACGGAGGAGGTGACCACGCCCGGCGGCCGCGAGGTGCGCCGCGACGTCGAGCGCCTGTCCTATGCGCCGGTGGTGCGCTTCACGACGCCGGAGGGGCGGGAGATCGAGTTCCATGGCCGCGGCGGCAGCGGCACGTCGTTCGCCGCGGGCGACCTCGTGAACGTGGTCTACGATCGCAGCCAGCCGAGCCGCGCCCGCATCATGTCGTTCACGGACCTCTGGTTGCCCGCGGCCGTGGGCTTCGGGGTTGCGCTGCTGTTCGGCGGCGCGGTGCGCCTGTCGCGGTGGAGCCGGCGGCCGCGCTAGAGAGCCACCCGCTCGATCCAGGCGCCGAGCAGCGCCGACAGTTCGTGCGGTTTTTCCAGCGGCGCCATGTGGCCGCAATCCTCGAGGATGCTGAAGTTCGAATTCGGCAGCGCCTGCGCCATGCGCTCGGTCTCGGCGAAGGTGCGCAGCCGGTCCTGGCGGCAGGCGACGACCAGCGACGGGCAGGCGATGCGTTCGAGGTCGGCGTAGCCGTCGCGTCGCACCAAAGCGGCCTGGCGCTTGCGCACCTCGGGTCCCAGCCGGCGCTGCATGTTGCGCAGCCGGTCGAGCAGGACCGGATCGGTGTCGCGATCGGGGTGCAGGCCGATCGCGTTCGAGACCGCGCCGGCGGCGCGCGGCGGGCGATCTCCCGGCCGATAGCCCGATTGGCGCCGCGCCCGTTCCTCGTCGGAGTAGCCGCGCGCGGAGGAGGCGACGAAGGCCACGCCCGACACCCGCTCCGGCGCCATCAGGGTGAGCACGCGCGCCACGAACCCGCCCATCGAGAAGCCGACCAGCACGAAGCGCTCCGGCGCTTCGGCCAGCACGCGCCGGGCCATGCCTTCGAGCGAATCGTCCTCGTAGACATTGCCGAAGTGAAGCGCGCCGAAGGCTTCCAGGTCGGGGACCATGTCGGTCCACAGATCGGCGTCGCACATATAGCCGGGAAGAAGAACGAGGGTACGCATCGGTCGATTTCTTACGCCCAGAGCGCCTTCACCTTCGCCGCGTCGGCAACGCCGCGCTCATGGCCGTATTTCAGCATCGGGCCGATCCACTTTGGATCCATGATGCTGTCGATGTGATCGACGCCCGACGGCAGGCCCGCGACCGTCAGCATGGTGCGCGTGCCGCCGGCTTCGAGGTCGCGGATCTCCTGTTGCAGGGTGTTGGGCATGCCCGAGGTGCGCAGGCCCTGGGTCACGGCCTGCGGGCCACCGTCGCTCAACGAGATGATGAGCGCGCGCTTCACGCCGGTGACGACGTCGGCGTGCGTGCTGGTCTGGCAGATGCCGCCGTCCATGCAGAGGCGATCCTTCAGCCAGGTCGGTCCCATGGAGCCCGGCAGCGACGAACTCGCGGCACAGGCAACGTCGACCGGAATGCCCGCGCTCGCGGAGACCACGAGGCGCTCGCCGGTGTAGCAGTCGTTGGCCGTCGTATGCAGCGCGGGCGAGGGCCATTCGCTCGGTCCGATCAGGCGGCGCAGGGTGGTGAAGTACTTGTCGCTGCCAGCGGGATTGCGTGCCGCCATCGCGGCCCGGCCGATCGTGCGGATCGTCTCGAAGCTCGTGTCCTTGGCGTCGACCGCGAGCTTGCGCGCGCGCTCCTGGCTGGGATTGGCCTGCAAGGCGGGCACCAGCTCGGCAAACAGCTTGGGGAATTCGGCGAAGATGTTGAGCTCGCCGGTGAGCCGCCACAGCCGGCCGCTGGTCAGCACGGCGCCCGCGACCGAACCGGCGGAGGTGCCGACCACGACGTCGGCCGTCGCAAGATCGACGCCGTTCTCCTTCAGCGCATGGAAGTAACCCATCATGAAGGAGACGAGGTAGGCGCCACCGCCGCCCAGCACGAGGCCGCGTTCCTTCCCGAGACCGGGTGGGGGCGTGTAGGGGATCGGATGCGCGAGCCCGTCGTTCCAACCGGCGGGCGTCGCGCCTGTCGCGGCACCCGATGCGGCCGGCGCCTGGGCCAGCGCGGGAGCGGCAATCGCGGTCGCGGCGGCGATCGTTCCGGCGGCGATCAGGCCGCGGCGGCCAAACTTTTCTTCGACGGTCATTGAACTTCCTTACGCATTCAGGTGACGAGCATACCCGCCCACGCCGCCGCCAGCATCAGGAGCTGCCCCGGGATGACATAGAGTGCGAAACGCGCACCGCCGGCCGTGAAGGCGAAGATCATCTTGGTGAGGGTGTTGGTCGAGAATGCGGCGAGAATCGGAATGACCGCCGCGGATGCCGCAAGCCGTCCGTCGGCGACCAGTGACGCGACCGAGATGGACGGCGCATGCGTGTCGGCGAAGCCTGCCGCACCGGCAGCGAGGATGACGCCGGCTTCGCCCATCCAGTCCTGCAGCGCGGCGGCAAGCAGCAGCACGCCGGCAAGGATGCCGGCGAAGACCAGCGCCGTCTTCACGCTGAAGGCATTGCCCTGTGTCTCTTCGACCTCGCCGCGCTTCTCGCGCAGTGCCCACAACGTGAACGCGCCGCCGTAGACGATCGCCGCACCGCCGGAAAACAGCAGCGGCATGAGGAAGGCCTTCAGCACCGCGAGATCGGTGGCGGCGATCAGGATTCCGAGTTGCACGACGGTCGCGACCGAGGAGAGGACCGCGCCGGCCGCGGCCGGCTTGATCAGGTCGGGCTCCTTGGCCGCACGCGCGCCCATCGCGCCGATCGTGGCCGAGCTCGAGATGAAGCCTGAGGCGAAGCCCGCCAGCGGCAGGCCGTAGCGCGGTCCCACGATGCGCACGAGGATGTAGCCCAAGGCGCCGATGCCCATCACGAGGATCACCACCAGCCAGATCGTGCGCAGGTTCAGCGCGCCGTAGGGACCGATCGGATGGTCGGGCAGCAGCGGCAGCACGACCAGCGTGGCGCCGGCGAAGATCAGCAGGTCGTGGATTTCCTCGTTGGTCAGCACCGAGCGCACGAAACGATGCAGCGCCGCGCGCGCGTTGAGCAGCACGGCGATCACCACGCCGATGCCGGCGGCGAAGGCGGGTTCGCGGATGGCGAGGCCGCCCAGCAGGCTCGTCACGACCAGCGCCGTCTCCGTCGTCAGGCCGGGATTGCTCTCGCGCGCACGCCAGTAGGAGAGACCGGCAAATGCCACCATGCCCAGCACGACGGTGGCCAGCAGCAGGTCGCCACCCGCCGCCGCGGCCGTCGCGCCCGCGAGCGAAGCCAGGGTGAAGGTCCGCAGGCCCGCAGCACCTCGTCCCGGTCCTTCGCCTTTCTTGCGCTCGCGGTCGATGCCGATCAGCAGGCCGACGCCGAGGGCGACGACGAAGCCGAGGAAGAGGGAGTGGAGTTCGAACATGAGGTGCGGACTTTAGCATCGGTTTCATGGCTGGCACCGTCATCAGGTTGCCTCGCCCGTACGTGGAGCATCACGGCGAGGCGATCTGGTGAACTATGCCAGCGGCATCATCTGCCGGTCGTGCGTGGCCCGATCCTGACCAGCCGCGTCATCTACACCGGCTCGCAATATATAGACGCGCTCGCGCCTCGGCGCAGCCTGTCGGAATGGATCCGCTTGACGGTGACTCTGCCTGATCCGGCCCCGCCGCCGCGCCCGGATGATCGAGCAAGAAGATAGCCGCATGGGCTTCCGCCTTGTCGAGCTCAGGCTGAAGCTGTTCGGCGAGAGGAATTGATGCTTTACGGCAGGCTCCGCCGCGCCGCCTCGCGCTGGTTGGAAAGGCTGGCCGCCACGGCGAAGAACGCCTTGATGCTGCGGCGCAGGCGCTCGCTCTTCAGGCAGGCGACATAGTCGCTGCTGGTGATCTTGGTGTCGCGGACGTGGAGCGTGCGGAAGCGGGTCGAGGCAGCGGCCTCCAGCTCCCAGATGACGCTGAAGCCGAGGCCGGCGCCGACGGCTTCGCACACGGCCTCGCGGCTGCCCAGTTCCAGCACCCGGCGCGGCTTCACGCCGGCCCGGGCCATCGCGGCTTCGGCGACGCGGCGGGTGTTGGAGCCTTCCTCGCGCGAGATCATCGGCTGGTCGTCGAGTTCGGCCAGCCGCACGCTCTCGCGGCCGGCCCAGGGATGGTCGTTGCCGACGATCAGCACGGCGGTGTGCTTCCACAGCGGCATGGCGTGGATCTGCGGATGGCGCTCGACGCCGGGCAGGATGGCGAGATCGGTGCGCCGCTCCATCAACTGCTCGCGCACGAAGCGCGTGTTGCCCATGGCGACCGACAGCTCGATGTTGGGATGGCGCGCCAGGAAGCGGGCGAACACACCCATGGCGATGTGCGGCCCGTCGGCGGTAAGGCTGAGCTGCCCGCTCTCCAGTTCGGAGGATTCGGTCAGGATCTCGCGCATCTGCTCTTCGAGGCTCGAATAGCGTCGCGACATCCGGAACAGCCGCTCGCCCATGTCGGTGAGGCGCACCGAACGGCGCGAGCGTTCGAGCAGTTTCACGCCGTAGCGTTCTTCCAATGCCTTCACCTGGATGGTGACGGCGGGCTGGGTCAGGCCCAGCGCCTCGGCAGCGCGCGAGAAACTGCCCTCCTGGGCGACGGCATCGAAGGCGCGGATCTGTGTGTGCAGCATCGGGCTATTATAAAATTAATTTAAGTTACAGAAGTAATATTAAATTGTCCTAACAATCCGCGCGCCCGATGATCCCTGTGAGGGGAAGGGGAGTTTTGCATGGTCGCGCGGAGGAATATCCTCTTCATCGTCATCGACCAGTGGCGGGCCGATGCGCTGGGCTGCGCCGGCAACCCCGTCCTCAAGACTCCCAATCTCGATCGTCTCGCCGCTGATGGTGTGCTGTGCCGCCGCCATTTCGTGCAGGCCGCGCCCTGCGGCCCGTCGCGCGCGGCGCTGCTGACCGGGACCTACCAGCACAATAACGGCGTGATGCGGAACGGCACGCCGCTGGCGCGCCGCTTCACCAACATCGCCCTCGAATGCCGCAAGGCGGGCTACGATCCGGCGCTGTTCGGCTACACCGACACGACGGCCGATCCGACCGGCTTGCCGCCGGACGATCCCGCGCTGCGCACCTACGAATCGGTGATGGCGGGCTTCGCGCCCGAGCTGCACCTGCCGGAGCTGCCCTATCCGTGGATGGCCGACCTCAAGGCCAAGGGCTATCCCTTCGCCGACGACGTCGTCGAAATCTACCGTCCGGCAGTTCCGGCCGGCGATCGCGGGCCGACCTATCCGCCGGCGCGCTTCAAGGCAGAGGACAGCATCACTGCCTTCCTCACCGACAAGCTGCTCGACTTCATCTCGGTACGGCGCAACGGCTCGTGGTTCGCGCACGCGGCCTATATCCGCCCGCATCCGCCGTTCATCGCGCCCGAGCCCTACAACACGCTCTACGATCCCGCCGACATGGCGAAGCCGCGGCGCGCCGCCACGGCAAAGGAAGAGGCCGCGCAGCATCCGCTGCTGGCGAGCTATCTCAAGTCACAGAACCAGGCGAGCTATTTCGTCACCGGGCAGGGGCTGGTCGCCGATCTCAGCGAGTCCGATCTCGCGCAGCTGCGCGCCACCTATTACGGCATGGTCCAGGAGGTCGATGACCAGGTCGGCCGCCTGATCGACAAGCTGAAGGAATGGGGCCTCTACGACGACACGCTGATCGTCGTGACCTCCGACCATGGCGAGCTGCTGGGCGATCACTGGATGCTCGGCAAGCAGGGCTATTTCGACGAGGCCTACAACGTGCCGCTGATCGTGCGCGATCCGCGGGCGGCGGCCGACGCCTCGCGCGGCGCGAAGATCGAGCGCTTCACCGAGGCGGTCGACGTGATGCCGACAGTCCTCGAGTGGCTCGGCCTCGCGATCCCGCGCCAGTGCGACGGCCGCTCGCTGCTGCCGCTGCTGCACGGCAAGACGCCCGAGGACTGGCGTCGCGAGGTGCATTGGGAGTTCGATTTCCGCGGCCTCGGCGCCGCCGATTCGGAGACGGCACTCGGCGTGCCGATGGATGCCTGCTCGCTCGCCGTCATCCGCGACGAGCGCTTCAAGTACGTCCACTTCGCCGCGCTGCCGCCGCTGTTCTTCGATCTCGTCGCCGACCCGCACTGTTTCAACGACCTGTCGCGCGATCCGGCCTCGGCGCCGGCGATGCTCGCCTACGCGCAGAAGATGCTGTCGTGGCGCATCGTCTCCAGCGGCCGCGACCTCACCGGCATGCACGTTTCGTCCAAGGGCCTCCACGCCCGCCCCTGATGCAGCAGAAGGAAACCGTCATGAGAAGAAGATTGCTCGGCGCCTTCGCAGGCATGATCGCCGCCTTCGTGTCCTCGGTGACGGCCGCCGCGCCGATCGAGATCCAGTTCTGGCATCCGACGCTCGGTCCCATCGACGATGCGTTGAAGCAGCAGATCGACAGCTTCAACAACTCCCAGACCGCCTACAAGGTCGTGGCAAGCGGTCGTGGCACCTATGACGAGACCTTCAACGCTGCGATCGCGGGCTTCCGTGCCAACAAGCATCCGCACCTGCTGGTCGTGATCGGGCAGGGCACGCAGAGCATGCTGCTCTCGGGCGCGGTTTATCCGGTGCAGGATCTGCTGGCGGCCGAGGGCTACAAGGTCGACTGGGACAACTACATCCAGCCGGTGCTGAATTATTACCGCACCAAGGAGATGAAGCTCCTGTCGCTGCCGTTCAGTGCCTCGACGCCGATCCTCTGGTACAACAAGGATGGCTTCGCCAAAGCCGGTCTAACGCGTCCGCCGGTGACGTGGGACGAGATGGGCGAGTACCTCACCAAGCTGCGCGCCGCCGGCTTCGAGTGCGGTTATACGTCGGGCTGGCAGCAGTGGGTCCATGTCGACAACTACTCGACGATCCACGACCTGCCGATCGCCACGCAGCACAACGGCCTCGACGGTCTCGACGCCACCTTCACCTACAACAAGACCGCGGTCGTGAAGAACATCGCGCGCCTGCAGTCGTGGGTCGCCGATGGCCGCTACGTCTACTCGGGCCGTCAGGGCAGCAGCGCCACGCCGGCTTTCGCCTCGGGCCGGTGCGCGATGATGACCCATTCGTCGGCGGTCTTCTCCTCGCTGCAGGCCAGCGCCAAGTTCGCCTTCGAGGCCGCACCACTGCCCTACGAGACTGGTGCGACTCCGCACAACAGCCTGATCGGTGGCGGCGCGCTGTGGGTGCTGAAGGGTCACAAGCCCGAGGAATACAAGGGCGTGGCGGCGTTCCTTGCGCATCTCACCAATCCCGACCAGCAAGCCAAGTGGCACAAGGACACCGGCTATCTGCCGCTCACCAAAGCCGCCTACGAGAAGGTCAAGGCCGAGGGCTATTACGACAAGTATCCGCAGCAGGAAGTGGCGATCACGCAGGTCCAGCGCGGCACGCCGACGCTGAACACGATGACCGTGCGGCTGGGCAACGCCAACCAGTACGTCGCCGCCCTCGAGGAGGAGATGGAGGCGGTCTGGTCGAACAAGAAGACGGCGCGGCAGGCGATGGACGACGCCGTCCGTCGCGGCAACGAGATCCTGCGTCGCTTCGAGCGGCAGCGCGGCAACTGAAGCCGATCGGCAGGGACGGGCTGACGCCGTGATCAAGCGCGTGAATTTCCAGCGGCACAAGCCGCTGGCGTTCCTGCTGCTCGCGCCGCAGATGCTCGTACTGGCCATCTTCGTCTTCTGGCCGGCGGCGCAGGCGCTGTACCAGGCCTTCACCGTCAGCGATCCGTTCGGCCAGAAATCGACCTTCGTCTGGTTCGACAATTTCCGCGACGTGCTGACCAGTCCGGAATATTTCAACTCGATCTACCGCACCGCCATCTTCAGCACCGGCACCACCGCTTCCGCGGTCATCGCCGGGCTGGCTTTCGCCGTGCTGGTCGATCGCGTCAGCCGCGGCAAGTCGGTGTACCGGCTGCTGATCATCTGGCCCTATGCCGTGGCGCCGGTGCTGGCGGGCGTGCTCTGGCTCTTCCTGTTCCATCCGATCTACGGCGCCATCGCGTTGATGCTGAAGCAGGGCCTCGGCATCCCGTGGAACCCGTTGCTCGACGGCAGCGACGCCATGCTGCTGGTCATCGTGGCCGCCGCCTGGAAGCAGGTGAGCTACAATTTCGTGTTCTTCCTCGCGGCGCTCCAGGCGATCCCGCGCTCGCTGATCGAGGCGGCGGCGATCGATGGCGCGGGGCCGATCCGGCGCTTCGTCAGCATCGTCTTCCCGCTGATTTCGCCCACGACCTTCTTCCTGCTGGTGATCAACGTCGTCTACGCCTTCTTCGACACGTTCGGCATCATCCATGCGCTGACCCAGGGCGGGCCCGGCGGCGCCACTGACATCCTGGTCTACAAGGTCTATGCCGACGGCTTCCTCGGCCTCGACCTCGGCCTGTCCTCGGCCCAGTCGGTCATCCTGATGATCCTGGTGATCGGGCTGACGGCCATCCAGTTCCGCTTTCTCGAGCGGCGCGTGAAGTACGCCCAATGATCGAGCGGACGCCCAAGCTCGACCTGCTGTGCCACCTGCTGCTGATCGTGGGCGTGGTGGCCGTGTGCATGCCGCTCTACTACGCACTGATCGCGGCGACTCATACGTTGCCCGACGTGCTGCAGGTGCCGATGCCGCTGACGCCGGGCAGCGAACTGCTGGCCAACCTCAAGACGGCGATGGCGCGCGGCGATCTCGGCCGCCAGCTCGTCAATTCGCTGATCGTCTCGGTGGGCGTCACGGTCGGCAAGATCGCGGTGTCGATCCTCTCGGCCTTCGCCATCACCTATTTCCGCTTTCCCTTCCGGATGACGGCCTTCTGGCTGATCTTCGCCACGCTGATGCTGCCGATCGAAGTGCGCATCGTGCCGACCTATGCCGTTGCAGCGCATCCGCTGCAGGGGCTTGGGTGGCTGCTCGACCAGACCGGCTTGCGCGGACCGCTGGAGAGCGTGACCGGCTGGAACATCGAAGCGGTCGTGAAGTGGAGCCTGCTCGACAGCTACGCCGGCCTGATCCTGCCGCTGATGGCCTCGGCCACCGCGACCTTCCTGTTCCGCCAGCTCTTCCTCACCATTCCGGAGGAGCTGCTGGAGGCCGCCAAGATCGACGGCGCTTCGCCGATGCGCTTCCTGATCGACGTGCTGTGGCCGATGTCGCGCACCAATGTCGTGGCGCTCACCGTGATCCTCTTCGTGTTCGGCTGGAACCAGTATCTCTGGCCGCTGCTGATCACGACCGAGGCCAGCATGACGACGGCGGTGATCGGCCTCTCCAAGCAGATTTCCGCGGCGCCGGAAGCCGTGCCGAAATGGAACACGCTGATGGCTTCGGCGCTGCTGATCACCCTGCCGCCGGTGATGGTCGTGGTGCTGCTGCAGCGCTGGTTCGTCAAAGGCCTCGTCGACTCGGAAAAATAGCGGAGCATCCCTTGGCCACCGTCGACATACGCAAAGTCGAGAAGTCCTACGGGGCCGCGAAGGTCCTGCATGGCGTCGACCTGGAGATCGAGCACGGCGAGTTCGCCGTTATCCTGGGGCCGAGCGGCTGCGGGAAATCCACCCTGCTGCGCATGATCGCGGGCCTGGAGGAGATCACCGGCGGCGAGATCGCGATCGACGGGCGCGTCGTCAACCGGCTGGAGCCGCGCGAGCGCGACATCGCCATGGTGTTCCAGAACTACGCACTCTATCCGCACATGAGCGTGGCCGAGAACATGTCCTACGCGTTGCGCATCGCGCATGCGCCCAAGGAGACGATCCGCGACAAGGTGGCGGGCGTCGCCGGCATCCTGGGGATCGGCGATTTCCTCGCCCGCAAGCCCACGCAGTTGAGCGGCGGCCAGCGCCAACGGGTCGCCATGGGCCGAGCCATCATCCGCGAACCCAAGGTCTTCCTGTTCGACGAGCCGCTGTCCAACCTCGACGCCAAGCTGCGCCACCAGATGCGCACCGAGCTGAAGCGCCTGCACCTGCGGCTCGACGCCACCTCGATCCTGGTGACGCACGACCAGGTCGAGGCGATGTCGCTCGCCAACCGGCTGATCGTGATGAATGCCGGCAAGGTCGAGCAGGTGGGTTCCCCAGGTGAGGTCTATGCGCGGCCGGCGACGCTCTTCGTGGCGGGCTTCATCGGCTCGCTGCCGATGAACTTCTTCGACGGGACGGTGGCGCGCGATGGCCAGTCGATCGTGCTGGCCGGCGGCGCTTCGATCGAAGGCGGCGGCGAGCGGATCGGCACGCCGGGGCGTGAGGTGGTCGTGGGTGTCAGGCCCGACGCGCTCACCCTGGCGACGCCGCAGGCCGGCGGTCTCGGCGGCAAGGTCGAGCTGATCGAGGACCTGGGCAGCGTGAAGCTGGTCCATCTCGACGACGGGCGCGGCGGCTTCGTGGTGGCTGTGCCACCCGACACCGAGCTGGGCGAGGCCACGGAGCAGGGCGCGGCGGTGCGGGCGAAACACCTGCATCTGTTCGACGCCAAGTCGGGCCAGCGGCTCTAGGAAAAGCGGAATCAGGAGGAAGCGATGGAACTGCGTCGGTACGCAGCCTTGAGCGCGGTCGAGATGGCACGGCTGGTGCGGCAGGGCGAGGTCTCGCCCGTCGAGCTGGTGCAGGCGTCGCTGGATGCGATCGAGGAGACCGAGCCCAAGGTGAATGCCTATAGCGCCGTCTTCACCGACGATGCGCTGAGACAGGCGAAGGAACTTGAGAAGGAGGCGCGCGCGAAGTCGTTCCGCGGGCCGTTCCATGGCGTGCCGGTCGGCATAAAAGACCTCTTCCTGGTCGACGGCTACAAGACGCAGCGCGGCTCCAACCTCTATGTCGATTCGGTCGCGACCGAGACCGCGCCGTCGGTCGAGCGCATCCTGGCGGCGGGCGCGGTGATGGTCGGCAAGACGACGACGCCGGAACTGGGCTGGAAGGCCGCCTCCAACTCGCCGCTCTATGGCGTCACGCGCAATCCGTGGGATGTCTCGAAGACCGCGGGCGGATCGAGCGCCGGTTCGGCTGTCGCCGTGGCCGATGGCACGGTACCGCTGACCCTGGGTTCCGACGGCGGCGGCTCCATGCGCGTGCCGGCCTCGTTCTGCGGCATCTTCTCGCTGAAGCCGACGCTTGGCCGTGTGCCGACCTATCCGCTGAGCCCGACCGAGCATCTCTCGCATGCGGGCCCGATGACCAACACCGTCGAGGACTATGCGCTGGCGCTCGACGTGCTGCAGGGACCGGATGCGCGCGACCCGCAGGCGCTGCCGCCGGCCTGCCTCTCCTATCACGAGACGCTGCGCGACCTGCCGAAGCTGCGCTGCGTGCTGGCGCCGACCCTGTTCGGCGCGTCGGTCGAGCCGGGCATCGCGGTGGTGATCGCCGAGGCCTTCGCCGGCATCAAGGCACACCTGCCGGTCGAGATCGTCGAGGCGAAGATCGACTGGCCCGATCCGATCGACATCTTCGACGCGCTCTGGGTGGCGCGCGGCGCGCTCTATGGCGGCATGAAACCGGAGGACATCGCCCGCATCGATCCGGGCTTCGCGCGCATGGTGGCGCGCGCGCCCGCGATCAAGCTCGAGAACCATTTCCGCACCCTGCAGGCGCGCGCCGCCTTCAACCGCTCGGTGGCCGAAGCCTTCGAGCAGTTCGACCTGCTCGTCATGCCGATGGTGCCTGTCGATCCCTTCGCCGCCGAGGATGACGGGCCGAAGGACATGGACGGCACGCATCCGGTGCCGTGGGCGCGCTGGACGCCCTTCTCCTATCCTTTCAACATCACCGGCCAGCCGGCGGCATCGGTGCCCTGCGGCTGGTCGCCGTCGGGTCTTCCAGTCGGCCTGCAGGTGATCGGTCGACGCTTCGCCGAGGAGCATGTGCTGCAGTTCTGCGCCGCCTGGGAGAAGCACTTCAACTGGCGCCAGCGCACGCCTGCCGTCTACGCGGGCGGCTGATCCTGCCGGGATTTCCAGGGGTCAGCGTATGGGCCCGCTCACCCGCACCAGCATGATCGTCGTGATGAGGGCGATCATGGCGACGACGAAGGTGACCCAGAGCACGCCCGCCGCGCCGTAGCTCGCCATAACCGCCGCCAGGACCGGCGGCGCGGAGGCCGAGACGATGCCCTGGGGCAGCGCGAGGCGGCCAAGATAAGTGCCGAACTGGGCGCGGCCGAACAGAGCGAGCGGCAGGGTGGCGCGCAGCACCGCCTTTAGTCCATTGGCGACGCCGTAGGTCATCATGCAGACCAGGGCGACGAAGAAGTTGCCGCCGGCCAGCAGCGCCAGCCCCAGGCCGAGCGGCAGTACGGCGCTGGAGAACAGCGTCGAGCTGGTGATCGTGTAGCGATGGCCGAACACCAGCTCGAAGGCCCGCACCGCCACCTGCGCCGGCCCGATCAAGGTGGCCAGCAGTAGCGCGGTCGCCGGATCGTAGCCGAGGCCGCGCAGCACGCCGATCGCGTGCACGATGAAGCCGGTGAAGATGAAGGCGCCGCACGACAGCGAGACCGACAGCAGCATGAAGATCCGCTTGGTGTGCGCCGACGGCACCACGGGCGCTGTCGCGCCCGCCGCGGCCTGCGTGCCGACCAGGGGCCGGCCGGGGAGCACCAGTAGATGGACGGGCGCGCAGATCGCGAGATGGACCGCGGCATAGATCAGCACCACGCCGCGCCAGCCGAACAGAAGTTCGAGCGCTTCGGAGACTGGCCAGAACACGCTGGAAGCGAAGCCGCCGATGATTGCCAGCACGGCGATGGCCTGCCGCGCGCGGGTGCCCGCGATCTGCGCCAGCGCGATGCTGGAGGGCGTGTTCAACGCCAGGGTCGAGGCGACGCCCATCGCGGCCCAGCACAGGAGATAGGTGATCATCCCCTGCGAGAGGGTGAGAGCGGCCATCGACAGCGCATAGAGGACGGAGCCCACTGCCATGACGGTCCGCGCGCCGGTGCGGTCGAGCAGGCGGCCGACCCAGGGCGAGAACAGTGCGCCGACGCCGAACATCACGGTGATGCCGCCGTAGACGACTTCGCTCGGCAGGACGAGATCGTGCTCGATATGCCGGCCCAGCACCGAGGGCATCAGGAAGGTCGTGCCCCAGCCCACGATCTGGGTGAGGCCAAGCCCGGCGGTGGCCTTGGCCGTCGGGCTGACCTTCACGCCGCCCGGTTCTGTTGTTCGGGATAAAGCGACAGCAGCCCGGCCTCGCTGGCGGCGCAAACGCCGCGCTCGGTGATCAGGGCCGTCACGAGACGCGCCGGCGTCACGTCGAAGGCGGGATTGGCGCCGGCGCTGCCCTCGGGGAGTATCTGCACCGTCTCAAGCTCGCCCGTTTCGGTGCGCCCGGTCATGTGTGACAGCTCGCGTGCGCTGCGCTCCTCGATCGGGATGTCGCGCACGCCGTCGACGATCGTCCAGTCGATGGTCGGATAGGGCAGGCCGACATAGAAGGGCACGCCGTTGTCGTGCGCGGCCAGCGCCTTCAGGTAGGTGCCGATCTTGTTGCAGACGTCGCCGCCTCGGGTCGTGCGGTCGGTGCCGGTGATGACGAAGTCGACCTGGTCGTGCTGCATCAGGTGGCCACCGGCATTGTCGGCGATCACCGTGTGCGGCACGCCGTGCTTGCCCAGTTCCCAGGCCGTCAGGCTGGCACCTTGATTGCGGGGGCGCGTCTCGTCGACCCAGACATGGATGGGAATGCCGGCATTGTGCGCCCGGTAGATCGGCGCCAGCGCGGTGCCCCAGTCGACGGTGGCGAGCCAGCCGGCGTTGCAATGGGTGAGGGCGTTGATGCGCCCACCCTTGTCGCGCGGCTTCAGGTTGCGGATGAGGCCCAGTCCGTTCTCGCCGATGCGGCGGCAGATCTCGGCATCCTCGTCGCAGATCTCGGCGGCGCGGCGATAGGCGGCCTCGCGACGCTTCGCCGGAGGCAAGGGCGCCAGCAGTGCCCGCAGGTCGTCGAGCGCCCAGCGCAGGTTCACCGCCGTCGGTCGCGATTCCAGCAGCACTGTGTAGGCGCGCGCTAGCATCGCGTCGGACGGGTCGGTCGCCATGGCCAGCGCCATGCCGTAAGCGGCGGCCGCGCCGATCAGCGGCGCACCGCGCACGATCATGGTGCGGATAGCCACCTCGGCATCCTCCATCGTGCGGAAATCGCGCACGACGAACCGATGAGGCAGCAGGGTCTGGTCGATGGCCTGGACGGTCGTGCCGTCGGCGCCGAGCCAGATGGTTCGGTAAGGTGTGCCGTCTACTTTCACGCCGCCACTTTAGACGGCGCGCGCCACCGCGTCGATTATCGCCGCCGAATCGAGGCCGTAGGTGCGATAGAGATCGGGAATGTCGCCGGACTGGCCGAACTTCTCGATGCCGAGCGGTACGACCCTTTGGCCACGCACCGATCCCAGCCACGACAGCGCAAGCGGATGGCCGTCCATCACCGTCACGATGCGCGCATCACGCGACAAGGGCGCGAGCAGCCGCTCGATCGGGCTGGCCGAGCGGTCGACCATGCCCGCGGTGCGGCCGCGATTCCGCTGCGCGGCCAGCCAATCGGTGTGCAGCCGGTCGGGCGAGGTTAGCACCAGCAGGCCGGCGCCGCCGAAATCACGCGCGACGCTCTCGTGCGCGGCGACCGCCTCGGGCGTCACCGCGCCCATGGCGACGATGGCCACGTCGGCGCCATTCTCGGGCGGGGCGTACCAGTAGCCGCCGGACACGATGTCGTCGCGCTGCTCCGGCGTCAGCGTGCGCTCGGGCTGGGCCAGGCTGCGCGTCGACAGGCGCAGGTAGATCGAGCCGCCATCGTCCTTCTGCATGTATTCGAAGCCGTGGCGCATCAGCACCGCCAGCTCGTCGACATAGGCGGGCTCATAGGAGACGAGGCCGGGCTGGCCGATGCCGATCAGCGGCGTGTGGATGCTCTGATGCGCGCCGCCTTCCGGCGCGAGCGTCACGCCCGACGGCGTCGCCACCAGCATGAAGCGTGAGTCCTGATAGCAGGCATAGTTCAGCGCATCGAGGCCGCGCGCGATGAACGGATCGTAGAGCGTGCCGATCGGCAGCAGGCGCGCGCCGAACAGCTGATGGCTGAGGCCCATCGCGGCGAGCTGGATGAACAGGTTGTTCTCGGCGATGCCCAGCTCGACATGCTGGCCCTTGGGTGTCTGGCGCCAGAGCTGCGCCGACACGACCTTGAGCTCGCGGAACACGTCCTCGGCTTCGGTGTGGCCGAACAGGCCGCGCCGGTTCACCCAGGCGCCGAGATTGGTCGAGACCGTGACGTCGGGCGAGGTCGTGACGATGTGGCGGGCGAGCTCGCCGTCTTCCGACGCGATCGCGTTCAGGATCTTGCCGAACCCTTCCTGCGTGCTCGACTTCTTGTCATTCGGCTTGGTGAGCTGCGCCGGGATGGCGACGACCGGCGCGTCGGTGCGGCGGCGGCCCTCGGCGTTGAAAGGTGCTGCATCAAGGAAGGCCTGCAGGTCGGCGGGCGCGGAGGTGAGGCCCGCGAACTTCTCCCACTCCTGGCCGTCCTCGATTCCTATGCCCTTCTTGAAGCCCGCCATCTGGTCGAGCGTCATCAGGCCGGAGTGATTGTCCTTGTGGCCGGCGAAGGGCAGGCCCTGGCCCTTGATCGTGTAGGCGATGAAGCAGGTCGGCGTGTCGTCGGTGACGTTCTCGAAAGCGTCGATCACGGCCTGCATGTCGTTGCCGGCCAGGTTGGTCATCAACTTGTGCAGCGCCGCGTCGTCGTGCTGGTCGAGGATACGGCGGATGCCGGGATACTGGTTGAGGTCGCGCGTCAGCGCCTCGCGCCAGCCGGCGCCGCCCTTGAACACCAGCGCCGAGTAGAGCGAGTTGGGGCAGGCGTCGATCCAGTCGCGCAGATGCGCGCCGTCGGCCTGGGCAAAGGCGGTCTCCAGCAGCTTGCCGTACTTCAGCGTGACGACGCGCCAGCCGACCAGCTCGAACATCTCGGCGACCCGGCCGAACAGCCGGTCGTTCACCACGCCGTCGAGGCTCTGGCGATTGTAGTCGATCACCCACCACAGATTCCGGACGTCGTGCTTCCAGCCTTCGAGCAGCGCCTCGAAGATGTTGCCCTCGTCGAGCTCTGCGTCGCCGACCAGCGCCACCATGCGACCGGTGGGCCGCTTGCCGTCGCCCAGGTTCTTCAGGCGCACATAGTCCTGCACGATCGACGAGAACAGCGTCATGGCAACGCCGAGACCGACCGAGCCCGTCGAGAAGTCGACGTCGTCCACGTCCTTGGTGCGCGACGGATAGGACTGCGCGCCGCCCAGCGCGCGGAAGCGTTCGAGCTTCTCGCGGGTCTGGTGCCCGAACAGGTACTGGATCGCGTGGAACACCGGCGAGGCATGCGGCTTCACCGCGATGCGATCCTCGGGCCGCAGCACCGAGAAGTAGAGCGCCGACAGCACCGTCGCCAGCGAGGCGCAGGAGGCCTGGTGGCCACCGACCTTCAGCCCGTCGCGGTTGGGACGGATGTGGTTGGCGTGATGGATCGTCCAGGCGCTGAGCCACAGCACCTTGCGTTCCAGTTCACGGAGGAGGCGGAGACGCTGGATGGGGGCGAGTGTGGTCATGGCCATTTGCATACGCCCGACGGGCTGGAAGGTCCTTGCGTTTGGGTCGTCCAGAGGGCTGTATAGGGCAGGATTTACCTGAAATAAGGTGTATTGAGCAATGATCTCCCTGGATGCGATCGACCGGCGCATTCTCGAACGGCTGCAGCACGATGGCCGCCTGAGCAATGCCGACCTCGCCGAGCAGGTCGGCCTGTCCTCCTCGCCATGCTGGCGGCGGGTCAAGGCGCTGGAGGAGGCGGGCGTCATCAAAGGCTATGCCGCCCAGGTCGACGCCAAGTCGGTCGGCCTGTCGGTCAACGTCTTCGTGAGCGTGTCGCTCTCGACCCAGAACGAGAAGGCGCTGAAGGACTTCGAGCGCGCGGCGGCGGAGCGGCCCGAGGTGATGGAGTGCTACCTGATGACCGGCGACAGCGACTACCTGCTGCGGGTCGTGGTGCCGGACCTCGAAGCCTACGAGCGCTTCGTCATGGACTTCACCAAGATCCAGGGCATCGCCCAGATCAGAAGCTCGTTCGCACTGCGTCCGGTGAAGCAGGGCGCGGCGTTGCCGTTGGCGGCGTCGGGCCGCTAATTCTTGTCATCCTGAGCGCAGCGAAGGATCTCACGCCAGCTACGGAGTGCTTTGGTCATTCCGCAAGGTCCTTCGCTGCGCTCAGGACGACGACAGCTACTCTAGCTCGATCACGCCGCTCATCATCGGCTTGCAGCGACCGCCGATATAGGTCGCGACGACCTTGCCGGCCTTCTTCTCGGCCGATGCCAACAGCACGCTGAGGCGGCCCATGTCGAAACCCTGGCCGATGGTCTTCGCCAAGGTGATGTCCGTTTCGGGCCGGTGGTGGGCCAGCACGCCGATCAGCGCGACGTTGGCTCCACCCGTCGCGGGATCCTCGGGGATGCCGTGCTCGGGGGCGAACATGCGGGTGTGGACGTCGATCTCACCGTCCTTCGCCTGCACATAGAGATGGATGCCGACGATGCGATCTCGCGGTAGCTCGCGCGCGAAGATCTCGCCACGCGGCGCGGCGCGCTTCAGCGCTTCGCGCGACTTCAGTTCGACGAACAGAAGCGGCACGCCGCACGAGGCGACCCGCGGCGGATGCACGTCGAGCTTCAGGTCGTCGGCCTTCAGCGAACAGGCCTGCGCCACAAGAGCAGGATCGATCTCCTCGCCGAAGCTGAGCGGCACCGGCGCGGCGAGGCGCGTCGCGACAACGGCGCCGGCTTCGTAGGTGATGTCCATGTTCACCAGCCCGGCCTTCTCCTCGAAGACCAGCCGGTCCCCGCCCACGGGCCGGCCGTAGCTGGTGCCGGCACGGGCCAGCACGAAGGCGGTGCCGACGTTGGGATGGCCGGCGAATGGCATCTCGGCCTTGGGCGTGAAAATGCGGACCTCGGCGGTGTGGGCCGGGTCCTTGGGCGGCAGCACGAAGGTGGTCTCGGCCAGGTTGAACTCGGCCGCGATGGCCTGCATCCGCTCGCTCGACAGGCCCTGTGCATTCGTGATGACGGCCAGCGGGTTGCCCCCGAACTGGCGATCCGTGAAGACGTCCACGGTGACGAAATCGAGTTTCATGATTCCAAATCTCGCATGGCGCGCTAATCTCGCCGCATGACCAAAGCTCAGGCCGCCCCCAGAATCTCTCACGATATCTCTTACGATCACGGAGTCTCGGACAAGAAGCTGATCGGCGAGACGATCGGCGCCTTCTTCGACCGCACCGTCGAGACCTATCGCGACCGCGAGGCGCTGGTGGTCCGCCACCAGGACGTGCGCTGGAGCTGGGGCGAACTCGGCCGCCGGGTCGACGACCTCGCCGCCGGCTTGCTGACCCTGGGCCTGGAGCGCGGCGACCGGGTCGGCATCTGGTCGCCCAACACATCGGAATGGACCTTGGCCCAGTTCGCGACCGCGAAGGCGGGCCTCGTGCTGGTGAACGTCAATCCGGCCTACCGGCGCGCCGAGCTCGAATACGCGATGAACAAGGTCGAGTGCAAAGCGCTGATCCTCGCGCCCGCGCTGAAGACGTCGAACTATCTCGAGATCGTCGACGACCTGGTGAAGGCGAAGAAGCTGCCGCACCTCAAGCACGTCATCCGGCTCGGCGCCGAGAAGACTCCGGGCATGCTCAACTTCGACGATGTCGCGACCGCCGGCGGCAACGCCGAGAAGGCGCGCATCGCCGAGCTGGCGCCCAAGCTGCAATTCGACGACGCGATCAACATCCAGTTCACGTCGGGAACGACCGGCTTCCCCAAGGGCGCGACGCTCAGCCATCACAACATCCTGAACAACGGATATTTCGTGGGCGAGGGGTTGAAGCTCACGCCCGAGGATCGCCTCTGCATTCCCGTGCCGCTCTATCATTGCTTCGGCATGGTGATGGGCAACCTCGGTTGCCTGACGCACGGCTCGACGATGGTCTATCCGTCGGCCGCGTTCGATCCGCTGGCGACCCTGGAGGCCGTGGCCGAGGAGCGCTGCACGGCGCTTTACGGCGTGCCCACCATGTTCATCGCCCAGCTCGACCATCCCGACTTCGCGAAGTTCGACCTGAAGAGCCTGCGCACCGGCATCATGGCCGGCTCGCCTTGTCCCATCGAGGTGATGAAGAAGGTGCAGAGCCACATGCACATGGGCGAGGTCACCATCGCCTACGGCATGACCGAGACCTCGCCGGTGTCGACCCAGTGCGCCACCGACGATCCGGTCGAGCGCCGCGTCTCGACCGTGGGCCAGGTGCTGCCGCACATCGAGATCAAGATCGTCGACACCGAAGGCAAGGCCGTGCCGCGCGGCGCGACCGGCGAGTTCTGCACGCGCGGCTATTCGGTGATGAAGGGCTACTGGAACGACGAAGCCAAGACGAAGGAGGCCGTCGACGAGGCCGGCTGGATGCGCACCGGCGATCTCGCGACCATGGACGAGCAGGGCTACGTCAACATCGTCGGCCGCCTGAAGGACCTGATCATCCGCGGCGGCGAGAACGTCTATCCGCGCGAGATCGAGGAGTTCCTCTACCGGCACCCGAAGATACAGGACGTGCAGGTGATCGGCGTCCCCGACCCGCGTTACGGCGAGGCGGTCTGCGCCTGGATCAAGTTGCACGCGGGCCAGACCGCGACCGACGAGGAGATCCGCACCTTCTGCCAAGGCCAGATCGCCCACTACAAGATCCCGCGCTACATCGAGTTCGTGCCGGAATTCCCGATGACCATCACCGGCAAGATCCAGAAGTTCGTGATGCGCGAACAGACGATCGAGAAGCTGGGACTCAAGGCCGAGAAGACGGCTTAAGGGCTGAGCGAAGTTCAGCCTGCGAAGCGGCAGGACATTGCCTCTGGCAATGTCCGGGAGCGCCGAAGAAAGAGCGATCACAGAAAACTCATGACCCCATCGCCCCGCATGGCGGGGCACTTCCCCATCTGGATGGGGAAGCGACTGATCATCAGTCCAATCGCTGCAGCTGCAACGAACTCAATTGTGACCCTTTGAAGGAACGTGCAACGCCCACGTCGGTGCCGCCGTTACAGGCCCATTCGGCATCAACAAGGGCGTGTTTCTCGTGAAGTCTGTCGCCGTCGTCTCCACGGATACCTTCGCCCGCTCCCACGAAAGATACTTGGCGCTGCGCAAGGCGCCGCTGGTCCGCATCGCCCAGCCGGCGACGCGTTTCCCAGCCTTCGACAATCTGCGCGTCTTCGTGATTGCGCTGGTGGTCCTGCAGCATGTTGCGCTGGGCTACATGACAGGTGCGCAGGCAGTGTCGGCCGGCTCCTACACCAATGGTAGCGCGCCGGTCGTCGACATGGCGCAGTGGGGTGGTTTCAACGTCCTCGTCACCTGGACCAACGGCTTCTTCATGCCGTTGATGTTCCTGCTGTCGGGCCTGTTCGTGCGCCCCTCGCTCGCGCGCAAGGGACTGCGCCAGTACCTCGCCGACCGCGCACTTCGGCTGGGCGTGCCGCTGCTCGTCGGCGTCGTGACGATCGTTCCATTGTCCTATTACGCCGCCTTCCTGTTGGCGGGCGGCAGCGACAGCTTCGCGACATTCTGGAAACACATGGTCACGGTCGGGCCGTGGCCGAGCGGGCCACTCTGGTTCGTGGGCGCGCTGCTGGTGTTCGACGCCACACTGGCCATGCTGCTTGCGCAGGACCGTGTCTGGCACTTCGCGCGACGCTTCGGTCAGGCATTGGATCGCATGCCGGCCGGCGCGTGGCTGATGCTGTTCATCGTGGCGAGCGCCGCAGTGTACCTGCCGCTCCATCTCGCCTTCGGCAAGTCGCACTGGCTGACCGCAGGACCTTTCGGCATCCAGACCAGCCGCATCGGCCTCTATTTCCTCTCGTTTGCCTTCGGCGCGTTCGTCGGTCCGGAGCGGCTGGCGCGGGCGTTCGAATTGCAGTGGATTCGCTGGCCGCTGCTGGCCATCGTTGCTACGGCAGCGTTCTTCGCGCTCGACGGGCGAGAGGTCCCGGCCTGGGTCGATGGCGTGATGCTGGTCCTGTTCGCGACTCTCACGTCGCTCGGCCTCCTGGCGCTCGCCGTGCGCTTCTCGAACCACTCCGGCGCGATCGGAAACAGCCTCTCCGGCAATGCTTACGGCATCTACCTCGTGCACTGGCCGATCGTGCTGTGGCTTCAGCTCTTGCTGCTGTGGACGCCGCTGTCGCCGGTGACGAAAGGCGCGCTCGTCATGATTCTCGCCTTTTGCCTGAGCTGGCTTGTCTCGAGCCTGCTGCGCCGCTTGCCCGGCGTTTCGCGAGCGGTGTAGCAGCCGCTGCGGTCGCAGCATTCCCATCCGGCTGCTTGCGCTGCAGCCACAGGAAGATGGTCGACCATGCCAAGGTCGCCAGCACGAAAGCCAAGCCGAATTTCAGAATGGCGAAGCCCACGAGAGCTCCAGCAAGTGCAAACCCGCCCGACGCACCGATCGGAGCCAATGCCAGGAACATCAGAAACGGCACGAGCAATGTCAGGGCGATGATGCGGAATAAGAGCGGTTCGCTGTTCCGTGTCCAGTGATAGGCCACCCAACCCGCAAAGAACGCAAAGAGCGCTGCAACCAGGCCGATCGAGATGATGCTGGCCTCGAGAAGGTTGGGAACTCTGTTCGCGCGGCTCTCCATGATCGCAATGGCGATAAGTGTTGCGGTCATTGCAGAGAACGCCGCACCACACGCGAATTTCAGCCCGCTGGCATCGAATTGCGGATCTGCCGAAGGATCAGGCGCCATGTATGGACGCGGTTCTCACGGCCGGTGCGCCTCCAAAAACATCCGGATGTGACGCACGGCCAGAGGCACGCGTTCCGGCGTGTCCTTCCAGGGATAAAGAGTCACCTGCGAATTGGGCGACAGCATCGCCACTTCCATCGCGACCTTGTAGGGATGCGGCGGGCTGTCGTCGGGGGCGACCAGGATCGGCGTCTTGCAGGCCTTCACGAACTCGCGCGGCACGGTGAACACGAAGTCGGCCTTCTTCGTGTACATGTTGGTGAGGAACTGGCTCACCTGGTCCATCGTATATTCCGGCCGCTTCTTCACGAAGTCGGGGCCCCAGCCCTTCATGTTGTTTTCGTAGAACTGGTTCGGCAACTCGGGGCGGAAACCCGAGGGCTGCGTCAGCACGGCGGCGACGACGCGGTCGCCCACGCGCTTGATCAGGTTCCAGATCAGCGGTTGGCCGATGCAATAGCCCAGCACCATGAACTGCTTGGCGCCGAGATGATCCATCAGGCCGACATGGTCGTCGGTGAAGCCGTCCCAGGTGCGCTCGATGTCGAGCGGGCCAGTCGACTGGCCGCCATTGGCGTTGCGCAGGTCGGCGACGACGCAACGGAACCGGTTGCTGAATTCCTTCATCGCGCTGAACGGATGCGTCCTGTCGAGGCCGCCGATCACCGAGTTCAGGCCACCGCCCGGAATGATCAGCAGCGGCAGGCCGGAACCCGCCTCTTCATAATGAATGCGAACGTCGCCTTTTTCGTAGAACGGCATGGTGTTTTCTCCCTGCCGGCAGCGTGCCACGCGCCGGGTCAGGGCGCAAAGATCAGACAGGTCGTGGTGCCATGCGCCAGCAGACGTCCGTTCCGGTCCGTGATGCGCCCTTCTGCGGTGCCGACGCGGCGACCGGCGTTGAGGACGAGACCCTCGGCGCGGATCAAGCCTGTCTCCGGTGTGATCGGGCGCAGCAGCGAGATCTTGAACTCCACCGTCGTCTGGGCGAACCCCTTCGCGAGCGTGGTCTGGATCGCGAGGCCCATGCAACTGTCGAGCAGCGTCGCGGCCAGCCCGCCATGCACCGTGCCCGAGGGGTTGAGGTGCCGGCCCGTCGGCACGATCGCGACGACGACACGCCCGCTCGCTGCCTCGACGACGTCGTAACCCAGGGTTTCGGCGATCGTGTTCAAGGGCAGCGTGCCGTCGGCGAGACCCTGCACGAATTCGAGACCGGTCATCTCGCGCCGTGCCTCGGCGCTGACGGTTCCGTAGGTCTTGGCGGTGGCGGGGCTTGGCATCGAAGGACTCCTGCAGGGTGTTTCCGTTCGCACGCTTACCGTCGAGTGCCGCCATGCGTCTGGCCGCTTTCGGACCCGGTCGGCGCTGTCCGGTACACAATCGCGGGTAGCAGGTACCAAATGTTTCCTGTTAGGGTGGCATGTGTCGGGGGAGAGAATAACGGAATGATAAGTCTGGGACGGCGTCACGCCCTGCTGGGACTTGGAGTGACGCTTGCGGGGTGCACACCCGAGCAGAAGCTGGTGACGCAATCGAACGCCGCGACAGGCGTCCAGGGCACGAAGTTGAAGCGGGTTTTGATCGCGATCTTCGTTCAGGATACGCGGATGACGGCGGGGCAGAATGCATCGCTCCTCCAGGTCGACGAACTGAAGCGCGCTTTCGAGGCGAAATGGTCGCCGCTCGGGATTACCATGGAGATCGTCGGCGCCGATGGCACGCCCGACAATGGCGGACTGCTGCTCACGACTGCCAACGCCCGTTTTCGGGCGAGCGAGATGCTCATGCTCCAGACGGGCGCGAGCAGGTTGCGCGGCGCGTTCATCCAGGAATACGAGATCGACGCGAAGCTCTATCAGGGCAATCCGACCAAGCTCGTCTGGCGGGGCTCGACGGAATTGTCCGGCTTCTATCGGGTGAGCGGTACGCCGTCGCGGCGCCCGGAAGAGGCGGATCGCTATGTCGACAGTCTGACGGCGAAGCTGCGGCAGGACGGGCTGATCTGATGGCGCGCCTTCTTTCACTGTCGCGTCGCTCGCTGCTCCTCGCGGCAGGTGGCTCTGTCCTCGCCGCCTGCGAGACGGCTCCCACATATGTCTACGAGCCTCTCACCTCCGGGCCGGCGCCCGCGAAGATGCGGCGGCTGCTGTTGTGGTTGCCGACCAACGACGACGTCATCGACGGAACGCAAATCAAGACCGACTTCACCCGGGCGCTGGCCCCCTACGGCGTTGCCGTGGAATCGGGCCGTAGCAATCGCCTGCAGATTTCCCGCAGTGGAGACCAGCAGGAGATCGTCCAGCGATTCAATCCGGACTACCGGCTGGAGATCGATTTCGGCGGAGGGCACACGGCGGCCCAGGGAAGCCAGACCTCATTGTCCACGCACGTGCGCGCCGTGCTTTATCGCGGCACGAGCACGACTCCGCTCGCGCGCTTCCACTATCACGCACAATCCAAGAACGTGCCGCGGTTCGCGCAGCAGGTCGTCGAAAGTCTGAAGGCCGGCGGCTACCTCTAGCCGCCGGTGCGTCTCTCCGGGCGGTCAGCCCAGCAGGCGCTTCACCACATCGAGCTGGATGTGGGCGGCATCGACCATCTCGGCGATCGGCACGCTCTCGTTGGCGGCGTGGCCTTGCGCACCGGAGCCCGGGCCGAAGTTGATGATCTCGATGCCGTCGTCGGCGTAGTAGCGGCCGTCGCTCACGCCGGTGGCGTTGAGGAACTTCACCTTGCGGCGGCTGTGCGTCTTCACGGCGGTCTCGAAGGCGCCGACCGCCGCGCCGTTCTCGGGCGCGAAGAAGCCGTTGGTGCCGGTCAGGAATTCCACGCCGTACATCGACTTCGGCTCGCCGACGCCGTCGACCACCTTCTTCAGCTCCTTGAACGCGTCCTTCACCTTCTCGTCGGGCAGCAGCCGGCGGTCGATCTCGACGGTGCAGGCCGAGGGCACGACGTTGGTGTTGTGGCCGCCGTGGAACATGCCGATGTTCACCGTCGACTTCATCGCGCCCGAGACGCGCGTCGCCAGCGCCTTGTCGTAGTAGGAGCTGAGCGCGCCCACCAGGCGCATCATGCGCAGGATGGCATTGTCGCCGGCCGCCGGATTGCCGGCATGGGCGGCGCGGCCCTTGGTGGTGAGGCGCGCCCACATCACGCCGCGCTCGGCGACGATCAGGTTGTTCTCGGTCTGCGCGCCCAGGATCAGCGCGTCGGGCCGCACTTTGCCGCTCTTGCGCAGGTATTCCATGCCCTCGGGTCCGAGATTCTCCTCATCGGCTACGAAGGTGAAGATCAGCTCGCCCTTCGCCGGGCCGCCGCGGCGCGCGATCTCCTCGGCAATCCAGATCTGCACCGCCATGCTGCCCTTGCAGTTGCCGGCGCCGAGACCGTAGACGAGGCCGCCCTTCACCAGCGCCTTGTAAGGATCGCTCTTCCAGTTCGAACGCTCGCCGACGCCGACCGTGTCGACATGGGCGTTGAAGGCGATCACCGGACCTTTCGCCTTGGCCTTCATGCGGGCCACGACATTGTCGACGCCCTTCTTGCTGGTCGCGATCTCGACCTTGTAGCCGGCCTTCTTCAGGCGCTTGGCCGTATAGGCGCAGATCTCGACCGAGGTGCCGGGCGGGTAAGGGCTCGGCAATGCGATCAGGTCGGACAGGATCGAGACGAGTTCGGACTGCATCTTCTTCGACATGAATTCGAAATCCTTATTCAGACAATGCTGTTGGGTGCGTCAGCGGTTCGCGAGTTCAGCCAGCACTTCGACGAGGACGCGGGCGCCGGCGGCGAGGTCCTGGGGGGTGGCGCTCTCGATCTCGTTGTGGCTGATGCCGCGCTCGCAGGGCACGAAGATCATGCCAGCGGGGCAGAGATGGGCGATGTGCATGGCGTCGTGGCCGGCGCCCGAAGGCATGTCCATGTTGGAGAGTTTTAGCGCGTTGGTCTTGGCGCGCACCAGGTCGACCACCATCGGATCGAAGTTGGTCGGCGGCACGGCAACCACGCGCTCGATGCCGCTCGTGCAGGGCGCGGCCTTGACGGCGACGATCTCCTTCAGCTTCTTCTCGTGTGCTTCCAGCACCGCATCGTCGGGATGGCGCATGTCGATGGTGAAGACTGTCTGGCCCGGCACCGTGTTGGGCGAACCGGGCGCTACGTCCACGCGGCCGATGGTGAAGCGCAGCATGTCGTCGGTGTCGGTCGTCGCCTCGTACATCGCCTGGGCGATGCGAAGGGCGGCCGCGAACGCATCCTTGCGGGCGGCGCGCGGCGTCGTGCCGGCATGCGCTTCCTCGCCGTGCGTCGTCACGATGTAGCGGCGGCTGCCCTGGATGGCGGTCACGACGCCGATCGTCTTCCGCTCGTTTTCCAGCCGCGGGCCCTGCTCGATATGGGCCTCGACATAGCCGTCGAGCGGGAAGCCGGGCTTGCCCTGAAGCAGCGGTGCCGGCGCGGCCCTGAAAGTCTCGGCCAGCGCGTCTTTCAGCACGACGCCTTTCCAGTCCTTCACCTGCAGCATCTGGTCGAGATCATTGTGGCCGGCGAACACCGCCGAGCCCATGGCGCCGGGCTGGAAGCGCGAGCCTTCCTCGTTGGTCCAGGCGACGGCCACGACCGGGCGGCGCGTCTTCACGCCGGCGTCTTCCAGCGCCTCGAGCGCCTCGAAGGCGGCCAGCACGCCGTACATGCCGTCGAAGCGGCCGCCGGTCGGCTGGCTGTCCATGTGCGAGCCGCTCATCACCGGCAGCGCCTTCGGGTCGGAGCCCTCGCGGCGCACGAAGAGGTTGCCGATGGCGTCGGTCGAGATCGAGAAGCCGCGCGCCTTGGCCCAGGAGCCGAGCAGGTTGCGCGCTGCGGCGTCCTCGGCCGAGAGCGCCTGCCGGTTCACGCCGCCCTTCGGCGTGCCGCCCAGCTTCGCCATGTCGGCGTGCCGTTGCCACAGGCGGTCTTCCTTGATCGCGTCGGCCGCGCCCATCTCGCCTCCTCAAGCTTGTCGCGCGAGCTATAGCCGCGCCATAGTCGCCCTTCAATCGCCCGCCCGTTGGGCGCCTGTGTTTCCGGGGACCACATGCACAATCATCTCGACCGCAACCTGATCGGCTATGGCCCCAATCCGCCGGACGCCCAGTGGCCGGGCGACGCCCGCATCGCGGTGAGCTTCGTGCTGAATTACGAGGAGGGCGGGGAGAATACGATCCTGAACGGCGATCCTGCCTCCGAGGTCTTCCTGACCGAGACGCCGGGCGGCACGCCGATCGTCGGCGGCCGCGATCTCTCGACCGAGTCGATGTACGAGTACGGCAGCCGCGCCGGCTTCTGGCGCATCCTGCGGCTCTTCCAGGAGCGCAACATGCGCTTCACGTCATGGGCGGTCGGCCGCGCGCTGGAGCTCAATCCCGCCGCCGGCAAGGCGATGGCCGAGGCCGGCCACGAGGTGGCGAGCCATGGCTGGCGCTGGATCAACTACAAGGACTTCACGCTCGAGCAGGAGCTCGACCACATGAAGAAGACGGTGAAGGTGATCAAGCAGACGGCGGGCAAGGCCCCGGTCGGCTGGTACACCGGCCGCTTTGGCATGCACACGCTCGAAGCCGTCATCAAGCATGGCGGCTTCCTCTATTCGAGCGACTCCTATTCCGACGATCTTCCCTACTGGGTGAAGGTGGGCGGCGAGCCGCACCTGATCATCCCCTACACGCTGGAAGTGAACGACATGAAGTTCGGCGTCGCGCCGGGCTTCACCGCGGGCGACGGCTGGCTGCAGGCGATGAAGGACAGTTTCGACGTCCTCTATGCCGAGGGTGCGCGCTCCCCGAAGATGATGTCGATCGGCCTGCACTGCCGTCTCGCCGGCCGGCCGAGCCGCGCCGCGACCCTGGCGCGTTTCCTCGACTATGTGGCGTCCAAGCCCAAGGTCTGGGTGGCGACGCGCGAGGAGATCGCGCGCCACTGGATCAAGGTGCATCCCGCTTCGAAAGACTGAGGGAGCCTGAAAGGCTCACGCAGCGTTACAATTGGTACAAGAATATCGCCGCCGCCCTGTTGCGCGGCGATTGCGTGCGCGCGGCCGATGGCGGTGCGGGGAGGGCGTTAAAGCCAAGCGTTGACGGCATTTTATCGAGGTCGCCCCATGACGCAGTCCGACTGCTGGCAAGGAATATCCGGTTGTGACGGCGTCGGGCGGCTGGGGTTTACCCTGGGGATAAAATCGTGTGATCAATGGCGCATCGTGAACATTCATCGAACCGCCACCCTGACGATCCTGGTCGCCGCGCTGTTCGCCGCGCCGGGATGCGCCAAGAAACCGAGCGAGACGGCTGCCGTCCCGTCGGGGCCGACGGAGCATGAGGCCTTCGTGAAATCGCGCAAGGACGAGGTCGTGCAGTCGCTCGCGATTTGCGAGAGCGGCAGCTGGGGACCTCATGCGACTCCCATCAGGGGCGGACGCGGCACCTATCACGGTCGCTTCCAGTACACCGCGCGCACCTACATCACCTTCCAGCAGCGGCGCGACGGCACGGTCCTGACGCCGCAGGAAGCGGTCGCGGCGGCGCAGGACTATGAGAAGGCCGCCGACCTCACCGAGTGGGTGATGTTCAACCAGGGCGAGACCTGGCACTGGCCGCTCTGCAACCGCAAGCTCGGCCTCGCCAACAAGGTCAAGGAAATCAACGCCCTCTAGGGCGTTCAGTGCAGATCGGCGCAGAACTCCTGGATGCGCGTGCAGCCTTCGCGCAGGCTCGCCATGTCGGTGGCGTAGGAGATGCGGAAGTAGGGGCTCATGCCGTAGGCCGCGCCCTGCACCGTGGCGACGTGCTTCTCTTCCAAGAGCGCCGTCACGAAATCCGTGTCGTTGGCGATCTTGCGCCCGCCCTTCGTGGTCTTGCCGATGCAGCCCGCAACGTTGGGGAACACGTAGAACGCGCCCTCGGGCATGTGACAGGTCAGGCCCTTGGCGGCGCGCAGCATGCTCACGACCTCGTCGCGGCGCTTCTGGTAGTCGGCGGCGCGCTCTTTCAGCAGCTCCTGCGGACCGTTGAGCGCGGCGGTGGCCGCGGCCTGGCCGATCGTCGAGATGCCCGAGCCGATCTGGCCCTGCATGTTGGTCATCGCCGCGATCATCGCGCGCGGGCCGCCCGCGAAGCCGACCCGCCAGCCGGTCATGGCATAGGCCTTCGACGCGCCGTTGACGGTGAGCGTGCGATCCTTCAGCGCCGGCTCGACCTCGGCCACGGTGCTGAACTTCGCATCGCCGTAGACCAGGTGCTCGTAGACGTCGTCGGCCATCACCAGCACGTGCTTGTGCTTCATCAGCACGTCGCAGATCTGGCGCATCTCGGCCGGAGAGCAGACCGCGCCGGTCGGGTTGTTGGGGAAGTTCATCACCACCCACTTGGTCTTGGCGGTGATGGCGGCGTCGAGGTCGGCGGCGCGCATCTTGAACTGGTTGTTCTCCGGGCAGGAGATCGACACCGGTGTGGCGCCGGCGATGACGGCCTGGTCGGCGTAGGAGATCCAGCCCGGCGCGGGGATGATCACCTCGTCACCCGGGTTCACGCTGGCCATCAGCACGTCGTACATGATCTGCTTGCTGCCGTTCGAGACCATGATCTCGTCCAGCGCATAGTCGAGATTGTTGTCGCGCTTGAACTTGCGCTGGATCGCTTCCTTGAGCGACTTCACGCCATCCTGCGGCGGGTACTTGGTGTCGCCGGCCAGTGCGGCCTGGTGCGCCGCCTCGATGGCGTGGGCGGGCGTGGGGAAGTCCGGTTCGCCCGAGGACAGGCCCACGATCTTCACGCCCTGCGCGCGCAGCTCGCGCACCTTGCGGGTCATCGCGGCCGAGGCCGACACCTTCACGTTCTTCAGACGATCGGCAACCTCGAACATGTTTCCCCTTACCTTCAGTTCTTCTTTCGAATGGTGAGCGCGATGCCGCCCAGGATCGCCAGCGAGGCGAACAGCAGCCGCGCGGTGATGGGCTCGGCGAGTAGCACCACGCCCCCCAGGGCGGCAATGGCCGGCACGCAAAGCTGTATTGTGGCGGCCGAGGTGGCGGAGAGCGCCGGCAGGGCCGCGTACCACAGGACATAGCCCAGCCCGGAGGTCACGGCGCCCGAGGCCACGGCGTAGATGAGGCCTGTCTGATCGGGGCTGGTCTGCGTCGCTGCAGCCAGGCTGAGGACGGCGGCGAAGGGCACGGCGCGGATGAAATTGCCGCCGGTGGCCGCGGTCGGATCGCCGGCGCCGCGGCCCAGCAGGGAATAAGCGCCCCAGGCGATGCCGGACACGAGCATCAGGCCCGCGGCCATTGCCGGCGGCGCCGAGAGGCCGGGCAGCAGCAGCCAGACCAGGCCTGCGATCGCCACCAGGACGCCGACGAGACGCAGCCCGACCAGCCGCTCGCCGTTGAACAGGCCGTAGCCGGTCATGGTGAGCTGGACGGCGCCGAACAGCAGCAACGCGCCCGTGGCGGCGGTGAGGTCGCGATAGGCGAAGGAGAAGCAGACCGCGTAGGCGAACAGCATCGCAGCCATCGACCAGCTTCCCGCCGCCAGCGGTTGCCGGCCGCGCGAGCGCAGCAGGATCCAGAGCACGAGCGCGCCCGAGGCGAGGCGGATCGAGGTGAAGGTCGCGGCGTCGATCGAGGTGTCGCGCAAGGCGATGCGGCAGAGCAGCGAATTGCCGGCAAAGGCCAGCATCGCGAAGACGATCAGCAACGGCAGGCGCAGCGTCGGGCTCATCGGCTCAGAACGGCGCCTTCAACCCGTTCTCGCGCGCGACCTTTTCGAGATCGGCGATCGTGTCCGGCGGCAACGACAGCCCGTCGCGGCGATTGGCCACCTCGTTACGCGCCTCGATCTCGCCGGGATAGAAGACTTCGTTGTGGCCTTTCGCGAGCGGCACGGCTTTCAGCTCGCCGATCATCTGCTCCATGCGCGCGTTGAAGTCCGCGAGCGGCTGGAAGGCCTTGATATCGAGCACGATCATCAACTGGCCCGCGCCGCTCTTGTGCTCGGTCTGGTAGGGGCCGGCGACGCCGGTGCCGAAGGCGCTGCCGGTCAGCACGCCCGACAGCATGTCCATGGTGGCCGCGATCGCGTAGCCCTTGTGACCGGCCATCGGCAGGATGATGCCGTCGATTGCCGCCGCCGCATCGATGGTCGGTGCGCCCTCGGCGTCGATTGCCCAGCCTTCGGGGATCGTCTCGCCGCGTTGCTTCGCGAGATAGATCTTGCCGCGCGCCACGCCGGTGTTGGCGATGTCGAGCACCATCGGCGCGAAGCGGCCGGCGGGCGCGGCCCAGGACCACGGGTTGGTGCCGACCGTCTTCTTGCGGCCGCCCCATGGCGCCATCGCCGGGCTGGCATTGGTCGAGAGGAACGCGACGCAGCCTTCGCGCGCCGCGATCAGCGTGTAGTAGAGCGCGGTGCCGAAATGGTTGGAGTTGCGCAGGGCGACGGCCGCGATGCCGAAGTCCCGCGCGCGCTTCACCGCCTCGCGCATGGCGAAGACGTTCAGCACCTGGCCCATCGCATCGCCGCCGTCGATCACCGCGACGGCTTTGGCGTCGACCGCGAAGGTCGGCTGGGCGACCGGCGCACAGACGCCGGCCTTGAGACGCGCGAGATACCAGGGCAGTCGCAGCACGCCATGCGACTGGTGTCCCCAGAGATCGGCCTGCACCAACGTGTCCGCGACGATGCGGGCGTCGGCGTCTGGCATTCCCGCCGAGGCATAGACCTCGGTCGCAAAGTCGAGCAGTCGCTGTGGCGACAGGCGTGCGACGGTCATGGGCGCCTTAGGCGCCCAGCCCGTAGAGCTTCATCGCATTGTCGCGCGTAATCTTGCGCTTGGTTTCGGCCGGGACATGGTTCAACTCCCTGGAGATGAACTCCTGGCTGTCGGGCCAGATGCCGTCGGGGTGCGGATAGTCCGAGCCCCACATGACATTGTCCTCACCGAGATGGCGCAGCAGCTCGATGCCGACCGGATCGGTCTGGTAGGTCGCGTAGAACTGGCGATGCCAGTATTCCGACGGCTTCATCTTGAGGTCGAGGTCCTGGAACTGGTCCTCCCACTCGAGGTCCATGTGCTGCAGCACATAGGGGATCCAGCCGAGGCCCGCCTCGCCGATCACGATCTTGAGGTTGGAGTAGCGCGCCGGCGCGCCGGAATAGATCAGGCCCATCAGCATGGTGCTCATGTGCATCTGGAAGCCGGTGATGTGCGTGGCGAAGATGCGGCGCTGAACTTCGGGCGTGTACTTGGTGACGTCGGGCGAGCGCCCGCCGATCGTGTGGAAGTGCAGCGGGATGCCGGTCTCGTGGCCGAACTTCCACAGCGGCTCCCAGAACGGATCCCACAGCGGCGTCATGTCGGGGCGGTTGGCGATGTCGAGGCCCTTCACGCCGCGCTTGGCGCAGCGCATCGCCTCGGTGATCGACTCATCCATGTCGTAGTTCGGGATGTTGGCCAGGCCGACCAGACGATCGGGCGCCTGCTTGCAGAAATCGTGGAGCCAGTCGTTGTAGATGCGCAGCATCGTAATCGCGGCTTCCGGATCGTTGAGGCGGCCGCTCGATCCCAGCACGCCGTAGAGAACCTCGGCCTGCACGCCGTCGCGGTCCTGGTCCTTCAGGCGATGGTCGACTTCGGTGAGACGGCGGATGCCCTTCTTGCCGTCGCTGTAGAGGCCGGTCGAAGCCATGCGGTCGGAACGATGGATGATGCCCGGCACGTATTCGCGTCCCGCCGAGCCCATGCCGTTCATCAATCCGAACTTCGCACCCTTGACGCTGACCCATTCCGGTCCCTTGGGACCTTCAATCACATGGGGCATGCGCTCCTTCAGCGAAGCCGGCGCGTTGCTGGTGAAGAGATCCGGCGGCAGCCAGATCAGGTCGATATGCCCATCCGCAGAAATCACATCGTATTTCATCGCTCGTTTCCTCCCGGGCGTTTGTTCTTCTAGAGTGCGCCGCCTGTCCGACCGTCGCAATGGGAAGAGAATGAACGACACCGAGTGGCTTGCCAGTTTTGCGTCCGCGTTGAAGCGTTCCGACATCGATGCTGCATCCGCGTTGTTTGCCGATGAGTGCTATTGGCGCGATCTCGTTTCCTTCACCTGGAACATCGTGACGCTCGAGAGCCGCTCTGCGATTGCTGACATGCTCAAAGCGCGACTCGGAGATGTGAAACCCGAGTCGTTCGAACTCGCAGGGCGGCCCGGCTGGTTCACTTTCGAAACGGCGCAGGGCCGCGGCAAGGGCCACCTCCGCCTCAAGGACGGAAAGGCCTGGACCTTCTTCACCGCGCTGATGGAGCTGAAGGGTTTCGAGGAGAAGAAGGGACCGTCACGCGAACACGGCACGCAGCACGGCGCCTTCAAGGATCGCGTGACCTGGACCGACCGTCGCCGCGCCGACGCGAAGGAGATCGGCTTCGACCGCCAACCCTATGTACTGGTGATCGGCGGCGGGCAGGGCGGCATCGGCCTCGGCGCGCGACTCAAGCGACTCGGCATCCCGACCTTGATCGTCGACAGCAACCCGCGGCCGGGCGATGCCTGGCGCAACCGCTACAAGTCGCTCTGCCTGCACGACCCGGTCTGGTACGACCATCTACCGTACCTGCCGTTCCCCGATCACTGGCCGATCTACACGCCCAAGGACAAGATGGGCGACTGGCTGGAATCCTACACGAAGATCATGGAGCTCGATTACTGGTCCTCGACCAGGTGCAAGAGTTCGTCGTACGACGAGAAGAAGGGCGAGTGGACGGTCGTCGTCGAACGTGACGGCAAGGACATCACGCTGACGCCGAAGCAGCTCGTGATCGCGACCGGCATGTCGGGCTTCCCCGAGATTCCGAAGTTCGCCGGCGCCGAACAGTTCAAGGGCAAGCAGCATCATTCAAGCCAGCATCGCGGCGGCGAGGGCTGGGCCGGCAAGAAGTGCGTCGTCGTGGGTTCGAACAATTCCGCGCACGACATCGCCGCCGATCTGTGGGAGCACGGCGCCGACGTGACCCTGCTGCAGCGTTCGCCGACCCTGGTCGTGCGCGCCGAGACGCTGGCCCGCAACCGGCCTCTCTATTCGGAAGAGGCGGTGGCGTCTGGCATCACGACCGAGATCGCCGACCTCACCACTGCCTCGATGCCCTACGGCGCGCTGCCCAAGGTGATGCAGCCGGTGGTCGACCAGATCCGGCGCGACGATGCCGACTTCTATGCGCGACTGGAGAAGGCGGGCTTCAAGCTGACCTTCGGCGAGGACAATACCGGTATCGGCCCGATGTATCTGCGCCGCGGCTCCGGCTACTACATCGAAGTGGGCGCCTCGGAGCTGATCGCCGACGGGCGCATCAAGCTGAAGTCCGGTACGGAGATCGAGCGCCTGACCGAGGATTCGGTCGTGCTGAACGACGGCACCGAACTGAAGGCGGACCTCGTCGTCTATGCCACGGGCTACGGCTCGATGAACCAGTGGGCGGCCGAGCTGATCTCGCCCGAGGTCGCCGACAAGGTCGGCAAGTGCTGGGGCCTGGGCTCCGGCACCGCCAAGGACCCGGGTCCCTGGGAGGGCGAGCTGCGCAACATGTGGAAGCCGACGGCGCAGGAGAACCTTTGGTTCCATGGCGGCAACCTGATGCAGTCCAGGCTCTACTCGATCTTCCTGTCGCTGCAGCTCAAGGCGCGCATGGAGGGGCTGCCGACGCCGGTCTATGGCCGGGCGGCGGTGCATCACAAGCAGTGATTTCGGGCGGGGACGCCGGGCCGGTTCGCAACGTACACTGTGGACGCATGCACCGTTCCGTTCCCCGCCGCCTCATCCTGTCCTTCGGTCTCCTGCTCGCCGTGTCGGGCTGCTCGTTCAACATGGGCGAGCCCAACCTGCCGAAGACCGACTTCCGCGCCGACCTGAGCGGTACGCGCGAAGTGCCGGCGACCGACAGCAAGGGCGACGGCTACTTCACGGCGGTCTACCGGCCCTCGACCCGGGTGCTGGAATACAAGATCAACCTCGTGCGGCTCAGCGGTCCGGTGCGCCAGGTGGGCCTCTATGGTCCGGCCGCGCCCGACCAGACCGGCCCGCAGGTCGTGCCGATCGACGTCCCGTTCTACGCCGACCGTTCGACGGTGAACGATGGCGTGACGCTCACCGAGCAGCAGGCCAGGGAAGTCCTGGCCGGCCTCTGGTACGTGAACGTGCTGACCGAGAAATATCCCGACGGCGAAATCCGCGGCCAGATCGTCCCCTTGAAGAAGTAACCCTTCGTCGCGGCGGAGTTTTTTCCGCCCACGGATTTGCGTGTCGCTGCTAATCTCGCGGTGAGGAGTCGCAAACAGCAAGGGTGCGTTCGTGGCGGTACTTTCCGACTCGCTGTATCTCAATTTCACCAGCTACGGCATGCAGGACTTTCCGGCCGGGACGTCGGTGCAGGACGCCTACGGGATCACCAACTGGATTGCGGCCGACGAGATCGTCAACGTGGCGATCACCCTGCCGCGGGCCAACGATCCGACGACGCTGCTGAACAGCGACTGGGCCACGCGCCAGACGACCCTCGACAACCTCAAGAACTCGGGCACCTTGTGGACGACCTACGGTGCCGACCAGACTCAGTACAATGATGCCGTGGCGCTGCTGACGGGAACCGGCGCCGGCCAGCTCGGCCTCAAGATGATCGGCGATGCCGCGGGCACCGACGGCTACATCTCCTCGGCCGAATCGCGCACGATCTGGCTGCAGCTCACGCCCGACGATTTCCAGTCCCTGTTCGAGACGCAGGCCTTCCAGACGGTCTCCCCGTTGATCGACGGCGGCAAGTATTTCTGGAACGGCCCGCTTTCGCTACCCGATGCGCTGTCGAGTCTCGGCGTCGGCATATGGTTCGATTTCCTTCAGCGCGGACCAGGTCCGGCTTTCCAGAATCTCGGCGGCAATGCCGAGGCCACGCTCGAGGTCGGTCCGCAAAGCATCGGCAATACCGGTGGCGACGCGAAGATCGCGCCCTATCCGTCGAGCATGGCGAGCTGGTTCTACAATTTCCCGCTCGCCAACTTCCCGACGGTGACGACGGCGACCGTGGGCCTTCTCGAACCGGGCAGCGCCGATGCACTGCCATCCACGTCGACGCAGTCGTTCCAGGAATTGCTGAATATCTTTCGCACCTCGACGACGGGCCTGACGACGCCTGCCACCTATTACGACGTCGCCAACAACGGCACCTTCTACGCCGCCACCGGCAGCCAGACCGATCCCGGTGAACGCTCGCTAGACGTCGGTGTCATCGCCGCGGCGAGCCCGGGCAGCACGATCGGCCTCTATGCCGGATCGGGCTTCTACAATCCGTTGGTGCTCGGCTCGACGCAGGGCGCCTATTCCAATGTCTACACCGCGTTCCAGAGCGCCTTCTGGGACCAGATCAACGAGCCGCCCGTCATCTCGGCCTCGACATCGATGACGCAGCAGACGAAGCCCGGCTCGCCCTTCGCGATCGCGGCCTCCGAGCTCTTCGTCGACGCTGCCCTGCGCAATATCACGGTGCTCAAGGCGGACAACGATTTCGGGTCGAGCTGGGGCTTCCAGAACGGTCTCGCGAACCAGAACGTCAATTCGAGCTCGCCCTACGTGATCGTGGTCGGTGGCACGTCGGTCACGACGCAGGCCACGGCGCCGCACGATCCGACCACCAGCTCGCTCTATGCCGCGGCGCTCTCAGGCGATCCGTGGACCTTGTGGCAGCTCATGGTCGCGGGCCTGAAGGCGATGCCCGGCGATGTCGGCGCGACGATGGAGTACACGTTTCTCGAATCGACGTGGAACCAGTTCACGGCCTCGACCTCCAATGTGCCTTTCCCGTACGCGATGGAATGGACGGGAGCGGGCTTCGGTGCGGGCGATGGCGGCGTCGACACGACCCAGCCCACGCCGTGGTACCAGCGCGCCTTCGGCCTGTTGCCGACCAGCGCCAATCCCGCGCCCTATGGCGGGACCGGCCGCGGCGCGCCCGACGTTTCGGCCTCCGCCGGCGGCAACCTGCCGTACTACGTGCCGCCCGCCGACATGGTCGGCGCGGCCAGGACCGAAGGCACCAGCGCCGCCGCGCCGCTGTGGGCTGCACTGATGGCCCAGATCGACACGATCTTCCGGGATCAGGGCCTGCCCCAGCTGGGCTTCTCGAACGACCTTCTCTACATCGCCGCGGCGGTCGCGCCGGGGGCGTTCAACGACATCACGATGGGCAACAACGTCTCGTCGTACCATGTCGATTCCGGGTCCGACATTCTCTACCCCGGCACGTCGACCGACCCGTCGTCGTTCGGGGTCGTGCCGACCGGCTTCGGCTATCAGGCCATGGCCGGCTACGATCTCACGACGGGACTGGGTTCACCCAACGGCACGTTGCTGGCGCAGGCGCTGACCTGGATCGCCCATTCGCAGCTCTATTTCTCCGCCGAGCCGGACGTGGTGAACGGCGATCTCACCAACGGCTGGACCAGCGGCGCGACGCAGACCCTGCTGTTCCAGACCATGTCGCCCAATGGCGGTACGATCGACGTCAGCATCGGCGGCGACAACTTCGACTATACGAGCGGCGCGTCGGCCAACTTCGCCTGGACGAGCCGGCTGGCGATGCAATCGCTGCAGCCCGATTTCGATCCCAACCTCGTGCGCCTGTTCGATGGATCGGGGCACGGCACGCAGATGCAGTTCACCGCCGGCTCGTCGGACGCGCTCAGCGTGTCGATCGACGGCGCGGACGGGCAAGCCATTCAGGCGAGCCTGACCAGCGCCTATGGCTTCGCCGACTTCATGGCGAGCGACGGTGTCGTGCGCGTGGCGCGTGCCGTTGCGGTGGCCGAGACCGCGGGCGCGGCCGACGATCAGATGGCCATCGTGCGCGTGCGCCAGAACGGGCGGGATTCGCTCGCCGTCACTTTCTACAAAGTCGATGATCTCGCCGGCACCATCAACGGTATCGCGCCGGGAGAGGCGGGCTATGCCGCGGCGGCGAAGGCCAATGCCTATCAGCTCGCCACCGGCGGCACGCTGCTGGGCGGCCCCGGCTACGGCAACTACACCGAGAACGCGCTGCTGCACGTCAACGCCGGCGACATCGTCGCGATGTCGCTCTCGAACATGAGCCAGGGCGACACGTACTTCGCCTTCTCCCAGGCCAACCCGGACAAGCAGGGCCACCTGTGGAACTACGGCCTCAACACCTGGGGTTGGGAAGACACCAAGGGCGGCGGCGACCATGACTTCAACGACATGGTCGTCCAGCTCGATTTCACCAGCGCCAGCGGCCACGGCTGGCTGGTCTAGCCGTTAGTCGAACTTCAGCTTCCAGTCGATCCATTCGCACAGGCCGCGGCCCATCACGTCCTCGAGGTCGCGGCCCTTCAGCCACGGCAGCTCCTCGGTGAAGAAGGTCACGCACTGGCGGTAGGTGCACTGCATGCGGGTGATGTCGGTGCCCCAGAAGAAGCGCTTGGGTCCGAACGCGTCGAAGATGCGGTGCAGCCCGTCCTGGATGTTCCTGAACGGATAGCCCTTGGTCGAGTAATGCGGCGCGCCGGTCGCCTTGACCGCGACGTTGGGCAGCTTCGCCAGCGCCACCAGCTTGTCGAGATGGATGAAGGCTTCCTCGTCCTGGCCGTGCCGGTTGAGGCCGCAATGGTCGACGATCAGCTTGAGCTTGGGATGCGCCTCGGCAATGCCGCGGAACTTGTCGAGGAAGAGGCCGCCCATGGTCGCGACGGGGATGCCTTCCTTCTCGGCGGCCGGCCACACCCAGTCGAGCAGCCCGTCGTCCAGCCACTTCTGCTCGGCCGGCTGCAGCAGCGCCCAGCGCAGGCCCATCATGCCAGGCTGGTTGCGCCAGCCCTTGATGAGGTTGCGATTGTTGGGATCGGTCAACGGGAACTGGCCCATCACCGCGAAGCGGTCGGGATATTTCTTCGCCGCATCGAGGGCGAGCTGGTTGGAGGTCGGATCCCAGCTGTAGGGCGGATGAATCAGCGCGGCATCGACGCCGGCTTCGTCCATCTCCTTCAGCGCCTGCTCGGCGGTGAAGCTCTCGACCTTGCGATGCAGGCCTGAGGGCGGCGTGACGGTCTGCGACCAGATGTGGATCTGCGCGTCGACGATCTTCATGTCTGTTTCCTCAGTTGGGAGTGGGGGCCGCGGCGTCGAGCAGCTTCTCGCGCTTCAGCTCGCTCCAGAGTTCGACGGGAATCTTCACGCTCATATGGGCGACGTTCTGCTTCACCTCCGCGACGCTGAGCGCGCCCGGGATGACGGAGCAGAGGGCGGGATGGAACAGCGGGAACTGCATCGCGGCGGCGCCGAGCGGCACGCCGTGGCGCTTGCACACGGCCTCGATCTTCTGCGCCTTGTCGACCAGGTGCTGAGGTGCGGCGACATAGTCGTGTGTCGCGCCGGTCTTCACGTTGCCGGTCAGGATGCCGGAATTGTACGGCCCGCCCAGGATCACCGAGACGTTCCGCTTGCTGCATTCCGGCAGGAACTCCTCCAGCGCGCCCTGTTCGAGCAGCGTGTAGCGACCGGCCAGCAGCATGCAGTCGAAGTCGCCCGCCTTGATGAAGCGCGTGCTGGTGTCGCTCTCGTTGATGCCGACGCCGATGGCGGAGATGACGCCGGCTTTGCGCAGCTCGTCGAGCGCGCGGAAGCCGGAGTCCATCACGGTCTTGAAGCGCTCGTCGAGGATGGCGCGGTCCTTGATCGTCCAGAAGTCGACGTCGTGCACCAGCGCGATGTCGATCTTGTCGAGGCCGAGCCGGAAGTGCGAGTGCTCCAGCGAGCGCATCACGCCGTCATAGGTGTAGTCGAACTGCGGCACGAAGCCCGGCAGGCCGTTCTCGCGAAAATCCTTGGGCAGCACCTCACCGGGCTTCCGCACATGCAGGATACGGCCGACCTTGGTCGAGAGCACGTAGCTGTCGCGCGGCTTCTCGCGCAACGCCGCGCCCATGCGCAGCTCGCTGCGGCCATAGCCGTAGAAGGGCGAGGTGTCGAAGTAGCGGATGCCGGCGTCGTAGCCGTCGTCGGTGAGCTTCACCGCTTCTGCATCGGGAATGGTGGCGCGGAAGCCGCCCATCGGCGCGCCGCCGAGACCGATCTCGGTGACTTCCAGTTTCGTTTTTCCGACTTTGCGGCGCTTCAGCGCTGTCATGTTCGTTTCCTCCGAGGACGGGGGAGAGTACGAATTGCCTCCGGTTCGCGCCACAGGAGAGACCATGAGCGACGATCGCCTCGTTCTGCACGGCAGTTTCACGTCGAGCTCGAGCTACAAGCCGATGCTCTTCCTCGCCCTCTCGGGCCTGCCGTTCTCGTTTCGCACGGTCAACCTGAAGAACGGCGTGCAGAAGGAGGAGGCGCATCTCGCGATCAACCGCTACGGCCAGGTGCCGGTGCTGCGCCATCGCGGGCTCACGCTCGTGATGTCGAACGTGATCCTCGACTATCTCGCGCGCACCACTGGGCACTTTGAGCCCAAGACCGAGCAGCATCGCTGGCAGGCACGCGAATGGTTGTCGTGGGAGAACGACGCCATCACCAACGTGGCGCGCGTCCGCCACTTCGCGCGCTTCCGGCCCGACGTGTCGCAGGACATCGTGAACTTCTTCCGGCCCGGTGCCGAGGCCGCCCTCGACTTCGCCGACAAGTCGCTGGCCGGCCGCGAATGGCTGGTGGGCGACGCCTGCTCGATCGCCGACATCGGCTGCTGGGGCCGCATGGTCTTCGCCCACGAAGGCGGCCTGTCAATCGACTCGCGGCCGAATCTCGCCGCGTGGCGCGACCGCATCAAGGCGATGCCAGGCTTCGCGCTGCCGTATGACCTGATCCCGAAGAAGGACGCTGAATTCGACGGGCGTTAGAGGTTCGCAAAAAAACCCGTCGTCCTGAGCGAAGCCGCCCGTAAGGCGGCGCAGTCGAAGGACCTCTTTTCCGACGCACGGTGTGTCGAAGCGAAAAGAGGTCCTTCGACTACGCGCCTTCGGCGCTTCGCTCAGGACGACGGGTTGTTTGGTTTAGGCGTCTTTAAGCCGCCTGTTGGCCCGCGACCGTCGGGCCTTCGCTCATCGTCGTGGTGCGGCGCATGTCGCGGACGATGTTGAGGTCGTCGAAGCGGCGGACGCGGTGCATGGTCGTGCGGTTGTCCCAGATCACGAAGTCGTTCTTCGTCCAACGATGGACGTAGACGAACTGCGGCTGGGTCGCGTGTTCCATCAGGTCGCGGATGAAGGCCATCGCTTCGGGGCGCGGCCAGCCGACGATGGCGCCGATATGGGCCGACAACAGCAGCGACTTGCGGCCCGTCACCGGATGGGTGCGCACGAGCTTGTGCAGCACCGGCTTCATGCTGTGGCGTTCCTCGTCGGTGAAGTTCGAGAAGCCGAGCTGGGCGCGCGAGTAGATCAGCGAGTGCTCGCAGACCAGGTCCTCGATCTCCGCCTTGGTCGCGTCGTCGAGCGCGTCGTAGGCCGCGCGCATGTCGGCGAACTCGGTGTTGCCGCCGTCGCGCGTCACGATGCGGCCGCTCAGCAGCGAATAGCGCGCGGGCACGATGCGGAAGGTGGCGTCGGAGTGCCACAGCCGGTTGCCGAGGGCGGCCATGCGGCGGCGGTCGTCGCGCTCCAGCTTCTTGTTCTGTTTGTCGAGGTTGGAGACGTCGGCGAAGGCGGTGTGCAGGCGCATGTCGGCCGCGGTGATGGCGGTGTTGGCGCCCACCTGCAGCGGACCAAAGTTCTTGGTGAACTCGAGCTGCTGCTCGTCGGTCATGTCCTGGCCGGGCAGCACCAGCACGGCATGCTTGTCCATGCCGGCCTCGAAGGCGGCGACCTCGGCCGGCGTCAGCGGACGCGTCGCGTCGAGGCCGGTCATCTCGGCGGCGAAGAGGGGCAGCTGAGGCAGGAGCGGGCGCGTCTCGATCGACAACAGGGCCTCCCTGGAGGGGGTACTAACGCAGAGCGGCCGCGATATTACCACCGTCCACGGTCGTGACAGCGCCCGTCGTCTTCGACGCTTTGGCCAGCGAAACGAAAGCCTGCGCCACGTCGTCGGCCGTCACTTCGAGGCCCAGCAGGTTGCCGCCCATGTAGTCGGCCTCGCTGAGACCGCGCGCCTTGGATCGCTGTGCGATCATTTCGTCCGTCAGGAGACCCGTGCGGATGCGATCGGCATTCACGGCGTTAGCGCGGATGCCGTCGCCGCCATGGTCGAGCGCGTACTGGCGCATCAGGAACAGGGTCGCGGCCTTCGGCAAACCATACGGTCCGAAGTCCGGACCCGGATTCACGGCCTGCTTGGAGGTATTGAACAGCAGGCAGCCGCCCAGCCCCTGGGTGCGCATGATGCGCACGGCGTTCTGCGCCACGCTCTGGTGTGCCCAGAAGTTGAGCTCGAAGCTCTGGCGCAGAACGGCCTCGTCGACGTCGCCGATCCGGCCCTGCCACGCGGCGCCCGCATTGGAGACGACGATGTCGACGCCGCCGTACGTGGCCGCGACCTTGTCGAAGGCTGCGCGCACCGATTTGGGATCGGTCACGTCGCAGGCGATGCCGCCCTTCACCTTGGAAACGTCGCGGTCGAGCACCGCCACCTCGGCGCCCTCGCGCGCGAAGGCCGCCGCCGTGGCAGCACCAATGCCCGAGGCGCCACCGGTCACGACCACGATGCGCCGCGCCAGCGGCTTCTCGGCCGCGCTGCTGAGCTTGGCCTGTTCGAGCGACCAGTACTCGATATCGAAGATGTCGGGCTCGGGGATGCACTGGTAGGTCCCCAGCCGCTCGGCGTCGGCGACGACCGCCACCGTCGTCTCGGCGAGGTCGGCCGCGATCTTGGCGTCCTTCGACGTGTTGCCGATGCCGAACAGGCCGACACCCGGCACCAGCGCGACGCGCGGGATCGGGTCGAGTTCCTTCTTCGCGGTGATCTGCTTGCCGTTGTAGCGCGTGAAGTAGGCGTGATAGTCGGCCGCGAACTTTTCCAGCGCCGCCTTGGCATCGTGCTTGAACGCGTCGAGCTTGCCCGCTTCCGGCGCGGGCGCGACGAAGGCCACGTTCTTGGTGCGGATCGCATGGTCGGGCGTCACCGGACCCTGCTGGCTGTAGCGCGCGATCTCCTTGCCGTTCACATAGGCGAGGACGTCCGACGAGTTGCGGAACTCGAACACGAAGCGCTGCGCGGCTTCACGTCCACCGGCCTTCGCGGGCAGCGAGAACAGGCCGCGCAGAATCGGCGCGACCTCGGCCGCCGTCGCCGGCGCCGCGGGCAGCGTGGCGCCAGGGAAGATCTTGCGCGTGGCCTTGGCGAGGCGATCCTCGGCCAGGGTCACGAGGTCGATCATGCGGACATAGGCTTCCTCCGCCGTCGCGCCCATCGAGAAGATGCCGTGCTTCAGCAGGATCAGCCCCTCGACGTCGGGATGGGCGCGCGCGATTTCGGCGGTCTTCTTGGCGAGCGCGAAGCCCGGCATGACATAGGGCACCAGCGCCGCGCGCTTGCCGTAGAGGTCGGCCGCCAGTTCGGCGCCGTCGGGCTGGTCGGTCAGCGCCAGCACCGCGTTGGAATGGGTATGGTCGATGAACTTGTGCGGCAGGAACGCATGCAGCAGCGTCTCGACCGACGGGTTGGGCGCCTTGCTGTCGAGCAGGTTGGCGCGCTGCACGTTCACCATGTCTTCGTCGCTGAGCGCCTGCAGCCCTTCAAGCTCACGCAGCGGCGCGAGACGAACGGCGGGCAGACCGGGCGCCTCGATCGTGCCCATGTCCCAGCCGCTGCCCTTCACGCAGAGCACGTCGAGCGCCTGGCCGGTGACGTCGGCCATGCGCGTCTTCACCGAGGTGTTGCCGCCGCCGTGCAGCACGAGCTTCGGCTCGCCGCCCAGCAGGCGCGTCGTGTAGACGCGAAGCGCCAGGTCCTCGTCGATGCCCCTGGTGGCGTGGCTCGCGATGGCTTGCTTGGCGTCGCTGTCGGACCAGAGGTTCTTCATGGCGCTGTCTAATCCTCGGGCTGGATGCCGGCGTCCTTGGCGATCTTCACCCAGGTCGCGATCTCCTGCTCCTGGTACGGCTTGAACTGCGCCGGATCGCGGGGTTCGACGGTGAAGCCGAGCTTGTCGATCTTCTCGACGACCTCGGGCTTCTTCAGGCTCTTCATGATCTCGGACGAAAGCCGGTCGAGTGCGGGCTGCGGCGTCGCCGCCGGCGCGAAGAAGGCCGCCCACGAGGAGGCGTTGGCGCCCGTGACGCCCTGCTCCTCCAACGTCGGCACGTCGGGAAGCTGCGGATTGCGCTTGGCGCTGCCGATCGCGATGGCGCGGATCTGTCCCGACTTGATCTGCGCAAGGACGCTCGGCAGCGTCGAGTTGGAGATGTCGATGCGGCCGCCGATCAGGTCCTGCACCAGCGGCGGCGCGCCGCGATAGGGGATGTGGGTCATCTTCGTGCCCGTCCGCGCCATGAACAGCTCGGTCGACAGGTGCGAGCCCGAACCGATGCCGGTCGAGCCGTAGTTCAGTTCGCCGGGCTTGGCCTTGGCCAGCGCAATGACGTCCTGGATGTTCTTGGCCGGCAGGTCGTTGCGCACGACGAAGACATGCTCGAAAGCGCCGGCGCCCGCGAGCGGCGCGAAGTCCTTCACCGCGTCGTAGCCCGGCTCCTTCAGCATGAACATGTTGTTCCCGTGCGTCTGGTTGTTGCCGAAGGTGATCGTCTGTCCGTCGGGCTTGGCCTTGGCGACGGCGCGCGTGCCGATGGCGCCGGCCCCACCCGACACGTTCTCGACCACGACCTGCTGCCCGAGCGGACCGGAGATGTCCGCGGCGACGATGCGCGCGATCACGTCAGTGGGGCCGCCGGCCGGATAGGCCACGACCATTTTTATCGGGCCGGTGGGCTGCCAGGCTGAAGCGGGAGCCGTCTGGGCAAAAGCAGACTGGGCAAAGGGTGCGGCCAGAAGGCCGGCGCTGAAGAGGCGGCGCTTGATCATGATGAGATGTGCTTCCTAGGCGTGTGAAATGACGATCTTGCCGAAATGCTTCTGGCTCTTGAGGTGCTGGTAGGCCGCTTTCGCCTCGGCGAAAGGAAACACCTTGTCGATGACGGGTTTGAGACCATTGGCCTCGATGGCGCGGTTCATCGCCTCGAACATCTGCGTGCTGCCGACATAGAGACCCTGGACCTTGAGGTTGCGGCGCAGGATCGGCATCGGGTCGAGCGTCGCCATGCCCGACAGCAGGCCGATCACCGCGATCGACCCACCGAGGCGCGTCGCCATGAAGGAGCGAGGGAGCGTGCCGGCGCCGCCGACTTCGACAGTGATGTCGGCGCCGCGGCCACCGGTCAGCTTCAGCGCTTCCTGGTCCCAGTCGGGCGTCGCCTTGTAGTCGATGACCGCCTCGGCCCCCATCTGCTTCAGGCGCTCGGCCTTGGCGGCGGAGCTGGAGGTGCCGATGACGCGCGCGCCGAAAATCCGCGCGAACTGCAACGCGAAGATCGAGACGCCGCCGGTGCCCTGGATCTGCACGACGTCGCCCGCCTTGATGTGGCCGATCTCGACCAGCGCGTTCCACGCCGTGACCGCGGCGCAGGGAAGGGTGGCGCCCTCCTCGTAGCTGAGATGTGCCGGCAGCTTCACGACACCTTCTTCTTCCAGCACGGCCAGCTCGGTCAGCATGCCGTCGATCGCGCCGCCCATGGCCGAGGGCATCGCGCTGTCGCTGATCGCGCCGCCGAACCAGCGCTGCATGAAGCAGCCCGCGACCCGGTCGCCGACTTTTACGCGGCTGACGCCCGGCCCGACCGCGACGACTTCGCCCGCGCCGTCCGACAGCGGGATCAGGTCGGGCTTCGGCGCCGAGCGCGCATACTGTGCCTCGATCGTGAGCAGGTCGCGGTAGTTCAGCGAGGTCGCCTTGACCCGCACGAGCACCTGCCGCGGCCCCGGCGTCGGATCGGGACGTTCGATCAGGGTGAGCGAGTCGATGCCCTTGGGGGCGGGGATGACGTAGCACTTCATTTGGCGTCGCCCTTCAGTTCGATGATGGTCTTGGCCATGACGGCCTCCTGGTCCCAGGGGAACAGGATCCAGGTGTCCTGGCTGACTTCGGTGACGTAGCTGTCCACGACCGGGCGGCCGGCGGGCTTTGCATAGACCGTGGCGAAATGGGCCTCGGGCAGCCTCGCCCGCACGGCGCGGGCGGTGACGCCGGTGTCAACCAGGTCGTCGACGATCAGCCAGCCCTTGCCCTTGTCCTGCTCGGCGGACGTGCCCTTCAGGAACTCGACCTTGGCGCCGCGTTCCATGCGGTCGTAGGTCGAGCAGCAGACCGTGTCGATCAGCCGGAGATTCAGCTCGCGTGCCACGATGGCGGCCGGGACGAGGCCGCCGCGGGTGATCGCGACCAGGCCTTTGAACGGCCCCAGGTCGGCCAGCCGCCAAGCGAGCGCCCGGGCGTCGCGGTGCAGTTCCGTCCACGAAACGGGGAACATCCTGTTGTAGCCCGCACTGCTCGCCATGCGATTTCGCCCCTGATCCCGTCCGGTTTGGCTTGCCCCTTATGAAGGGCTGCACTAACACCTTCGGCCGAAGCATAGAAGCGCAGGCCGTAAGGAATCGGGCCACAGGGAAAACGGTACGGGGACCGCTGCACATGGGAATTGAGCTGACGCCCGCTTTCTGGAGCGGTCTCACCCAGATCATTCTGGTGAACATCATCCTGTCGGGCGACAACGCCCTCGTCATCGCGCTGGCCTGCCGGAACCTGGAGAAGAAGCACCAGCGCCCGGCCATCATCATCGGCAGCGGCGGCGCCATCGTCCTGCGAATCATCTTCGTCCTGATCGTCGACTACCTGTTGTCGATCCCGTTCCTGAAACTCGCGGGCGGCCTCCTGCTGCTGTGGATCGGCGTCAAGCTGGTGCAGGGTGAGGAAGAGGGCGAGGACGGCGTGAAGGCCGCCAGCTCGCTGATGTCGGCCATTCGCACCATCATCATCGCCGACGCGGTGATGAGCCTCGACAACGCCATCGCCATCGCCGCCGCCGCCAAGGGCGACACCACGCTGATGGTGCTGGGTCTCATCATCTCGATCCCGCTGATCGTATTCGGCGCCACGCTGATCATGGCACTGCTCAACCGCTTCCCGATCATCGTGATCGCCGGCGGCGCGCTGCTGGGCTGGATCGCCGGCGAGGTGCTGGCCACCGATCCGGGCTACGCCGCCAAGCTCACCGCCATCACGCCGCACGCCAAGACCATCATGGAAGTCGGCTGTGCGGTGCTGGTCGTGGCCGTCGGCTACTTCCTGCAGCACCGGGCCAAGCAGAAGCACAAGGGCCACGATCCAGTGGATCTCGCTGCCGATAAGGCCAAGGAGTAGCGGTCATGCACAAGATCAACGCTATCCTCGTCGCGGTCGACGGTTCGGGCTGCTCGGATCGCGCCGTCGAGCATGCGCTCGACATGATCGCCACCGGCTGCGCCGCCGAGCTGCACCTGCTGAACGTGCAGCCGAGCATCGGTGGTGCGGTCGCCAGCTTCGTCTCGCGCGACCAGATCGACGCCCATCACCGGGAAGAGGGCCAGAAGGCGCTCGCCTCGGCCGTGGCGCTCGCGGCCAAGAACTCGGTCGCCGCCAAGACGCATATCGGCGTCGGCCGCCAGGGAGAGATCGTCGCCGACTTCGTGAAGAAGACGGGCGCGGGCCTCGTGGTAATGGGCACGCGCGGCCATACCGGCCTCAGCGGCGTGCTGATGGGCTCGGTTGCCCAGGACGTGATCGCGCACTCCAAGGTGCCGGTCACCCTCGTCAAATAGGCGCCAAGTAGCCTTTCCGGTTCCGAAGGCGTAGAACGCGGCCCTGCAGGAGGACCGCGTTTGGCCGAGGATATGTGGCGACACGAGGCGTTGGCGCCCTATGCGACCTTGCCGTGGCAAAGCCGCGGCCGGCTTCATCCCGAGGCCGAATCGCCGGGCCGCAGCCCGTTCCAGCGCGACCGCGACCGCATCATCCATTCGACCGCGTTCCGGCGGCTGAAGCACAAGACGCAGGTCTTCGTCTTCCACGAAGGCGACCACTACCGCACGCGTCTCACCCATTCGCTCGAGGTCGCCCAGATCGCCCGCACGATCTGCCGCGTGCTGCGCCTCGACGAGGATCTCGGCGAAGCGGTGGCTTTGGCCCACGACCTTGGCCACACGCCGTTCGGCCATGCCGGCGAGGAGGCGCTGCACGGCGCCATGAAGGACTATGCGGGGTTCGACCATAACGCCCAGACCCTGCGCATCCTCACCAAGCTCGAGGACCGCTATGCCGAGTTCAACGGGCTGAACCTCACCTGGGAGACGCTCGAGGGCGCGGTGAAGCACAACGGCCCGCTGCTGAAGCCTGGCCGCGCGCTCGCCGACCTGCCGGCCGCCATCGTCGACTACTGCAAGGACCACGACCTCGAACTCGACGGCTATGCCGGACCCGAGGCGCAGGTCGCGGCGCTGAGCGACGACATCGCCTACAACAACCACGATATCGACGATGGCCTGCGCGCCGGCCTGTTCGACGTGAAGGACCTGCTCGACCTGCCGCTGGTCGGCGAGATGTTCGCGCTGGTGATGGACAAGTATCCCGGCATTGAACAGACGCGCCTGATCCACGAGGCGGTGCGCCGCGTGATCAATGCCATGGTCGAGGACGTGGTGGCCGAGACGCGCCGCCGCCTGAAGGAAGCCAACCCGAAATCGGTCGCCGAGATCCGTGCCCTCGGCCGACCGGTGGTGGCCTTCTCCGAGAAGATGGTGGCCACGGAAAAGACCGTGAAGCGCTTCCTCTACACGCGCATGTACGAGCACTGGAAGCTGAACCGCTCGCACTCCAAGGCGCGCCGCGTCGTGGTCGACCTGTTCAACCTCCTGTTCGCAGAGCCCAACTGCCTGCCCTCGCCGTGGCGCGAGAAGGCCGAGCAGGCGGGCGCCCATGCCCGCGCCCGCGTCGTCGCCGACTACATCGCCGGCATGACCGACCGCTTCGCCCTCGACGAACACCGCCGGCTGTTCGACCTGTATTCGTAAGGTACGGGTGTCTCGTTGGAGCGCGCCACTCCAGTGGCGCTCGGGCTCATGAGCGCCACTGGAGTGGCGCGCTCCGTTCAGAGGCCGTTTCCCTGCAGTCCGGCGCCCCGGATGACAAAAGGCGCGGATTCGGCAATACCCGCCCCATGAATCCGTACCGTCATTTCATCGGCGAGATCGTCGCGGCCCTCCAGTCCATGCAGGCTGCGGGTGAATTGCCCGAAAAGCTCGATTTTTCCGCGATCACGGCCGAGCCGCCGCGCGATCCGGCGCATGGCGACATCGCCACCAACGCCGCCATGGTCCTGTCCAAGGCCGCGGCCAAGAAGCCGCGCGACATCGCCGAGCCGCTGCTCGCCCGCCTCAAGGCCAACCCCGACGTGGTCGACGGCGCGGTGGCCGGACCGGGCTTCCTCAACCTCAAGATCGCCGACGGCTTCTGGCGGGCGCGGCTCGCGGACTGCCTGAAGGCCGGCATCGCCTATGGCGATTCGACGATGGGCAAGGGCGCCAAGGTGAACGTCGAGTATGTCTCGGCCAACCCGACCGGTCCGCTGCACGTCGCGCACGCGCGCGGCGCCATCGTGGGCGACGCGCTGTCCAACCTGCTGCACAAGGCGGGCTACGACGTCACCAAGGAATACTACATCAACGACGCCGGCGCGCAGGTCGACAAGCTCGGCCAGTCGACCTACCTGCGCTACCGCGAGGCGCTCGGTGAGACGGTCGATTCGATTCCCGAGGGCCTCTATCCCGGGGAGTATCTCAAGGACGTGGGTGCGGCGATCGCCAAGCGCGACGGCGCGCGCTGGGTCGGCAAGCCCGAGGCCGACTGGCTGCCCGAGATGCGCGCCTTCGCCATCGCCACGCTCATGGCCGAGATCAAGGCCGATCTGGAGACGCTCGGCGTCAACATGGACGTCTTCTCGTCGGAGCGTGCGCTGGTCGAGAGCGGCGCCGTCGAGCGCGCCTTCCAGGAGCTGACGCGCCAGGGCCTGATCTACCAGGGCCGGCTGGAGCCGCCGAAGGGCCAGCTTCCCGACGACTGGGAAGATCGCGAGCAGACGCTGTTCCGGGCGACCCAGTTCGGCGACGAGGTCGACCGTCCGCTCAAGAAGTCGGACGGTAGCTGGACTTACTTCGCCAACGACATCGCCTATCACCACGACAAGTACCGTCGCGGCTTCGCCGACATGATCGACGTGTGGGGCGCCGACCATGGCGGCTACGTCAAGCGCATGAAGGCGGCGGTCAGCGCGATCACCGAGAAGCAGGGCGAGCTCGACGTGAAGCTCTGCCAGCTGGTGCGCGTCATGCGCAACGGCGAGCTGGTGCGCATGTCCAAGCGCGCCGGCACCTTCGTGACCTTGCGCGACCTGCTCGACGAGGTCGGGCCCGACGTCGTGCGCTTCACCATGCTCACGCGCAAGAACGACGCGCCGTTCGACTTCGACCTCGTGAAGGCCACCGAACAGTCACGCGACAACCCTGTCTGGTATGTCCAGTATGGCCACGCGCGGACCCGCTCCGTGATGCGCCAGGCGACGGCCGCGGGCATTGCGATCGACGATCTCGGCAGCGCGCCGCTCGACCGCCTCTCCGACGCGGGCGAAGTCGCGCTGATCCGGATGATCGCCCAGTGGCCCCGCCAGGTCGAAGCGGCGGCGGTGGCTCACGAGCCGCACCGCATCGCCTTCTATCTTTACGACCTGGCAGCCGCCTTCCACTCCCATTGGAACCGGGGGAGGGAGGAGCCGGGCCTGCGCTTCGTGATCGAAGGCGACTCCGATCTCACGCGCGCGCGTCTGGCATTGGTACAGGGAATCGGTTTTGTGATAGGATCGGGTTTAAAGGTCTTCGGCGTAACACCCGTCGAGGAAATGAGATAAAAAATGCATGTTCGCCGGTCCCCCTCCGGCGACGGACCAACGATCTACCGGCCCAACGAGTCGGTGGCAGTGCGGCTCGATCCTCCGCCTCGGCCCGTCGCGCATGAACCTGATTCGATTCCCCCGCCTCCCCGGGACTCGCTGCTCATGCGGGTCAATCGACGCCGCGGACAGATCCTCACGGTGATGGTGTCCATCGCCGCGGTCGCGAGCTTCGGTTCGGTCGTGTGGTGGGCGCACAACCAGGACGTCAAGGCGGGCGGCAAGGGACTGGAACCGCTGGTGGTGCAGGCGCCGACCACGCCGGCCCGTATCAAGCCCGAGAATGCCGGCGGCCTCGTCCCGCCGAACCAGGACAAGGAAGTCTTCAACCGCATCGCGCCCGGCGCGGTGCCGGCCCAGCCCGAGAAACTGCTGCCGGCTGCGGTGAATCCGAAGCTGCCGGCCAACGGCCTGCCGCTGCCGGCCGCACCGCCAAAGGAGGCGGAGGCCGCCAAGACGCCGACGCCGCTGCAGCCGACCTCGACCACCGGCGGGCCCACGACGCCCCCGGCCGTCGTCGAACCCAAGGTGCCGGCCAATCCGCCTAACGTGCAGCCGGCGACCAACACGCCGCCCGCGACCGAGAGCGGCCCCAGCATCGCCAGCCTGATCGAGAACATGTCCGGCCCGACCGGCGGCTGGCGCATCCAGGTCGCCTCGGTGAAGAACGAGGACGTGGCCAAGTCGACCTGGGCGCGGCTGCAGAGCGCCCACAGCGGCGAGCTGTCGAACCTGCGCATGCAGGCGGTCCGCGTCGACCTCGGCGAGCGCGGCGTCTGGTATCGCGTGCAGGCCGGCCCGCTCGACGAGCGGCAGGCCCATTCGGTCTGCGCCTCGCTCAAGGCCCGCAAGACCGACTGCGTCTCGGTTCCGCCCGCGCGGTGATTTCCTCTAGATGAGTCGTCCGCGCGCGCTGATCCTGGGCTGCGCCGGGACCGAACTGTCGGCGGAGGAGCGTGCCTTCTTCCGCGACGCCGACCCGCTGGGCTTCATCCTGTTTGCCCGCAACATCGACACGGTCGAAAGCACCCGTCGGTTGACCGAGGAGCTGCGCTCCTGCGTGGCGCGCGCCGACGCACCGGTGCTGATCGACCAGGAAGGCGGCAGGGTCGCGCGCCTCCGTCCCCCGCAATGGCGCAAGGCGCCGCCGGCCCGGCTGCTGGGCGAGCTCTACGCCCGCGATCCCGACGCCGGGCTTGAAGCCACCAAACTCAACTCGCGCCTGCTGGCCGCTGACGTGGCGTCGATCGGCTGCGACGTCGACTGCCTGCCCGTGCTCGACATCGCGTTTCCCGAGACCCACGCCGTGATCGGCGACCGCGCCTATGCCGACCGGCCCGAGCCGGTCGCCGCGCTGGGCCGCGCCGCGGCCGAGGGGTTGATGGCCGAAGGCGTGATGCCGGTGATCAAGCACATCCCGGGACACGGCCGCGCCACGGTCGACAGCCACGAGGCACTGCCTACGGTGACTGCCTCGCGCGCCGAGCTGGAGCGGACCGACTTCGTGCCCTTCAAGCTGCTCTCCGACCTGCCCTGGGCGATGACCGGGCACCTTCTGTTCGAGGCGATCGATCCGAAGGACTGCATCACGGTTTCGGCAGGGGCCGTGCAGGACGTGATCCGCTCCCATATCGGCTTCGACGGGCTGCTCCTGTCGGACGACCTGTCGATGCAGGCATTGGGGGGCTCGCTGGGCGACCGTGCGGCGCGGGCGCTGGCCGCCGGCTGCGACATCGCCCTCCACTGCAATGGCAAGATGCCCGAGATGGTCGAGATCGTCGGCCGCACCGCCGCCATGACCGCGGCCGCCGACCGGCGTTTCCAGGCCGGTCGCAGCTTCCTCGGTCGACATCGCGAGCCTGCCGGCCCCCGTGGCCTGGCCGATGCGGCCCGACGGGTCGCTGAACTCCTGCCGGAATGGGGATAAGGCAGGGCCAAATCATGTGGCGGTAGGCGCTTCCGCTGACTAAACCGGGATGGCATGACCGATCCCGCCAGCCCGCCTCCCGAGGACGCGCCCAAGACCGACAGCGCCGCGCCCGCCGCAGCGCCGGCTGAGGCGACTCGGGGCGAAGCGGCGCCGGCCACGGGTGCCACCGCCGACAATTTCGCCGCGGCCGGCCCCGACGTCATCGCGCCGGGCGAGGGCGAGCTGATCGTCAATCTCGAGGGCTTCGAAGGTCCGCTCGACCTGCTGCTCAATCTGGCGCGCGACCAGAAGGTCGACCTCCGCAAGATCTCGATGGTCGCGCTGGTCGACCAGTATCTCGTCCATATCCACCAGGCCCGCCGCATGCGGCTGGAGCTGGCGGCCGACTATCTCGTGATGGCGGCGTGGCTCGCTTACCTCAAGTCGCGCCTGCTGCTGCCCGAGCCGCCGGCCGGCGAGGAGCCGTCGGGTCAGGAGATGGCCGACGCGCTGCAGTGGCAGTTGCGCCGCCTCGAAGCGATGCAGGAAGCCGGCGCCCGCCTGATGGCGCGGCCGCAGCTCGGCCGGGACATCTTCTCGCGCGGCCAGCCCGAGGGCATCGTCGTCGTGCGCCGCGCGGTGTGGGACATCAAGCTCTACGACCTGCTCAGCGCCTATGGCTCGCAGGTCCGGCCGAAGGACGCCGACACCTACCAGATCAAGCCGATGGAGTTCTTCTCCGTCGAGGAAGCCGCCGAGCGGCTGGGTCGCATGCTGGGCATCGCCATCGACTGGCAGTCGCTCGAAGCCTTCCTGCCGGCCGGCCTGACCGACCCCGCACGTCGTCGCTCGGCGATCGCCGCGACCTTCGTGGCGGGCCTGCAGCTCGCCAAGGACGGCCAGATCGAGCTGCGCCAGAGCGAGCGCTTCGGCCCCATCCATTTGCGTAAACGTACCGACCAGCAGTGACGGTCCCCGATATGTCAGACATCGAAAACGCCACGCCGGCCGTCGAAGATCCCGACGCGCTGGCCCTCGTGCGCGAACTCGCGGCCGCCAAGGAAAAGCCCGAGGACGACGAAGAAGACGAGGATGACGACGACGAGTCGGACGACGACGATTCCGATGACGATGATGATTCGGATGGTGACGATGATGATTCGGACGACGATGACGACGACGAAGATTCGGACGACGACGAAGATGACGATGAGGACGGCGACGAGGAAGACGGCGACGCCGACGAAGACGACGAGAAGGACGATGACGAGGACAGCGACGACGGAGACGGCGAGGAGCCTGTAAAGGCCGCCGTTGCCGACGAAGCCGCGCCGGAAGCTTCGGCTGTGGCCACCGACGAGAGCGCCGTCGTCGAGGCCGTGGCCGCTGAGGCCGTCGCGGTCGCGGCTATCGCCATGTCGGCGGCCGCCGCCGGGGAAGCGCCTGCCGCCAACGTCACCGACGTCGTCTCGCCCGACCATGCCCAGCACCTGCGCCTGCTCGAGGCGCTGGTCTTCGCCGGCACGCAGGCGCTCGACGAGAAGGAGTTGGCCGAGCGCCTGCCCAACGACGCCGACGTGAAGCGCCTCGTGGCCGACCTCGCCGAGATGTATGCCGGCCGCGGTGTGAACCTGGTACAGGTTGCGGGCGGCTATGCCTTCCGCACGGCCCCTGACCTTTCCGAGAAGCTCAAGATCGAGCGGCCGGTGACGCGCAAACTGTCGCGGGCCTCGGTCGAGACGCTGGCGATCATCGCCTATCACCAGCCGGTGACGCGCGCCGAGATCGAGCAGGTCCGCGGCGTCGGCCTCAGCAAGGGCACGCTAGACCTGCTGTTCGAGCAGAACTGGATCAAGCCGATGGGCCGCCGCCGCGCGCCCGGCAAGCCGGTGACCTGGGGCACGACCGACTTCTTCCTCGAGCATTTCGGCCTGCCGAGCCTCGACGACCTGCCGGGCCATGAGGAATTGAAGGCTGCCGGGCTCTTGGATGCCCGCTCGCAGCCCCCCATATTCAGGCCGGACGAGCCCGACCTGCCGCTCGAGCCCACGGACGACGAGCCCGACGAACCGCTCGCCGTCGAGGAAGCCAGTGGGGAACAGGGGCGCTGACGCCCCTAAACGACCTTATTCGGTCGCATTCGACAGGTTGCCGGGGCTTCGTAGCGGATGCCATAATCGGCATTCGTAATTCGACACGCCGATTGAAAATCGACTTGGGAGCATTTTGAAATGGGTAGCTTCAGCGTATGGCACTGGCTGATCGTGCTGGCCGTCGTGCTGCTGCTGTTCGGCGGTCGCGGCAAGGTCTCGCAGCTCATGGGCGACTTCGGAAAGGGCCTCTCGGCCTTCAAGAAGGGCGTCGGGGGCGGCCAAGAAGAGACACCGCCGCAGGCTCAGCCGGGCGCACAGCCGGGTGACACGGCCAAGCCGATCTCGGCTCAGGCGACGACCACCCCGCCGGGCGGCACGGTCCACCACCAGGACAGCGCCGCCAAGGTCTGACACGGCGCGTTGTGAGGGCCTGACCGGCCATGTTTGGCATCGATAGTCCCGAGCTTCTGGTGATCGCGGTGGTGGCGCTTGTCGTCATCGGCCCCAAGGAGCTGCCCGGCATGCTGCGCAGCTGGGGCAAGTGGATGGCGCAGATGCGCGGCATGGCCTCGGAATTCCGCGGCCATGTCGACGAGATGGTGCGCCAGGCCGACCTCGACGACGTGAAGAAGCAGCTCGCGGCCACCCCTGGCCTCGACCTGCAGGCGCTCGACCCGACCAAGGAGATCAAGAGCGCGCTCCAGGAGGGCATGGCGGAGGGCGAGAAGGCCATGGCGGAAGCCAGGGCCCAGATCGACAATCCGCTGGTCGAGCCGGAATCCGCTCCCCAGATCGCGGCCGAGCCCACGCTCGAGACCGCCGTCGCCGCGGCGCCTGCGGAAGCGGCCCTGACCGCGCCCGAATCGGCGCCGGCGCCTGAGCCGGCACCTGTCGTGGCCGAAGCGCCGGCCGAGCCGGCTCCTGCGGGCGAAGAAAAGCCGGCCAAGGCCGTCGCGGCTGGCTAGCGCCAACTTGCGCTTTGAATTGCGCGCCAAAGGGCGGCATAACGCGGCTCCCCATGCGGCGACGTAGATAGTGACCCAAGCGCACGACGGACCTGAAGACGACAAGCCGATGCCGCTGCTCGATCACCTGATCGAGCTGCGCAAGCGCCTGATCTATGCGCTGATCTGCTTCTTCGCGGTCTTCTTCGTCACCTTCTACTTCGCCAAGCCGATCTTCTCGTTCCTGATCCAGCCGGCGCTGGCGGACGGGTACAAGGTCATCGTCCTCGACATCTTCGAGTTCTTCTTCGTCACGGTGAAGCTGTCGGCGTTCGTTGCGCTGATCGTGGGTTTCCCGCTGATCGCGGTGCAGATCTGGCTGTTCGTGGCGCCGGGACTTTATCGCCACGAGAAGCGGGCGTTCATCCCGTTCCTCGTCGCCACGCCGTTCATGTTCTATGCCGGCTGCGCGCTGATGTATTACGTCGTGCTACCGTACGTGATCAACTTCATGCTGACGCAGTACGCGCCGCCGGACATCGAGAAGACGCTGAGATCGTCGGACTATCTCGAACGCATCCTGCAGCTCGTCTTCGCCTTCGGTTTCGCCTTCGAGGTCCCGGTCCTGCTGACCCTGCTGATCCAGGTCGGCATCGCCACGACCGAGGGGCTGAAGTCCAAGCGCCGCTACGCCGTCGTCATAGCCTTCGTCATCGCCGCCGTGCTGGCGCCGCCCGACGTCGTGAGCCAGATCGCGCTCGCGATCCCGCTGATGGCCTTCTACGAGATCAGCATCCTGATCGGCGGCACGATCGAGCGGAAGCGTGCGCGCGAGGAGAAGGCGGCCGAGGAGGCCGAAAAGAAGGCCGAGGAAGCCGAGAGGACCGGCGAAGCGTCCGGCAGCTAGCCATGCATGACATCCGTTTCATCCGCGAAAGCCCCGAGGCGTTCGACGCCGGCCTGAAGAAGCGCGGCCTGGCGCCGCTCTCGGCCGAGATCCTGGAGATCGACAAGCGCCGCCGCGCCGCCATCTCCGACAGCGAATCCATCCAGGCCAGGCGCAAGGCACTCAGCCAGCAGATCGGCATGGCCAAGCGCAAGGGCGAGAACGCCGACGCGCTGATGGCCGAGGTCGCGGCCCTCGAGCAGAGCCTGAAGAACGGCGAGCATGAGGCCCAGCGCCTCGACGAGGAGCTGAAGATCCGCCTCGAGGTGCTGCCCAACCTGCCGTTCGAGAGCGTGCCCGACGGCGTCGACGAGACCGGCAACGTCGAGATCCGCCGCGACGGCAACCAGCGCAACTTCAGCTTCGCGCCCAAGGACCACGTGGCGCTGGGCGAGGCGACCGGCAACATGGATTTCGCCGCCGCCGTGAAGATCTCCGGCTCGCGCTTCGTGTTCCTGAAGTCGCATCTCGCGCGGCTGGAACGCGCCCTGTCGCAGTTCATGCTCGACCTGCACACGGTCGAGGGCGGCTACACCGAGGTCAACCCGCCGCTCCTGGTGAAGGACGCGGCCGTCTACGGCGTCGGCCAGCTGCCGAAGTTCGCCGAGGACATGTTCCACACCGACAACGGCTTCTGGCTGATCCCGACCGCCGAGGTCTCACTCACCAACATGGTGAACGACATGGTGCTGGAGGAGCGCGAGCTGCCGCTGCGCTTCACCGCGTTCACGCCCTGCTTCCGCTCCGAGGCGGGATCGGCCGGTAAGGACACGCGCGGCATCATCCGCCAGCATCAGTTCCCCAAGGTCGAGCTGGTCAGCATCACGACGCCCGAGCAGTCCGACGCCGAGCACGAGCGCATGACGGAATGCGCGGAGCTGGTGCTGAAGCGCCTCGGCCTGCCCTATCGCACCGTCGTGCTGTGCGGCGGCGACATGGGCTTCGGCTCGCGCAAGACCTTCGACATCGAGGTCTGGCTGCCCGGCCAGGACGCCTATCGCGAGATTTCGAGCTGCTCGAACATGGGCGACTTCCAGGCGCGCCGCATGAACGCGCGCTACCGTCCGAAGGAAGGGAAGGGCACGCGCTTCCTGCACACCCTGAACGGTTCGGCCCTCGCGGTCGGCCGCACGCTGGTCGCGGTGCTGGAGAACTACCAGAACGAGGACGGCTCGGTGACCGTGCCCGAGGCGCTGCGTTCCTACATGGGCGGCCTCGAACTCATTCCCGCGCCCGCCGCGAAATGAAGGTCGCCAACCTCGCCAAGGCGCGCATCCTCGTCACCAACGACGACGGCATCCATGCGCCGGGCCTGGAGGCGCTGGTCGAGATCGCCACGCAGCTTTCCAGCGACGTCTGGATCGTGGCGCCCGAGGTCAACCAGAGCGGCGCCGGCCATTCGCTGTCGCTGTCGCGGCCGATCCGCGCGCGTGAGGTCAGCGAGCACAAGTTCGCGATCGACGGCACGCCGACCGACTGCGTGCTGTTCGCCGTCAAGCACCTGCTGAAGGACCGCAAGCCCGACCTCGTCCTGTCGGGCGTCAACCGCGGCACCAACATCGCCGACGATGTGACCTATTCGGGCACCATCGCGGCTGCCATGGAAGGCTGCCTGCTGGGCATCCCGTCGATCGCCTTCAGCCAGGCCCACATGCACGACCACCCGGTGAAGTGGGGCACCGCGACCGCCCATGGCGCCGCGGTGGCGCGCCGCGTGCTGGCGCTCGACTGGCCGCGCAACGTGCTGATCAACGTCAACTTCCCCGACGTCGTGGCGGGCTCGGTGCAGGGCGTGCGAGTGACGCACACCGGCACGCGCGGCTTCGGCGGCCATATCGTCGAGCGCAAGGATCCGCGCGGCGGCACCTACTACTGGATCGGCTACGCCCCGCAGGAGAGCGAGATCGACGCCGCGAGCGACATCGCCGCTGTCCGCTCGGGCCATATCTCGGTGACGCCGCTGCACCTCGACCTCACTCACGAGAGCATGCGCCGCAAGCTCGTCGCGGAGTTCGAGGCGTCACCCGTCGACACCGACTAGAGGGCGCCCGTGAACGTCCCCGCGATGCAGCGCCTGATCGCCGAGCTGCGCAACTCGGGCATCACGGACGAGAACGTGCTCGGCGCCGTCGCCTCGGTCGATCGCGAGCGCTTCGTGTCGCAGCCCTTCGCCGAGCGCGCCTGGGAGAACACCGCGCTGCCCATCGCCTTCGGCCAGACGATCAGTCAGCCGCTGGTGGTCGCCGCCATGACCGAAGCGCTGCGGGTCGGCCCGCGCATGAAGGTGCTCGAGATCGGCACCGGCTCGGGCTACCAGGCCGCCGTGCTGGCCAAGCTTGCGCGCCGCGTCTACTCGATCGAGCGCTTCAAGCCGCTGTCCAAGGCGGCCGAGCGCCTGCTGCTCGACCTCGGCATCTACAACGTCGTGGTCGACATCAACGACGGCAGCAAGGGCTGGCCGGGCCAGGCGCCGTTCGACCGCATCATCGTCACAGCCGCCGCCGAGGAACGCCCGCAGGCGCTGATCGACCAGCTTGCCGTCGGCGGCATCCTGATCGTGCCGGTGGGCCGCGATCCGACCTCCCAGGTCGTCGAGCGCATCGTGAAGAACGAGAGCGGCCTGCAACGCGACACGCTGATGCCGGTGCGCTTCGTGCCGCTGGTGACGGGTCCGCTGCCGGTACTTGGGCAGGGCTGACACCGTCAGAAATCGACGCGAGCCCGATTCCCGCCGGAATCGTCATGCAGTAGTATGAGCGTATGAAAAGAGCCCCTCGCTTCCCCTCGCGATGGGCCGGCCGGATGCACACGCTGGGTACAATGGCGGTGCTGTCGGTCGCGCTCGGCGCCTGCAACACCGTCATGGGTGCCCGTGAAGGCACCATGGAATATCCCGGCTCCGGCGCGGGCCCCAATGCCGTTCCCGTCTATGTCGTGAAGGACAAGGACACGGTCGAGAGCATCTCGCGGCGCTACGGCGTGTCGTCGCAGACCATCATCGACCGCAACAACCTCAAGGCGCCCTATACGCTGAAGCCCGGCCAGTCGCTCTCGATCCCGGGCGCCCGCTTCGTGCAGGACAGCTACGGCGAGTCGGCCGCGCAGCAGACCGCCGCCGCCAACCCGAACGCGCCGTCCTCGGTGAAGCGCGAGGGCCTCGCGCCGCCGCCGGGCTCCTCGCAGGGCGAGGCGCCGCGCTCGGCCGCGCCCGCCGGCGAGCCGACGCCGCTTGCCAAGGCGCAGACCAGCGCCTCGGTGACCCCGCCGCCCAAGATGAGCTGGCCGGTCAGCGGCAAGATCGTCACGCCCTACGGCACCTCGGGTGGCCAGAAGAACGACGGCATCGACATCGCTGCCGCCAAGGGCACGCCGGTGAAGGCGGCCGAAGGCGGCAAGGTGATCTATACCGGCTCCGAAATCCCCAAGATGGGCAACCTGGTGCTGGTCGAGCATCCCGGCGGCTACATCACCGCCTACGGCAACAACGAAGAGCTGCTCGTGAAGAAGGGCGACACGGTCAAGCGCGGCCAGTCCATCGCCAAGGTCGGCAATTCCGGCGGCACGCCCGAACCGCAGCTCCACTTCGAAGTGCGCCGCGCCGGCAAGCCGATCGATCCGACGACGGTTCTGTCCAAGTAAGTGGGTCTTCAAGGATACCTCCCCATTCAAATGGGGAGGTGGCGCGCTCACAGCGCGACGGAGGGGTCATGACTTGCAGTGATCGCACTTCCTACGTCGCTCCTGGACATTGCTGCGCAATGTCCTGCCGCTCACAGGCTGAGCTTCGCTCAGCCTACGATCTTGCCGATCATCTTGTACTCACCCTTGCGGTCCTCGATCTCGAGGACCCACAGGTCGGGGTCGCGCGCGACCTGGCGGGCGATGTAGGCGTCGGCTTCGGGCTCGGTGACGGGCGAGGGGCCGGTGCCGCGGCTCCACGAGGGCTCGTCGTCGAGCGTGCTGGTCTGGGTGAACACGGTCACGCCCGCCTCGAAGCGGTTGATCTTCAGCAGCACCGTGCCGACATCGGGATCGCCGCGCCGCACCACGGCGGCCGGAATGAACGCGCGATCGCACAGGCGAACCTGCGCGCTGACCCATAGTCCCGTCGTGAGGCCCATCACCATGATGGGCCCTTCATGCCAGTGCGTCGTCCAACCCGTCAAACACCGCCCGCGCGCCGCGCCACTGATAGCGCACGCACGGAAAGGGCAGGGCGGCGAGCGAGCCTTCTTCCTCGCCGGGCAGGTCGACCGGGGCGATGAGGATCGGCCGCACGGCCGTGCCCTGGCGCGCGGCCGCGAGCGACAGCGATCCGACCGCCAGCGCCACGTCCTCGGGCTGGCCGTCGGTGATCAGCGCGAACAGCGGCTTCGGCCCGGCCGGACCGACCGAGAAGAGATCCGTCGTGCCGCCGAATACGCCGCGCTTGGTCAGTTCCTCGTAGAGCGCGGCATCGACCAGCGCGCGATCGCAGGCCGCGGCCGGCGGCACGCGCGTCGAGGGATCGGTGCAGAGCGCGGTCTGCAGCGGCGCCGCGCCGCCCGCCTTGTAGCGGCGCACGGCGTCGACGAAACGGCCGAGCAGCCGGTTGAGGCGCGGGCTGTCGAGCGGCGCCACGATCAGCGCCTCGCGCTCCTCGCCGTCGGGCCATCTCACGCTGCGCCACACGCCCTCGGCCAGGAACTCGCGGAAGGCCTCCATGCTCTGGCCCGGCCGCGCGCCGCCCATGCGGCCGGAATGGGCGAGATAGAGCGCGCCGGCCTGGTCCTCGACGATCATGCCCGCCACCTTCCGGTCGGCATCGGTGCGCGGCAGGTTGATCTCGCAGGTGATGCTCTCGCGCCGGGAGGGCGCCTCGGGCGCATGGCCGAGGACCAGCGCGTCGCGGGTGTGGCGCGGCTCGACCGCCCACCAGAAGGCGTCGTCGCGCGCCCAATGGATGGTCGTGCGAAGTTCGCCGCCGCGCCAGGTCAGTCGCACGCCGCGCGCGGGAACGCCCTGCAATGCACCATGCAGGCGCCTGATGGCGCGGTCGATCCGCTGCGGCTCTGCCACGACCTCGAGCATGGCCGACCATAGCGCGGCTTCTGCCCTTGCCGATGTGGACAGGTTCGGCCAATACAGCGCGCTCCATGGCCGATCCGCCCCTCCTTGCGCTGAGCGATATCCGCTTCCACCTCGGCGACCAGACCATCCTGGCCGGCGTCGATCTCGGCATCGCGCCGGGCGAGCGCCTGTCGCTGGTCGGACGCAACGGTGCGGGCAAGTCGACCCTGCTGCGCATCCTGGCGGGCGCGCCGATCGCCGATTCGGGCGAGCGCTTCGCCCAGCCCGGCGCCACTGTCGCCACCCTGCCGCAGGAGCCGGACTTCACCGGCCACGCCACGGTCGGCGACTATGTCGCCTCCGCGCTCACCGATTCGCTGGGCCCGGACGACTATCGCGTCGCCGCCATCCTCGAGGACATGAAGCTCGACAGCGGGCGCGATCCGACCACGCTTTCGGGCGGCGAGGCGCGCCGCGCGGCGCTGGCGCGCGTGCTGATCGGCGAGCCCGACGTGATGCTGCTCGACGAGCCGACCAACCATCTCGACCTGCCGACCATCGAGTGGCTGGAGGAGAAGCTCTCGAAGTGGCGCGGCGCCTATGTGCTGGTGAGCCACGACCGGCGCTTCCTCACCAATTTGACACGCGCCGTGCTGTGGCTCGACCGCGGCATCGTGCGCCGCCTCGACAAGGGTTATGGCGAGTTCGAGACCTGGTCGAACGACATTCTCGAACGCGAGGCGACCGAGCGGCACAAGCTCGACCGCCTGATCGAGCGCGAGACCGAATGGGCCGGCAAGTCGATTCGCGCTCGCCGTACGCGCAACGAAGGCCGCCTGCGCGCGCTCGCGGCACTTCGCCAGCAGCGCAGCCAGCAGATCGGCCCCGTGGGCCGCGCCACCATCGAGGCCGGCAGCGCCGAAGCCTCGGGCGCGCTGGTCGTCACGGCGCGCAACATCACCAAGCGCTGGGGCGACAAGATCATCGTCGAGGATTTCTCGACGCGCATCTTCCGTAAGAACCGCATCGGCCTGATCGGGCCGAATGGCGCGGGCAAGACGACGCTCCTCAAGATGCTGATGGGCGAGCTCGAGCCCGACAGCGGCACGGTGAAGCTCGGCGCCAACCTGATGCCGGTGGTGATCGACCAGCGCCGCATCGGCCTCGATCCCGACAAGACGCCGTGGGAGACGTTGGCCGACCGCAACGACCATGTGCTGGTGCGCGGTCATCTCACGCATGTGATGACGTACCTGCGCGAATACCTGTTCCGCGACGAGCAGGCGCGCCAGCCGGTGCGCACGCTCTCGGGCGGCGAACGCAACCGCCTGCTGCTCGCCAAGGCGCTGGCAGCACCTTCGAACATGATCGTGCTCGACGAGCCGACCAACGATCTCGACGCCGACACGCTCGACCTGCTGCAGGAAGCGCTCGACGATTACGACGGCACCGTCCTGCTGGTGAGCCACGACCGCGACTTCCTCGACCGGCTCGTGACCTCGACCATCGTGCTCGAAGGCGACGGCACCGCGACGGAATATGCCGGCGGTTACACTGACTATGTGAACCAGCGCGGCCCAAGGGTGGAGCCGACCGGCGTCACGCCCTCGCGCGCGAAGGACAAGGCGCCGCCGAAGCCGGCCGGGCAGGCCAAGGCCCGCCTGGGCTACAAACGCGAGCGCGCCCTGGTCGAATTGCCGAAGAAGATCGAAGCCCTGCAGGCCGAGATCGCGACTTTGCAGCAGGCGCTAGCCGACCCCGACCTCTACCGCCGCGATCCCAAGAGCTTTCAGTCGAAGACCACCCGCATCGGCACCGCGCAAGCCGAGATCGAAGCCGCCGAAACCGAATGGCTCGAACTCGAAATGCTCAAGGAAGAGCTGGGCGGCTAAAGCTTCCTTCCCCATTCAAATGGGGAAGTGCCCCCGTCTTACGGGGGCGATGGGGTCATGACGCCTCCGTCGGCGTAAGACGCCCGCCACCTCCCCATTTGAATGGGGAGGCAAATTCAACGCCTACTTCTTCTTCCGCTCGTAGTGCGCCTTGATCATCAGCGCCGTCGCGACGGTCACCTTCTTCCCCGTCGGAATGTGCAGGAACTCGTTCGGCCCATGCGCATTCGAATGCGGACCGAGCACGCCGGTGATCACGAACTGCGTCTTGGGGAACTTGTCGCCCAGCATGCCCATGAACGGGATCGTGCCGCCTTCGCCCATGTAGGCGACCGGCTCGCCGAAGGCTTCCTGCGAAGCCTCGGTCACGGCCTTCTCGAGCCACGGCGCCAGCGGCGGCGCGTGCCAGCCGCTCTGACCGCCTTCGCCGGCGTCGAACTCGACGGTGGCGCCATAGGGTGGATCGGATTCCAGCGCCTTCTTGATCGCCTGCGCGGCGGCCTTCGCGTCGAGCGTCGGCGGCGTGCGCACGCTGATCTTCGCCTCGGTGTAGGGCAGCAGCACGTTGCCGGCGTCGATCGGTTCGGGATAGCCCGCCATGCCGACCGTCGCGAGCTGCGGCCGCCAGGTGCGGTTCAGCACCATCTGGCCGAGATCGTCGACCATCGGCTTGGTCGTGCCGGCAAAGGGGAACTTGCGATAGACCTCGTCGCCCAGCACGCGGGCGGCTTCGGAGGCCTGCGCGATGCGTTGCGGCGGGATCTGCACGAACAGCTCCGGCAGTTTCATCTCGCCGGTCGCCTCGTCCTCCAGCCGCGTCAGCAACGCGCGCGTGATCCGGAACGACGAAGGCACGATGCCCGACGCGTCGCCCGAGTGAACGCCCTCATTCAGGACGCGCACCTTGAGCGTGCCGGCGGCGATGCCGCGCAACGACGTGGTGAGCCACATCCGGTCCCAATCGCCGCAGCCCGAATCGAGGCAGACGACCAGCGACGGGTCGCCGATCCGGTCGAGCAGATGGTCGACATAGAAGGGCAGGTCGTAGCTGCCGGATTCCTCGCAGCCCTCGATCATGATGACGCAGCGGGCCCGCGGCACCTTCTGCTCCTGCAGCGCCAGCAACGCGGCGAAGCAGGCATAGATCGCGTAGCCATCATCGGCGCCACCGCGGCCGTAGAGCTTGTCGTCCTTGCGCACCGGGATCCACGGCCCCATGCCCTCGGCCCAGCCCTTCATCTCGGGCTGCTTGTCGAGATGGCCGTAGAGCAGGACGGTGTCGTCGTTATCGTCACCCGGGATTTCGATGAAGATCAGCGGCGTGCGCCCCGGCAGCCGCACCACCTCCATCGTCGCGCCCGCGAAGGCGGCGACGTGCGGCCTCGCCCAGTCGGTCATCAGCGTGACCGCCTGCTCCATGAAGCCGTTCTCCTCCCACTTGGGGTCGAACGACGGCGACTTGTTGGGGATGCGGATGTAGTCGGTGAGGGACGGCAGGATCTGGTCGTCCCAGAAGCTGCCGATGAAGGTTTTGAGCTGGTCGGGGTTCATGGCAGGAGTTTAGTCCCGCCGTCTGCTCCCGCAAACTCTCGGCTCAACTTTCGACGGCGTCGGCCTTTTTCTCCGCTTTGTCCTCAGCGGGTTTCTCCGATTCGTCCTGGGTCGGCTTCTCCGGCTCTTCCTTCGCGGGCTCAGCCTTGGCGGGACCGAACCACGAGGCCGCGCGGTCGAAAGCCGCGACGAGGGCGGTGGCCTCGACAGGATCGACCAGTGTCTCGAAGCCGTTGAGGATGTTGTTCCGGATGCGGCGCAAGGTATCGAGCTGCTGGAGCTTGTCCTTCGACAGGCTGAAGCGCTCCTGCTCGAACAGGCTGTCGAGGGGGACGGCGCGGTCGTCGGCCATGTCGGCGTGGCGCTTCACCTCGCGCTCGAAATTCACGGCGGCGTTGAGCACGGCCTGGTAGGGCATCTTCAGGTCGAGGAGCTGCTTCGGCGCCAGCGCTTCCACGGGTGTCCGCTTGGCCGGTGAATGGGCGAGGTTGCGGAAGAGCGGGCGCTGGCCGTCCTCCTGCTTTTCCGGTTCGGGCTCCGGCCAGGCGCCCTGTTCCTTCAGCTCCTCGACGCCGACGCGGATGCTGACGAAGTCGTTGGCGGGTTTGGCGGTGGGGGCGGGCGTGAGCGCCAGCTCGATGACCGTCACGGCGACGGGCGCGACGACCGGTTCGACGGACGGTCCCATGACGAGCACGGGCACGGGCTCCGCGGCTTTCTCCGGTTCCTTCGCGGGCTCCTTCACGGCTTCCGTGTCGGGTGCTTTTTCCGGAGCGGGGAGCAGCTTGGTCGGCTCGGGCAAGGCCGCGAGGACGGCGGCCTTCGCCGCGGGCTGCTCGACGCGGGCATTCCGGGCCGCCCGCAGGATCAGGCCCTGCGCGGCCAGGATGCAGAAGAACGCCACGCCGCCCGCCGTCACGCCGTCGAGCGGCATCTGCTTGGCCTGGGCCACGATCGCGCCGTAGGCGACGCCGCCGGCGACCGGGAGCACCAGCTCTTTCAGCACGCGGAGCGCGATTGGCGTCTTGCCAGCCTTCGTCTTGTCCATTGACCCCAATCCACCCCAGCCGGAAGCGCGCCGCGCACCGGAAAATGACCGCCGTCGTACTAACAAACCTCGGCAACGCGACCAAGCGGGAGCCCCGGGAGAACTGCCCACGGCCGAGTTGACGCCCGGGCCTGCCTCCGCTACCCCCACGCCACCCCTCCCAAAGGTCAAAAGTGCCCGATTCCGCCGCTCCCGCCGTCGCGTCCGATTCTGCCCTGGCCGGCCATCCGGCAGGCCTGCGGCGTACGTTTGCGATCATCTCGCACCCTGACGCCGGCAAGACGACGCTGACGGAAAAGCTGCTGCTGTTCGGCGGCGCCATCCATGTGGCGGGCGCCGTGAAGGCGCGCGGCGAGGCGCGGCGGGCGCGCTCGGACTGGATGAAGATCGAGCAGCAGCGCGGCATCTCGGTCACCACCTCGGTGATGCATTTCGAGTATGGCGGCGCGGTCTTCAACCTGCTCGACACGCCGGGCCACGAGGACTTCTCCGAGGACACCTACCGCACCCTGACCGCCGTCGATTCGGCGGTGATGGTGATCGACGCCGCCAAGGGCATCGAGGCGCGCACGCGCAAGCTGTTCGAGATCTGTCGCCTGCGCGACGTGCCGATCGTCACCTTCATCAACAAGATGGACCGCGAGTCCAAGGACCCGATCGAGCTTCTGGATGAGGTCGCCTCGACCCTGGCGCTCGACGTCTCGCCCATGACCTGGCCGACCGGCTCGGGCCAGAACTTCAAGGGCACCTACGATCTCAACAACAACCGCATGCTGGTGTTCGACAACACCGACCGCAGCCGCATCGGCGAGGTGATCGAGAATTACCAGATTTCCGATTCGAACTTTGCCGAGGAAGTCGAGCTGGTGCGCGCGGGCTATCCGGCGTTCGATCTCGAAAGCTATCGCGCGGGGCATCTCTCGCCGGTGTTCTTCGGCTCGGCCTACAACAATTTCGGTGTGAAGGAGCTTCTGGACGCGATCGCGGCCTGGGCGCCGCCGCCGCGCCCGCAACCCGCCGAGCCGCGGCCCATCCAGCCGACCGAACCCAAGGTCTCGGGCTTCGTGTTCAAGGTCCAGGCCAACATGGATCCCAATCATCGCGATCGCATCGCCTTCCTGCGCCTGTGCAGCGGCAAGTTCCGTCGCGGCATGAAGCTGACGCAGATGGGCACGTCCAAGGTGATGGCGGTCAACTCGCCGATCCTGTTCTTCGCCCGCGAACGCGAGATCGTCGACGAGGCCTGGCCCGGCGACATCATCGGCATTCCCAACCACGGCGTGCTCCGCGTCGGCGACACGCTGACCGAGGGCGAGACGCTCAAGATCACCGGCATCCCGAACTTCGCGCCGGAAATCCTGCGCCGCGTGCGGCTGGAGGATCCGATGAAGTCCAAGCAGCTGCGGCGCGCGCTGGAGGACCTCGCGGAAGAGGGCGTGACGCAGGTGTTCCGTCGCGTCATCGGCGGCGACCATATCGTCGGTGTCGTCGGCGAGCTGCAGCTCGACGTGCTGAAGACCAGGGTCGAGGCCGAGTACAACGTCCATATCGATCTCGAACCTGCGCCGTTCGAGACCGCACGCTGGATCTCCGCCGAGACCAAGGCCGACCTGGAAGAGTTCATGTCGGCCAATCGCGGCGGCATGTCCGAGGACCGCGACGGCTCGCCGGTGTTCTTGGCGCGCAACGCCTGGGAGCTGGGCTACATCGCCGAGAAGAGCACGAAGGTGAAGTTCAGCGACATTCGAGAACGCTCTTAGAGTCCTTCGGAGATTATTTGCTTCCCCATTCAAATGGGGAAGTGCCCCGTCATACGGGGCGATGGGGTCATGACCCCTCCGGCCCTTCGGGCCACCTCCCCATTTGAATGGCGAGGAAAATGAGTCAGCAATTCCGCACTGAATGACCGGAAGCCAGTAATGCATGGCTTCTGTCTTTTCGGGCCCGGCCGTGTGTGGAAAGGTTACGGCTCCATTTCACAGGTAGCGGGACAGGCCATGCACGACATCGTCATCCGGGGCGGCACCATCGTCGACGGCACGGGCGCGCCGGCGTTTCAGGGCGACGTGGCCATCGACGGCGACAAGATCGTCCAGGTCGGCGGCAAGGCGGGTCCGGGCAAGCGCGAGGTCAAGGCCGAGGGACGGCTGGTCACGCCGGGCTGGGTCGACGTTCACACTCATTATGACGGTCAAGCGACCTGGGATCCGGTGCTGGCGCCGTCTTCCTGGCATGGCGCCACGACACTCGTGTTCGGCAATTGCGGCGTCGGCTTTGCGCCGGTGCGCAACGAGCATCAGAAGGCCCTCATCGAGATGATGGAGGGTGTCGAGGATATCCCCGGCATCACCCTCACCGAAGGCCTGAAGTGGGACTGGGAGAGCTTCCCGGAATATCTCGACGCGCTGGACCGCCTGCCGCGCACCATCGATATCGGCGCCCAGGTCGCCCACCATCCGCTGCGGGTCTATGCGATGGGCGAGCGCGCCATCAAGCGCGAGATGGCGACGGCCGAGGATATCGAGCTGATGGCGCGCCTCACCGAGGAAGCGCTGAAGGCGGGCGCCGTCGGCTTCACCACCAGCCGCACCGACCAGCACAAGACCTTGGCCGGCGACCTGGTGCCCGGCCGCTATGCCGAGCATGAGGAGCTGATCGCGATCGGCAAGGCGATGGGCCGCGCCGGCGTCGGCACGTTCGGCTTCCTGTCCGACTTCGACGACGAGAAGGCGGAGTGGAACTGGGTCCGTGAAGTCGCCAAGCACAGCGGCCGGCCGGTCTGGTTCCTGCTCACCGACCGCAGCTACGATCCGCAGCGCTACAAGCGCCTGATGGACGGCGTGCGCGCCTGCCGCGCCGACAACCTGCCGCTCTATGCCCAGGTCGCGGGACGCCCCGTGGGCCTGACGCTCGGCCTCAATACTTCGCTCAATCCGTTCGGCCTGCGCGAGGGCTACGCCGAACTGGCTCATCTGCCGCCGGCCGAGATGCTGGCCAAGCTGCGCACGCCGGAAGTGCGCCGCCTGATCCTGTCGCAGGAAGCCTCGCCGCGCCTGCTCGAAGTGCTGCCGCCGCTGTCGCGACAGATCGCGACGCGTTGGGACCGCATGTATCCGCTCGGCGACAAGCCGGACTACGAGCCCGCGCCGGAGCGCAGCATCGAGGCGCTGGCCAAGGACGCGGGCGTGACGCCGCAGGAATATTGCTACGACTACCTGACCGGCGCCGAGAACCGCATGGTCTATTTCCCGGTCACCAACTACGTGCACGGCGATCTCGAGGTCGTGCGCGAGATGATCGAGGACCCGCACACCATCCTCGGCCTGTCCGACGGTGGCGCGCATTGCGGCGTGATCTGCGATGCCTCGCTCAACACTTCCATGCTGCAGCACTGGGTGCGTGACCGCACCCGTGGACCGCGCCTTGGCCTGGAGTTCGTGGTCAAGCGCATGACCAGCAGCACCGCCGACTTCTACGGCTTCAAGGATCGCGGTCGTCTGCAGCCGGGCATGAAGGCGGACGTCAACGTCATCGACTTCGACGGCCTCAACCTGCACAGCCCGAAAATGATCTTCGACCTGCCGGCCGGCGGCCGCCGTCTGGTCCAGAGCGTCGACGGCTACGACATGACGATCTGCTCCGGCACGCCGATCTTCGAGAAGGGCGTCGAAACCGGCGCCCGTCCCGGCAAGCTGGTCCGCTCGACGGCCTGATCTCAAACGGACCGCGGGCCTCCGGCCCGCTCAGATTCATGAGCGGGCCGGAGGCCCGCGGTCCGTAAGAGCTTACTTCTTCGGCGACCAGCCGTAGGCCTTGGTGCAGGCGCCGCCCATCAGCATGGCGCGTTCGCTGTCGCTGAGCGTCTTCGTCTCCAGGAACGGCTTCACCGCGTTCTCGTAGTTCACGACGGCGAAGGCGCGCGTCCAGTCGGTGCCCCACAGGCAGCGCTCGAAGCCCCACGCGTCGAACACGCGCTTCAGCGGATCCCAGATGTCGGGGAACGGGTAGGGCTGCTTCGACAGCGTGCAGGCGCCGCTCACCTTGATCACCGCGTTGGGGCGCTTCGCGAGGTCGAGAATCTTCGGCAGGTCGGCCCACGGCTCGGCGGGCGCCGGCGGATCGCGCGGCTGCAGCAGGCCGAGATGGTCGACGATGAAGCGCGTGTTGGGATGGCGATCGATGATCTTGATGCCATCGTCGACCCGGCCCCAGAACAGGAAATTGAGCGGCAGGTCGTAGTCCACGGCGGCCTTGCAGATGCGGTCAAGGCCGGGATGCTCGGGCGCGCGCTTCTCCTCCTCGCGCAGGAAGATGCGGATGCCGACGGCGCCCTGCGTTTCCTTCCACTTCGCGACCACGTCGGCGACGTTCTTGTCGTCCGGATCGACCGGCTTCACGATGGCCATGCGGCCGGGATGCTGGCGCGCCACTTCCTCGGCGTAGCTGCCGTCGTAGCGGTACATCGAGAAGGACGAGATGAAGATCGCGCCGTCGACGCCGACCTTGTCCATCGCCGCGACCATCTCTTCGCCCGTCACGTGAGGCGGCCAGTTCGGCACCGTCGCCCACGGTCGCTTGGGCGTGTTGGCTTCGTACGCATGGACCTGCGAGTCGATGATCGGCATGGCGTTTCCTCTTTCGTTCGTTACTTCTTCTTCCGTTCCGTTACCGGGACTGTGACCTCATCGGCGCGCAGGCGCACCAGCTCGTCGGCCGGCAGGCCTAAAAGCTCGGCCAGCACGGCATCGGTGTGCTGACCCAATGTCGGCGCCGCGCGCTTGATCTCCGACTTGCCGCCGGTGTGGAGGCGGATGGGCGAGATCGGCACGCGGGTCTTGCCGCGGCGCGGATGCTCGACATCGACCCAGAAGCCACGCGCCTCGAGATGCGGATCGTAAGCGACTTCGCGCGCGGTTTTCACCGGGGCGCAGGGCACGTGCGCTTCGTTGAGCGCAGCCAGCACTTCGTCCTTGGTCTTCGTCAGCGTCCACGCGCCGACCGTGTCGTCGATCATGGCCATGTTTTTCGCCCGGCCGGGTGTGGTCGCAAGCTCCGGATTTGCGAGCCAGTCCTTGCGGCCCAGCATCTCGCACATCGACACCCAGTGACGCTCGGCCGAGGTGAAGATCGCGACATAGCCGTCGCTGCAGCGGTAGGTGTTGTACGGCGCCATGGCGAGCGCGGGGTGCCGGTTGCCGGTGCGGTCGGGCACGTTCTTGTCGCCGTCCATCACCGCGCCCAGCGCCGAGGCGATGGAGATCGCGCCGGCCTCGTGCATGGCGACCTCGACGCGCTGTCCCTTGCTCGTGCGCTCGCGTTGCACCAGTGCGCCCAGGATGCCGGCGCAGAGATGGATGCCGGCGAGGAAATCGCACACCGCGGCGCCGGCCTTGGTCGGCGGTCCGTCGGCGTCGCCAGTGGCATTGGTGATGCCGCTCATCGCCTGGATGGTGACGTCCATCGCCGCGAGGTCGCGATAGGGACCGTCGAGGCCGAAGCCCGAGCTACCGCCATAGACGAGGCGCGGGTTCAGTTTGCTCAAAACGTCGTAGCCGAGGCCCAGGCGATCCATCACGCCGGCGGCGAAGTTCTCGATCAGCACGTCGGCCTTGGCGACGAGGTCGAGAAAGATTTCCTTGCCACGCGGTTGCTTGAAGTCGAGGACGACCGACTCCTTGTTGGAGTTCAGCATCACCAGCGGATAGGGCTCGACCTCGCGCTTGCGGCGGCGCACCACGTCGCCCTCCGGCGGCTCGATCTTGAGCACGCGGGCGCCCATGAAGGCGAGCTGCAGGCCGCAATAGGGGCCGTTGTAGATTTGCCCGAGATCGAGGACGAGCATCCCGTCGAGCGGGCGCTTGATGGTCATGGGTGCATTATCTCCGATGCGCGGAGGAGACTTTATCGCGATCCGGGCGCGCGGGGAGGGTGGAGTACGTTCCCGGTCCGTTGTGCGAGCCGAAAGGCCGCTTTAGGGTTGTTCGCATGAGCAACATCACGCGAATCGACGTCGGCCCGCGCATGAGCGAGGCCGTCACCCTGGGCAACCGCATCCATTGCTCGGGCATGATCCCCGAGGATACGAGCCTCGACATCACCGGCCAGGTGCAGCAGGCGCTGGCCGAGATCGACTCGCTGCTGGCCAAGGGCGGCAGCGACAAGACGAAGATCCTGACCGCCACGATCTGGCTGAGCGATATCGCAGATTTTGCCGCCATGAATAAAGTTTGGGACGCCTGGGTCGTGCCGGGCCAAACGCCCGCCCGCGCCACCGTCCAGGCCCGGCTGAACGACCCGAACATGAAGGTCGAAATCATGGTCGTCGCGGCGATATAGGCTCTGCTAAGGTCCCGCCGCTTCGAATTCCAAGAAGGAGAAAGTCAATGAGCGTCACCCGTATCAACGCCGGCGCCCGCATGAGCAGCGCGGTGGTCCATGGCAACACGGTCTATCTCGCCGGCCTCACCGCCGACGACGCCAAGGCCGACGTGAAGGGCCAGACCAAGCAGATCCTCGACAAGGTCGACAAGTTCCTCAAGGAAGCCGGCACCGACAAGTCGAAGGTGCTCTCGGCCAACATCTGGCTGACCGACATCTCGACCTGGAGCCAGATGAACGAAGTCTGGGACGCCTGGGTCTCCCCCGGCAACGCCCCGGCCCGCGCGACGGTCGAAGCCAAGCTCGCGGCTCCCGGCCTCTCGGTCGAGATCATGATCCAGGCCGCCAAGTAAGGCGCACCTGCTTCACTAGAAAAGGGCCGGCGAATGCCGGCCCTTTTTGTTTCTGCGGCTTGCCCTGATCTTGACCGTGTTGCCGGCCATCGGCTTCTATCCGCCCGAACTCTGGGGAGAGGGTAGATGCCGGTAAAGAGCGTGCTCGCGGGCCTGTGCCTCGCGGGAATGACGTCGATGGCGCTGGCGCAAAATGGCCAGCAGCCTTTCGGCAAGGGCTTCGACAACTGGACCTTCTCGCGCGAGAAGGAAGCGAACGGCATCACGAATTGCCGCGCCTTCCACCGCGTTGGCGGTCGCGACGACATCATGGCGATGCGCACCAATGGCGATGCCTATGTCAGCGTCCGCGCCGAGAACCGCAAGGGCAAGTTCCCCAACTCCATCGTCGTTCCCCTGCGCGAGCCGGCGACCGGCCTGCAATGGAACCTGACGGTAGAGGCCAACGGCGCGCGCATGTGGATGACCATGCCGGCGACGGCGATCGAGATGATTGCCGCGAAGGGCGGCTACAGCGTGCTGCTGGGCGGCAGTGAGGATCGCGACGACGTCAATCTCGGCAAGAGCGCTCCCGCGGCCTGGAAGCGCGTCAGGGAGTGCATCGTCGCTTCCGGCGGCTGAATTCGCTCCTCAACGGAAAAGGGCCGGCGATTGCCGGCCCTTTTGTTTTCTCGTGGTCTGACGACTAGTTGATCGGCCCGATGATCTTGCCCGGGTTCATGATGTTGTCCGGGTCGATCGCCTTCTTGATCGAGCGCATCAGCGACATTGCCTCGCCGTGCTCCTGGTAGAGGTACTTGATCTTGCCGATGCCGACGCCGTGCTCGCCGGTGCAGGTGCCGCCGAGGTTCTGGGCGCGCGCGATCATGCGGTCGTTGAGGCCTTCGGCGCGCGGCAGGTAGGTCGGGTCGTTGGGGTCGACCATCATGGTGAGATGGAAGTTGCCGTCGCCGACATGGCCGACGATCGGGGCGTAGAGGCCGTTGGCCTGGATGTCCTTCTGCGTCTCGAGGATGCATTCGGCGAGCTTGCTGATCGGCACGCAGACATCGGTCGCCCACATGCCCCAGCCCGGCTTGTAGGCCTTGGCCGCCCACGCCGCGTCGTGGCGGGCCTGCCACATCTTGCTGCGTTCCTCGGCCTGGTTGGTCCAGGCGAAGTCGCCGCCGCCATTCTCGCCGGCGATAGCCTGCACCATCTCGGCCTGTTCTTTGGTGCCGGCCTCGGTGCCGTGGAACTCCAGCAGCAGCAGGTTCTTCTGCGGCAGCGAGAGCTTGGAATACTGGTTCACCGTGTCGACGGTGTAGGTGTCCATCAGCTCGATGCGCGCCACCGGGATGCCGGACTGGATGGTCTGGATCACCGTGTTGACCGCGCCTTCGAGGTCGTCGAAGGCGCAGGTCGCGGCGACCATCGATTCCGGCGTGCCGTAAAGGCGCAGCGTGATCTCGGTGATGACGCCGAGCGTCCCCTCGGAGCCCACGAACAGCTTCACCAGGTCATAGCCCGCGCTCGACTTCCGCGAGCGGCGGCCGAGCTGCATGATCCGTCCGTCGGGCGTCACGACCTGCAGCGACAGCACGTTCTCGCGCATCGTGCCGTAGCGCACGGCGTTGGTGCCGGAGGCGCGCGTGCTGGTCATGCCGCCGATCGAGGCGTCGGCGCCCGGATCGATCGGAAAGAAGAGACCGGTCGCGCGCAGGTATTCGTTGAGCTGCTTGCGGGTGACGCCGGGCTGGACCACCACGTCGAGGTCGGCCTCGTTGACCTGCAGCACCTTGTTCATGCGGCTGACGTCGAGCGAGATGCCGCCATTGGGGGCGCTGATATGGCCCTCCAGCGAGGTGCCGGTGCCGAACGGGATGATCGGCGTCTTGTGGCGGGCGCAGAGCTGGACGATCTGCTGCACTTCCTCTGTCGATTCGGCGAAGACCACGGCGTCCGGCAGGTGCGCTTCGTGATACGAAATGTCCTTGCCGTGCTGTTCGCGCACGGCGTGCGCGGTGCTGACCCGGTCGCCGAAAAGCGCCTTCAGCTCGGCGATCGTGGCATCGACGTGGGGAGGTTTCGCCTGGGCCGCTGCAGCCATGTTCGTTCTCCTAGCGTAAGCCGTTTGGATACGCTCAAATGCGGCCAAAGCCAACCTGAGGAAACCGCCCCATGCGCGACGTCTACGTGATCGGCGCCTACACGACCGTCTTCAAGAAGCACCCCGGCCTCAGCTTCGGCGACCTGGCCCGCGAGGCCTATCTCGGCACCCTGAAGGATGCCGGCATGGAAAAGGGCACGGATATCGAGACCGGCTGGCTGGGCAATTGCGGCATGGGCTTCTGGGGCCAGAACTCGATCCGTGGCCAGGCGCTGTTCCAGCCGCTGGTCGAGGAGGGGCTGTTTCCCGAGCGGGTGCCGATGTTCAACGTCGAGAATGCCTGCGCCACCGCCTCGACCGCCTTCATGGGCGCCTGGAAGGACGTGCTGGCCGGTACGCACGAGCTGTCCTTTTGCCTCGGCGTCGAGAAGCTGTTCAGCCCGGAGGCGCCCGAGCGCACGGCGGGACTTTTCAACCAGGGCTACATCACCAGCCAGCACGACCGGCTGGTCGAGGAGATGAACCGGGTCGGCAAGATGGTCGGCTCGGAGTTCAAGCCGGGCGACGACCGCACCATCTTCATGGACACCTATGCCATGCAGGCCAAGTGGCACATGTGGAAGTACGGAACGACGCAGGCCCAGATCGCTGCCGGCGCCGCCAAGAACCACAATTACGGCGCGCTGAACGAGAAGGCGCAGTACCGCTTCCAGATGACGCCGCAGTCGGTGCTTGAGGATCGCCCCGTGTCCTTCCCGCTGACCCGCGCCATGTGCGCGCCGATCGGCGACGGCGCGGCCGCCGCGCTGCTCTGCTCGGCCGAGTATCTCGAGAAGCAGCCCAAGGAAGTACAGGACCGCGCTCTCAAGATCGCGGGCGTCGGCTTCTCCGGCGGCAAGTATCGCAATCTCGACGAGCCGGGCCTGACGCGCGCGGCCGGCGACAAGGCCTACAAGATGGCGGGCCTTGGCCCTGAGGACATCGACGTCGCCGAGGTCCACGACGCCACCAGCTTCTGCGAGATCTACCAGTGCGAAATGCTGCGCTTCTGCCCCGAGGGCGAAGGCGGCAAGTTCGTCGAGTCGGGCGCCACCGGCCCCGGCGGCAAGTTGCCGGTCAACACGTCGGGTGGCCTCGTCTCCAAGGGCCATCCGGTCGGCGCCACTGGCCTGTCGATGCTGGCCGAGCTTGCCATGCAGCTGCGCGGCGAGGCCGGCGCCCGTCAGGTGGAAGGCGCGAAGGTTGCGCTCGCCGAAAACGGCGGCGGCGTGATCGGCATGGAAGAGGCCGTGGCCTCGGTCGTGATTCTCAAGAAAGAGTAGAGGACAGAAATGACAATCCGCTTCGACAACCGCGTCGCCATCGTCACCGGCGCGGGCAACGGTCTCGGCCGCGCGCACGCGCTCCTGCTGGCCAGCCGTGGCGCCAAGGTGGTCGTGAACGATCCGGGTGGCGCGGTCGACGGCAAGGGTGGCGGTCACGCCGCGGCCGACAAGGTGGTCGACGAGATCAAGGCGGCCGGCGGCCAGGCCGTCGCCAACTATGATTCCGTCGCCGAGGCCGCGACCGCCGCCAACATCGTGAAGACCGCCGTCGATGCCTTCGGCACGGTCGACATCGTGGTGAACAATGCCGGCGTCCTGCGCGACAAGACCTTCCACAACATGACGACCGAGGATTTTGAGTTCGTCGTGAAGGTCCACTTCCTCGGCACCGCCTATGTCACGCACGCCGCCTGGCCGATCATGCGCGCCAAGGCCTATGGTCGGGTCGTCGTCACCTCGTCGAACTCGGGTATCTACGGCACCTTCGGCCAGTCGAACTATGGCGGTGCCAAGCTCGCGGTCGTGGGCTTCATGAACGCGCTGCGCCTCGAGGGCCAGAAGTACAACATCATGATGAACGCGCTGGCGCCGATCGCCGCCACGCGCATGACCGAGAGCCTGATGACACCCGAGGCGCTGGCCAAGCTGAAGCCCGAGTTCGTCTCGCCGATGGTCGCCTTCCTGTGCAGCGAGCAGTGCCAACGCACCGGCGACATCTGGAGCGCCGGCGCCGGCACCTTCGCGCGTATCGAGTATCGCGAGGCCGAGGGCCTGAAGATCGACGGCCGCGCGCCGACCATCGAGGACGTCGCCGACAATATCGAGAAGATCGCCGACGTCTCGGCCAACCGCGTCTTCCGCACCTCCGGCGAGGAAGTCGCCGCCGTCGTGAGCGGCTCCTGAGCGGCGAGGCAACCACAGGCGACCGGCTGCTGCCGGTCGCCAAGTGGCTGACCCGCGAGGGGCGGCTGGTCCGCCGGCCGGCCGACTTCATCGAGCAGCTGATGAACCGCGTGCTGGCGGCCGGCGTGCCGCTGTGGCGCATGTATGTCGGCCTGCAGCTCGTGCATCCGCAGCTTCAGGCGATGGGCTATCTGTGGCGGCGTGGCGAGAAGGTCGAATCGATCGCGCGCGCCTATGGCGTGCAGTTCACCTCGGCCTATATCGGCAGTCCGATCCAGGAAGTGCGCGAAAGTAGTGCGCCGGTGCGCTATCGGCTCGATCGCCTGACCGAGAAGAATCACGAGGTGCTGCACGAGGTCAGGAGCGGCGGCGGCACCGACTACTATTCGCTGCCGATGCATATCCGCCGCGACGGGCCGATGCCGGTCGTGGCTTTCGCGACCGACGCCAGGGACGGGTTCAGCGACGCCGACATCGACGATCTCACGCGGCTCGTCGACATGATGGGCGCGATCACCGAGATGCATATCGAGGAGAGCGTCGCCCACACCATCACCGAGACCTATCTCGGTCGTCAGGTCGGCCAGCGCATCCTGAACGGCGCGATCCGGCGCGGCGACGGCGAGGAGATCCGCGCCGTCCTGTGGTTCTCCGACCTGCGCGACTTCACCGGCCTCAACGAGCGCCTGCAGCCTGACCAGGTGCTGGAGTTGCTCAACAACTATTTCCAGCTGATCGGTGATGCGCTCGAAAAGCATGGCGGCGAGATTTTGAAATTCATCGGCGACGGCGTGATGGCCTACTTTCCGGCCGAGGATGCGCTGTTCATGCCGATGGTGACGGCCGCCGCGCTCGAAGCCGCCCAGCAGGTGATCGGCGATGCCGACGCCGCCAACGAAGCGCGCGCCACCGGCGGCGCCGAGCCGATCAAGTTCGGCATCGGGCTCCACGTTGGCACGGTGACCTTCGGCAACATCGGCACCGAGGACCGGCTCGACTTCACCGTCATCGGCTCCGCCGTCAACCGAGCGTCACGGCTCGAGGGCCTGACGAAGGCATTGGAAGTCCGCGTCTGCGCCTCCGCCGAATTCCACGAGGATTGCCCGCGCCCGATGAAGTCGCTGGGCAAGCATCGCCTGCGCGGCGTGCGAGATCCGGTCGAGATCTTTACGTTGCCGGATTGAGGGGCCGAGCGGAGCTCGGCCCGTTGAGCGACAGGACATTGCTTGCAATGTCCGAAAGCGCCGAAGAACGACGGCCACACATGACCCCTCCGTCGACGTAAGACGTCGACACCTCCCCATTTGAATGGGGAGGAGATCAAGTCGGAATCAAACCTGAGTCTTCCAGCCCTCGATCCAGGTGAGGGCTTCTTCGTCGGGCAGGGGCTGCTCGGAAGCGTCGACTTCGAGCCGTTCGCCGACCTTCCTCGCGCCGCAACGCTCCAGCGCCTCGTCGACCTTCTTGCCGCCGCCGCAGAACGTGTCCTGGTAGGTCATGTCGCCGAGCGCGATGACGCCGTAGCGATGACCCGACAGGTCGGGCTTGTCGCGGTCCAGCGCCTCGACCAGCGGCAGGATGTTGGTCGGTATGTCGCCCGAGCCGTGGGTCGCGCAGACCACGAGGAGCACGTCGTGCGCCATGAGGTCGGCGGCGGTCGCGGCCTTGTCGGTGACGTCGACCGTGTGGCCGGACGTCGCCAGCACGGGCTGCAGCGCGTCGGCCACCATCTGGGCGTTGCCCGATTCGGTGCCGACCAGGATCAGGATCGTGGCCATGCTCCGGGATAAGGTAGCGAATGCCGCGATGCGACGCGACCCGATGGCGCGGCCTCCGGACGCATGCCAGTCTTTGGCCCATGACTGAAAAGACCCCAGAAACAATGCCGGAAACGCCCGTCCTCTCGACCCTCGCGGGCGGCGTGCTGACCCTGACGCTCAATCGTCCGCATCGCCTGAATGCGATGAGTCACGCGCTGATCGACTCCATGAACGCCGAGCTGAAGCGCGCCCGCGAGGACGCGGCCGTGCGCTGCGTGCTGCTGACCGGCACCGGCCGTGGCTTCTGTGCCGGCGCCGATCTGGCGGGCGGCGGTCCCGGCGATGCGTCTTCCCAGGGCCCGCGCGATGTGGGCGCCGCGATGGACCGCATCTTCAACCCCATGATCCGCGCCATGCGCGATCTCCCCAAGCCGATCGTCGCCGCGGTGAACGGCGTGGCGGCGGGCGGTGGCGCCAACCTGGCGCTGGCCTGCGATATCGTGATCGCCGCGCGCTCGGCCCGCTTCGACCAGGCCTTCGTGCGCATCTCGCTGATCCCGGACCTGGGCGGCACCTGGTTCCTGCCGCACACGGTGGGCGATGCCCGCGCGCGTGCGCTCGCGATGCTTGGCAGTTCGGTGCCGGCCGAGGAGGCCGCGCGCATGGGCATGGTCTGGCAGGTGGTCGACGATGCCGCGCTGATGGACGAGGCCGGCAAGATCGCCAGCAGGCTCGCGACCGGCCCGACCCGCTCCTATGCCGCGATCAAGGGCGCCATCAACGCGGCGGCCACCAACACGCTCGACCAGCAGCTCGACCTCGAACGCGACCACCAGCGCGAGCTCGGCAAGAGCGAGGACTTCAAGGAGGGCGTTGCGGCCTTCCTTGCCAAGCGCGCACCCAATTTCACCGGACGTTAAGCCAGGACAGTTGAGAGACCGATGACCTACGAGAAGATCCAGATCGCCAAGAACGACGGCCTCGCCACGCTGACCCTGAATGCGCCGGACCGGCTGAATGCCGTGTCGCGCAAGATGATCGGCGAGCTGAAGCAGTGCTGGGAAGACCTCGCCGCCGACACCTCGGTGCGCGCCGTGCTCCTCACCGGTGCGGGCCGTGGCTTCTGTGCTGGCGCCGACCTTGCCGATCCCGACCGTGGCAGCACGTCGGATTCGGGCGAGGCGCTCGACAAGTTCTTCAATCCGGTGATCCGCCTGATGCGCAGTGTGCCGAAGCCGATCGTGGCGGCGGTGAACGGCCCGGCGGCCGGCGTCGGCATGAGCTTCGCGCTCGCCTCCGACATCGCCGTCGCGGGCAAGTCGGCCTCGTTCCTGCAGGCCTTCGCGCGCATCGGCCTGCTGCCCGACGGCGGCAGCACCTGGTTCCTGCCGCGTCTGGTGGGCGAGCAGCGCGCCCGGGCGCTGGCGATGCTGGCGCCGCAGATCAGCGCGCAGCAGGCCAAGGACTGGGGCCTGATCTGGGACGTGGTCGAGGATGCCGACCTCATGAAGACCGCGGGCGATCTCGCGCGGCGCCTGGCCGACGGCCCGACCATGTCGCTCGCGCGCATCAAGGAGGCGATGAACCGCGCCAGCGGCAACACGCTCTCCGAGCAGCTCGACGTCGAGCGCGACTTCCAGCGTGAGCTGGGCAAGAGCGAGGATTTCAAGGAAGGCGTCGCGGCCTTCCTCGCCAAGCGCAAGCCCGCCTTCAAGGGCAAGTAAAAGACGACAAGAAAACGACGACAAGAACCGACCACGGGAGAGACGCCATGACGACGCCGTTCAAGGAGATCACCTCGGGCCTGAAATTTCCCGAAGGTCCGATTGCGATGCCCGACGGCTCGGTCATCCTGGTCGAGATCGCGCGCGAGACGCTGACCCGCGTCACGCCGGACGGCAAGCAGCACATCATCGCTAAGCTGGGCGGCGGTCCCAACGGCGCGGCCGTGGGCCCCAAGGGCAAGATCTATGTCTGCAACAATGGCGGCTTCAACTGGATCGAGCGGCCCGACGGCCGCCTGTTCCCCGGCACGCAGCCCGCCTCGTACAAGGGTGGCTCGATCCAGGTGGTCGATCCGGAGACCGGCAAGTTCGAGACGCTCTACGACAGCTGCGACGGCCGCAAGCTGAACGGGCCGAACGATCTCGTCTTCGACGATGCCGGCGGCTTCTGGTTCACCGACCTCGGCAAGACGCGCGAGCACGACAACGATCGCGGCGCCGTCTACTACGCCAAGGCCGACGGCTCGAAGATCGAGCAGAAGGTGTTCCCGCTGGAGCGGCCCAACGGCTGCGGCCTCTCGCCCGACGGCAAGACGCTCTATGTCGTCGAGACGCCGACGGCGCGCCTCTGGGCCTTCGATCTCTCCGCGCCCGGCACCATCAAGGACGCCAACGGCGCCTATCGCGGCGAGAAGGGCCGCGTGGTGACCGGCCTTGGCGGCTACCAGATGTTCGATTCGCTGGCGGTCGATTCGGCGGGTCACATCTGCGTCGCCACGCTGATCACCGGCGCGGTCTCCGACATCTCGCCCGACGGCCAGTCGGTGACGCAGTACAAGTTCCCCGACGCGATGGTCACCAACGTCTGCTTCGGCGGGAAGGACCTGCGCACCGCCTACGCGACGCTGTCGATGACCGGCAAGCTGGTCAGCTTCGAATGGCCGCGTCCGGGCCTGAAGCTGAAATATCTCAATGACTAGGGACTGATGCCTAGCTTGGTCTTTGCGTCGGCGATGAGCTTGAGCATCGCCGCAGCGGAGGGGTGATCGGCGCTGTCGATTCTCTCGCCATTCCAGTCGATGACGAAGACCTTCGGGTAGCTATCGGGCTTGGCGTAGGTGTCTTCGATCAAAGGCAGCACGCGCAGAAGGTTCTTCGGAGCATACTTCGCCGACCAGAATCCGGCCGGCTGTCCCAATCTCATCAGCGCCGCGATGTGGACGTTTTCCTCGATGGCGCCATCGCGGCGGTCGTAGGAAACTGCGGTCTGCCAGAACCTGAGATCCTTGACCGGCATGTTGGCCATGGACCGGTACGCACGCGGAAACAGTCGATACTGGCGTTGACGGGAATTGTGCTGCTCGGCGGCGCTGTGCTCCTTGGGGCTGAGAAGAGCACCGTCGGTGATCGGGAAGTCCGGATAGTGCCGCTTCACCCGTCGGATCATCCAATCCAGCGTGATGTCGTCGAGCGTATCGCGATTGTTTCTCGTTGCCGTCGAGTAATAACCGCCGCCGATGTCGGCGTGCACGCCTGGAAACCAGACCTGCTCCGTCTTGGTGTCGTATTGCTTGTAACGTGGCCGCCGCCAGATCGAGGCACTGAAAGGTTTGCGCTGCTCGTCAATCGCGATCGCGTGCAGGTTGACCTTGGTGATCGACGAGAGGTTGACGTCGTGAAATGCGTATTTCTGGCGGTTTTCGATGTCGAACCAGCCGATCGGTACACCCAGCGCGCCGACCGTATCGAAAACGCCGATCAAATTGACCCGGAAGTCCTCGCGCTTGTGCATGTACTCGGTCAATTCGACCCACTCTGCCGGCATCCGGTCGGCGGGCGGGGTGCGGTAGAAGTTCCAGGCCCGCTCTTCGTTTTCTGCTGAGCAGGCTTCCCGCTTCAATAATCCAGCCGCTGCGATGTAGCCGATCACGGATCTCGCGGTGTACGCCCCTCGCGAAAAGCCGAACACGAAGACCTCGTCTCCCTCCTGGTAGTTGAAGGAGAGGAATTTGTAGGCACGCCGTATGTTGGCGCTGAGGCCTTCGCCGAAGATTCCGCCGGTGAACTTGTCGTTGAAACCGGTGCCGACGCCGCGCTGGTAGAAGACGTAGTTGTCACGATTGGCCGATCTGAATGCGCTCACCTGATCGGTGCCGGCGGTGCCGCCGTCCGCCTTGGACGCTGTGGGGATGGGCACGGCTCTCGGCGGCTGCAGATGCTGGATGATCCGGTCTTCGAGCCGGACGATGTTCGTGTCGTCGTCGCTGGCTTCCCAGTCGTTCCAGGTCCCATCCAGCAACAGGATTAGGCGCTTCTGTCTCGCGCCTGTCGTCACTTCGGCGGTCGTTTCCGGCATATGCAGCTCCCCCGCGGTTCCGCGAAGTAACTACACCATTAATTGCACGACAGGACCATATTGCCCGTCGATGCACGGGCGCATATCACCCTCTACGTCACCCCTTCGCCTGCGCTCGGACCTCGCGGCTGGCGACGACCTTGCCGGCGGCGTAGGCCTCGTGGTTGGCGTCGACGTCGGAGAGCTTGTAGCGGTAGTTCACCATCATCGCGTAGGACTGCTTCAGGCCATTGGCGCTGGTGTCACCCAGCCAGTTCAGCCGCTCGACGATGGCGCCGTTGCCGAGGTGGAAATGCGCCACGCGATCGAGCGCGCGGCCCTTGTCGGTCGCAGTGAGGTAGACGGCGGCAAGCCGCGTCAGGATCGGCCGCAGCGCCTTGTCGATCGCCGGCACTTCCCACCAGTTGGGACGGGCGAGCAGTTTCAGGACGGCGGCGGCGCCGTGCGCCTCGTCGGTCACCGGTCCCAGTGACGCGATCTCGCTTTGCGTGAGCGCCGCGTCGCCTTCGGTCTTCACCCGATGCTCGACATGCTGGCGCAGGCCCGGGATCGGCGACAGGGTGGCGAAGTCCTTGATGTTCGGCAGGTCGCGCGCGAGCTGGCTGGCCACGCGCTTGATCAGGAAGTTGCCGAAGCTGATGCCGGCCAGGCCCTGCTGGCAGTTCGAGATCGAATAGAAGATCGCGGTGTTGGCGCGATTGGGGTCGTGCGTCTCGTCGCGCGCGTCGAGCAGGCGCTGCACGTTGCCCGCCATGCCGTCGACCAGCGCGACCTCGACGAAGATCAGCGGCTCGTCAGGCATGCGCGGATGGAAGAAGGCAAAGCAGCGCCGGTCAGAATCGAGCCGGTTTTTTAAGTCGCGCCACGAGCGGATCGCGTGCACCGCTTCATAAGTGACCAATTTCTCCAGCAGCGAGGCGGGCGAGCGCCAGTCGATGCGGACGAGGTCAAGGAAGGCGACGTCGAACCACGCGCCCAGCAGCGAACGCAGGTCCTCGCTCAATGCCTTGGCGGTGGCGTCGCTGCGGCCAAGCGTCAGAAGCTCGGCGCGCAGGTCGACGACGAACTTCACGCCCTGCGGCACGCCCACGAACTCGCGCAGCAACCGCACCGCCGGCGATTCCAGGTCGCGGCGCAGCGCCCGCGCGGGATCCTTGCTGGCACGCCACTTCTCGACGGTCTTCAGCGCGGCCTCGCGCGGCAGGCCGTAGTCGCGTGCCAGGGTCAGCAGGAATTTCTTGCGGCCGGCGGCTGACAGCGACAGGTAGGCCTGCCCCAGCTCCGCTGCACGTCCGCGCCGCGCCGTCTCGCCGCCCTTGCCTTCGAGGCAGGCGTCGATGCGGCCCTTCAGGCGCGGGATGTCGTCATCGGGAAGATCGGGCCGGAGCGGCGCACCGACCGCTTCGCGCGCGCCACGCGCGGTGTCGACGAAGGCGGTGCGAAGTCGTTCGAGGGTACGGTCGACGGTATTGGAAAACGGTAGGGCCATGACCGGAGTATGTCACAGCAAACGTGTCACTCCAGTGGCGGCGCATGAACGCGCCTTTACCGCATCATGCCGGCGGCTGATCCAGCACGCGCCACAGATACCAGCTCGCCACCGTGCGATAGGGCCGCCACTTCTCGCCGGCTTTTTCAAGCGCCTTGGGTGACGGCAGCGCGCGCTTCCTGAAGGCCTTCGCATAGGCCTTGCGCAAACTGTAGTCGTCGAGCGGCAGCACGTCGGGGCGGCCGAGGCGGAACATCAGGAACATCTCGGCGCTCCAGCGACCGATGCCGCGCACCTTCACGAGACGTTCGATCAATTCGGCGTCGGGAACCGAGTGCGCTTCGTCGAGCGTCGGCAATTCACCGCCGTCGACGCGGCGCGCGAGGTCCTGCACCGCCAGCACCTTGGCGCGCGACAGGCCGCAGCCGCGCAAGCTCTCGTCCGGCGTCTTCAGGATATGGCGCGGCGTGAAGCCGTCGGTCGCGCGTGGATAGAGCGCCTCGACCCGGCCGTAGATCGTGGCGGCCGCCTTGTTGGAGAGCTGCTGGTAGACGATGGCTTCGGCCAGCGAGCCGAACAGGCTGCGCGAGACTTTCAGCTGCATGCGGAACGGGCCGACTGTATCGATGATCGTGGCCAGCGCCGGATCGGCTTCCTTGAGATGCGCGACCGCTTTCGCGGGCTTGAAGGGAAATCCCGTCATCGGGCCGCGAACAGCGGTCCGGCGCCAACTTCGGGGGCGCCCTCGATCTCCAGCATGCGCCGCTTGGTCGAGACGCCGCCATTGGCCGAGAAGCCGCCCATCTTGCCGTCGGCGCCCAGCACGCGATGGCAGGGCACGATGATGGCGATCGGGTTCTTGCCCAGCGCCTGGCCGACCTCGCGCGATTCGTGCGGCACGCCGAGGCGCTTGGCGATCTCGCCATAGGTCATGGTGTGGCCGGGCGGGATGGTGCGCGCCACCTCGTAGACCTGGCGATGGAACTCGGGCGCCGCATCGAGGTCGAGCGGGATGTCGGCGAGATCGGTGTTGCCGCCCGCCAGCAGCGCCTGCACGCGGTCGAGCGCTCGCTGGACGCCGGCCGGCACATGGGCGGCTTCGACGGCACCCGGCCAGCGCCGCTTCACGCGGGCGCGCGTGGCGGCGGGATTGGGTTCGGGAAGCTGCAGACCCGCGATGCCGCGACCGCTCCAGGCCACGGCACAGGTGCCGATCGGCGTGTCGAACAGGGCAAAGCCAAGAGGGGCGCTCATGGGGGCAACCTTTCTGCCTAACCAGTCATCCCGTCAAGTCGGGAGAACCCACAGATAGCCGTCATCAAACTGGCACTGACCACGGCTAGCGTCGGATGGTCGATATTGAGCCGGAGTCGATGGTTTGATCTATCCGCGGGCCGAGAGCCATTCGATCCTGAAGCAGGCGGTGCGTCGCCATAAGGTCATGTCCCGCGAGGGACTTCTGGAAAAGCTGTTCGAGCGGTTGTTCCGCGGCCTGGTCTACGCCCAGATCTGGGAAGATCCCGAGATCGACCTCGAGGCGATGGCGCTGACGCCGGACTGTCATATCGTGGCCATCGCGTCGGGCGGCTGCAACATCCTGTCCTATCTCACGGCCGCTCCCGCGCGCATCACCGCGGTCGATCTCAGCCGGGCCCATGTCGCGCTCAACCGGCTGAAGCTCACGGCGGCGCGCAAGCTGCCGTCCTGGTCGGACTATTACCGCTTCTTTGGCGCCGCCGACTCGGCCGCCAATCCGCGCGCCTACGATCGCCAGATCGCACCGCATCTCGATGCCGAGAGCCGTGCCTACTGGGAAGGCCGCAGCCTCCATCGCGGCGGCCAGCGTCGCATCTCGATCTTCGCCAAGAACGCCTATCGCCATGGCGTGCTCGGCCGCTTCATCGGTGCGGCCCACGTCGCCGCGCGCGCCTATGGCGTGAACTTCAACGGGCTGCTGGCCGCGCGCACGATCGAGGAGCAGCGCCGCTACTTCGACACCGTGTTGGCGCCGTTGTTCGACAAGGGCCTCGTGCGCTGGGCCACCTCGAACCGCCTGTCGCTCTACGGGCTCGGCATTCCGCCGGCGCAATACGAGGCGCTGGCTGGCGGTCGCGACATGGGCTCGGTGCTGCGCGACCGGCTCGAACGGCTGGCCTGCGGCTTCAGCCTCGCCGACAACTACTTTGCCTGGCAGGCCTTCGGCCGCTCCTATGCGCGCGATGCCAAGGGGCCGCTGCCGCCCTACCTGCGGCAGGAGAATTTTCCGGCCGTGCAGCGCGGCGCCGAAAAGGTCGAGGTGCTGAACCGCTCGGTCACCGACTATCTCGCCTCGTGTCCGGCCGCCTCGCGCGACCGCTACGTGCTGCTCGACGCGCAGGACTGGATGACCGACGCGCAGCTCAATGCGCTGTGGAGCGAGATCACGCGCACCGCCAAGCCCGGTGCACGCGTGATCTTCCGCACCGCCGCCGAACCTTCGCTGCTGCCGGGCAGGGTCGCGCCCGAGCTGCTCGACCAGTGGCACTACGAGGCCGACGCCTCGCTCGCCTTCACGGCGCGCGACCGGTCTGCGATCTACGGCGGCTTCCATCTCTACGTGCTGAAGCCGTGACGGGCTTCTCCGGAGAGGGCATCTCCGCGAACGGCCATGCCGGCTTGCTGGACGGCATCTACCGCCGTCAGCGGCACATCTACGATCTCAGCCGCAAATACTATCTGCTCGGTCGCGACCGGCTGATCGACAGTCTCGCGCCGCCGCCCGGTGGTCGTGTGCTCGAGATCGGCTGCGGCACCGCGCGCAACCTGATCGCGGTGGCGCATCGCCATCCCACCGCGCCGCTGTTCGGTATCGACTTGTCGCTCGAAATGCTCGACACGGCACGCCGCCGCGTGACCCGCGAAGGGCTTGGCCCGCGCATCCGCCTGGCTCATGCCGACGCCACCCGCTTTGACCCGGCGCTGCTGTTCGGCGTGCCGGCCTTCTCGCGCATCTTCTTCTCCTACACCCTGTCGATGATCCCGGAGTGGGAGAGGGCGCTCGCCCACGCGGTGCTCTGGCTGCAGCCCGGCGGCGAGCTGCACCTCGTCGATTTCGGCGGACAGGAGCGGCTGCCGCGCTGGTTCCGCGGCAGCCTGCGCCAGTGGCTGGCGCTGTTCCATGTGACGCCGCGCGATGCGCTGGAGGCTGCTCTGGCGCGAATTCCCGGCGGGATCGAGGTCCGCACCTTCGATCGGCCCCATCTCGGCTACGCCCAGTACGCGGTCTGCCGGCGCCCGGGCTGACCGGCCACACTCCCAACACATGGCCCCCCTGTCCGGGAGGCATTGGGGCCCCATTGGCAACCGCCCGCGGCCGGTGCTACCCCGGCAGCAACGATTTGCTGTGTCGGGAGTACCCAAGATGACCGAAGCCTTCATTTGCGATGCGATCCGCACCCCCGTCGGCCGTTATAACGGCGGCCTTGGCGCCATGAGGGTCGACGATCTCGCCGCCCATCCGATCAAGGCGCTGATGCAGCGCAATGCCAATGTCGACTGGGGTTCGGTCGACGACGTCATCTATGGCTGCGTGAACCAGGCCGGTGAGGACAACCGCAATGTCGCGCGCATGGCAGGCCTGCTGGCCGGCCTGCCGGTCGAGGTTGCCGGCGCCACCGTGAATCGCCTGTGCGGCTCGGGCCTCGAAGCGGCCGGCCATGCCGCGCGCGCCGTGAAGCTCGGCGAGGCCGACCTGATGATCGCCGGCGGCGTCGAGGGCATGACCCGCTCGCCCTACGTCATGGGCAAGCCCGAAGGCGCCTTCGATCGCTCGATGAAGCTCGAGGACACGGTGCTGGGCTGGCGCTTCGTCAATCCGCGCATGAAGGCGGCCTATGGCGTCGACCCGATGGGCCAGACCGCCGAGAACGTCGCGACCGAGCACCAGATCAGCCGCACCGACCAGGATGCCTTCGCCTATCGCAGCCAGCGCCGCTGCAAGGCCGCCCAGGATCGCGGCTTCTTCGAGAAGGAGATCGTCAAGGTCTGCGTGAAGAAGGGCAAGACCGAGGTGATCGTCGAGAAGGACGAGCATCCGCGCGGCGACACCACGATGGAAACGCTGTCGAAGCTCTCCGCCGCGTTCCGCGATGGCGGCTCGGTGACGGCTGGCAACTCGTCGGGCCTGAACGACGGCGCCTGCGCCATGATCATCGCCTCGGAAGCCGCCGCCCGCGCCAACGGCCTGACGCCGCGCGCGCGCATCCTCGGCACCGTGTCGGCGGGCGTCCCGCCGCGCGTCATGGGCATCGGTCCGGTGCCGGCGACGCAGAAGCTGCTGGCCAAGCTCGGCATGACCATCGGCGATTTCGACACGATCGAGCTCAACGAGGCGTTTGCCGCCCAGGCGCTGGCCGTGCTGCGCCAGCTCGGCCTCAGCGACGACGCCGAGAACGTGAACCCGAACGGCGGCGCGATAGCGCTCGGCCATCCGCTGGGCGCCTCGGGCGGCCGCCTGATGATCACCGCGCTGAACCAGCTCGAGGCCACCGGCGGCAAGCGTGCGCTCGCCACCATGTGCATCGGCGTCGGCCAGGGCATCGCGCTGGCTCTGGAACGCGTCTGATGTGGCGCCTGGTCGTCGCCGCGGCGCTTTGCCTGGCCGCGGTGACGGCGCAGGCCCAGGTCGATCCGCGCTTCACCAAGGAGCTGACCTCCAACGCGCCGGGCTCGGGCGATGTGCTGCTGCCGCGCTATGCCGGCTCCTTCATCCTGGCGCAGACGAAGAAGGACTTCGACGAACTGGTCCTGCCGCTGGGCGCGGCGACCGGCTCGTCCTATCAGACCGATCCCGACAAGAAGCTGCGCTACCAGAAGGTCGAGACGGTCGAGGGCCGGCTGACGCGCACCGTCTATGTCATTCCCGAGGGCCGCTCCGTCCTCGAAGTGGTGCGCAACTACACCAACGAGCTGGAAGGCAAGGGCGCCAAGACGCTCTTCCAGTGCAGCAAGACCGAGTGCGGCGAGGACTTCCACAAGCTGCACGGCGTGCCGCGCGCGCTGAAGCCCGAAGGCACGGCCTACAATCGCACGCGCCGCGACCTCACCGGCAACGTGCTGGAATATGTCGATCCCGCCGCCGACCAGCGCCTGTGGGTCGGCAAATGGGCAAGGGACAATGGCTCCGACGTCTATGTCTCGATCTATGCGGCGACGCAGACCGGCGGCTCGATGGGCGACGTCTCGGCGGCGTTGAAAGGCCGCGTGCTGTTGATGCTCGACGTGCTCGAGACCAAGACGATGCAGACCAACCTCGCCTTCGTGTCGGCCGAGCAGATCGGCGGCGCGCTCGGCAAGGACGGACGGGTCGCGCTCTATGGCATCCTGTTCGACTTCGACAAGGCTGACCTCAAGCCCGAGTCCGACAAGCAGCTCGTCGAGATGGCGAACCTCATGAAGGCGACGCCGGGGCTGAAGGTGTTCATCGTCGGCCACACCGACAACAAGGGCACGCTCGCCTACAACACCGATCTCTCGCAGCGTCGCGCCGAGTCGGTCGCGAAGGCCTTGACCGCGAAGTACGGCATCGCCGCTGATCGCATGGTGGCAAAGGGCGTCGGTCCATTGAGCCCGCTCGCGCCGAACGACAACGAAGACGGTCAGGCGAAGAATCGCAGGGTCGAGTTGGTGAGGCAGTAACGATTCGACGATTCTTCATCGTCAGATAGCTAACGCAAACACGACGACGGCCGCCTTCACAGGCGGCCGTTTTCGTTTCGCTGCTGCACAAGATTTTCACCAGCGTCTCATGTTTTTTTCCTCAGCGTCTCTATCAGCATCCTACGCACTGCCCACGCCCTGCTTTTTCTTTCACGCGATTTTTCGCGCTGATAGCTTCCGCGCCGCTTGCCCCGGTTGAATCGTCGAATGCCGAACGCGTGATGCGCGAGGCTGCTCCGATCGGTCGAGGCAGAACGAAAAATTGGGGAGCTACCATGACCGACATTCTTGTTACCGGCACTGCGGGCACGCCTGGCGCCAATGGTTCAGCTCCCAACGCGTCCGGCACCGAGGGCGGACGTGGCGGCAAGGCGGCAGCGGCGATCGCCTCCACCACCGAGGTGTTCATGTCTGCGACCGCCATCGGCGGCGTGGGCGGTCGCGGCGGCAATGGTGCGGAGGTCACGGGCAATGCCGGCGCCGGTGGCATCGGCGGCATCGCAACCAGCGACTCCCAATCGACGGCCACCAACGCGGACGGCATCACGGTGTTCGCCGAAGCGGATGCCGGCAATGGCGGCAACGCCGGTACGGCGGGCACCGGTGGCGCAGGCGCCAACGGCGGCACGGGCGGTCTCGGGCGTGCGACGGCGAAGGCGATCAATCCTGCGGGTGCCGCCGACGCGACGGCCATCGCGCGCGCTGGCAGTGGTGGAGACGGCGTGGTCGGCGGCAACGGCGGCGGTGCCACGGGTTCGACGGCCGAGGCGCGTTCGGGCGTTGGCCAGAACGCATCCGCGACGGTGCAGCAGACGGGCGGCAACGGTGGCACGTCGTTCGGCGCCACGGCGTCGGGCGGCGGCGGAGCGGCGAACGCGACCGCCAACGCCGTCAGCGGCTCGACGGTGGGCGGCGTGCTGCATCTCTCGCAATCCGCGACCGGTGGCAACGGTGGCGCGGCGATCGGCACCGGCAGCGGTGGCAGCGGCGGCAGCGGTAGCTCATCGCTCACCTTCGACGACACGATCCAGGCCGATGTTAGCGACACGGTCATCGCCGAGGTCCATGGCACCGGCGGCAATGGCGGCGATGCCAGGACCGGCCGCGTCGGCGCCACCGGCACGGCCACCCTCACGCTCACGGGCGCCCATAACGTCACGGGCGAGGCTTTCGCCAGGGGCGGCAATGGCGGCAATTCGAATGCTACGGGCTCGGGCGGTGCCGGCGGCGCGGCAACTGCCAGCGCAACGACGAACGGCACGGGCGACGACGGCAGCGTCGAAGCCAGTGCGCAAGCCACAGGCGGCAATGGCGGCGTCGGCAAGGGTGCGGGCTTCTCGGGCGGCGCCGGTGGCACGGCGACGGTTTCGTCCATGAGCACCAGCACCGGCTCCGGTGTCAGCTCTCAGGCGACGGCGACCGGCGGTAACGGTGGCGCCGGGTTCACGGGCGCGAGCGGCGGTGCGGGCGCATCGATCACCCTGAACAACGTGGCGACCGGCGGCTCCTCTTCGCAGGAAACCGTTCTCGTGCAGACTGCCAATGGCGGCAGCGGCGGTGCGGCAACCGGCGGCGGCTATGGCGGCCTTGCCGGCAATGCCAGTTCGACTCTCGACGTGGCGATGGCTTCCAGTTCGCGCCTCGACATCACGGCCATCGCGAAGGGCGGCAATGGCGGCGCTGCCGATACCACCGGCAAGACACGCACCGGCGGTTCGGCCGATGCAACGGCGGAGGCGACCGACGCGGTCGACACATTGGCGACTGCCATCGCCACTGGCGGCAACGGCAGCAATGCCAGCACCGGCACCGGCGGCAAGGGTGGTTTGGCACACGCCAACGCGAACGCGGCCGGCATCGAGAGCGGCACGGCGACGGCCATCGCGACCGGCGGTGCGGGCGGTTCGCATAGTGGCGGCGCCATGATGGGCGGCGCAGGTAGCGTGGCAACAGCGGACTCCATGGCCAGCGGCAGCGCTCTCGCAACGGCGCAGTCGCGCGCGACCGGTGGCGCCGGCGGTACGGCCTATGGTGCGGGCAAGACAGGCGGCGCGGGCGCCAGCCTCGACGGCATGGCTACGGCCATGGCCACGACCGAAAACGACAACGGAACGGCATCGGCGACGGTCGATCAGATCGGCGGCAATGGCGGCAACGGAGTCGTCGGCGCGCGCGCCGGCAGTGGTGGCTCCAGTAAGCTCGAGAACGCGGTCTACGGCGACGCTTCGGGCGGCTCGCTCACGCTGATCCAGCGGGCGACCGGCGGCAACGGCGGCGTCGCGAGCGGCGGCACGAACTATGCGGGCCTGGGCGGCGCCGCGTCCTCGACGCTGAGCTTGAGCGACACGATCAACACGGTGATCTCGGCCCAGACGGTCGCCACCGGCGGCAATGGTGGCAGCGGCGATGCGCGCGATGGCGGTACGGCCTTCGCCGGCACCGGCCTTCAGGGCATCGACGATGTCGAGGCGCTGGCGACCGCCACGGGCGGCTTCGGTGGCAACTCGGGGCTGGCCAACGGCGCCAAGGGCGCCGCGGCAACCGCGATGGCATTCGCGGTATCGTCTGGCGACAGTGACAGCGCGGTGCATGCCCTTGCCTTCGCGACCGGCGGCGCTGGTGGTGGCGGCGTCGGTGCCGGCAATCGTGGCGGTGCCGGCGGCAAGGCCACGGCGACGGCAGAGGCCTCGTCGGCCTCCGGCGCGAACGCCCTGTCAGAGGTCTTTGCCGTCGGCGGCGCCGGCGGTGTGGGCCAGCTCGGTGCGGGTGGCGGAGCCGGCGCGGCCGCGTCGCTGCAGAATGCCGTCTCGGGCTACAGCCGTGGCGGCAGCGCCGTCCTTTCGCAGTTGGCAGCCGGCGGTGCGGGAGGCTCGAGCGACGGCGGCGCGGCTGGTGCGGGAGGTGCGGCCACTTCGGAGCTCGCCTACACGCCGGACATGCTCTCGATGAGCAACGCCGTCCGCGCCACCCTGACGGCGAATGGCGGTACGGGCGGAACAGCGATCGGCACGGGATCGACCGCCGGCGCGGGCGGCGCGGCGACGGCGAACGGCAGCGTGGCGAACCTGCCGTCCTCCAGCGTGACCGTGAGCATCGCGGGCGGCAATGGCGGCGATACGCTGTCGTCGTCCGGCACGGGCGGCACGGGCGGCACGGGCGGCACGGGCGGCAGTGCCAGGGCAACGGCGGTCGCGCAGGGCGGGCAAGGCGGCGCCGAGGTCTATGCGCGGGGCGGCAACGGCGGCAACGCGGTCATGGGCAGCGACGGCACTTTCACCGCGGCCAGTGGCGGCGCGGCCGGCAAGGTGACCTTGGGTACGTCCAATGCCACGGGCATCTCCGGTACGGGCTACGCCCTCGTCCAGGCGACCGGTGGCGATGGCGGCATCGGCTACGGCGTCGGCAAGACCGGCGGCGCGGGCGGTTCGGCCGGCGGCCTCAGTGCGACCGCCAGCTCCGCAGGCGCACAGACAGCCTTTCTCACCGTCAAGGCGTTCGGTGGCGACGGCGGTGCGGGTCTTGGCGGCGCGACCGGCGGTGCAGGCGCGTCGACCACCGTCAGCAACGCGGTGAACGCCACCAGTGGCGGCGCCTACAATCTCATCCAGTGGGCGGCGGGCGGCGATGGCGGCCAGTCGACCGGAGGAACGGGCGGTATCGCCGGCACCGCTTCATCGGCGCTCAATCTCGATGCGACCGGCCGAAGCGCGGACCTCGGCGTCAACATCCAGGCCACGGGCGGCAACGGCGGCGGCGGCGCCACGGCGCAGGCGGGTGGCACGTCGAAGGCGACCGGAACCTTCAAAGGCGACAAGCTCATCAATGCTGACGTGAACAGCTACGGCGGCGCCGGCGGTGCGGCCTTGAACGCCGACGGTGCGGCGGGCGGCAAGGCGACGGCATCGTTCACCGCTACCGGCAGCCAGGGCATCGTCGCGCGTTCGGTCACGCAGGGTGGCGACGGCGGCGATGCAACGGGCGCCGGGCGCACGGCCGGCACCGGCGGCATCGCCTCCGCGACGATGGTGGGCAACGCAGGCAACGGGCAGGACCTCTCCCTGCGGCTGGAGGCGAGCGGCGGCGATGGCGGCGCGGGACATGACGGCGCGCGCGGCGGCACGGGCGCGTCCACCACGATCGCCAACGCCGTGAGCGGCACGAGCGCGGGTCTGATGGCGTTCACCCAGATCGCCAATGGCGGTTCCGGCGGCAGCAGCGCGGGTGGCTATGGTGGCTACAGCGGCACGGCGAGTTCGTCGCTCACCGTCAACAACAGTGTCGCCAGCATCCTCGACATGAGGACCCATGCCACAGGCGGCAATGGCGGCGACATCGTCGGTGGAACGCTCGATACCAAGGCCGGCGGCAAGGCGACGGCGTACACGTCCGTCACCGGCGTCAACGAGGTGAACACCGAAGCCTATGCGGTGGGTGGCAATGGCGGCTCCGCCATCAACGGCCGTGGTGGTCTCGGCGCCTCGGGCGCCGCAACGGCGATTGCCCACTCGAACCACAGCGCGGCGGCAACGGCCGGCACGACGGGCGGCAACGGTGGCAATGCAGGCGACGGCGCCGCGCTCACGGGCATCGGCGGCGCAGGCTCCGACGCGGGCACGGCCTCGGCAACGGCCACGGGTCTCGATGCCTATGCCTGGGCCACGGGCACGGGCGGCAATGGCGGCTCGAGCAGCGGCGCCCGCAAGGCGTCCGGTGCAGGCGGCACGGGCGGTACGCTGTCGGCACTTGCCGAGGGCATCAATACCGCGTCGGCGACGATCGGGATGACCGGCGGCGACGGTGGCACGGGCCTGGCCGGCGCGAACGGCGGCGCCGGCGGTTCGGCGTCGGCGATCGATCTGGCCAAGGCCTACACCGTCAACGGCTTGGCCGTGATGGAGCAGAGTGCCTCGGGCGGCAGGGGCGGCGATGCGGCGGGAACCGGCCTTGCCGGCGCCGGCGGCAGTGCGGCCTCGTCGCTCACCTTCGACGACAGCACCCACGCGACACAGAGCCATTCCGTCAACGTCAATGCGTCGACCACCGGCGGCGACGGCGGCGACGGCAACAACGGCGCGTCGGGCGGGAAGGGTGGCGGGGCCAGCGCCCTGGCGAACGTCTCTTCGTCGACAGCGGACGCCGAGGTCTCGGCCAACGCCGATGCATCGGCGGGCTATGGCGGCAACGGCAACCAGAACGGCAATGGTGGCGCTGGCGGCGCGGTGAGCACCAGCATCGCGATGGCGATCGGCGGGATCACGGCCACCGCCGTAGCCGCGGGCAGGGGTGGTCAGGGCGGCGAGGCCAACGGTGTGGGCAAGATCGGCGGCGCCGGCGGCTCGGCCGGCATCGTGACGGCTTATGCGCAGGGTTCGACAACGGCGTTTGCGAGCGTGGAGCAGACCGGCGGTTCCGGTGGCGACGGCGGCAATGGCGCCAGCGGCGGCGTCGGCGGTTCCAGCATCCTGAACAATGCCGTGACGGCCGTGGTTGGCGACGGGGGCGATATCACGCTCTCCCAATACGCCTATGGCGGCGCCGGTGGTGATGGCGATGGTGCTGGTCACGCCGCCATCGGCGGCCTCGCGCAATCGGTCCTCACCTTCGACGACAGTGCCAGCAGCTGGCACGCCGGCAGCGTCAGCCTCGACATCCTGGCGGGCGGCGGCAGTGGCGGCCAGGATGCCTTCGGCGGCAGCAACGGCGGCGATGCCGTGGCCACGCTTTCGGCCACGCTCACCGACTCCGGCACGCTCGCCTGGCTGTCGGCCATGGCGCAAGGCGGCGGTAACGGGAGCGGCAGCGACGCGACGGCCGATGTGTCGGCCATCACCGTCGCCGGCGCAAACGTCTCGGCGAGCAGCTACGCCGGCAGCGGTGCGCTCTCCACCGGCACGGCCCATTCGATCGCGCATGCCGAGGGCCTCTCGAACAACGTCCAGGCCATTTCCTATGCGCAGGCGGGCTACGGCTCCGACTCGATGATCAATGTCGTCGGTGCGGAAGTGAGCAGTTCGGGCGCCGAGATGCAGCACGCCGTGAGCTTCGCCTCCTTCGGCGAGATCGCGGGCGCCTATTCGCCGGAGACGACTGTGCTCGGCACCATCACCGGCGCACCCGGCGCCGCCCAGATCAGTGCGATCGTGGACGACAATCCGACGATCGCCGCGGGCTTCTCGGAAGCGACGTCCTACTTCGCGGTCCTGGAACTGGGCGGCCAGCACGGCACGGCGGCCGACGGAACCGAAACCGCGAGCGGCTATATGAAGGTTTCGGTCAATCTCGAGGCCCTGCCGGAAGCGCAGAACCTGCTGATGGGTTTCTACAATCCCCTGACGACGGGAGCCGGCTTCACGCAGATGACCTTCACCATCCGCGCCGACGGCAACGTGATCGAGGAACATACCTGGAGCGATGCCGCGGCCGCCGAAGCGTTCTTCACCGACCACGTCGTCGACTTCGGCTCGATCACCGCGCTCGACGCCGACTCCGACGGCAACCTCAACCTCGCCTTCACCTTCGCGATCCGGAGCGATTCGGCCAGCAGCGGCTTCTTCGGCAGCATCCTGGTCGGCGATCCGCCGCCGCAAGGAGCGTCGAGCGCGGCCGATGCCTACGAACTCGCGCAGGCGATAGCCGTCCACACCGGCACCGAGCCGCAACACGAGGCGACGCCTGTGCACGACGCCACCGTGCCGCCGGTCGAGACCGCGCACCACGACACGACGACGGACCACGATCACTTCGTCGTCTGATCCTTGGACCGCGGGCCTCCAGGCCCGCTCATGATCTATGATGCGGGTCTGGAGACCCGCGGTCCGATTACGCCGTCGCGTTCAGGTTGATGCCGGCGCGGCGCATGTCGCTCATCATGCGCTTGCGGCTGTCGTCGAGATCGATGGCGGCAGTCGCCTCGACCACTACGGCGACGTCGAAGCCCGCCTGGCGTGCGTCGATGGCCGACCAGGCGACGCAGTAGTCGAGCGCCAGTCCGCAGAAGACCAGCCGGGTGAAGCCGCGCGCCTTCAGGTAGCCGTCGAGGCCGGTGCGCGTCATGCGGTCGTTCTCGCGGAACGCCGAATAGGAATCGATGCCGGTATGATAGCCTTTGCGCACGATCATCTGCGCCTTGGTGACTTCGAGGTCGGGATGGAACGCAGCGCCGTCCGTTCCCTGCACACAGTGATCCGGCCACAGGGTCTGCTCGCCATAGGGAAAACGCATCGACGAGAAAGGCTCTGCACCCTGCCATGAGCTGGCGAACGAGGCATGACCCGCGGGATGCCAGTCCTGCGTCAGCACGACATGGTCGTGGCGGCCGATCAGGCGATTGACCAGCGGGACGATGGCATTGGCGCCGGTAACCGCCAACGCGCCGCCCTCGCAGAAATCGTTCTGCACGTCGACCACGATCAGGGCCTCGTTCGGCATCCGTTACGCTCCGTTACTGATCGGCGGGATGTCGCCCAGCGCCTGGTCGCGTTCGAACGCAGCGATCCAGTCATCCAGGGTTTTGCTTTCGATGGCGCCACGCAGGCCGCGCATCACGTCCTGGTAATAGTGGAGATTGTGCCAGGTGAGCAGCATCGCGCCGAGGATCTCGTCGGCGCGGATGAGATGATGCAGGTAGGCGCGGCTGTGATGCGTGCAGGCGGGGCACGCGCAATGCTCGTCGAGCGGACGTGGATCGTCGCGATGGCGCGCGTTGCGCAGGTTGATCTCGCCGCGCCGCGTGAAGCCCTGCGCCGTGCGACCGGACCGTGTCGGCATCACGCAGTCGAACATGTCGATGCCGCGCTTCACCGCGCCCACGATGTCGCCGGGCCGGCCGACGCCCATCAGGTAGCGCGGCCGGTCCTGGGGCAACATCGGCACGGTGTAATCGAGCGTCGAGAACATCAGCTCCTGGCCCTCGCCGACGGCCAGCCCACCGACCGCATAGCCGTCGAAGCCGATATCGATCAGCGCCCTGGCGCTCTCCTCGCGCAGCGCGGGGAAGACGCTGCCCTGCACGATGCCGAACAGGCCGTAACCCGGTCGCTCCGAGAAGGCACGGCGGCCGCGCTCGGCCCATTTCATCGACAGCCGCATCGAGAAGGCGGCTTCGGGCTCCTCGGCCGGCCAGCTCGTGCATTCGTCGAACGACATGGTGATGTCGGCGTCGAGCAGGCGCTGGATCTCGATCGAGCTTTCGGGCGTGAGGCGATGCTGCGAGCCGTCCTTGGGTGAGCGGAAAGTGACGCCGTCGGCATCGAGCTTGCGCAGCTCCTTCAGCGACATCACCTGGAAGCCGCCAGAGTCGGTCAGGATCGGGCCCGGCCAGTTCATGAACTTGTGCAGGCCACCCAGCGCCGCCACACGCTCCGCACCCGGCCGCAGCATCAGGTGGAAGGTGTTGCCCAGCACGATCTCGGCGCCGGTCTCAGCGACCGATTGCGGCAGCATCGCCTTCACCGTGCCGGCGGTGCCGACGGGCATGAAGGCCGGTGTCTCGATGGTGCCGTGCGCTGTGGTGATGCGGCCGCGGCGTGCGGCGCCGTCGGTGCCCAGCAGTTCGTAGGAAAGGCTCATCGGCGCAACAGACAACAATCGCCGTAGGAATAGAAGCGGTAACGCTCCTTAACGGCATGTGCGTAGGCCTGCTGCATGCGCTCCAGACCGGCGAAGGCCGAGACCAGCATGAACAGAGTCGAGCGCGGCAGGTGGAAGTTGGTCAGCAGCAGGTCGACGGCGCGGAACTGGAAGCCCGGCGTGATGAAGATGTCGGTCTCGCCGCTCCACGGCTTGATCGCGCCATCGTTGAGGCGCGCCACCGATTCGAGCAGCCGCAGCGAGGTCGTGCCGATCGACACGATCCTGCCGCCCAGAATGCGCGTCGCCTCGACCGCGCGCGCTGTGGCGGCGGAGACCTCGCCCCATTCGGCGTGCATCGTATGCGCGTCGGTATCGTCGACCCGCACCGGCTGGAACGTGCCCGCACCTACATGCAACGTGACGCCCGCCGTGGTGATGCCGCTGTCGGCGAGCGCAGCCATCAGGTCCGGCGTGAAATGCAGGCCTGCGGTGGGGGCGGCGACGGAGCCGTCATGCTTGGCGAACAGCGTCTGGTAATCCTTGCGGTCCTGCGCGTCGGCGGTGCCGCCGCGAATGTAGGGAGGCAGGGGTACCGCGCCCTCCTGTTCGAGGGCTGTGAGAAAGGCGTGACCCTCGGTGTCGAAGGCCAGCACCAGCGAGCCGTCCTCGGCCTTCGATTCGACCGTGGCGCCGAGGCCCGTGAAGACCAGCCGATCGCGTGGCCGCAGACGCTTCGCGGGACGCGCAAAAGCGCGCCAGCGCCGGTCACCGAGATCGCGGATCAAGAGCGCCTCGACCGCAACGTCCTGGCGCACGCCGTTGCCGGGCCTCACGCCTTTCAGCCGTGCGGGGATGACCTTGGTGTCGTTGAACACCAGAAGATCGCCACGCCGCAGCAGGCCGGGCAGGGACCGCACCGTGCGGTCGTGCAGGGTCTCGCCGGTGACGTCGAGCAGGCGCGCGGAGTCGCGCGGGGAAACAGGCCGCTGGGCGATCAGATCGTCCGGCAGCGCAAAATCGAAAAGGTCGACGCGCATTGAGAGGGGAAGAGTCCTAGGTCGTCAGGTCTGGCCGATGTCCATGACCACGCCGTCCGAATCGTCGGCGGGCGGCTGGGCATGCCGGTCGGCGAGGGCCACGAAGCGATGCACGCCGTCGACCACGATGCGCTTCACGCGCGCACGGGTCTCGAGGCAGTGCAGGTGCGCCAGCGTCTCGCCGAAGGCGAAGACGATCTGGTTGTTGTCGAGATGGCGCGGGAAGAGGACCGGCACCATGTCCCAGCCGGTGGCGCCTTTCGCGCCCATGCCGGCAATCGCGATCTCCATCTCGTTCAGGCGTGCATCGTGATGGGCCACGAGCTGGTCGAGGCGCGTGTGCAGGCCGATGAAGGGGAAGCCGTGGCTCGGCAGCACCAGCGCATCGGCCGGCAGGCGGCGGAAGCGCGAGAAGCCATCGAGGAACCAGGTCAGCGCATCGGCCAGCGGCTCGTTGGGCCACACACCGACATTGGTGCTGATCTTGGGCAGCACCTGGTCGCCCGCGATCATCACGTTGAGCTCGGGGCACCACAGCGACGCATGCTCGGGCGCATGGCCGCGGCCCACGATGACGTCCCAGCGATGGCCGCCGACCGTGATCGGATGCGCATGGATCATGCGGTGATACGACGTAGGCAGCGGCACCACGCCCTTGGCGTAGCCACCCTTGTGGCGGTGGAAGTTGGCGATGCGGTCGGGCGGCACGCCGTTGCGCGCGACGTGTGCTGCCCGCGTTTCCTCACTTTCGACGAAGTCGTTGCGCGCGGCCTGCGCGCTCATGTACTCGCCCAGCGTCATGTAGAGCGGCGCGTTCCACTTCTCGCACAGCCAGCCGGCGAGGCCGATATGGTCGGGATGGAGATGCGTGCCGATCACGCGCACCACTGGTTTGCCCTGGAGCTTCTCGGCGAAGATCTTTTCCCAGAGGGTTCGCGTGTCCTGCGAATTGATGCCGGTATCGACGATCGTCCAGCCGTTCTCCTCTTCGATCAGCCACAGGTTGATGTGGTTGAGCTGGAACGGCAGCGGCATGCGCAGCCAGTAGATGCCGGGGGCGACATTCTTGATGTCGCCGGGCTCCGGCACGTCACCACAGGGAAAGCGAAGCTGCGCCAGCAGGCGCTGGGACTCGGAGAGGGCGTCGGGCATGGCGGGAAATTAAATGATTCTGCCGCCCCCGTCTCCGGGGGAGGGCGCATGCCAGCCTTACGTGGCTTTGAGCGCCCGCCAGGCGATGTCCTTGCGGTAGAAGCCCTCGGGCCAGTCGATCAGGTCCACCGCGCGGTAGGCGCGGGCGCGGGCTTCCTCGACGGTGGGGGCCATGGCGCTGACGTTCAGGACACGGCCGCCATTGGCGAGGATCTTGCCGTCCGGGCTTGCCTTGGTGCCGGCATGGAAAATCTGCACGCCCTCGACCTTGGCCGCCTCGGCGAGGCCCCGGATCTCGCTGCCCTTGGGGTAGGAGTCGGGATAGCCCCTGGTCGCCATGATCACGGTGATGGCGGCATCGGACGACCAGCGCAGGTCGAGATGTTTCAGCCCACCCTCGGCCGAGGCGAGCAGCGCCGGCACGAGGTCCGACTTCAGCCGCATCATCAGCACCTGCGTCTCGGGATCGCCGAAGCGGCAATTGTATTCGACCAGCCGCGGCCCCTTGGCGTCGATCATCAGGCCGGCATATAGCACGCCCCGGAACGGCGTGCCGGCCTTGGCGAGTGCCCGCACGGTCGGCAGCACGATCTCGTCCATCGTGCGCTGCTGCATGGCGGCGTCGAAGATCGGCGCGGGCGAATAGGCGCCCATGCCGCCGGTGTTCGGCCCCGTGTCGCCGTCGAAGGCGCGCTTGTGGTCCTGCGCGCCGACCAGCGGCAGGACATGCTCGCCGTCGGTCAGCGCGAAGAAGCTCGCTTCCTCGCCCTGCATGAATTCCTCGATCACCACCGAGGCGCCGGCGGCGCCGAAGCGGTTGCCCGAGAGCATGTCGCGCACCACCTCGATCGCCTGGTCGACCGTCTCGGCGATGATCACGCCCTTGCCGGCCGCGAGCCCGTCGGCCTTGATCACGATCGGCACGCCCTGCGCCCTGATATGGGCCTCGGCAGGGGCGACCTCGGTGAAGCGCTCATAGGCGGCGGTCGGGATGTTGTTGTCGCGGCAGAGCTCCTTGGTGAAGCTCTTGGAGCCTTCGAGGCGGGCGGCCGCCTTGGACGGGCCCCAGGCCTTGATGCCGGCCTCGGCGAAGGCGTCGGCCATGCCGGCGACCAGTGGCGCGTCGGGTGCGATCACCACGAAATCGATCTTCAGGCGCTGGGCCAGGGCCACCTGGCCGGGGATGTCCTCGGCGCCGACATCGTCGATGCATTCGGCGACCTGGGCGATGCCGGCATTGCCGGGCGCGCAGAACAACTTCGTGCACAGCGGCGAGGCGGAAATCGCCCAGCACAGCGCATGTTCGCGGCCGCCGCCGCCCACCACGAGGATTCGCATGGCGAGGCTTTGACCACAGTTTGCGCCGTGGGCACAAGCGGCTAGGTTCGGGACAATATGGATGAACTCGACGCCCCGGCCGCCCCCTCAAACGTCCCGGAATTCTCGGTTTCCGAGCTTTCCTTCGCCCTGAAGCGCGAGATCGAAAGCGCCTTCCCGCGGGTGCGCGTGCGCGGCGAGATCAGCCAGCCGTCCTTCCCGCGCTCCGGCCACTGCTATTTCCGTCTCAAGGACGAGAATGCCGTGATCGACGGCGTCGCCTGGAAGGGCACGATCCCGCGACTGGGCATCAAGATCGAGGAGGGGCTGGAGGTCATTGCGACCGGCAAGCTCACCACCTATGCTGGCTCCTCGCGCTACCAGATCATCGTCGACCGGCTGGAACTGGCGGGCGAAGGCGCGCTGCTGAAGCTTCTGGAAGACCGGCGCAAGAAGCTGCAAGCCGAGGGCCTGTTCGATCCGGATCGCAAGCGGCCGCTGCCCTACCTGCCGCAGGTGGTGGGCGTCGTGACCTCACCGTCGGGCGCCGTGATCCGCGACATCCTCCATCGCCTCAGCGACCGCTTCCCTTGCCATGTCCTCGTCTGGCCGGTGGCCGTTCAGGGCGAGAAGGCAGCGGGCGAGGTGGCCCGCGCCATCGAGGGCTTCAACCGGCTCTCTGCTGACGGGAAGGTGCCTCGTCCCGACGTGCTGATCGTGGCGCGCGGCGGCGGCTCGCTGGAAGACCTGTGGGCCTTCAACGAGGAGATCGTGGTGCGCGCCGCCGCGAACTCCGAGATCCCGCTGATCTCCGCCGTCGGCCACGAGACCGACACGACCCTGATCGACTTCGCCTCGGACCGCCGCGCGCCCACGCCGACCGCCGCCGCCGAGATGGCGGTGCCGGTGCGCGCCGACCTGATGACCGAGACGCTCGACTACGCCAAGCGCCTGGTCGGCGGTATGACGCGCCTCCTGCGCGAGCAGTCGATGGAACTGGCTGGCCTCGCGCGCGGCCTCGGCGATCCACGCCGCCTGATCGAGGAACGCCAGCAGAGAGTCGACGTGAGCGGCGAGCGGCTCGCCTTGGCAACGCGCCAGCTCGTCGAGCGGCGGTCGCATCAACTCTCCGCCGCGCGGCTCGTCAGCCCGCAGGCCGTGATCGCCACCAAGGAACAGGCGCTGATCGCCGAGGGCCGCGCCCTCACGCGTGCCGTCGATCGCTTCAAGAGCGACGCGCTGCAGAAATATGCGCGTGCCTTCGATCGCCTCGACCAGCTCGGCGATCGCCTGAAGCGCCATGGCAACGATCTTCTCGTGAACGGCCAGCGCCAGGTCGACCAGGCGGCGAAGCTGCTGGAGAGCTACTCCTTCCACTCGGTCCTGAACCGCGGCTTCGCGCTGGTCCGCGACCAGGATGGCCAACCCGTCCTCGCCGCCGCCGGCACCAGCACCGGCCAGACCATCAGCATCGAATTCAACGACGGCCGCGTGGGCGCGCGCGTGACCGAAGGCGCGGGTGCGCCGAAGCCTGCTGCCGCGCCGCCAGCACCGCCGCGTCGTCGGGATGGTGGTGGGAGCCAGGGATCGCTGCTGTGACGAACTGGCGGCGCTGAAACAAAAATTGTCATCCCGAGCGTCGCGAGGGACCTTTCCTGTCACTCTAATGGTCCCTCGCTACGCTCGGGATGACAGAGTTAAAGGGAGGAACAACGATGACCAGCGGACCGCTGTCGGCCGAGACGATCAAGAACTTCATGTATGCGAGTACGGCAACCGTCTCGATGCAGATGTTGAAGCGCGGGTTTCGCAACGTCGCGGTGAACGGGGTGAAGCCGCTCAATCCGGCGGCGGCGCGGATCGTCGGGCCGGCCTACACGCTGCGCTACATCCCGAGCCGCGAGGATATCGACAAGGCGCCGAGTCCCAGCGATCCGCCCAACGCGCAGCGCACCGCGATCGAGGAATCGCCGGCGGGCTCCGTGCTGGTGATCGGCACCGAGGGCAACACGCGGTCGGGCACGCTGGGCGACATACTGGCGCTGCGTCTCAAGGTGCGTGGCCTCGCCGGTGTGCTGAGCGATGGCGCGATGCGCGACTCGCCGGTGATCGGCAAGTTCGACTTCCCGGTCTATTGCTCGGCCGCCGCAGCGCCGCCCAGCATGGCCAACCTGCGGCCCGTCGAAGTGCAGGTGCCGGTCGGCATCTGCGGCGTGCCGGTCTATCCCGGCGACGTGATCGTGGCCGACGAGGACGGCGCCATCGTCGTGCCGCGTCATCTCGCCGATGAAGTCGCGCGCGATTCCTTCGAGCAGGAGCGGCTGGAGAAGTTCGTCGCGATCCGCGTGGGGCAGGGCCATCCGATCACCGGCACCTATCCGCCGAACGACGAGACCAAGAAGCTCTATCAGGCGTGGATCAAGGCCGGTGAGCCTGCCGGCGGATGAAGCGCTTTCTGATTCAAAGTCTCAAAATTAGAATTCGTTAATTCTCATCGCCGTCGCGCTGCGTTGAAAATTAGCAATCGATAATCCGCGTTTATAACAACGCTGCATCGCCATCTTTGTCGATTGTGTGTCCCTTGCGACTGACTATCAGTAGCGCTCAAGGGAGATACAACTTGAGCACTCGTACGACGAAGATTCAGACCGCCGTTGTCGGCCTGCTGATGGCGCCTGTTGCGGCCCTCGCGCAGCAGCCGACCGACCCCGCGCAGACGCCTGCTTCGCCGGCGCCTGCGGATCAGAACCAGCCGGCGAACCCGGCCGGGGCTCCCGCGACGATGCAGACCGTGACGGTCACGGGCAGCCGTCCCAGCGAAGATTTCCAGACCACGCGCGCCTCGATCAATCGCTTGGGCGCCGCCAACCTGATGGACGTGCCGCAGTCGATCGTCGTCGTGAACAAGGCTTTGATGCAGTCGCAGGGCGTCACGTCGCTGACCGATGCGGTGCGTAATGCGCCGGGCGTCACGATCGGTTCGGCCGAAGGCGGCACGATCGGCAACAACATCAACATCAACGGTTTCTCGGCGCGTACCGACATCTATCTCGACGGCATGCGCGATCGCGGCCAGTACTATCGCGACGTCTTCGCACTGGAGCAGGTCGAGGTCCTGATGGGCCCGTCGTCGATGCTGTTCGGTCGCGGCTCGACCGGCGGCATCATCAACCAGGTGACCAAGAAGCCGTTCCTGAAGCAGGCAACGGAACTCAGCGCCTCGGTAACGACGAACGGCCTCGTCCGGGCGACCGCCGACGTGAACACCCCGTTCGAGGAGAACAACGCAGCGCGCGTGTCGTCGTTCTTCCAGATCGGCAAGGCCTCGACGGTCGACCAGACCAACGTGCTGGACTTCGGTTTCGCGCCGACGGTCAAGCTCGGGATCGGCACGCCGACCGAGATCACGCTGGGCGCGATCCTGCAGCACCGCAAGGACCAGCTGAATTACGGCGTTCCCAATCTCAACGGCTATCCGTTGAATGCGCCGCGCAACACGGCCTATGGCTTCAACGACGATTACACGCAGCAAGACTCCATCGCCCTGCAGAGCCTGATCGAGCACAAATTCTCGCCGGCCATGAGCATCCGCAACCAGACCGAGTTCGTCTGGGTGAACACCGACGTCCGCGAGACCTCGGGCGGCTTCGTCGGCACGCTCGGCCCCAACAACGGCTTCGTGGCGGCGGCCAACGGCCCCAACGCCATTCCCTACAGCGGCGCGCCGCTGGGCAATCTCTGGGTCCGCCAGCTCAGCCGCGATCGCAACATCAACGACATCACGCTCGAGAACCAGACCGAGGTCCTGTCGAAGTTCGATACCGGTTCGGTCGGCCACACGCTGCTGATGGGCATCGACCTCAATTACGAGTCCTACACCAACAAGACGACGACCCGCACGGGCACCTGCAACGGCATTGCCCTGCCAGCCGGCTCGGTCGGCTGCACACCGGCGGGCTACACGGTGGGCGCGAACACGCCGGGCAACGTGGCTTCGCTGCCGGGCAACTATGCTTCGTCGCAGGCCTGGGGCGCGGGCTTCTATGCCAATGATACGGTCCAGCTCCTTCCCGAGCTGAAGGTCGTGGCTGGCCTGCGCTGGGACTATTACTCGGCGCAGATCGGCAATTCGATCAATCGCCTGAACACGGTGGGCAACACAACGGCGGCCTACCTCACGCAGGTCGACACGTTCCTCAGCGTCCGTGGCGGCGTGATCTACGAGCCGACCCCGGCGCAGTCCTACTATGTGTCGTACAGCACCTCGTTCAACCCGTCGCTCGAGCAGCTCACAGCCACAACGGGCACGCAGAACCTGCCGCCGGAGAACAACCAGGGCGTCGAGGCGGGTGTCAAATACGAGATCCTGGGCGCGAACCTCTCCGTAAACGGCGCGGTGTTCTCGATCATCAAGAACAATGCCCGTACGGCCAATCCGGACGGTACTTTCACGCCGACCGGCAACGTGCAGGTGAGCGGCGGTCGTGTCGGTTTCGCCGGCCGCATCACGCCGGAATGGCAGGTGTTCGGTGGTTATGCCTACCTGAACGGCGTGATCATACAGGGTCTCACCTTCCAGAACGGCATCGGCAACACGACGGGCAAGGTCCCCGTCAACACGCCGCAGGACTCCGGCAACATCTGGACGACCTATACGATCGCCGACACCTATGAGCTTGGTGGCGGCGTGTTCTACACAGGCCAGCGTTACGCCAACAACACCAACACCGTGGTCGTTCCGGCCTATGCGCGCATCGACCTGACGGCTGCCTACAAGCAGCCGACCTACGATGTGCGGCTCAATATCTTCAATCTGCTGGATACCAAGTACTATGACGCGCTCATGCCGTCCGATGGCGGTCGAGCCACCGTGGGCTCGGGTCTGACGGGAATGATCACGCTCAACTATCGCCTGTGAAGACGGAAGCCGCCGCCCGTCATGCTGGTCTGTGTTCCCCAAGTCCTCAACGCCGCGCAGCTCGTCAGCCTGCGCGAGCGCCTGGAGCGCTCCAATGCCTGGGTCGACGGTCGTGTGACCGCCGGCTACCAGGGGGCGCCGGTGAAGTTCAACCAGCAGATCGACGAGCGGTCTGAAACGGCGATTGCGTGCCAACGCATCGTCGGCGCGGCGCTGGAGATTCATCCGGTCTTCATCAGCGCCGTGCTGCCGAACGAGATCTACCCGCCGATGTTCAACCGCTACGGCGAGGGCATGAAGTTCGGGGCGCATGTCGACGGCAGCGTGCGGATCAACCCGCACACCGGCCGCAAGCTCAGGACGGACGTTTCCGCCACATTGTTCCTCAGCAACCCCGAGGACTATGACGGGGGCGAGCTGCAGATCGAGGACACGTACGGCCAGCACAGCGTCAAGCTGGCGGCCGGCGACATGGTGGTCTATCCGGCGACCAGCCTGCACTCGGTGGCACCGATCACGCGCGGTGTGCGGACGGCCTGTTTCTTCTGGGCGCAGAGCCTGATCCGCGACGACATACAGAGGTCTTTGCTGCACGACATGGACAACGCCATTCAACGCCTGAACGAGACCAACGCCGACGAGCTGGCGCGGCGGTCGTTGATCGGCTGCTACCACAACCTCGTGCGGCAATGGAGCGAGACCTGATGTCGGTCACCGCCGCCACGGCTGGGGGAAGCAACAAGGTCAATCACCGGCTGACCTTCGTGCGCTGGGTACGCAAGACGCATGGCTGGTTCGGCCTGTGGGGCGCGTTGCTCGGTCTCATGTTCGGGTTCAGCGGCATTTGGCTGAACCATCGCAGCACCATGAAACTGGAACTGCCCGACCAGAAGCAGATTAACGCCCAGATCGCGTTGCTCGAGCCTGCGCCCAAGACCATCGAGATGATGGGCGCGTGGTTGCAGGAGACCCTAAAGCTCGACCGGCCGCCCAATGTCGCGCGCGTCGAGCGGGCGCGGCCGGTGGCTTGGGCTGAACGAGGTTCTGGCGGTGGCGAGGGCGCCGCGCGTCCCCTGCAGCAACCCGAGCGCTGGGTGATGACCTTCGGTGGTCCCAACCATCTGGTCCAGGCCGAGTACTGGGTGGGCAACAAGTCGCTGTCGGTACGCACCACGCAGAACGGCTTCATCGCCACGCTGACCAACCTGCACAAGGGCACGACCATGCCGGTGCCGTGGATCCTGCTGATCGACACATTGGCCGGCAGCATGATCTTCCTGTCGATCAGCGGTGTCATTTTGTGGTGGGAGACCCATCGCAAGCGCGCGGTCGGCATCACGATCTTTGCCGTGGCTGTTGCCGCCACGGTGGCCTTGGCCGTCAGCCCGCTGCAGCTGTAGGGCGATGTGATGCAAGAGTCTGTTCCTTCGGGTTCGCCGGTCGCGGACCCCGGCCCGCCGGGCCCGTCGCGCGAGCCGTTGTCGACGACGGCGCGCGTGGCCATTGTCGCGTTCGTCGTCTTCTTCCATGTCGGCGGTGGCTGGGCGCTGACCCAGATCGAACCGCTGCCGATGATCGTGGGCGATGTGGCGCCGATGGAAGTGCGCATGGTGCCGGCCGATTCGCCGCCCCAGCTCGAGATCGAGAACGCCGAGCCGCCGCCGCCCGTCGAGATCCCGCCGCCGCCGGTCGACGTGGCGGCCATCGTCGATCCGCCGCCGCCCGATCTGCCGCCGCCGGAGTTCCCGCTGGCCAAGGTCGAGCTGCCGCCACCGGACGAGCCGCCGCCGCCTGAGATTCCCGTGGAGAAGAAGCCCGACCCGAAGCCGCCGGAGCCCAAGCCGGTGCAGAGGAAGCCACCGCAGCCCGCGCGCCCGGCTGCCCCGGTCGATGCCACGGCGCAGCAGGCGGCGCCGGCGGCGCCGCCCGGACCCGCCGTCGTCGACTCCTCGCAGCTCAGCTTCGTCGTGCGGCCCAATCCGGCCTATCCGATGAGGGCGCGGCGGGCCGGCGACCAGGGCAAGGCCTATGTCCGGGTGCTGGTCGATGTGACCGGCCGTCCGTCCCAGGTGTCGCTGGCGAAGTCCTCGGGGTTTCCGGATCTGGATCAGGCCGCGCTGGCGGCCGTGCGCGCCGCGCAGTTCCGCCCGTACAGCCCGGGCGGGGTGCCGCGGGCCTTTCTGGTCGACGTTCCGATTGATTTTGTGTTGAGGTAGGAGAGTACGCATGGGCGACGCAACGTCCCTTGGCTTCGGCCATTTCATCGCGCAGGCGGACATCGTCGCGAAGATCCTGCTGGGCGTGCTGGCGGTGATGTCGGCGATCTCCTGGTACCTGATCATCTACAAGGGGATCGGGCAGGTGATTCGGCAGGGCCGCAGCCGCAAGTTCCTGAACTTCTTCTGGAGCGCCACGTCGCTGGAGCAGGTCCAGAACGAGCTCAGCATCCACGGCGTGCGCGAGCCGTTCGGCCACCTGACGGCGCATTCGCTGCATGCCCAGGCCCATCACGCCAAGTTCGGCGCGGCCAAGCTCGAGGAAGCGGGCAGCGAGACCGAGTTCCTGACCCGCACCATCAAGAAGGTGCTCGACGAGGAGACGACGTCGCTGGAGAACGGCCTCACCATGCTGGCGACCATCGGCGCCACGGCGCCGTTCGTGGGCCTGTTCGGCACGGTGTGGGGCGTCTATCACGCACTGGTCGCGATCGGCATGTCGGGATCGGGGATGCTCGACAAGGTCGCGGGCCCGGTCGGCGAGGCGCTTATCATGACCGGCATTGGCCTTGCCGTCGCGCTGCCCGCGGTGATGGGCTTCAACTGGCTGACCCGCTCCAATCGCGTGCTGACGGCCAAGCTCGACGCCTTCGCCTTCGAGCTGCTGACCTTCCTGTCGATGGGTCGCGCGCTGCAGGCCGGGCGCAAGCCCGGCGTGCCGCTCACGGCCGTGAACTGAGGAGTGCGCCATGGCTTTCGGGAGTTTCGAACGCAAATCCTCGTCTTCGCCGATGGCGGAGATCAACATGGTGCCGCTGATCGACGTGGTGCTGGTGCTGCTGGTCATATTCATCGTGACCGCGCCGCTGCTGACCAACGTGGTCAAGCTCGACCTGCCCAAGGCAACGGCCAATGCCGATGTCCAGAAGCCCGAGAAGATCGAGTTCGCGATCGACGCGCAGGGCACCCTGCACTGGGGCGGCGAGCGGCTGACCCGGGAAGAGGCGATGGAGAAGTTCGCCGAGGCGGGCCGCAAGCGGCCGCAACCCGAGGTCTATCTCCGCGCCGATGCCACCGTGCCCTATAGATACGTCATGGAGACCCTGGCCGACGCCTCAAAGGGCGGCCTCTCCAAGATCGCCTTCGTCAGCGAGCCGGCGCGATAGGGCGTCAGCCTGTCAGTGAGCGGAATCGCCGTGCATCCGGCGATCGAGCCGAACGGTGACGCGTCTCGAAGCTTTCTGCTTGATCGGAGGCGCTGCCGGTCCGTCGCACGCCTCGCCGTAGGCCACCAGCCGATACCGGACCAGACGATAGCCGAGCCCACGCGCGACCTCGTTCATTTCCTCGAAGAGGGCTTCGTCGGCAAAGGATTCGATCTTGCCGCTCGCCACATCGATGAGGTGTCCTTCAGAGTCGTCACGGCGCAGCCGGTACTTGGTGATGCCGTCGCCGAGATCATGGGCCGACAGGATGCCGGCATCGGCCAGCTTGTTGAGGATGCGATAGGTGGACCCCAGCGCCAGGGACTTGCGTGCCGCACCGGCCCGGCGATGCACGTCATAGGCATTGGCGAACGGCTGGATCTGCATGACGGCCGAGAGAACGGCGCGGACCGCCGGCGTGCACCCGACGCCTGCTTTGCCGCAGGCACCCTCGATATCGAAATCGATGACGGCTTCTTGTTCGGACTGGACCATGCGCCCTGCTCATCAACCTGTGGCCCTCCGTAACACGATGATTTTCGATGGCGTTGATAAGCATTTGCAATCGCGACGGTTTGGCGCGAATTGATTAGGAAGCGCTCAGCAACACAACCGAAGAATTAGGAATTGCTCATTCTACTCAATCGACGAAAGCCCGCTTTCGAACCCGGCAACGGCCTGCCTTGCGAGAGAACATGCGGGTGCTCCTGATCGAAGACGATTCCATGATCGGCTACGGCCTCACGCGCGCATTGCACGAGCATGGGATCATCGTGGACTGGGCGCACGATCGGCTTGAAGGCGAGGCGGCGTGGCATCGGCGAGAACATGCTGCCGTCCTGCTCGATATCGGCCTGCCCGACGGCTCGGGCGTGGAACTACTGCAATCCATCCGCTCGGCCGAGATCGACACGCCCGTGCTGGTGATCACGGCGCGCGCTGAGATCGACAGCCGGGTTGCCGTTCTCGACCTGGGCGCCGACGACTACATCGTCAAACCGTTCGAGCTTCGCGAGTTGTTCGCGAGGTTGCGCGCGGTCCTGAGGCGGCATCAGCCGAACCCGCGAGCCGCCCTGACGGCGGGAGAGGTCACCATCGACCTTTCGACCCATCTCGTAACGTATCGCGGGACGGCCATCAGGTTGCCATCGCGCGAGTTCGCCCTGCTTCATGTGCTGGTCCGGCAACCCGGCAGGATCATCACCCGCAACGAGATCGAGGCGGAGATCTATTCGACCGACAAGGAGAAGGTCGAGAGCAACTCGGTCGACGTGCTGATCCATGCCATCCGCCGCAAGTTCGATCGCCAGGTGATCCGCAATGTCCGCGGCGCAGGTTGGCTCGTGACCCGGGACAGGCCGTGAAGTCGTTGCGCAAGCAGATCCTTTTCCGGATCGCGCTCCTGCTGGCGGGTGTCGGTCTCGTTGGCGGCATCGTCGCCTACCGGTTCGGCACGGAGGAAGCGAACTTCGTGTTCGACGGGCAGCTCTTCCAGATTGCCCAGCATGTCGGTGAAGGCATCGACAAGATGCCGCCGGTTTCTCTCGAGCAGGACCCTGAAGACGAGTTCACCGTGCAGGTGTGGGCGGCCGACGGACGACAGGTGCGGGCAACCGGCGGCGTCGACATCCCGCGACAGGCCCGCAACGGGTTCGTGGACCTGCTCGTCGCCGGTGAAGCGTGGAGGGTTTTCACGGTCCTGGATGGCGATCGCACCGTTCAGATCTCGCAACGCCAGGAAGTCAGGGACGAGGTTGCCGAGCAGTTGGCCATGAGCGCCGCGCTGCCGATCCTGGCGGCCATTCCCATTGCCTGGGCAATCGTCATCGTCGGCCTGAACCGGCTCTTCCGGAGGCTGGATCGTGTCGGCGGTGAGCTGGAGCGACGCAGCGTCGATGCCACGACGCCTCTATCGCTGGCGACGATGCCGGCCGAGATGCGGCCCTTCGTGGGGGCGATGAACGAACTGCTCGACCGGCAGGGCAAGGTGATCGACCAGCAGCGTCGGTTCGTCTCCGACGCCGCCCATGAATTGCGCACGCCGCTGACGGCGCTGCAGATCCTCGTCGACACGTTGAGCGAACGGACGGCCCGGCCGGGCAGCGACGGCAATGCGGATATCGCCGCTGACCTCTCGCGCGCGGTCAGAAGGGCGCGCCTGCTGGCGAACCAGCTCCTGGAACTCGCCGCGGTGGACGCCGGAACCGAAAAGCAGGTGGCGACGATACTGGATGTGCGCGAAACGCTTCTCGACGTGGTCGCCGGCCATGTGCCGCAAGCCAGCAAGAGAGACGTGCAATTCGCGGTGAAAGCCGACGTAACCGCCCGCCTGCAGGGCGCCGCGGCGGCACTGACGAGCCTGTTCTCGAACCTCGTCGACAATGCCGTGAGGCACAGCCCGGCCAAGGGCGTGGTCAGCGTCTCGCTTCAGATGTCGGACGGCGAGGCGGTCGTGGAGATCGCCGACGGCGGTGCGGGGATCTCCCCGGAGGCGCTGCCGCACATCTACGATCGCTTCTTCCGCGAAGCCTCGAACCGAACGGATGGAGCGGGTCTCGGCCTGTCGATCGCCAAGGCGATCGCCGATCAGAACGGCCTCGATCTTTCGATCGGCAACCGCCCCACGGGCGGCGTGACGGCCCGCATCCGCATTCCGGCGGCGAAGCTGGTGGCTGCCGGCTGAAGCAACCGGGTTTTAGCCCGGATGCTCACCATAGGGCTTGGTGATCAATTCGAGCAGGTGGCCGTTCGGGTCTTCGAAGTAGACGCCACGGCCGCCGTAGAGATGGTTGATCTCGCCCGCGCCGCTCTTGTTGGGATGGGCGTAGTAGGGGATGCCGGCCTTCTTGATCTTCGCGAACGAGGCATCGAATTCGGCGTCGTCGACGAGGAAGGCGTAGTGCGTCGTGCTGGGGTTCGGCGTGCCGATGAAATCGAGCGTGACGCCGTTCGACGTCTGCACCGGGCGGAACGGCCCCCATTGCGGGCCGGCCTCGACGCCCAGTATGTCGGCCAGGAACTCGGCCGACGCGTCCTTGTCCTTCACATGAATGATCAGGTGGTTGAGGGCTGGCACTGAAGCCTCCTGGGGAAGTCTCCTGCGGGCTCCTTCTGACGTAGTCAGGCGGCCCGCGACTTCAAGCCAGGGTTACCGGTCGGTGATCAGCCGCCGCCCTTCTCGCAGACGAACGCCTTGAAGGTGATGATGTCGCTCGGGACACCCTTCTCCTTGCAGTACTCCTCGAACTCTTCCGGCGTCACAGGCACCATCTTGATGGCGTGACGGCGGCTGCGCCAGTCGGCCATGCGGCTCATCTCCTTCATGTGCCAGTCGGCGTAGGAGCTGAGCGGATAGTGCTTCACGAGGCGCTGCAGCGCCTCATGGTCGGATGCGGTCACCTTGGCGAAATACTGGATAGCCATACCGGTCTGCCCTTGGAATGCGGACGCCGCAAATACTCTCCTGCAGCGTAGCCCGCAACCCGTATGAGAGGGAACAGGAAGGGATCGAAAAGCGGCTAGGGTGCGGCGGCGTCGGGCACGACACGATTGCGCAAAGGCTGCCAGTGGCCACGCGGAATGGGCTGCAGTGTGTCGACGAACTGCTGTGCGCAACGCTCCCAGGTGAAGGTCTCCGCATGACGGCGGCAATCCACAGGATCGCGCGACACGGCGGCGAGACAGGCGGTGCGCAAATCGGGATCGACGGCGCCCACCTTGGGATCGGTGACGACGTCGAGCGGCCCTGGCACCGGATAACCCGCGACCGGAACGCCCGAGGCCAGCGCCTCGACCATCACCAGGCCGAACGTGTCGGTGACGCTCGGAAAGACGAAACAGTCGGCTTGTGCATAACGGTAGGAGAGTTCGTCGGTATCGACCGAGCCGAAGAAGTGCGCATCGGGATAGCGCTTCTGCAGCGACTTGAGCTGCGGGCCGCCGCCCACCACCCATTTGCTGCCGGGCAGGTCGAGGTCGAGGAAGGCCTTGATGTTCTTCTCGATGGCGACGCGGCCGGCATAGAGCCAGATCGGGCGCGGCTCCTTGAACTGCTCGCGCGGCTGCGGCTTGAACGCGGTGATGTCGACGCCGCGCGACCACGGCACGAGATTTTTGAAGCCGCGCGCGGTGAGCTCGTCGCGGATCGCCGGCGACACGACCAGCACGGCGGCCGAAGGCGCATGGAAGCGGCGCACGAAGGCGTAGCTCCACGACAGCGGCGCGAAGATGCGGGCGCGCACATATTCGGGGAAGCGCGTGTGATAGGCGGTGGTGAAGGGGATCCTGCGCTTGAGGCAGAAGGCGCGCGCCGCCCAGCCGAGCGGCCCCTCTGTGACGAGATGGATGGCGTCGGGCGCGAACAGCTTCAGCATGTGGCTGAGCCGCGCCGAGGGAAACAGCGACAGCCTGATCTCGGGATAGGTCGGACAGGGCAGGGTGCGGAAGCGGTCGGGGCCGAAGACTTCGACCTCGTGGCCCTCGGCGCGAAGAATGCGCGCTACGGTCTCCAGGGTGCGGACGACGCCGTTGATCTGGGGGCGCCAGGCGTCGGAGACGATGGCAATGCGCAAAAGGCTACTCCGCGGCGAGTTGAACGTGGGACAGAGGCAGGCGCGACGAACGGCGAGCCACTTCGTCCGCCCAGTGCACGATGCGCAGGTGGCCGTCGAAATCCTCGACCAGCGCCGTGCAGCTTTCGACCCAGTCGCCGTCGTTGCAGTAGAGGATGCCCTCGATGGTGCGCATCTCGGCGTGATGGATGTGGCCGCACACCACGCCGTCGACGCCGCGGCGGCGCGCTTCGCTGGCCACCGCATGTTCGTAGTCGTTGATGAACTGCACGGCGTTCTTCACGCGGTGCTTCAGGAAGGCCGACAGCGACCAGTACGGCAGGCCGAGCTTGCGGCGGCCCCAGTTGAAGATCGTGTTGAGGCGCAGCGCGGCGGCGTAGGCCCAGTCGCCGAGGATCGCGAGCCAGCGCGCGTAACGCACGATGCCGTCGAACTGGTCGCCGTGGATCACCAGCAGCTTCTTGCCGTCGGGCGTCTCGTGGATCGCCTCATCCTTCACATGCACGTCGCCGAAGGTGAGCTGGCAGTATTGCCGCGCCGCCTCGTCGTGGTTGCCGGGGATGTAGACGACGTTGGTGCCCTTGCGGGCCTTGCGCATGATCTTCTGCACCACGTCGTTATGGCTCTGCGGCCAGTACCACCAGCGCTTCAGGCGCCAGCCGTCGACGATGTCGCCCACCAGATAGAGATGCTCGCTCTCGTTCCTCTTCAGGAAGTCGAGCAGCAGGTCGGCCTGGCAGCCGCGTGTGCCGAGATGGATGTCGGACAGGAAGATTGCCCTGTGCCGGGCAGGCTGGCTGCGTTCGATGTGGCTCATGAGGGCACGGTCATGTGGAAAACGACTCGACCGACACAAAATATGTTGTGCGCGATTGCGCGGGACGCATTGGATTGTGTAAGGGAGCCGTTGCGTGGAGGTGACCCGGTTGTGACGGTTCAATGACATTCGCCCCAGCTGCAACATCAGTTCTCCTGATCCTGAATCCGACCGCCGGACGGCGTCGGCGCGGCCTCGTCGATGCCGTCGTGCGCCGCGTGCGTGCCGGCGGGTGGAGGGTCGACGTCGTGGAGACCGCGGCGGCAGGCGATGCGCGACGGTTCGCCGAAACGTGCGACGCCGAACGCTACGGCGTCATCGCGGTGGCAGGCGGCGATGGCACGATCAACGAGGTGGTGAACGGGCTCGCGGCCCGTGCCGCCACCGCGCCGCCGCTCGCCATCGTGCCGCTGGGCACTGCCAACGTGCTGGCGCACGAACTCGGCCTCGGCTCCAGCGCTTCGTCGCTTGCCCAGGCGATGATGGGCGGCCGTGAGGTGCTGGTGCATCCGGGCCGGGCCAGCGAAGCCGGCAAGCCGCGCTGCTTCTCGCTGATGGCCGGCGCCGGCTTCGATGCCAAGGTCGTGGCCGGCGTCAGCTCGGGCCTGAAGCGCCGCTGGGGCAAGGGCGCCTATGTCTGGCGCTCGCTGATCGAGGCCCGGCGCTACCGGCCGGTGCGCTATGCCGTCGAGATCGACGGCGCGACCTACGAGGCGGCGTCGGTGATCGTGACACACGCGCGCCACTATGCCGGCCCGTACGTGGTGGCGCCGGCCGCCTCATTGGGTGATCCGCTGCTCCATGTCTGCCTGTTCGAGCGCTGGGGCTGGATGCACGCGCTGCGCTTCGGCGCGGCGCTGTTGCGCGGGGCGCTGCCGCGCACGTCGGGCTATCGCGTCGTCTCGGGCCGCGAGGTCCGGATCTCGGTGCTGAACGACGCCGGCGAAAGCCGCCGCCAACCGGTGCAGATCGACGGCGACGACGCGCTCACCCTGCCGGTGTCTATCGGCCTCTCGACCGAGGCGGTGCGGTTGCTGCGGCCGGCTTGAACCCGCCCGCGGTTCGGAAGAGGCCTAGCGGCGGGCGTAGAGGGCGGCGACGTCTTCCGACGACAGGCCGAAGATCTGCGCGATCCGGTCGATCTCTTCCGTGGGCAGGCTCACGAGGTTCGAGCGCTCCTCGAGATCGGCGAGCATGAGCTCTTCCATCGGCACGAACTTGATCGCGCGCCGGACACGGGGCGTCTTGGGCTTGGCGGCGGCGGCCGGCGCCGTCTCTGTCGTTCGCGCACGTTTGGGACCGGCGTAAGCCGCCGTCACAAAATCGGTAACAGTGGGAGCCGGTTTCTTCGTCATGGCACCACCCCTATGCGCTTCAGGTATATAAGCGCGGAGGGCCCGTCGGAAAAGTCCAGTTCTCCCTTCCACTCGGTTCCCATCAACAGATGCTTGCCGAGGGTCGTATCGCGGATCTGGATGGCGCTGCCCGCGATCGCGCGCAGCGCCAGCGGATCAGGCGAGGCGAGCAGCTTCTGGACGGCGTCGAGTTCCGCCGGCTTGAGCTCGGAGGCGATGGCGAGCAGCTTGCGGCGCAGCACACCCGCCAAACGCGCCCATTCGGCGGCGGTTTCGGGCAGGAAGCCATAGATCGCCCAGACATAGCCGCCATGGGTCAGGCTGGCGACGAGGTTGACCCGCGTGACGCCGCAATCCCGCAGGACCAGGAGGAGGTTCTGCAGGATCTGCTTGAAGGCGCCTGTGCGCTGGGTCGCCGGCGTGAGCACGGTCCAGCTGAGGAAGGCGCGCCGCTGCAGAGGATCGATGCGGAACGCGACGTTGGCGATGCGCGTGCCCGCCTGGAAGAGCTGCATGCGGACCAGCAGCCGGTCCTCCGGGAGCAGGCGGAGGACCATGTTCGCGCCGTTGAAGCGGATCGTCAGGGTCTGCGAGAAATGGATCAGGTCTCGCTTGAACCAGGTCGTGCACCACCGGTTGACGTGGGCGAACTGGGTGCCGCCGAAGCTGCGCAGGCCTCCCCGGCTGCCGATGCCGATGAAGGCGGTCATGGAGAGCCGGCCTTTACCGCACCGCCTGCAGGCGGCGTACCGACTCCTGGGTCGGATGCCCGTCAGCAGGCAAGGCCTGCTGCTGCTGGAAGAGGCGCAGCGCGGAGCGGGTCTTGGGGCCTAACAGCCCGTCGGCTTCGTCCTTGTAGAGGCCGAGCTTGGTCAGGCGATTCTGCATGTCGATGACGGTGTCGCGCGAGATCGGCGCGTCGTCGGCCGGGGCCTGCTGCTGCACCGGCGGTCCGCCCGCGATCTGGCGGGCTAGGATGCCGACCGAGAGAGCGTAAAGCGTCGAGCGGTTCCAGTTCATCACCGCCTTGAAGTTCGGATAGATGATGAACGCGGGGCCGCGGAAGCCCGCGGGCAGCAGGATCGACGAGGCGTCGTCGACCTGGGGCAACGGGCCGCCGTTCATCTTCTTCACGCCCATCGCGGCCCAGGCCTTCACCGGCTTCTCGACCGTGGTGTCGGCCTGGTCGAGCGGGAAGTTCGCCGGCAGCACGATCTCTTCGCTCGACGGCAGGCCCGGCTTGAAGCCGATGCCGCGCAGGAAGTTCGAGGCCGAGGCGAAGGCGTCGGGCAGGCTGTTCCAGATATCGATCTTGCCGTTGCCGTCGCGATCGACCGCCCACTTGGTGAAGGTGGACGGCATGAACTGCATGTTGCCCATCGCGCCGGCCCACGAGCCGCGCATCTGGTCGCTGGTCATGTGGTTGTTGTTGAGGATGCGCAGCGCCTGCACGGTCTCGTTGCTGAAGAATTCGCGGCGCTTGGTCATGCACGCGAGCGTCGCGACGGAGCGTACGACGCGGAAGTCGCCCATGTAGGTGCCGTAGTTCGTCTCGATGCCCCAGAAGGCCATGATGTACTGCGGCGGCACGCCATACTCGGCCTGCAGCTGGTCGAGCAGGGCGCGATACTGCGCCATCTTCTGCTGACCCTTCTGGATGCGGTCGAGCGACACGGTGCCGCCGACATACTTCGCATAGGTCAGCGAGAATTCGGGCTGACGGTTGTCGAGGTCGATCACCTTCTGGTCGGGCGTCAGGCCCTGGAAGGCACGGTCGACGATCGCGGCCGGCACGCCCTGCTTCAGCGCATCGGCCTTGATGGTCTGCAGGCAGTCGCGGAAGCCGCTGTCCTGCGCAACGGCAGGTACGACCACGGAGCTGCAGAGGAGCGCCGTCGTTGCGGCGAGAATTCTTGCGTGGGGCATGAGGGTCATGCCCCGGAGTTTATCACGACCCGGCGACGGTCAGCCCTTCAATTCTCACCGTCGGGGCGTTGGTCGAGCTCTTGAATTCGAGGTCGTTCGCCGCCGTCATGTTCATGAACATGTCTTTCAGGTTACCGGCGACGGTGATGCCGCTCACCGGCCAGGCGAGCTTGCCGTTCTCGATCCAGAAACCCGAGGCGCCGCGGCTGTAGTCACCGGTCACGCCGTTGACACCGAAACCGATCATGTCGGTGATGTAGAGACCGCTCTTGATATCGCCGATCAGCTCGTCGACCGAGAGCTTGCCCTTGTCGAGATAGAAGTTCGACGTGGTGGGCGAGGGCGGGCCCGAGACACCGCGCGAGGCGTGGCCGGTCGGCTTGAGGTTGAGCTGGCGCGCGGCCGCGAGGTCGAGCAGCCAGGTGGTGAGCACGCCGTCGTCGATCACCGCGCGGCGCGACGTCGCCAGACCCTCGGCATCGAACGGGCGGCTGCCCAGCCCGCGCTTGCGCAACGGATTGTCGAGGATGCGGATGCCCTCGGCGAACACGCGCTCGCCCATCTTGTCCTTGAGGAACGAGGTGCCGCGCGCCACGGCGCGGCCGTTGATGGCGCCGGCGAGATGGCCGACCAGCCCGCCCGAGACGCGGCGATCGTAGATCACCGGCACGCGCGCGCTCTGCGCCTTGCGCGGATTGAGGCGGCGCACGACGAACTTGCCGGCGTTGCGGCCGACCTTGGAAGCGGACATCAGGTCCTCGAGATGGACCGCGCTGGTCCATTCATAGTCGCGCTCCATGCCGGTGCCTTCACCGCCCAGCACCGAGCAGGACAGCGAGAAGCCGCTGCGGCGGTAGCCGCCGGAGAAGCCGTTACTGGCCGCCAGCATGACGGAGGTGCGGCCCCAACCGGCCTCGGCGCCTTCGGAGTTGGTCACGCCCTTCACCGCGCGCGCCGCATCCTCGGCCTCGGCTGCCATGGCGAGCAGCTTCTTGGCCGTGGGGCGCGTCTTGTCGTCGAGGTCGAGGTCGGGCCACTTGTGGGTCAGCAGTTCCTCCGGCGCGAGGCCGCAGGTCGGGTCTTCCGGCACGGCGCGCGCCATGTCGACGGCGCGGCTCGCCAGTTCCCTCAGCGAGGCGGGCGCGAAGTCGGTCGAGGAGACGAAGGCCTGGCGCTTGCCCACGAAGACGCGCAGGCCGAGATCGCGGCCTTCGCTGCTTTCCAGCTTCTCGCGCTTGCCCAGCCGCTGTGCCACCGAGATCGACTCGCCGTTGACGTAGAGCGCGTCGGCGGCGTCGGCGCCGTTATCCTTCGCCCACTTGATCAGATCGGACAGGAGATTGGCGTCGGGCGCCCCGGCCGGTCGTGTGTTGCGCGCGATCTTCGCGACGACCTTCGCCGCGGTCTTGGCGACAGGCTTGCGCGCTGCCTTCTTAGGCGTCGGCTTCTTCTTCGGCGCGGCCTTCTTCACCACCTTCCTGGTGGCGGGCTTCGCCGCTTTCTTCGGGGAGGATTTCGGAGGGGTCTTTTTCGCTTTGGCCATGAGGCCGTTCTACGCGCTAACGGCCCGTGTCGTCGAGATAGTAGGAAAAGAACAGGATGCCGGTCGCGGCGATGCCGAGTGTCCAGAATAAGGCACGCACGAAGTTCGCGAGCAGGGTCTGGTCGGGCCACAGATGGGCCACGGCTTCTGCACCGAACTGGTAGCCGAGCAGGCCGATCATCGTGCCCAGCATGAGCGAGATCGCGGCGTTCCACACATGACGAACGCCGCGCCGGATCGCGCCCTCCTGTCGCCGCAGGGCGGCGGTGGGCTCGGGAGGCAGCATGTGTATTAGTCGCCGGCGTAGCCGATGCCGGCCTCGGTCTCGTTGATCGCGGCGTTCACCAGGTTGATGGCGCGCTCGCGATGGCCGCCCTTGTTGGGACGCGCCTGGATCAGCTCGGCGCGCGCGGCCTGCAGCGAGCCGAGGGCGGCCTGCATGTTGGGCTGGTTGGCGCCGGCGGCGCAGGCGCCGATGGCGGCGCCGATGATGAGGCTGGCGACGGAGATCTTCACGGACGAACTGATCATCTTAGGCTCCAAACGAAAACGGGCGGGGAAAGCCCCGCCCGTGATGCTAATCGTTCGCAATGCCTTCGTGCAGCCTTATTTGAGAGCGGCGGCCCTGTTTGCAGCCGAGGTGACGGCCTTGAGCGAGGCGGCCACGATGTTCGAGTCCATACCGACGCCCCACAGGATCTTGCCGCCTGGCGTCTCGGCCTCGATGAAGCTCACGGCCTGGGCATCGGAACCGGCGCCCGTGGCGTGCTGGTGATAGTCGCGGACCCGGATCTGGATGCCGCAGTTCTTGCCCAGCGCATCGACATAGCCCGCGATCGGGCCGTTGCCGGCGCCGGAGATGGTTGCGGGTTTGCCGTTGAAGCTCACCTTGGCATCGAGAAGACGCACGTCGGGATGCGCCGGATCGGGCACCGTGGTGTGGCTGTCGAACTCGACCGGCGATGTGTTCTCGAGATACTCCTTGCGGAACGTGTCCCAAATCAGCGCCGGCTGGATCTCCTTGCCGGTCTCGTCGGCGATCTGCTGGATGCGCTTGGAGAACTCGACCTGCAGGAGGCGCGGCATGTCGATGCCGTAGTCGCTCTTCAGGATGTAGGCGATGCCGCCTTTGCCCGACTGGCTGTTGATGCGGATGATCGCCTCGTAGCTGCGGCCGAGATCGGCCGGGTCGATCGGCAGGTAGGGGACTTCCCAGACCTTGCTGTTCGACGCGTCGAGCGACTTGAAGCCCTTGTTGATCGCATCTTGGTGCGAGCCCGAGAAGGCGGTGAACACCAGGTCGCCGCCATAGGGATGGCGCGGATGGACGGGGAGCTGGTTGCAGTATTCGACGGTCTGGCGGATCTCGTTGATGTTCGAGAAGTCGATCTCGGGATCGACGCCCTGCGTGAACATGTTGAGGCCCAACGTCACCAGGTCGACGTTGCCGGTGCGCTCGCCGTTGCCGAACAGGCAGCCCTCGATGCGGTCGGCGCCGGCCATGTAGCCGAGCTCGGCCGCCGCGACGCCGGTGCCGCGGTCGTTGTGCGGATGGAGGCTGAGGATGATCGAATCGCGGTACTTGAAGTTGCGATGGCACCATTCGATCTGGTCGGCATAGACGTTGGCCGAGGACATCTCGACCGTGGCCGGCAGGTTGATGATCATCTTCTTCTGCGGCGTCGGCTTGTAGATGTCGCCGACCGCGGCGCAGATGTCGCGCGCGAACTCGAGCTCGGTGCCGGTGAAGCTCTCGGGCGAATACTCGAACACCCATTCGGTCTTCGGATCGGCGTCGGCCATCTGCTTGACCAACTTGGCGCCCGACACGGCGATGTCGATGATGCCGGCGAAGTCGGTGTTGAACACGACTCGTCGCTGCAGGGTCGAGGTCGAGTTGTAGAGATGGACGATGACGCGCTTGGCGCCGCGGCAGGCCTCGAAGGTGCGCTCGATCAACTCCGGCCGGCTCTGCGTCAGCACCTGAATGGTGACGTCGTCGGGGATCATCTTCTTCTCGATGAGCTCGCGCACGAAGTCGAAGTCGGTCTCGGAGGCGGCGGGGAAGCCGATCTCGATCTCCTTGAAGCCCATGTCGCAGAGCAGCTTGAACATCCGGGTCTTGCGGTCGGAGTCCATCGGCTCGATCAGCGCCTGGTTGCCGTCGCGCAAATCGACCGCGCACCAGATCGGCGGCTTGGTGATGACGGCGTTCGGCCACTTGCGGTCGGGGAGGGGCACGGCCTTGAAGGGCACGTACTTCTCGGCCGCGATCGGCATCATGGGCTTCTGGGGATTATGGGATGACATGACGTAGCTCCTCGCGCCGCGCACGGCCGTATGGCTCAAACGAACACTGCGATGGATGAAAGAGAGGCGGCGACTGGTTGGGTAAGAACAGAGACGAACGACAAGCGATCCGCAGGGCCCTTCCGGTTGTCCCGGACGGGCGGCGGATCAGCCAATAAGTCGTAGCGTCGTCAGTCGCAGCATGATGGGCGCGAACATCGTAGATTTAGGCGCGGACGTCAACCCGCCGAATCCGGGCTGTTTCGCCGACGCGCGAAACCCCCTCACCCAGCCTCTCCTCCCTATCGGGCGGAGAGAAGTCCGAAAGGTTTATCAGCGCAGCGGAACGTCGATACCGATGCTGAGGTTGCCGCCGCGCGGATAGACAGGGCCGTATACCGGCGCCGGCGCGTAGGCCACGGGCGGGGCATAGACCGGGGCGGGATAGACCACCACCGGGCGCGGTGCGTAGTAGACCGGGCGTTGCGGCTGCACGACGATCACATCGCCATGGTGATAATGGTGGTGATGCTTGTGCCCGCGACCCTTCTTCCAGTCGCCGGCCATCGCTGCCGAGGCGGTCAGCATGACGGCGCCCGCCATCGCGAGCGAACCAGTCAGACGCAGAACCTCGATGATCATTTTTGCGGTCTCCTTTGCTGCAGGATGAAACGCCTGCAGGAGACCAATGTTGCCTGTGATTTCGCCCGCGGCCGGTGACCAACTTGTGGTAAGCCGATGTGAAGAACTGGAGGAATCTTAGATGGCAGGTCCGTTGGACGGCGTTCGCATTCTCGACTGCACGACCGTCGTGCTGGGTCCGTGGGCGGCGCAGCAATTGGGCGATCTCGGGGCAGACGTCATCAAGATCGAGCCGCCGGAAGGCGACACGACGCGCGTGCTGGGACCGGCGCGCAATCCCGGCATGGCCGCCTTCTATCTCGGCTGCAATCGCTCCAAGCGCTCGATCGTGCTCGACCTCAAGCAGGAGGCCGGCCGCGCCGCTTTGTTCAAGCTGGCCGAGACCGCCGACGTGATCATGCACAACTACCGGCCCGAGCCGGCCAAGCGTCTCGGCGTCGAGTACGAGAAGTTCGAGAAGGTCAATCCGCGCATCGTCTATCTCGCGACCTACGGCTATCGCTCCGCCGGTCCGATGGGGCCGAAGGCGGCCTATGACGACATCATCCAGGCGGGCTCCGGCCTCGCCGCGTTGCAGACGGTCGTGGCCGGCCAGCCGCGCTTCCTGCCGACCATCGTGGCCGACAAGACCAGCTCCAACGGCGTCGTCTCGGCGCTGCTGGCCGCGCTCTTCGCGCGCGAGCGCACCGGCAAGGGCCAGGCGGTCGAGGTGCCGATGTACGAGACGCTCGTGTCGTTCGTGATGGTCGAGCATCTCTACGGCGAGACCTTCAAGCCGGCGCTCGACACGCCGGGCTACAAGCGCGTGCTCAACAAGGAGCGTCGTCCCTATCCGTCGAAGGACGGCTACTTCGCGCTGCTGCCCTACACCGACGGTCACTGGCGCGAGTTCTGCACGCTCGTGGGTCGCGAGGATCTCGCCAAGGACGAGCGCTTCCAGGGCATGGCCAACCGCCTGAAGAACGTCGAGCAGTACTACTCGACCCTGGCCGGCCTCTGCGCCGAGCGCACCAATGCCGAGTGGGTGGAGTTGCTCAAGAACTCCAACGTGCCGCATGGGCCGGTGAACACGCTCGACGATCTGTTCGTCGATCCGCAGCTCGAGGCGACCGGCTTCTGGAAGGAAGTCGATCATCCGACCGAGGGCAAGCTGCGCATGCCCGACATCCCGCCGCGCTTCAGCAAGACCCAGCCTGAGATCACGCGCCTGCAGCCGCGGCTGGGCGAGCACAGCGTCGAGGTCCTGCGGGAGGCCGGCTTTACGCAAGGCGAAATCGACGCCATGCTCAAGTCGGGCGCGACCAAGACGGCTCCTGCAACCTAAGCCGTCTCGACAACGAGTCGCCGCCCGATCGGGAGGCGACCATGATCATCCGTGCAACACGGCGTGACCTGCTGCGCTACGGATCTCTGACGGCGCTGGCATCCTTGCCGGCGCCGGCGATTGCGCAGACATGGCCCACCAAACCGATCAAGATCGTCTGCACCTATCCGGCGGGCGGGCTCACCGACATCTTCGCCCGCGCCTATGGCGAATACGTCGCCGAGAAGACCGGCCAGACGGTGATCGTCGAGAACAAGGCGGGTGCGGCCGGCGCGATCGGCGCGGAAATCGTCAAGCAGTCGCCGCCCGACGGCTACACGCTGATGTTCACCAACTCCACGACGATGGTGCAGAACAAGGCGCTGTTCAAAAAGCTGCCCTACGATCCCGACAAGGATTTCACGCTCGTCGCCTGGTTCAACACCGGCCATCTGCCGACGATGGTGCACAAGGACATCCCGGTGAAGAACATCGCCGAGTTCGCCGCCTGGGCGAAGGACAGGAAGGTCTCGCTGGCGACCTACGGCATCGGCTCCTTCGCCCACATCGTCACCGAGACGCTGAACCGTCACTACGGTCTCAAGATGGAGGCGGTGCACTATCGCGGCGAGTCGGCGATGTGGCAGGACGTGGCTTCCGGCAACGTGCAGGGCGCGACCGGCAGCTACGCCTCGGGTGCGGCGGTCTTGCAGGCGGGCAGCGTTAAGCCGATCGCGGTGCCCACCATGGTGCGCATGAAGAAGATGCCCGACGTCGCGACCTTCTACGAGCAGGGGCTGACGGAGAAGGCCTTCCAGATCCGCGGCTGGGTGGGCTGTGCCGCACCCGCCGGCACGCCGCCCGAGGTGGTGCAGAAGCTCTCGACGCTGATGGTCGAGGGCGGCAAGACCGAGCGCATCCAGAAGGTCAACGACACCTTCGCCATCGACGAGGGCGCGCGCGACGCGACGTATTTCCGGCAGGTCCTCGACGAGGAAGGCCCGGTGTCGATCGAGGTGCTGAAGAGCCTGAACATCGAGCCGCAGTAAGTCGTCCTGACATGAAGGGCGCTCACCCCGTCGACGCCTCCGCGAGCCACTGCCGCGCTTCCGGCTCGTCGGTGAAGAGGCGGAAGCGGCGCGAGGTGCCGACGCGCTGCTTCAGCAGGATCGCCATGTCGAGCATCAGCGGCGGCGGATTCTTGCCCACCAGGATGGCGACCGGGCCCGAGGCGGAGGGATCGTTGTTGCGCGTCAGCGTGCCGATGGCCTGCAGGTCGTCGCCGCTCAACTGGATGTCGGCCTGCCGCAGGTCGAGCAGCTTGCAGTAGCCGACGGCGCCCGCCGCCTGCGTGGCTTTCAGGTAGGACAGGAGAAACGGCAGGTCGAAGACGCCGACGCCGCTCACGATGACGAGATTGTCCTGCGCAAGGATCGCCCAACCCAACGCCGCCATATGACGCTCCCGGTTGTGTTTTCTCCAGTAATTAGTCTGCGCCGCTTCCGGGCCGGCCGCCACCCAAACGCGTCGCTGGCCTTTACGCCCTGTGAAATGGCCGCCATGCTCGCCTGAGGCGCGACCCGAGGCGGCGTGGACCGTCATCAAAAATAACCGCGCCGCAGGGAGGCAATCGATGATCGTGCGTGCGTCGCGACGTGATGTGCTGCGTTATAGCTCGGCCGCTGCCGTTGCAGCCGCCCTGCCGGCCCCCGCGATTTCCCAGGGGACATGGCCCAACAAACCGATTCGCATCGTGTGCGGTTACCCGGCGGGCGGCCTCACCGACATCTTCGCCCGCGCCTATGGCGAGTATATCGCGCAGAAGACCGGGCAGCCGGTGTCGGTCGAGAACAAGACCGGCGCCAGCGGCGCGATCGCGGCCGAGCAGGTGAAGGCCGCGGCGCCCGACGGCTACACGCTGATGTGGACGATCTCGACCACGATGATCATGAACAAGGTGCTGTTCAAGAAACTGCCCTACGACCCGGACAAGGATTTCGTCCTGATCTCGTGGATGGATGCAGGCCATCTGCCGACGATCGTGAACACCAAGCTGCCGGTGAAAAACCTGGCCGAACTCGCCGACTATGCGCGCGCCAACAAGACCAGCCTCGGGACCTATGGCGCCGGCTCCTACAGCCACGTCGCCGTCGAGGCGCTGAACCGTCACTACAAGCTCGGCATGGAGGCCGTGCATTATCGCGGCGAAGCGCCGATGTGGCAGGATGTCGGTTCGGGCGCGGTACAGGGTGGCAGCGGCAGCGTCGCCGCGGCCTCGGGCGTGCTGCAATCGGGCAATGGCCGGCCGATCGCCGTGCCCACCAAGGTGCGCATGAGCAAGCTGCCCGACGTGCCGACCTTCTATGAGCAGGGCGTCACCGACAAGGCGTTCCAGGTTCAGGGTTGGATCGGCCTGGTCGGCCCCGCCGGCATGCCGAAGGAAATCGTCCAGAGGCTGTCCGACATGATGGTCGAAGGCGGCAAGAGCGAGCGCATCCAGAAGATCCTCACGACCTTCGGCATCGATAATGGCGCGCGCGATCATATCTTCTTCGAAAAGATCGTGGCAGAGGAAGGTCCGATCTGGATCGATCTGGTGAAGGGCCTGAACATCGAGCCCCAGTAAGCGGATTGGGCGAGTCGCATCAGAAAACTGAGCCGGAACGTCGGCCGGGCCTGTCTTTTTGTCCGGTTCCGGACCGTTGGCGGCTCTGTGATTCTGCGCAGTACTCGCGCAGGTTGTTCTGCCTCTAAGTGTGCCGCAGGCCGATATTTACAGGTTTCCCTGTCGCTTTAAGATTGCTCTTTTACACGTCTTGATTGTACGTGTAGGGAAATTACAAGCGACTGGCACGAGCCGGCGCACGAACCCGAGGGGACCCGGTCGTTCATGGCCCTTGACGTCTATGTAGGGTCGCTCACGCGTTACTACGCCGGTGCCTGGGACAATCTGGTCGAGAAAGCCGCACGCGAGCGCGGGACGCCGCAGCCGATGCGATCGGGTGGTCCAGCCGAGGCCGCGAAGGCGCAGGCGCGTATTCGTCCGCAGGTGATCGCGTGGCGCACGGCGCTGGCCAAGGCGCTGGGCAAGCGGATCACCTCGCCGCTGGACTGGGACGAGACGGAAGCCGCGCCCTGGTTCACCCATCGTCCCGGCTGGGACGGCTTCGGCTCGCTGGTCCTGTGGGCGGCCTATGCCGAGCATCCGACCCTGCGCCTTCCCGAGACCTTGCCGGAGGAGTGGGACCACGACGTGGCGCTGACGCGCTCCGCGGGCGAGGGCTTTCGTTCGCGCTACTCCCATCTCGTCCGCAACGTCGAGATGTGGTTGCCCGTCGCCTTCGAGATCACGTTCGAGGGTGAGGATGTCGGTGGCCGCCGCGTGGTGGTCGGCTCGGTGACGACCTTGCGCCGCCAGCTCGCCGAGCTGAACGCGGCGACCTGGAAGGCGTCGGCCAGCGACGTGGGCGCATGGGGCCGCATGCAGCCGGAGACGGGACCGCTCGAAGAGCGCGCGCGCTACGCCTTCGCCATCCTGTCCGATCTCGCGCAGTGCGCGCACGACCACAAACTGCCGATGAAGCTCGATCACTGACAAAAGAAAACGCCCGCGGCGAACCGCGGGCGTCCTCGTCAGACAGGCTTTGGTGGAGAGAGGTTAGGCCTGGGTCGGCGCCGGCGGCGCGGCCGGCGGCTCGGTGGCCGGACGGTTGCGGCGGTCGGCCATGAACTGGTCGAACTCCGAGCGGTCCTTGGCGGCGCGCAGCTTGTCGAGGAAGTCGCGGAACTCGCGCTGCTCCTCGTCGAGGCGGTTCAGCGTCTCCTCGCGATATTCGTCGAAGGCAACGTTGCCGCTGCTGCCGTTGCGGCCCCAGCGCTGGCGACGCTTCCAGCCGCGGAATTCCTCACGGCACGAGCGGCCGTCCGGCATGTTCCAGTGGCCATAACGCTTCGAGCAAAACATGCGTCCACTCCCTTTGAGATAGATGAGAAGGGCCAGGCCAACCGGCCAGAACAGGATGAAGCTCAGCACCATGAGGGCGATCCACGCCGGCTTGCCGAGGTCGTCTATTTTTTCGATCAGGCCCATGTGGGAGCCCCCTTTTGATGATGTTAACGATGTGAATGTTAACGACATTTACATTGGGGTCGCCGACCCGGGGAGTCAAGGGCTCGCGGAAAAACTTTCAGCGCGAAGAGGGAAAACCCAATCCCTGCAGGTAGATCAGGACCTCGGATTCCAGCAGCTCCTCGGCCGACATGGGCAGAGGCCGGCGGCCGCCGTCGCCACGGCCGAACAGCGAGGCGATGCCGTGCGACATCGACCAGATGTGCAGGCTCATCATCAGGGCGGGCGGGCGCTTCGGTGCCGGCAGCAAAGTCACGAGCTGATCGGCGGCGGCGCGCAGCACGGCAAAGGCGCGGTCGGATGCGGCGCGCAGCTCGCCGTTGAGGTCGGGCGAGATGCCCGATTCGAACATGGCGGCGTAGTAGGCGGGCTCGGCGCGGGCGAAGGCGAGATAAGCCTTGCCGATATTGTGGAAGGCCGTGATCGCGTCGGGTTTCCCGTTCGCCCAGCCGGTCGACAGCATCGCGGCGAAGCGCTCGAAGCCCTCGCGCGCCACGTCGGCCATGAGGGCGTCGCGGTCGCGGAAATGGCGGTAGGGTGCGGCCGGGCTGACGCCGGCGGAGCGGGCGGCATCGGCGAAGGTGAAGCCCGCCGGGCCCTTTTCCTTGATGAGCTCGCGCGCGGCCTTGATCAGCGCTTCGCGCAGACTGCCGTGGTGATACTTGCGCTCCTCACCGTCGTTACGCTTCCAGCTCATGTTAAGGAGATTTACATGAGCGGGCGGCGATATGCACGCCTCTCCTCGCGCCTGGAACGGCGGCTCCGCAGGCAGGCTGCAGGGATTCGGCCTAAAGCTTCGTCAGGAAGTCCTTGGCGATCTGGGCGATCTCGTTGGCGCGGTCGGTGCCGTTGATGCAGCGCCGGGCGTCGACGAAGTTCGTGCGGTCCTCGGAGATGTAGTCGGTGATCGCGCGGCCGGTGAAGGCGCCGGTCTTGAAGCCGTGCACCAGGACGAACAGCGAGACCGCGGGCTCGAGGGCGATGTCGGGATCGGCGACCATGTCGCGTCCGATGAGGTCCGAGTAGGTCTTGTAGTTGTTCTTCCAGGTGAGCTGGACGTAGCCGCGACCGTAATAGGGATAGTAGCTGAGATTGGCCTTCCGCCAGTTCTCGCTGAGCCAGTAGGCCTCCTTCACCGGCTGGAAGGTCTGCGCCGTCTCCCACTGCGTGGTCGCCAGCACGTAGGCGATCTGGGTCGGCAGGCCGATCCCCATGGTGATGCACTGGTTCTTGATCGCCTGGATCGTCGCGTCCTTGGTGGACAGCATCGGCTTGGCGACGCTCGGCAACTCGCGCAGCTTCTCCTGTAGCGTGGCGACCGATTCGGGGCCGATCAGTTCGGGATTGCCGGAATGGACGTCGGTCTTGAACTCGGCCCAGGCGTTGCGCGTCTTGGGGCCGTAGAGGCCATCGAGGTCGCCGACCGGATAGCCCAGCCGCTTCAGCGCGGTCTGCAGTTCGCGCAGCGGGTTCTCCTTGAGTTCCGTGAGAGGCACGGGCCCGGAGATGCTGGAAAGATAGACGAAATCGATCTTCACCTTCGCGACGGCCATATGACGATCTCCCCCGAGAAGCCAAGGGAAGTGTCCGCAGCGGCGTCGGCGACCGCAACTGTCGTTTGCGAATATCTTGTGGTGCTCACCCGCACATGCCGGCCGGCAGATCTTCCGCTTGACCTTCGGGGCGGGTCGCGACAGTTTCCGGCGCCATGTTCAGGAACGAAAACCTTTTCGACCGACGCCGACGTCGCTGCACCCAGCGGCGGCTTCAGGCTGCGCGTCGATTGGCGTTCCTCCGCATGGTGAGGACCTCTTCGTAGGTCTCATCCGCAGGAGCGGCCCTGGCCCGCGTTCCTGAACCCCCGCAGCCCTCGGCTCCGGGGGTTTTCTTTTGCCTGAACTCCAGAGGACATCATCATGAGCATCCGCGTCGGTATTGTCGGCATCAGCGGTTTTGGCGGCGGCGAGGCGATGCGCCTGGTCGCGAGCCATCCTTCCTTCGAACTGGTCTATGCCGCGGGCGAGGGCAGCGCCGGCAGTCGCCTGGCCGATCGCTTTCCCGGCCTGCCGGCGAAGCTGGCGGGGCTCGTGATCGAGAAGTGGGATCCGGCGGCGCTGCCGAAGCTCGACGTGCTGTTCGCGTCGCTGCCCACGGGCGCCTCGGCCGATGCGCTGGCGCGTGTGCCGAAGGAGGTGAAGATCGTCGATATCGGCGGCGACCATCGCTACGTCGACGGCTGGGCCTATGGTCTTGCCGATGTCTGGCCCAATGAGATCGTGGGGACGACCCGCGTCGCCAATCCCGGCTGCTTTCCCGCCGCGACGCTCACCCCGCTGGCGCCGTTGCTGGCCAATGGACTGATCGAGCCCGGCAACATCGTGATCGACGCCAAGACCGGCATCTCCGGCGCGGGCCGCGGCGGCAACGACAGCCGGTTCGGCTATGCCGAGAGCAACGAGAATCTCGTGCCCTATGGATTACTGAAGCACACGCACATGCCCGAGATGGCCAAGACGATCGAGCGGCTGAGCGGCGGCAGCGCGAGCGGCCTGGTGTTCACGCCGCATCTGGTGCCGATGACGCGCGGCGTGCTCGCCACGATCTACGCGCGCGGCCGCGCCACCACGGAGCAGTGCCTCGATGCGGCCCGGGCCTTCTATGCAGGGCGGCCGTTCATCCGCGTCACCGACAAGCCGCCGCAGACCAAATGGGCGACCGGCTCGAACCTCGCCTTCGTGAGCTACGCGGCCGACCCCGAGCGCAACCTGGTGATCGCGATGGGCGTGGTCGACAATCTCGGCAAGGGCGCCGCCGGGCAAGCGGTGCAGAACGCGAACCTGATCTGCGGCCTGCCCGAAACCGCGGGGCTGGACGGCGCGCCCGTCTGGCCCTGACGAGGGTTGCGGGTGCGGCCTAGCGCGAGACTTCGCCGACCAGGATGTCCTCGGTCACCTTGCCGGCGATTTCCTCTTCCGGCTCGATCAGCCGCTTCTTCTTCCAGTCACCCTTTGCGTAGAGGCAAAGGGTGATCAGCGCCGTCACGATGTTGGAGATGGGCAGGGCCCACCAGATGCCCAGCTCGTGCAGCTCGGTGTGCTTGGAGAGAACATAGGCCAGCGGGAACTGCACCACCCATTGCGAGACCAGGGTCAGCACCATGGTCAGCACCATGTTGCCCGAGGCGCGGAACACGCCGGTCAGCGCGAACTGCAGGCCGAGGAAGCCCCAGGCCAGAGACATGATGCGCAGGAAGCCCGCGCCCGCCGCGATCACGGCGGGATCGTTCGGCACGAAGAAGGCGACGAACTGCGGCGCGAGCAGGAACACCAGGACGCCAAAGAACTCGAGGCTGGCGAAGCCCAGCAGGGCGCCCAGCCGGCCGATCTGCGCGGCACGCTCGATGTTGCCGGCGCCGATGTTCTGGCCGACCAGGGTCGAGATCGCCATCGACAGGCCCATCGCCGGCACCATCACGACCTGCAGGATGTTCGAGCCGACGCCATAGGCCGCGAGCGTCAGCGTGCCGAAGCTCGCGATCAGGAAGGTCATCACCATCAGGCCGAGCGCCCGCGCCGACAGTTCGACGGAGGCGGGCAGGCCCAGGAAAAAGGCGCGCTTGATGTAGGAGAAGTCGGGGATGAAATCGCGCCGCCGCACGTGGATGCCGTGCATGCCGAGCCGCAGGATCGCGATGCCGATCGCGGCGGCGATCGCCTGCGTCACCAAGGTGGCGATGGCGGCACCCATCACGCCGTAGCCGGGTACGGGGCCCCAACCGAAGATCAGCAGCGGATCGAGCACGAAGTTCAGGAACACCGTGCCCAGCACGATATAGACCGGCAGGGTCGGCTTGCCGATGCCGCGCATGATCGCCTGGAAGACGAAGAAGGTGAAATTGAAGACGATGCCGATGAACGACACGCGCATGAATCCCAGCGCGCCGGGATAGACCTCGGGCGCCACGCCCATCAGCCGCAGCAGCGCGGGCGAGGAGAAATAGCCGATCGTGCCCAGCACCAGCGACGCCAGCATGACCATCAGCAGGGTCTGGCCAGCGACGTGCGCCACCATCTTGTCGTTACGCGCGCCGACATACTGCGCGATCAGGGTCGAGCCCGCGAGCGACAGGCCCGAGCCAATGGCGAAGGTGAGGAACAGCACGGGGAAGCTGATCGACACTGCGGCCACCGCCGGGCCGCCCAGCCGGCCGACCCAGAAGGCGTCGATGATCTGGTAGGCCGACTGCAGGATATTCGCCGCCACGATGGGCACCGCGAGCGTCAGCAGCGAGCGCAGGATCGGACCTTCGAGGAGCTTGTTTCTGGAGTCGGTCGTGGCGCTCATGCGTGGGTCCAATACGGCCTGGCGAGAGATTGGTTGCACTGAAGTGGCGCTTCAAAAAGCCCGATGTCAAAGTAGCTGAACATGCAGGCGTGCTGAGCGGAGGCAGAGCGTGCAATCGTCGGTGAGATTGCGTCCCGCCCGTTCACTCGGCGACAGGGTGATGAAGGTCAACCATGCCGGCGAGCAGGGGGCGATCTGCATCTATCGTGGTCAGCGATGGATCGCGGCGAAGACGATGCCCGATCTCGTGCCCGAGCTGGCGGAATATCAGTCGCATGAAGAACGGCATCGCGCCGTCTTCGCAGCCGAGCTGAGCCGGCGCGGCCTTCGCCGCTGTCGCAGCTTCATGCTCTGTGCAGGCGGTGGCATGGCTCTGGGCGTCGTGACCGGATTGATGGGGCGCAAGGCCATCGCCGCGACGACGGTCGCTGTCGAGCGTGTAGTCCTCCGTCACCTCGAGGATCAGAAGGAGCGCCTGGCTACCCTCGATCCGGCCGCGGTCGCCGCCATCGCACAGATCGAGCGAGACGAGCGGGCGCATCACGATCTCTCCGTGCGCGACCTCGGCCGGCCGTCATGGCTTCAGCGAATCCTGATGGGCATCGTCTCGGCCAGCACCGAAGCGGTGATCTGGCTGGGAATGAAGCTCTAGTGTCGTTTCCCTCCCCATTCAAATGGGGAGGTGTCGGCGTCTTACGCCGACGGAGGGGTCATGGCTTCGCGACGCCCCTGACCCCATCGCCCCCGTATGACGGGGCACTTCCCCATCTGAATGGGGAAGGGAAGACTCTGGCGTCAGCGCCAGATCTTCTTGCCGCTGCCCGGCAGCCCGAGCTCGCTCCACATCGCATCGACCTTCTCGATTACGGCCTCATCCATGCGGATCTGCCGGCCCCATTCGCGGTTGCTCTCGCCGGGAAACTTGTCGGTGGCGTCGAGGCCGATCTTGGAGCCGAGGCCCGACACCGGGCTCGCGAAATCGAGATAGTCGATCGGCGTGTTCTCGATCACCGTGATGTCGCGCGCCGGGTCCATGCGGGTCGACAGCGCCCACATCACGTCCTTCCAGTTGCGCGCGTCGATGTCGGCGTCCACCACGATCACCCACTTGGTGTACATGAACTGTCGCAGGTAGCTCCACACGCCCATCATCACGCGCTTGGCGTGGCCGGCGTAGGCCTTCTTCATCGACACGACGGCGATGCGATAGGAGCAGCCTTCGGGCGGCAGCCAGAAGTCGATGATCTCGGGAAACTGCTGCTGGAAGAGGGGGATGAACACCTCGTTCAGCGCTTCGCCCAGCACCGAGGGCTCGTCGGGCGGACGGCCCGTGAAGGTCGAGAGGTAGATCGGCTTGCGCCGCATCGTGATGGCGCTGATCGTGAAGACCGGGAACTGCTCGACGCTGTTGTAGTAGCCGGTGTGGTCGCCGTAGGGACCTTCGTCGCCATAGTCTTCGAGGCTGACATGGCCTTCGAGCACGATCTCGGCCTCGGCCGGCACCTTGAGCGGTACGGTCTTGCACTCGACCAGCTCGACCTTCTTGCCACGTAGGAGTCCCGCGAACTGATACTCCGACAGCGTGTCGGGCACCGGCGTCACGGCGGCCAGGATGGTGCCGGGATCGGCGCCGATCACCACCGCGGCCGGCAACGGCTCGCGCTTGCCTGAGCCCTTCCAGCGCTGGTGATGCTGCGCACCGCCGCGATGTTTCAGCCAGCGCATGAGCGTGGTGTTCCTGCCCGTGACCTGCAGGCGGTAGATGCCGAGGTTGAAGCTGTCCTGCTTGTCGCCTTTCGGGTTCGGACCCTGCGTCACCACCAGCGGCCAGGTGATGAGCGGCGCCGGCTCGCCCGGCCAGCAGGTCTGGATCGGTAGCTTCGCGAGGTCGATGTCGTCGCCGGTGAGGACGATCTCCTGGCACGGTGCGGAGCCGACCGTCTTGGGCTTCATCGCCATGACGGTGCGCACCATCGGCAGCATTTCTAGCGCCTCGCGCCAACCGCCCGGCGGCTCGGGCTGGCGCAGGAAGGCCAGCGTCTCGCCCACGGCGCGCAACTGTCCCGGCTCGCGGTCCATGCCCCAAGCCACTCTCTCGACCGTGCCGAACAGGTTGACCAGCACCGGGATGTCGGAGCGCGTGCCGTCTTCCCGCACCACGTTCTCGAACAGCACCGCGGGGCCGCCTTCGGCCAGCAGGCGGGTCTGGATCTCGGTCATTTCCAGGTGCGGCGAGACCGGCGCGGTGACGCGCGCGAGACGGCCGCTCTTCTCCAGCCGGTCGATGAAGTCGCGAAGCGAGGCGTAAGGCATGCTAGGCACGTCGTTTAGAGGGGCGGACCGATGAGATCAAACGACATTCCGGCCGAGTTCGAGGACCTTTTGAGCCGCGCCGGCAAGCGCGTGCTGGCGGGCACGCATCCTTTGTGCGGGGCTCTGGCCAATCCGCGCACGCGCTTTCTCGCGGCCGAGGACTTGCTCGACAGGACCAAGGCCGCGCGGCTGCGGCGTATCCTGGAGGCCGAGCTGCCGGACACGCTGGAGCCGATCGAGAAGCCGGTCCCGCCCGACACGATCTTCGACATGAAGCAGGACTATGGCGAGCTGCTGCCCAAGAGCAGCCGCGCCCGCACCATCTACTTCGAGAGCCGCCGCGAGCCCGGCTACAAGGCGGCCGAGCGGATCGGTCTCGCACGCATGATGCGCAGCCAGAGTTTCCGCGCCTTCGCCGAGTCGCTGGCCGGCCGCCGGCTGCGCTCCGGCTGGGGCCTGCAGGTGCTGCGCTACGGGCCCGGCGACTATGCCGGCCCGCACAACGACCACCATCCCGAGAACCCGACCGCGGTCGGCGGCTATATCGACCTGCACCTCAGCCTCTGCGGCCCGGAGGTCGATCACCAGTGGCTGGTCTACAGCCGTGCCGGCCATTTCAGCGAGATCGTCTCGGTCGCCGGTCCGGCGACGGTGACCGCCTATCGCCTGCCGTTCTGGCATTACACCACGCCGCTGGTCGGCACCCCGAAAGCCGGCCGCTGGGTGCTGCTGGGGACGTTTCTCTATCGATAACCTCATGTTCCTCTCCCCCGCTAGGGGGGAGAGGCTAGGTGAGGGGGTTACACCAGGTGCGCCGCCCCCTCACCCAACCTCTCCCCCTAGCGGGGGAGAGGAGTATGAAGGTTAGTCCCTATCCGGGGCGCCCAACGGGAACAGTGGGCGGTACTGGCGCGCATCCTCGACGCAGCGGGCGAAGGAGGGGCGGGCCAGCAGGCGGGTGCGGTAGGCGCGCAGGAGCGGATACGACTCCGGAATCCGGTGCACCCAGTCGGCGTAGAACAGCGACGGGGCGGCAGCGCAGTCGGCCATCGTGAAGTCGCTGCCGGTAGCCCAGGTGCGGCCGTCGAGTTCGCCCTCCAGCCAGGCATAGGCACGCTCCAGCTTCGCGATGGATTCGTCGTGGCCGTCCTTGCGCTTGACCGGATCGCCGGTCAGCGCGCCGTTCACCGCAATCTGCATCATGTTCATCACATGCAGGTCGAAGAACCGGTCGAGGAAGCGTACGTCGAGCGCCTTCATCGGATCGGCGGGCAACAGCTTCACCGGACCGGGATGCTTGAGCTGCAGATACTCGATGATGATGCTGGTCTCGACGAGCGTGCGATCCCCGTCCACGAGCAGCGGGAACTTGGCCAGCGGCCAGCGCTTCAGCCACTCGCCGACATGTTCGGGCGTGTCCTGGCCGATGGCGCGGAACTCGAACGGCGTGCCGTTCTCGTAGAGCGCCATCAACACCTTCTGTGTGTACGACGAGAAGAGGTGACCGTAGACCGCGAGCGACATAGTAGACGTTCCCCTGGTTAGCTGGCTTTAGCTGGCTTTCTTCCACGACGCCGCCCGGGCGAGCAGCCGCTCGGCGCGGATGACGATGGGCAGGTCGACCATGCTGCCCTCGAAGGCGACGGCACCCTCGCCATTGGCCTTGGCGACCTCGAAGGCGGCAAGCAGGCGGCGGGCGCGATCGAGCTCGGCGTCTGACGCGCCGTACTCCTCGTTGATGATCGGCACGTGCGCGGGATGGATGCACGAGGCCGTGGTGAAGCCAAGCTCCCGGCCGCGCTTCAGGCCGGCGCGATAGGATTCGAGATCGTCGATCTTGGCGAGCTGGCCCATCGAGCCCATCGGCAGGATGCCGGCGGCGCGGCAGGCGGCAAGACCGTGCATGGCGAAGACGTACATGCTGTCGGCCGAGGGCGTGGCGCCCATGTCGGTCGCCATGTCCTCGCCGCCGACCGACATGCCGGCCATGCGCGGCTCGGCGGCGATGGCGAAGAGATGCGGCAGCGCCGCCGTGGTCTCGATCAGCACCAGGAAGCGTGTGTGGCCGATTTCCATGCCGAGCTGCGTCTCGCGCTCGGTCACCAGCTCGGCCAGCAGGCGCACATGCTCGGGCCCCATCACCTTGGGCAGCATCAGCGCCGAGACACCGGGCATCACGGCGGCGGCGATGTCGGGCACCGCCAGTTCGAGCGGACGGTTGATGCGCACCACGACGTCGGCGCCGTTCTGTGCCACACGCGGCACGGCGGCGGCGATGGCGGCGCGGGCTTCTTCCTTCTTGGACGGGATGATCGAATCCTCGAGGTCGAGGATCAGTGCATCGGCACCGCGCGTATGGGCCTTGGCGATGAAGCGTTCGGCCAGCACCGGCACGAACATCAGCGAGCGCCAGTTGGGCTGGGGACGGGTGGTCATTTCATTGTTCTCCAGAGGAAGTCAGCGCAGGCCGACGGGCACGACGCTGATCGAGTTCTGCGGGCTGCCCTCGATCACGCGGTCGGTATAGGTGAGATAGATCAGCGCGCGCCGCTTGGGATCGTAGAAGCGCACGACCTGGGTGGTCTTGAAGATCAGCGAGGCGCGCTCGCTGAAGACCTCGTGCGGGCTTTTAAGCTTCTCGGCCTTGTCGGCGTCGACCGGGCCGACCTGATGGCAGGAGATCGAGGCGTAGGGCGGGTCTTCCGCGAGACCCACCATGCCCTTGAGGCCACCGGTGCGGGCGCGCGCCAGATAGCAGGTGATGCCGGCGAGGTCGGGATCGTCGAACGCCTCGACCACGATCTTGTCGTTGGGGCCGAGCCACTTGAAGCGATAGCCGACCGAGCCGATGTCCTCGGCCGCGGCGGGCAGCGCCACCAGCAGGGCGAGAGCAGCGAGGATCGCGCGGGTCATGTCAGGCTCCTTTTGGTGAACGGGTCGCGAGGAACAAGCCAGGTAGCACCAGTATGGTTCCCATCAAATGATACCATTGCGGCGCCTCGCCAAGGACGATCCAGGCGAGGATGCCGACATAGAGCGGGCCGAGATACATCGACACGCTGGTGACAGAGGGGCCGAGCTCGCGCACGCAGTAGGCGAAGGCGCCATAGGCCCCGACGCCGGGAATGATCGCCAGCACGAGGAAGGCAGCCCAGGTGCGCCAGTCGGCGAGGTCCGGCGCCTGCCACAGCAGCGCCTCGCCCAGGGTGAACGGCAGCAGCACCAGCGAACCCGCGAAGGAGATGGCGCAGAGTCGCGTCAGCGGATCGAGGGCGCTCGGCCGCGCTTTCAGCAGCACCGAATAGAGGCCCCAGCAGGCCGAGGCGGCGGCGATCCAGAGGTCGCCCTCGGTGAACTGCACGGATAGGAGGTTCTCGATCCGGCCCTTGGCGAACACCGCCGCGACGCCGGCAAGGCAGAGCACGATGCCCGCGATACGGCCCGGCGTCAGCCGCTCGCGGTAGAACAGGCGGCCCAGCGCCACGACCAGGATCGGCGAGGCGGCGTAGATCAGGCCGATGTTGAGGGCGGGGACGGAGCGCGCGCCGATATAGACCCAGGCGCCGCAGATCCACATGCCGATCGCGCCCAGCATGAACAGGTCCCGCCATTCGCGCGCGAGCGCATGGCGATGGCGCACGAGGCGCGTCCAGACGAACGGCAGCAGCAGGAGGGCGACGAAGAACCACCGCCCCAGCGCCAGCGCGTTCGGCGGCACGAACGTGGCATAGCGCGCGCCCAGCATGTTCACGGAGAACATCGCGGGCGTCAGCAGCAGCAGCGTCCAGGCGATGCGACGGCGGGTGAAGAACGACACGGCCGTCCTTCTAGCATGTCTTGCGGTGGTGAAGGCTTCTTCGGACCGCGGGCCTCCAGGCCCGCATAATCATTATGAGCGGGCCTGGAGGCCCGCGGTCCGCATGAACTCAAGTCGGGCGGAGGCCGTCCTTCGGATACTCGCCGCCGGCGTCCTTGATCGCCTGCTTGTAGTTCTTCTCGGAGTTGAACGGCTCCATCTTCGGGAAGTCCTTGGGCTTGCCGGGACGGATCTCGCCGGTCGAGGGCGTCACGATCAGCAGCTCGCCCTTGCGGCCGAGCAGCGGGATCTCGCGCTTCCAGCGCGAGTAGACCCGGCGCGCCGTCGCCGAGTAGTCGACATAGGTGTCGAACTCGCTCGGGTCCTTGATGAACAGCGCTTCGTAGGTGGTGATGAACTCCTCGACGAACTTGCGGTCGACGATCTCGAGGTTGGACATCATCCAGCAGCGATCCTGGAACACCCAGTAGGTGCCGACGCCGACGAATTCCTTCTGCCGCGTCAGGTAGGGATAGAAGGGGAAGCCGCGACAGGCGATCGTGCGGTTGTCGCGCTCGCAGTGGCGCGCGCCCTTGCAGTGGATCGCCATGCAGTCGTTGGTCAGCTCCTCGACGATCATCCTGGTGGAATAATCGTAGGGCTTGAACTTCGACCAAAGATCAGTGCGGTTCTTGAGCAGGTCCCATTCGGCCTTGTGCACGACGGGGACGGCGTTCTGTGTCGAACAGCAGACCGGCTCGCCATCGTTCAGCGGCGCGCACTTGCGGCCGCAATCGAAGCGCGAGACCGACGAGTTGAAGCCTTCGTACAGGCTCGCGAAATCGGCCGCGTTTATCTTTGTTTTCTTGGTGGCAGGGGGCATCGCTGATCTGTACCCCGATCCGTCTGTGAAAGAACAGTTACCGAATTATAACACCCTATCGGTGAATAACTTCAGGAAACCGGCAGGACCCGCCACAGCACGGTCTCGCGCATCCCCCGGTTCTCGAGCTGCAGTGAGGTCGGGATCTCGTACCGGCCGAGTTCTTCCAGTCCCTGGGCGCTGAAATAGTTGCGGCCGGGGTCGCCCAGCAGGACGAGGCGGCCCTTTGCAGCGTGGCTGCGCAGCCAGGCCAGCGCCTGCACCGACATCTCGCGCTCGTAACAGACGTCTCCCGCGATCACGACGTCGGCCTCGGGGTTTCCCGCCGGACCGGCCAGCCAGTCCTCGTCGCTGGTCTCGATCGAGAGGCCATTGGCCGTGGCGTTGAGGCGGGCGGCGACCAGGGAGAGCTTGTCGATGTCGTTGGCCAGCACCGAAGCGGCCCCGCAGCGGGCCGCCGCCATCGAGGAAACGCCCGAGCCGGCGGCGAAGTCGATCACGTGCTTGCCGGCGACCATGGCGGGATTGTCGAGCAGGTAGCGCGCGACCGCCTGGCCGCCCGGCCAGCAGAAGGCCCAGTAGGGCGGGTCGACGTTCTGTTCCTCCAGCCACGCTTCGGTGGCCTGCCAGATCGGCACGTATTCGCTGGCCAGCCACAGCTTGAACTCGGGCACCATCGCGGGCGCTTCGAGCGCGGTGTTGGCGCGGATGAATCCTTCGGGATCCTCGGGGAGCCTCGACATCAGTGCAGCCTGTCGGCGACGAGCGCGGCCAGCATCAGCCAGCCGACCAGCCGGTTGGACTTGAAGCGCATCAGGCAATCGGCCTGGTCGTTGGGCTTGAGCAGCGCGATCTGCCAGACGAAGTGCGCGGCGATGCAGGCCAGCAGCACGAAGTAGCCCGGCCCCAGCGGCGCCAGCAGGCCGGTCGCGATCCACATTGCGATTGCCAAGACGGCAAAGAGCGTGAGCCAGCTCTTGGGCGCGGCAGCGAAGCGGCGGGCCGTCGACTTCACGCCGACCACCGCGTCGTCGCGCTGGTCCTGCATGGCGTAGATCGTGTCGTAGACCATCGTCCAGGCGACGCCGCCGAGATAGAGCGCGACGGTGGCCCAGGAGAGCGTCTCGGTGACGGCGGCGTAGCCCACCAGCGCGCCCCAGTTGAAGGCGAAGCCCAGCACCACCTGCGGCCAGGAGGTGATCTTCTTCATCGTCGGATAGATCGCGACCAGCAGCAGCGACAGCAGCGCCACGCCGCCCGCGAACTTGTTGAGCTTGAACAGCACGGCCGCGCCGACCGCGCCCTGCAGCGCCATCCAGATCAGCGCGTGGTGCAGCTTCAATTCGCCCGAGGGCAGGGGCCGGCCGCGCGTGCGCTCGACGCCGGCATCGACCTTGCGATCGACGATGTCGTTCCAGGTGCAGCCCGCGCCGCGCATGGCCAGCGCGCCCAGTGCGAACAACGCCATCAGGCCGGCGAGCCGTCCCCAGTTGGGCGCGGCGGCCAGCGCCAGCGACCACCAGCAGGGAAACAGCAGCAGCCAGATGCCGATCGGCCGGTCCCAGCGCGCCAGCCGCCCGTAGGGCCGCGCCCAAGGTGGCAGGTAGCGCAGCGTCCAGTGCGTCGGATTGATATCGGTGAAGCCGGTTGTCCGTCCGGCTGTCATGGCGTCATCATGGGCGTCATCATGCTGGTATGCGCGTCAATGATCGTGAGGGCAAATAGATGAGTGGAGCACGTCTCTTCGTCGAGGCCGATCTCGCGGCCGGCGGCGAAGCCCCGCTCGACGATGCGCAGGTCCACTACCTGCGCAACGTCATGCGCCGGCCCGACGGTGCGCCGCTGCTGCTGTTCAACGGCCGCGACGGCGAATGGCGCGGCACCCTGGCGTTTCGCGGCAAGAAGGCCGCCGTCGCTGAAATCGGCGAGCGCACGCGCGAGCAGGTGCCGGAGCCCGACGTGTGGCTGTGCTTCGCGCCGGTGAAGCGGGCGCGCATCGACTACATCGCGGAGAAGGCGACCGAGCTCGGCGTGTCGGCGTTGCAGCCCGTGGTGACGCGCCACACCGCTGTCGAAAGGGTCAACGTCGATCGCCTGCGCGCCAATGCGATCGAAGCGGCGGAGCAGACGGAGCGGCTGACGGTGCCAGAGGTGCGTGAGCCGATCGATCTCGGCAAGCTGCTCGATGGCTGGCCGGCGGAGCGACGCCTGCTGATGTGTGACGAGACCGGCGGTGGTCCGCCCATCGCCGAGGCCTTGTCGCAGCTCGACGAAGCGGCGCGCGCCGCGCCCTGGGCCATCGTGATCGGACCCGAGGGCGGCTTCGCCGACGTCGAGCTTCAGGCGCTGCGTCGCATAAAGGATGTAACGTCTGTAGGCCTCGGTCCACGCATCCTGCGGGCCGATACCGCGGCGCTTGCGGCGCTGGCATGCTGGCAGGCGCTTTTGGGCGACTGGCGACGCCCGACACCCCGTCTCAGCGGCGATTATCGCACATCCAAGGTTACCGTCTGAGCGCTTGCGCAGGCCCCCGGCGATGTGGGACAGAGCGAATCGAACAGGATGAACCAGCCGCAGGCTCGCGTGAGGATTTCTCATGCGACTGCGCCGCTCCCTCAGCCTTCACAAGGCGCGGAGCGATCAGGGAGAGTTGAACGTATGTCCGCACCTCCGTCGGGCGGCGGCGCGCCGATCGAAAATCGGCGGCAGCTGATTGAATATTTCGCGGCCGGCAACAAGCCTCGTGCGCAGTGGCGCATGGGCACCGAGCACGAGAAGTTCGGCTACCACACCAAGACGCTGAAGCCGCTGGCCTATGACGGGCCCGACGGCATCCGCGCTATGCTCGAGGGGCTGACGCGCTTCGGCTGGGAGCCGGTGATCGAGGGCAACAACCCGATCGCGCTGTTGCGTGGCAAGGCCAGCATCACGCTGGAGCCGGGCGGCCAGTTCGAACTGTCGGGCGCGCCGCTCGAGACGCTGCACGAGGCGGCGGCTGAGAACGGCCAGCATATCGACGAGGTGAAGGAGGTCGCCGGCGAGATCGGCGCGTCGTTCATCGGTCTCGGCTTCGCGCCGGAGTGGACGCGCGAGGACATGCACTGGATGCCCAAGGGCCGCTACAAGATCATGCGCGAGTACATGCCCAAGGTGGGCAAGCTCGGCATCGACATGATGCTGCGGACCTGCACCGTGCAGACCAACCTCGACTTCGATTCCGAAGCCGACATGGTGAAGAAATTCCGCGTGTCGCTGGCCCTGCAGCCGATCGCCACGGCGCTGTTCGCCAACTCGCCCTTCAAGGAGGGCAAGGACGCCGGCTTCAAGAGCTACCGCAGCCACATCTGGACCGACACCGATCCCGACCGCTGCGGCATGCTGCCCTTCGTGTTCGAGGACGGATTCGGCTTCGAGCGCTATGTCGACTACATGCTCGATGTGCCGATGTACTTCGTCTATCGCGACGGCAAGTACATCGATGCGTCCGGCCAGAGCTTCCGCGATTTCCTGAAGGGCAAGCTGCCGGCGCGTCCGGGCGAGTTGCCCTCGATCAACGACTGGGCCGATCACATCACGACCGCTTTCCCCGAAGTGCGCCTGAAGCGCTATCTCGAGATGCGCGGCGCGGACTCCGGCCCGCTCGGCGCGCTGAACGCACTGCCCGCGCTTTGGGTCGGCCTGCTCTACGACCAGGGCGCGCTCGATGCGGCGTGGGACCTGGTGAAGGACTGGAGCACCGCCGATCACGACTTCCTGCGTGCCGAGACGCCGAAGACGGGTCTCTCGACCATGTTTCGCGGCCGCGTCCTGTCGGAACTGGCGCGCGACGTCGTCGAGGTCGCGCATGCCGGCCTGCGTGCCCGCAAGCAACTCAATGCCGAAGGCGCCGACGAGACCATGTACTTGGCGCCGCTCGATCGCGCCGTTGCCAGCGGCCAGGCGCCGGCCGACGAACTGCTCGCCAAGTGGAACGGCGAATGGAAAGGGTCCTTCGCGGCGCTGTTCCGCGACTACGCCTACTGAGGTAAGGTCGGGCCATGCTCGACCGTTGCGACCGCGTCCAGATTGCCGTGCACGACGCCGCCAAGGCGGCCCAGCGCTTTGGGCTGCTGCTGGGCAGCCAGGTGTCGCGTCACGACCATAGCCGCCATCTCTCCGCCAAGCGCACGATCCTTGCGGTTGGCGAGAGCGAGTTCGAGCTGTGCGAGCCCGACGGCGCGGGCCTCACCCAGGATTTCCTGAGCCGGCGTGGCGAAGGGCTGATGACGGCGGGCTACTGCACCGCCGATCTCGACCGCATGGTGAAGCGCTGGGAAGGTCTCGGCATTCCCTACGACCTCGACAACGAACAGCTCTATCTCTCGACCGAGGCGACCTTCGGCCTGCCGATCGTGATCTCCGAGAGCACCTACCGGCCGCGCGTGGGTCCGGTGTCGTTCCTCTACGAGACGACCAACACGCTGATGAGCGACTGGCGTCGCGTCGCCGCCGTCTATGCCGGCCTGTTCGGGCTCGATCCGTCGCGCTTCAGCGAGATCGGCAGCGAGCGCTTCGGCTATATCGGCACGCTGACCCTGTTCGATCCGCCCAACCGTCTCGATCGCATCGAGCTGAGCCAGGTCACCGACAACGTCCATTCGATGGGCCGCTACGCCCACAAGCACGGCGACTCGCTCTACATGTGCTACGTCGAGGTCCACGACTGGCCCAACGTCCGCCAGCGCCTGCTCGATGCCAATGCGCGCTACACGCCGCGCGGCTCCGATCCCGTCACCGATCCGGACGGCGGATGGATCCATCCGAAGGAGCTGCACGGCGTGCTGCTCGGCGTCTCGCGCACGGGGCTGGCCTGGGATTGGTCTGGCCGCAAAGAACTGGTGCCTCCCGTATGAGTTTGTTCAAGAGTTTTGGCATGACCCGTCGTTCGTTCGTTTTCTCGGTTCCGGCGATGTCGGTGGTGCCGACAGTCGCGCTGTCTATCCCGGGGCAGGCGCAGCCGGCCGAGTGGCAGACCGTGGTCGGCTCCGATCTTCGCTTCCGGCTGGAGATGCCGGCGCCGGCCGCTAAGAGCTCGGCTGCCGAGAAGGAGAAGGGGCATGCCGGCGAGCGCGTGGCCTGGGCCTCCAAGCGCAACGGCGAGATGTTCGACTTCGACTATGTCGACTATGAGCCCGGCTGGTTCTCGGCCCGCGACAGCAAGGAGATGGCGCGCGAGCTGGGGCGTGGCGAGGCCGAGAAGGCCTTCCCCCGGTCCAAGTTCAAGTACGTGCTCGACGAGCCGGTGACCCTGCAGGGTTGGGACGGCTACGCGCTCGACATCGCCGACCAGGAGTTCGCGCTGGTGATGATGCGCACCTACATCGTGAAGGACCGGCTCTATCGCCTGCTGGTCACGGCCAAGAACGACGAGGATTCCAAGGCCGCGGCCAACCGTTTCCTCGGCTCGCTGCGATTTGCGGAGACAAGAAGTTAAGATGCGTATCTGTGTTTTCGGCGCCGGCGCGATCGGCGGCAATTATGCGACGCGCCTCGCGGCCGCCGGCAACGAAGTCTCGGTGGTGGCGCGCGGGCCCCATCTCGATGCGATCCGAGCCAACGGCCTCACGCTCCTGACCGGCGACAAGAAGATCGTCGCCAAGGTCGCGGCCAGCGATAAGCCGGCCGATCTCGGACCGCAGGACGTGGTGATCTCGACCCTGAAGGCTTCCAGTCTCTCGGCGATCGCCGACACGGTGGCGCCGCTGTTGGGCCCCGGCACGCCGGTCGTGTTCGCGCAGAACGGCATTCCCTGGTGGTACGGCCACGGGCTCGGCAAGGACCGGCCCAAGGCGCCCGACCTGTCGCGACTCGATCCCGGCGGCGCGCTGCAGAAGGTGGTCGGTTTCGACCGCACCCTGGGCGGCGTCATCACCTCGTCCAACCACGTGATTGAGCCCGGCGTGGTGCGCAACATCTCGCCCGACCGCAACGTGCTCTGGGTCGGCGAGCCCGACGACAGCCAGACGCCGCGCATCACCAAGCTGCGCGAGACGCTGATCGCCGCCGGCATCGCCTCGCCCTCGACGACCGACATCCGCTACGACATCTGGCACAAGCTGATGGCCAACTTCACCGGCTCGACGCTCTGCCTGATCCTGCGCCAGCCCACGACCATCCAGGCGACGCCGATGGTCAATCGTCTGGCCCGCCGTGCCCATACGGAAGCATTGGCCATCGCCACTGCGAACGGCGTCGTGCTCGACGATTCGCCCGAGGTTCGCTACGGGCCCAAGCGCGTCTATCCCGACCACCGCCCGTCGATTCTGCAGGACTACGAGGGCGGCCGGCCGATGGAAGTCGAGGCGATCGTGCGCGCGCCGCTCGCTTTCGGACGCAGCGCCGGCATCGACACGCCCACGCTGGACGCCATCGAATCGATCTGCGTCAGCCTCGCCGAATCGAAGAAGCTTTATCAGTCCTGATCGCGGGAGCGAACATGGCCAAGTCCGCCGCTTCAGCCAATATCGACAAGCGCATCAAGGAGCTGGGCGACTGGCGCGGCGAGACGCTGGCGCATGTCCGCAAGCTGATCCACGAGGCCGAGCCGGAGATCGTCGAGGAGTGGAAGTGGCGCGGCGTGCCGGTGTTCGAGCGCGACGGCATCATCTGCACCGGCGAGACCTACAAGCAGGTCGTGAAGCTCACCTTTGCGCGCGGCGCGGCACTCGCGGATCCCAAGAAGCTGTTCAATTCCAGCCTCGAGGGCAATGTGCGGCGCGCCATCGACATCCCCGAAGGCGCGAAGCTCAATGAAGCCGCCTTCAAGACCCTGATCCGCGCCGCCGTCGCGGCGAACAGGGAAGCACTTGCCGAGCGGGCGGCGAAAAAGAAGAAGCAGTAGCGGTCGACGGCCCCGTTCGAGCCTAGGCTCGGGGCGGCGGCGTCCTCTCGACCCATTCCGGCTCTTCGTAAGCCGGGCGCGGCACGGTCGACTGTGCCGGTCTCTTCGGGTGAATGGCGCCGTTTGCACAAGGCGGGTGCATGCAGTGGGCCTGATGCAGGCAGCGGTCGATCACGGCATCGAGCAGGCGCAGCTCGCGTTCGATGGCCAGTCCCAGCTCCTCCGCCTGCCTGTCGGGCTGCATCATCCAGCGAGTGGCCGACACCGCCAGCTTCTGGCTGCGGCGCTTGGCCGGGCTCGGGCCGAGGTGAAGGCCGAGCTTCTCGGCCTGCTCGAAAAGGTGGATGGCGAAGCGATTGAAGGCGTCCGGGGAACCTGCAGGTCCTCGAAGCGCGTTCTGCATGCCCAGCAGGGCAAAGCGCATTTCCCAGAGTTCAAGGGGTAGAGCCATGAGTGCCTCCCCGTCGTTCGAATTATAGGATCACGAAAGACGCCCCTAGCAGAAGACAACTGTGGGGCGAGTGTCCACACAAAATGCCGCAAAACGGGCGTGGAGTCCGTTAACGGACATCGGTTGCGGTGCTCGTGTACCGTGCACGCCGGATTCGCCCGCGATTGCGGGCGATTGCTGAGACAGGTGTCATCGAGAATAGAAGCACAACCCTTCACACAGACAGTGAAGGGAGGCCTGGCTCAGGTGGCGGTGCCACCCACGGTGAGGGCGTCGATGCGGAGCGTCGGCTGGCCGACGCCCACGGGAACGCCCTGGCCGTCTTTGCCGCAGGTGCCGATGCCAGGGTCCAGCGACATGTCGTTGCCGACCATGCCGACGCGGGTCAGCGCATCGGAGCCGGCGCCGATCAGGGTCGCGCCCTTCACCGGGCGGCCGAGCTTGCCGTCCTCGATCAGGTAGCCCTCGGTCACGCTGAACACGAACTTGCCCGACACGATGTCGACCTGGCCGCCGCCGAAATTGGCGCAGTACAGGCCCTTCTTCACCGAGGAGATGATCTCTTGCGGATCCTTGTCGCCGCCCAGCATGAAGGTGTTGGTCATGCGCGGCATCGGCGAATAGGCGTGGCCCTGGCGGCGGCCGTTGCCGGTCGGCTTAACGCCCATCAGGCGGGCGTTCATGCGGTCCTGCATCAGGCCGACCAGACGACCGTCCTCGATCAGCACGTTGCGCTGGGTCGGCGTGCCCTCATCGTCAATCGTGAGCGAGCCGCGGCGGTCGTTCAGCGTGCCGTCGTCGACCACGGTGACGCCCGGCGAGGCAACCATCTCGCCCATCAGGTGGGTGAACATGGAGGTCTTCTTGCGGTGGAAGTCGCCTTCCAGCCCGTGGCCGACCGCCTCGTGCCACAGCACGCCCGACCAGCCGGCGCCCAGCACGACCGGCATCTCGCCGGCCGGCGCATCGACCGAGTCGAGATTGACCAGCGCCTGGCGGATCGCCTCGTCGGCTTCCTTCTGCCAGTAGCCCGGCAGGAAGATGTCGCCATAGGCGGCGCGGCGGCCGCTGCCGGTGCCGCCGGCTTCCATGCGGGTGCCATCGGCGCAGACCACGCTGACGTTCAGCCGCACCAGCGGGCGCACGTCGGCGGCGCGCCAGCCGCCGGCGCGCACGATCTCCACGACCTGCCACGAGCCCGACAGCGAGACCGAGACCTGGCGGGCCTTGGGCTCCTTGCCGCGGACATAGGCGTCGATCTCCTGCATCAGCGCGACCTTCTGGGCGAAGGGCACGCCGTCGATCGGATTGTCGTCGGCGTAGAGCAGGTGGTTGGTGCCGCGCGGCGACTCGTCGGATTTGCCGCCCCGGCCGGCGCGCACGGTCTTCACCGTCTCGGCCGCCCGCTTCAGCGCCTGCTCGTCGAGCGCCGAGGCATGGGCGAAGCCGGTCACGTCGCCCGCCACCGCGCGCAGGCCGAAGCCCTGCGAGGTGTCGAACGACGCACTCTTCAGCTTGCCATCGTCGAAGGACAGGCTCTCGCTCTGGACATATTCGAGGAACAGCTCGCCGTCGTCGGTGCCGGCCAGCGCATCGTCGACCATCTTGGCGGTCTTGCGCTGGTCGAGCCCGCCCTTTCCGAAGAACAGGCTGTCGGCGGTGGCGAGATGGTTGATCGACTTGCTCATGGGAGCACCTCTTCCAAACAATTTGTCATCCTGAGCGTAGCGAAGGATCTCATGCCGACCAGAGACACCTACTTTGTGGCAGGCGCGAGGTCCTTCGCTGCGCTCAGGACGACAGCGTGCCTCAAACTACCAGCACGATCTTTCCAAAATGGGCATTGGCCTTCATGTGCGCAAGCGCGGCGGCGGCCTCGGACAGGGGGAAGGTCTTGTCGATCGGCAGGCTGAGCTTGCCTTCCTCGATGGCCGTCCACAGGTCCTTGCGGGCGGCCTGCACGATATCGCGCACTTCCTCGGGGCTGCGCGTACGGAAGGTGACGCCGATATAGTCGATGCGCTTCAGTGCATGCAGGTCGAAGTTGAACTCGCCCTTCATGCCGCCCAGCCGGCCGACATTGACGATGCGGCCGAGGATGGCGGCGGCTTCCATGTTCTGGTTCATCACGCCGCCCGAGACCTGGTCGACGATCAGGTTCACGCCCTTGCCGCCGGTGGCTTCCTTGACCTTCTCCGGCCACTTCGGATCGCGCGTGTCGATGGCGACATCGCAGCCGAACTCAGCCAGCCGTGCGCGGCGCGCGTCGTTGGTCGAGCTGCCCAGCACCACCGAGGCGCCCATGATCTTGGCGATCTGCATGCCGAGCAGGCCGACGCCCGAGCTGGCGCCCTGGATCAGCACGCTCTCGCCCTTCTTGAGACGGCCGGCGCCGACCAGCGCATTGTGCATGGTCTGCACGGCGACCGGCATGCAGGCGGCCTGCTCGTAGCTCATGTTGTTGGCCGGGATCTTGTGGGCGCGGCCGGCATCGGTGAGGGCGAATTCGGCGAAGCCGCCGGCGGCCGAGCTCATGACCCGATCGCCCGGCTTGAAGTCCTTCACGTCGGGACCGACCGCCTCGACCTCGCCCGCGCATTCCAGGCCCACGATGGTGCCGGGGCCGCCGATGCGGCCGTGCGCATGACCCGAGGCCACGGCGAGGTCGGCGCGGTTGAGCGACGCGGCCTTCACCTTGATCAGGATCTCGTTGCCCTTGGGCGCGGGCTTCGGGGCGTCGGTGTACTGGACGCCCTTGTCGGTGACGACGGCTGCCTTCATGGCGGATCTCCCTGGAAACGGCTTGATGATTCAGGCGTCCTGCTTAGCAGGCAGGAGGCCCGGGCTCTATGCCCGCGCCGTGGCGGTCACGTATTTCGTTTCGTCGGGCGGGTCAGGGATGTTCGAGGAACGTCTGGACCGTCTCGAACAGGCGAGGGCGGCCCGTCTCCATCATCATCGAGTGGGTGCCGCCCTCCAGGATGACGAGCTTGCTCCCCGGGGCCTTCAGCAGCGGATGGAGTTCCTTGGCCATGTACGGGGGCGTATCGGCGTCACGGTCGCCCACGACCAGCAAGGTGCGGGCGGCGATCTTCGACGGATCGTAGTAGGGACGGCCGGCGCTCCAGTATTCCAGCCCGTCCAGAACCACGCCGTTCGGCGCCCGCAGGACCGGCGGGTTCATTGCCGCGCCCTCGGGATCGGTGGCGAACGCGACGTCCGCGAAGTGCTCGAACCAGCCCGGCGGGATGAAGGCTTCGCGCTCTCCTTCGCCGACACCTGACAGCCATCGCTGCAGGCATTGCTCACGCGTCACGCCGCGCCACGCGCCGAGCGGTCCGGGCCCGGCCTGCACCAGGCTGGGCGTGCGCCGGATCCAGACCGGCGCGAACAACACGACTGTCTCGACCAGACCGGGATTGTCGGAGGAGAAGCGCCCCACCAGCGCGGTTCCCCAGGAATGGCCCATCATGGTCAGCGTCTTCAGTCCACGCGCCGTGCGGATGAAGGCGCTGGCGGCCGCGATGTCTCGTTGGGCCGCGTCGCCGCGCGCGATCGGGCCATTCTCTTGCGCAGGTCGCGACATTTCGATGGGGCGTGTCGAATGCCCATGGCCGCGAAGATCGAGGCACCAGACGTCGAAGCCGCGCTGCGCCATGAAGCTCATCCAGGACAGGCCGTCGAGCTCGAGGTCGAAGGTCGCGCTCGACGGATAGGTGGCGCCGTGGATGAACAGCAGGGTCCGCGAGGGTGGCTGCGCCCCGATGTCCGCGCGCCTGCGGTTGCGGAGGTAGAGCGTGATGCCGGGATCGCCGCCGGGGATCCGGTGATGTTCGGTCAAGATCTCTGGCATCGCACTCACCTGTTAAAGAAGTCCGCCTATCGCGGCAGTCTCGCCACCCTGAAATAGGCGTAGTCGAGCCTGGCGTCGGCGGTGAGATAGAACGTGGCCTTCCACACGAAGGATGGCGTCGTGGCGCCGTATTCGATGAGCTCGTTGCCGTGCGGCCGCGTCGGCGGCTGCGGCGGCGCGGTGTGGGGCGTGGGCTGGATCGGGCTGGCCTGCCATTGCTTGCCGAAGATCGCCTCGATCGTGCCGAACTCGGGGCTGCTGCGGCCGAGGAAGCTCAGCGACCACTTGGTCGAGATGCCGTCGCCGAGGCGTTCCTCGACGTGCTGCGCGAAGACCAGTTCGAGACCGGGAAACGACTTGCCGTTGTGCCGCACCGGTTCGGCCAGGGTGTCGAAGCCGGTGATCTGGCCACCGATCTTGCCGCTGGTCTGGTTGGTCCAGCGGACAGCCGTGCCGCCGGTGACCCTCTTGAGGTTCTCCTCGCTGTAGAAATCGTCGCGCGCCAGCAAGCCCTGCTCGGTTGCGCGCTTCAGGTTGCGCAGGAGGCCGGCCAGATCGTTCGGCGGCGCGTCGTCGGCTTTGGTCTGGGCCCACGCCGCGGCAAGCGGTGCCATGCACAGGGCACCGCCGAGGCCCGCGAGCAGGAAGCGGCGAATCATGCGCGGCGTCTAGGCGATCTTGCTCGTGCGGCCCTGCCAGTAACGATCGCGCAGCAGGCGCTTGTAGAGCTTGCCGGTGGGATGGCGCGGCAGCTCGGCCTCGAAGTCGATGCTGCGCGGGCACTTGATGGCGGAGAGGTGCTGCTTGCAGTAGGCGATCAGCTCCTCGGCCAGCGCCGGGCCGGCCTCGGACATATCGCGCGGCTGCACGACCGCCTTCACTTCCTCGCCGAAGTCGGCGTTGGGCACGCCGAACACGGCGCAGTCCATCACCTTGGGATGGTTGATCAGCAGGTTCTCGCATTCCTGCGGGTAGATGTTCACCCCGCCGGAGATGATCATGAACGCCTTGCGGTCGGTGAGGTGCAGGAAACCGTCGGCGTCGACATAGCCCACGTCGCCGAGCGTGCTCCAGCCCTTGGGATGGCGCGATTCGGCGGTTTTCTTCGGATCGTTGTGATACTCGAACTTGCGGCCCTCGGCGAAATAGACCGTGCCCGATTCGCCGGTGGGCAGCTCGTTGCCCTCGTCGTCGCAGATCTTGAGCTTGCCTACGATGGCTTTCCCGACCGTGCCCTTGTGCGCCATCCATTCCGCGGCGTTGCACATGGTGAGGCCGTTGCCTTCGGTGCCGCCGTAATATTCCCAGACGATCGGTCCCCACCAGTTGATCATCGCTTCCTTGGTCGGGATCGGGCAGGGCGCGGCCGCGTGGATCGCGCACTTCAGCGAGGACATGTCGTACTTCGCGCGCACGTCCTCGGGCAGCTTGAGGAAGCGCACGAACATGGTCGGCACGACCTGCGTGTGCGTGGCCTTATGCTTCGGCACGAGCTTCAGATATTCCTCGGCGTCGAAGTTCTCCATGATCACCGAGGTGCCGCCCAGCCGCATCACGCTCATGTTGAAGCGCAGCGGAGCCGCATGATAGAGCGGCGCCGGCGACAGATAGACCGTGTCGCTATTGATGCCATAGAGCTTGCGGGTGATCGCCAGCAGCGGATTGTCGAAGTCGATGGGCTGCGGCTCGACGACCGGCATCACGCCCTTGGGCCGTCCCGTCGTTCCCGACGAATAGAGCATGTCGTGGCCGGCCGTTTCGTCGGCGACCGGCGTCGCGGGAAAGCGCGCGACCTCGGCCTCCCAGGAGGCGTAGCCGTCGATCGTGCCGTCGACCATGTAGCGATGGGGCGCGCCCTTCATCATCGGCTTCAGCTCGGCGGCCTTGTCGGCCAGGTACTTCGAGGTGACGAACAGCCGGGCGCCACAGTCGGTCACGATATAGTCGACCTCGGCGGCGGTGAGGCGCGAGCTGATGGCGGTATAGATCAGGCCCGAGCGCTGGGCGCCCCAGCAGATCTCGAAGAAGCGGGGATTGTTTTCCAGGAAGATCGCGACATGGTCGCCGGCCTTCAGGCCGAGCGAGCGGAAGAGCTGCGCGATGCGGTTCGACTGCTCGTCGAGCTGGCGGTAGGTCACCGTCTGGCCGCTGCCGGCCATGATGTAGGCGGGCTTGTCGGGCTGGGTGCGGGCGTGATGGGAAGGATGCATGGCGCGGCATAAGAGCGGACGAAAAGACGGCTCGCAAGCGTTGACCCGGTTTCGCTCGTCGGCTTTGTGCTACAGGCAGAGGATCAGGAGTTTGGGCCGATGGCTGCAGTAGAGGTCGTCAACATCTTCACCATCGACGGGGCAGGCGGAAATCCGTGCCCGATCGCGGTCGACGCGCGCGCGCTCGAGCCGAAGGACATGCAGAAGGTGGCTGCTCAACACGGGCATGAGTCCGGGTTCGTCCTGCCGCCGCGCAATGGTGACTTCGACTATTCCTTCCGCTTCTGGGTGCCCAACCACGAGATGGAGATGTGCGGTCACGCCACGATCGGCGCGCTGTGGCTGCTGGCCAAGCACGACATGTTGCCGTCCAGGACCTTGCGGATCGATACGCTGAGCGGCCCGGTGACGGGCTTCGTCACCACCGGCGCCGACGGCCAGCCTTCGGTCGAGATCACCCAGCCTGTGGGCAAGGTGACGCCGCTCACGCCGGAGCAGGAGGCCGACGTCCTGCGCGTGCTGAAGCTCGAGCGCCGGGACCTGCTCGACGTCCCGCTGCACAATTCGATCACGTCGCGCGTGAAGACGCTCGTGCCGGTGAAGGATCCGGACCGGCTCAATGCGCTGAAGAGCGACATGCCGGCGGTCGAGGCGGTGTGTAACCGGATCGGCTCGACGGGGCTCTATCCCTATGCGGTCGTCGACAAGGAGGCGCGTTCGTTCGAGGCGCGGCAGTTCCCGCGCTCCTCTGGCTATCCGGAGGATGCGGCCACGGGCATCGCCGGCGCGGCGCTGGCCTTCGGCCTGCTGAGCGCCGGGCTGGTCGCCGCCGACGATCGCGAGATCGGCATCATCCAGGGCCGGGCGATGGGACGGGCGTCCCTGATCCGGGTGCGGATCGGCTTTGCCGGCAAGCAGCCGGTCGGCTGCCTGCTGGGCGGCGCCGTGACGCCGGCAGGGGAGCACTTGTAAAGGCCGCGCCCTTCGGCTTTATTCGCCGCGCACGAGTGTGTGCCCCCGTGGCGGAACTGGTAGACGCGCCTGACTCAAAATCAGGTTCCTCACGGAGTGTTGGTTCGAGCCCGACCGGGGGTACCATCGTGCATAAAAAGCCGGCTGACTGGCTTTTTCGGGCACTTCGGAACATTGCGCCCTAATTCCACATCGCTTGTAAGGTGTCTAACGCAGCCAGAGCCGCTGGCGGCTATGGTATGGCCGATGATGACACCTCCACTTTCAAGAGCGCCGCCCCGATGACCGGACAGAAGTTGCTCGTCGCCAATCGTGGCGAGATTGCCATTCGCATATTCCGCTCGGCAGCCGATCTCGGCATGGGCAGCGTCGCGATCTACCCCGCAGACGATGGCGCCAGCCTTCACGTCGAGAAGGCCGATACGGCGATCGCCCTGCCGGGTCGCGGCGTCGCTGCGTATCTCGACGGAGCCGCCATCCTGCGGGCGGCAAGCGAAGCGGGGGCGACCGCCATTCATCCCGGCTACGGCTTCCTGTCGGAGAACGCGGCCTTCGCACGTGCCTGCGCCGAGGCCGGCGTCACCTTTGTCGGTCCGACGCCCGAGATCTTGGAACTGTTCGGCGACAAGGACCAGGCGAGGCAGCTTGCCCGTAAGGTTGGCGTGCCGACTCTTCCGGGCACGGCGGCGCCCACGTCGCTCGAAGAGGCCCGCGCGTTCATGACGGGGCTCGGCGCCGGCGCGGCGGTGATGGTGAAGGCGGTCGCGGGCGGCGGCGGTCGCGGCATGCGGCCGGTCCTTGCAGCCGGCGAGCTGGAGGAGGCCTTTGCCCGTTGCCGGTCGGAGGCAACCACGGCCTTCGGTTCGGGTGATCTCTATGTCGAGCAACTCGTCCGCCAGGCGCGCCACATCGAGGTGCAGGTGATCGGCGACGGGACAGAGGTCGCGCATCTGTGGGAACGCGACTGCTCGCTGCAGCGTCAGCGGCAGAAGCTCGTCGAGTTCGCGCCCGCGCCGAACCTCGATGCGCGTGTCCGGCAACAGTTGCTGGACGCGGCCCTGACGCTCGCGCGCGCCGCGAACTACCGCAGCCTTGGCACCTTCGAGTTCCTCGTCGACAGCTCCAGCGGTGCCTTCTACTTCATCGAGGCGAATCCGCGTCTACAGGTCGAGCATACGGTGACGGAAGCGGTTACCGGCCTCGACCTGGTCGAATTGCAGCTCCGGCTTGCGGGCGGCGTCACGCTGGCCGAGCTTGGCCTTTCGGGTGGTGCAGGACCGGCCCCACGCGGCATGGCGATGCAGCTCCGCATCAACGTCGAGACGATGCAGCCCGATGGGTCGGCCAAGCCCGGCGGTGGCGTCCTGAGCACCTTCGAGCCGCCGTCTGGTCCAGACATTCGCGTCGATGGCTATGGCTATGCCGGCTATGCGACCAATCCGGCCTACGATTCGCTGCTCGCCAAGCTGATCGTTTTTGCCCGCAGCGGTCGCGTCGAGGATGTGACGGGCAAAGGCTACCGGGCTCTTTGCGAATTCAACATCGCGGGCGCGCCGACCAACATCGGCTTTCTCCAGGCCGCTCTGCTGGACGAGAGTGTGAGGACCGGCAAATTCGACACCGGCTTCGTGGGAGCCAGGGCGCCCGCGCTGATCGCGATGGACGCGACCGTTCATCCGCGTCTCTACGCGAGCGCGAAGGAAGAGAAGGAAGACAGGAAGCGGGGCAGTCGGGCGGGCGCCAAGGTCGACGCGGCCGATCCGCTTTCCGTGCTCGCCTACGGCCAGGCGACGCGCGACCGGCCGGCGTCAGGCGCCAGCGCTACGGGCGCGGATGAGCTGCAGGACGGGATGATCGGGCTTCGCACACCGATGCAGGGCACGGTCATCTCGATTGCCGTCGCGGTCGGGGACGCCGTTCCGGCGGGAGCCGAGGTCGCCGTGATGGAAGCCATGAAGATGGAACACGTCATCAAGGCGAGCGCGGGCGGCATCGTCCGGGCCCTTCATGTCGAGCCCGGTGAGACGCTCTGGGAAGACCAGTTGCTGCTGTCTCTCGAACCATCCGAGGTCGTGGGGCAGGTGCTGGATGGCGGCGACGAGGTGGATCTCGATGCGATCCGTCCGGACCTGGCCGAGGTGCTGGCGCGTCGGGCGATGACGCGGGACGAGAACCGGCCGGATGCCGTGAAGCGCCGGCACAAGACCAACCATCGAACCGCGCGCGAGAATGTCGACGACCTGGTCGATCCCGGCACGTTCGTCGAATACGGCCCCCTGCTCATCGCCGCGCAGCGGCATCGGCGGACGCTGGACGACCTGCTGGCGCGCAGTCCGGCCGACGGCCTCGTCGCGGGCGTCGGCCGCATGAACGGGCACATGTTCGAGGCGCCCGCCACCGGCGTTGCCGTGATGGCCTACGACTACACCGTCTTCGCAGGCACGCAGGGCGTTCACAATCACTGGAAGACCGACAAGATTCTCGACGTCGCCGAGGATGGGCGCATGCCCCTGGTGCTGTTCGCCGAAGGTGGCGGCGGCCGGCCCGGCGACGACGACTATGGCGGCTTCATCCAGTTCGATACGTTTCATCATTTCGGCCAGCTCTCGGCTCTCGTGCCGATGATCGGCATCGTCTCGGGCCGCTGCTTCGCGGGCAATGCGTCGCTGCTCGGCTGTTGCGACGTGATCATCGCGACGGCCGATACCACGCTCGGCATGGGCGGCCCGGCCATGGTCGAGGGCGGCGGTCTCGGCGTGTTCACGCCGGAGGAGATCGGCCCGATGTCGGTGCAGACGCGCAACGGCGTCATCGACATCCTCGTGGCCGATGAAGCCGAAGCCGTTGCCGTCGCCAAGAGGTATCTCGCCTATTTCCAGGGCCCCTTGAAGGAGTGGGCGGCGCCGGACCAGCGACGGATGCGCCACATCGTGCCGGAGAACCGGCTGCGCACTTACGAGATCCGCGACGTCATTCGCACGCTGGCCGACGAGGGCTCGGTGCTCGAGCTGCGCCGCGACTTCGGGCGCACGCTGGTGACGGCGCTGATCCGTCTGGAAGGACGGACGGTCGGCGTGATGGCCAACGATCCGAAGCATCTCAGCGGTGCGGTCGACTCGGACGGTTCCGACAAGGGCGCGCGGTTCATGCAGCTCTGCGACGCCTACGACATCCCCATGGTCAATCTCTGCGATACGCCGGGCATCATGGTTGGACCCGAGGCGGAGAAGACGGCGCTGGTTCGACATGCCGCCCGCATGTTCCTGACGAGCTGCAACATGACCGTTCCCTATTTCACGATCGTGCTGCGCAAGGCCTATGGCCTCGGCCAAAGCGCCATGGCCGGCGGCAACTACCGCGCGCCATACTTCTACGTCTCCTGGCCGACCGGCGAGTTCGCGCCGATGGGCATCGAGGGGCAGGTCAAGCTGGGCTTTCGCGCCGAACTCGCGGCCATCGAGGATCCGCAGGAGCGCCTGAAATTCTTCGAGGCCAAGGTTGCGCAGGCCTATGAAGCCGGCAAAGCGCTGAACCGCTCGACCAATTTCATGCTCGACGACGTGATCGACCCGGCGGAGACGCGGACCTGGGTCGTCAACATGCTGGCCGCCATCCGGCCCGCCCCGGCACGCACCGGCAAGAAACGCCCGATGATCGACGCCTGGTGATGGCGTGTTGCTCCAAGGCCGCCATCATTTACGTGTCCTGAACCGCCTGCGCGAGAAGCCGGCGCTTGCCGATTGACTACTTGCGCGCGGCGGCGACCAGCGCGTTGGCGGCGTGCTTCAGCAGCGGCACGGCTTCCTTCGGTTTGAACAACAGCGTGCTGACATAGGCGCCATTGACCAGCAGCGCGAGCTGGCCGGCCAGTTGATCCGGATCGGCGACGCCCAGCCCCTCGGCGATGTGCTTCAGGCGCTGGCGCATCTCGCGCTTGTTGCGGCGTGACACTTTCCGCGCCGGATGATCGGGTTCGGGGAACTCGGCGGCGATATTGATCTGTGGGCAGCCACGATAGGAGGGATTGCCCGCCTTCTCGCCGATCCATGTCATCAGCGCTTCGAGTTGTCGGGCGGGATTGCCTTCATGCGGCTGCACCGCCGCGTCCCATCCGGCCCAGTAGTTCTTGTCGGCGCGTTCGAGGAAGGCGGCGACCAGGTCGTCCTTGGTGCCGAAATGGCGGTAGAGGCTGGTCTTGGCGACGCCCGCCTTCTCCACGACGAGATCGACGCCCACCGCGCGCACGCTCATCTTGTAGAAGAGGTCCGACGCCGTATCGAGGATCTTGTCGCGCACGTCCTGCGTCGCACCGGACGCCGCCGCGGTCTTGGCCATCGTTCACCCGTTCGTCTCGTTCGCCCTCAACGTAATGTCCGTTCGGCCATCGCGCTACAGGCCTGTCTGTAGCGCGGCAGGAAGCCCGATAGTGGAGGCTTTCCGGGCTTCTTTCCCATCGCGGAAAAGAAATCTCATCGGCCGATGATCATAAGTCCTGCGCCGGAGCACGTGGTTCGGCGGGATGCGCTTGACCCCTCTCGTGCGCATTCGTACTTGAGGAACAGACAGGTCTGTATCGTCAAGGATCGGAGAAGGAAGATGGATCAGGTCGGCAAGGCGAAGCGGTTCCACGCGCTTCACGTGAAGGGCACGCCGGTCGTGCTCTACAATGCCTGGGACGCGGGCAGCGCCAAGGCGATCCTGGCGGCGGGCGCGAAGGCGATCGCCACCAGCAGCTGGTCAGTGGCCGAAGCCAATGGCTTCCGCGACGGCGAGAGCATTCCGCTGGCCTTCGTCGAACAGAATGCGGCGCGGATCGCCGGCACGGTCGAGGCGCCGGTGACGGTCGACTTCGAGGGTGGCTACAGCGAGGACGACGGGGAACTGGCCGACAATGTCGCGCGGCTGATCGATCTTGGCATCGTCGGTATCAACTTCGAGGACCGGGTGGTGCAGGGCGCGGGTCTCTATCCGGGGGAGCGCCAGGCGGAGCGCATCGCCGCCATCGCTCGTGTTGTCGCGCAGAAGAAGGTCGACCTCTTCATCAACGCGCGCACCGACACGTTCTTCATGGAAGGTGATCCCGCCACCTTCATGGAGACCGCACTCGCGCGGGCCAAGGCCTATGCGGCGGCCGGCGCGTCCGGCTTCTTCGTGCCTGGCCTGAAGGACGATGCGCTGATCGGGCGGCTCGCGGCGGAAGTGAGCGTGCCGCTGAATGTCATGGTGATGCAGGGCGTCTCGTCCAACACACGTCTGGCCGAACTCGGCGTCGCACGCATCAGCTACGGCAACATTCCCTATGTCGATGCGATGAAGGGCCTGCAGGCGCTGGCCGCGAAGGTGCTGTCGTGAGCGCGCCCGTCGATTACACACCGCGCAAGGTCTGGACCTGGAACAAGCCGAACGGCGGCAAGTTCGCCAGCATCAACCGGCCCCTCGCCGGCGCGACGCACGAAGCCGAGCTGCCGGTCGGCCGGCATCCGCTGCAGCTCTATTCGCTGGGCACGCCCAACGGCGCGAAGGTGACGATCCTGCTCGAGGAGCTGCTGGCCGCCGGCCATGCGGGCGCGGAATACGATGCATGGCTGATCGACATCAACAAGGGCGAGCAGTTCGGCAGCGGCTTCGTCGGGATCAATCCCAACTCGAAGATCCCCGCGCTGGTGGATCGCAGCGGATCGACGCCGGTCACCGTTTTCGAAACCGGGTCGATCCTGCTTTATCTCGCCGAGAAGTTCGGCGCCTTCCTGCCGAAGGACGTCGCGGGACGGACCACGGTGCTCAACTGGCTGTTCTGGCAGGTCGGCAGCACGCCCTATCTCGGCGGCGGCTTTGCGCATTTCTACGGCTATGCGCCGGTGAAGCTCGAATATGCCATCGACCGCTTTGCGATGGAGATGAAGCGCCAGCTCGACGTGCTCGATCGCCGTCTCGCCGACAACGCCTTCATCGCGGGCGACGGTTACAGCATTGCCGACATGGCAATCTTCCCCTGGTACGGCACGCTGGTGCAGGGCACGAGCGTCCCGGGATCGGCCGAGTTCCTGTCGGTGCACGAGTATCCAAACGTGCGCCGCTGGGCCGACACGATCGCCGCGCGTCCTGCCGTCCGGCGCGGCCGCATGGTCAACCGCACCTGGGGCGACGACCCCACGCAGCAACTGCGCGAGCGTCACGACGCCAGCGACTTTGACACCGCCACACAGGACAAGCTGGCGGCCCCGGCCGCTTGAGGACATCCCATGGATCGCCGTCTGCTCGTCCTGACCCTGGGCATGTTTGCGCTCGGGACAGACAGTTTCGTCATCGCCGGGGTGCTGCCCCAGATCTCGCGCAGCTTCGATGTGTCCATCGAGGCGGCCGGGCAGATGACCACCATCTACGCCGTCACCTACGCACTGCTGGCGCCGACCATCGCGGCGCTGGCGGCGGGCGTGCGCCGCAAGTCGTTGCTGTTCTGGAGCCTGGCGCTGTTCGTGATCGCCAATCTCGGCACGGCACTCGCACCGACCTACGGGATCGCGATGGCGACCCGCGTCGTCGCTGGCATCAGCGCCGCCATGTTTGCGCCCACGGCGACCGGTGTCGCGGCCTTGCTGGTCGCGCCGGAACGGCGAGGCTTCGCGCTCTCGGTCGTGGCGGCGGGCCTCAGCGGCTCGACCGCGCTCGGCACGCCCATCGGCGCCGTCATCGGCAATCTCGGCGACTGGCGCTGGACCATGGCCTTCGTCGCGGGCCTGGCGGCCGTGGCCTGCCTCGGCGTGCGGACGATGCTGCCGGAGATGCCGATGCCGCCGCGCATCGGTCTCGCGCAGCGCCTGAAGCCGCTGGCCGATTCGCGCATCGTCTTCACCCTGCTCACGACGCTGCTGACCATGAGCGGCATCTTCACGGTCTACACGTATTTCACCGTGGTCTTCGACCGCGTCATCCTGGGCGACGGGCTGGTGCTCGGCGCGCTGCTCGTCCTGTGGGGCGTGGCCGGCACGCTCGCGAACTTCCTGTCGGGCCGGCTGATCGACGCGATCGGCAACCGCAAGGTCATCTTCCTGCTGCTGGCGATCCAGACTGTAGTCACCCTGTCGTTGCCCTGGACCGGCGCCCATCTGTGGACGGCGGCCATCGCCATCGCGATCTGGGGTGGCAGCGCCTGGGGCTATCTGGTGCCGCAGCAACACCGGCTGGTCAGCGTGGCGCCGCAGGTCGCGCCGGTGGTGCTGGGCCTCAACAATTCCGGCTCCTATCTCGGTGTCGCCATCGGCGGCGTGATTGGGGCCTTCGGCTTGCAGTTCATCGATCCGCACCGGCTGGGCCTCATCGGCGCAGCCCTGGTGTTCGCCGCTTTCATATCCGCCGAGCTCGCGACCTGGCGTATCAATGTCGCGAACAAGAAGTCTTCGGCGTAGGCGGGCGTGGTCGGGATGGCGCGGGTGTTTTACGGCTGGTGGCTGGTCGCCGCCTATCTTTTGGTGGCGGTGGTGAGCTGGTCGCTCGGGACCTTCGGCATGGGCGTCTACATCCACGCTTTGTCGGCGGATGGACATTTCTCCATCAGCCTCGTGTCGAGCGCGGTGACGGTTTCGTACCTCGTGACCGCCGCCGCCCTGATGGTCGTGGGGACGGCCACGGTCCGCTACGGACCGGGAGCGGTCACCGCGGCCGGCAGCATCGTGCTCGGCGGATCGGTGGCCCTCGTTCCCTGGTGCACCGAGGCGTGGCACGTCTTCGCGCTGATGGTGGTCATGGGCATCGGCCGCTCGCTGCTCTCCACCACGACGATCAGCACGGGACTGGCGCCCTGGTTCGAGCGTCATCAGGGTCGGGCCATCTCGATGGCGCTTTTAGGCGCCAGCGTCGGCGGGATCGTCGGCACGCCGCTGCTCTTCGGCGGCATCGCGGTCTTCGGATTCCAGGTCGCGCTCTTCGTGGCCGGCGCGATGTCGCTGGTCCTGCTGATCCCGCTGTCGATCTTCGTCCTGAAGAGCCGACCGCAGGAAATGGGCCTCTATCCCGACGGCGTGAAGCCGACCTCCACCCAGGCGCGGGCGGCCGCCAAATGGACGCGCGCCGGCGCGATGAAGACCTTTCGCCTGCAGACGCTGCTGGTGGCGTTCGGTCTCGGCATGATGGTGCAGATCGGCTTTCTCAGTCACCACGTGTCGATGACGGTCGGCACCCTGGGCGAGCAGGGCGCGTCGCTGGCCGTGTCGGCCGCCGCGGTATCGGCCTTCATCGGCCGCATCCTGCTGGCGAAGTATTCCGATCATGTCGACATGCGCCTGACAACCGGCCTCGTGCTGGTGGTCGCAGCCGCCTCGCTGGTCGGCATGGCGATCTTCACGGGGCCCACGGGCCTGATGATCGCGAGCGTCGCCTACGGAATGACGATCGGCAACATGACGACCCTGTCCCCGATCATCGTGCGCCGCGAATTCGGCGCCGAGTCGTTCGGCGCCGTCTACGGCATCGCGGGATCATTGATCGGCTTCGCGATGGCCGGAGGGGCCGCGCTGTTCGGCGCCATCCGCGATGCCAGCGGCAGTTACGGTCCGGCGTTGTTCCTGGCCGCCGGCGTGAACGTGCTGGCGGCCCTCGTCATCGTCTGGGGCCGCCGCCGTCCGGTTCCCGCCGCCTCGTAGGGCGGGGCGGTCTGCTAGACCATCACCACCTTGCCGGTGGGGAGGTCGTAGTAGGCGCCGACGACCTTAAGCTTACCGGCCGCGACCATGTCGCCCAGGATCGGCTTCTCGGTCTGCAGGCGACGGACATTGGCCTGGACGTTGTCGACCACGGCGCGCTGCGCGAGGTCGGCGCCAGGTGTCTTGAGGACCGGCTCGATGCCGGGCTTCATGGAACGGACCAGGTCGGCGATGTGGCCGGGCAGGGTATTGCCCTTCTGCAGTGCCTCGACGGTGGCGTTCACCGCGCCGCAGCTCGTGTGGCCCAGCACCATGATCACCTTCGTGCCCAGCACGGCGGCGCCGTATTCCAGGCTGCCGAGCCCGTCGGGCGTGACGAAGTTGCCGGCGACGCGGACGGTGAAGAGTTCGCCCGGCGGCTGGTCGAAGGCCAGTTCCGGCGCCACGCGAGAGTCGGCGCAGCCGAGGATGGCGGCGAACGGCTTCTGGCCCTGGGCGCGCGCGGCGCGGCCGGCCGAGAAATCGCGTTCCGTCATCTGGCCGGCGACGTAGCGCGCATTGCCTTCCATCAGCAGCGCGAGCGCCGCGTCAGGCGTTGCGGCCGACCGTACAGGCTGGGCCACGGCCGCGCCGGTCGACACGGCGCCGACCGCGGCCGTGACCGCAAGGCCGGCCATTCCCGAAAAAACACCACGGCGTGACAGACAGATGTCGCACATGAACCCTCTCCCCCGAGATGAGTTCAGCATACGAGCGACCTGTTGCCCGGCAATTGCATTCCGTGCATGGCTGATCGCATAAGTTTTACAGTATCGTTGTGGAAAGTTGTAAATTACGGCCGCACGCCTTTGTGGAAGGCCTTCACGGCAAGCGCCGCCACAAGCCCGCCGAGGATGATCCCCATGAAGCCGATGATGACGGCGAGAGTCCGGGTGAGGGGCCGGGTCGGCACGAGATCGCCGTAGCCGATGGTCAGGCCGGTAATGAAGGCGAAGTAGATGCCCTTGAAGACGCCCCAGCCCTCGAGCAGGCCGACGACGATCCCCATCGATGCTTGCAGAGCCAGCAAGGCCGAGAAGATCGGCCAGCAGATGCGCAAGCCTTCCAGGAAGGCGCGCACGTATTGCTGGCGCGCGTTCAGGGCCTGGCCTTCGGCCGGTAGAGGAGCATCGAGCCCTGGCCCATGGGGAAGGCCGTGATGGTCGAACCGCGGCGGTCGTCGTTCCACATCTGCGGCGACGAACCTGCGACAGGTGCACCGTGAATGCCGGAGAGCAGACTGGAGAGCAGGCCTACATCCGAGGTCGGAAAGAGCACTACGGTCTGGACAAGCCGGTCGCTGCCATCGAAGGCGAAGGATGCCTGTGCCGGCATGCCGACCATGGTGATGCCGTCGACGTAGAGCGACGGGGCGACACCGCCCGGCGGCGCGGCGCAGACGGGGAGGCCGGGCTGGCAGGGCGTCGTGCGCCCGCCGCTGGCCGACGCGAGCTGCGAGGCGCTGAGGCCCCACTCGGCATACTGCCACCAGCACAAGGCCGGCGTCGCCGACGCGACCAACAACAGAATCGCCAGTAACGGACTGCGCATAGGCTCCCCCTGCCGGAGCCCACCGTATGTCGCAGGCCGGCGGGGGCAATCTATCGGCCGTCGCGGCCGCGGGGCTTGATTTTACTCAAGGCCCCCGATGCGGCCGCTGGTTACAACCCCCGGACTATGCCAATCGGGGGAGCCAGCATGTCACACAACAACCGTCGTTCGATCCTGAAGCTGATGGGCGGCGCCGCCCTGGCGACCGGTGCCCTGCCGCTGGTGGCGCATGCGCAGGGCGACGACCTCGTCGTCCCGAACCGCTACCAGAACTTCAAGCGCGGCACGATCCACCTGATCCATCCGGAAGCGCGCAGCTTCACGATCATCTGGGAGGATCTCGGCCGCGTGAAGATGAAGGCCGCCGACCTCGTCACCAACTTCGCCTCGCTGAAGGTCGGCCAGATCGTCGACGTGCAGTGGTACGACTATCTCGACTTCCTGGTCGCCAAGACGACGCCCGCCGTCACGGCGCGCGCGCAGGAGATGCTGAAGCAGGGCGCCCGCCTCGAGGGCATTCCCGGCGCACAGCAGCGCATCCGCCTTTGGACGATGGCCGGCATGGCCACCAAGATCGATGTGCCCTCGGCGACGATCTTCCTCATCAACGCCTCGGGCGGCGAGCCGGACAAGCCGTCGCCCAATAGCGGCGAGGTCATCCAGATGCCGCAGATCAAGACCGACGCGGGCCGGGCTGCGCTCGCGACGCTGAAGGTCGGCGATCAGGTCACCACGGTCTTCAGCCAGCAGACCGCGATCGAGGTCAAGATCATCCGCTGACCGGCGGCTAGCACGGGGGACAGCCATGAAGCTGCTGCGCGGCATTCTTGCCGAAGCACCGCTCGCCTGGCTGCTCTTCGCCGTGCCGGTCGCGGCTTGGGCCCATCACGCATACCCGCAGTCGCCGCTGCTGGTATTCGTGCTGGCGTGCCTGGCCATCGTGCCGCTGGCCGGGCTGCTGGGCGTCGCCACCGAAAAGCTGGCGGCGCGCACCGGCGAGGGCATCGGCGGCTTCCTGAACGCCACCTTGGGCAATGCCGCCGAGCTGATCATCGCGCTCGTGGCGCTGAAGGCCGGCATGCTCGACGTCGTGAAGGCGTCGCTCACCGGCTCGATCATCGGCAACCTGCTGCTGGTCCTGGGCGCGGCGTTCCTGGCCGGCGGCCTGCGCCACAAGGTGCAGACCTTCGCCACCATCGGTGCGCGCACGCAGATCGGCATGATGGCGCTCGCCTCGATGGCGATCCTTGTGCCCTCGGTCTTCGCCGCGACCAAAACCGGCGAGCTCGCCGCCCGTTCGGTGACGTTCAGCATTGTCGTGTCGGCGATCCTGCTCGTGGTCTATGTCTGCAGCATCATCTTCACCCTGCGCACCCACGCCGACCTGTTCCGGGGCGAGGCCGCGTCTGGTGACGAGGGGCATCACGGTACCCCGTGGTCGATCTCGCTGGCGCTGGGCGTCATGGCGGGCGTCACGCTCCTGATCGTCTGGATGAGCGAGATCCTGGTCGCAACAGTCGAACAGGCCTCGCACGCGATGGGCCTGTCGAGCCTGTTCGTCGGCGTCGTCGTCGTGGCCGTGGTCGGCAACGCCGCCGAACACAGCACCGCCGTGCTGGTGGCCATGCGCAACCGCATGGAGATGGCGGTGGGCATCGCGATCGGCAGCAGCACCCAGATCGCGCTGTTCGTGGCGCCGTTGCTGGTCCTGCTCAGTCTCTGGATCGCGCCGGCGCCGCTCAGCCTGGCCTTCAGCGGTGTGGAAGTCTTCCTGGTGATGGCCGCGACCTTCGTCGCCTCGATCCTGATCGTCGGCGGCCAGTCGACCTGGTTCACCGGCGTCCAGCTCATCGCCATGTACGCCGTCATGGCCGTCACCGTGTTCGCGGTCCCGGCATGAGGCGGCGCCTGTCTTTTGGCCTGGCATTGGCTGCCCTCGGGGTGGCGGCGTGTCACGATCAGCAGACGATCGAAGGCACGTCGTCCCGGACCATCAACGTGGCCGGCAAGCGCATGAAGGCGAACCTCTCTCCCACGGGCGTGCCGAACGAATACGACCTGCTGATCGTGCGCGACGCCATCGTCATCGACCCGGACCCGCAAAGCGAGCGGGCCCGCGGGCAGGAGGCGGCGACCCGCGTCACCCGCGAGGTCTGCAAGGTCAAAAATCTGAACCCGCAGATCGTCGACGAGCGCCTCGTCGAGGAGATCAATTTCTATGTCCGCTTCCGCTGCGTCTAAGGCCGGCAGCCCGGAATGGCGGGTAGCGAGTTGTTTGTCCGCTACCGGACGGGTTGTATGTCCCGAAATCGCAAGACTCCCCGATTTGCGGCTGGTAGCATCGCGTCGTGAAAGAAGCCTTTCCGCGCCAGCCCCGCGGTGTCGCCTTCGCGGGCCCGGCATCCTCACCTCCTCTGCCATGCGATCGCTGCATCGGCAGGACTCTCAATTTGTGCAAACCCCTGGAGACGGCGCGACTGCGCGAGCTGATGGCGTTGGGCACGATGCGGCGCTGGAAGCGCCACGAGATCCTGTTCCGGGCCGGCGATCCGATGTCGAGCTTCTTCAAGATCAGGGACGGCGTCGTGGCGGTATCGCGCACGCTCGACGACGGTCGGCGACAGATCGTGGCGGTCCGCTCGGCCGGCGAATGCGTCGGCTATCTCGATGCGGCCGGCTGCTATGCCTTCGAGGGCCAGGCGCTGACCGACGTGGAAGCCTGCGCTTTCGACCGCCGCGGCTTCGATGCGATGGCAGCCGACAATCCCGATCTTGCCGCCGCGCTGGCGGAAGCCCTGTCACACGCACTCACGCAATCGGCCCAGTCGATGCTCGTCGTCGGCAAGCTTCGCTCCACCGAGCGGGTGGCGCATTTCCTCGCGGAGATGGTGCTGGTGCATCGCCGCAGCCACACGAATGGCGGGCCTTTGCATCTGAGCATGAACCGGACGGAGATCGCCGACTATCTCGGCCTCACCGTCGAAACCGTCAGCCGGTCGATCGGCAAGCTGAAGAAGCGTTCGATCATCAGCCTCATCGACAGCGACGAGGTGGTCGTCCTGAACGATGCCCTGCTGAACGAGATCGGCAAGATCGACGGCGATGCCGGCAAGGGGGCGATCGGCTAGCGCCCGTTCATATCATCAGCGTAAGGAGCAACAGATGCATCGGATAGCGCGACACGTCTCTCTTCTCGCGGTCGTCACGGTGCTGGCCGCCGGCTGCGACCAGTTCGACAACATGTCGCCCGGCCAGAAGGGCGCCGTCACCGGCGCGGCCCTGGGCACTGGCATCGGCCTGGTGTCGGGCGGCAGCTTCGGCACGGTCGTCGGCGCCGGCCTGATCGGCGGCGCGGTCGGCTATATCGGCGGCACCGCCATCGGCAACAACCGGTAGGGGCCACAACGATGTTCCCGCGGTTTCTCTCGGCCATCATCGCCCTCGCGCTGCCGACCGCCGTTGCGCACGCCCAATCGCCCGCGCTGAGCTTCGACAGCGCGGCCTACGTCACGTGCCGGGAAGCGCACGCCATGACGCCCGATGCGCGCCGCGCGCTGGCCGTTTTCCTGATCGATCACTCCGCGCGGCGGCACGGCGTCACGATCCCTGAGGACGAGCGCGGTGCCCAGCTCGGCCATCTCGTCCGAGGCGGCTGCACCCTGTCGCCGGACGCCTATCTCTATGCCGTGATCGACCGCGCCGTGGTCGCCGAGTCGTCGAGGCTTCCGAAACGCTAGGGCCTTTCGCCCGTTTTAAATAATGACCTCACCCTGAGGAGCGCTCCGCAGGAGCGCGTCTCGAAGGGTGGGAACGAGCACCGCGTTTGTTGCCCATCCTTCGAGACGGCCACTTCGTGGCCTCCTCAGAATGAGGTCGGTGGGTCAATCTGAGACGGGAAGACGCTAGCGTCCGTCGAGCCATTGCACGATGTAGGGATCGACCTCGGCGGCGATCGTTGCGAAGTCCTCGGCGCGCAACGCCTCTTCGGGACGGACGATGAGGATGCCTTTGTCACGAAGCAGCTCGAAACGGATCATGTGTCCTGCTCCCATCGCGGCCGGCGACTGCCACTGCCGGAGAGGCTACCCCCTGCATGGGGTGCGCGCCATCCTGTGCGGGAGACGTTCACATCGCGGTAGTCTGACGGTGTGACAATCGGGCACCGCGCGGTTTGACTTTCATCAAGGGCATGCCGGCGGGCGGCGATAGGTTGGAGACCCATTCCAGGGAGGCGCATCATGTCGACTGCTCCCAGTCTCGGCTTCATCAACGACTACTGGATCGACGCGTGGCAGCGATCGATCCTGACGCTGGACGCGCTGCGTCAGCGCGGGAACACCTATCTCGAACAGGCCGACAAGATCGCGCCCAACGTGCTGGGCTTCGAGTTCGAGCTGGTGCGCGACGGCCGCCTGTTACCGCATCCGGTCAACTACATGCTGGTGCGCATCGTCCCGCCCGAGGGTGCGGTCATCGATCCCGCGAAGCCACCCTTCATCGTGGTCGACCCGCGCGCCGGCCACGGGCCGGGCATCGGTGGCATGCGCCAGGACAGCGAGATCGGCGTCGCGCTGGCGGCGGGTCACGCCTGCTACTTCGTCGGCTTCCTGCCCGTGCCTGTCCCGACCCAGACCATCGAGCATGTCTGCGAGGCCGAGGCGACCTTCGTCGAAGTCGTTACCGGCCTTCATCTCGAGAGCGACGGCAAGCCGGTGATCGTCGGCAACTGCCAGGCGGGCTGGCAGATCATGATGATGGCCGCGATCCGGCCCGAACTGTGCGGACCGATCCTGCTGGCCGGCTCGCCGCTGTCCTATTGGGCGGGCGTGCGCGGCCGCAATCCGATGCGCTACCTCGGCGGCACGCTGGGCGGGACCTGGCTCACCGCGCTGTCGGGCGATCTCGGCAAGGGCATCTTCGATGGCGCCAACCTGGTCGCCAACTTCGAATCGCTCAATCCGGCCAACACCTACTGGCAGAAGGGTTACAACCTCTACTCCAAGGTCGATACCGAGGCGGCGCGCTACCTCGACTTCGAGACGTGGTGGGGCAACCCTGTGCTGCTCAATGCCGGCGAGATGCAGTGGATCGCCGACAACCTCTTCGTCGGCAACAAGCTGACCTCGGGCGAGATCCGCACCTCGGCCGGCGTCCGCGTCGACCTGCGCAACGTGCGCTCGCCCGTCATCGTGCTGTGCTCGTGGGGCGATAACATCACGCCGCCGCAGCAGGCGCTGGGCTGGGTCCTCGATCTCTACGATCAGGACGACGAGATCGTGGAGAACGGCCAGACCATCGTCTACACGCTGCACCAGACGATCGGCCATCTTGGCATCTTCGTGTCGGGCAAGGTCGCGACCAAGGAACATGCGGAGTTCGCTTCCTGCATGGAGATGATCGATCTCCTGCCGCCCGGCCTCTACGAGGCCGTCATCACCGAGGTCGACGACAAGACCGCGAACCCGGACCTGATCCACGGCAAGTACCTGTTCCGGCTGGAGACCCGGACGCTCGACGACCTGCGCGCCCTGGGCGGCAACAGTCCCGAGGACGACCGTCGTTTCGCCGCCGCGGCGCGCGTCTCGGAGATCAACAAGGCGCTCTACCAGACCTTCCTGCAGCCGGTCGTGCAGGCCACGACCACCGAACAATCGGCGGCTCGGATGCGCGAGACGCATCCCAGCCGGCTGCGCTTCGAGGCGCTCTCCGACCGCAGCCCGATGGGCTCGCAGATCGAGTCGCTGGCGAAGGCGGTGCGCGCCGACCGCAAGCCGGTCGGCGAAGACAATCCGCTGCGAGTCTGGGAGAAGGTCACCTCGACCTGGATCGCGACCTGCTGGCACAACTATCAACTGGCGCGCGACGCAGCGACCGAAGCGACGTTCCTCGCGACCTATGGATCTCCGCTGCTGCAGGCGATGGTCGGCATCGACGGCACGGAGAGGCCAAAATCGGTCACCCGCGACCTGACGCGCGACGCCAGCGTCGCGGAGCGGCGGGCCGATCTCGAGAAGCATTTCGAAGTGGGCGGCGTCGCGGCCGCTCTTGTCCGCGCGATCGTCTATCTCAGGATGAAGGAAGGCACCGTCGATGAGCGCGGCTTCGCCGTCCTGCAGGCGGTGCGCCGCCTCCAGCCGGCCAACCGGCGGATGACCTCGGGCGAGATCAAGGCGCTGTTCCGCGACCAGTACCTGCTGTTGCGCCTCGACGAGGAGCGCGCCATCCGCGCATTGCCCCGCTTGTTGCCCGACGACGCCCAGCAGCGCGAGACGGCCTGGCTGATCATCCGGGACGTGATGGCGGCGAGCGGCCGTCCGCCGGACGAGGCGCGCCTGCGCCGCATCGAGGAGGCCTTCGGACATGCCTGACGCAGCGCCGCTGCGGCGGCACGAGAAGTATGAGCAGCTGATCGCGGTCGCGCAGAAGCATCAGCCGATGGTCACGGCGGTAGCGCACCCGTGCGATTCCGTTTCGCTGGAAAGCGCAGTGGAGGCCGCACGGCTGGGGTTGATGAAGCCGATCCTCGTCGGTCCGCCGATGCGCCTGGCTGATGTCGCGGCGCAGGCGTCGATCGATATAGGCGCCTTCGAGATCGTGGGCTCGGCCCACAGCAACGATTCGGCCGCCAAGGCGGTCGAACTCGTGCGTGCCGGGCGGGCCGAGGCCTTGATGAAGGGTAGCCTTCACACCGACGAACTGATGGCGGAGGTGGTGTCGCGTCAGACCGGTATCCGTACCGCGCGACGCATCAGCCACTGTTTCGTGATGGACGTGCCGGGGCACGCGCAGGCGCTGATCATCTCCGATGCCGCGGTGAACATCGCGCCGACCCTCGAAGACAAGATCGACATCGTGCAGAACGCCATCGACCTGGCGCACGCCCTGAACGTCCCCCAGCCGCGCGTGGCCATCCTGAGCGCGATGGAGACGGTCAATCCCAAGGTGCAGTCGACCATCGAGGCGGCCGCCCTCTGCAAGATGGCGGATCGCGGCCAGATCACCGGCGGCCTGCTCGACGGGCCACTGGCGCTCGACAACGCCATCAGCGTCGAGGCGGCGGCCATCAAGAAGATCGTCTCGCCGGTGGCCGGACGCGCCGACATCCTGATCGTGCCCGATCTCGAAGCAGGGAACATGCTGGCCAAGAGCCTGTCGTTCCTTGCTTCGGCCGATGCCGCGGGCATCGTGCTGGGCGCCCGCGTCCCCATCATTCTGACGAGTCGCGCCGACGTGTTGCTGACGCGCCTCGCTTCCTGCGCCGTGGCCTGCCTTTCGGCCGCCGCCCGGCGCGCCCAGAGCGCCCTTCGATGAGGACGACATGAGCGAACCCATTCGCGCGGTGCTGACCGGCCACAAGGCGCTGGTCGTCGGGATCGCCAACGACCAGTCGATCGCCTATGGCTGCGCCAAGGCATCTCGCGAGGCCGGCGCCGACCTCGCCGTCACCTGGCTGAACGAAAAGGCCCGGCCGCATGTCGAGCCGCTGGCCGATACGCTCGAAGCGCCGATCAAGGCGCCGCTGAACGTCGCCGAGCCCGGCCAGCTCGAAGCCGTGTTCGACGAGATCGCGCGGCGCTGGGGCAAGCTCGACATCCTCGTCCATTCGATCGCTTTCGCGCCGATGGAGGATTTGAGGGGCGGCCTGCTCGACTGCTCGGCCGAGGGCTTCGCCAAGGCGATGGACGTGTCGTGCCACTCCTTCATCCGCATGGCCCGGCTGGCCGCGCCCCTGATGAAGAAGGGCGGCACGATGTTCGCCATGAGCTATTACGGCGCCAACAGGGTCGTGCCGAACTACAACGTGATGGGACCGGTGAAGGCCGCGCTCGAAGCCGCCTGCCGCTATCTCGCCTACGAGCTGGGACCGCAGGGCATCCGCGTGCACGCGATCTCGCCCGGCCCGCTCAAGACCCGCGCGGCGTCGGGCCTGAAGGATTTCGAGCTGCTGCTGAACGAGGCGGCCCGCAAGGCGCCGCTGGGCGAACTCGTCGACATCATGGATGTCGGCTATGCCTGCGCCTATCTCGCCACGCCTTTCGCCCATCGCATCACCGGCGGCACCGTCTATGTCGACGGCGGCACCAACATCGTGGCCTGACGCGAAGATGGGGCTTCCTGGCTGCATCGCCGTCCTCAATGCGGGCTCATCCAGCATCAAGTTCGCGCTCTACGACGCGGACGCGCATGACCTGTTATTCCGCGGTCTGATCGAAGGCCTGGGCACCCATCCTCATCTCAAGGTGCGCGACGCCGGCGGCGAGACCGTCGCGGAGAAGAACTGGCCGGACCAGAGCCTCGATCACCATGCCGCGACGGCCGAGATCATGACGCTGGGCCGCGAGCTGCTGGCGGGACGGCCGGTGGTCGCCTTCGGTCATCGCGTCGTGCATGGCGGCATGGACTTCGCCGCGCCGGTGCGCATCGATACCGACGTCATGACGAAGCTGGCCCGGCTCGTCCCGCTGGCGCCGCTCCACCAGCCGCACAATCTGGCGCCAATCGCTGCGATCGCCGAGGCAGCGCCCGGCCTGCCGCAGATCGCCTGCTTCGACACGGCCTTCCATCGCGCGCAGCCGCCGCTTGCCCAGCAGTTCGCCCTGCCGCGGCAACTCACCAGCGAAGGCGTGCGGCGCTATGGGTTCCACGGCCTGTCCTACGAATACATCGTGCGCCAGACCCAGGAAGACCCCACGTTGCACGACGCGCGGCTCGTGATCGCCCATCTCGGCAATGGCGCCAGCCTGTGTGCGGTCAGTGGCGGCCGCAGCGTCGCCAGCACCATGGGCTTCACCGCGCTGGACGGGCTGATGATGGGAACGCGCTCGGGCGCGCTCGATCCCGGCGTGCTGCTCTATCTCCTGCAGCAGCGCGGCAGGTCCGCCGCCGACATCGAGCACCTGCTCTACAGCGAATCCGGCCTGCTGGGCGTCTCGGGCCTGTCGTCCGACATGCGCACCTTGCGGCAATCGACGGCGCCGGAAGCCCGTGAGGCCACCGACCTGTTCGCCTATCGCATCGTGCGCGAGGTCGGCTCGCTCGCGGCCGCCCTGGGCGGGCTCGACGCCATCGTGTTCACCGGCGGCATCGGCGAGAACGATGCCGCGACGCGCGAGGCCGTCTGCTCGGGCTGTGGCTGGCTCGGTCTGCGGCTCGACCGCGAGCGCAACGGACGCGGCGAGCGCTGCATCAGTGCCGCCGGTTCTTCGGTATCGGCCTGGGTCGTGCCGACCGACGAGGAGCGCATGATCGCGCTGCATACGAAGGAAGCGCTGACGGCTTGATCATTGTCAAAGGCGCGGGTGCCGCCTTGGCATAGGCTTGGACGACAGGGGGAGTCCGATGGCCAAGGACGAGAAGCTGACGCGCAAGGTCTACGAGAAGCAGCTCGCCAAGCTGCAGGTCGAGCTCTGCCATCTGCAGGAGTGGGTCAAGCATACAAGGGAGCGCGTCATCATCGTGCTCGAGGGACGCGACGCCGCTGGCAAGGGCGGGCTCATCAAGGCGATCACGGCGCGCGTCAGTCCTCGCGTGTTCCGTGTCGTCGCCCTCGCGGCGCCGTCGGACCGCGAAAAGACTTCCATGTACATCCAACGCTACATGGAGCGCTTCCCGGCGGGCGGCGAGATCGTGATCTTCGATCGCTCCTGGTACAACCGCGCCGGCGTCGAGCCGGTGATGGGCTTCTGCACCGAGGCGCAGCACAAGCAGTTCCTGACCCATTGTCCCAACGTCGAGCGCTTCATCGTCGAGGGCGGCACGCGCCTCCTGAAGCTGTGGCTCGAGGTCGGCCAGGAGGAGCAGGAGAAGCGCTTCGCGGCGCGGGTCGATGATCCGCTGCGGCAGTGGAAGCTGAGCCCAATGGACATCAAGTCCTACGACCACTGGTACGACTATTCGCGCGCGCGCGACCTGATGCTCCAGCATACCGATACCGAAGATGCGCCTTGGCACATCGTGCGAACCGACGACAAGAAGCGCGGCCGGCTGAACGCCATCTCGCACATCCTGGCGAGCCTTCCCTACAAGCGCATCGACAAGGCGAAGGCCAAGCTGCCCAAGCGATCGAACAAGCACCGCTACGACGACCAGGCGAGCCTGGCCGGCCGGCGGTTCGTGCAGGAACTTTTCTGACGGGAATCATTCAGGCAGGCACGGAGAGACCCATGACCACGTTGCTGAGCGTCAAGGAATTGCAGGCCAAGATCGCAGAAGCGGAAGGCCTCAAGGCATCGGCTGCGATGAAGCGGATGCAGGCCGAGGAGCGCGAGAAGGAAGAACTGCTGAAGCACCTGAAGGGGCCGTCCGGCTTGAGCGACGAGGCGGTCATGGAGAAGGCCTCGATCATCATCAACCGGGCGGTCGAGAACGGGCTGATGTCGGTGCAGGTGTTCCGCTTCCCCCACGTCCTCTGCTCGGACAATGGCCGCGCCATCAACCAGGCCGAGGCCGGCTGGGAAACGACGCTCACCGGCATCCCGAAGGAGATCTTCGAATTCTGGCAGCGCCAGCTCCAACCGCGCGGCTATCACATCCGCTACGAAGTCATCGACTACCCAGGCGGCATGCCCGGAGATATCGGCATCTTTCTAAGCTGGGGCTGATCAGCGTTCGAGGCCGGAAACGGGCAGGTCCGCGGGACCGGGGCGTCGGGCCTCGACCAGATGCCGTGCGTCGGCTTCGCGCCCGGCGGCGAGATAGGCGCGCAGCAATGTCGCTTCCACCAGATCGCCCTGGGCGCGGCTGCCGCCGATCCGTTCGCGCTCCGCCAGCCTAGACTCGATCAGGGCGATCGCCCTCGCATGATCTCCGTGCTGGTAGGCCGCGAAGGCGCGCGCCACGTCGGGAATGATCGTGCCGGAGGGATAGCGGCCCGCGCTCGCCAGCTCCTCGATGGCCTGGATCCAGCCTTCGAGCGCGGCATCGTTGCCGGTGGCGGCGTAGGTGAGCGCCACGTGCCAGTCGGCGAGGGACATGCCGGGGCGCGGCAGCTTCTCGCGCGCATAGTCCACGAGCTTGGCCCAGCGCGCGTCGTCGCGCGGATGGCCCGCCAGTTCCGATCGCCACAGGAACGCCGCGGAATCCGAGAGCTTCTGGTGAACCGCGCCGCGATGGTCGTCCGCGCAGAAGGCATCGTTGTAGAGGCGAAACGCGCCTTCCATGTTGCCGGCCTGGAACTCGAACAGGCCGAGGTGCCAGTTCAGATGGCCGAACAGCCCGCCGCCGCGATCGTAGAGCGGCAGCCAGTCGCGCATGAAGGCGATGCCGGCCTCCTGCTCGCCGGTTTCGTAGCAGAGATGGGCGAAGGCATGGGCGCCGTAGGCGTTGCGCCGGTATTGCGCCAGCGAGCGCTCGATCATCGGGCGCGCCTCGTCATGCCGGCCGATCTCCGACAGCGCCATCCCGTGATGGGCCTGGAACCACCAATCCTCGCCATAGTGCGGCGCGAGCCCGTCGAGGAAGTCGGTCAGGTCCTGCTCTCGGCCGGGCAAGCCCGACATCCCGATCAGGCCGCCCTGGTTGGCGGCGAGGCTCAACACCAGCGCATCGCGCGGCCAGGTCTGCACGTGGGCGCGGATCGCGGCGAGCGCGGCGACGGCCTGGCCGGCGAACAGGTGCCGGAAGACCTCGATCTGGCTGCGCTCGCGCTCCGACAGTCCCTCGCCGAGCGACGTCGCCTTGGCGAGGTCTTCCCGCACGGCATCGAGCTTGCCGGCAAGCTGCGAGGCGCGGGCCCTGCCGACATAGGCGAGGGCCAGGGAAGGATCGGCGGCGATGGCGCGCTCGAACGAAGCGGCCGCTCCCGGATAGACCGTCAGCAGGAGATCGACGCCCTCGACATAGGCATCGCGTGCCGCTTCGTTCGTCGTGGAGAGAGGGAGGCCGTAGCGGTCTGTCAGCATGTCATCACCAATCGAAATCCCACCGCGGGCGCGATGGGCGGGAGCGTGCGACAGGGGCAGGGGGCTTTCAAGAAGCGTTTCGCTCGGACAGTATCGGCACGACCATAACGGACGAGAGCGACATGATCCGGCAAGCCGTGTCCCGAGACGAACCCGAGGTGAGGTCCTGCGCCGAGCAGGCCTATGTCCGCTATGTGCCGGCGATGGGCCGCAAGCCCGCGCCGATGGTCGCCGATTTCGCCGCGCAGATCGCCGACGGCCATGTCTACGTCTCGGCCGACGACAAGGGCGTCTTCGAGGGGTTCATCGTCTTCTATGCCGAGGACGGTCACGTGATGCTGGAGAACGTCGCCGTGCTGCCGAGCGCCGCCGGCCGGGGTGTCGGCAAGAAGCTGATCGCTTTCTGCGAGGACACCGCGCGGCAGCGCGGTTTTGGCGCCGTGCACCTCTACACCAACGAGAAGATGGTCGAGAATCTCTCGATCTATCCGAGGCTCGGCTATGTCGAGGTGGGCCGCCGCACCGAAGCCGGCTTCAACCGCGTCTACTTCGAGAAATCCCTCACCTGACGCTCCTTACGCGGGACCTTCACGATGCCGTCACGGTCGTGCTCGGTGGACAGAAAAGCGGCAACGATCAGAGCAGGTACCAACTTGCCCCGTTGAACGCTCAGGTAGGTGACGTGCTGCGGCGGAGGTCCGCAAGACGTGTCTTGTTCAGCACTGCATCGCTGAGTGGTACAGTTGGCGGGTTATACTTGGAAACGTAGGCTTCGGCACCGTCGCGCATGCTACGATTCTTGGCGAAGCGGAAGATTCAAAACGGTTGGTAAGTACCGCAATGACGATCGATATAGGCTTTGATCATATGCACCCTATACGCTGTATGTCCTGGAAAGCACTTTTGAGACAGCCTTCCGGCTATCGCACCTCACTATTCTGGCGCCGAAGAAAGATGTTTCTCTGTTCAGCGCCGGACTTGGTCGTCTCTTCTCGTGGGCTTTAGTGAGCACAACCGTGGGCGAGGACCTAACAAGTCGCATCCTGGATTATCTGCACTCCCGCGGGGTGAGCAAGGCAAAGGACATTGCGGACGCGCTGGGCGTTGATCGGACGGCGATCAATCAGCTCCTGCACGGATCACTTCGGGGTAAAGTGAAGCAGAACAAGAATTATGCTTGGTCGCTCACCTCCGCTGACTTGTCACAGTCGAAGCCTTCAATCCAACCGGAGAGTGAGGGCAATAAGTGGCGATCACTCTTCGCCTACTACCTCGACTGCCTCGCCCAGGACGACGACAATGGGGTGAGTGTGTTCGCGGATTCCCGTTACGACCTCGATTATGTCGAACTATCATCTTGGCCCCTAGATGGTTCTCTACCAGACAGCCACTCTGATTCCCTGCGCAAGCTGATCGTTCGGCAGCGACGCGACCCGCGCAAAAAGATTCTTTGGCTCGGATACCCAGTAATGCTGCGGCAAGTACGTGGCCGCGGCGGCTGGGAAGGCAAGATGGTCGAGCCGCTGCTTCTGTGGCCACAGGACTCCGAGTCCAACGGCTTTTCCTTCCTGCCGGAGCCCATCATAAATACGAGGGCCGTTCGCAGCGCAGGCGCGCCGGAGAATATTCTCGCAGAGGTGGCGCTTCTCACTGAGGAACTGGGGCTCGACGCTGGTGAACCGCCGCCGCTGGACGAGCTGGTCGCCCGATTGCGCGATCTTCGTTCCGAGTGGCAGTGGAAAGAAGCGTTAGTACCCGCGCCATTGCGGCCGGTCGGAGGCCTTCGCAGTCTTGCAGGGCCAGGGATTTATAATGCCGCGATAGTCGTTATCGCGGACAGGTCACCCTTTACTGTGGGACTTGAACGGGATCTCTCCGATCTTCAGGGAGTGAGCGACAGTGACATAGCAAAATCAAGTCTTGGAGTTCTGCTTGGCAAGACCTCGCCGCGCGTTGTGGATGATAACCTGTTGTTGGAGCCGGCTCCACTCAACACCGAGCAACGCAACGCCGTGCGCGACGCGCTGACTGAACCTCTGACCGTCATTACCGGCCCCCCGGGGACCGGCAAGTCCCAAGTCGTATCAGCCATACTCGTCAACGCAGCATGGCGTGGGCAGCGTGTGCTGTTCTCGAGCAAAAACAACAAGGCTGTGGACGTAGTGCTCGATCGGGTCAACGGTCTAGCCTCCAGGCCTACTGTCCTGAGACTGGGAGCGCGAGCGCTGCAAGAGGAGTTGGCGCAACACCTGAGTGCGATCCTGTCCTCCAGGCCGACAGCGGACGACCGGCGTGCCTACGATCAGACGCTAGCGCAGCTCAAGTTGCAGGGTGAGGCATTTAATACAAAGCTACGTGCGTACGAAAATTTGGTGGCGTTGCGTAACCGTGTTGATGGGCTTGAACGGCTTGCCGAAGGGAGTCGCGCGGTGCTTAAGGACGCGCTCTTTTCGAACTCTGCGGAGGTACTCAAGTCAGACTTGCCGCATTGTGTTCGAGTTCTTGCGGAAGCGATTGGTCGAGCAAATCGTGAAGGGGCATCGCTGATCGATCGGGTGCTTTGGCCGATGCGGAAAAGCACTTTGAGCCGTCAGGCGGCCGAAGCGGCGTTGTCGGTCCGTCAGGCACTCGCTCGATTTGATGGCTGGCCGGGCGGCACAGAGGAGCCGGAACACGTCTGGAGATTGGCCGAGGCATTCATTGGCGCGGCGCAAGATGCAGCCAGCTATCGATCTGCGCTCGCTGAGCTGTCGAACGGTGACGACCTGGGCGTACTGGCCATCGACATTGCGCGTGAAGCCAAAGGAATTGCTGCCCTGTCTCTCGATGCTTGGCGATCTTGGTCAACGCTCTTGCCGGACCGTCTGAACCAGGACGACCGTTCAGCTTTAGGAGAATATGCCGCTCTCTTGCGGCTTATCGCCAAGACGGACGAACAGGGTGGGACTGTCGACCGCGAGGTGTGGCGCCGTTTCTACGAGTTTGCTGGTAAGACAACCAAGGCTCTGCCTAGCTGGGCTGTCACGTCGCTTTCAGCGCGCGGCCGAATTCCATTGGCAGCAGGGGCATTCGATCTAGTGGTCATCGATGAAGCCAGCCAATGCGACATCGCGTCGGCAATCCCACTTCTCTATCGTGCCAAGCGGGCGGTGATTATCGGAGATCCGCAACAGCTTCGCCACATAACGCGCCTTTCCCAGCAGCGTGAGCAGGCGTTGATGGTGAAGCATGACGTTCTTTCGGCTCCGGGGGCGAACTGGAGCTATCGAGCGAATGCGCTCTACGATCTCGCGGCTGCTAAGGTGTCATCTAGATCTATCGTGGCCTTACGCGACCATCATCGCAGTCACGAGTCGATCATTCAGTTTTCCAACGAGTTCTTCTATGGCGGTCGCCTGCGTGTGGCAACCGATTACAAGCGGCTGAAACGCCCAGATGGACCAGCGGTGCGCTGGGTCGACGTCAAGGGGCGCACCGTGCGCCCTTTCACCGGCGGCGCGGTCAATCACGAAGAAGCTACAGCAGTTGTGGCCGAGCTGCGGCGGCTTGCCCTCGAGCAACGCTTTTTAGGCGAGATGGGCGTTGTGACCCCATTCAGAGCGCAAGCCAATTTGATCGAAGAGCTTATCGCCCGCGACGACGCTCTGGCGGCTGTGCTGGCGTCGCGCAATTTCATCAGCGAGACCGCGCACCGGTTCCAGGGAGACGAGCGCGACCTCATCCTGTTCTCACCAGTGATTTCCAGTGGCGCGCCAGAGACCACTTCCGGCTTTTTGAAAAGTCAGGGCAACATCTTCAATGTCGGTATTACACGCGCTCGCGGTGCGCTGGTGGTCGTAGGTGATGCCGTCGCCTGTTTGGCAAGCGAAGTTGAGTACCTCAGTGCTTTCGCCAAGTATGTAGCGGGTTTGGCGCGGCCAGCCGAATTGGTCGTCGCGAATGTGGCTCACTCAGGTGGCGCCTACTATCCTCCCGTCGCGCGACCCGAGCTTGTATCGGACTGGGAGAAGGTGTTGTGGACTGCGTTGGTAAAAGCTGGCCTGCGCCCGATACCTCAATACGACGTCGATTCCTACATTCTTGATTTTGCTCTGATCCGACCGAATGGACGTCGGCTCAATATCGAGGTCGACGGCGAGCACTATCATCGAGACTGGGACGGCGAACTCATACGGAGTGATCAGCTCCGTAACTTGCGCATGATTGAGATGGGGTGGGATGTCATGCGCTTCTGGGTCTATCAGGTCCGCGATGACCTGCCGGCGTGCGTAAACAAAGTGGCAGCATGGGCGGAGCAAGCGGACGGGCAGCCGGCTGTGATGTTGCCTAGCGCGTCTTGAGCTGCCGCCGCGGCATCCGGTTGGATCGCGGAGGCACGCAAGAGGCAGCGTTATACGTGCCTCGTCTACCGCGAATTTCTTGAGTGGCATGTATCTACGCGGCGCGCGCCACCGCTGCCGCCGCCTGCACCATCGAAGCGCACTTCTCGCCGATCATGATGGTGGGGGCGTTGGTGTTGCCCGACGTGAGCGTCGGCATGATCGAGGCGTCGGCGATGCGCAGCCCGGTCATGCCGTGGACGCGCAGTTCGGAGTCGACCACGGCGCGCGGGTCGCTGCCCATCTTGCAGGTGCCGACCGGGTGATAGGTCGTCTCGGCGGTGTTGCGCACCCATTCGAGCAGCTCGGCGTCGCTCTGGAGATGGGCGCCGGGCGCGATCTCCTTGCCGGTGACTTCCTTGAGCGGCGAGGTCGCCATCAGCTCGCGGCCCTTGCGCAGGACCTTCACGATGCCCTCGCGATCGTGCTCGGTGGACAGGAAGTTGAAACGGATCGCCGGCGGTTCGTGAGGATCGGCCGACTTGATATGGACCGAGCCGGTGCTCTCCGAGCGCAGCACGTTCACGTTCATGGTGATGCCCTTCTGGGCCGAGACGCGGCGCTCCTTGCCGACCATCTCGTAGAGGAAGGGCGCGATCGAGATCGTGGCGTCGGGCGAGTCGAGGCCCACCCTCGTGCGGAAGTAGAGGCGGATCGGTACCGAGGTCGAGGCCAAGAAGCCTTCGCGCAGGATCGCGTATTTCAGCGCCTCGCGCGCCAGCCGCCAGCCGCGCGCATTGTCGTTGAAGGTGAGGTTTTTGCCGGTGATCTCGAACTTCATGCGCGGCGAATAATGGTCGCGCAGGTTCTCGCCGACGCCTTGCAGCTCGTGCACCGGCGCGATGCCGAGCGCGCGCAGCCGCTCGCCCTGGCCGATGCCGGAGAGTTCCAGAAGCTTCGGGGAGTTGATCGAGCCGCCAGAGACGATGACCTCGCGCGTCGCCCGCGCCTCGCGCTTCTCGCCGCGCACCGAATAGCGGACGCCGACGCAGCGCTTGCCTTCGAGGATGAGGGACTCGGCGATCGCGCCCTGGTCGATCCGCAGGTTGGCGCGGCCGCGCGCGGGATCGAGGTAGCAGAAGGCGGTGCTCTGGCGGCGGCCCTTGGTGATCGTCACCTGGGACATGCCGATGCCTTCCTGCGAGGCGCCATTCTGGTCGGGATTGTAGGGCAGGCCCATCTTCTCGGCCGCCTCGATCATCTTCTCCAGCAGTGGCACCTTGTTGCGCGGCGTATGGGTGACGGGGAGGATGCCGTTGCGGCCGCGGAATTCGTCGGAGCCACCCTCGAAGCGCTCCATGCGCTTGAAGATCGGCAGCACGTCCTGATAGCTCCAGCCGCGATTGCCGAGCTGCGCCCAGTGATCGTAGTCCTGCGCCTGGCCGCGGATATAGACCATGCCGTTGATCGAGCTGGAGCCGCCCAGCATGCGGCCGCGCGGCACCGCGATGCGCCGCCCGCCCGAGCCTTCGTCGGGTTCGGAGGAATAGCACCAGTTGACCGCCGGATCGTCGATCATCTTGGCGACGCCAACCGGCACCTTCGACCAGAAGAAGTTGGAGCCCTCGGTGCCCGCTTCGAGCAGCAGCACGCGATACTGGCCGCTCTCGCTCAGCCGGCTCGCGACGACCGCGCCCGCGGACCCTGCACCGACGACGATGTAGTCATAGGTCTGGTCGTTCTTCATTTCCGTTCTCCCTTGGCCTCAAGGGGAGCAGCCCTCACGCGCGCTGACAAGTCTCGGCGCGGGCAAACCGTCTCGCGGTTTCGCCAACGGGAACGGGAACGGTCAGACCTTCTTCTTCTTGGCCGCCTTCTTCTTCGCGGCCGGAGGATGACGGGCCGGACCGATCACCACGAGGCGGCCGAATCCGGTCTCCGTCATCATGCCTTGAGCGGCAAAGCGCGCGCCCAGCGTCAGTTGCTTGGCTTTCTGCCTGGCCTCCTTCGGCCCGAGACGCACCACGGTGCCGTCTTCCAGCAGCGCGCCCCAGAGTTCGCCCTGAGGGCCATGCAACGGAAGACGCACGTTTCCCGAAACCCGGGTGGCACTGCCTTTCAGCTTGGGTGGCTTGCCGCGCCGCTTCTCGGCCTCGGGTCCGTTGTCGACGATCTCGGTGCCGTGGCTCTTGCCGAGGGAGACGGCTGCAATGACGGAAGCGCCGCGCGGTCGCACGCCGCGCACATGGATCTTGTCGCCTATGGCGATGGTCTTCGCGACCTGACGGCCGAGATGCGGCGGGAAATGGACCTGGCGGTCGCGGTCGAGGATCAACCCGTCCAGCTCGCCCTTGGGATTTTGCGTGAACTGCACGACGTTGCCGACGGTCTGCGGCAGGTGGTCCGGGTCGATCCAATGCATTCGTGTCTCCGGGAGGGTGATCCCGGCTAACGAGCGCTCGTTCCTCGCGTTGCGTCTGGAAGTGCGATCAACGCCGATAGAGATAGTCGTCCGCCAGGCCGAGGCGGCGGCAGGCCTGCACCGCCGGACTGGAGCGCAGCAGGATCCGGTCCGAGAGGGCACCGGCCCGCCGCACGAGGGCTGCCTGCCACGGCGACAGGCCGTATGCGGCGCCGAGGCCCAGCCGCTCGCGCACCCAGCCCGGCACCATTTCGACGGCGGCGCGCACCAGCAATCGCTGCAGCGGCCGCAGCAGGGGCGGGAAGACGGGGGCTTTGCGCATGATGTCCAGAAACTCGAAGACGATCGGCGAGGGTTCGAGTCGCGCTCGTTTCGAGTCGAACAGCGCCATGAGGTCGGTCGTGCTGGCTGGTGCATCGAGCGCGCCGTAGAGACGCGCGGCCGGTGCGCCCTCGGCGTAGAAGCGGTCGAGTTCGTCGGGCCCGAGCGTGCGCACGTAGCGGTGATAGGCTTCGGCGAAAGCGTAGCTCGCCGTGGCCTGCACCCAGGTGAGAAGGTCGACATCGTTGGCGCGGTAGGCTTCGCCCGTGGGCGTGCGGCCCTCGACGCGGTCATGCATGCGCACGACGCCCGCGATCATCGTCTCGGCCTGGCTTCGCGCGCCATAGACGGTGACCATGGCCGCGAGGCCCGTGCGCTGCAGGCGGCGCTTCGGATCGGTGCGGAAGGACGAATGCTCCCACACGCCGGTGCGGACGGCGGGATCGGCCAGTTCGAGGATCACCGCCGCGACGCCGCCGACGAACAGCGAGACGGGGTTTTTGAACACGCGCCACGACACCGATGTCGGCGGCACCAGCGCCTCCTCGCCGGCGGGCTGCGTGAAGTCGACCGCAGGACCGCCGGCCGGCTGGACCAGCTTACGCGCCAGGGCGTCGAGCCAGGGCAGGACGAGGACGCTCATGGAGCCGATATGGGGAGGCGGCTCGCGGCGGCCAGTCCTGAATTTACGCGTCGTCGTCGGGAACTAGAATCTCGGCCTTCATGAAGGTGACGGCATTGCCGGTCAGAAAGACGCGATCACCGGCCAGTTCGCAGGCCAGCCAGCCGCCGCGCGCCGAGGCCTGATAGGCCAGTAGCGTCGTGCGCCCCAGTCGTTTGGCCCAATAGGGAACCAGTGTTGCGTGGATCGATCCGGTGACCGGGTCTTCGGGGATGCCGGCACCGGGCGCGAAATAGCGGGAGACGAAGTCCGCCGGCGCGCCGTCGGTTTCACGTCCCGTCACGACGAGGCCGACCGGGCCGAGCCGCGCGATGGACGCGAGGTCGGGCACGAAGCGGCGCACCTCATCCGCGGAGCCGAGATCGGCGAAGATGTTCTCGAAGTTCCGGAAGACATACGCGGGCGGGATGTCGAAGACGCCAGCGATTTCCTCGGGCAGCGATGGCAGCGGCTCCGGCGGCAGAGCGGGGACGTCGAGGCGATAGCGCTGCGCCTCTCTCGTGACCCTCAGGGGACCGACGCGCGTATGGAACGTAAGCGGCGCGCGGGCGCCGGCCTCGGTCAGGAGAACGTGCGCCGTCGCGAGCGTGGCGTGGCCGCAGAAGTCGACTTCGTGCACCGGCGTGAACCAGCGCAAGTCCCAGTCGCCATCAGGCCTCGCCACGACAAAGGCCGTTTCGGCGAGATTGTTCTCCTCGGCGATCGACTGCATCAGGCCGTCCCGCATCCAGGCGTCGAGCACGAGTACCGCCGCGGGATTGCCCGAAAAGACCCGATCGGTGAAGGCGTCGACCTGAAACATGCGCAAGGTCGATTGAGTGCCGATTCCACTATCCTGCATACTGCTTCCTAACACGATCACGACGACCGTAAGGGCCCGGCGATGGACACGAGCATAATTCTTCAGCGGACGATTCCCCGGACCCTGGACATGCTCGTCCGGCAGGCGACCGGTCCCTTCGAGGCCTGGCTGTTCGAGGACCGCGACTCGCGGCGCGAGGCGGAGAGCGAACTGGCGGCGCGGGGAATCGCGGCACGGATCCGCAGCGCCTACAAACCGCTCCTGCACTTCTTTCTCGAGGAGGCCGAGCTCTCGGGCCTGTCGGGTGTCAGGATCGAGACGCCGAACCATCCGCTGGCGGCGGCGCAGCGCTTCCGCCTGGAGGCCTATCCGCTGGCGGGCCTGCTGCGCGACGTGCCGATCGTCTTCGCCGAAGGCGGCAAGGCGCTGCACTATGTCGTGACGCTCGACTACGGATCGCGAACCGTCGTGTACGAAGTCTTCGCGCCCAACCGCGAGCGGCGCACGCCTTTCGGCGACGCCGCGCTGGCGCCATGCGGCTGGGTTGGCGGCACCGATACGGGCGAGCCGGTGGAAACCGAGTACGAGCTGGCGTTCCTCGACATCATGACAGCGCTGAAGGAGCATACCTGGCCAGCGCCACCGCATTTCGACGTGCTGCACATGAGGGTGCGGACCGGCGGCATCGAGCTGCCGCTGCCCTATGCCGACGAATGCGTCAGCACGCGCGAGGCCCTGCACGAGGACCTGTATTTCTCGGCGCTCGAATACTTCCAGTTCCTGAACGGCAGGATCGCCGGCGACCGCACCCTGCAGCCGGGACAGATCGTGCCGGACATCAGGCGCGGAACCGGCGCCACGGAGCTGCTGCTGGAAGTTCGCGCCGCGATCGAACCGCCTTTCGCGATCGACGAGTCGCCGCGCGACCTTGAAGACGCACGCAGCCCGCTGACGCCGGCGCGGATCGCGGAGGAAGTCGCCCGCCTTGGGGGAGACCGCTTCGATGGCGCTTCGAAGCGCGGCGCGCCGGTGCTCGCCACCATTGTCGACGGCAAGGATCTCGGGCTGGTGCTCTCCGCCGGCCAGCATGCGAACGAGACGTCCGGCGTCGTGGGCGTCCTGCGCGCGGCGTCGTCCCTCAAGGCGCGCGGCGTGAGGTTCGTGCTGTTCCCGCAGGAGAACCCGGACGGCTACGCGCTCCACCGGGCGCTGCGGCTGCACAATCCGCGGCACATGCATCATGCCGCGCGCTATTCCGCGCTCGGCGACGACATCGCCTATCGCGACAGCGAGCCGTTGCACGAGCTGGCCGTCAGGCGGGAAGCCTATCGCCGCGGCAACGTGCGCCTGCACGTCAACCTGCACGGCTACCCGGCGCATGAATGGACGCGGCCGCACACCGGCTACGTGCCGCGCGAGTCGCTCCTGTGGATGGTGCCGCGCGGCTTCTTCCTGATCATGCGTTACCGCGCCAACCTGCAGGAGATCGGCGAGCGCTTCGTGCACGAGTTGGCCGGCCGCGTGAGCGAGACGCCGGGGCTGCGCGCCTTCAACGAAGCGCATCTGCGGACGTTCGAGGCGCATGTCGGCAGCCTGCCGTTCAAGATCCACCGCGGCGTTGCTTATGTGGCGTCGGCGGCCGACCGGAACGGGCCGCCCTTCACCATCGTCGGCGAATATCCCGACGAGACGATCTACGGCGACGCCTTCCAGCTCGCACACACGGTCGGGATGCGGACCGTGCTGGAAGCGGCACGCATGCTCGAAGAAGGGTTGTTGAACGGCGACAAGTAGGCTTCTGTGCTTCCGCACGGGAGAGGAGAGACGTGAAGGCTTCGAGCGTTCTATCGGCCGCCATTCTGTCGGCGATTGCTGGCGCTCCCGCCGTTGCGCAGGACCTTGAGTCTGCGCTGAAGCGTGGCCTGTACGACGACGCGACGCTCACCTTCCACGTCCGCAGCTACTTCATGGATCGCACCAACCCGACACCGCCCAACAACACGGCCTGGGCGGGCGGCGGCTGGATCGGCTACGAGACGGGCTGGTTCCACAATGCCGTGAAGTTCGGCGCCGTGACCTATACGTCACAGCCGATCTCGGCGCCCACGGGTGGGGGCGGCACGCTGCTGCTGCGGCCGGACCAGCTCGGCTACACGGTGCTGGGACAGGCCTGGGGCAAGCTGAAGCTCTGGGACCAGGAATTCACCGGCTACCGCCAGCTGATCAACCAGCCGGAGGTCAATCCGCAGGACAGCCGCATGACGCCCGCCACGTTCGAGGCCTACACCCTGGCCGGCGCGCTGGGCGACCTCAGCTATTTCGCGGGCTATGTCGCGGCCGAGAAGCCGCGCGATGGTGACCGGTTCCTGAACATGGCGCAGATCGCGGGCGCGCCCGCCGGCGTGAGCGAGGGCATGGCGCTCGCGACCCTGACCTATGCCCCGACCGACAGTTTCAAGACGCGCCTGTCGGGCTATCACGTCCCCAACATCCTGAGCTCGGGCTACGCCGACGTCTCCAAGAGCTGGTCGCTGCGCGACAACATGGAGCTGAAGCTCTCCGCCCAGTTCATGGTCCAGGGCAGCACCGGTGCCCAGCTGCTGACCGGCAACGCCTTCAGCACCTGGGCCGGCGGCCTCGACGTCGATTTCACCTGGGGACCGGCGATCCTGACCGCGAGCTACACGCAGACCGGCCGCGCCGCTGCCTATCGCACGCCGTACGGAACCTGGGCCGGCTACACCAGTATGATCGTCAAGGATTTCGATCGGGCGAACGAGGGCGCGGCGCTGGTCGGCGCCAAGCTCGACCTGGCCGTAGTCAAGATGCCGGGCTTCGCCCTCACGACCAACATCGTCTTCGGCAACGGCGCGATCAACCCGACGACGGGAGCGGCCCTGTCGACCAACAACGAATACGATTTCACGCTCGACTATCTCGTCGCCAACAGCGCGCTCGACTGGCCCGACTGGGCGCGGCCCCTGTGGCTACGCGGCCGTGCAGCCCTGGTGGACCAGTACCAGAACGGCGCCTTGACGACGATCCGCGACTACCGCGTCATCCTGAACTACGAATGGAAGTTCGGCGCCAACGGCACGGCCAGGAAGAAATGAGGGGGCAGGGGCTGATGCAGGACATTTCCCGTCGACGGAAGCACCTCACCCGATTGGTCCTGGCCGTCTGCGTCCTGGGCTTTGTGGCCGCCTGCGTCGGCACGCCCGGCGTTCCTCCGCCGACCCGCAGCAGTCCGACGGCGCGCGAAGTGAGTGCCGCGGTCGACCTTCCCGACGACGGTATCACCGCCGGCCCGACCGGCGGCGGCGGGATCGGGCGTCACGGTCTCGACGATCAGGAACGGCGGCGCTTGCTCGAAGCGGCGCGGCAGGCCTTCGTCGCCACGGGCGATCAGACGACAGCATACACCGTTGTCCCTGAGAATATCGATGCCGAACCGACCGCCGTCACCGCCGCGCCCGCCGGCCCGTCCGAGGTCAGGGCCGACGGCAGCACCTGCCGGCCGCTCAGGCTGTCGGTCACCAAGAACAGCCGCACGACATTCGGCACGCTGACCTTCTGCCGCGCGCCCGGTGGCGAGCTGAAGCCCGCAACGAAAATCTGAGACCCGAACGAAAGGCCGATCATGAGTTCCGAGACACTCGCCGCCCGCCGCGACCGCGCCCTGGGAGCCGGTGCTCCCCTGTTCTACAACGCGCCCCTGCACATCGTTCGAGGTGAGGGCGTGTACCTGTTCGATGCCGACGGCCGTCGCTACATCGACATGTACAACAACGTGCCTTGCGTCGGTCACGCCAACCCGCATGTCGTGGAGGCGATGGCGCGCCAGCAGGGCACGCTCAACGTCCACAGCCGCTACCTGCACGAAGGCATAGTGGCCTTCGCCGAACGCCTGACGGCGCTGCATGGACCGGAGATCGAGAGCGTGATCTTCAGCTGCTCCGGCACGGAGGCCAACGAGGTGGCGCTGCGCATGGCGCGGATGGCCACCGGCCGGTCGGGCATCGTCTGCACCAACGCGACCTATCACGGCAACAGCGAGGCCGTCGGGAAGATGACGCGCATCGGCAACGGCCAGAACACCGCCGGCGACGTGCGCGCGATCCCGTTCCCCGAGATGCTGCGTCCGCTGGTGCCCGGCGCCAGCGAAGATGAATTGTGCGAGGCCTATCTCGACCGCCTGCGGCAAGCGATTCGCGGCTTCGAGGAGGACGGCACGGGCTTCGCGGGCCTGATCGTCTGTTCGATCTTCGCCAACGAGGGATTGCCAGACGTCCCGCGGGGCTACATGGCGCGTGCCGCCGAGATCGTGCACGCGGCCGGTGGCCTGCTGATCGCCGACGAGGTCCAAGCGGGTTACTGCCGCAGCGGGCGCTGGTGGGGCTACGAGATCATGGGCTTCAAGCCCGACATCGTCGTGACCGGCAAGCCGATGGGCAACGGGCTGCCGCTGGCGGCCACTGCCGCGAGCCGCAAGCTGATCGAGGGCTTCCGCGGTGCGACGCGCTATTTCAACACCTTCGCGTCGAGCCCGCTGCAGGCCGCGGTCGGCATGGCCGTGCTCGACGTCATCGAGCGCGACGGCTTGCGCGAGAGCGTCGCCACCGTGGGCGCGTACCTGAAGTCGGCTCTGGCCGAGCGCAAGGGCCGCTTCGCGTCGATCGCCGACGTGCGCGGCCACGGGCTGTTCGTCGGCGTCGAGATCGCCAAGACCGACGCGGCCCGCACGCCCGACATGGACATGGCCGTCGAGGTCATCAATCGCCTCAAGGACAAGGGCTTCCTCAGCAGCAATGCCGGTGCCTACAAGAATGTCGTGAAGATCCGGCCGCCGCTGGTCTTCACTGAGGCGCATGCGAACGAGTTCCTCGTGGCGTTCGACGCGACCATGGCCGAGCTCGATGGATAAGGAGACCGTCGACCGGACTTTTGCGCCGGCGGCGCGCGCGGCCCTCGACGCCTTCCCGATCGACGCCGTCGATCTCAAGCTGGTTTCCCTGGCCGAGAACGTCACGTTCAAGGTCGTCGACCGGCGCGACGGCGGCGCTTACGTGCTGCGCCTGCACCGGCCGGGCTATCACACGCTGGAAGAGCTGGTCTCCGAGCACGCCTGGATCCGGAGCCTCGCCGAGGCCGGTGTCGAGGTGCCCACGGCGATTCCCGCGCGCGACGGGCGGGACTATGTCCCGGTCACGATCCCGGCGACCGGCGAGCAGCGGTTCGCCGGCATGGCGCGCTGGACCGAAGGCCGGTTGCTCTCGGAGGTTCTCGCCGAAACCACCGATCAGAAGGTGGTCGAGGATTACTTCGGACAGCTCGGCGCCCTCACGGCCTCGATGCACAACCAGGCAAGCGTCTGGCAACCGCCGGCGCACTTCCAGCGCCACGCGCTCGACGCCGACGGGCTGATGGGCGATGCGCCGCACTGGGGCCCGTTCTGGGAGCACCGGTCGCTCACGCCGGGCGAACGTAGCCTCCTCCTCGAAACGAGGGGCCGCATGCATGCGTGGCTGTCGAAGCTCAGCCGCGAGCCGTCGGCCTACAGCCTCATCCATTCCGACATGCACCCGGGCAACATCCTCGTGGAGGGTGACCGGCTGACGGTCATCGACTTCGACGATGCGGGATTCGGCTGGCACCAATACGACATCGCCGTCGTGCTGACCTATTGGCAGACCAAGCCCAATGCAGCGGAGATCGAGCGCGCCTTTCTCGACAGCTATCGCGCCGTCCGGCCTCTGCCCGACGATGCGCCGGCGACGATCTCGACCTTCCGCTTGATCCGCTGGATGGCGTCGATCGGCTGGTTCCACGAGCGGCCTGAACTGAAGCGTCCGGCGGTGTTCGACGAACGGAAGGCCTGGGTGCTGGAGCAATGCGCAGCCCTGCAACGAAGCAAACCGTGAGCCAATCCAGGCGATTGCCATAGCAGCATGATGCCGCGTGGCCACGTGTCGAAGCCGGTTTACACTCGCGCGTGTCTCGAGTGCCTTGTTGAGTCCCGGAGTTGACCATGGCCAGTCCCGATCACCAACCCAGGCGACGCCTGTTCCTCAGCGTCGCCATCAACAGTACGGGATCGGCCCACAAGTCGTGGCAATCGCCGGGGATGGATTGGGCCCGGTTCAGCCATTACGACCACTATCTGCGTTCGGTGCAGTTGGCGCATGACGGCCTGTTCGACATCGCGTTCGTGTCGGATCATCCGGCGCTGCAACGCGATAACACCTCGCGGCCGCTCCACAGTTTCGATCCAACCGTGCTGTTCTCGGCGATCGCGGCGCAGGTGCCCGACATCGGGTTCCTGCTGACGGCATCGTCTTCGTACAACTCGCCGTACAATCTGGCGCGACGCCTCGCGACGCTCGACCATATCTCGGGCGGTCGGCTGATCTGGAATGTCGTGTCGAGCTTCAATCCCGACATCGCCGCGAACTTCAGCTCGGCGCCGTTGCCGCCGCGCGCCGAACGCTATCGCCGTGCCGACGAGTTCGTGGAGCTGGTGAAGAAGCTCTGGCTGAGCTGGGACATGCCGGAGGGCGATGCGCCGGCGGAGAAATTGTGGGACGACACCACGGCGCGCAAGATCAGGCACCAGGGCGAGTTCTTCCAGGTCGAAGGCCCGTTGAACGTGCCGATCGGACCGCAGGGGCATCCGGTCATCGCGCAGGCCGGCGCATCGGATGCCGGCGTCGATCTCGCCGCCAAGCATTCGGACATCGTCTACGCCGCGTTGTTCCACAAGTCGGCTGCGTTCGAATACAAGGCGCAGCTTCGCGAACGCGCGCTCGTGCATGGCCGCAACCCCGACGATATCCTGCTCATGCCAGGGCTCGTCGTCGTCATGGGCGAAACGCGCGAGGAAGCCTATCGCAAGCACGAGGCGCTGCATGGCAGCGATGGCGAAGCGGCACTGGTCCGGGATTTCTACAAGCGTGCCGCCCTTCCGGACCTTGCGGGTCACGACCCCGACAAGGTCATCGATCCGGCATTGTTCACCTATTCGCAGGACCAGTCGCGCCCCGTGGGCTTCACGCGTTCCTTCGCGGAGCTGACGGCCGCCGAACAGTTGACGCCTCGCCAGCTCGTGCGGCTCGTCGATGGCGGGCATCGCCTGATCGTCGGCACGCCGCAGGATGTCGCCGACACCATCCTGGACTGGTGGGGCTCGGGCGCCGTGGATGCGTTCAACATCCACATTCCGGTGCTGCCCGATGGCATCGAAGAGTTCAATCGCACGGTGATGCCGCTGCTGCAGGCCGCCGGAGCGGTTCCGACCCGGTATGACGGCCTGACCATACGCCAGCGTCTCGGACTGCCGGAGCCGGAACCGGGCGTGAAGGCCGTATAGCGGCCGCGCGTCTACTGCGCGGCCGACAGGAACGGATCGGCCGGATGGACGAGGCCCATATGGTCGCGCAGCGCCGGCCCCGTATAGTCCGGCGGACGCAGGCCGCGGCGCTGCAGTTCGGGCACCACCAGCTCGACGAAGTCGCGCAGGCTGCGCGGCTGGACGGGCATCGAGAGCATGAATCCGTCGCACGCCTTGCCGGCGTACCAGTCTTCCATCATGTCGGCGACCTCGACGGGATTGCCCTTCACCATGTTGCCGCCCATCGACGGCAACACGCGCTCGTAGGTGGCGCGCACGCTCAGGCCCTCGCGCGCCGCCATCTCCAGCACCGAGCGGCCGATCGCGGTACCGCCGACGCTCTCGCCGGGGCTTTTAGGCATCGGCCCGTCGAGCGGCGCCTCGGTCACGTCGAAGCCGACCAGCTTCGAGAGGTAGTTGACGGCCAGCGACGGTGAGATCAGCGCCTGCAGCTCCTCGTAAAGCGTGTCGGCCTCGGCGCTGGTGCGGCCGACGAACACGCTGAGCGCCGGCAGGATCTTCAGCGCTTCCGGCGGCCGGCCGTACTTCGGCATGCGGCGCTTGATGTCGGCATACTCCGCCTGCGCCTGTTGCTTGCTGCTGGCCGTGCCGAACAATCCCTCGCCGCCATAGGCCGCCAGTTCCTTGCCGGCTTCAGATTGCCCGGCCATGAAGACGACCGGCTGGCCCTGTGGCGTGCGGGCGACGTTGAGCGGGCCCTTTACCGCGAAATGCCGGCCGCGATGGTTGGTCGTGCGCACGCGCGACGGATCGAGATACTGCCCGGTCGACTTGTCCTGCACGAAGGCGTCGGTGGCCCATGAATCCCACAGCGCCCGCACGACATCGAGGCTCTCACGCGCCCGCTCGTAGCGGTCGACGCGACCCATGTGCTCGTCGCGGCCGAAATTCTTTGCGTCCTCGACATACTGCGTGGTCACCAGGTTCCAGCCCGCGCGACCGCCGCTGAGATGATCGAGCGAGGCGAACTTGCGGGCGATGGAGAAGGGCTCTTCGTAGGTGGTGGTGGTCGTGGCGACGAGGCCGATACGGCTGGTGTGCTGGGCAAGTGCGGCGAACAGGGTCACCGGCTCGAACACTGCGGGACGATCGGAGGGGCTGTTGGCCGCGAACAGCGCGGGCTTGTCCATCTGGCGCACGCCGTTGCCGTCGGCCAGGAACATCATGTCGATTTTGCCGCGTTCGGCGATCTGCGCCATCTCGACCATGCAGGAGAGCTGCATGGTGGTGGTCGGGAACGAGTCCCGATGACGCCAGCCGCCGAGATGGCCGCCCAGCGCGCCGGCGGTGAAGCCAAGAACCATCATGCTGCGTCTCGCTTTGCCGTGCATTCCCGTCTCGGTGCGATAGTGCACACAGCGCCGATGAGATCAACGCTCGACGTGCACGCGCCGAGCGACAATACGAAGCGTAGCGTGCGGTAGGAAACCCAATAGGCATCGGCATCGGATCGACTCTGTACCTTGGAGTCGCACCTCGGCGATTCGCGTCGATTTGCAGACAGCGATGCCTGTAGATGCCTGACGCTTCATCTCACTCGTTGAAGGGACGCTCGGCATGGCTTCGGATCCTGCGATCACCAAGGGCGGTCTCTACGCCGGCCTCTTCGCTTCGTACACGGTCGTCGATTCCAACGTCCGGGCCTTGCTGTCCGACAATTACTGGACGACCGATCCCGAAGGCCTCGTGGCAGCGGAAGAATTCACCTACTTCTTCCCGCGGCGCTCCAACCAGTTTCCGACCGATTATCAGGATCCGGACGGCTTGGCGGCTTTCAAGCCGACCAACTCCCACCAGCAGGACGCCTCGGTCATCGGCTTCAACCTGATCACCGAATACACCGGCGCCACCTTCACCAGGATCAACACGGCGGACGCCAACATCCGGATTTCGGGCGCCCGCGACCTGCCGGGTAACGAAGGCGGTTCGCACGCCGGTTATCCGGTGAATGACAACGGCGCGATCATGAACAGCGCCGGCGACGTGTTCCTCGGCAGCAACGGTTTCCCCGAGACCGACCAGCTGTACGGCAACGACAGCTTCGCCACGATCATCCACGAGATCGGCCATGCGATGGGCCTGAAGCATCCGTTCGAGATCTATCCGAACGGGCCGATCTCGGCGGACCGCAGCGACATCGAATTCACCGTGATGAGCTACTCCGCCTACATGACCGGCGAGGTCGGCGTGAATGCCAACACGACCGCGCCGGATGGCTCCTCGGTATCGGGCTACATGATGTACGACATCGCGGCCCTGCAGGAGATGTACGGCGCGAATTTCGCCAAGGGCAAGACCGACGACCACGCCGCCCAGGAGGTCACCTACACCTGGAGCAACAGCACGGGGCAGCAGTACATTAACAACGACCCGGCGCTCGACACCGGTACGACCGCGACGCACAAGATCTTCCAGACGGTGTGGACGCAGGGCGCGCACACGACCTACGACCTCAGCAACTTCAACGGCGACCAGTACGACGACCTGCGGCCGGGCCAGTGGCTGCGCTTCTCGGTCGAGCATCTTGCCGACCTGAACTCGGCGGCGCCTCCGGGCACGCCGGAGTACCAGGCCCATGGCAACGTCTACAACACGCTGCTCTATCACGGCGACACACAGTCGGAGATCAGCAACCTGGTGGCTGGCGCCGGCAACGACACCATCATCGGCAACGACCTCGCCAACGTGCTCCACGGCAACGACGGCAACGACACGATCGACGGCGGCATCGGCGACGACGTGCTCTACGGCGGCTCGGGCGACGACGTGCTGATCGGCGGCTATGGCCAGAACCAGCTCTGGGGCGGCGACGGCAACGACACCGCGTCCTATGCCGGTCGCACCGGCGTCGTGTACGCCGATCTCTCGCAGGGACACGGGCTCGTCGATTTCAGGCTGGCCGACACCTACGACAGCATCGAGAACCTGACCGGCGGCTCGGGCCGCAACACCCTGGTGGGCGATGCCGGCGACAACCGGTTGACCGGTGGCGCCTCGACCGACTTTCTGTACGGCGGCGAGGGCAACGACATCCTGATCGGCGGCGGCATCTCCAACGGCGCGCCGAACCAGCTGTGGGGCCAGGGCGGCAGCGACACCGCCTCCTATGAGGGCACCGCCGGCCACGTCTATGCCGACCTGCGCTCGCAGGCGGGCTACGTCAACGGCGTGCTGTTCGACCAGATGAATTCGATCGAGAACCTGACGGGCGGCTCGTCGTCCGACACCCTGATCGGCAACAGCGCGGCCAACATCCTGGCCGGCGCCGGCGGCGCGGATGCGCTGTACGGCATGGGCGGCGCCGACATCTTCGTCTACTGGCAGTATCTCGACAGCAATCTGCTCACTGGCTACGACACGATCTTCGATTTCATGTCGGGCACCAGCAAGCTCGACCTGCGCGCGTTCAACACCGACGTGTCGCACATCCAGATCCTGTCGGATGCAGGCTCGACCAGCCTCTATCTCCACGCGACGCCGGATGTCGCGAGTCCGCCCGCCGATCTCGCGATCAACTTCGTCGGCGTGCACGCCATCACGCTGAACGACATCCTGTTCGCCTAGCCGCCCCGACTCCCCCGGCATTGACGCGACTTTCCGCGCGATGCCTTGTCAGAGTTCTTGCCGCACTATAATTGCGGATTGTTTTCTGACGCTTTTGGGGGCTCGTCATGGTTGCAGCGTTAAAGCCGAAGGGCGGGCTCTATGCCGGCACCTTCGCTTCCTATCTGGTTCTGGACCCTGAGGTCAGGTCTCTGCTGTCCAACCACTACTGGACATCGGATCCCGAGGGCCAGACGGCGGCAAAGTCGTTCAATTGGTTTTTCCCGACGTCGGTCAGCGACTATGGCGAGGGCTATATCGACCAGAAGTCGCTCGAGACCTTCAAGCCGGCGACGCAAGAACAGAAATACGCATCTTACGCCGCCTTCAATCTCATCACGGCATACACCGGCGTCACATTCGAGGCGGCGACGACACCGGACGCCAACATTCGCATCGCCATCGTCGGCCTGCCCGAAGGCAAGGAAAACAACGGGTCGCACGCCCACTATCCTTATATTTACGGTGATGGTGTCGCCAACTCTTCGGGCGATGCCTTCCTTGGCACGAATGGCACGCCGAAGGACACGCAGTTGTTCGGGAACGACGCGTTCGCGACCATCCTGCACGAGATCGGTCATGCGATGGGTCTGAAGCATCCCTTCGAGACCTATCCGAACGGCGCCATATCGGCGACGCACAGCGACATCGAATTCACATTGATGAGCTACTCGAGCTTCCTGAGCGGCGAAGTCAGCGTCCATGCCAACTCGATCGCACCGGACGGTTCCTCGGTGTCCGGCTACATGATGTACGACATTGCCGCCCTGCAAGAGATCTACGGCGCCAACTTCGGCAAGGGGGCTGACGAGAGAGCGGGCAAGGTAGCCGAAACGGCCCTGTACACCTGGGACAACAGCACTGGGCAGCAGTATCTCAACGGCGCGGCGGATCCGAACACGACCGGCACGACGCAGACCTACAAGATCTTCCAGACGGTGTGGACGCAGGGCGCGGACGCGACCTACGACCTCAGTAATTTCAACGGCGACCAGTATGACGACCTGCGGCCCGGTCAGTGGCTGCGCTTCTCGACGGATCATCTCGCCGACCTGAACCTGTACGCTCCCAAGGGTTCGCCGGAATACCAGGCCCAGGGCAATGTCTACAATTCGCTGCTCTATCACGGCGACACGCGGTCGGAGATCGGCACGCTGGTGACCGGTGCCGGCAATGACACCATCATCGGCAACGACCTCGCCAACGTGATCGATTCCAACGACGGAAACGACTGGATCGACGGTGGCATCGGCAACGACCTGATCTACGCCGGCAGGGGCGACGACGTTCTGATCGGCGGCTTCGGCACCAACCAGCTTTGGGGTGAGGAGGGCAACGACACCGCGTCCTATGCCGGCAGGACGGGCGTGCTCTATGCCGATCTCGCCAGCGGATACGGCATGGTCAACTACGTGACCGTCGACACCTACGACAGCATCGAGAACCTGACGGCGGGCCTTGGTCGCAGCACATTGGTCGGCAACGCCGAGGCCAACCGGCTGACGGGTGGCAGCCAGAGCGATTTACTCTATGGCGGCGAAGGAGACGACGTCCTGATCGGCGGCGGTATCACGACGGGAACGCCCAACCAGCTCTGGGGGCAGGGCGGCATCGACACCGCCTCCTACGAAGGCACCACCGGCCGGGTCTACGCCGATCTGCGGGCGCAGGCAGGTTACGTGGACGGCGTGCTGTTTGACACGATGAGCGCGATCGAGAACCTGACAGGCGGCTCGGCGGCCGACACGCTGATCGGCAACAGCGGCGCCAACGTGCTGACCGGCGCCGGCGGCGCCGATTCATTGCGCGGCATGGGAGGGGCCGACGTCTTCGTCTACTGGCAGTATCTCGATAGCAACCTGCTCACCGGTTACGACACGATCGCCGATTTCGTCACGGGCTTGAGCAAGCTCGACCTGCGGGCCTTCAACACCGATGCCGCGCATGTCCAGATCCTGTCGGATGGCGGCTCCACGAGCGTTTACGTGCACCCGACCGTCGCGACGGCGCCCACCGATCTCGCGATCAATTTCGTGGGCGCGAACGCCATCACCCTGAACGACATCCTCTTCGCCTGAGGCGAGCGCTCTAAGTTGCCCCACTACCAGTCACGCTTCACGATTCCCTGAATGAACAAGGCACAAACACTTATTCTGAGCGAGCCCAGCTTTCAGGCACGTTTTGGGAATGTCTTCCGCTCTGTTTTTTGCGGTCATGAAGCAAGTCGATCGTCATTCGTGAATCAAAACTGGAACTTCGTTCTCTTGCCATTCCAGTTTGTTTTTCCAGATAGCGAGTTCCGGTGTTGGGCGACCGCTGGCGAATTATGTGGAGATGAGGAATTTGTCGCCACCAGCGTCGAAACTGTGCCGCGTCATCAGTTCAACTGCGTCCTTCCCTGGGACAAAAACGCCATGGCGGACGTACCGCCGGAAGGTCGGCTGGGAGTATTCGCTACAGCCATCTTCGGGCGATCCGCAATGTGGGGAGGGATTTGCTCAACAGATGATTTCAGCATTCTCGGCGGAGAGCCGCGATTTATGGAATCATTCATAGAATGTAGCGGCGGAATGGAGCGGCTGAGGTCTCAATTCCTCGAGGAACTCGATCTTTGGTATGTCGCTAGGGATCTTCGGGACGAATTCCGGCTGAATCTCCTGTCTCAAGTCGGATGGGAATAGCGTCGCTCCACCGGCCTCGCCTCAGATAGGCGACACAGCTCCCTTGAGGAGCGGCTAGGCCGCTTCATCGGAAAGTCTCTCTCGAGGGAATGTACGAACGGTCACCAATTCCGAATCCGAGGATAAAGTCTTTAAGTATCTCAAGGGCGCCTCTGGTCGCCGTGCTGCCGCGTTTCAAATTTCCTTGGATACCGAAGCTACTATGACTTCGGAATTTACGGCGATGACTTCTACGAGTTTGCTGTCTGGCTATGGAAGGAACTCGGCTTCGAACCAAATCTCATCCTTGCCGACTACGTTCCGGGAGAGTTGTCTCTTATCGGCCTCTTATTAAGAAGAATGCGGGAGAGACGTGGCGCCCGCCCCTATAGAAGCCTGAAGATCAGAGATGTCATCAGCGTTATCGAGAAGAGGCGCTGGCCTTATTGCTAGCGCGCTATCCCGCGCGTCAGGGAATAGGCCGGCGGTTGATCGTTGCCCCTAAACTAGCTGCCGCTGGGATAGGTGCCCAGCAGCGTGCGCGGAATGGCGACCGTGTTGGTGGCGCCCGAGAGGATCTGGAAGAAGCGCGAGGCTTCCGACAGCGGCGCGGCCGACACGTAGAGGATGTCGCTCGGCCGCACCGGGAACTGGTTCATCGCGAAGAACGACTTCGGGTCCTTGAGGTCGAGCTGGTAGACGATCGGAACCGTCGGGCGGTCGGGCGTGACCGGTTCGACGCCGATCTGGCGGGCCAGCGCCACCGGCTCGTAGCGGAACAGGTAGATGCCCTTGGCATCCGAGCGGTTGGGATCGAGGCCCATGACCTGACCCAGCGCCTCGGAGAGGTTCAGCGTCATCTTGCCGAACACCTGCTCGCCCGGCTTCAGTACGGCGCCGAACGCCAGGAACTTCTGCTGCGTGCGCGACAGCATCAGCGCATCGCCCGCCGAGACGCGCACGTTGTAGGTCTCGGGCTGGTCGATCACGTCCTGCATCGAGACCAGCATGGTCGAGCGGCCGCGCGTCACGCGCACCGAGGTCTCGTAGGGCGGATACTTCATGCCGCCGGCCATCGCCACAAGGTCGAGCAGGCGCTGGTTGGAGGTCTGCAGCGGGTAGGGGCCGGGCTTGGTCACGTCGCCCTGGACCGAGACCGCGCTGCTGACATTCTCCGCCACGATGACGGTGGCCTGGGGCTGCGCCGCCTGGGCGCTGAGGCGCGAGACGATCGCGCTTTCGACCTCGGATACGCGGCGGCCGGCCACCGGGAAACGCCCGGCATAGGGCAGCGCGATCGTGCCGTCGGTATCGACACGCACCGTGACGTCGGTGCCCTTGCGATCGCCGCGGCCGGCCGAAAGAAGCGTCACTTCGCCGGCTTCCCAGACCGTGACGCGCAGCGTGTCGCCGACGCCGATGGCGCCGAACGCGCCGCCGCCGGCGAAGCCCTGGGGCACACTGCCAGCCACGGGCCGGTAATAATTGGATTCTTCCTCGGCGATCCGGGCGTTGATGCTGACCATCGCGTAGCGCGTGACCGCGGTCGAGGCCGCATCGCTCTTCAACTGCGAGGAGGAGTGTGCGAGCATCCCGTTGGCATTGGGGCCGTCGCTCGGAAGCAGGTCGCAACCCGCCAGCAGGACACAGGCTGCGCTGAGCAGCGTCGACATTGAAACAGGAAGGCTCGCCATACCGATCCGCGCAGACTTTATGGGTTTCGACGACAATCTACATTGTATGATCTTGAAACCCAATCTGCGCAGAGTTCGGGAGCTTAGGGAAGCGGTTCCCGGCGCGAGCGGTGCATCGGGCGGTTGCAGGCCCGGAAAGGACTGTCAGTGAGTTCCATATCGAGCGTTGTGACGTCGGACCTGGGCTTTGGGCTCGACGACGCGGAGGCCTTCCGGTCCACCGCCCGGGTGTTCGTCGACCATGCCGGTTTGATGAAGCCGGGGCTGGGCGGCAGGCCGTCCTTTGGCGTGCTGAAGGCCGCCGCGGAGGGCGGCGAACTGCGCGATTCGCGCGGCCAGCATGCGGCCGTCTGTGCCTTTCTGGACTGCCTCAAGAGCGCCTCGCAGCAGGGCGCGCCGACGGCCGAAACCTACACGTTCGTCGCCAAATGCGCGGAATACGACCGTTATCTCGACGAAAAGACCGTCGAGTTCCGCGCCAATCGGCGTGACGACTGGTCGTCGAAGGCCGTGAAGAGTGACGACAACACCACGCTGGCCAAGGTGGTCGACGAGATCGTCGGTCACATGAGGTCGTTCATCGAGCCGGGGCAGGCCTATCAGAGCCTGGTCGACTACACCCAGGCCCGGATCAAGGCGCTGCTGCCGCACGAAGTTGCCGGAATGCGTCAGGAAGCGAACATCTCGCTGATCTTCCCGTTCCTGGAAAAAGCGCTGCCGGTTCCGGGCGACGTGGCCGAGTTCGGCTGCTTCCGCGGCATCCTGTCGGTGAAGCTCGCTTTCCTGATGAAGGCGCTGGGTGCAGAGAAGCACTATTACACTTTCGATACGTTCCACGGCTTCGAGATCGACGATCCGGCGGGCGGTGCGCTGGGCGTCGGTGCCTTCCGGGACGACGAGTTCGACGCCTACAACTACCTCACCCAATGGTCGCGCATCCTGCCGCTCACCCCGATCAAGGGCGATGCGACCAAGACCTGCGCGCAGTTGACGGGGCCGCTGAGCTTCGTCTGGCTCGACCTCGACATGGGCGTGCTGATGGACCCGGTGCTGAAGACGATCTGGTCGAAGTGCGGCCCCGACACGATCATCGGCATCGACGATGTCGGCCGCCCCGAGACGCCGACGGTCGCGCCCTGGCTCGACGGCCTGATCGCGTCCGGCGCCGTCGAACTGATCTTCGACAGCGACAAGATCGCGCCCAACACCTTCATCCGCTTCGTGAAGAAGAAGGGCGAGTTGCCGGGGGGCGTAGGCTGAAGCGCCTTCGGCCAATATCCGTCGTCTCGACCGAAGCGCCGCAGGCGCGTAGCGGAGAGACCTTCTTTCAACGATTAGCCGGCTTTGGCGGAGAGAAGGTCTCTCCGCTGCGCCTTGCTACGCGAGGCTCCGGTCGAGACGACGGGGTTTTCTAGCGAGCTACCGATAGCGGTCGCTGCCGGAGAGATACTTCACGTAACGCGCCACGGCCGGGCCGACCGTGGTGAAGGGCGCCTGGTAGCCGGCGGCCCGCAGCCCGTCGAGCGGCGCCAGGGTGAAATACTGGTACTTCTCGCGCAGTGTCTCCGGCATCGGCACGTAGGAGATGTTGGGCTCGCGGCCCACCGCGGCGAACAGCGCCTCGATCAGCTCCCGGAACGAGGTCGCGGCGCCGGTCCCGACATTGAACAGGCCGGCGCGAGGCCCGGCCTCGAGGCACCACAGGATCACGTCCACGACATCGTCGACATAGATGAAGTCTCGCTGCTGGCCGCCGTCGACGAAGTCGGCGCGATGGCTCTTGAAGAGCTTCACCTCGCCGCCGGAGGCCGCGATCGCGTGGTTCTTGGCGACCACGCTCATCATGTCGTCCTTGTGATACTCGTTCTGGCCGAAGACGTTGAAGAACTTCAGGCCGATGCATTTGGGCGGCAGGGGCAGGCCCTGCGCCAGGCGCTCGGCGAAGACCAGGTCGAACTGGTGCTTGCTCCAGCCGTAGAGGTTGAGCGGCTGCAGCCCGCGCAGCGCTTCGAACGAGGTGCCGTCGGCAAAGCCCTGGGTGCCGTCGCCGTAGGTCGCGGCCGACGAGGCATAGATCAGCGGCACGCCGCGCTCGGCGCACCAGTCCAGCAGTTTCAGCGAGAACTTGAAGTTCGTTCGCAGGATCGCATCGCCGTCGACCGCCGTGGTCGAGGAGTTCGCGCCCATGTGGATGACGGCTTCGATGTCGCCCGCGTCCTGAAGATAGGCCGCGAGATCGTCGGGGAAGACGAAGTCGCGGAACATGCGCTTGCGCAGGTTCAGCCAGCGCGTGTCCTGGCCCAGCCAGTCGCAGACCACGATGTCGTTGCGGCCGCGCTCGTTGAGGGCGGCGACGACGTTGGACCCGATGAAGCCCGCCGCCCCGGTGACGAGGATCACGCGTTCACCTTGCCGTCGACTTTGCCATCGACCTTACCTGGGCGGCCCGCGGCGACCAGCCTGGTCGTCGACTGTCCGGGCACGAGCTCGACCGTGATGACCTTGCCGCCGGCCTTCAGCACGGTGTCGGCGCCCACGATGTCCTCGATCTTGTAGTCGGCGCCCTTCACCAGCAGGTCGGGCACCAGCAGGTCGATCAGGTTGGCCGGCGTGTCCTCGTCGAACACCACGACCAGGTTGACGTGCTCGATCGCGCCCAGCACGGCGGCGCGATTGTCTTCCGTCTGCACCGGGCGGCTGCTTCCCTTGAGGCGCCGCACCGAGGCGTCGCTGTTCAGGCCCAGGATCAACCGGTCGCACCCCTGCGCCGCCTGCCGCAGCAACTGGATGTGGCCGGGATGCAGCAGGTCGAAGCATCCGTTGGTGAAGCCGACGGTGAGGCCCTGGTGTTTCCAGATCCGGCGCAGGCGCATCGCCGTCTCGACGGCGACGAGCGCGCCCTTGGCGATGACTTCGTCGTCGGCGAGCAGCGAGCGCTCGGCCTCGACTTCGTCCGCCAGCACCATGGCCGTGCCGGGCTTGGAAACCGCGATCCCCGCCGCGAGGTTGGCGAAGGCCATCGCCTCGGCGGTGGAATGCTCGGATGCAAGACCGAGGGAGAAGGCCGCGATCACCGTGTCGCCGGCGCCGGTCACGTCGAAGACCTGGTGGGCGTGCGTGGACATGTGGATCGGCGGTCCGTTCGGCCGCACGAGCGACATGCCGGCTTCCGAGCGGGTGACCAGGACGTTGGCCTCAGTGGACACCGCCACGAGGCCGGCGGCGCGTCCGACGGCGCCGTCGTCGTTCGACGACATGGACAGGCCGGTTGCCCGTTCGAGCTCGGTGAGGTTGGGCTTGATGTAGGTGGCGCCGCGATAGGCGGAGAAATCCCGCCGCTTGGGATCGACGACGACGGCCACGCCGCGCTCGCGCGCCCAGGCGATCGTCTGCTCGAGGATTCGGTCCGTCAGCATGCCCTTGTCGTAGTCCGACAGCACGACCAGGCGGCAACTCCCGATCCGCCGCTCGATCGCCGCCAGCACTTCCTGCTCGCACTCGGCCGTCACCGTCGACGGGTCCTCGCGGTCGAGGCGCAGGATCTGATGCTGGCCGACGGAGAAGCGCGTCTTGACCGTGGTCGGCCGGTTGGGCGCGCGCACGAGATCGACCGAGACCCCGGCCGCCGCCAGCACCGTTGCCAGACGATCGCCGTCGGCATCGTCGCCGATGCAGGAGACAAGATGGGCGCTGCCGCCCAGGCTGGTTATGTTGAGGGCGGCGTTCGCCGCACCGCCGGCGGCCTCGCGCGTCTGCTGCTGGCGCATGATCGGCACCGGCGCTTCCGGCGAGATCCGGTCGACCGTGCCGAAGACGTACACGTCCAGCATGGAATCGCCGACGACCAGGATCGGTTCGGCGGTGGGAGACCAGCGCTTCGTCAGGTACTGCCGAAACGATGCCGCGCGATCGTTGCCGTTGGGGGCAGCCGGCGGGCCGTGCTCCCTGCCGTTCTTCATACTCGAACCCTGTGTTGGCGCCCCCTCGGGGGCAACTGTTGCCCACAGAATGCAATCCCGAGGGGCACAACCGCCAGCCCTTATTTGCGCAAGGCATGTCGTGCGGCTGCTGTCATTACAGAACTGTAACCTTTGTTCGCGGCCGAACGGATTGACGTTCGATTCTCCATGCCTTCAAAATCCGGCCGCGATCAGAGGCTGCCCTGCGGGGCAGGAGCGGGGGAAATGATGACGCGCAACTCAACCTTGGTCGTGGGCTCGGCCCCTCGGGAACGTCGGGCTGTGACACTCAACACGATGCAGGGAGAGTAGATATGGCCACGACTCCGCCGCCCGTCACGCTGACGTTCCAGATGTCCGATGCCTTCATCACCGAAGTCACCGGCCAGCAGGGAGGCCAGACCGGCGCGAATTACACCGGCGTCTGGGTCTATCTGTGGAACAGCTCGCCGCCCGTGGCGGGAACCAACTTCACGACGGTGATCGACGGCGGCCAGCTCATGAATGGCACGCTCGATCCGACCAGCCACACCTACACCGTCAGCATCGACCTGACCGACACCACGACGCCGACGGTGAACGGCGGCGCGCTCTACCTGATCGTGCAGAGCGAGGCGCTGACGACACCGGGCACGAGCGACCACGCCAACGACCTCACCACGCTGATCACCGCGGAAGCCGATATCGCGATCAACGTGTCGAACTATCAGTACGGCTATTCCCAGTTCGAATACTCGCTGCTCGGCAAGGGTGGAGACGCGGGCGACCTTACGGCGATCCCGGGCTATTCGCTGAACACGCAGGTGTCCGTCACTTACGACGACGGCACCACGCAGTATCGCGGCTATGGCCAGACCCAGAGCGACACGGTCACGGCTCTGAACAACAACGGCTCGCCGTCCAACGTCCTGACCTATAACGGAGGGCAGCTTTCCGGCGACACGATGATGGTCATCTCGCCCTCCAACATTCAGATGGGCGGCGGCAATCTCTATCCGGTCAGCGACTGGACCGACTACGTGACCCAGGGCTTCGCCGCGCAGCACGACCTGCTGCTGTCGGGGTCGACCAACGGCGAAGTCGATGCCAACGGCGTGTGGCACAACAGCCAGTATTATTCCTACAAGATCCAGTCCGTGCAGCTCGGCACCGGCACCTGGGGCGCCGCGGGCCAGTACTTCGTGTTCAGCCCGAAGGCGGAGAGCCAGACCAAGGCGTGGATGGTGATCAGCGAGGCCGACCTGCAGTCGAACCTCTACTCGGCCGGCCAGGGCAAGCTGTACATCTACGAAGATCCCTACCTGACCAAGCCCTACACCGTTCCCGGCAGCGGCAGCCCGCCGGGTTCGGCCGACGCCATCTACGTCACGCCCGGCGGCACCAACGACGAATTCGGCAACGTGCTGACGCAGGCCTTCACGGGCTTCACGGCGGGCTACTGGGCGACCGTCGCCAACCAGTCCAATCCCTACAATGGCGGCACCTACGGCGCGACCAACTGGGCAGCCCAGTCGATCAATCTCAACAACAATGCCAACTGGGACGCGGCCTACGCCTTCGACAATTTTCGCGACACCAGCGTCTCGCCCACGCCGAGCTACATCCACTACGACGCCTACAGCGAGTACTTCTTCTACAATTCCAACGTCTACGGCTCGGCCTTCTCCGACAACCTGTCGGTCGACGTCACGCCCGGACCGCTGATCCCGCTGGGACAGCCGGGCGTGTCGGGCACCCAGCCGTCGAACAATGTCGGCAACATCAATCTCTACGTGTACGGCTCGGCCGAAACCGCGCCGAATTACACGGCGCCGACAGGCGGACCTTTCCTGCCGCCGGCCGCGGCCCAGACCGATTACCTGATTCCCGACACCACCGGCGCCCTCTATCTCAACGTGGTCGGACGGGACGGGCAGACGCTGCTGCGGTCCGATCTCACCGTCCAGATCGGCATCTATACCGGCAAGGATTCCCAGGGCCACGGCCAGTTCGACTACGTGACCCTGCCGACCAACGGCAACATCTGGCAGACCTTCACGTTCTCGGGCTCTCCGGGTGCCTGGACGATAACGGCCGGCGCCAACTCGCTGGGCACTTTCAGTGTCGCGGGACTGCCGGTCGCCAGCACCGTCGCCGAGGGTGACATCGGCTGGTACCAGATCGTTCTTTCCGACGATGCCGGCCGCCAGAAGGTCTACGAATTCTATACGACGGCGGCCTCGACGACGCCGGGCGACATCGAAGCGACGATCTTCGACGTGGCGGTCGCCGGTGGTGCGAACGTCAATCCGAACAATCTCGGCGTCAACTTCATCGAGATCGACCTCAACGAATACAAGACGATGCCGGTCGAGATGCTGACCTTCGCCTATGCCGGCGGGGCATCGCTAAACCAGGCGGCAGCGGCGCCGATCGCCGGCACCTTGAGCGGTGGCACGTTCACCGCCCTCGACGATCAGAACGGCACGGGCATGCCCCTGCAGGGCAATGTCCCGGCCTCGTCGGCACCCACCCTTGCGATCACGAGCGAGACGCCGCTGGCCTTCGGCTGGACTGGCACCAACAACGGCACCCATTCGGGTACGCCGACCAACTCCGTCATCAACAGCTCCGGTGGGATCGCGACCTGGGGTCTCACCTCGGCCCAGACCAACCAGATCGTTCCCGGGCACATCGCCCAGGTCGTCATCACCCAGACGGCAGGCGGCACCTTCTCGGGCGTGCTGCAGGCAACGCCCGATCTCGACGGCCGCTGGCAGACGACGACGACCTCGACCCTGGGCAACGGCACCTACACCGTGGTGATGCAGGAACTGCTGGCCGACGGCGTGACGCCTTACGGCCCGCCGAGCGTCGCGCTGACCCTCACCGTGACCGGTGTGGCCGCGACCGGCGCCGTCAGCGACACGGCGGCCAACATCTCGGCCGACCTCGACACCTACGGCGCCAACCTGCCGACCTCGATCACCATCTCGGACAACGACGCGCTCACCGTCACGGTCGGGCAGATCACCGGCGATGCCGGCGCGCTCGCGGTGGCGCACAACGCCGACAGCTCGGCCTACCAGCTGATCGTGCAGGACAAGGCCGGCAACGTGGCGAACGCGCTCAGCGCCCTGTCCACCAATACCCATCTGCAGCAGATCGAGTTCACCGACACCGGCGATTCGATCCTGTCGATCGCCTACACGGATTACACGGCCAATGGCGCGGCGATCGACAAGATGACCGGCGCGCACAGCTTCCTGATGAGCGTCACCGGCCAGGCCTATTCGTCGATGCAGTACGACTACAACGACGACAATGAACTGACCGGCGCGACCTACTTCCATACGGACATCACCGGCCAGGCCTATACCGGCTACGCGGCCGAGTATGACGGCTCGAACCGGCTGACCAATTACACCTTCACCGGCGTCAGCGGACAGGCCTATCACGCCTACGAGTACGACTACGCCGCCGGCTACGGCAGCGTCCTGCCCCATAACGGCCTGATCGGTCAGAAGTACTTCTTCTCGAACGTTCAGGGCCACGCCTACACCAACTACGAGCACGACCTGAGCGCCGACGGCCAGACGATGCGCATCTTCTACAGCGGCGTCACGACCCAGGCTTACTCGTCCTACGAGGACGACTACGTCGTGAACAGCACCGGCAGCCACCTGTCGGGACAGAAGTATTACTTCACCGACATCGTCGGCCAGAACTACACTGGCCACGAGCAGGACCTGGATGCCGGCGGCCATCTCATCCGGGACATCTTCACCGGCGGCCAGATCACCTCCACGCAGCTCTACTCGTCGTGGATGAACGAATACGCCAACGGCAATGGCGTCCTGACCGGCCAGACCTATTACCAGACCGACATCGTTGGACAGGATTACACCGGCTACGCGGTCGAGCTGAACGCGTCGGGCCAGAAGATCGGCGAGACCTGGACCGGCGTCACCGGCCAGTCCTATTCCGCCTACGGCTACGACTATGCCAACGGCGACGGCGTGGTCACCGGCATCTCGCGCTACTTCACCAACGTGCAGAACAAGGAATATTCGAGCTACCAGCTCGACTATGTCGTGACCGGCGGCACGACCTCGACCGAGGCGCAGGTAACCTACAACCTGAACGACAACGGCCATGCCATCCAGGGCCTGCTGTCGACGCCCCAGACGCTCAACAGCATCCTCAACGACATCATGACCGGTGGCAGCGGCGCCGATACGTTCGCCTTCAAACCGTTCTTCGGCACGGCGGTCATCACCGACTTCACGTCGGCCGATGACACGATCTCGCTGCCGACCTCGGAGTTCGCCAACTACGCCTATGTCCAGAGCCACAGCGCCGTGGTCGACGGCAACATGGTGATCACCGGAACGAACGGCGACACGCTGACCTTGCAGCATCTGACCACGCTGCCGGGCCAGTCGGACTTTCTGTTCGTCTAGAAACACTATCTGGGGGCCGGATTCTTCGTAGAAAACCGGCCCCAAATTGACTGATCGCTGCTAATGTCCGGCCGGACGCAGAGGACGGCCGGAGTTCGAGATGAAGAAGCGCGTTGCGATCGTATCCAGCTACAACGAGGAGTGCGGTGCCGCCTATTACAGCACCCGCCTTCTGAAGCATCTCCTGGCAGCGGGGTACGAGGTCGAGGTCAAGCGGCTCCCGGTCTCGCTGCTGCGCCTGCAGTCGCCGACCTTCATCCGCCGCAAGGGCGACCAGGAAATCGCCCGGATCGCGCGGGAAATTGCCGATTTCGACGCGGTTTTCCTGCAGTTCGAACCCGGTCTCTACGGCACGCGCGCCAAGACCTCCTACACCCGGGTGATGCGCCTGCTGAAGGCCGCCAAATGCGCCGTCATCACCATCCACGGCTTCGACCGCCAGATGTCGAGCCGGTCGCTGACCGCCTTCACCAGCAACATGCTCAACCTGCGGCCCGGCGCCGCCGTCATGGGCCTGATCGAGGGCGCGCTCGACCCGATCTACGAGGGCTTCTGGAGCTACGTCCGCAAGTCGCCGCATGTGAAGGTGCTGACCTTCAACCGCGGCGACCAGACCCTGCTGCAACGTTTCTTTAATTTGCGTCAGATATCGAACTATCCGATCTGCTACTTTGACCAGGAGGAGGTGGCCGAGGTCCGCGCCTCGCTCGATCGCGAACGCTTCCTGGCGCAGTACGGGCTCGACCCCAAGTACAAGTACTTCGCGGTCTGCGGCTTCTTCGCCAATTACAAAGGCCACCTGACGGCGATGAAGGCGCTGGAGTTCCTGCCCGACGACTGGCGCCTCGTGCTGGTGGGCGGCGAGCATCCGCAGGCGCTGGAACCCGGCCGCGACATCGGCGGCTATGTGCGCCAGCTCCTGTCCTTCCCGCTCTCGGTCGACAAGCCCTCGTCGGACAACAGCCTGGAGATCGCGGGCGGCATCAAGAACATCCTCGGCGGGCCAGTGGTCCGTTCCGACCAGGTCTGGCGCCGCGAAGTGCGCGAGAAGCTCTTCGCCAAGTCGGAATTCAAGTACTTCTTCCCGACCAGCGAGATCGCGCACCGCATCCACTATCTCGGCCAGGCCTCGGACGAGGAGATGCCCAAGTTCTACGCCATGCTCGATTATGTGGTGCATCCCTACATGCGCACCAAGGAAGGGCAGAGCGGCTCGGGCCCGGCGACCTTCGCCCTCGAATTCGGTTCGCGCGCGCTGTTCTCGAACGCGCCGGTCTTCCGCGAGATGGGTCTCTATTTCGAGGGGGCGATGCAGTACTTCAACATCGGCAACTTCATGGAACTGGCCGACCAGCTCCAGCGCTTCGATGGCTTCGAGCCGGGCCTCGCCGCCAAGCGCGAGATCGCGATCCAGACCTACAATCCCAAGGGCATGATCGAGGCGTACAGGCAGCTGATCGAGGCGTGAGGCTGCTCCGGTCGAGACGATGGAATTCAGACGACGGAATTCAAACGTGATCCCTGATCGAGTAGTAGATCATCAGCAGGAAGATCCACGCGCCGAACGCGGCCAGGGCCACGATCAGCACGGACACGAAACGGCGCGGATAGACCGAGTGTTCGGCCAGTGACGGCGTGACGAAGACCTCGAGGTACATCGCGCGGCGCGAGGCCTCGAACTGGGCGCGCTGCAGGGACTGCATCGCCGCGTCATAAAACTTCTCCGCGAGCTGCCGGTCGGTCTCGACATTCTCGTAGCCGCGGATGTTCTGGCTCATCGGCACGGCTTCCTTGGCGTTCGGGCCGGTCATCCGGGCCTCGGCGTCGGCGATCAGCGATTCCAGCGCCTTGATGCGATCGCGCAGGGTGACCACGATCGGCGAGTTCTCGCCCGTCCGCCCGCGTGCCGTCAGATAATCCGCACGGACCCGGCCGAGCTCGTCGCGCAGCTTGCCGATGCCCAGGCGCGCGGCGTCGGCTTCCTTGTTCGGGTCGAGCGAGCGCTCGCGGTCGCGGAACTCGAGCATGGCTTCGCGGGCCTTGCGCAGCTTCTCGGCGGCCTCGTCGACCTGCTCCTGCGCGAACTTCACGTAGTCGGCGCGCGCCCGCTTGGACAGGTCGTCGGCCAGGCTTTCCGAGAGGGCCAGCACGTCGCGACCGATGGTCCGTGCGTCCTGGGGCGTGAAGGCCCGGATCTGGACGCTGACGATGCCGGTCGTCAGCTCGAAATAGGGTTCGACCTTGCCGCGCCAGTAATCGACCAGCCCCTCGATCGAGGTGTCGGGATTGAGCCGCGAGAAGTAATCGACCGACGGGTTGGAGTACATCTTGCGCAGATTGAGCTTCTCGCCGATCGCATCGACCATCGACCGGCTCTTGATGTACTTCACGACGATGTTGGACTGCAGGCCGATCTGCGAGGCCGAGGCCATGCCCTGGAAGATCGAGGTAGCGTCGTTGCGCTGGGCGTCGGCCGAGCGCACGCCGAACTGGATCTCGGTGACGTACTGGTCCGACGCAATGAATCCGTAATAGACGCCGGCCAGCGCGGTCGGCAGCCCGACGACCAGCAGGAACACGAGGATCGACCAGAACTTGGACCGGCGGCCCGACCGGTCGTCCGCCGGCGTCCAGCGGCCGGTCACGCGCCGCGCCGACAGGACGGTCGACGGACGAGCCTGTTCGGAGGCCTCCCCGGCGACCAGCGTGCCCTCGTCGGTGCGCGCCGGCGCAGGCGCGTTCGCCGCCGGCACCAGCTTCACGGGTGGCCTCTGGGGTTGGGTCATCGTGCCAATGTACCGGTCATGTCGCCCGCAGTGAACGCTCGTAGGTTTCGAGGGCCTCGTCAATCGTCGTGAAGTCGCTCAGCTTGCCCTGGTGCAGGACCGCGCCCAGGTTGCAGTACTGGCGGATCGTCTCGACATGCTGCGACACCAGGATCAGGGACGACGATTCCATGCGCTGCCCGAAGGCGGCCGCACATTTCCTGCGAAATGTCACATCGCCGACCTCGATGACCTCGTCGACCAGGTAAAGGTCGAAATCGAAGGCGAAGCTGGTGGCGACGGCGATCCGGGCGAACATGCCGGACGAGTATGTGCCGACCGGCATGTCGAAATAGCGGTCGAGCTCGGCGAAATCCTCGATCCAGGCGCTCACTTCGTGGTCGTTCATGCCGTAGACCCGGGCGAGGAAGGAGACGTTCTCCCGGGCCGACAGGAGCGGGTGGAAGGTGCCGGTGAAGCCGACGGGAAAAGACACCCGTCCCTCGCGCACGATGCGGCCCCGGTCGGGCATCTCGCTGCCGGCGATCAGGCGCAACAGGGCGGACTTGCCCGCGCCGTTCACGCCAAAGATGCCGATGCGGCTGAGCGGCGGCAGCTCGAAGCTAACATCGTCGAGGATGACATGGCGGCCGCCGGGCACGGCGTAGCTCTTGCTGACGTTTTCCAGGCGGATCACAGCGTCTTCATCCGGCGGCGCAGCGCCCGCTCGAGGATCAGCCCAGCCATCGTCGTGCCGAAGGCGATGGCCAGCACGTAGGTCTTGTCGAGCCACGGCGGCTCGTAACCGCGGAAGAAGCCCGCGCGGAACCATTCGATGCACTGGAGCAGGGGGTTCCAGTTCAGCGGCTCGCGGATCCACTCCGGCATGCTCTGTGGCAGGAAGAACACGCCCGAGGCGACATAGAGGAAGCGCTGGACGATCATCCAGCCGTTGCTCCACGGCCGCCAGACGTTGGTCATGACCGCGCTGATCAGGCCCAGGCCCAGCGCGAACAGCCAGACCGCCAGCGTGGCGTAGACGGCCTCGATGTGGTTGCCGGTGCGCGGGCCGTAGGAGATCAGCTCGAAGGTCCCGAAGGTGACGACCATCACGGTGAAGCCGATCAACAGTTCTGTCAGCGCCATCGCCAGCACCAGGTCGAGGCGGGCGATCACCGGGACCTGCAGCACGCCGATATTGTCCTGGAAGATGTTCTGCGAGTGATCGATGACGTGGATGAACAGATAGAAGGGCATCACGCCCGTTGCGTAAAAGAAAAACAGGTGCTCGCCGATCGGCGGCATGCCGCCGTTGAACAGGCTCAGCACCACGCCCAGGGTCAGGATGTTGATGGCCTGCGGGATGAACAGCGACAGGAAGCCGAAGCGCCCCTGCGCCGTGCGATGGCGGAAGTCGCGCAGCACCAGCGCGGTGAGAACGCGGACCTGCGTCAGGAGCTGATCGCCCAGGATCGCGAGGCGCGACGTGGGTCGCGGCCGATCGCGGGCCGGCGCTCGCGGCATGGGCGGGAACAGGCCCGAGCTGCTGCCAAAGGCGCCGACCTCGCGGCCGGATTGCCGGGCCAGCAGGAACAGCCTGAGATCGCGCACGCTGGTGCTGGAGGGCGCCAGTTGCGTCGCCCGGTCGATCACCTCGACGGCCTCGTCGTCGTCGTTGGCATGGGCCAGCGCGTGGGCCAGCTCGACATAGATGGCGGCCTTGTCCGGCGCCGCCGACAGCGCCTGGCGCAGGTAGCGCAGGCCCTGCTCGCGCTCGCCCAGCCGGTTGGAGAGGACGCCGGCCATGTAGAGGTATTCGCCGTTGGCAGGCTCGATCGCGAGCGCGTCGAGGATCGCGTCCAGCGCCAGCCGGTTTTTGCCGATCGAGGAATAGGAGGCCGCCAGAAGGTGGCAGACCGAGGCGTCGTTCGGCTGCTCCTCGCGCATGCGCAGCAGCAGCGGGATCGCCTGGCCGTGATTGCTCAGCTCGAACAGGATGCGGGCCAGCTTGTCGCGCGGCGCCGTCGCGTCCGGCCACAGCCGCGCCGCGCGCGCCGCGGCGTTGGACGCCGCATGCAGGTCGCCCGACCGGTAGGCGAGCTCGACCTCCATCAGGAGGCTCTCCTCGGTGGGCGCCCCGCCGTCGTTCACGGAGTGCACGGCACGCAGCGCCTCGTCGGGCCGGTCCGCCTGCACGAGCAGCCGCGCCATCTGCAGCTGCCCCTCCTGCGTGGGACCGCAGTGCGTGGCCCGGTCGCGGGCGGCGGCGAGCGCACCCTCGATGTCGCCCGACTGGCTCCTGATCTGGACCAGCAGGTCGTGGGCCGGCTCGAAGGCGGGATCGCAGGCGATCGCCTGTTCGGCGCTCTTCCCGGCTGCCGCGGGATCGGTGTTCTCCAGCAACAGGACGGCCAGCCGGTAGTGGAACGGCGCCTGCAGCGGTTCGCGCTCCACCAGCAGCGTCATGGCGGCGATCGCGACGCCGAGGTCGCGGCTCACATAGGCGATCTCGGAGGCGACCAGCAGTTCGTCGGCGGAAAGCGGGCCTTCCGCATCGTTCGACGACAGACGCAGGCGCACCTCTTCGATCGAGCTGGCGGTCGATAATCTCGCGCTTTCAGCGTCCGGCACGGTCACTCCGGCACGAGTTGACAAAAATCGGTGCTACCCTCAGCAGTATCGAACCGAGTGGATCGAAGTTTGCGTCGCTGCAACAAATTCTGAACCCTTTGCTGGCCATGATCAATTTTGATTGCAGACACTATAAGGGCTCCAAACCCTGCAAGTTCAACAAGACCGAGGGCATGGAGTGCCCCACCTGCACGCGCGTCGACGAATTCGGCTGCCGCGTCCTGGTCGTCAAGCTGGACGCATTGGGTGACGTCCTGAGGACAGGCAGTCTGGTGCCGATCCTCTCCAAGTTGCACCCGCGCCCCTACATCTGCTGGATCACGCGGCCCGAGGCTGTCGAGATCGTGCGCATGATCGACGGCGTCGACGAGGTCGTGCCCCTGAACCTCGACGGGATGGCCCGGATCGCCGAGGGTGGCTGGGACTATGTCTATGCGCTGTCGAACGATCACAGCACGGCCTCGCTGGCCACGGCGGCGCGGCCCGCCCATCCGGTGGTCGGCTACTCGATGAAGGGCGGCCGGCTGCATCCGAGCAATGGCGCCGCGCAGCGCTGGCTCGAGATGGCCGCCTTCGACCGGCTGAAGCGCGCCAACACCGACAGCTACCAGCAGGTCATGCTCGACATCGTGGGCGACCCCGGCCCGATGGAGCCGCCACGGCTCACGGTCGAGCAGAAGTATCTCGACCACGCGGCCGGCTGGATCTCGGGCCTGTTCCCCGGCAGCGCGCGCCGGCGCATCGCGATCAATGTCGGCTCGGGCGCCCGCTGGCCCAAGAAGATGCTCGACGAGGCCCAGATCGCCGAGTTCGCCCGCCTCGCGCGGCAGCGGCTCGACGTCGACATCCTCCTCGTGGGCGGCCCGGCCGAGATCGAGAAGACCAAGACGATCCTGGACCTCTGCGGTCCAGGTACGCCCGTCCGCGCCGCGCTCACGTCGCACTCGGTGCCGGAATTCGTCGCGGTCCTGCGGCAGGTCGATGCCATGTTGTGCGGCGACACGCTGGCCCTCCACATCGCCGCGGCGATCGGGCTGCCGACGGTCTGCCTCGTCGGCCCGACCAGCTCGGCCGAGTTGGCCGATTTCGGCGGTCTGGTCCTGAAGACCTCAGTCGACGCGCTGGATTGCCTGGGCTGCTACGGCGACTGCCGGAAGGTGGACAATTGCATGTCCCTCTTCGGCATGAACGATCTCGTCGAGCTGACCGCGCGCCAGCTCCGCCACTCGCAGCCGGTCAGGCATCTCGTCGCCTAAAGAGATTCCGTCGTCTCGACCGGAGCCGAGCGTAGCTCGGCGGAGTGGAGAGACCTTTTCTCTACAATCCGACGGCTTTTGGTGGAGAGAAGGTCTCTCCACTCCGCGCTGCGCGCTCCGGTCGAGACGACGGGATTTTTGAACGCCTTACACGATGAAGTCGGACAGGTGCAGGCCGCCGACCGCCGTCGTGACCGCGACCAAAGCGAGGTCGGTGGCGGCGTTGAAGGTGCCGGGCGTGTGCTCGACATAGACCGAGTTCGTCGTTCCCGACGTTTCGATCAGGAGGTTGGCGGTGGTGATGCCGAGCGCCGACAGGTCGATCTTGTCGATGCCGATCTTGAAGCCGACGATCGTGTCGTAGCCCGTGTACAGGTTGCTATCCATGTAGCCCTTGTAGACGAACGTATCCGCGCCGGAGCCGGCATAGAGCGCGTCGGCGCCGCCGCCGCCCTGGATGCGCGAGACGTCGCTGCCGGCGATGATGACGTCGCCGCCCGACGAGCCGATCACGTTCGGCACGTTCACGATCGAGGCTTCGAGCGTGAAGGCGCCGTCGTTGTTGGCGCCATCGTTGACGTAGGCGTTGTGGCCGTTCGCCAGGTCGACATAGGCGCTGCGGCCGACCGCCATCTCGGCGAACGAGACGGTGTTGTTGGCATAGCCCACGACACCGGCCATCAGTGACGCGCCGCCCCACACCTGGTTGACGCCGTCGTCGTCGACGTTGCCGAGCAGGAAGGTGTTGAAGCCGCTGCCGCCGTAGAGCGCGTTGCTGCCGGCGTCGCCGTTCAGCACCGTGACCGCACCCGCGTCGGCCGCGGCCTGCGTGGTGTTGCCGTAGAGGATGTCGTTGCCGTCGAGCCCGTTCAGGCGGCCGCCGGTGGCGGCGGCGACCAGCAGGTCGTCGAAGGCCGAGCCGGTGGCGTTGTGGACGCCCGAGAAGTAATCGACGGCGATGGGGGTGACGGTCGACGGGCCGTTCCAGTAGCTGGCGCCGACATCGCCGCGCTGGCCGATCTGCGCCGGCAGGTCGACATAGACGCCGCCGATCGCGTCGTAATAGCTGACGCTGTCGTCGACCAGGACCGGATTGGCCGAGACCCAGACGGTGATCTGCTGGCTGGAGTAGGCGCCGAGTTCGTCGGCGACCGACACCGTCACCTGGTAGCCCGGCGTGGCGCCGTCCGACGGCAGGTGGTTGAGATCGGGCGCGGTGAAGAAGTTCACCTGGTCGCCGTTGAGCATGGTGAAGAGCGCCGCATCCTCGCCGCCGGTGATGGCGTAGGAGAGCGTGTGGCCGGGATCGACGGCGGTGACGGTGGTCACCAGCGCCTGGCTGGTCACCATCGTGATGCTGGCGGTCGCGCCGCCGCCGTTGGAGGTGATGATCGGCGCGTTGCCGGGCGGTACGGGGCCGGGCTCGTTGCCGACGATGAAGTTGTCCGCGCCGCTCATATCGTCGATCTGCGTGCCGGTATTGGGCAGGGGCAGGCCGAGCTTGTCGACGCCGATGAAGTTGTCGACGATCTGGTCGCCCGAGACGCCGGCGGCGATGGTGATGCCGTTGCCGGTGTTGCCGCTGATGTAGTTGGCGCGGGGCTCGTCGGTATTGGCCTCGACACCGCCGATCAGATTGCCGGTGCCCGTGCTCGACAGCAGCACGCCGCCCAGCCCGTTGCCGAGCCCGCTCGTGCTGGTGATGGTCGAGCTGGTGCCGATCGCGCTGTTGAACACCTGGTTGTTGTAGGCTTGGTCGGCGATCACGACGCCGTAGCCCAGGTTGCCCGAGAAGGTGTTCTGCGGGATCACCGAGCCGTTGTAGCCGCCGATGATGTTGTCGTGCGCGTTGCCGCCGATCAGGATGCCGTTGCCGCCGTTGGCCATGCTCGGATTGCCGATGCCGGTGTTGACGGTGGTGCTGGTGCCTGTCGTGTTCAGGCCGACGACGTTGGGATCGACGGTGACGCCCCAGGCATCGCCGGTGATCTCGATGCCGTTGTTGGTGTTGCCCGAGAAGACGTTGGTGCGGATCAGGATGTTGCCGCCGGTCGAGTCGACCAGGATGCCGTCATTGCCGTTGGCCGCCGAGCCCTGGAAGGCGAGCAGGCCGCCGAAGGTGTTGAAGGTCGTGAAGCCGCTGGCGGTGTCGGTGACGTAGATGCCGTTCTCGCCGTTGCCGGCCGACACGTTGCCGAGCGGGATGACGCCGCCGACCGTGGTGTCGCGCGAATCGCCATCGATCAGCATGCCGTTCTGGGCATTGCCGACCGTGGTCGCGTTGTCCGCGCCAATGCCGAAGAAGTTGGCCTGGATGATGGCGTTGTCGGAATTGGTGACGTGGACGCCGTTGCCGCCGTTGCCGCTCAGCACGTTGTAGTAGACGAACGGCTCGGTATAGAAATCGCAGCCGAGCAGGGAGTTGTTGTCGGCGTTCAGGATGTGCACGCCGTCGCCGCCATTGCCGATCGCCGAGGTGCCGGCCGCGTCGGTGCCGATGAAGTTGCCGCTCAGCGTGTTGTTTTCCGATCCGTTCTGGATCAGCACGCCATTGCCGTCGTTGCCCGAGATCAGGTTGCCGAGCGGCGGCGTCACCAGCACCGGCGGTACGATCGTTCCCTTGTTGCCGGTGGGATCGTTGGCCAGGCCGGTGCTCGAATCGACGTAGACCGTGCCGCCGATCATGTTGTCGTGCGCACCGTTGGTGATCAGGATGCCGTTCTGGCCGTTGGCCATCGCCGTCGTGCCCGCGGCATCGGTGCCGATATGGTTGCCGACGATCGTGTTGTCCGACGATCCCCACAGCGCGATGCCGTTGCCGCCGTTGCCCGAGATGACGTTGGTCGTGACGCCGGCATGGCCCTCGGGGTTGAGGCCGATCAGGTTGCCCGACGAGGTCGAGTTGATGTGGATGCCGTCGAGGGCGTTGCCGAAGTCGCTGCCGTCGGCATGGACGCCGATATAGTTGGCGTTCAGCGTGATGTTGGAGCTGTTGATCGTGATGCCGTTGCCGCCGGAATTGCCCAGCGCGAGGCCGAACACGCTCGAGCCGCTCGAGTTGCCGGAGAAGGTGAGGCCGGCATTGCCGCCGAAGTCGATCTCGACCACCGGCGCGCCGTCGGCCAAGTAGCCCGGCGCGGTGCCGCCGTTGATCGTGACGGCCTTCAGGATGGTGGGAAGCGCGCTGTCGAGATGGATTTCGCCGGAGACCGTGAAGACGATCGAATTGGCGGTCCCGGAATTGCTGGCATTGAGCGAGCTGATCGCGGCCCGCAGCGAGCCCGGACCCGTGTCATCCAAAGTGGTGACGGTAAAAGTCGTCATGCCGAACTCCCGTGTGAATCCAATGCCAGATGCGTCCCGAACGACGCTCGCGCCTCGTTCGGTATCATTATCACATCCGGCGCATCTATTGGCTCACGAACGGTCGAAGTGCGGCCGTTTGGGTCGTCGGTTCGGCGGTGTTTTGTGTATCCGTCGTAACGACAGGTTCAGGGCTTCAGGCCGCCTGGCCCGCCTTCGACCTGACCGGCAGCTTCCAGTTCGGACGGACGAAATGGCAGGTGTAGCCGTTGGGGATGCGCTCCAGGTAATCCTGGTGCTCGGGCTCGGCTTCCCAGAAGTCGGAAATGGGAGCGACTTCCGTCACGACCTTGCCGGGCCACAGGCCCGACGCATCGACATCGGCGATCGTGTCGAGGGCGACGCGGCGCTGCTCATCGCTCGTGTAGAAGATCGCGGAGCGGTACGAGGTACCCCGGTCGTTGCCCTGGCGGTTCATCGTCGAGGGATCGTGGATCTGGAAGAAGAACTCCAGCAAGGTGCGGAAGCTCATCTTGGCCGGATCGAAGATGATCTCGATCGCTTCGGCATGGCCTTCGTGGTTGCGATAGGTTGCGTTCGCCACATGACCGCCGGTGTAACCGACGCGTGTCGACACCACACCGGGCATGCGGCGGATCAGGTCCTGCATGCCCCAGAAGCAGCCGCCGGCGAGTACTGCGCGTTCCTGGCTCATTTCACGTCCTCCACCTGGTCGAGATAGGCGCCGTAGCCCTGGGCTTCCATGTCCTTGCGATGGACGAAGCGCAGCGACGCCGAGTTGATGCAGTAGCGCAGGCCGCCGCGATCGCGCGGGCCGTCGGGAAACACGTGGCCGAGATGGCTGTCGCCGTGCGTGGACCGCACCTCGATGCGCATCATGCCGTGCGAACTGTCCTTCAGCTCGGCGACGTTGGCGGGCTCGATCGGCTTGGTGAAGCTCGGCCAGCCGCAGCCGGATTCGTACTTGTCGGCCGAAGCGAACAGCGGCTCGCCGGACACGATGTCGACATAGACGCCCGGCTCCTTGTTGTAGAGCAGCGCGCCGCTGCCCGGCCGCTCGGTGCCGCTCTCCTGCGTCACGTAGAACTGCTCCGGGGACAGCTTCGCCACAGCCTCTTTCGTCTTCTTGTAGCTCTGCATTTCGGGGCTCCTGTCGATGCCTGTCGGACGGAGAGAATATAGGGAGCGGGCCGCGATATGTCAGGGGGCGCCCGGCTGCCGTTCTCTCGCCTGTTGCAGGTAGTCGATCAGCACGCGCAGCTTCGGGGCGATGTTCCGGCGGCTGGGGTAGTAGAGGTAGAAGCCCGGGAAGGTGGGGCAGTATTCCTCCAGGATCGGCTCCAGTTCGCCGCGCGCGAAATGCCCGCGGAAGCTCTCTTCCATGCCGAAAGTGATGCCGGCGCCGGCGACCGCCAGCTTGATCATCAGCGCCATGTCGTTGGTCGCAAAGCGGGGCGCGACGGCGACGGTCAATTCCTTGTTCCGCTCACAGAATTCCCAGCGATAGGGCGCGGCCTTGGGCGAGGGGCGCCAGCCGATGCAGATGTGCGACGGCAGCTCGGCCGGGTGCTTCGGGACCCCGAAGCGCTTTCGGTAGGAGGGGGCGCAGACCGCCAGTTGCCGCTCGTCGCCGGCCACCGGGATCGCGATCATGTCCTGCTCGATCACCTCGCCCAGGCGGACACCGGCATCGTAGCCCTCGGCCACGATGTCGATCGCATCGTCAGTCACGGTGACGTCGAGGTCGACCTCGGGATTGGCTTCGGCAAACCCCGCGAGGAAGGCGCCCGACAGGAAACGCTCGGCGATCGAGGAGACCGTGAGCCGCAACCGGCCACGCGGCCGGCCCTGCAGGGCGGCGGTCTTTTCCAGCGCGGCCCGCATCTCGGCCACCGCCGGGGCGATCTCCTGATGCAGCCGCTCGCCGGCCTCGGTGAGGCTGACGCTGCGGGTCGTGCGCTGGACCAGGGCGATGCCGAGGTCGCTTTCGAGGCGCCGGATCGTCTGGCTGACGGCCGAGCGCGTCACGCCGAGTCGGTCCGCCGCGGCGCGAAAACTGCGCTCCTCGGCCACCAGCGCGAAGACCGAGAGCGCGTTGAGGTCGAGCTCCATTGGTTAGATATTCTTTCCAGACTGGTAAATGATTGTCGTCTTATCGCGACAATCGCTCAGGTCCATCTTCCAGGCAAGCCAACCGGCTTGCTCTGAAAGGACCCGCCATGTCTCTCGATAAAGTCATTCTCATCACCGGTGCTTCCAGCGGCATCGGCGCCGGCATCGCCCGCGAACTGGCCGGGACCGGCGCAAAGCTGATGCTGGGTGCGCGTCGCGTCGGGCATCTCGAAGCGCTCGCCGGCGAACTCAACGCCGCGGGCGGCCAGGCGCGCGTCTGCCCGCTCGACGTCACCGACCGCAAGAGCGTCGAAGCCTTCGCCGAGGCCGCACGCACGGCCTGGGGACGGGTGGACGTCATCGTCAACAATGCCGGGCTGATGCCGCTCTCGGCCATGTCCGCGATGAAGGTCGACGAATGGGACCGCATGGTCGACGTGAACATCAAGGGTGTGCTCTACGGCATCGCCGCCGTGCTGCCCGAGATGACCGCGCGCGGCTCCGGTCACGTCATCAACATCGCCTCGATCGGCGCGCTGCAGGTGTTCCCGGCCGCTGCCGTCTATTGCGCGACCAAGTATGCGGTGCGTGCGATCTCCGACGGGCTGCGGATGGAGAACGACAAGCTCCGCGTCACCTGCATCCATCCCGGCGTCGTCGAGAGCGAACTCGCCAGCACCATCACCGATCCGGCAGCCGCCGAGGCGATGAAGGCCTTCCGTGCGATCGCGCTGAAGCCCGACGCGATCGGCCGCGCCGTGCGCTATGCCCTGGAGCAGCCCGCCGATGTCGACGTGAACGAGATCGTCGTGCGTCCCACCGCGTCCATGATCTGAGGAGGGCAAGCATGAGCCTTTATCCGACGCTCGCGACCCTGCTCGTCGCGCTGACGGCAGCGCCAGCTTTCGCCCAGACGGTGGAGGACCGGCTGAAGCGCGGCGACGCGGTGATCCGCGACCTCAATCGTGGCCAGCCACAGCCGGCCCTGGAGCGCATGCGCCAGGAGTTTCCCTTCCTCGCCGAAGCGACCGAGGCCTATGCGCTGGGCGATGTCTGGGCGCGGCCGGGCCTCGACAATCGCACGCGGCAACTGGCGGCCGTGGCGGCCTTCGCAGCGACCGGCCAACTGCCCTTCATGAAGGTCCATGCCGGTTATGCGCTCAACATCGGCGTGTCCGAGGAGGAGCTGAAGGAGATCGTCTACATGATCACCGTGCCGGCGGGCTTCTCGCGCGCCATTGCCGCCTCGCAGGTCCTCTCGGAACTGTTTGCCGAGCGGCGCGCGGTGCCGTCCGGGCGATAGGTCCTCGCCACCGGGAACACGTTGCATCCCGGCGGCATGATCTTTTCGTAACGCGACCGGTGTAAAATCGACCAGCTGTCGCTCCCTGCATATCTGACGGCGTCCCCTCGATGTCACAACATGACGGGACGCCGATGGCCGATTCCTTGCATCGGCTCTCGTGCTTGCACTGGAGTGTCTTGGTCGAACCCGAACCGGAGGCGTACCTCATGCCGGGCACAACGCATACCCATCTCAGTCACCGCATCCATCGCTTCGTCGCGGTCTTCGAACGCTACAAGCGCCGGCCCGATCCTCGCGAGGCGCTTCATGTCCTGAGCGCCATCGATTGCCTTCGCGAGGGCAGTTACGAGGAAGGCGAGCAGGCGATCGTGGCCGCCGAGCAGGCCTTCTCCCGCGCCGAGCCCGGCTGCCGGCTCAAGGACGAGGCGGGGCGTTTCGACGATGTGTCGGCCAGCGACCTGCGCACCGCTCTCCGGATCGTGATCAAGAGCAAGAGCTAGCCGATGGCCTCCCTGGCGAGGATCGTCGTCATGAACAGGTAGCCGTGGTTCTGCTGGTAGCGGGCATCGCCCTTGACCAGACCCATGAAGGTCCGGTGCTCGCTTTTGAGGCGGCCGACCAGGCAACCGGCACTCGCATTCTGGATGTCGGTGCTGGGAAGGTCGTATCCCCAATGCTGGTTGATGCCGAACAATCCCGTGAACGGCAGGTCGCCGACACGGCTGTGGTCTCGATTGGCATCCCGGTACACGGTGACCGGAGCCGATTGGACGAGCGCCTCGTGGGCTCCGGCGCCGGCACCATGCATGCCGACCGTCCAAGACTTGAACTGACCGAGGGCGATGTGGGCCGCGCCGTTGGGACCCAGCGGATGGTTGACGTAAAACGTGCCTGGCGCCGCCGTGGCGTCCCAGCTTCCGACGATCTTGGGAACACCATCCGGCTGTGAAACCTGGATCAGCAGGCGCACGTCGTTGAACTTGTTCGGCGCGTCGTCGTTGGGTGTGCCGTCGGGATCGGCTCCTTCGACATAGACGATGTTCAGGCAACCGGGGTGCCGGCTGAGCCAGTAATGCTTCTCCGTCATGTAGGTGACGATCTTGCCGGCGAAATCGTTCTTCGGCCGCAGGCGCAGAAGCTTCTCCGGATCGATCGACAGGAGGGCCTGCGCGACGTCCTTGTCGATGGCCGTCTTGCCGCCTTTGCCCACCAGCAACAGCGTTTCCGCCAGCGCCCATCGCGAGATCGGACCGAACTTGCCGTCGGCGGGCGGGTCGAGGACGCCGGCTTTCGCCATCAACGTCTGGAGTTCCAGGACGAGATCGGTGAAGCCGCCGATGTCGATGAAGGCAACCGAAGTGTCGTTCGACACGATATCGCTGAGCTGCATGACAATCCCCCGATGATGCTCGCACAGGTAATCATTTGCGAGAGATATGCAACATTACGTGAGATTGTCCTGTCAAACCGAATCTCGCGCGTGGGAATGGACGGTTCAGAAGGACGAGGCGGGACGCTTCGACTGCGTGTCGGTCAGTGACCCAAGCTGTCGCGAATTCGGTTGCGTTGATGGTCGGAAAAATTTTCCGCGGAAAATTTTCACAACGCACACCGTGTGACATCAACCCGTAAGGAAGCACTCCTAGAGAAACTCCCGGAGAGATTCATTCAGCACGCGCCGTTCGGCGCCGAATTGCGAACCGTGATTCGGCGGAGGGCGGAGCCATGCCCGGTCGAAGGGCAAACCGCGTGTTTGTTAACGGGGAGCTACAATTCCATGTCGACCTCATATCACTCGCTCGCTTCCGGCACGTTCACGCAGAACTGGAGCAACCTCAGCCTGATCACCACCGGCGACGACTGGTCGGGCGTGCCGAGCATCACGGGTTACAGAGGCGACGAGATCACGACAGCCACCGGCACCGATCCGCGCACACTGACGGCCGATGCGCCGGCCGCGGTCGTCGACATCAATGCCAACCAGACCAATCCCGACACGTTCACCACCGGCGGCGTCGCTGAATTCGAGATCGCCAATCCGACGGTCGCACTGGCCGGCTCGGGCACGGCCGATGCGCCGTCGCTGGTCTTCTATCTCGATGCCACCGGCCGCCAGGACGTGCGCGTCCAGTTCAATGCCCGCGACATCGACGGATCGGCCGACGACGCGGTGCAGCAGCTCAACGTGCAGTACCGCATCGGTTCGACGGGCGACTGGATCAACGTGCCCGGCGGCTATGTCGCCGACGCGACGACCGGTGGTAGCGCCACGCAGGTGACTGGTATCGACGTGACGCTGCCGGCCGCGGTCAACAACCAGGCCCAGGTCGAGGTCCGTGTCATGACCACCAACGCCGTCGGCAACGACGAGTGGGTGGGCATCGACGACATCGCCATTTCGAGCGCCGCGGCCAACGAGCCCATCGATCTGTCGACCTATGTGCTGGTCGCGCGATACGACCTGCCGGAGCCGACGCGGACCGCCGCGCCCGCCAACAGCGTGCTCGCCCAGGAAGTCTCGGGCGTCACCTACAACTGGGACACCGACACGCTGTTCGTGGTCGGCGACGGCGGCACGTCGGTCGTCCAGGTGAGCAAGACCGGGCAGCTGATCGACTCGATGACCCTGGCGCCGGGCGGCAGCCCGCAGGGCACCGCGTTCTACGATCCGGAGGGGATCACCTACATCGGCAACGGCAAGTTCGTGATGACGGAGGAGCGCGACCGGCAGGCGGTCGAGTTCACCTACGCCGCCGGAACCGTGCTCGAGCGCGACGACGCGCGGACCGTCGACCTCGGGACCTTCGTCCAGAATATCGGCCTGGAAGGCCTCACCTACGATCCCTCGACGGGCGGCTTCATCTTCGTGAAGGAGACGGGCCCGGAGGGGATTTTCCAGACCGACATCGACTTCGCCGCCGGCACCGCGACCAACGGCTCGGCGAGCACCGAGAACTCGGTCGATCTTTTCGATCCGGCGCTGGCCGGCCTGGCTGATTTCGCCGACGTCTTCGCTTTGTCGAACCTGCCGTCCTTGGATGGAACGCCGCAGGCGAGCCATCTGCTCGTGCTGAGCCAGGAAGACGGCAAGATCGTCAACATCGACCGCGCGGGCAACGTCCACAGCTCGCTCACCATCGTTTCCAATCCAGGCAATCCGCTGTCGGTCCCGGCCCAGCAGCATGAAGGCCTGACCATGGATCGCGACGGCACGCTGTACGTCGTCAGCGAGAATGGCGGCGGCGACTTCGACCATCCGCAGCTCTGGGTCTATGCGCCGTCGTCGGCCGTCAATCAGGCGCCGACCGCCGTCGCCCTGAACAACCAGACCAATTCGCTGCCGGAGAACTCCAACACGACGGCCCGGATCAAGGTGGCCGACGTCGCGGTCACCGACGACGGTCTGGGAACGAACCAGCTCACCGTCACCGGCGCCGACGCCGCTTTCTTCGAGGTCGACGCCAATGGCCTCTACATCAAGGCCGGCACGACCCTCGATTTCGAAACCAAGGCGAGCTACTCGGTCACGGTCAACGTCGATGACGCAACCGCGGGCACTGCGCCGGACGCGAGCGCGTCGTTCACGCTCAATCTCACCGATATCGTGAACGAAGGTCCGGTCGCGCCGACCCTCTACGTCTCGGAAGTGGCGCCGTGGTCGAGCGGCAACAGCCCTGCAGCCTTGGGCGCCGACTGGTTCGAGGTCACCAATGGTGGCACGAGCGCCATCGACATCACCGGCTGGAAGATGGACGACAGCTCGGCGTCCTTCGCCTCGGCGGTGGCGTTGAGCGGCATCACCTCCATCGGCGCCGGCGAGTCGGTGATCTTCCTCGAGATCGCCGATGCGGCACAGTTCGCGGCCAAGAAGGCTGCTTTCCTCGCGACCTGGTTCGGTTCGAACCCGCCCGCCAACCTCCAGATCGGCAGCTACAGCGGTGGCGGCGTCGGCCTCAGCACCGGCGGCGACGCGGTCAACCTCTACAATGCCGCGGGCGTCCTGCAGACGGGCATCAGCTTCGGCACGTCGCCTGCGGGCCCGTCCTTTCCGACGTTCGACAATTCGGCCGGCCTGAACAACACCACGGTTTCGGCGTTGAGCGAGACGGGCGTGCACTCGGCCTTCGTCGCGGCCGGCGATGCAGCCGAGGTCGGTTCGCCGGGAACGGTCGGCAAGGTGTTCGTCTCGGAAGTGGCGCCGTGGTCGAGCGGCAGCGCCGTGGGCGCCGACTGGTTCGAGGTCACCAACAGCAGCGCCTTCGCCGCCGACATCAGCGGCTGGAAGATGGACGACAATTCGGGCTCGCCCGCCGCGGCGGTGGCGCTGGGTGGCATCAGCATCATCGCGCCCGGCGAATCGGTGATCTTCCTCGAGGCCGCCTCTGGGGCGGAATTCGCGGCCAAGAAGGCTGCCTTCCTGTCGACCTGGTTCGGCTCGAACCCGCCGGCCGGCCTGCAGATCGGCAACTACAGCGGCAGCGGTGTCGGCCTCGGCACCGGCGGCGATGCCGTGAACCTCTACAACAGCGCCGGCGTCCTGCAGTCGACCGTGGCCTTCGGCGCGTCCCCCAGCGGCCCGTCGCTGGCGACGTTCGACAATGTGTCCGGCGCGACCGGCGCCCCGACGCCGATCTCGCAGCTCAGCGTCAGCGGGACCAACGGCGCGGGCGCTGCCGAGGGCGATGCGAACCAGATCGGTTCGCCCGGCACGATCGGTTCCTCCAGCCAGCCCGATATCACGGGAATCTACGACATCCAGGGCGCCGGCCATCAGTCGGGCCTGGCCGGCACGACCGTGACGACGCGCGGCGTCGTGACCGCGATCGACAGCAACGGCTTCTACATCCAGGACGCCGCCGGCGACGGCAATGCCGCGACGTCGGACGCCATCTTCGTCTTCACCGGCAGCGCCCCCAGCGTGACGAAGGGCCACCTCGTCGAGGTGAAGGGCACCGTGACGGAGTTCATTCCCTCCGGCTCCGCGGCAGGCAGCCTGTCGATCACCGAGCTCACCGCCCCGACCGTGACCGACATGGGCGTCGGGCCGGCCATCGCGGCCGTGCAGATCGGCGGCAGCGCCGGCCTGAAGCCGCCGACCTCCAACCTCGACGATGACGGCCTCACGACATTCGATCCGGTCAATGACGGCATCGACTTCTTCGAGGCCCTCGAGGGCATGGTGGTCACGGTCAAGGCGCCGGTCGCCGTCAGCCCGACCAACAGCTTCGGCGAGATCTTCACCATCGTCGACAACGACGACAATCCCGCCAACGGCCTGAACACCAACAGCCCGAGCGCGCATGGCGGTGTGGTGGTCACGGGCGGTCAGCCGTCGTTCGGCAACACCAACACGGTCGGCGGCGACTTCAATCCGGAGCGCATCCAGATCGACGACGACAGCGGCATCCTCGCCGGTTTCGTCACGCCGGGCGTCAACGTCGGCGCCCAGCTCAGCGACATCAAGGGCGTCGTGAGCTACGCCTTCGGCCAGTACGAGGTGGTGGCGACCGAAGCCTACACCGTGACGTCGCCCGGCACGCTCACGCCCGAGACGACGTCGCTGGTCGGCACCTCCAGCCGCCTGACCGTCGCCAACTACAATATCGAGAACCTCGATCCGGCTGACGGCGCCGCCAAGTTCAACACGCTGGCGCAGCAGATCTTCAACAACTTGAAGGCGCCGGACATCCTGTGCCTGCAGGAAGCGCAGGACAATAACGGCCCGACCAACGACAGCGTCACCTCGGCCTCGACCACGCTGCAGATGCTGGTCGATGCCATCAATGCCCTTAGCACCGCCTCGGGCAGCACGGCCCGGTACGCCTTCCAGGACAATCCGTTCATCGGCGACGACCTGAACGGCGGCGAGCCCGGCGGCAACATCCGCGTGGCCTATCTCTACCGCGTCGATCGCGGCGTCGACCTGATCGAGAGCTCGCTGCGCACCATCGACGCCAACGGTGCGGCCACGACCGCTGTCGGCGCCAACGGCGCCGCCGGCCATCCCTTCTTCGCCTCGCGACCGCCGCTGGTCGCCGACTTCACCTTCAACGGTCAGACCATGACCATCGTCAACAACCACTTCTCCTCGAAGTCCGGCAGCGGCGCCCTGATGGGCACCCAGCCGCCGTTCGACTCGGCCGAGGATGCGCGTGCGGCGCAGGCCCAGGCCGTCAACACCTTCGTCGACTCGCTGCTGGCCTCCGATCCGGATGCCCGTGTCGTGGTGTCGGGTGATTTGAACGAATTCGAGTTCGAGGAACCGATGGCGGTCCTGCAGGGCACGGCCACCTACCGGGACGGCGCCGATCCCGACACGCTGCCGGAATACACGGTCGGCGGCACCGCCATCCTCGACTCGATGGCCGACATGCTGCCGGTCAACCAGCGCTACGACTATGTCTTCGAAGGCAATTCGCAGTCGCTCGACCAGATGTATGTGACCGACGCGGCTCGCGCCGGCGCCAAGTACGACATCGTGCACATGAACGCCGAGTTCGCCAACCAGGCGAGCGACCATGACGCGTTGGTGGCGAGCTTCGACATGTCGGCGCCGCTGTCGACCACGCCGACCGGTGCGATCTCCTTCAACGTCGCGGGCTCGGTGACCCTGGCCGGCGCCGAGATCTCGGCCTTCGATGCCGGCAGCGATCGCCTGTTCACCACGTCGAACACCGGCCTCCAGGTCATCAACCTGGCCAATCCGAGCGCACCGGCGCTGATCGCCACGATCAACTTCACGGCGCTGGGCTTTGCCACCACCGACATCACCAGCGTGGCGGTCAAGAACGGCATCGTGGCCGTCGCTTTGCCGGCCGCCGTCAAGACCGACCCGGGCCATGTCGTCTTCCTCCGGGCGTCGGACAACGCGCTGCTGGGCTCCGTCGAGGTCGGCGCGCTGCCCGACATGCTGGTCTTCACGGCCGACGGCAAGAAGGTCCTGGTCGCCAACGAGGGCGAGGTCCTCAACAACACCACCGATGCGCCGGGTTCGGTGAGCATCATCGACATCACGAGCGGCGTTCCCACGGCCTCTGTCCAGACCGCGACCTTCAACAGCTTCGATGGCCAGGAAGCCGCGCTGCGCGCCGAAGGCGTGCGCATCTTCGAGGGCAGGTCGGTCTCGATGGACGTCGAGCCCGAGTACATCGCGATCTCGCCGGACGGCACCAAGGCCATGGTGACCCTGCAGGAGGCCAACGCGGTGGCCATCCTCGACATCGCCACGGCGACCTTCACCGACATCGTGCCGCTCGGCCTCAAGGACTGGACCGGCCTCAAGCTCGACGTCAGCGACCGCGACGGACCGGGAGGCACGCCGTCGGTCAATCTGGTCACCGACTCGCACCTGTTCGGCATGTACATGCCGGATGCCATCGCCAGCTACTCGGTGGGCGGCCAGGCCTTCTACGTGATGGCCAACGAGGGCGACAATCGCGACGACTTCCTCACCCCGGGCGAGACCATCCGCGTCAGCTCGGGCTCGTACGATCTCGACAACGCGCTGTTCCCTGACGAGGCGGCGCTGAAGGCGAGCGGCGAACTCGGCCGCCACACCGTCTCGAACGCTCCGGGCCTGCGCGGCGACACCGATGGCGACGGCGACATCGACCAGATCCTGACCTATGGCGGCCGGTCGTTCTCGATCGTCGACTCGGAAGGCAACCGCGTGTTCGACAGCGCCGATGTGATCGAGCGCATCATCGTCGAGCAGTTCCCCAACCTGTTCGACGACGCGCGCAGCGACGACAAGGGCCCCGAGCCCGAAGGCATCACCATCGGCGTCGTCGGCGGCCAGACCTACGCCTTCGTGGCCCTCGAGCGCTCGAACGTCACGCTGGCCTTCGACATCACCGACCCGGCGCACGTCAGCTACACCGGCGCGGCCTACAACGCCGGGGACATCAGCCCCGAAGGCCTGCTGTTCATTGCCGCGGCGGACTCGCCCAGCGGCAAGGACCTGCTGGTCACCAGCAACGAGGTGAGCGGCACCGTCACGATCTTCGAGGTCGGCGCGCCGCCGCCGTTCACGCTGCAGCTCCTGCACCTCTCCGACGGAGAGGCGGGACTTCTCGCGGGCGATACCGCCCCCAACCTGGCGGCCCTGGTCGATGCCTTCGACGGCCAATATGCCAACACGCTGATCCTGTCGGGCGGCGACAACTTCCTGCCGGGCCCCTTCATCAATGCCGGTACCGATCCGTCGCTCAACAGCCTGCCGGCCATCGGCGCCACGGCGCCGGGACGACCCGACATCGCGATCCTCAACGCGCTGGGCGTCGAGACCTCGACCATCGGCAACCATGAGTTCGACCTCGGTTCGACGGCGTTCCGCGACGCCTTCTCGCCGTCCGGTGCCTGGGCGGGGGCCAACTTCCCGTACCTGTCTTCGAACCTCGACTTCTCCGGCGACGCCGTCCTGGCGCCGCGTTACACCAACACGCTGGACGGCGGCACGGGAACCTCGATCGCCGAAGCCAGCACCCTGAAGGGCCGTATCGCGCCGGCCACGGTGGTCACCGAGGGCGGCGAGAAGATCGGCATCATTGGCGCCACGACGCAGCTCCTGGAAACGATCTCTTCGCCCAACGGTACCGAGGTGAAGGGCTTCCCGACCGGCGCCGGCCCGAACGGCGAGGTCGACGACATGACCCTGCTGGCCGCGCAGCTCCAGCCGATCATCGACGAGATGATCGCCGAGGGCATCAACAAGATCATCGTGACGTCGCACCTGCAGCAGATCGCCAACGAGCAGCTTCTCGCGACCAAGCTGAAGGGCGTCGACATCATCCTCTCGGCCGGCTCGAACACCCGGCTGGGCGACGCCGACGACGAGGCGGTGGCCTTCCCGGGCCATGAGGCGAGCTTCGACGGCACCTATCCGATCGTCACCCAGGGCATCGACGGCAAGACGACACTGATCGTCAACACCGACGGCGAGTACAGCTATCTCGGCCGCCTGGTTGTCGACTTCGACGCCAACGGCGACATCATCCTGGGCAGCCTGGCCGCCAACACCTCGACCAACGGCGCCTACGCCGCGACCAAGGAGAACGTGGCCGAGGCCTGGGGCGTCACCGAGGCGGAACTGGAGACGACGGCCTTTGCCAACGGCACCAAGGGCGATCAGGTGCGCGACATCACCCAGGCGGTCGATGCGGTGATCGCGGCCAAGGACGGCACGATCTACGGCTTCACCGACGTGTACCTCGAGGGCGAGCGGGCCTTCATCCGTTCGCAGGAGACCAACCTCGGCAACCTGTCGGCCGACTCCGGTATCTACGCGCTGAAGAAGGCGCTGGGCGACGCCGCGGACGACCTGTTCATCGTCGGCCTGCGCAACGGCGGCGGTATCCGGGCCCAGATCGGCTCGGTCGACGATGACGGCAACAAGGTCGCGCCGATCGCCAACCCCGATGCCGACAAGCCCGATGGTGCCATCTCGCAGCTCGACGTCGAGAACGCTCTGCGCTTCGACAACAAGACGATGGTGTTCGACACCGACGCGGCCGGCCTGAAAGCCATCCTCGAGCACAGCGTGGCGGCGGGCGCCAACCAGGGCCGCTTCGCCCAGATCGGCGGTCTTCGTTTCTCCTACGATCCGGACAATGCGGTCGGTTCGAAGGTGATGAACATCTCGCTGGTCGACCAGAACGGCGTCGTGATCCGGCGCGTGCTGGAGAACGGCGTGGTGTCGAGCGATGCCCCGAGCGTGATCACCGTGTCGTCGACGGCGTTCACGGCCAACGGCGGCGATGGCTATCCGATCAAGGCCAATGGCAGCAACTTCCGCTTCCTGCTGAACAACGGCACGCTCGGCATGCCGGTCGACGAGGCGCTCGACTTCACCCTGGCGGCCAATACTCCGGCCAATGCGCTGGGTGAGCAGGCCGCCTTCGAGGCCTACATGCAGGGCCGCTACGGCACTGCCGAGAACGCCTACGACATGGCCGACACGCCCGAGGCGCTGGATGTCCGCATCGAGAACCTCAACACCCGTGCCGATGGCGTGTTCAGCGCCTCGGCGCCGGGTACGGACGCCGACGACCATGTCACCGGCACGTCGGGCATCGACAATCTGCTGGCCGGCGCGGGCGACGACTCGGTGAGCGGCGGCGCGGGGGCCGACCTGATCGACCTCGGCACCGGCGCCGACGTGATGCGTGACAGCCTGGCCAACCTGGCCGGCGACCGGATCTCGGGCTTCGGTCTCACCGACATGCTGGACATCGAAGGCTCGCTGATCGGCCGCTCCAACCTCAGCGTCACCAAGACAGCGGACGGTGCCACGCTCAGCGCCGGCGGCTCGACCTTCCAGCTCACCGGCGATTTCTCCACCGGCGACTTCCTGGCGATCACGCGCGGCACCGGTGTCGATGCCCACACGACCGTCACCTTCGAAAAATACCTGCCGACGCTGGCGGAAGGGGCGCGGGTCGATGCATCCCTGATCAACGGCATCGCCAGCGAGGCCTTCCTGACGGGCGATGGCTCGGTCCAGTTCACCCTGGACGTGAAGTCGGCTGTCTCAGGCTACAAGAACTCGCTCGGCACCTACATGGTGGCGGCGGACGGCACGATCTCCGACGTCCGGATCCTCTTCAGCAACACGCTGGGTGCCGGCACGGCGAGCGTCGATCTCGGTACGCCGGGCGCCAACGAGAAGATCGGGTTCTTCCTGATCCAGGACGGGTTCAACAAGTACGGCAACCTGCCGGACAACCTGTCCTTCGTCGATCCGGGCACGATGAACCTGGCCGATCTCGACAACGGTCTGCCGGTAGCGCTGCGCAGCTCGACGCTGGGAGAGCTGAACGACGCGTTGATCTTCCACTCGTTCTCGACGCTCAATCCGGGCGACGCGAACCAGTCGCTGTCGGGTATTTCGGCCAACGGCCGCGAGCTCCTGATCGGCTTCGAGGACCAGGTGTTCAATGTGGGCGACAACGACTTCCAGGACATCGTGTTCAGCATCCGCGTGAACTCGGACGGCATGCTGGTCGTCTGACGTCGACTGGACAGAGACGTGAGCCGCTCGTGAAGCGGCTCGCGGCGGAATGGGCTATCGTCGGATCTCGTTCGTGATCCCTGGATGAAGCCCATGACTGAGTCGCCATTCCCGCAGCGCCCGACCTGGTGCGAGATCGACCTTTCGGTCGTGAAGGAGAACCTCACCTTGTTGCGCGACATGGTGGGGCCGGCGGTCGCGATCTTCGTCTGCCTGAAAGGCGACGCCAGCGGTTGCGGCGATGTCGCCGTCGGCCGCGCCGTTGAGGAGGCCGCCATCGACAGCGTCGCGGGCCTGGCCTTCGGCAATCTCGACCGAGCGGTCGCCGCGCGCGAGGCGGGGATCGGGTTGCCGATCCTGCTCTATCCGACCTGCCTGCCGGAAGCGGCGCCGTTCCTGGAGCGCCATCGCCTGATGCCGACCGTGTCGACGCTGGAGGACGTGTCGGCGTGGTCGCGCCATGCCACGTCGCTGAAGGTCTACCTGAAGCTCGACGGCGGCGGCTTCCGTGCCGGCGCCTTGCCCCATCATGCCGCCGCGGTCGCGCAAGCCATCGTCGACAGCCCGACTCTGGAGCTGGCCGGCGTCTACGGCCATCCCATGACCTCCTACGGTCCGGTCGATGCCGGTTATACCGACGCGCAGATCGCCTCGTGCCTGGCCGCATTCGACGCCATCGCCCGCGCCGGCATCGTCGCGCCGATCCGCATGGTCTCGAGCTCGGCGATCATCCTCAGCAATCCCGAGGCCGACCTCAACGCCGTCGATCCCGGCCGGCTGATCCTCGGCCACGGCTTTCCCGCCGCCGCCGGGCGCGAGCGCCCGTGGCGGCACGCGCTGGTCGGCCTGCGCAGCCGCCTGGTCATGGTGAAGTCGCTGGCCGATCCGGCCGAGGTGATGCCCGCACCGTTCCTGCCGCTTCGTCCCGGCATGCGCCTCGGCTTGATCCCGTATGGCTGGAGCGACGGCTTCCCGCGACGCATGCCGCAAGACGCCACGGCGCTGGTGCGCGGCCGCCGGGTCCGCCTGCTGGGCCCCACCCATTCAGAACTGATCCGAGTCGATCTCACCGACGTTCCCGACGCGCAGCTCGGCGACGAGGTGGTTCTTCTCGGTCGCTCAGGCGGGGAGGAGATCACCCTCTCTGAACTCAGCCGCCAATGGGATGTCGACGTCTCGAACCTGTATCCGATGATCGGCAAGTTCATCCGCCGGGAGTATCTGGGCTAGGGGATCGCGAGGTCCCAACTTGCCGGCTGCGCGGAACGCCTTACTGTCAGGGCATGATTTCCCGCAGGACTCTTCTCTCCGGCCTCGCCGCGACGACGGCCGCCGGATGTACGCCCAGCCAGCCCGTTTCGACGGGCATGCCGTATCCGATCGCGCCGCCGCCGCCGGACCGGGCGACGATGGGGCTGGATGCAGTGATCGACCTCAGCCGCAGCGTGACCGTCACCGATTTCCGGGCAGTGCGGCAGAGCAACATCCTGGGCGTCATCCATAAGGCGACCGAGGGTGGCGACTATCTCGACACCGCCTATGCCGGCCGGCGTCCTGCCGCCGAGGCCGCGGGCCTGCTCTGGGGCGCCTATCACTTCGGCACCGGCCAGACGGCGGGCGCGCGGCAGGCGGCATACTTCCTCTCGGTCGCGCGGCCCGGTCCACGCACCTTGCTCGCCCTCGACCTCGAGGCCAACGAGAACAATCCGCGCAACTCGATGCGTGTCGACCAGGCGGAGGAGTTCGTGCAGGCGGTGGCCGCGGCGACGGGCCGGCTGCCGATCGTCTACGTGCACCCGACCTGGGCCAACGGCGATCCGCTGCCGAACTCAGGCCTCAGCCTCGGCGCGCGCATTACGCCGGAATCGATCCTCGCGCGCTGCGGCCTGTGGGTCGCCGACTATCACGATTCGCCCGAGGTGCCGTTCGCCTGGGAAGCCAAGGGCTGGCGGCTCTGGCAGTACGCCGGCGACGAGAGCGTGGGCAAGCCGGCCTACGGCCAGACCAACATTGTGAAGGGCGTCAGCCACTGCGACCGCAACCTGTTCAACGGCGACGCCGCCGAGCTGCAGCGCTTCTGGGGCGGGGCCTAAGCCGGCAGCGGCAGGTCGAGCGTCGTGGTGCGGCGCATTTCCCGGCGGTGCTTCTGGTCGTCGAACGGCCGGGCACGATGCATGGTGCAGCGATTGTCCCAGATCACGAAGTCATGCGGCTGCCAGATGTGGCGGTAGGTGAACTCGCGCTGCGTGGCATGGTCGCTGAGGTCGCGCAGGAGTAGCCGTCCCTCCGGCACCGGCATGTCGACGACATGCTCGGCGTGCGACGCGAGATAGAGCGCGCGGCGGCCTGACGTCGGGATGGTGCGCACCAGCGGATGCACGGCGCCCTTCAGCTTGTCTTTCTCGTCGTCGTTGAAGTCGAAGCCCAGCACGTGACGCGAATAGACGATGGTATGATAGACGCGCAGCCCTTCGAGCGACGCGCGGGTTTCCTCGTCGAGCGCATCGTAGGCGGCGCGCATGTCGGCGAACTCCGTATCGGCCCGCACCGAGGGCACCACGCGCGCCGACAGCATCGAATAGCGGCCCGGCGGATCGACGAACGACGCATCGGTGTGCCACAGGCGGTTGCCGACCGACGAGGCGCGCATGCGGTTGTTGGCGTCGCGGATCTTGCCTTCCTTGTCGACGTTCGAAACGTCGGCAATCGCCTCGTTGCCGAACCGGTTGGCGCCGATGGCCGAGGAGGAGGTGCGGGCATGCAGGGTGCCGTCGAAGCGCTGCGCGAAGTCGAGCTGCTCCTCGTTGGTGAACTTCTGGTCGCGGAACACCAGCACGGCGTACTTGTCCATGCCGGCGCGGATCGCTTCCAGCGATTCGCGGTCATGCACCTGGCGCAAATCGATCGGGCCGGCTTCACCGGCGAAGACGGGCGTGAGCGGCTTGAAGGTGACGGTCATCCTGTGTTCCCTCCCGGAGAACGATTGACACCATCCTGATGGAAGTCCGCACGCCGACCAATACGGATTTTGCGCCTCAGCCGCGCGGCGGTATCGCCCTCAGGTAGCGGGCGACGGGACCGAGCAGCGCGGCCAGGTGGGCGTCGCCGGGCATGCCGCTCAGGAGTTCGCCGGGCGTGCACCAGGGATAGGGCAGGCGGGTGATCCAGCTCATGACGGCGTCGAGGTGGCTGGCCGGCACGACCTCCATCACATCGATGGTGATGACCAGTTTCTCGACCAGGCCGTCGGCCGCGGCGAAGGACCAGTCGTAGGTGCCGGCGCCCACGCGCATCGGCCCGTTGTTGCGCGCCGACATGGCCACGAACCACGGGCAGGAGAAGTGGTGCCGGTCGGCCGCCGCCGGCTGGGCAAGGCCGAACGTGTAGACGTTCTCGTAATCGCGGGCGAAGCCGCGGGACAGGGTGTCCTCGATCGTGGCCAGTCCTTCCATCGCACCCGGAAAGGATATGGCATCGGTCTTCACGACCATCTCGAGCCGGGCGTTTGCGGCAAAGGCCTGCCGCATCAGCACCGGCCGGTTCATGTCCTTGGCGTGGAAATAGGTCGTGATGGCTTCGAGGGGCGTGGGCATGCGGCCCTCACCGTAGCCGATCGTCCATATCCGGCCAGCGATATTTGACCGTGCGCGGCCCGGCGTCTCCAGGTTGCCGTCACAAGCTGCCGGGTCTTTAATCATCCGATACAGAAGACGTAAGATATCAGGAGGGGCGTATGGCCAGCAGCAACATCACCGTGACGCCGATCGCGGGTTCGCTCGGTGCGGAGGTGACGGGTGTCGACCTGCGCACCATGGATAACCACGACTGGGCGCAGGTCCACCAGGCGTTCCTCGACTACAAGGTGATTGCGATCCGCGGCCAGGAACTGTCGCCGCAGGACCAGATGGACTTCGGCGCGCGCTTCGGCGAGCCCAACCACTATCCCTTCGTGAAGGGCATGGACGACTTTCCGTTCCTGTTCGACATCGTCAAGGAGCCGTCCGAGAAGCGCAATTTCGGTGGCGGCTGGCACTCCGACACGACCTACATGAAGACCCCGCCGCTCGCGACCTTGCTCTATGCGCTGGAGACGCCGGACCGCGGCGGCGACACGCTCTATTGCGACACGGTCGCGGCCTATGAGGCCCTGTCGGATCGCATGAAGGAGATGTTGGGCACGCTGAAGGGCGTCAACAGCGCGGGCCTGAAACATCTCGGCGGCCGCAAGGCGCACCATTCCGTGGTCGGCGGCATGAAGATCACCGGCACCGAGGATGCCGACTCCTTCGAGTCGGTGCATCCGATCGTGCGTACGATCGAGGAGACCGGCCAGAAGGCGCTCTATTGCAGCATTGGCCATACCATCGCGTTCGAAGGCATGACGCCGGAAGAGAGCAAGCCGATGATCGACTGGCTGCAGGCGCATGCGACGCGGCCCGAATTCACCTGCCGCGTCCAGTGGAAGCCCGGCACGATCACGGTCTGGGACAACCGGCGCACGATGCACAACGCCATCAACGACTATCACGGCATGCGTCGCCACATGCGCCGCCTGACCTCGGGCCCGACGAACCCGGTTTGATCCGGAGCGGGGCACGCGATTTCCTGGGTCCCGGTGCGCGGATCCAGGCCGACGTTGAAGCAAGCAACTACCGGGCCGAAGTGACCCGTCGCGCGAATCTATAGAAGTTGATCGAATAGACGGCTTTTGAAAAAGTCTCCGGAGTTATCGCGTCTGGAGACGGCTCATGGAAATCGGCGTTTTCATTCCGATTGGCAGCAACGGCTGGATCGTCTCGACGACGTCGCCCCAGTACAAGCCGAGCTTCGAGCTGAACAAGCAGACCACGCTCAACGCCGAGCGCTACGGCTTCGACTTTGCCCTGTCGATGATCAAGTTGCGCGGCTTCGGCGGCAAGAGCGAGTTCTGGGACCACAATCTCGAATCCTTCACGCTGATGGCCGGCCTCGCGGCCGTGACGTCAAAGATCAAGCTCTATGCGACGGTGCCGACCCTGGCGATTCCGCCGGCGATCGCAGCCCGCATGTGCTCGACGATCGATTCGATCTCGAACGGTCGCTTTGGCTTGAACGTGATCACCGGCTGGCAGCGGCCTGAGTATTCGCAGATGGGTATCTGGCCGGGCGACGAGTATTTCGGCCGCCGCTACGACTTCGCGGCCGAGTACGTCCAGGTGATGCGCGAGCTGTGGGAGACGGGCACGTCCAACTTCAAGGGCGAGTTCTTCAAGATGGAGGACTGCAAGCTCAGCCCCCGTCCGCAGCAGCCCATGAAGGTGATCTGCGCCGGGCAGAGCGACGCCGGCATGGCCTTCACGGCGAAGTATGCCGACTACAATTTCTGCTTCGGCAAGGGATTCAACACGCCGACGGCCTGTGCCGAGACCGTCGAGCGCATGCAGAAGATCGCCGCCGGCACCGGTCGCGATATCTCGACCTACGCGCTGTTCATGATCATTACCGGCGAGACCGATGCCGAAGCCGAAGCCAAGTGGCAGCACTACAAGGACGGAGCCGACCTGGAGGCACTGCGCTGGCTCACCGACCAGGGCAGCGCCGACAAGAAGTCCGGCGCCGACACCAACGTGAAGCACATGATCGATCCGACGTCGGCGGTGAACCTGAACATCGGCCTCCTCGTCGGCAGCCACGCCAAGGTGGCGCGGATGATGGACGAGGTCGCGACCATTCCTGGCCTCGCCGGCACGCTGCTCACCTTCGATGAGTTCGTGAGTGGCACCGAGATCTTCGGCGAGCGCATCCAGCCGCTGATGAGGAGCCGCCGGCATGTCGCCTCGGCCGTCACCCCCGTCGCGGAGGCCGCGGAATGACCAAGCCCGTCAGCTACTTCCCGTCCGACGATCCGAACGCGCGCTATCTCGAGGCGCGGCCCGAGCCGATGATGATCCGGCCGCAGGAGACCGCGCTCATCGTGGTCGACATGCAGAACGCCTATGCCTCGAAGGGTGGCTATCTCGACCTGGCGGGCTTCGATGTTTCCGGCGCGGCCGCCGCCATCGAGAAGACCAAGGAGGCCTGCGCCGCGGCGCGGGCCGCGGGCGTGACGGTCATCTACTTCCAGAATGGCTGGGATCCGGATTACGTGGAAGCGGGCGGACCGGGCTCGCCCAACTTCCACAAGTCGAACGCGCTCAAAACCATGCGGGCCAAGCCCGAGCTGCAGGGCAAGCTGCTGGCCAAGGGTGGCTGGGACTACGAGCTGGTGCAGGAGCTGCCGCCGCAGCCGGGCGACATCGTGGTCCCGAAGCCGCGCTACTCCGCTTTCTACAACACCAATCTCGACAGCATCCTGCGCTCGCGCGGCATCCGCACCCTGGTGTTCACCGGCGTGGCGACCAATGTCTGCGTCGAGTCCACGCTGCGCGACGGCTTCTTCCTCGAATATTTCGGCGTGGCGCTCCACGACGCCTGCCACCACGCCGGCCCCGACTTCATCCAGAAGGCCTCGCTCTACAACATCGAGAAGTTCTTCGGTTGGGTCTCCTCGGTCGAGGAGTTCCAGACCGCGCTGAAGGCCAACACCAATCCCACCCTGACCACGCAGAGGGCAGACTGATGCCAATGAAGCCTGTAGTGCCGGCCGGTACCGGCAAGACGCTCGCGCCTTACTCGCCCGGCGCGATGGCCGACGGCATCGTCTATGTCTCGGGGACGCTGGCGCTCGACAAGGAAACCAACGTCGTCCATGTCGGCGACGCCGCCAAGCAGACCGAATTCGTGCTGGAACAGATCAAGTCGGTGATCGAGACGGCCGGCGGCACGATGGCCGATGTCACCTTCAACCAGATCTTCCTGACCGACTGGGCCAACTACGCCGCGATCAACACCGTCTACGCGAAGTATTTTCCGGGCGACAAGCCGGCACGCTACTGCATCCAGTGCGGCCTGGTGAAGAAAGACGCGCTGGTCGAGATCGCGACGACCGCTCACGTCGGCGTTAAGTGAGCGTCGACGTCCTCGAAAGCACCCAGGGCGAGGGGGCGCCAACCGTCCTGCTGTCCTCCGGCCTGGGCGGCGCGGCGGGCTATTGGGCGCCGCAGCTCGACGCCCTGCGCACAAGGTTCCGCGTCATTACCTACGATCAGGCGGGGACGGGGCGCGCGAAACGCGAGCTGCCGGAGAACTACACGATCGGTTCGATGGCCGATGACGTGCTGGCGATCCTCGACCAGACCGGCACGACCGCCTGCCACTTCGTCGGTCACGCGCTGGGCGGCCTTATAGGCCTCGACCTCGCGCGACGGACGCCGGAGCGATTGACGTCGCTCACGGTCGTCAACGGCTGGGCGGCGGCTGACGACCATACGAAGCGCTGCTTCGAGGCGCGGCTGCTGCTCCTGAAACATGCCGGCCCTGCCGCCTATGTGCGGGCCCAGCCGATCTTCCTCTATCCGGCCCTGTGGCTTGCCGGGAACGCAGAGCGGGCTCGCCGCGAAGACGAGCACGGGCTCGCGCATTTCCAGGGCGAGGAGACGCTGCGCCGCCGGATCGGGGCGCTGCTGCGCTTCGACGCGACGGCCGACCTCGCCGCACTCCAGACGCCGACCTTCGTCATGGGCTCCCGGGACGACGTGCTCGTTCCCGTCACCAAATCCGAGGAACTGGCGGCCAACCTGCCGAACGCGATCCTGAACGTCGCGGACTATGGCGGCCATGGCGTGAACGTCGTCGTGCCGGACACATTCAACGCGGCGTTGCTCGAGTTCCTCGGTCGGACCTGAACGCGCGAAGGACCGGTTGCTCGCGCCGCCGGGCGAGGCCCGATGCGGCAAAGAGACCTCATCCGGCATTGCATTTCGGTGATCGGCTGGCCGCACTTTCGTTAGCGGGTGCGCTTGTCTATCTGATAGGTCGAACCGACCATCAGCGGGATTTGCAATGACCGAGGCAACCGGGCCGCTCGCCGGCATTCGTATTCTGGACCTGACGACCGTCCTGTTCGGGCCGTTCGGCGCCCAGACGCTGGGCGACTGGGGCGCCGACCTGATCAAGGTCGAGGGCCTCACCGGCGACCAGTGGCGCTACACCGGCCAGTTCCGGAACCGCGGCATGAGCGGCCAGTTCATGGCCGCCAACCGCAACAAGCGCAGCGTCGCGGTCGACCTCAAGACCAAAGGGGGCGCCGAAGTGCTGCGCCGCCTGATCGCCAAGGCGGACGCGCTGGTCACCAACATCCGCCCGGCCGCGCTGGAGCGGCTGGGCTTCGGCTACGAGGCCTGCAAGGCGCTGAACCCGAAGATCATCTACGCGGCCGCCACCGGCTTCGGCCAGGACGGGCCGTGGGCCAAGCGGCCGGCGTTCGACGAGATCGTGCAGGCCGCCTCCGGTCTCGCCTCTTCCATCGGTACGGACGAAGAGCCGGCCTTCGTGCCGAGCCTGGTCGGCGACAAGCTCTGTGGACTGGCGCTCGCGGGCGCCGTGGCCGCCGCCTTGGTCTATCGCGAGCGCACCGGCAAGGGTCAGCTCGTCGAGGTGCCGATGCTGGAGACGGTCGCGGCCTTCAACAGCATCGAGATGCTGGGCGGTCATGCGTTCATCCCGCCGATCGGGCCCGCGGGCTACAAGCGGGTCAAGGAGCGCCGCCCGGTGAAGACCAAGGACGGCTGGCTCACCATGCTGCCGTACTCGGGCGATAACTGGTGCACCTTCTTCGAGACGGTCGGCCACCCCGAATGCATCGAGGAGTTCTCGGTGCGCGATCCGATCAAGCGGGCGGCCAACATCGACGCGATCTACAAGCGCATGAACAAGATCGCCCTGGAGCGGACCACCGCCGAATGGGAAGCGCTGCTGCTCAAGATCGACGTGCCGCACGCCTCGTTCGCGAAGATGAAGGAGGTCCAGGATCAGCCGCACCTGAAGGCCGTCGGCCTGTTCCAGGAGCTGGATCATCCGACCGAAGGGAAGATCCAGCAGGCCCGTCCGCCGGCGCGCTTCTCGGAAAGCCCGGCCGCCATCCGCCGCCTGCCGCCGACGCTTGGGCAGCATACGCGGGAGATCCTGGCGGAAGTCGGTTACAGCGACGCCGAGGTCGAAGCGCTGCTCGGCGCCAAGGCGATCGGCGAGACCGCCACGGCGTGAGCAAGGAGAGGGCGATCAGCCCTCCATGATCCACTTCGCGCCCGAGGAGATTGCGATCTCCTTCACCTTGGCGAGCAGGTTGGGGCCGACCGGGATGCCGGTCTTCAGGCGCGCCGCGGCGGTGCGGCGCTCGGGATCGCCCGCGACCTGCACCGGCTTGGCGGGATCGGCCGGCCGCGTGGCGCGCAGCGTGTCGCAGAAGGCCGCGACATCGGCCTGGAAGTCGGCGGTGTCGCGGAACATGCCGGGATCCATCGCCAGGAAGAAGTGGCCGATGTCGATCGGGCCCGGCCGCGTGTTGCGCGTCGGGTCCGTCACCATCAGGCCGCCCGACAGCGCCGAGCTCAGGATGTTGACCATGCCGCCAAGGCCGTAGCCCTTGTGGCTGCTGCCTTCGGGCGTGCCGCCGAGCGGCGTCATGAAGCCGCCCTTGCTGACCTCGTGCGGATCGGTGCTGGGCAGGCCGTTCTTGGTCACCAGCCAGCCGGTCGGCGTCTGCAGCTTCTCGTTCGCCTTGTTGCGGATCTTGCCGGCGGCCACCGTCGTGGTCGCCATGTCGAGCAGGAACGGTTCGCCCGGCTTGCCGGGGGCGGCGAAGGCGATCGGGTCGGTACCGAGGCGAGCCTGCGCGCCGTTGGTCGGCGCCATGTTGATGCCGCTGGCCGAGGTGGTGGCCATGCCGATGAAGCCGGCATCGACGGCCTGCAGCACGTAGAACCCGCACGCGCCGAAGTGACCGGAGTTGCGCACCGCCGCCACGCCGATGCCGGTCTTCTTCGCCTTCTCGATGGCGATCTCCATGGCGCGACGTCCGGCGGGATGGCCGAGGCCGCCGCTGCCGTCGACCAGCACCGAGACCGGCGTTTCTTTCACGACCTTCGGCTCGGCGGTCACGTTGAGCTTGTTGGCGAGGCGACGCTCGTCATAGGGCGGCACCATCGAGATGCCGTGCGTGTCGATGCCGTGCAGGTCCGCCCAGCTCATGATCTCGGCGGTGCCGGCCGCCGTCGCCTTGGGCATGCCCCAGGCTTCGAGGATCAGTTCGAGCTGCTTGCGATGGATTTCGTACGACGCGGGCATTCTGCTCTCCTTTGGCCGCCGGCACTGCCAGGCGCTTCGCGGGAGAGCATAGACCGGCCGGCCGGCAATCCTGAACAGGAGAGCCGGGCGCAGCGTTCGGACAGCAGAACGCGGCCGAGGAGCTCCGGTCCGATAATTCGGTATTTCCGGCAGGAATCGTCACATTCCGTGCGGGCTGGATACCGGGTTGCAAAATAGGCGGCAGGGCGGCGCCGTACCGGCTAGGATGGGCGCATGTCCGATCTTGAAGCGCTCCGCAAATCGCTCGCCCTTTCGTCCGAAGGGCTCGAATCCGAGGAAAAGAAGAAGATGGCCGTGGATGCCATTGGGAAGATCCTCTACGCGCTGGGGCATGGCGTCGGCCCGTTCGGGGAATGGGAGCAACGCTGCCTGGCGGCGGCGATCATCTCGTTGCGCTCCGGCAAGTACGACGAATCGCGGACCATGGCGCGGCGGGCGATCTGGCCCGAGGAGAACCGGCGCAATTCCGGGGTCGCGCGGTTTCCGCTGCGGCCCGGAATGCTGAGCATTCCCGAACTGGCGCGCGAGCTCGAGATCGCACGTACCCTGCCGGGACGGGGAAAGCCGCGGCCGCCGATCGAGTAGCGCAATCCTCTTCGCCGGCAACCGACCGGGCGAGGCAGATCGTTCTCCGTCCTGTCCGAAGTTTGGCAAAGCTCTCCATTGGATGCTGGCGCGTTCCGGCGCATTTTCAGAGCGTCGAAAGACCGCGGGATTTGAGGAGCAGCTTGCGCCGCGTCATCAAGTGCTAAAGCGTCACGATACTTTCGTGGGCTCCGCTTACGATGGATGAGACAGCGATGACCCAGGCCCTTCTTCCGGCTCTTCCCCTCCAAACGACTTGTCGACGCGGCATGTGCCGCATGTGTTGCCGGCTCGGCTGAGCCGCACTTCCAAACAAGACAGACAGTTTTTGCGAGATCAGACCGGCCCTTCTCAGGGCTGGAGGAGTAGAGCCATGTCCGAACCCTTCATCGTCGAAATCTGGGGCGAGCCCGCGGGCATCGTCCTGCGCGAAGGCAACGCCTTCCGTTTCCATGCGACCGCCCGTCCGTACTTCGCGCTCGACGGCACGCAGTTCACCACGCCCGGCCATGCCCGCCTCGCCGCCGCCCGGCTGCAGCGCGGCGCCGGCCGCTCGTCCCTCGCGCATTGATCGGAGGCAGACTTCCCATGATTACCCGACAAAGCCTCATCGCGGCCGTCGCCATCGCGGCGGGCCTGATGACCACCATCGTCGCGGCGCGCGCCCAGGCGCCGGCCCCCCAGGTACAGGCCGACGTGGTGCTGACCAACGTCTCCTACGACCCGACCCGCGAACTCTACAAGGCGCTGAACGATGCCTTCGTGAAGGAGCAGGCGGCCGCCGGCCAGAAGGTGACGATCCGCACCTCTCACGGCGGCTCGGGCAAGCAGGCCCGCTCGGTCATCGACGGGCTGGAAGCCGACGTCGTCACCCTGGCGCTGGCCGGCGACATCGACGCCATCGCCCGTGAATCGAAGCGCCTGCCGGAGAACTGGCAGTCGCGTCTGCCCAACAACAGCTCACCCTACACCTCGACCATCGTGTTCGTGGTGCGCAAGGGCAACCCGAAGGGCATCAAGGACTGGTCCGATCTCGCCAAGCCCGGCATCTCCGTCATGACACCGAACCCGAAGACCTCGGGCGGCGCGCGCTGGAACTATCTCGCGGCCTGGGCCTACGAACTCGACAAGACCAAGGGTGACCAGGCCGCCGCTCGCAAGTTCGTCGAGGCGATCTACAAGAACGTGCCGGTGCTCGACTCCGGCGCGCGCGGCACGACCACGACCTTCGCCCAGCGCGCGGTCGGCGACGTGCTGATCGCCTGGGAGAACGAGGCCTTCCTGATCCTGCAGGAGTTCGGCGCCGACAAGTTCGACATCGTCGTGCCGGACTTCTCCATCCTGGCCGAGCCGCCGGTGTCGATCGTCGATGTCGTCGTCGACAAGCGCGGCACCCGCAAGGTGGCGCAGGCCTATCTCGACTTCCTCTACTCGCCGGCGGGCCAGAAGATCATCGCCCGCAACTTCTACCGGCCGCTCCATCCGGAGAGTGCCGATCCCACCGACGTCGCCCGCTTCCCCAAGATCCGGCTCGTGACGATCGGCGACGTGTTCGGCGGCTGGAGCAAGGCCCAGCCCACGCACTTCGCCGACGGCGCGCTGTTCGACCAGATCTACCAGCCGGCCAAGTCCGCGACGCGCTGAGCGTAGCAATCCGATAACGCCGAAGTCGGATCACCGTCCAGCTTCGGTCCCCCCAACCACGATTACCTCAGCCCCGAGGCCGGAGTCGCACGCCCAGCCGTCGTCCCCGATTGCTGTCGCTCGCCTCCGCTCGACCAGATCTCTCGTCACCTACCGCGTTTTGTTCTGCGTCCCCTGGAGTACCCGATGTCTCGTTTTCCCAACCGCCGTCACTTCCTTCATGCCGCCGCGGCGACCGGCGCTCTTCTGCCGGTCGGCGTGCTGGCCCGCGCCCTGACGAGCGGCGGCTTGCCGGCCGAATTCGATCCCGCGATCTGCCGCGCCTCGTTCGGCACGCCCGTCGTGCTGCCGGAGAAGCGGTCGTTGAAGCTCACCTGGAACGCGACCGCGATCTGCACCGTCGGCGTCGCCGTGGCGCAGGAGAAGGGCCACTTCAAGCAGCACAATCTCGATGTCGAGCTGATCAATTTCGGCGGTTCGACCGACCAGTTGCTGGAAGCGATCGCGACCGGCAAGGCCGATGCCGGCGTCGGCATGGCGCTACGCTGGCTGAAGCCGCTGGAAGGCGGCTTCGACGTCAAGATCGCGGCCGGCATCCATGGCGGCTGCATGCGACTGTTCGCGGCGCCGAACAGCGGCATCACGAAGATCACCGACTTCAAGGGCAAGGCGATCGGCATCACCGATCTCGCCGCGCCCGACCGCAACTTCTTCTCGATCATGCTTCACCAGGCCGGCGTCGATCCCAACAAGGACGTCGAATGGAAGGTGTTCCCCGGCGACGTGCTGCCGGTCGCGCTCAAGAAGGGCGAAGTGCAGGGCTTCTGCCAGGGCGATCCGCTGGGCTGGATGGCGCGCGAGCGCGACGGTCTCACCGAGATCGCCAACAATCTGAGCGGCGAGTTCGCCCATCGCACCTGCTGCGTGCTGGGCATCCGCGGCAACCTCATCCGCCAGGAGAAGCCGGTGGCGGCCGCTTTGGTGCAGTCGCTGCTCGAAGCTCAGGTGTGGGTCGCGGCGAACCCGGAAGCGGCGGCGGCGATCTTCGCGCCGCACGCCAAGGCGCCGGTCGACCAGCTCGTCGCGATGCTGAAGAGCCACACGCATCATCACGCGCCGCTCGCGGCCGACCTGCGCAGCCAGATCGCGGCTTACGGCCAGGAGCTGAAGCAGGTCGCCGTGTTCAAGCAGAGCACCGACATCGACAAGTACGCCGCGCGGGTAACCGCCGACGTGCTGTCCTGACGGAGGCAGATGTGACGACGATCGCTGAAACCACCATCGTGGAGAGGGAGCCGCGCAAGCTGCGCGTCTCCGTCGCCATAGACGAACCGCTGCCACGGCCGGCTCTCCTGCTGGCCGTGGCGGGCCTGGCCTGGCTGGGCGTGGGTGTCCTCACGCTCCAGTGGCCCGATGCGCAGGAACTCGATCGCACGTCGCTGCTGGCCGCGCTCGCGCTGGCCTTCGGCGCGGTCCAGCTGGCGGCCTATGCCGGCGGCTGGCTGCTGGTGCCGTTGGCGAAGCTCGGCCGTTACGCGCCGTGGCTCGTGGTGCTGGCGATCTGGCTCGGGGTCTGGGAGATCGTGACCGCCAAGCTAGATTTGCTGCCGCTGCCGTTCTTTCCGTCACCGCAGGCCTTCGTCGAGGTCTACACCGACGACTGGCGGCGGCTGGGCGATTCGCTGCTGGCCTCGCTGTGGCTGCTGTTCCGCGGCTTCGCCATCGGCGCGGTGATCGGCTTCTCGGTAGGCGTGGCGCTGGGCTGGTCCAAGCGCGCGGGCTACTGGATCCATCCGCTGATGCGGCTGGTGGGGCCGCTGCCCGCCACCGCGTGGTTGCCGCTCGCCTTCTTCATCTTCCCGACCAGCGCGGCGGCCAGCACCTTCCTGATCGCGCTGGCGACGGCCTTCCCGCTGACCGTGCTCACCTGGTCCGGCGTCGCGGGCGTGCAGACGGCTTACTACGACGTGGCGCGCACTCTCGGCGCCAACCCGCGCTTCCTGATCTTCAAGGTCGCGATCCCGGCGGCGCTGCCGCACGTCTTCGTCGGCCTGTTCATGGGGCTGGGTTCGTCTTTCGCGGTGCTGGTCGTGGCCGAGATGCTCGGCGTGAAGTCGGGCCTCGGCTGGTACCTGCAATGGGCCCAGGGCTGGGCGGCCTACGCCAACATGTACGGCGCGCTGCTCGTCATGGCGCTGATGTGCTCGGCGCTGATCACCTTGTTGTTCCGCGTGCGCGACCGCTTGCTCGCCTGGCAGAAAGGACTCGTCCAATGGTAGCGCTTGCAACGAAGGCGCCGGTGCTTGCCACCGGCGCGGCGCTTGAAGTGCGCGACATCGATCACGGTTTCGTCCTGCACGGCGAATATCTGCCGGTGCTGGAGGAAGTGTCCTTCAACGTCGAGCCGGGCGAGTTCGTGGCGCTCCTCGGACCCAGCGGCTGCGGCAAGTCCACCCTGCTGCGGCTGGTGGCCGGCCTCGATCGGCCGCGCCACGGCGGGCTCGCGGTCGACGGCGAGGAAGTCACCGGTCCCGATCCGTCGAGGGTCGTCGTCTTCCAGGATCCGACGCTCTATCCGTGGCGCACGGTGTGGCGCAACGCGTCGTTGGGGCTGGAGGCGAGGGGACTGTTGAAGCAGCAGCGCAACAGGGTCGACGAGGCTCTGGCGTTGGTCGGGCTCGACCAGTTCGCGCAGGTCTATCCGCACCAGCTCTCGGGTGGCATGGCGCAGCGTGCGTCGCTGGCGCGGGCGCTGGTCAACGATCCGCGCCTGCTGATCCTCGACGAGCCGCTGGGCAAGCTCGACAGCCTGACGCGGCTCACGATGCAGGGCGAGATCACGCGGCTGTGGCAGGCGCGCGGCTTCACCGTGCTGATGGTGACGCACGATGTCGAGGAAGCGCTCTTGCTCTCGAACCGGGTGATCGTGTTCAGCGACCGGCCGGCGCGCATCCGTGCCGACTTCAAGGTCGACCTGCCTTATCCGCGCCATCGCGATCATCCCGAGCTGCTGCGCCTGCGCCGCGAGCTTCTGGGGCTGCTCGGCCTCGCCCGCGACTGGTAGGGGCAGGGCCTTGTCGCTCGGCAGGGAATGGGCGGGAGACCGGCGCGGCGCCCGCGCGAAGACCCTGGACGACCAGACGGTCGATACCGAGATCGCGCGGACGCTGGCCGTGGCCCTGGCCATGGGCAGCGACAGGGACCTCAACGAGATGCTGCGCGGCCTGGCCGGGGTTCCGGCCGGTGCTTCGTTCGCGGTCAGCCAACCCGACCGGGGTGTCTGGCTGACCGTCGAGGGCAGCCGCGTCATCGCCGAACGGAAGAGACCGAGTGGTATCGGCCTCGTCGGTCCTGAAACTCTACGAGCCAATGGTCCCTCCATCGGCCGCGCCATGATCGCGGCCCTCACGCAATCGACGGCATTGGCCGACGCGACGAAGCTGGTGCGTCCGTTGCTGGGCCCGGCGGAGACGCCGTCGCGCCGGCAATTCGATGCCTTGCTTCCCTGGGCGCCGGCGGTCGAGCAGGTGGCCTACAAGACCGCGGCGTCCATCGCCGTGACGCTCGATCTGCTTCGCTCGCATGTGGTTCCCGCCGAGCCGGGCACGCCGGTGCGCACGAGCCTGTTGTTCCAGTACTGGCAGCGCATGCATGCGGCCGCGCAATTCATCCTGCTCGCGTCCGATGCCGCGGCCGGCCCGTGGCTGGGCGAGATGGCGCGGCAGTTCAACTGGGTCAACTGGACGCCGACCTTCACGCTGCTGCGCGAACGCACGACCTGGCTGGCGGCCTGCGCCGCCCGCTCGGCCGCTGCGTTCGGCGAGCCGGTGATCCCGAACTATCTCGCGCAGCTCGCGGCGGCGCGGCATCCGTTCAAGATCTTCGATGCCCTGTTCGGCCTGGCGTCGATCGCGCTCGGCAATCCGACGCTGGCTCCCGCGATCGCGGCCGAGATCCGGTTGCTGCATCGCCTGGTCGAAGCAGACGGCCGGCAGCCGTCACGCTACAGCCTGCACGCCTATGCCGATGCGCTCGCGCTGATCGAGGGGACGGCGGACTGGAGCAGGGCCCCCGCCGACGAGATCGAGGCGCTGGGCTGGACGGCGAATGCAGAGGACGGCCTCGCCACCGCGGTCGCCCTGCGCACCGATCCCGCGATCATCACGCAGTCGGGCCACATGCTGGGCTTCCTGATCCTGCCCACGGTGTTCGCGACGCCTGTCGCACGCTTCAATCCGGATCGCCGGCACGCGCCGAAGTCACGCCCCGCGACGTCCGCCAATACCATCGCGCACGTCCTGCGCAGTGCGTGGGGTCCCACGACGCCGGTCGCCAACCGAACTCTTCACTAAGGTTCATTCTGCAACGTCGGAACGAGAAGAAAAGATTGGCTCCATCGAGCGCGCAAATCGACGGACTCGTTTCATTGATTGTTGCCGCCATCGCCGCCACGTTTAGGTCATGATGATGCCCGCAGACCTGCCCGCACATTCGGCCCGCACACACGCTTCCTGTCGCTGTCGCCCCTGTTGATCGCGCGCGGCGCGAGCGCCGCATGACGACCCATCCTCCATCATCGATCGGCCCCTGTCGGGCCGTCACGTTCCCAAAGACAATCATTTGGAGAATATCATGAGCATTGGACGACACGTGCTCGCGGCCCTTCCGGGTGCGCCCTTGTCGATACTTGCCGAGTGGGCGCGGCTTTTCACCAGCGCGCCGGATGCGCGCGACCAGCTCGACGCGCTGCGGCGGGCGGAGCTCAGGGCGAAGGTCGATATCCGCGCCGTGCTCGACCGGTTGGCCAACGAGTTCGACGTGCTGAGCCACGACGTCGACGAGGCGATGGCCCGCGTCAGCGACACGCTGGGGGATCTCACCGGCGAAGTCGAACGCGACCTGGCCCACGCCATCGAGGAAGCGGACCAGTACTAAGCGCGGAGCAAGACACATTCGCGAGGCATCGTCGCAGCGGGGAGATCCTGCTGCGTTTCGCGCCAAGTTCGACAAAGCAAACCATTGTTCCGCGACGTCTCCGGGCGCATTTCTGGAGCGTCGAAAGTGAGACAGCGATGACCTCGGTCCTTCTTCGGAATCATACGATCTGTTGACGCGGCATATACCGCATCGATTGCCGGCTCAGCTGAGCCGGACTTCCCCGAGACATTTTCAAGAGACCTGGCCGGTCCTTCGGGACCGGATGAGTGGAACCATGCCGACTTCAGCAGAACATGTCGTCGACCTGAGGCGTCGCTTCGACGGAACGTCACCCTCGCGCATCCTGGAGGCGGTCCTGGGCGAGGTCTTCACCGGCCGCATCGCCGTCGTCTCGTCGTTCGGCGCGGACTCGAGTGTCCTGCTGCACCTGGTGGCGGAGGTCGATCGTGCGACGCCGGTGCTGTTCGTCGATACCGGCCGCCACTTTCCCGAGACGCTCCAACATCGCGATCGTCTGGTGCGCCATCTCGGCCTGTTGGACGTGCGCAGTGTCGGTCCGTCGGCCGAGGAAGTGGCGCGCCGCGATGCCGATCTGAGCCGCGCCACCTGGGATCCCGACGGCTGCTGCGCCTTCCGCAAGATCGAGCCGCTGCAGCGTGCGCTGTCGGGCTTCGATGCCTGGATCACCGGCCGCAAGCGCTTCCAGGCCACGACGCGCAGCGAGCTTGCCGTGTTCGAGGTCGATGGCGTGCAGGCCAAGATCAATCCGCTGGCGCGCTGGACCCAAGCCGAGATCGACGCCCATGCCGAACGCCACGGCCTGCCGGAGCATCCGCTGGCGGCGCACGGCTATCCCTCGATCGGCTGCGCGCCCTGCACCTCGGCCATCCGGCCGGGCGAGGACCCGCGCGCGGGCCGGTGGCGCGGACTCGAGAAGACCGAGTGCGGCATCCATCGCCCTTCGGATGCTCTCGCCACGGCCTTCCAGTTCGGCAAGTGAGAGGGGTCGATCCCCGCCTTTCGCGGGACGGGCGGTCGATGCAGCCATCGTGTCCTATCTACAAGAATGGGCCGGGGAACCGTTGGCCCTCTCGGGAGTTAAGAACGGCGCAAACCGTGTGAATGGCAGCGTTGGAGGTCAAGTCATGGAACGGAAACAGACGATCTACGATCTGGCCGTTCGTGTCTGTCGCGCCGTACGCGGCGTCCGCAGCGACCGTGAGACCTGGATCGGTCTCGAACTGGTGCAGCGGGAGCTGGGCGACGAGAAGCCATCGGCGGTCGATGCCGCCGTCGCCTTCGCGGCCGCCAAGGGCTGGCTTTCCATCGGCGGCCGGCCATCCCACAGCGTGATGCTAGGACAAGGGGCGCCCTGAGCTTTCGTCATTTGACGCGCTGAGGGGCCAACCTTCAGGGTTGGTGCATGACCGTCGATTACGCACGCACCATCCCGATCCTCGCCTCGCTCGACATCGCCGAGACCAGCGCCTTCTATACGAAGAAGCTCGGCTTCACCGTCGGCTACGAGGATGTGAACTACCTGATCGTCAAGCGCGACGAGATGGAGCTCCATTTCTGGAAGACCGACGATCCGAAGTTCCCCCAGAATACGTCCTGCTACATCCGTGGCGGCCAGGTTGGCGCCCTGCATGCCGAGTTCGCGGCGCTCAGCGTGCCGCGCCTGTCGCCGTTCGAAGTGCGGCCGTGGAACATGAAGGAGTTCTACATCCACGACCCGCACGGCAACCTGCTCAAGTTCGGCTGCGGCGAGTGGTGAGGCGCGGCTAGGGCCGGCCGATCTCGTCCAGTGCACGCTGCAGCGGCTCGCCGGAGATTTGCAGCCAGCTGTGATGCATGGGGTCGCCGAGCTGCAGGATCAGGAAGATCGCCCCGGTGACCGCGAGCGAGGAGAGGCCGAGGCTCGCGACCACCGTGAGGTTGGGCGGTGCGAACACGCCGAAACTCACGAACACCAGGAACAGCCAGAAGATCAGCACGAACAGGAACTGCGTCGGCACCGTCGTGCCGGGGTTCTCCCAGAGCAGCCAGCGCTCGGCGTAGATCTGGTTGGTGATGGTGAGCGCCTGAGTCGCGAGTGCCGTGTGGCGTCGGTCGGGCAACGAGAGCGACAGGACTTCGCCCAGCAGCGCATCGAGAAGGTCGGCGGTGCCACGCGTGCCGCGCACATCGTTCCTGGTGGGTGGGAACAGCTCGGTCTGCTTGTGGCCGGCATAGTCGCGCAGGCGATTGCGCGCGGCGTCGGCCTCGGGCCCGTAGGCGCGCAGCATGTGGTCGAGCTGCACGATGTCGGAGCCGAGCTTGGTCACGATGCCGGCGTTCACCGAATAGGCGCTGTTGGCCGACGACAGCATCAGCGCCAGCACCAGCGATGTGAGCGAGGCGACGATGGCCGCCGACAGTTTGACGACATCGCCCGATTCCTTGCTGAGGTGATGGCGGGGAAGGGCGCGCGAGAGGAAGAGGCCGATCAGTCCGCCGCCGAACATTGCGACGAACGCCAGCGCACAGATGAACGTGTACGACAGATCGACCATCCCACCTGATAGCAGGTCTCGCAGCGCGGCTCGCGCTTTTGTTGCGCGCGCGGAGGGGCGGGACCTAGTATCGGCGCGCCGGATTGCAGAGGGAACGAAGATGGCTGCGCTGTTGAACGAGACCGACCTGATCGACCGCATCCTGGCGCATATCGACGGCAAGACGACCGACAAGGGCACGGTGGTCTGGCGCGAGCCGGTCGAGAACTATCATTCTCCCGAGCGCTTTGCGGCCGAGATCGCGGTGTTGCGCCGCGTGCCGATGGCCTTCTGCCCGTCGGCGGCACTGTCCGAGCCGGGCTCCTACATCGCGCGCACGACGGTCGGCACGCCGCTGCTGGTCGTGCGCGGCACCGACGGCGTGGTGCGCGGCTTCCGCAACGCCTGCCGCCATCGCGGCATGAAGCTGGAGGAGGGCGAGGGCTGCAAGCGCGCCTTCGCCTGCCCCTATCATGCCTGGACCTACGGGCTCGACGGCTCACTGCGCCACATCCCGGGTGAGGACGGCTTTCCCGGCCTCGACAAGGAGGCGCACGGGCTGGTGCCGGTCGCTTCGGTGCAGGAGAGGAACGGCATCGTCTTCGTGACGCAGGACGAGCCCTTGTCGGACGGCCCGCTCGGAGACCTGCCTGAGGTGCTGACCGACGACTACGTGCTCTTCAACAAGATCGAGTTCGACGACAAGGCGAACTGGAAGGTGCTGGGCGAGACCTCGATGGAGGGCTACCACATCAAGGCGCTGCACAATCAGTCGTTCTTCCCCTACGGCTACGACAATCTCAACGTCGTCGAGCTGCACGGCCGCAATTCGCGCATCGTCTTTCCGTTCCGCCGCATCGAGAAGCTGCGAGCGATGCCGCGCGAGGAATGGAGCACGCAGGGGCGCATCACCGACGTGCACCAGCTCTTTCCCAACACCCATGTCAGCGTGCTGTCGAGCCACGCCATCCTGATCATCCTCGAGCCGGTCTCGCCTTCGGAGACGCACTGGGTCGTCTACCAGCTCGCGCCACGCATCAAGAACGGCAAGCCGCTCGACATCGAGCAGGCGCGCAAGGATGCGAACTTCGTGCAGGAGAGCGGCATTCTGGAAGACCGGCACGCCGCGACGGAGATCCAGCTCGGTTTGGCGTCGGGCGCGAACACGCATTTCACCTTCGGCCACTACGAGCAGGCGATCGGCCACTTCCATCGCCATCTCACGGAGCATGTGGAGATGCTGAAGGCTCGGACTCCTCTCCCCCGCTAGGGGGAGAGGCTGGGTGAGGGGGCGACGCACACTCTCACCGCCTGTAACCCCCTCACCTAACCTCTCCCCCTAGCGGGGGAGAGGAACATGCGCAGCTATGGCGGTCGCCGTTGGAATCGCGTAGGGGCTGGGGTCAAACCACCACTCCAACCGAGGTTCATATGATCCACACAATCGTCGTCGGCCAGTTCAGCAAGATGCTGGGCAATCTTCTCGCCATCCTCACCGAGGCCGAGAAGTATGCCGCCGAGAAGAAGTTCGATGTTTCCGTCCTGCTGCAATCGCGTCTGTCGCCCGATCAATTCAACCTGATCCAGCAGGTCCAGACCGCCTGCGATACCGCCAAGCTCGGCGCCGCGCGCCTGGCCGGCACGGAGAAGGACGCGCCCGTCAACGCCGATACCGAGGCGACGCTGGCCGAGGTCAAGGCGCGCATCGAGGGCACCGTCGCCTATCTGAAGACCTTCAAGGCCGACGCGTTCGCGCAGGCGGCCGAGCGGCGGATCACCCAGCCGCGCTGGAACGGCAAGTCGCTGTCGGGCGAGGAATTCTTCGTCCAGCACGTCATCCCGAACTTCTATTTCCACGTCACGACGACCTACGCGATCCTGCGCCACAACGGCGTGCCGGTCGGCAAGCGTAACTACCTGGGCGCCATGCCCTATCGCGACCCGGCGTAAGGTCCCGACAGAGAGAACAGGCAACTGGCTTCATCACGCACCTTCCGGCACACTGCGAATTGCAGAGCCTCGGGGGAGCGTGGTGAAGCGATCTGTCTTCGTGGCCGTTACGGCCGGCCTGCTGGCGCTCGTGGAACCTGCGATGGCGCAGCGTGCGTCGATCATCGAGGCGCGGGATCATGCCGAACTGCAAGAGAAATTCTGCGCGGCCGATCCGAATGTCGAATATGTGCTGGTGCTGCCGGCGCGGCTCTTCGTCGACAGTCGGCAGGTGATCTGCCGCAGCGGTCCCTACAAGCTCTACCGGATCATCGACGCGCAGGACACGGACGACTTCGCCTATTTCTTCGATCCGCCGTTCTACGAGAAGGGCAAGCGGCTGGGCTGCGACGGCAAGGCCGGGCGCTCGATGCAGATCGTCGCGCTGAACTGCCGGCCGCTCTAGGACGATGAAGCGGCGTGCGTTTCTAGGCGCCGCGGCGCTTGCGTCGCCTTTCAGCGGCGGCTGCATGGCGCAAGCGGCCGACCTCACTGTCGGCTTCGTCTATATCGGCCCGCGCCTCGACTGGGGTTGGAACCAGTCGCACGTCGTCGCGGCGGCCGAGCTCGCGCGGCAACGGGGCGTGACGCTGGTCGAGGCGCCGTACCTGCCCGAGAGCACCGACTATGGCAGCGGCCAGGAGAATGCCGAGACCCTGGCGTACGCAAAGGCGATCGACGGGCTGGTCGCGAGCGGCGCCGGCCTCGTCTTCTCGACCTCGTTCGGCGACGATCCCTTCCTGCAAGCCGCGGCGCTCCGCCATCCCGGCGTCGCGTTCCGCGAAGCCTCGCTGCTTTCTCTGACGAAGGTCCCAGCGAACCTCGGCAGCCAGAACGCGCTGATCAACCAGGGCCACTATGTGAACGGTGTCGCGGCGGGCCTCAGCACGCGCAGCAACAGGCTGGGCTTCGTGGCCGGCCTGCCGTTCGCCGCCGTGCTGCTGAACGTCAATTCGTTCCTGCTGGGCGCGCGCCGCACCAATCCGCAGGTGCGGGTGCACGTCACCTTCACCGACGGCTGGGAGGATGAGGCGCGCGATGCGGCGGCGACCAATGCGCTGATCGATGCGGGCTGCGATGTCGTCACCTGCCATCTCGATGCGCCGAAGCCCGTCATCGCCACGGCGGAGAGCCGTGGCGTGCGGACCTGCGGCCACGCCTTCGACCAGGCGCCGCTGGCGCCCCGGGGCTACATCACCGGTGCCGACTATCACTGGACAGCGATGTTCCGCGGCTTCGTCGAGGCGCGCCGTGCCGGCGGTGCACTGCCGGCCTTCGTGACTGGCGGCTACGACAGGGACTATATCCGCTCCAGCCCGTTCGGCGCCGGGGCGGGGCCTGCCGCCATCGACGTCGCCACGCGCGCGATTGCCGAGATGAAAAAGGGAATGCCGATCTTCACCGGGCCGCTCGACGACAATGCCGGCAGGCGCGTCGTGCCGGCCGGTGCCGTCCTCGGTCCCTACGACGATGCCCTGCAGACCACGGATTACCTGCTCGACGGTGTCGTTGGATCGATCCGCTGACGGTCAGGGTTTCAGTGCCGCCTGTCTTGCGCGCAGCTCGTCGCTGGGGCGGACGTCCTTCGAACGGCTGTAGACGGTGAGCGCGACCAGCAGCACCGCGACCATGAACCCGAACAGCGTGCGATAAGCTTCCTCCGAGCGCGCGCCGTCGGGCAGCGGCGTGAAGGCGCCGACGATCACGCCCGACAGGGTCTGCATGCAGGCGACGCCCAGCATCACCGAGGTGTTCATGGTGGCGATGCCGCGCCCGATCAGCCGGTCGGGGAAGATGCCGCGCCCGTGGGTCATCACCATGGTGCTCGAGGCGCTGAGGAAGCCGATGCCGATGATGGCCGCCATTGCGACCCAGAGCGGCGCGTTGCCCCACAGCGCGAGCGTCGCGAGGATCGCGGCGATCAGCACGGTCCCGGCGATTGCGATGCGCTTGCGCGTGTCGAACACGCGGTCGAGCGGGCTGATGGTCAGCATGCCGATCTGGTAGGCGATCACCGCGACCAGCAGCACGTTGCCCGACTCGACCCGCGTGAGGCCATGGACTTCGCGCAGGAACGGGCCGCCCCACAGGCCCTGCACGGTGAAGGTGCAGGCGTAGTTGCAGAAATTGAGCGCGAGGATGAACTTGAGCTGCGGATTGCGCAGCACTTCGCCGAGGCCGCGCATCATCTCGGCCGCCGTCTCGGTCTTGCGTTCGAGGAAGGGATGGCCCGGCGGCGCGTCGCGCACGATCACCCAGACGCCAAGTGCGGCCAGCGCGGTGAAGGCCACCATGATCGCGAACACGCCGCGCCAGCCGATTTCGCCGGTGCCCCAGGCGAGCGGCGTGGTGGCCAGAAGATTGCCCAAAAGGCCCACGGAGAGGACGACGCCCGCGAGCGTGGCGAACCGGTCGGGCGGGAACCAGCGCGAGATCACCACCATGCTGCCGATCAGCATCACGCCGAAGCCCGCGCCCATCAGCGCGCGCCCGGCCAGCAATTGCGGCCAGCCCGGCGCCAGCGTGAACAGCGTGGCGCCGATCACCGCGACGACCAGCATGCCGGTCACCGTGCGGCGCGGCCCGTAGCGATCGAACAGGAAGCCGCAAGGTATCTGCATCGCCGAGAAGCCGAAGAAGAACGCGCCGGTCAGCGCGCCCAGCGCCTCCGGACCGATGCCGAGGTCGCGCATCAGGTCGAGCCCGATCGTGACATTGGCCGCGCGGAAGAAGTGGCTCGCGACATAGGCCGTCGCCAGCGTCGCCACGATGATCATCGCCTGCCGCCGGATCGCTGGCGACATCAGGCGTTCCCTCTGTTTCCCATTCCCGCTTTCTCAGCCGGCGGAGCCGGTGGTGCGTTTGTGTTGGGAACAGTGCTATCGGCAGGACATGAGCACTGCAATCACGATGTTCCGCCCGCCGGAGTAAAAGAGCCGTCGTCGGCGCAAAAAAAAGGTCCTTCGACTACGCGCCTTCGGCGCTTCGCTCAGGATGACAGCGGTGGGGCGTTCGGCGCACTGCGATGATTGCAATACCTTTGTCATCCTGAGCGCAGCGAAGGACCCTTCCTCGGATGCGGCCATCCGGCTCCTTCCTCGGCACCGCACCGGACAGCTACACACTCTTCATCCATGCGTACGCTCGAACCGCCGCCTCTCCGTTTCCTCGAACGACTGCCGATCCATCCCTGGCTGGTCGTCGGCATCACCTGTGCGGGCGCGTTCATCGGGCAGCTCGACGCGAGCATCGTGCAACTTGCCTTGCCGGCGCTGGCGCAGGGCTTCGATGTCAGGGTCGACGACGTGCGCTGGGTCGCCATCGCCTATCTGCTGGCCTTCGCCTGCAGCCTCGCGGTGTCGGGCCGCGTCTCGGAGATGATGGGGCGGAAGCTGCCCTATCTCGTGGGCTTCGCGCTGTTCACGGTGGCGTCGCTGCTATGCGGCTGGGCGACGTCTTTGGAACAGCTCGTCGCGTTACGTGCGCTGCAGGGCGTCGGCGGCGGGCTTCTGGGCGCCAACAGCATGACCATCCTGGTGACCTCGGTGCCGGCGGACAAACGCCCGCGCGCCATCGGCTGGTTCACCACCGCGCAGGCGGTGGGCGTCAGCACCGGGCCGATCGTCGGCGGCTTCCTGCTCGACGCGCTGGGCTGGCGCTGGATCTTCTGGGCCGCGGTACCGTTCGGCCTTCTGGCCTTCGCAATGGGCTGGCTGGTGCTGCCGCGCAGCCGCGAGAGCGACCGCAAGAGCGACGAGACCTTCGATCTGGCGGGCGCGGTGCTGCTGGTGCCGGCGGTGGGGCTCGGCATGCTGGCGCTGACGCAGGTCTCGGTCTGGGCGCTCGCATCGCCCGTCATGCTGGCGACGGCCGGCGCGTCGATCCTGTTTCTCGTGCTGTTCCTGTGGCGCGAGAAGAGGGCGCGCTGGCCCGTTGTCGATATCGAGCTGTTCCGCACGCGCGACTTCGCGGCGGGCTTCACCGGCGTGGTGATGGGCTATGCGCTGCTCTACGGCATGCTGTTCCTGATGTCGTTCGCCTTCGTGAAGGGCCTCGACAACAGCGCGCACGTTGCCGGTTTGAAACTCGCCACCATCCCGGTCCTGCTGGGGCTGTTCGCGCCGCTCGGCGCCCAGCTCGGCGAACGCTTCACCGCGCGGCGGGTCAGCGCGGCCGGCATGGCGCTCTGCCTGGCGGCGATCCTCGGCCTCGTCACCATCGCCTTCGGGCCCGACCGGCTGGTCGTGCGCCTCGTCACGCTGGCTCTGTTCGGCATGGGTCTCGGCCTGTTTCTCGCGCCCAACAGCCACGCCACGATAGACGCCGCGCCACCGGGCCACGCCTCGTCGGCCGGCGCACTGGTCAATCTCGGCCGCGTGCTGGGAAGCTGCATCGGCGTCTCGGCGGCCTCCTCGATGCTGTCGTGGCGGCTCGGGCGCCTCGCCGGACCCGATCACATGGGCGCTGCCTTCATCGAAGCGGTGGCCGGCAGCCTGCTGGTCCTGGCTGCCTTCGCCCTCGTGGCCATCGTCGCGTCGCTGGCGTTCCGGCGCAGCGACAGACGAAGCCTGTCCGAGTCGGTGTAAGCGCAACGGCGCCTGCTTTACCTACTCCGATCGACTGACCCGGAAGTAGGATCCGGCCCGACGGTGGCCGTCGCCACGGCCACCGGCGCGCGGCTTGCGTTGTAGAGGGCGAGGTTCAACCTGGTGTCGCTCTCGCGATGTCCCTCGACGCTCAGCACGTCGTCGCGCTGGAGCATGCGGGTGAAGGTCGCGTCGAGTTTTCCGCGCGCGATCCAGGCTTCGTCGCCGAAGACATCCTGTGCGAAGCGCGAGAGATAGGCGAACGACATCATTGCCGCCGGGATCGCGACCCGCGCGCCGATCGCCTGCGCGAGGTGATCGTGCGTGTGATAGTTCTCGGCCGGCAGGCTGAACAGGCGCGACTTCTCCAGCGACAGGTCTATGCGGCGCGGCGGCAGGGGAGATCCCGCAACCGGCGCCGCGGGAGGCGGCCGGGTCGCGGACGGTGCGCGCTGTACCTGGTCGCTGCGGATGGCGCAGCCATGGTCGAACACGGCGAGCGCATTCTCGTCGGCGTCGAAGAACGACGCACGCATCACGATGAAGTCGCGGCCGCGCGTGCGATATTTCTCGACCAGCTCGACGTCGGCACGGATCGGCCGGCCGAGCCGGAACGGGCGCAGGAAGCGCGCCGACGACTTGCCGTGCAGGAAGGGCGTGCCGATCAGGTGTCCGTAGCGCTGGCGGAACAATCCGAAATGGCCGATCTCGCCGGGCGCTCGCAGGTAGAAGCCCGAGGGCCACCACATATAGGTCGACAGGAACTGCGGATGGACGAGCGCGTCGGCCGGATCGCCGACCAGCCAGCCGCTCTCGTCCTCGACGGCGTAGGCGAATTTCCGCACCGACTCGATGGCCGGGCTGAAGAAGGTCGAGCCCAGCGCCAGCGGCACGGGCAGCTCGTCGAAGGTCGCTTCGGGTGTCGGCGTCATGGCGCGTGACACCTATCGGCTTGCGGTGTCTGATGCAAAGCCACCGGAGAGGGAGGCGTCGATGCGGGTGAAGTGGGGAGAGCGGCCGCGCTGGTATCGCTGGGCCGTGCCCGGCGCCTTCGTCGGTATGGCGATCGGCGCCTGGGCCGTGTTCCAGTATGCCTATTACGGCACGACGCTCGATCGCTACCTGATCATGATGGCGGGTCTTCTGGGCGGCGGCGCCATCGGCGCGCTGCTGGCCCGTCTCACCGCGAAGTAGCGCCTCAGCGCGGCGACAGCGCGTAGAAGAGGTGGCCGGTCCACCAGCTCGCCGTGCCGTTGAGGCGGATCGCGAAAAGGCCGATGCCGGCCACCATGGCCAGCCAGAACAGCGTCTTGGGCACCTGCGCGCGGATCGCGATCACGCCGGCGATCACCAGCGCATCGAGCGCCATGTCGATGTAGGTCATGGTGCGGCCGGGATATTCGTGCGCCGTCACCAGCACGCGATAAAGGAAGCTTGCGATCAGGTAGCCCGCCGGCACGTAGCGGATGATCGGGCCCGCGGTCCTCGTGGGTTGCTCGCGCATGTCGTTCTCCCCGCACGGACGGCCTAGCCGCCATGCAGCCGTCGCCGTAGCCATTCTCCGCCGCTCCGCAGACTATGCCGATCGCGCCGCGGGAGTCACCGGGCGCCAACGAGAAGCCTTTCGGGGGAAACGACATGGATGGCTCGCCGCATGGCGCTGCGCCGAAGACCGGCAGCATCGAGGGCCCGCGCTCGTGGCGGGCGGCGTGGCTGACGCTCGCGATCCTCTCCGTGTCGTTCGGCTCGCCGTTGTTGATCGTCGTCGGCCTGAAGCCGATGCAGGAGGCGCTGGGCCTCGAACGCTCGGTGCTGGTGCTGGCGGGCTCGCTCGCCTGGGTCGGCACCGGCGCGGGCGGCATCCTGATGGGCTGGCTGGCCGACCGGATCGGCGTGCGCGCCACCGTCGCCATCGGCGCCTGCATGATCGCGGGCGGGCTGGCGCTCTCCTCGCACGGCACCCTGTGGGCGCTCTATCTCGGCCACGGCCTGATGCTCGGCCTTTTGGGCAATGGCGGCGTCTACCCGCCGCTGCTGATCTATGTCAGCCGCTGGTTCGACCGCCGCCGCGGCACCGCGATCGCGCTGATCTCTTCCGGCCAATACGTGGCGGGCGTGCTGTGGCCGACCATCTTCGAGGCCGGCATCAGCTCGTGGGGCTGGCAGGCGGTGATGCTGGCCTATGCCGGCGTGGTGCTGGCGCTGATCCTGCCGGCGACCTTCTTCCTGAAGCCCCCGCCGGCGGCGCCGGTCGAGACGCCGGCCGCCGCTACGACGCAAACCGCGACCACGACGCCAACAGGCAAGCGACTCGTCGCCGGGCTTCATCCCAATCTGGCGCAGTTGCTGATCTGCATCGCGGGCTTCTGCTGCTGCATGCCGATGGCGATCCCGCAGGCCCATCTCGTGGCCTTCTGCAGCGACATGGGCATCACGCCAACGCGCAGCGCCACCATGCTGTCGATCATGCTGGCGGCAGCCTTCCTCGCGCGCCAGGCCTGGGGCGCACTGGCCGACCGGGTCGGTGGCCTGCGCACGATCATGGCCGGCTCGGCCTTCCAGGCGGTCACCATCGCGGCCTTCTCGTTCACGCAAGGCGAGGCCGGCCTGTTCGCCATCTCCGCCGCCTTTGGCCTCGGCTTCGCGGGCATCATCCCGTCCTACGCCGTCACCATCCGCGACCTCTACCCGTCGTCGGAAGCCTCCTGGCGTATCCCGCTCACCCTGTTCACGGCGATGAGCGGCATGGCCGTTGGAAGCTGGTGGGCCGGCCTGCTCTACGACCACTACGGCTATTACGCCCCGGCCTTCGCCTCGGGTGTGGCGTTCAATGTGCTGAACCTGTTGATCATCGGATTCCTGATCTTCCGCCTGAACGGCCCGCGCCGGACGATGGCGTGGCCAAAGGCCAAAGCCGTTTAGGTCGACGCCGGACTCCGGCGCCGGCCGCGGCCATGGTAATTGGAAGCATGGCAACAGTCGGATTGCGCGGAAAGATCCAGGCGCTCTACTTCGGCGACGACAGGCGGGCGCGCCGGTTTCGCTACGGGCTCATCTGTTTCGACGTAGCGACGATTGCCCTGTTCCTCGTCTCGCCCTTCGGGGGACACCAGCCGTGGATGATCGCGCTCGATCTCGTTATCGGCGTCCTGCTGTCGATCGAGTTCCTGGCGCGTCTCTGGGCGCAACGCAGACCTCTGCGCCATCTATTCAGCCTGACGTCGGCGGCCGACCTGGTCGTGATCGCATCGCTGCTGCTGCCCGTCTTCCTCGAAAACTTCGGGTTCCTGCGCATCGCCCGGGCCCTGCGCCTGCTGCGCTCCTACCACCTCCTGCGCGACCTGCGGCAGGACTCGGCGTGGTTCCGGCAGCACGAGGACATCATCACGCGCACGGTCAACCTCGGTGTCTTCATCTTCATCGTGACGTCGGTCGTCTACGTAACCCAGCACAACATCAACCCGCACATCGCCAACTATGTCGACGCGCTCTATTTCACGATCACCACGCTCACGACGACCGGCTTCGGCGACATAACCCTGACCGGCCCCGGCGGCCGGCTCCTCGCGGTCATCATCATGGTCGTCGGCGTGGGCCTCTTCCTGCGCCTGCTGCAAGCCATCTTCCGGCCCAACAAGGTCCGCTTCGAATGCCCGTCCTGCGCACTCCTCGTGCACGACATCGACGCCGTGCACTGCAAGCACTGCGGCATCGTTCTGCAGATTCCGAATGAGGGTGTTTGAGCGGGAGCGGCGGGGGTGAATGAGCGCCGTGCGCTTCCGGGTCCCGATGGGCGAGCCTGGATGATGTAGATTCCGCCCGGCACGCGCCAAAGGCATCGTCAGGAAAGAAAACGGCCGGGAATTACCCGGCCGCTCCCCCGACTTTCCAACGACAGGCCAGTGCTTTGGACGGTCTGGTTTTGTGTGAACAGCAGTTACTGGATGACGATTTCGACGCGACGGTTCTGCGGCTCGCGGACGTTCGGGCCGGTCTGCACCAGCAGACCCTGCTCGCCACGGCCAACCACCGCGATCGCGGTCGCCGGCACGCCTTCGCGAACCAGGGCGTCCTTGACGGCGTTCGCACGACGCAGCGACAGCGCCATGTTGTAGGCCTCGGTACCCGACGTGTCGGTGTGACCGGTCGCCGTGATGCGGGCGTTGCCCTTGGCCTTGTAGGCGCCGGCAGCCTGCTTGATCGTCGTCAGCGCCTGGGCCGACAGGTTCGAGCGATCCCAGTCGAAGAACACCATGAACGACGGCGGAGCAACGATCGGCGGCGGGATCGGCGGAGCGGCCGGCGCCGAGCCGAACTTGAGCTGCAGGCCCACCATCAAGCTGAAATTGTTGTTCGGGACTGTACCGTTCAACTGGAATGGAAAGCCGGCCGCCCTGCCTGTGTAGTTATAATTGGGAGCGGTCGTACCGTAGTAACGGCCTTCCAGATTGAGCCGGATCTGGGGGTCGAAATTCCAGCCCACGCCGGCCATCGCCTGGTAAGCAAACGCCGTGGCGTTGGCCGTGCCGCCAGCAGCACCGGCCGTGAGGAAAGCCACACCGGCGCCGGCACCCACATAGGGAACGAACGCCTGGCCAGCCATGAAGTCATAGTAGGCATTGGCCATGACCGATATCTGATCGACATTGGCGTTCGCGCTGCCGCCGATCCCCGGTACGCTTACGGTTCCGTAATTGCTACGGTAAACGCCTTCAAGTTCCACACGAGGGCCGAGAAGGTCGTAGCCGATAACGCCGCCAGCAAGCCAACCCGTGTTGTAACTTGCGTTAATCGACGTGCTTGCCGACCCGAAAGGCGGAACCGTGAGGATTCCGGTAAAGGAGCTGTTCAGCATCCAATTGAGGCCACCTTCGGCACCAATGTAGACACCTCCGGGCTGCAACGACTGGGCCTGCGCGGCCACCGGCAGTGCGAGCACTGCAGCAGCGACGACTAGAGTCTTCTTCATATATTTCATCTCCCCAAATTTCCGCTACCGGTTAAGGTTCGGTGCGGTGCTTAAGCAACTCCAGGTTATTCTCTGCCGGAATGCAACTCTAGCTCCAAAACAACCCGGGGTGTTTTTCCGGGCGCCACTGTGGCAACGATGCCGCTATGGCCTGCTCCGGCCTTATCGGCCCGGTTGTATCGGTAAGACACTCAATTATTGGGCGTTGGCGCGCCGAGGAAATCATCCAGCGGACGGTCAATCTCGGCGTCTTCATCTCCGTCGTGACGTCGGTCGTCTACGTCACCCAGCACAAGATCAATCCGCACATCGCCAGCTTTGTCGACGCGCTCTAGTTCACGATCACGACGCTCACGACCACCGGCTTCGGCGACATAACCCTGACCGGCCCCGGCGGCCGGCTCCTCGCGGTCATCATCATGGTCGTCGGTGTGTAACCCATCCTTCGAGACGGCCCTTCGGGCCTCCTCAGGATGAGGAGGGATGGTTTAACTCAGGACGGACGGGCTCTATGCAGCCCCCGTCACCGCCAACGCCTGTGTAAGATCCGCGATCAGATCATCCGGGTGCTCGATGCCCACCGACAGCCGGATCGTCGTGTCCAACACGCCGATGCGGGCGCGGACGTCGGCGGGGACGCCGGAGTGGGTCATGGCGGCGGGGTGGCTGGCGAGTGACTCGGTGCCGCCGAGGCTCACGGCGAGCTTGAAGATCTTCAGCGCGTTCAGGAAGGCGAAGGCTTCCTTTTCGCCGCCCTTGATGTCGAAGGAGAAGGTCGAGCCGGCGCCGGTGCATTGCCGGTCGTAGACTTCCTTCTCGGGCGAGCCTTCCTCGAGCAGGCCGAGATAGTGGACCTTCGCGACGTTCGGATGCGCGGCCAGCCAGTCGGCGACCAGCTTGGCGTTGGTGTTGGCGCGCTCCATCCGCAGGCCCAGCGTTTCCAGCGAGCGGCCGAGCATCCAGCAGGAATGCGGATCGAGCTGCGTGCCGAGGCTGCCGCGCAGCGCGCGGATCGGCGCCATGATCTCCTTGCGACCGAGCGTGGCGCCGGCGATCAGGTCGGAATGGCCGCCGACGTACTTTGTGAGTGAATAGACCGAGACGTCGGCGCCGTGGTCGAGCGGGCGCTGGAAGACCGGCCCTAGAAGGGTGTTGTCGCAGACCAGCACCGGCGGCACGCCGTCCTGCCAGCGGGCGATCTCGCCGGCGAGGCGGTGCAGCAGGGCGATGTCGACCAGCGTGTTGGTCGGGTTGGCCGGCGTTTCGATCATGATGACGGCGATGCGGCCCTTGCCCAGGGTCTTCTTGCGTGCCTCGGCGATCGCGTCGCGGATCGCGTCCTTGTTCACGCCGTCGACGAAACCGACCGCCGAGATGCCGAAGCCCGAGAGCGTCTTCGCCAGAAGGGTCTCGGTGCCGCCGTAGAGCGGCTGCGAGTGCAGCACCACGTCGCCGGGGCGGGCGAAGGCGAGCAGGGTCGTGGAGATCGCCGACATGCCGGAGGAGAAGAGCGCGCAGGTCTCGGCGCCCTCGTAGACCGCGAGCCGGTCCTCGACGATCTCGCTGTTGGGATGGTTGAAGCGCGAATAGACCAGGCCGGCGGCGCTGCCGGCGGGCGGCGTCTTGCGACCCGACACGTAATCGAAGAAGTCGCGGCCTTCCTCGGCCGAGCCGAACACGAAGGTCGAGGTCAGGAACACCGGCGGCTTCACCGCGCCCTCCGATAGCGCCGGATCGTAACCATAGGAGAGCATGAGCGTCTCGGGCCGGAGCTTGTGGTTGCCGATATGCGTGCGGGAGGGGCGGGGTGCAGTCATGGCATGTCTCCTGTCGCGAGGGCGGAAGAACGGGCGGCTTGGGACGGTCGCACCCGTCGCCGGTCGGCATGATGACGGAGAAGATGGCGGCGAATGTGACGAAAACATGTGCGCGCGGCGTGCGCATAATCGGAAGTTGTATCCGCTGCGTGCGAAAGCGGACTGTGTGCACCTTATGGTAGCAACCGGCGCGCAATTTCAGTAGAAACGCATTCTTCCGATATCGGGGTCTGGGGAGGCTCGCGGTGACGGACCTTTGACGGGGGCACGCGTGGCGTCTTTTCAAGGTACGATTGCGCTGTCGACCAGCCTCAAGCTGAACGGCGTGGCGCTGGGTGACAGGTCGGGTTTTTCGGTAGCTTCCGCGGGCGACGTGAACGGCGACGGTTTCGCCGACCTGATCATCGGCGCGCCGCACGCGGATCCGATGGGCTTCTATGCCGGCGCAAGCTACGTGGTGTTCGGCAAGGCGTCGGGCCTCGGCACCACCATCGAGCTGTCGAGCCTGGACGGCACCACCGGCTTCAAGCTGACCGGTGCGGAGTCGGGCGGTTCGAGCGGCTGGTCGGTTGCTTCGGCGGGCGACGTGAACGGCGACGGTATCGACGACCTGATCGTCGGCGCGCAGACCGCCACCGGGCACGGCAATGTTTCCGGTGCAAGCTTCGTGGTGTTCGGCAAGACGTCGGGCTTCGCCGCCAACATCGACCTGTCGAGCCTCGACGGCACTTCGGGTTTCAAGCTGAGCGGCGTGGCGTCCGGCGATCGCAGCGGCTGGTCGGTCGCCTCGGCGGGCGACGTGAACGGCGACGGCTTCGACGACCTGATCATCGGCGCCAAGTATTCCGATGCGAACGGGACGGATTCGGGCGCGAGCTACGTGGTGTTCGGCAAGGCCTCGGGCTTTGCCGCCAATCTCGATCTTTCCAGCTTGAACGGCACCAGCGGCTTTCGCCTGGAAGGCGGGGTCCCCGGCGATCAGGTCGGCATCTCGGTCGCCTCGGCGGGTGACGTGAACGGCGACGGCATCGACGACCTGATCGTCGGCGCCAAGTTCGCCGATCCCAACGGCCTGAATTCCGGCGCCAGCTACGTCGTGTTCGGCAAGGCGTCGGGCTTCAGCGGCATTGTCTCCCTGTCCTCGCTGAACGGCAGCGACGGCTTCAAGCTGAGTGGCGCCGCGATACGGGAGTATGCCGGCTACTCGGTCGCTTCGGCCGGCGACATCAACGGCGACGGCTATGACGATCTGATCGTCGGCGCCTTCGGTGCGAAGCCCGCCGGCAATTCCTCGGGCGCAGCCTATGTCGTGTTCGGCAAGGCGTCGGGCTTTGCCGCCAATCTCAATCTTTCCACCCTGAACGGCACCAACGGCTTCAAGCTGAGCGCCACGACGACGAACGTCTATGCCGGCTGGTCGGTCGCCTCCGCGGGCGACGTCGACGGCGACGGCTACGACGACCTGATCCTGGGCGCCTTCCGCGCCAACGGTTCGTCCGGCGTGGCCTATGTCGTGTTCGGTCAGGCCTCGGGTTTCGCCGCCGAGCGCAAGCTCAAGTTCACGCCCGGAGAGAATCTCCTCGTGCTGGCGGGCTCGTCCAGCGAAATGGCCGGCTGGTCGGTGGCGTCGGCCGGCGACGTGAACGGCGATGGCTGGGACGACATGATCATCGGCGCCCGCGCGGCGACGCCGGCCGGAACCTATTCCGGCGCGAGCTATGTCGTGTTCGGCGGGGCATTCGGCACGCCGTTCGTTGGCTCGACCGGCACGTCGGCGGGCGAAGTGCTGATCGCGAGCAGCTCCAACAACCGGCTGACCGGCAACGGTGGCGCCGACGTGTTCCACGGCGGGGCGGGCCACGACATCCTGGTCGTGGGCGACATGACTTTCCGCCTGGCCGACGGCGGCACCGGCACCGACACGCTGGCGATCGGCGGCGGCGGGTTCACGCTCGACCTCACCGATCCGATGATGGCCGGTCGGCTCGACAGCATCGAGCGCATCGATCTCACCGGCACCGGCAACAACGTCCTCAAGATAGACCAAGCGGCCGTGCTGCGCGGCGTCGGCGCGACGACCGGCGGCAAGCATGTGCTGGTGGTCGACGGCAACGCCGGCGACGGGGTCGTATTTTCCGAGCAGCTCTGGACGAAGGTCGGCTCGGTCACGCTGCCCAGTTGGTTGGGCAGTCCCGGCGGCAGCTTCGACCGCTGGGTGCTCGGCAACGCCGAGGTCCAGATCAGGGGCACGATCGATCAAAGCATCGCGCCGCCCACCGGCGCCATCATCGTGGGAACGGCCGGCGACGACATCATCTCGACATCCGTGAGTGTGCCCGGTCAGCCGTTGGCGACCGACCTGGGCGACACGATCGACGGCGGTGCGGGCAACGACGCGCTGTATGGCGGCGGCGGTGACGACACGCTGATCGGCGGCACGGCGGTGCTCGGCAGCGCGAACCAGCTCTGGGGCGGGGCCGGCAGCGACACGGCGTCCTATGTCGGCACGGTTGCCAACGTCTACGCCGACCTCGGCGCCCAGAACGCCTATGTCGGCGGCATGCTGGTCGACCAGATGAACTCGATCGAGAACCTTTTAGGCGGATCGGGCGACGACACGCTGGTGGGAGACGCGGGTGCGAACACGCTCAACGGCGGCGCCGGCACCGATTATCTCTACGGCCAAGGCGGCGACGACACGCTGATCGGCGGTGCTGCAGGCTTTGCGAACACCAACCAGCTCTGGGGTGGTGCGGGCAACGACACGGCCTCCTATGTCGGCACGACCGGCTCGGTCTATGCCGACCTCGGTGCGCAGAATGCCTATGTGAATGGCACGCTGGTCGACGTGATGAACTCGATCGAGAACCTCGTCGGCGGCTCGGGCAGCAACGTGCTGGTGGGCGATGCCGGCGGTAACGTCCTGACGGGCGGTGCGAACACCGACTATCTCTATGGCCAGGACGGCAACGACACCTTGATCGGCGGCGCGGCTGCCGCCGGTAGCGCGAACCAGCTCTGGGGCGGCGCGGGCAGCGACACCGCCTCCTATGTTGGCACGGTGGGCACGGTCTATGCCGACCTGGGCGCCCAGAACGCCTATGTGAATGGCGTGCTCACCGACGTGATGAACTCGATCGAGAACCTTTTGGGCGGCTCGGGCAGCAATACGCTGGTGGGCGATGCGGTTGGCAACGTCCTGACGGGCGGCGCCGGCACCGACTATCTCTATGGCCAGGACGGTAACGACACGCTGATCGGCGGTGGCGCGGCTTCCGGTACGGCCAACCAACTCTGGGGCGGTCTCGGCAACGACACCGCCTCCTATGTCGGCACGACCGGCACGGTCTACGCCAATCTCAGCGCGCAGAATGCCTCTGTCGACGGCGTCCTCACCGACCTGATGAGCTCGATCGAGAACCTCACCGGCGGTTCGGGCAACAACACGCTGGTCGGCAATGCGATCGGCAACGTCCTGACGGGTGGCGCGAAGGCGGACTATCTCTACGGCCAGGATGGCGACGACACGCTGATCGGCGGCGGTGCGGCTCCCGGCACGACCAACCAACTCTGGGGCGGCTCGGGCAACGACACCGCCTCCTATGCCGGCACGACCGGTTCGGTGTACGCCGACCTCGGCGCGCAGACGGGCCATGTCGACGGCACGCTGGTCGACCTGATGAACGCGATCGAGAACCTCACCGGCGGGTCGAACGCCGACACGCTGGTCGGCAATGCCGGCGCCAACCGGCTCGAGGGTGGTGCGGGTGGCGATACGCTGTGGGGCAAGGGCGGCGCCGACGTCTTCGTCTACAAGGCCTATGCCGACAGCAACCTCGTGACCGGCTACGACATCATCGCCGATTTCGTATCGGGCACGTCCAAGCTCGACCTGACGGCGCTCGGCCTCGACGCCAGCCACGTCGTGATCCAGTCCAACGGTCAGTCGACAAGCCTCTACGTCGAGAAGATCGCGGGCGTGTTCGACATGTCGACCGATCTTGCGATCTCGCTGGTCGGCCCGAACGCGATCGCGATGGGGGATATCCTGCTCTGATATTCGCGCGCCTGGCGTGCGAATAGTCGGGGCGGTGCCCGGTCCGACACAATTGTGTCCCAGTTCGAGAACGAACCGAGACGTGTGCACCCGTGGGTAGCATTTAGATAGCATTCCTCAGGTAATTTCAGTAGAAACGCAGGGATCCGGTTCGATGGTCTGGGGAGGCCTGTGATCGGAAGCTGATGGGGGTACGCGTGGCGTTTCCGGCGAATTTCAATCTGTCGACCCTGAATGGCGTCAATGGTTTCAAGCTGCGCGGCGCAGTAGGTGATTTCAGCGGCGCGACGGTCGCCTCGGCGGGCGACGTCAACGGCGACGGTTTCGACGACCTGATGGTCGGCGCTCCCGGCGCCTCGCCCCATGGCGGTGCCTCCGGCACCACCTACGTGGTGTTCGGCAAGGCGGACGGATTCGCCCCCTTACTGGTCCTGCCCAACGTCACGGGCAGCGGAGGCGCCCAGCCCGGCTTCCAGTTGAACGGCGTCGCGCTGCTGGACCGGTCCGCTTTGGCCATCGCCTCGGCGGGCGACGTCAACGGCGACGGCTTCGACGACCTGATCGTGGGCGCACCCTACGCCGCGGCATGGGGCACCTATTCGGGGGCGACGTATGTCGTTTTCGGCAAGGCGTCGGGCTTTGCTTCCACTTTCGAACTTTCCTCCCTGAACGGCACCAACGGCTTCAAGCTGAGCGGTGCGTCGTACAACGCCGTCAGCGGCTGGTCGGTCGCTTCGGCGGGCGACGTGAACCACGATGGCTTCGACGACATCATCGTCGGCTCCCCCGGCCTCGGCCCGGACTTCGCGGGCGCGAGCTATGTCGTGTTCGGCAAGGCGTCGGGTTTCGCCGCCGATCTCAACCTCGGGACGCTGAACGGCATCAACGGCTTCAAGATCGCCGGCTTGGCGGCGAACGATGAAAGCGGCTGGTCGGTCGACTCGGCCGGAGACGTCAATGGTGATGGCTATGACGACATCATCGTCAGCTCGAGCCTCGCCGATCCGAACGGCAACTCGGCGGCCGGCACGACTTACGTCGTGTTCGGCAAGGCCTCGGGCTTCGGGGCCAGCGTCGATCTCGTGACCCTGAACGGCAGCAACGGCTTCAAGCTGACTGGCGGCCTGGCGGGCGATCGCAGTGGCATGTCGGTCGCGTCGGCGGGCGACGTCAACGGCGACGGGTTCGCCGACTTGATCGTCGGCGCGCCCTACAGTGACGTGAACGGCAGCGACGCGGGCGTGGCCTACATTGTGTTCGGCAAGGCGTCGGGCTTCGCCGCCAGCCTCGACCTCAAACAACTGAACGGCACCAACGGCTTCTATCTGAGCGGCGTGGCGGCTGGGGACTGGGCCGGCTACTCGGTCTCCTCGGCGGGCGATTTCGACGGCGACGGCTTCGACGACGTGATCGTCGGCGCCTGGCACGCCGATCCGAACGGCAGCAATTCCGGCGCAAGCTACATCGTGTTCGGCAGGGACACCTTCCCGAAAAGCTTCGCTCTCTCCGGGCTGGACGGCACCCGCGGCTTCAAGCTGAGCGGCGTCGCGGCCAACGACTGGAGCGGCGAGGTCTCGGCCGCCGGCGACGTGAACGGCGACGGCTACGACGACGTGATCATCGGCGCCTGGCAGGCCTATCCGAGCGACGGGCTCTCCGCCGGTGCGAGCTACGTGGTGTTCGGCCGGGCCAAGGGTAACGTCATCGGGACCGCGGGCAGCGACACGATCTACGGTGGCACCGGCAAGGACGTGATGTTCGGCAACGGCGGCGCCGACACGTTCTATGGTTACGGAAACGACGACCGGATCGTCGTGGCCGATACGAACTTCGTCCTCGCCGATGGCGGGGCCGGCACGGATACGCTGGAGCTGTCCGGCAGCAACCTGTCGCTGAACCTCCATATCCCGTCGGTCGCGGCAAAGTTGGTGGGCATCGAGCGCATCGATCTCGGCCTCGCCAGCAACGACGCGCTCTACATCAACAAGGCCGCCATCATGGGCGGCGTCGGCGCCGTCGTGGGCGCCAAGCATATCCTCGTGGTCGACGGCAATTACGGGGACAAGGTCTTCTTCACCGATCCGGGCTGGGCGAGGGTCGGAACGTTCACTGTCGGCGACGATACCTTCGATCGCTGGGTCTCCGGCGACGCCGAAGTCCATGTGAACGCGGATCTGATGCCGACCGCGGGATCGCCGCTGACGCAGCTCGATGGCACCACCGGTTTCAAGATCACCGGCGCCGCCGCGGGCAATGCGGCCGGATCGTCCGTCGCATCCGTGGGCGACATCAACGGCGACGGTTTCGCCGACGTCATCGTTTCCGTGCCGAACGCGAGCGCCTTCGGCAGCGCGGCCTATGTCGTGTTCGGCAAGGCGTCGGGCTTTGCCGCCAATATCGATCTGGCGACCCTGACCGGCCCCAACGGCTTCAAGCTGAACTGGACCGCGGGCACCTACCATGGCACCGCCGTGTCTTCGGCGGGCGACGTCAACGGCGATGGCATCGACGACCTGATCGTCGGCGTCTGGGACGATTCCCCGAACGGGCTGAACTCGGGCGCCAGCTACGTGGTGTTCGGCAAGGCGTCGGGGTTCGCGAACAGTGTCTTCCTCTCCGAACTCAACGGCACCACCGGCTTCAAGCTGAGCGGCGTGGCGGCCTGGGACGATAGCGGCCGGTCGGTCTCTTCCGCGGGCGACTTCAACGGCGACGGCTTCGACGACCTGATCATCGGCGCCTGGGGCGCGGATCCGCGCGGCGAGTCGTCGGGCTCGAGCTACATCGTGTTCGGCAAGGCGTCGGGTTTCGCCGCCAACATCAACCTCTCGACGCTCAACGCCAGCACCGGCCTCAGGCTGGACGGCGTCGGGGCGCAGGACTGGAGCGGCTATTCGGTCGCTGCGGCCGGCGACGTGAACGGCGACGGGTTCGACGACGTCATCATCGGCGCCAAGTATGCCAACCCGCACGGCGCGGACTCCGGTGCAAGCTATGTCGTGTTCGGCAGGGCGTCGGGCGCCGCCACTCTCAGGCTTGCCAATCTCGACGCCACCAACGGCTTCAAGCTGAGCGGCGTCGCGGCCGGCGACCAGACCGGCTTTTCGGTCGCTTCGGCCGGGGACGTGAACGGCGACGGCTTCGGCGACGTGATCGTCGGTGCCTGGCTGGCCGGTTCGTATGCCGGGGCGGCCTATGTGGTGTTCGGCGCGCAAGGCGGCCTCGGCGTCAACGTCGATCTCTCGACCCTGAACGGCGCCTCGGGCTTCAAGCTAAAGGCCGAGGCCCCGGGAGATCTTGTCGGCAAGTCGGTGGCCTCCGCGGGCGACGTGAACGGCGATGGCTTCGACGACGTGATCGTCACCGCCATAGGCAACGACACGAACGGCGCCGAGACCGGCGCGGTCTATGTGGTGTTCGGCAAGGCGTCGGGCTTCGCCGCCACGGTCAATCTCGCCACCCTCGATGGCAGCGGCAACGGGTTCGTCCTGCGCGGCGTCTCGGCGTTCGACTCGATCGGCGCGTCCGCCGCCTCGGCGGGCGACGTGAACGGCGATGGCTACGACGATCTCATCCTCGGGGCGCCGTTTGCCGACACGAACGGCGCCAACGCCGGCGGCGGCTATGTCCTGTTTGGCGGCGCCTTCGGTGGCACGGTGACGACGACCGGAACCGCGGCGGCGGAGATTCTGGTCGGGGGCGCCGGCGACGACGTGCTGAAGGGGGGCGGCGGCGCCGACTCGTTCCATGGCGGCGCGGGCAACGACCGGATCGTCGTGCGCGATCTCGACTTCCGTCTGGTCGATGGCGGCGCCGGCATCGACACGCTGGTTCTCGACCTCGATCTCCACGACAACTTCAACCTCTACGATGCGCGAGTCGCCGCGAAGCTCCAAGGTATCGAGCGGATCGATCTCAGCGGCTTCGGCTCCATCACGCTCGGCATCGACCAACTCGCCGTTCTGGGTGGAGTCGGCGCGACCGTCGGTGGCAAGCATATCCTGGTGATCGAAAGGGACTACAGCGACCAGGTGCAGTTCAGCGAGGCGGGCTGGGCCAAGGTCGGAACGGTCACCAATGCCGACGGCAAGTTCGACCGCTGGGTGCTCGGCAATGCCGAAGTCCAGGTCGAACAGGTCACGGCGCCGCCGGTCACCTCAGGCGCTGTCATCACCGGCACGGCCGGCAACGACATCATCTCGCCGACCGTGAGCGTGCCGGGGCAGCCCGTGGCGACCAACCTGGCTGATATCATCGACGGCGGCGCCGGCGACGACACGCTGGACGGCGGCGGCGACAGCGACACGCTGAGGGGCGGCGACGGGAACGATATCCTGATCGGTGGCACTTCCGGCGACGGTGGCGTCAATCATCTCTGGGGCCAGGAAGGAAGTGACACGGCCTCCTATGTAGGCACCACGGGGGCGGTCTACGCCGACCTGGGGGCGCAGCAGGGCTTCGTCACTGGTGTCCAGGTCGATCAGATGATTTCGATCGAGAACCTCACGGGCGGCTCGGGCAACGACATCCTCGTGGGCGACGAGGGCGCGAACGTCCTGTCGGGTGGTGCAGGTGCCGACATTCTGTACGGTCAGGGTGGCGACGATGTCCTGATCGGCGGCACGAAGACCGGCAGCACCAACCAGCTCTGGGGCGGCACCGGCAGCGACACGGCTTCCTATGTCGGCATGACCGGCGCGATCTATGCCGACCTCGGCGCCCAGTCGACCTATGTCGATGGCATCCTCGTCGACCAGATGAGCTCGATCGAGAACCTGACCGGCAGCGCGGGCAACGACGTGCTGGTGGGCGACGCGGGCGGCAACGTGCTGACGGGCGGCGCCGGCTCCGACATCCTCTACGGCCAGGGTGGCGATGATGTCCTGATCGGCGGCACGGCGGCGGCCGGCAGCACCAACCAGCTCTGGGGCGGGACGGGTACCGACACCGCCTCCTATGTCGGCATGACCGGCGCGATCTATGCCGATATCGGCTCGCTCTCGACCTATGTCGACGGCATCCTTGTCGATCAGATGAGCTCGATCGAGAACCTTTTAGGCAGCGCGGGCAATGACGTGTTGGTGGGCGACGGCAGCGGCAACGTCCTTACCGGCGGCACCGGCTCCGACATCCTCTACGGCCAGGGCGGCGACGATATCCTGATCGGCGGCACGGCGGCGGCCGGCAGCACCAACCAGCTCTGGGGCGGCAACGGTATCGACACCGCTTCGTATGTCGGCATGACCGGTTCGATCTACGCCGACATCGGCTCGCTCTCGACCTATGTCGATGGCGTGCTGACCGACCAGATGAGCTCGATCGAGAACCTTTTAGGCAGCTCGGGCAACGACGTGCTGGTGGGTGATGCGGCCGGCAACGTCCTGATGGGCGGCGCCGGCACCGACTATCTCTACGGCCAGGATGGCGACGACACGCTGATCGGCGGCACCGCCGCAGCGGGTGACGCCAACCAGCTCTGGGGCGGAAACGGCAGCGACACGGCCTCCTATGCCGGCGCGACCGGTTCGGTCTATGCCGACCTCGGCGCCCAGTCGGGCCATGTCGGCGGCGTGCTGGTCGACCTGATGAACTCGATCGAGAACCTCACAGGCAGCTCGAATGCCGACACGCTCGTCGGCAACAGTGGCGCGAACCGCATGATCGGCGGCAGCGGTGGCGATGTGCTGTGGGGCAAGGGCGGCGCGGACGTCTTCGTCTACAACGAATACGCCGACAGCAACCTGGTGACCGGCTACGACATCATCGGCGACTTCGTCTCGGGCACATCCAAGCTCGACCTGACGGCACTGCATCTCGATGCCAGCCACATCATCATCCAGTCGAACGGCCAGTCGACCAGCCTCTACATCGAGAAGACCTTCGGCACCTTCAACGCGTCGACCGATCTCGCGATCCTGCTGACCGGACCGAACGCGATCGCCGTGGGCGATATCCTGTTCTGAGGTTTCGTTCCCGCCCGATCGCTCTCACTGCGTAGGACATCCACGTGCCAGGCGTCGCCACGACTTTCTACATCGACGGACCCCCCAGCAACGGATCCGACCGGTGGATCGATAGCCTCGTCACCGGTGGCGCCTGGCAGGATGGCGACGGCGGCACCGTCACCATCCAGTGGACGGCTTTCCAGGGCACGATGGATGGCCAGAATTCCTATGCCTGGACCCCGGTGGCTCTCGAAGGGCTGCGGAAGGCGCTGTCGCTCTGGGAGAACGTGGCGAACGTCGACTTCGTCGAGGTGACGGATGTTGCGGACGCCGACGCCAAGTTCTGGTGGGGCACACAGGGGCAGGCCGGCGAGCCGGGAATCCTCGGCTGGAGCGAGCTGCCGGGTTTCAGCGAATCCGAGACGCTCAATGTCCTGTTCAACGCTGACGATCCGGCTCTGTCCGACCTGCGCGCGGGAGGCCAGGGCTTCATCACGATGGTCCATGAGATCGGCCATCTGCTGGGCCTTGCTCATCCGCATGATGGCGGACCTGCGCTGGATGCGACGAGGTTTCCCGGCGTCAGCGCGCCATTCGATAGTTACGGCGACTATGGCCTGAATCAGGGCGTCTATACGACGATGAGCTACAACGCCGGCTGGCCGCTGAAGCTGCCCGGACATACCGACGAAACCTGGGGGCTGCAGTACGGCCCGATGGCGCTCGACATCGCCGCTGTCCAGGCGATCTACGGCGCCAACACGAGCTACGCCTCCGGCAACAATGTCTACGAGCTGCCGACGTCGAACGGGCCCGGCACCTACTGGTCGTCGATCTGGGATACCGGCGGGATCGACACGCTCTCGAACCTGGGCGCGTCCGGCCGGGCGATCATCGACCTGAGGGCGGCGACGGCCGGCAACAACGGCGGCGGCTACGTCTCCTACGCCTATACGAGCGCCGGCACGATGATCGAGGGCGGCTTCACGATCGCCCGCGGTGTCGTGATCGAAAACGCGGTCGGCGGCAGCGGCGACGACACGATCACCGGCAACGAGGTCGCCAACCGCCTCGACGGTGGAGCAGGTAACGATACCCTGGACGGCAAGGCCGGCGCCGACACGATGATCGGCGGTTCGGGAGACGACACCTTTTATGTGGACAATGCCGGCGATGTCGTCACCGAGCTGAGCGGGGGTGGAACCGATACCGTTTATTCGTCGGCCGCCAGCTATACGCTGGCAGCCAATGTCGAGAACCTGACCCTGATCGATTACACAGGGGTAGCCGGCAAGGGAAACAGCTCGGCCAACATCATAACCGGCTCGGTGCTCGACAATGTCCTCAACGGCGGCGGAGGCCGCGACGTTCTTTACGGACTCGAAGGCAACGACCGACTGACCGTCGACGATGTGACATTCGCGATGATCGACGGTGGCAGCGGCACCGACACGCTGCTGCTGGGTGGGACAGGCCTCGTCCTCGACCTGACGAACGCATACACGAGATCGCAACTTGTCAGCATCGAACGCATCGACCTGACGGGAACCGGCAACAACACGCTCCGGATCGATCTGGCGGGCGCTCTTTCCGGCATTGGCACGACGGTCGGCAACAAGCACGTCCTGATGGTCGAGCGCGATCTTGGCGACGTCGTGCAGTTCGCCGATCAGGGATGGACGAACACAGGCCTCTCCAACGAAATCAACGGCAAATTCAACCGTTGGGTCAATGGCGATGCCGAAGTTCTGGTCGAACAGGTCCGGACGTTGCCACCCGGGAGCATCTTGCTTGGGACGCAGGATGGGACCACGGGCTTCAAGCTGACCGGCGGGCGCGGCGACGGCTTCGGCTTCTCTGTTGCCTCGGCTGGCGACATGAACGGCGATGGTTTCGACGACCTGATCATCGGCATCAATGCCGCCACGCCGAACGGCACGTCCTCGGGGATGAGCTATGTCGTGTTCGGCAAGGCCTCGGGCTTCACCGCAAGCCTCGACCTCTCCACCCTGACTGGCGGCAACGGCTTCAGCCTGAGCGGGACCGCGATCTACGAAAGGAGTGGCCAATCCGTAGCCTCGGCCGGCGATGTCAACGGTGATGGCTATGACGACCTGATCATCGGTGCTCCCGGAGCAAAGGTGAATGGCGACTTTTCCGGTGCGGCGTATGTCGTGTTCGGCAAGGCCTCAGGGTTTGCCGCCAATACCGACCTCGCCAGCCTGAATGGCAGCGCGGGCTTTAAATTGAGCAGCACCACGGCGAGTGGCGAGACGGGTTTCTCGGTCGCAGGGAAGGCCGACATCAACGGCGACGGCTTCGACGACCTGATCATCGGCGCCAGGGGAGCCAATACGAATTCGGGTGCGACCTATGTGGTGTTTGGCAAGGCATCGGGCTTCGCTTCCAATGTCGACCTCGCCAGTCTAAACGGCAGCAACGGCTTCCGGCTCGACGGCGCCGATTTCTTCGGTCAGGCGGGTTCATCGGTCGCTTCTGCGGATCTGAACGGCGATGGTTATGCCGACCTGATCGTCGGCGAGTTCGATTCCTTTGGGACCGGAGACACCTACGTCCTGTTCGGCAAGGCAGCCGGTTTCGCCGCCAATGTCAAAGTCTCGAAGTTGGACGGCACCAACGGCTTCAAGTTCAGCGCCCCCAAGGACCAGGCTGCCGGCTCATCGGTTGCTTCGGCAGGCGATGTCAACGGCGACGGGTTCGAGGACATCATCATCGGCGCTAGGGATACCCCCGCGAAGGGCAATTTCTCGGGGGCAAGTTACCTCGTGTTCGGCAAGGCGTCGGGCTTCCCCGCCAACTTCGACCTCGCCACGCTCAACGGCAACAACGGCTTCAAGCTGATCGGCGCGGCCGCCCAGGACAAGAGCGGCTACTCCGTCTCGTCGGCGGGCGACATCAACGGCGACGGCTACGACGACCTGATCGTCGGTGCTCCCCAGGCCGACTTGTACGATGACAACTCGGGCGCCAGTTATGTCGTGTTCGGCAAGGCCTCGAGCTTCGCCTCCAGTATCGATCTCTCCACTTTGAATGGCAGTGCCGGTTTCAAGCTGATCGGCGCGGCTGACGGGGATGGCAGTGGTCGTTCGGTTTCGAAGGCGGGCGACGTCAATGGAGATGGCTATGACGACCTGATCATCGCCGCTCCGCACGCCGATCGGCGCCCCGGCAATCCCGTTTGGGCCCCCGACGTTTACGGTACGGGCTACGTCATCTTCGGCGGAGCTTTCGGCGGCACGGTGACGACCACTGGCACGGCGGCGGCCGAGATCCTGATCGGCGGAAGCGGCAACGATGTGCTGGCGGGCGGCGGTGATGCCGACGTGTTCCATGCCGGCGCGGGCGACGATCAACTGATCGTCAAGGATCTCGCCTTCCGCGCCGCCGATGGCGGCACGGGCATCGATACGCTGGTGCTGGACGGCGCGGGATTTGTGCTCGACCTCGCCAACCCGCAGATCGCGGCGAGGCTGGAAGGCATCGAGCGCATCGATCTCACAGGTACAGGCGACAACACGCTGATACTTGGCAAGCTCGCGGTGCTCGGAGGTCTTGGTGTCGTCGTCGGCGGCAAGCATGTTCTCGCGGTCGAAGGCAATGCAGGCGATACCGTCTCGCTGGGCGCTGCGGACTGGACGAAGACCGGCTCGCTCACCGACGCCAGCGGCACGTTCGACCGCTATGTGTCCGGCAATGCCGAAGTCGATGTCGAGCAGGGCATATTCGTGCCCGGCGTCATCGTCGTCGGAACGTCTGGCGACGACGTCATCTCGACGACCGTGACCGTGCCGGGCCAGCAACTGGCGACGGACCGCAACGATGTGCTTTACGGCGGCGACGGCAACGACACGCTGGCCGGCGGCGGCGCTACGGCCGGCGGCACCAACCAGCTCTGGGGCGGGCTGGGGAGCGATACCGCGTCCTATGTCGGCACGACCGGCGCCGTCTATGCCGACCTCGCCGCGCAGGCAGGCTACGTTGATAGCGTTCTCGTCGACCAGATGAGTTCGATCGAGAACCTCACCGGTGGATCGGGCAACGACGTGCTGGTCGGCGATGCAGGCGGCAACGTGCTGATGGGCGGCGCCGGCTCCGACATTCTCTACGGGCAGGACGGCGATGACATCCTGATCGGCGGTACCGCCGCTGCCGGCAGCACCAACCAGCTCTGGGGCGGCGCGGGCAGCGACACCGCCTCCTATGTCGGCATGACCGGCGCGATCTATGCCGACATCGGCTCGCTCGCGACTTACGTCGATGGCGTGCTGGTCGACCAGATGAGCTCGATCGAGAACCTTTTAGGCAGCGCAAGCAACGACGTGCTGGTGGGTGATGCCGCCGCGAACGTCCTGACCGGCGGCGCCGGCTCCGACATTCTCTACGGCCAGGGCGGCGACGATATCCTGATCGGCGGCACGGCGGCTGCCGGCGGCACCAACCAGCTCTGGGGCGGCGCGGGCACCGACGCCGCCTCCTATGTGGGGATGACGGGTTCGATCTATGCCGACATCGGCGCGCTCTCGACCTATGTCGACGGCGTGCTGGTCGACCAGATGAATTCCATCGAGAACCTGATCGGCAGCTCGGGAAGCGACGTTCTCGTCGGCGACGCCAACGGCAACGTGCTGATGGGCGGCGCGGGCACCGACTATCTCTACGGCCAGGGCGGCGACGACACGCTGATGGGCGGCACCGCCACGGCCGGCAGCGCTAACCAGCTCTGGGGCGGGACCGGCAACGACACGGCGTCCTATGTCGGCGCGACTGGTGCGGTCTATGTCGATCTCGGTGCGCAGACGGGCCATGTCGGTGGCGTGCTGGTCGACCTCATGAACTCGGTCGAGAGCGTCACCGGCAGCGCGAATGCCGATACACTGGTGGGCAATGCGGGCGCCAACCGCCTCACGGGTGGCGTCGGCGGCGATGTCCTCTGGGGCAAGGGCGGCGCCGACGTCTTCGCCTACAACGAGTATGCCGACAGCAACCTGGCGGCCGGCTACGACATCATCGGGGACTTCGTGTCGGGGACGTCGAAGCTCGACCTGACGACGCTGCATCTCGACGCCAGCCACATCGTCATCCAGTCGAACGGCCAGTCGACCAGCCTTTATATCGAGAAGGTCGCCGGCACCTTCAACGTCTCGACCGACCTTGCGATCTCGCTGGTCGGAGCCAATGCGATCAACCTGGGCGACATCCTGCTCTGACGACAGGCTGCCTTACAGGAAGCCGATCGAGATCCACGGCACGGCGGCGACCACGATCAGGCCGATCAGCAGCGCGGCCATGTAGGCCCAGATCGGGCGGATGCCCTCGTCGGGGTTGACCTTGCCGATGGCGCAGGCGGCGTAGTAGCCGACGCCGAAGGGCGGGGCGAAGAGGCCGAGGCCCATGGCGAGGATGACCACCATCGCATAGTGGACCTCGTGGATGCCCATCGCCTTGGCGATCGGGAAGAGCAGCGGCCCGAACAGCACGATGGCCGGGATGCCCTCGAGGATGCTGCCCAGCAGGATGAAGGCCACGATCGACATGGCCATGAAGCCTGCCGCGCCTCCGGGGAGTTGCGTCATCATCTGCGCCAGCGTGCGCGAGAAGCCCGATTGCGTCAGGCCCCACGCCATTGCCGAGGCCGCGCCGATGATGATCAGGATCGCGCCCGACAGCGACGCAGTCTCGACCAGGATGGGGCCCAGCCGCTTCCAGTCGAAGCGGCGATAGACGAACAGGCCCGCCAGCACCGAATAGACGATGCCGATGGTCGAGACCTCGGTCGCGGTCGAGACGCCCTCGACCACGGCGGCGCGGATCACGAAGGGGAGCGCCAGCGCCGGCAGCGCGATGGCGAAGCTGCGCGCGATCTCGCCGGCCGAGGCGCGGGTGACGCCGCTCAGATCGTCGTGGCGATAGCGTCGCGCGACCACGAAGCAGAGACCGATCGCCAGCACGATGCCGGGCAGCAGGCCGCCCGTGAACAGGGCGGCGATGGAGACGCCGGTGACGGAGCCGATGGTGATCAGCACGATCGAGGGCGGGATGGTCTCGGTCTGCGCACCCGTCGCCGAGAGGAGCGCCGCGAGATCGCCCGGCTTGGCGCCGCGCGCCTTCATCTCGGGAAAGAGCGCCGGCGCGACGGCGGCCATGTCGGCGGCCTTGGAGCCCGAGATACCCGACACGAGATACATCGCGCCGATCAGCACGTAGGACAGCCCGCCGCGCACATGGCCCAGAAGGCTCGCGAGGAAGCGGACCATCGCGGCCGCCATGCCGGTCATCTCGATCAGCAGGCCGAGGAACACGAACAGCGGCACCGCGAGCAGGATGAGGTGCGACATGCCCTCATCCATGCGTCCAACCAGCGTCGCCACCGGCACGCGTGTGGTCAGTGCGAGGTAGCCGAAGGTGGCGAGCGCGAAGGAGAAGACGATGGGCACGCTGGCGAACACGCAGACGCCCACGATGCCGACGAAGAAGATCACGAGGTTGAGGTTGCCCAGCGGCTTCAGGGTCGGTCCCAGCAGCCAGAAGCCGGCGGTGATCGCCGCGACCAGCGCGACGGCGGAGGCGGCTTCCTTGAGCGGCGCGCGGGCCAGCCGGAACAGCGCGAACACGATCATCAGCGCGATGCCGGTGGGAAAGGCCGCGGCACGCCATGCCGCCGAAATCTCCAGCGCGGCCGTGACGACGAAGGATTCCTCATAGGCCCAGTTCAACGAAGGCAAGGCGACCAGCACGAGGAAGGCGAGCCCGGCCGCCAGCGCCAAGGTGTCGAACCAGCGCCGCACGTCCGGCCGGAAGGAGAAGACGATCGCCGTCATGCGCATGTGCTCGCCGCGCCTGAGCGCCACCACGGCGCCCAGCATGGCGAGCCACAGGAACAGGCTCGACGCCACCTCGTCGGACCAGGTGATCGGCCTGTGCAGCACGTAGCGCGCGACGATGCCGGAGAACAGCACCACCACTTCGGCGACGACGAGGATCGCCGCCACCGTCTCGACCGCGAGCCCCAGCCCGCGCTCGATCCAGCCTAAAGCGCCCGGCGCGGGAGCGGCGGGCAGGCGATCGGCCGCCGCCTCAGCCAAGCGATCCGACCGCGCCTTCGAGGATGCCCCAGGCCTGGTCGCCGAACTTCTTCTTCCACTCGTCGTAGAAGCCGGCCGCCTTCAGCTTCTCGCGGAAGGGCGCGGGATCGACGGTGTTGAACTTCATGTTCTTGGCCGTGAGCTGGTCCTGCACGGTCTTGGTGAGCTCCGCGACGTCGCCGCGCTCGGCCAGGGCCGCCGCGTTGATGTTCTTGGTGACGATCGCCTGGATGTCCTTCGGGAGCTGGTCCCAGTTGGCCTTGTTGGCCAGGAACCAGAAGCCGTCCCACATGTGGTTGGTGAGCGAGCAGTAGGTCTGGACCTCGTAGAGCTTCGCGGTCTCGACGATGGCGAGCGGATTCTCCTGCGCGTCGACCACCTTGGTCTGCAGGGCGCTGTAGACCTCGTTGAAGTTGATGGTCGTCGGCGCCGCACCGAAGCCCTTGAACATCGAGGTCCAGAGCGGCGCCGCCGGCACGCGGATCTTGAGGTTCACGAAATCGGCCGGCGTCACGATCGGCCGGTTCGAGGTCGTGGTCTGGCGGAAGCCGTTGTCCCAGATCTTGTCGAAGGCGAAGATGGTGCGGGCCTTCACGATCTCGCCGCGCACATACTCGCCGAGCTTGCCGTCCATCGCCTTCCAGACCGTGTCGTAGTCCTTGAAGGCGAAGCCGACGCCGTTGATCGCCGCCGCCGGCACCAGCGTCGAGAGGATCAGGCCCGACAGCGTGAAGAAGTCGACCGCGCCCGAACGGATCTGGCCCAAGGTGTCGGTGTCGGAGCCGAGCTGGCTCGACGGGAAGACCTGCAGCTCGAAGCGGCCGTTGGTCTCTTCCTTGATCTTCGCCGCCGCTTCCAGCGCCCGCTTGTTCATCGGATGCGAGGCCGGGAGATTGTTGGCGTACTTGTAGGTGAACTCGGCGGCGCGGGCGCGACCGATCGAGAACGACGTGACGGCGACCGCACCGGCGCCGATCACGGCGCTGCGGCGTGAAAACTTCTGCATTGGATGTCTCCTCCTGGCCGCAGTGTTTAAGAACCGTCGCCGCGGGAGCCAAGCGGTTTGCGATTCACCAGATATGAAATGGCTGGCGCGAAACTGCGCGGTTCCTGTAACGAATGGCGTCTTTCGCGCCACCTACATGCTGAACGCAGAGGAGCTCCCGTGAAATTGCAGATGAGTGTGCTGGCGTTGGGCCTGCTGGCCGCCGCGTCAGGTGCGAACGCCCAAGCGCTCGCGGAGCAGTCGCTGTGGAAGAACACCAAGGGATCGCTGCTGCTGATCACCAAGGTCGACGCGGCCAACAAGAGCTTCCGCGGCACCTTCATCAACTACGCCAAGGGCTATTCCTGCGAGGGTGTGCCGATCAACGTCAACGGCCGTCTCGAGGACGACAACAAGGTCTCGATGGTCGGCAGCTTCGCGCCCTGTGCCCAGACCATCACAATCTGGCAGGGCACGGTGAACGGCCCGACCCTCAGCATCACCTTCGACCTTCGCTACGTAGACAAGGACTACAAGTTCCAGGAGACCAAGGGCTCCGACACTTTTACGCGGCAGAACTAGCCCAACAGGAAAAGCCCGCGCCGGGGGAGACGCGGGCTCTCTCTTGGGTGCACCGGCAGCGGGGGTGAAACCGGCGCCCCGACAGAACGGGCGTCGATTCCCGCGGTTCCGCGGCCGGTTGTGGATTACTTCGCGCCCAGCAGGCGGGCGATCTCCGCGACGGCGCGATGGGCCAGCATGATTGCGGGCGGGTCGATCGGCGTGACCAGCGAGGACAGCTTCACGATCACCAGCCGGTAGTCGGGCACCACGAACAGGTTCTGGCCGTGGATACCCATCGCGAACAGGATCCGCGGTGAGCCGTCGACGATGTACCAGCCATTGCGATAGCGCGTGGTGCCGAGGCCCATCGCGTTGAAGCTCGCGCCGAACTGGCCCGCGCTCCAGGCGCCGGCGTCGCCGCCCTCCCACAAGTCGGCGATCACGCTTTTCGGCACGATCTGGCGGCCGTCATGGCGTTCCTCGTCGAGCACGAGCTGGCCCAGCCGCGCCACGTCGCGGGCGGTGGCGCAGACGCCGCCGCTGCACCGCGCGGCGCCCTGGCTGTCGACGGTGATGAAGGCATCGTGCGTCGCGCCCATCGGTTGCCACAGCGTCTCGCTCACGAGCTGGGCGTAGGATTTGCCGGTGGCGCGTTCGAGGATGATGCCCAAAAGGTCGGTGTTGGCGGAGTCGTACTTGAAGGCACCGCCATGCGTTCCGGCCACGTGCGCCATGCCGGCAAAGAAGGCTTTCAGGTCGGCGGGCGCCGCGGCCGGCGACGGGGCTTCCCAGCCGGTCGCCGCGGCATAGGCGGCGAGCGTCGCGGAATCGAAGACGGCGCTGGCGCGCATGTCGAGCAGGTGGCGCACGGTGGCGCCGCGATAGGAGGTGTCGGCGATCTTGGGCACGAGCGTCGCGGCCGGCGCCTCGGTGTCGAGCGTGCCGGCCTCGGCCAGCGTGCCGGCGACCAGGCCGGTGATCGCCTTCGACATCGACATCAGGATGTGCGGCGTCGTGGCATCGAGCCCGTTGCCGTAGGTCTCGCGAACGATCCGGCCGTCCTGCACGACGAGGAGGGCGTCGGTCGCCGTGGCGGCCAGAAGCGCCTCCAGGTCGAAGCTCTTGCCGCCGGGGAGCGTGACGTTGAAGGCCGAGAAATCGGCATCGGGTGCGGCGGGCAGGGCCTCGCCACCGCCGGGATCGGCGGCGATGCGCTCGGTCGGGATGAAGTCGGGGACGGTGCGGAAGGCGGGGGCGGTGAAGCCCGCCGTGCGCCAGTTGGCGAGCGTGACCGGTGTGCTTTGGGACATGCCGTCCACGCTAGCGGGAATGGCGGCCGCTCTCTATCGCGAAACTTTCGCCACCTGCTCGAGATGCGCCTTCAACATCGGCAGCAGATCCTGTGCGAATTGCTTGAGGGGCGGATTGTCGCCGCCCTTGGCATAGGCCTCGAACAGCGCCAGCGTCCGCTCGTGCGCCTTGGTCTCGGCATCGAGCCAGGCCTTGTCGAAGTCGGCGCCGTCCTTGGTCGCGAGATCGTCGAGCACCACCCTGTGGCGCGCGTCGAGCGCATCGGGACCGGCCGACAGCTTGGCCTCGGTGAGCACCTGCTGCAGCTTCGCGGTTGCCTCGTTGTGGTCGGCCAGCATCGTCTTCGCGACGGCCAGCACGGCGTCGTTCTTGCTCTTCTTCAGCGCAAGCTCGCTGCTCTCGATCACGAACTTGTTGTCGGCGGTGACGCGCGCCAGGAAACCGCCGGTGCCGGGAACGGCCTTGCTCGCTTCGACCTCCGCAGCCTTCTCGGAGGCGAACATCGGTGGATCGGCGGCGAAGGCTGGCGCCGCACCGGCAATGCAGAGCGCCGCCGCGGTGCAGAGGGCAAGCTTGAACATCGTGGTTCTCCTCACGAAGCGGCGGCGCGCGAAGGCGCATCGTCGGCAATGGGGCCGCGCAGGAACAGGTCGACGGCCGCCGCGAGATCGTCCGCCACTGTCACCGGCTGCACATAGTCCGGCAAGCCGCGCGCCAGCGTCTTGGCGCCGAGGCCGGTTCGCACCAGCACCCGCCGGCAGCCGGCGTGAAAGGCCGCGCGCAGATCGTCGAGCTGGTCGCCGACGAACGGCGTCTCGCGCGCAATGGCGCCGTGTCGCGCGAGGGCCGTTTCGAGCATGCCCGGCCCGGGCTTGTCCCACGGGTCCTTGGCGCTGCCGGTGCCGCACAGCACGAAGTCGATCCTGCCGCCGTGCCGGGCGATGTTCGCCTCCAGCGACGCATGCACTTCGGCGAGCTGCTCACGGCTCATGACGCCGCGCCCGACCTCCGGCTGGTTGGTGCAGATCGCCACCTTCACGCCCGCCGCCGTCAGCCGTCCGATCGCCTCGGCCGCGCCGGGAATGAGCCTGAGCTGGTCCGGCCGTTTGATGTTGATCCGCTCGTTGACCACGACGACGCCGTCGCGATCTAGCAGGACCAGCGCGGGCGGCGTCGGAAAGAGGGAAGGGCGGGACACGCTCGCTCAACGATATCCGGCGCTAAATGTTGCTTGCGGGCCCGGTGCAACGGCGTTGCCAGTGCAAAACGTGTCGCCTAGCCTTCCGCGCATGCGGTGGTCCCTGGTTCTGGCGGCGCTTCTGTTCGTATCACCCGTGACGGCGCACGCCGAAGCCTCGGCGCGGGAAATCCTGGCGGGCGCGCGCAAGGGGGATGCGGCGATGATCGGGGCGATCGGCGGGATCGGGCTCGGCCTCGGATGGGCCAATGCCGAGCTGATCAACCGCCGGCAACAGCCGCTCTATTGCGTGCCGCCGGACATCGGTCTCACGGCGTTCCAGACGGTCACTCTCCTGGAGAACTTCCTGAAGCGCGATCCGAGTTTCGAGAACGTGCCCGTCGGTGCGGCGATCCTGCATGCAATGATGAATACGTATCCCTGCCGGTGAGGAATATTTTGCTCCCGCGGTTCCGTGGCGCGGGTCGTCGCCGTCGCGCCTCATTGACCCTGTAACACGCGCTCCCTAATGTCCGCGCCGGTGCGACACCAGTAGAACGCCGTGCTCCGGAGGAGCCATTTCGCCTTTTGGGCGGGCGTTTGTTCCGTGAACGCCAGATCAATCATTCGACGTTGCCGCCGCATCCGATGACCCGCCGTCCTGGCCGGGCCGTCGGCGCGGGCGCGTTTCATATGGGCGGTTCTTGGTGGAGCAGGCTTCTTCTCCGGTGCAGGCGGACGACGAGTGGAACGCGGGCCATCTCGGCTGCGGACCGCTGGTGCTCGAGCTGCGCAAGAAGCTGAAGACGATGCCCGGTGGCGTGCTGCGCGTGATCGCGCTCGATATCGCGGCACCCCTCGACATCCCGGCCTGGTGCCGGCTCACCCGCAACGAACTGCTCGCGCACGATCCGGCGACCCAGAGCTTCTGGATCCGCTCGCGCGCCGACTGGTCCTGACAGATCCACAACGAGGAGAGAGAAGATGCCCGGTTCATTCGTCGTCAGCCTGACCCACGCCAAGAACGACACCGACAAGGCGACCGTCGCCTTCGTCGTCGCCAATGCCGCCGTCGCGTCGGACAAGAAGACCATGGTCTTCCTGTCGATCGAGGGCACGCGCCTGTCGCAGAAGGGCTATGCCGACGACATCCACGAGGAAGGCTTCGCGGCGCTCAAGGATCTGATGAAGAGCTTCGTCGAGGCCGGTGGACAGATCTTCGTCTGCTCGCCCTGCTTCAAGAAGCGCAAGCTCGACGAGAACAACCTGGTCGACGGCGCGGTCGTGGTCGGCGGCGCCAAGCTGGTCGAGTTCATGGGCGAAGCCTGCCCCAGCGTCAGCTACTGAGCCGGGGAAGACGATGCGTACCAATCGCCGTTCGTTCATTGCGGCATCGATGGCGCTGCCGCTGATCGGCAGCCCCGCGATCGCGCAGCCGAAGAAGAAGCTGCGCTTCGGCGTCGGCCCGCTGCTGGCGACGCCCGACGACACCAAGAAGGCCTATACGCCGGTCTTCGCCCATCTCGCCAAGGAACTCGGCAATCCCGAGTTCGATCTGGTCGCCACGACCGACTGGGCCGGCATGGCCGTCGCCATGGGCTCGGGTCAGCTCGACGTCGCGTGGATGGGCCCGTGGGGCTACATCATCGCCAACAACGCCACCGGCTGCCAGGCCGTGGCGACGGTGAAGTACGACGACAAGCCGACCTATCTCGGCATCATCGTCGCCCGGCCCGACCTGCAGGTGACGAAGTTCCCCGACGACACCAAGGGCAAGTCGATCTCCTTCGCCGATGTCGGCTCGACCTCGGGCTGGCTGATCCCGACCTACTACGCCAAGGAAGTCTGGAAGATCGATCCCAAGACCTACTGGAAGTACAGCGAGGGCGCGACGCATCCGGCCAACGAGATCGCGGTCAGCGCCGGCCAGGTCGACATGGCCACCGACTTCGATCGCAACCGCAACGCCATGATCGCCAGCGGCCGCATCAAGGAAGACTCGAACAAGATCATCTGGACCTCCGACCCGCTGCCCAACGACGCCATCGCCCTGCCGGCCAGCGCCCCGAAGGACATGGGCGCCCAGGTGCAGAAGATCCTGACCGCGATCACCACGGAGCAGGCCAAGACCCTGCTGCCGCCGCGCTACACCGGCTTCGTGCCGGCGACGCACAAGAGCTACGACATGATCGAGAAGGCGGGCATCGCCGTCGGCAAGATCAAGCCGAAGGCGTAGGTTCTCTTCGGGCACGATGAAACGACGTCGAGTCATTCAACAAGGACCTCACCCTGAGGAGCGCTCCGCAGGAGCGCGTCTCGAAGGGTGGGAACGAGCACTGCGTGGGTTGCCCATCCTTCGAGACGCCGTGCTGCGCACGGCTCCTCAGGATGAGGGGAGTGGGTGGACTGGCGAGAGAATGACTCGACGGGCGTTTCGCGTCCTGGGAACGCACTGATGGCGAGCGCCGCCGAAAAGGCGCTGGCCGATCTGGAGGCGCAGCGCCGCGGGTTTTCGGCGCGGCGGCTGCGGCTCTGGATTATCGCGGCGTTCGTGCTGGCCTTCTATGCCGTGTCGTGGGACCTCGCGGGGATCGACCTCGCGCGGCTGGCGACCGGGCTGCCGAAACTCGGCCACTGGATCGCCTCGGCCTGGCCGCCGGACCTGAGCGAGGTGCCGCTGTTCGCCTATCGCATCGCCGAGACGGTGGCGATGGCCGCACTCGGCACGACCCTCGCCACCCTGCTCGCGATCCCGATGGCGGTGCTCGCCAGCCGCAACATCACGCCCTGGCCCGCGCTCTATTATCCCGCGCGCTGGTTCCTGAACGCGCTGCGCGGCATCGACTCATTTGTCTTTGCTCTTCTGTTCGTCGCCGCAGTCGGCCTCGGCCCCTTCGCCGGTGTGATCGGCATCGCGCTCCACACCTGGGGCAGTGCCGCGAAATTCTTCGCCGACCATATCGAGAATGCCAATCTCGGGCCGCTCGAAGCGGTGCGCACCACCGGCGCCGGCCGCATGACCGCGATCGCCTATGCGCTGGTGCCGGACATCCTGCCGGTGATGCTCTCGACGACGCTGTTCTGGTGGGAGTTCAACATCCGCGCCTCGACCGTGCTGGGCGTAGTCGGCGCGGGCGGCATCGGCCTCGAACTGAAGAACAGCATGGACCTGCTCGACTTCCCGCGGCTGTTCACCATCATCGCCATGATCCTGGTGGTCGTGACCGTGCTCGACCAGTTTTCGGCGTGGCTGCGCAAGCGGCTGATACGGTCATGAGCCGTGCTGGCATGAGCAATGCTGACACGAGCGAGACGACGGAACGCGAGCGCATGAGCACGCCGCCGAGCCTCAACGCCGTCGGCCTCGCCAAGGCCTTCAAGGGCCATGCGGCGATCCAGGACATCAGCTTCACCGTGCGCGAGGGCGAGTTCGTGGCGGTGCTGGGTCCCAGCGGCGCCGGCAAGACGACGCTGTTCCGCTGCCTGACCGGCCTGCTGCCGCCCGACAAGGGCGAGGTGAAGGTGGGCGACGAGGATGTCGCCCGGCTGCACGGCCGCGCGCGGCGCCGCATCGCCGTGGTGTTCCAGCAGTTCAACCTGGTGAGCCGCCTCAGCGCGCTCGACAACGTGCTGGCCGGCCGGCTCGGCCATGTCCCGGCCTGGCGCGGCATGCTGCGCCGCTTCGACCGTGCCGACCGGCTGCTGGCGCTGGAATGCCTCGACCGCGTCGGGCTACTCGCGCAGGCGACGCAACGTGCCGACACGCTGTCGGGCGGCCAGCAGCAACGCGTGGCGATCGCGCGCGCGATGGCGCAGCGGCCGAGCCTGATCGTGGCCGACGAGCCGGTCGCCAGCCTCGATCCCGCGGCGGGCGCGGGCGTGCTTGAACTGCTGCAGGGCGTCGCGCGCAGCGACGGCGTCGGCGTGGTCTGCTCGCTGCACCAGGTGCATCTGGCACGCACCTATGCCGACCGCATCGTCGGCCTGTCGCGCGGCCGCAAGGTGATCGATAGTCCGGTGGCCCGCTTCGACGAGGCCGCCTTCGGCCAGCTCTACGGCAACAGCGAGACCCCAGCATGAAGCCGATCGAGACCCATGTCTTTCCCGACGGCATCACCGGCCCCGACGTCAGCTTCGACGGCGGCGATCTCGACTGCGGCAACGGCCTGCTGCTGCTGATCCGCAAGCACATCGACCCGATGTCGCGCGGTCAGCTGCTCGAAATCCTCTCGACCGAGATCTCGGTCGACGAGGACCTGCCCGCCTGGTGCCGCCTCACCTCGAACGAGCTTGTATCGTTCCAGAAGGTCGGCAAGCAGCGCAGCTTCGTGATCGCCAAGGGCAAGCTCGCGGAGCGCGGGCAGGCGCCGGCGCCCATCGTCGCAAAGGCACCCTCAGCGCCGCAGCCCGCGGCGCCGCGTCCCGCGCGCGCGCCGGTCGAGGCACCGAAGATCCCGCCGATGTCGGTCATGGGCATCGGCTCGTGGCCGCGCCCGCGCTGGATGGTCGAGGCGATGCATTCCTTCGTCGAGGGCAAGCTCGACGAGGTGGCGTTCCACGAGACCGCCAACGACGCGGTGCGCCTCGTCGTCGCCGCGCAGGAGCGGGCGGGGGCGGGCGTCCTCACCGACGGCGAGCAGCGCCGCGATTCCTATGCGAGCTTCGTGGCGACGCGCCTCGACAATTGCCAGCTCATCCCGCTCACCGATCTTCTGCCGCTGGTCGACGATCCGGAAAAATTCGAGCGCGAATTGCGGGCGCTCGATGTGCCGGCAGCCGACGTGCGCCATCCGGCCGTGCTGGGCCGCATCTCGCGCAGCCGGCCGCTCGCGGTGCACGAACTCGACTTTTTACGCACGGTCACGAACAAGCCGATCAAGATCGCGCTGCCCGGTCCCTATCTGCTGACGCGCACCATGTGGATGGAGTGCCTGAACGAGCGCGCCTACGAGAGCCGCGAGGAACTGGCCGTCGACATCGTGACGGCCCTGCGCGCCGAACTGAAGGAGCTTTTGGACGCCGGCGCGGCGCTGGTGCAGTTCGACGAGCCTGTCCTCTCCGAGGTCGTGTTCAGCGGCGCCAAGAGCGGGCCCAGCTTCATGTGCGGCGCGCTGTCGGAATCGCGCGACCCCGAGCACGAACTGGCTTTCGCGCGCGATCTGGTGAACGCGGTGATCGAGGGGAGCCCTCGCGAGCGCATCGCGCTGCATGTCTGCCGCGGCAACTGGACGCCCGACGAATCGGTGGCGCTCGCCGGCGATTATCGCCCACTGGTCGACACGCTCGCCCAGATGAAGGTCGGCGCCTACCTTTTGGAGATGTGCACCCCGCGCGCCGGCGAGATGGAAGTGCTAAAGCGCCTGCCGCAGGACGCCCGGATCGGCGTCGGCGTCGTGAACCAGAAATGCGCCCATGCCGAGCCAGTCGAGGAGATCGGCGCCAAGATCGAGCAGGCGGTGAACCTGTTCGGCAAGGACCGCCTCCTGTTCCACCCCGACTGCGGCTTCGCCACCTTCGCCGACAATCCCATCTGCAGCACGACGTCTGCCGAGGAAAAGCTCAAGGCGATCACGCAGGCCGTCGAACGACTGTCATCCTGAGCGGAGCGAAGGATCTCACGCCAACCACGGAGTCGTTTGGTCGTTCCGCTAGGTCCTTCGCTGCGCTCAGGACGACAGAGGCGCGGCTACCAGGTCATGCGAACGCCCGCGGTGAGGGCGTGGCTGGCGTTCTGGTAAGAGACGTCGCCCTCGTAGCGGAGATAGGCGGAGGTGGCGTCGGCGATGGCGGTGTTGGCGGCGAGGCCCAGCACGACGCTGTCGCGCAGCGGCGTGGCGCCGTAGGTCGTGAAGGGCGAGGCGGGGGCGCCGAGGAACGAGGCCGTCACCGGACGTGACGTATCGGCGAACTCGTGGCCCCAGCCCAGCCGGAACTGCATCGCGAGCCGGTCGCGCCAGCCGAGGTCCATCGAGCCGCCGAGCTGGGCGCCGAACACGGTGCGCAGCGAGTTGGTGGTCTGGGCCGCGACGCTGAGACCGAGCGAGCCCGCGCCGTTCTCGGTGAAGGCGGCCTGCGTGGCCGTCGAGGCCTGTAGCCGCGCGAAGGGCGTGACGAAGGCCTGCGCGAGACCGCCGAGGTCGAAGCGGTAGCCGGTCTCGACCTGACCGAACACCTGGTTGACGCCGGTCTGGCCGCGCGCGGTCGAGGCGGCAATGCCGGGGATCGCGATCTGGCGGGTCATCTGGTTGTCGGAATAGGCATAGGCCGCCAGCCCATCGACATAGACGGGCCCGCGCGCGTAGCTGCCGTAGAGGCCCGCTTGCACGGTGCTGGTGGTGCCCTGTCCCTGGAAGCCCTGCACCCACTGGGTGCCGCCGCTGTAGCCCAGGGTGACGCCCAGCAGGAAATCGGGCGTCAGCTTGCGGTCGATGCCGCCGGCGAAGCCGCCGAGATTGTAGGTCAGCGTGCCGGCATTGGCGCTGCCGCCGACCGTGCCGAGGCCACCGATCGCGCCGCCCCAGGCACCCCACAAAGCAGGCGTGACGCTGTCACAGGCGACGTCGCAGGCTTCGGCGAGCGCCACGCGGTTGGTGCCGCCGCTGGAGCCGCCGGCCTGCCAGGCGAAGTTGCTCATGAAGAGCTGCGCGCTCTGGACGCCGACCGAAGAGAAGCCGGAATAGTTCTGGCCGCTCAGCGCGGTGAGCGCGGCGGTGCCGACACTCGGAGACAGGGTGGAGAGGGCGGCGATGGCGTTGGCGAAGTCGCCGGTGGCGGAGGCGGCGTTGGCGTCGAACACGGCGCCGACGGCGGCCTGGTTGGGGGTCTGGGCGCCGCGGGCGAAGCTGCGGCTGATGGTGAGATAGACGTTGTTGGCGTCGTAGCTCAGCGAGGGGAAGAGGAAGGCGTAATTGCCCATGACGCTGGCGTAGGTGCCCGCAAGGCCGCCCACGGCATTGAGGATGGTGTAGGTCTGGGAGGCGGCGTAGGCGCCGGAATAGGCGATGAAGTTCACGCTGCCGCCCAGGGTGGCGAGGCCGCCGACGTTCACGCGGTCGCTCTGGCCCTGGTTGTTGAGCTCGACCTGGTAGGTGCTGCCGACGGTCTGGCTGAGGTTGCCGGCGATGTTCAACGTGCCGATCGAGTTGCCGGGGGAGAGCGTACCCAGATGGGTCACGCTGCCCAGGATCGTGCCGCTGCCGCCCAGGCTGCCATTCGCGCTGACGGAGACATCGCTCGTGATGCTGCCGTTCACGGCCAGCCGACCGTTCGAGACGGTCGTCGGACCGCTGTAGGTGTTGACGCCTGTCAGGGTCAGCGTACCCGGCCCCTGCAATGTCAGCCCGCCGTTGCCGACGAGGGTGGAACCCAGCACCGAGCTGGCTGACTGGTTGACGGTCAGGGTGCTGGCACTCAGATCGATCGTGCCGCCGGTTCCCTGCAGCAGCCCGACCGTGACGTTGTTGCCGTTGAGGTTGAACTGGCCGCCGGTGACGGTGAGGGCGCCGGTAGATGCTAGCGACGCACCGGGCGCCAGACGCAGGACGCCCTGGTTGATGAAGGTGCCGCCGGTGTAGCTGTTGGCGCCCGAGAGCGTCAGGTCGCCCAGGCCGGTCTTGGTCAGGCTGCCTGACCCTGTCACCGCCGTGTTGAAGGCGACGTCGAAACCGTTGGTGTTCACGGTGCCGCCGCCCGTGCCCATCGTCACCGCGCGTGATGTGGCGAAGGTGCCGGCCGCGAGAAGCGTGCCGCTGGCCAGCGTCAGCCCGCCGGTGATGTTGCCCAGCCGCGAATCGGCATCGATGGAGACGGTGCCGCCGGCCGTGACGGTCGTGCCGCCATAATAGGTGTTGATGGCCGTCAGGTTGACCTGGCCGCCCGAGATGGTGAGGCCGCCCGAACCGAAGATCTCGCCCGAGAAAGTGCCCGTGCCGGTCTGCTGCAGGGTCGTCGCGCCCATCAGGAAGGTGGGCAGGCTCGAGGCGAAGCCGTCGAACAGCGGCACCGTGCCGCCGAGCGCGACGCCCGGCGTCGAGCTGCCTCCCGTGGTGGCGCCGGTCCAGTAGTAGCCGACATAGCCGTTGGTCGCGTCGTAGAGATAGTCGAAGCCGGCGAAGAACTCGCGGCCGGTGTTGACGTAGGTGCCCGGAGCGACGTTGTCCGGCTCGACGCGACAAGGTGTGGTCGCGGGGGACAGGCTGCTCGGGCAATTGGTCGAAGAGTATTGCCGGGCGGTGAAGCCGTACGAGGCGAAGCCGCCGGGAAAGCTGATGTCGACCTGCGTGCCCGTGGGCGCCCAGTTCGTGGTGCTCATCCCCGAGCCGGGCAGCGGCGTCAGGAACATATAATCGATGCCGGTGTCCTGCAGGATCGTGCCCGAGCTGGTGGCGCCGGTCGACGAGCCGGGAGGCTTCACCGTGACGGTCATGCCGGTGGTCGCCCAATCGGTGCCCGCCGGGTTCTGCGCGAGCTTCACGAAGGTGAAGCTGCCGGTCGGGCTGGTGTCGCTGTTGGGGATGCCGAGGATGAGCTCGTTGTTGCGGATGACATAGCCCTTGCGCACGTTGGTGACCGAGCCGGTCGCGACCGAGGTGAGATTGAGCAGCGGGTTGTGGCTGGGCAGGATCGCGGTGGGGTTCGTGGTGTTGGCGTTGGTGCGGTCGAAGCCGACGCCCATGTAGAAGAGATTGGGATCCTGGTCGCCGATATAGAGCACCGGCACCTGCGACTTGGCGACGACGGTCGTGCCGGTCGCGTCGTAGAGATTGACCTCCACGTTGTAGTAAGTGCCGGAGTAGCCGTAGCCGCTGCTGTCGTAGTTTTGCGTTCCCGTGCCGACGGGCGTGAGGCCGGCCGGATTGAAATAGTTGGAGCCGACGACGATGCCGGTCGAGCCGGTGTCCATGATGGCCTGGCCCTGCCTGAAAGCACCGATCTGCGCGTTGATCAGGGCCGGCGTGCCTGGTCCCATCGACGAGGCGAAGCCGATCGTCTGCGTGACGTTCGTGCCGCTGTACATGTTCCAGCCAGGTGACGGAGAACCCTGTGCCAGGGCTGGCATGCCACCCGCCGAAATGAGGAGAAGGGTCAATCCGGAGAGGGGGGCTTTGCGCAGAATCATGATGGGACACTACTACCGCAGGTCCCGCGCACGACAACGAGGAGACTGCTCAAAATGGGCGCGATTTCGTTACAGATGTTTCGCGCGAGAGCATGATCTTCGAAATCGATCGGAGAGGATGACACGATGCATCGTCGGATCTTCATGGCGACGGGCGCCGTCGCTGCAGTGGGCGCCGCTTCCGTTGGACTGACGGCGGCGTCCGTCTCGACACAGGCACAGCAGGTCGCGTGGGAGGACGTTACCGGTCCCGGCAACCGCTATCGCCTCAAGATGCCGAAGGGCTATCGCGCGCTGCACGTGCCCGCGCACGGCGCAACGCTCAATTCCTATGTCTACATGCTGCCCGACAAGGTGACGCTGGAGCTGCTCGACGTGGTGCCGGCCAATCCGCGCGAGCTTCCCTCGGGTGCGGCCCTCACGACCGCGCTGGAGCAGGCGCAGGCCGGCATGATGAGGAGCTGGCCGGGCAGCACGGTGCAGGAGCAGCGCCAGATCGTGACCGGCCCTTTCACCGGCCGCGAGTTCGTCCTGGCGGCGGCGGGCGGCCGCTTCGTGCGGGCGCGTCTCTACCTCACCTCGTCGGCGGTCTACACGATGGTGGCGCAGGGACCGATGTCGGATCTCGGCAGCCCAATGGTCGCGGAATTCCTCGACTCGCTCAGCTTCGCGTAGATCAGCCCGCTTTCTTGCCGGCAGGAACCCATTCGATCAGCCCCTGCTCGAGGCAGTCGTTCATGAACTGCATCGTCTGCTGGATGCCGAGGGCGAAGGAGGCCTGGCGTTCCGGCATCTGCAGCACGCCGGGCTTCAGCACATAGCGGGCACGGCTCTTCTCGACGATGAGGCCGTGCTTCAGCAACGTCTTCAGCTTGCGCCGCACCGTCTCGCGCGGAATGCCGGTGGCCTGTGCGATCGAGCTGGCGTTCACGGCGCGCTGGGCCTCTATGCCCACGACGCTTCCGAAGCTGCGATGCGCGTCGCGAAAGCCCTCGTCGCGCATGCCGGGCTCGATGCCCGCCATGCCGATGATCTCCGCGACCCTCGCCAGGTCGAGATCGTCGAAGTAGACCTTCCGCCGGCTGAGCTCGAGCCGGTGCAGGTAGTTTCCGATCAGGTAGACGAGCAGGCGGGAATTGTCCGGCGCTCCCTTGAGCACCAGCCGGCCGCTCGGCGGCGCCTTCGTCGCCCGGCGCCGTGCCGGGGTCGCTGCTGGTCTGCTGGCCATTCGATCTCTCCCCCCATCGGTCGGCACCCTATTCAGGATCGGGCCGCCATGCCTAGGCCCGCCCGCCGGATTGCATCCGTGTTACACTGGGGCATGGCGGCGACCGATCCCAAGATTCCCCCGTTCGACAGCAAACATGTCGATGAAAGCTCGTTCCGGCGACTGGTCGAGGGCGTACGGGACTATGCGATCTACATGCTCGATCCCACGGGCAACGTCGTGAGCTGGAACAGCGGAGCGCAGCGCTTCAAGGGCTATACGGCGGACGAGATCATCGGCAGCCACTTCTCGCGTTTCTATGGCGAGGAGGACCGGGCCGATGGGCTGCCGGCGCGCGCGCTCGCCATCGCGCTGGCCGAGGGCAAGTTCGAGGCCGAGGGCTGGCGCATCCGCAAGGACGGCTCGCGCTTCTGGGCGCATGTCGTGATCGATCCCATTCACGACACGGCCGGCAGGCTGCGCGGCTTCGCCAAGATCACGCGCGACCTCACCGAGCGGCGCGAGACCCAGCTCGAGCTGGAGCGGGCGCGCGAGGCGCTGTTCCAGTCGCAGAAGATGGAGGCGATCGGCCAGCTCACCGGCGGCGTCGCGCACGATTTCAACAACCTGCTGACCGCGGTGATCGGCAGCCTCGAACTGGTGCGCAAGCGCCTGCCGGCCGACGAGAAGAACCTGCTCCTGATCGACAATGCCATGCAGGCCGCGCGCCGTGGCGCCACGCTCACGCAGCGCATGCTGGCCTTCGCACGCCGGCAGGAACTCGACCCGGAACTCGCCTCGGTGCGTGACCTGGTGAACGGCATGACGCCGCTGTTCGACCATACGCTGGGCTCCACGATCGTACTCGACGTCGACTGCCCCGCGACGCTCTCGCCGGTCCTGATCGACACCAACCAGCTCGAAATGGCGCTGCTCAACCTCGTGGTCAACGCACGCGATGCGATGCCGCGCGGCGGCGTGATCGCGATCTCGGCCGCCGAGATCGCGGTGACGGCGGCGATGGCCCCGTCGCTCTCGCTGACGGAAGGCCGCTATGTGCGGCTGCAGGTGAAGGACCAGGGCCACGGCATGGATGCCGCGACGCTCGCGCGTGCGGCCGAGCCGTTCTTCACGACCAAGGGCGTCGGCAAGGGCACGGGGCTCGGCCTCTCGATGGTGCACGGGCTCGCCGAGCAGCTGGGCGGCCGCCTGCAGCTCGAAAGCCGCGAGGGCGTCGGCACGACGGCGTCACTGTGGATCCCGGTGGCCGACGGCCATGCCGTGCCGCTGCCGGCCGATGCGCCCGTGCCGTCGAAGGCCGCGTCGCTTTCCATCCTCGCGGTCGACGACGATGCGCTGATCCTGGTCAACACCGCGGCCATGCTGGAAGACCTCGGCCACGAGGTGACGACGGCCTATTCCGGCCGCGAGGCGCTGTCGGCGCTGGCACGCATGGACCGGGTCGATCTCGTCATCACCGACCAGGCGATGCCCGGCATGACCGGCACGCAGCTCGTCGAGGAGATCCGCCGCGAGCGCCCCGACCTGCCGGTCCTGCTGGCCACCGGTTATGCCGAGCTGCCCAACGGCGAGAGCACGAAGGTGCCGCGCCTCAACAAGCCGTTCCTGCAGGCCCATCTCGACCAGGCCATCACCGAGGTGATGCGCGGGCGGTGGTGATCATGTTCCTCTCCCCCGCTAGGGGGAGAGGCTAGGTGAGGGGGCGACTCGAAGCGCCGGTGCGTAACCCCCTCACCCAACCTCTCCCCCTAGCGGGGGAGAGGAGTCAGAGACTCCGCCCGATCTTCGGCTCCGTGCCGGCGAGCAGACGCCGGATGTTGGCGCGATGGAGCATGATGACGTAGAGGCCGCCGGCGATCACCAGCAGCCGATAAGGCAGCGGCTCGGGCAGGACGCACACGATGATCGCCGCGGTCACGGCCGCGAGCATCGAGCCCAGCGAGACGATCCGGACCACCGCAAGCACGGCGAGGAACACCACCGCCCCGCCGACGCCGACCGGCCACGACAACGCCAGCAGCACGCCGAGCCCGGTCGCTGCCGACTTGCCGCCGGTGAAGCCCAGCCAGATCGAGCGGCTGTGTCCCAGCAGCACGGCGAGGCCGCACAGGGCGACCGTCCACGGCACCCCTTCTGCGGGCACTCCCAGCCGGGCCTGGAGCCAGCGCGCGAAGACGATCGCCGCGACCCCCTTCAATACGTCCACCAGCAGTACGACCAGCGCCGGCGCCTTGCCCAGGGTGCGCAACACGTTGGTGGCGCCGGTCGATCCGGAGCCGTGCTTGCGCAGGTCGATGCCCTTCAGGAGCCTGCCGGCGAGATAGCCCGTCGGCAGCGAGCCCAGCAGATAGGCGACGACGACGCTCGCCGCACACACGATCCAGAAGGTCATCATGCGGCCCTGGCGCAGTTCCAGACGTGGGTGTTTGCGGCGAGCGGTTGGCCGCGCTCCGACAGTTCGTGCGGCAGCAGCACGTCGCAGCTCGGCCACAGGCCGGTCTCCAGCGCGTCGGCATAGCCCGCGGGCAGGCCGCGCTCGCGCATCTTTTGCGCGGCGGTGCCGGCGTCGTAATCGAGCGCATGCAGCGAGATGTCGACGCCGCTGCGTGTCGGCACGAACAGGCTGTACCAGACCCTCCGCGTGCCATCGTTCGCGGGCATGCCGAGCGCGCCGCTATTGTGCCAGAGCCGCCCGTCGCGCTCCTCGGTGAAGGGGATACCGCTATGGCCGCCGATCACGCCGTCGCATCCGCTCATGGAAATCTGCCGTGCCTTCTCGGGCCACGGCGTCGAGGCGAAGACGAAGCCATTCACGAGGTCGACTGCGCCATGGATCACCGCGAGCCGCCGTGCGCCGATTTGCACGTCGAGCCGTCGCGGCAGCCCGCGCATCCAGGCGCGGGCATCGTCGCCGAGATGGCGGTTGGAATAGCCGTACCAGTCGACGGAGAGCGCCTCGCAGGCCGTGCCTTCCTCGAAGCCGCAGCCGCAATCGTCCTTGCTCCAGCCCAGCGACTCCTCGCAGTTGCCCATCACGACATGCACGCCCCAGTCGCGCACGAGATCGACCGTCGCGACCGGATCGGCGCAGTAGGCCACGACGTCGCCGGTGCAGATCGTGTTGCGCGCAGGGATGCCCAGCCGCTCCGCCTCGCGCCGCAACGCAACCGTCGCTTCGAGATTGCTGTAGCACCCGCCGAACACGAGGACGGGGCCGCTGAGTTCGAGCATCGAAACTCCGTTGGTCGATCCTCTTACTTGCCCAAAGATGGCGGCAAACGCCAACTCTTGCTGCGCTCACATCTTCTGCATTAGTGTCCGGCGCACAAGATCAAGGGGCGGGAAAGCCCTATGGATCAGGGAGGAATTGTCATGCGTACACCGACACGCCGCGGTCTCATCGTTGCGGGTGCAGGCGTCCTTGCGGCGCCGTCGATTCTCGCCTCTGGCGCGCGGGCGCAGGGCGCGTTCCCCAACAAGCCGATCCGCATCGTCGTGCCCTATCCGGCGGGCGGACAGACCGACGGCATCGCGCGCGTCTATGGCGATTTCCTGGGACGCAAGCTCGGCACCTCCGTGGTGGTCGAGAACAAGGGCGGCGCCGGCGGCGTGATCGGCGCGGTCGAGGTGAAGCGCGCGGCGCCCGACGGCTACACGCTGATCTGCACCATCTCCTCGTCGCTGATCCAGAACCGGGTCACGGTGAAGGACCTGCCCTACGATCCGGAGAAGGACTTCACCTATCTCACCATGACGACCAGCCTCGGCGGGCCGGTGGTGGTGGCGGAGAAGACAGGTGCCACGAACCTCAAGCAGTTCGTGGAATACGCCAAGAAGGTCGACAAGGTGAACTGGGGCGCCTACGGCCCCGGCTCGACGCCGCAGATGCTGATCGAGACCATGGCCCGCCAGTACGGCTTCAAGGTCGAGGTCGTGCAGTATCGCGGCGAGGCGGCGATGTTCGCCGACGTGACGTCGCAACAGCTCGACGGTGCGGGTGGCAGCCCCGCCGCGGCGGCGCCGGTGATCGCGTCCGGCAAGGGCAAGGCCATCGCCATGATGGGCGAGCGCCTGGCCGCCTGGCCCGACGTGCCGACGATGGTGGAGCAGGGCGCGGTCGGCGGCTTCTACGAAACGCGGGCCTTCGCGGTGTTCGGTGTGCCGGCCGCGACGCCGACGGACATCGCCAAGAAGCTTTCGGACACGCTGATCGAGGCCGGCGGCGACGAGAAGGTGAAGGCGCTGATGGCCAACTACCTGATCGTGGGCCCCCTCAGCATGGAAGCCACCAACGCCCGCTTCAAGCGCGACACCGAGATCATGCTCAAGGTGATGCACGAGATTGGGATCAAGCCTGAGTAGACGGCCGCGCGAAGCGCGGCCGGTGAGCGGCAGGAGCTTGCCAAAGGCAAGCTCCGGGAGCGACGTATGCCGCTGCAACACACTTCATAAACTCCAGCAAGGAACTCACCCATGTCCTTCACCGTGACCAGCGACAGCTTCAAGGAAGGCGCCTCCCTCGGCATGGAGCACATCCTCTCCGCCGATTACGGCTTCGGCTGCGGCGGCGGCAACAAGTCGCCGCACCTGCGCTGGTCCGGTGCGCCCGAGGGCACCAAGAGCTTCGCCGTGCACTGCTACGATCCCGACGCGCCGACCGGCTCGGGCTTCTGGCACTGGGTGGTGGTGAACATTCCCGCCGGCACGACCGAGCTGGCGCTCGACGCCGGCAACCCGAAGGCTGGCTCTCTCCCGAAAGGCGCGCTGCAGACGCGCACCGATTTCGGCGCGCCGGGCTACGGCGGTCCGTGCCCGCCGCAGGGCCACGGCCCGCACCGTTACATCTTCACCGTCTTCGCCGTGAAGGAAGCCGCCTTGCCGGTGAACGCCGACGCGTCGGCGGCGATCGTGGGCTTCCAGCTCCACTTCAACACTCTGGCCAAGGCCGTGCTGACGGGCACGTTCGAACGGAAGTAGGCCCGCTCATCTCCATGCGCGCGCCGCGCATGTAATTGCGCCGAAACAGTGTTCGCTGGGTTACACGCAAATCGGGAGAAACGTACCTCGAAAAACGCACCTTGAGGTAGCACCTAGGCTGAAAATTCAGTAAGGAAATCAGTCCTCCCGGATGTGGGATCCGGAGAGGTTCTGGCCTTGGGGTTCGGCATGGCGTTTCCGGCGAATATCGTTCTGTCGAATCTCGTTGGTATCGGCTCCAGGTTCTTTGGAGGAGCGGCGGGCGACAACGCCGGCTTCACGGTCGCCTCCGCGGGTGACGTCAACGGCGACGGTTTCGACGACATCATCATCGGCGCACCGTACGCTAAGCCGAACGGCAGCACGTCCGGCGCCACCTATGTGATTTTCGGCAAGGCATCGGGCTTTGCCGACGCGACCAACCTGTCCAGCCTCATCGGCAGCGACGGCTTCAAGCTGAGCGGCGTCTACAGCAGCTACGGCGCCCATTCCGTCTCCGCCGCGGGCGACGTCAACGGCGACGGCTACGACGACATCCTCATCGGCGCCATGAAGGCCGATCTTGCCAGTGGTGGTGACCAGGGGGCCGCCTACATCGTGTTCGGCAAGGGCGCGACCTTCGCCGCCAACGTCGAGCTTTCCTCGCTGAACGGCACCAACGGCTTCCGGTTGATGGGCGTGAACGCGAGGGACCTGACTGGATGGTCGGTCTCCGCCGCGGGCGACGTGAACAGCGACAACTACGACGACATCATCATCGGCTCGCCGTGGGCCGATCCTAATGGCACCTCATCCGGCGCGGGCTATGTGGTGTTCGGCAAGGCCTCGGGCTTTGCCGCCAGCACGAGTCTCTCGACCCTCAACGGCGCCAACGGCTTCAAGCTGAACGGCGTCGCCGCGGGCGATCAGGCCGGCAGCTGGGTCGCCTCGGCGGGTGACCTGAACGGCGACGGCTATGACGACGTGGTCATCGGTGCGTCCTATGCCGATTCCGGCGTCATCCCGACGGGCTACGATACCGGCGTAAGCTATGTCGTGTTCGGCAAGAGCGGGGGATTTCCTGCCAGTCTCGAGCTTTCCACCCTCAACGGAACGAACGGCTTCAAGCTGACCGGTGAGGCGCTGGGCGATTCCAGCGGCTGGTCGGTCGCCTCGGTCGGCGACATCAACGGCGACGGTCGCGACGACCTGTTCATCGGCGCCCCCGGTTCCAACGTGCACGGCAGCAATTCGGGGGCGTCCTATATCGTGTTCGGCAAGGGCTCAGCCTTTGCTGCGAACATCGACCTCACGAGCCTGAACGGCACCAACGGGTTCCGGCTGAGCGGCGAACTGGCGAGCGACCAGAGCGGCAGCTCGGTCGCGTCGGCCGGCGACTTCAACGGCGACGGCTACGACGACATGATCATTGGCGCCCGCGGCGCCGATCCGAACGGCGGCAGCTCCGGCGCGACCTACGTCGTGTTCGGCAAGGCCTCGGGCTTCACCGCCAACTTCGATCTGTCGACGCTCGACGGCACCAACGGCTTCCAGCTGAACGGTGGCGCCGCCGGCGATCGCAGCGGCTGGTCGGTGGCTTCGGCCGGTGACGTGAACGGCGACAGCTACGACGACCTGATCATCGGCGCTCCCCATGCCAATCTGGGCGGCACTTACGCAGGCTCGGCCTACATCATCTACGGCAGGGCCGACGGTGCGTTTCCCGGGACTGCGGCCGCGGAAGTCCTCACCGGCGGCAGAGGCCCTGACGTCCTGAGGGGCGGTGGCGGCGCCGACGAATTCCATGGCGCGGCCGCCAACGACCGGCTGATCGCCGGCGACACGACCTTTGTCCTGGCCGATGGTGGTGCCGGCATCGACACGCTCGAATTGGGCGGCGCCGGCCTGACGCTCGACCTGCGCATCCCCTCGGTGGCGGCGAAGCTGGTGGACATCGAGATCATCGATCTCACCGGCACCGGCAACAACACGCTGCTCCTCGACCAGGCCGCCGTCATGGACGTCGGCACCGCCAATGCGGCCAAGCGCATCCTCGTGGTCACCGGCAACACCGGCGACAAGGTGCTGTTCGACGAGCCCGAATGGGCCAGGACGGGGTCGTTCACCCAGCTCGGTGTCACGTACGATCGCTGGGTGCTCGGCGACGCCGAGGTGCAGGTCCGCCGCGACGGGACGATGGCGACGAACTCGCCAATGGCGCTGCTCGATGGCACTGACGGCTTCAAGATCAGCGGCGCCGACACAAGCGACTTTAGTGGCAGGTCGGTCGCCTCGGCCGGAGACGTCAATGGCGACGGCTTCGAGGATCTGCTGATCGGCGTGACGGGCGCGGATCCGCACGGTTCGGGCTCCGGCGCGACCTATATCGTGTTCGGCAAGGCGTCGGGCTTTGCGGCCAATATCGACCTGTCGAGCCTCAATGGCACCAACGGCTTCAAGCTCAATGGCGAAGCCAGCCTCGATGCAAGTGGTGTCGTCGTCGCCTCGGCCGGCGATGTCAACGGCGACGGCCTGGGCGATCTGATCATCGGTGCGCCCGGTGCCTCTGGCCAATCGGGAGCGAGCTACGTCATCTTCGGCAGGACGTCGGGCTTCGCGGCCAACATCGATCTCTCGACGCTCAACGGCACCACCGGTTTCAAGCTGGTAGGTGCGCCCGAAGGCGTCCGTTCGGGCAATTCGGTCGCGTCGGCCGGCGACGTCAATGGTGACGGTTTCGACGACCTGATCGTCGGCGCGCCCTGGTCCCGCGAAGGAACAACCTACGTGGTGTTCGGCAAGGCCTCGGGCTTTGCTGCCGAAGTCGATATTTCCAGGCTGAACGGCACGACCGGCTTCAAGATCACGGGCGCCCAGGGCAACGACTTCAGCGGCTACGCCGTCGCCTCGGCCGGAGACATCAATGGCGATGGCTTCGATGACCTGCTCATCGGCGCCCGGGACGGCGGCTTGGCCCGGGCGGCGCGCGAAGCCTATGTGGTGTTCGGCAAGGCGTCGGGCTTCGCTCCTTCCCTCTCGCTCGCGAATCTCGACGGCACCAACGGCTTCAGGCTCATATCTCCGAGCGACGTTGACCGCAACCTGGGCTTCTCGCTCGGTTCAGCCGGCGACGTGAACGGCGATGGCTACGACGACCTGATCGTCGGCGAAAGTCTGGCCGAGAGCGACGACGGCTTCGATGCCGGCGCGAGCTACATCGTGTTCGGCAGGTCGTCGACCTTTCCTGTCGCCTTCGAACTTGCCGGTCTCAACGGCAGCAATGGCTTCAAGGTGAGCGGTGCGAAGGCGTTCGACCGCGCCGGTACTTCGGTCGCCTCGGCGGGCGACGTGAACGGCGACGGGTACGCCGACCTTATCATCGGCGCCGTTCGGGATCGCACTTACACTCCCATTGGCGACAAGTCCGGTGACGTCTATGTCCTGTTCGGCAAGGCGTCCGGATTTACGGCGGACTTCGACCTCGCTGCTCTCGATGCCGCCGCCGGCTTCAAGCTGGCCGGCGTGGCCGTGGGCGATCTCTTCGGTGACTCGGTCTCCTCGGCGGGCGACGTGAACGGCGACGGTTACGACGACCTGATCATCGGCGCTCCGGGCGACAATGACGACGGCACCCAATCCGGCGCGAGCTATGTCGTGTTCGGTGGCGCGTTCGGCGGCACGGTGACGACCACGGGCACGGCGGCGGCGGAGATGCTGATCGGCGGCGTGGGCGGAGATACGCTGACCGGCGGCGGCGGGGCCGACGTGTTCCATGGCGGCGCGGGCAACGACCGGCTGATCGTGGCGGACCTGGCCTTTCGCCTGGCCGACGGCGGCACCGGCACGGACACGCTGGCGCTGTCGGGGGCAGGCCTGACGCTCGACCTCACCAGCATTGCGACGGCTGTTAAGCTCGAGGACATCGAGCGCATCGACCTCACGGGCAGCGGCAACAACACGCTGAAGATCAACCAGTTCGCCGTCCTCAACGGCATCGGCGCGGCGGCGGGCGGCAAGCACATCCTCACCGTCGAGGGCAATGCCGGCGACACGGTGCAGTTCTCCGAGGCGGATTGGGCGCTGGCCGGCACAGTCGCCGATGGCGGCATCACGTTCGACCGCTGGGTGCTCGGCAATGCCGAGGTCCGCGTCGAGCAGGGCCTGAACCTTCCCGGTGTCACCATCGAGGGCACGGTGGGCGACGACAATATCTCGCTCACCTCCACGGTCGCGGGCCAGCCGCGGGCAACCGACCGGTCCGACACGATCAATGCGCAAGGCGGCGACGACAAGGTCGTGGCCGGCGCGGGCAACGACACGCTGCACGGTGGCGACGGCAACGACCGCCTGGACGGCGGCGTGGGCGCCGACCTGATGGACGGCGGCATCGGCAACGACATCTTCTATGTCGACAATGCCGGCGACCAGGTGAGCGATACGGCCGGCATCGACACGATCTACACCAAGGTCAGCTACACGCTGGCGGCCGGCGTGGCGATCGAGACGATGCGCAGCCAGAGCCTGACGGGGCTCACGCTGACGGGCAACGAGTTCGGCAATGCGCTGTACGGCGGGTCGGCGAACGATCACCTGAACGGCGGCGACGGCAACGACAAGCTCGACGGCGGGCTGGGCAACGACGTCATGACCGGCGGCGCGGGCGACGATATCTATTTCATCGGCGCGGCCGGCGACGTCGTGATCGAGACCGGCGGTGGCATCGACACGATCTACACCAAGCTCGATTACACGCTGGGTGCCACCGAGGAGATCGAGATCCTGCGCGTGCTGGGCACGGCGGGGCGGACCTTCACCGGCAACGACTTCGACAACACGATGATCGGCGGTGCCGGGGCCGACCATTTCTTCGGCGGCGGCGGCAACGACCGGATGGACGGCGGCGCCAACGCCGACACGATGGTAGGCGGCGCGGGCGACGATACCTATTACGTGAACCGTGCGGACGACGTGGTGACCGAGCTGGCGAACGAGGGCACGGACATCGTGCGCTCCTCGATCGATTACACGTTGGGCGCCAACCTCGAGACGCTGTTCCTGTCGGGCACCGCCAATCGCAAGGGCTTCGGCAACGAGCTGAAGAATGACCTCAACGGCAACAGTGGCAACAACCTGCTGGACGGCGGGTTGGGCAACGATCGTCTTAACGGTGGCGACGGCAACGACACGTTCCGCTTCAGCACCGCGCTGGGGCCGACCAACGTCGACACGATCGTGAACTTCGACCATGCGACGGACACGATCCAGCTCGATCAGGACATCTTCTCAGGCCTGTCGCTCGGCGCCCTGAGTGCCGGGGCGTTCAACACAGGGACGTCCGCGACCCAGGCCGACGACCGCATCATCTACAACGCGGCGACGAAGTCGCTGTACTACGACGCCGATGGCGTGGGCGGTGTTGCGGCCGTGAAGTTTGCGATCCTGAGCGGGGCTCTGGATCATACGGACTTCCTGGTCGTCTAAGAGGGCCGCGGCAACACCGGGCGGCGCTCCCGGACATTGCTGAAGCAATGTCCTGACGCTTACCGATCAACGCTAGGTCAGGCTTCACCTGACCTAGCGTTGATCGAGAGGCGGAAACGACCACTTCCCATCGCGAATGGGCAGAAACGACCCGTCATCCACTCCGACCTCGTCGGCGATCCGCTCGTTCAGCACCTGGTTCATCGCCAGGATCAGCTCGCCGTTCTTGCGCGGATCGAGCGCGAGGTTGGTCATCTCGTCGGGGTCGGACTGCAGGTCGTAAAGTTCGAGGTCGTTCTTCGCCAGAATCTCTTCCAGTGTCTTGGGCGTGTTGAACTGCATGGGCGAGAAGTAGCGCGAGAAGCGGTAGCGGCCGTCCCAGATGCTGCGGATGCCGGTGCGGTGCGGGAAATCCGGGAAGTGGTTCGCGAGGTGCTTCATCTGCTCCTCGGGCGACTTGGTGCGGAAGATGCGCGTGTCGATCGTCATCGCGGCCCACTTGGGGTCGGCGTACGAGAGCATGTTGAAGTTGAACAGCGCCGCTGGCCGCACCGTCTTCTGGCTCGCCGCTTCGGGATTGCGCAACAGCGGCGAGAAGTCCTTGCCGTGCAGGCCCTGGGCCGCGCGCGCGACCGAGGCGGTGTCCTTGCCGGTGAGAGCAAGGATGGTGGGCGTCAGGTCGAGCTGCGAGGTGATCGCCTGGCATTCCTTGCCGCCGGGAATCGCGGGGTGGACGACCATCAGCGGCAGGTGGTTCTGCTGGCGGTAGGTGTTGGTGCCCTTGCCGCGCATCTGATGGTTGCCGCCGAGTTCCCCGTGGTCGGCGGTGAAGATGACGATCGTGTTCTCGGCCATGCCGTTATATTCGAGCGCCTGCATCAGGCGGCTCACCTGCTGGTCGCAGTCGCGGATGGCGTTGAAGTAGTAGTTGCGCAGCGCGCGCCAGCGCCGGTCCTCGTCGGGCCAGTCGCCGACGAGCAGGTCGATCGAGCGCTGGTAGTAGAGATGCGCTAGCGGCCGGCCGCGCTCGTCGAACGGCTGGTGCGTGCTGGTCGGCAGCGGGACCTTGTCCCAGGTCGCGCGGTAGAGCTCGTCGTCGGGTGCGCGCGCGATAGGCGTCGCATGCTTCTTGCCCTGGATGTTCTCGTTGCCGACATCGGAATCGAAATACATCGTGTCGTGCGGGTTCACGAAGTTGACCGCGAGATACCAGGGCTGGCCCTTGGTGCGCAGCTCCTGGCCTACCGTCCGCAGCCACGAGATCGCCGTGGCGAGCGTGCCGTCGTCGTACTTGTAGCCACCCAAGGTGCCGTCGATCAGGTCGCCGACGCCGAAGAAATCCTGGAAGCCGTAGGACTGCATGGTCTTGCGATAGTCGAGCAGCGGCGCGTCGACCGGCTTGTCGTTGAGGTCCATCGTCGCCGAGAGATGCCACTTGCCCTGATAGGCCGCGTGATAGCCGAGCTCGCTGAGGCGATGGCCGACCGTCTTGACGTTCGTCGAGAGGTCGCGCTGCCAGATGTAGTTGAGGTTGTCGGCGACGCCGGTCTGCTGGATGTGGTGGCCGGTATAGACGACGGAGCGCGCCGAGGAGCAGACGCAGGACGCGGCCTGGTGATTGGTGAAGGTGACCGCCTTCTTCTTGATCGCCTCACGCGCGGGCACCGGGAAGGGCCATTGCGGGAAGAAATGCTCCTGGTCGACCAGCACGAACAGGATGTTGTAGCCCGTCGGCATGGCTGCGTTCGTCGGCTGCGGTGCAGGGGCGGGCGCCTGTGCCTGCGCGATATTGCCGGCCAGCAAGGTCGAGCCAAGCAGAGCCGCACCGGAGGTCATCGCCGCGCGGCGCGACGGGTGGGACGAATCGTCTTCGGGTTGTTTCGTCATCCTGATGCTGCTCCTGCACGTATAGACGGCGATGCTACGCGAGTGTCGCCGGGGAAGGCCATCGTTTATCCCGCCTTGGGTTCCGCGTAGTGTACGTCGCCAGGGTTCGGGAGGATCATGCATGACATTGCGGCGTATTGCGGTCGAAGAAGCTTTCGTGACGCCCGAGATCATGAAGCAATGGCATGTCGTCCTCGCCGGCAAGGACGTCGAACCGGGTTTCGCCAAGATGGGCGAGTCGATCCTCGCGCAAACGCCCGGCAACAAGGTACTTGACGATCGCCTGCTCGACATCGGCGCCGGCCGCCTCGCGCATATGGACGAGATTGGCATCGACATGCAGGTCCTGTCGCTCACCTCGCCGGGCGTGCAGGTGTTCGACACCGCGCTGGCGACGCGCCTCACCGCCGAGTCGAACGACGCGCTGACGGCAGCCGTGCGCGCCCATCCGACCCGCTTCGCCGGCCTCGCCGCCATCGCACCGCAGGATCCCGCGGCGGCGGCGAAGGAGATCGAGCGCGCCTCCAGCACGCTGAAGCTCAGCGGCCTGATCGTGAACTCCCACACCAAGGGCGAGTATCTCGACGCGCCGAAGTTCCGGCCGATCTTCGAGGCCGCCCAGGCGCTCGACATGCCGATCTACCTGCATCCGCGCGAGCCCGCGGCCTCGTGGGTCGGGCCCTATCTCGACTATGCGCTGTGGTTCGCGGGCTGGGGCTTCGCCGCCGAGACCGGCCTGCATGCGATGCGGATGATCATGTCGGGCCTGTTCGATCGTTACCCCAAACTCAGGATCGTGCTCGGCCACATGGGCGAGGGCCTGCCGTTCTGGCTGCAGCGGATCGACAACCGCTACCTGCTCGAAGTGAAGATCGGCGCCTGCGAGAAGCTGCAGCGGCTGCCCAGCGAATATTTCCTCGAGAACTTCGTCATCACGACCTCGGGCGTGACCTCGATGCCGGCGCTCCGCCTCTCGCTCGACGTGCTGGGCGTCGACCGCATCCTCTTCGCTGCGGACTTTCCCTATGAGGACGACGCTGAGGCCGTGCGCTTCATGGACGGCGCGAGCGTGACGGAGGAGGAGCGGAAGAAGATCTACGAGACGAACGCGTCGCGCGTCTTCAAGCTCGCCAACTACAAGTAATCCGTCATCTCGACCGGAGCGCGCAGCGCGGAGTGGAGAGATCTTCTCTCCACGATCAGCAGGCTTTTGGTTGAGCGAAGGTCTCTCCACTCCGCGCCTTCGGCGCTTCGGTCGAGACGACGGATGGGGGTGTCGCAGCACCTGTCGACGCTCCCGGACATTGCTGCGCAATGTCCTGACGCTCCTCGGGCCGAGCGAAGCTCGGCCTAGTACATCTTCAGATCATAATTCAGCACCACCCGCAGCTCCTCGCTGTTGGTGATCGTGCCGCCCTGCCACACCGTCGATCTTCCGTACTGCGTGCGGAACCACAGCCCCTGCAATGGCTTGTGCTTGGGGCGCCAGTCGATGTGGAAGTCCCATTCGCTCTCGACCAGCGGGGCGCCCGCCGCGACGGCGCTCGTCCAGCCGTTGAAGAAATGAGCCGCCAGCGCGAAGTCCGGCAGGCCGACCGGCTTCAGCGTCTGCGACAGGCCGATCATCACCGCCTGTTCGCCGGCACGCAGGAAGCCCTGGACCAGCGCATAGGTGTAGAAGGGGCTGGCGCTCCAGGGGATCTGGATGGCGAGATCCGGGCTCACCGCCGAATAGGCCAGCGTAACGATGCCGGTGTTGTGGCCGAGTTCGACTTTCGCGCCGATCTGGTTGGTGGCGAAGGGCTTGCCGCCGTTCATCAGCGCCTGGCCGGTGCTGTTCTGGGCGACGAACTGCGCGGCGCCCATGACGCTGAAGCCGTCGCCCAGCTTCTTCCCGTACTTGCCCTCGGTGTAGAAGATGTTGAGCAGGTCCTGGGCGTAGTAGTTGATCGCGCCGAGCGAGGCGCCGCCCCAGGTCAGCAGGCCGCCGGCGAAGCCCACGCCCGCGTTCGAGGTGGGGACGCCGGCCATGCTCGCCATCGACTGGAAGGCATAGGCGTCACGCTGCTTGATGGCGTCGATGTAGCCGCCGCCATAGAGGAAGCTCGGCCCGTCCTTGTCGTGGCCGCCGAAGGTGCCGATCAGCGTGTAGCCGGAGAAGGTCTGGGGCGACATGCGGTTGTCGTGCGGACCCATGAATGGCGTGTTGTAGAGATGGCGGCCGACCGTGACCTTGTGGTCTTCGAACAGGTGCGCCTGGGCATAGAGCTCGCCGAACACGGCATAGCCCGCCTGGTCGGGCAGCAGCAGCCCGGTGTTGCCGTACTGCGAGGGGGCGATCACGGGGAAGGACGTGTAGAGCGCCGCACCCAGCGAGAGGACATCGAACAGCTTGCCGGTCTCGCCCGAGATCGAGCCGCCGCTCGCCCAGGCCTGCTGGATGTTGGTGCTGCCCGGTATGTTGACGCCGTCGCGGAAGTAGCTGCGGGCCTCGACGTTGATCCTGGAATCGCGCAGGAAGGCCGGCGTGTCCTTCCACTTCTCCCGCAGCTCGGGGAACGCGGTGAGCGGCGGCGGCGTCGGCCGCGTGAAGATGCGCTCGATCGCCGTCAGGTCCTCCGACGGATCGGTCGGGATCGGATATTCCTGCTTGCTGGCCTGGGCGAGCGCACTGCCGGCCGGGACGAGTCCGGAGGCGGCGAGGGTTGCGGCGGTGAGGAACGAGGCGGCGGCGCGGTGAAGGCGCTGGGTCTTCCTCAAAAAACTGTCCTCCCCACCGTGCTCCCCGTCGTTGCGCTGCCGGCATTGAAGCATGAATCACATGTCGATGAATCGGGAAATTGGTGGGTGTAGCGGCACTGATCGACGCTCCCGGACATTGCTGCGCAATGTCCTGACGCTCCTGGGGCCGGGCGGGGCCCGGCCCTAAATCCCCCCTTCCTCTCAGGCTATACGCCCGCCATAAGTCGGGTGGGGGAGGGCCGGTCTGCGGCCTTCGTGTTCGACAGGAAACTGAGATGGCGGCGTTGTTGGGGGATCGCAGGACGCGGGTCCTGAGGCATTTGGCGATGGTCGCGGCGGGCGCGCTGCTGACGACGGCGTGTGGCGGCGGCGATTCCTACCAGGTCGAGGCGATGCAGGCCTCGGACAAGGGCGACCTCAAGTCCGCGACCAGCCTTGCGCAGAAGGAAGTCGAGAAGTATTCCGCGGCCGACCAGTGCTCCTCCACGACCAACTACAATTGCGGCACCCTGGCGCTCGCGCTCTCCAGCCTGGCCGACTATCAGATCCGCGCCGGTGACACGGCGGCCGGCGAGCGCAGCTTCGATCGCGCCAAGGGCGCCCTGCAGCGCGTGCCCGTCCTGAACAAGCCCAGCGCCACCGGCATGGTCTATCGCGACGTCTCCGAGGCCTACTGGAAGGCGGGCAACAAGCAGCGCGCCATCGCCGTCTTCAAGGAAGGCACGACGCGCGGCGCCGACCAGTGGCTCTACACGTCCTCCGCCGCCAAGGCCGTCGCTGAGCAGGAGGGCCGGACCGCTGCGCCGGCGTCCGCCGCTCCGGGCGCGCCTACGCCCCTCGGCCCGCCCGGCGCCACGCCGGCCGCGGCCACCGAAACGGACACGATGGTGAAGCCGATCCAGGTCAACGACCCGACCGTCAACGATCCGATAAAGGGGATGCCCCCGAGTTCGGCCGATCCGGCGCTGAACCCTCCGTCGTCGGGCTCATCGTCATCGGGCCCATTGGCGCCCAGCCCGCTCACGCCCACGCCCCTTCAACGGTCGCGCTGAAGCGAGCGCGAAGAGAGGCGTCACTATTCCAGGCGAACTGTCAGGGCGGTCTCGAGATTGAGTGCCAGCGCGAGCGCGGCGGCAGCGGCGCCCAGGACGAAAAGCGTCCGCGTTCGCACGGCCCCTTCGTAACGGTAGCCCTGCGCTGCTTCATCGAATGCACTTCGAACGAAACCGATTGGCCGCGCCGCTCAAAGAAGTCATAAAACGCCATTTTATATGGATATTTCTGGCCTTTTTGCCGCCAGCAGAAAGAGCGAGAAGGCAGGGCAAAGGAGCCACTGAATGAGTGACCGCGAGAACGAAAACTACCAACGGATCGAAGCGCGAGCCGTGGAGATTGGCGCCATCGAGGAGTGCGAGGTTCACGCAGGCTATTTCATGACCTCGCTGAACGACCAGCTCGAGAAGAAGCTGTATCTATCCGTGACGGAGATGCACAAGAACGGCGAGTTGAGCGGCACGCTCAAGGCGGCCCACGAGACGGCGAAATCCGTGCTGGAAGCGACCGGAATGGACTGCGCCGAGTGTGAGCGTATCGCCGCCGGATCGTGAAGATCGGTCGAGCGAACCAGCATGGTCGCTCTCCGTTCAAGTCTTCGATTTGAGAGGTACCCCCGGCCGGACTCGAACCGGCCGGGGGTACTATCTCAGCCGACCTTCTTCGCGGGCGGCGGCGACCAGGTGCCGTCGATGATCGAGGGCGGGGTCTCGGTGGGCCAGTATAGGCGCATCATCAGGATGAACTTGCCCTTGGGGGCGGGGAGCCAGTTCGACTCCTTGTCGGCGCCGGGCGACTCGTTCTGGATGTAGAGGTCGACCGAGCCGTCGGCATTCGCCTTCAGCTTCTGGCGTGCGCTGATCGAATAGCGGTTGAGCGGGTTGGCGATGAAGAAGTAGTTCGCGTCGTACATCGTCACCGACCAGAAGCCCTTGGTCGGCGGCAGCTGGCCCTTGGGGAAGCGCATCACGTACTTGTTGGCGCCGTCATAGTCGCCGCCGTTGGCGTCCTTGAGCGACGTCGGATAGATCGCGTCCTGGACGCGGTTGGCGCCCAGCCCGATCGCCGTCACCAGCGCGCGGTTGAGATAATCGGTGCCGTAGAGGCCGGTGACGGTGTCGTAGAGCCAGCCGTTGATGTTCTTGACCGACTTGTTCACCTTCAACTGCAGCATGATGCGGTCGAACGCGGCGTGCGGGATGCGCGCGGCGAAGTCGGCGTTGAGCTTGCTCTTGTCGAAATCCTTGCCGGGCACCAGGCCAATGCGGGCGAAGCGCGCGACGGCGGCGGCATCGGCCGCGACCGGCGGATTGGTCTTCATCAGTTCGGCCAGCAGGGTGAAGTAGGCGACCGGATCGAGCGCGTTCACCTGCTCGCGCACCGCCGTCTTCATGTCGATCGACGGATCGACCGTGCCGGCGGGCGGCGTGTAGTCCTTGCCGTAGGCGCTGAGCGGCACCAGCTTGAACTGGTCCTGGAGCGCATGGACGGCGGCGTAATCCTCGGGCGTGCCGGTGCAGTAGATGCGGCCCAGCAGCCACACGATGTTGGTCGGCGACTTGTATTCCTTCACGCCGGCCGGGAGCGTGCCTTTCCAGCCCGGGCCGGTGATCGCATAGGTCTGCGCGCCGGTGCCGGTGGTGCGCGAGCCCGGCGCCTGGAAGACGGTCGTCCAGCCGTCGAGCATCGGGAACAGGAAGTAGCGGCCCTTCATGTCGGGGATGCTGATGACCCAGGGTTCCTTGCCGAGATCGACCCAGGCGGTCGTGTAGAGCGTGTCGGCGTTGGGCGCGGTGACGTCGCGGAAGGCGGCGTCGGGATACTGGCGGGCCTTGATGAGATGTCCCATCGGCGCGCGCATCGCTTCGGTCGTCGCGACATTGGTCATGATCCGCCGCGTCATCTCCATCGTGACCAGCGGGTAGCCATAGACGTAGGCGTCGGTCGCCAGCCAGAATTCCTCGATGCCGCCGAGGACGGGCACGGCTTCCTGGGCGCGCGCGGGCAGGAGACCGCCGAGGGTCGAGAGCGTGCCGAACAGGCCGCCCAGGGCGGCATTGCGACGGGTGATGTTCATGACGAACCTCCTTGTGAGAGTCAGAAACGGAAACTCGCGCCCACGACGGGGCCATAAAAGACTTCGTTGAGGCCGAAGGCGTCGGCGGTGCCGCTGCCGGTGTTGTAGTTCACACCGAGCGCGCGGAAGCCGAGCAGGGCGGCGATCTGGTAGCCGTCGAATTGCCAGTCGTAGGAATAGACGGCGAGCGCCTGCCAGCTCAGCGAGTTCTGCAGATTGAAGCCGCCGATGTCGCCGCGCACCGTGATCTGCTGATGGGCGTCGAACTGGTGGCGCAGGCGGATGCCCACCAGCGGATCGACCCAGTTCCTGGTGCCGCTGTCGGCCAGCGCGAAACCGCCGCTGCGGCCGAGATTGAAGCGCGTGGTGTTGGCGGTCAGCAGCGCATCGAAGGTGCCGACCAGGTTGACGTTCCAGTAGCGGAAACCGCCGACCGCCTCGATCGAGGTCGAGGAACCCGTGCCCCCGCTCCAGCGCGTGAGCTCGTAGACGCCGCCCATCTCGGCGATGAACATCTGCATGGTGAGCGCGGCATTGGCCGTCGCGCTGAGCTTCAGCCCGGCGATCGGGTTGCGATAGGAGGTCTGGCCCGTGGCGAAGCCCATCTTGGTGAAGACGAGGTCGGTGTAGAAGCCGACCGGCCCCTTGTCGGCCTCGACATAGCCCATGAAGCCGATCAGCGAATCGCTCTTCTGCAGCAGGTCGATGAAGCTCGCCTGGGTGTCGATCGTCTGGCCGTGCGACGTGGTGCTGCCGCTCACGCTCATCAGCCAGCCATAGGTCGCGGCCTGGAAGCGCCAGGCGTCGGGATCGGGAAGGGGGGCAGCGGCTTGCGCCTGCAGACGATACGAATCGTCCGCCCTTACCGGGCCCGCGGCGGCAAGGCAGCTCGACACGGCAAAAGCGGCGGCTGCCATTTGTTGCTTCACGAGGCCTCCGGATGGGCACGGTTCAACGGCGAGGGGATGTGCCAAAACGCCTTCGGCCGCGCCATGACATTTTGCGCCAAAAGTGCAAGCATTCACCGCAACGTGACGCATACAGAAACCCTGCAGACAGGCATCGACGCCCCGCGACGAACCGGGTCTTCCGCCCGCACGATGCGGGTCGCGCCCATGCTCGGGATCGAGCCGCTGCTCGGCCGGTTCGGCCTGAAGCTGATGCCGCTTCTCGTCGAAGCCGGTCTCCCGTCCGACAGTTTCAACGATCCCGACAATCGCCTGCCCGTCGGCCAGCTGGTGCATCTCGGCGCGCGCTGCGCCGAGCTGTCGAACTGCCCGCATTTCGGATTGCTGCTCGCCGAGGCGGTGCAGCTGCCGGCGCTGGGCGAGCCGCTGGCCCGGCTGCTGACCGGCGCGCTGTCGGTCGAGCGCGCGCTGCGCGGCCTGGTCATGAGCCTGCATCTGAACGGCGAGGCCGTCGTGCCCGCCCTGACGATCGGCGCCGACAGCGCCTGCTTCAGCATCACGCCCTACGATTTTCATGCCCGCGGCACCGAGCAGCTCGACGACTTCGTGCTGGTCTTCGCGGCGAACATCCTGCGCTTCCTCTGCGGGCCGCGATGGACGCCGGTGCGGGTGACGTTCGCGCGGCGCGAGCCGGCCGACCGTCGGCCCTACGAGGCGGCGTTCAAGGCACCGCTCGCCTTCGACGCGCCGCTCAACTCGATCGTCTTCGACCCGTCCTGGCTGACGCGGAAGCCCGAACCGTCGCCTGCCGCCCTTGTCGCGCCCGCGCCGTCGCCGCCGGCCGCGGACCTCGACATTCCGGTCCAGGCCCGCCGCGCCGTCATCCGCGGCATGGCGCAGGGAATCGTCGGCGTCGACAGCGTCGCGTCCGCGCTGGGTCTCAGCAAACGCACGCTGAACCGGCGGCTGGCCGAACGCGGCACCTCGACCAAGGACCTGATCGCCGAGGTCCGCCTGCAGATCGCCCAGCAACTGATGCGCGACACCGACCTCACCATCGCCGATATCGCCGCGACCACCTGCTACTCCGACGTCGCCGCCTTCTCGCGGGCGTTCAGTGCGAAGGTCGGGCAGCCGCCGGCGGCGTGGCGCAGCCGCGTCGCCTCATCTGCCTGGCCCGCCGCAGCGCGAGGCCAGTCGGCTATCCATCCACCCTGACGAAGTCGGGCAGCTTGAAGCTCCTGTCGTTGAAGGACTCGGTAGGGCCATAGAAGCGCATCGCCGGAAGAGGCCTCTTTCCCGCGGTCGGTATCCAGTTCGAGTCCAGGCCCGCGGGCGCCTTCGGGCCGACATAGAGAGTGACCCCGCCGTTCGCGTTCTTCTTCATCCTGTCGACATCGTAGGACGAGAGCGTCGTGCGGTCCGAGTTGCTGTAGATGAAGGCGCAGGTCGCGCGGTCGTAGACGGTCAGCGCCCAGAATTGCCGGACCGGCATGTTGGCCGGGACGTCGAGCTTGTAGAGCTTGCCCGCTTCGAGCAGCCGGCCGCTGCTGTCGGCCATCGCCATCATGTACTGGGTGGCCGGTGTGTCGCTCAGGACTCGCGGCATGTAAGTGCACCAGAAATATTCGGCGGCCCGCGGGATCAGGTCGACATAGTCGTCGTAGGTGAACGAGAAGGTCTTGTTCGCGTCGGCCTGCAGGAGCGAGACATAGTGCCGGTCCGGCCAGTAGCGCATCGATGCCGGCATCGTGTCGAGCCAGTGCTGGAGATAGAACCAGGCGTCGATCGCCGCCTGCTGCATGGCGCGTTTGGCGACCGGGTCTGGCGCATAGGGCTTGCCCTTCTCGATGCCCAGCGACTTCAGCATCCCCATCATGACCTTGTCGTGCTCGCGGACGGGCTCGACGCTCATGATGGCGTGCATGTCCTCGAAGTGCCGCGCGTCATAGAAGGGCAGGGTCGGATAGCGCTGGTTGGCAGGGTCGACGAAGCGCTGCGACGGCGGGCTGGCCGCGTCGCTGAGATAATACATCCGCAGCCGTTTGGCATAGGCATAGGCGTCCGTCGCCGATTTGCCCGGTGCGGGGACGGAGCGAAAGGCAAGTGCGATGCGATAGTTCGGGGACGGCACATGGAGATAGCCGTCGGGAATCGCCTCCTTGTAGCCCGGCGGCGTGAACAGCAGCTTGCCGCCCTTGCCCTGGTCGATGCCCGCGGGACCGACATCGGCGATCGTGAGCTGCCAGGCATCGACGACCTGTCCATAGAGACTGCCGTCGGCGCCGGCGACCGGCACTTCGAGGACGACGGGTCCGCGGCGCAGGTCCGTGTAGGCCGCGATGTAGGGCGTGCTGCTGTTGGCGGTGATGGCCTCCAGCTTCGGCGTTGCGGTGGCCGAATAGGCGATGATGTCGTTGTCGGTGAGGCCGAGCGTCGCGAAGGCGGCTCGGCGAAACGAATAGATCGCGATCGCCGGCATGTTCCAGAGCACGGCCTCGAAGGCGCGCTGGTATTTGATCTGGTAGTCGAAGTCCTTGATCGACGGCTTCGCACCTTTCGGTGGCTGGCCGCCGAGCGGCTCCTGGCCGTCCTGCGCAAGAGACGGCGCGGGTGTCACCATGGCCGATAGCATCCCACCGAGCGCAGCCGCCGAGGCAACGCTCAGCCCCTGCGCCAGCGTCTCACGGCGGTTGACCCGCGTTTCTTCACCCGGTCTGACCTTCATGTGACGTTCCTCCGCCCGAGGGATGCGGCTGACGTGACAGTCAGGTCAGTCAGTCCGGAGCAGTGCGCTGTTCGGCTACTTTCGCGCTGGTTGCAGGGCGGCGCAACAAGCGTGGCGCAATAGGCGAGGCGCAACCTGATGCTCGCGACGTGGCCGGCCCTTCGACACTTCACGAAATTGCCGCACAATGACGCCAGCATCGCGGTTTCAAGTGCGGATGGGTTCATGCATCAGGTCAGGCTCGACGAAGACATCGTGAAGAACGCGCTGGAGCGGCGCGGGCGGCTCAGGCTGTTCGAGACGATCGATCCGAAGAAGACGGCACATCTGGTGATCGACATGCAGGTGGGCTTCACGACACCGGGTGCACCGGCCGAGGTCGCGCCGGCCGCGTCGGTGATCCCCAACATCAATCGCATCAGTGCTGCCTGCCGCAACGCGGGCGCGCTGAACGTCTTCGTGCAGAATTCGATCAGCGAGGAGAGCAAGCAGAGCTGGTCGAACTGGTTCGGCGGCTTCTGGACCGAACAGAAGCGCGCCGGCATGTACGACACGTTCACGGTCGGCCGTCCCGGTCACGCGCTGCATCGCGACATCGAGATCGTCGAGCCCGGCGACATGCGCATCGACAAGTTCCGCTTCGGCTGCTTCGTCGAGGGCTCGTCGGATTTGCACAAGAGGCTGCAAGCGAGGGGCATCGACACGGTGATCATCACCGGCTGCGCCACCAACATCTGCTGCGAGTCGACGGCGCGCGACGCGATGATGATGAACTACAAGGTGCTGTTCGTCTCCGACGGCACGGCGACGCATACGGACTACGAGCACAACAGCACCCTGAACGCGATGATGCTGACCTTCGCCGATGTCGTCTCGACGGACGATGTGGTGAAGCTGCTCTCACATCCGTCGTCCTGAGCGAAGCGCCAAAGGCGCGCAGTCGAAGGACCTCTTTTCCGGCGCACAATGTGTCGAGGCGAAAAGAGGTCCTTCGACTACGCTACGCTCCGCTCAGGACGACAGTATTTTTGTTCAGGCCCGAACCATCAAACCTGGGCGAGACCTCCATCCACAAAGATCTCGCCGCCGGTCATGTAGCTCGAGTCAGAGGAGGCGAGGAATGCCGCGGCCGCGCCGGTCTCCGAGGGATCGCCGATGCGGCCGAGCGGCGTGGTGGCGCCAAGTTCCCTGAACTCCTTCTCGCCCACGACCTCGAGCGCCAACTCAGTGAGCGTCGGGCCGGGCGACAGCACGTTCACGCGGATGCCGGTTCCCTTCAGGTCGAGCGCCCAGCTTCGGGCGAGGTTGCGGACGGCGGCCTTGGTGGCGCTGTAGATGCTGAACTGCGGCGTGCCCATCACGCCGGTGCTCGAGCCGGTGAGGATGATCGAGCCGCCGGACTTCATCAGCGGCAGCGCCTTCTGCACGGTGAAGACCAGCCCCTTCACGTTGACGTCGAAGATCGTGTCGTAGTGCTCGGGCGTGATCCCGCCCAGCGGCGCGAACAGTCCGGTACCCGCATTGGCGAACACGATGTCGAGCCCGCCGCGCTCCGTCTTCACCTGCTCGTACAGCCGATCGAGATCGGCCGGATCGGTCACCGACCCGCGCACGGCGCGCGCCGAATTGCCGAGCTTGGCCACGGCCGCGTCGAGCGGTCCCTGGCGACGCCCGAACAGATAGACGAACGCGCCTTCGTCGATGAAGCGCTGCGCGGCGCCCAGCCCGATGCCCGTGCCGCCGCCCGTGATCACTGCTGTCTTGCCTGTAAGTCTGCCCATGATGTGCTCCTGCATTTGAGGTTGCACAGAGCTGGAGGCCTACCCACCTAAGGACAAGTATGCACCTTTTGGTAAGTGCCTAAAAATGTCGAACGATCTTTCCCCGGCGTGCACCCCGACCTTGCCCGGCTTCACCTGCGGCCTCGACGCGACGCTGCGTGTCATCGCCGGCAAGTGGAAGCCGCTGATCCTCTACTTCCTGGCCCAGGGCGGCCCGACCCGTTACGGCGAACTGCGCCGCGCCATGCGCGACGTCAGCGACAAGATGCTGATCCAGCAGCTCAAGGAGCTGACGGCCGATGGTCTCATCAAGCGCACCGACTACAAGGAAGTGCCGCCGAGGGTCGACTACGCGCTGACGCCGCTCGGCCACAGCCTCGCCGAGGCACTGGTGCCGCTGTGTACGTGGGGCACGGAGAACCTCGAAGAGGTGACGCGCGTCTTCGCGCGGCGAGAGGCGGCGGTGTCTCCATCGTCCTGAGCCGTCAGGTCCTTCGCTGCACTCAGGACGACAAGGTAGAGCGTCATCGCTCTCTAACGATCCGTCGGTAATCTGCCGCACGCTCGCACGCGCGCGGCATTGACAAAATTCGCACGCAAAGAGAGCATTGACCTCAATTTACTACTTTAGATTGGGAATACGGAACCATGGCCGCTGTCTACAACACACCCAAGGGCGGCCTCTATGGCGGCGCGTTCGATTCGTCGGGCCAGGATGACAATGTCCGCGCCCTGCTGATGGACTATCGCTGGGTGAATGCCGATGGAACGCCGGCGACCAACGCGAAGTTCTCCTTTCCCACGCTGGCGTCGGATTACCTCGACGTGCCGGGCTATCCGCGGGTCGAGGAAGTCGCCGAGTTCCAGCCGATGAACGACCTCGAAAAGGCCGCGACGAGGATCGCGTTCAACCTGGTGGCGTCCTACACGCAGCTCACCTTCACCGAGGTCGCGTCGGGCCAGGCCAGTGCCGCGACGTTCCGCCAGGCCCGCGACATCTCGCTGTCGATCTCCAATTTCCCGTCGAACGACGGGACCTATTCGAAGTCCGACAGCCGCGCCGCCGGCGACACGTTCATCGGCGAGGGCAATGGCTGGATCAAGAACCCCGTGTTCTTCGGCACCGACCAGTTCACCACCATCATGCATGAGCTGGGTCATGCGTTTGGCCTGAAGCACGGCCACGACGACAGCTTCAACGGCGAGCTCGAGGAAGATCGCAACGACGTCGAATTCTCGATCATGACCTACGCGGCCTATATCGGCGCCACCACCGAGACGGCGCTGGCGGCGCATATCGGCTCCTCGGCGCAGAGCTACATGATGTACGACATCGCGGCCCTCCAGGCCTATTACGGCGCCAACTTCAGCGCCGCAAACACCACGCGCACCTACACCTGGAGCAACTCGACCGGCCAGCAGTACATCAACGGCGGCCTGGCGCCGAACACCGGCACGACCGCGACCAACAAGATCTTCGCGACCGTGTGGACGCAGGGCGCCACGACGACCTACGACCTCAGCAACTTCAATGGCAAGCAGGTCGACGACCTGCGGGCCGGCCAGTGGCTGAACTTCTCCAAGAGCCAGATCGCCGACCTGAACGAGGACGCCGCGCCCGGCACCTCGGCCTACAACAACCTGGCCAACGGCAACATCTACAACACGCTGCTCTACAACGGAGACACGCGCTCCCTGATCAGCAACCTGATCACCGGCAACGGCGACGACACGATCACCGGCAACGAGCTGAACAACATCCTGACGGCCAATGGCGGCGACGACTTCATCAGCGGCGACAGCGGCGTCGACGTGCTCTACGGCGGCGCCGGCAACGACACGCTGAGCGGCGGCACGTCGCTGGGCGATGGCGTCAACCAGCTCTGGGGCGGCGACGGCACCGACATCGTCACCTATGCCGGGCAGACCGCCAGCGTTTATGTCGACCTGGGCGCGGGCGCGGGCTACGTCAAGCACGACGGCGTACTGGTTCTCACCGATGCGCTGAACTCGATCGAGAGCATCATCGGCGGCGCGGCCAACGACACGCTGATCGGCGACGACGGCGACAACGGCCTGAACGGCGGCGGCGGCGCCAACGCGCTCTACGGCCTCGGCGGCAACGACACCTTCGCCGGCGGAACCGCGACCAACGGCGGCGTGAACCAGCTGTGGGGTGGCACCGGCAACAATACGGTCGACTATTCCGCGCTGACGGCGGCCGTCAGCGTCGACCTGGGCGCCGGCTCCGGCAGCGTCCTGAAGGGCACGGCCTTCGTTCTCGTCGACCAGATGAACCTGATCCAGAACGTGACCGGCGGCACCGGCAACGACAGGCTGATCGGCGACGATGGCGACAACCGCCTGGACGGCGGCGGCGGCGCGAACGCGCTCTACGGCCTGGGCGGCGACGATGTCTTCGTCGGCGGCGTCTTCGTCGACACCCCCAGGGACACGCCGGCGAGCGCCATCCCCGTCAACCAGCTCTGGGGCGGCACCGGCTCGAACACGGTCGACTATTCGGCGCAGACGAACAGCGTCGTCGTCGACCTGCTGCAGCAGCTCGGCTATGTCTGGTACAAGGGCGTGCAGACGCTCACCGACCAGATGAACGCGATCCAGAACGCCTGGGGCGGCACGATCGGCGACACGCTGATCGGCAACGGCGGCATCAACCGGTTCGACGGGCTGGGCGGCGCCGACAAGCTCTATGCCGGCGGCGGCACCGTGACCTTCGGCTATCAGAGCTACAACGACAGCAACCTGAAGACCGGCTACGACACGATCGTCGACTTCATCCTCGGCACCGACAAGATCGACCTCGCCGCGCTCAACACCGACTTCTCCCACGTCGAGATCCACAGCTCGGGCACGGCCCAGACGGTCTACGTCGTGCAGACGATCGGCGAGTTCGACATCAACACCGACATGGCCATCAGCATCAACACCACCATCGCCGGCCAGCTCTCGTCGCTGGATTTCATATTCTGAAACGCGGCCCGTCCCGCGAAACGACGGGCGCTTCGCCGCGAGCCGGCCGCGCGGCGCCCTGTTAAGACACCTCCGGGGAAGCCATCCGGAGGTGTGTCCATGCGTAGAACAGATTTCGTCGCGCTCTGCCTGTCGTTCGCGGGCGCCGCTCTCGCCGGTGCAGGCACCGCCGGCGCCCAGGATTTCCCCAACAAGCCGATCACCATCCTCGTGGGCTACGCCGCCGGCGGGAACATCGACGTAACGGCACGCACCGTGGGCCAGGCGATGTCGAAGGTGCTGGGCCAGCCCGTGGTCATCGACAATCGGCCGGGCGCCGCCGGCCTGATCGCGCAGACCGCCGTCGCGAAGGCCAAGCCCGACGGCTATACGCTGGTGCTCTCGGGCACGACCGGCTTCGTGCTGGCGCCGCGCCTGGTGCCGACGCCGCCGTACACGGTGGACGATTTCGCGGGCATCGGCTCGACCTCCGAGACGCCGCTGGTGCTGGAAGTGCCGGCCAACAGCCGCTTCAAGACCTTTGCCGAGTTCGCGGCCTACGCGAAGGCCAACCCGGAGGCGCTGCGCATCGGCCATACCGGCAACGGCACGACCAACCACATCGCCATCCTGCGTCTCGCGCAGATGCTGGGCACGAAGTTCACGCCGGTCCCCTACAAGGGTTCGGCCCCGGCCATCACCGACCTTCTGGGCAGCAACATCGACGCCATCATCGACCAGATCCCGAGCTCGATCGGGCAGCTCCGCTCCGGCGCCTTCAAGCCGCTGGCGGTGACCAGCCTCAAGCGCGCCCTCGACCTCCCCGACACACCCACGCTCGACGAGCTCGGCCTCAAGGGCTTCGAGGTCGTCACCGGCTCCGGCCTGACCGCGCCCGCCAAGACCCCGCCCGCCACGGTGAAGGTGCTGGGCGACGCGCTGCAGAAGGTGCTCGACGACCCCGAGGTCCAGGCCAAGCTGCGCGGCCTCGGCACCGAGGGCCGCAAGATGACCCCCGAGCAATACGACGCCCTCCTGCGCAAGGAGGACGCGGCCGCCGCGCAGATGATCAAGGACGGGCTGCTGAAGGCGGAGTAGAGACCCATCGCAACATACCGGGGCTCGGTGCACGTCCATGAGCGAACAAGTTTCCGCTTCCGTACGGCAGTTCTTCCCGGCATCAAGAAAACTAGGGTGGGTTGTCACGAGGTCGCCAAGGGCGTCGTGCTCAAGGTGATCGAAGAGCACGCGCGGAAGGATCACTCCGGCATCAGGGGACCGTTCCCAGACCGCGAGCCGCCGTTCGAGACGGGGTTCGAGACCGGCCCGATCTACTCGTTCTATTGCGCGGACAGCTATGTCGACATCCGCTCCGGCACGACGATCCTGGACAACGAGGTCGTCCGCGAGCCGGTGTTCCGGTATTATGAATATCCCGCCGCCGACGAGTTCAGGGCCGCCACCGTCTCGGATCCGCAGCGCGTCGTGCCGCCGCTCGCCTCGGCGAGGATGAAGAACTATATGCAAAGAGTTGAGCTGAGCGGCGGGCAGACGGTGAAAGCTACGCTGCCCTGGCGTTAACCAGCCTGAAGCGCGTCGCCGACACGCTGACGCTCGACGAACTGCGTATGAGGCCGATGGCGCTACCATGTGAGAGGAAACAGCCGCTCGGCGACTTTTCGCGTGTTTCTTGCCAACTGTGTTGCCAGGGTGCCATGCGCAGGGTTGTATTAATTAATTTGCTACAATAGTTTGATTCGTGCGGGGGGGCCTAATGCTTCGAGACGAAATTGTTCACGCCATCGACGGTCTTTTGCATTTGCTCGGTGGGGATTCGCTAAACAATGCGCTATCTTCAGTGGTAGATGACAGGCATAAAGCAACCGATTCTTTAGGTGTCGTTCTGCGTGAGCTGCCAGCCATCATGAGTGGCTTTGAAAAGCTGTCGCCTTCTGGAAAAGCTTTTGTAGAAAGATCCAATTTAGGCGCATTGTTCGACGCAAGGTGGTGGACCGAATCAATAGTAAAATCTGATCAGTCGGCCGAACCAGCTATTCGTGTGGCGCGTCGGAAGGACGCGCTCATCCAAGTGTTGCCGGGTATAAGGCAAATGCTTCGTGATGGTCATGCCGAGGAGCCTGCTCCACTAGTGAGCGATGCCGACAATTCGCCAGTTCTTCGACTTATAGTGCCAGAAGCCCGGGGAACATTGACATCCTCGCGACGTATTACTGAAGCTCTTCAAGCCATTGAAATGTTATATGAGGCCTTCGCGCGCTTGCATGGCGAATCACTAGAAACTCTTGCCATCACTAGCTGTGATTCGGGAAGTGACAAGCTTTTTGATTTTACTGGTCTTGGCGCGGTAATTCGAGAAGTAAGGCAGACAATCTTGGAATTGTGGGACCGTGTTCACTTGAGTCGAGAGCGAAAGGCGGATGCGCAGATTGACGTCGTCATCAAAGGACTTACGGCCTTTGAAAAACTGGAAGCGCTTAAGAAGTCTGGAGGCATTTCTACCGAACAAGCTCATCTGGTAGAGAAGCATTTGCTTGGTGGGGCCGTGAAATTTGTTGAAGCAGGTGTATTGACGGCTGATATTTCGCATCGGCCAAGGCAGCGACCAGAAGAATTGGTTCGGCCGGTGCCACAACTTCAGCTTGCACCACCGGCAGATTCTGCTCCTAAAAAGTCATCAAATCGACGTGCCACGCGGAAACCTAGAGAAGAGGCTGCAGATCAGATTGATTGCTAGGCATGACAACTAAGTAGGGTCGATAGATTGAGGAGGTGGGCAAAACGATAGAAACTGTTCAAGCTTATCTGTTGGATTGCACGGATAACAAAGCTCGACGGCATATAGATACATGCAGGATAAAAGGCGCTCTTGATTTTTGAGAGAGGGCGCTTCTATGCGAAACGGGCCGCGGATCATCGTGAATTCTGACGTGCTGGCGCCGGCGGCGCTGGCGCTGCTCGAGGAGCGTGGTGCGGATATCCGCACGGTGCCCACGCACGCCTCCGAGGCCGAGATGATCGCCGCCGTCTCCGAGGCGCCGACGCACGCGATTCTGGCGCGCTCGACCAAGCTCACGCCCGCCGTCTACGACGCCGCGCCCGACCTGAAGGTCGTCTCCAAGCACGGCGTCGGCTACGACAATATCGACGTCGTGGCCGCCAAGGCGCGCGGCATCGCCGTGCTGCGCGCGCACGGCGCCAATGCCCGCTCGGTCGCCGAGCTGGCGCTCGCCATGACCATCTCGCTGTTGCGCTACGTCCGGCCGCTCGACACCGCGCTGCGCGAGGGCACCTGGGCGCAGTCCGCCTTCATGGGCCGCGAGTTCTCGGGCTCGAAGCTCGGCATCGTCGGCTGCGGCGCCGTCGGCTCCTCGCTGGTCGCGCTCTGCCGGCCCTTCGATCTCGACATCAGGATCTACGATCCCTACATCGCCCCCGACGCGATCCCCGAGGGCGTCGGCCGCTTCCACGCCTTCGACGAGCTTTTGGGCTGGGCGGACATCGTCACCTTGCATTGCCCGCTCACCAAGGAGACCGACCGCATGATCAATGCGGCCGCGATCGCGCGCATGCCGAAGGGCTCGTTCCTGGTGAATGCCGGCCGCGGGCCGCTGGTCGACGACGTGGCGCTGGTCGCGGCGCTGGAGAGCGGTCATCTCGCCGGCGCCGCGCTCGACACCTTCATCGTCGAGCCGCCCGACGCCGAGCATCCGCTGTGGAAGCAGAAGAACGTCATCTTCACGCCGCATGTCGGCGGCTCGACGCGCCAGTCGATGGAGCGCGTCGCCGTGCAGGCGGTCGAGAACATCTTTTACGTGCTCGACGGCAAGGCGCCGCCGGCGCGCTGCGTGGTGGGTTAACAAACACCCCCGTCGTCCCGAGCGGAGCGTAGCGAAGTCGAGGGACCTCTTTTCGCCTCGACACACAGTGCGCTGGAAAAGAGGTCCCTCGACTACGCTCGGGACGACGGGGAATTTTTAGGAGAGGGCGCACATGGTCAACGTCGGCATCGTCGGGCTGGGCTGGTGGGGCGTCACGCTCATCAAGTCGGTGCACGGGATCAGCGACCGCATCCGCTTCGTCCATGCCGTGGCGCGCGATCCCGCCTCCAAGCAGGAGATCGCGCGGCAGTACGGGCTCGGCCTCTCCGCGACCCTGGCCGAGATGCTTGCAAACCCCGCCGTGGAGGCGATCGTGCTGGCGACGCCGCATTCGCTGCACCGTGCCGAGATCGAGCAGGTGGCGGCGGCCGGCAAGCCGGTCTTCTGCGAGAAGCCACTGACCCTGACGGCCGCCGATGCCGTGGCCGCCGTCGGTGCGGCCCGCAAGGCGGGGACCTTGCTGGCGGTCGGCCATAACCGCCGCTTCCTGCCGGGCCTTCTCGAGATGCAGCGCATGGTGAAGGCGGGCGAGCTGGGCGAGCTGCTGCATGTCGAAGGCCACTTCAGCAACCAGAACTCCTCTTCGGCCTTCGCGCCCTGGCGCTCCGACGCCGAGGAATCGCCGGCCGGCGGCATGACCGGCACCGGCATCCACGTGCTCGACGCCTTCGTGTCGTTGCTGGGGCCGCTGCGTTCCGCGCACGCCCAGTTCGTGTCGCGCAAGCCCGCGCCCGGGCCGCTCGATACGCTGACGGTGATGCTGCAGTTCGATAACGACGTCACCGGCACGCTCTCCTGCGTCCGCGCCACGCCGCGCTACTGGCGCTCGCACCTGTTCGGCTCGACGCGCTCGGCCGAGCTGCTGCAGGAGGACACGCTGGTCGTGCACCAGCCCGACGGCGCTCCGGCGACGCGGCAGACCTTTCCCAACGTCGACACGTTGCGCCTGGAACTCGAAGCCTTCGCCGACGCGGTCGAGGGCGTGCGGCCCTATCCGATCGGCGACGCCGACATGATCGCCACCGTCGCGGCGTTCGACGCCATTTGCCGGTCGGTGAAGAGCGGGAAGATGGAGAGGGTTTCGTCCTAGGGACCGCGGGCCTCCAGGCCCGCTCATCTCATGAGGCGGGCCTGGAGGCCCGCGGTCCGCTTGAGCCCGCCCTACGGAATGCCAATGATCAAAGGATTGACCTAGCGGCCGTCCTGCGCAAAATCCCGTCCAACGGACAAGAAAACGGGACGGGAGGAAAGACATGCGCCTTCACAGGAGGACAGCGGTCATCGCGGCTGCGGTTGCCGCCACGCTGCTCAGCGCGAGCGGCGCCTTTGCGCAGTATCCCGAAAAGCCCATCAACGTCGTGGTGCCCTATCCGCCGGGCGGCGGCGCCGACATCTCGGCGCGGCTGCTGGCGCCGCTGATCGAGAAGCATCTCGGCGGCAACGCTCGCCTGGTCGTGTCGAACCGGCCGGGCGCCGGCGGCGAGGTCGGGTTCAACGTGATCGCCGAGGCGGCGCCCGACGGCTACACGATCGGCGTCATCACCACGCCGAACATCGTCACCATCCCGCTGCAGCGCAAGGCGCGCGTCACCTGGCAGAGCTACGACCTGTTAGGCAACGTGGTCGACGATCCCGGCACCTTCGTCGTGCCGGCCGACAGTCCGATCAAGGACTGGGCCGGTCTCGTGGCGGCCGCCAAGGCCAATCCCGGCGGCGTCAGCATCGGCACCACCGGCATCGGCTCCTACAGCAACATCGCCATCCTCTCGCTGCAGAAGATCGGCAACCTCAGCTTCAACCAGGTGCCGTTCCCCGGCACCGCCGGCATTCGCGGCGCGCTCTCGGGCGGGCACATCAACATGGGCGCGCTGGCGGCGGGCGAGGTGAAGGCCTTCATCGATTCCGGCTCGCCGCTGCGCGTGATCGCGCAGATGACGGCGACGCGCAATCCGCTGTTCCCCGACGTGCCGACGCTCAAGGAGCTGGGCTTCGACGTCGAAGCCTCCTCGGCCCGCGCGCTCGGCGCCCCGAAGGGCCTGCCGCCCGAGGTCCGCGCCAAGCTGGTGACCGCAATCGGCAAGGCTGTGAACGATCCGGAGTTCCTGCAGAAGGCCGCCGCCGCCTATGCTCCGGTCCGCTACATGGATCCCGCGCAGTTCGGCGCGCTGTTGCAGAGCCTCGACACGTACTACCAGAAGGTCTGGAAAGAGACGCCCTGGAACGAGAACTGAGTCACCAACCGAAGGAATAGAGACATGGCCATCCGCCAGAACGTCATGAAGGCCGCGATGAAGAGCGGCAAGACCTGCGCGAGCTTCAACGTCAACCGCTGGCGCAGCGTCGATGCCGCCGAGATTGCCAAGTTCGCGGGCTTCGAATGGATGTTCCTCGACCTCGAGCACTCGACGCTGAGCGAGGACCTGGCGGGCCAGATGTCGGTGACGGCGCTCGCCACCGGCGTGACGCCAATCGCCCGTGTCGGCATGGACCAGTTCTACCAGGCCGCGCGCCTGCTCGATGCCGGCGCCCAGGGCATCGTCTTCCCGCACGTCGACACGGCCGAGCAGGCGAAGCTCGCCGCTGCCGCCACCAAGTATCCGCCGATGGGCACGCGCTCGCTGACGAGCCCGCTGGCGCAGGCCGAGTTCAAGCGCAGCGCCGATCCGGAGTCGCTGGCCCAGCTCAATGCCGAGACGCTGACCATCGTGATGATTGAGACGCGCACCGCCGTCGAGAACGCGGCCGCCATCGCGTCGGTCGAGGGCGTCGACGCGCTGATGATCGGCACGTCGGACCTGAGCGCGGACTTCGGCATCGTCGGCAATCCCGGCCATGCCGACATCATGGCGGCCTACGAGAAGGTCGGCGCTGCCTGCCGTGCGAAGAACAAGTTCTTCGGCATGGGCGGCGTCTATTCCAAGGACCTGATCGAGAAGTTCCTGAAGCACGGCATCCAGTTCCTGCTGGGCGGCGCCGACGTGTCGTTCGTCATGGACGGCGCCAAGGCCCGCCGCGAAATGATCGCGGCCGCAGGGAAGTAGGAAAAGCGAAGCCTCTCATTGGAGCGCGCAACTCCAGTTGCGCTCAAGCTCATGATTGTGCCACTGGAGTGGCGCGCTCCAATGACGCAAATTGTCTGATCAAACGTTTGATCAAACGGGATCGATCGGCTAGGTTCCGACGATCCCGAGGAGGAACAGCATGACCACGGCGACCCTGGCGACCATCTCTCCGGCCGAGAACATCGATTATGTCGAGCGCGCCAAGCGCCTCGGGCCGGTGATCGAGGCGGGTGTCGCCGAGGCCGAGCTCACCGGCCAGATCGCGCCGCAGGTGATGGACGCGCTGCGTGACGCCGGCCTGCTGCGCCTGCTGCTGCCGCGCGCCCTGGGCGGCCAGGCGCTCGATCCCGACCGGTTTGCCGCCGTCGTCGAGGCGATCGCCGCCGCCGATGCCAGCACCGCCTGGACGGTCAACCAGACCTCGGTCTGCTCGGCGGGCGCTGCCTTCATGACGCCGCATGCCGCGAAGGAACTCTACGGCCCGGCAAACGGCATGCTCGCGTGGGGCGCCGGCGCCAAGGCGCGCGCGCAGGAGTGCGAGGGTGGCTATCGCGTTACCGGCACCTGGCAGTTCGCCAGCGGCTCGCGCCACGCTACCCATATCGGCGGCCATTGCGGCGTGTTCGACGCGGCGGGCAACCCGAAGCTCGGGCCCAACGGCAAGCAGATCGAGCGCACGATGCTGTTTCCGCGCGCTGACGCAAAGTTCGACGACGTGTGGCGCGTGATGGGCCTCAAGGGCACCGGCAGCGACACTTACACCGTCACCGACCTGTTCGTGGCCGAGGCGATGTCGTGCCCGACCATCACCGACTGGATCGTGTCGCAGGCCAGCGATCCGGCGCCGATCTATCGCTTCAGCGGCAGCGCGCTCTACGCCGCGGGCTTCGGCTCGATCGCGCTCGGCAATGCGCGCGGCATGCTCGACACCTTCATCCACATCGCGCGGGACAAGACCCCGCGCGGTGCGAAGAACGCGCTGCGCGACCAGCCCGTGGTGCAGATGCAGCTCGCACTGGCCGACACCGCGCTGCGCTCGGCCCGCACCTTCCTGCTCCAGTCGCTGCGCGAGGTGCAGGACGGCATCCGCGCCACCGGCACGATGACGACCGCCGATCGCATGACCGTCCGCGCCGCCGGCACCAATGCCATCCATCGCGGCACCGAGGTGGTCGAGACGCTCTATCGCGCCGCCGGCGCCAACGCGATCTTCGAGAACGAGCCGTTCGAGCGCCGCTTCCGCGACGCCTACTCGGTGTCGCAGCACCTGCAGGGCCGGCTCGCGCATTTCGAGCAGATCGGAAAGCACCTGCTGGGCCAGGAAACGGACCTGATGTTCGTCTAGAGCACCCGCACACCCTCATCCTGAGGAGGCTGCGGAGCAGCCGTCTCGAAGGATGGGCAACAGGCGCGGTGCGCGTGCCGACCCTTCGAGACGGCCCTTCGGGCCTCCTCAGGGTGAGGTTGTTGTTGTTCGGAAGAGGAGGGGACGATGGCGGCGAAGTACGACCGGCGGCAGGAAGACGTCAGCAACATCGTCCATCTCGAGCATGTGAACGTCTGGGTGCCGGACCAGCGCTTCGCCACGCTGTTCTACGTGACCGGCCTCGGCCTCACGCGCGATCCCTTCCTGATGACCAGCACCGACAATATGTGGGTCAATATCGGCCGCAGCCAGTTCCACCTGATGACCGGTCCGGCGCAGGTGCTGCGCGGCGTCACCGGGCTGGTGATCCCCGACCGCGCCTTCCTGCTGAAGCGGCTGGCGTCGGTGAAGGACGAGCTGGCCGGCACCAACTTCAAGGTCGTGGAGCACGAGGATTTCCTCGCCGTCACCTGCCCCTGGGGCAACCGCTACCGCATCCACGAGCCCGCGCCCGCGTTTGGCAGGAACAAGCTCGCCATGCCCTACATCACCTTCGACGTGCCGGTCGGCGCCGCGCCGGGCATCGCCAACTTCTATCGCGAGATGTTCGGCGTGAAGGCCGGCGTCGCGACCTTCGAGAATGCGCCGGCCGCCGAGGTCGCGGTCGGCCGCGACCAGATCCTGCGCTTCCGCGAGACCGACGCGCCGCCGCCGCCCTACGACAATCATCACATCCAGGTCTATCTCGCCGACTTCTCGGGCCCGCACGGAAGGCTCGAGGCGCGCGGGCTGATCACCCAGGAGAGCAATCCCTGGCAGTACCGCTTCCAGGACCTGGTCGATCCCGCCGACGGACGCGTGCTGTTCACGGTCGAGCACGAGGTGCGGAGCCTGACGCATCCGCTCTACGGCCGCCCGCTCGTCAATCGCAACCCGTACCAGACCAACCGCGAGTACGCGAACGGCTACGAGACGCGCGCCTGGGAGATGCCGTGGGCGGAGAGCGCGGACTGGTGAGCCGCTAGCGCGACCCCGAGCCGTGCGATACTGGTCGTCGCGCATGACCGAGAGATCCAGAACCAGCCGCCGTTCCCTGCTGCTGACCGGCGCCGTCGGCGTGGCCGGCGTGATCGCCGGCGCCGCGGGCTGGCGCGCCTACCAGGCCTGGGAGAGGCTGCCCGCCGATCCGGCCGCGCGCGAGGCGGGGAAGAAGCTGCGCACCGCCATCGACGCCTTCTACGAGACGCTCCCCGTGGACAACCGGACCTGGGCGGAGATCTTCTCGACGCGCGACCAGACGATCTACACCGACATCTCGCCGATCTTCCGCCGGTACATTCCCGACGGCTGCTCGTTCGACCAGGCCGAGGCCATCCTGCGCGGCGCCGGCCTCGAGATCACGCGCGCCCGCGCCCGGCTGGTCGACGATCCCAGGGCCACCTTTCCCGGCCAGGCCGCGACCCAGGCCGACCTTCGGAAGATGACCTTCTGGCCGCCGCAGAACATGACGGTCAGCGCGGTCCTGACGCCAGCCCGGCCGGACGATTTCACGACGGTCGGCGAGGTTAAGGGCTACATTCGCAAGACCGACTGGAAGCTTTTCCAGAACCTTTGAGGCAGGCTTTGAGGCAAGGGGCGTAACGCTTGGCGATAACCCTCGACAAGATCGCGCGCGAAGTGGGCGTCGACGTCTCGCTGGTATCGCGCGTGCTGAACGGCGACCCCTCGGCGCGCATCTCGGCGGAGAAGCGCGCGAAGATCGTCGCCATCGCCGCCGAGAACAATTACAGCCCCAACCGGATGGCGCGCTCGCTCAGGACGCGCCGCACGCGCATCCTGGCGATGCTGAACCCCGACATCATCAATCCCTTCTATGCGCACCTGTTCCGCTCGGTCGAACGCACCGCGTCGGCGGCTGGCTACGACGTGATCCTCTGCAACACCGAGGAGAGCAGCGCCCGCTTCCGCCACATCGTCGAGACGCTGGCCGAGGGCCATGTCGACGGGCTGCTGATCGCCACCGCGCAGGAGACCGATCCCGCCATCGAATGGCTGCGCGAGCGCAAGCTGCCCTACGTGCTGCTCAACCGGTCGCGCAAGGCGCAGAGCGACCCGTGGGTCGGCTCGAACGATTTCCAGACCGGCTTCTTAGGCGGCAGCCATCTCGCCAAGCTCGGCCATCGCCGCATCGCGCTGCTGACCGGCCCGCCGACGCACAACATGCTGGCGCGCGAGGCGGGCTTTCGCGCGGCGCTGAAGGAGCAGGGGATCAAGCCCATCGACGAGCTGATGGTCGGCGATCTCCCCAATCGTCAGAGCGCCAAGACCATCGTCGAGAGCCTGATGGCGCTGCCCAGGACGCGTCGCCCCACGGCGTTCTTCGTCCCGCACACCCAGCTCAGCGACGGCATGCTGGCCGGCCTTCACAAGGCAGGCCTTCGCATCCCCGGCGACATCTCCGTCGTCGGCTGCAGCGCCTCGGTCACGCCCGACATCACCAGCGTCTGGCTCCCCATCGAGGAGATCGGCCGCGTCGGCACGGAATACTTGCTGCAAAAGCTGCGCACCGCCGACGCCGCCCGCGACGGCGCGGTTCCGCGCATAGAACTGCCTGTAGCCCTGGTCGACTGGGGCTCCACGCGCGCGATCGCTTGAGGAAAGGTCCCTCGCTGCGCTCGGGATGACACCGTTTGGAGATCGGCGCAGTGCGCGAATTCAAAAATCGCTGTCATCCCGAGCGCAGCAAGGGACCCTTCGTCAGCCCACCGCGTATTCCGCGACCTGCCGTCCGATGGCTTCGGGTTCGTTCTGCCAGCCGCGTTCGCCGTGGCCGGGCATGGCGATGTTGTGGATCAGGGTGCCGAAGGGCGGGACGAAGAGGCCGCAATGGTTGAGCGGCATTGCGATGCTGGCGATCGCCTGGTTGGCGCCGTCCTCATTGCAGGTGGCGATGATGCCGAGCGGCATGTCTTCCAGCTCGTAGGGCTCGTCGCTGAAATCCCAGAAGACCTCGTCGATCAGGCGCTTCGTCAGCACCGAGACGTTGAACCAGTGGACGGGCGTGGCGATGATCAACGCGTCGGCGTCGCGCAGCTTCTGCTGGACGGCCTTGAGGGAGAAGTCCGGGCGCAGGATCTCCAGCGACGTGGCGATGCCCTTCGTCTTCTCCGCACCGCGCAGCGCCTTGACGAGCAGACCGTGCGCGACGCTCTTCTCCGCCGTCGGCGCACACAAAATGCCAAGCACGGTTGTCGTCATGGATTCTCCATTGGGCGGTGAGACCTATTCGCAAGGCAATGTTGCGGTCGTGTGTAAGAGCCGCGCAATGCCCCGCCTTCCGGCTTTTCGTGGCTTTGGCTGCGAAAGTTTTCCAAAGCCTTTTCGAACGCCACATGCAAGGTGCGGATTGTTACGAAAGCTTCGGCGCTTGCATGCTGCAAGGTTCGTGACTAGACCATTCGCGCGGGGGCTTTCCCATCAACTTTCTCGGTGTTTTGAAATGAAGCGACTGGATTCGATGGACTTCGACGAGCTGCTGGCTCTCAAGGCAAAGGTCGAGGCGGCCATCGCGACGCGGGTCGAGAAGGAGCGCAAGCGGCTGACGGAATCGCTCGAGCGCCTGGATGCGCTGGGTGCGGGCTCGCCGAAGCGCGGCAAGCGTGGTCCCAAGGTCGGTGCCGTGAAGGGACGCAAGCTCGAGCCGAAGTATCGCAATCCCGAGAATGCCGAGGAGATCTGGGCCGGCCGCGGCAATCGTCCGCGCTGGCTGACCGCCGCCCTCAAGGGCGGTCGAAAGAAGCTTTCGGACTTCGCCGTCGAACCGGCGAAGTAAAGCGCGCTTCTAGTTTCCGGTCTTGAAGCCGCGCGGGAACCGCCCGCCGTCGTTCTGGCCGAAATAGCCGGTGGCCCGCGTGAGATCGCGCAGGCTGCCGAGCTTCACCAGTTCGGGCTTCACGTACGGCTTCTTCTTCGCAATCGGCGGCAGCGTATCGCTGTCGTTCGAGGCGTGGTCGTCCATGACGAACCTCCTGCACGCGCTGTTGCGTCAGATGCGCAATGAGCATGTTAGGAGTTCGGTTGCATGGGGCCATTGCAAAACACGCCAATTTTGTAGCGCGTGGTAGCGGCCTACCGTCGAACACACTTTTTTGTTCAATAGCGTGCGCTAACGCACGCCCGCGATCACGCCGCTTCGTCCATCACGTCCAAAAGGGCCGGACGCACGCCGAGCTGTTCGACGAGCTGGTCGAGCTTGCGGCGGGCCAGCGGATTGCTCTGCTGGTGGCGCGTCGCGAGGATCAGCTCGTTCTTCAGCGAATGTTCGAGGCCGGTGAACTCGGTCACGCGCACCTTGTAGCCCTGCGCCTCGAGCACCAGCGCGCGCAGCACGTTGGTGGCGTGCGCACCGAACTCGCGACGGTGCATCGGATGGCGCCAGAGCTGGTCGATCGGCGCGGGCTTCGCGCCTTCGAGCAGCGAGGCGACCTCGGCCTGGCAGCACGGGATCAGCGCGACCACCTTGGCCTTGTGGCGCAGCGCGAAGCGGATCGCGTCGTCGGTGGCGGTGTCGCAGGCGTGCAGCGCCGTCACCATGTCGGCGCGACCGTCGGGCAAGGCGGTGCCCGCGATGTCGCCCGCGACGAAGGACATGCGGTCGAAACCGCACTGGCGCGCCAGCGCCTGCGAGCGCTCGACCAGCTCGGCGCGCACGTCGACGCCGACCAGCGAACCGTGGCCCGCCGGCCCGACGACGAGGTCGTAGAGGATGAAGCCGAGATAGGACTTGCCGGTGCCGAGATCGGCGATGACCGCGTCGGGCGTCTCGGCCAGCAGCGCGTCGAGCGGCGCGCGCAGCAACTGCACGAGATGCAGCACCTGCTTCAGCTTGCGCCGCGAATCGAGATTGAGCCCGCCGTCGCGCGTCAGCACGTGCAGCGCCTTCAAGAGCTCCACCGAACTTTTACGCGCGCCACCGGGCCAGACCTCGGCCAGCACTTTTTGCGCGGCAAGGACGTCGGGGCGTTCGCGGGTCTGAGGCTGATTCCTGGAAGCGTTCTGGGACCGGTGCTGGGACATAGGCGAGCTTGTGGGCGAGACGGGCCCGCCGCGCAAGCCGTCAGCCCTGCGGCGGCAACCGGAGCCAGGTGTTGATCGCCGCCACCTCGTCGATCCACGGCGGTTCCATATGAAGCCGCGGCAGCTCCTCGGTCGTCGTCATCTGCGTGACCTCGACCGATTCCAGGCTCCATTCGGGCCCGCCATGGGCTGGACCGTCCGGCGGCTCGTCCTCCGGCTCCTCGGTCGAGACGTAGAGCAGGTGGAAGCGGCGGCCGTCGGTCAGGCTGACGACGCAGCCGACCGACGAGGTCTCGGTCTCGATTTGCGACCAGTAGGCTTCGACCCATTCGAGATCGTCGACGGTGAAGCCGAAGCCCTGCTCGGCGGCCAGCTCCATCGCGCACAGGATCAGGTCGGCCTCGATCTCGAACGAGTCCTGTTCGTCGGGCTGCGGAAACGGCAGGACGGACATCGCTGCGTCTTCTTGGCGTTGCGTGCTCATCGTGTGTCGCTCTTTCAAAGCCGGTGGTTGCCGCGGCAGCAGTTCCAGAACCAGGCGCGGTGTTCCTTCTCCGCCCAGACGATCATGACGCCGGCATGGTTGACCGGATCGGCGATCGTGGGATGCGCCTGCTCGAGGTGTTTCGCGGCGGCGAGATGCGCCATGTAGGAGTAGGCGCCGAGATGACGCTCGAAGCGGTAATGCTGGATCACCTCGCGCAGCATGCCGGTGGTGCGGCCCCAGGCGAGGATCTCCTCGCGCTCGACCTCCAGCCGCGGCCATTCGAGCGCCACTTCCTCGCGCGTGGCGCCGCGGGTCTGGTTGGGCACCAGCCGGTGCAGCCGCCGCTCGAACGCATGCTCGCGCAGCGCCACGGCATCCGCCTCGTCGGCGAAGCGATAGCGGCAGATGCTGTTGAACTCACCGCTCCGGTGCGCGCCCAGACTGTGCAGCAGCTCGTTCACCTCGCCATATTCGCTGAACGTCCAGGCGCCGCGCCGGATGATCGGCGCGGTATGGGGGAAGTCGCGTTCAATGTCGGTCGATGATTCCTGCAGCATCGCGCGCCTCAGCGGGTACGGATGAAGGAACGCAGCTCGGCCTGCGACAGGAACCGCGTGGCCGAGAAGACGCGCGAGCCGCACTTGCCGCACACCACGCCCGCCTGGTCGAGCGTGCGCCGGTCGCCCGGCGTGGCCCTCAAAGCCGCCGCGGTGACGACGACGCGGCGGATGCAGCGATCGCATTCGATGCCGATCGGATAGGTGCCCGTGGCGACGTCGTGAAGGGTGAGTCCGGTCATCCAGCGCCTCCTGTTCTGGCCTGACTCGTATAAGAACAAAATAGGAACATCAAGCCACGGGATATGGGGCTTCCAGGTCAGGAAAAACCACCAGATTTGGACTTCCAGTGCCTGACGGGCTATTGGAATATTAGCTAAAAGCTAATATATTGATGTAGTGAAGGTCACCTACAGCAAATCATCTTTGAAGGTACTGAGCCGACTGCAGCCCAAACTGGCGGCGCGGATCATTGAAAAGATCGAGCAGTTTGCCGCCGACCCGCAGTCTCAAGCCAACAATGTGAAGGCTTTGGTCGGGTCGTCCTATCTCCGCCTTCGCGTCGGCGATTGGCGCGTCATCATGGACGATCAGGGCACTGTGCTCCTGGTCCTCGAAATCGGCTCTCGCGGCGATATATACAAATAGGAGGCGAGCATGCAGATCATCACTACCCCCAACGGCGAAAGCCTCGTCATTCTGCCGCTTGCCGACTACGAGCGTCTCGTCGACCAGGCCGATATCGCCAGGGCGAACAAGATCATGCGCGACATCGCGGCGGGCGACGAAGAGGTCATCCCGGCCGATATCGTGCGTCGTCTCGTTGCCGGCGAGAACAAGGTCAAGGTCTGGCGTACTTACCGCGGCCTCTCGGGGCGTGATCTCGCGATTGCCGCCGGCGTCAGTCCGCCTTTCATCTCCGAGATCGAGAGCGGCAAGAAGGACGGCAGCGTGTCGGTCATGAAGAAGATTGCCGAAGCGCTGAAGGTCGATCTCGACGACCTCGTGTGAGTAATGGTCGCCCCGCCATCTTTCTGACGCGGTCGGTCCCCAAATGCGCAGTCATGATGATGCTGCCGGACTTGCGTTCCCTCGATGGCTCTTGATCTGGCGCGACCTCTCTCCGGCCTGAGGGATGCGGCCGGCAGCACGCTCGAGACGCTGACCGCCGCGTTCGATGCCTCGCCGCTGTCGCAGCGCCGGCATCGCATCGCCGTGACCGGGCTGCAGCGCTCGGGCAAGACCGTGTTCATCACCGCCTTCGCCCACGCGCTGATGACCGCGGCGCAGGCGCCGATGGCGGCGTTCCCGTTCTTTCCCTGGCGCGAGCATCTGCGTTCCGTCGAGCTGCTCGACATTCCGGGCGTGCCGCGCTTTCCGTTCGAGCAACGGCTGGAGCAGCTCCTTGCCGACAAGCCCGAATGGCCGGCGCCGACCACCGGCCTCAGCGGTCTTCGGGTTCGCATCCGCCACGGCGATGTCGGCCTGCTGCGCTCGGCACTGTCGTCGACCGCCACCACCGACCTCGATCTCATCGACTATCCCGGCGAATGGCTTCTGGACCTGCCGATGCTCACCCAGTCGTTCCGCGACTGGTCGCGGCAGATGGAGGAGCTGGCCCACAGCGCCGGTCGTCTCGACCTCGCGACGCCCTGGCTCGACGCGGTGCGCGCACTCGATCCCGCCGCGCCGGAGAACCCGGCCGAGCTCGCGCGCATCGGCGGTCTCTATCGAGACTATCTCGTGCGCTGCCGACAGGAACGCAGCCTCTGCTTCGTGCAGCCGGGACGCTATGCCGTCCCTGAGTCCAGCGGCGAAGGCCACATCGATTCCGCGACGCTGTTCTTCCCGCTCTCTTCGGTACGCTCGGCCAAGCGCGGCACGATGGGTGCGGCGCTGCGCCAGCGCTACGCCGCCTACCAGCGGCTGGTGCGCCAGTTCTATGGCGACGTGTTCGGTCGTCTCGGCAAACAGGTGCTGCTGGTCGATCTTTTATCCTCGCTGCAGCAGGGCCACGAAGCCTTCGCCGATCTTGGCCTGGCGATCCGCAGCATCAGCGACGCCTTCGAGGAGCTGAAGCACCCGCTGCTTAAATTGCTGCCGCTGGCGAAGGTCGAGCGGCTCGCTTTGGTCGCGACCAAGGCCGACCATGTCACCGCCGACCAGCACGCCAACCTCGTGAACCTGCTGCGCGAGATCGTGGGCGAGCCGTTCCTGCGCGCGACCGCGCGCCAGTCGGGCCTGCTGGCCATCGCCTCGGTGAAGGCGACGACCGACCTCAAGCTCAAGGTGAACGGCCTCGCCATGCCCTTTTTGCGCGGCATCCCGTCGGGGCGCGACGAGGTATTGGACATCCAGCCCGGCGTGATCCCGGGCACGATCCCCGCCGCCGACCAGTGGGGCGAGGCCGCCTTTCACATCAGGCGCTTCGAGCCGCCGCGGCTCGGGCCCGGCGGGCGCGACCGGCCGCTGCCGCACATCAATCTCGACAAGGTCCTGCAATTCCTCCTCGCGTGAGCACCCCATGAGCATCACTTCCCCCACCGAGACGCCGCCGCGCCGCCTCGTCGACATGGAGTTCCGGCCGGGCGACCTGCCGGCCGCCGACGCGCCACCGTCCATCGAACCGCTGCCGGAGCCGACCATGCGCCCGCCCGCGATCCGCTGGCCCGCGAAGGTCGCCGCCGGCTCGGCCGCGCTGCTGGTGCTGCTGGTGGTCGTCGACGGCGCGGTCTCGCTGGCGCGCGGCGCGATCGAGCAGGGCAGCCTGCTCGACCTCGCGAAGTTCGGCGGGCTGGTCGCGTTGCTGGGCTCGACGCTCTATCTGCTGGCGGCGCAGGCGCGCGCCTATACGCGGCTCAAATCGGCGGAGAAGGCGCGGGCGCTGGCCGAGCACCTGTCGCGACTGGGCGGCGTCGGCAGCGGCGGCCGCCTCGTGGGCGCGCTGAAGGACCTCTATGCCGGCAATCAAGAGGTGCTGGGCAAGCTCGACGCGGTGTCGAACGCGCTGCAGCCGCAGCACACCGACGCCGACGTGATCGATCTTCTCAATCGCGAGATCTTCGTGCCGATGGACCGCGCGGCCGACGAACGCATCCAGCGCGCCGCCCTGCGCGCCAGCCTGGGCGTAGCGGCCTGCCCGCATCCCGCGCTCGACGCGCTGGTCGTCGTCGGCATCGGCATCGCGCTGGTGAAGGACCTGATGCAGATCTACGGCCTGCGCCACGGCGCGCGCGCCATCTGGCGCATCCTCTCGCACGTCCTGTTCTCGGCCTCCTCGACCGCCGTCATGAGCACCGTCGTCGAGTTCGCGATGAAAGCCGCCCAGGACCGCCTCGCCGCCGCCGTCGTCGGCACCGCGGGCGAAGCGCTGGTCGTCGCGCGCCGCACGTTTGCGCTGGGCATGCTGGCGAAGGAGGAGATCAGGCCGTTGCCGGCGGTGAGGTAAGGCAACAGGAATGCGACTCCTTCACGAAATCGCTTCACAACTAGCAGTGCTTACGGGCGGTCGCGAAGACTGTCGCTTAAAGCGCTAACTCATATTGTTCTGCGGACCAGATGGCCTGCCGATGATTCGTTCCACTTGGCTTCCATCTGGCATCTGCTCAAATCCCGATATGGAGATTCTAACGCAGGCCTCGCTTCTTCTTTCCACCGCAGGATTGTAAATGTCTCTGTAAGTCATGCATGAGTAGACAAAAAAGTGCAGTCGGTCCTCGCGTACTGCATGATATTCTTCCTCGGTTAAGCAGCGCTCATCCGTGACAACATCCCCTTTGGGGCTAATGACAACGAGAGCTCCAAACTTCCGATCCTCGTCATCTTGTTCATCTTCGCTGAAAAAAGGGGCCAGAGTTCCTGCAGGAACAAGTTTATGATTTGTATAAGTGCGGACCTTCAGTGCAGGCGTTGAGCCCACATTGGCCCAGATCAATCCAACTCCTAGACCTTTCTGATAACGCTTCCCGCGAAGCGTGTAGTTACTCATGTGAAGATAATTGATCCCCACAAAGGAAAGCCAAGCTCGATTGATTTGCATCGAGGCTTCAGCAGCATCTGCTGCGCGTATGGCTGCAGCTGCAGAAGTAGTTGAGGCCGTAGCTGCATCGATAGCGGCGTTAGTGCCCTTTCGGACGTACCAAAGATTCCAAATCACAAACGAGAAACCAAAGATCGCCACCGCTATCGAAATAATATTCAAATAAACGGTCGACTCTGCCGCCTTCGCCATGCGCCTTTGCTCGCATAGATCAGCTTCGTCATGGCTCTTTGCTTCTCCGCATTTCAATTTTTCCCAGTCGGTATCAGTTGATTTGCCGTCGATGATCGGAGCCTCAGTCTTTGGGGGTGCCGATTCATTTTGTGCAAATGGTGCAGCTTGCCGAGACTGCTTGGGATCATCTTGGGCATGTATTCCATTCGAGATAGCAAGCGCTGTGATGAGGCATCCAATAGGTGCGAGTCGGTTCAACGGATTTCTTTTGAATATTCTTGGAAAATCGCCGCGATGAATCGGTCGCATCATCTAGATAGTCCTCCAAAGACCGAGGGTATCACAACTTATAAGTGAATGCGCATTAGGTCGCTACCCGCCGCCGGGCGGCGCGATAGCGCTCGACCTGCCTCACGAAGCCGTTCCACAACTCACGACGCTTCTTAAACCAGCGGGCGCGATCGGGTTCGCGCCATGATCTGAAAGGCACGCCCGACCACGGGCTGCGCTTCTCGCTCTCGTGAGTCTGCAGGTGAGAGAGCCAGACGAGGGCGGCGGCGGCGTGGGCCTCGTGGGCGAATTGGCCGAGCGCTTCGCAGTCGGGTTCGAGCCAGCGGTCGAAGACGAGGCCGAGCTTTCGTTCGACTCTTTGGAAATCGCGGGCGCGGTGGTCGATCTCGGCCTGGCAGACGGCGACGGCCCAGGCGCGGAAGTTCACGGACTCCAGATCATGCGCGGGAAGCGGCCGGCGTTCGCGGCGGATCAGTTCGGCGACGGGAAGAGGCGGGGCGGCGACAGTCTCTGGTGGGCGGTAGGAGAGACTGTCGGGCATGATCCGAATATCGGATCAAGGTCCGGAATAGTCAATCAAAATCCGGATAGTAATCCGGATAAAGATCCGGCAGTGCGTCCCAAGAGAAAACGGGGCGCCGAAGCGCCCCGCATCTCCTGGCTCACGTCCACTTACTGGAAGCGGCGATTGTTGTTGTACGGGTCGACGGCATTGGGAACGCCATCGTGGTCCTTGTCGCCCCAGGCCTGATTGGGACGACGGTTGTTGTTGTAGGGATCGAAGGCGTTCGGAACGCCGTCGCGATCCTTGTCGCCCCACGCCTGGTTGGGGTTGGGACGGTTGTTGTTGTTGTAATTGTCGTAACGATTGGGAACGCCGTCGTGGTCCCTGTCACCCCAACCCTGGTTGGGACGGTTGTTGTTGTAGTTGTCGTAACGGTTGGGAACACCGTCACGATCCCGGTCGCCCCAGGCCTGCGCGTCGGCCGGCTGGAAAGGCGCAGTGGCCAAAGTTGCCGTCGCGAGCGTGGCGGCGGCGAGGGTGGCGAAAGCAATTCGCTTCAACATCAGTACCTCCATTCTGCGCGGCATCGCCCGCGTCATCATGGGGGGTAATACGCGACCGGCCCGCAGGCCGTTGCCTCATCATCATGGAATTCCTGTCAGGCCACTTCTTGGTCACCGAGCGCTGGTTGCGTCCGGATGCAAAGAATCGTGCCTATCTCGGATCTTCGACATCCACGGGCGGGTGCTCGGTCGGCAGCGGCGTGATCGACATCAAGGTGACGCCGGTCGCGGATTCGAATCGGTGCCACATGCCCTTCGGCACGATCACCATCGCGCCGGCGGCGAGGTCCAGGGTCGATTGCGGGCCTTCGTCGGGCAGGAGGCGCAGCAGGGTGCCGCCCTCGATGACGTGCACGATCTCGTCGCCGCTGGGATGGCGCTCCCAGCCGCCGGTGCCGCTGAACTTGCTGGTGAAGATGGCGCCGTCGCGATAGGGCGCGAGCTGCGACAGGCCCTTGCGGCGATCGTCGGCCGGGCTGGTGGGCGTGCGCGCGAATTGGGTCAGTCCGGCGAGATTGGCGGTGATGTCCAGGACAGTGGCCAACTCATCCTCCGTTTTCATTCAGCGATGGGGAGGTGAGTGTAGCTCGCCTTCCTATCGTCCACCTTTCATGAGTTCGTCCCATTCGAGGACGCGGTACACACGAAAGACCGTCTTGCGGTCGACCTCGAATTCCTTGCTGGGGCGATACTGGCCGAGCTTGATCCGGCTGCCGGAGACGCCGACTAACAGCTTCACCACCGCCTGGCGCACGCTCGAGCCGGCGATCGGCCTGAACTCGACGACGACGTGATCGTTGACGCTGGGGGCGCGGTCGCGCTCGACATAGATGAGACTGTTGGGCTTGCGCCACGGCCACATCGAATCGCCCACCACGTTCAGCGCGAACACATCACCGCGGCCCAGGATGCCGGGCGGGCGGGCGACATGGTCGATCACCGTGCCGTTCATCTCGAACTCGCCGTTGCCGTCGCCGCCCATCGCGGTGCCATAGAGCGGCACGTCGGACGCCATGTGCCCCAGCATCGGACGGGCCGGCGCGTCGAAGGCGGGCATGACGTTGCCCGCGAGATCCGTGATCGTCACCGGACCGTCGGGCGCTTCGCCGCCACCACTGCCCTCAGCGCCCAGCAGCTCGGCGACGCCGACGGCGCGGCCGGTCTTGCGCGCCGCGCCCGCGGCGAGCTTCGAGTAGGTCTTGTCGGTCAGCGTCTTGGCGCCGGTCGGATCGTCTAAAAATTTGCGCAAGGTGCCGTCGCCGAGCCCGGAGAGGGATTCCCACTGGGCGACGTTGAGGCCGGCCCCGGCCATGAAGCGGCGGAGCGCCTGGCGGCGTTGGTTGGCGTCGAAGGCCATGCCGGCAGTCTGGCATTTTTCGGAATATATTCCGAGAGGAGTTTTGTCCGGAATCCGTCTTGAAGTCGGATTGTTGTCCGGATAGTATTCCGGACCATGACCTCCCCGACGATCTCCGCTCTCGTACGTGTCCGGACCTGGCTCACCTCGACGGAGCTGACGCGGGCCGAGATCGCGGCGCGGGCGTCGGTCGACGAGAAGACGCTGCGGCTGGCCACGCGCGCCACCTGGAACCCGACGGCCAACACGCTGGCCAAGCTCGAAGCGATCATCCCTGCCGACTGGAACGGGAGCGCCGGCTGATGCGCCGCTCCGACATGAAATCCAAACCGAATGCTGCCCGCGCCGTGCCTCCCTCACGGCGCGCCGGCAGCGGGGCGGCGCCGTCCCCCGATCCGGCGCCGCCCCACCCCTTGTCTCCCCACCCCTTACTGGTCGAGGACGCAGCCGACTGCCTGTCGTTCGAACGTCTCGGCGGCTTCTCGGCGCGCGCGGCACGGATGGCGACGCGCGACATGCTGGCCGATCGCGCGCGAGAGCTCGGTATTGCGGAGTGGCAGATCGAGGCGGCGATCGATGCCGCGCTGAAAGAAGCGGCTCAGCCGGCGGCGCGAGCGGCGAGGTGACGTTCGGCGGTTTCCAGGTGATGGATCATGCTGGTGAGGGCGGTGTGCGTGGGTTCGGCGCGCAGCGCGGTGCCCATCCACATCGTGAGCGTCTCGGCATCCTGCGCCACGCTCTCGGGCATGTGGAAATGCTCGCGGCTCGACTGGAACGCCCAGCGCGCCTTCTCCAGCACGTCGAGGTCCTGCAGGGTGTCTATAAGGTCCTCGAAGTCCGGATCGATCTCGGCGGCGTCGGAGATGCGCCGCATCGCGCTGCGCGCGGCATCGAAGGTGGTCGTGCCGGGCTGCAGCGTATCGTCGCCGAAGCGCGGATTGCGGATGAGCGTCTCGAGCGCCAGCAGCAGGGTGCGCAGTCGCGCGAGATGCAGCGCCGCGACCTTGGCGCGCCGGCGCAGCCGCGCCACCTCGGACCAACGGCCGACCGCCCAGCTGCTGTACACGCTGATGCCCGCGACCAGGACGGCTCCGCCCATGATCGTGAGGACGTTGCCGAAGTCGCCACCGGCCCGCGTCGCGCCGCTCAGCACCGCGAGGAAGAAGCCGGCCACCAGTCCGACGACGGCCGGCAGGGCCATGCGCCACGCGCTGTCGCGCCCGCCGGTCTTGCCGGCGCGCGTGGACTCCGTCTTTCCCAAGTCAGTCGATTCGGCTTCGCTGCCCCCAGCGTTGCCCACACCCAGTACACTCATGCGGATTTCCCAATCCCCGCATCGAGAAAACCACTCCGCGTTCAAAGAGTCGATAGACGGTCGTGCAAAGCGCGACCTTGTGAACCACGCAGCGTCTGCAAATTCACCCGTAGTGAGATTGAGTCACTTCTCGCCGAGCCACGCCGGCCACGATCCCTTGCGCGCCTTGCGCGCTTCGAACTCGGCATCCGCATAGCGCTGGCTGGCGCGCGGCTCCCAGCTCAGCGGCTCGTCGAGCTCGTGGCCCCAGGCGACACCGGAGGCCAGCATCGCGCCGCCGAGATCGATCGGCTGCGCTTCGTCGAGCGCGCATTGCGCCACCATGCGGCAGTCGGAATCGAAGCGCGCGATGCGGCACTTCACCTTGTGGTCCGAGCGCGCCAGCAGATCTTCCAGCGTCGCGCGCGCCCGCATGCCGGTCACGTTCTCCATCTTCTGTGCGTCGCGCATCGCCGGCGCCTGCAGGCCCCACAGTTTCAGCGGCGCCTTGAGCCCGGTGCCGCCCATCGTCTCGCCATCGATGGCGAAGGCCTGGCCCGACCAGTTCTGCGGCAGCGCGCCGGCACTGGCGCACGCCGCGGGCTTGGGCGCCGCGGGCGCGGCGGCCGGTGGTGTCGCGGGAGCAGCGGGCGCCGCCGCGGGGGGACGGTTCTGCGCGGCTGCCGATGCGGCGAGCAGCGCCAGCACGATCGAGAGAGGCAGGAACTTCTTCATGCGCCGACCGTGGCGCGGCTTTGCGGCGGCGTAAAGGCCGCGCTCCCAACAGAGGTCGTTTGACATGGCGCGCATCCGCACCATCAAGCCCGAGTTCCCGCATTCCGAAAGCATGGGCAATGTGAGCCGCGACGCGCGTCTGCTGTTCGTGCTGCTGTGGGGGCAAGCCGACGATGAGGGCAAGCTGCGCGGCTCGCCGCGGCTGCTGAAGGGGCTGCTGTTTCCCTATGACGACGATGCGTCCGGCCTGATCGAGGGCTGGCTGACGGAGTTGGCGCGCGAGAACTGCATCGAGCGCTACGAGATCGACGGCGCGCACTATCTGCGCATCGTCCACTGGCACGCGCACCAGAAGATCGACCGGCCGGGCGCAAGCAAGATTCCCGACCCGCCGCCCCGGCTTCCGGCGCCGCGCGAGGCCTCGTCGAACGCTCGCGAGCCTTCGTCGCTGGATCAAGGATCAGGGAAGGGATCGGAGGACCAGGGAAAGGATCGAGGACCGAAGGAGCCGGAGCAGGGCCAGACGCGCGAGGCGGCGGCTGCGGCGTCGCCGGAGACCGAGGCGTGGCGCCACTGGCAGGAAGTCGCGCGCGTGGAAGGCTGGCCCGAGGCGTCGTTCCTGAACTCGACGCGACGACTGAAATTGCAGGCGCGGCTGGCGCAATGCGGCGGCCTCGAAGGCTGGAAGCTGGCGCTCGAGAAGGCGCGCGATGCCGAGTTCCTGCACGGGCCCGATGGCCGCATGCCGCGCTGGTTCGATCTCGACTGGCTGCTCGACGAACAGAAATTCACCAAGCTGATGGAGGATCGCTATGCCGAACGACGTCGCGACGACAAGCCCGGCCTCGGGAGCACTCTCGACGGCTACGCCCAGTTTGCTCGAGAGAGTTCTGGCTGAGGCGCTGTCGCTGGCGGAGTCCGGCATCGCGTGGCGGCCGCCGCGCGTGCTGCCGCCGCAAGCCGAGCTGCGTGCCGAGATCGCGCGGCTCGCGGTGAAGCCGGTCGACACGGCGCATGCCATGCAGTGCCTCGCCAAGCTCACCATGGCGTTCGAGGGTGGCGGCCGGCTCGCTTCCGACCAGGCGCGATTGCGCGCGGCCACATGGATCGAGGCCAACGGCGATCTCGGCAGCGAGCTGTGGAGCGAGGCGACGCTGTGGTGCCTGCGCAACGCGCGCTACGGCATGCCGACGACGGCGTCGTTCCGGAAGGCGGTGATCGATCGCTTCACCGCACGCCAGCGACGGCTCGATGCCTGCCGTCGCCTTCTCGATGCAGTCGAGAAGCGCGGCCGCGACAAGGACGGCGGCGAGGAACGCGACGAGATGCATCTGTGGCGCCACGGCACGCCGGCCGAGCGCCGCGCGATCCGCGTCCGTCGTCTCGGCCAGGTGATCGAAGGCAACCTCAGGGCCGGTCACACCGAGCGCGCGGCGGCGAACAAGGCGTTGCTCGATGAAGTCGAACGACAACAGCGCGCCGCCGGTGAGATCGCGGGAGAAAGCCGATGAGCCGCGGCCGCCCCTGGACGTCCGACGACGAAGCGCAGCTCAAACGACTGGTCGTCGCGGGCTACACCGACGGCGAGATCGGTGCGGCGATGGCGCGCCATCCCGACCTGATCCGTCGCCGCCGCCGCGCCGCCGGCATCGCCGCCGGCCAGTCGCGCGCCGCCACGATCGCGCTGATGCGGGTCAACCGGCGGCGGTTGGGCAAGAAGGTCGCCGGCAATTACGAGGCGTCGACGACGAAGGAGCCGGCGCGATGACCGGCCGGCCCACGAAGTTCGACGAGGCGAGGACCGCCGAGATCTGCCGGCGCCTGGCCGACGGCGAGACCCTGCGCGAGATCTGTCTCGACAAGACGATGCCCGGCCGCGCCACGGTGCGGCGATGGCAGGCCGAGAACAGCCAGTTCCGCAGCCAACTCGCCATCGCGCGCGAACAACTGGCCGACGCGCTGGCCGAGGACGCGGTCCATCAAGCCCGCACCGCGACCTCCAGCACCGCGAGCGCGCGCCGGCTCTATGTCGACGCCATCAAGTGGTACGCCGCCAAGCTCGCCCCCCGCCGCTACGGCGAAAAAGTCTCCCCCGACGCCCCCACGAGAGTGTCGATCGGCGACGCGATCGAGAAGGGGCGGGAGCGGGTGAAGAGACTTAGGGAAGGGTAGACGAAGGCGTCGTGCGCGATCGGTCTTTCTTCGGCGCTCTCGGACATCGCAAGGCGATGTCCTGACGCTCAATGGCCGAGCTTCGCTCGGCCTAGCAACGCGGCGCGGTGCGGGTGCGGTAGCCGTCGAAGTACTGGCTGCCGCAGACGACCTGCTGCTGCACGACGTCGTCGCGATAGCCGTTCTGGCCGCGGTTGGTCACGGCCACGGTCGTGTAGCGGCGGCCGTCGGCCTGGTTGTAGAAGGTGCCCTGGTTGTTGTTGCCGTAATAGGGCTGCTGCTGATTGTTGTAGTAGTAGTTCGGCGCCGGCTGCGAGTAGGCATAGCGCGGCGGCGGGGCGTTGTTGTAGCCGGCGTTGTTGTAGCCGGCGTTGTTGTAGCCGTAGGCCGGCGCGGACTGATAGCCGTAGCCGCGCTGGGCGCCGTAGCCGGGATCCTGGCAGGCGGCGGCGGCCAGTCCGAGGCCCGCGACGATCACGAGTTTGGCAACCTTCAACATCTGATCCCTCCAACCACACGCCCATCATCGGGAGCGCTCCAGGCCAAACCAAGGCGGGCTTGGTTCTTCCTGAGGGCAACAACGCTTTCTCTTCGCTGGAGTTGCCAAGGCGCGGGTGCGACACCCGCGAGGCCTTGGCGGCCGCCCTTCTTCAGCCCGTCGACCTGAAAGCTGCCCTGCCATTCCATCCGATGGTGCTTCGGGTTGATGAATATCAATGCGCGAACCGCTGGGTGGCACACCATGTCCTGGAAACGGGAGGGGCAACCATGAGGCGGAATTCGGGGACGCCCTCGGGCGGCCGTTCGGAACTCTCGTGCAATCGGCGCCAGCTGCTCCTGCTGTCGCTGGCGGCCGTGACGGCGACGTCGTTGCCGGCGCTCGCGCAGACGCCACCCGGGACGCCCACGCCCCCGACACCGGCACCCGCACCGGCACAGGCGCCGGCGACGCCGGAGAGGAAACTCTTCTCGCCGCAGGAACTCGACCAGATGCTGGCGGTGATCGCGCTCTATGACGACGCGCTGCTGTCGCAGGTCCTGATGGCCGCGACCTATCCGCTGGAAGTCGTCGAGGCCGCGCGCTGGCAACAGGCCAATCCAACGCTCACCGGCAATGCCGCGGTCGCGGCCGTGGCGGACAAGACGTGGGACGTCAGCGTGAAGTCGCTGGTCGCCTTCCCGTCGATCCTGAAGCAGATGAACGATCATCTCGACTGGACGCAGAAGCTGGGCGATGCGCTGCTCGGCCAGCAGGACGATGTCGCGGCCTCGATCCAGCGGCTGCGCGCCAAGGCCGCCGCCGCCGGGAACCTGAAGCCCGGCGCCGGACCGCAATACACGGTGACGACGCAATCGCAGGGCAACGACACGATCTACGCCATCGCGCAGACGAGCCCGGAAGTCGTCTATGTGCCGAGCTACGACCCCAACAATGTCTACGGCCCCTGGCCCAATCCGACCTATCCGCCGACCTTCTGGCCGCTGGGCGGCGCGCTGTTGCGCGGCCTGGTGTGGGGCGCGGGGATCGCGGCGGCGGGCGCGTTGTTCGGCGGCTGGCGATGGGGCTATGGCGGCGGCAACAGCTACGTGAACGTCAATGCCAGCCGCGCCGTGAACATCGACCGCAACTTCAATCGCAACAACATCGGCGCCGGTGATCGCTGGCAGCATCAGGTCGATCACCGGCGCGGCGTCGCCTATCGCGACCCGGCAACGCGGCAGCAGTTCGGCCAGAACCGGCCAGGCGCGGAGCAGCGCGAGCAATTCCGCGGACAGGTGCAGCGCCCCGCACAGGGACCGGCCGGTGGCGCCGGCGCCAACCGCCCCGGTGGTCCGGGAGGTGGCGCCGGCGCAGGCCAGCGTCCGGGTGCGGGGGCCGGCCCGGGTGGGGGTAACGTACAGCGTCCGGCACAGCGGCCCGGCGGTGGCGCCGTCCAGCGTCCCGGCGCGGGCCAGCGTCCGGGCGGCGGTGGCGCTCTCGGTGGCGTCAATCGCGGCGGAGCGGTCAATCGCGAGTCGCAGCGCGGCCGCGCGCAGCAGCAGCGCAGCGGCGGCCGTGCAGGCGGTGCCCGTGGTGGCGGCGGCGGTGGTGGTGCGGCGCGTGGAGGCGGTGGCGGCGGCGGCGCACGTCCCAGCGGCGGCGGCGGGGGCGGCGGACAACGTGGCGGCGGCGGTGGTGGCGGCGCGAGAGGCGGCGGCGGTGGAGGTCGGCGATGACAAGACTGGTCTCTCGTAGCCTCGCGGCGCTCGCCCTCTATGCGAGCCTGTCCGCTACGTCCGTTGCGCAGACGCCAACACCGGCGCCGGTGCCGACGCAGGCTCAAACGCAGAAACAGGCGCCGCAGCTCAAAGGCTTCCCGACGCCCGAGGCGGCGGCCGATGCGCTCACCGACGCCGTGCGCAAGCACGACGACAAGGCGATCACAGCCATCCTCGGCGTCGACTGGCACACGCTGATCCCCGGCAGCGACTGGCAGGACGACGAACTGCGCGAGCAGTTCCTGAAGGCCTGGGACGAGAGCCACAGGATCATCCAGGAGACGCCGGACAAGGCGCTGGTCGGCGCGGGCACGACCGGCTGGATCTCGCCGCTGCCGATCGTCAGGCAAGGCAACGAATGGCGCTACGACGTCGAGGCCGGCCGCGTGGAACTTGAGGCGCGCCTGATCGGCCGCGACGAGTTCGCCGTCATCCAGACCCTGCTGGCGATCGTCGATGCGCAACGCGATTACGCGTCGCTCGATCCGATGAAGATCGGCGTGCCGGTCTATGCGCGCCGCCTGGTGAGCACGCCCGGCCAGAAGAACGGGCTCTATTGGGAGACGAAGCCGGGCGAGCCGTCGAGCCCGCTGGGACCGTTGCTCGCCAAGGCGCAGTTGGGCGATGTCGAGCGCGAAGGCTATTACGGCTACCGCTTCCGGCTGCTCTACAGCCAGGGACCCGATGCGCCGGGCGGGGCGCGCGACTACCTGCTTCGCGACCGCATGATGGGCGGCTTCGCCGTCATCGCCTGGCCGGTGCGCTACGGCGAGACCGGCGTCATGACGTTCATGATCAGCAACAACAGCGACGTCTACGAGAAGAACCTGGGCGAGGAGACGGCCGCCCGCGCCGCCGCGATCAACGTGTTCAATCCCGACAGCAGCTGGGACAAGGCGGACATGACGCCTCCCTGAGCGTCGCATGCCGACTACCCGCTGGGCGTGCTGACCTATCTCGACGCCCGACCCGGCAAGGACTGCTCGATCGCCGAGATCGCGAAGGCCTACGGCATCTCGCAGAACCACCTGATGAAGGTGGCGCACGACCTGGGGAAGGCGGGCTATGTCGAGGGCATGCGCGGCCGCGCCGGCGGCATCCGCCTCGCCCAACCGGCCGACCGGATCAACGTCGGCGAAGTGGTCCGCCACACCGAGGAAGGCTTCGACCTGGTCGAATGCGGGACGTGCGCCATCGCGCCCGCGTGCGAGCTGACCGGCATCCTGAGCGAGGCACTGGCCGCGTTCATGGACGTGCTGGATCGCTACACGCTGGCGGATCTGCTGAAGTGGCGGACGAAGCTGTTGAAGTTGTTTGAGGTAGAGATCACCTGATTCCTCAAAATACCAGCCAGCATCGACAGCCGCGATGCAAGGCGTGGAAGATTCCTGTTGCCAGTCAATGGGGCATTGTTAATCGAACGCATCCAATTCTCCGTGAGCCAGCGGCGCACGTTCTTCAAGCGCAACAAGATCGTTAGAATAGGTCTCTATGGAAATGGGAAACGTATTCAAATGGAGTGAGAGACCTCTTTTCGCGTTTCAATCCGACACCACTCTTAATTGAGAAGATTGGCGCCATCGTACCAACTAGTCCGGCCAGAACAACTGTGGTGGCGGGCATGTCGAAATTCCAGGCTGCAAATGCCGCGACGGCACCCTGTGTCAAGTTTAGGATTTCGAGTTTGGCCTCGAATCCAGATAATTTCATCTTTAGTCCGGATTCGTTACTTACCTTTAATAGGTTAGCTAAAGCCCGATCTAAAGCCATCATCGCAGTATTCTTTGCGTGCGGCTGATCTGCCGAATTCACTATGCTCTGGTAGACCTCGTCCAGATGAAGGCGAAGTTCCAAAAGTTCTGCGCGACGTTTGTCTTTGAATTTCAGAATGTCGTCGAGTGGAACGTCTTTGTCGGGGATCGGAATCGCCTGAAATAGCTCAACTATTAAGCCTCGATTGGCCGCTAAATCATCGCCTTTGAAGCTCAGGGATTTTTCACCTCGAGCAAGGCTCCATAGTCCGGCGTCACGTCGATCAAGCTCACGGTATGTTCCAAGGAAAGCTTCGAGGATGTGATCGTCTATGCTGCCACTACCGCCCGAAACTTGCGAGCGATGTAGTACGCCTACCGATTCGAGGAATTGTACGTCATTGCCACCGTCCCATGTTGCAACGTGGCTTCGGGGGAAATCTAGGCGATCCCAAAACAACAACGCGAACCGTAATTCTTGCGGGTCCATAACAGCACTGGCGGTGAAACCGCCATCTTGAATTCGCATAGGTGTCGATACGACAAGGCCTCTTTCGTCTTTGGCTAGCTTTGGGCTGGCTAGTCGAAAATTACGAGGTCGGCCGAATCCATCTTCGACTGAAAAATTCGACATCCTTATCTGGGGGATTTTGTTTCTGGCCACTGGATTCTGGCGAGGGATCGTTGGCTTTACCTTGAGTGAGCGCAGAATAGCCACTGCGCTCACCGATCCGAGTAGGTCTCGTTTAAAGCTCATCGGTTCTCCAGTTTGGGAATGGCCCAATCTGTACGAGGCGCGTAAGTAGCAGGTTGTCTATCGTAATGTTAGTTACGACTTCAGATTGTGACAAGGCTTCGGAGGTTATCTACGCTCCTGTCATGCTTCCCGTGGTTTAATTTTGAGTCTCATTGTTGGATTCAAATGGCACTTGCGAATTGACGCCACCCCATTCACATCCTGTCCCGCGCGCGCAGTTCTTCAATCCCGCGCTTTGTCATGGCCACGTCGTCGGACACCTGCGCGCAACCGGTCCAATGTTTCAGCACGGTGATGTCGAAGGCGAAGGTGTGGACGAGGCGGGTAGGTGTGACTTCAGCGCCTGCAGGACGACACCCCTGTCGAGCGGGTCGACGTCTCGGCGCTCAAAGATCGGGTGGTTCGAGATGCCGTCGCAGGCGACGCATCGGCAGATAAGCCAGACGTCGACAGGCCGACCGTTGGCGCGCGCGGCTGCCGCTGCGTACATACGCGAACGCGTATAAAGTGTTTTTAAACGTGTTCGCGTATATCGGACGGAAAACGCTCTACTTCGAAATCGTGACGGGTCCGATGTCGCCGCCGTCGGCTCGCACGCGCAGCTTGCCGTTGAGGCGGTAGTACTGGAAGCAGCCCTTGCTGTTCAGCGTGCGCCGCGTCCAGCAGACCTTGCCGTCGTTCTGGATCGAGTAGGTGCCGCCGTCGGCGATCCGGCCGTTGGTCGAATCGTACTTGCCGTCGGGCAGATAAAAGAAGGCCCAGGCTTCCTGTCCGGGCACCTCGTGCATGACGTTGACGCCCATCAGGGTCTGGCGCACCTCGGCGGCGGTCAGCGGCTGGCCGCCGGCCTGGGCGATCGCAGGAGCCATCGCGGTCGTGGTCGCGGTCAAGGCGGTGGCGGCCGCCAGCACGCCGAGAGTGGCGGCGGTCAGAGTTCTCATCATGTCGAAATTCCCCCCAAGAGAGTCCGCCGCATCGTTGGCGGCGCGGTCCCCAAACCGCACGCCCATTAAGGCAATCCCGAACGACTATTGCAACTGTGAGAAGGGCCCGACATTGCTGCCGGGCCCTTCGTTCTCGTCATTCGCTCTCGCGGCTCGCCGGCGCCTACCGATCCACGTGCTCGGGCATTGCCTTGAGCTGGTCCTTCGTCCAGTTGGTGACGGCGTGGACGTCGCCGTCCTCGTCGCGCATGAAGTCGAGGCCGGCGATCGGCACGCCGACGGGCTTGGCGCCGATGCCTAAAAAGCCGCCGACGTCGATCACGACCTGGGCGGCGGTGCCGGCGCCGTGGAGGTGGGAGACGGTGCCGATCTTCTCGTCGCCGGGGCCGTAGATGGTGGCGTCCTCGAGGATCTCCGCGTTCAGTTCGTTCGCGGCGAGCCGCGCGTGCTTGCTGTGGTCCATGGCTGTTCGCTCCTCGGTTGGGATCTCGGGCTGCTAACCCGCCCTGCGTCCCGTCGTTGCGCCGCGGGGCGGAAAAGATAGAGTCGCGGCATGGCGAAACTTGTCTTCGGGATGAACCAGACCCTCGACGGCTATGTCGATCACATGGACATGCCGACGAACCCCGATCTGTTCCGGCACTGGACCGAGCATGTGGCCGGCCTCGCGGGCAGCGTCTACGGGCGCGTCATGTACGAGACCATGCGCTACTGGGACGACGACCTGCCCGAATGGACCGAGGCGCAGCGCGCCTTCGCGGTGGCGTGGCGGCGGCAACCCAAGTGGGTCGTGTCGCGCACGCTCACGTCGGTCGGCCCCAACGCCACGCTTGTCACAGGTGATGTCGAGGCGCTGGTGCGCGACCTCAAGGCCACGCTGCCGGGCGAGATCGCGGTGTGCGGGCCGATGCTCGCGGGAAGCCTGGGCGCCGGGCTGATCGACGAGTATCGCCTCTACCTGCACCCGGTCGTGGCGGGACGCGGCAAGCCGTTCTTCACCGGCCCGCGGCCGCCGTTGCGGCTCGCCGCCACCGATCGGGTCGGTGGCGACGTGATCCGGCTGACCTATGTGCCGGTGGGCGTGCCCGCCGGCTGACCCTTCCTACACGATCAGATGATCGTGGTGCGTCGTGTCGACCGGCGGCGGCAGCGGGTCGTGAACCGGCGTCGGATCGGCCGTGTGCGTCTCCTGCGGCGGCGGGTCGCCGACGATGAAGCTGCCGTAGAAGTTGGCGCCGGCGAGGTCGGAAGAGATGGCGAAGGCGAAGCTGAAGTCGATCTTGCCGTCGCCCGAGGTGTCGAGGGCCGAGATCGAGCCGTAGTCGATGAAGTGGTCGGTGAAGAACGAGACGGCGGCCGCCGCGTCGCTCCAGGTGTGCGTCTCGATCACGTTGCCGTCGGCGGTGATGCTGAAGGTCATCGAGGTGAACGGCGTGGTCGAGACGCCGCCGGCGAAACCGACCAGCAGGTTCTCCGTCTCCGGCAGCGCGCCGAGGTCGACCGTGAAGTCGACATGGGTCGCCATCGTCTGGACGTCGCCGTTCTCGTTGTTGTGGTGGGCGAACATCTCGCCGATGGCGAAGTAGGAAGTCGCCTCTGCGAAGCCCGTCGCGATGTTACCGTTGCCCACCATGTAGCTGCTGACCTGGCTCGCGTCCGGCGCGGCGATGACCGTCGCGCCGGACGTGTACCAGGCCGAGGGAGTCACGGCGGTGAGGGACGTCTCGTACGACGCCATCGCGATCGTTTCGTGCAGGCCCATGCCGGTGCTCGACGCGAAGGCCTCGGCGTCGGTGACCATGGCGCCGGCCGCGCTCGTCGCACCGTCGGCGCTGCCGATCGTCGCCGTCGACTTGACTTCGGAGTAGGGGCCGTTGCCCTCCGACACCGCCTGCGCGCTGCCGGAGTGGCCAAGCGATTCGCCGCCCTGGGCGAAGGAGTAGGCGGTCGCGCCGCCGTTCGGTGCCGTCGAACCGGCCCTGGCGAGGGCGTCGCCGCCGTCCCCGCCGCCCGAACCGCCGTTGCCGCCGGTGGCGTAGGACTGCGCGAAGATGCCCCAGCCCATGTCGGAAGAGAGGATCGCGGTGGAGGTGGCGTCGCCGCCATGGCCGTAGAGGGCGGACGCATCGTCGCCGCCGTTGCCGCCGTGCGCCGTCAGCACGAGGCCGATGACATTGTTCGGGGTGGTGGGGTTGGTGTCGGCGTAGTCGAGCGACGTATGGGCGTCGCCGCCCGCGCCGGCATGGCCGGTTCCCTCGGCATCGCCGCCGTCGCCGCCGGTCGCGGTCTGGTTCATCTGGGCGTTGCCCCAGTGGGTGATGGCGGCCACCGCATCGTCGAGAAGGACGTCGCCGCCATTGCCGCCATTGGCGCCGAGGAAGCCCGCACCGCCGTTGCCGCCCGTCACGCTGGCGTTCGCGGTGGCGAATGCCGAGATGGCAGGGCCGCCCGTGTTGTCGGCGCTTGCGCTCACGCCGTTCGTCACCGAGCCGCCGTTGCCGCCCGAGGCGCCGATGCCGGTGCCGATGCCGCCGTTGCCGCCCGTGGCGGTGACGATGGCGGTGATGGGGTCGTAGCTTGTGTCCGCGCCGGTCGCGGTGGCCGTCAGGGACATCACAGTGCCGCCGTTGCCGCCGCTCGCGCCGGTGCCCGTTCCATCGCCGCCGTTGCCGCCGGTCGCGGTGACGGTGGCGTTCGCGGTGTTCATGGTCGACGTCGCGCTCGCCGTGCCGGAGGCCGTGCCGCCCGCGCCGGCGCGGCCGCTGCCTTCGTTGTCGCCGCCGTTGCCGCCGGTCGCGGTGGCGGACGCCGTCACGCGGCCGATATCCGTCGCCAGTGAGGACGCGAGGGCCGTCGCGCCGGACCGCGCCGTGACGGCGGCGCCCGGCGTCGAGCCAGCCGCGACATCGCCGGCGTCGCCGCCGACGGCGGTCGCGTTGAGGTTCAGCTCCGCGGTCGTGGTGCCGCCGATATTGTCGACCTCGAGCTTCGACTCGGCCACGCCGCCGGTGCCGCCGAAATCGTTGAGGCCATTGCCGCCGTTGCCGCCGGTCGCCGTCTGCGTCAGCGTCACGGTGCCCTCGAGGCTGGAGCCGGACACCGCATTGTCCATCTTCGAGGACGCGCCGTTGCCGCCGCGACCGGTGCCGCCGACATCGTCGTCGTCGGTCGCCGCTCCACCGTCGCCGCCGGTCTGCGTCGCGTCGACCGTCACCGTGCCGTGGAAGCCCGCGGTGGCCACGGCCGTCGCGACAGCGGTGCCACCGCCGCCGCCCAGATGGCCGACTGTCACGTCGCCGCCCCTGCCGCCCTGGGCGATGGCAAAGGACGAGACCACACCGGGGGCGTCCGTGAAGTGGGTGACGACATTCGCCGTCGCGGCGCCGCCCTTCTTGCCGTCGGCGGCGCTGCTCGCGCCGCTGTTGCCGCCGATCGCGGTGGCGTACGCGGCGCCATCGTCGGGCAGATAGAGGATGTTCCTCGCCGTCGCCGAACCGCCGGCCTGGCCGGTCGTGCCGTCGCCGCCGCGGCCACCGTTGGCTTGAAAGCTGGAGGACATGCTGTCGACGGTGGACGGCGTCGTCGTAACGGCGGTCACGCTCGCATTGCCGGCCTTGCCGCCGGCAGCGAGGGTGGAGTTGCCGCCGTCGCCGCCGGTGACGGTCTGATTGACCGAACCGGAGGCACCGACGGCGCTTGCCGCATCGACGATCGACACCGATGCGCCGGCGCCGCCGGTGGCGCCTGCGATGCCGTCGCCGCCCTTGCCGCCGGTCGCGTTGAGTTCGGTGTATGCGCTGCCGGCCCCGGCGTCGCCCTCCCCATGCATATAGCCGATCGTGCCGCCGGCGCCGCCCGACATGCCCGCCCCGGCGCCCACGCCGCCCTGGCCGCCGACCGCGCTCACGTAGACGCTGAGAGAGCCCGAACTGCCATCGACGGTCGAACCGGTGGCGGTGACGCTCGACACGCTGCCTCCCGCACCGCCGCTGGCGGCTGTGAAGGTGCCCGAGTCGGGGTCGAAGCGCACCGAGCCGCCATTGCCGCCGAGCGCCCGGCTGGTGATGAAGCCGTTCCCGATGTCGAGGCCCGCCGCCGCCGCGCTGGCGCTGCCGCCGGCGCCGGCCGTGCCGGACAGGAAGCTGTTGCCGCCGTTGCCGCCGGTCGCGAGGGCGTTCGCGGACCCGGACGTGGCATTGCTCACGGTGGCGCTGGCGCCGGCGGCGCCGCCGGCCGCGGCCTTGGCGCCGGCATTGTCGTACTGCGTGCCGCCGTCGCCGCCCGTGGTGATCGCCACGAGGTTGACGGTGGCGGCCGCGCCATCGACCTCGGTGTCGTGGCTGACCACCGAGCTGGCGGTGCCCGCGGTGCCCGCCTTGCCGCCGTGGCTGTCGCCGCCGTTGCCGCCCTTGATGTCCTGCCGCAGCGAGAGGGTTCCGTCGCTGGCGTAGCCGGTGGTCGCATCGGGGCCGGCCATCGCCGACGCGCCGGCGCCGCCATTGGCGCCGTCCTGGCCGTTGCCGCCGTTGCCACCCGTGACGGTCGCCGTGATGCCGAGGTTCGTGCCGTTGCCGGCTTCGCCGCGCGCGGTCGCCTGGGCGCCGCCGCCGGCGCCGGCGGTTGCGCCCGCGCCTGTCGCGTTGCCGCCGTTCCCGCCGAAGGCCGTTGAGTTAAGGGATCCGGCCTCGCCCGGCGAGGAGCTGGACGAGCCGAGATAGGCGTCCGAAATGCCGGTGCCGCCCTTGCCGCCGTTGCCGGTGACGGCGCCGCCGCCCTCACCACCGGCCGCGCGCGTGCTGCCGCCCAAGGCATGCTCGCCTTCCACGTGGACCTTCGCCGTGCCCGTCGCGCCGCCGCGGGCGGTGCCGCCCATGGTGCCATTACCGCCAGCGCCGCCGGTCGCCCGGCTGATCGCGCTGAACGACGCGGCGTCGCCGCCGTCGATGGTGAGATCCGACAGCGCCGCGCCGCCCCGGCCGGCCAGGGCGCCGGACCCTGCCGTACCGCCTGTGCCGCCGATCGCGATCTGCTGCACCGTCGCGTTGGCATCGTCGGCGGTGGCAAAGACGGCGTTGGTGAGCGTGCTGCTGCCGCCGCTGCCGCCCGCCGCGCCACCCTGGCCATTGCCGCCGGTGCCGCCTGACTGGATCGCGCTTGCGCTCGCGAGCGAGCTAAAACCCGTTTCGGCGACTTCGGCCTCCGCGGTGGCCGCGTTGGTGAGCGATCGGCCGGCGCCGCCATGCTGGCCGACACCGACACCCGTACCGCCCGTGCCGCCGCCCGCGAAGGCGGTCGCCGTGGCCGACGTGCTGCCCGCGGCGTAGGCCGTGCTGGTGGCGCTGCCGCCCGAGGCGCCGGAACCGGCCCCGCCCGAGATGCCGCCGCCGATGCCGCCGGTCGCGTTGGCGGCCGCGGTCGTCGTGGAGGCGAAGGCCTCGACATGGGTGCTTGCCGTGGCAGCGGCGCCGCTGCGTACGTGGTCGGCCGATTGCGCCGTGCCGCTGTTGCCGCCGTAGGCCGTCGTGGTGGCGGTGATCGACTCCGCCCTCGTCACGATCGTCGTCAGCGTGGAGGTGGCGGCGCCGCCGCTGCCGCCGTAGCCAGTGCCCTGGGCGCTGCCACCGCCGCCGCCCGAGGCGGTCTGTTCGAGGACGATGTTGCCGGTCGCCGCGTTTGCCTTCACCGCGTCGACCATCGTGCTCGAGCCGCCGTTGCCGCCGGTGGCGTTATCGTAACCGGCACCGCCGCCGCCGCCGGACGCCGTCGCCTTCGCGGTGGCATCGCCGGTGCCGTGGGCTTCGGCGGTCGCGTGCGCGACGCCACCGTTGCCCGCCGTGATGCCCGTGCCGTTGGCGTTGCCGCCGGCGCCGCCCCGGGCGATCGCCGTCGCCTCGACGGCGCCGCCCAGCGCGGGACCGTCATTGGCGGCGATCACGCTGGCCGTCGCCGCACCGCCGGCGCCGCCGTTGCCGTCCTGCCCCTGGCCGCCATTGCCGCCGGTGGCCGTGGCATTGCCCGTCGTGGCGTCGCGGCCGGTCAGGACGAGGGTGGCCGTTGCCGCACCGCCGTTGCGCCCGTTCCCGCCGAAGCTGTTGCCGCCATTGCCGCCGGTGCCGAACACGTCGGCGAGCAGGGTGAGGCTGGATACCGGCGCGGTGTAGTCGTTGAGGGTGAGGGACGAGCTGCCGCTGCCGCCGGTGCCGGCGGGAGCGCCGCTGGCGTTGCCGCCACTGCCGCCGGTCGCGGTTTGCGTCAGGCGCAGTATGCCGCCGTCGGTCGACCCGCTCGCCGCATTGATCAGCCGGCTGTAGCCGCCATTGCCGCCCGTGCCGGTGCCGGTCGCCGCGCCGCCGGCGCCGCCATTCTGGTAGACGGTGACCGTGGCCACGGCTCCCGCGCCGGCATGCGCCTCGGCCGTGGAGTCGAGGCCCACCGCGCCGTTGCCGCCGCTGCCGCCCACGGACGTGCCGGTGCCGCCGTTGCCGTTGATGGTGGTGACGTATGTCGTGGCGTTGCCCTCGAGATTGGTGGCGCTGGCGTTGGCGCGCGCGCGTCCGCCCGTGCCGCCATTGCCGCCCGTGCCGTTGGCGCCCGGGACGCCCGCGTTGCCGCCATTGCCGCCGGTGGCGAACGCCGAGGCTTGCGCCGTCTGGTCGTCGGTGCCGGAAACCGTCGTGGCCGAGGCCGAGGCCACGCCGCCATTGCCGCCGGCGCCGGCATTGCCGTCGGGCTCGCCGCCGTTGCCGCCGACGCCGCCGTTGCCTCCAGAGGCAGAGACGACGAGCCCGAATTCGGTGTTGCTCTGGGAGGCATTGGCCGTCCCGCCGGTCCCGCCCTTGGTGCCGTTACCGGCCGGAGGAGCGCCATTGATGCCGGGCGTGCCGGGTGTGCCGCTGACATTGATCGACATGGTTCATCCCCCCAAGGTACGGCAGCGTACCGAATCGCACGGACAAAGCGAGTCTCAGTGCAATAATCTCCCGTTAAAGTTGGGGGACAGGGACGGGGGCGCGCCCCTAGCGCGGAGCCTTCTTCGCCTTCCTGGCCTTCCGCGCGGGCGCGGTGTGCGAGGCGAGGGCGGTCTTCATCGCCTTCTCCGCCGCCTTGATCTTGGCGTCGCGGGTGATGTCGTCGGCCGGCAGGTTCTGGGCGAAGTTCAGCCGGATCTCGGCTCGCTTCATGAACGCTGCTTTCTTGTCTTCGGAAATCGGTTGGCCCATGGAATCCTTATTACCCGTTTTTTGAATTGGCGCACGGCGCGGATCGCGACAATGCTGTCCGGAATGAATGTCGAAACCGACTATTACGCGATTCTCGGCGTGCTGCCCTCGATCGACCAGGGCGCGCTCTCGGCGGTCTATCGCGCGCTGCTCAAGAAATACCATCCCGACGTCCATGCCGGCGACAAGGACAATGCCGCGCGCATCACCCGCCGGATCATCGAGGCCTACGAGGTGCTGGGCAGCGTCGAGGCGCGCGCCGAGTACGACCGGCTGCGCCGCGATCACCAGGATTCGTCGGAGGACTTCGAGGGCGATTCCGGCCGGTCCGATGAGGGTCGGGAAACGGACGACGAGCAGCTTGCCGCCGCCTGGCTCTACATCGAACGCTACCATCCCGAGGCCGAGCAGCATCGCGAGGAACTCGCCGAACTGTCGTCGGCGCTCGCGCTCTCCTTCCAGGTGACACTGGTGGAGACGAAGGCGGCCGCCGACGCGGGCGAGCTCGCCGAGGCTTTGAAGCATCAGTTCCTCGAACGCTATTTCGGCACCGATCCCGACATCCAGGCCTTCGCCGCCGAGGCGCTGCGGTTGCAGCGGCGCGACGTCGCCTACGAGATCAACCAGGCGATCCGCGTGCTGGGCACGCCGCGTCCCGCCGATGCCGCGCTGTTCATCGAGAAGGTGCAGCACGTCACCCGATGGAAAGGCGGCCGCGCGTCCCGGCGGCGCGCGTCGGAGAGCCGCGACGAGGAGAGAGGGCAGGGACTGTCCGGCCTCGACTGGGCAACCGTCGTCGCCATCTGCTCGGTCGGCGCGATCGTGCTGGCCTACGTGAAGATCATCTAGAGGTCCGGGCGACGATGCGTCTGTCCTGCCTGTGTCTCATGATGGCGAGCCTGCTGCTGCAGGCGTGTACGCCATCGCCGTCGGAGCTGTCGTTTCAGGTGGTCGAAAAGACCTCCAAGCCCATCGCCGACGCGATGGCGCCCAAGCTCTATGCCAAGCTCGATTCGCTCGGCGTGACCACGGCGCGCAATCGCACCATCGCGATCGTCTTTCCGCCGGGAGGCGAGGCGCCGCCCAACGCGACCTGCACCGCCGACCTGAAGGCCGGCCTGCAACGGCAGCTCCGCCTGCTGGGCTCCCGCACCGGCATCGACTTCAAGTTGATCGCGGACGTGGACAAGGCCGAGATCGTCTTCGTGGTGGGCGACACGGAGGACATGCTGGACAAGAAAATCCCGCCGCTGAAAAGCTGGATGGAAGCCGCGGAGCGACGAACCTCCGCTCCGACGACAGAATTCTACGACAACCGCGCGACGCCGCATTCGATCTCCGACTTCCTCAAGGGCGTGCGCACCGACGGCGACGGAAGGGTGATCTTCGCCGCCTCCTTCATCCACTGGTTCGAGATGCGCGGTCGCCGGGGGCAAAAGGACTGCACCCTCGACTTCGTCGAGCGGCTCGTGCGGATCTATACGCTATGGCTGGAGAGGGATTTCTCGGGCGAGTACATGGACATCGGGCGGCTGGCGCGCACGCAGGTCGGCACGAGCGCCTACGAGGCGGACGGCCTCGATGTGTCGAACTTCAACGACGGCGTCTTCTTCTGCGCCCAGTTCGTCGACCGCACGAAGCTGGCGGCCTGCGCCCTCGAGATCGTCAGGCTGCTCGCCGACGACCCGCGCCGGTCGGATTGATTCTCGCTTCTCCTCCCCCGTGTGACGGGGGAGGAAAGCTGTGCGGTCCTACACCACGAAGTGGTCGTGGTGCGTGTCGGGCAGCGGCGTGGGGATCACAGCCGGCGCGTGGTCGGCGTGCGCCGGCGGGTCGGCGACGATGATGCTGCCGCCGAAGCCGCTGTCGGCGACGTCGGTGACGATCGAGAAGGCGAAGTGGAAATCGACCTTGTCGTCGTGGTTGGTGTCGAGGTCGGTGATCGAGCCGTAGTCGATGTACTGGTCGTTGAAGAACGCCACGGCGTCGGCGACGTCGGTCCAGGTGTGGGACTCGATGACATTGCCGTCGGCGGTGATATCGAACGACATCGCGGTGAAGCCGGAGCCGAACGCGAAGCCGTCGCCGAAGCCGACCAGCAGGTTGCCTGGCGTGAACGACACCAGGTTCACCGAGAAGTCGACCGAGGTGCCGACCGACTGCGTGCCGCTGGCCTCGCTGTTGTGACGACCGAACATCTCCGCGATCGCGAAGTAGGAGGTCGCGTCCGCGAAGCCCTCCGCGATGTTGGAATGCCCCATCATGTAATCGGCGACCTGCGTCGAGCCCGGCTCGACGGTGAGATAGGTCCCCGCGGTGAGGCTGGAGGACGGCACCGTGGGCATGCCGGGCTCGTCATAGGTGGCCATGGCGAGCGTCGCATGCGCAGCCTCACCCTGGCTGCGCGCATAGGCCTGGGCGGAGAGGATCATGTCGACCGAGCCCGCGACCGCATCATCGCTGCCGATCGTGGCCCTCGAGGTCGCCGAGGCGGAGGCGCCGTCGGCGTGGGTCACGGCTTGCGCCGAGCCGGAGTCCCCGTCCACATAGCCGCCAATGGCGTTGGCTTCCGCGAAGACGGTGCCGCCATGGACGAGATTCACCGCATCGGCCGTGGCCAGCGCGTTGCCGCCCGCACCGACTCCTCCCATGTCGTCGATGCCGCCGGCGCCGCCGGTGGCGACGGCCCTCGCGTCGATCACGCTGGCCGAGTCGGAGGAGAGCGAGAGATAGGCGGTGGCGTCGCCGCCATCGCCGGCGGTGCCGAAGATGGCCCAGCCGCCGTCGCCGCCAGTCGCGGACACGTCGCCGGTGATCGTGTCGGCCACCGGGTCGCCGGCCATCGATTCGTGATGACCGACGCTCGAGGAGGCATCGCCGCCGTCGCCGGCATTGCCGCCGCCCTCGGCATCGCCGCCGTTGCCGCCGATCGCGTGCTGGATCAGGGTGAGGTCGCCCTGCCGCGTGACGCCGTTCACCACATCCACGAGGGTGCTGCCGGCGCCGGTGCCGCCGTCGGCATCGTCGTAGCCATAGCCGCCGTCGCCACCCGTCTGCTCGACCTTGGCGTAGGCGGCTCTGAAGAGCTCGCCGTTCAAGGTCGCATCCGCGATCGCGCTCGTGCTGCTGGCCACGCCGCCGTTACCGCCCCGTTCGCCCGCACCCCGGCCCTCGCCGCCGTTGCCGCCGATCGAGGTCGCGATCGCCGTGGCGCTGCTCCCGCCGCTCGCACTGGTGGAGGCGAGGTTCACCGCGCCGCCATTGCCGCCGCTCGCCCCGGAGGCCAACGCGTTGCCGCCGTTGCCGCCGGTCGCATTGACGGTTGCGTGCGCATCGCCGTACTCGGCGTACGCCGCGGCTTCGGCCTTGGCAACGCCGCCATCGCCCGCGCTGGTGCTCGACGAGGAGTCGGCGCCGTAACCGCTGGTCGCGTTGGCCTGCGCGTCGACGTATCCCTGGTCGGTCAGCGAGACGCTGGCATAGGCGTTGGCGCCGGTCCGCCCGTATTCGGCACCGCCGATCACCGTGCCGGAATCGCCGCCAAAGGCTGTCGCCGTGGCGGTGATGCTGATGGTCGGATCGGCGCCCGGTGTGAAATTGTTGACCGAGATGATCGAGCTGGCGTCGCCACCCGCGCCGCCGCGGGCGCTCATGCCCTCGCCGCCGTTGCCGCCGATCGCGGTCTGCGTCAGCACGATGCTGCCGAACAACGAGGAGCCGCTGACCGCGTTGTTCATCGTGCTGGACGCGCCGTTGCCGCCGCGCACACCGACCTCGAGGGCGTCGCCGCCGTTGCCGCCGTCCTGCCTCGCGGTGACGGTGATCGTGCTGTCACTGTCCGCGGTCGAATGCGCCAGCGCGATCGCCGTGCCGCCGTTGCCCGCCACGCCGGAGGCGGAGTCGCCACCCTTGCCGCCGTTGGCGACCGCGTTCAGGGTGAGATCCTGGCCGACACCGGTGCTGTCGAGAGCGGCGGTCGCCGTCGCGTTGCCGCCCTTCTTGCCGCTCACGCCGGAGCTCGCGCCGGCGTCGCCGCCCGTCGCGGTGGCCGAGGCCGAACCCTCCCCGTCGGTGGAGAAGCCGGTATAGGCCGTCGCCGCGCCGCCGCTCTGGCCGGTGGTCCCGCTGCCGCCAGTGCCGCCCCAGGCGGCGGTGCTGGCGTCCAGCGTGCGGAAGACGCTCATCGTGGAGATGGTCGACGTGGCGGAGCCGGCGGTGCCGCCCGCCGCCGTATCGGACGAGCCGCCATTGCCGCCCATGGCAGACTGCTCGTAGATCATGGCCGACGTCGAGCCGCCCAAGCCGCTGACCGCGTTCGTGAACGAGACCGCGGCGCCGTTGCCGCCCTTGGCGCCGGCCAGGCCGTCGCCGCCACTGCCGCCGGTCCCGCGCACCGAGGCCGTGAGGTTGTCGCCGGTGTTCGTCGTGGCGTTCGCCGTGGTGCCGGTCACCTTGCCACCCGCACCGCCCGACATGCCCGCGCCCACGCCGTCGCCGCCCTTGCCGCCTACCGCGCTGGCTTCGGCCTCGGAGCTCCCGTCGTCGCTGTGGGACAGGGCCGTGGCCAGCGCGTTGCCGCCGGCGCCGCCGTTGCCCAGGCTGGCCGGCGCGGCGATGACATCGCCGCCGTTACCGCCGACCGCGTAGGCCTTGCCGATGCCGTCGTTGCCGCCGCCGTCGCCCGTTGCAGTGGCCACGCCGCCCGCGCCGCCGCCACCCGACGTGTCACTGTTGCCGCCGTCGCCGGCTCTGGCGCGCGCGATGGCCTGGCCCGTTTCGGGCGCGAGGTTCGAGGCGCTTGCCGTCGCGGCACCGCCCGCCGTGCCCTTGGCGGCGGCATTACCCGTCACCGTGCCGCCGTCGCCGCCATTGGCGATGGCCTCGAAGGCGCGGTTCTGGGCCGAGTCCATGATCGGGTTGTAGCTGATCGTCGAACTGGCCGATCCCGCTGCGCCGGCCTTGCCGCCGGTGCTCGAACCGCCGTCGCCGCCGTTCACCGTCTGCTTGAGCAAGAGCGTGCCAGTGGTGCTGCCAAGCCCGAAATCGGTGATGTTCAGCGAAGCGCCGGCGCCGCCGGTGGCGCCGGAGAAGCCGTCGCCGCCGTCGCCGCCCGTCAAAACGGTCGTGGTCGATGCCTGGACGTTGCTCTGGCTGACCACATAGCCCGAGACGGTGCCGCCGGCTCCGGCGGTCCTGCCGGCGCCGAACGTGTCGCCGCCATCGCCGCCGGTCGCCTGGGCGGTGAGGCTTGCATCGGCGAGGGGCGTCTGGACGGTCGCGTTCACCACGGCGAGGCCGCCCTTGGCACCGTTGCCGGTGGTGGAACTGCCGCCGTCGCCGCCGGTGGCGCGGACGGTCCCGTTGGCTACGCCGCCGGCCGTGAGCATCATCTCCGAGGTGCCGGTCGCGCCGGCGCGGGCGGAGGTGCCGCTGCCGCCATCGCCGCCCACGCCCACGCCGGTGACGTTGATCGTGTTGCTGGTGAAGTCGCTCGTGTTGATGTTCGAATAGCCCGCGCCGCCATAGCCCGCCTTGCCGCTGGCGACCGAAGCGCCGCCGTTGCCGCCGATGGCCGTCTGCGACATCGTCGCGAAGCCGTCGTTCGTGGTGGCGATCGCCTTCAGGTTCGTAAGCGTGCTGGAGCCGCCGTTGCCGGCGGTGGCGCCGCCCTCGCCGATGCCGCCGTTGCCGGCCTGCTGCAAGACCGTTGCGACGGCCGAGCGCCCGGAGGTGTCGGACTCGTTGTGGGCCTCTGCAGTGGCTGCATCGGACAGCGAGCGGCCGTTACCGGCATACTTGCCGACCTCGAAGCCCAAGCCGCCGTTGCCGCCGGTCGCCGTCGCGGTCGCCGTCGCGGAGTTGCTGCCGTATACCGTGCTCGACGCGGTCGCGGTCCCGCCCTCGCCGCCGGAGCCGGGCGCGCCGCCGGTGCTCAAGGAGCCGCCGTCGCCACCGGTCGCGGTCGCCAAACCTGTCGCCGCATGGATACCGTGGAGCCCGGTGGCCGCCGTCGCCCCGGCGCCATCCTGCGCGCGCTGGGTCGCATCCGCCATGCCCGCCGCGCCGGCGGTTGCCGTCGTCGAGGCTGCGACGATGACGGCGGTCGAGTCGTTCACGTTGAGGATCGAGGTGGCCGCGCCGCCCTTGCCGCCGAAGCCGCCGCCGCTGGCGCTACCGCCATCGCCGCCGATCGCGTTCTGCTCGAGATCGAGGATGAAGCCCGGCGCGCTGCCGTTCACCGCGTTGACCATCGTGCTCGCCGCGCCCGCGCCGGCCGTGGCGCCGGCCAGGCCGTGGCCGCCATTGCCGCCGGTCTGCGTTGCCGTCACGTGGACGTCGGTGTTGCCGCCGTTGGCGGTGCTGGTGGCCGTCGCCGCGCCGCCCGCGCCGCCGCGCATGCCCACGCCCGATCCGCTGCCGCCGTTGCCGCCGATGGCGGTGGCTTCCGCGGCGACGACGCGGATGTCGAAGCTGGTGTTGTTGGCCGTGGCGCTGGCCGTCGCCGCGCCACCCGCGCCGCCGCTGCCGTCCAGCACGTTGCCGCCGTTGCCGCCATTGCCGCCGGTCGCCCCCGCCCGCGCGTCGATATTGTCCTGGGCCCTGATGTCGACGGTCGACGTTGCCACGGCGCCGTTGCGGCCCGTGCCGCCGCTGCCGCCGCTGCCGCCGATCGCGACCGTGGTGGCGTTGACCTGCAGGCTCTTGTTGGTCTGCTGCGTGTCGTCGAAGGTGAGGGACGAGGTGCCGCTCTTGGCGTTGCCGCCCGCGCCGAAGCCCAGCGCATTGCCGCCGCTGCCGCCGATCGCCGTCTGGAGCAGGTTGAGCTCGCCGCCGTCGGTCGAACCCTTGACCGCGTTGGTCAGGGTGCTGAAGCCGCCGTCGCCGCCGGGCGCCGATTGGATCGAGTCGCCGCCGTTGCCGCCCACCTGCGTGACGCTGGCGCTGGCGACGCCCATGTTGCCGGCGTGCGCCTCGGCCGTCGAGAAGACCGTGCGGCTGCCGCCGCCCACGCCCGGGTTGGTGGCTTGCGCGCCATTGCCGCCGTTGCCGCTGGTCGCGATGCTGGTCGCCGTGGCCTCGCCGCCGAAGGTCAGGTTCGCGGCATAGGAGATGGCGCGTGCGAAGCCGCCGTTGGCGCCGGTGCCGCCCATGCCGCCCGCCGTGCCCATCGAGCCGCCGTCGCCGCCCTTGCCGGCGGTCGCCGCCGCGGTGGCCTCGGTCGTTGCGGAGAGATTGGGCGCCGTGGACTTCGAATTGGCCGTCGCCGCGCCGCCGTCGGCACCGTTGCCGCCATTGGCGAACGAGCCGCCGTTGCCGCCCTTGCCGCCCGCGCCGCCGTTCGCGGTGGTGCTGACCTGGGGATCGCTGGTCGAGCTGATCGTCGCGATGGCCGCCCCGCCGGGACCGCCGTTGGTGCCGGAAACGCCAAAGCTACCATCCACGCCCGGCGTGCCCGGCGTGCCGTCGATGACCAGATCAGACATTTTCTCTCCCCCAAGTCTTAGTGCGACACCGTACCAATTTGCAGGGGCGATGCCAGTGCTTCGTAAAAGATTTGCCCGTTAAAGTTGGGGGACGGTCGCGTGACTGTGCAGAGAGGGAAGGGTCCCTCGCTGTCTTCTCCTCCAAAGAAAAAGGGCCGGCGAATGCCGGCCCTTCTTCGTTCGGTTGCGATGTCGACGGTTACACGACGAAGTGGTCGTGATGCGTGTCGACGTGCGCGGTGTCGATCGGTGTCGTCGCGTCGTGCACCGGCGCGGTGGCGTCGTGCGCCGGAGCCTCGGTGCCCGTATGCGCGGCCATCGCGTGCGAGAGTTCGTAGGCGTCGGCGGCGCTGGTCTGCGGCGGCGGATCGCCGACGACGATGGTGCCGAAGAAGCCGCTGTCGGCCTGGTCGGTGACGATGTTGAACGCGAAGCTGAAGTCGATCTTGCCGTTGCTGTCGTGGTCGTAATCGCTGATCGAACCGTAGCTGAGGAACTGGTCGGTGAAGAACGTCACGGCGTCGGCGACGTTGGTCCATTCCTGGTGCTCGAAGCCCGTGCCATCGGCGGAGATGTCGAAGGTCATCGAGGTGAAGCTGCTGGCGCCGAGCGAGGTGCCGCTGCCGAAGCCGATCAGCAGGTCCTGCACGGCGGGCATTGCCGAGAGGTCCACCGAGAAGTTGATCTGGATGTCGGTGGTCTGCGTGCCGGTGGCGTCGCTGTTGTGCTGCCCGAACATCTGGAGGAGGGCGAAGTAGGACGTGGCGTCCTGGAAGCCTTCCGCGATGTTGGGATGGTTCATCATGTAGCCGGTGATCGTGCTCGAGTCCGGTGCGGCGACGATCGAGGCGCCGGCCTCGAAGTCGATCGGATTCACAGTGGGTGTGTGGCCCATTTCGTAGGACGCCAGGGCGAACGACTGCTGCAAGCCGGCGCCGACGCTGCCGGCGTAGCTCATTGCCGACGTGACCAGCATGCCCGCCGGGCTGACGGCACCGTCGGCGCTGGAGATGTGGGCCTCCGCGCCGGCGTCGGAGGTGAGACCGTCGGCAGCCGCCACCGCCTCCGCAGAGCCGGAGTGCAGCACCGACTCGCCGCCGGTGGCAGAGGAGACGGCGGAAGCGGCGCCGATGTTGGCTCCCGCATACGACGTGGCCAGCGCGTTGCCGCCCGCGCCCGCGAGGAGCCCGTCGCTGTTGGTGCCGCCGTGGCCGGCCACGGCCAGGGCCGTCGCTTGGACGCTCGAGGCCTCATCGGAGTAGATCGACACGGTCGACGTGGCGCGGCCGCCGTCGCCCGCGCCACCGTCCTCGCTGTTGCCGCCATCGCCGCCATTCGACGACAGCGTGCTGATCAGGCTGCCCGCACGGGCCGAGAAGTCCGTCGCATCGAAGTCGAGCAACGACGCCGCGGCGCCGCCCGCGCCGCCATGGCCCATGCCCTCGGCGCCGCCGCCGTTGCCGCCGGTGGCCGTCTGCATCGTGCTGGCGATGGCGCCGTCGGAGAAGGCGATCACCGAGTCCGACAGAAGCGAGTCAGCGCCATTGCCGCCATCGGCGCCGAACAAGCCGTCGCCGCCGTCGCCGCCCACCATGAAGGCGAGCGCGCCCGCCGCCGCGCCGGTTGCGACGGTGCTGTCGGCCAGGACGAACATGCCCCCGACCTCGCCGCCGTTGCCGCCCTTGGCGCCCGCGCCGGTTCCGGCGCCGCCGTTGCCACCGATGGCATCGCCCCTGGCATAGGAGGCGGTCGTGCCCATCGCCTGCGCCGTGACGAGCCCGATAGCGCCGCCGATGCCGCCGCTGACGCCATCGTTCATGCCGTCGCCGCCATTGCCGCCCGTGGCGGTGGCGAGGGCCTGGGCGCTGTCGCCATCGGAGATGGCCGTTGCGCCGCCGGCGGCAAGGCCGCCATTGCCGGCGAGGCCGGTGCCGAAGTTGCTGCCGCCGTTTCCGCCGGTCGCGTTCATCGTCACGCTGACGATGCCGTTGTCCTCGACGAAGCCCATTGCCTGGCCGAGGGCGCCGACGCGTGCGTTGGCGGTCCCCATCAGCACGTCGCCGGCATTGCCGCCGATGGCGATCGAGGTGACGGTCATCGACGCGGTGACGGGATCGGTGCAGCCGCAATTGATGATCTGCAGGGCCGAATCGGCCTCGCCGCCGGCGCCGCCGCGATCGTAGAAGGATGTGCCGCCGTTGCCGCCGACCGCCGTCTGCGTGAGCGCAACGGTGCCGTCTTCGCTGACGCCGGAGACCGCATTCGCGATCCGGCTCGACGCGCCGTTGCCGCCGCGCATGCCGACCCCGGTGGCATCGCCGCCATCGCCGCCGGTCTGTGTCGCGCTGACGACCAGGGTCGCTTCGGCAACCGACGAGGCCGCGGCCGTCGCGGTGGCGGTGCCGCCGTTGCCGCCCGCGCCCGTGCCCGACTCGCCGCCCGTGCCGCCGGTGGCGACGGCGGCCGCGAAGAGATTGCCGTTGCTCGTGGTGGCCAGGATCGCGGCGCCGGCGTCGGCGTTGCCGCCCTTCTTGCCGGCGCTGCCGGCGCTGAGGCCGGCATCGCCGCCGACCGCCGTGGCGCTCGACTGGCCCGACTCGCCCGTCGTGACGAGGCTTTGCGCGAACGCGTTGCCGCCGCTCTGGCCGGTCGTGCCGCCGCCCGCCTTGCCGCCGGTCGCGATCGTGTCGACGGCCGTGTGGCCGCTGTCCGCCGTCGCCAGCGTGATGGTCGAGCTGGCATTGCCGGCCTTGCCGCCCGCCGCGGCAACGGACTGACCGCCGTCGCCGCCGATGACTTCCTGGGTGAACGTCCGGCTGGAGCCCGTGCCGCTCACGGCATCGGCGAGCGCCACCGAGGCGCCGTTGCCGCCGATCGCGCCCTCGATGCCGTCGCCGCCATTGCCGCCGGTCGCCAGGATCCCGGCGGTCGCGCCGCTCGAGCCCGAAGCCGTCGCCGTCACATTGGCGACCGTGCCGCCCGCACCGCCGGACTTGCCGAAGCCGAGACCCGTGCCGCCATTGCCGCCAGTGGCGAAGGTCTGGGCGTTGGCCGATCCGGTATCGCTGATGGCGTGGGCGTCGGCCAGGATGACGTTGCCGCCCGCGCCGCCCGAAGCGGGCGCGGAGGCATCCGAGAAAGCTGCATGTCCGACCGAGCCGCCATTGCCGCCGGTCGCACCGGCCGTGGAGGAGGCGCGGGCGTTGGTGGTGTGCGGCGTGGCCGATGCACTGGCCGTTCCGCCCGCACCCGCGTTGCCCGAGGCGAAGCTGTCGCCGCCGTTGCCGCCGGTCGCGAACGCGCTCGCGTTTCCGGTCAATACATGGCTGAGCTGCGCGCTCGCGGTCGCGGCGCCGCCCGCGGTCGCCTTCTGGCTGGTGTTGTAGGACAACGCGCCGCCGTCGCCGCCGGTGGCGCCCGTCGTGACGTTGACCGAGTCGGACGGATGTCCGCTCGTGGCATTGTCGAAGTTGACCGACGAGCGGGCCGATCCCGCCGCGCCCGCCTTGCCGGAGAAGCTCTCGCCGCCGTTGCCGCCGGTGACGGTCTGCGCGAGCAGGATCCTGGAATCGCCGCCGCCGTCGCTGCGGCCGGTGACGACGTTGGAGGCATCCACCGCCGCGCCGGCGCCGCCGGTGGCGCCATTGTAGCCGATGCCGCCCGTGCCGCCCGTCAAGAAGGCCGTGACGTTCAGGATGGTGCCGTTCTCGGCGATGCCGTTCGACTTGGCGAGTGCGGTCCCGCCCGCACCCGCGGTCGCGCCGGAGCCGCTCGCATTGCCGCCATCGCCGCCAGTGGCCTGTGCCGTGACGATCACGTTGTCGTTGATGTTGCTGCTGCCGGCATTGATCTTCGCATCAGCGTCGCCGGTGCCGCCCTTGCCGCCATTGCCGTTGCCGTCGGTGGCATGGCCGCCCTGACCGCCGGTGGCGACCGCGTTGCCGCTGAGGTTCAGGTTGCCGGTCAGGTCGACTTTGGCGGTGCCCGTCGCGCCGCCGCGCGCGGCCGCGCCACCACCGCCGGCGCCGCCGATGGCTTCGCTGGTCGCGCCGATATAAACGGCGCCGCCATTGTTGAGGGTGATGCTCGACGTGGCCGCGCCGCCGCGACCGGCGGTGCCGCCGGTCTGCGCATCGCCGCCGTTGCCGCCCGTCGCCGTCTGCGACAGCGTTATCGCGGCGAACGAGCCGCCGGCGCTCGCCTTGTCGGTCAGGCTGCTGGAGCCGCCCGCGCCACCGCTGGCGCCGGCCAACCCTTCGCCGCCGTTGCCACCGGTCTGGCTCACGGCCGATCCCACGGGGGAATACATGCTCGAGACACTGGCCGTTGCCGTGGCCGCGTCGGTCATCGAGCGGCCCGCGCCGCCCAGCATGCCCGCTCCGAAGCCCGTGCCGCCGTCGCCGCCGGTCGCATGCGCCGTCGCGTTGGCGGAGGTGCCGGCCGTGGCCGTGGCCGATGCAGTGGCCGCACCGCCGGTGCTGCCCGAGCCGGCCGCGCCCGACGTCACCATGCTGCCGCCGTTGCCGCCGGTCGCGCTGGAGGTCGCGCTGGCATTGGTCGAGGAAGAGGCCGTGCTGGTCGCCGTGGCCGTCGCGCCATAGCGCGTCTGGCCGGCGGCGTCGGCGGAGCCGGAATCGCCCGCCACGGCGGTCGACGTGATCGAGAGCGAGTTGGAGGCCGACTTGTTGAGGGAGGAGCTTGCGGCGCCACCGCTGGCCGCCGCGCCGCCGCCCAGGGTGCTGCCGCCCTTGCCGCCCTCGGCCGTCTGCGAAAGCGTGAACGAGCCGGCCAGGACACTGCCGCCGACCGCATCGCTCATCGTGCTGGCGGCACCGGTGCCGGCGCTGGCGCCGCCATAGCCGTCGCCGCCATTGCCGCCCGCCTGCGTGGCGCTTGCGGTGCCATCGGACAGGCTGTTGACGCCCGCGGTCGCTTTCGCGACGCCGCCGTTGCCGCCCTTGAAGCCCACGCCATAGGCCGCGCCGCCGCTGCCGCCCTGGGCGCTGGCGTTGGCCTCGACGCTGCCGCCGCTCGTCGGGGGCGGGATGTCCTGCGCCGTCGCGGTGGAGGTCGCCGCACCGCCGGCGCCGCCATTGCCCAGCGTCGCCGCGCCGCCATTGCCGCCATAGGACTCGGCATTGGCCTGCACGACCGTCCTGCCGGTCAGCAGGACGCTGGCGGTCGCGGCCGCGCCGCTGGCGCCGGAGAAGCCATTGCCGCCGTTGCCGCCATTGGCGATCGAGGTGGCGATCGCGGTGTAGCTGACGGCAGCGTTGAGCGTGTCGTCGAAGGTGAGATTGGAAGTGCCGCCGCCACCCGCGCCGCCAACTCCCATGCCGTGGGCGTCGCCGCCGCTGCCGCCGTTTGCCGTCTGCGAGAGGGTGAGGGTGCCGCCGACGGTCGAGCCACTGACCGCATTGGTGAGCGTGCTGTAGCCGCCCTTGCCGCCGGCCGCGAGACCGTAGGAGTCGCCGCCGTTGCCGCCCGTCTGCTCGACGAGCGCGTAGGCCGCCGCTTCGATGCCGGCATTCGCCGTGGCCGACGAGTCGGTCGCGATGGCGCCCGCGCCGCCGACCGAACCGTCGCCGCCGTTGTAGCCGTTGCCACCGTTGCCGCCCTGGGCCTGGGAGTAAGCCGAGGCGTTGCTCATGGAATTGGTGACGCTCGAATTCGCGCGTGCCCGGCCGCCGGCGCCGCCGGCCGCGCCGATGCCCGCCGAACCCGGCGTGCCGGAATCGCCGCCTTCGCCGCCATAGGCGTAGGCGTTGGCCTCGGTGCTGCCGTCGGAGGCAACGGTCGTGGCCGCCGCCTGCGCGAAGCCGCCGATGCCGCCCGCGCCGGCATTGCCGTTGGGCTCGCCGCCGTTGCCGCCGTTGCCGCCTTCGCCGGCGATAGCGGTGGCTACGTTGCTGCTGTCGTCCGTGTTGTTGGCCGTCGCTTCGGCGCGACCGCCGGTCTTGCCGGTGCCGCCGTTGCCCGACGGAGAAACGCCAGACGTGCCGTTCGCGCCGGGCGTGCCGGTGACGTTGACATTAGCCATTAGATTTCCCCCAAGTTCCGTGCGCCTGCCGCGTCAGCGCCGTGCGCCAATTGAAGACGGCAGGCCAGCCCGGGCGCACCGTATTCGAGAAAGCGAGTGCGCAGCGACTGATTTTCTCAGCCGCGACGCGAATTATGTGCGCATGTCCGGAATCGGACGGTCTGTTCCGTTCGCTATGACACCCTTCTTGGCGTCGCATCGCACAGCCTCCTCAGGTGAGGCTGCGCGCGAGCCCGTCGCCGCTACACCACGAAGTGATCGTGCGTGGTGTCGTGATGCGCGGTGTCAGTGTGTGACGTGTCGATCGGCGTCGTCGCGTCGTGGGCGGGAGCGGGGGAGTCGTGCGTCTCCACCGGCGTGCCCGTATGCGCCGCCATCGCCTGCGCGAGTTCGTAGGCGTCGGCTGCGCTGGCGGTGGTCGTCTGCGGCGGCGGGTCGCCGACGATGATGTCGCCGGTGAAGCCGCCGGAGGTGGCGGTGACGATGGTGAAGGCGAAGTTGAAGTCGATCTTGCCGTCGCCGGACGTGTCGAGGCTGGAGATCGAGCCGTAGTCGATGAAATGGTCGGTGAAGAACGCGACCGCCGCCCCGACATCGTCCCATGTCTGCGTATCGACGACGTTGCCGTCGGCGGTGATGCTGAAGGTCATCGAGGTGAAGTCGGCGCCGGCGCCGTTGGCATAACCCACCAGCAGGTTCTGCGCGTCGGGCAGCGCGTCGAGGTTCACCGTGAAGCTCGCGTTGGTCGTCACCGTCTGCGCGCCGATGACGCCGTCGGTGTGCGTACCGGACATCGAGACGATGGCGAAGTAGGACGTCGCTTCCGCGAAGCCATTGGCGACGTTGGGATTGCCCACGAAGAAACTGTTGACCGTATCCACGATCGGCGCGGCGATGATGTAGCCACCGGCGCTGGCGTCGACCGTCGGGAACAGCGGCGCGATCCCCGCGTCATAGGACGCTATGGCGTACGACTGGTGCTCGCCTCCGCCCGCGCTTTGCACCGAGAGCGACACCTGCGTGACCAGGGCGTCGTCGGTGCTGCCGACCGTGGCCTGCGCGAGGGCCATCGCGGTGAAACCTTGAGCGGTCGCCAGTGCCTGCGCCGAGCCGGCCTCGCTCGCCGAGTGGCCGCCGGTGGCGATGGAATAGGCGTCGGCGCCACCGCCACCGCTGTTCATCGCTCCGGACGTGGCCAGCGCATTGCCGCCGTCGCCCGCGAAGCCTCCGTTGCCGCCGTCGCCGCCCGTGGCACTGGCATACGCCAGGACGTGCAGGGCGTCATGGGAGGTCATCGACAGGCTGGCGGTGGCGTCGCCGCCATTGCCCGCGCTGCCCGAGACGCTGTCGCCGCCGTCGCCGGCCATCGCCGCCGCCGTACCGTTCAGATAATCGGCGCTGGTGGAATAGGCGGAGGCATCGAAGGACAGCGACGACTGCGCGTCGCCGCCGTTGCCGCCGTGGCCCGCGCCCGCCGCGTCGCCGCCGTCGCCGGCGGTCGCCGTCTGGTTCATGTTGGAGGTGCCGCCATCGCTGCGAGCGAGCGCGCCGTTGTCGAGGACGAGGTCGCCGCCGTTGCCGCCGCTGGCGCCGAGCAGGCCCTCGCCGCCGTTGCCGCCGTACATGTAGGCGTTCGCCGTCGCAGAGCCGCCGGACACGCCGCTGTTGTTGGCGGAGGCGAGGATGGAATTGACCACGCCGCCGTTGCCGCCCGAGGTGCCCAGGCCGTTTCCGGAACCGCCGTCGCCGCCGGTCGCCGTGGCGTCGGCGACGGTGTCCGACATGCCGGTCGCCCGTGCCGTCACCAGCGTCACGACGCCGCCCGCGCCACCGCTTACGCCGATGCCGATGCCGTCGCCGCCGTTGCCGCCGGTTGCCTCGGACGTGGCCGTGGCCCGCGCCGTGGCCGACGAGTCGATCGAGTTGGCCGTGGCGCTGCCGCCCACGCCGGCGGGGCCGCTGCCGGAATTGCTGCCGCCGTTGCCGCCGGTCGCCTGCGCGGTCGCGTTCACGATGCCGTCGTCGTTCACCTGGGCGAATGCCTCGGCGGACGCGCCGATGCGCGCGTAGAGGGTGCCCGACAGCACGTCGCCGGAATTGCCGCCGATCGCCGTCGAGGTGATGGTGATCGACGTGGTGGCATCGCTGGTGGATGCGTTGTCGATGACGATGATCGATTGCGCGGTGCCACCGGCGCCCCCTGTGTTGCCGAGGGCCGTGCCGCCGTTGCCGCCGGTCGCGGTCTGCGTGAGCGTCACGGTGCCGCCCGGGCTGGTGGCCGACGCCGCGTTGTTCATCGTGCTCGACGCGCCGTTGCCGCCGCGCACGCCGCTCGCGGTTCCGTTGCCGCCATCGCCACCGGTCTGCGCCGCGGTGACGATCAACGTCTCGCTAGCGTCGCCCTGGATCGATGCCTGCGCGGTGGCGGCACCTCCGGTGCCGGCCACGCCCGCGCCCGAGTCGCCGCCCTTGCCGCCCGTGGCGATGGCCGTGGCGGAGACCGTGATGGCGGCGTTGGCGGCGTTGAGGTCGACGGTGGCATCGGCGGAGCCGCCGCGCTTGCCGTTCGAGGTGCTGCTGGCGCCGCTGTCGCCGCCGGTCGCGGTGGCATTGCCCTGGCCGGATGAGAGGATGTGGAACGTGTTGTTCGCAGCTGCCAAACCGCCGCTCCCGCCGGTGGTGCCGTCGCCACCGTCACCGCCGGTGGCGGTGACGCTGAAGTTCGCGTTCTCGAAAGCGCCCGGCAGGCTGAGTTGCGAGACGGCGTTGCCGCCCTTGCCGCCGGCCGCGTCGTCGGACTTGCCGCCCGCACCGCCGGTGAGCGTCTGGCTCATGGTCTGGGGGCCAGTTGAAGAGCTAGCGGTCACCTGGTTTGCGTAGTCGATCCTGCCGCCGGCGCCGCCGGCCGCGCCTGCGTGGCCGTCGCCGCCCTTGCCGCCGGTCGCCTCGAGCGTGGCGGTCGCGGCGCCGGTGTTCGAATAGGCCTGCGCGTTGACGCTCACCAGGCCGCCCGCGCCGCCGGTCTTGCCCGCGCCGAATCCCGCGCCGCCGTCGCCGCCCACGCCGATGGAAGAGGAGACGGCATTGCCGGAGTTGCCCGTGGCGATGGTGTAGGCGGTGGCTTGTGCGCCCGCACCGCCATTGGCGGCGGTGAACGCATTCGTTCCGTCGCGCTGGACCGAGCCGCCGTTGCCGCCGATCGCCGTGCTGTAGGCGTTGGCCGTGTCACCACCCACGTCGACCGACGCGAGGGCCTGGCCGCCCGTGCCGGCATTGCCGGACAGGATGCTGTCGCCGCCATTGCCGCCGGTGGCGTTCGCCGTGCCGGTCGCGATCTGCTCCGCGAGCAGCTCGATGTTGGAATTTGCCTGGCCGCCGACCGCGGCGTTTCCTCCGGCACTGCCGGTCACCGAGCCGCCGTTGCCGCCCGTCGTATCGGCCACGATGCCGACCACCGTGGGCGAGTCCGTCGAATAGAAGAGGTTCATCGTCGAGGAGGCCCAGCCCGCGACGCCCGCCTTGCCGCCGCCGGTGCTGTTGCCCCCGTTGCCGCCGGTGACGGTCTGGGTGAGGGCAAGCGCGCCGCCGGGACTGCTGCCGGTCGCGAGGTTGTTGGCGTTGACCGTCGCACCGCTGCCGGCATTGGCGCCGCCGAGACCGTCGCCGCCCGAGCCGCCCGTCTGGACGGTGGTGACGGTAAGGTTCGCGCCATTCGCGGCATTGCCGGTCGAGAGGGCCTGCGCCGCGCCGCCCGAACCGCCGGAAGCGCCCGCGCCGGTCGCCGAACCGCCATCGCCGCCGGTGGCGCTTGCCGTCATGGTTACCGCGTTGCTCGAGCCGCCCGACGCATTGAGCGTTCCCTGCGCGATGCCCGTGCCGCCCTTGCCGCCGTTGCCGGCGGCGGCATCCCCGCCGTTGCCGCCGGTACCTTGCGCGAGGCCGGTGAGATTGTAGTCGCCCGACAGTGTGAGATTGGCGGTGCCGGTCGCGCCGCCGCGCGCGCCATAGCCGCCGCCGCCGTCGCCGCCGACGGCCGTGCTCGTGTAGCCGGTGAAAATGGTGCCGCTGCCGTAGGTGACGTTCGACGTGCCCGCGCCACCGCGGCCCGCGGTGCCGCCGCTCTCGGCATCGCCGCCGCTGCCGCCCGTCGCCGTCTGCGAGAAGGTCATCCCGACGAACATGCCGCCGCCGCCGCTCAGCGTGCCGTTCAAGGTGCTGGAACCGCCGACACCGCCGTTGGCGCCGCCGACGCCGGCGCCGCCCGATCCGGCCGTCTGCGTCACCGTTGCCTGCGCGCCGCCGAAGCCGCTCGAAGCCGAGGCCGAGGCGCTGGCCTGGTCGGTCAGCGAGCGGCCCGCGCCGCCCTGCATGCCCGCGCCGAAGCCGGTGCCGCCATTGCCGCCGATCGCGACGGCCGTCGCCGTGGCGCCGTTGAGCGATGTGGCGCTCGCGGTGCTCGAGGCCGTGCCGCCGGTGCTGCCGGAGCCGGCCGAACCCGTCATGGCCATGCCGCCGCCGGTACCGCCGGTCGCCGTGGCGGTCGCGGTGCCGCTGGGGGCGCTCGTCGAGAGCGTCGCATCGGCCGTAGCCGCCGCGCCGGTGCGTGTGTTGCCGGCGGAGTCGGCCGAGCCGCCGTCGCCGCCCACCGCCGTCGAGGAGATCGAGGCCGGGATGCTGTTGCTCACGGTGAGGCTGGAGCTCGCGTCGCCGCCGCTGCCGGCCTTGCCGCCGCCGAACGTGCTGCCGCCGTCGCCGCCCGTGGAGGTCTGCAGGAGGTTGAGGCCTGCGAACAGGGTCGAGCCGGTGACCGCGTCGGTCATGCTGCTCACGGCACCATTGCCGCCGTTGGCGCCGGCGTAGCCGTCGCCGCCGCTGCCGCCCGTCTGGCTCGCCGTGGCGGTCGCGGTCGAATAGCTGTTGACCGACGAGGTCGCGGTCGCCTTGCCGCCGTTGCCGCCCGCGAAGCCCGAGCCGTAGCCCGCGCCGCCGGCGCCGCCGGTCGCGGTGGCATTGCTCTCCATATTGCCGCCCACGGGCGGCAGCACGCCGCCGGCTCCCGCCGTGGACGTCGCCGCGCCGCCGGCGCCGCCGTTGCCCGCCGTCGCGTCGCCGCCGCTGCCGCCATAGGACTCGGCGTTCGCCTGCACGTACGTCTTGCCGGTCAGCCCGATGCCGGCCGTCGCCGTCGCGCCGGCACCTCCGGAACGGCCGTTGCCGCCGTCGCCGCCCTGGGCGATCGAGGTGCCGATCAGCGAATAGCTCTGCGAGGCATTGGCCGTGTCGTTGAAGGCGAGCTGCGAGGTGCCGCTGCCGCCCGCGCCGCCCGTCCCGGTGCCGTTGGCGATGCCACCGTTGCCGCCGGTTGCCGTCTGGCTGAGGTTCAGCGTGCCGTCGTTGGTCGAGCCGCTCACCGCATTGCTGAGCGTGCTGTAGCCGCCCTTGCCGCCGGCCACGTTATCGTACGACTGGCCGCCGTCGCCACCGGTCTGCTCGACCGTCGCCGTTGCCGCTCCCGCCGTGCCGCTCTGCGCCGAGGCCGTCGAGTCGAGGCCGACGGCGCCTGCGCCCGGAGTCGAATTCGGGTTGTAGCCGTCGCCGCCACTGCCGCCCACGGCGATGCTGAGCGCCGTGGCGTCGCCGGTGGAATTGGTGACGCTGCTGTTGGAGCGAGCGCGTCCACCGGCGCCGCTGGCCGCACCCGCGCCAGATGTACCTGACGTGCCGGCCTCGCCGCCGTTGCCGCCATGCGCGTCGGCCGTGGCCGTGGTGCCGTCGGTCGAGGCGAGCGTCGTCGTGGCCGTCGCGCGGGCATAACCACCGGCGCCGCCAGCGCCCGCATTGCCGTTGGGTTCGCCGCCACCACCGCCCGCACCGCCGACGCCGCCATAGGCGGTCGCGGAATTATCGGCATCGCTCGCGGTGTCGGCCGTCGCGCTGGCGGTGCCGCCGGTCCCGCCCGCGACGCCGTTGCCGGCAGGAGGAGAGCCGTTGGCGCCATTCGTGCCGGCCGTGCCGGTAACGGTGATGTCGGACATGAACTCTCCCCCCGATATTCGTGCCGGCAGCGTATCAAGTCGGTTTGACGATGCGAAGAACTACTCGCTTCAGTTGATGCGCGGCGAGGAGGGACCTTCGCCGGCGCACTCAAAGAAAAAGGGCCGGCGGTTGCCGGCCCTTTCTCAAGCTCAAGGTGTCGATCACACCACGAAGTGGTCGTGGTTGGTGTCGTGATGCGCGGTGTCGAGCGGCGTCGTCGCGTCGTTCACCGGGGCGGGGGTCTCGTGGCTCTCCGCCGGCGTGCCGGTGTGTGCGGCCATCGCCTGCGAGAGTTCGTAGGCATCGGCGGCGCTGGCGGTCGTCGTCGCGGGCGGCGGGTCGCCGACGATGATGCTGCCGTGGAAGCCGCTGCCGGCGGTGTCGGTATCGATCTGGAAGACGAACTGGAAGGCGACCTTGCCGTCCTCGTTGGTGTCGTAGTTGGTGATCGAGCCGAAGTTGACGAAGTTGTCGGTGAAGTAGGAGATCGCCGCGGCCGAGTCCGACCAGATGTGCTCGTCGATCATGGTGCCGTCGGCGTAGATCTCGAACGTCATTCCGGTGAAGCTGCCACCGAAATCGCTGCCGTTGGCGAAGCCCATCACCAGATCCCCGGTTTCGGGCAGGGCCGTGAGGTCGACCGAGAAGTTGACCGTGGTGGCCGCCGTCTGGCTGCCGCTCATCTCGGCGTTGTGCTGGCCGAACATTTCCAGGACGGCGAAGTACGACGTCGCCGTCGCGAAGCCCGCGGCGATGTCGGTGTTGCCGACCATGAACGCGTCGACCGTCGTGATGTCCGGCGCGGCGGTGACGTAGGAGCCGGCCTGGAGGCTGCTCATCGACATGCTGGACGAAAGCGGCGTGCCGTAGGAGGCAAGTCCCTCCGCGTAGTGATCGCCGGCGCCCGTGCTGCTGGCATAGGTGGCGGCTTCGGTGATCATGTCGCCGCTGCCGGCGAGCGCATCCTCGAGGCCGATGTGGGTGCTCGCCTCGGCCTGGGCGGTGGCGCCCCTGGCAAAGGCGAATGCCTCGGCCGTGCCCGAGGCACCGAGAGCATATCCGCCGATGGCAGTGGCGGAAGATCCCGCGTGGCCTGCGGCGTTGTTCACCGACGACGAAGCTTCCGCCGTGCCGCCCGCGCCATCTCCGGCGCCGCCGTTGCCGCCCGTGGCGATGGCTTCCGCCGTGAAGCTCGTGGCCGCGTCGGAACGGACGTTCACCGAAACCTGGGCGTTGCCGCCGTCGCCACCGTGGTTGGCGCTGTCGGCGTCGCCGCCGTCGCCGCCGGTCGCCGCGGCCGAGACGGTGATCGTGTCGTCCCAGTGGCCGAACGGATTGGTCGCGGAGTCGAAGTCGAAAAACGACATCGCATTGCCGCCGTAGCCGCCATGGCCGCCGCCGACGGCATCGCCACCATCGCCGCCATGGACGTACTGGTACATGGTCGCGGTGCCCTGGTCGGTCGTGGCCAGGGGAGCGGAGGCGAGGATTGCGAAGGCGCCGTCGCCGGCATCCGCCCCGTCGGTGGCCGCACCGCCGTTGCCGCCGTGCAGCTCGGCCGTCGCCGTCGCGATCGCGCCCTCGATCAGGCTGGCATCGGCGACGACCAGCAGCATGCCGCCTCCGCTGCCGTAGCCGCCCGTGCCGCCCAGCCCGTGGGCGTCGCCGCCGTTGCCGCCGTTCACCCGGGCGATGGCCGTGGCCTCGTTCAGGCCCGCCGCTACGGCCACGATCGGGCCGCCGCCGCCGCCGGTGCTGCCGCCATCGCCGCCGCGCGAGCCCATGCCGCCGTCGCCGCCGTCGCCGGCGGTCACGGTAACGTCGGCCGTCGCATTGCCGCCGTCGGTCGAGACCTGCGCGCCGCCCGCAACGTCGCCGCCCGCGCCGCCGCGTCCGCTGCCCAGATTGTTGCCGCCGTTGCCGCCGACCGAAATGACCGTGGCGTTCACGTCGCCGGCATCGGTGACGAGGGCGACGGCCCCTGCGATGGCGCCGCTGCGCGCGTTGACGTTGCCGCCCAGCACGTCGCCGGCATTGCCGCCATAGGCGCTCACGGTGACGGTCATCGACGCGGTGGTGGGATCGACGCAGCCGCAGTTGTCGATGGTGAGGAACGAGAGGGCATCGCCGCCCGTGCCGCCAAAGCTGTCGAGCGAGGTGCCGCCGTTGCCGCCGGTCGCCTTCTGCGTCAGCACGACGTCGCCGTCGCCCGCGACGCCGTACGCCGCGTTGGACATCTTGCTCGACGCGCCGTTGCCGCCGCGCGTGCCGGGGGCGATGCCGTCGCCGCCGTCGCCGCCGGTCTGTTCCGCCCCGACGTTCACGGAGCCGCCGGTGCCGGTCTCTGCAAAGGCCGTCGCATTGACCGAACCGCCGTTGCCCGCAATCCCGCCCGTGTTGGAATCGCTGCCGCGGCCGCCCGTGGCGGTGGCATTGGCGCCGAGCAGGCCGCCGGCGGAGGCAGTCTCGATCGAGGCCCGCGCGTCCGCGTTGCCGCCTTTCTTGCTGACGCCTGCCGCGCTCAGGCCGCTGTCGCCGCCAATCGCGACGGCATCCGACGAGCCGTGGAGAGACACGGTGAGCGTGTTGTAGGCGATCGAGCTGCCGCCGGATCCGCCGACGCCGCCGTCGCCACCATCGCCGCCGATGGCGGTGACGGTCGCCCGGGTCGTGGTGGCCGTGGTGTCCGTGAGGTTGATCATCGAGGAGGCCACGCCGCCGCGGCCGCCGGACGCATCGTCCGACCTGCCGCCGGCGCCGCCTTCCGCCGTCTGCGAGAGCGTCAAGACGCCCAACGCCGAGGCGGTCACCGCATCGCCGATATAGACGGAGGCACCGGCGCCGCCGGCCGCGCCGTGGATGCCGTCGCCGCCGCGGCCGCCGTTTGCCTCCACCGAGGCGGATGCATCTACGTTGCCGGTCGCCGTCGCCGTCACATTGCTCACCGAGCCGCCGGCGCCGCCCGACTTGCCGACGCCGAGACCCGTGCCGCCGCCGCCGCCGGTCGCCGTGGACACCGCCGTGGCAGAATCGGAAGCGCTCGTGGCGTCGGCATCGGACAGGATCACCGCGCCGCCGGCGCCGCCATTGGCGGCCAGGTCCAGACCGAGGAATGTGAGGATCGAGCCGCCGTTGCCGCCGGTCGCCGTGGTCTGGGCATCGGCCGTGTTGTCGGTGCTGTGCGTCGTCGCCTCGGCGCTCGCCGCGCCGCCTGTACCGGCGCCGGCGGACACGAAGCCGTTGCCGCCGAAGCCGCCCGTGGCGGAGGCATTGGTGGATCCAATCTCCGATCCCGCCGATATGGCAATCGCCGTCGCGGCGCCGCCCGTCGTGCCCTTGAGGCCGCTGAAGTTCGCGGCGCCGCCGTCGCCGCCCGTGGCGCTCGTCTGGACGATCGCCGACAGGGCGGGATGTCCTTCGGTCACATTGTCGTAGTCGATCTTCGAATAGGCCGAGCCCGCGGTGCCGGCCTTGCCGCCGTCGCTGTTGCCGCCGTTGCCGCCGGTTACGTCCTGCGAGAGCGTGAGCTGGTTGCCGGTGTATCCACTGACGAGGTTCTCGGCGCTCATCGAGGCGCCGGCGCCGCCGTTGGCAGTGCCGCCGCCAGCGCCGCCGTTGCCGCCCTTGAGCGAGAGACCGACCGTCAGGCTCGCCAAGTCGTCGGCCGTGCCGCGCGACGAGGCCTGCGCCACGCCGCCCGCGCCGCCGGACGCGCCCGGGCCGGCCGCCGAACCACCGTCGCCGCCCGTGGCCTCTGCGAAGATGCCGAGCGTGCCGCTGTTGGCCGTGTGCAGAGTCGCGGTCGCAATGCCCGTGCCGCCCTTGCCGCCGCTCCAGCCTCCGGCATCGCCGCCGTCGCCGCCGGTGGCGCGGGCGATGGCGTTGCCGCTGAGCGGCGCCTCGATGTTGAGTGTCGCGGTGCCGGTCGCGCCGGTGCGACCAGTGGTGCCGGAGGAGGGAGTGGTGCCGCCGCCGTTGCCGCCGCGGGCCTCGCTTGTCACGTCGAAGATGGTGCCTGCGGTGTTGAGGGTGAGGTTCGACACCGCCGCGCCGCCGCGGCCGGCCAGCCCGCTGTCGTCGGTGCGGCCGCCGTCGCCGCCGATCGCCGTTTGCGACAGCGTGGCCTGGGCGAAAAAGCCGCTTCCGCTGACTGCATTGTTCAGGGTGCTGTTGCCGCCCGCGCCCCCGGTTGCGCCGATAGTGCCGTTGCCGCCGTTGCCGCCCGTCTGGGTCACTTCCGCAATCACGGTGCCGAAGTTGTGGTCGACGATGGCCGTGGCGGAGGCCGCGTCGGTGAGCGCGCGGCCCGCGCCGCCGTGCATGCCCAAGCCGTAGCCCACGCCGCCGTTGCCGCCGGTGGCATTCGCCTCGGCGGTCGCGGAGTGGGTGGCCCGTGCGTAGGCGGTGGCGGTGGCGCCGCCGCCGGCGCCGCCCGAGCCTTCGGCGCCCGTCGTCGCCATGTCACCGCCGTTGCCGCCGGTCGCGTTGGAGGTCGCACTGGCGGTCGTCTCGAACACGTCGATCGGAGGGCTCACCAGTTCGACATGGCTGGTCGCGGTGGCGCTGGCGCCGGAGCGCGCACGGCCCGCGGCATCGGCGGAGCCAGCGTCGCCGGCTTCCGCCGTCGAGATCAGCGTGACCGAGAGCGAATCCGAATCGTTGCGGGTGAGATTGGACGTGGCCGCGCCGCCGCTGCCGCCGTAGCCGCCGTCGCGGGCATTGCCGCCGCGCCCGCCCGCGGCCGTCTGGGTGAGGGTGAGATACTGCAAGCCGACCGGCCCGCCGGCGACCGCGTTGTTCATCGTGCTGGCCGCGCCCGTGCCGGCATCGGCGCCGCCGTAGCCATCGCCGCCGCTGCCGCCGGTCTGCGTCGCGTTCGCCGTGCCGGGCGACGCGCTTTCGACCGTCGAGAAAGCACTCGCTGTCGCGCCATTGCCGCCCTTGAAGCCCACGCCGTAGCCCGTGCCGCCGTTGCCGCCCGTCGCGGCCGCGTTGCTCTCCACGGTGCCGGCGGTGGTCGCCCCGTTATCCTTGGCGAGCGAGGTGGCCGAGGCGCCAGCGCCGTTGCCGCCATTGCCGCCCGCGCCCGACCCATCGGCCGCGCCGCCATTGCCGCCATAAGCCTCTGCGCTCGTCGTCACATAGTAGGCGCCCGTCAGGTTGACGTAGGCCGTGGCCGTGCCGGCGGCGCCGCCGTTGCGGCCGTTGCCGCCATTGCCACCCTCGGCGATCGAATCGGCGGTGACCGAGTTGCTGATGTTGAAGCTGGTCGTGTCGTTGACGGTGAGGGTCGAACTGCCGCTGCCGGCCGCGCCGCCATTGCCGTCGAGCGCATCGGCGCCGTTGCCGCCGGTCGCCGACTGGCGCAGCAGCAAGGTGCCGTCGTCGGTCGTGCCGCTCACGGCATTCTCGAGCTTGCTGTAGCCGCCCTTGCCGCCGGCCACGCCGGCGCCCAGGGACGCGCCGCCGTCGCCGCCCGTCTGGTCGACGCTGGCCGTCGCGCTGGCTTCGCTGCCGGCATGTGCCGTGGCCGTCGAGCCGGTGGCGATGGCGCCCGCACCGCCGGTCGTGCCGTAGCCACCGTTACCGCCCCTGGCGTCGCTGTGCGCCGTGGCGTCGCCCGAGGCGTTGGTCGCGCTGGAGATCGCGGTCGCCCGGCCGCCGGCACCGCCGGCTGCACCGACGCCCCCCGAACTGGGCACGCCGCCATTGCCGCCATTGCCGCCGGTCGCGGCGGATTCGGCTTCCGCGATCACGTCGCCGCGATCGACGACCGTCGTGGCGTTGGACTTCCCGATGCCGCCCGCGCCGCCGGCGCCCGCGTTGCCGTCGGGCTCGCCGCCCTCGCCGCCATTGCCGCCGTCACCGCCGGTGCCCGAGGCCAGATTGGAGGGATCGGTTGTCGAGGGAGTGGTCGCGCTGCCGGTCCCGCCGGTCCCGCCCACGCCGCCGTTGCCCGAAGGCGCGGTACCGTTGACGCCAGGCGTGCCGGCCGTGCCGGTGACGATGATCTCGGTCATTTGTATTTCCCCCAAGTGTCCCGCCGCGGTCGACGGTCCCCTGGCGAACGTAACAAGGTTCACACCGCGCGCACCAGCCCTGCCTGGGGAAATTCACAGAACCGTCTCGCGCGCAGGACGCGAACGAGGAACCACCTTCCTCCCCATTCAAATGGGGAGGTGTCGACGTCTTACGTCGACGGAGGGGTCATGAGCTTCGTGTGATCGCTCTTCCATCGGCGCTCCCGGACATCGCCAAGCGATGTCCTGACGCTTCTCGGCCGAGCTTCGCTTGGCCTTACACCACGAAGTGGTCGTGCTGTGTGTCGGTGTGTGCCGTGTCGAGCGGCGTCGTCGCGTCGGTCGGCGGGGCAGGGGAGTCGTGAGACTCCATCGGCGTGCCGGTGTGTGCCGCCATCGCCTGCGACAGTTCGTAGGCGTCGGCGGCGCTTGCGGTCGTCGTCTGCGGCGGTGGGTCGCCGACGATGATGCTGCCCTGGAAGCCGCTGCCGGCGGTGTCGGTCACGATCTCGAAGGAGAAGCTGAAGTCGATCTTGCCGTCCGTGTCGCCGTCGTAGCCGGTGATCGGGCCGAAGATGATGCACTGGTCGGTGAAGTACGCGACCGCCAATGCAGGGTCCGTCCAGGTCTGGGTCTCGATGATGTTGCCGTCGGCGGTGATGTTGAAGGTCATCGAGGTGAAGTCGCTGCCGAAGTCGTTGCCGCCGTAGAAACCCATCACCAGGTTGCCGGTTTCCGGCAGCGCCGAGAGTTCGACCGTGAAGCCGACCGACGTGGTCGCCGTCTGCGTGCCGATGGAGCCGTCGGTGTGCTGGCCGAACATGTCCATGATGGCGAAGTAGGAGGTCGCCGCGGCGAAGCCCGTGCCGATGGTGGGATTGTCGGCCATGACGACGTCAACCGCCGCGTTGCCCGGTGCGGCGTTGACGAACGCGCCGGCGTTGAGGTTGTCGATCACCGGCGCGGCGTCGGATGCGTCGTAGGCCGCGAGCGCGAGCGTGTCGTGCACGCCACTGCCAGAGCTGACGGCGGAGGTCGACGCTTCGACGATGAAGCTGTCGACACCGACGAGCCCGTCGATGCCGATATGCGTGCTCGCCTCCGATTCGGCGGTCGAGCCGTTGGCATGGGCGTCCGCTTGCGCGCTGAGGCCGCCCTCGGCATGGGCGTAGGCGTCGGCCGATCCCGACGTGTCGGATCCCACGCCGCCGGTGGCGGACGCGGAAGCGGAGGCATTGCCCGCGTGGGCGATCACCGTCGTCGATGCCTGCGCCGAGCCGCCCACGCTGCCGGCGCCGCCGGTGGCTTCGGTGCTCACCTCGACGCTGGTGGCCGCGTTGGCCTGGAAAGTGGCGAAGGCCCCCGCATGGCCACCGCCGGCGCCGCCCGTCGCGTCGGCGCCGCCGTGGCCGCCGGTTGCTTCCACCGAGGCATCGATGGCGGCGCTGCGCTGGTTGACCGCGAGGTCGCTGGCGTCGAAGTCGAACGTCGAGGTCGCATTGCCGCCCGAGCCGGCATGGCCGTCGCTGTCGGCATCGCCACCGTTTCCGCCAAAGACCATCTGCTCGAGGTCGATGTTGCCGCCGTTGGTGTAGGCGATCACCGAGGACGCCGAAGAGCTGGTGCTGGTGAAGGAGATCGTGGCGCCGGTGCCGCCGTTGGCGCCATCGTAGCCATCGCCGCCATCGCCGCCGGTAAGGGTGCCGCTTGCCGAGGCCTCTGCGCCGACAGCTCCGCTGGCATTCACCTGGACGAATGAGAGGAGCGCCTGGCCGCCGTTTCCGGCCGAGCGGCCCGCGCCGGAGGCATCGCCGCCGCGCCCGCCGGTGGCCATGGCCGCCGCTCCGGCGGAGGTCAGGCTGCCTGCGGTGGCCTGCGCCGTCGCGCTGCCGCCCGCGCCGCCGTCGGCTGCGCCGAGGCCCGCGCCACCTTGTCCGCCCGTCGCGGTGGCGATGGCCGTCGCGGTGGCGAACGAGCCGGCATTCGCCACGGCACCCGAACTTCCGCCCATGCCGCCGCCACTCGTGCTGTCGCCGCCCGCGCCGCCGGTGGCCGTGGCCGTCGCCGTGGCCTCGGTCAGGCCGGTTGCCGATGCGGTCGCGGTGCCATCGCCGCCCACGCTGCCTTCGCGGCCCGCGCCGCCGGTGGCGGTGGCACGACCGTTGGCCGGACCGCCATCGCTTGTCGCCGTCGTCTCGGCCGTCGCATCGCCACCCACGAAGCCCGCGCCGCCGGTGGCGGCGGTGCCGAGATCGATGCTCGTGTCTACGTCGGAGTAGAAGTACGCCCAGGCGTCGGCACTGCCGCCCTGGGCGCCACCGGTCGCGTCGAGGCCGCCGGCACCGCCGGTCGCCTCCACCGAGGCAACGATGATCGCATCGCGCAGGTCGTACGGGTTGTCGGGGGCGTTGAAGAGGAAGTTCGACGTCGCCTCGCCGCCCAGACCGGCTGCGCCGCCGCCGGTGGCATCGCCGCCGTTACCGCCGAAGACGTACTGGTACATGTTGGCCGTGCCGCCATCGGTCGTGGCGATCACGATCGGCGTCGTGCCGGTGCTGGTGTCGATGATGCTGTCGGCGCCGTTGCCGGCATTGGCGCCGCCGGTGCCGTTGCCGCCGCGACCGCCGGTCTGCGAGGCGGTCGCCGTCGCCGTGCCGCCGGCCTCCAGGCTGGCGTCGGCGTAGGACGCCATGACGTTGGCCACGCCGCCGTTTCCGGCGGTGCGCCCGGCGCCGGCCGCATCGCCGCCGCGTCCGCCGGTGGTGACGGCCGTTCCGTTCGCGACGGTGGTGCTGAGCGACGACGCAACGGCAAGCGCCTTGCCGCCGGTGCCGCCCTCAGCACTGCCGCCCAGTCCGGCGCCGCCCTGGCCACCCACGGCGATGGCGGTGGCGGTCGCGTCGCTGGTTGCCGAGCTGGTGCTCGATTGGACGCCCGCCTGTCCACCGATTCCGGCAAGCCCGACACCGGCATTGTCGCCGCCCATGCCGCCGGTCGCGGTGGCCGTCCCGTCCACATCGCCATCGTCGATCAACGTTATGACGGCGGTTGCTGCGCCGCCGGTCCGCGCGTTGACGCTGCCGCCCAGCGTGTCGCCGCCGTTGCCGCCGATCGCGGTCGCGGAACCGGTGAGGAAGGCGGTGACGGGATCGACGCAGCCGCAGTTGTTCACCGTGAGGATCGACTGGGCCTCGCCGCCCGTGCCGCCCTTGACGTCGAGCGAGGAGCCGCCGTTGCCGCCGATCGCGGTCTGCATCAGCGTCACCTCGCCATGGTCGCTGACGCCGGACACCGCGTTGGCGATCTTGGACGATGCGCCGTTGCCGCCGCGTATGTTGCTGGCCGTGCCATTGCCACCGTCGCCACCGGTCTGCGTCGCAATGGCGCTCACGGCCGCGCCGGCTCCGGCGCGCGCCGACGCGGTCGCGTCGACCGAACCGCCGTTGCCCGCGACGGTGCCCGCACTGGAATCGCCGCCCGTGCCGCCTGTTGCGACGGCTTCTGCTCTGACCGCGACGCCGGCGCCAGAGGACTCGATGGTGGCATCCGCATCCGCGTCGCCGCCTTTCTTGCCGCTGACCCCACTGCTGGCGCCGCTGTCGCCGCCGATCGCGGTGGCGGTCGAAGAGCCGAACGAGCTTATGGTCAGCGCGCTCGACGCGAGCGCCATGCCGCCTGTCCCGCCGCTTGCCCCGTCGCCGCCATCGCCGCCGGTGGCATTGACGCGGGTGAAATTCATGATGCTGGAAGAATCCGTTGAGGTGAGCTGCGAGGAGGCAGCACCTCCGCGTCCGCCCGACGCGTCCGCCGATGCACCGCCCGCGCCGCCTTGGGCCGACTGGGTCTGTGTCGCGATGCCGCCCGTGGAGATCGTCAGCGTGTCGCCGATATAGATCGAGCCGCCGGCGCCGCCGGACGCACCGCCGCTGCCGGCGCCGCCTTGGCCGCCGGTCGCTTGGACTGTGGCGGTCGCATCGCCGTCACCCGACGCTGTGGCTTCCGCCACAAGGCGATCCACCGCGCCGCCCGCGCCGCCCGACTTGCCCGCGCCGTAGCCCTCGCCACCCTCACCGCCGGTCGCCCGGGCGACGGCGTTGGCGAGACCGTCGCCGCTCTGGGCAGTGGCGGTGGAGAGATCCGCCTTGCCGCCCGCGCCGCCGTTGGCACTGGCGCCGGACGTGGCAAAGACCGAGCCGCCCTTGCCGCCGGTCGCGATGCTGGTGGCGGCGGACTCGTCGCCGTTGGAAAGGGTGCTCGCGCTCGCGCCGCCGCCGGTGCCGCCCGTGCCGGACATGACGCTGAGGCCGCCGGCGCCGCCGATGGCGGTCGCGTTGGCGTTCGCGTTCGACGCACCTCGCGCCGTGCCGTCCGCCGTCGCACTGCCGCCCGCGCCGGCCGCCTGGCTAATGTTGTAGCTCATCGAGCCGCCGGCGCCGCCCGTGGCGTTCGTGTTCACGGTGGCCAACAGGGCGGTGTGTCCGCCCGCGGTCGCGTCGTAGTCGACCTGGGAATAGGCCGTGCCCGCGGTGCCCACCTTGCCGCCGCCGTAGCTGGCGCCGCCGGCGCCGCCGATCGCGCCCTGGGTGAGGGTGATCGAGGCGCCTTCGCTGTAGCCGGTGACGAGATTGGTGGCACTGACCGACGCGCCCTTGCCGCCGGTCGCGCCATCCTGGGCTCCGCCGCCCGCGCCGCCCGTGAGCTTGACCTCGACGGACAGGTTGGCGCCGACATCGGCGATGCCATTCGCGGTGGCCTGCACCGTGCCGCCCGCGCCGCCCGTCACGCCGACGCCGGTCGCACTGCCGCCGTTGCCGCCAGCGGCCTCTGCCTTGGTGGAAGAGGTGCTGTCCGCGGTCAGCGCCGTCAGGTTCGTCTGCGCGACACCCTTGCCGCCGCCGCCGCCATTGCCGCTCTCGGCATTGCCGCCGTTGCCGCCGATGCCTGCCGCCACGGCGGAGGTGTTGCCTTCGGCCGCAAGCTGGATGGTCGAGGTGCCGGTCGCGGCGGTGCGCCCGCCGCCGCCGCCGCCCGCGATGCTGCCGCCGCCGTTTCCACCGATCGCGACGCTGGTCAGGCTGCTGGATGGGATGCCGAACAAGTTGGCGCTGTAGGTCGCGGTCGCGGTGCCGCCGCGGCCCGCCAGTCCGCCGAGTTCGACATTGCCGCCAGTGCCGCCGGTGGCGACCTGCGACCATTCCAGGCGACCGAAGCCGCTGGCCGTTGCCGCGTTGTTCAGCGTGCTGTTGCCGCCCGCGCCGCCGTCGGCTTCGCTGAAACCGTCGCCGCCCAGGCCACCCACCTGGGTTACCGTCGCCCTCGAGATGCCGGAGCTGAGGTCGACGGTTGCAGCCGTCGCCGCGTTGTCCAGGATGCGGCCGGAGCCGCCATGCTTGCCCGCGCCGAAGCCCGCGCCGCCGCCGCCGCCCGTCGCGTTCGCCGTCGCAATGACGAGCGTATTGCCCGTCGCCGACGCCGCGGCGCTGGCCGCACCGCCGCCGCCACCCGAGCCGAGCGTTCCCGTCGAGAGCATGCTGCCGCCGTCGCCGCCGCTCGCGTTGGCGGTCGAGGAGGTGGTGGTGGCCACGGTGGTGTGGAGCGCGCTTGTGGCCGCGCCGCTGGCGCCGCCGCGCAGATGGCCGGTCAGCTCCGCCGAGCCGGCGTTGCCGCCGTCGGCCTGCGACGTGATCGACACCGACAAAGCGGTCGCGTCCGTCACGGTCAGCGTCGCGTTGGCCGCGCCGCCGTTGCCGCCATAGCCGGTCGTCATGGCGTCGCCGCCATCGCCGCCGATCGCCGTCTGGTTGAGCGAGAGCGAGGCCCCGACGGCGACGCCGCTCACCGCGTTGCTCATCGTGCTCGCGGCGCCGTCGCCGGCGTTGGCGCCAGCGTTGCCCTGGCCGCCATTGCCGCCCGTTTGCGTGGCGCTCGCGCTGGCGACCATGGTGGCGTTGGCGAACGTGGTCGCCGTCGCTGTGGCCGTGCCGCCGATGCCGCCCGTGAAGCCCGCGCCGTTGGCGCTGCCGCCGTTGCCGCCTGTCGCGGTCGCGGACGCATCGATGTCGATGCCGGTCGCCGTTCCGCCACCGGTGGCCGTCGCGGTGGCCGTCGCCGCCGCGCCGCTGCCGCCGTTGCCGGCATTGCCGTTGCCGCCGTTGCCGCCCGTCGCCTGGGAATCGGCGCTCAGTTCGCCGTAGCCCGAGACCGTGACGGTGGCCGTCGCGGTGGCGCCGGTGCGTCCGGCCAGGGCGGCATCGCCACCCTTGCCGCCGATGGCGATCGACGTGGCGAAGAGCTGGCTGGCGAAGGCGCTGCCGGTGTCGGCGACGGTGAGGGACGAGGTGCCGGTGCCGCCATTGCCGCCGAGGCCGCCGCCGAGCGCCGCACCGCCGGCGCCGCCGGTCGCGGTCTGGATCAGGGTCAGCATGCCGCCGTCGGTCGAACCCGTCACCGCATTGGTGAGCGTGCTGTAGCCACCCTTGCCGCCGGTGCCACTGCCGGTCGCATCGCCGCCGTTGCCGCCGGTCTGGTCGACGGTGGCCGTCGCACTGTCGCCCGCGCCGGCATACGCCGCGGCCGACGAGTCGATGGCGATGCCGCCCGCGCCGGCGATGTCGCCGCTGCCGCCGTGGCCGCTGGCGGACGTGCTCGAGGCGTAGGCGTTGCCCTCGATGTTGGTGACCGACGAATTCGCGCGCGCGCGGCCGCCCGCGCCGCCGATCGCGCCGGCACCGCCCGAGGCGGCGACGCCGGCACTGCCGCCGTTGCCGCCGGTCGCTGCGGCGCTGGCATAGCTCCAGTCGTCGCTGTTGCTGGCCGTCGTCGTGGCCGTGGCGCGTCCGTAGCCACCGGCGCCACCGGCACCGGCATTGCCGGTCGGTTCGCCGCCCGTGCCGCCGTTGCCGCCGTTGCCGCCGACGCCCGTCGCGTCGTTCGTGATGTCGGCCGCCGTCGCCGCCGTCGCGTTGCCGCTCCCGCCGGCGCCGCCATTGGTGCCGTTGCCGCTGGGCGGCTGGTCGTCGAGGCCGTTGGTGCCAGGCGTTCCGTTGATGGTGACGGTCGACATGAAGATTCCCCCGACGCTTGCGACGCCAGCCTGACTGGCGTCCAGCGCCAGGAGGGGGCCGGCAGGTCACACCTAGATACCTTTAATAGTGCCGAGCCGCCGGGAGCAGTTCTAGTGTTCGTCGCATTACATACGTAGATTTTCCGCCTGCGTTTCGAGGGGCGGCGAAAGGTCAGGCGGCAGAGTTTTGTATCAATCGTAAATGCCTTGCCTGCGAGCATGTTCTGGCATCAGCTTCACGTGATACTTTAAGAGCGACGGTTGCGAGGGCGTGACAGTGGCCAGAGCAGACAGGCAGCTTGCCGAGCTTGAGAAGAACCTGAGTAAGCTTCGCGAAGATCTCAACGATCTGTCGGGCGAGCTCAACGTCAATCCGAAGAACACCAGCCTCGTGATCCGAAGGGTCAACCTGATGGGCCGCATCGTGGCGGCGCAGACCGACGTCGAGCAGTTGCGCGGAACGCTGCGCCACGCCTGACCGGGTGGAACCTCCGACTCTTCCCTGCGTTCGTTCGCTCGCACACAACAGGGTTACTCCAATGGACGACAGTTCCCGCCAGCTTCTCTTCGCGACCTTCGCCTATCTCATGGTGATCGGCGGACTGATCGGCACATTGGGCGCGGCGTTCGGCGCCTAAGCCGTCGCTCTCTCACTCAGCGGTCACGCTGAGGTCGACCCAGAGGCCGCGATAGGCGTTGCTGGCGCCGATGAAATCGCCCGACACCGGCGTCACCTGCCAGATCTCGCGCGCCACCGCGACGGGGATCAGGTTGCGGCCGCCGACGCTGCGGTTGGTCGGATCGAAGGTGATCCAGCCGGCGCCCGGCACATAGACCTCCGCCCAGGCGTGCGTGGAGTCGGCCTCGTAATTTCCCGTCGCGCGATCGGGCCTGAAGAGATAGCCCGAGCACAGTCGCGCCCCGAAGCGCAGGCAGCGCGCCGCCTCGACGAACAGCACCGCGAGGTCGCGGCACGAACCCAGCCCGCGCGCGATCGTCTCGAGCGGCGCCTGCGTGCCCTCGCTCTCGCGGCTCTGGTAGCGGATCTGCTCGGCGACACCTGAACTCAGATCCTTCAGCAGCGACAGCGTGTCGGTCGGATCGCTGCGCACGAAACCCTTCGCCCACGCCAGCAGCTTGCGCTCGGGATCGGAATATTGCGGCACCACCAAAGCGCCGAGGTCGCTCCAGTCGGCAGCGGTGTAAGCGAACGGATAGGTCGTCGCGACGGCGGCGATGTCGAACACCGGCCACGGATCGACACCCAGCTTGAGCACGGCTTCGCTGTCGACCACGAGCCGGTCACTGAGGCCGTCGAAGGTGGCCGTTGCGACGGCGTTGCCGAACACGTCATGCGCCCAGGTGACGCTCGCCGCCGGAGTTACCACGACGTCGTGCGAGACCAGCCGCAGCTCGCGGCTTTCGCGCGGGCGCAGCATCAGCCGGTGCGGTCCGAGGCGCACGGGCGCGTGATAGAGATAGGTGGTGCGGTGGCGAATGCGGAGCGTGAGCAAGACGGGCTTCGTTACGCGATCGGGAAGGTGACCGTGAAGCAGGTGCCGCGGCCCGCCGGATTGGTCGTCGCCGAGAGCGCGCCGCCAAGCTGTTCGGCCAGCGTCTTCACCACCCTCATGCCGAGCCCCTTGCCGGTGGGTTCGGTCGCCGAGAAGCCCGGCGGCAGGCCGGGGCCTTCGTCGAGCACGCTCAGCCGATGGTGTGAGTCGCCGTCGCGCTCGAAGACGACGGTGATCGGGTCGCCAGCATGCTTGTTCGCGTTGGTGACGAGCTCGTTCACGATCAGGCCGATCGGCAGCACCTGCAGCTTGGGCACCTCGACCTCGTCGCGGCCTTCCAGGCGGATCTCGCTGCCGACGCTGCTCGACAGTTCCTCGCAGAGCGTCCGGAGATGGGCGAGGATCGGCACGCGATCGGTCGAGTCGGTGGTCGTGCCGACGACGGTGAAGGTGCGGTGCACGCGCGCCACCGCCAGCACGCGGTTTGCGGCCGCGCGCAGCTGCTGAGCCGTCTCGGGCAGCACGGCGGCGCCGCTTTGCAGCTGCAGGAGGCTCGCCACGAATTGCAGGCTGTTCATCGCGCGATGATCGACTTCGTTGCTGGCCATCTCGGCCAGCGCCAGTGCGCGACGGGCCGCCAGCCGCATCGCCAGCATGTCGGTCACCATGCCGCCCAGCGCGCGCAGCCGGTGCATCTGCTGGTCGTCGACGCGCCGCGACCGCCGGTCGATCACGCACAGCGTGCCGATCTCGTACCCATCGGGACTGTGCAGCGGCACGCCGGCATGGAAGCCGTTCCTGAACTCGCTGCGCAGCCAGGGCGTCATGACCGGCGCGGCCGGATCGGCGCCGCGGGCGGCCTGCGTCGTGTCGAGCCCGTGATGCGACTTGAAGAAGACGCGGTCGGTGCCGATGAAGCCCAGCAGGGCGATCGGCGCGTTGAAGATGTCGGCGGCCAGCGCGGTGATCCGGTCGAAGGCTTCCTCCGGCACCGTGTCGAGGATGCCGTAGCGTTCGGTCGCCGCGAGGCGCACGGCCTCGATGCCGGCGCGGTCGCGCGGTTCTGTCCCGGGATCGGTGGCGGAAGAGCCCGGCGTGGGCTGGACGAGATGCAGCATGGAATGCGCTCCCGCGCGGTATCGCGGGAAGGGGTGCCTCGTGGCGCGATACCGGAGCACCCTACGCGGCGCGGGGCCCTTGAGTCTGTGCAATTCGGGCGTTGCGGCGCTGGGCCTCACCGATTGCCGAGATATCGCTGGCTAATGGGCCGCTTCGTCACCATGTTGGGGCAACGCGCCGCTTCGCGGCCCGGCACGGTCCGCACGTCCGGACCAACACATTCAGAACACCTATCGGGGGCGAAACGCCATGGCCGCTAAGGAAGTCCGCTTCGGCGGCGACGCGCGCTCGCGCATGATGCGCGGGGTCGACATGCTGGCCGATTCCGTGAAGGTGACGCTGGGACCCAAGGGCCGCAACGTCGTGCTGGCCAAATCCTACGGTGCGCCGCGCATCACCAAGGACGGCGTCACCGTGGCGAAGGAGATCGATCTCTCCGACCGCTTCGAGAACATGGGCGCACAGCTCGTCCGCGAGGTCGCGACCCGCACTTCCGATGCCGCGGGCGACGGCACCACCACCGCCACCGTGCTCGCCCAGGCGATCACGCGCGAGGGCCTGAAGTCGGTCGCCGCCGGCATGAACCCGATGGACCTCAAGCGCGGCATCGACCTCGCGGCCGATTCGGTGATCGGGGAGCTGAAGCGGCGCGCCCGCAAGGTCTCGACCAGCGAGGAGATCGCCCAGGTCGGCACCGTGTCGGCGAACGGCGACAAGAGCATCGGCAAGATGATCGCCGAGGCCATGAAGAAGGTCGGCAACGAGGGCGTCATCACCATCGAGGAGGCGACCACGCTCGATTCCGAGCTGGAGGTCGTCGAGGGCATGCAGTTCGATCGCGGCTTCCTCTCGCCGTACTTCGTCACCAATGCCGCGAAGATGAGCTGCGAGCTCGAGAACCCCTACATCCTGATCCACGACAAGAAGCTCGCCGGTCTCTCGACCGTGCTGCCGCTGCTCGAGCTGGTGGCGCAGTCGGGCAAGCCGCTGCTGATCATCGCCGAGGATGTCGACGCCGAAGTGCTGGCCACGCTGGTGGTCAACAAGCTGCGCGGCGGCCTCAAGGTCGCGGCGGTCAAGGCGCCGGGCTTCGGCGACCGCCGCAAGGACATGATGGGCGACATCGCCATCCTGACGGCGGCGCAGGAGATCAGCGACGATCTCGGCTCCAAGCTCGAGGGCGTGACCCTGGAGATGCTGGGCACCGCCAAGCGTGTCGTCATCGACAAGGACAACACCACCATCATCGACGGCGCCGGCGACAAGAAGGCGATCGAGGCGCGCGTGAAGCAGATCCGCGCCCAGGTCGACACGGTCGAGTCCGACTACGACCGCGAGAAGCTGCAGGAGCGGCTGGCCAAGCTCGCGGGCGGCGTCGCCATCATCAAGGTCGGCGGTGGTTCGGAGTTCGCGGTCAAGGAGAAGAAGGACCGCGTCGAGGATGCGATGCACGCCACCAAGGCGGCGGTCGAGGAGGGCGTGGTCGCCGGTGGCGGCACGGCGTTGCTCTACGCGACGCGCGTGCTGAAGGACTGCCGCGGCGCCAACTCCGACCAGCAGGTCGGCATCGACATCGTGCGCCGCGCGCTGCAGGCGCCGGTGCGCCAGATCGCGAAGAACGCCGGCCACGACGGCGCGGTGGTGGCGGGCCGCCTGCTCGAACAGAAGGACGCCAATTTCGGCTTCGACGCGCAGAAGGGCGAATACGGCGACATGATCAAGGCGGGCATCATCGACCCGGTGAAGATCGTGCGCACCGCGTTACAGGGCGCCGCTTCCGTGGCGGGTCTGCTCGTGACCACCGAGGCGATGGTGGCCGAGATCCCCGGTGACGATGGCGGCGGCATGCCGGGTGGTGGCATGGGCGGAATGGGTGGCGGCGGCATGGGAGGCATGGGCTTCTAGCCCGACACGATGACCCTGCGACCGGAATATTCGCTCGGCCACTCGGCCTACAACGACTTCCTGTTCGGTGCGCTGGGTCAGGACGCGGCGGGCACGGAGATTACCGTGCTCTCCGCCCTGTCGCGACTCGGCATCGATCCGTGGCAGGAAGCCGAACGCCTCGCGGCGCTGCCGCGCGACGCAGCCGTGCAGGCGCTGGCCGGCACCATCGCGCGGCTGCCCGATCGTCCCTGGGCCGGAGCGGGTGCGGATGGTGAGGCGGTGAAGATCGCGGCGCGCCTGGTCGCGTTGCTGCCCGAGGGCGCGGTCGCTGCGATCCCGCAGACCGCCGAGGCGCGCGTCGCCTCGCTGGAAGCGGCGGTCAGGTCGGAACGGATGATGGGCGGGAAGGCAAAGGCACCGAGGAGAGACGCGCCCGTGGACGTCGCGCGAGCAATTGCCCCCAAACAGAAAGCGGGTCTCGCGACCTGGCTGATCTGGGGAGCGCTGGCGATCGCCTTCTATTTCCTGCTCGTGCAGCTCACGCCCGACCGCAATCTCGAATCCTCCGAGACCGAGGCCAGCCCGGAGCGCTCGTCGACCGTGCAGCCGTGACCGTTCCCCCCGAGCTTGCGTCGGGCCACGCGCGCTACACGTCCTTTCTCTTCACCGTCGTCGGCCACGAAACGCGCGACGCCCGCAACAGCGGCGAGGACATCACCATTCTCACGGCGCTGTCGCGCGTCGGCATCGATCCCTGGCAGGAGGCGGTGCGCCTCGCGGGACTGCCGCGCGTCGAGGCGGCCCGGTCGCTCGCCGCGACCTTCACCAAACTGCCCGACACGCGCTGGGCCGACGGCGATGCCGCCGGCACCGCGCACCGCATCGTCGATACCTTGCCGGCACCGCGCGATCGCGCGCCGGCACCGCTCGGCGGGTGGATCTTCCTGACCTGGCGGTTCTGGGCAGCCGTGGGCCTCGCGCTCGCGCTGGTCGCGCTGAACGCCTTCGCCGAAGGGCTGGGCCCGGCGAACTAGAGGCGCGCGCGCCGGTCGCGCCGCGCGCCCGTCAGACGGCGTCGATCATCCCTGCATGCTCTCGCACGAGATCGTTGCCCCGCTTCGTGCGGATCGGCAGGCGGGAAATGCCGTTCCGCTCGATCAGGCCGAGTTCGCGCAGCCTGATCTCGACTTCGATCGAGGGACGTCGTTGCGCGATGCTGCCGTCGATCGCCTGCAAGCCGGCGAATTCCTCGGGCCCGAGTTCAGGACGGTTCAATCGATTGTTCCTTTGCGGCTGTCTTTAAACGGGCGGCGTCCGCAGCAGCGCGTACGAGACGATCAGCACGGCGAGGAAGACCGGAAGAAGAAACGGGGGATCGTACCAATGGTTCATGCGTGCTCCTCCAAGAGGGCGGGAGCACATGCATCTCTCAGCCATCGCAAGCCATGGGTACGTGGGCGACGGTGACCCTGCATACACGCTGGTCCACACGATGTCGATGAAGCGTGCCTGCTTGTCTCGACGACCTCGTGTGAAGCGACTTGAGAGAAAGGTCCCTCGCTGCGCTCGGGAGGACAGTTTTTCTCGGAATTTGCGCAGTGCGCCGATTCCAGAATCGCTGTCATCCCGAGCGCAGCGAGGGACCTTTGGTTTTCTGCCTCAGGCCACCAGCAGGCCGTGGCCGGCGGTGCTGGTGAAGTCGAGCTGGACGACGAGGTCGTTGTAGTCGCGGTCGCCGCCGCCGCGCAGGTCTTCCCAGCCCCAGGTGTTGGCGCCGTAGTTCCACAGATGCGCGATGTGCTCGCCGCCGACCACTTCGTTGGCCTGGCTGAAGGCCCAGAAGGTGTCGCCGTTGGTGACGTTGGTGAGCTGCATGGCGATCAGGTCGCCGGCATTGACGCCGGTGATCTGCGCCTGGCCGTAATTGCCGTCGCCCGGACCGGCAATCACCGTGCCGCCGCCCTGCACGCCGTAGGCCCTGCTTGAGGCCAGCATGGCGTAGTTGGCCTGGTCGGGCGCGACGCCGTTGATCGTGCCGTTGTAGTCGTCGACCTTGTAGAGCATCAGCGAAAGGTCGGCGCCCGCGACCTGACGCATGCGCACCACGGCGTTCACGTCGTTGGCGTCGCCGGCGGTCTCGGCGACCGCGACCGATTGCGCGACACGCACCGAGTTGCCGGCGTCGGCATAGAAATCCGCGAAGCCGTACGCGGCGCTCATGGCGGCTTGAGCGGCGACCGTGTTGTTGCCGTTGAAGGTGACCGAGACGCTGTCACCGGTCCCCACCGTCGCCTGGGTGAGCGCGCCCTGGCTCTGGCCATCGAACATCGCCAGCAGGTCGGGATCGAAGTTGGCCTGCAGCGACTGCTGCGCGAGCTGGCTGGTCCAGGCGAAGGTGCCGTGGGCGGCGCTGCTGGCGTCGGTCGTGTCGGTGCCGGTGTGGACGGCGACCGTCGCGTCGGCTGTCGCGGTGGTCTGCAGCAGCACGGTCTGCGTCGTGCCGCTGGTCCAGCCGCCGGCGCCGTTGGACTCGACCACGTCGGGCAAGGTGCCGAAATAGACCTGCGAATGGGCGATCTCGGTCAGCGCGCGCGCCAGCAGCAGCCCGTTGGGCGAGCCGAGGCCGGAGGCGAGGTCGTAGCCCGCGCCCGCCTCGTAGCCGTAGCCCGTCGGGTTGATGCCACCGTAGTTGGCGCCGTCCAGCGAGTAGCTGGAAACGTTGTTGCCCAGGGTCACGTCGTTGAACGAGCCCGGCGCGATGACCGACGCGAGATACAGAAGGTCGGTCATGTAGCCGAGGTTGGGCAGGTTCTGGTCGTGGAACACGTAGTTGATCTGCGTGATCAGGCTCGCCCAGAACGGCGTGGCGGCGCTGGTGCCGCCTTCGCCGGTCGTGCCCAGCATGTCGGCATTGGGCGTGGTGAAGAAAAGGTTGCCGCCAGCCGGCGCCACGACGTCGGGCGTGCCGCGTCCGGTGAGGCCGAGGGCGGCATAGATGGCCGAGGTGAGGCCGTAGTCGGTCTGGTAGTCGGGTGTCGGCTGCGTCATGTCCATGCCGCCGCCGCCGGAATTGTTGGCCGCGTAGGAATCGCCGTCACCGCCATTGCCGCCCACGAAGGTCTGGTTGGCCGTGGTCGCATATTCGTTCCACACCGTCTCGACCAACCAGTCGCCGGCTGCGGCCGTGCTGGGCAGGTGGGTGAGGCCGCCGCTCATGAGCTGCCACAGGGTGGCGGCATCGCCCGCCATGGCGAGATTGTAGATCGGCGTGAAGTTGGTGTTGGTGCCGTTCAGCGTCGGGTCGTTCGCGGCCCCGCCGACCGTCGAGTTCGACGATCCGCCGACCAGGATGTTGTAGGGGCTGGTCTGGTTGTTGCCGGGGGTGGCGAGGCCGTTGCCGTTCTCGAAGCCCGAGCCGCCATCGCCCAGCGCGATCAGGGTCGTCTGGTTCATCAGCGCGGCATCGACGTAGAGCTGCATGTAGGCGTTATAGAAGGGCGAGTTCGGCGCCATGCTCTGGGCGTCGCCCCACGAGTTGGTGGTGACCGGCGCGGCCGGGACCGACGCGCTGTTGCCGAGGTTGGACGCGGTGCCCCAGATCGAGCTCTGGATGGCGGTGAAGACCGAGGCCTGGGCGTTGCCGTTCACCACGTTGTCGCCCGAGCCGTTGTAGAGGGCGAGGTTGCTGTTGGGATTGATCGCCGCAACGATGCCGACATCGAGCGAGCGTTCGCCGGATTGGCCGCTCTGGCCGTTGGCGCCCTGGACGAAGACGCCGCCGGTGCCGCTGGTGCCGACATTGGTGAGATAGGCCTGGAGCCTGGTCTGGAAGTCGGTGCCCGCCTCGTCGCCCGATATGGAGGTGCCGACGCCCGGCTCGATCAGGCCGATCTGCCCGGTCTGGTAACTCGCGCCGTTCAGCGGAAAATTATAGAGGTTGGAGGCGATGTCCTGCGGATTGCCGTCGCGCTCGTGCGAGTTGCCGAGCGATTGCGGGCCCTCGATGAGAGGATGCGTGACGCCGGGCGCCATGTTGCTGGGCACCGGGGCCGTCGACTGGTCGAGCCACAGGCCGTTGACGCTGGCCGAGATCTCGCTGGGCAGCGAGAGCGAGCCGTTCCAGTACCAGACAGAGCCCTGATTGCCGCCGGTGGGCGAATACATCAGCGTGCTGGCGGAGCCGAACAACGCCTTCCATTCGGCCTGGGTGTTGATCTCGACCCAGATCGTGCGCGATGCCGCCGAGCTGATGTAATTGCTGTTGGTGCTGTCGAGCACCGTGAGGCCCAGCCCCTGCAGGGTGGTGACCGCGGTGTTGTACTGGCCGGTGTCGGCGCCGTAGGTCGACCACAGCGTGTTGGTGTTGTTCAGCGCGTCGAGGGTCGCCTGGCGACTGCCCCAGTCGCTCGACAGCAGCGCGGTCGGGTCGTTGGCCCGGTCCAGCACGATCGCGACGTTGATGCCGTAGGAGCTGCCGTTCGGAAAAGCCGCGCCGTCGCTCATCTGGTAGGCTTGCTCGACCGTCAGACTCTGGTCGGCGATGTTGTAGCCGGCATATTCAAGGAACGTCGAATTGGCGAGCGGATCGTAAGTCGTCATGGGCAGCTTTCGAAGGAGGGAGTCCGTGCGGCGGCGTCGGCCGGCGGATCATGGCAAAATTGCAGCACGCTCGCCAATTAAGAGATGACCTCGGGAGAAGAAAGCTTCGCACCTGTGTCACTCACCTGACGTCCGATGCGGCGAGGTATCGTTCGAGGCTTACAGGAAGCTGAATAATTGCAGTCGATGGGCCTCGACGACGTTCGATCAACACTAATTGTGCGACAAACCGGCTGATCGTGAACGCGGGCTCTCGCTCTCCCAATCATGACCGGATAGGTTCCGCCGCCCTTCCACTCCGGCGCGCGTGACGACCATGTCGACATCCAACACAGACCTCGAAAAGCCGCGACTGGCCGTCGTCGAGACCGCCACGGAAAAGCGCCTGCGCATCCTGCTGGTCGACAGCGACGAGGGCGCGCTGAAGAACGCGCGCCACGTCCTGCAGAACCTGCCGATCGCCAAGATGAAGTTCGTCACCACGGCGGCGGCGGCTTCCGCGCTTGTCGCCGTCGAACGGTTCGACCTCGTGGTCGTCGATCCGGTGCTGGAAGGCGGGTTCGCGCTCCTGAAGGAGATCAAGGACAAGCATCGCTGGGTCGCCACGCTGGTCGTGAGCCGCGAGCTCGATCCCTCGTTCATGCGCCAGGTCGTGAAGTGCCGGATCGACGGTCTGCTGTTCAAGCCGCTGACGGCCGAGGCCTTCGCCGAGCAGGTCGTGCTGCTCGCCAACTCGGTCGCCACGCGCCGCAAGCAGCAGCAGAAGCGCGTGCTGACGATCGGCGCGCATCCCGACGATGTCGAGATCGGCTGTGGCGGCGCGATGGCGAAGCACCATGCCGCGGGCGACCTGCTGCACGTGCTGACCCTGTCGCGCGGCGCCTCGGGCGGCGACGTCAACGTGCGCACCGCCGAATCGCAGAAGGCCGCGTCGCTGCTCGGCGCTGAGCTGCACCTGGCCAAGCTGAAGGACACCCACATCACCGACGGCCGCGAGACGATCGAGATCATCGAGGACGTCATCGCCAAGATGCAGCCCACGCACATCTACACGCATTGCAGCGAGGACACGCACCAGGACCATCGCGCGGTCCATGCCGCGACCCTGGTGGCGGCGCGCGGCGTGCCCAACGTCTATTGCTATCAGTCGCCGTCGGCGACGGTGGAGTTCAAGCCGCAGCGCTTCGTCGACATCACCGACTTCATCGGCGCCAAGCTTGAGGCGATCGACGTCTATTGCAGCCAGACCAACCGGATGGCCGCGCTGGAGCACGACAACATCCTGTCGACCGCGCGCTACTGGGGCCGCTTCGCGGGCTACATCCTGGCCGAGCCGCTGCGCGTCATCCGCCAGCGCGACAACGAACAGGGCCTGGAGTTCGACCGCGCCGGCCTCGCCGCCGCCCCGCTGCGCAAGCAGGCTTAGGCGTCTAGGGCGCCGAAGACGGGTCGAGGCACGGCGCGAGGCGCCCGCAGGCCGGCTCGCGCTTCTCGTCGAGGCAGCGCTGACAGGCCGGCGCCCCGACGACGCTGCAAACGGGCCGGCACAGCACGTAAGCACTCACCGCGGCGTCGCAGGCGATGCGATCCTGCCCGCCAGACTTGGTGATGGCCGCAATCGCGCCCGTGCCAATCGTGTGGCCCCTGTCGGTCAGATACCGTTGCAGCCGGGCCACGTGGGCGGCGTACTTCGCATCCATCTCGCGAGCGAAGTCTTCACGGGCATCGCATTCCTGCGCCGAGGCGGTGCATTGGGCGCGTCGGGCGGAATCCGCGAGGGCGGGCCATCCTTCGAGCACGCCCAGGCAATAGGCGGCGAAGGTTTCGCGCTCTGTCTGCGCACTGGCGGTTTGCGCGAGGCCCGCTTGCGTGGTCACACAGGCAAGCAGGAGGAGCCCGATGATCCGGCACCCAATGGATCGGCGGCGCGGCATGTTGCGACCTGTCATCAATCGGCTCTCGATAATCGTCCCGCCCCCGTGCCAAGGTTAGTATGGCGAAGGGGCCAACCAAAGATCGCGATTGCGTTGTCTCTTCGGCAAGCCGCGGTGACGGTTGTTGACTATCGTTAGACAAACAAGCTCGACGGCTAGATTCCAGAAAAGATCTCTGTAAATCCGAACCGCGCCCAATGCAGGGAAAGCGCCTCAATTGAAGGTGCAATGGTTGCTGCAAAAATTGCCTGTCCTGCGTATGGGGCAATATTGCTGTATGCCCACTCGTTATTCATTGTTTTCTCGTCACTTATTGAGACACACAGATCTCTCGTTATCGTAAATAAGCCCAGCTCAAAAGCTTTGTCATGAAAGAGGCAAAAACATAGACCGTTTGAGGTTTCTCCGCGCAAATGCTCTGCATCGACCCATCGCGCAATATGAGCACCCACCAAAAACGCGCTATCTGAAATTGAGCAGCCGGGGAAGCAGCAACGATGGTTGTAGTTGTTTCGAACTTGGCGAGAGAAGGCGCTTTGCCCAATGCGAGTCCGCATTTGCCGTAGTTGCTCCGAAACTTTCAAACTCACTGCGCTCTGTTCAGAGAACCCTCGACTGGATTTGCGAGCATAGCCAAATATGATCTCAGATAGTTCCGAGCGGAGCTCCGATACGTAGGCACCGTTGAGGCACTGTAGCTTTTTCCGCTGAATTACGTAGAACAAGCGAGCGCGATCGCGTTGGCGGATGCTCTTGTTTCGTTGAAAGTATGAGCGCAGCGCGTCGTTATGTACGCGAAACACATCGCTAAGAAGTAGCGGCTTTTCGAGCTCTGTGAAGTCCTCTAAGTCGACCTTATAGAACAGCTTCGAGTAGTCCCACCTGCCGGCATTCGGTGGTCGCTGATCGGTGGTGTAGCCATCCGAAGCGGCAATTGAGTACCCAACGAATGCCGCTTGTTTGTCCTTGCCGCGAAGATGAACGACTGCATCGCCACTCCGAACATTCTTGAGTGCCTCCCAAAATGGCCAACTGCCACCGCCTGAGCGCTTGCGCGTGGGAGACCAAAGACAGCGACTGAAAGACCAGTCACCGCCGCCATGCACGGCATCGCGAGACATCTCAAGCCACATGGAAACTCCGTCTTCGCTTGTGCACGCTTTTGGATGTTGAACTATAGCGAAGTCGACGCACTTGGCCGAGCAACTAGTCGAACCCTAAAGAATCACCACCAGCGCACTTGCGGCCATGCTCGCGCCGGCGGCGACCAGAAGGACGCAGACCAGCATCTTGAACGTGCGCGGTTTCAGCGGCGCGGGATGGCGGATGGCGAAGGCGGTCACCAGGACGACCACGGGCAGGGACTCGATCGCGAGCTGCAATGACAGCATCGAGAACTGGCCGGTCGGCACGATGATCAGCAAACGTAGCGCGCTGCCGAGGCCGAAGATCAGCATCAGCGATTCGCGGATCTGCGCCATCGACATCGGCTGGCGATAGAGAAGATAGACGAGCGGCGGGCCGGGCGCGGAGAACATGCCGGCGAGAAGACCGGAGATGCCGCCGGTCGCCGCGAAGGTCGTGCGCGAGGAGAGGGCGGGCAGCGGCTTGCCGGTGCGCCACAGCAGCAGCGCGCAGGCCACGATGCAGGCGCCGAGGATGAGGCGCAGCGTCTGGTAGGCGCCGTCGGCGAGCCAGGTGAGGATCAGCGCGCCCACGAAGGTGCCAGCCACGCTGGCGATCAGGGTCGGGATCAGCACCGGCTCGAACTTGAGCGGGCGGTGCCGCCACAGGAAGGTCGAGGCGGTGCAGAAGCCGACGACCGAGGCGGCGTTCACCGCGTCGGGCAGCGGCACCAGGTTGGTGACGCCGACCAGGCCGAGCAGGATCAGTGTCAGGGCAAATCCGGTGAGCGCCTGCGCATAGACGGCCACGGCCACGAACGACAGGAACGCCGCGTGGATCCAGACATGGGCCGCCAATTCTTCCAGCAACGCCGCCGCTCTCCGCCGCTACGAGGATTTCGCCCGCAGCAATGCACCCACGACGGTGCCGTCGAAAAGGTCTCTTTGTGCACGGCAGCCGCCCGCGATGTCGCTACACCCCGAGCCCTTTCCTCATGGCGCCGAGATAACCGGCCAGCGTGATCGGCGAGGGATCGTGGGGGCAGCGTTTGCCATCGTCCGGCCGGCGCTCGGCGTCGATGATGGCGTCCATTTCCCAGATGAAGCCGCCGGCGAGGGCGTCCTTCGGGTAGACCGCGAAGTCCGGCGTGATCTGGCCGGGGCAATCGCCCTTCCAGACGCCATTGTCCCAGAACCGGGCCACGTGACCGGGCACGATAAGGTCCTTGGCCGGCGGCTGGCCGAACACCTTGCCGATCGCGGCCGCCCAGTCGGCGGGCTGGTTGCCGGTGCCGCCATCGTAGCATTGCAGGTTCCACCACTTCACGTGGCGCATCAGGTGCTTCTGCTCGAGCGCGAAGAGCGCCTTCACCCAGAAGGGTGTGTTCGTGTAGGGGCAGAAGCTCAGTTCGAAGCCGATCGCGATCAGCATCTCGCAGAAGGCGACGAAGGAGGGGAGGTCGTAGGTCTCCTCGCAATCCATGTCGATGCCGTCGATCGCCGGAAAGAGAGCGCGGAAGGTCCTGAAGTTCTTTTCCAGCACGCTGTTGGTGAACGTCTTGCCGTTGGTCTCGTAGATCGTCCTGATGCTCTCGAAATCGCGGACCAACGGCTGGCGGTTGGCATCCAGGCCGCCGCCGCCGACCGAGGCGAAGACCCGGGTCACCGTGGTCGATCCGCCCTTCAACGCCGCGACCTGCCTGGGCCAGGCCATGCATTGCGTGCGCTGGTCGCCGGTGACGAGCGGGAAGGGCTCCGGGGCGCTCGCCCTGACCACGAGCGGTTCGTCTCCGTTGAAGATGATGTCGCCCAGCTGCGTGGTCGACTTCACCGCGGGATTGCCGATGTGCAGCATGCCCATCACGATCGTGGTGAAGCCGCTCGCGCGCAGCACGTCGACGTGTTCCAGGATGTGGTACGGCCCCAGGCGGTTCATGCCATACAGGACGAGATTGGGCGTGTCGTTCATGGCGTCCTCCGGTTTCTCCGGGGACGAGCGCACGATGTCGATCGACTGGTCGATCTCTCGCCTCTCCCCGCGAAAAGTCTAGGGACCGGCCGATCGGCGCGGCAATCAGCGTTGCCGCATATCCCGCCGCGCCCGCCGACCCGTTCACGACTCATTGACGGGCGTCGGGGCACAGTCTGCGGCAAAGAGGGAAGCTGCGTCGGCGTCGGTGAGCGTGCGGGAGTAGAGTTCGTATGGCGGGGAAGTCGAGAAGCGGCCTGCGGGCGCTCGCGTCGCGGTTCCAGCATCAGGAACGGGGCGCATCGTGATCATCATCGCGGGATTGATCGTCGCGGCCGTCCTGGGCGGCCTGATCGGCTGGCGCAACGGCACGGCGCTCGTGCTGGCGCCGCCCGAACTCGAGAACTTCCCGATCGGCACCACCGGTCAGGAGCACCGCAGGGCGTTGCGCGCGCGCTACCGCGTCCGCCGCCTGCTGCTCACCGCGGGATGGGCGATGGCCACGTCCGGCGCCTGCCTCGTGCTGCTGATGCTCTTCGCGCTCGTCCGCCGCTAGCGGCTCGGGCGTTGCGCCTCAGCTCACCAGCAACCCATGTCCCGCCGCGCTGGTGAAGTCGAACTGCACCACGAGGTCGTTGAAGTCGCGATCGCCGCCGCCGCGCAGGTCTTCCCAGCCCCAGGTGTTGGAACCGTAGTTCCACAGATGCGCGACGCGCTCGCCGTCCACGATCTCGTTGGCCTGGCTGAAGGCCGAGAAGGTGTCGCCGTTGGTGATGTTGGTGAGCTGCATGGCGATCAGGTCGCCGGCATCGACGCCGGTGATCTCGATCTGGTTGAAGTTGCCGTTGCCGGGGCCGGCGATCACCTTGCCGCCGCCCTCCTGACTGTAGGCAGCCGTCATGACGGCGGCAGCATAGCCCGCTTCGCCCGGGGCGATGCCGTTCACCGTGCCGTTGTAGTCGTCGACCTTGTAGACCACGAGCGAGAGATCGGCGCCGGCGACCTGGCGCATGCGCACGACGACGTTGGCGTCGTCGGCATGGTTGGCGGTTTCGGCCACCGCGACCGATTGCGCGAGGCGCACCGAATTGCCGCTGTCGGAATAGAAGTCGGCGAAGCCGAAGGCGGCGCTCATCGTGGCCTGCGCGGCAACCGCGGCGCCGCCGTTGAACTGGACCGACACGCTGGCGCCGTCGGTGACGACGGCCTGCGTCAGCGAGCCCTGGGTCTGGCCATCGAACAGGGCCAGCAGGTCGGGATCGAAGTCGGTGTTGCTCTGCAACGACTGCTGCGCGAGCTGGCTGGTCCAGGCGTAGGCCGCATGCGCGGCGCTGCTGGCGTCGGTGGAGTCGCCTCCGGTCAGGACGCTGACCGTTGCATCGGCGGTCGCGGTGGTCTGCACCAGCAGGGTCTGCGCGGTGCCGCTGGTCCAGCCACCGGCGCCGTTGGAATCGATCACGTCCGGGACGGCGGTGCCGTAGTTCGAATTCTGGAAATAGTACTGCGAATGCGCGATCGCGGTGATCGTCCGCGCGAGGAACAGGCCGTCGGGCGAGCCGAGGCCGGTCGCCAGGTCGAAGCCCACGCCCGCCTGATAGCCCTCGCCGGTCGGGTTCATGTAGTCGTAGTCCGGGTTGCCCCGGTAGTTGAAGCTGGAGATGTTGTTGCCGACCTGCACGTCGTTGAACGAGGCCGGCGCGATGACCGCCGCCATGTAGAGAAGGTCGGTCATGTAGCCGAGGTTGCTGCTCAGCCCCTGGTCGTGAAGGATGTAGTTGATCTGCGTGATCAGGCTCGCCCAGAGCGGCGTCGCCGCGCTGGTGCCGCCTACGCCGGCCGTGCCGGACATGTCGGATTGGGGCACGAGGTAAAACAGGTTGCCGCCGGCATTCGCGGAGACGTCGGGCAGGGCCCGTCCGGTCACGTTCAGGCTGCTGTAGGCGGACGAGGTCAGGCCGAAGGCGACCTGGTAGTCGGGCGTGCCTTGCGCCGTGTCGATGCCGCCGGCGCTGGCGTTGTTGTCGAGGTAGGAGTGATTGTCCTCGAACTGGTTGTCGTCGGTGGTCCTGTAGTCGTTCCACACCGTCTCGATGAACCAGTCGGTGGCGGCGGCGGTGCCCGGCATGTGCGAGAGGCCGCCGGCGATCAGGCTCCAGATCGTGCTCTGATTGCCCGCCATCGCCTGCGTGTAGATCGCGGGATAGTTCGTGTTGGTGCCGTTCAGCGTCTCGTCCTGAGAGGCCTGGCTGAAGTTCGAGATCGACGTGCCGCCGACCAGGATGTTGTAGGGGCTGGTGACGTTGTTGACGACGTTCGGTACGCCGGTGGAGGTCTCGGCGCCCGACCCGCCGTCGCCGTTCGCGACCAGCACCGTCTGGTTCATCAGCGCGGCGTCGATGTAGAGCTGCATGTACGCCTGGTAGAAGGGCGAGGTCGGCGATATGCCCTGAATGTCGGTGTCCGAGCTCGAGACGACCGGTGCCTGGCGTACCGTTTCGGTGCCCGCGTAGTTGGTGGCGCTGGCCCAGATCGCGGCCTGGAAGGTGGTGAAGACGGTCGAATGGGAGTTGGCGTTGGCGGCGCTGCTGCCGGAGCCTGTGTAGAGCGCGATATCGCTGTTCGGGTTGATCGCGGAGACGACGCCGACGTCGAGCGAGCGTTCGCCCGAAGCCTCGTCCTGGCCATTGGCGCCCTGAACGAAGACGCCGCCGCTGCCGGCGGTGCCGACCGTGGTGAGGTACTGCGTCAGCAGGCTCTGGAACGTGGAGCCGCCCGGGTCGGTGCTGGAGACGTAGCTTCCCGCTTTTGGTTCGATCAGTCCGATCATCCCGGTCTGGTAGGCCGAACCGTTGAGCGGGAAGTTGTAGGACGTGGCGACGTCCTGCGGGGCGACGTTCGGCGAAGGCCCCGAATTGCCGGCGCTCTGCGGCCCGACCACCAGTGTCGCCGTGGTGTCGCCGGCCCTGTTGATGCCGCCGGGGTTCGCGCCCTCGTCGATCCACAGGCCCGCGATCGTGAGCTCGCTGGGCGCCGAGAGCTGGCCTTCCCAGTACCAGAGCTGGTAGCCCCTCGAGGTCGTGGGCGCGTACATCAGCGTGCTGTCAGGGCCGAACAGCGCCTGCCAGTCGGTCTGGGTGTTGATCTCGACCCAGATCGTGCGCGATTCCGGCGTGCTGACATAGTTGCTGTTGCTGCTGTCGAGCACGGTGAGGCCGAGCGTGGTCGTCAGAAAGTCCTGCGCCGCGTTGTACGTGGCGAGGTCGGTGCCGTAGGTCGTCCACAGCGAGTTGTTGGCGTTCAGGGTGTCGAGCGTCGACTGCCGGGTGCCCCAGTCGCCCGCGAGCAACGCGGTCGGATCGTTGGCGCGTTCGAGCACGATCGCGACATTGATGCCGGCGGGGGCGTTGTTGGGAAATGCGCCCGTATTCTGGACTCCATAGGCAGAGCCGGCGGTGGCTGCCGTGTCGTTGATGTTGTAGCCGGAAAAATCCAGGAAGCTCGAGTTCGTGATCGGAGTGTAGGTCGTCATGGCCGCGCTTTGTGGTGGATGAGCAGGAAGCGTCTTGGGCAACAGGCTGCGGTTTTCCCGAGCGGGGAAAAGCTACGAGCAGACCATTGAGCGCGGCAATACGGACACTCACCAAATTGGGTCAGCGCACAACGTGCGGTTAGGCGGTCCCGACCAATAGGTCGTGTCCGGCGGTGCTGGTGAAGTCGAGCTGGACGACGAGATCGTTGAAGTCGCGGTCGCCGCCGCCCGCCAGATCTTCCCAGCCCCAGGTGTTGGAACCGTAGTTCCACAGGTGCGCGATATGCTCGCCGTTCACGACTTCGTTAGCCTGGCTGAACGCCCAGAACGTGTCGCCGTTGGTGATGTTGGTGAGCTGCATGGCGATCAGGTCACCCGCGTCGACGCCGGCGATCTGGACCTGGTTGTAGTTGCCGTTGCCCGGCCCGGCGATCACCGAGCCGCCACCTCCGGCCTGATTGTAGGCGGCTGCGGACGCCAATGCGGCGTAACCCGCTTCACCCGGCGCCACGCCGTTGATCGTGCCGTTGTAGTCGTCGACCTTGTAGAGGACCAACGAGAGATCGGCGCCCGCGACCTGGCGCATGCGCACCACGACGTTGACGTCGTCGGCGTGGTTGGCGGTCTCGGCGACGGCGACCGACTGCGCGATGCGCACCGAGTTGGCCGAGTCGGAGAAGAAGTCGGCGAAGCCGAACGCGGCGCTGAGGTTCGCCTGTGCCGCGACCGTCGTATTGCCGTTGAACTGGACCGACACCGTGTCGCCGTCGGCGACGATGGCCTGGGTCAGCGAGCCCTGGGTCTGGCCGTCGAACAGCGCCAGCAGGGAACCGTCGAAGGTGGCGTTGTTCTGCAGCGACTGCTGCGCGAGCTGGCTGGTCCAGGCGTAGGTCGCATGCGCGGCGCTGCTGGCATCGGTCGTGTCCGTGCCGGTGTGAAGCACGGCGGTCGCGTCGTTCGAGGCGGTGGTCTGCACCAGCAGGGTCTGCGCGGCGCCGCTGGTCCAGCCACCGGCGCCGTTGGCATCGATCACGTCGGCAACGGCGGTGCCGTAGGTGGAGTTCTGGAAATAGACCTGAGAGTGCGCGATCTCGGTCAGCGCCCGTCCGAGCAGCACGCCATTGGGCGAGCCGAGGCCGGTGACCAGGTCGTAGCCCGCCTGCGTGTTGTAGCCATAGCCCGTCGGGTTGATGCCGCCATAGTCGGCGCCGTCGAGCGAGTAGCTCGAGATGTTGTTGCCGATCGTCACGTCGTTGAACGATCCCGGCGCGATGACCGCCGCGAGGTACAGGAGGTCGGTCATGTAGCCCAGGTTGGGCAGGCCCTGGTCGTTGAAGATGTAATTGAACTGCGTGATCAGTCCCGCCCAGAACGGCGTCGCGGCGCTGGTGCCGCCTTCGCCCACCAGGTCCTCCATGTATTCGTTGGGCGTGGCGTAGAACAGGTTGCCGCCGGCGGGGGCCGCGACATCGGGCACGCCGCGTCCGGTCAGGCCGAGGTTGCTGTAGGCGGCGGTGCCCAGGCCGAAATCGGTCTGGTAGCCCGGCGTGCCCTGCGAGAGATCGACGCCGCCGGCGCTGGTGTTGTTGGCAGCGTAGGAGTCGCCGTCCTCGCCATTGCCGCCGACGAAGGTCTGGCTGCTGGTGGTCTGGTATTCGTTCCACGCCACCTCGACCAGCCAGTTGCTGGAGAAGGCCGTCGGCATGTGGCTGAGGCCGCCGCTCATGAGCTGCCAGAGCGTGCCGGGATCCTGCGCGATGGCGAGGTTGTAGATCGCCGTGAAGTTCGGATTGACGCCGTTCAGCGTGTCGTCCTGGAAGGCCGTGTCGACGGTCGAGAGCGAGGTCCCGCCGACCAGGATGTTGTAGGGGCTGGTGGCGTTGTTGTTGACGTTCGTCACGCCGTTGCCGGTCTCGCCGCCCGAGCCGCCGTCGCCGTTGGCGATCAGCGTCGTCTGGTTCATCAGCGCGGCATCGACGTAGAGCTGCAGGTAGGCGTAGTAGAACGGTGAGTTCGGCGAGATGCGCTGGAAGTCGCTCCACGAGCTGCTGGTGACCGGCGCGGGGCCGGTGCTCTGGCTGCCGTCATAGGTCGTGGCGGTGCCGAAGATCGAACTCTGGATCGCGGTGTAGACCGACGAATTGGCGTTGCCCAGCGCCACGGTATCGCCCGAGCCGACATAGAGCGCGATGTTGCTGTTGGGGTTGACCGCCGCAACGATGCCGACGTCGAGCGAGCGTTCGCCGGAATTCTCGGTCTGGCCGTTGGCGCCCTGCACGAACACCGTGCCCGTGCCGGCGGTGCCGACATTGGTCAGGTACTCCTGCAGCCGTTCCTGGAACGCAGAGCCCGAGGGATCGCTATCGGAGATGTAGCTGCCGTTGCGCGGCTCGATGATGCCGATCGTGCCGGTCTGGTAGTTCGCGCCGTTCAGCGGATAGTTGTAGAGCGTGGCGACGTTCTGCGGCGCGACGTTGGCCACCTCGGCCGCATTGCCCTGGCTCTGCCAGCCCTCGGGAATGGCATGCGTGACGCCGGGCGCCATGTTGGTCGGCGCAGGTGACGTCCCCTGATCGAACCACAGGCCCGCGATGCCGAGTTCGGTGGGCGCCTCGAGCGAACCCTCCCAGTACCAGACCTCGCCCTGCTCGCCGCCGGTCGGCGAATACATCAGCGTGCTGTTGGTGCCGAACAGGGCCTGCCATTCGGTCTGCGTGTTGATCTCGACCCAGATCGTTTGCGACGCGGCGGTGCTGATGTAGTTGCTGTTGGAGCTGTCCAGAACCGTGAGGTTCAGCGTGTTCTGCACAAACGTGAGTGCGGCGTTGTACGTGTCGGTCGCGGTGCCGTAGGTCGACCAGATCGTGGTCTGGTCGGCGAGTGCTGCCTGCCGTGTCGCCCAGTTCGAAGCCAGCAGCGCGGTCGGGTCGTTGGCGCGCTCCAGCACGATCGCGACGTTGATGCCGTAGGAGCTGCCGTTGGGGAACGCCGCACCGTCCGTCATCTGATAGGCTTCCGCGACCGTCTGGTTCTGGTCGGCGATGCCGTAGCCCGCATATTCGAGGAAGGTCGAATTGGTGATCTGCGCGTAGGTCGTCATGAGCGGGCTTTCGGTAGTAGAGCGGCAGTGAATTGTTACTGCATTTATAATGCCGAAATCATGACGATCTTGCCAAGCGCCCGCGTCAGTCGCCGTGGAAAATATTCAAAAGACCGTCACGCTTCGAACGATGATCGGGTGGATTACAGGAAGGCGAGGCCCGCGGTGAGCAGGATCGTCGCTCCCATGGTGATGTTCATGACGCGCTCCGCGCGTGCCGTCAGCCGCGCCATGCCGAGCACGGCGCCCAGCCACAGCCAGACCAGATCGACCGCGATCATCACGGCCACGCACAGGAGCCACTTCAGGCTCGCGTCGACCGCGGGATGTTTTGGTGCAACGGCATGGGAAGCCATCAGCGACATGAAGGCGAGGTAGGCCTTCGGGTTCGTGGCGCCGAGCAGGAAGCCGGGGCCGGCGCCCGACGCGCCGGCACCTGACGCGATGGCGCGCGTGCCCTGGTCCGGTCCGCCGGTCAGCGGCGCGGTGGCGATCGTGTAGGCAAGCCACACCAGATAGATCGTGGCCGCCACGGTCATGGCGGTGGTCGCAAACGGAATCGCCAGCAGCACGGAGGTCAACCCGGCGGCGCTCACGGCCGCGCCGAAGGCGAGGCCCAACTGCAGTCCCCAGAAGAAGCGCAGGCTGCCGGCAAAGCCGCGATCCTTGCCGATCGCGATCAGCGCGGCGATGGCGGGGCCGGGTGAGCCGAGCAGCATGATCGCCGCAAGGGTGAACAGCCCCGCCGTCCAGATGTCGATTTCCATGCATCCCTCGATGTGTCGGGGGCGCAAGCTATCAAGGGGCTAACGACGAAGTCCCCGCATTGACGCAGGGCAAGGCGGTTGAATGCCGTTCGATTCAAGGCGAAAACTCGACAATGCCTAAGATCGATCCCGAAGACCTCGACGACACCGATGCGCGGTTGCTGGCGGCGCTGGCCGAGAATGCGCGCGCGCCGCTGAAGGAGCTGGCGCATGCCATCGACCTTTCCGGGCCGAGCACGTCCGAGCGCGTCCAAAAGCTGGAAGCGCGCGGCGTGATCCGCCGGTTCACGGTCGATCTCGACTTAAAGATGCTGGGTTACACGCTCGAGGCGATCGTCCGCCTGAAGCCGAGGCCCGGACAGCTCCATCAAGTCCAGCAGATGATCGAGAAAGAGAAGCGCTTCATCTCGTGCGACAAGGTGACGGGAGAGGATTGCTTCATCGCCCGCATCATCCTGAAGTCGATCGACGAGCTGGACCCGCTGCTCGATGCTTTCCACCAGCGCGCCGAAACGAACACGTCGATCGTGAAGTCCGTCCCGATCCGGAACCGCCTGCCGCCGCTCCAGTAGAGCGGCGATTTTGCCGGCCGGTCCACGGCCCTGCCGTCCATCTTAAAAGCTCTGCTAGCGACCGTGCTCGCCCGCGAGATTGGCCGGCCTCAGCGCCAGAAATACAGCGAGTGCCAGCAGCATCAGCACGCCCACGGCGAGGAATGCCAGGCCCCAGGCCATCGGCGACATGCCGCCCGCGAGATCGAGTGTCCAGCCGACGACCAGCGGGCCGATGAAACCGCCCGCGTAGCCAAGGGTCGAGTGCACCGCGAGCGTGGCGCCGCGCCGCGCGGGCTCGGCGTTGCCGGCCGCACCCGCCGTGACAGACGACGAATCGAGCCACACGACGACGCCATAGGCGATCACCAGGAACACCGCGAGCCAGTAGCTCGTCGAGCCGGCGAAGCCCACGATCGCGGCGAAGCCGATCGACAGGATCATCGCCGTTGCGACGAGGCGGCGGCGACCGAGGCGGATCGACGCCTCGTTGCCCAGCACGCTGGCGAGCGTGCCCAGCAGCGCCATCACCGTGACGACGAACGCAGGCGACAGCGTGCCCTCCGTGACACCCGTGCTGCCGGCGACGAAGGCAAGGAAGGCCACGCCCCAACCGCGCAGCGCGCTCATTTCCAGGGTGTGCACGCAATAGACGACCGAATAGGCGAAGGAAGAGGTGTTGCGGAGGACCGGCCGGAAGTCGAACAGGGCACCGTGTCTGGGCTGCCGTGGCGCCGGCGTTTTCGGCGGCACCGACAGCGCCACCATCGTCCACGCGATGGCCGCGGTGACGGCCGCGAAGGCGAAGGTCCAGCGCCAGCCGAACTGATCGGCCAGCACGTCGCCCAGCAGGAAGGAGACGGCGCCGGAGATTCCGATGCTGGCGGCATGGCCGGTCACGGCGCGCGACATGAGCCTGGCGTCGACCTGGTCGGCCAGCAGCTTCAGGCCGGTCATGTAGGTTCCGGCCCAGCCGATTCCAGCCAGGGCGCGCGTGGCGAAGGCCGACCAGAAGCCATCGGCGAACAGGCCGAACATCAGGTGGCCGGCGACCGTGCAGGCGACGCCGAACAGATAGACCTTCTTGCCGTCGATCCGGTCGGTGAGCGTGACCAGCACCGGCACCGCCATCATGTAGGCGCCGAAGAAGATCGCCGTGATCCAGCCCGCCTCGCTGTTCGTCAGGCTCCAGCGCTGCATCATCTGCGGCAGCAAGGCAGGCCAGAAGCCCGCACCGATCTGCACGAAGATCTGCGCCGCGCAGACGATCGCGACGAGGCGGGGTCCTGAGATTGCGCCGGACACTCGGTCAGTCACCGCAGCAGGCTGTCGGGGCGGGGCAGCAACCGGTGGCGCCGGCTTTCGATTTGGGTGTCGAGGAAGGACCGTTGCAGACGCCGGTTTCCGGCAACACCAGCTCGACCCTGCCGGCGGCCTCGTGGTCGCCCGCGATTTCGGCCGCGATGGACCGGACCTGTTCGTAGCCGGTCATCATCAGGAAGGTCGGCGCGCGGCCGTAGGACTTCATGCCGGCGAAGTAGAAGCCGGCCTCGGGCTGCGCCAGCTCGCGCGCGCCGTGCGGACGCACGGAGCCGCAGCTATGCTCGTTGGGATCGATCAGCGGCGCGAGGATCGGCGGACATTCCAGTGCCGGGTCGAGCGACAGCCGCAGCTCGCGCAGGAAATCGAGCTCGGGCCGGAAGCCGGTCGCGACGACCAGTTCCTGCACGGTCACGCTGCGCGCGCAGCACGCACCGCTCGTGGCGATGTGCACCAGGTCGCCTTCGTGGCCGATATGCCCCACACGAAACCCTGTTTCGGTCCGAATCGCACCGCTGGCGACGAGCGCCGCGAGCGCCGATCCCAATGCGCCCCGGACCTTGAGTTGATCGGCCGCCCCGCCACCGAACGATCTGGCGGGATCGTCGGCGCGCAGCAGCCATACGATCCCGGTGGTTGGCACCTGGTCCTTGAGGCGCGCCAGATCGATCAACGTGCCGACGGCCGAATGACCGCCGCCGAGGACGGCAACCTCGCGACCGGCGTAGCGGGCGCGATCGCGCCCCAGAACGTCGGGCATGCCGTAGGCAATGCGACCGCGAGCGTCGCTCTCGCCGATCGCGTCGAGGCCGTTGGCTCCCGCCGGATTGGGGGCGAGCCACGTGCCGCTCGCGTCGATGACGGCATCGGCCGTCAATCGCTCCGCGCCCGTGCCGTTGTCGAAGCGGATTTCGAATGGTGCTGCTTCCCGGCCCTTCGTCTTCACCTTGTCGAAGCCCACACGCCCGATGGCGGTCACGCGACTGCTCGTGCGGATACGGTCCTTGAGCGCGGTGCGGGTCGCCAGCGGCTCGAGATACTGCTCCACCAGTTCGGCCCCTGTCGGATACTGGTCGGGCTGCGGCCCGTTCCATCCGGTTGCCGTCAGCAGACGGTCGGCGGCCTTGTCGATGTTGAATTCCCACGGCGAGAAGGTCTGCACGTGGCCCCACTGACGCACGGCATGGCCGACCGCCGGGCCGGCCTCGATCACGACCGGTTCCAACCCGCGTTCGAGCAGGTGAGCAGCGGCCGCGAGCCCGACAGGGCCTGCGCCGATCACGGCGACGGTCTTCGGCTTCGTGAGCGAATCGGGCATGTCCGTTTCCTGTTTCACGCGACCTTGTTGAGCGCGCTCGGGCCGCAGGAGCCCTGGCTCTCGACGCAGCATTCGTCGACCAGGAAGCCGACGAGATTGCGCATCAGGTCGTAGTTGGCGTGGCAGACGAGCGTCGCGCCGCTACGCTTCTGCGAAATCAGCCCGACGCCCATCAGCGTCTTCAGGTGATGGGTCAGGGTGGAACCCGCCACGTCGAGTTTGGCCTGCAGGCGCCCCACCGGCATTCCCTGATCGCCCGCCCGGATCAGCGCGCGGTAGATCTTCAAGCGGGTCGGGTTGCCCAACGCTTCGAGATGGGCGGCGGCGTCGTCGATTTTCATGCCTGCAACGTAATACCGGTCGGCGGAGAGTCAACTATATTTCTAGAAATATAGAAATGATTGGTCTATGGAACGGTTCAGCAGACCGGAGCCCATGCCATGACCCATCGCACCTACAATGTTCTGTTCCTTTGCACCGGCAATTCCGCCCGCAGCGTGCTGGGCGAGGCCATCGTGAACAGATTGGGTGAGGGGCGTTTCAAGGGTTACAGCGCCGGCAGCCAGCCGAAAGGGCAGGTGCATCCCTACACGCTCGATCTCCTGGAGAGCCTTGGCCATCCGACCGACGGCCTGTTCTCCAAGAGTTGGGACCTCTACGCGGTGGCCGGCGCGCCGACGATGGATTTCATCTTCACCGTCTGCGACAGCGCGGCCGGCGAAGCCTGTCCGGTCTGGCTCGGCCAACCCATGACGGCGCATTGGGGTATTCCCGATCCGGCTGCCGTCGAGGGCAGCGAGGTCGAGAAGCGTGCCGCATTCCGGCAGGCCTATGCCGCGCTTGAGAATCGCATCCGCGTTTTCCTCAGCCTGCCACTGACGAGCCTCGACCGGATGACCTTGCAGAACCGTCTCAACGCCATCGGGCATACGCCGTCCGCGGCGGCGGCCTGATGCGCTCCGCACTTCTGGCGGAAGGGATCGGCACGGCGCTGTTGCTCGCGGGTGTCGTCGGCTCGGGCATCATGGCCGAGCGCCTGTGTGGCGGGAATGTCGGCCTGGAACTGCTGGCCAACGCCATTGCGACCGGTGGCGTGCTGTTTGCCCTGATCGTCATGTTCGGACCCGTATCGGGCGCACACTTCAATCCAGTGGTTACGCTGGCGCTGGCCTTCGACGGCAAAAGTCCGCGCGACCGCGTCGCGCCTTTCATCGCGATCCAGGTCGTGGGCGCGATCCTCGGTGTCTGGCTCGCGCACCTGATGTTCGATCTGCCGATCCTGCAGGTTTCGATGAAGCCTCGCGCGGGGATCGGGCAATGGGTCTCGGAAGCCGTGGCGACCTTTGGCTTGCTCACCTTGATCCTGCTGGGCGTACGCCGCCAGGTGGCGTCGCTTCCTGCCGCCATCGCCGTCTATATCGTGGGCGCTTACTGGTTCACGGCCTCGACGTCGTTCGCCAATCCTGCCGTCACGCTCGCGCGCTCGCTCTCGAACAGCTTTGCCGGCATCGCTCCGGCCGATGCCCCGGCCTTCATCGTGGCGCAGGTCGTGGGCACGGTGCTGGCGATCGCGGTCACAGCGCTGATGCGGGACTGAGTGCCTGTGTCTACTTCGCCGCCGCCTTCGGCCAGCGCTCGGTGAGGCAATCGAGTTGCGCCGGGGTGAAGCGGCCGGTCACCTTATATAGGTGGCTGCCGTCGGGCAGGGTCGAGGACGCGGCGGGATCGAAGCAGGCGGCGTAGTCGGTCTTCGAGATGAAGTGCAGCTTCGCGGCCGCGGGCAGCTTCGCTTCGAAGGCTTTCAGCGCCGCCACCGTCGGCTGCAGCCAGACGCGCTTGTAGGAGATCGCCACCGGCACCGGCGGGTTGTCGGCGATCTCGAGCGCGGCATCGTCGGTCAGGTAGACGTCCTCGTAGGTCGCGTTGGCGCGCAGCCACTCCGCGAGCTTCTGCGTCGCCGGCGGACGGTCCTGGTACCAGGCCGGCCAGTCGGTGCGGAAATGCACCAGGTAGAAGGCCCACAGGAACGCCATCAGCGAGAAGCTGGCGAGCCTCGGCGCGCCGTGCAGCCGCCAGATCGCGCGATAGGGCGCGATGCCGAAGGCGACGAACGAGAGCGGCACGAAGAAGATGAGCTGCAGGAAGTCATGCGCCACCACGTCGTTGGGCAGCAGCACGACATAAAGGAGGCCGGTCAGCAGCGACACGCAGCTCACGACCGCCACCGGGTCGCGCTTGTCGCGCGCGAGGAACGCCAGCGACACGATTCCGCCGGCCAGCAGCCACCAGCCGCTGTTGCCCAGCGTATAGACGAAGAACTGCTCCCATACGCGGGCCGGGTTCGCGGGCTCGCCGTTGGAATGGCCGATGCGGATCATGAAGCGGGAGAACAGCTCCTGCAGCATGCCGACCTCGTAGAGGTTCCAGGCATAGGCCAGCACGATGATCGCAGGCAGCGTCCAGATCATCAGGCCGGTGCGGAAAAGGCCGCGCAGTACGCCACGATCGTATTGGCCGGGGAGCGGGCTGACGACGCGGAAGATGCAGAGCATCACGCAGAAGGGGATGAACAGCCAGTGGTTGGCCGCCATCCATCCTGTGGTCAGCGCCAGCCACCAGTGCAGGTTCGGATTGCCGTTCCTGCGCAGCGAGTATTCCAGGCACAGCGCCACGACATAGGGCAGCAGCACCGAGATCTGGCCCATATGGACCATCGGATGGAAATAATACGGCGCGGGATGGAAGAGGTAGGTGAGCATTGCGCTGCTCACGAAGAACAGGCCGAGGCCGCCGCGGTCGCGCGGCTCCATCATGCGCCACACCAGCAATCCCAGGATCAGCGCCATCAGCGCCTGCTGCGCGATGCCGTAGAAGGAGATCAGGGTGGGGATCGGCAGGTCGCGGAAGAGCTGGTGCGCGAGGTAGAGCTGCAGCGTGCAGCCGGGCAGGAACGAGGTGTAGATGATGCGCTCGTGCAGCGTCTGCGCTTCGATCGACTTGGGGCTTTCGAGCGTCAGCATGCGCTCGGCCCAGATGCCGTTGCGCTCCCAGTATTCGACGAACTTGGTCTCCTCGGCCATCAGCCACTGGTGATGGCCCTCGGTCATGGTGCCGATATAGGACCAGCGCTGCTTGATGCCGGTGGCGACCGCGACGGCCCAGACGATCAGGATGAACGCCAGCGCGTTGCGGGGCGAGAAGGGGCTGAACAGGCGGGTCATCAGGAGTTAATCCCCGGAGTGCGGGCCGAAAGCCGTGCCCGGAGCGCCGTCGCGACGCCGAGCACAATGAAGCCGAGCAGGACGTAGGTCCCGATCAGGAAGAGCTGCGCCGTGGTCGCGGCGATCACCGCCTGCGTGGCGCCGATGCCGAAACCGCCCAGCAGCAGCACGAAGGCATATTGATAGCTGCCGAGGAAGCCCGGCGCCGTCGGCAGCAAGGTGGCGAGCGCCGCACCGCCCATCAGGAAGGCGGTGTCGATCGGCCCGAGTTCGATGTGCACGGAACGGCACACCGACCACAGCGCCGTCGCCTCGATCGCCCAGATCGGCACCGTGAGCAGCGCCGCCACGACGAAGTTCTTCGAGCCGATCACTTGGGCGGCCTGCGCGAACTGTTCGAGGCGCGGTCCGACCGCGCGCACGATGGCATCGCGGCGCGGCAGCCAGGCGATCAGCCGCGCCAGCCAGGCCTCGGCGTTGCCGTTGGCGAGGTAGGTCGACACGAACCACAGGCCGAGCGCCACGATAGCCGCGATCGCACCGCCCAGCAGCGCCACGTCGCGCACGCCGCTCGATTCGCTGCCGGCAAGTGCTAGGCCCAGCGCCAGCAGGCACACCGCCGCTGCGAGGTCGAGCAGCCGCTCGACGAAGATCGACGCCAGCACGCCCGACATGGCGATGCCGGTGCGGCGGCCGAAGTAGTCGGCGCGGAACAGTTCGCCGAGCCGCGCCGGCAGCGCGCCGTTCATCGCATAGCCCGCCAGCATCGCTTCGAGCACCGGGCGAAAGGACACGTTCCAGCGAAAGGTGAGAATGCCGCGCCAGCGCACAGTACGTAAGCCGAGGTTCGCGCCCTGCAGCGCGACGCCCGCCACGATCCACGCGGCGTCGGCGGTGCCCACGATGTCGCCCGCCTGCGCCCAGTCGACCTTGCGCAGTGCGAGCCACAGGCAGAAGGCTCCGACGGACAATCCGATCGCGGCGAGGGCCGGCTTGGAGAGGGTGCGCATGCCGGCGGGCTAGCGAACGGGGCCGCGCAGCCGGAATTTCACGACGTACCAGAGGGCCAGCAGGCCGTCGCGCCAGCCGATCTTCTTTCCCTCGGCGTAGGTGCGGCCGTAGTAGCTGATGCCGCATTCGTAGATACGCCAGCGCTTGGGGCGGGCGAAGGCGGCCGACAGCTCGACCTCGATGCCGAAATCGTCGCTGACCAACTCGGCACCATCGAGGACCTCGCGCCGGAACATCTTGTAGCAGGTCTCGAGGTCGGTCAGCGTCTGGTCGAAGAGCACGTTGAACAGCGCCGAAATCGTGCGGTTGCCGAGATAGTGGTAGAAGAAGAGGGCGTGATGGGGCCGGCCGTAGAAGCGCGAGCCGTAGACCACGTCGGCCACGCCGATCTGCAGCAGCCTGAACATCTGCGCCCAGTCCGAGGGATCGTATTCGAGGTCGGCATCCTGGATGACGATCACGTCGCCCTGCGCCGACGCAAAGCCGGTGCGCAGCGCGCGTCCCTTGCCGCCGTTGGCGGGATGCATCAGCGGCCGCACGGTGAGCGGGCCGGCCACCGGCTCGAAATCTGCACCGGCGTCCTGTCCCTCGAACACGAAGGCGATCCTGCCGTCGGCATCGCGCCGCGTGCCCACGACGACGTTCGCGGCCGCCGGAAAAGTCTCCTGGATCCACGCGCGCGTGCCGTCGGTCGAGCAATCGTCGACCACCACGATCTCGCGCGTGACGCCGGGCAGGGCCAGGGACACCGCGCGCAGGATGCGCGGCAGCGTCTCGCGCTCGTTGTAGGCAGGAATGACGACGGAGAGTTTCAGATCCTGGCGCGGCGGGACGTCAAATCCGGTTTGCATCGTCCGATCGCATCACGCGAGCCATCCGGGGGACCGCATCGCATAAGGTGTGAAACACAGGCTGGTTCCCGAAAGTGCTTCCGGTGGCAGATATCTGCCCGAGTTCACGCGAGGGTGCAAATCGATATCGGCCGATCGCCGTCAGTCGGCGGGGATGAAGCGCAAGGTGCCGGCGCGGCGCGTCGGCTGGCCGGTGTCGTTGGTGTGGTTGACGCCGTCCATGACGGGCACCTCGGGGAAGTCGAAGGGGCTGACGCCTTCCAGGCACGCGACGTTCACGGCGTAGAGCGTCGTGTCGGAGCGGCGCTGGTGGTGCGTGTAGATCCCGCAACGCGAACAGAAGAAATGCTGCGCCGTGCCGGTGTGGAAGCGATAGGTCGTGAGCGCGTCCTCGCCCTGCAGGAAGCGAATGCCGCCCATCTCCGCCATCGCGACGACGGCGCCGCGCATCCGGCAGAAGGAACAGGTGCAGCGGCGGATCGACTTGAACCCGTCGGTCAGCGTCGCCTCGAACCGCACCGCGCCGCAATGGCACTGACCCTTCCGAACCTTGTCGTCGTCCGCCATGTCTCGTGTCTCCCGTCTCCTGCGGAATCTATCCGCTGCCGGGATTTTACTCCAGACAGTGGCGACCGCATGCGTGGACACGCTAGAAGGATCATCCGGAGGAAACATGATCCAGAAAGTTGTAGTGCTCGCCCTCGTGGCCCTGGTGGTCTCGGCCTGCCAGCCGCGTTCGGTGCCGCTCATGGCGACGGCGGAGTACGAGCAGGAGGTCCGCAAGATCGCGACGCCGCCGGCCGACCGGGCGCGCCTCTATATCCTGCTCGGCAAGCGGCCCACGGGCGCGATCTTCACGCCCTACGAGCTGCACGGCATCACGGGCGACATCTACATCGACGAAACCAAGATCGGCACGGTCAATCCGAAGGAAGCGATGGTGGTCGATGTCATCCCCGGCAAGCACAGCCTGAGCTGGTTCTACATGAACCAGAAGGAATGGGCGTTGCTCAAGAGGACGGTCACCGAGCGCGATTTCGCGGGAGGCACTGTCCATGTGCTGTTCGCCAGCATGAACGCTTTCGACTTGGAGGTCGTGCCTGGACTCGTCGTGACGCCCAGCGAGCCGGCGCCGCCCAACGCCGCCATCCCGCCGATGTTCAAGATCGTGCGTCCCACCTCGTGTCCGCCGACGATCTGCGTGACGCCGTAGCGGAGATGGAGATGGGATTGGGCGGCTAGTCCAATCCCTGTTCGGCGCCGAAGCCGACTTTAGGTTCGCGGGATTCGATCTCCTCGCGCACCGCCGTCAGGGCGCCCTGCAGGATCGCGAGCTGCCGCAGCGATTCGGCGGGCGGCACTTCTTCGGCGGCGATCTTTTGCACGAGCGCGAGGCGGGCTGATTCGAGGTTGCTGCGGAGCGCGTGGATCGGGTGAGACGGTGGCATTTAGGCCTCCTGCGGTTTCGTCCAGGCAGGTCAACGCGCACATCGCGGTCGAGTTTCGCCCAGTGCATCGATGCAGAAACCGGCGTTATCGCGGGAACCCGAAGCGCACGACCTTGCCGCGGTCCGTCTCGACGAAGCCCGACTTCAGGAGGACGCGCTGCGAGGCCAGGTTGTCGGGACGCGTCTTCGCCCAGATATGGGCGTCGGGGAATTGCGATCGTGCCCAGTCGATCGCCGCCGTCAGGGCCAGCGACGCGACACCGCACCCGCGCACTTCCGGCACTATCCAGTAGGAGGCTTCGATGGCGCCGTCCTGCGGCGCCGACAGGCCGACGCCGCCGGCATAGCCGTCCGAAGCGTTCACGATCGTAAAGACGAAATGCCGCTCGAGTTTCCAGTTCTCGATGGCGCGTTCGATCCACGGTGCCGCCCACGCATCCTCGAAGGCCAGGCCGAACCACGGCAGGAGCCTGATGCCCGCGTCGCGTCCCGCGCGTGCGATTCCGTCGATGTCGCGTCGGTCGATGGCACGGAGCGTGAACGGCGGTGCATGGAGAAGCGGAGGCTTCATTGCAAAACCGTGATCCGGCGCGACAGGATCTGCAAGGGTGTCACCTCGATACGGACGTTGACAGCGCGCGCGGAACGGTCATGCGCGTCCGTTTTCTCCGCGCGCGTCTGCGAGGCGATGGCATGACGGTCATGCGGCATTATTTTGTTATCGCCGACGGCGACTCTTCGCACTTCACAGTCGCGCTCGAATGAGTATAACGCGCCGATGTCCGAAATTGAATCGCTCCGCAAATCGCTCGCCGCTGTCTCCTCCGAAGGCATGGCCTTCGAAGAGAAGAAGAAGTTGGCCGTCACGACCATCACCAAAATCCTCGACGCACTGTCGCGCGGCGTCAGCACGTTCGGCGAATGGGAACAGCGCTGCCTCGCCGCGTCGATCATCGCGCTGCGCGCCAGCAAGTATGACGATTCCCGCTCGCTGGCGCGCCGCGCATTGTGGCCCGAGGAAAACCGTCGCAATTCCGGCGTCGCGCGCCTGCTGCTGCGCCCGGGCATGCTGACGATCGCCGAACTCAGCCGCGAACTGAAGATCGCCCAGGCGATGCAGTCGCGCTTCAAGGACGCGGCTTAACAGCCTGTGTGAAAACGCCGGCGGCGTCGCCGGGCTGTCCACAAATCAGAACATGTGTTGAACGCATCCGCCGTCCTCCGTAGCCTCTGGCGACACGGGGACGGGTGGCTGCCATGCATCGGCTGACGAACACGCTTCTGGCGATCCTGCTCGCTGCGTCGGCGCTGCTCTGCGCGCCGCTCGCTTCGGCGCAGCAGACCGCGCAACCGGCCACGCAACTTTGGCCGACGCGCGGCTGGCCGGTCTCCTCGCCCGAGGAGCAGGGCATGAGTTCCGAGCGGCTCGCCCGCTTGGTCGATTTCGGCGCCGCCAACAACATGGACAGCGTGCTGGTGACACGCCACGGCCGGATCGTGCTGGAGGCGGCCTACGCGCCGTTCCGCGCCGGGCTCCGGCACCACATCTATTCGTCGACCAAGGCCGTCACCAGCAGCCTGATCGGCATGGCGATCGGCGAGGGCTTGCTCGACGGCACCGACCGGCGGGTCGTCGATCTTTTAGGCGACCGGCCGATCGCCAACCTCGACGATGCCAAGAAAGCGATCACGGTTCGGCATCTGCTCGACATGACGTCGGGCCTCACCTGGCAGGAGGGGCTGGACGGTCCCTATGACTCCGTCATCGCCATGACGCGTTCCCCCGACTGGCGGCAATACGTGCTCGACCAGCCGATGACGTCGGCGCCAGGCGCGCGCTTCTATTATGACAGCGGCAACACCCATCTCCTGTCGGCCATCCTGAGCAAGGCCACGGGCCGCAGTGCGCTCGACTACGCGCGCGAGAAGCTGTTCGGGCCGCTCGGCATCGACGACGTGCTGTGGCAGGCCGATCCGCAGGGCATCTCGATCGGCGGCTGGGGCCTCCACCTGCAGCCGCGCGACATGGCGAAGATCGGCTATCTCTGGCTGCGCGGCGGGCTGTGGGAAGACAAGCAGGTCCTGCCGGCGGCGTGGATCGAGGCCGTGAAGCGGGCCGATGTCGACATGCGCGAGAGCTGGGCGACCGACCTGCGCTACGGTCTTCAGTTCTGGGTCATGCCCCAGCGCAACACCTTCATGTCGGTCGGCAAGAACCGGCAGCTCATCGTCGTGATGCCCGAACTCGACATCGTGGCCGTGGTGACCGGCTCGGCGCGGTTTCCCGAGGTGACCGGCAACAGGATCACCGTGCCGCGCTATCGCTTCGGAACGCTGGTGAACCATCTCGCCGACGCCGTCACCTCGAACGCCGCCGTGGCGGCCGATCCCGCAGGAACCGCCGAGCTCGCCGAAAAGGTGAAGGCGGCCGCGATCGAGCCACCGGCGCCGGGCGGCGCCGTTACAGGTGCGCCGCCGCCGATGGCCAAGACCGTCTCCGGCAAGGTCTGGCGCTTCGCCGCCAATCCGATGCGCCTCAAGTCCTACACCCTGAAGCTCGACGATCCCCAACCGTCCTACGAGCTCGAAATCGACCGCGGCCCGTCAGCCGCATCGGCGGGCCGGTTCGGCGGACCGATCGGCTTCGATGGTCGCTATGCGGTCGGCGGGCGCATGCCGATGGGGCCGAGCGCGGCGCGCGGCGCCTGGTCGGCCGACGGCAAGACCCTCGTGCTGGAGGTCCAGACGCTGGGCAACGACGACGCGGCGCGGGTGACACACGTGTTCGGCGACAAGACCGTCGACCTCAGCATCGAGTGGACGAACGGGTTCAAAGCGAACGCGCAGGGACGGACCGACGACTGAGTCGCCCGCGTTACTCGGCTAGCTCGCGCATCACCTTAATAAGGTCGGACTTGCCCTCGAAGCCGATGCCGGGAAGGTCCGGCATCACGATGTGGCCATCCTCGACCCGCACCTGGTCGGGGAAGCCGCCATAGGGCTGGAAGAGATCGGGATAGCTCTCGTTGCCGCCGAGGCCGAGGCCCGCCGCGATGTTCAGCGACATCTGGTGGCCGCCGTGCGGCACGCAGCGTGACGGCGACCAGCCGTGCTGTTCGAGAACGTCGAGCGTGCGCAGATATTCGACCAGGCCGTAGGACAGCGCGCAGTCGAATTGCAGCCAGTCGCGATCGGGGCGCATGCCGCCGTAGCGCAGCAGGTTGTGCGCATCCTGGTGAGAGAAGAGGTTCTCGCCGGTCGCCATCGGCGCGGGATAGAACTCGGGCAGGGCGGCCTGCAGCGCGTAGTCGAGCGGATCGCCGGCCTCCTCGTACCAGAACAGCGGATAGTCGCGCAGCATCTTGGCGTAGGCGATGGCGGTCTCGAGATCGAAGCGGCCATTGGCGTCGACGGCGAGGCGCGCCTGCGAGCCGATCTCGTTCAGCACCGCTTCGATGCGGCCGCGATCCTCGTCGAGCGAGGCGCCGCCGATCTTCATCTTCACGACGTTGTAGCCGCGGTCGAGATAGGAGCGCATCTCGGCGCGAAGTGCCGAGTTGTCCTTGCCCGGATAGTAGTAGCCGCCGGCGGCATAGACGAAGACGCGCGGATCGGCCTTGCGGCCCTTCATCTCGGCGAGCAGGCGAAACAGCGGCTTGCCCGCGATCTTGGCGGTGGCGTCCCAGATCGCCATGTCGAGCGTGCCGACCGCGACCGAACGCTCGCCGTGACCACCCGGCTTCTCGTTGGCCATCATCGCGGCCCAGAGCTTGTGCGGATCGAGATTGTCGCCGGCCTCGTTCAGCACGCTTGCGGGCTTGGCCTGCAGCAGCCGGTCGCGGAAGCGCTCGCGTATGAGGCCGCCCTGGCCGTAGCGGCCGTTGGAGTTGAAGCCGTAACCCACGACCCGGCGTCCGTCGCGCACCACGTCGGTCACGACTGCGACCAGACTGGTCGTCATCTTCGTGAAGTCGATATAGGCGTTGCGGATCGGCGAGGAGATCGGCTGGGTGATTTCGGCGACGTCGACGATGCGCATGGGCGGGCTCCGCGAGGCTTTTTGGTTGTGATGCCGGAAACGGCATCTCCGCGACGTGGATAGGCCCGACATTCCGGCGATACCAATGCCGTTGCGGTCCGTGGTCATGCTAGAATGGCATCACCATGGAGCTGATCTGGCTGGAAGACTATCTGGCGCTGGCCGCGACCCTGAACTTCTCGCGAGCGGCGGAGGTGCGGCACATCACGCAGCCGGCCTTCAGCCGTCGCATCCGCGCGCTCGAACGCTGGGTCGGCGCGCCGCTCTTCTCTCGCACCACGCACGGCGTGGCGCTGACCGAGGCCGGCGCGCATTTCCACGATCAGGCGGAGATCCTGACGCGCGCGCTGTTGCAATTGCGCCGCGACACGGTCGAGGTGGCGGGCCGCGCCGCCAAGCTGTCGATCGCCTCGACGCATGCGCTGTCCTTCACGTTCTTTCCCGGCTGGGTAAGGCGCAACGACAGCGTGCTGGCGCTCGGCAACCTGAACCTGATCTCCGACAGCATGCAGGCCTGCGAGCAGATCATGCTGCGCGGCGATGCGGCTTTCCTGCTGTGTCACTACCACCCGGCGATGGGCTGCCGCCTCGACGGCCAACCATTCAAGAGCATCACCGTCGGGAATGACACGCTGCTGCCGCTCAGTGCGCCCGCACGAGGCGGCACGCCGCGCTGGCGGCTGGGCTCCGCCGGCAAGCCCGCGCCCTATCTCGCCTACAGCGCCGAGTCCGGCCTCGGCCGCATCGTCGCCGCCGGCTGGAAGGCGAAGGACCGCGGCGTCGCGCGCGCCGTCTTCACTTCGCACCTTGCCGCGACCCTGCAATCGATGGCGCGTGCCGGCGACGGCGTCGCCTGGCTGCCGCGCTCGCTGGCCGAGGACGACATCGCCGCCGGCCGCCTCGTGCCGGCCGCTGATACGGCGTTGCAGATCCCGGTCGACATCCGCCTGTTCCGCCCGACCGTGCGCCAGAGCCCGGCAATCGAAGCAATGTGGGACGCGTTCGGGCGACGCTGATCGATCCGATCAAAGGTCCTTCATTGCGTTCGGGATGACAATTTTGTCGGGATTTGCGCAGTGCGCCGATCAAGCAAACGGTGTCATCCCGAGCGTGAGCGAGGGACCTTTCGCTTTCAGTTACGACGAATAGAGACGCTGGTGAAAATGCGGCCGTCGCTTTTGAGACGCGGCCGGAAGCGCTGAAAATCGGCGCTGTGTAGAACGCAGCACGTCGCGGCGAGCGCTGCGGCGACCGCGAGAAGACGCCGGAGTGACGTCGCAGACGAGCAAGGGCCGATGGACGCGACCGTACTGATCTTCCTGCTGGTCTATCTCGCGATGGGCTTCGGCAAGCTGCCGGGCTTCAAGGTCGATCGCACGGGCGCGGCCGTCGTGGGTGCGCTGGCGATGCTGGCGGTCGGCAGCATAAATCCCCATGCGGCCTGGGGCGCGATCAACGATCGCACCATCGGGCTGCTGTTCGGGCTGATGGTGGTGTCGGCGGCCTTCGTCGTCTCGGGCTTCTATGGCTGGGTCGCGGAGAAGGTGGCGACGCTCGACGTCGCGCCGCCGGTGCTGCTCGCGCTGCTGACCTTGGTCGGCGGCGGGCTGTCGGCGGTGCTGACCAACGACGTCGTCGTGGTCGCGATGACGCCGCTGCTGGTCTCGATCACGCTGGCGCGCGGCCTGAACCCGGTGCCGTTCCTGCTCGCCTTCTGCTTCGCCACCAACACCGGCTCGGCGGGCACGCTGATCGGCAGCCCGCAGAACATGATCGTGGCGCAGGGTCTCGACCTCTCGTTCAAGGGCTTTCTGGGCATCGCGGCGCTGCCGGCGCTGGCCTCGCTGCCCGTCGTGTGGGGTGTGATCGTGCTGATCTATCGGCGGCGATGGACGGCGCCCGCGATCCCGACGGAACTTCCGGAAGCGGGCAGCCCCGTCACTCTCGATCGCTTCGAGACGGCGAAGGCGCTGGCGGTGACGGCGGGGGTGATCCTCGCTTTCGTGTTCAGCCCGTGGCCGCGCGAGCTGATTGCGCTCAGCGGCGCTGGCCTGCTGCTGGTCAACCGCCAGATCGCCTCGAAGGACATGCTGAAGCATGTCGACGGCAACCTGCTGCTGCTGATCATGGGCCTGTTCGTGGTCAATGCCGCGCTGCGCGCCACCGGCCTGCCGGCCGAACTGCTGGACGAGTTGCACGAGGCCGGGCTCGATCTGAAGGATCCGTTGACGCTCTTCCTGGTGAGCAGCGTCTTGAGCAACATCGTCGGCAACAATCCGACGGTGATGCTGTTGATCCCGTTCGTCGATGGCGGCGGCACCGGGTTCGGCCGGGCCGCGCTGGGCGCCGCACTGGCGCTGGGCACCGGCTTCTCCAGCAGCCTCGTCGTGTTCGGCAGCCTCGCCGGTATCATCGTCGTCGAGCAGGCGGCGGTGCGCGGCGTAAAGATCTCGTTCAGGGAATTCTCGCTGGCCGGCGTGCCCGTCGCCGTGACCTGCATGGCGATGGCCGGCTTCTGGATCTGGCTGCTGACGTTCTGAAGCGTCAGGCGCCGGCCGCGCGTGGCGCCGGAGCCATCGCGACGACCAGCGTGACGACGCCCATCAGGCCGGTGACGACGATCAGGGCCATCGACAGCGAGACCATGGTGAGCGCGGCGCTGGTGAAGATGACGCCGGTGGCGTTGGCGGTGCGCAGCAGGGCGAACAGTTCGGGGCGTTGATGCGGCGGGGCCAGCGTGTCGAGGATCAGCGAATAGTGCGTCGCGAGCGGCGCGAGGACGAGGCCGATCAGGATCGCGCCGGCGATCGTCATCGCGACGGAGAGGTTGAGGGCCGCGAGTGCGGCACCGAAGGTCATGACGGCGAGCTGCGCCACGACGGTCCGTCGCCGGGCCTGGCGATTGCGCACGCTGACCCACAGGCCGCCGGCGACCGAGGCCAGGCACAGCGGCACGGTGAACAGGATGGCGAGCGTCGGTGCGTAGCCGAACTGCAACGCCAGCGCGACGGCGCCGATCTCGATCGCCGCCACGGTCGCGCCACCCGCGAGCGCGCACAGCAGCCACAGCACGACCGGCGGGCTGAGCAGCGCGCCACCCGCGCTCTTCATGTCGCCCGCATGCGTCGCGCCGGTGTTGGGGATCAGCACGGCGGGCAGCGCGCCCAGTAGCGCCAGCGCCAGCACGCCGAAGGCGGGCGAGATCGTGCCGAGGCCCGACGCGGCCACCGGCGCCAGCACGAAGGTGAGTTCGTTCAACGTCGCCGCGATGCCCAGCGCGCGTGGCAGGCCGGAACCCGGCGCCAGATGGTTCAGCACCGCGCGCAGGTAGCCCGAGGCGGCGCCGTTCACGAGACCCGCGAGGGCCGCGAGCCCGATCAGCCAGGTGAAGGAAGCGCCGGAGGCCGCGAGCAGGGCGACCGACACCAGCGCCGCCGTGCGCAGCGCGATCAGCAGGCGCAGGAACATCGCCACGTTCAGGCCGCGGCCGAGCCGCGCGATCGGGATGGCGCCCGCCACCTGCGCCATCGTCATCGCGAGGATCATGGCGGCGCCGCCGCTCGTGTCGCCGGTGACGCTGAGCGCGACCAGTGAGAAGGCGACGGGCCCCGCCGCCTGCGGCACGCCCAGGGTGGCCGACGAGATGTACCAGCGGACGAGCTTCGCCCGGCTGGAAGGGGAAGCCTGCACCGTCGTCAGACGTGGCGCAGGAGCATGACGATGAGACCGGCGAACGTGAGATCCAGTGCCACCTCGAGAAGGAATTCGTGCACCGGGCACCCTCTTTGATGATTTCACATCAGTTTTGCACAAATTGTGCAATTGTGAAATCCACTTCGCGAGGGGGAGGATTGCCGAAAGAGCGCCTCACGCCCGCGCGGGCAGGGCTCCCCCGGAGGCGCGGACCTCGGCGACGGCGCGGTCCCAGCTTGCGAGGCGCTCGGGGCCGGCGGGATGGGTGTCGAACAGGCCGGTGTCCTGGCGGTCGGAGGCGCGCGCCATGGTGACCAGCAGGCCGCGCGCCTTGTCGAGATCGACGTTCGAGCGATAGAGGATCACCGCCGCGAGATAGTCGGCCTCGCGCTCCTGCTCCTTGGAGTAGGAGATGCGGCCGACCGAGCGGCCGAGCCTGGCGCCGGTGTCGATGGACGAGCGCACGAACTCGCCGGAATTGGTGGAGCGGGGATTGGCGACGGCGGCGCCGAGCACGCCCAGAAGCACGCCGCCGATCAGCGCGCCCGTCGCCTGGTTGCGCTTGTTGTTGGCGATGTGGTTCGCCGCCTGGTGGCCGATCTCGTGGGCGAACACCAGGCAGACTTCCTCCTCGTTCGTCGCATACTCGACGACGCCGCGATTGATGAAGATCAGGCCGTTGTCGCCGGCGCCCGCGTTCATCTCGCGGCTCGACGAGGCGATGAACTGCCAGTCGCAAACGCCGACATTCATCTGGCGGCAGGTCTCGTAGGCCGGCGGACGGATGCGGGCGAGGGCCGAGCGCATGATCTCGTTCACCTCCGCGTCGGTCAGTGAACGGCGCTGCGGCGGACCGCCGGCGCCCTGCACCTCGCTCTGCGCCAGGCTGAGACTGTTCTCGCTGATCTTCGGAAGTTGATGCACCGCGCCGGCGCAGCCGCACAGAGCGCACGCGCCGCCGAGCGCGAAGAAAGACCGCCGTTTCATTGTTTTCCCACGCCGCCGATCGTTGCAGCTCCCCGGATCACGCTACCGACGGCACGCTGCCGGAGTCAATGTCGCTCTCGCGCCCGCGTGGTAGAGTGAGCTTGGATGCTACCGGGGGGAGAGGGCGTTGGACGGACCGGAGAAGAATGCGCACGGCCGGCGCGGCCTGTGGCGGGCGATGGCGGCGGTGTGCCTGTCGGCATCCCTGGTCGCCTGTGCGACCGCGGAAGAGCCGGTAACAGAACCGGTCGTCATCGCGCCGGCCGATGCCCGGTACCGGGTTGCTCCGAGACCGACCTATCCGGTCAATTCCCGAAAGGCGGGCGAACAAGGCACGGTCCTGCTGCGCGTGACAGTCGGTGCGGAGGGCGGCAAGGCCCGCAGTGTCGAGCTGGTGAAATCCTCCGGTTATCCGGTGCTCGACCAGTCGGCACTGCTGGCCCTGCAGGACGCGCAGTTCCATCCCTATACCCGCAAGGGCAAAGCCTTGTCGTTTGTCAGCGACATCCCGGTCCAGTTCGTTCTCCGGTGATGGACGCCGGGCGATCGCCCGCCCTACGGAACGGGCCGCGCCGCTTCGTATTCCCGGCCGCGCGCTGCCTGCTATCCTCCGCCCCAAGATCGAAGGGCGTGAGGATACATGGACTTCCAGGAACTGGTGCATAGCCGTCGCAGCACCCGCGGCTTCAAGGACAAGGCGATCCCCAAGACGGTGATCCACGAGATCATCGAGGACGCCAAGCGCGCGCCATCATCGATGAACAGCCAGCCGTGGCACGTCCATGTCCTGGCCGGCGCGCCGCTCGATGAGGTGCGCCGCCGCAACATGGAGGAGATGGTCGCGGGCAAGCCCTCCAAGCGGGACATCTTCACCCACGGCCCCTACGAGGGCGCCCATCGCGAGCGCCAGGTCGGCGTCGCCAAGCAGCTCTTCGCCGCCATGGGCATCGCACGCGACGACAAGGCGATGCGCCAGGACTGGGTGCTGCGCGGCTTCCGCCAGTTCGACGCGCCGGTCTCGCTGGTGCTGACCTACGACCGCGTGCTCGACCCCGGCGCCACCTGCCACTTCGACCTGGGCGCGCTGTGCTACGGCATCGTGCTGGCCGCCTGGAACCGCGGCATCGGCGCCGTGGTGAACGGCCAGGGCATCTCGCGCTCCGACATCGTACGCGAGGTCGCGAGCATCCCCGAGGACGAGGCGATCATGACCTGCGTCGCGTTGGGCTATCCCGACGATTCTTTCCCGGCGAACGCCGTGAAGTCGGAGCGCACCCCGACGGAGCAGTTCGTGAAGTATGTCGGGTTCGACTGAGGCATCGCATGACCCGGTCCGCCCATGACGTCGTTACCTTCCGCATCGTCATCGAGCAGCCGGTTCCCGGGGTGCTTCATAGCCTCCAGTCGAAGGAGGGCGGGCCTCTCGATCCGAAATCGTCGCGCAAGGGTGAACCGCTGAGGTTCGAGTTTCCCGTTCGCGTTGGCGCCGGGCCGAAGTTCTCTGGCGATCAGGTCCGTCGCGAGGGGCCGGAGCGGCGGTTCGTCTATGTCCGCATCGGCCAGTTGGCCGGAGATGCCGCGTCGCCCTGGTCGCGTCGCATGAAGATCGACATCCACGACATCAGGAAGGATCTGGTCGAGCGCGCCGCTGCCGGCGCCGGCGTCATCGAACTGACGGTCGCCGGCACGGGCGCGGACGGCACGCCGGCCTGCGCCACCGTGCCATCGACCCGCGCTTTCAGGGCCTGAAGACTCCAGGGGCGGGCGAAAAGTCCCTCATGTGCCGTTGCGCGGCGTCCGCTCTTGCGACTCCCGCCCGGCTTCGATCATCGAGCGGATGCGGTTTGCCATCGCCTCCATGGCAAACGGCTTGGTCAGCACCGCCATGCCGGGGGCGAGCTGGCCGTTGCCGACCGCGGCGTTCTCGGCGTAGCCCGTGATGAACAGCACTTTCAGGTCGGGCCGGCTGATGCGGCCGGCGTCGGCCATCTGTCGTCCGTTCATGCCGCCCGGCAGGCCGACATCGGTCACCAGCAGGTCGATGCGCACGTCCGATTGCAGGATCTTCAGCCCGGCCGCGCTGTCGCTCGCCTCGATCGCGGTGAAGCCGAGTTCGTCGAGAATGTCGGTGATGAGCATGCGCACGGTCGGCTCGTCGTCGACCACCAGCACGGTTTCGCCCTGCTCCGAGCGCGGCAGCGTCCGCCTCTCGGTCGTGAGGGTCTCGTCGTCGATCTCGCCGTAGTGGCGCGGCAGGTAGATGCAGACCGTCGTGCCCTTGCCGACCTCGGAATAGATGCGCACCTGTCCGCCCGACTGCTGCGCGAAGCCGTAGATCATCGACAGGCCAAGCCCGGTGCCTTCGCCCATCGGCTTGGTCGTGTAGAACGGCTCGAACACCCGGGCGATCACGTCCTGCGGGATGCCGATGCCGGTATCGGTCACGCACAGCGAGAGATACTGGCCTTCGGGAATGTCGCGCTCCCGTGCGGCGCGTTCGTCGAGCCACTTGTTGGCGGTCTCGATGGTGATGCGGCCGCCGTCGGGCATCGCATCGCGCGAATTGATGCAGAGGTTCAGCAGCGAATTCTCGAGCTGCGAGGGGTCGACCAGCACCGGCCAGAGGCCGCTCGCGCCGACGGCCTCGACGGCAATGCCGGGACCGACCGTGCGCTGGATCAGGTCCTGCATGCCGTTGACCAGGCGATTGACGTCGATCGGCTTGGGGTCGAGCGTCTGGCGGCGCGAGAAGGCCAGCAGGCGATGCGTCAGCGCGGCGGCACGCTTGGCGGCGCCCTGGGCCGCCGCCATGTAGCGCTCGACGTCGCTGAAGCGGCCTTGCTGCAGGCGGCCCTGCATCAGTTCCAGCGAGCCGGAGATTCCCGTCAGGAGGTTGTTGAAGTCGTGCGCGAGGCCGCCGGTGAGCTGGCCCACGGCCTCCATCTTCTGCGACTGGCGCAGCGCTTCCTCGGCCCGCATCAGCTCGGCAGTGCCGTCGGCGACGCGCTGCTCCAGCGTCTCGTTCAGCCGGCGCAGTTCTTCGGTCACGCGCACGCGCTCGGCCTCGTCGGCACGCCGCTTCTCGACGTCGATCAGCACGCCGGGAAAGGTAAGCGGCGTGCCGTCGGCCGCCTTGTCGACGCGGCCGTTGGCCTCCAGCCAGTAGTAGCGGCCGTCGGCGCGCAGCGTGCGGTACTGATGTGCGTAGGCGCCGCCGCGCGCGATGGCTTCGTCGATGGCGACGGTCAAGCCCGGCCGGTCGTCGGGATGCACCGTGGCGATGATCTGGACGAGAGGGATGCCTTCACGGCCAAGTGCGGGATCGAGACCGAAGGCGCGTGCGAACGCTCCGTCGACGGTGAAGCGGTCGGTCGGCAGGTCCCAGTTCCAGGTGCCGATGATGGCGCCGGCCGCCAGTGCAAGCTGCACCCGCTCGCCGTTGCGGCGCGCGAGGGCCTCGCTGGCGGCGAGCGCTACCTGCTCCTCGGCGAGGCGGCGTTCGACGAGAACGCGCGCGGTCGTTTCCGGCGTGATGTTGAGGACCGCAGCCACGCTGCCGTCCTCGTCGCGCAGCGGCGAGAGCGAATAGTTGAACCAGGCGGTTTCCGTGCCGCCACCTTCGAGGCGCGCCATGACGAAGGGCGCATCCTCGAAATAGACCCGCCCGCCTTCGTTCCGCACGCCTTCGAACTGGGGCTTCAACTCGTCCCAGATCTCGGCCCAGACGATCGAGCCGGGCTGTCCCAGTGCCGCCGGGTGCTTGGCCGCCAGGATCCGGCGATAGGCATCGTTGTAGACGAGCGCGAACTGCGGGCCTGACCAGAGGCAGATGGGAAAGGGCGAGTCGAAGATCGTCCGCGCCATCGTCCGCAGCGCCGGCGACCAGCCGGTGGTAGGACCGAGCGGGCTTTTCGACCAGTCGATCTCTCGCGCATGCGACCGGACTTCGCCGGCTCCCGCAAAGAGTTCAGCGGCGTTGGCGTGGGCCTCGTTCCTGAAATTCAAAGCACTCTCGTTTGCCACGTTCACAGGTCACCAGTTCACTCGGCAGATACCGATGCATAGCGCGTTTTGGGGCGACGGCTGCTGCAAGTTTACGGATTCATGCCGGGGCCGGATGACATTGTCCCGAATTGACCGCCTTGGGGTAGTCACCATGCGTGCGATATCAAACGCTGGTTTACGCTCTGGCTGGCGTGGGCGATGACCGCTACATGCTCTGCGCCGATCCGGCACACCCCGTTGAGGCTTTGTCCAGAAGGGGACAGGCCCTATGCTCGCTCAATCACCTTCGACAGGACCGCAATGTCAGACGTTGCAACGCCCGGCCGGACCGTGCCCCTCGATGAGGTGATCGTCACGCGCGAACTCGACGCGCGTCCTTCCCTCGAGAAGGACCACCGGCAGGTCAACGCCGCCATCATGCAGCTCGCGGCACGGCTGGTCGATGGGCCGGAGAAGGTCCTGCCGGAGTTCGTGCGGCTGGCGATGGAGCTGGGTGGCGGCGTCTCGTCGGGCATCAGCGTCTTCGAGTCCGATGTCACGCCTCAGGTCTTTCGCTGGGCATTCCTCGAAGGATCGCTGGCCGCCTTCAACGACGCCACCACGCCGCGCAACGACAGCCCGTGCGGCGTCACGCTCGATGCGCGCGGGCCGGTCCTCGCGCGGCATGCCGAGCGCTACTATTCGTGGATCTCCGACGCCAACATCGTCGTGCCCGAAGTGCTGCTGGTGCCCCTCAACCGCGGCGACGAGCAGCTCGGCACGTTGTGGATCGTCTCCAATCAGCTGGGCCACTTCAATCGAGGCCATGTCGCGGCGATCCAGGACCTCGCCACCTTCGTGAGCATCGCGCTGCAGCTCCTGCAATCCGAACAGCGCCTGCAGGCGTCGCTGGCCATGCAGCAGTCGCTGACGCGCGAGATGAGCCATCGCGTGAAGAACGTGTTCAACATCGTGGAGGGACTGGTGCTCTTCAGCACCAGGAGCGCGACCTCGAAGGAGGCGCTGGGTGAGGCCCTGTCGGGACGTGTGAGGGCGCTGGCCGTGGCGCACGACCTGGTGAAGCGGACGCCTGGAACGTCGAGTGCGCAGGTGACGGACTTCGCGGAGCTGGTGGGCGCGGTCCTGAGACCCTACGCGGCCGCGCACGGCCGGCCGGTTCGCTACATGCTTGCCGGCCCTGCGGTCGAAGTCGGCGAGATCGCCACCAACAATCTCGCGCTGGTTTTTCACGAGCTGGCCACCAACGCCGCCAAGTACGGCGCCCTGACGAGCGAGACCGGTTCGGTGCGGGTCGAATGGCGTCTTGAGGAGCAGGGCGGGCGAAACACTGTCGGGATCTCCTGGACGGAGAGCGGCGGGCCCCGTCTCGCGGCGGCGCCGGCGACGAGCGGGTTCGGTACGCGCCTGCTGCGCGAGACCATCCGCGGCATGGCGGGGACGCTGAGCCACGACTGGCGGTCCGAAGGCCTGGCCGTCACGCTCGCGATCCCGCGCGCCCAGTTCGACAAATAGACGAAGCGGCCGCAACACGGTTCGATCACGAACGAGGCGGCTTGGCCTTCCGGGAAGTGTAGCGGTTCGTCTGGTCGACGGCCTCCGCCCATAGGCTTCTGGCGTTATCGACGAACAGCGGATCTGCGCGTACGGCCGACCCTCGCAGGCGATCGTAGAGGTCGTGAGCTTTCTGCTCGGCCCTCCGCAAGCGCTGTAGTTCGGAATCGGGCTTGTCCATGAAGAGGCAACATCTGCCGACTCGCCCGGGTTCCATCCCGGAACAAATTACGTCGAGCAGATCGGCCCGGTCATTGCAAAGCGAGGATTGCACGGAACGGGGAATTGGCATGCTCACGACGGATACCGCGGTGATGCTCGCGACCTACGGTGACTGGGCCGACCAGATCCTGTTCAGGGCGATGCGGGAGCTGCCCGGCGACGCGGTCTATCGGACGCGCAAGACGCTGTTCGGGTCGATGATCGGCACGCTCAATCACAACTACCAGGTCGACCTGATCTGGCGCGCCCATCTGCTCGGCCAGAAGCACGGCTTCTCGACGCGCCGCGACCTGCTGCATCCCGACCTCGACGCGCTGGTCGAGGAGCAGTCGACGATCAACGAATGGTACATCGACTGGGCCAAGGCCCAGACGCCCGACAGCCTTCGGGAGCGCCTCAAGTTCAACTTCGTGTCGGGCAAGGGCGGGGAGATGACGCGCGGCGGGATGTTCCTGCACATCGTCAACCACAAGACCTACCATCGCGGCTGGGTCGCCGAGATGTTCTTCGACTCCGGCGTCAATCCGCCGGAGACCGACCTCTGCGTCTATCTCTGCGAGGGTTGATTGCCTGCCTGATCGGGGGGCGGCCAGGGCGCGCGTGCATCACGCCGGGGAAGACCTGTAGAAGATCAGGACGTGCGCCCGCCACGGACAGGACAATCGCATGACCCGGTCAGCCAACGCCGTCGTTACCTTCCGCATCGTCATCGAGCAGCCGGTGCCCGGCGTGCTCCACAGCCTCCAGTCGAAGGACGGCGAGCCCCTCGATCCGAAAGCGTCGCGCAAGGGCGAGAAGCTCGCGTTCGAGTTTCCGGTGCGCGTTGCCGCCGGACCGAAATTCTCCGGCGATCAGGTGCGCCGCGAAGGGCCGGAGCGGCGGTTCGTCTATGTCCGCATCGGCCAGATGGCCGGCGACGCCGCGTCGCCGTGGTCGCGGCGCATGAAGATCGACATCCACGACATCAAGAAAACTCTCGTCGAGCGCGCCGTCGCGGCCGGTGCTGCGGGCGTCATCGAATTGACGGTGGCCGGCACGGGCGCCGACGGCACGCCGGCCTGCGCCACCGTGCAATCGGCCCGCGCGCTCAAGAGTTAGGCTGGCCGTCAGGCGGCGTCGGCGATCAGCGCCACGCCGGCGGTCGTCATCACCAAAAGTCCGCCGGGAAAGAACCACAGCCACCAGGCGTCGCGCAGGTATGGCCCGGCATGGGCCATGATGTGGCCCCAGCCCGGCATCGTGTGATCGGTGAGGCCGACGAAGGAGAGGGTAGCCTCGGCCAGCACCGCGCCGCTGAACAGCACGCCGGTGAGCGACAGTGCGAGCGGCAGGATCGCCGGCAGCACGTGGCGTAGCGCAATCATCGGGCGCGAGACGCCGAGCGCGCGGGCGGCGATCACATGCGGCTGGCCGCGCAGCCCGTAGGCGGCGGCGCGCACGACGCGGGCCACCATCGGCCAGGTGCCGATGCCCAGCGCCAGCGCCGTCAGGAGATTGCCGGCGCCGAACAGGCCCACCAGCACGATGGCGAGCAGCAACGGTGGCACGGTGACGGTGAGTTCGGCGCCGCGCATCACCAGGTCGTCGGCAAGGCGTCCGCCGAACGCCGCCACGAGGCCGAGTGCGAGGCCCAGCAGCAGCGCGATCGCCGTCGCATAGCCGCCGACCTCGAAGGAGACGCGCGCGCCCTGCGCCAGCAGCAGCAGGAGGTCGTGGCCGAGATCGTCGGTGCCGAACGGATGGGCGAGGCTCGGCGCGGCCAGCATCGCGCCGGCGCGCGGCTTGCCGAACAGGGGCGCCAGCACCGCGAGCAGGACCGGCGGCGCGAGCAGCGCCAGTCCCCAGCGTGCGGCGCGGCGGCGCGACGGATCGAGGGCCGCGTCAGGCTGCATGGCTCGCCTCGTCGCGGTCGATCGCCATGCGCGGGTCGAACCGGTTCATCATCAGGTCGGTCAGAAGGTTGCCCAGCATCGCCACCGCGCAGACCGCGAGCGCGATGCCCAGCACCAGCGGATGGTCGCGGTTGATCGCTGCCGACACGATCAGGCGTCCGAGGCCGGGCAGCGCGAACACCGTCTCGACGGCGATGGCGCCCACGAAGGTCGCGCCGATGCGGCCGCCCATCACCGCCAGTACCGGATGCAGCGCGTTCACCAGCGCATGCCGCCGCCGCGCCCGCGGGAAGTCGAGACCCTTGGCCAGTGCCGTCACCATGTAGGGCCGCACCACCTCGGCCTGCAGCGCGGCGCGCAGGATCAGCGCCATCATCGCGAGCTGGTGGATCGCGAGCGCCGTCACCGGCAACACGAGATGGCGCAGCCGGTCGCCCAACTCCGGCCTGATCGCGCGCGGATCGTCGAGCCCCTGCACCGGGAACCAACCGAGCTTCAGCGCGAACAGCAGCACGAGGCCCTGCGCGATCCAGAAGGTCGGCATCATGTGGCCGACCAAGGCCAGCACCGGCGCCAGCATGTTGCGCGGCGCACCGGGTGGCCGCGTCGCCAAAAGGCCGATGGCGCCGCCCAGCAGCAGCGACAGGAACGCGGCCGGCAGCACGATCGAAAGCGTGGCCGGCAGGCGTTCGAGGATCACGTCGGCGACCGGCGCCTTGTGCAGGTAGGAGCGGCCAAGATCGCCCGACAGCACCGCGCCCGCCCAGGCGAGGTAGCGTTCGGCGAGCGGCCGGTCGAGCCCGTAGCGCTGCTCGATCTCCTGCCGCAGCTCGGCCGTCGCATATTCGCCGCTCAGCGCCGTGACCGGTCCGCCCGGCGCGATATGGATCAGCAGGAAGGCGAGCGAGCCGACGACCGCGAGGCCGATTGGCACCTGCAGCAGGCGCCGCAGCAGATAGCGGCCCATCGCGGTGTCCGGCCTAGCGGCGCGCCGCGCGTTCGGCGAACTGGCCGCTCCAGGCCGCGAAGCTGGTCCACTCGTTGCGCCACGCCGCGGTGAAGTCGGTCTCGACCAGCCAGACGTAGGGAAGGTCCTTCACCACGATCTGCTGCATCGCGCGATAGGCCTCGGCGCGGCGCTCGCGGTTGGTGGTGGCGCGGGCCTCCGCGATCAGCCCATCGACCTTCGGGTTGCGATAGGCCGCCGCGTTCGAGAAGGGGATGTTGCCGATGTTGCTGGAGAGATACATGCGGTTCACGCCGATCTCGGGATCGGTGCCGTTGCAGTAGGAAATCAGCGTGAGATCGAAGGCGCGCTGGCGGAACACCGCGTCGACCATCGCCGCCGGATCGACCAGGCGCGGCTGCACGCGGATGCCGACCGCGCCGAGCTGCTCGCGCAAAAGATCGGCGTAGCGGCCGAAGCTCGCGAACTGCACCAGCTCGACGGTGAGGCGCACGCCCTGCGGGTCGGGCTTCAGTCCTGCCTGGTCGAGCAATACACGGGCGCGCGCCGGGTCGAACAGCGAGGCCGGGAAGGAGCCGGCCGCATGCGCCCACGGGATGCCGCTCGAGATCGGCGCGTCGGCGACACGGCCATGGTCGAGCAGGATGCGCTCGACGAACTGGCGGCGGTCGATCGCCGCGGCGAAGGCTTCGCGCACCTCGCGGACCTGCAGCGACGGCCGGTCGAGGTTGAAGCCCAGGGTCATGATGCAGTTGCCGCCGCCCGGCCCGAAACGCACGTCGGTGGTCGTCACCTTGCCCGAGCGTTGCAACCTTTGGATCTCGTTAGGCGCGACGCGGCCCACGAAATCGACCTCGCCGGCGGCCAGCGCCTGCGCCTGCGTGGCGCCGTCGGGAATGACGCGGAACACCAGCCGGTCGGGCTTGGGCAGGCCCGGCTTGAAGTAGCTGGCATTTCGCGCCAGCACGACGCGGTCGTCCTTGGCGTAGCTCTCGAAGCGATAGGGGCCGGAGCCGACCGGCCTGAGGTTCGCCGGGTTCGTCTCGATGTCGCCCTCGCCATAGACATGGCGCGGCAGGATCGGCGCCTCGGTGACGTCGAGCTGCTGGATTAGGGCGGGATAGGGCCGCTGCAGGCGGAACTCCACGCTGGTCGGGCTCAGCACCTCGATCGAGTCGAGCACCGGCCCGAGGCTCGCGCGCGTGCGGGCATGATGCTTCACCAGCACCCGCTCGAAGGTGAATTTCACGTCGTCGGCCGTGACCGCGCGGCCGTCATGCCATTTCGCATTCGGCGCCAGCTCGAAGCGTGCGCGCATCCCGTCCTCGGAAAGCTGCCAGCGCAGCGCGAGGTCGGGTTGCGGATCGCCCTTCTGGTCGAGTGCGACCAGCCCGTTGAACAGCGAGTCGGCCACCGCATGCGTCGGCGAGCCTGTGGTGATCGCTGGATTGAGATGGCCGGGATCCGCTGACACGGCCGCGACGACGATCAGCGGTTGTTGCGCCACGACCGCGGTCGCCACGGTCGATGCCAGGGAGAAGCAGAGCGGCAGGAAGGCGAGGCGACGCAGACGCATGAACGGGAAACTCCGGATGGGCGCAGACCTTATGCGGTCGGTGCCGATAAATCATCAGCTTGCATGCCGAAGCATCGTATGCACAATTTAATAATTATGCATACTGACGCCCTTCAGCTTCAAATCCGTCTTCAGCCGTCGCCCAAGCCGCCGGCGAGAACAATGCTGGTGGCGCGGCGGCTGGCGAAGGGCAGGACTCTGCGCGAGATCGGCACCGAGCTCGGCGTGTCGCCGCAGCGGGTGCATCAGATCGCCGTGGCCGCCGGGCTGGAGAACAGGATCTACGATCTGCGCCGGATCGAGCGCGAGAAGAAGCAGCGCGACGAGAGCGTCCGGCAGGAAGCGACGAAGGCCCGGAAACGCGCCGTTATCGAGCGCGGCCTCGCGATGATCCGCGCGGGCAAGTCGGTTCTCAACGCCGAACGCGATCTTGGGCTCAAGCGCGGGTGCCTCGGTCGCGTGGTTCGCCTGAAGGGGATCAAGTCACAGCACGGCCCCAACAGGCCGGACCGCCTGCCGGCCCCCGGCACGATCCGCCACGCCATCATGACCTTGGCGGACGGCACCCGAACCGTCGCCGAGATCGCGGCAGCGGTCTCGAAGTCGATCGCGCACGTCCGACAGGACCTCTCCCTGCTGCGCCGCAACGGCCTCGACGCGAGAACGCGGCGTCACGAGCGCGGCGTCGCGTGAGTCGCGCGTCAGGGTCTTTCCGTGTTGAATTGCCCACCCGCCTCATCCTGAGGAGCGCCGCGCAGCGGCGCGTCTCGAAGGATGGGCAACAAGCGTGGTGCGCGTGCCCACCCTTCGAGACGCGGTCCTGCGGCCCGCTCCTCAGGGTGAGGTGGGTGTTTTAACAGAGCGATACTTTTGAGGCGCGCCCTCAGCCGCGCCCCATCGCATAGAATTCCTTGTTCGGGCGCATGCTGGTGACGTTGGCCATGCGGTTCGACAGGCCAAAGAACGAGGCGATGGCAGCGATGTCCCAGGCGTCTTCCTCGTCGAAGCCGTGTTCCTTCAGCGTCGCGATGTCGGCGTCGCCGACGAGATGCGCGGACTGGCTGACTTTCACGCCGAAATCGAGCATCGCCTTCTGGCGCGGGGAGATATCGGCCTTGCGGTAGTTGATCGCGACCTGGTCGGCGATCAGCGGGTCCTTGGCGCGGATGCGCAGGATCGCGCCGTGGGCGATCACGCAATACTGGCACTGGTTGAGGTTCGAGGTCGCCACCACGATCATCTCGCGTTCGGCCTTGCTGAGGTTGCCGGGCTTGTCCATCAGCGCATCGTGATAGGCGAAGAAGGCGCGGAACTCCTCGGGGCGATGCGCCAGCACCAGGAAGACGTTGGGGATGAAGCCCGACTTCTCCTGCACCTTCTCGATGCGCTCGCGGATGTCGGCCGGCATGTCGGCCAGCGCAGGGACGGGGAAGCGGCTGACGGCGAGTTCTTTAGCGGACATGAGGGGCGTGCTCCCGAAAACGCATGTGATTGGTTGACGCCAACCTACCGCGTCTCAGGTCTCGTCGTCTTCCTCGCCGCTGTCGTGCCAGTCGACGATGCGGACCATGCGCTGGTCCTTGTCGAACACGATCCTGAGGCTGTCGTAATCCGTGCCGTCGGGCGTGTCCTTCAGGTATTGCCACTGCGCGACCGTGGTGCCGTTGCCATGGCCGCGCACGCGAACGGCCTTGCCGAACTGGCGCACGACGTCGGTGTAGGTAGTCTGGCCCGGCGTCAGCCGGTCGACGGCCTCCGCGTCGATCGGCTTGCCGATCTCGCGGGCGCAGGCGCCGAGCGCCAGGACGCAGGCCAGCGCCGTGAGGCCCAGGCGGGCCGGCTTCAGAAGTTCGGATGACAGTCTCACGCTACGCCTCCACCAAGCTACGCATACCGACTGCACTACGCTTGCAGAACATGGCGGTTCCTTGGCGACGGTGGGCGAGTTTCAGGCCGCCCGCAGATAGGCGTTCGATATCCAACGGATGTTGGCCAGAGCCTGCAGACAGGCTTGCCTCCCGCCGGACCGTCGCCCATTCTTGGCCTCTTCAACATCGTGTGCGTCGCGGACTTCCCTACATGTCTCTGCACTGGACCATCGACTCGCGGGAGCAGCTTTTCACGGCTGTGTGCGATGGCAATGTCGACCTCGACGAAGTGCACCGGATGCTCGACGTGATGGTCGGCTCGAACGTGCTGGGCTACCGCAAGATCTTCGACGGCACCTATGGCGAGACCCGGATGGGGCCGCTGGATATCCTGAGCATCGGCGTGCGCATGAGGTCCCTGCAGACCGGCGGCGACGATCACGGGCCGCTGGCGGTCGTGGTGCCCGACGACAAGTACCATCTGATCTCGCGCGTGCTCGGCATCCTCGCCGCGGCCAAGCGGCCGATGCGCGTGTTCAACGATCCCGAAAAGGCGCGCCGCTGGCTCGATTCGTCCGCCGTCCGCGCCAGCCTCCCCGAATCCGAGACGGGCCCGACGTCGCACTAACAGCGACGGAGGCGTCATGAGGCGATCGTTCGCCCTTCGGCGCTCTCGGACATTGCAAGCAATGTCCTGTCGCTCAACGGGCTGAGCTTCGCTCAGCCCATTACCGCACCGAGTAGACGAAGTTGGCGCCGCCGGTGGACCTTCCGCTGCCGGAGCCGCCGGCCGGCATGGTCATCGCCTCGTAGACGAACAGCACGAAGTCGCTGAACGCCTTGCGCCCGTCGTAGGGCTCCTGATTGGCGACGCGCCTGCAGGTGCTGTTCCGTGACCCGCAGACATAGAACGACGTGAGGCTGTGATCGCCGATCTTGATCATGTCGGCGGTCCTGTTCTTCTCGCCGTGGATGAAGCGGTACTTCAGGTTGGGATTCACATAGAGCCGGGGGTGCTTCGACTTCAGGTCGTCGACGCAGATCACGCAGTTTGGCCCTTGCGTGAAGGTCGGGTCGGCATAGAGAAGGCGCTCGTGCGCCACCGAGCCGTTTTCCGGGCAGCCCGCGAGCTTGTAGGCGATGTTGTCGCCGGGCGGCGACGAGGGGATCGCGAGCGCCTGAAGCGGGTACTCGCAGAGGAAGAGCTTCTCCGCTTCCTCCTCGGTGAGTTCCTTCGACGGGTCCTGATGTGAAAGCGTGCCGGTGGCATATTGATAGAGCGCCCGCAGGCGGCGGAGCTGGTTGGAGCCGTTGGCGGGAACCATCGTCCAGCTCTGGTTCCATGAATCGACGAGCTGGACGCCGATGCCGGGAGCGGCCGTTGCCAGCGTTCCCGTGATCTGGGTCGTCGGCGCCCGGGCCTCGGTGAGCCGGGTGGCCTGCGAGAAGCTTGGGCCCAGGGGAAGGGTGATGCCGGGATTGACCGCGTTGGCGGTCTGGGCCGTGCCGATCGAGATCGTCACCTGCGACGGGACGAACTCCGGGTCATCGAGCGCCTGGGAGAGGTTGTAAAAAATCTGTCGCTTCTGCAGCGACCCAAGCGAGGAGGCGAGATCCGCCGTGTTGTAGTTCAGTTGTGTGCTTGCACAACCCGCAAGGGTCACGGCCAAGCCGATGCACGCCAGGAACGAACGCATACTCTCCCCCAAAGTCGCGCCGGGAGCTTGGCGATGTTCGACTTTGTATTCAATGCGCTCGTTTGTACGCTCGGCAGGTCCGCTCCGTTCGCGAGGACACCGAGCCGATGCGTGCTCTAGGCGGGCCCCGCCTGAACAACCAGGTCCGCCACCTTCGCCTTCTGCGCGTCGGTCAGCGACACGCTCTTGCGCGAGGCAGCATCGACATAGACGTGGATGAAATGGCCGAGGGCGGCCGGCGCCTCGCTATCCCTGGTGAAGATCGCGAGTTCGTAGCGCACAGAGCTGTTGCCGATGCGGCCGATGCGGATGCCGACATCGACCGTCTCGGGAAAGCCGACCGGCGCCAGAAACTCGCAGCCGCTGGCGATGCACAGGCCGATCGAGGTCTGGCCCGGCGCCTGCAGGATGCCGCGCTCGATCGCCAGGGTCGTGAGCGCCGTGTCAAACCAGTTGTAATAGACGGCATTGTTGACGTGGCCGTAGGCGTCGCAATCGGACCAGCGGCTGGCGATCGGCAGCCACCATCCGAAATCCCCGCGCCGCTCGTCCTTCGCCGCCTTCACGCCCGCCATCGCGATCTCTCCCGCTTCGATAGGGCTCTTCTACAGATCGTGGCGGACGCTGCAATCGTCGCAAACACCGCGCGTCGCGTCAGCCTCTGGCCTGAGGCATGCGGAACGTGAACGTCGTCCTGTCGGGCGTCGAGGTTGCGGTGAGGGTGCCGCCGTGGGCGCGGGCGATCTGGCTGCAGATGTAGAGGCCGAGGCCCAGGCCCTGCTGGCTGGCGCGGACCTCGCCGCGGAAGAAGGGCTCGAACAGTTTTGCCAGCGCCGCTTCGGGAATGGGTGGGCCGGCGTTGCTCACGCTGAGTTCGAACGTGCCGTCCTTCACCTTCGCCTCGATACCGATCGGCGTCCCGCGCGCGCCGTGGACGACCGCGTTGCCCAGCAGGTTGGAGAGAAGCTGGCCAATGCGGCCGGGGTCGCAGGACACGGTCTCGGTCAACGCGAAGTCGGTGACGAAAGCGCGATCGGGCGCCGTGGCGCGCAGTTCGTCGATCACCTGCGTCAGGACCGGCGCCAAGGCGACATCGCTGCGAGTGAGATCGATGCCGGTGCCCAGCCGGCCGCGCGCGAAGTCGAGGATGTTGTCGATCAGCCCCGACATGCGCGAGATGCTGCCCTGGGTGAGAAGCAGCATCTCGTCGAGCGTGAGCTTGCCGCGCTTCACGAGCTGGGCGCCGGCCTGGATCGACGCCAGCGGGTTGCGCAGGTCGTGGCCCAGCACGGCGATGAACTGTTCGCGCAGTTCGGATTCGCTGTTGGCATGCGTCAGCCGCGCCGTGGTCGCCTCGGCGTGCGTTTCGGCCCGTTGGCGCGCCATTCGCTCCGTCGCGTTGAGCCGGCGCAGCTCGAGCATCTTCATGATCTGGCGCGCGGTCAGCCGCAGCAGCGCCTTCTGGTTCTCGTCCAGTTCACGCGGCTGGTAGTCGAGGACGCAGATCGTGCCAAGCGGCAGGCCCTCGGGCGTCTCGAGCAGGGCGCCGGCATAGAAGCGCAGGCGCGGATCGCCGGTGACCAGCGGATTGTCCGAGAATCGCTCGTCCTTCAGCGTGTCGGGCACGACGAACAGATCGGGCTGCAGGATCGCGTGGGCGCAGATCGAGGCGGGGAGCGGCGTCTCGCGCACGCCGAGGCCGATCTCGGCCTTGAACCATTGCCGCTCGCTGTCGATCAGGTTGATGACGGAAATCGGCGTGCCGCAGATCGCGCTGACGACGCGGACGACCTCGTCGAACTCCTCCTCGCGCGGCGTGTCGAGGATGTCGTAGGCCCGCAAGGCGGCAACGCGCCGGCTTTCGTCCGAATGTCGGAGGGCTTCCATCGATCAGGTATAGCCCGGCGTGCTTACCAAGTACTTACCCCTTGTCGGGCGGCCGGTTGATGGAATCCTTGCGTGGGATGTCGAACGCAGTGCCCGCTGCATCAGCTTTTCGCGCCCGAAGCCAATGCCTTGTCTGCCGGCACCGGGTCGCCCATCAGCTCGTGCACGGCGCGCGCCACGATCTCGAGCGTATAGGGCTTCTGCACGACGATGCGGCTGCGATGCTCCATCGGCAGCTGCGCCTGCTCGCCGTAGCCGGTCGCGAACAGCAGCGGGATGCCGAGGTCGTTGAGGCGGTGAGCGATGGGGAAGCTGTTGCGATCGCCCAGGTTGATGTCGAGCATGGCGAGCGACGGCGGCGCGGCATCGATGGCATCGAGGGCGGCTTCGACGGTCGCCGCCGTGGTGACGTTCTCGGCGCCCAGCCGGTAGAGAATGTCCTCGGCGTCGAGCGCGATGATCAGGCTGTCCTCGACCAGCAGGATGGAGCAGCCCTTGAGGATCTGTCCCGGCTGCGCCTGCGGATGACCGGGCGCGGAGCGCTGGTAGCGCGAGGGCGTCACGGCGCCGGGTTTGGGCTCGACGACATGGCGCGCCGGAATGCGGAAGGACGCCTTGATGCCATCGCGCAGGTAGCTCATCTCGGCCGCGCCGCCGAGATCGTAGGGGATCGAGCGCTCGATGATGGTGGTGCCGAAGCCCTTGCGGCTCGGCTTCTTCACCGGCGGGCCGCCGCTCTCGGACCATTCGAGCATCAGGTCGCCCCTGGCGTCGAGATGCCAGCCGAGCCGCGTGCGGCCGGTCGGCGTCGAGAGGCTGCCGTACTTGGTCGAGTTGGTGACCAGTTCGTGCAGCAGCAGCGCCACCGTCGAATACGCTTGCGGCTTGAGGAGGAGGGGCCTGCCCTCGGAGACCAGCCGCTCCTTGTCGCCGACGATCGCCGCCGTCTCGGCGTCGATCAGCGCCTGCATCGGCGCCGGGCCCCAGTGGTCGTCGGTGATCTGGTTGTGCGCGCGCGCCAGTGCATGGATGCGGCCGTCGACCAGGCGCACGAAGTCCTTCACTGCGGGCTCGTCAGGCTGCGACTGACGGATGAGGCCGCGGATCACGCCCAGGATGTTGCGCACCCGGTGGTTCAGCTCGGCGATCAGCAGCTCCTGCCGCGCGCTCACCTGCTGGCGCTCGGCGGTCGCCTCGTCGGCCAGGCGCAGCACGACCTCGATCAACGTCGCGCGCAGCGTCTCGGCGACCCGCAACTCGGCGGGGCTGAAGGGTTGCGACTTGCCTTGCACCAGCTCCTTCCATTCCTCGAAGCTCTGGCGCGGCGTGAGCCGCGGGCCGTTGGGGCCGAACTGGACCGGCTTCTGCGGATCGCCCGCCCAGCGGACCGAGCGCACCATCTCGGAGCGGAAGAGCACGACGTAGTCGCGCGGCGACCGCGAGATCGGGATCGAGAGCAGGCCCGCCGAGGTCGAGGCGAAGGCGCCCGCGCCGTCGAGGATCGAGCCGATATGGTCGGTGGCGAAGACCTTGCCCGCCTGCGTGCCGTTCAGCGCGCGGACGATGCGGCGGAATTCGTCGGTCGAGGGCACGACGCCGGAAAAGGCGTAGGAGCCGGCGATCCAGATGCCCATGCCGTCGGCCGGGATGGCGCGCATCAGGATGTCGGCCAGCCAGTCGGGATCCTCGAGCAGCGTCTCGTTGGAGGCGATGGCGCCCAGCAACTGGTCGGAGACGTCACGCGCGCGGCGTTCGTAGGCGACATGCTCCTGGCGCTCGCGCGCCTCCAGCCGCATCGAGAACATTTGCGCGAACAGCTCGCTGACGGCGCGGCGCTCGAAGCTCGGGCAGCGCGCCGAATAGTGATGGCAGGCGAACAGGCCCCACAGCCTGCCCTCGACGATGATCGAGATCGACATCGAGGCGCCGACGCCCATGTTGCGCAGGTACTCGATGTGGATCGGCGAGACGGCGCGCAACGCCGAGAGGGAGAGATCGAGCGGCCGGCCCGACGGGTCGAGCTGCGGCACGATCGGCACCGGCTCGGCATTCACGTCGCAGATGACGCGCAGCAGGTTGCGCTTGTAGAGCTCGCGCGCCTGCTGGGGGATGTCGCTGGCGGGATAGCGCAGGCCGAGGAAGGTGCCGATGCCGGGCTTGCAGGCCTCGCCCACCACCTCGCCCGAACCGTCGGGGGCGAAGCGGTAGACCATCACGCGGTCGAACTCGGTGAGGCCGCGCACCTGGCGCGCGCCCTCGCGGAAGAAGGCGTTGAGGTCGTCGCACTGGTCGAGGCGGCCGATCATCGAGCGCACGATGCCGGTCGAATCGCGATGCTCGCCCGAGGAGGGTTCGCCCTCGATCACGACGCTGCCCGCCGACAGGTGAATGGCGATGTCGAAATGCGGCCGGCCGTCGACGGCCTCGACGTCGAACAGCCGCTCCACCGAGTCGGGTCCGCGCAACATGATGGTGCGGTTGCGCAGGTCGTGGATCGCCTCGGCCTGGAAGAAGTCCGCGAGCGGCTTGCCCAAAAGCTCTTCCGGACCGAAGCCGAGATGATCTTCGACGTTGGCCGAGGCGCGCGCGATCATCCAGTCCGAGGTCAGCGCGATCAGGAAGCCGATGGGCTGGATGGCGCCCAGAATGTGGATGGGCTCGCGATCGCAATTCGTGAGATCGACGCTTTGGACCGGCTCGTTCACCCAGTACTCCAAGATGTGCCCGATGACGCGCCGTGTGGCGTCGTTCCGGCCCCGAGGCTGAGTAACGTTTTTGCCCTGCCCGGGTTGCCTGAACCGGGGAAAAGGGGCGTGAAGCAAGGCCCTTTATCATCCGCCGCAACTGCGGGCCCGCCCTGCAGTTGATCTCGAGAAATCTGGAACCGGAAACCCCCTGGAGGCCTTCGTGCGCACACTTCCGGCCATCGTTGCGCTATGTGTCGTCGCCGCGTCGACGACGGCATCGGCCGAGCCCTGGCGGGCGCGGGTGACGCTCGACCCCGCATCGGCGTTCGCCTGTCAGCAGGCCGATGTCTCGAAGCTGTTCTTCGATTTCGCCGATGCCGGAAGCGCCCTGTCGGTGAAGACCGGCGAGAGGACGGCTTTCCTGGTGCCGATGTCCGCCGACGGTTTCGTCAACAAGACCATCACCGTGCCGGTGGGAAGCAGGACCTTCACCGTCGATCTCGTTGGCAACGCGAGGGGCCGCGACCTGCAGGTGGTGAACCGGGAGTATTCCTGTCGCTTCAATCTCCTGCCCATGCCCTGACGCGCCTCGATGCGCTACAGTCGCCGTCCCGGGGGAGGGACCTGCGATGGCGCTGTTGAAATCGATCCTGTTGGGACTGTTCTTCACGCTGGCGGCAACGGCCGGCGCGACGGCGCAAGGGTGGAGCGAATACCGGTCCCAGGGCGGGCGCTACAGCATCCAGATGCCGGGAACGCCCGAGCTGGAGACGGTCCAGACGCCGGTCCAGGGCAAGAAGATCCCGATGATGCAGGCGGTGGTCGAGCGCCCCAACACAGCCTACCTCGTGAGCTACATGGACTATCCCGCCGAAGCGGTCGCGGGCCTCAGCCTCGACAAGGCGCTGGAGGCCGCGCGCGACGCCGTCGCCAAGGGCCACAAGCTGCTGTCGGACAAGGCGCTGACCGTGGCCGGCCAGCCGGCGCGGGAGTTCGTCATCGAACAGGACAAGGGCGTCGTCCTCGTCATGCGCATCGTGTTCGCGGGCGCGCGCTTCTATCAGATGGTCGTGGTCACGGTGACGCCCGGCGGCACCGCCGACCGCCCCGACACGCGCCGCTTCATCGATTCCTTCAGGATCGATCCTCCACCCGCGCGATAACGAGACGCGATCCGCGCGGTGCGCGCCGGTGCGCGGAAGGCGAAGTGCGCGGGACTGCGCGCGGGCTCATGTCCATCGGTCCAGAAGGTGGGCCGGCCTCCCGCCACCACGAAGAAGGGCGATTCCGGTTCGCCCGTGGAAAAGACCAGCCAGCCGGCGCCGTCGGAGCCGCCGTGATCTTCTGCGAGCTTGATACCGAGGGGCGCCAGCACCGCGCGATAGAAGGCGCCGGCGGCTGCGAGATCGCGGAAGACGATTCCCAGATGGTCGAACATGGCTGCTCCTTGCGGTGCAGAAGAATGCCACGCCGAAGCCGTCGAGGGGACCGACCCGGTCTACCTCGTCACCTGCTTCGATTGTCCGACCGAAAGGGCCGGCTTAGCTCCCCGGGAGGTGCGGGCGGCGCCTCAGCGCTCGCGCGCATCCTCGCGGCGGCGGGACGACTCTCCCCGTTCGTTGCGATATTGCGCGTGGCTCACGTTCGGCCAAAGCGGTTGCGCCATCCTATCCCCCGATAGGCCCTTTGCGGGCTTGTCCGGTGAAAGTGCCAGCCAGCGCTTACGCTGCCCTTACGACCCGTTCTGCAGAGAGCAACGACGCGCGAAAAATATGGGGACTCGCCACCAGGAAGTGCGGCCGGCTGGCAGCTCTTATGGAGGTCGTGACGCTAAACTTTATCTCGTATAGCGTGTGGTCCGGTAAAACGCTCGGGTGTCGGGGGAGACTTTGATGCGTACCTTTCCAGGGATGATTCTTGCCGGGATACTGCTCGCCGGCGCGGCCGCTTCGCCGCTCGGCGCGGCGGACTGCGACATGAAGCTCACGGTCCGGCATGTCGACAAGGACAAGACCGGCATCTACGCGGCTGACACGGGCATACCCGCGCTCTACTTCCGATCGAACCTCGACGTGAACACCGACGGGTCGTCGCGCTCCTATCACCCCGACGATCCCTGGGCGAACAAGGGCCTGGCCTTCAACAACATGGGCAACGCCCTCACCAACGTGCGCAAGCGTGATGGCACCAGCCTCCTGTGCTGGCCGCGGCAGGGCGAATGCTACTCGCGCCTTCTGCGCGCGTTCGAGAGCGCCCGGGACGCGAACTACGCGCCCGACGCCGAGTTCCAGGTCGCGACCAGAAGCATCATTCCGTGGGCCGTGCAGCCCGGCCAGGCCTGGCCGGTGCCGTGCCGGATCCAGAGCGGGCCCTACAAGGGCTATTTCGTTTCCCAGACGTCGCTGCTGGTCGATCCGTCGCGCTCCGAATGCGACCAGGCCCGCTACATCGATCCTCTCGTCTTCAACGCCATCGTCCTGCCCGGCGGCGCGGACTGGCGCTCGCAGGGCGTCCGCACCGACGACGGCGACTTCGTGGTCGTGCGCGACAATGCGACGGGCGTGACGGCCTTCGCGGTGACCGGCGACAGCGGCCCGCCAACCTCGATCGGAGAGGGTTCCATCCGGCTGGCGGCGGCTCTCGGGCAGAAGGAGGTCACCGGCACGGAGACCTATGAGGGGATCAAGAAGCTCGCGCGCGACGACGTGCAGTACGTGATCTTCCCCAAGCACGACATCAGGCGGGTCGTCGGGCTCACCTACACGCAGGCCGACATCGACAAGGCCGTCCGCACCGTCTTCGAGCAATGGGGCGGCGAGGCGCGACTGGCGGCCTGCAGGCCGTTGGCGAAGTAGTCGAGGCGTGAACGACGTGATCGCAGCGTGCGACGATCTGCTCGCCCGTACTGCGGAAATGTAGACGAGCCTCGAACGGTTCCGATTGCTGTAAACTTCCGCTTGATCGGCCCAGTCGCTAGTCTGGCCCGTCAGGCAAGGATCAGGAATGGCGTCGGATCAATCTTCCACTGGGGGCACCCGGCCCCGATGGTCGGGTAGCGAACTCAATCCCCTCGAAGGCGACCCGCCGGCCCGAACCTTCATCGAGCCGTCGCCCCGGCCGAAGCGCGAGGCGAAGCCCGCGCGCGAGCCGAAGCCCCCACGCCAGCCCAAACCCAAGCGCGAAGCGACGCCGCAGTCCAGGCGGCCTCCGCACTGGAAATGGAGCCAGGGCCGAGCCACCTTCTTCAACCTCAGCCCGATGCGCGCGCCGGCGCCGGTCGTGGAGGCCGTGCCGCTGGAGGTCGAGACGGTCATGCCGGCCTTCGTCTCGAAGGTCAGGGATCCGCAACTGCCGCCCGGCGCCTTTTCCGGCGCGGTCTATCGCGACGACGGGAAGATCGTTCCCGGCTTTCTGGAACATGACGAGCTGACGAAGCATCGCATCTACAGGCGCGTGAACCCGCCCACCGTCGAGCGCGCCCGGCTGGAGGAGGCGGCCCGCATTTACGGGACGAGCATTTACCTGGGCTCGCTCTCCGCCAACTTCGGCCAGTTCCTCCTCGAATCGCTGTCGCGCGCCTGGTACCTGACGAAGGCCGACGCGACCATCCCGGTGCTGTTCCACGACTGGAACGACCGGCTGAGCCCGCCGCCCTTCGCGACGAAGCTCCTGGCGGCGCTCGACGTGTCGCCCTCGCGCATCCGGATCGCCGCCAGTCGCGACCTTCTCGTGGCAAGGCTGATCGTGCCGTCGTCGCAGTTCTGGCAGGGCATCAAGGCGTCGCCCGGCATGTGCACCGTCTTCGATCACCTGCGCGAGCGGCTGTTGCGGGACCGGGCGAAGAAGGGGCCGACGCCCGAGAAGGTCTATCTCAGCCGGCGCGCGTTCGGCGCTGCACAGACCGGCGGAGCGCAACGCGGGACGATCGTCAACGAGGACGCGGCGGAAGCCCTGTTCCGAAGCAAGGGCTACGAGATCGTGCATCCCGAAGCGTTGCCGGTGGAGGAGCAGGTGGCCATCGTGGCCAACGCAACGCATGTCGCGGGGCCGTCCGGCTCGGCGCTGCACATGATGCTGTTCAATGCCAACCCGCAGGCGAAGCTGATCGAACTGCGCACCAAGTCGGCGTTCAATCAGCTCCTGATCGGCGCCATTCGCGGCAACGAGTCGTTCCACATCGCCTGTTCCAAGCTGGACAAGGATGTAGGCAACATCACGCTCGAGATGGACGTGCTCGAGAAGGCGCTACAGGAAATCGACTGAGCGCTCGCCGCTCAGCAGAGCGGCAGCTTGGCGTGATGCGGCTTCGGGGCCTGGGCTGTTCCCGTTCCTTGCGCCGATCCCTGCGCGACACGCTGCGCCCTGATGGCCTGGCGGCGCGCTTTCTCCTCGGCGGTCAGTTGCGGCCGCGGCTTGGCCTGGCGGCAGGCGGGGGCGCCGGCCTGGGGCTGGATCGTGGGCGGCTGCGTCGTCGGCGGCTGCATCACCGGCGGCGAATAGGGAGCGGTGGCGGTGTTCGGGGCGCTGCCCGGACCGGGGCCTGGGCCTGCATTGGGCGCACCGTCGTTGGCGGCCAGTGCGGCAGTGGACGATGCCGTGACGAGCAGGGCGCACAGCCAGAGTCTCGAGGACATGATCTACTCCACCGATTTTCGCTTCGGCCCCTATAGGCCTGCGAAATACGTCGTTTCGGTGGGAGGCTTCGGGCTTGTCTGGGGCAATTGCCGTGCAGATGCGCTGAAGATGCAGAGGCCGCGCGCTCACACGATCAGGAAGTCGTGGTGGTCGAGCACCGTGCCCGGCGTGACCTGCGCGAAGGCGATGGCGGGCTTCACGCCGACGCCGTCGACATCGTAGGAGATCACGCCCGTGCTCTGGTCGTAGAGGATGTGCTGGTCCTTGGTGGTGGGGGCGGAGGCGGTGAAGAAGGCCTCGTCGAGCGAGCCGGCGCTGCCGATGCGCTTGAAGATCGAATCGTCGAGCGCGATGTGGTCGGTGCCGTGCTGGAAGTCGGTAATCGTGGCGTGGTTCGCCGCGGTGAGGCGGCTTGCGAAGACGAAGGTGTCGGCGCCGCCGCCGCCGGTCAGCGTGTCGATCCCGCTGGCGCCCGCGATCGTGTTCGCGGCATCGTTGCCGGTGATCGTGTTGGCCGCCTTGTTGCCCGTCGCGTCGATCGCGGCCGTGCCTGTGAGCGTCAGGTTCTCGACGTTGCCACCCAGGATGAAGCTGATGCTCGACCGCACCTCGTCGTTGCCGCCGCCCGGCCGTTCCGAGACCTTGTCGCCTGGATTGTCGACGATATAGGTGTCGTCGCCCGCACCGCCGGTCATCGTGTCGGCGCCCGCGCCGCCGTCGATGACGTTGGCGCCGGCATAGCCGATGATCGTGTTGGCGAGGCTGTTGCCAGTGAGCGCGATGTCCCCGGCGCCGAGCGCGCGCAGGATCTCGACATTGGCCGAAAGCGTGTGGCTCACGGAGGTGAAGACGGTGTCGGTGCCGTGGTTGGCGGTCTCGACCACGACATCGCCGGCGTCGTCGACGTAATAGGTGTCGTCGCCGTCGCCGCCGATCATCGTGTCGGCGCCACCCTTGCCGTTCAGCCTGTTGTTGGCGTCGTTGCCGGTCAGCGTGCCGGCGAACTCGTTGCCGGTGAGGTCGATCGCGACGTTGGCGTACTCCGCGGCGGGATTGACCGACAGGAACTCGATCGACATGTTCGCGCGCAACACGTAGCTCACGCTCGTATAGACCGTGTCGGTGCCGGCGCCGGCATATTCGATCACCTGGTCGCGCGCGGAGTCGACGTAGAACGTGTCGTTGCCCGGTGCGCCGGTCATGATGTCGATGCCGCGGCCGCCGTCGAGGATGTCGTCGCCGTTGCCGCCGTCGAGCCGGTCGTCGTAGATGCCGCCGCTCAGCGTGTCGTTGCCCTCGCTGCCATACACGGTGCCGCTGACCCGCCCGACGCCGCTGTAGGTGTCGTTGCCCAAGTTTAAGTTGACGTTGCCCTGGATCACGCCGTCGTTGACGACGGTGTCGGTCGATGCTGACCGAAATATCGAGATGTCGCCGATGATCGAGCCGGCATTGGTGAGGTTGAGGGCGGCGCCGTTGCTGTAGATCGCCGTGCCCGCCGTGCCCTGGATGGTGCCGCCGGCCGTATTGACGATGGTGTTGGTGCCGCTGTTGTTGAAGGAATAGACCCCGAACATCCCGACCACGCTGCCGGAATTGGTGAGCGTGGCGGTGCCCCGGCCCATAGCGGTGAAATCGACCCCGGCATTGTCGGCGGCGATGGTGCCGTAGTTCGTGACGGTCCCGGCGTTCGTGACCGAGACACCACTGGCGGCATTCCCGAAGATGGACCCGTAGTTGGTGACCGATCCGCCGGAGAAGTAGACGGCGCCACCGCCGCTCTCCCGGTAGACGCTGCCGGTCGACGCAATGGTCAGCAGGGTATCCGAGCTGCCATTGATACCGGCGATGGCATACCCCGCCAGCAGGGTCTTCCTGCCGTCCTCGACCGAGATCAGGCTGTACTGGCCGGGACCGAAAACGACATCGTAAGCCATGGCGCGCACTCCCTCGCTTTCGAAAGCGGGGTGCCACGCGCCCGGTTCAGCGGGAAGGCGAGGGGGGAGCGATTGAGACGTTGATGTAAAAACGCTGCGAATCTGAGACGCAGCGCAAACAGTTTCAGGTCCTGTGCGGTTACACGATCAGGAAGTCGTGATGGTCGAGCACGGTGCCGGCCGTGACCTTGCCGATCGCGACGGCGGCCTGGGCGCCGTTGCCGTCGACGTCGTAGGAGATCACGCCGGTGCCCTGGTCGTAGAGGACGTGCTGGTCCTTCGTCGTGGGCGCGGAGGCGGTGAAGAAGGCGGCGTCGAGCGCGCCGTCGGTGCCCATCTTCTTGAAGTAGTAGTGGTCGAGCGCGATGTGGTCGGTGCCGTGCTCGAAGTCGGTGATGGTTGCGTAATTCACCATCGCATCCGGCTTGCTCGAGAAGATGAACGTGTCCGCGCCGGCGCCGCCGGTCAGCGTATCGATCCCGCCCTTGCCGTCGATGACGTTCGCAGCACCATTGCCGACGATGGTGTTGGCCGCCTTGTTGCCGGTGCCGTCGATCGCGGCCGAGCCGGTGAGGGTCAGCTTCTCGATGTAATTGCCCAGGGTGAAGCTGATGCTCGCCTCGACGGCATCGTCGCCGCCATCGGCCTTCTCGATGATCTTGTCGCCTGCGTTGTCGACGACGTAGGTGTCGTTGCCCGCGCCGCCGGTCATGGTGTCGGCGCCCGCGCCGCCATCGATCCGGTTGTTGCCGTCGTTGCCCACGATGGTGTTGTCGAGGCCGTTGCCGGTGAGGTCGATATTGCCGGTGCCCTGCGCCTTCAGGAGCTCGACATTGGCCGACAGGCCATAGCTGACGGTCGTGTAGACCGTATCGGTGCCATGGTTCGCGGTCTCGGTCACGATGTCGCCGGCATCGGTCACGTAATAGACGTCGTCGCCGTCGCCGCCGATCATCGTGTCGTTGCCGCCCATCCCGGTCAGGATGTTGCGGGCATCGTTGCCGATCAGCGTGTTGGCGTATTCGTTGCCCGTCAGGTTGATCGCGAGGTTGGCGTAAGCCGCGTCCGGATTGATCGCCAGGACCTCGATCTCGGTGCCGGCCCGCAGCGTGTAGGTCACGCCGGTGTAGATCGTGTCGGTGCCGCCGCCATCGGCCTCCAGCGCCCGGTCGGAACTCGAGTCGAAGTAGTAGGTATCGTCACCCAGCCCGCCGGACATCGTGTCGGCGCCCGCGCCGCCGTCGAGGATGTTGTTGCCGTCGTTGCCGGTCATCGTGTTGGCGAGCGCGTTGCCGGTGCCGTTGATGTTGTCGGTGCCGGAGAGGAACAGCTTCTCGACATTGGCCGTGAGCGTGTAGCTCACCGACGCGCGCACCGTGTCGCTGCCGCCCGCCGCGCCCGCGGCCTCGATCACCACGTCGTCGATATTGTCGACGTAGTAGGTGTCGTTGCCGGTGCCGCCTTCCATCGTGTCGGCGCCGACGCCGCCATCGAGCTTGTCGGCCCCGTCGCCACCCACCAGCGTGTCGTCGCCCGCGCCGCCGAACAGCGTGTTGGCGAATTCGTTGCCGGTCAGGGTGAGGCCCACCGAGATGAGCGTCGAGGCGCGCAGGTATTCGATCTCCTGGCCCGCCGCCAGCGTGTAGCTGACGGTGGTGCGGATCGTGTCGTTGCCGCCCGTGTCGATCACCACGTCGTGCTCGTCGTCGACATAGTAGGTGTCGTTGCCGAGGCCGCCTTCCATCGTGTCGGCGCCCAGGCCGCCATCGAGCTTGTCGTTGCCGCCACCACCGATCAGCGTGTCGTTGCCGTCGGCGCCGAACAAGGCGACGCCGCCGTCGTTGGCGGTGAGGGTGAGGCCGCTCGTGCCGGCCATCGCGCGGAGGTATTCGATCTCCTGGCCGGCGGTCAGCGTGAAATCGACGCTGGTGTAGACCGTGTCGTTGCCCTGGCCTGCCGTCTCGATCACCACGTCGCCGGCATCGTCGACGAAGTATTTGTCGTTGCCGAGGCCGCCGGTCATCGTGTCGGGACCGGCGCCGCCGTCGAGGGTGTCGTTGCCGTCCAGGCCGTTCAGGATGTCGGTATGCGCGGTGCCGGTGAGGACATCGTCGCCCGTGGTGCCGGTCAGGATGGCGGCCACCACGGCGATGCCCTGCTGGATGTCGATCTCGGCATCGCCCAGCACCCAGCGGTCGAACGTGCCAGCGCCGTCGCTGAACGAGCCCGTCTTGATCCAGGCCTCGGTGCCCAATGCCACCGCGTCGCCGGCATTGCCTTCGACGGTCAGCACGTGCTTGCCGCCCGCGACGGCGCCGACGCCGCCGAGGATGGAAGCTGCGTCAACCTTGAGCGTGTTGTTGCCGGTGCCCGTGAGATCGATGCGCTCGATGCTGTCGAGCCTCGCCGCCATCAAGGCATCGGTGAGATCGAGCGACAGGCCCGCGCCCGACAGCGCCAGCGTGTCGATGCCGTTGCCGCCGTCGGCCAGCCGGAACGTGAGGTCGCTGACCACCAATCGGTCGTTGCCTGCGCCGGCGTGGAACACGTCGGCCCCGCCGCCGCCGGTCAGCACGTCGTCGCTTGCACCGCCGATCAGCATCTCGGCCGCACCCGTGCCGGTCGTCGTCACCGAGGCGCCGAAGGCGTTACCGAACACGATGTAGCTCGAGCCCGAAGACGCACCGCTGAGGGAGGCGTTGGGCGCGCCGACGATCAGGTCGTCGTAGCCGTCGCCATTCACGTCGCCCGCCGAGGCGACCGACGTGCCGCTTCCATCGCCCGTCGTGCCGAACAGCTCGATGCCGGCATCGCCGAGATGGCCGAGGTCGATGTTGTCGGCGAAACCGGAGGCCTTGCCGAACACGACGTAGCTCGTGCCGAACCTGTTGCCGTCCGAACCGGCATTGGTGGCGCTGACGATCAGATCGTCGAAACCATCGCCGTTGAAGTCGCCCGCCGACGCCACCGAATAGCCGGCGAAATTGCTCTCGCCCGCGCCGCTCAGGCGGAAGCCGTTGCTGCCGTCGAGCGTCGAGAGATCGAAGCTGGCGCCGAAGCCCGACGCCTTGCCGAACACCACATAGCTGGCGCCCGTGCTGTTGTAGCCGGCTTGCCAGCTGCCGACGATCAGGTCGTCGAAGCCGTCGCCGTTGATGTCACCCGCCGACGCGACCGCGCGGCCGACCCGATCATAAGGTGCGCCGACCAGCTTGAAGCCGGTGCTGCCGTCGAGGGTGCCGAGGTCGAACTCGGCGGCAAAGCCGCCGGCCTTGCCGAAGATCACATAGCTGGTGCCGGCAAGGTGGCCGTCGGGGTCGGCGTAGCGGGCGCCGACGATCAGGTCGTCGAAGCCGTCGCCGTTGACATCACCGGCCGAGGCGACCGAGCCGCCCAGGAAGTTCGAGGTCGACGCGCCCTTGAGGACAAAGCCGTTGCTGCCGTTCAGCGTCGCCAGATCCATCGTGGCGTCGAAGCCACCGGCCTTGCCGAACACCACGTAGCTGGTGCCGGAGTAGGTGCCGTTCGGCGAGCCGTAAGGCGCGCCGATGACCAGGTCGTCGAAGCCGTCGCCGTTCAGATCGCCCGCGGATGCGACCGACATGCCGACCTGTTCGAACAGCGACACGCCATCCAGCCGGAACCCGTTGGTGCCATCCAGCGTGGTGAGGTCGAGGTTGGTGCCGAAGCCCGATGCCGTGCCGAACACGACGTAGCTCGCGCCGCTGGAATGATCGCCGCCGTCGAAGCGGGGCGCGCCGATGATCAGGTCGGCATAGCCGTCACCGTTCACGTCGCCCGCCGACGCGACCGCCTGGCCGCTGAAGCCCGGGCCACTCAGCTTGAAGCCGTTGCTGCCGTCCAGCGCCGAGAGATCGATCGAAGCACCGAAGCCCGACGCCTTGCCAAACACGACGTAGCTGCCGGCGTTGGAACTGCCGACGATCAGGTCGGCGAAGCCGTCGCCATTGAGGTCGCCCGCCGATGCGACCGAGAGGCCGCTGCGGTCGTTGTCCGCCACGCCGTCCAACCGGAAGCCGAGAGTGCCGTCGAGGCTCGAGAGCTGGACGTTCTGCGCGTGCGGCACGGTCAGGCCGCGCTCGATATTGACCTCGGCATTGCCCAGCGCCCAGCGATCGAAGGTGCCGCTGGCGTCGGTGAAGGAGCCGACCTTCGCCCAGTACTGCTCCGTCAGCAGAACCGTATCGCCGGCATTGCCCATGACCGTCAGCACGTGCTTGCCGCCGGTGACGGCGCCGACGCCGTTCAGGACCGCGAACTGGTCGATCGTCAGCGTGTTGTTGCCGGTGCCCGTGAGGTCGATGCGCTCGATGCTTTCGAGCTTTGCCGCCATCGTCAGGTTGGTGAGGTCGAGCGAGAGGCCCGAACCGTCGAGCGCCAGCGTGTCGGTGCCGGTGCCGCCGTCGGCCAGGCGGAAGGTGAGGTCGCTCACCACCAGACGGTCGTTGCCCGCGCCGGCATGGAATACGTCGGTTCCACCGCCGCCCGTCAGCACGTCGTTGCCGCGCCCGCCGGTGAACACTTCCGTCGCCGAGGTGCCGGTCGTCGTGACCGGCGTGTCCGAAGCGCCGAACGCGCCGCCGAACACGATGTAGCTCGTGCCCGAGTAACCGGCGTTGATGGAGCCATTCGGTGCGCCGACGATCAGGTCGTCGTAGCCGTCGCCATTCACATCGCCCGCCGAGGCGACCGACGTGCCGCTGCTGTCGCGCGCCGTGCCGATCAGCTCGATGCCGGCATCGCCGAGATGGCCGAGGTCGATGTTGGCGGCGAAGCCCGAGGCCTTGCCGAACACCACGTAGCTCGTGCCGGACCCGTCGCCCACACCGGTGGCGCTGACGATCAGGTCGTCGAAGCCGTCGCCGTTGACGTCGCCCGCCGAGGCGACCGAATAGCCGGCGAGATTGCTCTCGCCCGCGCCACTCAGGCGGAAGCCGTTGCTGCCGTCGAGCGTCGAAAGATCCATCGTGGCGTCGAAGGCCGACGCCTTGCCGAACACCACGAAGCTGGCGCCCGTCCTGTTGTAGCCAGCCTGCCAGCTGCCGACGATCAGGTCGTCGAAGCCATCGCCGTTCACGTCGCCCGCCGAGGCGACTGCCCGGCCGGCCCGGTCGTACGGCGCGCCGACCAGCTTGAAGCCGGTGCTGCCGTCGAGGGTTCCGAGGTCGAACTCGGCGGCAAAGCCACCGGCCTTGCCGAAGATCACGTAGCTCGTGCCGGCAAAGCGGCCGTCCGGATCGGCATAGCGGGCGCCGACGATCAGGTCGGCGAAGCCATCGCCATTGACGTCACCGGCCGACGCGACCGAACCGCCGAGGAAGTTCGAGGCCGACGCGCCCTTGAGGACAAAGCCGTTGCTGCCGTCCAAGGTCGACAAATTCATCGAGTAGCTGAAGCCCGACGCCTTGCCGAACACCACGTAGCTGGTGCCGGAGTAGGTGCCGTTCGGCGAGCCATAAGGCGCGCCGATGATGAGATCGTCGAAGCCGTCCCCGTTGATGTCGCCTGCCGACGCGACCGACATGCCGACCTGTTCGAACAGCGACACGCCGTCCAGCCGGAACCCGTTGGTGCCGTCCAGGGTGGTGAGGTCGAAGTTGGCTACAAAGCCCGACGCGGAGCCGAACACGACGTAGCTCGCGCCGCTCGAATGGTCGCCGCCGTCGTACCGGGGCGCGCCGATGATCAAGTCGGCATAGCCGTCGCCGTTGACGTCGCCCGCCGACGCGACCGCCTGGCCGCTGAAGCCCGGGCCACTCAGCTTGAAGCCGTTGCTGCCGTCCAGCGACGAGAGATCCATCGAAGCGCCGAAGCCCGACGCCTTGCCGAACACCACGTAGCTGCCGGCGCTGAAGCTGCCGACGATCAGGTCGGCATAGCCGTCGCCGTTGAGGTCGCCCGCCGACGCGACCGAGAAGCCGCTGCGGTTATTGGTCTCCGCTCCGTTCAGCGTGAAGCCCAGGGTGCCGTCGAGGCCCGAGAGCACGAGGTTCTGCAAATGCGGCACGGTCAGGCCGCGCTCGATGTTGACCTCGGCGTTGCCGAACACCCAGCGGTCGAAGGTGCCGCTGGCATCGGTGAAGGAACCGGCCCTGGCCCAGGCCTCGTTGTCGCTCAGCAGCACCGTATCGCCGGCATTGCCCTCGACCGTCAGCACGTGCTTGCCGCCGGAGACGGCGCCGACGCCGCCCAGCACCGCGAAAGAATCGATCGTCAGCGTGTTGTTGCCGGTGCCGGTGAGGTCGATGCGCTCGATGCTGTCGAGCTTCGCCGCCATCATCGGATCGGTGAGGTCGAGCGACAGGCCCGCGCCCGACAGCGCCAGCGTGTCGGTGCCGCTGCCGCCGTCGGCCAGGCGGAAGGTGAGGTCGCTCACGACCAGACGGTCGTCGCCCGCGCCGGCGTGGAACACGTCGGTTCCGCCGCCGCCGGTCAGCACGTCGTTGCCGCGCCCGCCCGTCAGGATTTCGGCTGCGGCCGTGCCGGTGGTCGTGACCGGTGCGTCCAGGGCGCCGAACGCGCCGCCGAACACGACATAACTCGTGCCGGAAAAGGCACCGTTCGAGCTGGCAAACGGGGCGCTGACGATCAGATCGTCGTAGCCATCGCCGTTCACGTCGCCCGCCGACGCCACCGAATAGCCGGCGTTATTGCGTGTCGCCTCGCCGCTCAGCTTGAAGCCGTTGCTGCCGTCGAGCAGTCCAAGGTCGAGGTCGGCGGCAAAGCCCGACGCCTTGCCGAACACGACGTAGCTCGCGCCGGAGTAGGCGCCGTGCGCAGAGACGAACTGGGCGCCGACGATCAGGTCGTCGAAGCCGTCGCCGTTGAAATCGCCCGCCGAGGCGACCGACCAGCCGGTGGCGTCCCAACCGGTCACACCGCTCAGGCGGAAGCCGTTGCTGCCGTCGAGCGTCGCAAGATCCATCGTGGTGCCAAAGCCCGACGCCTTGCCGAACACCACGTAGGCCCAGCCGATATAACCGCTGCCGGCATACGGAGCGCCGATGATCAGGTCGGCAAAGCCGTCGCCGTTGACATCGCCCGCCGATGCGACGGAGCGGCCTGTCCAGTCGCCGCCGTTCAGTTTGAAGCCGTTGCTGCCGTCGAGGCTCGCGAGATTCGTGTTGGCGGCAAAGCCCGACGCCTTGCCGAACACCACGTAGGCCGCATTCTGATAGCGAGAGCCGACGATCACATCGTCGAAGCCGTCGCCATTGATGTCGCCCGCCGAACCAAGGGCATAGCCGCCGCTCAGCTTGAAGCCGTTGACGCCGTCGAGCGACGAGAGATCGAAGCTGGCGTCGAAGCCGGAAGCCTTGCCGAACACCACATAGCTGGCGCCGTTCGGGGTGCCGAATCTGGCAGCGACCATCATGTCATCGTAGCCGTCTCCATTGACGTCGCCCGCCGAAGCTACGAAGACACCCGAGCCGTTGTTCCCGGAAACACCGTTCAGCACGAATCCGTTCGTGCCATCGAGGCTGGCAATATCGAGGCTGCCGTAAAAACCAGTTGCCTTGCCGAACACCACGTAGCTGGCTCCGGCAAAGCCATTCACGCCCGTGGCGCCGACGATCAGGTCGGCGAAACCGTCGCCGTTGATATCGCCCGCCGACGCGACCGCGATGCCGAGGAGGCTTTGCGCGGGGCCATACACCCTGAAGCCGTTGCTGCCATCCAGGGTCGAGAGATCGATGGTCGGATCGAAGCCCGACGCCTTGCCGAACACGATGTAGCTCGAGCCGGAATAAGTGCCGTTGTAGGTTGCGCCGTAGGCCCCGACGATCACATCGGCAAAGCCATCGCCGTTGATGTCACCCGCCGCGACCGAGCGGCCGCTGCGCTCTGACGCGCCCCCGCCGATCATCTTGAAGCCGTTGGTGCCGTCGAGGCTCGAAAGATCGAGGTTTGCCGGAGCAGCGACGATCACGCCCTGCTTCACGTCGACCTCGGCATTGCCGAGGATGTAGCGGTCGAAGGTACCGCTCGAATCGGTGAACGATCCGGACTTCACCCAGGAAAAGTCGCCGAACGACACCTTGTCGCCGGCATTGCCGTCGACCGTGAGCACGTAATTGCCGCCGATCTCGGCGCCGATGCCGCCCAGTACAGCGGCCCGGTTGATCGTCAGCGTGTTGTTGCCGGCGCCGGTGAGGTCGATGCGCTCGATGCTGTCGAGCTTCGCCGCCGTCAGCGGATCGGTGAGGTCGAGCGACAGGCCCGCGCCATCGAGCGCCAGCGTATCGGTGCCGCTCCCGCCCTTGGCCTGGACAAAGTTCATGTCGCTGACGACCAGCCGGTCGTCGCCGCCGCCGCCGTCGAACTTGTCCGCGCCGCCGCCGCCCGTCAGCTTGTCGTTGCCGTCGTCACCGAACAGGCTGTTGGCCAGCTCGTTGCCGGTGAGGTACAGCCCGACCGAGCCCGCATTGGTGCGCAGGACCTCGATCTCCAGTCCCGCCGCCAGCGTGAAGTCGACGCTCACGTAGATCGTGTCGGTGCCGCCGCCCGCCAGCTCGATCACCTCGTCGCCGGGAGCGTCGAGGATGTAGGTGTCGTCGCCCGCGCCGCCGGTCATCGTGTCGTTGCCGGCGCCGCCGTCGAGGATGTCGTTGCCGTCACCGCCGAACAGGCTGTTGGCCATGTAGTTGCCGGTGAGGCTCAGACCGGTCGTGCCGGCATTGGCGCGCAGGACCTCGACACCGACTTCGTCCGCCAGCGTGAAGTCGACGCTGGTGTAGATCGTGTCGTAGCCGCCTTCCGTCTCGATCACCTGGTCGCCGACATTGTCGACATAGTAGGTGTCGTTGCCCGCGCCACCGCTCAGGATGTCGGCACCCGCACCGCCGTCGAGCGTGTCGTTGCCGATATAGCCGAGCAGGGTGTTGGCCAGCTCGTTGCCGGTGAGGTGCAATCCGGTCGCGCCCGCGTTGACGCTCAGGACCTCGACAGAAGTGCCGGCCGCCAGCGTGTAGTCGACGCTGGTGTAGACCGTGTCGGTGCCGCCGCCCGCCGTCTCGACGACCTGGTCGCCGGCATTGTCGACATAATAGGTGTCGTCGCCCGCGCCGCCGGTCATCGTGTCGGCGCCCGCGCCGCCATCGAGGATGTCGTTGCCGGCGCCGCCGATCAGGCTGTTGGCCAGCGCGTTGCCGGTGAGGCTCAAACCGGTCGTGCCGGCATTGGCGCGCAGAACCTCGATCTCCTGTCCGGCCGCCAGCGTGTAGTCGACGCTCGCGTAGACCGTGTCGGTGCCGCCGCCCGCCTGCTCGACCACCTGGTCGCCGGCATTGTCGACGTAATAGGTGTCGTTGCCCGCGCCGCCCGTCATCGTGTCGGCGCCCAGCCCGCCGTCGAGCGTGTCGTTGCCGGCGCCGCCGAGCAGGCTGTTGGCCATGCCGTTGCCGGTGAGGCTCAATCCGGTCGTACCGGCATTGGCGCGCAGGTTCTCGACCTGGGTGCCGGCCAGCGAGTAGTCGAGCGTGGTGTAGATCGTGTCGGTGCCGCCGCCCGCCAGTTCGACCACCTGGTCGCCGGCATTGTCGACGTAATAGGTGTCGTCGCCCGTGCCGCCGGTCATCGTGTCGGCGCCCGCGGCGCCATCGAGGATGTCGTTGCCGTCCAGGCCGTTCAGGATGTCCGGGCGTGACGTGCCGGTGAGGGTATCGTTGCCTGCGGTGCCGTTCAGGGTGGGGCCGGGGACGGCGACGCCCTGCTGGATGTCGACCTCGGCGTTGCCCAGCACCCAGCGGTCGAACGTGCCGTTGGCGTCGGTGAACGAGCCGGTCTTGCTCCAGTTCTCGGCGCCCAGTTGCACCGTGTCGCCGGCATTGCCCATGACCGTGAGCACGTGCATGCCGCCCGAGGCGGCATCGACGAGGCCGGTGACGGTCCGCGCGTTGAGCACCAGCGTGTTGTTGCCGGTGCCGGTGAGATCGATGCGCTCGATGCTCTCGACCCGCGTTCCGGGGAGGGTGAGGTCGAGCGTCTGGCCCGCGCCCGACAGGGCCAGCGTGTCGCTGCCGCTGCCGCCGTCGGCCAGGCCGAAGGTGACGTCGCTCACCACGAGGCGATCGTCGCCGGCGCCGGCATGGAACACGTCCGCGCCGCCGCCGCCCGTCAGCACGTCGGCCGTCGAGCCGCCGATCAGGATCTCCGCCGCCGCCGTGCCGGTCGTCGTCACCGCGCCACCGAAGGCGGCGCCGAACATGACATAGGCCGCGCCGCGCCCCACGGTGCCGGTCGCGTCGGCGCCGATGATCAGGTCGTCGTAGCCGTCGCCGTTCACGTCGCCCGCCGCGGCGACCGAGATACCGGCGGCATCGCTGGCCGCAGCGCCGCTCAGCTTGAAGCCGTTGATGCCGTCGAAGAGGGAGAGATCGAGGTTGGCGGCAAAGCCGCCGGCCTTGCCGAACACCAGGTAGCTCGCGCCGGAATTGGCGCCGTGCGGGTCGGCTCCGTTGGCGCCGACGATCAGGTCGTCGTAACCGTCGCCGTTCACGTCGCCCGCCGAGGAGACCGAGATGCCGGCGGCATCGTCGGCCGCGGTGCCGCTCAGCTTGAAGCCGTTGCTGCCGTCCAGACTCGAAAGATTGACGTTGGCCGCGAAGCCCGAGCCCTTGCCGAACACCACGTAACTCGCGCCGGAACTGCTGCCGTGCGGGTCGGCGCCGTTGGCGCCGACGATCAGGTCGGCGTAGCCGTCGCCATTGATGTCGCCGGCCGAGGAGACCGAGATGCCGGTATTGTCGGCGGCCGTAACGCCGGTCAGCTTGAAGCCGTTGCTGCCGTTCAGGGTCGTGAGGTTGATGTTGGCGGTGAAGCCCGAGGCCTTGCCGAACACCACGTAGGCGGCACCGGGGTCGGAGCTCACGCCCGAGAAGGTGGCGCCGATGATCAGGTCGTCGAAGCCGTCGCCGTTGACGTCGCCCGCCGACGCAACCGATGTGCCGGGGTAACTGAACGTGGGCGTGCCGCTCAGCTTGAAGCCGTTGGTGCCGTTCAGGGTGGACAGAGTGAACGTGGCGGCGAAACCCGTTGCCTTGCCGAACACGACGTAGCTCGCATTGCCGATCGGAGAACCGACGATCAGGTCGTCGTAGCCGTCGCCGTTGATGTCTCCGGCCGATGCCACCGACCGGGCCGCGTCGTTTGCGCCGCCGACCAGCTTGAAGCCGGTGGTGCCGTCGAGGCCGGACAGATTGATGGTGGTGCCAAACGACCCCTTGCCGAACACGACGTAGCCGGTGCTGCCGCTGCGGTCGCCGACGATCAGGTCGTCGTAGCCATCGCCGTTGATGTCGCCCGCCGACGCCACCGCAAGGCCGGCCTGATCGTTAGCCGCCACGCCGTTCAGCTTGAAGCCGGTGGTGCCGTTCAGCGTGGACAGGTCGATGTTGGCGGAGAAGCCCGATGCCTTGCCGAACACCACGTAACTCGCGCCGGAACTGTTGCCGTTCGGGTCGGCCAGGGGCGCGCCAATGATCAGGTCGTCGTAGCCGTCGCCGTTGACGTCGCCCGCCGACGCGACCGAGTGGCCCGCGGTGTCGCGCGCCGTCACACCGGTCAGCTTGAAGCCGTTGGTGCCGGTCAGTCCCGACAGATCGACGTTCGGCACGCCGACATAGACGCCCTGCTTGACGTCGACCTCGGCGTTGCCCAGCACCCAGCGGTCGAAGGTGCCGCTGGCATCGGTGAACGAGCCGGTCTTGGCCCAGGCTTCGGTGCCGAACGAGATCCTGTCGCCGGCATTGCCCTCGACCGTCAGCACGTGCTTGCCGCCGGTGACGGCGCCGACGCCACCCAGCACGGCGGCCTGGTTGATGGCGAGGGTGTTGTTGCCGCTGCCGGTCAGGTCGATGCGCTCGATGCCGTCAAGTCTGCCGGCCATCGCCACGGAGGTGAGGTCGAGCGTCTGGCCAGCGCCCGACAGCGCCAGCGTGTCGGTGCCCAGCCCGCCGTCGGCCAGGCGGAAACTGAGATCCGCCACGACGATTCGATCGTTGCCCGCACCGCCGTTGAATACGTCGGCTCCGCCGCCGCCCGTCAGCACGTCGTTGCTGCTGCCACCGATCAGGATCTCGGCCGCCGCGGTGCCCGTCGTCGTGACCGTCGTCCCGAAGGCGGCACCGAACACCACATAGCTTTCGCCGGTGAGGGTGTCGTTGACCCACGACTGGGGGGCCGCGCCGATGATCAGGTCGTCGTAACCGTCGCCGTTGACGTCGCCGGCCGAGGCGATCGAGCGGCCGCTGAAGCTGTTCGCCGGGCCGCTCAGCCTGAAGCCGGTGATGCCGTTCAGGGCGGAAACATCGACGGTGGCGCCAAAGCCCGATGCCTTGCCGAACACGATGTAGCTTGCACCGGAATTGCCGCCGTTCGGTTGCAGGCTCATGTCCGAGAGGAGCAGGTCGTCGTAGCCGTCGCCGTTGAAGTCGCCGGCGGAGGCGACGGAATTGGCCGCGGTGTTGAGCTTGAAGCCGTTGCTTCCGTTCAGCGTCGTGAGATCGACGTTGGCGGTGAAGCCCGAGGCCTTGCCGAACACGACATAGCTCGCGCCCGTGGCCCCGACGATCACGTCGTCGTAGCCGTCGCCATTCACGTCACCCGCCGACGAGATCGTGCCGCCGCCGTTCAGCTTGAAGCCCGTGGCGCCATCCAGCGTGGAAAGGTCCAGACTGGCGGTGAAACCCGAGGCCTTGCCGAACACGACGTAGCTCGAGCTCCCGACGCCGATAGCCAGGTCGTCGTAGCCGTCGCCATTGACGTCACCGGCCGACGCAACGGAGGCGATGCTGAAGCCACCCGCCGACGGGCCGGTCAGCTTGAAGCCGGTGACGCCATCGAGCGTGGAAAGGTTGATGGTGGCGGCGAAGGCCGACGCCTTGCCGAACACGACATAGCTCGTGGGGCGATTGCCGTTGATCGAGGGCGCGCTGATGATCAGGTCGTCGAAGCCGTCGCCGTTGATGTCTCCCGCCGACGCGACCGCGCGGCCCGCCAATTCGGACGGACCCTCGCCGATCAGCTTGAAGCCGTTGACCCCATTGAGCGTGGAAATGTTGATGTTGGCGGCGAAGCCCGACGCCTTGCCGAACACGACAAAGGCCGAGCCGGCCAGGTAACCATTCGGGTTGGAGTAGCCGGCGCCGATGATCAGATCGTCGAAGCCGTCGCCGTTGAGGTCGCCTGCGGACGAGACCGACACGCCGCTATAGTCATTCGATGTCGTGCTGCTCAGCGCGAAGCCGTTGGTGCCATCGAGCGTCGAAAGATTGATGTTGGCGGGGAAGCCCGACGCCTTGCCGAACACGACATAGCTTGCGCCGGCATCGAAGCTGCCGCTGGCGCCCCTGGCGCCGATGAGCAGGTCGGCGAAGCCGTCGCCATTCACGTCGCCGGCCGACGCGACCGAATAGCCGGCCTGATCGCCCGCACCCACGCCGGTCAGCTTGAAGCCGGTGGTGCCGTTCAGGCTGGAGAGGTCGATGTTCAAGCCGAAATAGACGCTCTGTTTGACGTCGACCTCGGCGTTGCCCAGCACCCAGCGGTCGAACGTGCCGCTGGCATCGGTGAACGAGCCGGTCTTTGTCCACGCCTCGTTGCCGAACGAGATCTTGTCGCCGACGTTGCCTTCGACCGTGAGTACGTGCTTGCCGCCCGTGACGGCGCCGACGCCGCCCAGCACGGCGGCCTGGTTGACGATGAGAGTGTTGTTGCCGGAGCCGGTGAGATCGATGCGCTCGATGCCTTCCAGCCTGCCCGCCATCGCCACGGAGGTGAGGTCGAGCGTCTGGCCCGCGCCCGACAGCGCCAGCGTGTCGGTGCCGTTGCCGCCGTCGACCAGACGGAAATTGAGATCGGCCACGACGATGCGATCGTTGCCCGCGCCGGCGTTGAACACGTCGGCCCCGCCGCCGCCCGTCAGCACGTCGTTGCCGAGGCCGCCGATCAGGACTTCGGCCCCGCCGGTGCCCGTCGTCGTCACGGGGGTGCTGCCCCCGACGGCGCCGCCGAACACCACATAGCTTTCGCCGGTAAGGGTGTCGTTCACCCATGACTGGGGGGCCGCGCCGATGATCAGGTCATCATAGCCGTCGCCGTTGACGTCGCCGGCGGAAGCGATCGATCGGCCGCTGAAGCTGTTCCCCGCGCCACTCAGCTTGAAGCCGGTGATGCCGTTCAGGGTGGAAACGTCGACGGTGGCGCCAAAGCCCGATGCCTTGCCGAACACGATGTAGCTCGCACCGGAATTGCCGCCGTTCGGTTGCGCGCTCACGTCCGCGAGGAGCAGGTCGTCGTAGCCGTCGCCGTTGAAGTCGCCGGCGGAGGCGACCGAATTGGCGGAGGTATTGAGCTTGAATCCGTTGCTTCCGTTCAGCGTCGTGAGGTCGACGTTGGCCGCGAAGCCCGAGGCCTTGCCGAACACGACATAGCTTGTGCCCGTCGCCCCGACGATCACATCGTCGTAGCCGTCGCCGTTGACGTCACCCGCTGACGAGATGCTGATGCCGCCATTCAGTTTGAAGCCCGTGGCGCCGTTGAGCGTGGAAAGATCCAGATTGGCGGCGAAGCCCGAGGCCTTGCCGAACACGACGTAGCTCGAGCCCCCGCCGGCGATGCTCAGGTCATCGTAGCCGTCGCCATTGACGTCACCGGCCGACGCGACGGAGGAGCCGCTAAAGCCGGGCCCGGACACGCCAGTCAGCTTGAAGCCGTTGGCGCCATCGAGCGTGGAAAGGTTGATGTTGGCGGCGAAAGCCGACGCCTTGCCGAACACGACATAGCTCGTGGGGCGATTCCCGTTGATCGAGGGGGCGCCGATGATCAGGTCGTCGAAGCCGTCGCCATTCACGTCTCCCGCCGACGCGACCGAGCGGCCCGCCAATTCGGACGGCCCCTCGCCAATCAGCTTGAAACCGGCAACGCCATCGAGCGTGGAAATGTTGATGTTGGCGGCGAAGCCCGATGCCTTGCCGAACACGACAAAGGCCGAGCCGGCCAGGTAGCCATTCGGGTTGGAATAGCCGGCGCCGATGATCAGGTCGTCGAAGCCGTCGCCGTTCAGGTCACCGGCAGACGAGACCGACACGCCGCTATAGTCGTTCGACGTCGTGCTGCTCAGCTTGAAGCCGGTGGTACCATCGAGCGTCGAGAGGTTGATGTTGGCGGCGAAACCCGACGCCTTGCCGAAAACCACATAGCTTGCACCGGCATCGAAGCTGCCGCTGGCGCCCCTGGCGCCGATGAGCAGATCGGCGAAACCGTCGCCATTCACGTCGCCGGCCGACGCGACCGAATAGCCGGCCTGGTCGCCCGCGCCCACGCCCGTCAGCTTGAAGCCGGTGGTGCCATCCAGGCTGGAAAGATTGATATTGGCCGGAAACGCCATGACTGACCGCCTTGCACATCCCGGCCTGTCGACGATCGCGGGGTGAGCGGCCTGTAAGCACAACGCGAGGAAGCGTGCACTTTTAGTGCGGTAAGTTGAGGAAGGCCATTTGAATCACGCCCAGCTGTGCACAATTGCAGCTAGGCGCGTTCGGTTTCGAACGCTAACCGCTCGCCGTCGATTCACACGATGAGAAAATCATGATGATCGAGCACGGTGCCGGGTGTGACCTCGCCGATCGCGACCGCGGCTTTGGCGCCCACGCCATCAGCGTCGTAGGAAATCACGCCCGTCGCGCTGTCGTAAAGGATGTGCTGGTCCTTGGTCGTGGGGGCGGAAGCGGTGAAGAACGCCTCGTCGAGCGCGCCATCGATGCCGATCTTCTTCAGATAGTAGTGATCGAGCGCGATGTGATCGACGCCGTGCTCGAAGTCGGTGATGGTGGTGTAGTTCACGCCGGCGTCGGCCTTGCTCGCGAACACGAACGTGTCGGCGCCACCGCCGCCGGTCAGCGTGTCGAAGCCGCCCTTGCCATTCAGCACATTGGCCGCCCCGTTGCCCGTGATCGTGTTGTCGGCCTTGTTACCCGTGCCGTTGATCGAGGCCACGCCGGTAAGCGTGAGGTTCTCGATGTTGGCGCCCAGGGTGAAGCTGACGCTCGACCGCACCTCGTCATTGCCGCCGTGGACTCGCTCGGAGACTTTGTCGCCCGCATTGTCGACGATGTAGGTGTCGTTACCCGCGCCGCCGGTCATCGTGTCCGCGCCCGCGCCGCCGTTGAGGATATTGTTGCCGGCGTTGCCGATGAGCGTGTTCGCCAGGCTGTTGCCGGTGAGGTTGATGTCGTCCGTGCCCAGCGCCCGCAGGATCTCGACATGGGCCGGCAGCGCGTAGCTCACCAACGTGAAGACCGTGTCGGTGCCGTGGTTGGCTGTCTCGACCACGACGTCTCCGGCATCGTCGACGTAGTAGACGTCGTCGCCGTCGCCGCCGATCATCGTGTCGGCGCCGGCGCCACCGTCGAGCCTGTTGTTGCCGGCATTGCCGATCAGCGTGTTGGCGAACTCGTTGCCGGTGAGGTTGATCGCAAGGGTGGCGTAGTCGGCATCGGGATTGACCGCGAGGGTCTCGATCTCCTGGCCCGCGCGCAACACGTAGCTCACCGTGGTGTAGACCGTATCGTTGCCGCCGCCGACCGCTTCGATCACACGGTCGCCTCGCGAATCGACATAGAAGGTGTCGTCGCCCAGCTCGCCGGTCATGACATCGTCGCCGCGCCCGCCGTCGAGGATGTCGTCGCCGACGCCGCCATTGAGCCGGTCGTCGAAAGCGCCGCCGGTCAGCGTATCGTTGCCTTCGTCACCCCAGACCGTCAGGTCGACCTGTCCCGTGCCTCGATAAGTGTCGTTGCCCTGACCGAGAATGACGTGGCCCTGGATCGAGCCGTTGTTCACGACGGTATCGTTGCCGTTGCCGGTTTTGACGTTGCCGACGATCGTTCCGGCATTGTTGATCGTCGCGGTCGAACCATTCCAGGTCACGCCGGCGTTCCCGGCGATGACCCCGTAATTGTTGAGCATCAGGGTCCCGCTGGCACCTAAAATGGCACTGCCGCGGGCGGACGTCAGGAGGCCGAAGTTGGTGACCGATAAAGTTTCTCCAAGGTCCGCCATAAAGACGGCATTGCTCGCGCCGGTCGCTTCTATCGTGCCCAAATTGATAAGCGTGCCGCCGTACCAGAAAATGGCGCCGTGAAAACTTGCCGTTACGCTCCCACTTGCTCCGAGCTTGACGATGCCACCGCTATCGACGCTGAGGCCGCTTTGCCCCCAGACGGCTCCATAGACAGAGACACTCGCGTTGGCCGCGACGCGGACGGTGCTGAATGCAGAGGTTGGGAGCACGCCGATCCGCGTGAGCGGCGCGATCACGTCGCCATTGACCATTTCCAGAGACAGCGCGTTGGTCGAATATACCGTCATCGGATCCTCCCGTTTCGCGGAAGGCGGTTGGCCCGCTCCGGCGATGTGCGCGGCGAGGTGCCATGTGTCCGCTTCATCGAGAAGAGGCCGGACGCAGGATTGAGACGTGGGTGAAAACGGCGCTCGCTTTTAGAGACGCAAAGGCAACGGCTCCACGCCGGCCGGGCCTCCGGCGTTCCTAGACGATCAGGAAATCGTGGTGATCGAGCACGGTGCCCGGCGCCACCTGGCCGATCGCGACGGCGGCTGTCACGCCGTTGCCGTCGATGTCGTAGGAGATCACGCCCGTCGCGCTGTCGTAGAGGATGTGCTGGTCCTTGGTGGTGGGCGCGGACGCCGTGAAGAACGCTTCGTCGAGCGCGCCATCGGTGCCGATCTTCTTCAGGTAGTAGTGATCGAGCGCGATGCGATCGACGCCGTGCTCGAAGTCTGTGATGGTCGTGTAGTTCACGGCGGCATCGGCCTTGCCCGCGAACACGAACGTGTCGGCGCCACCGCCGCCGGTCAGTAGGTCGAAGCCGCCCTTGCCGTTCAGCACATTGGCCGCCCCGTTGCCCGTGATCGTGTTGTCGGCCTTGTTGCCGGTGCCGTTGATCGCGGCCACGCCGGTGAGCGTGAGCGTCTCGACGTTGGCGCCCAGGGTGAAGCTGACGCTCGACCGCACCTCGTCATTGCCGCCATCGACCCGCTCGGAGACTTTGTCGCCCGCGTTGTCGACGATGTAGGTGTCGTTACCCGCGCCGCCGGCCATCGTGTCGGCGCCCGCGCCGCCGTCGATCAGGTTGTTGCCGGCGTTGCCCACGATCTTGTTGGCGAGGCCGTTGCCGGTGAGGGCGATGTCGGCCGTGCCGGTGGCCTGCAGGGTCTCGACATTGGCCGGCAGCGTGTAGCTGACGGTCGTCAGGATCGTGTCGTTGCCGTGATTGGCGGTCTCGGTGACGACGTCGCCGGCATTGTCGACGTAGTAGGTGTCGTTGCCCGCGCCGCCGATCATCGTGTCGGCGCCGATCTTGCCGTTCAGCTTGTTGGCGGCGTCGTTGCCGATCAGCGTGTTGTCGAACTCGTTGCCCGTGAGGTTGAGGGCGAGGTTGGCGTAGTCGGCGCCGGGATTGATCGCGAGGGTCTCGATCTCCTGGCCGGCGAGCAGCGTGTAGCTCACGCTGGTGTAGATCGTGTCCGTGCCGCCGCCGATACTCTCGATCACCCGGTCGCCGATGGAGTCGACATAGAAGGTGTCGTTGCCCGACCCGCCGGTCATGATGTCGTCGCCGCGGCCGCCGTCCAGGATGTCGTTGTCGGCGCCGCCGTTCAGCGCATCGTCATAGATGCCGCCGCTCAGCGTGTCGTTGCCGTCGTTGCCGAAGACCGTTCCCACGACCTGACCCGCGCCGCGGAAGGTATCGTTCCCGGCGTTGAGATCGACATCGCCCTGCATCAGCCCGTTGTTGACCACGACGTCGTCCTGCACCCCGCCGAACACCTTGCCGATGATGTCTCGCGAATTGGTCAGGACGAGCTTGCTTCCCCCGGGCGTCACGGCCGTGCCGGCGGTGCCGCTGTAGCTCGCGATCAGCCCGGTGTTGTTGATCGTCGTCAGGTCGCCGGCCCCGACGATGGCGGTCGCGGCGATGACGGTGCCGCCGAGATTGTCGAATTTCAGCGAGGTGTAGCCACGGGCAAAGACGTAGAGGCCGTAATTGTCTCCCGAGATGATCCCGACGTTGGAGACGACGTTGCTGCCGCCGTCCATGACGACGCCGAAGAGCGCGCCATCGATGCCGCCGTAATTGTACAGCGTGCCGCTCTTTTCGAATTCCGCGCCGGCCCTGTCGCGGCCGGAGAGGCTTCCAGACGGGGTGACCGTGAGGGTGGCGCCGGGAGAGGCGTACACGGCCAGGAGACCCCAGACCGAGCCGGCGATCCGGACGGCGGCATCTTGGTCGATCTGGGCCACGAAGACGCCGTTGGCCCCGCCAACGACCGCTCCCGGCGCGATCATGTCGCCGTCGACCAGGAACAGACTGGTCGAGTTTCCCGTGTAGACCGTCATGCGGCACCTCCCTGAGAGGCGCGCACTCTAGCGATTGCCCGGATTCGGGTTTTTCCGCTGCGTCTCAAAACCGGCGATCCGGTTTTCACCAGCGTCTCACGCGTGCGTTTTCCGAGGAGGCCTCAAACGATGAGAAAGTCGTGATGGTCGAGCACGGTCCCGGGGGTCACCTGGGCGAAAGCCACGGCAGCCTTGGCGCCATTGCCGTCGACGTCATAGGAAAGCACGCCGGTGCTCTGGTCGTAGTGGATGTGCTGGTCCTTGGTGGTCGGCGCCGAGGCGGTGAAGAAGGCGTCGTCGAGCGCGCTGCCCGCGGCGCCGATCTTCTTGAACACATAGTCGTCGAGCGCGATGCGGTCGATGCCGTGCTGGAAGTCGGTGATGGTCGCGAGGTTGATCGCCGCATCGAACTTGCTCGAGAAGACGAACGTGTCGGCGCCGCCGCCGCCGGTCAGCGTGTCGAGGCCGCCCTTGCCGTCGATCGTGTTGGCCGCGCCGTTGCCGGTGATGATATTGGCCGCCTTGTTGCCCGTGCCGCTGATCGCCGCCGAGCCGGTGAGGGTCAGGTTCTCGATGTAGTTGCCGAGGGTGAAGCTGACGCTCGATTGCACCTCGTCATTGCCGCCATCGACACGCTCGGAGACTTTGTCGCCCGTATTGTCGACGACATAGATGTCGTCGCCCGCGCCGCCGGCCATGGTGTCCGCACCCGCGCCGCCATCGATCAGGTTGGCGCCGCCATTGCCAACGATCTTGTTGGCGAGGCTGTTGCCGGTCAGCGAAAGGTCGGCCGTGCCCAGGGCCTGCAGGGTCTCGACATTGGCGGGCAAGGTGTAGCTGACGGTCGTCAGGATCGTGTCGTTGCCGTGGTTCGTGGTCTCGGTGACGACGTCGCCGGCATTGTCGACGTAGTAGGTGTCGTTGCCCGCGCCGCCGATCATGGTGTCCGCGCCGATCTTGCCGTTCAGCTTGTTGGCGGCGTCGTTGCCGATCAGCGTGTTGTCGAACTCGTTGCCCGTGAGGCTGATCGCGAGGTTGGCGTAGTCGGCACCGGGATTGACCGCAAGGGTCTCGATCTCCTGGCCGGCGCGCAAGGTGTAGCTCACCGTCGTGTAGACCGTGTCGGTGCCGCCGCCGATTGCTTCGATCGCCTGGTCGCCCGGCGAATCGACATAGAAGGTATCGTTGCCCATGCCGCCGGTCATGACATCGTCGCCGCGGCCGCCATCGAGGGTGTCGTTGTCGGCGCCGCCGTCGAGCCGGTCGTCGTAGATGCCGCCGGTCAGCGTGTCGTTGCCGGAGCCACCGAACACGGTGCCGGTGACCCGTCCGACGCCGCCGTAGGTGTCGTTGCTGGTGTCGAGGCTGACGTTGCCCTGGATCAGGCCGTCGTTGGTCACGCTGTCGTCGCGGCCACCGGCGTCGACGTTCCCGATGATCGTCCCCGAATTGGTCAGCTTGAACCAGCCGTAATCGATGGTCACGGCGTTGCCGCCCTCGACGAAGCTCGCGATGACACCCGTGTTGTTGATCGTGGTCGAGGTTCCCGTTCCGGCGACGGCGACGGCTCCGATGATGGTGCCGCCGATATTGTCGAGGGTGAGCGAGACGGCGTTGACAGCGGCGCGAATGGCCGTGACGGACGACGAAATCATGCCGAGATTGGCAACGACGAGACTGTTCTCGCTGAACAGGACGCCTGCGTTCGAGCTGCCTTCCAGGAAGCCGTAGTTGTAGAGCGTGCCGCCTCTGTAGAGGAGCGCGCCGAACTCGTCGCCAAGAACCCGGCCGGTCGAATTGATCGTGACGATGCTTCCCGTGTCGGCGACCACCCCCCGGGCGCCATAGATCGTCCCGGCGATCCGGACCGCCGCGTTGGCCACGACCGTGACCGGTGCTGATATGCCTTCGCCGCCGATCGTCGCGAGCGGTGAAATCGTGTCGCCGTTTTGAAGCGTCACGCTCGTCGCGCTGCCCGAATAGACCGTCATGCGGCACCTCCCTGAGAGGCGCGCACTCTAGCGAGGGGCCGGATTCGGGTTTTTCCGTTGCGTCTCAAAACCGCCGATTCGATTTTCACCAGCGTCTCACGGCGTCCTTTCCCCCGTTCTCAACGGGGCAGGGGCATGGCATGTCTCATGACATGGCGAATGCGGCTGAAGATGACGTGTCACCTACCGTACCAACCGTGCATCTCGACGGCAGCAAGTTGCCGCCGGGGCAGCGGCTCGCCGCCTTTTCCCAGCTCGCCGCGGGCTACACGAGCGAGCAGACCTCCGAAGGCGATTTCGAGATCGATGCGAAGGGCTGGCTGCTCGGCGAGCTGATGGTGACCTCGTCGCGGCTGACCTCACTGCGGATCGAGCGTACGCCGGCCCACATCGCCCGCGACAAGCGCGACACCTATTCCATCGTCGCGCTGCGGCGCGGCAGCTGGGCCGCCCATCTCCACACCGGACAGCACGTCCAGGTGTCGGTCGGGCAGATCTGCGTCATCGACTTCGCCCATCCCTGGGTGATCGAGGGCGCCGCGCAGGACAACATCATGCTGGTCGTGCCGCGCCCGCTCGCCGCCGAACTGGCGCCCGACGCGCCGCTGCTCCACGGGCGCCTGATCGAGGGCGCGCCGGGACGCCTGCTGGCCGAGCATATGTTCGCACTGGCCCGCCATCTGCCCGACCTCAGGATGAGCGACCTGCCGATGGTGCAGAAGGCGACCATCGGGGCGCTCACCGCGACGCTGCAGGCGCTGCCGCAGGACGATCCCAACGCCCGCCGCAACCTGCCGGCCGACATGGGCCATCGCGTGATGGCTTATATCGAAGGGCACCTGACCGATCCCGACCTCTCCGTCGCCACCATCTGCCGCGATGTCGCGATCAGCCGCGCCTCGCTCTACCGCTCGTTCAACGCCGCCACCGGCATCTCGAACTACATCCAGCAGCGCCGGCTCGAGGCCGCGCACGCCCTGATCTCGGACGAGGGCGGCAAGCTCAGCATGGCCGAGGTCGCCCACCAGTACGGCTTCCGCACCCAGGCCCATTTCAGCACGGCCTTTCGCCGCATGTTCGGCTACACGCCGGTCGCCGCCCGCAACGTCAGGACCAACGCCCGGGACGTCGGCGACGTGTTCGAGGGCTGGCAGAAGATCCTCGACAGGATGGCCGAGCGAAGCTCGGCCAGATGAGCGTCAGGACATTGCGGAGCAATGTCCGGGAGCGTCGAAGAAAGAATGGCCAGTCTGGCTCTTCGATCAGTGCGGCGCCACACCCAGTTCGACGCCGGTCTTGTCGTGCAGGGCGAAGCGGTCGACCAGGTCGGCGCTGGCCTTGTTGTAGCCGATGACCTTCACGTCGGAGCCGTCGCGGCGCAGGCGGGCGACGATCTTGTCGAGCGCGCCGACGCCCGAGATGTCCCAGAAGTGCGCCGCCGTGACGTCGATGATCACGCTGCGTCCCTCTTCGGGCTGGAAGGCGCGCGTGAAGCGGTCGACCGAGGCGAAGAAGATCTCGCCGCTAATGCGGTAGGTCACTAGGCCCTCGCTCTCGCTGCGCTCGACGGTGAACATGCGGCGGACCTTGCCGGCGAAGAAAATGCCGGAGAGCAGCACGCCCGCCAGCACGCCCTGCGCCAGGTCGCGGGTGAACACGACGACGCAGACGGTGACGACCATCACGACGCTCGAGGTCGGCGGATGGCGGCGCAGGTTGGAGATTGAGTTCCAGCTGAAGGTGCCGATCGACACCATGATCATCACCGCGACCAGCGCCGGCATCGGGATGCGCCCGACCAGCGGTCCCAGTACCGCCAGCAGGAACAGCAGCGCCGTCCCCGCGACGAAGGTCGAGAGGCGCTTGCGGCCGCCCGAGGTCACGTTGATCACCGATTGGCCGATCATCGCGCAGCCGCCCATGCCGCCGGTCAGGGCGGCGGCGATGTTGGCGCTGCCTTGGCCCAGGCACTCGCGGCGCTTGTCGCTGTCGGTGTCGGTCATGTCGTCGACGATCTGCGCCGTGAGCATCGATTCCAGCAGGCCAACGGCGGCCATGGTGAGGGAGTAGGGCAGGATGATGCGCAGCGTCTCCCAGGTGAGCGGCACCTGCGGCAGGACGAAGCTCGGCAGCGCCTCCGGCAGCTTGCCCATGTCGCCCACCGTATGGACCGGCAGGCCGAGGCCGATGCTGAGCGCCGCCAGCACGACGATCGCCACCAGCGGCGATGGCACGGCGGTGGTGAGGCGCGGCAGCAGGTAGATGATCGCCAGGCCGGCCGCGATCATCGCGTAGGTGTGCCAGGACACGCCGACGAGCTGCGGGATCTGCGCCATGAAGATCAGGATCGCCAGCGCATTGACGAAGCCGGTGATGACCGAGCGCGAGACGAACTGCATCAGGAGGTCGAGGCGCAGGAAGCCGGCCACGATCTGGATCAGGCCCATCAGGATGGTGGCGGCGAACAGGTAGTCGACGCCATGGTCGCGCACCAGCGGCGTCACCACGACGGCGACCGCGGCGGTGGCGGCGGAGATCATCGCCGGCCGGCCGCCGAGCAGCGAAATGACGATCGCGATGGTGATCGAGGCATAGAGGCCGACCCGAGGATCGACGCCGGCGATGATCGAGAAGCCGATGGCCTCGGGGATGAGGGCGAGGGCGACGACGAGCCCGGCTAAAAACTCGCGGCGCACCTCGGTGAGGTTCGAAAACCACTGGGACTTGAAATTGCTGGTCATGACCTGTCGATCGACAAACACATGGTTTCGCAAGGCAGGGCTTCGCCGGACTACGGCGAAGACGGCGGGTTGCGCGTTCATGTGAGAGTTGCCCGGCGGATCGGCGGCCGGAATAGCCACCCGGGCTTTCACCGGGGTCCATGCGACTGTGGCGCGACCTAAACCACGCCGCCGTCTTCAATGCAAATCGGAGGCCAGCGCTATTGCGGCGGGGCCGGCGTCACGACTTTCCCAGCAGGCGTCGGAGCAGTCCAAGCGGGCGTCGGGGTGCATCGTTGGGGCGGCGAGCCCGGCTGAATCCCGGCGGCATGGGCTCGACGGAAATGTTGCGGCGATAGGGCAAGCGCTCGATGCGATCGCCCGGGACGGCGTCGCGCCTCTCTTGATCGGGCCAGCGCGCCAGGGCCGGTAACATCCGCTCCACAATCTTGTGGCTCAGGTCGAGGTCTATGGGCACCGAGTCCGCTGGCATGAACGGATACCAGACGATCGGATGCGACGGATCGACGGCGTCGGGCAGATCCGAGGCAGGCCAGAAGGCCACCGGCTCGTCGGGGATGGTCCAGGGCGACAGACCGTCGTCACCCCGCCGTTCCGTCAGCTCGGTAATGATGAAGATCGCGAGGCCTTCGGCGCAGAGGACGTGGACATAGACGCCCTCGAACCGCACGACCCTGAACACCCAGACCGTCATGTCCGGGGCCTTGCGTCGGGCGATGGCGCGCACGCCCGAAATCTCCAGGCCCTTGAAGAGGATGTGTTCGCATATGAACTCGTAGTCGGCTTCCGCCGGAGACAGTGGCTGGCTCGTGGACATGGCCCGATCCTGTTGTGCTGCGGATGCGAAGGCAATCGGTCGATCTCGCCGGCACTCCTGAGCCCATTGTGTGGGCCATTTACACCAGCGTCTCAATCGTCTCGGACCTCTTCTCGGTAGGACGTACGCGTGGCATGTCTCGTGTCATGACGGATGCGATCGACAGCACCGTGGACGCTCGCGTCCCGACCCTGCATCTCGACGGCACGAAGCTGCCGCCTGCGATGCGTCTTCCGGCCTTCGCACAGGTCGCATCGGGCTATTCGTGCACGCAGATCTCGGAGGGCGATTTCCAGGTCGATGCGCGGGCTTGGCTGCTCGGCGAGATCATGGTGACCTCGACGCGGCTGACGGCGCTCCGGATCGAGCGCACGCCCATCCACATCGCCAACGACAAGCGCGACACCTATTCGTTCATCCTGCTGCGACGCGGAAGCTGGACCGCCGACGTCGCGGCGGGCCATGTCCAGGTCGCCTCGGGCCAGGTCTGCGTCATGGATTTCGCGCACCCCTGGCTGGTCGAGGGCACCGAGCAGGACAACATCATGCTGGTCGTGCCGCGCCAGCTCGCCGAGGAGATCGCGCCCGGCGCGCCGCCGCTGCACGGGCGCCTGATCGAAGGTGCCTCGGGACGTTTGCTGGCCGAGCACATGTTCGCGCTCGCGCGTCATCTTCCCGATCTCAAGATGAGCGACTTGCCGGTGGTGCAGCAGGCGACCGTCGGCGTGCTTGCCGCGACCTTGCGCGGGCTGCCGCAGGAAGACGGTGCGCCGTTCCGCAATCTCACGCGCGACATCGGCAGTCGGGTGCTCGCCTATATCGAGGAGCACCTGACCGATCCCGATCTTTCGGTCTCCACCATCTGCCGCGACGTCGCGGTCAGCCGGGCCTCGCTCTATCGTTCGTTCAATGCCGCCAACGGCATCGCGACCTACATCCAGCAACGTCGTCTGGAGTCCGCGCATGCGTTGATCTCCGACGAAGGCGGCAAGCTCAGCATGGCGGAAGTCGCGGCGCAGTACTGCTTCAGCAGCCAGGCCCATTTCAGCACGGCTTTCCGTCGCATGTTCGGCTACACGCCGGTCGCTGCCCGCAGCGTCAGGAACAATGCCCGCGATGTCGGTGGCGTGTTCGACGGTTGGCAGAAGATCCTCGCCGCGCTCCCGGGCGACAGGGAAGGCGCCAAGCCTTAGAGCGGTTCTCCGCTTTCGATCTCCTGCGTGATATCCGCCTCTGCCGGATCGAGGAGATCGCTCAGCGTGTCGTCGACCGCCAGCATCGCTTCCTCGACTTCATGGTTCTGAAGATCGAACTCGCCGGCCAGCCGGTCGAGCACGGCGCGGATGTCGGCCCGGGCCTTCAGTTCCGCTCGATGCAGCGCATCGAGGCGGTCGACAGGATCAGACGTACCGATGAGGTGGTTTGCCCATTCGGCCAGCAGCGGCAGGTGCGTTCCCATGCGATTCCCTTTCCTTGAAGGAATCAACATCGCCGGGCTTCAATTGTTGCATTCCGGAAGCAAGAGATGTCCGATATTTCAGTCCGGACGCAAGCTTCTCGGGAGGGAACTACTTCCGTGCCGCGAGGGCCTTCAACTGGTCGAGGGCGGACTGGCGCTCGGCGATGAGCGACGCGCGTTCGGCCTTGAGCTCGCTGACGCGGCGATTGAGGTACAGGCGGCGGCGGCGGATCTGGCCGATCTGGGTCTTGTCCACGCAGATCTCCAGCATGAGCCTCAACTCGGTGCTTTCATCCTGCAGGCCGGCCAGTTCGGTTTTCAGTTCAGCCAGTCGGTCGGTGCAATAGTTGCTCGACTGCTCCAGGCTGCGCTTCGTCTCGTCCGCCATCTCGTTCCTCTGTCTCTCGGCCGGCTCACGCCATTGTAGTGAGAACCCGACGCCGGTCAGTGCGGCAAAGCACAGAGCATGCCGCGACCGCATTGGGAAGGAGCGGAGATAGAGTAAATGCGTGTCAGGTCGATTAAGCCGCGCCTGCATGCATCGACAGATGCCAAAGCCCACGAAATGATTGCGTTATGAATGTGAACATCATGTTGCCGGCGCGGATATAAATGACGCCTTCATCCAGCGCGGACGAGGTCCGCGCACGGGCATGGGCGGAGGTCCGCCAGCCACTCGAACTGCAATTGGAACCGCTCGGCCGTCCCGCGCTGGCGGCGCTGGCGGCACGTCCCGGCGAGCGCGTGCTCGATATCGGCTGCGGCGGCGGCGATACCGCATTCGAACTGGCGCGTGTGGTGGCACCGGAGGGCGAGGTCGTGGGCATCGACCTGTCGGAGGCGGTGCTGTCGGTCGCGCAACGCGCGTTGGAAGAGAGCGGCATCGACACGGAGCAGTTGCGGTTCATCCGTGGAGATGCCCAGACCTTTGCCTTCGAGCCGGCCTCGTTCGACGCCGCCTTCTCGCGCTTCGGGGTGATGTTCTTCGCCGATCCGGTGGCCGCGTTCGCCAATATCCGCCGCGCCCTGAAGCGGGGCGGCCGCCTGGCTTTCGTGTGCTGGCGGACATTGGACGAGAACCCGCTCGACCACCTGCCGCTGCGCGCGGCCAAGCCGTTCCTGCCGCCGCAGCCGCAGGAAGCTCCCGACGCGCCGGGCCCCTTTGCCTTCGCCGATGCCGACCGCGTGCGCGCGATCCTGGAAGGGGCGGGGTTCGAACAGGTCGAGGTGACGGCGCGCGACGAGCCGGTCGGCAGCGGCGACCTCGACACGATGCTGACGGTGCTCACCAAGGTGGGCGCACTCGGCAAGATCCTGCGCGAGACGCCGGCGCTGCGCGACGCAGCACTCCCCGCCGTCCGCGCCGCTCTCGCGGCGCACGACGGACCTCAGGGCGTCAGGCTGAACGCCGCTACGTGGATCGTGACGGCCCGCGTTCCTCAGGCTCGCACGCCTCGTCGCCTGTAATCAAATTGCTTCCAGAACATAGATAGCAAACAAAGATTATTTTTCTCCCGGAAAGTGCAAACCACCGGTTGCATTCATTCAAATGGGCTGAGAAGCTTGTGTTGGGTGTGCTTGGGAGAAATCGATGTCTACAGTTGATGCGGTGAGCGCAAGCTCAGCGGTGATGGCGTTCGCGTCCTCGCAAAGGGGAAGTGCGGCGACGGCCACCGCGCCAGCGCAGGACAGCGATCTCGTCAAAACGATGAATTTTCTGCTCGACGACGTACTCGGGCTGGATGGTAACTCGAAGCTTGCCACCGTTTCGGTCAGCCCCAATGCCGATGAAAACGGCATGCTGACGCTGGATATCAGCTGGACGCTGGGCGCCTGGCCTGTCGAGCTGATCGAGGCGCTGCCGTCCAAGATCCTGTCGCTGAAGATCGACCGGGAGAAGCTGCTGGAGCAGCACAAGCCCTATACGATCGATCTCCAGAAGAAGATCGAGAAGGGCATCAAGGAATTTGCCGAGGATGTCGTCGACAAGGCCGTGGAGAGCCTGGAGGGCGTCCATCATGCCGTCGCCGCCTCGTCGAGCGAGGCGCTGAAGGCGCTGCTCACCAGCAAGATCGTGCAGCCGCTCGCGGCCGATGTGTCGGCGCGGGTGATGGCCCTCGACCTGCCGAACGGCGGCGAGATCGCCGACGCCCTGGGCACAGGGCTCAAGGTGTTTGCCTCGGAGGAGTTCAAGACCTTCACGGCCGACGTCGCCAAGGCCTACGGCAAGCTGGGCCTCGCCGAGATACTGACCAAGGTGACGACCGGGCTCGATCCGCAATGGGCGACGGCGATCAAGACCCTGGGCAACGGCACGCTGGCACCCATCCTGAACAACATCGTCGACAACTACTTCCTGCTGGACGACGGCTCGGAAAAGAACTTGCTCGACGGCATCGACTTCAAGCAGGTCCTTGGGGACGTCTTGGTCGGCTTAATCGGCGACTTCGACGAGCTGAACCGCAAGATCGTCGACGACATTCTGGGCCTTGAGGGCCACGGCTGGCTGCAGGACACGGTCAGCGAGATGGTGCGGAAGGGAATCGACAAGTTCGTCAAGACCGGGTTCGTCGATTCGATCGAGTTCCTGTCCGGCGACTTCGACACCGCCGATCTCAAGAATCTGTTCACGGATCTGTCGAGCGCCGGCCTCGTGGAGATCAAGAACCTGCTGGGCGGGTTCTTCGAGCACTATACCGGCCAGCAGCTCGCCGAGCTGTTCGTCGACATCGACAGCATGCCGGAGGAGCTCCTCAGCCAGCTCGGCTCGACCCTCGTGTCCAAGGCGTTCGGCGAGATCATCGGCACCAAGCTGATGTCGGCGGTGACCGACGTCTTCGGCCAGGTGGCCGCCAACGCGATCGGCGTCCAGATCTTCCAGGGCATCGGCACCATCCTCGGCGCGGGCCTGGGCGCGATCGCGGGGTCGATCGTTTTCGAGCTGCTCGACGACCTGTTCGACGGCGCGATCTCGGACATCTTCAACGACATCGTCGACTGGTTCCGGAACGACAGCCCGCAGGCGTTCGTCTATTCGCGGTTCGACGCGGCTTCGAACACCTACATCTACTGGGATCACTACGAGAAGGATTCCACCGCCGACATGCGCACGGCTGTCGCCGCGATGGCCGACGCGTTCCGCGACAAGATCAACGACGTCATCGAGTTTGTCGGCCAGCAGGCTGCGTTCGACAACATCGAGTACGGCTTCGTCAACATGGTGTGGGGCAAGAAGCACTTCGACGAGAAGTTCGCTTCCTACCTGGGGAGTAACGAGGGCAACAAGATCGGCTTCAGCTCCGATGCCTCGACGGTCGTCTACGACGCGATCGGCTCCACCCTGCACCACATGCACTTCCACGAGGGCGACCGCGTCCTGGCGATCGCCTACGACATGTGGAAAGCGGCGGTCGAGCAGTTGGCGGGCGGCGAGTCCAAGTTCATCGGCACCGATGCGTCCGTCCTGCTCCAGAACCTGATGGGCCTGGCGAAGTTCGCCAACGCCTACCGCCAGGACCCGGAGATGTTCGACGCGTGGATGGCGAGCAGCGCGCCGCTTGCGGTCACCGTGCTGCAGCAGTTCCTGCAGGCCCAGCAGCTGGGCTTCAACGATGCCACGACCATCCATGCCAGGGACTTCCCCGATCTGGACATGATCGGGTCGGCGGCGGCGGGCGACACAATCTATCTCGACGGCGATCCCGTCACCGGTGCCCACCAGGCGCTGGGGCGTGGCGGCGACGACACGATCTACGGCAGCGACCAGGCCGATCTCATCTCGGGCGGTACGGGCGACGACCTACTCTTCGGCTATGGCGGGCACGATACCGTCACCGGCGACGAGGGGGCCGACAGGCTCTACGGCGGCACCGGCAACGACACGCTGTCGGGCAAGACCGGCAAGGATTCGCTCTACGGCGAGGCCGGCGACGACGTTCTCGACGGCGGTGCGGGCGGCGACACGATGGAAGGCGGCGGCGGCAACGACACCTATTACGTGGACGACGCCAAGGACCGGGTGGTCGAAGCTGTCGAGCAGGGCACTGATACCGTCTTCTCGGCCATCGGCTACACGCTGGGCGCCAATGTGGAGAACCTGACGCTGCTGGGCACCGGCGGCATCGATGGCACCGGCAACGCCCTCGACAATGTCCTGACCGGCAACCAGGCGGACAATACCCTGAACGGCAAGGACGGCGACGACACGCTCGACGGCAAGAGGGGCGCTGACACCATGATCGGCGGGCGTGGCGACGACATCTATTACGTCGACGATGCCGGCGACCGCGTCATCGAGGTCGAGCGGCAAGGGACCGACACGGTCTATGCCAGCATCAGCTTCACCCTGGCGGCCGAGGTCGAGAACCTCACATTGACAGGGACCGCCGCGCTCAGCGGCACCGGCAATTCCCGGACCAACGTTCTGACGGGCAACAGCGGCGCCAACACGCTGGACGGCAAGGCCGGCGCCGACCGCATGGCCGGCGGCTTGGGTAACGACACCTATTATGTCGAGGATACGCTCGACCGTATCGTCGAGACCGAGGAGGGCGGCACCGATCGCGTCTTCAGCACGGCGAGCCACACGCTGGGCGCCAATGTCGAGAACCTGACCCTGACGGGTCGGGCCGCCATCGACGCCACCGGCAACGATCTCGCCAACGTGCTGACCGGCAACGACGGCGCCAACGTGCTCGATGGCAAGGGCGGCGCCGACCGAATGGTGGGCGGCAAGAACAACGACACCTATGTCGTCGACAATGTTCTCGACCGCGTCGTCGAGGCTGCGGACGAGGGCGTCGACCTGGTCATCAGCCGTCTCGACTACACGCTGGGGGCCAATGTCGAGAACCTGACCCTGACGGGTCGGGCCGCCATCGACGGCACGGGCAACAGCCTGGCGAACGTGCTGACCGGCAATGACGGCTCCAACGTCCTGGACGGCAAGGCCGGCGCCGACCGCATGGCCGGCGGCAAGGGCAACGACACCTATTATGTCGACAACGTCCTCGACCGCGTCACCGAAGCCGCCGACGAGGGCTTCGATCGGGTCTACAGCAGCACCACCTTCACGTTGTCGGCCGACATTGAGGACTTGACCCTCACCGGGCGGGCCGTCATCGACGGCACCGGCAATGCACTCGCGAACGTGCTGACCGGCAACAGCGCGGCCAATGCGCTGTCCGGCAAGGACGGCGACGATACGATCGACGGCCAGGGAGGGGCCGACCGGATGGCCGGCGGCGAAGGCAACGATACCTACTATGTCGACAATGTCCTCGACACGATCCTGGAGCTTCAGAACCAGGGCATCGACCGGGTGTTCAGCAGCGCCGACCACACGCTGGCGTCCAACGTCGAGAACCTGACCCTGACCGGGAAGGCCGGCATCGACGCCATCGGCAATGCGCTGGCCAACGAATTGACCGGCAACGAAGGCTCCAACGTCCTGGACGGCAAGGCCGGCGCCGACCGGATGGCCGGCGGCAAGGGCAATGACACCTATTACGTCGACAACGAATTCGACCTCGTCATCGAGGCCGTGAACCAGGGCACCGATCGGGTGTTCAGCAGCACGAGCCATATCCTGGCCGCTAACGTCGAGAACCTGGTCCTGACCGGGACCGCGGCCCTCCGCGGTACCGGCAACAACATGGCGAACGACCTGACCGGCAACGACGGCGCCAACGTGCTCGACGGAAAGGCCGGCGCCGACCGCATGGCCGGCGGCAAGGGCAACGACACCTATTATGTCGACCACGCCCTCGACCGCGTCGTCGAGGCCGTGGACCAGGGGACCGACCTTGTCTACAGCAGCGTCAAGTTCACCCTCTCAGCCAATGTCGAGAAGCTGACCCTGACCGGTACGGCGAACATCAACGGCACCGGCAACAGCCTGGCGAACGAGCTGACGGGCAACGACGGCGCCAACGTGCTCGACGGCCTGACGGGGGCCGACCGCATGGAAGGCGGCAAGGGCAACGACACCTACTATGTCGACAATGTCCTCGACCGCGTCGTCGAGGCCGCGAACGGGGGCACCGACCAGGTCTACAGCAGCAAGAGCTTCACGCTCTCGGCGAACGTCGAGAACCTGACCCTGACGGGCAGGGCGACGATCGACGCCATCGGCAACACCCTGGCGAACGTACTGGTCGGCAACGACGGCGCCAACCTGCTCGACGGCAAGGGCGGCGACGACCAGATGGCGGGCGGCAAGGGCAACGACACCTATGTCGTCAACAGCGCGGGCGACCTAGTGACCGAACTGGTGGGCGGCGGCACCGACCTGGTGCAGTCGGGCGTCAGCTACACGCTTACCGCCAACGTCGAGAATCTCATGCTTCTCGGGACGGCGAAGCTCAATGGCACGGGCAATAGCCAGGCCAACATCCTGACGGGCAATGCCGGTGCCAACATTCTCGACGGCGGCCTCGGCGCCGATACGCTGACCGGCGGCGGGGGCGGCGACACGTACCGCTTCAGCAGCGCGCTCGGACCGTCCAACATCGACCGCATCGCCGCGTTCGATCATGTGGGCGACACGATCCAGCTCGATCACGCGATCTTCGCCGCCCTGGGCACAGGCGCGCTGGCTGCCGGCGCCTTCAACATCGGCGGCGTGGCGACCCAGGCCGACGACCGCATCCTGTTCAACGCCGCCTCGAAGTCGCTCTACTACGATGCCGACGGTGTGGGCGGCGTGGCGGCGGTGAAGTTCGCGACAATCAGCAGTGTCACGGGCATCCTCGACCACACCGACTTCTTCGTCGTGTAGCGCATGAGGGCGCTTCACGGCCTGCTGTCGGCGCAGGCGGTGGCGTCGCTTCCGGCTTGTGCCGGTTCGGAGCCACCGCAGACGGCGGCGCCGCCGCTCGTCACCTGCTCGCAGGATTGCTATCTGGCACCTCCTTTCTCCGTCTATCCGCCGCTCTCGCGGCAAATGGGAGAGTCCGGCACCGTGCAAATCCTCGTGCTGCTGGACAGGGCGGGGCAGCCGAAGAACGTCGTGATGCGGGCATCGTCGGGGTATCCGGACCTCGACAGGTCGGCGATGGATGCGGTGAACGCCGCGCGGTTTCGGCCCTATACGATCGATGGCAAGGCGCAGTCCGTACGGGTTTTGATCCTATCCGGTTCGCCCTCAGGTAGGCCGTCCCGCATAGTCCGACGATCGCGGGCAACGACTGATGCCGGCGCGCGTTTCCACGGCGCGCACGGAATGCGCCGGGGGACGAATAATGATCGCGAGCCATATCGGACGTAACGCACGCCGCGTCGCGGGCCTGTCCTCGTGAGCGAGGCGCGGGCGTCGCGACTTGGCGAGGGACTTCCTTATCCGCTCGGCGCCACCTGGGATGGGCTCGGCGTCAACTTCGCGCTGTTCTCGGCACACGCGACCAAGGTCGAGCTCTGCCTGTTCGATTCGACGGGCGAGAAGGAGATCGAGCGGATCGTGCTGCCGGAATATACCGACGAGGTCTGGCACGGTTACCTGCCCGATGCGCGGCCGGGCACCATCTACGGCTATCGCGTGCACGGCCCCTACGAACCGGCGGCCGGCCATCGCTTCAATCCCAACAAGCTGCTGCTCGATCCCTATGCCAAACAGATCATCGGCAAGCTGACGTGGAATCCCGCGTTGTTCGGCTACAAGATGGAGTCGGGCGACGACCTGACGTTCGACGATCGCGACAGCGCGCCCTTTACCTACAGAAGCTGCGTCATCGATCCGGCCTTCAGCTGGGGGCGCACGCCCACGCGGCGCACCTCGTGGGAGAACACGATCGTCTACGAAGCCCATGTTCGCGGCTTCACGCAGCGCCATCCCGCCGTGCCGGAGCCGTTACGCGGTACCTACGCCGGCATCGCGTCGGCCGAGATCACGAGCTACCTCGCGTCGCTGGGCGTCAGCGCCGTAGAGCTGCTGCCGGTGCACACCTTCGTCGACGACAGCAACCTGCTCGAGAAGGGGCTGAAGAACTACTGGGGCTACAACACGATTGGCTTCTTCGCCCCGGCCCGTCGCTACGCCGCCAATCCCGATTTCGCCTTCGCCGAGTTCAAGGAGATGGTGGCGCATCTCCACGCCGCCGGGCTCGAGGTGATCCTCGACGTCGTCTACAATCACACCGCCGAAGGCAACCAGTTCGGGCCGACGCTCTGCTTCAAGGGCATCGACAATGCCTCGTATTACCGGCTGGCGCCCGACCGGCGCTACTACATCAACGACACCGGCACCGGGAACACCGTCAACCTCAGCAATTCGCGGGTGCTGCAGCTCGTGATGGACAGCCTGCGCTACTGGGCGACGGACATGCGCATCGACGGCTTCCGCTTCGATCTCGCGACCATCCTCGGTCGCGAGCCGCATGGCTTCGAGGAGGAGGGACGCTTCCTCGATGCCTGCCGCCAGGATCCGCTTCTGTCGGAGGTGAAGCTGATCGCCGAGCCGTGGGACATGGGACCGGGCGGCTACCAGGTCGGCCGCTTCTCGCCGGGTTGGGCCGAATGGAACGACGCCTTCCGCGACACCGTGCGCGCCTACTGGCGCGGCGACGAGGGCAAGCTGCCGCCGATGGCGGCGCGGCTCACCGGGTCGGCCGACCTGTTCGCCAAGCGTGGCCGCAAGCCCTGGGCGTCGGTCAACTTCATCACTGCGCACGATGGTTTCACCCTGGGCGATCTCGTCGCCTACAACGACAAGCACAACGAGGCCAACGGCGAGGACAACAAGGACGGCCACTCGCACAATCTCTCGAACAACTACGGCGCCGAGGGACCGACCGAGGATCGCGAGATCCTGTCGACGCGCCTGCGCCAGATGCGCAACATGCTGTCGACGCTGATCCTGTCGCGCGGCACGCCGATGCTGCTGGGCGGCGACGAGTTCGGTCGCAGCCAGAAGGGCAACAACAACAGCTACTGCCAGGACAACGAGATCTCGTGGGTCGACTGGCAGGGTATCGGGCCGGACGAGCGCGATCTCGCCGAGTTCGTGCGCAAGCTCATCATGATCCGCCACGCGCTGCCGATGCTGCGCCGCGGCCGCTTCCTCACCGGCGCCTTCGACGAGGAGCTGGGCGTCAAGGATGTGAGCTGGCTGACGCCGGCCGGTGAGGAGATGACCGACGACAACTGGAACGACGGCAACGCGCGCTGCCTCGGCATTCTGCTCGACGGCCGCGCCCAGGAGACCGGCATCCGTCGCGTCGGCTCGGACTCGACACTCCTCATCGTCATGAATTCCCACACCGACACGGTGCCGTTCACCCTACCCGAAGCGGTCGGCGGCTCGCGCTGGGTGAGGTTGATAGACACCAGCGATCCCGACGGCGAGCCGCTGGCGCTGCGCGACTTCCGCCAGGCCTACGACGTGCCGGCGCGCTCGCTGCATCTCTTCGTCCTTCAACCCACCCGCACGCCCCAGCGCTCGACGGCCGCCGAACGCTCGTTCCAGCGCGTCGTGCAGGCGATGGACGATGCCTCGACCAAGGCCGTGAAATTCGGGTTCGACTGATCTCTCCCCTCGATCCGGGAGGGGAATACGAAAAGTAAGGACTAGGGATTGAGTGTGAGGGTGTCCGAATACAAGAATTTGTAGTGGTGGATTCTCCCTTGTTGCGCTCGCCGCGCTAAAGGCTGTACGTCCGCGCCCGTTCCTGCCTAGTCTTTGCGACGACGCGAAGTTGGGCTGGAGGGAGAGACGGCCTTGCGTGTCAGACATCCTGTGAACCGGCGCCTGTTCATCGCGCTCGCGGCGAGTGCCGCGGGTGGAATGATGACGCGCGCGCAGGCGCAGGCGATGCCGGTCATCGGCTATCTCGGGTCCGAGTCGAAGGAGCGTTACGCGAGCCGGCTCGAAGCCTTCTTCCAGGGGCTGGCCGAGACCGGCTACGTCGAGGGCCGCACCGTCGCGATCGATTACAAATGGGCCGAGGGCCAGTACGCGCGGCTGCCCGCGCTCGCCAAGGAGCTGGTCGATCGCAACGTGTCGGTCATCGTCGCGGCGGGCGGCGCCGAGGTGGCGCTCGCCGCCAAGGCCGCGACGACGACGATCCCGATCGTGTTCGAGATGGGCGGCGATCCGGTGGCGCTGGGCGTCGTCGGCAGCCTGTCGCGGCCCGGCGGCAATCTCACCGGCGTGTCGAGCCTCAGCGTGGAGGTGTCGCGCAAACGACTGGAATTCCTCCGCGAGCTGCGGCCCGCCACCGATCGCTTCGCCATCGCGATCAATCCGACCAGCCCGACCTCGGCGGCCCAGCTCAAGAACTTGCAGGCCGCGGCCGAGGCGCTGAAGGTGCAGCTCACGGTGCTGAACGCCAGCACCGAGGCGGAGTTCGCCCCGATGTTCACCGCCGTGCGCGAGAGCGGGGCGGGCGGGCTGGTGTTCAGCTCCGATCCCTACTTCGCCTATCGCAGTCCGCAGCTCGCCGCACTCGCGGTGCGCAGCAACGTCGCCACCATGACCCAGTCGCGCGACTTCCCGCTGGCCGGCGGCCTGATGAGCTATGGCGGCGACTTCAGCCAGTCGCATCGCCAGACCGGCCTCTATGCCGGTCGCCTCCTGAAGGGCGAGGCGCCGTCGGACCTGCCGGTGCAGCGCGTTACGAAGGTCGAACTGTTCATCAACCTGAAGGCCGCGGCCAATCTCGGCATTTCCTTCCCGCCATCGTTGTTGGGAAGCGCCGACCGCGTCATCGAATGAGATGAGCGCCGAGCGAAAGCGCACGTCGCTGTTCTGGAAGTATTTCAGCGCGCTGTTCGCCGCGGTCGTGGCGCCGCTGATGATCGCCGGCGGCAGCGAGGCATGGTTCGGCTATCACGACCAGCGCGCGCGGCTGAACGACCTGCTCGATGCCGAGGCGCGGCTGGCGGCGGTGAAGATCCAGGACTTCATCGAGGGTCTGCACGAGCAGATCAGCTGGACGGTGCAGCTCCCCTGGTCGGCCGAGGCCGACGACAAGCACACGCTCGACGCGCTGCGCGTGCTGCGCCAGGCGCCGGCCATCGAGAGCCTGACCCTGGTCGATGCCGCGGGCCGCGAACGCTTGTTCGTCTCGCGCATCGGCCTCAACCGCATCGAGGGCGGCGCCGATCTCTCGGCCGCCGCCGCCGTCGCGGGCGCGCGCGCCGACCGCATCTGGTTCGGTCCGGTGACCTTCCAGAACGGCTCGGAGCCGTTCATGACCATCGCCGTCGCGGGCAATCGCGCGGCGGCCGGCGTGGCGATTGCCGAGGTCAACCTCAAGTTCATCTGGGACGTGGTGCAGGGCATCCGTGTCGGCCGCACCGGCGAGGCTTTCGTGCTCGACCAGCCCGGCCGCCTCGTCGCCCATCCCGACATCAGTCTCGTGCTGCGCGCCGACGAGGCCGCGCAACGCCCGCTGCAGGAATTGCGCGGCGCCATCCTCGCAGGCGCGCCACGGCAGGCGGCCGCCGGCAAGGACCTCGGCGGCAAGACGGTGCTGGCGGCGGTGGCCGCGATCCCCGGCGTCAACTGGAGCGTGATCGTGAAGCAGCCGATCGCCGAGGCCTACGGGCCGATCTACGAGGCGCTCTGGCGGATGGCGGCGCTGCTGGTCGCGGGCGCCGCGCTCGCGGCGGCGTTGGCCTACGGGCTGACGCAGCGCATGATCGAGCCGATCCGCGTGCTGGAGGACGGCGTGGCACGCATCGGCGCCGGCCAGTTCGACCATCGCATCAGCCTCTCGACCAGCGACGAGTTCGAGCGGCTGGCCGATCGCTTCAACGAGATGGCGGGCGAACTGTCGGTGTCGCGCGAGCGCTCCGAACGCATCGGCCGGCTGAAACGCTTCCTGGCGCCGCAGGTGGCCGAGCTGATCGACCGCACCGGCGACGACCATGTACTCGACGGGCGCCGGGTCGAGGTGGTCGTGGTGTTCTGCGATTTGCGCGGCTTCACTTCCTTTTCGGCGCAGGCCGAGCCCGAGGCGATCATTGACGTGCTGCGCGAATATTACGACGCGCTGGAGAAGGTGGTGGCCGCGCACGGCGCGACGCTCGTCAATTTCTTCGGTGATGGCGTGATGGTGCTGCTCAACGCGCCGGTCGCGGTGGAGGAGCCAGCGGTGCGGGCGATCGCCATGTGTGGCGACATGCAGGCGAGCGTCCAGAAGCTGTTGCTGCGCTGGCGCGTCTCCCATCCGCAGCTGGGCTTCGGCGTCGGGCTCGCGATGGGCCCGGCCACGGTCGGCCGCATCGGCTCCGACGGAAGGCTGAACTACACCGCGATCGGGAGCGTCGTGAACCTGGCCTCGCGGCTCTGCTCGAGCGCCGCCGACGCCGAGATCCTGGTCGACGAGGTCGCCGCCGCCGCGATCGGCCCTGCAGCACCGCTGGTCGAACTCGATGCCAGGAACCTCAAGGGGTTCGACCGGCCGGTTCCGATCTTCGTCGTGGGCGACGGGCACGGCGCGCCGCGGACCGACGATTCAGGCCTGTTCCACGACCGGTGGCGCATCAACTGGACGTGACGCAGTGCTTCGCCGGCTATTCCGGCGAAGCTTCCTTGCTGCTCTTCTTGGAGCGGCGGGATTTCTTGGACTTCGAGGCGGGAGCCGGGGCGGTGTCAGGTTCCGGCTCGGCAGCGGGCGCGAGGCTCGCCAGCCTGTCGACGGCCGACTGACGCTCCGTCACCAATCGTTCGCGTTCGCCCTTGAGCTCGGAAATGCGGCGGCTCAGGAACATGCGACGGCGGCGGATCTGGCCCGCCTGGGTGTCGTCGATGCCGGCCTCCAGCGTGACCTTCAGCGCACCGGCTTCGTCCTGAAGCCTGATGATATCCGCTTTGACCTCCACGAGCCGGTCGCTGCAATAATTTCGCGATTGGACGAGGCTTCGGGTGATCTCGTCAGCCATCCCTTTTCCTTTTCCTTACTTCTCAAACACGCCGCAGTTGAACTATGCGCGAAACCGTACGCGAGACCAACAGCGTCTTTTTGCAGTCGATTCCTTTCATGGTGATTACGGAGTCGGCGTCCGCTTGGATGTGCAGCAACATCAGCGAAATATTTGCGCACGCGCCACGCCGATTATTTTTCCAGCGCGGTAAAACTCGTGCGTACACGTACAGCTTGCGGTAGCACGCCACCGGCGATTTCAGGAAAATTGCCGTCCGTCGACTGAAGGAGTCGGGAGGAGTCGCGGCTTTTGCGGGCGCCGGGCGATGCGGTAGACATTGCAGCGATGGCTTCGTCCGACGCTTCGACCTTTGTCCGCCGGCGGCTGCTGCGCCGCATCGCCTATGTGCGCCGCAACCGCTGTGGCGTCCTGCTGGGCGGGCTGCTCATCTTCATCCTGGTCCAGCCGCTGGTGTCGGGCTCGGCAATCGGGGGCATGTTCCTGGCCTTTGGCATGCTGGGCATCCTGCTGCTGGGCCTGTGGGCGCTGCACGTGCACCGCCGCTACCTGCTGCTGACCGGCATCCTGGCGCTGCTCGCCTTCCAGGGCATTGCAGCCGACCGGATGGGCCTGCATTGGCTGCGGCCCACGACCTTGATGCTGATGGTGGCCTTCATGGGCGCCATCACCGCCTCGCTGCTGCGCTACGTGCTCGACTGGCATCCGATTACCACCGACAAGGTGTTTGGCGCCGTCGCGGCCTACCTGCTGATCGCCTTTACCTTCGCCTGCATCTTTGGCCTGCTGCAGGAGATCCAGCCCGGTGCGTTCAACGCCTCGGTGGGCAGCGCCGACCGGCTCGACTGGCCGGCGATGATGTACTTTTCCGTGACCGTGCTCACCTCGACCGGCTTCGGCGAGATCACGCCAGCCAGCCCCATGGCGCGCTCGCTGATCGTGGTCGAGCAGGTGCTGGGTGTGATGTACGTCGCCTTCCTGATCGCGCGCCTCGCCAACCGCTACGGCGTGCGCGGCCATCGCGGGGATTTCTAGGCGAGCCGGTACTGCCGCTGGAAGAACGCCGAGTGCAGCCCGCCGGCCGGGGGCCGGGCTGCGATGTGCTGCGTGACCTGGGAATTCTCCCCGCTGTTGCCGGCAACCATCAGCACGACGTGGTTGAGCGGGATCGTCTTCAGCGTCTGTCGCGCCAGCAGCTCGTCGAAGACCTGTTCCGGCTCGCCCTCGGGAACGCTGATCCAGTAGCGCAGCGCCTTGAGCCGGCTTTGCGTCGCCTCGTCGTGCCGGCGGTAGTCGCCGGTGATGTAGTGCGTCGCCAGCGTCTCGATGCGGGCGATGCAGATCGGTTCGCCGGCCGCCGCCGGATCCTCGGCGCTATGGTCGGTGTGCAGCCCGTGCGGCGTCGGCACCGTGAAGCGGCCGTAGGCGTAATGGCCCTTGCGATAGCGCGCCCCGGGGACGAGCGCGCCCATCAGGGTGTCGACATCCTCGTCGAACAGGCGCGCGAACCCGGCCATCGGATCGGTCGTGCGGCCATCGACGAACCGGTCGGCCAGCCACTTCGCGTCGGTCTGCACCGTCTCGATGTCGTCGAACTGCAGCGCGTGCTCGAAGATCGCCTTGCAGGCGGCGTCGCCGAACCGCGCGATCGGCAGGGGAAGGCGGGTCTGCGCGTCACGATCGTTAAAGCGTGCGTGCAGCCCTTCGAGCAGGGACCACTGCTCCGGGGTGAACGGCACCGGCTCCAGAATCTTCAGGTGAGGCTGCAGGGCCGTCCAGGCCTGCCGAAAGGATGTCATGGATACCGTCCGGATCGCTCTTGAGGAGATGATCGGGCGCAAGGCCCTTGGCAGCAAGCCCCGCGGTTCGCGCTGCGCTTGGTGCTGGTGGGGCTGGCGCCGGTATCGACCGGCCGGATTGAACAGAAGTCGGAACCAATTTCCTTCACGTCACTTGACGCTGCTGTGACAATCTTCGATCCAGAACTGGAACGTCTCAAGCGCGCCGAACAGGATGCTCACGATCGTTTCCTGCGCCTGCAGGGCTTCGACGATCCGGACGTCGTGAGGGTCGCCAATGAGCTTTGGCAGAAAGCCGCTCTCGAGCTGCGCATCCATCTGGAGCAGGCAAGGCCTCGACCCTAAGACGCGCGCTCACTTCGAGAAGGCCGCGCGGAAGTGGCCGTCAATCAGTCGTTCGTATTCGATCTCGCACACGCCGTAAGACCCCGAGGCCAGCGAGATGAGGCCCGACCGATCGGTCACATGAAGATGCTCGCGGGTCGACCGGATGAGCTTGTGGCCTTCTAGCTCGTGCAGCGCTTCGGTGATGCCCTGGCGCCGGACACCGAGCATCAGCGAGATGAAGGCGTGCGTGACCTTAAGATCGTTGCTGGAGGAGCGGTCGTGCGACATCAGGATCCAGCGCGCCACGCGCTCCTCGATCGAGGCATGGCTGTTGGTCAGGGCGGTCTGGCTGGCCTGGACCGCGAACACATGGGCATAGCGCAGCAGCAAGGCCCGCAAGGTGAGGCTTCGCTTCAGCGCCGCCGCGAGCACGGTGGCTGACAGGCAGACCGCCGTCCCCGCCGATTGGACCAAAGTCTGATTGGCCGCGTGTCCCGCATGGAGCAACAGGGCGAGGCCGGTCATGCCATCGTTACCCACGACGCCGATGCCGATCTCGCGTCCCGGCGAGTGCGCGACCACGGCCGCCAGGCCGGTCTCGATGAAGAACGCCCGTTCCGTCGGCTGGCCACTCTCTTCCAGGACGTGACCGCGATGGAGGGTGGCGAAGCTAAGGGAAGGCCTCAGGAGCTTCTTGTCGGGGGTCGACAGGGCGCGCAGGAGCCGATTGCTCGCGAAAAAGTCCGGGGGCGCTGCGGTCATCGCACTTCCTCTTGGGCGAGGAACGGACGGATAGCCCTAAGGCCCAAGACCTAGGCAGCGACAGTACGCTTTAGATGCGCCTGCGTTGACCCCTTGGCAACGTCTAAGGAACCTAGTCGAGTTGCGCCAGCGCCTGCCGGATCTGCTTCTCGGCCGAGGGCCAGCGGCGGATGGCGTCCTCGGGCTTCAGCACCTCGGTCTCGAGCGCCGACTTCACATGGACGAGCTCGCCGTCCTCGTTCACCTCGAGCGTTCCCTCGATGCCGCTGACCGCGATTTGTCGGGCCATGTCGTGCCTCCTGATGATTGTTCGGAGGTACTACGCACGCCTGTGCGAAGTGTTGCAGTTCGTGCGTCAACGTACGGTCCCGCACCATGCGTGAAGGAACCCGGGATGTGGCATTCACAGGCCGTCCATATGCACCAATGCCCCTGAAATCGTAGGACTTGGCATCGATGCTGCGGGTGCGTTATCACCTCCCGCATGACGGACCCCGCCGACGTGACACGCCATACTCTTTGTCAGCGCATCCATCGCTTCGTGCTGGTCCTTGAACGCTACAAGCGCAATCCCAACCGCCGGGAGGCCTATCATGTCCTCTCGGCAATCGATTGCGTGAAGGAGGAGCGTTTCGCGGCCGGGCTCGATGCCATTCGCGCGGCCGAGCATGTCGATCCGATCCCCGATGGCGTGGTGCTGATGCGCGGCCTGCACGACGAGATTTCCGTCACGGAATTGCGCGAGGCGCTCCGCAAGACGGTGCGGGCGACGGCGGACAATCCGGACACCTGAGAGAGGCCGGGACCCTTGAGGCTCCGTCTTTCCGCATTGATCCTCGCCGGGCTGGTGGCGGCCAGCACGCCGCTTGCCGCTCAAGCGCCGATAGACCGGCTGGGTGGGCAGAGTTTCATCCTCACCGCCAATGACGACAAATGCGCCAGCCTGGTCACGGCGGAGCTGGCTCTGCGACTGATGAAGCGCGTAAAGGCTGCGGCGGCGGGGGAGCCGGCGCCGCTTGCCGTCAACGTCCAATGCGGTGGGGAGGAGCCACGGTTCGAGGCCGCGATCTCGATCGCCGATGCCTCGGGGGCGGTGCTCTACAAGGCGTCCGGCCGCACCGGCGCGGGCTTCAAGGGCACGCAGGCCAACTTCATCGGCTCGGTGATTCAGAATATTTTCGTGCCCCAGTAAAAAACTTTGCAACTTTTCGGGTCGGCGGCCGTTTAATCCAAGCCGGCTCCCACACACCGCCGGTGGTCGCGCTCCCGCGTGCGACCCGAGGTGAGTTGTTTCCTCCCCAAGGAATCCCAAGGCAACACACCGCATAACTGCCCGCTCCCCCAAGCGGGCAGTTTTCTTTTGGAGGATAGCCTTGTTACCAGCCCTTCTTACCGGTGGAGGCGAGCATGGACTGGAAGAGGGCGGCGGCCTGTTCCTCCGGAGTCATCTTGGACAGGCGCTTGAGGGCATCGGCGGCGTCGGCCGACTGCTTATCGGCTTGGACCTTTTTGCCTTCCCCGGATTTGGGTGGAACCGACAGGCCCGCGTCCAGCGCGGGGCGCGGTTTGGCTGGTCGGGCTTTGGGCTTATCCGGTGCGTTCATCGATCGTCCCCCCAATGTCCTCGTTTTATCACAAGGCCGACGCAACCGCCTCGACTAAGTCCCGTTGCCGAGCGGGATCGTTGCGTCCGGAGACAGCGTACATGCCGAACAACTTCAACTCTTCGATCGGCGCGGAACTCGCGTCGCTTCGCGCCTTGGGCGCCGTGCGCCGCCGTCTTTCGGCGCGGGACCGGCTGAACCGCGAACGCCGCGAGTCGGTGGTTCCCGGTGGCACACCGCCGGAAGTGGTGCCTGCGGAAGATTACGCGGCTGACTGAACATCGACTGTCCGATAGCGGACGCTGAAGGCTCAGGGAGAACATATGGCGTTGCGGAAGAAGCTGACGAACAACAAGGCCGTGCGCTCTAGATCCGCGAAAAGCGGTCACCGGCTCAGATAAGGAGGGGACATGGCGCGCATCGCCTGGACCGATCTCGGCAACAAGCCCGGCTCCGCATTCCTGATCGTCGCAGAGATCGCGGCCGATTTCGGCGGCGGCCCGCGTCCCGACGATCCTTTCGACACGGCGCGGTTGCGCTTCGCCGCCAACCTCATGGTGCGCACCTGCACCCAATCCAAGCTTGCTGGCAACTTTGCGGTCCAGCCCTTGCGCGATGAGGGCGCGCTGCTGATCCATTGCGCCGTGACCGAGCCCGCCGACTTCGCCCGACTGTGCGCGGTGGTGGGTGGCGACGATGTGGAAGCTTCGCTATGGCGCGGCCGTCGCCGCTTCCTGCTCGACGAAGCGCAACACGATGCCCTGCTCGCCATTGCCGGTCCGCCCGATTCGCGCGGCGCCGGTCGTCGTGCCCGCGCTGCGAAGGAGCGCGAGGCAGAGGACCGCTATCACTGGGGCCGCATCTGACCGGAGACCTGGGGGTTGCAACTTAAGCCAACGATCGCCGTTGGCCTCTCGCAGCCTGCGACATTATCCCCGTCGCCTTCCTCCCCCAAGGTTGCCGCCTGTGCCCGCTCTGCCCGCCGTGGAGCAGGCATTTTCTTGGGCGATCACTTGGTGCCTGGTTCGCGGGTCACTTCGATGAGCGCCTGACGCAAGTCGGCGAGGCTGTGGCAGACCTGTTCGAGTGCGAGCCGCGTGGTGCGTCGCCCGATTGCGTCGTCACGAGCTGTCTTGAGCGTATGGGCAAGCTGGTCGGCATGGGCGCGGACCAGGTTGGTGAGGCCTCTGATATACGGTCGGTTGATCTGCGGGCGGTTGTCCGGCTTGATCGCGTAGGCGGCGAGGGCGATCACGAGCGCTTCGCGTGTTGCGGGATTTTCGCCGTCCTTCAACGCGGCATGACAGGCCGCTTCGAGCAGTTCCACTTGGGTCAAAAGCTCGAGTGCCATCACGTCTTTCCTGTCGACTTGCACTCTACATTAATTGCGGGACATGAAAGGGCCGCGGCCGGGTCTGTCCGCAACCGGACACCAATTCGTCGCCGGTTCCCTGACACCGACGCCATTTATCTTTCGGAAGCGTGCGAAACTTCTCTTATCGACACTGCGTTTTCACCGGGAGAGACGAAAGTGAGAAGAGCGAGCGACGTGTCGAAGTCCGGTATTGAGCGCCTGTCGGAAATCCGCGTTGCTTGCGAGAAACGCCCGCCGTATTCGAGCGGGCGTTTCTTTGGTCGTTTTTGCACACCGGCATGCAAGCGCGGTGTTCATGCTGCCTGACACGCTGGCCAACCTGATCAGTCGCGCCGAGCATTTTCTCGACGAAATGGAACGGCGCGGGCGCGCCCTCGATGTCGAGGAAGGCGAACGGCTTGCCGAGCTGCTCGTGCACATCGGCGCCGACAGGCTCGACGATGCCGCGGATGCGATGCGCCGGCTGGAGCTTCTTCTCGCCGCTCACGTGCGCATGAAAGGACGCAAGGCGCCGTCCGACATGCCGACTGTCACCGAATATCGCGCCCTGCTGAAACTCGTTCGCAACGGCTGACGCTTTCGGCTGCAAATTCAGGCGTGCTGACTGTCCGATTTGGGACATTCTGCAACGGGCTTTAATACTTTTGCGCGATCATGCTGACGAAATGCAACGCAGCACTTGAGAGTGCATGCCGTCGAATCTACATTGCAAGCAATGCGCAAGAGATCGGTCACAATCGACGGTCACCGCACCAGTATCTCTCTGGAAGATGCTTTCTGGAGTGAGCTCATCATTCTTTCGCGTAGCCGTCGCATGTCGTTGAACGCCCTGGTGGCGGAGATCGACCATGGACGCACTGCCGACGGAGTTAATCTGTCGAGTGCGTTGCGCCTGCACGTGCTGCGCGAGTTGGTGAAGCAACGCGACGGCACATCGGACGCCACCGCACTCCACGGCGGCCATGAGTTCTCGGGGCACCGCCGCGTCGACCCTGACTCGACCGACTGACAATTGCAGACGGAACGCTGCCTGCCCACGGGTTGGGGTACGTCGGCACCGTGAAATTTCGGTTCTTACACCTCCGTTCCAACTCCACCGGATTTATGTTTCGTCGGCTTCCGCCTTTGTCGGGAGTCGTACAGACAGGGACCTGCGTGATCCTCCAGATCACCAGCCTGTGATCGCGGATATCGCACTCTGAGCGCGATTTAGAGCAACCAACCTTTGGTCCTGGCGTTTATTTCCGGGGTATCGGGAGAAGGGGAGTGATGAGCGGGCCGTCGAACTTGCCGCCGCAACCGGCGCCGCCCGGTATTGATCCGCAAGTCTGGATGCTTCTCGCCGCTTATGCGCGCCGCACGCGGGTCGGTGCAGGCCATAAGGTGCGCACCGTTGGCGGCGGCGATCCGGCCCTGGTCTTCTTCCCGATCAGCCTTCTCCTGAGCTTCGTATCGCCCCAGAGCGGCGTCGAGATCCTGAGCTTGGGCGCCGGCGGGATGAGCGTGCCCGACCTCATGCTGGGACCCGACGCGTTGCCGCTCGACACCATCGTCACCATCGAGGGCGAGGCATGGTCGATCCAGACGAGCGCGCTGCGCCAGCTCGCGGCCGAACAGTCGATCCTGCATGAGGCGATGCTTGCGCAGTGCCGCTCGGCGCTGCGCGAGGCGACACGCCACGCCGACCTTCGCGCGAAGTCGTTGCAGATCGCGAACCTCGCCCGTTGGCTCAGCCGCACCGTCGCGGTGACCGGCAAGACGAGCTTCAGCGTGACGCACGAGACGCTGGCCGGCCTGCTCGGCGCGCGCCGCACCGCCGTCACCGAGGGCCTGGCCTATCTGGCCGACCGCCGCTTCCTCCAGCTCGGCCGCCGCTGGATCACCATCGTAGACACCGAAGGCCTCGCCCGGCAGGGCTGCGCGAGTCGCGGCCTGCAGGCCGCGCAGTAATCCTGGTCGAACACTCCGGAGCGTCAGGCACGCGCCGGCATTTCCGGTGCGTCTTGTCGTGATCCCTGATCGGTGAGCACGCGTACCAGCGACATGGACATGGAAACGCTGGTCGGCACGCTCGCGGCGATCCTCACGACGGCGTGCAACGTGCCGCAGCTCAAGAAGTGTTGGGACACCGGCTCGGCCGGCGACATCTCTCTCAAGATGCTGCTGGCCCTGTCGAGCGGCGTCGCGCTCTGGATCGCCTATGGCGTGCTGAAGAAGGATCTCGTGATCGTCGCGGCCAATGGCGTGTCGCTACTGCTTGTCCTTGGCATCCTGTGGTTTCGTTTGCGCGATCGCGAACCGTCCGCCGGCGATTGAGGGCACGTACTACGTTCGCGCGCGAACGCTTGCGCTCAATAAAAACGTCGAAGCAACCATCGCGCCAAAGCGCGTTGATGGCGCACGGCTGAATTGATCAGTCACGATCGAATCGAGAAAGAGGAATACGTCCATGAAGAAGATTTTCGCCATCACCGCCTTCGCCGCGATGATCGCCGGCGCTCCGGCCTTCGCCGCCACCGACGCCGAGTGCACCGACATGTGGAAGAAGGCTGACGCCAACACCGACGGCAAGGTCTCGGGCGGCGAAGCCATCCGCTACCTGTCGTTCATGCGCATTGCCGGCACGACGGTCGCCACCGAAGGCACGATCACGCAGGCCGAGTTCATGACCGCGTGCAAGGCCGACGCCTACAAGGTGAAGCAGGCCGATGCCGGCGCGCCGCTGAAGGGCTCCAACTCGTTCACCGAGGGCCAGGCCAAGGATCGCATCATCGCCCAGGGCATGGACGGCGTGACCGGCCTCACCAAGGACGGCGACGGCATCTGGCGTGGCTCGGCGCAGCAGTCGGGCAAGGCCGTGCAGGTGGCCGTCGACTACAAGGGCAACGTCGTCACGGCGAACCAGTAAGCCCGGCTCTTTCTCCAGCAATCACATCGAAGGAACAGCAACATGAAAACCGTAAGCCGAGCTTATGACAGCTACGCCCAGGCCCGTGCCGCCGTCGACGCCGTCGAGAAGGCGGGCGTGCCGAGCCGCGACGTCAGCATCGTCGCCAACAAGTATGTCAGCGCCGAATACGCCGACGTCGATGACGTGAACAAGGCTGCGGCCGGCGCCGGTATCGGCGGCGCTGTCGGTGCGGGCGCGGGCCTTCTGGCTGGCATCGGCATGCTGGCGATCCCGGGTCTCGGCCCGGTCGTGGCGGCCGGATGGCTCGCTTCGACCGCGGCGGTGGCCGCGGGCGGAGCGGCCGCCGGCGGTATTGTCGGCGCCATGGTCGATGCCGGCACCGACAAGGAGCACGCCGAGGTCTACTCTGAATCCGTGCGTCGCGGCGGCACCTTGGTGACGGCGCGCGTCGCCGACGCCGATGCCGCCCGCGTCGAGGCGATCCTCGCCACCTACCGCCCGATCGACCCGGTCGTGCGTGGCGGCGAATACCGCAAGGAGGGCTGGACGACCTTCGACCCGAAGGCCGCGCCGTATCGCCCGAGCCAGGCCGAGGTCGATCGCATGCGCGCGAACTGGCCGGGCTGAGTTTGATCGGCTGACGAATACGAGAAGAGGCCCGGCATTGCCGGGCCTCTTTGCGTTGGCGACACGCTGGGTTGGTCAACCCAATTCGCGCACGTCGACCAAGGCGCCTGTGATCGCCGCGGCGGCGGCCATGGCGGGCGAAACGAGGTGGGTGCGTCCTTCCGGTCCCTGGCGGCCCTCGAAGTTGCGGTTCGACGTGCTGGCCGCGCGTTGCCCCGGCAGCAACCGGTCCTGATTCATGGCCAGGCACATCGAGCAGCCCGGCTCGCGCCATTCGAATCCCGCCTCGATGAACAGGCGATCGAGACCTTCTTCCTCCGCTTGTCGTTTGACGAGGCCTGAGCCCGGCACGACCAGCGCGCGCACGCCCGGCGCCACCTTGCGGCCGCGCAGCACGGCGGCGGCGGCGCGCATGTCTTCCAGGCGGCCGTTGGTGCAGGAGCCGATGAACACGACATCGACCGCGAGACCCGCGAGCTTCTGCCCCGGCGCCAGCGCCATGTAATCGAGCATGCGGCGGTGCTGGAGCCGGCGCTGCGGATCGGGCTCGTCGTCGGGATCGGGCGCCGCGCCGGTGATCGGTACGACCGCCTCGGGGTTGGTGCCCCATGTCACCATGGGCGCGATCCGCAACGCATCGATCGTCGTCATTTTGTCCCAGGATGCGCCGGGATCGGACGTCAGCGTGCGCCACCAGGCGATGGCGCGATCGAGCGCATCGCCCTGCGGCGCCCGCTCGCGGCCGCGCACATAGGCGAAGGTCGTCTCGTCGGGTGCGATCAGCCCGGTCCGCGCGCCGGCCTCGACCGCCATGTTGCTCACCGTCATGCGGCCCGCCATGCCGAGCCCGGCGATCGTGTCGCCGCAGAACTCGATCGTGTGGCCGTTGCCGCCCGAGGCGCCGAGCTGTTCGACGATCGCGAGCGCCAGATCCTTGGCCGAGGTGCCGAAGGGCAGGCCGCCGGTTACCTCGACCTTCATGTTGCGGGCCTTCTCCTGCACCAGCGTCTGCGTCGCCAGCACCTGCTCGACCTCCGATGCACCGACGCCGAAGGCAAGCGCACCCAGCGCGCCGTGCGTCGAGGCGTGCGAGTCGCCGCTCACGATCGTCTGACCGGGCAGCGAGAAGCCGAGTTCGGGACCGATCACGTGGACGATGCCCTGGCGCTCGTCGAGCAGCGGGATATAGGGCACGCCGAACGATGCGACATTCACCTCGAGTGCGGCGACCTGCGCCCGCGACCTGGGCTCGGCGATACCGCCGCGCCGGTCCTCGGTCGGGACGTTGTGATCGACGACCGCGAGCGTCGCCGCCGGCCGGCGCACCGGACGCCCGGCCCGGCGCAAGCCGTCAAAGGCCTGTGGGCTGTGCACCTCGTCGACCAGGTGCCGGTCGACATAGAGCACGCACGTGGCACCACCCAGCCGCTCGACGACATGGGCGTCCCAGATCTTGTCGTAGAGGGTGCGGGGCCCCGGCTCGGTCATGTTCGTTCTCACCGGAGCGTAGCCTGACGAATAGGCTTTCGGCTTGCAAATCCAGAGTCCGATTCATCCGAACAGACACTCGATCTTCGGGGCATCGAGTGGCCCGGCAGAAATGTCGGGCTTTTTTCGTGGCGATGCCGAGGATACCGCCTCGTTACTGGAGCTGAAAGCGGATCGGTACGACGACCCAGGCGGGCGTCGGCTTGCCGTTGTCGATGAACGGCTCGATGCGCATCTCCTTGAGCGCATCGGTCGCCGAGGTATCGAGCCTGCGATAGCCGGAGGATCGTTCGACGATGATCATCTCCGGCACGCCCCGGTCATTGAACTTCACTTTCGACAGGATCAAACCCTCTTCACCGGCGGCTCGCGACGCCTCGGGGTAAACCGGCCGCGCATTCACCCGGACCACGAGCGTCTGGAGTCCCACGGTTTTGATGGGGCCGTCCGAGGAAGCCGGCGGCGACGGCGGAGGCGCCTGTTCGGGTCGCGTGGTAGCGGATGTCGGCGCCGCCAGGGTGCGGCCGGTGAATTCCTTGACGCATGTCTTGAGGCGCGCCGTTGCCGCGTCGATGCCGCCGAGATCGGCCGTGAAGTGACGCTGGTTTGCGGCAATGCTGAGTTGCTGTCCCGATTGCAGGGCCGCGAAGAATTCCGACGACCCTTCGAGGTTCAGGATATTGTCCGACCGGGCGGTTGTGCTGAAGGTGAATGGCTGGCCACCAATCGACAGCGACATCGGGTAGGTCTGCTTTACGATCAGATCCCAGCGCGGCAAAGACGCGCCGAAAAGCTGGACGCCGCCGGCCGTCAGCCCGACATAGACCGAGGAGCCGTCGCTCTGCAGGCGGTGCATCGCGCAGTAGTGGAAAGCGCGCGAGGGTGGCGACGCATAAGCGGCGATCTTCCATGGTCCGACCTGTACGATCGATTCGCGGAAAGCCTGTGCCGCCGCCGGCCCGGAGGGGGCGATGCCTGCTGCGATGGCCAAGAGGAGTGGCAGGCCCCGAGGCCACTTCGACAGCCAGGCAACTCGGTCCATAAACTCACGCGCCACGTGCACTCCCCCAGACACTTCCGCCGATCCTAGAGGGGGGAAACCACGACGCCTAGGTTGTATTTCACTTGTCCCGTCCTCCTCCGCCGGACGTAGTCGCACACGGCCAGTCTTCTTTCCCCTTGCACCTCCTGAGTCCGGTTCATCAGGAACCGGTACCGTGGCCGACGATCCGGATTCTTCTCCCGCGCCCCCGCTGGACCCTCTCGGCCTCGAGGTCGGGAGCTTTACGCACGATCCGCTGGGCTTCGTGCTGTTCGCGTTTCCGTGGGGAGAGGCGGGCACGCCGCTGGAGTGCGACCTTGGACCCGAGGCGTGGCAGCGGAAGGTGCTGGCGGAGATCGGACGGTCGCTTGCAGGGGCGTCCGATGCGATCCGCATTGCCGTGGCCTCGGGTCATGGCGTGGGGAAGTCGGCGCTGGTGGCGTGGATCATCGTCTGGGCGCTGGCCACCTTCCGCGACACGCGCGGCATCGTGACGGCCAACACCGCCACGCAGCTCAAGACCAAGACCTGGCCCGAACTCACCAAATGGCTGCGGCTCGCCGCCTGTGCCGACTGGTTCGAGATCTCGGCGACCGCCATCCACAGCGTCGAGCCCGAGCACGAGCGCACCTGGCGCATCGATGCCGTGCCATGGAGCCTGCGCACCACCGAGGCCTTCGCCGGCCTGCACAACCAGGGCCGCCGCCTGTTCGTCGCCTTCGACGAGGCCTCGGCCATTCCCGATCCGGTGTGGGAGACGATCGAGGGCGCGCTGACCGACCGCGACACCGAGATCCTGTGGCTCGCCACCGGCAATCCGACGCGCAACACCGGCCGCTTCCGCGAATGCTTCGGCCGCTTCCGTCATCGCTGGGCGCGCCACCAGGTCGACGGCCGCAAGGTCTCGCTGACCGACAAGGACGAGATCGCGCGCTGGGCCGCCGACTATGGCGACGACAGCGACTTCTTCCGCGTGCGCGTGAAGGGCGAATTCCCGAGAGGTGGCGCCATGCAGTTCATCGACGGCGAGACGGTGGAGGAGGCGTGTCGACGCCCGGCCGAGAGTCATCTGCGCCAGCCGCTGGTGATGGGCGTCGATTGCGCGCGCGGCGGCGACGACCAGAGCGCCATCTGGTTCCGCCGCGGCCGCGACGCGCGCACCGTTCCTGCGATCAAGCTCCGGGTCGGCGATCTCATGCTGCTGGCCGGCAAGGTGGCGGAGCAGGCGATCCAGCATCGCGCGGCGGCGGTGTTCATCGACGAGGGCGGCATTGGCGCCGGCGTGGTCGACCGGGTGCGCCAGATGCTGCCGGGCCGGCTGATCGTCGGCGTCAATTTCGGCGGCCGCGCCGACCGCTACACGCTGGGCGACGGCATGCCGCTCACCGCCAACAAGTCGGCCGAGATGTGGGCCTCGATGCGCGCCTGGCTGAAGACGGGCGCGATCCCCGACGATCCCGAGCTGAAGGCCGAGCTTGTCGGCCGCGAATATGGCTTCGACCTGCACAACGCGATCCGGCTCGAGAAGAAAGAGGACATGAAGAAGCGCGGCCTGTCCTCGCCCGACAATGCCGACGGGCTCGCGCTCACCTTCGCCTATCCGGTGGCCGATCTGCCGGAGGAGACGCGCTTCGATGCGCACGGCAGCGCCGGCGCGGTCGAGATCGAATCCGACTACGATCCGCACGAAGGAGTGTAGAGCGAGCGGTCAGCGCGTCGGAGCGGCGGCGTCGCCGCAGGCTTTCGCAATGGCAGGTTCGATGGCCGTCGCGAAGGCGAGCGATCCCTTGGCGGAGAAATGCTCGTCGTCGATGAAATGGCTGGCGTCGAACGTCTCGCCCACGTCGAGATAGATGTCCCCCAGCGCGGCGGCTTCGCGAGCCAGTACGCTTCGCAGGTGCGCCAGCAGCACGGGCGCATCCTTCCGGTGGATGTACGAGGCCCACATCGGTCCGGCGTGGGAGGGAAGCGGTCCCTCGGGAATCCGCTCGCCGATCCAGACCGTGCGCACGCCGCGCGCGCGGTTGATGGCGGAGATGCTCCTGACGTTTCGCACGAAGACGGCCTCCAGCGCGGGATCCGGCTCGGCGCTCATCGTGCCGGCGGGATTGCCCAGCGGGCGGATCGTGTCGAAGGCGAGCGAACCCAGGCGCCGCAGCAGGCGCAGCGTCGGCGAGGCGGCGACCGGCAGGTGATCCGGGTAGCGGGCGTCCAGCCCATCGACCAGCATCGGCGTGTGATAGTCCGCGTAGCCGGGATCGAGCCGGGCGAAGTGGGAATTAACGAGATCGGCGCCGCCGACCAGATAGACGGCGCAGCGCGGCGCGACGCCGTAGGCGTCCTGGTAGAAGGCCGTGCGGATCAGGTGCTGAACCGTGGTGTTGGAGGCCACGCCGTGGTTTAGCACGGCGAATCGGTCGGCACCCAGCAGCACTTCGAGCTGATCTGCCCAGGTCTTGCCGTCGGGCACGGCGATGTCCTCGGTCGTCGAGCCGCCGAACAGGGCGACCACGTTACGGGTGCGCAATGCCTCGGGCGTGCGCTCGCGGCCGCGCAGCCCTTGCGAATCGATATGGTACACCGTGCGCATGCCGGGCGGCGTCGGCACGTTCGCAGCCTGCAGCAGCGGATGCCAGGCCCGCACGAGATCCGGCGTGCCGGCTTCGGGCAACAGCCCGCTCGCCGCGTAGCCGCGCTTCACCAGCACCACGGAGCCAAGGCCGAAGCCCAGTTCGATGGCCGTCAGCGACAGGACGACCATGGTGACCCTCGGCCACGGCGCGCAGGCGATGCCGAGCGCCAGCAACGTGCCGACATAGAAGAAGAACCAGGCGCGCGGACTGCCCGCCATGACGCCGGCCGCCAGCCCGTTGGCGAGGACGAACGCCCCGCCGGCTCCGGCCAGCAGGAGCGCGATCGCGACCGCGATCGTGCGCTCGAAAAGGTAGGGGCGGGACAGACCCAGATGGCGCTTGAGCCGGGATTCCATGGGCCGCGGACAATGACGCCGCCGGGCCGGGGCGACAAGCGGGCCGCGCATAGTACGTCGATATTTCCCCTTTTTAGGCGTTTCCGAAGGATCCGCCGTCGGGAGGAAAGGCTGGACTCACATCGACTGCATTGTCATGGTTCCGTCAATCGCCCACAGAGGCGATTGGGAGGCATCCTGGGCGACCGTTTCGACCGGCCGACACGATGTCTGGAGGCCCGCCGTTCCTACTCTTCCCCGAATGGAACGGCGGGTCTTTTCAATTCGCCTGGTTATTCGTCTGCGCGGTGCGTCGTCGTGGCTTGATGCTCAGATGATCGCTCGGGCGACTAGTTTACGCATCAGAGCAACCGCCTTCTAAGCGGTAGGTCGTTGATTGCGAAGAATCGCACACCACCAACTTTCCCGCTTGCATCTTCAAAGTCCGCTTCATCAGTAACTCAGGGGCTCGCTTCTCACAGGAGAAACGCCCTTGGGAATTTTTGGTGGCGGACAGGCCGCTTATCCTCCGATGTCGCCGCCGGCTCTGCCGCCGGCACCGGCGCCCGTGCCGTCGATGGCCGATCCGTCGGTGCGCGAGGCCCGTGAAGCGCAGAAGAAGCGCGCCGCCGCCATGGCGGGTTATGCCTCCACCATCGCCACCGGCGGGCTGGGGCTGACGGGCCAGGCTTCCACGACGTCCTCTGCTTCGTCTGTCGGCGCCGCCGGCAGCAAAACCTTGCTGGGGGCCTGAGCGATGGCGCGCGACTCCGCGCTCCGCCGCCACATCGACGCCCGCCTCGCGGTGCTGAAGCGCCAGCGCCATTCTTGGGAGCCGGGTTGGCGCGAGCTCTCGCGCTTCGTCAATCCGCGGCGCGGGCAGTTCTTCGCCTCGCCCAACCAGGGTGGTCGCGGTGCGCAGGCCAATGGCGCGATCCTCGATCCCACCGCGCTGTTCGCGCTGCGCACCCTGGTGGCCGGGCTGATGTCGGGCGTGACCTCGCCGGCGCGGCCGTGGTTCCGGCTCACCATTCCCGATCGCCGGGTGGCGTCGCTGGCGTCCGTGAAAGTCTGGCTCGACGAGTGCGCCGAGCGCATGCGCATGGTGTTCAACTCCGGCAACCTCTATTCGGCGCTGCCGATGATGTACGAGGAGCTGGGCCAGTTCGGCACCGGCTGCGCGATCGTCGAGTTCGACCGCGAGGACGTAATCCGCCTCTACACGCTGTCGACTGGCGAATACTGGCTGGGCCTCGACTGGCGCGGCCGGGTCGACACGATGGCGCGGCGCTTCATGTACTCGTATCGCCAGATCGAGGAGCGCTGGCCCGATCACGGCATCGCCGAGATCACCGACAAGGCGCGCGGCGGGGACGCCGACAGCGAGATCGCGATCCTGCACATGATCGAGCCCAATACGGGCTACGAGCAGGGCCGGCTCGACTGGGCGGGCAAGAAGTTCCGCTCGGTCTACTGGCGCGAGGGCGGCGGCCAGGCCGAGGGCGAGTTCATCCATCGCGGCGGCTATTCGGAATTCCCGGTGCTGACGCCGCGCTGGGCGCCGATCGGCAACGACGCCTATTCCAAGGGCCCCGGCCACGACGCGCTGCCCGACGTGAAGTCGCTGCAGATCCTGAAGAAGCGCGAGCACAACGCCGTCGACAAGCATGTGAATCCACCGATGGGCGCGCATGTCAGCCTGCGCGGCTCGGCCTCGTCGGTGCTGCCGGGCGCCATCAACTACTTCACCACTCAGGAGAGGGGAGCGGGGATGTGGCCGCTCTACCAGACCGCTCCCGGCGCCATCGCCGAGGTCGAGCGTCTCGTCGCGCGCACCCAGGCCGTCATCAAGTCGGCCTTCTTCGCGGACCTCTTCCTGATGTTCGACCAGATGGAGGGCGTGCAGCCGCGCAACCAGCTCGAGATCAGCACGCGCCGCGAGGAGAAGATGCAGATGCTCGGTCCCGTGCTGGAGAACCTGCACGACGACCTGCTGCAGCCGCTGGTCCAGCGCACCTTCACCATCATGTTCGAGCACCGACTGTTCAGCGAGCCGCCCGAGGAGCTGCACGGCTATCCGCTCGACGTCGAACTGATCTCGATCCTGGCGCAGGCGCAGAAGGCGGCCGATCTCGGCTCGGTCGAGCGGCTGTGGGCCTTCGCCGGCAACATCGCGGCGGCGCGGCCCGAGGTGCTCGACAAGCTCGACGCCGACGAGAGCATCGACGTCTATGCCGACAAGCTCGGCGCGCCCGCTGCCATCACCGTGGCCGACGATGTCGTGGCCAGGCTGCGCGCCGAACGGGCGAAGCAGGCGCAGGCCGCCCAGGCAATGCAGGCCGCCTCCGCCATCACGCAGGGCGCCAAGACCCTGAGCGAGACCGAGGTCGGCGGCGGCCGCAACGCCCTCCAATCCATCCTGGGAGTCTAGCCATGCATGATCCGAACGATGCCCGGCAGGTCCGGCAAGCCGAGCAGCTCGAGAGGTTCGCGCAGGAGCGCGTCGCCGACGATCTCTGTGCCGTGATGGGCACCGAACAGGGCCGCCGCTTCGTCCATGGGGTTCTGGGCCTCTGCGACATCCGAAGCGACGGCTACGTGCCCGGCGGCCCCGAGGCCCAGCGCCACCAGGACTACATGGCCGGCCGCCGCAGCATCGGCATCGAGCTTTTGGGCGAACTGGAACGGCACGCGCCGGACCTGACCGAGCAAATGAGCAGCGAGGCCCGGCTCACCGAGATGGAAGCCGAGCTGGCCGCCCTGATCGCAGAGGAGCAGAACGATGGCTGACGCAATCGACACGACGACACAGACGGCTGACCAGGGCGCGAGCGGCGAGTGGCTCGATGCCGCGCGCACCGAGGTCGCGCGCACGCAGCCGGCCTTGACGGGCGAAGCGGCCGTCGAGGCGAAGCCGGGCGCTGAAATGGAAGATGGCGCGGACGCGGGCGCCGAATTCTCCGCCGACTATTCCGGCCTGACGCTGCCCGAGGGCTATCGCGCCGACGATCCGGTGTTCGGCGAGGCAATCAAGCTGTTCGAGGGCGAGAAGATCGCGCCGGAGACCGCGCAGAAGCTGATCGACTACACCGTCAACCGCGACAAGGAGATCGCGCGGGCGGTCAACGAGCACTCCGCGGCTTCGTGGAGCAAGCAGACGACGGAATGGCGCACGACCTCCGAGAAGGAGTTCTCGCCCGAGGCGCTGGGCAATGCCCGCACCGCGCTCGGTCGGGTCTTCGACCGGCAGACCATCGCCTATCTCGAAAGCCTGGGCTTCACCAACCATCCCGGGCTGATCCGCGGGATGGTGAAGGTGGCCAACACCATCAAGGACGACTCGTTCGTGGGCGGCAATGCCGGTCGCGGGAGCGGCGCGATGGATCCCAAGTCTCTCTACCCCAACTCCCAGCACAACTAGGAACCAAGCCCCATGGCAACGCTTTCCGTGACCAATCCGACCCTGGCCGACTGGTCCAAGGTCCTCGACCCCAACGGCAGCATCGCGCAGGTGATCGGCCTGCTGTCGCAGATGAACGAGATCACCGACGACATGGTGTGGAACGAGGGCAACCTGCCCACCGGTCACCGCACCAGCGTCCAGACCTCGCTGCCGACCGGCACCTGGCGCCGCTTCAATGAGGGCATCGTGCCGACCAAGAGCACGAGCACGCAGATCACCGATTCGTGCGGCATGCTCGAGACTTACTCGGAGATCGACAAGGCGCTCGCCGACCTCAACGGCAACACCGCGACCTACCGCCTGTCCGAGGACCGCGCTTTCCTGGAAGGCCTGACGCAGCAGCTCGCCGGCGTGCTGTTCTACGGCAACACCGCGACCAATCCCGAGCGCTTTATGGGATTTGCGCCGCGCTACAACACGACCTCGACGGCGACGTCGCAGACCGCCAACAACTTCATCTCCGGCGGCGGCGCGGGTTCGGACAATACGTCGATCTGGCTCGTCGGCTGGGGCGACCTCACGGTTCACGGCATCTTCCCCAAGGGCAGCAAGGCCGGCCTGTCGATGAAGGATCTCGGCGAGCAGACGCTGCTCGATGCCGCCGGCAACCGCTTCCAGGGCTATCGCACGCACTACAAGTGGGATGCGGGCCTGACGGTGCGCGATTGGCGCTACGTCGTGCGCATCGGCAACATCGACGTGTCGGATCTCGCGGGTGCGACGCCGGCGGATCTCGTCAAGCTGATGATGCGGGCGATGAACAAGATCCCCAACATCAAGATGTGCAAGCCCGCCTGGTACATGAACCGCACGACCAAGCAGTGGCTCGACATCCAGCGCAACATCGGCGCCGCGGTCTCGAACACCACCAACAACACCAACATCCGCCGCACGCTCGACGAGAGCGATGGCCGCCTGTTCGACAGCTTCGGCGGCATCCCGATCCGCAAGTGCGACCAGATCACCCTCGCCGAAGCGACCGTGTCCTAGGCGCGTGCACGAAAGGAAGGAACCCACACCATGATGTACGACAAGCTCAACACCTTCGGCACCGACCAGGTGGTCACCACGACCGCCGCGTCGACCGACATCATCGATCTCGGCGCGGCCCGCGACATGGGCAACGGCGAGCCGATGGAACTGGTGATCCTCGTCACCGAAACGGTCACCGCCTCGGGCGCCGCGACCGTCAACTTCACCCTGGAGACCGACGACAATGCCGGCTTCTCCTCGACCTTCGTGCTCGCGAGCTCGGGCGCGATCGGCAAGGCGTCGCTGACCGCCGGCACCGAGGTGCTGCGCGTGAGGGTGCCGCTCGATGCCGAGCGTTACCTGCGCACGAACTACACGGTGGCCACCGGGCCTCTCACGGCCGGCAAGTTCACCGCGTTCCTCGCCCACGACCGTCAGGCCAGCAAGGCCTACGCGTCCGGCTTCACCGTCGCCTGAGCGGAGGCATCGACATGGCCAAGAGCGACAAGAGCGAGAAGTCCTCCGAATACGTCGTCGTCGACAATCCCTTCTACGACGGCGTGCAGCTCCATCCGATCGGCGCACGCATCCTGTGGTCGGGCCCGCCGGGCCTCTCCCTGGTGCCGGTCGACGCGCCGCGCCGTCGCAGCGGCGCAGAGGCGCCGATCTTCGGTGATCCGCTCGGGGGCCGCGGCGACGGTGCGCCGGTCAAGGCCGCCAAGCCCGGCGACCAGGTGGTCCTGGTGCAGTGAGATCCACCCCGTAATGGCGTGAACATGTGGGGGCCGGTCACCGGACCGGCCCTCCTTTCGGCAGGAGAATCATATGACGCAAGACATCGCCTATCAGTCGCCGGCCGGGCGCGGCAGCGTCCCCGTGTCCGAAGAACGGCCGCTCCCGGTCGCGCTTACCGGCCTCACGGGTACCGCGCTGACCAGGTCGACCGTTACCATGACGGGCGCTTCGGCCCAGCTCGTCGCCGCAGACGCCACTCGGCGCATCGTCATCGTAAGCAGCACCAAGGCCAATGCCGACGCCGCGATCGACCCCACCGGCGGCTCCTGCGCGCTCGATGCCGGTATCCCGCTCTCCGGTGGCGATACCGTGCAGATCACGGGCAAGGAAGCGCAGAGCGCCATGACCCAGATCGGGACGAACGGGCAGAAGCTCACCGTCTACGTGGGATCGTAGCCCATGCCGATCCATTTCCCGAACAGGGCGCGCGGCGGCGGTAGTCGCGCTTTCGACGTCGACGTTCTGTCGTGGCGCGACGCCGTCGTGTCCAATGGCGGTTCGGTTTCGCTTGCACGCCTGGTCATCGTCGACCAGTTCGTCTTCAGCGAGAAAGCCTCGGGCGCCTGGGCGCAGACGGACGACTACTGGGGATTGTGGGGTGAAAGCGCGATCCAGGCCCTTACGTCGTTGAAGCAGCGCCGGCTCGCTTCGGCTTTCAATTCACCCACTTTCACGCCCGACCGGGGATACGTCGGCGACGCAATCAGTAGTTACATCGAGACGAATTTCGTTCCTTCAACGCATGCGCTCGCGATGACGGGCGAGTCTGCGTGCCTCTCCTGGTATGAGCGCACCAACGTGCAGGAGAATTTCTTTCTGGGCATAGTCGAGACAGGAAGCCGCTACCTGCGCGGCCGGTCGCGCTCATCGTCCAATCAGACTCGTGGTGATTTGAACAGTACGGGCTTCACCGCTGTCGCGACCGACAGTCGCGGAAGCTGGGACTTCGTCCGTCAAGCATCGGGGCCGGCGTTCAAGATCTATGCGAACGCCCTGGATTTGGCGGCATCTGGCGGCGTGTCCAACGCCGTCACGCTTTCCGCCCAATCATTCCCTTTGCTCGGCTCCAAGAATGCCGCCGTAGCAGACACTTTTTCCAGTCGGTCACTCGGCTTTTACGCGCTTGGTGCCGAGCTGTCGTCGAGCCAGGTCGCCGCCCGACGCAGCGCCGTTCAGGCGTGGGCCACTTCAATTGGAGCGAATGTCTAATGGCCATGTTCATTGTCATGCCCGAAAGCGCAGCCGACATCGTTCGGGAAAGCATCTCGACCACCTTTCCGTACTACATGCCCATCAAACGCGGCGACGGCACGGTCTACATCCTGCCCGTCAGCATCCTCGATCAGCCAGCGCATGCGCAGTGGTACGAGTTCCTGCTGGAGTTCCCGCAGATGGACAGCGCCGATCCTGCGTTCCCTGCCGCGATCGAACCGCCGGAGTGAGCATATGAGCGACACTCCTCCGGATGGCAGCGGCCCCATCTCCAGGATCGGCCTGGGCGTCCAGGCCTATCGCTGGATGGTTGCCGGCGGCATGGGCCTGCTGGTGCTGCTGTCGCAGCGCACGCTTGTCAGCCTCGACGATACGGTTACCGCCGTCCGCGATCTGAAGGCCCAGGTGATGACGATGCAAGGCACGTCGGACAGTCGGTTCAACGCACATGCCCAGAGGCTCGACACCATCGATCGCCGCAACGACGCCCAGGACGTGAAGATCGACAGCCTGTGGCAGCGCCTGTGGGCGACGCCGGGAAGGACACCATGAGCAACGCCGCCAATTCACTGCTGGTCACGTCCGACCTCGGCATCGCGCTTGTGAAGCGGTTCGAGGGGCTGGAGGTCGAGGCCTATCCGGATCCCGGCAACCGCGTAACCGGCGAGCCGTGGACCATCGGCTACGGCCATACGCGCGGCGTGCGCCGGGGCGACGTCTGCGACGAAGCACAGGCCACGGCCTGGCTGCGCGAGGACCTGCAGGCGGCCGAAGGCGCGGTGCGCCATCTGGTCGACGTGGCCCTGAACCAGGGCCAGTTCGATGCGCTCGCGAGTTTCGTCTTCAACGTCGGCGCCGGAGCGTTCGGCAACTCGACCCTGTTGCGGATGCTCAATGCCGGCGACGCGGCAGGGGCGGCCGAGCAATTCAAGCGCTGGAACCGCGGCGCCGACGGGCCGCTGCCCGGCCTCGTCACGCGCCGTGCCGCCGAACGCGACCTGTTCGTTTCACTGGAGACCTGCTGATGCCGTTCCTGCCTCTTTTGCTCGGCCTCGCGCCGACCGTCGCATCGTGGATCCTGGGCGACAAGACCGGCGCTGCCGTGTCGAAAGTCACCGGCATCGCCAAGGAGATCATCGGCACGGATGATCCTGCCGGCATCGAGCATGCGATCGCCGCCGATCCCAACCTCGCGCTGCAGTTCCGCATGGCCGTCATCCAGGCCGAAGCGGATGCCAGGCGGATGGAGAAGGAAGCCGAGGCGGATCTCCGCCGGCGCGAGTTCGAGACGCTGCAGGCGCAGATCGGGGATGTGGCGAGCGCGCGCAGCCAGACGGTCGAACTCGCGAAGGCCCGCTCCGCCATCGCCTGGGGAGCGCCCGTGGTTTCCGTGCTGGCGATCGTGGTGTTTGCGGGCTTCGTGGCCCTGCTGTTCGCCAAGGTCGTGCCGGACGGCATGAAGGAAGCCTTGCTGCTGCTGGGCGGCTCCGCCGCGACCGGCTACGGCATGGTCCTGTCGTATTGGCTGGGCAGCTCCGCCGGTTCGGCATCCAAGGATGTCGCCCTGCGCGCCGCCGTGACGGCGAAGGTGGCCTGATGGCAACCGACGTCGATATCGGCAACATGGCGCTGTCGCGGCTCGGCACACGCGCCACCATCGCCGACCTCACCGAGAACAGCACCGAAGCCCGCCAGATCAATCTCTGGTACGCGACCGTGCGCGACGACCTGCAGGCCCTGCTGGACTGGAACTACAACAGGGTGACGCAGGCGCTCGCCGCGTCGGGCACGCCGCCGGCGCGCTGGGCGTCGAGCTACGCCTACCCGTCGGACTGCCTGAAGATCTGGCGCATCGACTTCGGGAGCTCGTGCTGGACCTATGGCGACCCGGGTGTCCCCTTCGAGATCGCCTCGGATGGCAGCAACCAGCTCCTGCTTTGCAACGAGACCGCCGCCCAGGTGGTCTTTGCGCAAAGGGTCACCGACTCGGCTCGCTTCACGCCGGGCTTCATCCTGACCTTCGTCGATTGCCTGGCCGCCGCGGTGGCGCTGCCGATCACCCAGAAGCTCGACCTGGCGCTGCGCCTGCAGGGCATCGCACAGGGCCGGCTCGAGAAGGCCATGGCGGAAAGCGCAAACGAGCAGGTGACCCGTCACAGCACGCCGATGGCCGAATCGCTGCGGGTGCGAGACCTCGAAGAACTGTCCTGGCTGAATAGCGGGCGGGCGTTCTGATGGCCGCGCCCGTCATCCTGCCGAGCTTTGCCGCGGGCGAGCTGGCGCCCGCACTGCATGGCCGCGTCGACCTGGCGAAGTACCAGGTCGGACTCGCGACCTGCCTCAACTGGTTCATCCATCCGTTCGGCGGGGCGAGCACCCGCGCCGGCACCGCCTTCGTGGGCGAGGTGATCGATTCAGCCGTGCGGTCGCGGTTGATCCCGTTCGCCTTCAACACCCAGCAGACCTACGTGCTGGAATTCGCGCACCAGAAGATGCGGGTGGTGAAGGACGGTGGCTATGTCCTGGAGGCGGCGGCGACAGTGACCGCCGTCACGCAGGCCAACCCCGGCATCGTGACGACCGCGGGCCCGCACGGCCTCTCGACGGGCGATTCGGTCTGGTTCGACGGCTTGGGCGGCATGCTCGAGCTGAACCACCGCCGCGTCACGGTCACGGTGCTCGGCGGCACGACGTTCTCGATCGACATCGACACCGGCACCTTCGGCGCCTGGACCTCGGGCGGCACGGTCGCGCGGATCTATACGATCGCCACGCCCTACGTCGCGGCCGACCTCGCGCGGCTGAAGTACGTGCAGAGCGCCGACACCATGACGCTCACCCATCCGTCCTACGCCCCGCGCAACCTGACGCGCACGGGTCATACCGCCTGGACGCTCAATGCGATCACCTATGCGCCGACCCAGCAGCCGCCGACGGCGCTGGCCTCGGATGCGCCGGGCTCTGGCCACGACTACGTCGTGACGGCCGTGAGCGACGACACCGGCGAGGAGAGCGTGGCGTCGGCACTGGCCAGCTCCACCACCGAGACCTCGAAGCTCACCTGGACGAATGCGGCGGGCTCGACCTCGTACAACATCTACAAGGGAAAGAACGGGGTCTATGGCTTCATCGGCCGGGCAGCCGACGGCGTCACCGGCTTCACCGACACGACGGTGGCGCCCGACACGTCGGACACGCCGCCCGAGGACAAGAACCCCTTCGACGCCGTCGACAAGTATCCCGGCTGCTCGACCTATCATGAGGGGCGGCAGTGGTACGCCCGCACGAACCAGAAGCCGCAGACGCTCTACAGCTCGGCGTCAGCGGCCTTCAACAACATGAACACCAGCTCACCGTCGAAGGACAGCGACGCCATCACTCGGACCATCGCCTCGCGCGAGGTGAACGAGATCCGTTTCCTGCTGAGCCTGAACGTGCTGCTGGTCTGGACTTCCGGCGCGGTGTGGAAGGCGTGGGCGGGCGCGCAGGCCGACGTGATGACGCCGGCGAACTGTGCCGTGAAACCGCAGAGCTATGAGGGCGTCGCCGAGATCCCGCCGATCGCCACCGAGAGCAGCGCGCTCTACGTCACCGCCTCGACCAAGAAGGTACGCGACGTCGCCTACGATTTCGGGTCCGACAGCTGGGCGGGCCGCAACGTCTCGATCCTGGCCGGCCACCTGTTCGAAGCTGACGGTATCGAGGAATGGGCCTATGCGCGCGATCCGCACGGCATCGTCTGGAGCGTGCGGGCCGACGGCGTGCTGCTCGCGTTCACCTACCTGAAGGAGCACGACGTCTACGCCTGGTCGCGGCATGTCACCGACGGCGCGGTCGAGAGCGTGGCCACGGTGCAGGAGAGCGACGAGACGGTGCTGTACCTCTCGGTGCGCCGCACCGTCGGCGGCCGGACCCGGCGCTATGTCGAGCGTATGGCGTCGCGCTACTTCCCCGATGTCTACTCGTCCTGGTGTGTGGATTGTGGCCTGCGCTACGACGGCTGGAACACCGACACCGGCCGCAGCCTGACCCTGACGGGCGCGACCTGGGCGGCGGGCGACACCGTCACCTTGTTGGCCGGCGGGCACACGCCGTTCAGCTCGGGCTCGGTCGGCGCGAAGTATCTCCTGCGCAGCGACCAGAACCAGGTCATCGTCACGGTGACGGCCTACACCAACACGTCGCGCGTTGCGGCCACCCTCGACACCGCGCCGCACACCAGCCTGCAGGACACGGCCACGGCTGACTGGGCGCTGGCCTCGCTGACCCTGAGCGGGCTCTGGCACCTCGAGGGCCGCACGCTGTCGGTGCTGGCCGACGGTTCGGTGCAGCCCGCGGCGATCGTGAGCAACGGCACCATCACGCTCGCACGGGCGGCGGGCCGAATCCTCGCGGGTCTCCCGTATGTCTGCGACCTCGAAACCCTGAACATCGAGGCCGGCCAGCCGACCCTGCAGGGACGCCAGAAGACCATCGGCGAGGTCGTGCTGCGGGTGAAGGATACGCGCGGCCTCAGCGCCGGGCCGACCGTCGACCGCCTCGTCGACATCAAGGAACGCACGTCCGAGCAGCCGGGTTTCCCGACGCAGCTCACCACCGGCGACGAGCGCGTGCTGATCGATCCGAACTGGAACGCCGCCGGCCGGGTGTTCGTGCGCCAGGCCAATCCGCTGCCGGCGACGCTGCTCGCCATCATCCCCCGCATCGAAGCCGGAGCCTGAGCCATGTCGCTCACCACCACCGCCAACAAGGTCATCCACAACGGCAACGGCTCGGGCTCAGTGTTCCCGTACAGCTTCCCGATCCTCGACGCCTCGCACCTGTCGGTGATCTACACCGATGCCGCCGGGGCCGAGACGACGCTGTCGCCCAGCCAGTATTCGGTGACCGGCATCGGCTCGACCACGGGCGGCAGCGTGACCTACCTGCGGTCGGGCTCGCCGATCGCCACCGGCACCAAGCTCACGATCGTACGCACCGTGCCCTACACCCAGACGACGGTGCTCTCGAACCAGGGCGGCTACTACCCCGAGGTGGTCGAGCGACGCTTCGACGAGGTCTACATGGCGATGCAGCAGCTCGCCGAGATCGTGGGCCGCTACACCGTCTCCAGCATCAGCGACCCGGCGACGGAGCAGAGCAACTACGACCTGATCCAGGATCTGCAGGTATTCCAGGGCGACATCGACAAGCTTTCGATGCAGGGCGACCTGTTGATCCACGACGGCCACACCTACAAGGCCCTGACGCGTGGCACGTCAGGACAATACCTCGGCATGAGCGGCGCCGACGTCGCATGGCAAGCTCTGCCCCCGTACCCGATCGTCAATGGCGCTCGACGCCAGACGGTCGCGGCCGGCCCCGTTACGTCGGCGGGTGTGCCGGACCTGCTGCCCTCAAGCACCACGGCCACCCTCAATCTCACGTCCCTGAACGTCTCCTCGACCTATCCGCTGGTCGTGACGGCGGCGGGCGGCTGGTCGAGCGCAACCGGCGCTTCGGCGGACACGATCGGCGTCAGCACCGCGAACCTGACATGGTCGAACCTGACCGCATCGAACAAGAATTACCTCTACGTCACGATCGCCGGCGGGGTGATGACGACCGGCAAGACGCTGCTGGCGCCGATCTACCAGTGGGGCGGCACGCCTTCGACCGCCAACGGCCAGTTCACGTTCAACATCGCCGAGATGCGTGGCTATCTCGGCAACGGCACGACCGCGCCGCAGGTCAATCTCGTGTTCGTCGGCGAGGCCGACACAAACGGCACGCAAGTGACGGCCACGATCGTCTACGCCTACAACGGGCAGTACGTCTCGGCCGCCACGAGCACGCTCCCGACGGGCCCGACGGTCGTCACCCACGCCCACAACATCGGCGTACAGCCCCGCATCTACAGCGTGGTCTTCCGCTGCATCACGACCGACAACGGCTACCCGGTCGGAGAGGTGCTGGAGTTCGGCCGGAACGTCTGGGACTACGACGGCAGCGTCAGCCGCCCCGTGCAGATCTCGGTCAACCCGAAGTCCCTGCATTGGGTCGGCGCATCGCACAACGCGTCGAACTATACCCGCAGCGCCTTCGTCACCCTCACTGCTGCGAGCTGGAACTATCAGGCCTCCGTGGATCGCGGCTGGTGATCACGATGCTGCCCGCCACCGAGGACGACGCCCGCGAGCTCGCGCTGACGCTGCGCGCGGAGGACCGCGCGGAGGTGCTGGCGCTCGGCCGCGAGCCGGTCGAGAGCCTGCTGCAAAGCGTGACGGAATCCCGCGAGGCATGGACCTATCGCGACGACGGGCGGATCGTTTGCATGGCGGGTATCGCTCCACTCAGCCTGATCGGGCTGACCGGCGTGCCGTGGCTGCTCGGATCCGACCTCGTGCCGTCACACCGCCGCGCCTTCATGATCGAGACCCGCCGCACCGTCGCGCGCTGGCTCACACTCTTCCCGCGACTGAGGAATATCGTCGATGCCCGCTACCACGCAGCGATCCGCTGGCTGCGCTGGCTGGGCTTCACGATCGGCGAGCCGTTCGTCCTGGGAAGGGGCTTGTTCCGGCGTGTGTACAAGGAGGCGGCATGAGCGCAGCCGATCTAAAACTCCGCCCCTTCGTGGCAGCGGACCTCTCCGACATGAAGGTCAACCCAGTCTTTGAGCGCCCCGCCGAGCTGCTGACGCCAGAGATACTGTCTGCCGTCGAGCGTTTGCCCTCGTTCACTGGTGAGGTCGCTGGCCGCATCGTCTGCTGCGCTGGGTTGGTGCCGCGTGATGGCGGCCACGAGGTGTGGGCTTACTTCGCCGGGGACACGGCGCGACTTATGGTCCGGCTATTCAACGCCTGCCGACAGAAGCTTGAAACATGTCACGGCCCCATCTGGGCGCTGGTCGACGAGCCCAGTGCGCGGTGGGCGCGTCTGCTTGGCTTTATTCCAACGGGCGAACATCGGGCCATGGTCAACGGCCGCAAGCTCCCAATCTGGAGACTCCAAAATGGGCATTGAGACAATTGCACTGGCATCACTGGCGCTGTCCGCAGTCGGCACAGCTGCCGGTGTCGCCGGTCAAATCGGGCAGCAGAATGCCCAGTCGCAAGCTACTAGTGCCAACGCCGCTCAAGCCGTCTATCTGTCTCAGGTCGCACGGCAGAATCAGGAGCTTGCGGACCGTCAGGCTGCCGATGCGGCGCAACGCGGTCAGGTTGCCGAGCAAAGCCGACGCAGTCTAATGCGCCAGCAGATCGGTCAGCAGACGGCTGGTTTGGCCGGACAAGGCACAGACCTTGAGGGCAGCCCGACCGACATTCTGGGCGACACGGCCGCGGCTGGTGAATTCGACGCCCAGACTATTCGCGCCAACGCCGCGCGCGAGGCTTATGGCTACATGGTGCAAGGGATAGGCTACGGCAACACGGCCATCCTCGAAGGCACCCGCGCTGCTAACTCGGTTTACACGCCCAACTATCTGGGGGCAGGGGCTTCGTTACTATCGGGCGCTTCGACGCTAGGCGACAAGTGGTCTCGTTTCCAGGCCGATCAGGCGGTTATCAACGCCGGCAGCAAGATCGGCAGGTTCGGCGGCACCGATGCGGCGACATGGAAGTAATGTACCTATCAAGCCCAGTCGGCCGGTGCGGTCGCAGAGCAGGACGTGATGCCTGTTACTCCGTTGCGCCCAAAGCTGATTTTGATGCGCTGCTCGTCTATTGGTTTGATGCGACGGCCCTGCTTCTCGGCAAGATCGTGGGCAAGAGACGTGAGCGTCTGCTTGCACGCAACGGCAAGGGCATCGCTCTCAGGTATGAGCTGGTAACGCGAATACAGGATCGTCAAGTTGAAGCCGCCTGCGCGAGTATCCTCTCGGTACTCGGTGTCCTTGTCGAGGCGGGTCAGCGGTTGAGTGGCGTACTGAGTCGGGGCTGTACACCCACCCAAAACCAGCGCCAGCAGCAGAACGTATCTCATCCTCATCCTTTCGGCCCCATGGGCGCGACGCTAACGCAAGGATCGCTCTGATGGCAATCATCCGTTCTTTCAATCAGCCGGCTGTCGAGGCGAGGCCGCTGCCGGCTGTGGCTCTCCCCAACAACGCGCCGCTGGGCGCCTTTGGCAACACGGCGCAGGCGGAGGGCGATGCGAAGGCCCTGCTGATGGCCGGTGAGCAACTCGGGAAGGTGTCGGACACGACGGACAGAATAGCTCGCGCCATGAGGGACGAGGCCGTCCGCGCCGCGAAGGAGGAAGCCGAGAGGCGCGCGACCGAGAGGAAGGCTCAACAGCTCGAAGAACGAACGCCACGCCGGCAATGACGCCTTCCGCCTGGGCATGCCCGGACGATCGATCGTGTCGACCCACGTCAAGAACGCGCTTCAGGCCCTGATGGGCCGCTGAACGGAGACGAACATGGCAAATATCGAGAGGGAGGAGCTGCCGTCGGCAGTACCGGCGGCGGAGTCATGGCCGCGCAACGCCCTGGGGGACGACCATCCGCTGGGCCTTCAGGCCGACGAGATGTTCACGCGCCAGCTCGACACCGGGTTCGCGGGCGAGGTCCGCGGGCTGGTGAACGACCCGGCGACGGGCCTCGCGGGCCGCGACCCCGAGGCGGCGCTGGCCGGCATCGCCGGGACCATCCCGCTTCTGGCCGAGCTGAAGGACCGGTACCTGGCGCAGGCGATCGGCCCGCGCCAGAAGGCGATGCTCGAGCCGCTGATCGACCGCCGTCTCGACCGCGCCGGCGGCGACCTCGGGCGGATCGTGACGCAGGCGACGTCGGTGCTGGACGACCGCATCGTGGCCGAACGCCTCGCCGATCTGCAGCAGGACGCGTCGCTGTCCTGGCAGGACCCGTCCCATCTGCGCACGCTGGGCCACACCGTGGTGGGCGAACTGCGCTACCAGGGCGAACGCAAGGGCTGGGACGCGAGCCGGACCGACACGGCGGTGCGCACGGGCCTCAGCGATCTCTATGCCGGCGCGGTGGAGGCCGCGCTCGGCCAGGATCCCGAGCGGGCGGCGAAGCTCTACGACCACGCGCGTGACGTGATCCAGCCAGAGCGGCAGGCGGCGGTCGAGCGCCGGATCGACCGGGCGCGCGAGGAGCGTCGCGTGACGGAGATCGTGGGCGGCCTGGCCGACACGCCGGACGATCCGGCGCGGCGCCCGGACCCCGACGACTACCAGGCGCGGGCCGTCGCGCTGACGCCGCCGGACGCCTCGCCCGAGGTGCGGACGCAAGTATCCAGAATGGCCAGCATCGAACAGGCGCGCGCCGACCGAGCCTGGCAGGCGTCGCGGGGCCGCGCGGCCACGGGCGCGCTCGACTGGCTCGGCGCCAATCCCGGCGCGCCGCTGATAGCGATGCCGCCGGAGCTGCGCGACGGGTTGAGCCCGGAGCAGACGCAGGCACTCGACCGGACGGTCATGAACGGCGGCCGCGTCGTCACGGACCGCGACCTCTACGACAGGCTCGACGACCAGGCGGTGCGCGAACCGGAAGAGTTCACCAGCATCGATCTCACGCAACACCGCCTGTCGCTCGGTGACAGCGAGTACAACCGCCTGACCACACTCCAGCAGGCTCTCGCCGAAGGCAAATCCGATCCGGCCTTCGAGCGACACCGTCTCGGCCGCCTGTTCCTGGGAGAGGGACTGCGCGCTGCCAACGTCAATCCCGACGGCGAGGAGGGCCGGACCGCGCGGCAGAAATTCGACAGGCTGCTCGGCGCCTTCGAGACGGTCGAGGGCAAGCCGCCGACGATGGCCGACATTCGCGGCCTCGTCGGTGATGTGGTCGGTGGCGTGCTGCCGCGTGATGAAGGCGATCCGAATATCGTCCGGGTCGGCGGCGGGGCGGTCGAACTGAACGGCGATACCCAAATCGCGCAGCAGCAAGAGTCAGTAGAGGGAAGAGGAGGAACTGCGGCGCAAACAGGGCCGGCTCCGGGGAGCCCGGAGTATGAAGCGGCCCGCCGCCTCGCTCCAACCAAGAAGATTACGGGACCAAAATCGGGATTGGACCACTACATGGCTGGGTCGGGCGACACTGTTGAGTACGACTTCAAAGAAATCGACACTTCGGGCGTAGAGCCCGCCCAATTTCCTGCTGTCCAGAAAATCCTTAACCAGAAGCAGCCGGGTAAATACGAGATTGAAGGGCGTATGCCGTTCTCTGCTCCGGGTGAAGCACACTATGTCGTCGGCAACATTACGCTCAACATACGCGGCATATTGGAACTGGACGAGAAAGGTCGCTACTCGTTCAAGGGAGAGCTTGGCGCCGAGCCCGATCGGTATCGATTCTATCCAAGTAATCATCGAACCTGGGCGGCAGAAATCGCTACTGTTATCGGTACCTATTTGCCCGGCCGTGAGTTCAGCGTCGTGATCGCAGGCACCAAACCAATTGACATCAAACGTGGTTACTGACGATGCGCTGGTTCCCTGCGCCGACGGTACCTAATTATTCAATGCTGCTTCGGCGCCGCTTGCAATGTCTGAAGCCTGTGGTCCCTCCCGCGTCGTTTTTAGGCGTTCGAGGGCTGCCCAACCGTAGCCAAGGCCCTGAGTTCGGAGCAGGAGGTAGTTAAATGAGGCAGCGTGTACGGTGCCCGTTTCGAGGCGCTTGAGCTGATCTGCTACGAACAGCCGCGAGGGATCCGCGATCGGGCTCAACAAGGCTAGACTTGCCACGACTGCGACGATGGCGGCCCAGGCATTTACCGTCGCGAGCCCACGCAAGCTGAGGCCGGAGCGTATTGCCACCAGTGCCGAGCCAAGAGTTTGACAGCCTAGCACGGTCAGACAGGCAGCGGCGACGATCAGGGAGGGTGTCCATCCGTGCTGCTCCACCTGCAAGCCCGAATCGATGGCTGCCAAAGTGAAAAGCGGTATGAGCAGGAAGATGGCAGCGTATCTCATATAGATGAGGGCCTTTAGGCGGCCGGACTCGGGCTCACCGGCCTGAAAGTGACTATTGATTAAGGCGATCAAAACAGCCGAAGCGACAATCAGCTGGAATGTTGCATGCCCTTTGTTCCAAAGCGCTGCAAGGCCAGTGAAAGGGAGAGTGATGAGAAATACGACGATGAACGGTACGATGATGAACAAGAGCGATGAAATCAGGCCAAGCAGAAGTTTGATCGCTCCCTGCATGGCCGCAAAGCGGCGATCAATGAGGTGAAATGCGAGACTGGTCGCCAGTGCCGCGATGGGAATCCAAAGCAAGTCCATATTCAAGCCAACTGCAAGGGAGTCGATATTGATCAGTGTAAAAAGTTTTGTGCCCAGAGACAGTGTGCTCAAGAGTAGTCCAACAAATAGGCTTGCAAATATAAGTTGTGTCGCCAGTTTCCAGGTCGTGTAAAAATAGGTGGCAGCGCTCGCAATCCAATGCCTGTCCTCATCGGCCGCAGCCACCAGCGTATGGAAAACAAAGAAAAAGACGATCAAGAAACTATTGAGATTGAACCAGTAAGGGCCAAGGCGTCGATCGAGTGGTACAGGCACCTGTCGAAAGATCGAATGCCAGCCGAGGCCAACACAAATGACGAAGGCGCCTGCAAGCCACAGCATTAAAGTCCTGGCACGGAGATTTCCAATCCCGGCAATCGCTATGACGGGCACGAACAAAGCTGACGTTAGTAGTGACGCGAAGAGCGCTTCATCGGTTGTCGGCCATTCCTTTGCGAAAACGGACTGATCGAGAAACCACAAAAGTACGCCCTGCATCAGGCCGATCGCCAAGCGGCTCGTCCCAAGCAGAGATAGACGCTTCGGCGTTTCTGGCATGTACCGGCACCTTCACGGTTAAGCTTTGATGCCTCCATGAATGATACGCAGGGAAGTAGGAGGCAAGCAATCATAAGTTGTATTTAGATCGTGCCGAACCCTGTATTTGACGATTTCGATGCGGATGCTGGGAAGCCCGGCTGCATCGATGTGCGTGGCGGCAAGAACCCGCTTCAGGCCCTGATGGGCCGCTGAACGGAGACGAACATGGCAAATATCGAAATGGAGGAGCTGCCCTCGGCAGCGCCGGCCGCGGAGTCATGGCCGCGCAACCACCTGGGGGACGACCATCCGCTGGGCCTGCAGGCCGACGAGATGTTCACGCGGCAGCTCGATACCGGGTTCGCGGGCGAGGTGCGCGGGCTGGTGAACGATCCGGCGACGGGCCTCGCGGGCCGTGATCCCGAGGCGGCGCTGGCCGGCATCGCCGGGACCATCCCGCTTCTGGCCGAGCTGAAGGACCGGTACCTCTCGCAAGCGACCGGCCCGCGCCAGAAGGCGATGCTCGAACCGCTGATCGACCGCCGCCTCGACCGCGCCGGCGGCGACCTGGGGCGGATCGTGGCGCAGGCGACGTCGGTGCTGGACGACCGCATCGTGGCCGAACGCCTCGCCGACCTGGCGCGTGACGCGGCGCTGTCCTGGCAGGACCCGGCGCATCTGCGCACGCTGGGCCACACCGTGGTGGGCGAGCTGCGCTACCAGGGCGAACGCAAGGGCTGGGACGCGGTCCGGACCGACACGGCGGTGCGCACAGGCCTCAGCGATCTCTATGCCGGCGCGGTCGAGGCCGCGCTTGGCCAGGATCTCGAGCGCGCGGCGAAGCTCTACGACCACGCGCGCGACGTGATCCAGCCGGAGCGGCAGGCGGCGGTCGAACGCCGGATCGACCGGGCACGCGAGGAGCGTCGCGTGACGGAGATCGTCGGCGACCTGGCCGACACGCCGGACGATCCGGCGCGGCGTCCGGACCTCGACGATTACCAGGCGCGTGCCGCCGGGCTGACACCTCCGGACTCCTCGCCCGAGGTGCGGTCGCAGGTATCGAGGATGGCCAGCATCGAACAGGCGCGCGCCGACCGGGCGTGGCAGGCGGCGCGAGGCCGCGCGGCCACCGGCGCGCTCGACTGGCTCGGCGCCAATCCCGGTGCGCCGCTGATGGCAATGCCGACGGCACTGCGCGACGGGTTGAGCCCGGAGCAGACGGAGGCGCTTGACCGGACCGCCATGAACGGCGGCCGCGTCGTCACGGATCACGAGCTTTACGACAGGCTCGATGACCAGGCGGTGAACAATCCGGAAGACTTCACCGGCCTCGATCTCACGCAACATCGGCTGTCGCTCGGCGACAACGACTACAACCGCCTGACCAAACTCCAGCAGGCTCTCGCCGACGGCAAATCCGATCCAGCCTTCGAGCGCCACCGTCTCAGCCGCTTGTTCCTGGGAGAGGGACTGCGCGCTGCCAACGTCGAGTCCGAAGGCACGGAAGCCCGGACGGCGCGGCAACAGATCGACAGGCTCTTGGGCGCCTTCGAGTCCGTCGAAGGTAAGCCGCCGACGATGGCGGACATTCGCAGCCTCGTCGGCGATGTGGTGAGCGGCGTGCTGTCGCGCGTAAATGGCGATCCGAACATCGTCCGGACCTCGGGCGGCGAGCCGGTCGAACCGAACGGCAATACGCAAATCGCGCAGCCGCAAGAGCCAGCAAAGGCCGGCCAAAAGGTTGCGTCACCAACGCAGTCAACTCCGGGCAGTCCTGAGTCTCAAGCCGCTACGACGAAGACGGCCACGGACCCGGGAAAGCGCGTGGTCTTGCCGAGCGGCAAGAGCGTGCCAAGCGAAGACTCGGAAACAGGCTTCCTGATGTCGCCGTTCGAGGACCTCAGCGAGGTTGTTGCGGCCGGTCGGGAAACGCGCAGTAAGGTCCTGGATAAAGCGCGCGCGAGCCCCTGGAAAGCGCTCACGGACTTCTCGAAAATAGAAGAATACGGCCGCGAGTTGGTCGGCAAGGATCTCGCCCAAGGTGGACGGCTCGACTACCAGAGGCTTTGGATTCCAGACAACGACGCTCCGGGCTACCTGCAGTTGCGCCAGTTCCGCGACGTCTCGAATTTCAACGTGGGACTGTACATGCAACAGGTGGGCTTTCATACCCTTGACGAGGTTTTGAAGATTACGGGGAAATATGCGAAAGAAAATTCGAGCAACTACATGCCGGGCGAGCCCTACGGCCTGGATCCGCGAGTCAAACGGTGGATCGAACGTGGCTATAAAGCGGGAGAAAGTGGCGTCTTCAATGAGTCGTTTCACTTAAACAGTGAGCTGAACCCCTGAAACTTCTCCAGATTTGGACGGATTTCGAGTGGTCTGTGATCGAGCCGTTGCTGTCGGAGTGGCGTCCTTACTCGCGCCGTCCTCGGTAATCCTTCCAGGCCCAAATGATGATGACAAAGGTCGTGATCACGGCGACAGGCAGATAATGCCATACGAGGCCGGGAAGGCCACCTTTGCGCGTATCGGAAATCTGCGTTTCGAAGTGGGTGAGAAAGCAGGTCGGTAAGGTCTTCGGCAGAATCGGCAGTGTTAGATTGAAGCACGAGCTCAGCGGTACGGACAAATCGTAGAGAGCGGCCAGGACGAACAATAGAACTGCGAAGCGCAGAGCCAGGCGACGCAAGAGCGGCAAGAGCGCCATGTCCATGTGGCCTTTCGCCGAAAACCTTCTGGAGCCCAGACGATGGCGATCGACAAGGGCCCAGGCGATGGTGGTCGACAAGGACACGACGACCGCCGGCAGATAATGCCAGAGGAAACCCGCAAGGTTGGCTTCGTCTAAGTCATCGATCAGCAGGCCAGAGCTAAAAACGAGACGAAGATACAGATGCATCAATTCGAAAGGCCGTAACGAATCGAAACAGCGAGCGATCAATCCGGTCAGGTCGAACAGAATGGACAGGGCGACCAGAAGAACGACGAAGCGCGCGACCAAGCGCAACCCATGGAATGAAGCAACGTTTGGTTGTTTAGTCATGAAGTAAAACTAGCATGCCTCGTGGAGGCTGGCCACGCCTTTGCACGAACCTTCGCACCTTGATCGAGCAGACTAGTTCAAAGCGGACTTGGCCCGGAGACGACCATGGCAAGTATCGAGATGGAGGAGCTGCCCCCGGCAGCGCCGGCCGCGACCCACAGGCGGCGCTGGCCGGCATCGCCGGGACCATCCCGCTTCTGGCCGAGCTGAAGGACCGGTACCTGGCGCAAGCGATCGGCCCGCGCCAGAAGGCGATGCTCGAGCCGCTGATCGACCGCCGCCTCGACCGCGCCGGCGGCGACCTCGGCCGGATCGTGGCGCAGGCGACGTCGGTGCTGGACGACCGCATCGTGGCCGAGCGCCTTGCCGACCTGGCGCGTGACGCGTCGCTGTCCTGGCAGGACCGGGCCCATCTGCGCACGCTGGGCGCCACCACGGTGGGCGAGCTGCGCTACCAGGGCGAACGAAAGGGCTGGGACGAGGTCCGGACCGACACGGCGGTGCGCACGGGCCTCAGCGATCTCTACGCCGGCGCGGTCGAGGCCGCGCTCGGCCAGGATCCCGAGCGGGCGGCGAAGCTCTACGACCACGCGCGCGACGTGATCCAGCCGGAGCGGCAGGCAGCGGTCGAGCGCCGGATCGACCGGGCGCGCGAGGAGCGTCACGTGACGGAGATCGTCGGCGGCCTGGCCGACACGCCGGACGATCCGGCGCAGCGCCCGGACCCCGACGACTACCAGGCGCGAGCCATCGACGCGACGCCGCCGGACGCCTCGCCGGAGGTGCGGGCGCAGGTGTCGAGGATGGCCAGCATCGAACAGGCGCGCGCCGATCGAGCCTGGCAGGCGGCGCGGGGCCGCGCGGCCACCGGCGCCCTCGACTGGCTCGGCGCCAATCCCGGGGCGCCGCTGATGGCGATGCCGGCGGACCTGCGCGGCGGGTTGAGCCCGGAGCAGACGCAGGCGCTCGACCGGACGGCGATGAACGGCGGCCGCGTCGTCACGGACCGCGACCTCTACGACAGGCTCGACGATCAGGCCGTGAGCGACCCCGAAAGCTTCGCCGGTCTCGATCTCACGCAATACCGCCTGTCGCTCGGCGACAGCGAGTACAACCGCCTGACCAAAATCCAGCAGGCTCTCGCCGAAGGCAAACCCGATCCGGCCTTCGAGCGCCACCGTCTCGGCCGCCTGTTCCTCGGGGAAGCGCTGCGCAACGCCAACGTCGATCCCGACAGCGAGGAGGCCCGGACCGCGCGTCAGCAACTCGACAGGCTTTTAGGCGCCTTCGAGCCCGTCGAGGGGAAACCGCCGACGATGGCGGACATCCGTGGCCTCGTTGGCGACGTGCTGCCGCGTGTAACTGGCGATCCGAATATCGTCCGGACCTCGGGTAGCGAGCCGGTCGAAGCATCGCCGCAAAAGGCCGCGGCGAAGGGAATGTTCGATGAAGGAAAGCCTCGCATTGCGCCGGTCAGTTCCGATGTCGACGGCATCACCAGCCGCGTCGTCGATGCCGTATCGACACCCTCACCCATCAGCGAAGTGGTAGTCGAAGAATCGACAGGTCCCAAAGCGACAGAAGCGGCACCCGTGACGCCTCCTTCGTCCGACGTCACGCGGTTCGACGACGGCACCAAACGAATCACGCGCCGCGGCGTTGATACCGAGCGTGGCAAGGCCGACGTCACGGAAGCGTACGACGAGCAAGACCGCATCGTCTCGACTGATGCCACCTTCGCCGACGGCCATCGTGTGGAGAGCCGTTGGTCCTATCCCGCCGATGGCCACTGGTCGCAGGTTGATACCATACGCGACCCCGAGGGCAAGACGCTGGGCGCTATCACCACGACTTTCGACGGTGAGCGCGTGACGCGCACCGCCGAGCCGATAAACGGACCGCCACAGACGGACATCTGGGATAGGAACGGTCCCGTGGCGACGGTGCAGAACGTCTCGCCCGCGTTGGCCATCCCCATCCTTCTGGATCTCGCGGCGGCGGCGATCGGGGCAGTGATCGTTGGAAAGGCAATAGACGACACGATCGCTCGCCAGGGAACGGGCGGCGTTTTCGGTGGCAGCGAAATGGCTGGCCCAAAAGACGGGAAGCCGGACAAGGGCCACAACAATCCGCCGGAGCCGGTCGATGACGACAGGCGACCGCCTTCCGGACCTCCGGTGCCGCCGTTTCTGCCGGGGCAGCGTCCTAGTTGGCGTCAAAGCGAACTCGACAATATGGCCGATCGACATCCGGACTTTGCTTCGCAAGTCGCTTTCAAGGATGGTAGGGAGGTAAGCTCAAGGACGGCTGGTTCGGTTCGTCCCGACGGTGTGTCGGCCGACAAACGCAGTGCATCGTTCGAGGTGAAAAACTACGATATCAATACCAATGCCGATGGCCTGGTCAACAACGTCATCCGACAGGTTCAGGAGCGTGTCCGACATCTGCCGCAAGGCATGCAGCAGAACATTAAGATCGATGTGCGCGGACAGAATGTATCTCCAGGTCGCCTCGATGATATCGCAAGAAGGATCGTCGAAAAGTCGAATGGTCTGCTCAGGCATGAACACATTGAATTCGTGAGGTTCTATCGATGAGCGACGTTGGACTTTCGGCAGGGCTAGTTCTCCAGCAGATCGGAACGCCAAGGGAAGTTGCCGCCTTTTTCGAGTTGATCGGCCGGCATAAGCCAGAATCGGCCGATCACTCGTTCGCTCTGGTGACGGATCGTCTCTACAGGCGCACTGTGCCTGGAGAAGCGTTCGATGCACTTCTCGATCAGCTTCACGAGTGCCAGCGGACGTTTCGTGCTGTTCCGGTCACCCCGGGTTTCTGGGATGAATTCGATCTGGGTGACAGAAGTGTTGGACTGGATCGGTCGGCATCGAATCTCGCCGATGCATTTCAGCGGGTCTTTTCTGCTATCGATAGTTCGATCGAAGTTGCTCGCCTGGATAAGAAGAACCTCGGGTATTTTCGACCGGTTCGACTGCAGGCCCTGGATGGACCCAGATCCTATGAACATAAATACATGCCGCTGGAGGACTTCGAAAATCCCGACATGCGACCGATCTGGCTGGACTGATTTGGTTCCGTCCATCTGACTCGAGATCACGCTTTGATGCCCGCCGCAGCCTCTTCGAAACGGCTCTCACACCAAGATGGCGCTGTGGCTGAAGGCGATCTGCCACGACAGTGGTCACGCGGGCGCCAGAAGAGATCAACCTTAAGGCCTATGAACGATGACCGGCGTCGAGAAGCCGGCCTTCGCCAAGGTTTGATGTTGGGAAGAGTGCAGCGAGCAACTGCTGCGGCAGAGGCCGTGGCCGGCGAGCCAAGCAATAGCCATCGGTACTAGGAAGCCCGGCCGCATCGATGTGCAGCCAGGGCGCTGGAGAATTGGAGAAACAGGAACGTGACGATCGTCACGGTGGGTACTGGCAACGCACGCAACGGTGTGGTTGAACGAATCGTGGGCGGCGAGCGCGCCGTCGTCCACCCGCAGCGGAGGCCGTGATGCCTAGAAACTTCGATCCTGAAGACGACCGTAAATTTTATCTCGAATTTAACCTACAGCGTGTGATGAGGTTTGAGCCGGAAACGACCGGGCCGTTCAATCGCTCGCACTATCTAGCGATGAGGTTGGGTAATCTGATCGAGGCTTACTTGTTGGGCCTGCGCGATCAGGTGCTGCCGACGGCGCAAGCGCTCGTGGCCTGGATGGAAGTACAAACGGCGCCGCCAGAGGGCAAGGACACCGACGAAGCCTTCCGCGCTTATCAATGGTGGGAGACGCTGGGCTTGGGCAAGTGGCTGATCAATGGTGATCCGGCGGTGGCCGAGTTCACCCGCGCGAGTGAGGCCGACTGGCGACAGTGGGACCAGTTCGACCGCCTCCTGCCCAACGGGACGAAGCTGTTGATGCGGGAGGGGCTCGAACTTGCGCTGCCGCTCAACCTCGCGGCGCGACGTCATGAGGTCGGCCTGAAGCTCTGCCAGGAAGCGGGACTCACCACCAAGGCTTCGTCGGCGCCGGCGATCGTGCGAGCAGAACTTATGTACGGGCAATGGGCCTGCCGTCATCTCGCCGACGGTGGCAAGCCCGACGCGACCTATGTCGCCAGGGGCGAGGAGATGCTGCGAAAGGTCATGTCGGAACGCTTCATCGAGAACGGCTATCACACTAAGATGGCGATGTGGCTGAAGGCGATCTATCACGACAGCGGCGTCACGCGGACGCCGGAGGAGACCATCCTCAAGGCCTACGACACGATGGATGGGGTCGAAAAGCCTGGCTTCGCAAAGGTCTGATGTCGAGAAGAGTTTAGCGAGCAACTGCCGCAGTAGAGGGCGCTGCCGGCGAACCTGGCAGCGCCGGCCGCGGAGTCATGGCCGCGCAACGAGCTGGGAGACGACCACCCCCTCAGCCTTCAGGCCGACGAGATGTTCACGCGCCAACTCGACACCGGGTTCGCGGGCGAGGTCCGCGGGCTGGTGACCGACCCGGCGACGGGCCTCGCGGGCCGCGACCCCGAGGCAGCGCTGGCCGGCATCGCCGGGACCATCCCGCTTCTGGCCGAGCTGAAGGACCGGTATCTCGCGCAAGCGATCGGCCCGCGCCAGAAGGCGATGCTCGAGCCGCTGATCGACCGCCGCCTCGACCGCGCCGGCGGCGACCTCGGCCGGATCGTGGCGCAGGCGACGTCGGTGCTGGACGACCGCATCGTGGCCGAACGCCTCGCCGACCTGGCGCGTGACGCGGCGCTGTCCTGGCAGGACCCGGCGCACCTGCGCCTGCTGGGCCGCACCGTGGTGGGCGAGCTGCGCTACCAGGGCGAACGCAAGGGCTGGGACGCGGTCCGCATCGACACGGCGGTGCGCACAGGCCTCAGCGATCTCTATGCCGGCGCGGTCGAGGCCGCGCTTGGCCAGGATCTCGAGCGCGCGGCGAAGCTCTACGACCACGCGCGCGACGTGATCCAGCCGGAGCGGCAGGCGGCGGTCGAGCGCCGGATCGACCGGGCGCGCGAGGAGCGTCGCGTGACGGAGATCGTGGGCGACCTGGCCGACACGCCGGACGATCCGGCGCGGCGTCCGGACCTCGACGACTACCAGGCGCGAGCCATCGACGCGACGCCGCCGGACGCCTCGCCGGAGGTGCGGGCGCAGGTGTCGAGGATGGCCATCATCGAACAGGCGCGCGCCGATCGAGCCTGGCAGGCGGCGCGGGGCCGCGCGGCGACAGGCGCGCTCGACTGGCTGGGCGCCCATCCCGGGGCGCCCCTGATGGCGATGCCGGCGGACCTGCGCGACGGGTTGAGCCCGGAGCAGACGGAGGCGCTCGACCGGACAGCCATGAACGGCGGCCGCGTCGTCACGGACCGCGACCTTTACGACGGGCTGGACGATCAGGCGGTGAACAATCCGGCAGACTTCACCAGCATCGATCTCACGCAACACCGGCTGTCGCTCGGCGACAACGACTACAACCGCCTGACCAAACTCCAGCAGGCTCTCGCTGAGGGCAGATCCGATCCCGCCTTCGAGCGACATAGACTCGGCCGCCTGTTCCTGGGAGAGGGACTGCGCGCTGCCAACGTCGATCCAAGCGGCGAGGAGGGCCGGGCCGCGCGGCAACAGATCGACAGGCTTTTGGGCGCCTTCGAGGCGGTCGAGGGCAAGCCGCCGACGATGGCCGACATTCGCGGCCTCGTGAGCGACGTGCTGCCGCGCGGCGAAGGCGATCCGAACATCGTTCGGACCTCGGGCGGCGAGCCGGCCGAAGCGAACGGCAATACGGAAATTACACCGCTGCAAGAGCCAGCCGAGGCGCCCCGGGAGGTTGTGCCGCCAACGAAGCCGGCTCCGGGCAGTTCTGAATTTAAGGTGAAGGGTGTGCTCGAGGGGGCGGAGCCCCGCGTCGTCCACAACGACGACGGCAGCGCGGAGGTCACGGCCGGCGATATTCCGACGCCGGGCGGCCCGGCCGAGGCGACCATCCGCATTGATCGCGACCGGTCGGGCGCATCGTCGGAGATGGTTTTGCCCAACGGGCACCGCGTCGAGAGCCGGCGGACCAGCCGCGACGGCCGGACCTGGTCTCAGATCGACACGATCCGCGATCCGCAAGGCATCGTTGTCGGCACGCAGACGACCACTTTCGACGGCGCACGCTTCACGCAGACCTGGACACCGACCGATGGTCCGGCGCAGACGACGATCTGGGAGGAGAAGCCGCTTGCCGGTGGCGTGCATCTGGCGAACGCCGGTACTGCTGCTCTTGGAGGTCTCGGCACCGCAACCGCCGAGGCTATCGCCGGCGACGTGCTGGCGCTGGGGACGAGAGCCCTCGGCCTGGCTGGTACCGCAGCGGCCGCGGTCGCTGCAGGTGCTGCCGTGCTCCTAACACCGACGAACAGCCAGGGCACCACGGTCGACTTGGGCGATGGCGTGCGTCTGCGCCAACCGCCGGGAGATTCCAGTGGTGTCATCGAGACGAGCGTTCTCGGCCGCAACCTGTGGGACCGCACGCCTGTAGACGTGCGCATCGACGATGGCGTCACCTCGGATAGCCGACAGAGGTTGACGATCGACGCCACGGCGCTGGAGAGGGCGATCGGGCCGGAGGCCGCCGACCGCGTGCTGGCGGCGGCCGCGAAGCGCTTCGATGTTGTGCCGATCTATGCGGACCGTGCTTCCGGCAGTAGCGAAATGGCCCGGCCGCGCAACTGGAAGCCGCGCAATGATGACAACAATCCACCGGGGCCGGTTAGCGACGACAAGCCCTCGCCCGAGAAGCCGCCTTCTGGGACGCCGATGCTGCCAGGCTCACCTGGCGAGCCATCTACTCGCAGAGAGGGCAAGAGCGAAGAAGACATTGAGTATGAGAGAATCGCCAGGTCTCTAAAGCTCCAAGTAAATAGTCTGACAACGCGGCGGCTGGTGGAAAATCGGGATATGTTGCTCGATGACTTTATCGGCAAGTACATGAAGGCGAGTGTCAGGAGAGAATTGCCCTCGGAGTTGTTCAAAGGCACCGTCGGCGACGCCTTGAAAAATGGCGGCTCGAAGGTAAAGAAGATTTTGCAGCAGCAAAGGTTCATGAAATGACCGAGATCGACTGGTACAGCGCGTCGCTGCTCTTCTACTCCGTCAGCGACTCGAACGGAAAATGGGACACGGAGGAAGTCGTGTGTCTTGTTCGCGCGTCGAGCTTCGAGGAGGCGTTCCAGAAGTTTCTCGACCTCGGGCATCGGCGGGAGGAGATCGATATTGATGAAACGGACGGTCACAGGTCTGCTGTGAGGTTCGCCAAAATCGTCTCATTGAACATACTGCCGACACAGGAACTGGATGGCGCGGTAATTTGCGCGGTGATACTGCCGGACGATGGATCCGTCGTGACAGTCGATTCACCCCTCTACCCCGAGAATTCGCAGCCAGAGTACAGCATGTGATGCAGGTAGGGTATAGCTCGGCCGCGTCGAGAGGGGCGACGGCAAAAGCCTTCTTGCGGAGGCCGTGATGCCGAGAGTTTTCGAGCCCGAGAAAGATCGCCAGTTCTACCTAGATTTCCTTCTGGCTATTGCGATGAAGTTCGAGCCGGAAACGACTGGGCCGTTCAATCGCTCGCACTACATGGCAAGTACGCTAGGTTACCTGATCCAGGCCCATCTACTAGGCTTGCGCGAGCAGGTGTTGCCGCTAGCGCGGGCGCTCGCGGGCTGGATGGAGTCACAACCGGCGTGGCCAGAAGGCAAGGATACCGAGGAATCCTTTTACGCCTATCAATGGTGGGAGACGCTGGGCCTGGGCAAGTGGCTGATCGATGGCGATTCAGCGGTGACCGAGTTCGGCCGCGCAAGCGAGGCCGACTGGAGACAATGGGACAAGTTCGACCGCTTCGAACCCAATGGGACGAAGCTGCTGATGCGGGAGGGGCTCGAACTCTCGCTGCCGCTCAATCTTGCGGCACGACGCCATGACGTCGGCCTGAAGCTCTGTCAGGAAGCGGGACTCACCACCAAGCCTTCGTCGGCACCGGCCATCGTGCGGGCGGAATTGATGTACGGGCAATGGGCCAGCCGTCATCTCGCCGATGGTGGCAAGCCTGACGCGGCTTATGTCGCCAAGGGTGAGGAGATGCTGCGCAAGGTCATGTCGGAAAGCTTCATCATGAACGGCTATCATACGAAGATGGCGATGTGGCTGAAGGCGATCTACCACGACAGCGGCGTCACGCGGACGCCGGAGGAGACCATCTTCAAGGCCTACGACACCATGACCGACATCGAGAAACCCGCCTTCGCAAAGGTCTGACGTTGGGAAGAGTTTAGCGATCAACTGCAGCAGCAGAGGCGATGCCGGCGAGCCAGGTAATGGCCGCCAGTGCCGGAAAGACCGTCCACATCGATGTGAGGGGCGTCAAGAACGCCTTCCACGTCCCGATGGGCTGATGAACGGAGACGAACATGGCAAGCATCCAGTCTTTCGCAACTTCATGCTCAAGCCCATCGATCTCAGCCCTTGAACTCGGCTAATCTGGTATGCATTCAACATGCCTTCGGTCCGAACAATAGGGAGGAGTCCGAAGGCGTCTTTTGAAATGTGTGAAGCTTTGGACGAGGTATCGTCGACCATGAACAACATTGCCTCCTTCGCCGCCGACTACAGCGAGGCGCGTGACAAGTTCCTGTCGGCGGCCCGGCTCGCCGACGCCCAGACCTTCCGCTACGACAATCCGACCAAAGGGCCCAAGGGCGAGTCGCTCTCGACCGATGTCGCCTGGGTCGGGCCGGCGGACGCCTCGAAGGTGATGGTGACGATCTCCTCGACGCACGGGATCGAGGGCTATTGTGGCTCGGGCTTCCAGGTCGACTGGCTGGCCTCGATCGGGCCGGCGGGACTTCCGGCCGGGACCGCGGCGCTGTTCGTGCATGCGATCAATCCCTACGGTTTCGCCTGGACGCGGCGCGTGACGGAAGAGGGCAACGACCTCAACCGCAACTATGTCGACCACTCCAAGCCCTATCCGGTGAACGAAGGCTATCTGGAGATCGCCGACTTCCTGATCCCGGCGGACTTCAGCGAGGAGGGCCGCGCGGCCGCCGACGCCAAGCTGATGGCCTTTCGCAAGAAGGTTGGAGAAGTCGAATTCTTCCGCGCCGTCTCGGGCGGCCAGTACAGCCATCCCGACGGCATGTTCTTCGGCGGCGGCGGCCCGGCCTGGTCCAACCGCACCCTGCACGCCATCGTCGATCGCTACCTGAAGAGCCGCGAGGACGTGGCGGTGGTCGATTTCCATACCGGCCTCGGCCCCTACGGCTATGGCGAGCCGATCACCCATTACGATATCGGCACCGGTGGCTCGCGACGGGTTCGCAACTTCTGGGGCGAGTCGGTCACCGAGTCGAAGAGGGGGCAGACCGCCTCCCAGGCGCGGGACGGGCTCGGCCATTACGGGCTGAACCGCGTGCTGAAGGAGCCGCAGACCCGGCTCACCATGTGCACCATCGAATACGGCACCTTCGACCGCGAGAGCGGCCAGAAGGCCTTCCGCGCCGACCACTGGCTGCACAAATACGGCGACCCGCTGGGTAAGGAAGCCGAGCCGGTGCGCAAGGCGATGCGCCGCCAATTCTATCCGGAGACCGACGACTGGAAGGAGGCGGTGCTGTTCCGCGGCCATCAGGTCGTGCGGCAGGCCATCGCCGGCCTGCAGCGGGGCGCTTTGTAGCTTTTGGGGACAAGAGCCCTCGAAAAGCCATACGTCCGCTCCGCGATCCTGCTAAAAGCCTCCCCATGCGTGCATTCGTGGCGCTGCTGGCTTTCGCGGTCGTAGCGGCTCTCAATTTCCTGTGGTGGTGGTATCCGAACCGGCCGGTCGACATAGCCGGCTGGAGCACCGCGCCTCTCCAGAGTGTTTCGTTCGCGCCCTATCGGCCGGGCCAGAGTCCGCTCACGCGGACATTCCCGACACCTGAGCAGATCGACGCCGACCTCAAGCGCCTGCAGGGCAAGGTGAAGGCGGTCCGCACCTATTCCTCGGGCGAGAATCTCGAGGCGGTGCCGCAGAATGCCGGCAAATACGGCCTGAAGGTCTGGCACGGCGCCTGGCTGAACAACAACGAGAAGGAAAACCTCGAGCAGATCAACCTGCTGATCGACCATGCCAACAAGTACAAGGACACGGTCGAGCGGGTGATCGTCGGCAACGAGGTGCTGCTGCGCAAGGACCTGACCGCCAACGAGCTGCGCCGCTACATCCGGCAGGTGAAGCAGCGGGTCACCCAGCCGGTGACCTATGCCGATGTCTGGGAATTCTGGCTGCGCAATCCGTCGCTGGCCGACGAGGTCGACTTCATCACGATCCACATCCTGCCTTACTGGGAGGATGAGCCGATCGGGCTGGAGCGCACCGAGGCCGATGGCAAGCTCGCGATTGAGAAGCACCTGGTCGACATCTACAAGAAGGTGCAGGAGCGCTTCCCCGGCAAGAAGATCGTGATCGGCGAGACCGGCTGGCCGAGCGACGGCCGCATGCGTTCGGACGCACGGCCGGGCCGGGTCGAGCAGGTTAAATATTTCTCGATCTTCCGCACCGCCGCCGAGCGGGAAGGCTTCGACTACAACGTCATCGAGGCCTTCGACCAATACTGGAAGGCCCGTCAGGAGGGCACCGTAGGCGCCGCCTGGGGCCTGCTGGACGCCCAGCGTCACGACAAGTTCGAGCTCGGCAAGCCGGTGATGGCCGAGCCGCACTGGCAGATCCTGTTCACGATCTCGACGATCGGCGGCGCGCTGCTGCTGCTAGCCTATGCCACCCGGCGCAAGGCCGGCCACTGGAAGGGCATCCTGATCTTCGCCTTCTTCGCGCAGCTCGTGGCGACCTGCTACGTGCAGTCGACCTGGATCGACCTGACGCGCAATTTTTACTTCGAGCGCACGCTGGGTGTGGCCTTCTGGGCGATCCTGCTGGCGATGTTCAGCTACGCGCTGCTGCGCGGCATCTCCGACAGCCTGACCGGCCAGATGGCCGACCCGTCGCTCTATGGCGCCCGTGTCCGTGAATCCTGGCATGCCTGGCGCGAACTGCCGCGCTATCGGATCGTGCAGCGCGCCGATCTGCTGGCGCAGATCCTCTATCTCGCGCTCACGATCCTCTGCATCTTCTACCTGATCGTGATCAGCATCGACTGGTACGACGGCGTGATCCGCATCGGCGACTGGTTCCGCCAGATCGCGATCGACGGCCGCTACCGCGACTTCCCGATCTGGAGCTTCGTCATCCCGAGCATCGTGCTGATGCTGTGGAAGACCATCACCATCCTGCGCACCGAGCCGGTGCATCGCGACCACCGGATCGCCAAGGCGCTCTCGTTCGGCCGCCTGCTGGGCTACGACGGCAGCCGCGGCTTCGTCCGCATGGACCGCCGTCTCAGCCGCTTCGGCCCCGTGCTGCCCGAGATCGTGCTGGCCGCGATGCTGATCTTCTGGGCGATCGTGCTGGTCGTCACCGAGGGCGCCATCAAGTTGCACGATGGCGGCGCCGGCGGTTTCGTTTCGGCCGACGGTGGCCGCTGGGTCATCCGCACGCTGTTCTGGAACACCCAGGCCAACTGGTTCGCGTTCCTGGCGCTGCTGATGTCCGTGCCCTACATCGCCACCATCTACATCTCCGTGCGGGAGCCACTGGCAGAATTGCCGCCGGACTCATATACGAACAAGTGGTAGGCGCTGAGCCGGGAGTTACGACATGGAAATCAAGGGCGAATACAGGATCGGTGCATCGCGCGAGAAGGTTTTCGCGGCACTGAACGACCAGGCCATCTTGCAGGCCTGCATTCCCGGCTGCGAATCGCTGGAGATGCTGTCTCCCACCGAGATGACGGCGAAGGTCCGCCTGCGCATTGGTCCCGTCAGCGCGGCGTTCGGCGGCAAGGTCACGCTGTCCGACATCGATCCGCCGAACGGCTACAAGATCACCGGTGAAGGGCAGGGCGGTGTCGCGGGCTTCGCCAAGGGCGGCGCCGTGGTGGTGCTCACCGAGGATGGCAGCGACACGATCCTGAAGTACGACGTGGACGCGCAGGTCGGCGGCAAGATCGCCCAGGTCGGCGCCCGCCTGATCACCGGAACGGCCAAGAAGCTCGCGGACCAGTTCTTCGGCAAGTTCGCCGAGAGCGTCGGCGCGCCGCCGCCGGTCGCAGCCGAGTCCGCCTGATGACGATGCCTCCCTCGGGTCCGGCTTCAGGGCCAACGGGACCCACGGGAAATCCGCCGCCGCGCCTCGATCCGTCTGCTGCAGCGCAGCGCGGATTCCGGCACTGGACGATCATCGGCATCGGTGCAGTCGTCCTGATCCTCGTCTTTCTTGCGAGTCGTTAGCAACTCGCGACAGAATCCTGCAATTCCCTTGACCGGAATGTAGAGGGCTTGCGAGAGTCACGGGTAACGCCCGGCGGACGCGCGTTGGCGCAGCCGCGAACCAATACGTGAGGGGAGAAGAGTAATGACCATTTCCGTCGCCATGACCGTCAACGGCAAGTCCGTCTCGGGCAAGGTCGAGGCGCGCACGCTGTTGGTTCAGTTCCTGCGTGAGCATCTCGGCATGACCGGCACCCATGTCGGTTGCGACACCAGCCAGTGCGGCGCCTGCGTCGTCCACGTCGACGGCAAGTCGATCAAGTCGTGCACCATCCTCGCGGTCCAGGCCGCCGGCGCCAAGGTGACGACAATCGAGGGCCTCGCCGAGAGCGCCGAGAAGCTGCACCCGATGCAGGAAGCCTTCCGTGACAACCATGCCCTGCAGTGCGGCTTCTGCACCCCCGGCATGGTGATGAGCGCCATCGACATGGTGAAGCGCCACAACTACCAGCTCGACGAGGCCACGGTGCGCCGTGAGCTCGAAGGCAATCTCTGCCGTTGCACCGGTTACCACAACATCGTGAAGGCAATCCTGGCCGCTGCGCCGGCTATGAAAACCGCAGGGGTGTAAACCATGACCTCCGCCACCGGAATCGGCGCCCGCGTTCTGCGTACGGAAGACAAGCGCTTCCTGACCGGAACCGGCCGCTATGTCGACGATCTGCCCCTCGCACGGGCGACCTACGCGTACTTCCTGCGTTCCCCGCATGCCCACGCGAAGATCAAGAGCATCGACATTGCCGAGGCGGAGAAGCAACCAGGCGTCGTCAACATCTTCACCGGCAAGGATCTTGTCGATGCCAAGGTAGGCGGCCTGATCTGCGGTTGGGTGGTGAAGGACAAGAACGGCGAGCCCCACAAGGCGCCGCCGCATCCGGTCATGGCGGTCGATACCGTCCGCTATGTCGGCGACACCGTCGCCATGGTCGTGGCCAACAGCCATGACGAGGCGAGGGACGCCGCCGAGGCCATCAAGGTCGATTACGAGGTCCTTCCGGCCAACGTCGATCTCGCCAAGGCGTTCGACAAGAATGCGCCGCAGGTCCATCCCGAGGCGCCGGGCAACCTGATCTACGACTGGGAAATCGGCGTGAAGGCCGATGTCGAAGCGGCCTTCGCCAAGGCGGCGCACGTCACGAAAATGGACATCGTCAACAATCGCCTGATCCCCAACGCCATGGAGCCGCGCGCCGCGGCGGCGGAGTACGACAAGGGCACGGGCAACTACACGCTCTGGTCGACCTCGCAGAACCCGCACGTGCTGCGCCTGATCCTGTCGGCCTTCGTGCTGGGCATCCCCGAGCACAAGCTGCGTGTCATTGCGCCGGACGTCGGCGGCGGCTTCGGCAGCAAGATCTTCTGCTACGCCGACGAGACCATGGTCTGCTGGGCGGCCTCGCGGGTCGGCCGGCCGATCAAGTGGACGGCCGAGCGCAGCGAGTCATTCCAGACCGACTGCCATGGCCGCGACCACGTCACCCATGCCGAGCTGGCCATGGACAAGGAGGGCAAGTTCCTGGCCCTCAAGGTCGAGACGATCGCCAACATGGGCGCCTATCTCTCGACCTTCTCGACGGCGGTCCCGACCTATCTTTACGCGACCCTGCTCGCCGGCCAGTACACGACGCCGCTCATCTACGCCAACGTGAAGGCGGCGGTGACGCACACGGCGCCGGTCGACGCCTATCGCGGCGCAGGGCGCCCCGAGGCGACCTTCGTGATCGAGACGATCGTCAGCAAGGCGGCTGCCGAGCTGAAGATGGATCCGGCCGAGCTGCGCCGGAAGAATTTCATTCCGTCGACGGCCTTTCCGTACCAGACGCCGGTGGCGCTGCAGTACGATTCGGGCAACTACCCGCCGATCATCGACGAGGCGATGAAGATTGCCGACTATCCGGGCTTCGAGGCCCGGCGGGCCGAGGCCAAGTCGCGCGGCAAGCTGCGCGGTATCGGCTTCTCGTCCTACATCGAGGCCTGTGGCCTCGCGCCTTCGCAGGTGATCGGCCAGTTGGGCGGCGGTGTCGGCCAGTGGGAGTCGGCGCAGATCAAGTTCAACCCGACGGGCAACGTGCAGGTCATCACCGGCTCGCACAGCCACGGCCAGGGCCACGAGACGACCTTCGCGCAGCTCATCCACGACCGGCTGGGCGTGCCGATGGACCAGATCGAGGTCGTCCACGGCGACACCGCGACGACGACCTTCGGCATGGGCACCTACGGCAGCCGTTCGCTGGCGGTCGGCGGCTCGGCCATCATGAAGGCGACCGACAAGATCATCGCCAAGGGCAAGAAGATCGCGGCCCATCTGATGGAAGCCGACGTGGCCGACGTCGAGTTCGAGAACGGCACCTTCAAGGTGGCGGGCACGGACAAGAACGTGCCGCTGGCGCAGGCGGTGTTCGCCGCCTACGTGCCGCACAACTATCCGCTGGCCGAGATCGAGCCCGGCATGGACGAGAACGCCTTCTACGACCCGGCGAACTTCGTCTATCCGGCCGGCACGCAGATCTGCGAGGTCGAGATCGATCCCGACACCGGCATTGTCGAGGTCATCGCCCACACGGCGGTCGACGATTTCGGCAACATCATCAATCCGATGATCGTCGAGGGCCAGGTCCATGGCGGCATCGTCCAGGGCGTCGGCCAGGCGCTGTTCGAGGGCGCCGTCTACGACAAGGATACGGGCCAGCTGCTCAGCGGTTCGTTCATGGACTATACCATGCCGCGCGCCGACAACTTCCCGTCGTTCAAGCTCGGCTACAAGGTCACCCCGTGCCCGCACAATCCGCTGGGTGTGAAGGGATGCGGCGAGGCAGGGGCGATCGCGGCCCCGGCCGCCGTGATGAACGCAGTCCACAACGCGCTGGCGCCGATCGGCGTCAAGCATGTCGAAATGCCGGCCACACCGCTCAACGTGTGGCAGTCGATCCAGGGCGCCCAACGCGCGGCGGCCGAGTAAACGGAGGAAATACAGATGTACGATTTCGCTTATCACCGCCCCAAGTCGGTCGCCGACGCCGTCAAGCTGCTCAAGGGCAACGAGGAAGCCCGTCCGATGTCGGGCGGCATGACCCTCATCCCGACGCTGAAGCAGCGCCTGGCGCGCCCGAGCGACGTCGTCGATCTCGGTGACGTCAAGGAACTGGTCGGCATCAAGGTCGAGGGCAACAACGTCGTGGTCGGCGGCATGACCAAGCACGGCGACGTCGCCACCTCGGCCGACGTGAAGGCCAACATCCCGGCGCTCGCTTACCTCGCCAGCCATATCGGCGATCCGCAGGTCCGCAACCGCGGCACGATGGGTGGCTCGGTCGCCAACAACGATCCGGCGGCGGACTATCCGGCGGCCGTCGTGGCGCTGAACGCCACGGTGATCACCAACACCGGCAAGCATACCGCCGACGACTTCTTCAAGGGCCTGTTCGAGACGGCGCTGGGCGACGGCGAGATCGTCACGGCGATCAGCTTCCCGAAGGCCGAGAAGGCCGCCTACATGAAGTTCCCGAACCCGGCCTCGCGCTACGCGATGGTCGGCGTGTTCGTCGCCAAGACCGCGTCGGGCGTGCGCGTCGCCGTGACCGGCGCCGGCCCTTGCGTCTTCCGCGTGAAGGCGATGGAGGACGCGCTCTCCAAGAACTTCTCCTCGGACGCCATCAAGGACATCAAGGTCCCAGCGACCGACCTCAACAGCGACATCCACGGCAGCGCCGAATACCGCGCCCATCTGGTGGGCGTGATGGCCCGCCGCGCGGTCGACGCGGCCAACAAGTAGCCGTTCAACCTACAACGGACTAACGTCGGGGCGCCCCTAACCGGGCGCCCTTTCGTTTGAGGAAATTGCATGCGTGCGTTGGTGACAGGTTTCGATCCGTTCGGCGGCGACAAGGTCAATCCGTCATCGCTGGCGGTGAGCCGGCTGAAAAAGAAGATCGGCAAGGTGACCGTGGTCACGGCGGTCCTGCCGACGTCCTACGCCAAGTCCGCCAAGGTGCTGCGCGACGCGATCGACAAGGCAAGGCCCGACATCGTGCTGTGCGTCGGCCAGGCCGGCGGGCGCACCGAACTCTGCCTCGAGCGGGTCGGCATCAACGTCCAGGATGCGCGCATCCCGGACAACGACAAGAACCAGCCGATCGATGTGCCCGTGCTGGCGGAAGGCCCGGCGGCCTATTTCGCGACCCTGCCGATCAAGGCCTGCGTCGCGGAGATGCGCAAGGCGGGACTGCCGGCCGTCGTGTCGAACACCGCCGGCACCTTCGTGTGCAACCACATCCTCTATTCGCTGATGGACATCATCGAGACCCATCCGACGCGGATGCGCGGCGGCTTCCTGCACATTCCCTACGTGCCGGAACAGGCAGCCCGGCTGGGTGGCGCTCCGTCGATGTCGGTGGAGGGCATCACCCGCGGCATCGAGATCATCGTCGCGACGAGCGCGGCGCGGACGACGGACCTTCGAACGGTCGAGGGCCGGATTTCCTAAAAAGATCCCGTCGTCTCGACCGAAGCCTCGCGAAGCGAGGCGTAGTGGAGAGACCTTCACTCAACCAAAAGCCGGCAAATTGTGGAGAGAAGATCTCTCCACTCCGCGCTGCGCGCTCCGGTCGAGATGACGGGGTAGCTACTCCGCCGCGATGGCGAGCGGGGGCGGGATGTGGCGGGCCGGGGCCGTCTCCGTTGTGGCAGCCGGCTTCTTCACCCTGAACCAGGCGGCATAGAGCGCCGGCAGGAACAGGAGGGTGAGGGCGGTCGCGACCAGCAGGCCGCCCATCAGGGCGACGGCCATCGGGCCCCAGAACACGCTGCGCGACAGCGGGATCATGGCGAAGATCGCGGTGCCGGCGGTCAGCAGGATCGGGCGCGCCCGGCGGACCGTGGCGTCGATCACCGCGTCCCACTTGGCATGGCCGGCCGCGATGTCCTGGTCGATCTGGTCCACCAGGATCACCGAGTTGCGCATGATCATGCCGGCGAGCGCAATCACGCCCAGCAGCGAGACGAAGCCGAACGGCTGGTTGAACAGCAGCAGGAACAGCGACACGCCGATCAGGCCGAGCGGGGCGGTGAGCAGCACCAGCGCGAGCTTGGAGAAGCTCTGGAGCTGGATCATCAGGAACAGCACCATCAGGAAGACCATCAGCGGCATCATCTTGAAGATCGACGCCTGGCTCTTGGCCGATTCTTCCTGGTCGCCGCCGACCTCGATACGGTAGCCGGGCGGCAAGGAGGCGCGGACCGGCGCCAGCGCCTTGTCGAGGCGCGCGGCGACGTCGGGGCCCTGCACGCCGTCGGCCACGCCGGCACGGACGGTCATCAGCAGGTCCTTGTTGCGCCGCCAAAGGATCGGTTCCTCCAGCTCGAACTTCAGCGTCGCGAGCTGGGCCAGCGAGACGACGCCGCCGGTCGAGGTGCGGAGGTTGATGGCTTCGAGGCCCTCGACACTCAGCCGCTCCGGCGCGACGGCGCGGGCGACCACGTCGATCGACTCGGTGCGCTCGCGATACTGGGTGACGTTGATGCCGGTCAGCAGAGTCTGCAGCGTGTTGCCCAGCGCCTGCGAATCGACGCCCAGGGCGCGCGCCTTGGCCTGGTCGACTTCGAGGCGCACCGTCTTGGCGAGCTCGTTCCAGTCGAAGTTCACGTCGCGTGTCGAGGGATCGGCCTTGAAGACCTGCCGCACCTGTTCCGCCACCTTGCGGACCTGCTGCGGGTCGTCGCCCAGCACACGGAACATGACCGGGTAGCTGACCGGCGGGCCGTTCTGCAGGCGCTGCACGCGGGCGCGCACCGCCTCGAAGTCCTGCTTGAAGAGGCTATCCAACTCCGCAACGACACGCTCACGGGCCACCAGATCCTTCGTCATGACGATGATCTGGCCGAAGTTGGCGTTGGCCAGCTCCGGCACCGTCGGCAGGTAGAAGCGCGGGCTGCCGGCGCCGACATAGGCCGTGAAGGAGGCGACGTCGGAATTGTTGCCCAGCCACTTCTCGAGCTTGGCGACTTCGGCGTCGGTCGCGCTCCACGACGCGCCCTGCGCCAGCTTGAGGTCGACGATCAGCTCCGGCCGGTTGGCGGTCGGGAAGAACTGCTTGGACACCAGGCCGAAGGCCGCGATCGAGCCTACGAAGGCGAGTGCGGTGATGGCGATGGTCGTCTTACGCCAAGTCACGCACCACGTGACCATCTTACGGAAGAGCGTGTAGAGGCGTCCGTTATACGGGTCGTGGTGCTGGACCTTGGGCGTCGGCAGCAGGTGGTAGCCCATCCATGGCGTGAACAACACGGCCACGAACCACGAGATGATCAGCGACAGGCCGACCACCCAGAAGATCGAGTTGGTGTATTCGCCGGCGCCGGAGCGGGCGAAGCCCACCGGCACGAAGCCGACGGCGGTCACCAGCGTGCCCGTCAGCATCGGGAAGGCGGTCGAGGTGTATGCGTAGGTCGCGGCTTCGAGGCGGCTGGCGCCTTGCTCAAGCTTCACCATCATCATCTCGACGGCGATGATCGCGTCGTCGACCAGCAGGCCGAGCGCAATGATCAGCGCGCCGAGTGAGATGCGCTGGAAGTCGATGCCGAGCAGCATCATGCCGACGAAAGTGATGGCCAGCACCAGCGGCACCGACAGCGCCACGATCACGCCGGTGCGGATGCCGAGGCTGATGAACGAGACCACCAGCACGATGGCCAGCGCCTCCAGCAGCGAGGAGCTGAACTCCTCGAACGACTTGCCCACGACCTCGGGCTGGTTGGCGATGCGATGCACCGTGATGCCGACCGGCAGGCCGGCCTCGACCTCGGCCATCGTCTTGTCGAGCGCGGCGCCCAGCTTCTCGACGTTGCCGCCCGGCGCCATCACGACGCCGAGGCCGATCACCGACTTGCCGTTGAAGCGCATGGCGAGCTGGCGCGGGTCCTGATAGCCGCGCTTGATCTCGGCGACGTCGCCCAGGGTCAGGGTCTGGCCGTTGGCGGTGAAGGGGAGCGCCAGGAGCTGCTCGGCCGAGGTCGGTGCGCCGTCGACGCGGACGGCGACCCTCTCGCCCTTGGTCTCGACCGTGCCGGTGGCGACGATGGCGTTCTGGCGGCGCACGACCTCCAGGATCTGGTCGACGGGAACGCCCAGCATCGCGAGCCGGGTATGGCTGAACTCGATGTAGATCTTCTCGTCCTGGAGGCCGAACAGGTCGGCCTTGGTAACGTCGGGCACGCGCAGCAGGCGCTGGCGCACCGCCTTGGCGATTTCCTTGACCTCGGCGGGCGAGAAGCCGTCGGCCTCGAAAGCCCAGATCAGCGCATAGGTGTCGCCGTATTCGTCGTTGAAGAACGGACCGACGACGCCCTGCGGCAGCGAGCTCCTGATGTCGCCGACCTTCTTGCGAACCTGGTACCAGAGATCCGCGACCTTGGCGGGCGGCGTGTCGTCCCGCAGCGAGACGTAGATCACGGTCTCGCCGGGCTTTGTGTAGCTCTGGACATTGTAGAAGTAGGGGAGTTCCTGCAGCTTGGTCTCGATCTTCTCGGTGACCTGCTGCTCGACCTCGCGCGAGGTGGCGCCGGGCCATGCGGCCGACACGACCATCTGCTTGATGGTGAAGGGCGGATCCTCGGCGCGGCCGAGATTGAAGAAGGCGTAGAAGCCCGCCAGCGTCAGCGCGATCATGAAGAACACGGTGAGCGTGCTGTACTTCAGCGCCAGCGCCGAGAGATTGGTGCGCGTGGTCATGGAGGATCTCCCCTCAAGTCGAGGTCGTTAGCGCGCCGCCTGTTGCTGCTGCATCGGCAGCGGCTTCACCTTCTGGCCGGTCTCGAGCTTGTGTACGCCCGCGGTGGCGATCAGCTCGCCGTCCTTGACGCCCGACAGGATGGCGGCCGTGTCGTCACGCCACCGCGCGATGGCGACGGGGCGGAGTTCGACGATGCCGCTGTCGCGATCCACCACCCAGACGGCGGGCTGCGTGCCGCGCTGGAAGATGGCGGCGAGGGGAACCTCGGCGACCGGCCGCGCGTCAGGACGCTCGAAGCCCAGGGTCGCGGTCATGCCGAGGCCGATGAATTCCGGCGGCTCGATCACGCTGAAGCGCGCGGCGTAGGTGCGGGTCACCGGATCGGCGCTGGGCGACAGCTCACGCAGCTTCGCGGCATGACGGCGGCCGGGATCGGACCAGAGTTCGAAGCTGGCGTTCGGATTCTCGCGCACGACCTTCAGGCGATGCTCGGGCACGCCGACCACGATCTCCAGTTCCTCGGTGCGCGCGAGACGGATCACGCCCTGGCCCTGCGCCATGACCTGGCCGACCTCGGCCTGTACGGCGGTGACGACGCCCGCGGAATCGGCATGCAGGGCGGTGTAGGCGAGGTTGTTCTCGGCCGAGGCGAGCTGGCTCTTGGCCTGGTCGACGCGGGCGAGCGCGGTCTGGGCGATCGACTGACGCTGGTCGAGGGTCTGCGGCACGAAGGCGGTGCTGCCGCGCAGGTTCAGGTAGCGCTCATGATCGGCCTTGGCCCGCGCATAGTCAGCTTCGGCAGAAGCAAGCGCGGCGCGGGCATTGTCGACGGCGAGCTTGTAGTCGGCGGGATCGAGCGTCGCGATCACGTCGCCCGCCTTCACCACGGCGCCGACATCGACCGAGCGCTGCACGATCTTGCCCGAGACGCGGAAGCCCAAGGTGCTCTCGATACGCGGCACCACCGTGCCGGCCAGCAAGAGCGCCTGACTCTGCTTCTTGTAGGCGATCTCCGCGACCCGCGCGGGCCGGACGATCGGCTCGGCGCCGGCCGCCGGACGGCTGGCATTCGCATGGAAGGAAAAGGCGGCGAAGGCGCCACCTGCCAAGATCACGCCGGCTGCCCCAAGGGCGACCAGCTTCACGGGAAACTTGGACGGGAGCTTCACGTTGGGGAGACGCATGGCGGGCCTTCCTTCGGACGTTTACTATTGGCGGGCTGAGGGAATCTAAACGCCGTTAACTTACCGTTGATAAGTTATCGACGTTCATATAAGAGTCAAGGGCAGGAGAACCCGATTGAGCGCTTTTTCAACAGCGGTGACGGGTGGCCGGAAGAAGCGCGGCGAGGGTCATACCCGCCGCGAGGAGATCCTCCAGGCCGCCAAGGAACTGTTCCTGGAGCAGGGCTACGAGGCCACGACCATCCGCAGGATCGCGGACCGGGTCGGTGTGTCCGCGCCCGCGCTGTACCTCTACTTCCAGGACAAGGAGCAGATGATGCTCGCCCTCTGCGATCAGACCTTCGGGTACCTGATCGAGAGCATCGGCGAGATCGAGAAGACCGTCGTCGACCCGCGTGAGCGCATCCGCCGCTTCGGCGAGGCCTACCTCAAGTTCGGCCTGGCCCATCCCGACGAATACAAGCTGATCTTCCTCGGCTCGAACATTCCGGAGTCGATCCGCAAGCTCGGCCATCGCATGCCGACCGACGATCCGACGCGCCCGGGCATCGGCGGTGCCATCGTGTTCGGGCGCCTGGTGGCGATGTTCGCCGAGGCCAAGGCCGGCGGCCTCAAGCTCAACTACCCGCCCGACACCTGCGCCGAGCTCTGCTGGATGGGTATCCACGGCGTCGTCTCGGCCTTCATCCTGAAGCCCGACTTCCCGTGGTCGAACCGCGATCTGCTCGGGACCGGCATGCTCGACATCGTGATGAACGGCGTCATCACCGCCGCCTGATCCTCAGGTCGCGGGGACTGCGGCCTTCTTCGCGGCCGCCCGAGCGTGCATCAGCTTGGCGAGGCCCCAGGTCGCCGCGGCCCCGACCACCAGCACGCCGACGCCGATCAGCGGCCGGTACCACAGCCATCCGAACGCGATCACGACCGGCGCGATCGCCATCGTGCAGACCAGAGCCACCAGGAACGTGCCCGCGCCGATCACGTCGCCCAGCAGCGGGATGACGCTGCCCACGACGGCGAGCGGCCGCAGCACCAGCGTGAAGCCCACCAGCATGAAGATCACGCCGATCAGACGCAGCACCCACGTCATGGTGACGTTCTCTTCCTGCGCGTGCTGGAACATGATGGTGGCGGGCACGGTGCCAGCCGAGATCAGCTCAACGGTCGTGCCGGTGTTGGTGGGGAAGGGCGCGAAGCCGGACCCGGCCTGCGCGGCGACGACGCTGGCCGTCTGTAGCGGCACTTCCGAGAACGAGATGCGCATGTCGCCGATCGCCGGCTGGGACGGATCGCGGCCGACATAGAGTACGCCGTCGTTCACCTGGACCGGCTTGTTGACGCGGATCTGCAGCGCATTGGCCTGGTCGTCGGTCACCGGCACCCGCTTGGCCTCGCCGAAACCGTGCAGCAGCGAATCAGGCACCGCGAACGCGCCGAGACGCGTGCCGGCGGCCAGCGACTCGCGCGACTGGTAGGTCATCACCGGGTTGGTATGGCCGCGGGGCTCCTTGAAGCGGTCCGAATCGATCGGCTTGTCGGACCAGGTGCGCACGTACTTGTAGGTCGTGGTGCGCTCCTCGCCGCCGCCGAACCGGGTGCGGGTTTCGGTGTGGGTCTCTTCCTTCCATTGGTAGACCTCGACGGTGCGCTCGAGCCGCACGCCGCGGACCCGGACGGCGAAGTCGGGATCGGTGACGGGGCCGGCGGTCGAGAGCATGCCGCTCACATGGACCAGCCTTCCGTCGTTCGCCGGATCGACCGCATCGGCCGAGACGCTGCGCACGATGCCCGCGCCTTCGGTCAGCCCCTGCGCCGTGCGGATCGCCCGACCTTCGTTCCAGAACAGCAGGCCGATCGACACGACGACGAAGGCCAGGCCCGTCAGCACGCCGACGACCGCTTGGCCGAGCCGCGAGAACCACGATGTGCTGGTGACCTCGGTGAACTGGTCGTTGCCGGGATTTTCCATGAAGCCTGCTCTCGGAATTTTGGGCGGAGAGACTAGGATCACCATCCGCCTCATTCAAATGGGGACGCGCCGGCGTTTTACACCGGTGGCGCATCGCTGAAAGTTGTCCCAAGTAGTGTTCGAACCGTCACCGTGATCATCAACGTTGCCACGTCGCGGGCCGGAGGGCCGTCAGGGCCCTCCGCGCCCGTGGCACTCACGGAACGGTCTTTCTCTGTCTCGTTCCCCGTTCCCTCGGGGCGTCCATCCATAACGCCCTGAGGAAAGGACTCCATTCCTTTCCTTTCAGGCGAAAGTTCGCGTTCCGTCACGGTGACAGGCCACGGCAGAGGGAGCGGCACGGACTTTTTTCGGGGTCGGTAGAATGTCCTGCTTCGGCTTGCGGCGGAGGAAGTTCTCGTTCCGGGTGCGTGTTGCGACCGTCCGGGAACAGTTCCCAACCACGCACCGCCGCGTTCCGCGGACATGCAACTGCCCTCCGACAATGAGCCATTCAAATTGGGAGACGCCGGCGGAGGAAGCAAGAGCAGTCGTTCGTCCGACGCACGGAGCTTCGCTCAGCCCTACCGCCTCGGCCAGACTCTCGGGAAGAGGTCGCAGGTCATCGGGGCGCCGGCCGTGAGGTCGGGCTTGTGAGGGAACTGGAAAGTGCCGGGGCGCGGGTCGTAGCGCGCGTCGTCGCCGGTGTAGCGCAGCGACAGGCCGCGCCGGCGGGCACCCGGCGTGTCGTTGCCCGGCGCGCCGTGCACGATCATGGCGTGGAACACGAGGCAGTCGCCGGGCTCCATCGTCCACGAGCGGATGTCGTACTTGCCACGGTCGGCGTCGATGTCGGGGATCTGCACGAGATCGCTCGACGTGAACTTGGCCTCATGGCCCTTCCGAAAGGGCGTCGGCCGGTAGTTGATGCCCCAGCGATGGGAGCCCGCGATGAACTCGACCGCGCCGTTGCTGAGGTCGATGTCGTCGAGGGCGATCCAGACCGAGGTGATCTGCTGGCCGGTGACGGGCCAGTAAGGCTGGTCCTGGTGCCACGGCGTCGGATGCGCCGTGCCGGGTTCCTTCACGAAGAGCTGGTCGTAGAAGAAGTCGGCATGCTTCGAGCGCATCATCGCGGCGGCGATCTCGCCGGCGGGAGACGTCATGGCGGCGAGGCGGAAATCGTTGTCCCGCCGCCACATGAACATGTCGCCGAAGAACTTTCCGGCAGTGCTGCCCTCGGCGAAGTTGGTCGCGTTGGGGCCCGGCTTCAGGAGGTCGCGCTCGACGGCCTCGCACAGGATTCCAACCCACACGGCATCGAAGGCGCCGCGCAGGCAAACGACGCCGTCGCGCTCGTACGCGGCGACGTCTGCTTCAGCGATCGGGATCAAGCGTTCTGGAGAACGTGGACGGCGCGATTGGCGAGCAGGTCCTTGTTCTTGGCCGCGTAGGCCTTCATGTGCTCCGACGCGCCGTGGGCCTTGAGGTCGTCCATGGTTTCCCACTTCTCGATGACGACGAACGTGTCGGGGCCGAACTTGGCGAAGGGGCCGCCATCGGTGTCGACGGTCGCGCCGTACTCGATGCAGCCCTTCTCGGCGTGCACGGCCGGGACGTTGGCCTTGAAGTTCTTGAGGACTTCCTCGCGCTTGCCGGGCTTGGCCGTGATGATGGCGATGACGTGGATCATTGGTCTCTCTCCCTGAAAATGTACGCTTAGGCCGCGCGGCCGTGTCTTAGCAGACGGCCGGGCAGCTTGTCGTTGGCCGCGACCATGTCCTTGTTGTTCTGGCGGATGATCCTGCCGTTGACGACCACGGCCTCGATGCCGCTCGCCTCGGAGACGAGACGGTCTGCGCCGGCCGGCATGTCGTGGACGCGCTTCAGCGGGCCGGGCGCCACGGTCTTCGGATCGAAGACGACGACGTCGGCGGGACGGCCCTCGGCCAGCACGCCGCGATCGGTGATGCCGAACATCTCGGCCGGACGCTGCGTGAGATTGTGCACGGCCTCCTCGAGGGTGAAGACCTTGCGGTCGCGCACCCAGTGGCCGAGCAGGTGGGTCGAGTAGCAGGCGTCGCAGAGCTGGCTGGCATGGGCGCCGGCGTCCGAGAGCGCGATGATCGTGTTCGGATCGGTGATCAGCTCGGCCACTTCCTTCTCGTCGAAGTTCATGACGGCCATGCGGAACCGAGTGAGCAGGTCGTCGGCCAGCGAGATGTCGAGGGCGAGGTCCACCGGATCCTTGCCGAGCCTGGCGGCGGCGACGGCGAGCGGCATCTCCTCCAGCTCGCGATGCGACGGCGACCAGGCGATGACGACGCGGTCCCACCATTTCTGGAACAGCGGCGTCACCTCGCTGCGCAGCTTCTCGCGCCACGCCGGATCGGCATAGGCGCGGCGGCGGGCGCCAGGTTCCTTGGCGTCGGCCTTGGCCAGCTCGTTCATGAACGGCATCACGTCGAAGATGAACGGCTCGGCGAAGGTGACCTCGAAGTTCAGCGGCCGGCAGCTCACCTGCGGGATCACCATGGCGCCCGACTTGCGCTGCTCGGCGGCGAGGTCGAGTTGCTTGCGATGGCCGCCCGGCCCGTAGAGGTGGGAGAGCAGGGCCGTCCAGGTGACGGGGATGTTGTACTTGCGGCTGACCTCGGCCATGTGCCGGGTCGAGAAATCGCGGCCGATGGTGATCTGCATCAGGCCGCGCTTCAGTTCGCCCATCACCGAGACCAGCGAGTCCATTTCCTCCACCGTGGCTTGGCGGCTGGGCACCGGCTTGCCGGCATAGCCACTGTGGCTGACCGAGACCGAGGTGCCGAAGCCGATCGCGCCGGCTTCCATCGCCTCGTGGACCAGCCTCTTCATCGCACCGATCTCGTCGGCGGTGGCGGCGCGCTCGGTCGATTCCTCGCCCATCACATAGAGGCGGAGCGGCGTGTGGCCGAACAGGGCGGCGACGTTGATCGCCGAGCCGCGCTTCTCCAGCGTGTCGAGGTACTGCGGGAAGGTTTCGAACGGCCAGGCCGTGCCGAGACCGGCTTCCAGCGCCTCGAGGCTCATGCCTTCGACCTTCTCGAGGGTCTGCATGATGATCTTGCGATGGATTTCCTTGGTCGGCGCGACGCCGAAGCCGCAATTGCCGATCACCGTCGTGGTGACGCCGTGCCAGGGCGAGATGGTGAGCATGCGATCCCACAGGATCTGGGCGTCGTAGTGCGTGTGCACGTCGACGAAGCCCGGCGAGACGACCTTGCCGGTGGCGTCGATCGTCTGCGTTGCAGGGCCATCGGCCTTGCCGAGAGCGACGACCTTGCCGTCCTTGATGCCGATGTCGCCGACGAAGCCCGGCTTTCCGGTGCCGTCGACAATGGTGCCGCCGGTAATCTTGAGGTCGAACGTCATGGCCACTCCGGGGTAAACGTGCGTTCATATTGGCGCGGGCACACCGGTGGGGCAATGCCGTGCTTGCATGGCAAAGGCGCGCTGCTACGTTCCGCGCGGTTCGGGAGGATATTCAATGGCCAAGCACAAGATCGCATCAATTCCGGGTGACGGAATCGGTAAGGAAGTTCTGCCGGAAGGCGTGAAAGTTCTGGAGGCCGCCGCGCGGCGCTTCAACTTCGAGCTCGAGTTCACCGATTTCGACTGGTCGTGCGATCGGCTGGTGAAGACCGGCAAGATGATGCCGGAAGACGGCATGGAGCAGCTCAAGGCGTTCGAGAGCATCTTCCTGGGCGCCGTGGGCTGGCCGGGCGTGCCCGATCACGTCTCGCTGTGGGGCCTGCTGATCCCGATCCGTCGCGACTTCGACGAGTACGTGAACCTGCGCCCCGTGCGCCTGTTCGAGGGCGTGCCGTCGCCGCTCGCCAACCGCAAGCCGGGCGAGATCGATTTCTGGGTCGTGCGCGAGAACACCGAGGGCGAGTACAGCTCCATCGGCGGCCGCATGTTCCAGGGCACCGACGACGAGATGGCCATTCAGCAGTCGATCTTCACCCGCAAGGGCGTCGACCGGATCCTGAAGTTCGCCTTCGACTTCGCCAGCACGACGAAGAAGAAGCACGTGACCTCGGCCACCAAGTCCAACGGCATCATCCACACCATGCCGTTCTGGGACGAGCGTTTTGCCGAGATGTGCAAGAAGTACCCCGGCATCAAGGCGGACCAGTATCACATCGACATCCTGACGGCGCATTTCGTGCGCAACCCGGACTGGTTCGACGTGGTGGTCGGCTCCAACCTGTTCGGCGACATCCTGTCCGACCTCGGCCCGGCGCTGACCGGTTCGATTGGCGTGGCGCCGTCGGGCAACATCAATCCGGAGCGCAAGTACCCCTCGATGTTCGAACCGGTCCACGGTTCGGCGCCTGACATTGCAGGCAAGGGCATCGCCAATCCGATCGGCCAGATCTGGTCGGGCGCCATGATGGTGCGGCACCTGGGTTATCCCGAGGCGGCCGAGGCCATCGAGCGAGCCATTGCGGCCTCCCTCGTCGAGGGCGGTCCCCGGACCAAGGATCTGGGCGGCAATGGCGACACTAAGACCGTGGGCGCAGCCATTGCAGAGCTCGTGAAGACGGTGTAGCAGCCGCGTTACAGTTCTACTTGGGAAGGACCCCCGATGAAGAGACGCAACCTGCTGGCCGCCGCCGCGGCCGCCACCCTGGCCGCCGCGCCGCTCGGCGCGATGGCCCAGGCGCCGTATCCCAACAAGCCGATCACCGTCGTCGTGCCGTTCGCGGCCGGCGGCCCGACCGACGCGCTGGCCCGCGTGCTGACTGCCCGTATGGGCGAGGCACTCGGCCAGACCATGATCGTCGACAATGTCGGCGGCGCGGGCGGCACGATCGGCGTCAACAAGGCGGCCAAGGCGACACCGGACGGCTACACGATCCTGTTCACGCACATGGGCACCCTCGCGGTGAACATCGCGCTGTACAAGACGCTGCCGTACGACAGCCAGAAGGACCTCGAGCCGGTCGGCCTCGGCGGCACGAACCCGATGGTGCTGGTGACCAAGAAGGACCTGCCGGCGAAGAACTTCCAGGAGTTCCTGGCCTACGTGAAGGCCAACCAGAAGAAGGCGCAGTACGGCATGGCCGGCATCGGCGCCGCCTCGCATCTGGGCGGTCTCATGCTGAACAGCATGATGAAGGTCGATGTGCTGGAGATCCCGTACAAGGGAACGGGCCCGGCGCTGAACGACCTGGTGAGCGGCCAGTTCGACTACATGGTCGACCAGGCCGTGAACGTGCTGCCGCAGATCCAGGGCGGCAACATCAAGGCGCTGGGCGTCAGCACGCTGAAGCGCCTGCCGCAGCTCCCGGACGTCCCCACGATCGACGAGTCCGGCCTCAAGGGCTACGAGGTCACGATCTGGAACGGCTTCTTCGTCGCCAAGAACACGCCGAAGGAAGTCATCGAGAAGCTCAACAAGGCTCTGGTCACCGCGCTCAGCGACGAGAAGGTGCGTGCGCGCCTCATCGAGCAGGCCGTCGACCTGCCGGAAGCCAAGGACGCGACCCCGGAAGCGCTCCGCGCCCAGCTCAAGGCGTCGATCGACAAGTGGGTGCCCGCGATCAAGGCCGCCGGCGTCGAGCCGCAGTAAACAACGACCCCGTATCGGGAAAGGGCCGCCTTTTCAGGCGGCCCTTTTTCTTTTGGGAGTGGGCGTCGCAGGAGCCGCTGCGAGTTCGGGAAGGCTCCGCAACAGGCTCGCCGTCCGCTCCGGCGACTCCGCCGCGAGATGCGGCAGGATGATCGGATCGCCCGACAGGATGTCGGCCTCGATGGCCTTGCGAACATCGGCCGGCTTGTTGCCGCGCAACGCCTCGATCACGGCGCGATGGGCATGGCGCGGCTTGCCGAGCTTGCGAACCGGCATGTCGAAGATGTGCTGCTTCGGATCGGCGAAGATGTGGCGGTGATAGGGGCCGGTCCGCAGCCAGATGTTCTCGATCATGCCGCACAGCGCCGGCAGTCCGGCGGCATCGTACAGCCTAAAATGGAAGGCGCGATTCTGGATCGTCGCCTGGCGCGGATCGCGCGCGATCTTGGCCTTGTCGAGCAGGCGATGGATCTCCTCCAGTTCGTCGGCTAATCCGGCGCCGGCTTGCCGTGCGCCAGCTTCCGCTGCCATGCCTTCGAGCTGGATGCGAATGGCCCGGAGTTCAAGGAACTCGGCGCGAGTGAGGAGGGGAACGGTAATCGTGCGGCCGGGACCCACGCTCAACACACGTTCGGCGACGAGCTGAAGGAGCGCTTCGCGCACCGGTGTGACACTGGCGTTCAGCCGCTGCGCTACGTCGCGGAAGGTTAGGCGTGCGCCGGGCGCGAGATCGCCCAGCACGATGGCGGACCGGATTTCGCGCAGTACCTGGTTGGCGAGGCTGACATGTTCGACGTGCTGCAAGGCGGCACCGCCTCCCGTGATTGCTTTGACATCGGCGGCAGCGCCGATCCACACTGTTACATGTTATAACAAGAATGCTCCTTAGGGAAAGGAATGGCCATGACCGTCGCCATCAAGCAACTCCACCCTGTGTTCGCGGGCGAAGTGTCGGGCGTCGACCTGACCAAGCCGCTCACGCGCGAAGAAGCGACCACGATCGAAGAGGGCATGAACCGCTACGGCGTGCTCGTCTTCCGCGACCAGAACATCACCGACGAGCAGCAGATCGCGTTCACCAAGAATTTCGGCGATCTCGAGGTCAAGGCCAGGCCCGGCAACATCCGCAAGGCGTCGGAGAGCCGGCTCGGCGCCGGCATCGGCGATCTGTCCAACCTCACCAAGGACGGCAAGATCATTTCGGGCGATGACCGCCAGTGGTTCTTCAAGCTGGGCGACCGGCTCTGGCACTCCGATAGCTCCTATGCGGTGATTCCGGCGAAGTTCTCCGCCTTGTCGGCGCGCGCCATTCCGTCCTGGGGTGGCAACACCGACTTCGCCGACATGCGCGCGGCCTACGATGCGCTGGACGAGCGCACGAAGGGCGAGGTCGAGGACCTGATCTGCGAGCACTCGCTGATCTATTCGCGCGCCGCCGTCGGCTTCACCGATCTCACACCCGAGGAAATCGCCAGCTTCAAGCCGGTGCTGCAGCGCCTCGTGCGCACACATCAGGCCACGGGTGCCAAGTCGCTGTTCCTGTCGGCCCATGCCGGCGCCATTGTCGGCTGGACGATCCCCGAGGCGCGCGCCTATCTGCGCGAGCTGACCGAGCACGCGACGCAGCGCGAATTCGTCTACTCGCACCAGTGGCGGCAGTACGACCTGGTGATGTGGGACAACCGCGCCACCATGCATCGCGCCAAGCGCTTCGACCGCAACGAGGTGCGCGACATGCGCCGTACGACCCTGGGCGGCGATCGTCCGACCGTGGAGCAGCAGGCCGAAGCGGCCTGAGCTTCAGTCCTCGGCAACAATCAAGACAATCGCAGGGCCGGCCCAACGAAGCCGGTCGCAAGGGAGGAATGCCATGCATCGCCGGAGCCTGCTCGCCGCCGCCCTGGGCGGCGTGCCCTTCGCCGCCACCGCCTGGGCGCAGGATTATCCGTCTCGCCCGGTGAAGGTCGTCGTCGGCTTTCCACCGGGTGGTGGCACAGACCTCGTCGCGCGACCGCTCGCGGCGAAGGTCCAGTCACTGCTCGGCCAGTCCTTCGTGATCGACAACAAAGGCGGCGCCAATGGCGGCGTCGGCCTGGAGATTGTCGCCAAAAGTCCGCCCGACGGCTACACGATCGGTCACGTGAACAGCAGCGTCGTGCTGACCAATCCGTTGCTGTATCGCAGCCTGACGACCAACGTGGAACGCGACCTCACACCGATCTGCACCTGCGCCGATTCGGCTGTGGTGCTCGCGATCCCGGCCGACCTGCCGGTAAAGGATCTGAAGGAATTCGTCGCCTTGGCGAAGTCGCAACCGGGCAAGCTCAACTTCGGCTCGGGCGGTCTCGGCAGCGTCGATCACCTGAGCTTCGAGGTGGTGAAGCGCCAGACCGGTATCGACTTCCTGCACGTGCCTTATCGTGGCGGCGGGCCGGCGCTGGCCGACATGCTGGGCGGCCGGGTGCAGCTCATGATCTCGAGCTTCGGCATGTACAAGGGCCAGGTGGATGCCGGCAAAGTCCGCATCATCGCGGTGCTCTCGCGCGATCGTCATCCGGCGCTGCCGGACGTACCGACCGCCGTGGAGCAGGGGTGGCCCAATCTCACCGTTTCGGTCTGGCAGGGCGTCATGGCGCCGGCCCAGACGCCGGCCGCCATTCTCGACAGGCTGGAAGGTGCCTACCGCCAAGCCGTCGCCGATCCGGAAGTCAGTGCGCTGCTGGTGAGCCTAGGCTACTTCCCGATCTTCCGCGGCCGCAAGGAAACCGCTGCCCTGATCCACGAAGAGACCGCGCGCTGGTCCGCGATCATCAAGGAGCTGGGCATCCAGCTCGACTAGGTCGCAATCCCCAGCACATCGAAGGGAATCTCAATGCCGCGGCGGGTGTTGCCGCCGTCGTCACGCAGGGCCAGCAGGAGTTTGCGTTCCCACCAGTCGATGTCGACCACGCCGAAATTGGCGGCGGCATAGATCGCACCGAGACGATTGGGGCCGGCTTCCTTGGCGGCCCAATAGACCATGTTGAGGCCGCTCGACGTGGCCTCGTACAGCGGATAGAGCCCGTCGGGCGTCTCGCGATAGAGCGCGCCGATATGGCGATCGCCTGACAGCAGCACGACGCCCTTGGCGCCGCTGGCGCGGATCGTGTCGATCAGCTTCTGCTTCTCGAGCGGGAAGTTGCCCCAGCGCTCCCAACCATGGCCCTCGGCCAGCACTTGCGTGCTCGACACGATCAGGCGGATCTCGGCGGGCTTGCGCAGCTCGGCATCCAGCCACGCCCATTGCTCGACGCCAAGCATCGTCTTGGCCGGATCGGCGTCGGGGACGTAGCGCTCCTTGCCCGGCGCGCCGCGCTGGTCGGTCGGCTTGAGGGCCGAGCGGAACCAGCGCACGTCGAGCAGGATCACCTGCACGCGCATGCCGTTCGGACCGATGATGCGGGAATCATAGATGCCGTCCCGCGTGCGGCGGACGTCGGTCGCGGGGACGTTCCAGAAATCGAGGAACAGCTCCTTCGAGCGCGCCTTGTGGGGAAACTCCACGCCGCCGTCGTTCAGGCCGTAATCGTGGTCGTCCCAGACGGCGAGGTGGCTCACCGTCTCCCGCAACCTTGCATAGCCCGCGATGCGCGCGGCCTCGTCGTAGGCGCGCTTCAGATCGGCTGCATCCGGTGCGTTGAAGTCGCCATAGACATTGTCGCCGGCGAAGATGAACAGGTCGGGCCGGTAGGCGAGGACGGCCTCCCAGATCGGCTGCGCCATGGTCTGGTTCGCGCACGAACCGAAGGCGATGCGGGACAGGGGCGGGCGGCCCTGCGACAATGCCGTTGCGGGCGCGAGAGACAGGCCGGCCAGGAGCTTGGAAAGCGTGCGTCGTGTGAACATGTTTGTCACTGAAAAGCCAGTATCCGATCTCTAGATTGCAGGTCGATGAAACGCCATCTCAAACGCGCCCTCGAACTGCTGTTCGTGCCGATCGCCGCGGCGATCGTGTTCTTCGAGGAAGTGCTGCTGCACTATCTCGGCGTGGCGATGGCGGCTATTGCGCGCCTGCCGTGGATCGCCCGGCTGGAAGCCTGGCTCGCGAGCCTGCCGCCTTGGGCGGCGCTGATCGCCTTCGTGGCACCCTCGACCCTCGTGCTGCCGGTGAAGTTCGCAGCCTTCTGGTTCGCCCTGCAGGGCAAGTTCGCCCTCGCGACGGTGTCGATCATCGTCGGCAAGATGGTCGCGACCGCTCTGGTCGCGCGGCTCTACAAGGTGCTGAGGCCGACGCTGCTCCGGCTCTCCTGGTATCTCCGGGCGGAGACCTGGGTGTTCACGTGGCGCGACCGCATCTACGGATTCGTCCGCGCGCTGCCGGTCTGGCAGGCCGCCATCTCGATCAGCCGCCAGGCAAAAGCCTGGCTGGCAACATTGGTTTCCCGCGCGCCGTCGCGCTAGGCTTCGAGCCATGATCGAAGTCGTTCCCCTGAAAGCCGCACTCGGCGCCCGCATCGAGGGCCTCGACCGCACCCGCGCTGGCGAACCCGAAACGGCGGCGCTGCTCGCCAAGGCCCTTGCCGAGCATCTGTTGGTCGTCATTCCGGGCAAGCCCATGACGCCGGAGGAGACGCGCGATTTCTCCCGGGCCTTCGGCGAGCCGCAGAAGCAACTGCTGCGCTACAAGCGCAGCGGCGCCGTGCCCGACGTGTCGGTCATGGTCAGCACGCTGATGGCCGACGGCACGACCGACAAGACGGCGATCCGCGCCGAGGACTGGCACACCGACGATTCGTATTTCGCGGTGCCTGCCAAGGCGACGCTTCTGCACAGCATCGAAATCCCGAGCCACGGTGGCTCGACATGGTTCTGCAACATGCACTCGGTGTTGGAAGCCTTGCCCGAGACGACGCGCAAGCGCATCGACGGCATGAAGGCGATCCACGGCTACGACACGCCGCGCGCCCGCAACCGGCCCTCGGCCCGCACGCCGGAGGAGATTGCCGAGACACCGGATGTCGAGCATCCGCTGGTGCGCACGCATCCCGAGACCGGCCGCAAGGGTCTCTATCTCAATCCCAACCGGCTCGACCGGATCGTCGGCCTCGAGCGCGCCGAGAGCGATGCCCTGCTGGACGAGTTGGCCGACGAGGCCCGCAAGCCGCAGCATCATCACGGCCATGTCTGGACCGCCGGCGACGTCGTGGTGTGGGACAATCGCGCCACGATGCACCGCGTCGTCATCGACTATCCGGTGGGCGAGAGGCGTATCATGCATCGCGTGCTGATCGAGGGCGACCGGCCTTATTGATGGCCTGGCATTGATGATAAGGCCGGCCTCGTCGCGCCGGCGCTCGTTGTGGGCGGGGCTGGCGCTCGCCGCAACCTCCGTCGTGCTCTGTCTGCTGGCCGCTGAGATGGCCTTGCGATGGCGCACCTCCACAAGCCTTCTCTGGACCTATCCCAACTTCATCCAGCTCGACCTTCAGTCGGATGCATTGGAGCGGCCGCAGCTCCGCTACGACCGCGAGCTGGGATGGGACCTGCAGCCTGGCGCCTCAGGCTTCCTTGCGGGCAAGCCGATCACGATCTCGGCCGACGGGATGCGCCACCATACGGCAACGGCGAAGGAAGGGAGCGGATCGCCGATCCTGGCGATCGGCGATTCCTACACCGAGGGCTACGCCGTGGCCGACGACGAGACCTGGCCCGCCCATCTCGAACGCGACACCGGCCGTCGCGTCCTGGCCGCCGGCGTGCGCGACTACGGGCTCGACCAGATGGTGCTCAAGGCCGAGCGCCTCGTGCCGGCGGTCAAACCCGGGACAGTCGTGCTGGCCTTCATCGCCTCGGACATCGACCGTGCCGCGCATGCGGTCCACAACATGCGGCACAAGCCGTGGTTCGTGGCGGCGGGAGCAGGGCTCGAATTGCGTAATGTCCCGGTGCCGACCGCGCCATTCACCGGACCTTTCACGCTTGCACGCCGCATCCTCGGCCGGTCCTACCTGCTGCACTTCATCATGAACTGCTTGGGTGCCTACGAACTCTGGCACGGCGATGCGGTGGCGACGGGCCAGGATGCCGATCTCGTCTCGTGCCGGCTGATGGACCGGTTCGCATCGCTCGTCCGTCGCGAGAAGGTCGAGGCGCTGGTGGTGGCTTTTCCCCGATACGAGGATTGGATCTGGCCACGGAACGGGACGACACAGCACAAGCGTGTCGCCTCCGTGCTCGATTGCGCGGCCAAGGCCGGACTGCGGACGCTCAATACCTACGAGGCCTTCGAGAAGGCCGGCGTTGCGCAGGATCCGGAAGCCTTCTTCGTCGACTGGCACTTCAACGACCGGGCCAACGGACTGGCCGCCCGATCGATCGCGTCAGTCCTGGCCGCCGGCTCGCGCTAGCCGGGCGGGCGACCCGCCGACGAAGTCGACCATCTCGGCATTGGCATCGCGACGGCTCTCGGTGGAGATGAGGGCGTGGTCCATCCGCGGAACGACGCGCATCTCGGCGCCACGGTAGCGCGCCAGCGCATCCGGCTCGAGCGTGAATTCACGCCGGAACATTTCCAGGTCTTCCTTCGCCGGCGAGAAGAGGAAGAGCGTCCTGACGCCGCGCGAGGACAGATCGGAAAGCGCCGTTTGGGCGAAGGAGAGCTTGCGGATGAGGCCGATGGTTCGCCCGATCCGCCGGCTGCCCAGGCGCGCCGACCGCAGGCCGCGAACCCAGAGCGAATGCAGAGCCGTGCCCAGGTCCACACGCCCCCGAAGCAGCGTGCGCCAGCTCTGCGAGCTGAAAAGCTTGCGGAGATAGAACAGCGGCGTCATGCGGCGATGGTCGAGATAGGTGATCTCGTCCGGCCGGCGCGGCAGGGTGAACAGCGGCTGGTTGACCAGCATCAACCCGCCGACGCGACGCTCGGCAAGCGCGGCATGGAAGGCGTGGTAGGCACCCGAGCAGATGCCCTGGACCGTGAACTTCCGATACCCCTTGGCCTGCAGCGCATCGATCATCGCGCGGACGTCGGAGGTCCGGTCGGTGAAGGAATGGCTGATGACATTTTCCTTGCCCGGCGGGCCGAGACTGTCGCCGAGCCCGGCGAAGTCGGCACGCAGCGAGGAGATGCCCGACCGGGCGAGCCGTCGCGCCAGTTCGACGCCCTGGCGCGATGCGCCGTAGCGCGGATCTCGCCCGCCATTGACGATGATGACGACCTGGCTGGACGGGCCGCTTTCGGGATCGCAGACAATGCCGAACAGGCGGCTGCCCGACCCGAAGCGCAAGGTCGTCTCGACGCAACCGGCAGGGCGAAGCGTCGCTGCCTCTGGCACGATCGTCAGGGGACCCGTCTCGACGGTCGACAGCGCGGTCGCGGGAAGAGATTCAGTTACCCAGTCCAGCACCTGGCGGAAGGTCGGAAGCTGGACCGCATCGAACGTGGGATGGCCGATCAGGGAATCGAGATCGCTGTTCCAGCCAAGATTTCTCGCGTCGCCGCCCGCACGTCGCCAGGAGGCCAGGCAGTCTTCCAGATGCCGGGTGTCCGCGCGGGCAAACATCGCGACCTTCAGACCCGCCTTGGGTGCGATGGCACGAAGGTCGACGGCCGCGATCTGGGCGATCGTCGTCGCATTGAAGCGGAATTCCCCGACCTCGATACCGGCACCCGCCGGCAGGACGTGGCCACCGTGCAGTTCGGCGTCGAGCGTCAGTTCGCGAAGGTAGGAACGGCCGCTCACCGTCGGCTCGAAGAAGAGGAGGCCGGCCACATCATCGCGCCGCGAAGCCGCCAAGGTGGCCAGCATGGCTCCGGCCCGCATGCCGCAGATCAGTAGCTTCTGAGCGCCGCTCACCGATTTCAGCCAGTCGGCCGCCGAGTCGACGCTTTCCTGCCAGGCAGTCCAATGACCATCGGCTTGCTCGACGGCGCGATCACAGGAATCGCCAGTGCCCGGATACTGGAGCCGCACGGTCCAATAGCCGGCCTCGGCCAATTTGTCGGCGAGCACCCGCAGCCCGCAGTAGGCGACGAGCTCGTCACCCAGCAGGCCGGGGCAGATCAGAACCGCAACGTCGCTCGCGCGAGCGCCGGCAGGCACGTGCAGCCACCCGAAGCAGTCTTTAACCGCAATCGGCGTCATTTTTCCCTATACGACCCACAAACGCCTCCGGATTTCCCACGACCCGTGCAGCGTCAGCAAATTGATTTGTTCCCATCGGCAGAATATCCTAAACCGCAGGAATTGCTTGCGAATTCTCGATTCGCACACGCTGGGAGTTTACGGTGTCATCGCCGTTGAAGGTTCGAATCCGAACCGTGCTGAAGACTGCCGGTAGCCTGCCGGCCGGGATCGATATGCTTCGGGACGATGCCGATCTGCACGCGGCGGGGCTGACTTCGCACGCCACGGTCAGCCTGATGCTGGCGCTGGAAGAGGCCTTCGATATCGAATTCCCCGACCGGCTGCTGCGCCGCAAGACCTTCTCCAGCATCGACGCCATCGCCGAAGCACTCACCGAGATCGGTGTGAGGGAAGAAGCGGCATGACGCCGTGGCTCGCCGCGGCCCGCGCGGTGGGAAGCGAAATCGCCGCCCGGCATGCCGACGACGTCGATGCGCGGGCGCGCCTTCCGTCGGAAGCCCTCGCGGCGTTGAAGGACAGGAAACTCCTCGGCTTGCTGGTGCCCGCAAGCGAGGGCGGATCCGGCGCGGGCATCGGCGACGTCGTGGCGATCTGCCACGAACTCGGCCAGCATTGCGCCGCCACCGCCATGATCTATGCCATGCACCAGATTCAGGTCTCGTGCATCGTGCGGCATGCCGGCAACAATCCATGGCTGCGCGCTTTCATGAAACGGCTGCTCGACGAGCAGCTGCTTCTTGCGTCTGCGACCTCTGAGGCGGGTGTCGGCGGCGATGTGCGATCGAGCGTCTGTGCGCTGGACGAGAAGCGGGGCCGGTTCACGCTCATCAAGCAGGCGCCGGTGATCTCCTACGCCGACGCCTGCGACGCGATCCTGGTGACGGCCCGCCGCACGCCCCAATCGCCGGCATCCGATCAGGTGATCGTGGTCATGCCGCGCGCCGGTGCGGACCTGCAGATCCAGGAAAGCTGGGACACGCTGGGTATGCGCGGCACCTGCTCCAACGGCTATCGGCTGGCGGCGGAAGGCGAGATGGCCCAGGTCATTCCCGTGGCTTATGCCGACGTGTCGGCGCACACCATGCTCCCGACCTCGCATCTCGTGTGGAGTGCGCTGTGGCTGGGCATCGCCACCGAAGCGCTGGCGCGGGCGCGGGCGTTCGTGCGTGCCGAGGCCAAGCGGAAGCCCGGCGTGCCGCCGCTCGGCGCGCCGAGGCTGGCGGCGGCCATGGTCGACCTGCAGTCGATGAAGAGCGATCTTCTGTCCTGCCTGCGCCGGTACGAAGCCGCGATCGGCTCGGAGGATGAACTGTCGGCGCTGCCGTTCGCCGTGACGATGAACAATCTCAAGCTCGGCAGCTCGCAGGCTGCGGTGAAGATCGTCGAGCAGGCGATGCTGGTCTGCGGCCTTGCCGGTTACCGCAACGATTCGCCCTTCAGCGTGGGACGCCTGCTGCGCGACGCGTATTCGGCGATCGTGATGGTGAACAACGATCGCATCGTGGCGAACAATGCCAACCTGGCTTTGGCTTTGCGGGACGACCCGGAGCTGCTTTCGTGAGCGAGGCTGCCGCTGCAGCCTACAGGGCCTTCCGCGACGAATTGCTGAACCATGGCCTGCTGATATCGATGGGCGTCGATGGCCTGTTTGGCCGCAGCGGCGCCTTCGAGCACGTGGTGGAGCGGCTCAACGTGGCGATCGGCACCGTGGGCGATCCCGACAAGCCCGAAGTCATGCGGTTCCCACCCGGACTCGGCCGCCTGCAGCTTGAGAAGAGCGGTTATGTCAGGAGCTTTCCGCACCTCGCCGGTACGGTGGCAAGCTTTTCCGGCTCCGACGACGATCACGCCGCACTTTTGGACAGGCTTTCCAAGGGGGAGGACTGGACAGGCTCCCAGCGGCCGACCGAAGTCGCGCTGACGCCGGCCGCCTGTTACGGCGTCTATCCCGCGATCGCCTCGCGTGGTCGTCTTTCCAGCAGCGGTGCGCTGGTCGATGTCTACACCTGGTGCTTCCGGCACGAGCCCTCGATCGATCCGGCGCGGATGCAGATGTTCCGCCAACGCGAGCATGTCCGCATCGGCACACCGCAGCAGATCTCCGCCTTCCGGACGCTGTGGCTCGAACGTGCCGGGGCCCTCGTCGAATCGCTTGGCCTGCCGTGCGCCATCGAGGTCGCGAACGATCCGTTCTTCGGCCGGGCCGGGCGGCTCCTCGCCAGCAACCAGCGGGAAGAGCACCTGAAGTTCGAGCTGCTGATACCGATCGTGGCGGAAGGGCCGCGCACGGCGTGCGTCAGCTTCAACGACCATCGCGATATGTTCGGCCGGGCCTGGAGCATCGAGACGGAGGCGGGTGAGATCGCGCATACGGCCTGCGTCGGCTTCGGCGTCGAGCGCCTGACACTCGCCTTGTTCAAGCACCACGGCTTCGCCATTGGCGAATGGCCGGGCAGCGTCCGCCATGTCCTCGGCCTCTGACGGCATCGACCTTCTGGGATTGAATGCCGCGACCTGGCGGCCGAGCGTCCTGCATGGCGGCGATCGCATCTGGCCGGAGACCAACTGCTACATCGACGTGTGGGTCGAGTTGTTGCCCGCACTGGGTCATCCCGTCGAGGCGGCGCTTTCCTTCACCGTGCTGCAGGATTTCGAGGGCGATCACTTCACCTTCTTCAAGTTCCCGCTGGAGGACCTGCAGGCCCTGTTCGGCCTGACGGTGCAGGAACTCGCGATCTTCGATTCGGTCGAGGCACAGTCGATGGCCCAGCTTCGGCGTGGCCGGCCCGTCCTGGTCGAGGTCGATGCCTTCTGGTTGCCCGATGCCGGCGACGCCTATCGCAAGGGACATGTGAAGACCAGCATCGCCGTGATCGCTCTTGATCCGGAGCGGCGACGCCTGGGTTACTTCCACGGCACCGGCTACTACGAGCTGTCGGGCGAGGACTATGAGGGGCTGTTCCGGCAGCCCGCCGTGCTTTTTCCCTACGCCGAGTTCGTGAAGCGAGACGGCGGGGCACTCAACGGTGCGGCATTGCTGGAGATGTCGCTCTCGCTGCTGCGCGGTCACCTGAAGCATCGGCCACGCGGGAATCCAGTCGGCGAATGGCGCATGGCGCTGCCTTCGCATCTCGAGCAGCTCAGCCTTCGCGACATCGCCTATTTCCATCTCTATGCCTTCAACCTGCCGCGCCAGCTTGGCGCCAACTTCGAGATGCTCGGCACCTATCTCGATTGGCTGGGTTCGAAGGGCGTGAACGGCCTCTCCGAAACAGCGTCCGCCTGCCGACGCATCGCCGAAGGCGCCAAGGCTGTACAGTTCCAGCTTGCGCGCATGGTCCATCGCCGGAAGTTCGACGCGCAGGCCGTCAATCTCCAGGCCCTGGAAGACGACTACCACGCCATCTTCGCGACGCTAGGCGAGCGGTTCGCCTGATGCTGGGCTTCACGCCGCTCGGCCACGGATGGCAGCTTGCTCTTGTCGCCGCAGGATCGACACGGGCGCCGGAAGAATTGCCGGCCGGCTTGGAGTGGATCGCCGCCCCGGTGCCAGGCACGGCGGCACAGGCATTGCGGGATGCCGGCCAATGGAGGCTGGAGGAGCCACGGCCTCTCCACGACAAGGACATCTGGTACCGGACACGCTTCGAGGGGCGTGGCAGGCGCTTGCTGCGCTTCAATGGGCTCGCGACGCTGGCGGAAGTCTGGCTGAACGGCCGCTCGATCCTGGTCTCCGACAACATGTTCCTGTCGCATGAGGTCGACGTCGAGCTGATTGGCGGCAACGAACTCGTCATCGTCTTTCGTTCTCTCGATGCCGAGCTTGCGCGCCGCAAGGGCAGGGCGCGCTGGCGAACCTCGCTGGTCGAGAACAATGCGCTGCGCCAGGTGCGCACGACGCTGCTCGGCCACATGACCGGCTGGCAGCCGCCCGTCCATGCGGTCGGTCCGTGGCGGACAATCGAAATCGTGGAGCAGACGACGTCTCTGCGCGTGAGGACTGCCGATATCCGGGCCACGCTCGACGGCGATGATGGCGTGCTCGAGGTTACGCTCAACCTCGAAGGCCAGGGATCGCAGCCGCCGGCGCGTCTGGAGGTTGCCGGGCGTAGTGCATCGCTCGAATGGACCGCAGAGGGGCGTCTTCACGGACGGATGTGCCTCGCTGACGTCGAGAAATGGTGGCCGCACACGCACGGCACGCCGTTCCTCTACAACGTGCGTGCCAGAGTCGGAGATGTCGAGATCGAGCTCGGCCGGGTTGGCTTCCGATCGGTCGAGATCGATCGCGGCGCCGACGGTCGGAGCTTTACGCTGCGGATCAACGGGCTGCCGATCTTCGCCCGCGGGGCGTGCTGGAGCACTGCGGATCTGGTCACGCTGGCAGCCGATCGCGAGACGCTGTCGCCATGGCTTTGCCAAGCGCGCGATGCGCACATGAACATGATCCGTGTCGGCGGCACGATGACCTACGAGAGCGACGACTTCTTCGCGCTGTGCGACGAACTCGGTCTGCTCGTCTGGCACGATTTCATGTTCGCCAACATGGACTATCCGATCGCCGATCCGTCGTTCCGGCAGAGCGTCGAGCGCGAAGCCGACCAGTTCCTGGCGCGCGCAAAAGCCCATCCGTCGCTCGCCGTCCTGTGCGGCGGCAGCGAAATCGCACAGCAGGCGGCGATGCTCGGTCTCCCGCCAGCCCTGTGGAACAGCCCGCTCTGCGACGAGATCCTGCGCGGCATCGCCGGCGCGCGCTGCCCCGATGTCCCGTTCGTCGCACAATCGCCCGAAGGGGGAGATCTGCCCTTCCAGGTCGATACGGGGGTGTCGCACTACTACGGCGTCGGGGCCTATCGGCGTCCCCTCGAGGATGCGCGGCGCGCCGATGTCCGGTTTGCCGCCGAATGCCTGGGCCTCGCCAACACGCCAATCGGTCCGGCCACCGTCACCGATATCGTGCCGCGCGATCGCGGCGCCGACTGGGATTTTGCGACAGTACGTGACCACTATCTCGAATTGCTCTACGGCGTCGACGCATCGCGATTGCTGGCCGAAGACCCGGTGCATCATCGCCGGCTGTCGCGCGCCGTGTCGGCCGATCTCATGGATGCGGTGATCGGCGAATGGCGGCGACCGGCATCGACGTGCGCTGGCGCGCTGGTCTGGATGCTGAAGGACCTGAGTCCGGGCGCCGGTTGGGGCGTCATCGATTCAGCCGGCGTTCCCAAGCTCGCCTGGCATGGCTTGCGACGCGCCTTCAGGCCAGTCCAGGTCGCATTGACGGATGAGGGCCTGAATGGCCTCGCCGTGCACCTGACCAACGACACGGCGGAGTCGTTGCAAGCCAAGCTGTCGCTGATCTGCCTTCAGGCTGGCGACGTGGTGGTGATGCGGCGTGAATGCGACGTCGCCCTGCCGGCGCGCAGCGCGCGGACGATGACCTCGGCCGAGCTCATAGGCTCCTTCTTCGACATCACCTACGCCTACCGCTTTGGCGCGCCATCGCTCGAACTGACGGCCGTGACCTTGTCGGACTCGACCACGGGTGCACGCCTCGCAGATGCCACGCACTTCCCCCTGGGCCGATCCGCGCTTGCGCACGATCCCGGGCTGTCAGCGACGCTGGAGCGGGACGGAGCAGGGTGGGCTGTCGTGATCGAGGCGGCGAAGTTCGCGCCCTGCATCCAGATCGAAGTGCCGGATTACCGGGCGGACGACGAAGGTTTCCATCTACTGCCCGGCGAACGGCGGCGCATACCGCTCCTGCCAGTCAGCCCAACGAACGAACGGCCGGCCGGCGAAGTCCTGTCGGTCGCGCCACGGCGCGGCCGTACCGCAAGCGTGCGCTTCGGTTAGCGCACCGCGCCCGACGCCCGCATTGTCTCGATCTCGGCGTCGCTGTATCCGGCGCCGGCGAGAATGGCATTCGTATGCTCACCGAGTGAGGGAGCATGCGTCTCGACAGCCCGCTCGCCACCCGAGAACTTGTTGGCCCGTTTGGATCGACGGATGCGGCCCTCGCTAGGGTGATCCTCCGGCTGGAAGAAGCCGACATCGCTGAGATGCGGATCTGTCAGCAGGTCGTCGATCGTGTTGTAACGCGCCGCCGGCACGTCGGCCTTGTCGAAGATTTCCAGCCATTCCTCGGTCGTCTTCTTCGCGAGACCTTCCTTGCGGACGACGAAGTAATCGGCGGCATTCTTGGTGCGCGACGCGGCGCTGTCGAAGCGCGGATCGGTCTTGAGTTCCGGGCGGCCGATCGCGTCGAAGAAGGCGAAGGCCTGGTGGTTGGTGTTGGGGCCGACCGTGATGTAGCCGTCCTTGGTCGGCAGCGGCCGGTAGTCGGGGCTGAGCAGGCGGTTGTCGCCGGTCGGTCCGACGGGCGGATCGAAGGTGGCAGCGCCGAGGTGCTCGCTCGACACGAACGAGGCCATGTTCTCGAGCATGGGCACGTCGATCGCCTCGCCCTGGCCGGTCTTCTCGCGCCGATAGAGCGCGAAGCCGATGCACTGGGCGGCGATGAGGCCGGTCGTGTGGTCGCTCATCACCATCGGCACGAAGCGCGGTTCGCCGGTCGCGCGTTCCAGCGTGCCGGCAACGCCCGACAGGCTCTGCACGATCGGATCGTAGGCGGGGCGGTTGTAGTACCGGCCGCCGCGTCCGAAGGCGAGGATCGAACAGTGGATCAGCTTCGGGTTCTTCTTCGTCAGGCTCTCGAAGTCGAGGCCGGCGCGGTGCAGGGCCTCGGGGCGCACGTTGCTCACGAACACGTCGGCCTTCGCGATCAGCCGATGAAGTGCTGCGAGCCCGTCCGGGTTCTTGATGTCGAGCACGATCGAACGCTTGTTGCGGTTGAAGTTGATGAACTTGCCCGACATGCCGGGATTGCGGCTGCCCTGCGCCATGGTGCGCAGGAGATCGCCGCCCGGCGCCTCGACCTTGATGACCTCGGCGCCGTAGTCGGCCAGCGTGCGCGTGCAGATCGGCCCGACGACCACCGTCGTCAGGTCGACCACCTTCACGCCCGAGAGTGGGCCGCCACTCACGCCGCGAACTCCAGGTCCATCTCGCCGCAGAGCACGCCGTTCTTGTCGGCGGCCCACAGCTTCAGCTTGCCGTCCTTCTGTTCCTCGCCGCGCACCTCGATGAGGTCGCCGACCCAGAGCGGATGGACGAGGCGGGCGGTGTAGCCGGTCAGCTCGCCCTTGGCGTGCTTGAGCGCCGCGTCGACCATCAGGTGCATCGAGAGGCCGCCGTTCGAGACGATGGCCGGGTAGCCTTCCTCGCTGCGCGTGTAGTCGCCGTCATAGTGGATGCGGTGGGCGTTCCAGGTGATCCCGCCGTAGCGGAAGTTGAGCGTGTTGGTGAGCTGCGTCGTCTCGGTCCAGGACTGGTCCTTGCGCGCCTGCGCCGCGACCGTCGCCGTGGTCTTCTGGCCCGGCGGCACGGCGGGGCGGTAAATCGCGTCGAACGTGTCGGAGGCGATGGTCTTGCCGCCCTGTTCGATGGTGTGGCGCATCGTCAGCACGAAGATATCGCCCGAACGGCCGGTCTTGGGGACGATGTCGGCGACCTCGGCCTTCTTGATCGCCGGCTCGCCGGCCTTGAGGCGACCCATGACCTGGACGCGGCGGCCGGCGCCCATGCGGCGCGGCATCGGGATCGGCGGCAGGACGATGCCCTTGTTGGGATGGCCGTCGGGGCCGAGTTCGCCCTGGCGGACGGTCTCGGCGAAGAACACGGTGAACCAGTGCGGCGGCAGCTCCTGTCCGCGCTTGATGCTGTCGGGATCGACATCGAAGGTCGCGGCGACGCGGCGGACGGCCATCATGCCGATATCGTCCTCGGTCGTGCGCACCCGCCCGATCCAGGGGCGCAGTGTCTCCATCGCTTCGTCCATCCAGCCCATGTCAGTTCCCTCAGAAGTTTTGCGGCGCGCATCCTCCAACAAAAGAAGGGCCCGCAACAGCGGGCCCTTCCATGATCCGAAAGATCGGAAAAGATCAGATCGAGTAGTACATCTTGTACTCGATCGGGGCCGGCTGGTGTTCCCAGTTGTAGACCTCTTCCCACTTGAGTTCCATGTAGGCGTCGATCTGGTCGTCGGTGAACACGCCGCCCTTGGTGAGGAACGAGCGGTCGGCGTCGAGGGCGTTGAGGGCCTCGCGCAGCGAACCGGCGACGGTCGGAACCTTCGAGAGCTCTTCCGGCGGCAGGTCGTACAGGTTCTTGTCCATCGGGTCGCCCGGATGGATCTTGTTGTTGATGCCGTCGATGCCGGCCATCAGCATCGCCGCGAAGGCGAGGTACGGGTTGGCCGACGGATCGGGGAAGCGGACCTCGACGCGCTTGCCCTTCGGCGACGACGCGTAGGGGATGCGGCACGAGGCCGAGCGGTTGCGCGATGAGTAGGCCAGGAGCACCGGCGCCTCGAAGCCCGGGATCACGCGCTTGTAGGAGTTGGTGCTGGCGTTGGTGAAGGCGTTCAGCGCCTTGGCGTGCTTGATGATGCCGCCGATGTAGTACAGCGCCGTCTCCGACAGGTCGGCGTAGCCCGAACCGGCGAACAGCGGCTTGCCGTCCTTCCAGATCGACTGGTGAGTGTGCATGCCCGAGCCGTTGTCGCCATAGAGCGGCTTCGGCATGAAGGTCAGCGACTTGCCGTAGCTGTGGGCGACGTTGTGCAGCGTGTACTTGTACTTCTGCACGTTGTCGGCCGTCTTCACGAGCGTGTCGAAGCGGAAGCCGAGTTCGTTCTGGGCCGGGGCCACCTCGTGATGGTGGATTTCCATGACGATGCCCATGTCGGTGCAGACCGACATCATCTCGGCGCGCAGGTCGTTGTGCGTGTCGACCGGCTGGACCGGGAAGTAGCCGCCCTTGACGCCCGGACGATGGGCCAGGTTGCCACCCTCGACGGCGATGCCGGTGTTCCATGGCGATTCGTTCGACGAGATGCTGTAGAAGCTGCCCTGCATCTGAACGTCGTAGCGGACGTCGTCGAACACGAAGAACTCGAGTTCGGGGCCGAACACGGCAGTGTCGCCGATGCCCGACGACTTCATGAAGGCTTCAGCGCGCTTGGCGGTCGAACGCGGGCAGCGGGCATAGAGCTGGCCGGTCGAGGGCTCGACGACGTCGCAGTTCACGATCAGCGTGGTCTGGGCCGAGAAGGGGTCGAGCACGGCAGTGGACGGATCCGGCATCAGGATCATGTCCGACTCGTTGATCGCCTTCCAGCCGGCGATCGAGGAGCCGTCGAACATCACGCCGTCTTCGAAGGTGCCTTCGTCGGTGGCGGACGCCATGCGGGCCGTGTGCTGCCACTTGCCGCGAGGATCGGTGAAGCGGAAGTCAACGAACTTGACGTCCTTTTCCTTGATCAGCGCGAGAACCTGTTTGGCATCCATAGTCGGTCGTCCCTCTACTTGTGGTTTACTGCTTCAGCCCCCAAAGGCCGGGTCCTCATACGGCGGCGTCACCACGCTCACCAGTACGAATTCGGATCGCGTCGTCGATGCTCGACACGAAAATCTTGCCGTCGCCGATGCGACCGGTATGCGCCGAACTGCGGATCGCTTCGACGGCCTTCTCGACCATCTCGTCCTCGATGATGAGCTCCAGCTTCACCTTCGGCAGGAAATCGACGACATACTCTGCGCCGCGATAGAGTTCGGTATGGCCCTTCTGCCGGCCGAAGCCCTTGGCCTCGAGAACCGTGATGCCTTTCAGGCCGATCTGGTTGAGTGCGTCCTTCACCTCATCGAGCTTGAAGGGCTTGATGATCGCTTCGATCTTCTTCATTTGGCTTAAGACACTCCGCACGCAGGCACCGGGCCCTCCCGGCGGGAAAGCCCGTATGACACACCAGGAAGCACATTCCATGCCAAGATTTTCCACAGGCTGATGCGGGAAATCCTGATTCAGTCTGGCTGTTTAACGGGCGGATTGATCAAATTATCGGCAAATTAATGAACAATAGTTAAGCAGTAGAGAATTCCGCATGAAATCCGCAAACTCCACGATGTCCGGCCTTGGAACGACAGTGTTCGAAGTCATGTCGGCGCTGGCGCGCGAGCATCAGTCAGTCAACCTCGGCCAGGGCTTCCCCGACGACAAGGGTCCGGAGGAGGTGCGGGCGGCCGCCGCGGATTTCCTGCTGAACGGTCACAACCAGTATCCGCCGATGATGGGCATTCCCGAGCTGCGTCAGGCCGTGGCGGAGCATGCCAAGCGCTTCCAGGGCCTCGATGTCGATTGGCAGAGCGAGGTGCTGGTCACCTCGGGCGCCACCGAGGCGCTGGGCGACTGCCTGTTCGGACTGATCGAGCCGGGCGACGAGGTGGTGCTGATCGAACCGCTCTACGATTCATATCTACCCATGGTCCGGCGGGCAGGGGGCATCCCGAAGCTGGTGCGCCTCGAGCCGCCGAGCTGGCGCCTGCCGAAGGAAGAGCTGGCCGCAGCCTTCGGGCCCAAGACCAAGCTCATCCTCTTCAACACGCCGATGAATCCCTGCTCAAAGGTCTTCGATCATGAGGAGCTTTCGTTCATCGCCGATCTTTGCCTCAAGCACGATGTCTATGCGATCTGCGACGAAGTCTACGAACACATCATCTTCGACGACCGGCGTCACATCTCGATGATGACCCTGCCGGGCATGCGCGACCGCACGGTGCGCATCGGTTCGGCCGGCAAGAGTTTCAGCCTGACGGGCTGGAAGGTGGGCTACATCACGGCCGCGCCCGAGCTGATGAAGGCGATCGCCAGGACCCACCAGTTCATGACTTTCACGACGCCACCCAACCTGCAGTGGGGCGCCGCCACGGGCCTGCGCCTGAACGACAACTACTTCTCGACACTTGCATCCGACATGCAAACCAAGCGCGACCGGCTGGCCAGCGCTCTGGCGGAGATCGGCTTCGACGTGCTGCCGGCGCACGGGACCTATTTCGTGACGACCGACTTCCGTCCACTGGGCTTCAACGGAAGCGACGAGGATTTCTGCCGCCATATCACGGTGGAAGCGGGCGTGACGGCCGTTCCCGTGAGCGCATTCTATCAATCGCCCGAAGCGCCCCGATATTTCGCGCGTTTCTGCTTCTGCAAGCATGACAGCACGCTCGACAGCGCCATCGAGCGACTGAGCCGGCATTTTCGCAGGTGAGCCCCTAGTATTTGCACTTTACGGGACCTAGGATGCAATTGTAACGATCCGCGAGGCGATAGACGCTTTCGAGGCGTAGTATTTTTGCATCGGAATTGCTAATATCACCCGTTCGAGCCCCTTGGGCAGCAATGTGAACCCCGCATCGAGTCTTCTCTCGGCATGAGTCCGATCGATCCCCCGGCGCCAGCACCGGCCGCACACAAAGCCATCCGGATCGATGGGCGTCGCCTGCGCAGTGAGCGGACCAAGCAGCTCATCATCGAGGCCTACCTGGCGATCATCCGCGAGAATCCGCTGACGCCGATGCCGACCGCGGCAGAAATCGCGGTGAGGGCAGGCTATTCGGTCCGCTCCGTCTTCGAGCGTTTCCCCGACCTCCATGCTTTGCGGGTAGCGGCGGCGGATTACGGCCTGGCGCACGCCGCTGCGCTTGCACCTGCGCGCGACGTCGATGCCGATCGGGCTACCCGTATCAAGTCGCAGGTGGAGACCAGGGCAGGGACGTGCGAGCGCGGCGTGGCGCTGTGGCGGGCTCTGCTGTTCAACTTCGACGAAAACGATGCCCTCGCCGTGCGGGTAAAGGTCGCGCGGCAGCGCACGATCGAGCGCATGGAAGTGATGTACCGGCCCGAGCTTTCGACGCTCTCCGACATCGAGCGCCGCAATCTCCTCATCGCCCTCGAAGCCGTGACGGATATCGAGAGCTGGTCGCGCCTGCGCGACACCTACGGACTGTCGTTCGCCGAGGGCTGCGCCGTGTGGATCCGCGCCATCGACCGGATTCTGCCGCCGACGCCGGCAGAATCCCAAACCGGATCGGATTGAGCCTTGGCCGTCCCGTCCACCAAGCCCGCCAAGATCGACGGTCGCCGCCTGCGCAGCGAGCGGACCAAGCAGCTCATCATCGAGGCCTATCTGGCGCTGGCCCAGGAACTCTCGCCGCGCGTGCCGACCGCCGCCGAAATCGCGGAGCGCGCCGGCTATTCGGTGCGATCCATCTTCGAGCGTTTCCCTGACATCCGCGCCCTCCAGGTGGCCGCGGTCGATTATTCGATCGCGCAGATATCGGCCCTGGCGCCGCCCCGCGGTGCCGACGGCGATCGCAAGACCCGGATCGACGCGCACGTTACGACGCGCGGCGAGACCTGCGAGCGCTGGCTGCCGCTGTGGCGCTCGCTGATCGTCAATCAAGGCGACTCACCCGAATTGAAGGCACGCATCCGGATCGCACGCGACCGCGTAACAGCTCGCATGGAGCTGATGTTCGCGCCGGAGTTCGCCATGCTGCCTGTTGAAGAGCGCCGCCAGATGCTGATCGCGCTGGAAGCGCTGACCGACGTCGAGAGCTGGGCGCGCATGCGCGAGTTCTTCGAACTGTCGTTCGACGATGCCTGCCTCGTCTGGACGCAGACGATCGATCGTTTGTTGCCGAAGAGCTCCAGCGGGGCGGCATGACCGGTCGAAGCGGGGAGATGCCGGCCGTGTCCGCGAAGCCCGAGCATGTGGACGGACGCCGCCAGCGTAGCGCGCGCACGCGGCAGCTCATCATCGAGGCCTATCTCGCGCTGTTGCGCGACAGTCCCCAGATCCCGACCGCCGTCACCATCGCGCAGCGCGCCGGCTATTCGGTGCGGTCGGTGTTCGAGCGGTTTCCCGATCTCCATGCCTTGCGCGTCGCCGCCACGGACGATGCCTTGCTGCGGGCATCGACGCAGGTCGCCGCCCAGCCTGCCCTGGGCAACCGCGAGGAGCGGCTGAAGGCGCATGTCGAGACGCGGGGCCGCGTGTGCGAGGAATGGCTGCCTTTGTGGCGGGCGCTCATCGCGAACCAGGGCGACTCGGCAGACCTGAAGAGCCGGATCCGTCTGGTCCGTGAACTGGTCATCCGCCGCCTCGAGGAAATGTACGCACCGGAGCTGGCGACCCTCGACGAGCGGGCGCGCCGTCAGACGGTCCTCGCCATGGAAGCGCTGGTCGACTTCGAGAGCTGGGCGCGCATGCGCGAGCAGTTCGCCCTGTCGTTCGACGAGGCCTGTGGCGTGTGGACCCGCGCCATCGACCGGCTCCTGCCGCCGACGCCTCCTGTTTCTTGACGCTCCGGCTGCCGGAGCGTAGGAAGGCGCCGCTTCGTCGGGAGCGAACCGCGATGGCGGCCGTAGCTCAGTTGGTTAGAGCGCCAGATTGTGATTCTGGATGTCGCCGGTTCAATTCCGGTCGGCCGCCCCACTCGCCCCAGCACGATGCCTCCCGGACCTGAAGTGCGCGATCTCAATCCCCAAGCCGAGCTTGCTCTCCTGAGCTGTGCGCAAATGGCGAAGGCCGACGCGTTCGCCATCGCCGGCGGTGTGCCAGGGCAGGATCTCATGGAACGCGCGGGCAGGGCGGTCGCCGCGGCCGTCATGGAACGCCATGCACGCCGCCCCGTGCTCGTGCTGTGCGGGCCCGGCAACAACGGTGGCGATGGTTTCGTCGCCGCGCGACACCTCCAGGCCACGGGCTGGCCGGTGCGGCTGGCGCTGTTCGGCCAGATCGAGAAACTCAAGGGCGATGCCGCCTGGGCCGGGAGTACCTGGCACGGGCCGGTCGAGGCATGGTCGCCATTGCTGCTCGACGACGCGCCTCTCGTGATCGACGCCATCTTTGGCGCGGGCCTCAGCCGGCCGATCGACGGAGAGATCGCCATCGCCATCGACGGGGCGAACGAGCGCAGCCTCACCGTCGTCTCGGTAGATGTCCCGACCGGCCTTCACGGCGATACCGGCGAAATCCTGGGCCGTGCGTTTCACGCGGAAACGACCGTGTCGTTCTTCCGCGCGAAGCCCGGCCATTACTCAGTCGAAGGCCTGCGCCGTTGCGGCCACCTCCGCATCGCCGACATTGGCATTCCCGCGGCGGCGCTGGACACGATCGGCCCGCAAGCCTGGCTGAATGCGCCGTCCCTGTGGGCACACCTGCTTCGGCGCGACGATATCGCCGACCATAAGTACGCGCGGGGACACCTCAGCATCCTGGCGGGCCCGCAGGCCACGGGCGCGGCGCGCTTGGCCGCGCTGGCCGGCCGTCGCGTCGGAGCGGGTCTCGTCACGATCGCAGCCGTTCGATCGACCATGGCGGCCTTGCAGGCCGCAGAACCCGGCAACCTCGTTGTCGAAGCCGACGATGGCGCGATGTTCGGCCACCTGCTGGCCGACGAGAGGCGCAACGCCATCCTCGTGGGGCCTGGGTCTGGCGTCTCCGACCGGACCCGCGATTCGGTCCTCGCGGCGCTGGGCGCGCGGCGCCGCGTCGTGCTGGATGCCGACGCGATCACCGTCTTCGCCGCGCAGCCCGATCTTCTGTTTGCCAGCATCTCGGGCCCGACATTGCTCACGCCGCATGAAGGGGAGTTCCGAAGACTTTTCCCCGATCTCGCCGGGAAGGCCGACAAGCTGGAGCGGGTGAGGCGGGCGGCGGAGCGGAGCGGGGCGACGATCCTGCTGAAGGGCCCTGATACGATGATCGCCGAGCCCGGCGGCCGGGCGATCATCAACATTCATGCCTCACCGGCATTGGCCACGGCCGGCTCGGGCGACGTCCTGGCGGGATTGATCGGAGGACTGCTGGCGCAGGGCCTCACGCCGTTTGCCGCGGCATCCGCGGCGGCGTGGCTGCACGGGGAATGTGCGCTGCAATTCGGTCTCCCCGGCTTGATCGCCGAGGATTTGCCCGCTCTTCTGCCACGCGCGTTGCAGTCGCTATCGTCCTTTAATTGACCGTTCGGCGGGGTCGGGCTAAGAGGCCCGCGATTCGGCCTTCGCGGCGCGCCCCGATGGCTCAGAATGATGTTTGGGCAGGCTTCGGGCGGGCGTGGTGGAATTGGTAGACACGCGAGATTTAGGTTCTCGTGCCGCAAGGCGTGGGGGTTCAAGTCCCTCCGCCCGCACCAGGAAATGGAAGTGAGACAATGCAAGTTACGGAACTCTCGGCTGAAGGCCTGAAGCACCAGTTCAAGATCGTCGTCCCCGCCGGCGACCTGACGTCGAAGATCGACGAGCGTCTCGCCGAGATGGCGAAGACCGCGGCGCTGCCGGGCTTCCGTCCGGGCAAGGTGCCGGTCAGCCTGCTCAAGAAGCAATATGGCCAGGCGCTGTTCGGCGAAGCGGTCGAGGCGGCCGTCAACACGAGCACTGCCAAGGCGATCGAGGACCGTGGCCTGAAGCCTGCTCTGCAGCCGAAGGTCGACCTGAAGCAGCTCGAAGAGGGCAAGGACGTCGAGTTCGAAGTCGTCGTCGAAGTGCTGCCGGAGATCGGCAAGCTCGACTTCTCCGGCATCGAGCTGGAGCGTCTCAAGGCCGAAGTTCCCGAGAAGGACATCGACGAGGCGCTGGAGCGCATCGCCAAGGCCAACCGCGAGCAGAAGCCGGTCGATCCGCCGCGTCCGGCGGCGAAGGGCGACGCGATCAAGCTCGACTTCGTGGGTTCGGTCGACGGCGTCGAGTTCCCCGGCGGCGCGGCCCAGGACTACACGCTGGAGCTGGGTTCCGGCTCGTTCATCCCGGGCTTCGAAGACCAGCTCATTGGCGCCGAGGTCGGCAAGCCGATCGACGTGAAGGTGACGTTCCCGGCCGAGTACGGCGCGCCCGAACTTGCCGGCAAGGACGCCGTATTCAAGTGCACGGTCAAGGAAGTGCTCGAGTACGTCGACAAGCCCGCCGATGACGAGCTCGCGAAGAAGAACAATTTCGAGAACCTCGAAGCCATGCGCAAGGCGGTGGGCGAGCGGATCGGCCAGGACTACACGCAGATCTCGCGCACGATGATCAAGCGCCAGCTGCTCGACAAGCTCGCCGACACGCAGAAGTTCGCGGTACCGGAAGGCCTCGTCGAAGGCGAATTCAACGCCATCTGGCAGCGCATCGAGGAAGCCAAGAAGAACGGCCAGAAGGTCGAAGAAGACGAAGAGAAGATGCGCAAGGAGTACCGCGACATCGCCGAGCGCCGCGTTCGCCTCGGCCTGCTGTTGGCCGATGTCGGCCGCTCCAACAACATCGACGTGACGCCGGAAGAACTCAACCAGGCCGTGATGCGCGAAGCCATGCGCTATCAGGGCCAGGAGCGCCAGGTGCTCGAGTTCTACAGCAAGAACGCCGAGATGAAGGACCAGCTCCGCGCGCCGATCTTCGAGGAGAAGACCGTCGACTTCATCCTCGAGCTGGCCAAGGTCACCGACAAGTCGGTTACCCCTGAGGAACTGCTCAAGGCCGCCCGCGAGGCGGAAGAGGAAGAGCCCGCGGAGAAGGCGGCGAGCTGATCTTGTGCCGGTGGCCTTGAACAGGACCACCGGCGCTGCCACTTTCTAGAGCATCGTTACTCATGGGGGCCCCGCGATGACTCGCGACCGCGATCCGCTGGAAGTCTACAACAACTACTACGTGCCGATGGTGGTCGAGCAATCGGCGCGCGGCGAGCGTGGCTACGACATCTGGTCGAGGCTGCTCAAAGAGCGGATCATCTTCCTTAACGGTCCGGTGGAAGATCATGTGGCGGGCGTGCTCTGCGCCCAGCTGCTCTATCTCGAAGCCGAGAACCCGACGAAGGACATCTCGTTCTACATCAACTCGCCCGGTGGCGTGGTGACGTCCGGCATGGCGATCTACGACACCATGCGTTACATCCGCCCGCACATCTCGACCCTGGTCTACGGCCAGGCGGCGTCGATGGGCTCGCTGCTGCTGACGGCGGGCGAGAAGGGCAAGCGCTTCGCCCTGCCGAACGCCCGGATCATGATCCACCAGCCGTCGGGCGGCGCCCAGGGACAGGCCACGGACATCGAAATTCATGCCCGCGAGATCCTGGCGACCCGCGCACGGCTGAACCAGATGTACGTCGAGCATACCGGCAAGCCGATCGAGGTGATCGAGCAGACCATGGAGCGCGACAAGTTCTTTGCGCCACTGGAAGCCAAGGAATTCGGCCTCATCGACGATGTTCTCGAGAAGCGGCCGACCCCGACAACCATCCAGGCCGCTGCCTCGTAAGAGGGCAAAGGCGACCAATTGTTCCCTGTTCGCACGGCGACACACCATATTTTGATGTTGTCGCCGTCCGGGCGGCACGTTTAACATAGGCTTGTGAGCGGGCCCTCAGGTCGTAGGGCCCCCCAAGCGGAGGTGCGTTACCGACATGCCAGCCGCCAAGTCCGGGGGTGATTCCCGCAACACCCTGTATTGCAGCTTCTGCGGCAAGAGCCAGCACGAAGTCCGCAAGCTCATTGCCGGGCCGACCGTGTTCATCTGCGATGAATGCGTCGAGCTTTGCATGGACATCATCAGGGAAGAGAGCAAGACAACCCTCGTCAAATCCAAGGACGGGGTGCCGTCTCCGAAGGAGATCCGCCAGATCCTCGATGACTATGTCATCGGACAGGACCGGGCGAAGCGTATCCTCGCCGTCGCCGTGCACAACCACTACAAGCGGTTGGCCCATGGCGGTAAGTCGAACGAAGTCGAGATCGCCAAGTCCAACATCATGCTGATCGGCCCGACGGGCTGCGGCAAGACACTGCTCGCCCAGACCCTGGCCCGCATGCTGGACGTGCCGTTCACGATGGCCGACGCCACGACGCTGACCGAAGCCGGTTACGTCGGCGAGGACGTCGAGAACATCATCCTGAAGCTGCTGCAGTCGGCCGACTACAATGTCGAGCGGGCGCAGCGCGGCATCGTCTACATCGACGAGGTCGACAAGATCAGCCGCAAGTCCGACAACCCGTCGATCACGCGCGACGTGTCGGGCGAGGGCGTGCAGCAGGCGCTGCTGAAGATCATGGAAGGCACCGTCGCCTCCGTGCCGCCGCAGGGCGGGCGCAAGCATCCGCAGCAGGAGTTCCTGCAGGTCGACACGACCAACATCCTGTTCATCTGCGGCGGTGCGTTCTCCGGCCTCGACAAGATCATCTCGATGCGCCGCCAGGGCACGTCGATTGGTTTCGGCGCGGAAGTTCGTGGCCCCGAGGATCGCCGTACCGGCGAGATCCTGAAGGATCTCGAGCCCGAGGATCTGCTGCGCTACGGCCTGATCCCCGAGTTCGTCGGTCGCCTGCCGGTCGTCGCCACGCTCGATGACCTGGACGAAGTCGCGCTGATCGAGATCCTGACGCGTCCGAAGAATGCCCTGATCAAGCAGTATCAGCGGCTCTTCGACATGGAGAGCGTCAAGCTCAAGTTCTCCGATGACGCCCTTCGCGCTGTCGCCCAGAAAGCGATCGTGCGCAAGACGGGCGCCCGCGGGCTGCGGTCCATCATGGAGACCGTGCTGCTCGACACCATGTACGACCTGCCGTCGCTCGACGGGGTGGAGGAAGTGGTGATCAATCGGGAAGTGATAGAGGGTCGCGCCCAGCCGCTTTACGTGCACGGCGAGCGCAAAGAGGGCGTTGCCGCTGCGCCGGCCTGACTTTTGCTGCGCCGGCGATAACCGTCGCCGGCGGACTTCCCGACGGGCCTTGAACAACCCTCTGTTCAGGCCAATCTCTGATAACGAGTGCACGCGTGTGCGTGCCGTGGATCGCCCGCATGGGGATCCCCGGCCAAGGCGCGGGTAGCTCTAACAGGTACGTTGCGAGGCAATCATGACCACCGCCCCCACTCAAGGAACCGTCTATCCCGTCCTGCCGCTGCGCGACATCGTCGTGTTTCCCGGCATGATCGTTCCCCTCTTCGTAGGCCGCGAAAAGAGCGTCAAGGCGCTCGAAGAGGTCATGAAGGACGACAAGCAGATTCTGCTGATCGCCCAGAAGAACGCCAGCCAGGACGATCCCGGCCCCGACGACATCTACACGATCGGCACCTTGGGCACCGTGCTCCAGTTGCTGAAGCTGCCGGACGACACCGTGAAGGTGCTGGTCGAGGGCGGCCGTCGCGTGAAGATCACCGGTTACAACGATCGCCCTGATTTCTTCGAGGCGCTTGCTGTCGATATGGAAGAATCGGCCGGCGACGGTGCCGAGCTGCAGGCGGCTGCCCGCACCGTGGTCTCGGAATTCGAGAACTACGTGAAGCTGAACAAGAAGGTGCCGCCGGAAGTCGTCGTCTCGATCAACAAGATCGAGGAGCCGGCGAAGCTTGCCGACACCATCTCCGCGCATCTCGCCCTCAAGGTCGCCGAGAAGCAGCAGCTGCTCGAGCTCGACTCCGTGTCGAAGCGCCTGGAGCGTATCCTCGGTCTGATGGAAGGCGAGATCGGCGTCCTCCAGGTCGAAAAGAAGATCCGTAATCGCGTGAAGCGTCAGATGGAGAAGACGCAGCGCGAGTACTATCTCAACGAACAGATGAAGGCGATCCAGAAGGAGCTTGGCGAGACCGAGGACGGTCGCGACGAGATCTCCGAGCTGGAGAAGCGCATCAAGCGGACGCGTCTCAGCAAGGAGGCGAAGGAGAAGGCCAACGCCGAGCTGAAGAAGCTGCGGACGATGAGCCCGATGTCGGCCGAGGCGACGGTGGTGCGCAACTACCTCGACTGGCTGCTGTCGATTCCGTGGCGCAAGCCCACCAAGATCATCAAGGACCTGAAGTACGCCGAGGAGATTCTCAACGCCGACCACCACGGCCTCGAGAAGGTGAAGGAGCGCATCCTCGAGTATCTCGCGGTCCAGCAGCGCGTCGACAAGATGAAGGGCCCGATCCTGTGCCTCGTCGGTCCTCCCGGCGTCGGCAAGACCTCGCTCGGCAAGTCGATCGCCAAGGCGACGGGCCGCAACTTCGTGCGCATGTCGCTGGGCGGCGTGCGTGACGAAGCCGAGATCCGCGGCCATCGCCGGACCTACATCGGCTCGCTGCCGGGCAAGGTCATCCAGTCGATGAAGAAGGCGAAGTCGTCGAACCCGCTCTTCCTGCTCGACGAGATCGACAAGCTTGGCGCGGATTTCCGCGGCGATCCGTCGTCGGCGCTGCTCGAGGTCCTGGACCCCGAACAGAACACGTCGTTCAACGATCACTATCTCGAAATCGACTACGACCTGTCGAACGTGATGTTCATCACCACGGCCAACTCGCTGCGCATGGCGCAGCCGCTGATGGACCGCATGGAGATCATCCGTCTCGCCGGTTACACCGAGGACGAGAAGGTCGCGATCACGCGCAAGCACCTGATTCCGAAGCAGGTCGAGGCGAACGGTCTCAAGGAGAACGAGATCGAAATCCACGACGACGCGGTGCGCGACCTCGTGCGCTACTACACGCGCGAGGCGGGCGTCCGTAACCTGGAGCGCGAGATCGCCAACCTGGCCCGCAAGGCCACCAAGGAAATCCTCATGAAGGGGACGACCAAGGTGAAGATCGGCCGCAAGAACCTCGACAAGTACGCCGGCGTCCGGCGCTTCCGCTTCGGCGAGGCCGAGCTCGAGGATCTGGTCGGCATCACGACGGGCCTGGCGTGGACCGAAGTCGGCGGCGAACTGCTGCAGATCGAGGCCGTGCTGGTTCCGGGACGTGGCCGCATGTCTGTCACCGGCAAGCTGGGTGACGTGATGCAGGAGTCGGTGCAGGCGGCCAACGCCTACGTCCGGTCGCGTGCCCATGTGTTCGGCATCAAGTCGAGCATCTTCGAGAAGCGCGACATCCACATCCACGTGCCGGAAGGCGCGACGCCGAAGGACGGTCCGTCCGCCGGCGTGGGCATGGTCACCTCGATCGTGTCGGCGTTGACCGGCATCGCGGTGCGCAAGGAAGTGGCGATGACCGGCGAGATCAGCCTGCGCGGGCGGGTCATGCCGATCGGCGGCCTCAAGGAGAAGCTGCTGGCTGCGTTGCGCGGCGGTCTCAAGACCGTGCTCATTCCCAAGGAGAACGAGCGCGATCTGCCGGAGATTCCCGACAACGTGAAGAAGGGCCTGGAGATCGTGCCGGTTTCGACCGTGGACGAGGTGCTGGCCCGGGCGCTGGTGAAGCCGCTGGTCGCCATCGAATGGGTGAACGACCTCGATGCCGTGACGCCCAAGCCGGCGGAAACGCCGGAGGCGGCACGAGCCCACTGATCGCCAGCCCGATCTGAACGAAATGAGCGAAGCCCCGGAGAAATCCGGGGCTTCGTCGTTTTACCGCAAGCTGTGCGGTCGAATTCCCGTCAAGCCTACAAAATGTGGTATTGATCGTTGACGCCGTTTTCCGGGCGACCGTAAACTTGGGGTCGCCGGACCATGCAGAGGCTCGCCCGTGAATAAGCACGATCTGATCGCCGCCGTCGCCGCTTCGACGAACCTTTCCAAAGTCGATGCCGCGAATGCCGTCGATTCGATCCTTACGGTGATCACGAAATCGCTGCGGAAGAAGGAAAAGGTCCTTCTGGTCGGCTTCGGCACGTTCCAGGTGTCCAAGCGCAAGGCGGGCGAGGGGCGTAATCCCCAGACTGGCGAGAAGATCAAGATTCCGGCGGCGAACGTGCCGCGTTTCAAGGCCAGCAAGGCCCTGAAGGACGCGATCAACTAGGCTTTTCACACATCGCCGTGCTACCACCCACGGCGGGCGATTAGCTCAGCGGTAGAGCATTCCCTTTACACGGGACTGGTCGGCGGTTCGATCCCGTCATCGCCCACCACATTTTGTTTCGCCAATCATTATCTGTGCAGCGGAACTTATTGAAATATCGGGCATTTACGCACCTCTTCGCGGTTGCGGTATGCTTGACACCCACTAGGCGCTCCTATATCTCTCCGCGCGCCGTTTGGGGCTGAAAGCGGGCGTAGTTCAGTTGGTTAGAATGCCGGCCTGTCACGCCGGAGGTCGCGGGTTCGAGTCCCGTCGCTCGCGCCAGCCCAAACACTGGCAGCCCATAAAAACAGGGCGCAAGGGGTGGCGATGGAAGCTCTTCTCAGAGAATATCTTCCGATCCTGATATTCCTCGGCCTAGCCTTCGGGTTGGTCTGCGCCATGTTAGGTGGGTCGTATCTGATCGCCCGCCAGAATCCGAACTCGGAGAAACTGTCGCCGTTCGAATGCGGGTTCGCCCCGTTCGACGATGCGCGCGGACAGTTCGACGTTCGCTTCTATCTCGTGGCGATCCTCTTCATCATTTTCGACCTCGAAGTCGCGTTCCTGTTCCCGTGGGCCGTGGCGCTGGGCGATATCGGCCTCTTCGGCTTCTGGTCGATGATGCTCTTCCTCGGCGTCCTGACGGTGGGCTTCATCTACGAATGGCGTAAGGGAGCCCTGGAATGGGAGTGATCACTCCGACCAAGCCCAACACGGCCGCAGAAGCGGCGCTGTCACGGGCTTTGAACGACGAACTGGCCGACAAGGGCTTCGTCGTCGCCCAGCTCGACAAGCTGATCACCTGGGCGCGGACCGGTTCGATGTGGGGCCTGACGTTCGGCCTGGCCTGCTGCGGCGTGGAAATGATCCACTGCTGGATGAGCCGCTACGATCTCGACCGCTTCGGCTTCGCGCCGATGCCGAGCCCACGCGCTGCCGACGTGATGATCGTGGCCGGCACGCTGACCAACAAGATGGCGCCGGCGCTGCGCAAGGTCTACGACCAGATGGCCGAGCCGCGCTACGTGATCTCGATGGGCTCGTGCGCCAATGGCGGCGGCTACTATCACTACAGCTATTCCGTCGTGCGCGGCTGCGATCGCATCGTGCCGGTCGACGTCTACGTGCCGGGCTGTCCGCCGACCGCCGAGGCGCTGCTTTACGGCGTGCTCCAGCTCCAGAAGAAGGTCCGTCGCACGGGCACGCTGGTGCGCTGATGAGCGAGGCCCTCAAGGAACTCGCCGACCACATCGCCCAGGCTCAGGCGGGTGTGGTGTCGAAGACGGAAATTCGCCTCGGCGAACTGATGCTCGAGACGAGCGCCGACAAGGTGATCGCGCTGCTGACCTACCTTCGTGACGATCCAAAGTGCCTGTTCAAGCAACTGATCGACATCTGTGGCGTGGACTGGCCCGAGCGCGAGAAGCGCTTCGACGTCGTCTACAATCTGCTCAGCCTCAAGAATAACCAGCGCATCCGCGTGAAGGTCGCGACCGACGAGACGACGCCCGTGCCGTCGGCCGCGCCGGTCTACAGTTCGGCCGGCTGGTTCGAGCGCGAGACCTACGATCTCTACGGCGTCTGGTTCTCCGACCATCCCGATCTGCGCCGCATCCTCACGGACTACGGCTTCGAAGGTCATCCGCTGCGCAAGGATTTCCCGCTGACCGGCTTCGTCGAGCTGCGTTGGGACGACGTGCAGAAGCGCGTGATCTACGAACCGGTGAAGCTCACCCAGGAATTCCGTCGCTTCGACTTCCTGAGTCCGTGGGAGGGCGCTCCCCAGGTTCTGCCGGGCGACGAGAAGGCCAAGGAAGCCGCCGCGGCGCCGGCGCCCGCACCGGCGAAGGCGAACTGACATGTCCGACGTCGAAATCAAGACACTGACGATGAACTTCGGGCCGCAGCATCCTGCGGCTCACGGCGTGCTGCGTCTCGTCGTCGAGATGGACGGCGAGATCGTCGAGCGCTGCGATCCGCATATCGGCCTGCTGCATCGCGGCACCGAGAAGCTGATCGAGTACAAGAGCTACCTGCAGGCGGTGCCGTACTTCGACCGGCTCGACTACGTGTCGCCGATGAACCAGGAGCATGCCTACGCGCTAGCGGTCGAGAAGCTGCTGGGCATCCAAGCGCCGGAGCGCGGCCAGTACATCCGCGTGCTGTTCTCCGAGATCACGCGCATCCTGAACCATCTGCTGAACGTCACGACCTTCGCGATGGACGTCGGCGCGCTGACGCCGCCGCTGTGGGGCTTCGAGCAGCGCGAGCTGCTGATGGAATATTACGAGCAGGTGAGCGGCTCGCGCATGCACGCGGCCTATTTCCGGCCGGGCGGCGTCCACCAGGACCTGCCGGACGGCATGCTCGATTCGATGGATGGGTGGATCAAGCAGTTCTACCCGTTCATGAAGGACATCGAGAACCTGCTGAACGACAACCGCATCTTCCGCCAGCGCACCGTCGACATCGGCGTCGTCTCGGCCGAGGAGGCGCTCGACTGGGGTTTCTCCGGTCCGCTGATCCGCGCTTCGGGCCTGCCGTGGGACCTGCGCAAGTCGCAGCCCTACGACGTCTACGACCGCATGGACTTCGACATCCCGGTCGGCAAGACCGGCGACTGCTACGCGCGTTACCTCGTGCGCATCGAGGAAATGTACCAGAGCGTCCGGATCATGGAGCAGTGCGTGAAGGCGCTGCGTACCGTGGGCGGTCCGGTGCGCGTCGACGACCGCAAGATCTCGCCGCCGCGTCGTGGCGAGATGAAGGGGTCGATGGAAGCGCTGATCCATCACTTCAAGCTCTACACCGAAGGCTACAAGGTGCCGGCGGGCGAGACCTACACGGCGGTCGAGGCGCCGAAGGGCGAGTTCGGCGTCTATCTCGTGTCCGACGGCACCAACAAGCCTTACCGCTGCAAGATCCGCGCTCCCGGGTTCCCGCACCTGCAGGCGCTCGACATGATGACCAAGGGCCACCAGCTCGCCGACATGTCGGCGAACATCGGTTCGCTCGACATCGTGTTCGGCGAGATCGACCGCTAGGAGACGATGCGATGGCGATGATCACCGCCGACCCCAAGGACGTCCCGCAGGTCGCCAGCTTTTCCTTCACGCCCGAGTACATGGCGAAGGTCGAGGAGCAGATTGCCCATTATCCACCGGGCCGTCAGGCGAGCGCCGTGATCGCGGTGCTGGATCTGGCGCAGCGTCAGCAGGGCTGGCTGCCGCGCGCGGCGATGAACGAGGTGGCGCGCATCCTCGATATGGCGCCGATCCGCGTCTACGAGATCGCGACCTTCTATACGATGTTCCAGCTGCGCCCGAAGGGTAAGTACCTGCTGCAGGTCTGCACCACGACGCCGTGCTGGCTGCGCGGCTCCGAGGGCGTGATGAAGGCCTGCCAGCACGCCGCTGACGGCGAGATGTTCAGCGTGCAGGAGGTCGAGTGCCTCGGCGGCTGCGTCAACGCGCCGGTCGTGCAGATCAACGACGATTTCTACGAAGACCTCGACGAGGCTTCGATGAACAAGGTGCTCGACGCGTTCCGGCGCGGCGAGACGCCAAAGCCCGGACCGCAGGTGGATCGCCAGACGTCGGCGCCCGAAGGCGGCCTGACGACGCTGAAGGGCGAGTAGGACCATGCTCAGCGACAAAGACCGCATCTTCACCAATCTCTACGGCATCCACGACTGGCGCCTGGCCGGCGCCCGCGCGCGCGGCGCCTGGGACAACACCAAGGCGATCCTCGACCGGGGCGTCGACGCGATCATCGACGAGATGAAGAAGTCCGGCCTGCGCGGCCGTGGCGGCGCGGGTTTCCCGACCGGCATGAAGTGGTCCTTCATGCCCAAGGAGGTGAAGGACCGTCCGCACTACCTCGTCGTGAACGCCGACGAGTCGGAGCCGGGCACCTGCAAGGATCGCGACATCATGCGTCACGATCCGCATCTGCTGATCGAGGGCTGCCTGGTCGCGGGCTTCGCGATGCGCGCCAACGCCGGCTACATCTACGTGCGCGGCGAGTTCTACAACGAAGCGCAGAACCTGATTTACGCGATCAAGGAAGCCTACGACGCGGGCCTGCTGGGCAAGAACGCCTGCGGCTCGGGCTGGGACTTCGACCTCTACGTCCATCGCGGCGCCGGCGCCTATATCTGCGGCGAGGAGACCGCGCTGCTGGAGAGCCTCGAGGGCAAGAAGGGCATGCCGCGCCTGAAGCCTCCGTTCCCGGCGGGCGCCGGCCTCTATGGCTGCCCGACCACGGTGAACAACGTCGAATCGATCGCCGTCGCGCCGACCATCCTGCGCCGCGGCGCGGCCTGGTTCGCGGGCATCGGCCGTCCGAACAATACCGGCACCAAGCTCTTCTGCATCTCCGGCCACGTGAACAAGCCGTGCAACGTGGAAGAGGAGATGGGCATTCCTCTCCGTGAACTGATCGAGCGTCATTGCGGCGGCGTGCGCGGCGGCTGGGACAATCTGCTGGCGGTCATTCCGGGCGGCGCCTCAGTGCCGCTGCTGCCCAAGTCGATCTGCGACAACCAGCTGATGGATTTCGACTCGCTGCGCGACCAGCGCTCGGGCCTCGGCACCGCGGCGGTCATCGTCATGGACAAGTCGACCGACGTCGTGAAGGCGATCGCGCGACTCAGCTACTTCTACAAGCACGAGAGTTGCGGCCAGTGCACGCCGTGCCGCGAAGGCACCGGCTGGATGTGGCGCGTGATGGAGCGGATGGTGACGGGCAACGCGCGCATCGAGGAGATCGACGCGCTCGAGGATGTCACCAAGCAGGTGGAAGGCCACACGATCTGTGCGCTGGGCGATGCGGCCGCATGGCCGATCCAGGGCCTGATCCGGCATTTCCGGCCCGAGATGGAGCGCCGCATCCGCGCGCGCACCGAAAAACTGGCGGCCGAGTAGGCGGGGCGGGGAGCAGGCAATGCCCAAGGTCACTATCGACGGCGTCGAGATGGAGGTGCCGGCCGGCATCACGGTCCTTCAGGCCTGTGAGCTGGCGGGCGTCGAGATCCCGCGTTTCTGCTACCATGATCGTCTGTCGATCGCCGGCAACTGCCGCATGTGCCTCGTCGAGGTGAAGCCCGGCCCGCCGAAGCCGCAGGCGAGCTGCGCGCTGCCGGTCGCCGACAACCAGATCATCTCCACGCAGACCCCGACCGTGCAGAAGGCGCGCAAGGGCGTGATGGAGTTCCTGCTGATCAACCATCCGCTCGACTGCCCGATCTGCGATCAGGGCGGCGAGTGCGACCTGCAGGACCAGGCGATGGCCTACGGTTTCGACCGCAGCCGCTATCACGAGAACAAGCGCGCGGTGCCGGACAAGGAACTCGGCCCGCTGGTCAAGACTTCGATGAATCGCTGCATCCATTGCACGCGCTGCATCCGCTTCGCGACCGAGGTCGCGGGCGTGGAAGAGCTCGGTGCGACCGGCCGCGGCGAGAGCATGGAAGTCACGACCTATGTCGAACATGCCCTGTCGACGGAGCTTTCCGGCAATCTGGTCGATCTCTGCCCGGTCGGCGCACTGACCTCGAAGCCCTACGCCTTCGAGGCTCGCTCGTGGGAGCTGACGAAGACTGAATCGGTCGACGTCCTCGACGCGCTCGGCTCGAACATCCGCATCGACACGCGCGGCGCGCAGGTGATGCGCATCCTGCCGCGCCTGAACGACGACGTGAACGAGGAGTGGATCTCCGACAAGACGCGCCACGCGCTCGACGGCCTGCGTCACCAGCGTCTTGATCGTCCCTACGTCCGCCGCAAGGGCAAGCTGGAAGAAGCGACCTGGGATGAGGCTTTCAGCGCCATTGCCGCCAAGCTGAAGGGCCTCGACGGTTCGAAGATCGCGGCCATCGTCGGCGATCAGTGCGATGCCGAATCCATGGTGGCCCTCAAGGACCTCATGGCGTCGCTGGGCTCGGCCAACATCGACTGCCGCCAGGATGGCGCCAAGCTCGACGGCCCGCGCGGCAGCTACATCTTCAATGCCGGCGTTCGTGGCATCGACCAGGCCGACGCCATCCTGCTGATCGGCACCAACCCGCGTGCCGAGTCGCCAGTGCTGAACGCGCGCATCCGCAAGCGCTACCTCCACGGCAAGTGCCCGGTCGCGAGCATCGGCCCGGCCGATGACCTGACCTATCCGGTCGAGCGGTTGGGCGCGGGCCCCGCCACCTTGCGCGAGCTGGTCGAGGGCAAGCTCGGCTTCTTCGAGAAGCTGAAGGGCGCCAAGCATCCGCTGATCATCGTCGGCATGGGCGCGCTCGCCCGCGAGGACGGCGCCGCGGTTCTGGCGCTGGTCCACGAACTGACCGGCAAGCTGAATGCGGTGCGCGACGACTGGAACGGCTTTGCGGTGCTGCACACGGCTGCCGCGCGCGTGGGCGGCCTCGACCTCGGCCTCGTGCCGGGCGAGGGCGGTCGTGACGTCGCCGGCATCCTGGCCAGCTGCGAGAAGAAGGAGATCGAGGCGGTCTTCCTGCTGGCCGCCGACGAGTTCGACACTACGAAGCTCGGCAAGGCCTTCGTGATCTACCAGGGCCATCATGGCGATGCCGGCGCTCATCGCGCCGACGTGGTCCTGCCGGGCGCGGCCTACACCGAGAAGCCCGGCCTCTATGTGAACACCGAGGGCCGCGTCCAGATCGCACGCCGCGCCGGCTATCCGCCGGGCGATGCGCGCGAGGACTGGGCGATCCTGCGCGCGCTTTCGGAGCGGCTGGGAAAGAAGCTGCCGTACGACACGCTGCAGCAGGTCCGTTCGCGCCTAGTGGCCGTGAACAAGGTCTTCGCCGCGATCGACCAGCAGGCGCCTGCCGTCTGGGGACCGTTCGGCAAGGCCGGCGCGACCACGGATGCGCCGTTCAAGGCGGCCGTGCCGAACTTCTACATGACCTGCCCGATCAGCCGCGCCTCCAAGACCATGGCCGACTGCATGGCCTCGCGGTCGCATCTCATGGCGGCGGAGTAGGGCATGTTCGCCGATATTCACACCTTCTTCACGACCAACTGGCTCGGCATCGCGATCCTAATCCTGCTGCAGTGCCTGGCCGTGACCGTGCCGCTGCTGCTGGCCGTGGCCTACATGACCTATGCCGACCGCAAGATCTGGGCGTCGATCCAGCTTCGCCGCGGTCCCAACGTGGTGGGCCCGTTCGGCCTGCTGCAGCCGATGGCCGACGGACTGAAGCTCGTCTTGAAAGAGACGATCGTCCCGTCGAGCGCCAACGGCATCCTGTTCATTATCGCGCCGATGATCGCCTTCATGACGGCGCTGGTCGCCTGGGCGGTCGTGCCGTTCGACAATGGCTGGGTCATCGCCGACATCAACGTCGGCATCCTCTACCTGTTCGCCATCTCGTCGCTCGGCGTCTACGGCATCATCATCGCCGGCTGGGCGTCGAACTCGAAGTACTCGTTCCTCGGTGCGCTGCGCTCGGCCGCGCAGATGGTCTCCTACGAGGTCTCGATCGGCTTCGTGCTGATCACCGTGCTGCTCTGCGTCGGCTCGCTGAACCTCTCCAAGGTCGTGCTGGCCCAGTCCGGCTGGTTCTGGAACTGGTTCTGGCTGCCGCTGCTGCCGATGTTCGTGATCTTCTTCGTCTCGGCGCTGGCCGAAACGAACCGCACACCGTTCGACCTGCCGATGTCGGAAGCCGAGCTGGTCGCGGGCTTCCACACCGAATACTCGGCCATGACCTTCGGCCTGTTCTTCCTCGGCGAATACGCCAACATGATCCTGCTCTCGGCTTTGGGCGCGGTCCTGTTCCTGGGCGGCTGGCATTCGCCGATCCCCTATGCGCCGTTCACCCTGGTGCCGGGCGTCATCTGGTTCGCCCTCAAGATCGCCTTCCTGCTGTTCGTCTTCAGCTGGACCAAGGGCACGCTGCCTCGTTACCGCTATGACCAGTTGATGCGCCTGGGCTGGAAGGTGTTCCTGCCCGTGTCGCTGGGCTGGGTCGTCCTCACCGCCGCCGTGCTGACGTTCGGCGGCTGGCTGCCGAAGCCTTAGGAGACAACGCTATGGCTTCCCTCGACCGTACCGCGCGCGCCTTCCTGCTCTCCGAACTGGTGGCGGGCTTCGCTCTCACCTTGAAGTACATGTTCAAACCCAAGGTGACGGTGAACTACCCCTACGAAAAGGGCCCGCTCAGCCCGCGCTTCCGCGGCGAGCATGCGCTGCGCCGCTATCCGAACGGCGAGGAGCGCTGCATTGCGTGCAAGCTCTGTGAGGCGATCTGCCCGGCGCAGGCCATCACCATCGAGGCCGAGCCGCGCGACGACGGCAGCCGCCGCACCACGCGCTACGACATCGACATGACGAAGTGCATCTACTGCGGCTTCTGCCAGGAAGCCTGCCCGGTCGATGCGATCGTCGAGGGGCCGAACTTCGAGTTCTCGACCGAGACGCGCGAGGAGCTCATGTACAACAAGGACAAGCTGCTCGCGAACGGCGACCGCTGGGAGACGCTGATCGCGGCCAACCTCCATTCCGACGCGGCGTATCGCTGAGCCGGGCGGGGGACACAGATCATGATACTCCAGGCCCTGGCCTTCTACGTCTTCGCCGCGATCACGGTGGCTTCCGCCGCCATGGTCGTGGTGTCGCGCAATCCCGTCTATTCGGTGCTGTTCCTGATCCTCGCGTTCTTCAACGCGGCGGCCCTGTTCCTGCTGATCGGCGCCGAGTTCATCGCGATGATCCTGGTCATCGTCTATGTCGGCGCAGTCGCGGTGCTCTTCCTCTTCGTGGTCATGATGCTCGACATCAACCTCACTGAGCTGAAGGAAGGTTTCCTCGAATACTTCCCGGTGGGCGCCCTCATCGGCGCCGTGCTGTTCGCCGAGCTGCTGCTGGGCGTCGGCATCATCGGCAGCGGCTCGACGACGGTGGCGGCGCTGAACACCCACGGCGCCCAGGTGATGGCGATCGACAACACCCGGGCCATCGGCCGGGTGCTCTACACGCAGTACTTCTATCTCTTCCAGGTCGCCGGACTGGTGCTGCTGGTCGCCATGATCGGCGCCATCGTGCTCACGCTCCGCAGCCGGCCGGGCGTCCGCCGCCAGAAGGCGGGTGAGCAGATCAACCGCACGAAGGAACAGGCCATCTCGGTGGTCAAGGTTCCGACCGGGGGAGGCGTCTGATGACGATCGGTCTCGGCCATTACCTCGCCGTTGCCGCCGTGCTGTTCACGATGGGCATCCTCGGCATCTTCCTGAACCGCAAGAACGTCATCGTCATCCTGATGTGCGTCGAGCTGATGCTGCTGGCGGTGAACATCAACCTGGTGGCCTTCTCGGTCTTCCAGGGCAACGTCGTGGGACAGATCTTCGCCATGCTGGTGCTGACCGTGGCCGCCGCCGAGGCGGCGATCGGGTTGGCGATCCTGGTGGTCTACTTCCGTAACCGCGGGACCATCGCGGTCGAAGACATCAACGCGATGAAGGGCTAGGGCGCACTCATCATGGATCTCGCCATCAAGCTCATCGTCTTCCTGCCGCTGGTCGCGGCAGCGATTGCCGGTCTCTTCTGTCGCGTGATCGGCGCCCGTCCGGCGCAGATCGTGACCTGCGCGGCCCTGCTGATCGCCGCCGCCTTGTCTGTCTTCGTCTTCGTCAAGATCGGGTTCGGCACCGAGAAGCTGATCGTCGTGAAGCTGTTCTCCTGGATGGAGTCGGGCACACTCGACATCTCCTGGGCGCTGCGCGTCGACACGCTGACCGCCGTCATGCTGATCGTGGTCACCGGCGTGTCGTCGATGGTCCACATCTACTCCATCGGCTACATGGAGGACGACCCCAGCATCCCGCGCTTCATGGCGTATCTCAGCCTGTTCACCTTCTTCATGCTGATGCTGGTGACGGCCGACAACCTCGTGCAGCTGTTCTTCGGCTGGGAAGGGGTGGGCCTCGCATCCTACCTGCTGATCGGCTTCTGGTTCGACAAGCCGTCGGCCAACGCCGCCGCGATGAAGGCCTTCATCGTCAACCGCGTCGGCGACTTCGGCTTCGCGCTCGGCATCTTCGCCGTCTGGATGCTGTCGGGCTCTGTCGGCTTCGAGGAGATTTTCGGCAAGGCGCCGCAGATGGCGCAGATGCGCATCCAGTTCCTCGGCATGGACCTGCCGGCGCTCGAGACCGCCTGCCTGCTGCTGTTTGTCGGCGCCATGGGCAAGTCGGCCCAGCTCGGCCTGCACACCTGGCTGCCGGACGCGATGGAAGGCCCGACCCCGGTGTCGGCGCTGATCCATGCCGCGACCATGGTCACCGCCGGCGTCTTCATGGTCTGCCGCCTGTCGCCGCTGTTCGAGCTGGCGCCGACCGCCTCGATGGTGGTGACGATCATCGGCGCGCTGACGGCGTTCTTCGCCGCCACGGTCGGCCTTACCCAGTTCGACATCAAGCGGGTCGTCGCCTATTCGACCTGCAGCCAGCTCGGCTACATGTTCTTCGCCTGCGGCGTTGGCGGCTACTCGGCCGCTATGTTCCATCTCACGACCCACGCCTTCTTCAAGGCGCTGCTGTTCCTCGGGTCGGGCTCGGTGATCCACTGCCTCCACCACGAACAGGACATGCGCAAGATGGGCGGCGTGCGCGAGAAGGCGCCGCAGACCTTCATCCTGATGTGGGTCGGCACGCTCGCGCTGTCAGGCATCGGCGTTCCGTTCCTCTTCGGGAACGGCCTGGGCTTCGCGGGCTTCTACTCCAAGGACGTCATGCTGGAGTCGGCCTACGGCGTGCACTCGACGGTCGGCGTGTTCGCCTACTGGATGGGTGTGGTCGCGGCCTTCATGACGGCGTTCTACTCGACCCGCCTGATGTTCATGACCTTCTACGGCAAGTATCGCGGCGATCACCACACCTGGGATCACGCCCACGAATCGCCGATCGTCATGATGATCCCGCTCTACGTGCTGGGCATCGGCGCGGCGTTCTCGGGCCTTGTCGGCTACGACTGGTTCGTCGGCCACGACTGGCACGCCTTCTGGGGCCATTCGCTCGCCGTGAAGGCCACGGAAGAGGTGCTGCATCACGCGCACGAGGTGCCGCTTTGGGTGAAGCTGATGCCGCTGGTGCTGGCGATCGCCGGCATCGCGCTCAGCTACTACTACTACGTGGTGCGCACCGACATGCCGGAGCGCACGGTCAGGACATTCCCGCGCCTGCACGATTTCTTCTACAACAAGTGGTACTTCGACGAGCTCTACGACGCGATCTTCGTGAAGCCGTCGCTGGCCATCGGCCGCTTCCTCTGGAAGAAGGGCGACGGCGCCGTGATCGACGGGCTCGGCCCCGACAATGTCGCGGCTCGGGCGCAGGACATGGCGGGCGTGCTGATGCGCTTCCAGAGCGGCTATCTCTATCACTATGCGTTCGTGATGCTGGTCGGCGTTGCCGGCCTGGTCACATACTTCATGCTGTCGGCGAGGTAAGGCCCCGATGTCGAGCTGGCCCATCCTCTCCCTGATCACGTTCCTGCCTCTGGTGGGAGCGCTGTTCTGCCTGATCGTCAACGGCCCGAAGGAGGCCGTCGATCGCAACGTCCGCAGCGTGGCGATCGTCACCACGACGGTCACCTTCCTGATCTCGCTGCTTCTCTGGGTGCGCTTCGACCCGACCAAGGCGGGCTTCCAGTTCGAGGAGAAGATCGCCTGGGTGCCGGCGCTGAACATCGGCTACCACGCCGGTATCGACGGCATCTCGCTGTTCTTCGTGCTGCTGTCGACCTTGCTGACGCCGATCTGCATCCTGGCGAGCTGGGAATCGATCAAGGTTCGCGTCAAGGAATACATGATCGCGTTCCTCGTGCTCGAGACCTTCATGGTCGGCATGTTCTGCGCGCTCGACCTGGCGCTGTTCTATGTCTTCTTCGAAGGCGTCCTGATCCCGATGTTCCTGATCATCGGCGTGTGGGGCGGCAAGCGGCGCGTCTATGCGGCCTTCAAGTTCTTCCTCTACACGCTGCTCGGCTCGGTGCTGATGCTGCTGGCCATCATCGCAGTCTACTGGCAGGTCGGCACGACGGACTTGCCGACGGCGATGGAGAAGCTCAGCCTGCCGTTCACCTGGCAGTGCTGGCTGTGGCTGGCATTCTTCGCCTCGTTCGCGGTCAAGGTGCCGATGTGGCCGGTCCACACCTGGCTGCCCGACGCGCACGTCGAGGCGCCGACGGCGGGCTCGGTCATCCTGGCCGGCGTGCTGCTGAAGATGGGCGGGTACGGCTTCCTGCGCTTCTCGATCCCGCTGTTCCCCGAGGCGACGCAGTATTTCGCGCCGCTGGTGTTCGGCCTGTCGCTGGTCGCCGTGATCTACACCTCGCTGGTCGCGCTGGTGCAGGAGGACATGAAGAAGTTGATCGCTTACTCGTCGGTCGCCCACATGGGCTTCGTGACGATCGGCGCCTTCGTCATGAACATGCAGGGCGTGCAGGGCTCGATCTTCCAGATGCTGAGCCACGGCATCGTGTCGGCCGCGCTCTTCCTCTGCGTCGGCGTCGTCTACGACCGCATGCACACCCGCGAGATCGCGGCCTATGGCGGCCTCGTGCATCGCATGCCGCGCTACGCCTTCACCTTCCTGTTCTTCACCCTGGCGAGCGTCGGCCTGCCGGGCCTGTCGGGCTTCGTCGGCGAATTCCTGGTCCTGCTGGGCGCCTTCAAGGCCAACACGTGGGTGGCGTTCCTGGCGGCGACCAGCCTGATCCTCGGCGCGGCCTATGCGCTGTGGCTCTATCGCAAGATCGTCTTCGGTGAGCTCACCAAGGACTCGCTGAAGGGCATCCTCGACATGAACCGGCGCGAGATCGCGATCTTCCTGCCGCTCATCCTTCTGACGATCTGGATGGGCGTCTATCCCAATTCCTTCCTCGATCCGATGGCGCCGGCGGTGGACAAGCTGGTCGGCGACTATCAGGCGGCTTTGAAGCTCGCCCGTACCGCGGCGCTGGCGCCGTGAGCGGCCGGGAGTGATGAACATGATTGTCGGTCTCGAAAACTGGACCCTGGCCCGGCCCGAACTCTTCCTCGCGGCAGCCACCGCATTGCTGCTGATCTACGGCGTCGTCCGGGGTGAAATCGCCACGCCGTTCGTCTCAGCGGCGACCTCGGTCGCGCTGCTGGTAACAGCCGCGCTGCTGTTCCTGCCGTACCGGGAGGGGACGGCGTTCTCCTCGCTGTTCATCGTCGATCGCCTGACCACGACCATGAAGGCACTGGTGCTGGTGGGCTCCGCCATCGCCATCCTGATGTCGCGCGCCTATTTCGAGCAGGCCAAGGCCTGGCGCTTCGAGTATCCGCTGGTCGTGGCGCTCGCCACGCTCGGCATGATGCTGATGATCTCGGCCAACGACCTGATGGCCCTCTATGTCGGCCTCGAACTGCAGTCGCTGGCGCTCTACGTCATCGCCGCGTTCCAGCGCGACAGCGTTCGCTCCACCGAAGCCGGCATCAAGTACTTCGTCCTGGGTTCGGTCGCGTCCTGCATGCTGCTGTTCGGCTCGTCGCTGATCTACGGTTTCTGCGGCGGCACGGCCTTCGTCCAGATCTCCAGCGCCCTGGTCGACGGCCGGGCGACGGAGATCGGCACGATCATCGGCCTGGTGTTCGTGGTCGCCGGTCTCGCCTTCAAGGTGTCGGCCGTGCCGTTCCATATGTGGACGCCGGACGTTTACGAAGGTGCACCGACGCCGGTGACGGCGCTGTTCGCCGTGGCCCCGAAGATCGCGGCGATGTCGCTGCTGGTCTCGGTCCTGATGGGTCCGTTCAAGCCGCTGTTTGCCCAGTGGCAGCAGATCATCGTCGTGGCTTCGGTCCTGTCGATGGCGCTGGGCGCGTTCGCAGCGCTCCGCCAGCAGAACATCAAGCGACTGATGGCCTATTCGTCGATCGGCAACGTCGGTTACGTTCTGCTGGGCGTCGCCAGCGGCAGCGAGAAGGGCATCCAGGCGGTGGTTTTCTACCTCGCCATCTACCTGGTCATGACGCTCGGCGTGTTCGCCACGATCCTCATGATGAAGCGCCGCAACATCATGGTGGAAGAGGTCTCCGACCTCGCGGGCCTGGCGCGCAGCCAGCCGATGATGGCGCTGGGCATGCTGATCTTCATGTTCTCGCTGGCCGGCATCCCGCCGCTCGCGGGCTTCTGGGGCAAGCTCTACATCTTCATGGCCGCTGTCGAAGCGAAGCTCTTCGTTCCGGCGGTGCTGGGCGTGCTCGCCTCGGTCGTGGCGTCCTACTACTACCTGCGCATCGTGAAGGTGATGTACTTCGACGAGCCAGCCGAAGCCATCGACCGGCCGGCATTCGGCGTCAACCGGGTCGTGGCGCTGGCGACGGCCTTCCTGATCGCCGTCTTCTCGCTGGTTCCCCAGCCTCTCAGCCTGATTGCCGAAGCGGCCGCCAAAGGCCTCTTCCGATGACCCACGCGCCCGTCCTGCCGGACGGGTGGACGTTGGTCGCGCTCGATAGCGTCGGCAGCACCAACGACGAGGCCATCCGTCTGGCCGATGCCGGTTCTCCCGAGGGAACTGTCGTATGGGCGCGCCAGCAGTCGGGCGGCCGGGGCCGCCGGGGCCGCAACTGGTCCTCACCAGTGGGCAATCTCTACAGTTCGACCATCCTGCGGCCAGCCTGCGCCGCCATGCGCGCGGCGGAACTCGGCTTCGTGGCGGCTCTCGCGGTAGGCGACATTGTTCCCGAAGGCCGCGCCGTACGCCTGAAATGGCCCAACGACGTGCTGGTCGACGGCGGTAAGGTCGCCGGTATCCTGCTGGAGAGCGCGATCGGCCAGGACGGGCTCGTAGAGCATGTCGTGGCTGGTATCGGCGTCAATGTGAGCTTCGCGCCGCAGTTGCCTGAGATGCGCTATCCCGGCGCCGCGCTGGGCGGCACGGTAGAAGCCACATTGGAAGGTCTCACACGGGCCCTGGCGGCGCGCCTCGCACAGTGGCGCCGCGAGGGGTTCGAGACCGTCCGCAGCGCCTGGCTGGCCAAGGCTGGCCCCTTGGGTGCCGAGGTCGACGTCCGGCTGGGCGAGGAACTGGTCAAGGGCCGGTTCGCCGGACTGGACCACGAGGGCGCGCTGCTGCTGGATACGGCGGCCGGACCGCGCAAGATCGTGTCGGGTGAATTGCTGGGCCGGGCGGCCTGAGGAGAGCGGGGATGCTGCTGGCCATCGACGTTGGCAACACCAACTCGAAGTTCGTCGTCTTCGACAAGGACAGGATCGTGGCGGCGTGGCGCCTGCGCACCGAGCCCAAGCGCACGGCCGACGAATATGCCGCCTGGGTCACGCAGCTCATGAACCTGCAGGGCTTCGACCCGAAGTCGATCAAGGGCGCGATCCTGGCCAGCGTGGTGCCGGCGGTGAACGCTCACCTGCGCCGCCTCTGCGAGACCTATTTCCACACCAGGCTGCTGATCGTGGGCGAGCCCGACTGCAATCTCGGCATCAAGGTGCTGATCGACCGGCCGGCGGAAGCGGGCGCGGATCGTCTGGTCGGCGTGATCGCCGGCCACACCAAGTACGGCGGCCCGCTGATCACCATCGATTTCGGCAGCGCCACGACCTTCGACCTCGCGGACAAGGACGGCAACTTCATCGGCGGCGTGTTCGCCCCGGGCGTCGAGCTGACGATCGAGGCCTTCTACCTGATGACGGCGCGCCTGCCGCGCATCCGGGTCGAGAAGCCGCCGAAGGTGATCGGCAAGAACACCGTCGCGAACATGCAGTCGGGCATCTTCTGGGGGTATGTCGGCCTCATCGAGAGCCTGATCAAGCGCATCCGCGAGGAATACGGCGAGCCCATGAAGGTGATCGCGACCGGTGGCCTGGCCAACGTCTTCAAGGACGAGATCGGCCTGTTCGACTTCATCGAGCCCGACCTGATGTCGCTCGGCCTGCTGGAGATCTGGCGGCGCAACAGCCGATGACGGTTCCGTCGAACGACGAACTGCTGTTCCTGGCCCTCGGTGGGGCCGGCGAGATCGGCATGAACCTCAACCTCTACGGCACCGCCGGCAAGTGGCTGATGGTCGATCTCGGCATCGGCTTCGCCGACGGCTCGATGGCCGGCGTCGAGGTCGTGATGCCGGATCCGGAATTCATCGTGGAGCGCCGCGAGGACCTGGTCGGCATCGTGCTGACCCATGCCCATGAGGATCATCTCGGCGCCGTCGCCGACCTCTGGCCGCGACTCAAGGCGCCGGTCTATGCGACGCCGTTCGCCGCCTCGGTGCTGAAGCGCAAGCTGATTGACGCAGGCCTGCGCGATGTGGTGCCGGTCACTGAGATCCCGCTCGGCGGCAAGTTCAATCTCAAGCCGTTCGAGCTCGAGATGATCACCATGACGCATTCGATCCTCGAGCCGAATGCCATGGCGATCCGCACCAAGTTCGGCACGGTGTTCCATACCGGCGACTGGAAGATCGACCCCGAGCCGCTGCTGGGCGACCTTACCGACGAGGCGATGCTGAAGCGCATCGGCGACGAGGGCGCTCTCGCGATGGTCTGCGACAGCACCAACGTCTTCGTCGAGGGCGAGGCAGGCTCCGAATCGAAGGTGCGCGCCAACCTCAAGAAGCTGGTCAAGGGACACAAGGGTAGGGTGGCCGTCACCTGCTTTGCCTCCAACCTCGCGCGCGTGGAAAGCGTGGCGCTGGCCGCGGTGGCCGCCGGCCGACATCCGGTCCTGTCCGGCCGCGCCCTGCAACGCATGCTCGAGTCGGCGCAGGAGTGCGGCTACCTGCTCGATTTCCCCGAATGCGTGCCCGAGCAGCAGGCGGGCTACCTGCCGCGCGACAAGGTCCTGTTCATCTGCACCGGCAGCCAGGGCGAGCCGCGCGCGGCCATGTCGAAGCTGGCGGGCGGAGAGCATCGCGACCTCGTGCTCGAGGACGGTGACACCGCGATCTTCTCGTCCCGGGTCATTCCCGGCAACGAGCACTCTGTCGGCCGTCTGCAGAACGCCCTGATGTCGCGCGGCGTGAAGGTCATCACCGACCGCGAGGCCGACATCCATGTCTCCGGCCACCCGGCGCGCGACGAGCTGGTGCGGGTGTACCAGTGGGTCCGCCCGAAGATCGCCCTGCCGGTCCATGGCGAGGTCCGCCACATGATCGAGCATGCGGCGCTCGCGCGGACCTGCCAGGTGCCGGAAACGATCGTGGCGCCCAACGGGACGCTCGTCCGGCTGGCTCCGGGCCCGGCCGAGATCATCGACCATGTGTTCTCCGGCCGACTTGCGCGCGACGGCGACGGGCTGATCCCGCTCGACGGCGAGTCCCTGCGCGAACGACGCAAGTTGCTGTGGAACGGCGCCGCCGCCGCGACCCTCGTTGTGGATAAGCGCGGCAAGGCGCTGGCCGCGCCCCAGGTCTCGCTGCGGGGCATCGACGATGCGGAGGGCGAGATCGCGGATGCCATCGTCGAGGCGCTGGTCGAGATGCTGGCGGACCTCAGCACATCGGAGCGCTCGGATAACCGGCGGATGGAGGAGGCGGCCCGCCAAGCCGTTCGGCGCGTCGTGCGCGCGCACCTCGGCAAGAAGCCGTTGACGGACATCCACATCGTCCGCATCTAAAAAACACTAGCGAATCGTCGAACTCGAGCAGGTTTGAAGGGAGCGCCCCGTCATGGGCTGGGCTACCGGCGTCATGGTCTACCTGGTGATCTGGTGGACGGTGCTCTTCATGGTCCTGCCGCTGGGCGTGCGGCGAGCCGAGAATCCCGGGCGTGGCGAGGAGCGGGGGGCGCCCGAGAAGCCCGAACTTCTACGCAAGGCCATCATCACGACGATCCTCGCCGCGGTCCTGTGGTTGGCGTTCTTTGCCTTCTACCAGGCAGATGTTTTCAGCTTCAGGCGGCTCGAAGGGTCTTGATCCAAAAGGAAACGGCGGGCCTCAGCCCGCCGTCCTCTACCCCGAAACTCGTCGTAGGCAGCTTGCGCTGCTCTCCTCCCTAAACTCGGGCTGCGCCCAAGGCGTAGGCTATGTAGCGTGCCGCCTGGGAGTTGCCAAGACCTTTTCTTTCGATCCAGGGGGATTCAGCAGAAGAATCTTTATGGGCAGGGGTGCTGGGGGACAAACTAATGTCCGCACCGTTTGGCTGTTCATCGAATGATCACATATTTGATCACGAATAGGACAGCGAGAATGCCTACAGCCGGATGTACATCGCGATACCGGCCTGCGGCAATCTTGATTCCGGCATACGAGATGAACCCGAATGCAATGCCGTCGGCAATGGAGAAGGTGAAGGGCATAGACATCGCGGTGATGACCGCAGGTGCCGCTTCGGTGATGTCGTCCCATTCGATCTCGGTCAGTCCACGCGCCATCAGGCACGCGACATAGAGAAGGGCCGGCGCGGTCGCATAGGCGGGGATGGATGCGGCGAGCGGTGAGAGGAAGAGCGCGAGCAGGAAGAGCACGCCCACCGCCGCCGCCGTCAGTCCGGTGCGGCCGCCTGCGTTGATGCCTGATGCGCTCTCGATGTAGCTCGTCGTCGTCGAAGTACCGAGCGCGGCGCCGATCATTGCCGAAGCGCTGTCGGAGACGAGGGCGCCGCGCAAACGCGGCACGGTGCCATCGGGCCGCATGAAGCCGCCGCGATGGGCCAGCGCGATCAGCGTGCCGGTATTGTCGAACATGTCGACGAACAGGAACGCGAAGACCACGGTCAAAAGCCCGGCATGCAGGGCTCCGGAAAGATCCATCTGCAGGAAGACGGGCGCGATCGAGGGCGGAACGTCGAAGATCTGCGTGAACTTCTGATGGCCGCTCAGGATCGAGATCACGGTCACGATGAGGATGCCGATGATCACGCCGCCCATGATGCGGCGATGTTCGAGCGCCACGATGATGGCGAAGCCCAGGACCGCCATCATCACCGGCCAGCTCGTCATGTCGCCGTGGGTGACGAGGGTCGCGGGATTGCCGACTACGATGCCGGCATTCTTCATGGCGATCAGCGCCAGGAACAGGCCGATGCCGGCGGCGATCGCCATCTTGAGCGATTTGGGGATCGCGTTGACGATCCATTCGCGGACCGGCAGCACGCTGATGATCAGGAAGATGATGCCGGAGATGAATACGCAGCCCAGCGCCACCTGCCATGTGTAGCCGAGCCCGCCGACCACGCCGAAGGCGAAGTAGGCGTTGAGGCCCATGCCCGGGGCCAGCGCGATCGGGTAGTTGGACAGGAATGCCATCAGGAAGCAGCCGACGGCCGCCGCGACGCAGGTCGCGGTGAAGACGGCACCGAACGGCATCTTGGCTTCGGCCAGGATCGCGGGGTTGACGAAGATGATGTAGGCCATCGTCAGGAAGGTGGTGAGCCCGGCCACCAGCTCGGTCCGGACGTTCGTCCCGTTCTCGTTCAGCTTGAAGAGTTGCTCGAGCATCCCGTTCTCCCCCGAAAGTCGCGCCCAGTATGCGGACAAGTCTGGGGGCAGCGCGCTGTGTAAAGCCAGCCGAAGCCACGCCTGTTTGCCTTTGGCCGACCCGTTCCCTACAGTCCGCCGCCACCCCGATATCCCGACCGAGGACCGATTTCGCATGCGCATGAGCCAGTACTTTCTGCCGACGATGAAGGAGACTCCGTCGGAAGCGCAGATCGTGTCGCACCGGTTGATGCTGCGCGCCGGCCTCGTTCGCCAGACCAGTGCCGGCATCTATGCCTGGCTGCCGCTCGGCCTCCGTGTCCTGCGCAACATCGAGCGCGTTGTCCGTGAGGAGCAGGACGCCGCCGGCGCCCAGGAAGTGCTGATGCCGACCATCCAGTCGGCCGACCTGTGGCGCGAGAGCGGCCGCTATGACGCCTATGGCCCTGAGATGCTGCGCATCAAGGATCGCCACGACCGCGAGATGCTATACGGCCCGACCAACGAGGAGATGATCACGGTTCTCTTCCGCGATGGCGTGAAGAGCTATCGCGACCTGCCGAAGAACCTCTATCACATCCAGTGGAAGTTCCGGGACGAGGTCCGTCCTCGCTTTGGCGTGATGCGCGGCCGCGAGTTCCTGATGAAGGATAATTACTCGTTCGACATCGACAAGGCCGGTGCCATTCACTCCTACAACAGGATGTTCGTGGCCTACCTGCGCACCTTCGCGCGCATGGGCCTGAAGGCGATCCCGATGCGTGCCGACACCGGCCCGATCGGCGGCGACCTCAGCCACGAATTCATCATCCTGGCCGAGACCGGCGAGAGCGCCGTGTTCTGTCACAAGGGCCTCGTCGACAAGGACATCCTCAGCCGCAAGATCGACTATACGTCGGACCTGCAGGGCATTGTGAACGAATGGACGTCGCTCTACGCGGCGACCGACGAGATGCACGACGTCAAGGCCTTCGAGGCCTTACCCGAGGGCGAGCGGCTGGCCGCGCGCGGCATCGAGGTCGGCCACATCTTCTACTTCGGCACGAAGTATTCGAAGCCGATGAACGCCGTCGTCGCCGGTCCCGGCGGCGAGCAGATCACGGTCGAGATGGGCTCCTACGGCATCGGCGTGTCGCGCCTGGTCGGCGGCATCATCGAGGCGAGCCATGACGATGCCGGCATCGTCTGGCCGGACGAGATCGCGCCCTTCAAGGTGGCCATCGTCAACCTGAAGCCCGACGACGGCGCCGTCGGCGGCGCTTGCCAGAAGCTCTATGACGAACTCACCGCCAAGGGTGTTACCGTCCTGCACGACGATCGCGACATCCGGCCTGGCGGCAAGTTCGCCGACATGGACCTGATCGGCATCCCCTGGCAGGTCATCGTCGGCCCCAAGGGCCTGTCGGCCGGCAAGCTCGAGGTCAAGAACCGCAAGACCGGCGTCCGCGAGGAGCTGCCGCCCGAACAGGTTCTCGCGCGGTTCGGCTGAGCAGAGGACAGGGCCAATGGCCTTCGCCGTCGAGCGCCTGATCGCCTTCCGCTATCTGCGTGCGCGGCGCGACGAGGGTTTCATCTCCGTCATCGCCGGCTTCTCGCTGATCGGTATCACCCTGGGCGTCGGCACGCTGATCGTCGTCATGTCGGTGATGAACGGCTTTCGCGTCGAGATGCTGGCACAGATGTCGAGCATCAGTGGCCAGTTGGGCGTCCAGTCCAACCGCGGCGGCCTCGAGGCCACGCCCGACCTTCTCAATCGGATGGCCGCCGTGCCGGGTGTCCAGTCGGCGACACCCTCGGCGGAAGGCAACCTCATGGCCGTCGCGGGCGACCGTGTCCGCGGCATCATCCTGCGCGGCATGCGGCCCGAAGACATCCGCAACCGTGCGCCGCTGGCCTCGGCCATTGAGGGGTCGCCGCAGACTCGCGAGAGAAATCGCGGCCTGTGCCGGGCCGAGGACGACAAGCCGATCGACTGGGGCACCCTGAAAGGGTTCGGCGACGACTTTAACGTGGCCATCGGCCGCCGCCTGGCCGACCTGATGGGATTGAAGGTCGGTGACAGTCTCCAGCTGGTCTCGCCAGTGTCGGTCGCGACGCCGCTGGGCGTGATGCCGCGCTCTGCCGCCGTGAAGGTCGCGGCGATCTTCTGCACCGGCATGTACGATTACGATTCCAACTTCGTGTACGCGCCGCTGCAGGACGCGCAGCACATGCTCAACCTTGGGCCCAACGTCACCGGCATCGAGGTGTTCGTCTCCGATCAAGCCTCGCTCGCCGAGACGCGCCGCCAGCTTATGGTTGCCGTCGGCAGCGAAGGCTGGGTGTTCGACTGGTTCCAGGCCAACGCCGGCTTCTTTTCGGCCGTCGTCGCGCAGACCAACGTGATGTTCCTCGTGCTGACGCTGATCGTGCTGGTCGCCGCCTTCAACATCGTATCCAGCCTGGTCATGCTGGTGCGCACCAAGACGGCCGACATCGCAATCCTGCGCACCATGGGGGCGAGCCGGGCGACGATCATGCGGATCTTCCTGCTGGACGGGCTGGCGATCGGCGGCGTGGGCACTTTGCTCGGCGTCGTGCTGGGGCTGGCCTTTGCCCGCAATATCGAGGCGATCCGGCAGTGGCTGCAGCGGACTTTCGACATCGTCCTGTTCGACGAGACGCTTTACCTGCTGGCCGAGCTGCCGTCGCGGATCGAATGGCGCGAGGTCGCGGGCATCGCGGTCATGGCGCTGGTCTTCGCGCTGCTGGCCTCGCTCTATCCCGCCGCGCGAGCCGCGCGGCTCGATCCGGTCGAGGGCTTGCGCCGTGAGTGACCGGGCACCGATCGTCGAACGCTGGCTGGCCTGGCGCTACCTGGCGACCCGCCAGCGCGAAGGCTTCGTATCGTTCATTGCCATGTTCTCGCTGATCGGCGTCGCGCTGGGCGTCGCGACCCTGATCGTCGTGCTCTCGGTGATGGGCGGTTTCCGCGAGCAGCTTTTGGGCCGGATCATCGGCATGAACGGCCATGTGATCATTGCGGCCCGGGACGGGCTGCTCCAGGCGACGCCGGAACTGCTCGACAAGCTCAAGGCCGTTCCGGGTGTCGAGGCCGTGCGCCTCACGCTGGAGCGCCAGGCGCTCGTGACCGGGCATGGCCAGACCCGCGGCGCGCAGCTTCGCGGCGTGCGCCGCGAGGACCTGCTGAACCGCGAGATCGTCGCGAAGAATATCGTCCTCGGTGACCTTGCCGAGTTCGGCACCAAGCCGGGCGTGGTGATCGGGGAGCGGCTTCGACAGCAGATGCAGGTGAGGGTGGGCGAGCCCCTGACCGTGGTGACCCATCGGCTGAACGAAGGTGGCACGATCGCGCCGCGCTACACCGACTATGAGATCCTCGCGAGTTTCCTCAGCCGGCGCTACGAGTTCGATGGTGCGCTGGTGTTCATCCCGCTCGCCATGCTCCAGGAGGACCTGGAGTACGGCAACCAGACCGTGAGCTCGATCGACCTGTTCCTGACCGATCCCTCGGCGGCGCCACGCATGGCGCAGGAACTGCGCCAGTCGCTCGGCCGCGACGATCTCCGCGTCTCGCACTGGCTCGGCCTCAATGCGCGCTTCGTCGGCGCCCTGCAGGTCGAGCGGGTGATGATGTTCATCATCCTGACCCTGATTGTCGTGGTCGCTGCCATGAACGTGGTCGCGAGCTTCACGATGCTGGTGCGGGTGAAGCGCGGCAGCATCGCGATTTTGCGCACGATGGGCGCCGGCCCCGGTACGATCATTCGCGCCTTCTTCATGGCCGCGGCGGCCGTCGGGGTCGGTGGCACCGCGATTGGCACGGGGCTCGGCTTGCTCGTTTGCGCCAACATGCCGTCGATCGGACGGCTTCTGGCCAACCTCACGGGCGCGACCGGCAGCGGCGGCGCCGAGGTCGACTTCATCACTTCCATGCCCGTCCGGGTGCAGCCGATCGAGGTGGCCATCATCGTCGCCGTCGCGATCGTGCTCTCGCTCGTGGCGGCGGCCTATCCGGCGTGGCGAGCCACCCGGGTCGAACCGGTCGAGGGATTGCGCCATGAGTAATTCGCTGCCGCTCTCGCTTCAGGGCATCCGCCGCACCTTCGTGCAGGGTGACCGCCGCCTCGACGTGCTGCGCGGCGTCTCCGTCGACCTGCACGCCGGCGAGATCGTGGCGATGGTGGGCCAGTCGGGCAGCGGCAAGTCGACCCTGCTGCATATCGCAGGCCTGCTGGAGCGTCCCGACGAGGGCGAGGTCGTGGTCGACGGCAAGGCCGCCGGCAAATTGGCCGACCGTGATCGCACGGAGCTGCGCCGCGGGTTCCTGGGGTTCGTCTATCAGTATCACCACCTGCTGCCGGAATTCTCGGCCGTGGAGAACGTGATGCTGCCGCAGATGCTGGCCGGCGTGAGCCGCGCGGCTGCCCGCAAGCGGGCCACCGATCTGCTAGGCCTGGTCAAGCTCGGCGACCGGCTCGACCACCGCCCGGGCCGCCTGTCCGGCGGCGAGCAGCAGCGCGTGGCGATCGCGCGTGCCGTGGCCAATGCGCCGCGCGTCCTGCTGGCCGACGAGCCGACCGGCAACCTCGATTCCTCGACCGCCGAAGCGGTGTTCCAGCAACTGCTGGCCCTGGTCCGCGAGACCGGCATGGCAGCGCTGGTCGCCACCCACAATCCCGAGCTGGCGGCACGCATGGACCGGACCGTTCACCTGAAAGATGGTGTGCTCGATGCCTGACAGTCCACAGGCCCCGGCGCGATGATGCCCCGTGGCCATTGCTGATTTCATCCATCTAAAAGTTCGTTCCGCTTATTCGCTCACCGAGGGCGCGAACAAGGTCGACAAGGTCGTCTCGCTCGCGAAGGAAGCGGGCATGCCCGCGGTTGGCGTGACCGACCGCAACAACCTCTTCGGCGCGCTTGAGTTTGCGCAGTACGCTTCCAAGGCGGGCGTCCAGCCGATCGTCGGCGTCGATCTCGGCATCCGGCGCGAGGAAGAGGGCGGCATCGCGACGTCGAGCAAGCTGCCGACGGTCGATTGGCTCACCCTGCTCGTGCAGAACGAAGCGGGCTACCTCAACCTGATGCGGCTGGTGAGTCGCGCCCATCTCGAATTCAAGGCCGGATCGGTCGCGGCGTTGCCGCTGACGGAGATCGAGGGTTCGACCGAGGGGCTGATCGCCATCACCGGCAGCGTCGGCAGCAGCGTGGGCCGCCTGCTGGCCGCCGGCCAGGCGCCCGCGGCCGCCCATATGCTCGACCGGCTGCAGAACCTGTTCAGGGACCGGCTCTACATCGAGCTGCAGCGCCATGGCGAGGACATGGAGCGCCGCATCGAAACGCCGCTGATCGAGCTGGCGTATGAGCGCAACCTGCCACTGGTCGCGACCAACGACGTGCACTTCCCGAAGAAGTCGATGTACGAGGCGCACGACGTGCTGCTCTGCATCGAGCAGGGCGCGCATATCGACGATCCCAACCGCCGCCGCCTGACACCAGAGCATTATTTCAAGTCGGCTGCCGAGATGCGCGCGCTGTTCGCCGACATTCCCGAGGCCTGCGACAACACCCTGGTGATCGCCCAGCGCTGCGCCTACATGCCGGCGCCGCGCAAACCGATCCTGCCGCGCTACACCAAGCTCGAGGGCCGAACCGAGGGCGAGGCGCTGCGAGACCTGGCGAGGAACGGCCTCGACGAGTTGCAGAAGCTTGGTCGCCTCGCCGAGAACATCAGCATCGAGAAGTACAACGAGCGACTGACCTACGAACTCGACATGATCGAGAAGATGGGCTTCGCCGGCTACTTCCTGATCGTGGCCGACTTCATCCAGTGGGCCAAGGACCACGACGTGCCGGTCGGCCCGGGCCGCGGCTCCGGCGCGGGCTCGCTGGTCGCCTGGTCGCTCAAGATCACCGACCTCGATCCGCTGCGCTGGGGCCTGCTGTTCGAGCGCTTCCTGAACCCCGAACGCGTGTCGATGCCCGACTTCGACATCGACTTCTGCCAGGACAAGCGTGACCGCGTGATCCGCTACGTGCGCGACGAGTACGGTCACGACCGCGTCGCCGCGATCATCACTTTCGGCAAGCTGCAGGCACGCGCGGTGCTGCGCGACGTCGGCCGCGTGCTGGGCATGCCGTATGGGCAGGTCGACCGGATCTGCAAGCTGGTGCCCAACAATCCGGCCAATCCAGTGACGCTGGCCAAGGCGCTGGAGACCGAGGATCTGCTGAAGGAGCAGTACAACGCCGACGAGGAGATCAAGCGCCTGATCGATCTGGCGCTGCAGCTCGAAGGCCTGTTCCGCAACGCCTCGACCCACGCCGCCGGCGTCGTGATCGGCGACCGGCCGCTCGACCAGCTCGTGCCGCTGTTCCGCGATACCGACGGCGCCGATTCGCTGCCGGCCACCCAGTTCAACATGAAGTGGGTCGAGACGGCGGGGCTGGTGAAGTTCGACTTCCTCGGCCTCAAGACGCTGACCGTCATCGAGAAGGCCTGGGATTTCATCGGGCGCGAAAACATCGACATTCCCAAGCTGCCGCTCGACGATCGAAAGACCTTCGAGCTGCTCTGCCGCGGCGACGGGTCGGGCGTGTTCCAGCTCGAAGGCAACGGCATGCGCGACGTGCTGCGCAAGATGAAGCCCGACCGCTTCGAGGACATCATCGCCGTCGTGGCGCTCTATCGGCCGGGCCCGATGGAGAACATCCCGAGCTACATCAAGCGCAAGCATGGCGAGGAAGAGCCGGACTACCTGCATCCGCTGCTGGAAGGGATCCTGAAGGAGACCTACGGCATCATGATCTACCAGGAACAGGTCATGCAGATCGCGCAGGTGCTGAGCGGCTATTCGCTGGGCGGCGCCGACCTGCTGCGTCGCGCCATGGGCAAGAAGATCCAGTCAGAGATGGATGCCCAGCGGGTAAGCTTCGTCGAGGGCGCCGAGAAGAACAACGTGAAGGCGGACAAGGCCTCGTCGATCTTCGACCAGGTCAACAAGTTCGCGGGCTACGGCTTCAACAAGAGTCACGCGGCCGCCTACGCGCTGGTCTGCTACCAGACCGCCTATCTCAAGGCGAACCATCCGGTCGAATTCTTCGCCGCCACGATGACCCTCGACATGGGCAACGTGGAAAAGCTCAACGGCTATCGCCGCGACCTCGACAAGCTCGGCATCGAGCTGCTGCCGCCGGACGTGAACAAGTCGACGGCCGAGTTCACCGTCGAGAAGACCGAAGACGGCAAGAAGGCAGTCCGCTACGCGCTGGCCGCCATCAAGGGTGTCGGCAAGGACGCAATGAACCGGCTCACCGAGGAGCGGGCCGAGAAGGGACCGTTCAAGGACCTGTTCGACTTCGCCGAACGGCTTGATCAACGCGTCCTGAACAAGCGCCTGCTGGAAAGCCTGGTGAAGGCCGGCGCCTTCGACACGCTGAACAAGAACCGGGCGCAGACCTTCGCTACCGTCGAGGCGCTGACCCGCCATTCGCAGGCGACGCACGAATCGCGCGGCAGCAACCAGAACAACCTGTTCGGCGACGACACCGCCCAGCGCCGCCCGCAGCTCCCCAAGGTGCCGGACTGGGCGCCAATGGAGCGGCTGCAGAACGAGTTCTCGGCCATCGGCTTCTATCTCTCGTCGCACCCGCTGGCGGTCTACGAGCGCAGCCTGCAGCGGCTGGGCGTCTGCCGCTCGGCCGACCTGCTGGCGCAGCTGCAACGCGGCTCGGCCGGGCGCATCAAGCTCGCCGGAACGGTCATCGACCGGATGGAAAGGACGTCGGCGAAAGGCAATCGCTTTGCCTTCCTGCAATGCTCCGATCAGTCCGGCGCCTTCGAATGCGTCGTGTTCAGCGAGCTGCTCAACTCCAAGCGCAACCTGCTCGAAGCCGGACAGGCCGTGCTGATCTCGGTCGACGGCCGGCTCGACGGCGAGCAGATCAAGCTCACGGCCCAGACGGTCGAGAAGCTCGAGGATGCGGTCGCGAATTCGGCAGCGGGCCTGCGCATCGTGATCTCCGATCCGGTCGCCCTGGAAGCGTTGCGCAAGGCACTCGAAGGCAAGCGCGGTCGTGGACGCGTCACGCTCGTCGTGCCGATGACCGACGAATCCGAAGCCGAGGTCACCTTGCCCGGCACCTATTCGATCGCAGGCGGCCTGCGCGACACGATCGGCAGCTTGCCGGGAATCGCGCAGGTGGAGGAGATTTGAGCCGGCAGCCCGGCCTCTTCGAAACCGAAGCCGCTGCGCCGCCCAAGCGGCGGGTGGCCGGTGCGGGTGATGTCCGTCCCGCCAGGGATTCGCCGCTGCTCGAAGCACCGACGCTTCCCATCGATATCCGGCTCGGGACGTCGTCGTGGTTTTTCCCGGGCTGGCGAAGCCTCGTCTATGACGGCGTCCACCCGCAGGTGACGCTCAGCCGCAAGGGGCTCGCGGCCTACGCCGAGATCCCGCTGCTGCGGACCGTCAGCCTCGACCGAACCTTCTATGCACCGATCTCTACGGTCGACTACCAGCGCTACGCGAGCCAGGTGCCGGACCATTTCAGCTTCGTCGTAAAGGCGCCGGCGATCGTCTGCGATGCCGTGATGCGCGACGAGGAGGGGCGAGGGAAGGTGCCCAACTCGCACTTTCTCGACGCCGCCGTCGCCACGCGCGAGTTCGTGCTGCCCTGCCTGGAGGGATTGAAGGCCAAGGCGGGGCCCATGGTGTTCCAGGTCTCGCCCTTGCCGCGCAGCCTGGTCGAGGATTCGTCGCTGCTGATCGAGCGGCTTGAGGCATTTTTCACAACCCTGCCGAGGGAATTGGGCGGCCTGAAGCCGGTCTATGCGCTGGAGCTGCGCAATCCCGAGCTGCTGACGCCGCGCCTGATGCGCATGCTGGGCCGGGCAGGGGTCCGCTATTGCGTCGGGCTGCACGACCGCATGCCGGAGGTCGAGCGGCAGGAAACCGCGCTCAAGGCGCTGGACGGCGAGGAGCCGGGCCCGCTGGTGGTGCGCTGGAACCTGCACCGGGGCTTCCTCTACCAGGCAGCCAAGCAGCGCTACGAGCCGTTCGACAAGCTCGTGGACGAGGACGGCGAGACCCGCCGGATTCTGGCCCGGATGGCGGCGGCCGCTTTCAAGGCAGGGCGTAAGGTCTGGATCACAGCCAACAACAAGGCCGAGGGGAGCGCGCCGCTTTCGCTCCTCAAACTGGCCCGTGAAATCGCCGAATTGGTCGCCTAAGGCCTTGATTTCATTGGGACTTGCATTTTTGTTCTCAAACCACTAGAAACGCGCCACTTCGCACGCGGGTTTGCGGTCGACGGGGAGACATCCCGCCGCTCGCTCCGGTGTCCCCATTCCGGGGACGACGCCCGCGGAGGCTCAACCGGAAAAGGAGAACGGCATGACCATGCCGACATTTACGATGCGCCAGCTGCTGGAAGCCGGCGTTCACTTCGGCCATCACACGCGCCGCTGGAACCCCAAGATGAAGCCGTACCTGTTCGGGGTGCGCAACGGGGTCCATATCATCGACCTCACCAAGACCGTGCCGCTGCTCGAGCAGGCGCTGCGCCAGGTTCGCGACGTCGTCGCCAGCGGCGGCCGCGTGCTGTTCGTCGGCACCAAGGCTGCCGCTGCGGATCGCGTTGCCGATGCCGCCAAGCGCTGCGGCCAGTACTACGTGAACCACCGCTGGCTGGGCGGCATGATCACGAACTGGAACACGATCTCGGCCTCCATCAAGCGCCTTCGCGAGCTCGACGAGCGCCTGAAGGGCGACGTCGTCGGCCTCACCAAGAAGGAACAGCTCGACCTGACGCGCGAGCGCGACAAGCTCGAGCGGTCGCTGGGCGGCATCAAGGAAATGGGCGGCACGCCCGACCTGCTGTTCATCATCGACACCAACAAGGAGTCGATCGCGGTCCTGGAAGCCCGCAAGCGCGGCATTCCGATCGTCGCGGTGGTCGACAGCAACTCCGATCCCGACGGCATCGACTTCCCGATCCCGGGCAACGATGACGCCATCCGCGCCGTGTCGCTCTATTGCGACCTGATGGCCGGTTCGGTGCTCGACGGCATCCGCGCCGAAATCGCCGCCACCGGCGGTGACGTGGGCGAGCTGAGCGAACAGCCGAGCGAAGAGATCCCTGCTGCCGAGGCCCCGGCGGCCGAGGCAGCACCGGCCGAGTAACTCGGCCCCTGCATCTTAGAGAAACAGACGGGGCCGGTCGGAAGACCGGCCCTTGTTGTACCAAACGGAGCAAGAAATGGCTGAGATCACTGCATCGCTCGTCAAGGAACTGCGCGAGAAGACCGGCGCGGGCATGATGGATTGCAAGAAGGCGCTGGGCGAGACGGCGGGCGACGTCGAAAAGGCAGTCGACTGGCTGCGCACCAAGGGCCTGTCGGCGGCTTCGAAGAAGGCCGGCCGCGTCGCCGCGGAAGGCCTCGTCGGCGTGGCCGCGGAAGGCACGCGCGGCGCCGTCGTCGAGGTGAATGCCGAGACCGATTTCGTCGGCCGCAACGACCAGTTCCAGAAGTTCGTCGCCGCGGCGACCAAGCTCGCGCTTGAGAATGGCGGCGACCTGGCCAAGGTCGCGGCCGCGCCGTTCCCCGGCACCGGCCGTGACGTCCAGGGCGAGCTCACCAACCTGATCGCCACGATCGGCGAGAACATGAGCCTGCGCCGCGCCGCCTCGCTGTCGGTTTCCGACGGCGTGGTCGTGGCCTACACGCACAACGCGGTCGCGCCGGATCTCGGCAAGATCGGCGTGCTGATCGCGCTCGAATCGACAGGCGACAAGGCCAAGCTCGCGGCGCTCGCCAAGCAGCTCGCCATGCACGTCGCGGCGACCAACCCGCAGTCGCTGACGGTTGCCGACCTCGACCAGGCCGCGATCGAGCGCGAGCGCGCGGTCCTCGCCGAGAAGGCCGGCCAGCAGGGCAAGACCGCCGATATCGTCGCCAAGATGGTCGAGGGTGGCCTGCGCAAGTTTCACCAGGAAGTCGTCCTGCTGGAGCAGGCTTTCGTGATGGACGGCAAGACCAAGGTCTCGAAGGTCGTCGACGACGCTGCCAAGCAGGTCGGCGGTCCGGTCCGCCTCGTCGGCTTCCTGCGCTTCGCCCTGGGCGAGGGCATCGAGAAGAAGTCTGAAGACTTCGCGGCCGAGGTGGCTGCCCAGCTCAAGAAGTAGTATTAAATGCCACCGGCGCGCGGACATGTGGTCCGCGCGCCCAAGACAAACGTAATCAGAGGCATCTGATGCCGTCGGGTCCCCAATATCGCCGCGTCCTTCTCAAGCTCTCTGGCGAGGGGCTCATGGGGAATCGAGAGTACGGTCTCGATCCCGACATGGTCACCATGGTCGCACAGGAAGTGAAGACCGTTCACGCCATGGGCGTGCAGGTCTGCCTGGTGATCGGTGGCGGCAATATCTTCCGCGGCGTGTCCGCAGCTGCTTCCGGCATGGACCGCTCCAGCGGCGACTACATGGGCATGCTGGCAACCGTCATCAATTCGCTGGCAATGCAAAGCGCGCTCGAGCGGCAGGGCCTGCAGACGCGGGTCCAGTCGGCGATCCCGATGACCACCGTGTGCGAGCCCTATATCCGCCGCCGTGCCGCCCGCCACATGGAGAAGGGCCGGGTCGTGATCTTCGCGGCCGGCACCGGCAATCCGTTCTTCACGACCGATACCGCGGCGGCGCTGCGCGCGGCCGAGATGGGCGTCGATGCGCTGCTGAAGGGCACGCAGGTCGACGGCGTCTATTCCGCCGACCCCCGCAAGGACAAGACCGCCAAGCGCTACGACACGCTCGGCTACATGGACGTGCTGTCGCGCGACCTGCAGGTCATGGACGCGTCGGCGATCTCGCTTGCGCGCGAGAACCGCATCCCCATCATTGTCTTCGACATCCACAAGCCGGGCGCCTTCGCGTCGACGATGTGCGGTGAGGGGACATTCACGATCATCAAGGACGAGGCCTGAACATGTCTGCCGATCTCAACGAGCTCGAGAAGCGCATGCATGGCGCGATGGACGCGCTGAAGAAGGAATTCGCCGGCCTGCGCACCGGCCGCGCCTCCGTCAACCTGCTCGACCCGGTCATGGTCGAAGCCTACGGCCAGCGGATGCCGCTGAACCAGGTCGGCACCGTGAGCGCGCCGGAGCCGCGGCTCCTGACCGTCAACGTCTGGGACAAGGGTCTCGTGACGCCGACGGCCAAGGCGATCCGCGAAGCCGGTCTCGGTCTCAACCCGTCGCCCGATGGCCAGATTGTCCGCATCCCGATTCCCGAGCTGACGACCGAGCGCCGTAACGAACTCGCCAAGCTCGCGCACAAGTACGCCGAGCAGGGCAAGGTGGCCGTGCGCAACGTGCGGCGCGACGGCATGGAAGCGCTGAAGAAGGCCGAGAAGGACCACAAGATCTCGGAAGACGAGCACCGGCAGAAGTCCGACGAGGTGCAGAAGCTCACCGACCGCTACGTGAAGCAGGTCGATGACGCGCTGGCCACCAAGGAAAAAGAGATCAAGACGGTCTGATGCCTACCGCGCCGCTGCCCGCCAATCCCGATCAGGCTTCGGGACCTCAGCACGTCGCCATCATCATGGATGGCAACGGGCGGTGGGCAAAGGCGCGTGGCCTGCCGCGCGTGGCGGGACATCGCCGTGGCGCCGATGCGGTGCGGCGCGTGGTGCGCGGCGCCGGCGAACTCGGCATTCCCGTCCTGACGCTGTTTGCCTTCTCGACCGAGAACTGGACCCGGCCCGCCGACGAAGTGGCCGACCTGATGGGCCTGCTGCGGCACTATCTGCGCAGCGAGCTCGACGAACTGCGCAAGAACGGCGCGCGGCTCAGGGTCATCGGCAACCGCGACGGATTGGCCGCCGACATCGTGCGCGACATCTCCGACGCCGAGAGCATGACGTCGAGCAACGCACGCATCGACGTCAACATCTGCATCAACTACGGCTCGCGCGACGAGATCCTGCGGGCGACGCGGAGCCTGGCGAAGCGGGTCGCGAAGGGCGAGATCACCGCCGACGGCATCGACCAGAACAGCTTCGAGCGCGAACTGCTGACGGCCGGCGTGCCGGACCCGGATCTGCTGATCCGGACCAGCGGCGAGCAGAGGATCAGCAATTTCCTGCTCTGGCAGTGTGCCTATTCGGAGCTGGTTTTCGTCGACACGCTGTGGCCGGACTTCGGCAAGGAACACCTGGAACAGGCCATCTCGGAGTTCCGGCGGCGTGAGCGGCGGTATGGCGGCGTCGGAAGCTAACGCTCCCTCGGCCCGCGGTGGGCGCTTCGCCGGATTGCTGGTACGGGCACTCTCGGCCGTCGTGCTGGGACCGCTGGTGGTCGCCGCCGTCTGGTACGGATTTCCCTGGCTCGACCTCGTGGCGGCTCTTGCTGCTCCAGTGATGATCTTCGAATGGACGCGCTTGACCCGCGGCGCGCCCATCCTGCGCATCCTCGCCTGGATATACAGCCTCGCTGCCCTGGTTGCTCTCCTGTGGTTGCGGCACCAGCCGGCCTTTGGCCGCGAAACCCTTCTTTGGGTGCTCGTGTGCATCTTCGCCACGGATATCGGCGCCTACTTCGTGGGCCGCACGGCCGGCGGCGCCAAGCTGGCGCCTCGCATCAGCCCTGGGAAGACCTGGTCGGGCCTGATCGGCGGTATGGCCTGGGCAGCCGTCGCCAGCGCCGCGATCGGCTATGCCTTCGGGCTGGGCGAGACCGTTCATCTTGCGATTGCAGGCGCCGCGCTAGCGGTCGTGGGGCAAATGGGCGACCTGCTCGAATCGGCGGCCAAGCGGCGGGCCGGCGTGAAGGACAGCGGCCGGATCATCCCGGGCCACGGCGGTCTGCTCGATCGGGTCGACGGGCTGATGGCCGTCCTGGTGGCTGTGGGTATTGCCCGCCTGATCGCTGGCGACGCATGGCCCTGGGCATGACGAAGTGGCTGGCACCGTCGCCTGACCAGCCGCGGGGAATCACGATCCTGGGGTCGACCGGCTCGGTCGGCCAAAGCACCGTCGATCTCATCGCACGAGATCCAGCCAGTTATCGGGTCGAAGCGCTTGTCGCCCGCCGCTCGGTCGAGTTGCTGGCGGAGCAGGCGAGGCGCCTGCGCGCCAGGCTCGCGGTCGTGGCGGATCCGGATCGCTACCGCGCCCTCAAGGACGCCCTGGCCGGCACCTCGATCGAGGCCGCGGCCGGTCCGGACGCCGTGGTCGAGGCTGCATCTCGCCCGGCCGAATGGGTGATGTGTGCCGTGGTCGGCTTCGCGGGCCTTGCACCGACCCTGGTGGCGGCCCGACGCGGCGCCATGGTGGCGCTCGCCAACAAGGAAGCACTGGTCTGCGCCGGCCGGCTCCTGATCGACGCCATCGAACAATCGGGCGGCGTGCTGTTACCGGTGGATTCCGAGCACAACGCCATCTTCCAGGTCTTCGAACCCGACCAGCACAAGGCGGTCGACCGGCTGATCCTGACCGCGTCGGGCGGACCGTTCCGCAACTGGTCGCTGGCAGACATGGCCGACGTGACGCCCGAGCAGGCGCTGGCCCATCCCAACTGGGACATGGGCGACAAGATCTCGATCGATTCGGCCACCATGATGAACAAGGGGCTCGAGCTGATCGAGGCGCAGCTCCTGTTCGGATTGCCGGAGAGCCAGGTCGACATCGTCGTGCACCCGCAGTCGGTCATCCATTCGATGGTGGCCTACCGCGACGGTTCGGTACTGGCCCAGCTCGGCACCGCCGACATGCGCATTCCGATCAGCCACGCGCTGGGCTGGCCCGCGCGCATCGACGGGCCGGCCGCCAAGCTCGATTTCATGAACATCCCGGCGCTGACGTTCGAGCGGCCCGATTCCGGCCGCTTTCCGTCTCTACGGTTGGCGCGAGAAGCTCTGGTGACGGGCGGGTACGCTCCCATCGTGCTGAATGCGGCGAACGAGGCGGCGGTGGCGGCGTTCCTGGCGCGCCGGATCAGCTTCCTCGACATCGCCCGGATCGTCGAGGACGTGATGGCGGGCTGGAACGGTATCGGCGATGCGGTGGATGCCCTTCAGCAGGTTCAGGCGGCCGATCTGGAAGCGCGCAGGCTGGCTGAGAATTTCTGTCAGGCCAAAGCCCTAAGCAATTGAAGTAGAACAAGTTTCATGGTCGAGTAAGGCATGCAAAGCATCGTCAGCCTGTTTACGACATACCTGCCGTACTTTGTTCTGGTCCTGACACTCCTCGTGTTCGTCCACGAGTATGGCCACTACTGGGTCGGACGCCGCTTCGGCATCCATGCCGAGGTATTTTCGATCGGTTTCGGGCCTGAGATCTTCGGCTGGACCGATCGCAACGGCACGCGCTGGAAGGTCTCGGCCGTGCCGCTCGGCGGCTACGTCAAATTCCTGGGCGACAACGATGCGACCAGCGCCACGCCGACCGACGAGCCACTTTCGCCCGCGGACCGCAAACGCGCCTTCTTCAGCCAGCCTCTCTATGCGCGGGCCGCCGTGGTGCTGGGTGGACCGGCCGCCAACCTGATCTTCGCTTTCCTGCTGCTGACCGGTGTCTTCTTCTTCGCGGGCGAGCCCTACACGCCGCCGACCGTCGCCGTGCAGATGGACGGACCCGCGGCCAAGGCGGGCCTGCGCACCGGCGACGAGATCGTCCGCCTGGCCGACAAGCGCATCGACCGTTTCGAGGACATCCAGGAAGCGCAGTTCCTCTACTGGGCCAAGCCGATGTCGGTCGAATACCGCCGCGGCAACCAGCTGCTGCGCGGCGAGATCTCGCCGCAATATTGCGAGCGCACCGATCGCTACAACAACACGCTGCGCTACGGCGACCTCGGCATCGACCAGCTCATCCGGCCGGTCGTCGGCGGCTTCACGGCGAACAGCCCGGCCGAGGCCGCGGGCCTCAAGGCCGGTGACCTTTTGGTGGCGATCGACGGCAAGCCGGTCGAATACTTCTCCCGTATCCCCGAACTGATCGGCAAGAGCGGCGGCCAGCCGGTGACGGTGAAGTACGAGCGCGACGGCCGCTTCGACGAGACGACGGTCGTTCCGATCCTGGACAAGTCGGTCGACTGCGCAGGCAAGGAGCAGATTGTCGGGCGCCTGCGCGTCCGGCCGGCCGGCGTGACCGAGCTTCGCAACCACGGCGTCATCGGCGCCATGGGAGCAGGGGTGCGCGCCGTGTGGGGCATGACCTCGATGTTCTATACGTCGATGGGCCAGATCCTGACGGCCACGCGGCCTGTGGATGAATTGGGCGGTCCGATCCGCATCGCCAAGGCGGCCGGCGAGGCGTCCTATGCCGGCTGGGTCGGCATCCTCAACCTCGTGATCGCACTGTCAGTGGTTCTGGGTGTCTTCAACCTGCTGCCGGTGCCGATGCTCGATGGCGGCCATTTGGCCATGTATGCCTATGAAGCCGTGCGCGGAAAGCCCCTCAGCCTGCGAGCGCAGGAGGTTGGGCTGAAGCTCGGTTTCGCTCTGGTGATCGGCATGGCGCTGATCGCAACATTCAATGACATCAGGCTTTTGCTGCGCTGAGTTGATGCGTCTGCGCGGCTTCAGAGCGGGGGACAAAAGGGGTGGCCTACGCCCCCTTGCCGGTCTAGAAAGCTGCGTTCACGTTTTTGACCATCGGCAGGTCTGACTGGCGCCGGGGGTGAGTTTGATCTTTCGTTGGGCCGTACTGGCCATCGTTGCAATTCTGGCTTTTGGTGCGCCGGCACACGCCCAGCGTGGTGGCGTCGTTGCGGCTGGTGGTGGCACGATCGCCGGCATCCAGATTCAGGGAAATGTCCGTTCCGAGACGGAGACCATCCGCTCGTACCTGCAGCTGAAGGTCGGTGAACCGTTCAGCGCGGCCGCGGCCGACCGCTCGTTGAAGGCGCTGTTCGCGACCGGGCTGTTCGCCGACGTCGTGATCGAGATGCAGGGTTCGACCCTCGTCGTGAAGGTGACGGAAAATCCGATCATCAATCGCGTGGTCTTCGAGGGTAACAAGAAGATCGACGACGACAAGCTGCGCGACGAAGTGCAATCCAAGCCGCGCCAGGTCTACACGCGCGCGCGCGTCCAGGCCGACGTCGACCGTATCCTGACCATCTATCGCCGCGGCGGCCGCTACAACGCCGTCGTCGAACCCAAGATCATCCGTCTCGAGCAGGGCCGCGTCGATCTGGTCTTCGAGATCAACGAAGGCGACGTGACCGGCGTGAAGCGCATCAGCTTCGTGGGCAACGAAGCGTTCGGTGACGGCACGCTGCGCGGCAAGATCAGGACGTCGGAGAGCGCCTGGTGGCGCTTCCTGTCGTCCGACGACCGCTTCGATCCGGATCGCCTCAATCTCGACCGCGAGCTGCTGCGCAAGTTCTACCTGTCCGAAGGCTACGCCGACTTCCGCGTGGTCTCCGCCGTGGCGGAGCTGGCGCCCAACCGCGAAGGCTTTTTCATCACCTTCACGATCAATGAAGGCGACCGCTACAAGTTCGGCAAGATCGACGTCACGAGTCGCTTCCAGGGCCTCGACACCGACGTGCTCCAGACCTTCCTCACGATCGCGCCGGGCGAGTGGTACGACGCCGACCAGGTCGAGAAGTCGGTCTCGAACATCCAGGAAGCGGTCGGCTCGCTGGGCTACGCCTTCGTGGAAGTGCGCCCCAACATCCGGCGCAACAAGGACAACAACACCATCGACGTCACCTTCGACGTCCAGGAAGGGCCGCGCGTCTACGTCGAGCGTATCAACATCTCGGGCAACACCCGAACGCTCGACAAGGTCATCCGCCGCGAGTTCCGCCTGGCCGAGGGCGACGCCTTCAGCACCGCCAAGGTCCGCCGCAGCCAGCAGCGCCTGAGGAACCTCGGCTTCTTCGAGAAGGTTGATATCTCGGCCGCGCCGGGCTCGTCGCCGGACAAGACCAACCTCGAGGTCCAGGTCGTCGAGCAGAGCACCGGCGAAATCTCGTTCGGCGCCGGTTACTCCACGACGGCGGGTATCGTCGGCGACATCTCGGTCAGGGAACGAAACCTGCTCGGCAAGGGCCAGGAAGCCCGTATCGGTCTGTCACTGGGCACACTGAGCACCTCCATCGACCTGGGCTTCACTGAGCCCTATTTCATGGATCGCCAGATCTCGGCCGGCTTCGACCTTTTCCGGACCTCGAACGATCGCCAGTCGATCGCGAGCTACAGCGATCGCAGCCTGGGCTTCGCGCTGCGCGGCGGCTGGGCCTATTCCGAGGATATCCGGCAGATCGTCCGCTACACGCTGCGCCAGACCGACATCTACAACATTCAGCCCTGGGCCTCGCCGATCATCCAGCAGAACTCGGGCACGCAGGTCGTTTCCGAACTTTCCGAGACGATCCTCTGGGATACGCGTGACGTTCGCCTCAACACGACCAAGGGCTTCCTGATCCGCAACACGATCGCCGCCGCCGGCGCGATCGGTACGGAGCAGTATGTCCGCACGACCGCCGACGCCGTCTATTACCGCTCTCTGTTCGAGGACTTCGTCTGGTCGATCGGCGCTTCGGCCGGCCTGGTGGTGCCCTATTCGGGATCGCAGATCCGGCTGAACAACCTGTTCTTCATCGGCGGCGATACGCTTCGCGGCTTCTCGGTCGGCGGTATCGGCCCCCGCGACGCCAACACCACCGACTCGCTGGGCGGCCAGTACTACTACACGGGCACGACCGAGGTTTCCTATCCGCTGCCGCTCGTGCCGAAGGAAATCGGCCTGCTCGGCAAGGCGTTCGTCGACGTGGGCTCGCTCTGGGGTGTCCAGGCATCGGCCTATGGCGCCACGTCCGTGCTGACCAGCCAGCTGATGCGCGTATCGAGCGGCGTCGGCATCCAGTGGGCCTCGCCCTTCGGCCCGATCCGTATCGACTATGCGGTGCCCATCCAATACGAGCTGTGGGACAAGCAGCAGGTGTTGCGCTTCAGCTTCGGCACGCGATTCTGAGTGGGAGAGACCGCGGTCATGAACGCCCACACCGAGAACGCCAGCACCGCGACCACGACGTCCGTCGACATCAAGCGCATCCTGCAGATGATCCCGCATCGCTATCCGATGCTGATGATCGACAAGGTGGTCGACATGCAGCTCGAGCAGAGCGCGGTGGGCATCAAGAACGTCACGATCAACGAGCCGTTCTTCCAGGGTCATTTTCCGTCCGAGCCGGTCATGCCGGGCGTACTCGTCGTCGAGGCGATGGCGCAGACGGCCTGCGTCCTGGTCGTCGCGACCTACGGCGGCGAGTCGGAAGGCAAGCTGGTCTATTTCATGTCGATCGACGGCGTGCGCTTCCGCCGCCCGGTCGTTCCGGGCGACCGGCTCGAACTGCACGTCCAGAAGGTGCAGAGCCGCGCCAACGTCTGGAAGTTCTCCGGCAAGGCCATGGTCGACGGCAAGGTCGCGGCCGAGGCGACCTTTGCCGCAATGATCCGGGACCGATAGCAAACAGCCGATAGGGAGGGGGAAGATGCCCGATACCCAAGCCGCCAATTACCGCATGCTGCACACGATGATCCGCGTTCAGGATCTCGACAAGTCGCTGGCTTTCTACACCGGCCCGATGGGCATGAAGCTGCTGCGCAAGCGCGACGTGCCGGACGGCAAGTACAGCCTGGCTTTCGTCGGCTATGGCGACGAGCCCGAGCATTGCGTGGTCGAGCTGACCCACAACTGGGACCAGGAAAAGCCCTACGAGCTGGGCACCGGCTTCGGCCATCTCGCGATCGGCGTGCCCGATTGCTACAAGCTCTGCGAGGAAGTGACCAAGGCCGGCGGCAAGGTCACGCGCCCGGCCGGCCCCGTGAAGTTCGGCACGACCGTCATCGCCTTCGTTGAAGACCCCGACGGCTACAAGATCGAGCTGATTGAGCGTAAGGGCTGAGCTTCGCTCAGCCCAGGGAGCGGCAGGACATTGCCTCCGGCAATGTCCGGGAGCGCCGGAGAAACACCCGAAGCTCAAAGCCATCCCAATCCACGAAAAAAAGCCCGCAATCGCGGGCCTTAATTCGTTTCGCCAAGTCACCCGGCTCTAGAAGAACCGCCAGTTCGAGACGATCAGCGCCAGTACCGCGCCGGTGATCCCGGCCGCGGTGACGAACACCCATGTCCGCACGCCGGCCGGGCGGACATTGTCGTTGGCCGGACGGCCAAGCCGCACGATGCGCGGCATGACCCTTGGTGTCTGTGTGGCTGCCCAGGATGTTTCCCCCCGGTGCGGCCCGAATGATGATCTTGCCATGTGCTTCTCGCTTCCCTCCCGGAGAGCGAACTAGCCCCGCATGTGAAGCGGCTTGTAGGGGCGCTCGGTCTGGCCGTTGTAGAGCTGACGCGGACGGCCGATCTTCTGGTCCGGATCCTCGATCATCTCGTTCCACTGAGAAATCCAGCCGACCGTACGGGCCACCGCGAACAGAACGGTGAACATCGAGGTCGGGATGCCGATCGCGCGGAAAATAATGCCCGAGTAGAAGTCGACGTTCGGGTAGAGCTTCTTCGAGACGAAGTAGTCGTCCTTGAGCGCGATCTGCTCCATCTCCATGGCCAGCTCGAGCAGCGGATCATGGGTGACGCCGAGCGAGGTCAGGACCTCGTGACAGGTCTGGCGCATCACCTTGGCGCGCGGATCGTAGTTCTTGTAGACGCGATGGCCGAAGCCCATCAGGCGGGTGTGGTCGGCCTTGTCCTTCACGCGGGACAGGAAGCCCGGGATGTTCTGCTTGCCGCCGATCTCGTTCAGCATGTTGATGACGGCTTCGTTGGCGCCGCCATGGCTCGGGCCCCACAGCGAGGCGATGCCGGCCGCAATGCAGGCGAACGGGTTGGCGCCCGAGGAGCCGGCGAGGCGGACCGTCGAGGTCGAGGCGTTCTGCTCGTGGTCGGCATGGAGCATGAGGATGCGGTCCATCGCCTTCTCGACGATCGGGTTCACCTCGTACTCCTCGGCCGGGACCGAGAACATCATGCGCAGGAAGTTGGCGGCGTAGGAGAGGTCGTTGCGCGGATACACGAACGGCTGGCCGACCGAATACTTGTAGGCCATCGCCGCGATCGTCGGCATCTTGGCGACGAGGCGGTACGACGCCACCATCCGCTGGTGCGGATCATGGATGTCGAGCGAGTCGTGATAGAAGGCGGAGAGGGCGCCGACGACGCCGCAGCAGATCGCCATCGGATGGGCGTCGCGACGGAAGCCGCGATAGAACTGGCTGAGCTGCTCGTGAACCATCGTGTGGTTCGTGATGTCTTTGACGAACTTGTCCTTCTGCGCCTTGTTCGGCAGCTCGCCCTTCATCAGCAGGTAAGAGACTTCCATGAAGTCGCTCTGCTCGGCGAGCTCGGCGATGTTGTAGCCGCGATGGAGCAGGAGGCCTTCGTCGCCGTCGATGTAGGTGATCTTCGAACCGCACGAGCCGGTCGAGGTGAAGCCGGGGTCGTAGGTGAACATCCCCGACTCGCCGTAGAACTTGCGGATATCGGCCAGACGCGGCCCGATGGTGCCGTGAATGATCGGCATCTCATAGGACTTGCCGGTTTCGTTGTCGGTCAGCGTCACGGTCGATTTGGCCATAGGATGAACTCTTTTCAGGCTCGATTCGGGCAAGGCGCGCGCACCAAAATGGGTGCCGTTCGCCGGTTCGGCGGCACCCTAACAAGCCACCCCAGACAGCGCAATTGTGCAGCCGGGCCGCTATTTCGCGAGGCGTAGAAGACTTGGGATTCGGCCGTCGATTACCGCGAGGGAGAGGCCGATCAGCACCATCCCCGCGAATTGTCGCGGCTCCAGCCGCTCGCCGAGGATCAGTGCACCGAGCAGGATAGCCGTCACCGGTATCAGGAATGTGACAAGCAACAAGTTGGTCGCCCCGGCCACCGCAAGAATGCGGAAATACAGGAAGTAGGCGAGAGCCGTCGAAAGCAGCGCGAGGCCTGCAAGCGCACTCCAGGTGACCATCGTCGGAAAGGCACCAAGCGACCATGGCTGGTCGACCACCAGCATGATCGGCAGAATCAACATGGCGCTCGCGGTGACCTGTCCCGTGGCGGCATCGAGAGGCGCCACGCCCATCGTCCGGAAGCGGCGCCCATAGACGCCGGCCAAGGCGTAGGAGAGTGCCGCGCCGAGGCAGGCCAGCTGGCCGGCCATGCCCTGGCTCTTCGAGATCACCTCCGGTCCCACCAGCACCGCGACGCCGGCAATACCGATCAGCAGCGCGCCGAGCTTGCGGCCGTCGATCCGTTCGTCGTCCGTGATGAAATGCGCGACGACCAGGGTGAAGAGCGGCGTGGTCGCGTTCAGGATCGACGCCAGCCCGGAATGGATCTGCGTCTGCCCCCAGAAGATCAGTCCGAAGGGGACGAGGTTGTTCAGCAGTCCCATCGTGGCGTAGCTGCGCCATGGCGTGCTGGGCCGGAACAGGCCCTTGCCCGCCAGGGCCAGCGCCAGGTTCAGGGCGAGGGCCGCCAGCGCCACGCGACAGAACACCACCGTGAGCGGCGCCAGTTCGGCCAGAGCCACCTTGGCGAAGAAGAACGAGCCGCCCCACAGGACGGACAGCGACAGCAGCCAGATCCAGACGCGTGTTGTCATCGCCGCAGCGTGATCGCTGCGGCTGGATCATTCTATCCGGCAGCCGCCAGCAATCGCGCCTCGTCTCGGGGCACCGCTGTCCTTAACTCTGGACCTGCACCTTTGCCCAGGTATCCCGCAGATCGATCGTGCGGTTGAACACCAGAGTCCCCGAGCGGCTCGCGAGATCCGGGCAGAAATAGCCCAGCCGCTCGAACTGCACGGCTTGCCCTTCAGGTGCTTCTGCCAATGAAGGCTCCAGCAGTGCGCCCGATACGACTTCGAGCGAGCCTGGATTCAGGTCGGCATCGAGATCGCCACCGAGGCCCGGGTCAGGGCGGCTAAAGAGCGTGCTGTACAATCGGACTTCGGCGGGAAGCGCATCCCGGGCGGATACCCAGTGCAGGGTGGCCTTTACCTTTCGACCGTCCGGCGCGTTGCCGCCGCGGCTCGCGGGATCGTAGGTGCAGCGAAGTTCGACCACGTTGCCGTCTGCATCCTTGATCACCTCGCGGCAGGTGACGAGATAGGCGTAGCGCAGCCTGACTTCCCGCCCCACCGCCAGCCGGAAGAATTTGTTCGTCGGATTCTCCATGAAGTCGTCGCGCTCGACGAAGACTTCTCTGCTGAATCGAAGCGTACGCGTGCCGGCGCCCGGATCTCCCGGGTGATTGACGGCCTCCAGCTCTTCGACGTGGTCTTCGGGAAAGTTCTCGATCACGAGCTTGAGCGGCCGCAGGACCGCCATGCGCCGCGGCGCTGCTCGATTGAGATGGTCACGGATCGAGTGATCGAACATGGCGAGATCGACGACGCTGTTGGCCTTGGACATGCCGATGCGCCGAACGAAGTCGCGGATCGCCTCCGGTGGCACGCCGCGACGGCGCAGCCCTGCCAGCGTCGGCATGCGCGGATCGTCCCATCCACTTACGATGCCGCGTCGCACCAGATCCGTCAGGTAGCGTTTGGAAAGGACCGTGTACCCGATATTGAGGCGGGCAAATTCGGTCTGGCGCGGGCGCGCTGGCACCGGCAGGTGATCGAGGAACCACTCGTAGAGCGGACGATGGTCCTCGAACTCCAGGGTGCAGAGTGAATGCGTGACGTGTTCGATGGCGTCGGACTGGCCATGCGCGAAGTCATAGTTCGGGTAGATGCACCACTGCGTGCCGGTGCGCGGGTGAGCCACGTGCAGGATGCGATACAGGACGGGGTCGCGCAGGTTCATGTTGCCGGAAGCAAGGTCGATTTTCGCCCGCAGCACACAGGCACCGTTCGGAAACTTGCCGGCGCGCATGTCTCGAAACAGGCCGAGATTGGTTTCCACCGAGCGGTCGCGGTACGGCGAAGCGCGACCCGGTTCGGTCAGCGTGCCGCGCATTGCCCGCATCTCGTCGGGCGGGGTGTCGTCTACATAGGCGAGGCCGGCGCGGATAAGGTGCTCGGCCCAATCGTACAACGTCTGGAAATAGTCCGACGCATGGTACAGATGCTCGCCCCAGTCGAAGCCGAGCCAATGTACGTCCCGCTTGATGGCGTCGATGTACTCCTGCTCCTCCTTCGCGGGGTTGGTGTCGTCGAAGCGAAGGTGGCAGCGGCCGCCAAATTCGTTCGCAACTCCGAAATTCAAGCAGATGGATTTTGCGTGGCCGAGATGCAGATAGCCGTTCGGCTCCGGTGGAAAGCGCGTAACGAGACTCTGCACTTTTCCGCTGGCGAGATCCGACTGAACCAGGTCGCGAATGAAATCCCGCGCCTCTTCGTTCGCAGCGGCCTCCGGCATCGGCTTCTTGTCATCCATTACCTGTCTCCCGTTCAAGCGGCGGCCGCCAGCAAACGAACCTTGCTCTCGGCAGGCCCCAGCACGGCCAGCACTTCGAAGATGCCAGGCGAGGCGGTCGAGCCCGTCAGCGCAACTCGGAGCGGCTGAGCGACCTGGCCGAGCTTCAGCCCGTTCGCCTCGGCGAACTTGCGCACGGCTTCTTCCAGCGCCTTTTCGCTCCAGTCGCCCGCCTGCGGCTCCAGCGCCGGCGCGAGCTTTGCCATCACGGCACGGGCGTCGGGTGTCAGCAGCGCCCGGGCCTTGTCGTCGGTGATCGGCGGCGCGCCAGCGCGGGCGTAGAAGGCAAGACTGTCCGCAAGTTCGATCAGGGTGCGCGCGCGCTGCTTTATGCCGGACAGGCCGCGCACGATGCGCTCTCGGCCAGCGGCATCGACGGTGCCGAGCTTCTCCTCGATGCGCGGCAGCACCAGCGGCAGCAATTCGGCATCCGGCGTCTCGCGCAGATAGTGCGCGTTGAGGTTGGTGAGCTTGGCCATGTCGAAGCGCGAGGCCGAACGACCGACACCGTCGAGATCGAACCACTCGATCGCCTGCGCCGTCGAGATGATCTCGTCGTCGCCATGCCCCCAGCCGAGACGCAGCAGGTAGTTGCGCAACGCCGCCGGCAGGAAGCCCATGTCGCGATAGGCATCGACGCCCAGTGCGCCGTGACGCTTGCTGAGCTTGGCGCCGTCCGGGCCATGGATCAGCGGGATGTGGGCATAGACCGGCTCGGGCCAGCCCATCGCACGGATGATCTGGAGCTGGCGGAAGGCATTGTTCAGATGGTCGTCGCCGCGGATCACGTGCGTCACGCCCATGTCGTGGTCGTCGACGACGACGGCCAGCATGTAGGTCGGCGTGCCGTCGGCGCGCAGCAGGATCATGTCGTCGAGCTGGGCGTTCTCGACCGTGACCTCGCCCTGGACGGCGTCCTTGATGATCGTCTGGCCGGTCTGCGGCGCCCTGAGGCGCACGACCGGCTTCACGTCGGCGGGAGCTTCCTTCGGGTCGCGGTCGCGCCAGCGTCCGTCGTAGCGCATCGGCTTGCCGGCGGCCTTCTGCTCCGCGCGCATCTCGTCGAGCTCCTGCGGCGAGGCATAGCAGTGATAGGCGTGGCCCTTGGCCAGCATCTCGTGCGCGACCTCGGCATGGCGGGCAGCGCGGGCGAACTGATAGGTGACCTCGCCATCCCACGGCAGACCGAGCCAGGACAGGCCGTCGAGGATCGCGTCGATCGCGGGCTCGGTCGAGCGGGCGCGGTCGGTGTCCTCGATGCGCAGCAGGTACTTGCCGCCGTGATGCTTGGCGAACAGCCAGTTGAACAGGGCGGTACGTGCGCCGCCGATATGGAGGTAGCCGGTCGGCGAGGGGGCGAAGCGGGTTACGACGGTCATCGGCCTGGGAACTTGTGCTCGGTAAGCGCGGGTTTTGCCGCAATTTTGGCGGAAAAGCGCGCCGTAGGTAGGGGAGCGTCCGGGTAGTGTCAAACCCGCGCGCCTGGATTCTACAGCAGCTGGACGCCGAGCGCGGCCGCTGGATGCTATGGCTGCCCGTGGCGCTGGGACTGGGCATTGCGATCTACTTCGAGCTGCCGAGCGAGCCCGCGCTCTGGGTCGGCCCGGCGCTGGCGGCAAGCGCGCTGGGCGTTGCCGTGCTGGCGCCTGCAGGAAGCCTCGCCCGGGCGCTGGCCATCGGCGCGGTCGCGGCCTCCACCGGCTTTGGCCTGGTCGCCTGGCGCACCGCCAGCCTCGCTGCGCCGACCCTCAGCCGCCCGCTCTTCAGCCTCAACGTCGAGGGCAGGGTGGCCGACATCCAGCGCCTGCCCGACGGCGTGCGCGTCGTGCTTGAGGCGGTCCGGCTGCGCGGCAACGGCGTGCCGCCGCCCGAGATGATGCCAGCCAAGGTCCGCGTCACGCTGAGCCGGGGTGCGCCGCCGCTCGTGATCGGCGACCGGCTGCTGGTGCTGGCCAACCTGTCGCCGCCGGCGGGACCGGCGTCGCCCGGCGCCTTCGATTTCCAGCGGGTGGCCTGGTACCAGCAGCTCGGCGCCGTCGGCTATGCGCTGGCGCCTGCGACGGTGATCGAGCCCGGCAAGCCCGACGGTTTCGTGCGCACCCTCGACGCGCTGCGCGCCGACGTGGCCGCCCGCATCATGAAGGTGCTGCCGGGACCGGAAGGCGGCGTGATCGCCTCGCTGCTGGTCGGCGAACAGACCGCCGTCGACAAGGACGTGGCCCAGGCGATGCGCGATTCCGGCCTGGCGCACATCCTGTCGATCTCGGGCCTGCACATCGTGTTCGTGGTCGGGCTGGTAATGGGGCTCGTGCGCTACGGCATCGCGCTGATCCCGCCGCTGGCCCTCCGCATCGACGCCAAGAAGGTGGCCGCCGTGCTCGCGCTGATGGCGGCGCTCTTCTACACCGCGCTCGCCGGCGCGCCGGTACCGGCACAGCGCGCCTGCGCGATGGCGGCCTTCGCGCTGCTCGCAATCCTGCTCGACCGCACGGCACTGTCGTTGCGCCTCGTGGCATGGTCGGCGGTGATCGTGCTCCTGATCGCGCCGGAGTCCCTGACGGGCGCATCGTTCCAGATGTCCTTTGCCGCGGTGGTCGCGCTGATCGCGGGCTGGGAATCCGCGGCGCCGTTGCGCCGGCGCCTGCACGAGCGCGCCGAACTCGCGCGGCATCGCTGGTTGTGGCGTGTCGGGGCCGCGCTCGGCGCCAGCCTGCTGACGACCCTGATCGCCTCGATCGCCACCGGCGCCTTCGCGGCCTATCATTTCAACCGGCTCTCGCTGCTCGGCGTCGTCGCCAACCTTCTGGGCGTGCCGCTGACCGGCTTCTGGATCATGCCATGGGGCCTTCTGGCCATGCTGCTGATGCCGTTCGGGCTGGAAGCGGTCGCGCTGGTGCCGATGGGCTGGGGCGTCGACTGGCTGAACGCCATCGCCTTCCACGTCGCGGCCTGGCCCGAAGCCGCGATGCTCGTGCCGTCGCTGCCCGGCGCCAGCCTGTGGCTTCTCACCGCCGGCGGGCTCTGGCTCTGCCTGTGGCGGCGGCGTTGGCGCTATGCCGGGCTGCCGGTCATCGTCGCCGGGCTGATGCTCGGCCCGCCACCGCCGCCCGACCTGCTGATGAGCGAGGATGGTCGCGTGCTCGGCCTGCGCGACGAGAAGGGCGTGGTCCACGTCGCCTCGGCGCGCACCGACCGGTTCGTCAGCGACTCCTGGGCGCGCCGGCAGGGGCAGGAGGGCGCCAAACGCTGGACCGTGAGCGCCGACCAGCAGGCCTTGGGGCTAGGCTGCAGCACGGGCCTCTGCCGCTGGCGCAAGGGACCCTGGCGCATCGCGATGGTGAGCGACGAGAAACGGCTCGCCGAAGCCTGCGGCTCGGCCGATATCGTGCTCTCCACGGTCGACGCCCAGGCGCGCTGCCGCGGCCCGCGCCTCGTCATCGACCGCCGCGACGCCTGGAAGGACGGCGCACACGCGCTGTGGCTTGACGATCTCGGCGTGCGGCGCGAGACCGCCAATGCCCGGCGCGGCGATCGTCCCTGGGTGCCCAACAGTTCGATGCGCCAGACCGCGCCGGTGAAAGCGCCGGGCGCCTAGAAGTTTCCGTTTGCGGGCATTTTGAAACGCATCTGCTCAATGCTAGTTGTATCGGCAATGAGGGAGGCGAGACGAATGAAGTGGTTTGTGTTGGCGTTGGTCCTGCTGCTCGCGGCGTGCAATTCGGCAGAGCGGATGAGTTATCAGGTCAAGGGTGTCGGGACGGGCTACGACACGATCAAGGAAGACAAGGTTCCCGGCGCCTTCCGCGCCCAAGGCGTTTACGATCCGAAGGACCCGAAGGCCAGCGCCGACGAAGTGAAATGGCGGACGCTCTGGAACGGGCTGCAGAGCGCCCAGAATGCCGGCTATGAATTGGCCACCTACAGCGGCCCCTCAACGGCGATGCTCACGATCACCCGAACGAGTGGCGGATACAGCTCGGTCGATGCCCGCTTTCCCGGTTTCGTCTACATCGTGCGCGGATACAAATCGGCCGATGAGCACCCCGCCAATGCCCAGTCGATCACTGTGTTGATGGAGGAGGCAAATCGCCGGGCGTTCGCCGCCAAGAAGCCGTAACACTCTAGGCTTCGCCCTGCGGTGCCTCGCACCGATCGGGGGATAGAAGCCGTGGCGCACCGACCCTAGGATTCACTTTCCTGAAAAGTGGATCCCCGGAGGATCGCGCCATGGCCGACAAGAGCATCAACCCGTCCCGCCGCCACGCGCTGAAGCTGCTGGGCGCGGGCGCGCTCCTCGCTTCGACGAAGAGCTGGGCGCAGACGCCGGCACCTGCGCTGGCGCCAAAGCTGCTGATGGATGGGCACGTCCACGTCACCAATCGCGTCTATTGGGAGCTGATCGATCCGTGGCAGCCGCAGACCTACGAGGCCGGCTGGGATTACATGCGCGCGCGTGCTGCGGGCGTAAACTGCATCATCGATAACCTCGGCACCTACGGTTACTGGAACTACAACTACACGCCCAAGCAGGCGATGCGCCTGATCGAGACGGCACACCGCTTTGCCGAACAGCACTCCGACAAAATGGCCATTGCGCTCAGCACCGCCGACGCGCGGCGCATCATCGCCAGCGGTCGCATGGCCGTGTTCCTCGGCAGCGAATCGGGCTGGGATCACGAGGGCGATCTCGACGTGCTGCGCGCGCTCTATCGGCTGGGGCTGCGCACCATCCAGTTCGCGAGCCAGAGCGGCTACAACGCCTTCGCCGACAGCGCGCTGGCGCAATCGCAGGGCGGCCAGCCGCCCGATCATTTCCACGGGCTGAACGATCGCGGCCGCGCGCTGGTCGCGGAGATGAACCGGCTCGGCATCCTGATAGACGTCACGCACGGCACCGAGGAGACCCAGAAACAGATTGTCGCCGCGAGCCGCGTGGCCGTCGTCGCCAGTCACGAGACGCTGAAGTCGGTGTCCGGTACCGGCATGTCCGATGAGATGCTGAAGGCGATCGCGACCAAGGGCGGTTTGGTCGGTATCCATGGCGGCGCGGCCGTGGTCGGCAAGCGTTACCGCAAATGGCTGGCGGACAATCCCGAAAAAGCCGCGGCGGCGGCCAAGGCGCTGCCCAACATGCTGGGCTACAAGCCGGACTTCCCGCGGCCGCCGGGCGATCATGGCGAATATATCCAGCGCTTCGACCGCGAGTTCGGCGAGATCTGGCGAGCCCGTGGCGGCTGGAAGGAATTGCCCGAGCTGGAGCCGCTGATCCCGACGGCCGACGAATGGGCCGAGCAGATCGACTATGCGATCAAGCTGGTGGGAGCGGACCACATCGCCATCGGCCTCGACATGGCTGGCGGCCGTAGCGGTGTGCCGAAGGATGCCAGCGGCTATCCCGACATCGTGGCCGCACTCAATCGCATCACCACGCCGGCAAACGTCGCGAAGATCACCGGCGAGAACTGGTTCCGCGTGTTCGATCAGGCCAGGGCCTGATCGGTCTCAGTGATAGCGGCGATAGAGGCCGGCGAGGCGGCCCTGGATCTTCACGCGATCCGGTCCGAAGATCCGTGTCTCGTAGGCGGCATTGGCGGGCTCGAGGGCGATCGACGCGCCCTTCTTGCGCAGCCGCTTCAGCGTGGCTTCGGTGTCGTCGATCAGGGCCACGACGATCTCGCCAGTCTCGGCGGTGTCGGAGCTCTTGATGATCGCGATATCGCCGTTCTGGATACCGGCCTCGATCATCGAATCGCCCTGGACCTCGAGGCAGTAGTGCGCGCCCGACCCCAGCAGGGAGACGGGGACGTCGACGGTCGTCGAATTGTCGCGCAGCGCCTCGATCGGCGTACCGGCGGCGATCCGGCCATAGAGGGGAAGGCTGAGCGCCTGCGCTTCGTTGGCGGCCTGGATGGCGCCGGCCAGCGGCACGCGGTCGGCGCGTACGATCTGCGGCACGAAGCCTTCGCGGCCTTCGGAGAAACCGGCGCGGCGGGCGTCGGCGAGAAGAGGGGTCACGTTCGGCGCCGGCAGGGCGGCGCTGTCGGGCAGCTTCACGACCTGCAGCGCGCGTGCGCGATGGGGCAGGCGGCGCAGGAAACCACGCTCTTCGAGGCCGGTGATCAGGCGATGAATGCCTGACTTGGACTTCAGCCGCAGCGCTTCCTTCATCTCGTCGAAGGAGGGCGACACGCCGTCGTCGTTCAGCCGCTTGTTGATGAACAGGAGCAGTTCGTTTTGCTTGCGGGTTAGCACCGTCTTCTCCCCAGAACGCCTACCGGATTTAGGAACAAATCCTGAAACCCGACACATGTTCTAGTTTAGTTCCGCCAAAAGGTCAACTTATCCCGAGGCGAACGGGGATCAGTGCCCGTCTGAGAGGCTCGTCCCGCCGCCAATTTGCATGCAGCAGGCCGCCAGTCGGGAGGTCCAAACAGGTAACCAAGAGCATCACGCCAGGAACGGGCGCCACGCAGGTCGTCGAGCAGGTTGAACCACTCGTGGAAGGCAATCCGTATCGGGTTATGAGAAATCAGGGGCTTCACCAGCCCATAGCGGCAGGGCAGATCGGCCCGCTCGATGACGAAGGTGCCGAAGAGCCGGTCGAAGATGATCAGCACGCCGCCATAATTGGCGTCGATGTATTCGCTGTTCGAGGCGTGGTGGACGCGGTGGTGGGAGGGCGTGTTGAGCACGTATTCCAGCCACCCGAGCTTCGGCACCCATTCGGTGTGCAGCCAGAACTGGTAGAGGAGATTGAGCGCCAGCGCCGCGAACACCGCCGGCGGGGCGAAGCCCAGCCAGATCATCGGCACGAAGAAGATGGCATTGCCGGCAAGCCTGCCGGTCCAGCCGAAGCGATAGGCGATACCCAGGTTGAACTCGCTGGGCGAGTGATGCACCGCGTGCGTCGCCCAGAACCAGCGCACCCGATGCGCCGCGCGATGGAACCAGTAGTAGGCGAACTCCTGCCCGAGAAAGAGCAGGGCGAAGCTGGCGAAGCCGTTCAGTTCGACTGTCGCCAGCCGATTCTTCCAGGCGAATCCGATCAGAGGGCCGACGATGCTGATGCCCACGAATGCATAGACGACATACTCCCGCACGAGCACATCGGTGAGCGACGCCGCAAAGGATCGCCAGTCATAGGGGCGTCGGGCGACGAAGGTCAGAACAAGGCCTTCGAGGGTCGCCAGGGCAATCACCACGGGCAACGACCAGGTGAGAACGGTGGACAGGTTCACAGGTGATCCTTCCTGGAGGGAAATGCCTGCTCAAATTGCGTCGCGCTCTCTCTCGGGTCTCGCCGATTTCGGTGATGCGCTGGCCGATTCCTTAAATTGGCCTGTCCGTTCGGGATTCGGCCTGCTTGCGGAAGGCCGTCGGCGTCATGCCGGTATGCGCCTTGAAGGCCCGGTTGAACGGTCCGATCGACTGAAAGCCCGAATCGAGGGCAATGGTCAGGATGGGCACCTCGGCCTGCGCGGGATCGGCCAGCGCAGTCATCGCTTCAGCCAGTCTGTAGCCGTTCACGAAGCTGCTGAAGTTGCGATGACCGAGTCGCTGGTTGATCAGCCGACGCAGCCGGTATTCCGGCGCCCCCAGGAGAGAGACCAGCATGTCCATGCCGAACCCTTCCTGACGATAGGCCTTCTCCTTTTCCATGAGATGGCGCAACCCGGCCATCAGGGCCTCTTCCTGGTCATCGACGGCGCCTGCGGGGATAGCGGCATCTTCGCGGGGCGAAAGTTCAGCTGGAACAGGCGCGGCCTCGAGCAGGGAACGGCTCGCCCGCAGCCCGACCAGAGCAAAGGCGACGGCGAGTGCCGCCAGCACCGACGCCTCGACGATACGGCTGGTCGGATCGAGGGGCTGACCTCTGCCCAGCATGTTCATCAGCAGCACGCCGCCTGCGTAGAGCACCGCCAGGATCACCAGCACCGGACGCAGACGGCGACGCCTCTCCACCAGGTCGTCGCGCAGGCCCGCCAGCACGCGCCAGGCCGTCAGGAAGACGAACGACAGGCCAATCACATCTTCCGCCGTGCCCATCCACGGCCGCCATTGGTAGATGCCCAGAGCTCCAACGACCGGCAGAAGCGCCCATGCGACCGCGTCGCGCCACGACAGTCGAAAATCGTCGACGAATTGAGCGCCCGCCCAGATCCACAGCAGCGCGGGCGTACCCATCGCCATCAGCATGATCGGCCAGAGCCAGGGAGAACGGGCACCGGCAACCGACACGACAGCGGCGGCGGCCACGCTGAGCGCCAGGAGGCTGCCCAGTGGCCCCGTCGTCATGTGCCGGCGATCGCGTAACAGCAAAAGGCCCGTCAGCAGCAGGATCGCCGCCGTTCCGCTCTTGAGGACGAGTTCGATGGGCGGCATCAGCGTATTCGCCCCTCCGAGCCGCCGGCGTCAGTAGCCGCCGGGCAAGCCCTGCAGATCGACGACCTGCACGGTGTCTCCCGCCTTGCGCGCGGGATCGTGGGCGGGGCGGATCATCAGCCCGTTGCAGGCCGCCAGCACCGACAGCATCGAACTGTCCTGCACCGGATGCGGATCGACCGTGAGTGACCCGTCGGCGGCACGGGCGAGACGCGAGCGGACATAGTCCTCGCGCTGGTCGTTCGCCTTCACGTCGACGGCGAGGCGGGCCGGCACGGTCCGCACGAGAGCACCCGACTGACCCAGCATCCGCTCCAGCGCGGGCTTCATGAAGAGGAGCGAGCAGACCATTGTCGAGACGGGATTGCCCGGCAGGCCGAGCACGCGCGCGCGATCCCTGGCCGCGAACATCAGCGGCTTGCCGGGGCGCATGGCGATCTTCCAGAAATCCATGTCGAAGCCCTGGGCCTTCAGTGCACCCTGCACGAGATCGTGGTCGCCCACGGAGGCGCCACCCAGGGTGATGAGCAGGTCGTGCTGTGCGCCGGCGGCGATGCAGCTCTCGATCAGCTTCGCATCGTCGCGCGCGATGTCGAACAGGGTGGGCTCGCCACCCCAGCCGCGAATGAGCGCCGCGACCGCAATGCCCGATGAGGAGACGATCTGGTTCCGCCCGACCGGTTCGCCTGGCATGACGAGTTCGTCGCCGGTCGAGAGGATGGCAACCCGCGGCTTGCGATAGACCGAAAGCCACGGATGGTTCATCGCGGCGGCCAGGGCGACGTCGCGGGTGGTGAGCGTGCGGCCCACCTCGAGCGGCATGTCGCCCACGGAAAAGTCGAGGCCAGCCTTGCGGACGTGCCGACCGAGCCGCGGCGCTTCGAGGATCGTGATCTTCGCGCCATCGGCCTTGGTGTCTTCCTGGATCACGATCGAATCGGCGCCCATCGGCAACGGGCCGCCGGTGAAGATGCGCACGGCCTCACCGGGCTTCAGCGCGTGATCGTAGGAGCCGCCGGCCGGCGCCTGGCCCACGAGTGTCAGGGTCGTCGGCGCGGCGGGCACATCCTCCGCGCGCACGGCATAGCCGTCCATCGCCGAGAGATCCGACGGCGGTTGCGTCAGTCGCGCCTTGGGCGAGACGGCGAGCACGCGACCAGCCGCCTCCGCGACGGAGACGGTCTCAGAGGGAAGCGGCTCGAACGCCGCGATCACGCGGGCGTGGGCATCACGAACCGAAAGCATTCCTGGCTTCATCGTGCTTCCCATGTCCCCGACTTGCCGCCGGACTTGTGGAGGAGCTTCACCTCGGAGATCACCATGCCGCGATCGACCGCCTTGCACATGTCGTAGACGGTGAGGGCGGCGACGGAGGCGGCGGTCAACGCTTCCATCTCGACGCCGGTCTTGCCCTTCAGCTTGCAGGTCGCCTCGATGTCGACCGCCTTGCGCTTAGGATCCAGCGACAGCTTCACGTCGACCGAGGACAGCGACAGCGGATGGCAGAGCGGGATCAGGTCGGGCGTCTTCTTCGCCGCCATGATGCCGGCGAGCTGCGCCACCGCGAGCACGTCGCCCTTCTTGGCCTTCTTGTCGCGGATCAGTTTTAGCGTCGCGGCCTGCATGGTGACGCTCGCGCGGGCGACGGCGACACGTTCGGTAATCTCCTTGCCGCCGACATCGACCATGCGGGCATTGCCGCCCTCGTCGAAATGAGTGAGCGCGGCCGCTTGCTTCTTGCCGGCTCGCTTCATGCCGCCTCGCGCACCAGGATCTCGCGCACCGCCGCTTCGACGTCGGGCTTGCGCATGAAACTCTCGCCGATCAGGAACGCCGAGGCGCCGACCTTGGCCATGCGCGCTAGATCGGCCGGGGAGCCGAGGCCGCTCTCGGCCACCAGCACGCGGTCCTTCGGCACCATCGGCGCCAGCTTCTCGGTCGTGGCGAGATCGACAGCCAGCGTCTTGAGGTTGCGATTGTTCACACCGAACAGGTCGGCATCGATCTTCAGGGCGCGCTGCAACTCCTCGGCGTCGTGCACCTCGACCAGCACGTCCATGCCCCAGTCGTGCGCCAGCTTCGCCAGTTCGGCGGCCAGCGCATCGTCGAGACAGGCCATGATCAGCAGGATGCAGTCGGCGCCCAGCGCGCGCGCTTCCGGCACCTGGTAGGGATCGATCATGAAATCCTTGCGCAGCGCCGGCAGCTTCACCGCCGAACGGGCCTGCACCAGGAACTCGTCCTTGCCCTCGAAGTAGGGCTCGTCGGTCAGGATCGAGAGACAGGTCGCGCCACCGCGCTCATAGGCGCGGGCGAGGGAGGGCGGGTCGAAGTCGGGACGGATCAGGCCCTTGCTGGGCGACGCCTTCTTGATCTCCGCGATCAGCCCGTATCGGCCGTCGGCGATAGTGGCCTTCAGCGCCTTCGCGAAACCGCGCGGCTTGTCGGCCGAGCGGGCGAGGGCTTCTACGTCCGCCAGCGAGCGGCGCGCCTTGCACGCGGCCACATGGACCTTCTTGTCCGCGACGATCTTGTCGAGCGTGTCGCTCATGCGCAAATCCTCTTCAACGTCGCCAGCGCTTCCTTTGCCTTGCCGCTGTCGATCGACTGGGCGGCCATGGCGGCGCCTTCCTTCAAATCCTTTGCCTTGCCCGCGACCATGAGCGCGGCGGCACTGTTCAGCAGCACGATATCGCGGAAGGCGTTCTTCTCGCCGCCCAGCAGCGCGTGGATCGCCTCGGCATTGTGCGCCGCGTCGCCGCCCTTCAGCTGGTCGAGCGTGGCGCGCTTCACGCCAATCTCCTCGGGCGCGATCTCGATCTCGGTCACCTTGCCGTTCTCGAGCGAGGCGGCCCAGCTCGCGGTCGTCGTGGTGAGCTCGTCCATGCCGTCCTGGCCGTTCACGACCAGGGCGCGCTCGAGACCGAGCTGGCCCAGCGCCTCGGCGACCGGCCGCAGCCAGCGGCGGTCGAACACACCCACCAGCTGACGCTTCACCAGTGCAGGGTTCGACATGGGGCCGAGCAAGTTGAAGATGGTGCGCGAGGGCGCGAGCTCCACACGAGGACCGGCCACGTTGCGCATGGCGCTGTGATGGCGCGGCGCCATCAGGAAGCAGACCTTGGCCTCGACCAGCGCCTGCTCCAACGCCTCGATCGGCACTTCCATGCCGATTCCCAAGGCGGACAGCACGTCGGCCGCGCCGGATTTGGAGGTGAAGGCGCGGTTGCCGTGCTTGGCCACCGGGACGCCGGCACCTGCCACGACGAAGGCCGAGCAGGAGGAGACGTTGTAGGTGCCGTGATGGTCGCCGCCGGTGCCCACGATGTCGATCGTGCCCTCGGGCGCTTTCACGCGCAGGACTTTGGCTCGCAGCGCGCGAGATCCGCCGGCCAGTTCCTCGGCCGTCTCGCCGCGGACCTTCAGGCCCATCAGGAACGCGCCCATCTGGGCCGGAGTGGCGTCGCCCGAGGTCATGATCCCGAAGGCCCGCTCGGCCTCGTCGATCCCGAGGGTCTCGCCGTTGCCCACCTTGGCCAGAAGGCCACGAAAATCGTCGATGTCGCCGCTCACCAGAACCCCGTACTTTTTGCCTCTTGCCGGTTCGGCCGGCGGGCGCGAAGCTATATCACATGGCTCAAGAACTCATCCTCAAGGTCACCGGCATGGATTGCGACGGCTGCGTAAAGGCCGTCACCCGTGCCGCCACCGGCGCGGGCACCGCGCCTCTCTCCGTCGATCTCAAGAGCGGGGAGATGCGTCTCCCGGCCGAGGCCGACGTCCCGGCGATCACCAAGGCGATCCAGCGCGCGGGCTTCGGCGTCGCGCCCTGAGCGACCGGAAACAGGCTATTCAACCGCCACCTGCGGCCGATTTCGCATGAGGAATCGGCCGTAATAGGTTGATTGAACACGCTTTCTTCAAAATCCGGATCAAACCCCATGGCATCTCTTGTCAAATTAATAAGCTAGCTTATCTTAAGCTAACCTAGGAAAGAGCCCATGGAACTTCCCGAACGAAATCTCGGCTTCCTGTTGCACGACGTGGCCCGGCTGATGCGCAAGCGCTTCGAACAGAATGCGCGGGGCCTCGGCCTGACGCGCTCCCAGTGTCAGGTGCTCGCGCATCTCGCGCGCAACGAAGGCATCCAGCAGAGCGGCCTGGCCGACATCCTCGAAGTCGAGCCGATCACGCTGACGCGGCTGCTCGACCGGCTGGAGGAGGCGGGCCTCGTCGAGCGCCGTGCCCATCCGACCGACCGGCGCATCCGCCAGCTTCACCTGACCGCCAAGGCGCATCCGTTGATCGCCGACATTTTCACGATCGGAGCCGCGACCCGGGGCGAGGCGTTGGAGGGCGTGGCCGAGGAAGACCGCGACCGGCTGTTCGGCGTGCTGAGCAGCATGAAGGCGAATTTGCTGGCCAAGGCGACCGTGCCGGCCAGCGAGAGGAGTGTGAGTAATGGCTAACCGGAGTATTTTCCGTCGCAGTGAATTGGCCGACGAAGTCGAAGCGCCCGCGACTCCTCAAGTGGGCCCACAGCTCGTTCCCGCCGACGCCGATCAGGCCGCGGCCGAAAAGCTGCTGCAGCGCTTCGAGGTCTCCGCGCCGCCCAAGGCGAAGCTGAAGCCGCGACGCAAGCCCGGCAACCTGCGCCGCATCCTGCTCATTCTCGGACCCGCCGTCGTCCTGGCCGGCAGCCTGTTCGCCTACATGACGGGCGGCCGATACGTCTCGACCGACAATGCCTATGTCCATGCCGGTAAGCTGACCGTGGCAACCGACGTGTCGGGCATCGTGGCCAATGTCGCGGTGCGCGAGAGCCAGGTGGTCGAGAAGGGGCAGGTCCTGTTCACCCTCGATCAGGAGCCGTTCAAGATCGCGCTCGCAGGCGCCGAGGCCAATCTCGGCGCGGTCCGCAACCAGATCGTGACGCAGCAGGCGACCTATCGCCAGAAGCTCGCGCAGATCGAGCAGGCCAAGACCGATATCGGCTTCTACGAGACGACAGCGCAGCGCCAGCAGGACCTGCTGAAGCGCGGCGTCGCGGCCCAGGCGACTTTCGACCAGGCCAAGCGCGACCTCGACACGGCGCGCGAGCGGCTGCTCGTGGCGCAGCACGATGCCGAAGCGGCGTTGGCGCAGCTCGGCGGCAAGGCCGATGCGCCGATCGAGCAGAACGCGAACTATCTCGCCGCGCAGGCGCAGGTCGACAAGGCGCGCCGCGATCTCACACGCACGACCGTGCTGGCGCCAATCCCCGGCATCGTGACCAACGTCGATGCGCTGCAAGTCGGCGAATATCTGCCGGCGGCGCAGGCGGCGTTCAGCCTCGTCTCGACGGCCGACGTATGGGTCGAGGCGAACCCCAAGGAGTCCGATCTCACCAACCTCCACCCCGGCGACAAGGCGACGGTGTCGATCGACGCCTATCCCGGCCGCGAATGGAAGGCGACGGTGACCAGTCTCGCCCCGGCGACGGGTGCGGAGTTCTCGGTGCTGCCGGCGCAAAACGCCACTGGCAACTGGGTGAAGGTCGTGCAGAGGGTGCCGATCCGCCTCAAGGTCGAGATGCCCGAAGGCGCGCCGCCGCTGCGCACCGGCATGAGCGCCTACGTCGAGATCGACACCGGCCATCAACGCCAGCTTGCCGACCTGTTCAGCGGACTCTGATCCGCTGGGCCTCCAGCCATGAGTAACGCCACCTCCAAACCTCTCCCGCAGCACATCGTCCCGCTGACGCTCTGCGTCATGCTCGCGACGATCATGCAGGCGCTGGACACGACCATCGCCAACGTGGCGCTGCCCTACATGCAGGGCTCGCTATCGGCGACGACCGACCAGATCAACTGGGTGCTGACCTCGTACATCGTGGCCGCCGCCATCGCGACGCCGGTCACCGGCTTCCTCGAGGCGCGCCTGGGTCGCAAGAGGCTGTTCCAGATTGCCGTCGCGGGCTTCACGGGCGCCTCGGTTCTGTGCGGCCTCGCGGTGTCGTTGCCGGAGATGGTGTTGTTCCGCCTGATGCAGGGCCTGTTCGGCGCTTCATTGGTGCCGCTGTCGCAGGCGGTGCTGCTCGATTCCTATCCGAAGGAGAGGCACGGCTCGGCGATGGCACTGTGGGGCATGGGCGTCATGGTGGGCCCGATCCTGGGTCCGACGCTCGGCGGCTGGCTGACCGACGTCTACAACTGGCGCTGGGTCTTCTACATCAATGTGCCGATCGGCGTGATCACCTTCCTCGGCCTCTCCGCCTATCTGGAGGAGACGAAGACCCGCCGCGATTCGTTCGACTGGTTCGGCTTCGCGATGCTCAGCATCGCCATCGGCTCGTTCCAGATGATGCTCGACCGCGGCGAGCAGATCGACTGGTTCTCCTCGACCGAGATCGTGATCGAGACCGTGCTGGCCGCGCTCGCCTTCTACCTGTTCCTCGTCCAGACCTTCACCGTGAAGCAGCCCTTCATCGATCCCAGCATCTTCAAGGACCGCAATTTCTCGGTCGGCCTCTGCTTCATCTTCGTGGTCGGCATCATCCTGCTGGCCTCGCTGGCGCTGATCACGCCCTACCTGCAGAACCTGATGGGCTATCCGGTGGTGACCGCCGGCCTCATCCTGGCGCCGCGCGGCATGGGCACGATGGTGGCCATGATGGTCGTCGGCCGCATCATCAACCGCGTCGATCCGCGCATCCTGCTGGCCGCCGGCCTGCTGATCACCGCCGAGGTGCTGTGGGAGATGACGGGCTTCACGCCCAACGTCTCGGAATGGACCTTGATCCGCACCGGCGTGATGCAGGGTATGGGCCTCGGCTTCATGTTCGTGCCGCTCTCGACCATCACCTTCGCAACTCTGCCGGGCCGCCTGCGCACCCAGGGCACCGCGCTCTACAGCCTGATGCGCAACATCGGCTCGAGCATCGGCATCTCGATGGTGATCTTCCTGCTGACGCGCAACACCCAACTCGTGCACGCTGAACTGGCCGGCCACGTGACGCCGTTCAACGATGCGCTGGGGCAGGCGGGGGCCGCGCAGTTCTGGAACATGGCCACGACCGTCGGCCGCGCGGCGCTCAACGCCGAGGTGACCAAGCAGGCCGCCGTCATTGCCTACGCCAACGACTTCAAGCTGATGATGCTGGTGGCGCTGCTGGCCCTGCCGCTGATCCTGCTGCTGCGCAAGGCCAAGGCGCAGGGTGGTGCCGCGCACGCCGTGCTGGAATAGGCGCTATTCGATCTTCACGCCGGCATCGTTGATGATCTTGCGCCACTTGGTGTTCTCGATGGCGATATAGGCCTCGAATTCCTGGCGCGATTCCTTGGCCGGCACGAAGGACAGGCCTTTCATCTTCTCCAGCACCTCGGGATCCTTGAGGATGCGCATGACCTCGGCGCTGATCTTGTCGAGGATCGGCTCGGGCGTCTTGGCGGGCGCCGACAAGCCAATCCAGCCGACGGCGACGACGCCGTAAATGCCTTGTTCCGCGACCGTCGGCAGATCGGGCAGGAAGGGCGAGCGGCGCTCATCGGCAATGCCGATGGCCTTCACCTTGCCAGACTTCACTGGGCCGACCGCACCAGGCACGGCGTCGGACAGGAGCTGGATGTCGCCACTCTGCAGCGCGAGCTGCGCCTCGGCATTGCCCTTGAACGGCACGTGCGTGAGCTTGATGCCAGCCGCGCTTTTCAGCATCTCGACCGCGAGATGGCTGGCCGAGCCGTTGCCGGAGGAGCCGTAGTTGAGATCAGCGCCGGCCTTCGCCTTGGTGACGAGATCGGGGACCGAGTTGATACCGCTCTTCAGGCTGGTCATCAGCACCTGCGGCGTCAGCCCGATATTGGCGATCGGCGCGAAATCTTTCTGCGGGTCGTAGGGCAGCTTCGGATAGAGCGCCGGGCTGATCCCGTGCGTCGAGATCGTCACCATCAACAAGGTGTAACCGTCGGGCGGTGCCTTGGCCGCGACGTCGGCCCCGATCTGTCCGCCCGCGCCGGGGCGATTCTCGGCGATGACCTGCTGGCCCAGAGCCTTGGTGAGCTGGTCGGCCATCATGCGCGCCAGGATGTCGGTCGCCTGGCCGGCCGGAAACGGCACGATGATGCGGATCGGCTTGGCCGGCCATGCCTGCGCGAAGGCCGTCGACGTTGCGAGCGGCGACGCGGCGGTCGCCGCAAGCGAGAGGACAAGCGTGCGGCGATCGATCATGGCGTTTCCTTTCGGCGGATCAGGCCGCCTTTTTCTTGTTCTGCTGGCTGGGGTGATCCCCGGCGATCTTCAGGAAATTCTCGAGGATCTTGTGGCCGTGCTCCGAGGCGATGCTCTCGGGGTGGAACTGCACGCCGTGGATCGGCAGTGTCTTGTGGCGCAGGCCCATGATGATCTCACCGGTCTCGGCGGTGACTTCCAGATCCTTGGGGAAGTCCTTCCGGTCGACGATCAGCGAATGGTAGCGCGTCGCCTGGAAGGGCGAGGGCACGTCCTCGAAGACGCTCTGGTTCTTGTGGGCGACGCCCGACAGCTTGCCGTGCATCGGCTCCGGGGCGCGGACGACATGCCCGCCGAACACCTGGCCGATCGCCTGGTGGCCGAGGCAGACGCCGAACAGCGGCACCTGTTCCTTCGCCGCCGCGCGGATCAAGTCCATGCAGATACCGGCTTCGTTGGGCGTGCAGGGGCCGGGCGAAAGCACGATGCCGGCTGGCTTCAGCGCCAGCGCCTCGTCGACCGTGATCTGGTCGTTGCGATGCACGACGCAGCGCGCGCCGAGGTCGCCCAGGAAGTGGACGAGGTTGTAGGTGAAGCTATCGTAGTTATCGATCAGGAGAAGCATAGCCGGATAATAGCGGTCCGGCGTGCGTTCTCATAGGCCCCTGGAGCTTCCTGCAGGCCGCGGGCAGCGCCGTCAGCCGACGGTCGTTCACTGTGTGGTGGTCGGCGGTCCCTGGTCGAAGCTCTGGGTGTCCTTGTTCCAGATCAGCGGAACCTGACACGTCTTCGTTGGCGCGGGGGCAACGGCGGCGGAGCCGCGGCATTGGTCGCCGCTGCTTCCCAGCCAGACCGTGCTGCCGCGGATTTCCGCCCCGAGGGCGTAACGCGCAAAGACCTTGCGGGCGTGGCCGTTCGGCAGCCCGATGAAAATCTCGACCATGGCGCCGCCACCACCGCCACCGGTCATTCCGGCACAAGCAATACCGCCGGTATTGATCAGCCAGTCGTCGATGCCGCTGCCCGTTAGCCCGATACGGGTGACGTAGTCACCCACTGGTGGCGGCGTCTTGTTCATCACCTGGCAATTGCTCTGCAGGTTGGAAATCTCCTGCGCGACCTCGGGCGGCATCCCGCCCGGTGCGGGAGGTGCTGCGGGAGCAGCAGGCACCGCCGGCGGCTGCGCCGCGGCTTGTGGCGACGGGGGCGGCGATACGGGTGACGCTGCAGGCGGCGGCGCAGCGCTCGCGGCGTAACCCTGCTGGCACAAGGCGGTCGCATTGATCGCAGCCGCACTGCCGTCGAGAGAAAAGGTCGTATAGACGGCGCCGAGCTGAAGGGTGAGCATGTTTCCCTGGCGCAAGGCGTCGACCAAGCTGGTGTCCGGCAGCGGCGTCGAGAACGTCGTGGGACTCGATGTACGAAGCACGAGCGGATAGGGCACGCGATCGATGAACAGCGTCACGGTGACGTCCTGCCCCACGGCGAACTGCCAGCTGGTATTGGTAAAGCCGATCTGCCAGTTGCCCGATGCGGCCTGGCCGATATGCACCAGGGCGCCGCCGCCGTCGCGGGTCGCGTCGCAATAGGCGAACTTGCCGCTGGCGTCGTTGTCCGCCTGTACGATCCAGCTCCCCAATATCTGAACGGATCCGGGAATGGGCGCGGCGTTCGCGGCCCATCCGATCAGCGCCAGCACAGCGGCACTCAGCCCGATCCGTCCAAACATCCTGGCCCCTCTCGCAGTAGCCTCCACACCCGATCCTACTTCGCCAACTCCGGGAAATCCTCTTCACGGAATTCGCCGGCGCCGCGCTGGTTTTCGGCGGCGCGCTTTTCCTCGTCACGGCGCAGTTCGACCCGACGGATCTTGCCGGAAATGGTTTTCGGCAGCTCGGCGAACTCCAGTCGGCGGACGCGCTTGAAGGGGGCCAGCCGGCCACGCAGAAGCTGGAAGATCGACAGCGCCGTGGCGCGATCCGGTTTGCCGCTGGCGGTCAGTGTTATGTAGGCCTTCGGCACGGCCAGACGCATCGCGTCGGGCGCCGGCACGACGGCGGCTTCAGCGACCGCGGGATGCTCGATCAGTACGCTTTCCAGCTCGAACGGGCTGATCCGGTAGTCCGACGCTTTGAACACATCATCGGCACGGCCGACGTAGGTCAGGTAGCCGTCGGCATCACGCGAGGCGACGTCGCCAGTGCGATAGACCGCGCCGGTCAGCGGCGTGATCGAGCCGTCATCCTGTTGGTAGCCCTGCATCAGGGCGGCGGGACGGTGCGCGAGATCGATGCAGATCTCGCCTTCCTCGGCGTCCTTGTCGTCGGCATCGAGCAGGCGGATTTTGTAGCCGGGCAGGGGACGCCCCATCGAGCCGGGCTTGATCGGCTGGCCGGGCGGATTGCCGACCTGCGTCGTGGTCTCGGTCTGGCCGTAGAAGTCACGGATCGTGAGGCCCCAGGCCTTCTCGACCTGCTCGATTACCTCCGGGTTCAGCGGCTCGCCGGCGGCCAGCACCTCGCGCAGCGAGGTCTTGCACGACTTCAGGTCTTCCTGGATCAGCATGCGCCACACGGTCGGCGGGGCGCAGAGCGTCGTCACGTTGTTGGCGACGACTGCGTCCAGCAGATAGCGCGCATTGAAGCGCGGCTGGTTGGCGATGAAGATCGTGGCGCCCGCGATCCACGGCGCGAAGAAGCAGCTCCACGCATGCTTGGCCCAGCCCGGCGAGGAGATGTTGAGATGCACGTCGCCGGGCTTGAGGCCCAGCACGAAGATCGAGCTGAGATGGCCCACCGGATAGCTGCGATGGGAATGCAGCACGAGCTTGGGCTTCGCCGTGGTGCCCGACGTGAAATAGAGCAGCATCGGATCGTCGGCCTGCGTGGGGCCGTCCGGCGTGAACTCAGCCGGATGATCGAGCAGCTTCGCGTAAGCATGCCAGCCGGCCGGCGCATCGCCCACGACGATTCGCGTCAGGTTCTTGTCGAAGCCCTCGAACTTGGCGGCCTCGCCAGCGGCGGCCACGACATGACGCGCGCGGCCACGCTCGAAACGGTCGGCGAGATCGACCGGCGTCAGGAGGGTCGTGGCGGGAATGACGACGGCGCCCAGCTTCATGGCGGCCAGCATCACTTCCCAGAGCGGCGCCACGTTGCCCAGCATCAGCAGCATGCGGTCGCCACGCTTGACACCCAGTGCCCGCAGTCCGTTGGCGACACGGTTGGAGCGTTCCGACAGCTCTGCGAAGGTGAGGCTCGCGGCGCCATCGCCGACGATCGTCAGCGCGGGCTGGTGGGCGAGTGGCCCGCGCGCCAGTTCGGCGTCGAACCAGTCGAGCGCCCAGTTGAAGCGATCCATCTCGGGCCAGCGGAAGTCGCGATAGGCTTTCTCGTAGTCGCCGCGGCTGGCCAGCAGGAATTCACGCGCCGCTTTGTACGCCTCAACCGTCATCGCATGCCTCGCATCTTGTTTCCGCCCTTCTGCGATCTTGGGCACGGGCGTAAGGTGAGGGCAACAAGAAGAAAGTGCCCCCTTGGTCGTCGAGCCCCTGATCGTCGCGTTGCTACTGGCCGCGGCGTTGATGCATGCCACCTGGAACGCCATCCTGAAGTCCGACCAGTCGGACAGGCTGGCGACGTTTGGCCTGATCATGACGACCGGCACCGTGATGGGCCTCTGCATCGTGCCGTTCGTGCCGATGATCGAAGGCGCTGCATGGAAGTACCTGCTTCTCTCGGTCGCGATCCACGTCGCCTATTATTTCTTCCTGCTGAAGGCCTATTCCTACGGCGATCTCAGCCACACCTATCCGATCGCGCGTGGCCTCGGCCCGCTGCTGGTCGCCCTGGTGTCGGGCCGCGTGATCGGCGAGCACCTGCGGACGCAGGACATCATCGGCGTGTTCCTGCTGAGCTTCGGCCTCGTGGCGCTGGCCATCCCGCTGAAGAATGTCGTGCCGCGCCCCGGCAGCCGGCACGGACTTGCAACCTTGTTCGCGGTGCTGACCGGCATCACCATCGCGGGCTACATCATCTCCGACGGTATGGGCGTGCGCGCCGCCGGCGAGACCATCCAGCATCGCATCTCCTACATCGCCTGGCTGGCGGTGCTCGAAGGGCCGTGGCTGCTGGTGCTGGCCTTCTGGAAGCGGCCGGCGACCGTCTGGACCCACATGAAGAAGACCTGGTATCGCGGTGTCGGCGGCGGCCTGATCGCCAATACCGGTTACGGTATCGCGATCTACGCGCTGGCACTGGGGCCGATGGCCCATATCGCCGCCTTGCGCGAGACGTCGGTGCTGTTCGGTGCGCTGATCGGCACCTTGATCCTGGGCGAGCCGTTCGGTGGCCGTCGTGTGGCTGCGGCGTTCGTGATCGTTTCCGGACTTGTGCTGATGAACGGTCCGGCGCTCTTCTAGCGCCATGTCGACCCGCAATCTCGATAGGCTGATGGCGCCGCGCTCGGTCGTGGCGATCGGCGCCAGCGAACGCCCCGGCTCGGTGGGCGCGGCGGTCACGCACAATCTGCTGGCCGGCGGTTTCCAGGGCGATATCCATTTCGTGAACCTGAAGGGCGGCACGATCGCGGGCCGCACGGTGTTCCGCCGGGTTTCCGATCTACCCGCGCCCGCCGATCTCGCCGTGATCATGACGCCGGCCGAGACGATCCCCGGCCTGATCGTGGCGTTGGGCGAGGCGGGCACGCCGGCGGCCGTGGTGATCAGCGCGGGCCCCGGCAACGGGCCCGATGCGGCTTCGGTCAATGCGCGCTGGCGGCAGCGGATCCTGCGGGCGGCGAAACCTTATTTGCTGCGCATCATCGGTCCCAACTGCATCGGCTACGCCGCCCCGCGTCTCGGTCTCAACGCGAGCTTCGGGCCGACGCGCCTCAAGGGCGGCCGCATCGCGGCGGTGGCGCAGTCGGGCGCGGTGCTGGCGGGCCTCGCCGACTGGGGCGTGGCGCAGGGCATCGGCTTCTCGCACCTGATCTCGATGGGCGACATGGCCGATGTCGATTTCGGCGACGTGCTCGACGTGCTGGCGCGCGACTACGAGACCCGCGCCGTGCTGATGTACGTCGAGGGCATCACCCAGGCGCGCAAGTTCATGTCGGCGGCGAGGGGCGTGGCCCGCATCAAGCCTGTCATCGTCCTGAAAGGCGGCCGTCATGCTGCCGCCGCCCAGGCGACGGCGTCTCACACCGGATCGATGGCGGGCTCGGCCGCGGTCTACGACGCGGCTTTCGCGCGCGCGGGCCTCGTGAGGGTCACCGGGCTGGGCGAGTTGTTCGACGCGGCCGAGACGCTGGGACACGGCATCGCGCCGCGCAACGAGCGGCTGGCGATCCTGACCAACGGCGGTGGCGCGGGCATCGTGGCCACCGACCTGCTGATTGACGAGGGCGGCGAGCTGGCGACCCTGCTGGCCCGCACCGTCGCGCAGCTCGACAAGGCGATGTCGCGCGGCTGGTCGCGCGCCAATCCCGTGGACATCGTGGGCGATGCCGACGGAGCCCGTTATGCCGCCGCGCTGAACGGGCTGGCCGACGATCGCGGTGTCGGCGCGGTGTTGGCGATGAATGTGCCGACGGCACTGACCTCGTCGGTCGAAGCGGCGCGCGCCATCGCGGGCGCTGCCGGCGCCAAGGTCGTGCCGGTGATCGGCTGCTGGATCGGCGGCCCGGAGGCACAGGCCGGCCGCCACGTACTGCACGAGGCTGGCATCCCGGCCTACGACACGCCGCTGCGCGCCGTGCGCGGCTTCATGCACATCGTCGAGTACCGCCGCGGCCAGCGCGCGCTGCAGCGCACGCCGCCGTCGGTGCCGGAAGCCCGCTCCGACACCAACCTCGTGCGCTCGATCGTGCAGGGAGCCCTCAACGAGAAGCGCACGGTCCTGACCGAGCCCGAGGCCAAGCGCGTGCTGGCGGCCTACGGCATTCCCGTCGTGCCGACCGAGGTCGTACTCGATGCCGCGGAGGCTGCGGCCGCCGCCGTGCGAATCGGCTTCCCGGTCGCCGCAAAGGTCCTGTCACGCAACATCACGCACAAGACCGATGTAGGTGGCGTGGCGCTCGACCTGATGTCCGAGCAGGCCGTGCTCGACGCGGTGCGCGAGATGACCGGCAAGGTGCTGGTGATGGCCAACAAGGCCAAGATCGACGGCTTCGTGGTCCAGCCGATGATCCGCCGGCCTCACGCCGTCGAGCTGATCCTCGGTGCGGCCGAGGATGCCGTGTTCGGGCCGATCATCCTGGTCGGCCACGGTGGCGTGGCGGCCGAGGTGATCGACGACAAGGCGCTGGCGCTGCCGCCGCTCGATCCGGTGCTGGCCGAGGATGCGCTGAGCCGTACCCGTGTGGACCGGCTGCTGCGCGGCTATCGCGACCGCGCACCCGCGAACCGTGCAGCCGTCGGCGACGCGATGGTGCGCCTGTCGCAGCTCATCGCCGATGTCGGCGAGATCGCCGAACTCGACATCAATCCGCTGCTGGCGGACGCCGACGGCGTGATCGCGCTCGATGCCCGCATCGTCGTGCATCATCCGAAGAAAGGGCAGGAGCGGGCGGCGCGCTTCTCCATCCGCCCCTATCCGGTCGAACTCGAGACCGAGATCGAGCATCGCGGCGAGAAGCTGCGCCTGCGACCGATCCGGCCCGACGACGAGCCGATGCTGCTCGACTTCACGCGGCGCATGACGCCCGAGGACGTGCGCCTGCGCTTCTTCGGGCCCATACGCGAGATGAGCCACGAGCTCGCCGCGCGCCTGACGCAGATCGACTACGACCGCGAGATGGCGTTCGTGCTGCTCGATGGCAAGGAGATGATCGGCGTCGGCCGTCTCGTTGCCGACCCGGATTTCCAGCAGGCCGAGTTCGCACTGACAGTCGCGTCGGACCGACAGGGCCACGGCTACGGTGAGCTTCTGCTGCGGCACGTGCTGCTCTACGGCAAGGCGCGCGGCGTGAAGCGTGTGGTCGGCCATGTGCTGCGTGAGAATCGCAAGATGCTCGACCTCGCCAAGAACCTCGGTTTTCGCCGTGAAAGCGGCCGTTCGGGCGAACCGGACATCCGGGTTTTGAAGTCGCTGGCGGGGCTGTAGCTTTTTTTCGCAGGCGCCCGCCCGGAATTGAGGCGAATAGTGGCCTAGGCCAATAGGTTAGGGCATAACGCTAAGATGGCGTCGAGGAAGAACAGAAGCGGGAAGACGAACAGAAGGAGTCCGAGGCGAGGGCCCGGCTTCGTTGATCGTCTGCTGTTCCGTTACGACGCCCTCGTTGCCTGGATCTCCAGGCATCGTTGGCATTCGATCGCCGTCGCCGTGATCGTACTGTTCTTCGGCAGTCTGTTCGGTGGTTACTGGATCGCCGAGCGCCTCGATCTGCGCGGCAGCGATCGCGTTGCACGCGACACGATCGAGGACATGAAGCGCAGCGCCTCGTCGCAATCGCAGACACCGTCGCTACCTTCGCCGCCCGAAACGAAATACTCGCGCATTGAGGATCTGCCCGGTTTTCCGAAATACACCGAAGCCGAACCCGGCAAACCGACGCCGACGCTCGAAGAGAAGCCGCGCGTCAAACAAGTCGCCGCCGCGATGTCGGCCGAGCAGACCTGGCGTCGCAATGCCGTGCCGTTCCGCGATCTCAACAGCAAGCCGCTGGTGGCGATCGTGATCGACGATGTCGGCCTCGACCGGGCGCGCTCGAAGCGCGCGTGGGAACTGCCGGGGCCGATGACCATGTCGTTCCTTCCCTATGCGAAGGATTTGCCCGAGCAGAGCCGGGCGGCGCGGGCGCGCGGGCATGAGTTGATGCTGCACATGCCGATGGAGCCCAACGGCCGCAATGATCCCGGCCCGGGCGCCCTGATGGTGTCGATGTCCGATGCCGAATTGCGCCAGCGCCTGCTGATCGCGCTGGAGAGCTTCGGCGGGTATGTCGGCATCAATAATCACATGGGCAGCCGCTTCACCGCCGTGAAGCCCGACATGGAACTGGTGATGCGTCAGCTCAAGCCGCGCGGCCTGATGTTCCTCGATTCGCGCACCAGCCCGCAGTCGGTCGGCGACCAGACGGCGCAGGAGATGGGCGTGCCCTCGATCGTGCGCCACGTCTTCCTCGACGACGAGGAGAGCGTCGATGCGGTCCGCCGCAAGCTCGCCGAGACCGAGGCGGTGGCCCGCCGCCAGGGCTTCGTGGTCGCCATCGGCCATCCGCACGACGCTACGATCCAGGCGCTCGCCGAATGGCTGCCCACGGTGCAGGGCAAGGGCCTGGCACTCGCGCCCTCGACCGCGATATTGCGCAAGCGCAACGGTTGGGATTGAGTCGCGCCAACGAAGAGTTGGAGGAAGCGACGTGCGGTACAACAAGCAGGCGATGATCGTGGCCCCGCAGCCCGAGCCGACGGAGGCCGGGGCCGACGTGCTGCGCGAGGGCGGCAATGCCGTCGATGCCGGCATTGCCTGCGCACTGGTGCAGGGCGTGGTCGATCCGCAGATGTGCGGCATCGCGGGCTTCGGTTCCTGTGGCATCTACATGCCGGGCAAGAACTTCCACGGCTACATCGATGCCCACGCGCCGGCGCCGCTCGCCGCGCGGCCCGACATGTGGGCCAACCTGATCGAGAGCGAGGCGCGCGACGGCTACGGCTTCATCCTGAAAGGCCGAGTGAACGACATCGGCTACAAGTCGATCTGCGCGCCGGCCAATCTCAAGATGTACTACGACGCGCACAAGGAGCACGGCAGCCTGCCCTGGTCGCGCATCGTCGAACCGGCGATCGCCTGGGCCGAGAGCGGTTGGACCGTGCGGCCGCACGTGCATTTCTGGTGGGCCGACGATGGCGCCTTCGGCCGCGCCCCGAACTTCGAGCGCACCGGCTTCACGCCGGCGGCACGCGCGCTCTACTGCCGGCCTGACGGCGTGCCGAAGCGGGTGGGCGACCGGGTCGTCAATCGCGACTACGGCCAGACCCTGCGCGCGATCGCCAAGGGCGGCGCCGACGTCTTCTATTCCGGCGAGATCGCGCAGGCGATCGCCGAGGACATGAAGAAGAACGACGCGCTGCTGTCGATCGAGGATCTGAAAGCCTGGAAGACCGTGCGCAACGCGCCGCTGTGGGGCGACTATCGCGGCTACAAGGTCTCGACCAACCAGCCGCCGGGCGGCGGCGTGATGCTGATCGAGATGCTGAACATTCTCGAGAACTTCGACATCGGTGCATTGGAACACGGCTCGACCGAACACTTGCGCATCGTGGCCGAAGCGATGAAGCGGGCGACGATCGACAAGGATGCCAAGGTCGGCGATCCGAAGTTCGTCACCGTGCCGGTCGAGGAGCTGACCTCGAAGGCCTACGCCAAGGCCATGGCGGGCGAGATTGCGCGCGGCGAGAAGGCGAGCGTGACGCGCTTCAATTCGGGCGCAGTCTCGAAGGACACGACGCACATCTCCGTCCTCGACAAGGACGGAAACTGTTTCACCATGACCCATTCGCTGGGCATGCCCTCGGGCGTGATCACGCCGGGCCTGGGCTTCATGTACAACGGCTGCATGGGCGTGTTCGATCCACGCCCGGGTCGTGCCGGCTCGATCGCGCCGGGCAAGGCCCGCTTCAGCTCGGTCGTGCCCTCGATCATCTTCAAGGACGGCAAGCCGCACCTGATCATCGGCGCGCCGGGCGCCACGCAGATCGCCATGGGCGTGCTGCATGTCATCCTGAACGCGCTCGACTTCAACATGACGATGGTCGAGGCGGTCAGCGCGCCGCGCTTCTCCGCGACCTCCGACACGATCGACATCTCCAACCGTATCCAGGGCCGGGTCGAACGCGAGTTGCAGGGGCAGGGCTATCCGGTCGTCCGCAGCCCCTACGGCTTCGGCTTCGCCGCGGTGCACGGCATCCGCATCCACGAGGACGGCCTCGACGGCGGCGCCGATCCCGGTCACGACGGCGTGGTGATCGCGGTCTAGGTTACTTTTTGCCGGACTTCTCCCGCCTCACGGCGACCCGTCGTGCCGCCGCCAGCGCGGCACGGGCCCAGGCCAAAAACTCGTCGGGCTCGTCGAGCAGGCGGTCGGGCAGGGGCCAGTAGGAGAGATCGATGGTGACGCCCTTCTTCACGTAGCTGAGTGGCGGCGCGGCCTCGGCTTCCTTGAACAAGGTGCGGTTCTGGTCGTCGATCCGCAGATAGAGCGTGTCGTCGCTGACGATCCCCAGCATCAGCCCGCGACAGAACACGCCGGTCTTGCCGAACATGCGCCGCGTGGTGATGCGGCCGAGCGGCGCCAGTTGCTCGCGCAGGAACTCCGCGAAGCCGTCGCTCGCCACCATCCGCTACAGCGCCGGCAGGTCCGGCGGCGGGCGGCGCACCTGCGTCGCCTGTTCGTAAGCATAGGCGAGGCGCAGCAGCTTGGCCTCGGTCCAGGCGCGTCCTGCGAAGGTGAGGCCGAGCGGGTAGTCGGGCGTCTCGGTCTTGCCGACGCCTGAGATGAAGCCGGCCGGCACCTGTACACTGGGATAGCCCGGCTTGGCCGCGATGCCTGATCCGCTGGCGCCGGGAAACACCACGGCGTCGAGCCGATGCTGGCTCATATAGGCGTCCATGCCGCGCTCCTTGGCGGCCATCAGGTCCATCGCGCGCGCGGATTTGTATTCCAGCTCCGAGAGATCGCCGCGCGTCGCCTGGGCCGCCAGGAACAGGTCCTGCCCATAGCGCAGCGCCTTGTCGGCGTTGGCCTCGTTGAAGGCAATGACGTCGGCCATCGTCTTGATCTGCGTCCGGGTCGCCCAGTCACGCAGGTAGAGATTGAGGTCGCGCTTCAGCTCGTAGAGGAAGACGACGGAGGCGGTGCCCGGCGTGCCCTTGTTTATTCCGAGCGGATTGCGATTGAGCACCGCCATGGTCGTGCCCGGCCCGCCGATCCAGCCGATTGCCGGGATCGCCGCGCGGATGACCGTGGCGCCGAGGTCCTCCAACACCTTGATCGCCTGCGCCATCACCTCCTTTCCGCGCGACGAGAGCGGGCCATAGAAGGGATCGTTGAGCGGATCGTCCGGATCGCTCGGCACACCGATGCGCGCACCCTTCAGGCCATCCTTGTCCAGGTCCGTGGTGTAGTCCGCCGGCCGCTGCAGAAGGTGGGTCGCCGGATCGTCCGGATCGCGCGCCGCCAGCACGTTCAGCAGGATCGCGGAGTCGCGCACGGTGCGGGTCAGGGGACCGGCCGTGTCCTGGCTGTGCGAGATCGGGATGATGCCGCTGCGGCTGATCAGGCCCACGGTCGGCTTCACCGTGACGAGGCCGTTCTGGGTGGCGGGGCTGAGCAGCGAGCCCGAGGTCTCGGTGCCAATCGAGGCGGCGCAGAGACCGGCCGCGACGGCGACGGCGGAACCGGCGCTCGAGCCGCCCGGCAGGACGACCGGCGCTCCGTCGATCATCAGCCGGGGCGAGTAGGGGTTGCGAACATAGCCGGCGATCGAGCTGTAACCCGACGGCATGCCGATCGCGAGGATGTTCGCGAACTCGGTGAGGTTCGCCTTGCCCAGCAGCACCGCGCCGGCCTCGCGCAGTCGCTTGACCACGGGCGCATCGGCTTTGGCATGGGCGCCGTCGAGGGCCAGCGAGCCTGCGGTCGTCGGCTGCTTGTCGCCGGTGGCGATATTGTCTTTGACCAGGATCGGCAGGCCCGCAAGCGGCTGTTTGGCCGAGGGCTTCACGGCGTCGAGGCCGGCCGCGATCGACAGGACGTCGGGATTGGTCACCCGCACGGAGTTGAGGCCCGGCCCGTTCCGGTCATATGCCTCGATGCGGGCGAGATAGGCGCGGGTCAGGTCGCTCGCCGTGACGCGGCCCTGCGCCAGTGCCTCCTGCAACTCCGACATCGAGGCATTGTCCACGGCGATCGCGGACTGTGCCGATGCCGTGCCTGCCCCTACGGCGCCCAGCACGACCGGCATCATCGCCAACTCGCGGCGGCCGAGGCCGCCGTCGTGGGAAATTCCAGTGCCCTTGGTCGGTTTGGTCACGGCAATCACCTGTGGTTTTCGCTGCCAAGATTTACGGCCCGGCCATCTTTACATGACGAAGATGATCTCACGTAGCGGCTCTCGGGCTCCAATTGCGGTTTCCCTGAAGCCGCCAACACATAGAATGCGGAAAGTCGCCAACCAATGAAACGACCACGAACAGGAAGGAAACAGATGGCCATCGTACTGGGCCGCCGCGCCGCTCTGGCCGGCGCCGCCGCACTCGCCGCCGCTCCGCAGGCTTTCGCGCAAGCCGGATACCCCGACAAGCCGATCCGCATGGTCATTCCGTTCGCCGCAGGCGGGCCGACCGACGTTGTGGGCCGCCTGCTGGCGCCGCGCGTCTCTGAGATCCTGGGCCAGCAGGTCGTGGTCGAGAACAAGCCAGGTGCCACCGGCAATATCGGCACGGCCATGGTCGCCGACGCCAAGCCCGACGGCTACACGATCTGCTTCAGCGCCTCGACCATGGCGATGGCGCCGGCGCTCTATGGCAAGACGCTGGGCTACGATCCGGTGAACGGGCTGGCGGCGATCGCCTATGTCGCGAGCGTGCCGCTGATCCTGCTGGCACCGATGGATGGCGCCAAGACCACGCCGGAACTGGTCAGCATGCTGCGCAAGGATCCCGGCAAGTATTCCTACGCCTCGTCGGGCAATGGCGGGATGATCCATCTCGCGAGCTACCTGTTCGCCAGCCGGGCCGGCGGCGATGCGCTGCATGTGCCGTATCGCGGCTCGGCGCCCGGCATGGTCGACATGATCGCCGGCCGCCACGGCTTCCAGATCGACACGCTGCAGTCGAGCAAGGGCTTCATCGATGGCGGCAAGGTGAGGGTGCTGGGCGTCGCGTCCGACAAGCGCCTGCCGCAGCTTCCCGACGTGCCGACGATCAAGGAGTCGACCGGCTTCGATTACGCCATCAACACCTGGTACGCGGTCTATGCGCCGGCCAAGACGCCGCGCCCGATCATCGACAAGCTGAATGCCGCCTTCAACCAGGCCCTGAAGCAGCCCGACATGATCAAGAAGGCCGACGAGCTGGCCATCGAGCTGGTCGATTCGACGCCCGAGCAGGCCAAGAAGTTCTACGACGACCAGATGGCCTTCTGGGATCCCATCATCAAGCAGTCCGGCGCCAAGCCGGAATAGCGCCCGGCATCGCGAACGACGGAGGAAATCATGATCAAGTTCTATTGGAACACCGCGCCGAACCCGACCAAGGTCGCGCTCTGCCTCGAAGAGATGGGCCTGCAGTACGAGCTGGTCCCGGTCGACACGCGCAAGGGCGAGCAGCACGCGCCGGCATTCCTGGCGATCAATCCCAACGCCAAGGTTCCGGCCATCGTCGACGAGGGCCAGACCGTGTTCGACAGCAACGCGATCCTGCTCTACCTCGCCGAGAAGACTGACAAATTCCTGCCGGCCAATCGCGGCGAGATGCTGTCGTGGCTGATGTTCGTGGCGTCGGGCATCGGCCCTTACTCCGGCCAGTCCGTGCACTTCCGCAACTTCGCACCCGAGCCCAAGGAGTACGCCGTCAACCGCTACACCTTCGAGGCGCAGCGCCACTGGGGCATCCTGGAAGCTCGTCTCGGCAAGCAGCAATTCATGTGCGGCGACTACAGCATCGTCGACATGGCGGTGTGGGGCTGGTCGAGGCTGATCCCGTTCGTGCTGGGCCCCGAGGCACCCAAGCAGTTTCCCAACCTGCAACGCCATCTCGCCGAGATCAGCGCGCGACCGGCTGCGGTCCGTGCACTTGCTCTGAAGGACCGGCACACTTTCAAGACGGAGATGGACGAGGCGGCGAAGCTCGCGATGTTCCCGCATCTCGGCAAGAAGGTCGCCTGAAACCCGATTGTCGCTCGACATCGGCACGTGACGAGCGCAAATCGGTTTCATGACTGAATCGAGCGTACCGGCGCTGCCGGCCGGGTTTCGTGCGCAGCAGATTGCGACGAAGGGTGCAGACATCCATGTCTGGGTAGGCGGCAAGGGACCTGCGGTCCTGCTGCTCCACGGCTATGGCGAGACCAGCGAGATGTGGGGGCCAATGGCCTCTGCTCTCATGGCAAAGCGAACCGTGATTGCGCCCGACCTGCGCGGGCTTGGCCTCTCGTCCAAGCCCGACACGGGTTATGACAAGGCGACGCAAGCGCAGGACATCCGGACCGTCCTCCAGACGCTCGGCGCCGGCCGCGCCGCGATCGTGGCGCACGACATCGGCAACATGGTCGCCTATGCCTATGCCGCGCAGTACCGCAACGACGTCGAGAAGCTCGTCGTGATCGACGCGCCGCTGCCCGGCATCGGCCCGTGGGAGCAGATCCTGCGCAGTCCGCTGCTCTGGCACTTCAATTTCCGCGGTCCCGACGCGGAGCGTCTGGTGGCGGGGCGGGAACGCATCTACCTCGATCGCTTCTGGAATGAATTTTCCGCCGATCCCGCCAAGTTCGGCGAGGCGGCGCGCGAATTCTATGCCGCGCGCTACGCCCAGCCCGGCGGCATGCGCGCCGGCTTCGCCCAGTTCGCGGCCTTCGCCCAGGACGAGATCGACAACAAGCGCTTCGCCGAGACCAAGCTCGCGATGCCGGTGCTGGCGCTGGGCGGCGAGAAGTCGTTCGGCCCGACGATGGCGGCGGTCATGCGCTTCGCCGCCAGCGACGTCACCGAAGGGATCGTACCCAACGCCGGCCACTGGATCATGGAAGAGAACCCCGAGGCGACCGTCGCCCTCGTGGCGAAGTTCCTCGGCGTATGAAGCGCGCCGTTCTCGCCACACTGCTGACGCTGGTGGCGACGGCCGCGCTGGCCGATCCGCCGACCCAGCAGCGTAAGCCGCCCGCCGAATTCGACTTTTCGAGCGCCGCTTCGGCCGGGGCAGGAACGTCGGGCATCGCCGCGATCCAGACGATCGTGCTCAAGGGCGATCCGACCAAGCCCGGCCTCTACACGATCATGCTGCGCATTCCGGCCAACACGCGGATCGCCGCGCATACCCATCCCGACGACCGCATCGGCACGGTGATCTCCGGCACCTGGTACTTCGGCTACGGCAAGGTGTTCGACGCCGCCGCGCTGAAGGCACTGCCGCCCGGCAGCTTCTACACCGAACCGCCGTCCGATCCGCACTTCGCCGAGACGCGCGACACACCGGTCGTGCTGCAGATCACGGGCTACGGGCCGACCGGGACGACGTATTAGGCCCCTCGGAATAGTTAGCCAATACTGAAAGTTTTCCTTGATCGGCATCACGCGTCGATCAATACTTTCCTTTATGGCTAAGTATTCAACAGACCTGGACAGGGCCTTTTCAGCCCTCGCGGATCCGACCCGGCGGGCGATCGTCAGCCTGCTGTGTGACGGGCCGAAATCCGTCAGCGAACTTTCCGAGCCGTTCGAGATGGCGCTGCCGTCGTTGCTTAAGCACGTGCATGTGCTCGAACAGAGCGGGCTCGTCAGCTCCGAGAAAACCGGGCGCGTCCGAACCTGCAGGATCGAGCCGCACGCGCTCCAGGCCACTGAAGCCTGGATCCACCAGCATGTTTCCACGTGGGAGAGACGCCTCGACCGTATGGAGGCCCACATCATGCGCATGAAGAGGAAGAACTAGGACCATGAGCACCTCCAACGCCGCTTCGCCCTGGCAGGACTGGCCTCTCGACCGCGAAATCGTCCTGGGACGCGTGATCGATGCACCCCGCAGCCTCGTCTACGCCGCCTGGACCGACCCGGAGCAAATTCAGGTGTGGTTCGGTCCTGAAGGCTTTGCGATCGAGACCAGGGAGATCGATATCAGGCCGGGCGGCGTCTGGCGTTTCGACATGATCGCGCCCGATGGCACGCGCTACGGCAACCGGATGGTGTTCCTCCGCCTGGAGGCGCCGTCACTCATCGAGGTCGAGCACGGGCCGGATGAGGAAGACGATTCCGGCAAGTTCAGGATGCTCCTGACCTTCGACGAGCAGAGAAACGGCAAGACCGCGCTCACGCTGCGCCAGATGCATCCGTCTGCGGAGCAACGCAAAGGCGCAATCGGCTTCGGAGCGGTGGAGTATGGCGGCCAGACCTTGGCGAAGCTGGCTCACCATGTGGAGAGCTTAAGGAGCCGGTAGACGCTGGCTACATCATCCCCGGTTCGCCGAGATCGGTGCCGTCGATCATGCGGCTGTATCGGAACGGCTTCGGATCGACGATCGGCGGATCGCCGCCGATGAGGTCGGCCGCGAGTCTGCCGGCGCCGGGACCGATGCCGAAACCGTGGCCGGTGTAGCCGGTCGAGAGGAAGAGGCCGGGCAGGGGATCGACCGCCGAGATCACCGGAATGCCGTCGGGCGTCGAATCGATCATGCCGCCCCAGGCATGCGCCACCTTCAGCCCCTTGAGCGCTGGATAGTGCTCGCCGAGGCGCGTGAGGCCGCGCTGGACCAGCACCGGATCGGCGGCGGGATCGAGCGTGCGCTGGCGCTCGAAAGGCGATTCGAGGTCGAACGACCAGTTGGCGAATGATTCGGGCCCTTCGAGGAAGGAGCGGCCGATGCCAAACGTGAGGCCGGCACGGCGCTTCTTGAAGGTCGGCCAGAACTGGCGGGCGTAGAGCAGGCCCTGCGGCGACAGTTCGACGAGGCCGCGCCCGCCCAGTCCGACTGTGTAGCCGCCATCGAGCCGGCGGCGGATCGTGACGTCCGGCATCGACAGGCCGCCATCCGTCACCTCGGGCGCCGCGGTGGTGGCGAAGGAGGTCGAGCGTACGCCGGCCTGGGCCAGCCGCAGATCGTGCCGCCGGCAGAAGAGGGAACTCCAGGCGCCGCCGGCCAGCAGAACGGTCTGGGTGCGGATGATGCCGTGTTCGGTGATCACGCCCGCGACCTTGCCTCCCGCGATGTCGAGGCCGCGCGCGGCGCAGTTCTGGTGAAGCGTGGCGCCGAGCTTGCGCGCGCCCTCGGCGATGGCGGGGCCGGCCAGCGAAGGCTCCGCACGCCCGTCGGTCGGAGAATGCACCCCGCCGATCCAGTTGCCGGTGCTGCCGGGCGTCAGTTCCTTGGCTTCGGCGCCGCTCAGCACGCGGCTGTGCATCTGGTATTCGCGCGCCTTGAGCGTCCACGCCTCCCACTGCGCGAAATCTTCTCGGCGCGTGGTGACATAGAGGAGCCCCGTGCGGCGGAAACCGGTCTCGGCGCCCAGTTCGCGAGAGAGATCGCCCCAGATTTCCAGGCTCTTCATGGCCAGCGGCAGTTCGCGCAGGTCGCGGTGCTGCTGACGGCACCAGCCCCAGTTCCGGCTGGTCTGCTCGCCGCCGATCACGCCCTTGTCGAGCAGGGCGACCTTGTGACCTTTCTTCGAGAGCCAGTAGGCCGCGGTCGTGCCCGCGATACCGGCGCCGATGACCACGATTTCGGCCGATGACGGGAGCTTCTCGTCGCTGACGACGGGCTGGACGGGTGGGGACATCGACCTTCCTGGGGACTGCACGCGTTGCGGAACAGTGTATCGCACGCTTTACGCGCCGGAACCCGGCGCGGTACTTTCCGGACCCTAAAAGGAGCCCCCAATGGACCTGACGTTCGGCAAGGAAGAACTCGCCTTCCAGAGTGAAGTGCGCGACTGGCTGAAGGAGAACCTGACGCCCGAGATCGTGGGCGAGATCAAGGTCGGCCGGAACGCCTATCTGCCGAAGGAGCGCCTGATCGACTGGCAGAAGCGCCTGGCGAAGAAGGGCTGGCTCTGCACCGGGTGGCCGAAGGAATTCGGCGGCCCGGGCTTCACCACGACGCAGAAGTACATCTTCGAGATGGAGCTGGCGAAGGCCGGCGCGCCGGGCACCTCGCCGTTCGGTCCCAAGATGTGCGCCCCGGTGATCATGAAGTATGGCTCGGCCGAGCAGAAGGCGCGCCACCTGCCGCCGATGCTGAACTCCGACCTGATCTGGTGCCAAGGCTACTCCGAGCCGGGCTCGGGCTCCGACCTCGCGTCGCTCCGCACCAAGGCAGTGCGTGAGGGCGACTTCTACATCGTGAACGGTCAGAAGACCTGGACGACGCTGGCGCAGACCGCCGACTGGATCTTCTGCCTGGTGCGCACCTCGAACGAGGGCAAGCCGCAGGAAGGTATCTCCTTCCTGTTGATCGACATGAAGACGCCGGGCATCTCGGTCGAGCCGATCATCACCGCCGACGGCAACCGCGCCGGCACGCAGGAAGTGAACTCGGTGTTCCTCACCGACGTGAAGGTGCCGGTCGAGAATCGCGTGGGCGAGGAGAACAAGGGCTGGACCTACGCCAAGTACCTGCTCGAGTTCGAGCGTGGCGGCAATCCCTACAGCCCGCGCCTGCGCTCGGGCTTCGAGCGACTGAGGCGTCTGGCGCAGTCGATGCCGGAAGGCGAGGACTCGATCATGGCCGACGCGGCGTGGCGCGAGAAGCTCGCCCGCATGGATATCGAGATCTCGGGCCTCGAGATGTTCGAGCAGGAGTTCTACTCGAAGCTCGCGGCGGGCCAGAATCCGGGCCCGCTCTCGTCGATGATCAAGCTGCGCGGCACCGAGGTGATGCAGCAGGTTCAGGAATACGCCGTCGAGGCGGCGGGTTACTACAGCCAGCCGTTCCCCGAGCAGCGCGCCTGGAACGCCAATGTCGAACCGATCGGCCCCGAGGGCGCCGACGTTCTGGCACCGCGCTACTTCAACGGCCGTAAGATGACGATCTACGGCGGCTCATCCGAAGTGCAGCGCGGGATCATGTCGAAGGTGATGCTGGGGCTCTGACCCCTCTGTCGCCAACGCACCAATGAAGCTTACCCACCTCCCCATTCAATTGGGGAGGTGCCCCGAAGGGGCGGAGGGGTCAGGAGAGGAACCATGCGTCTAGCCTTCAACGATCAGGAACTGGCCTTCCAGCAGGAAGTGCGCGACTGGATCAGCGCCAACATGCCGGCGGAAGTGGCCGAGGAAAGCCGCCGCAGCCGCACCAGCCACGTCTCCAAGGAGCGGTTGGTCCAGTGGCAGAAGAAGCTGGCCGGCAAGGGCTGGCTCTGCCCCAACTGGCCCAAGGAATATGGCGGCACGGGCTGGACCTCGACGCAGAAGTTCATCTTTGAGATGGAGATGGCGCGCGCCGACTCGCCCTACCTGTCGTCCTTCAGCATCAAGATGGTCGCGCCGGTCCTGATGAAGTTCGGCAGCGACGCGCAGAAGAAGCGTTTCCTGCCCAAGATCGCCGCCGCCGAGGAGCTGTGGTGCCAGGGCTATTCCGAGCCGGGCTCGGGCTCCGACCTCGCCAGTTTGCGCACCAAGGCGGAGCGGCAGGGTGACCATTACGTGGTGAACGGCCAGAAGATCTGGACGACCAACGCCCATTTCGCCGACTGGATCTTCTGCCTCGTGCGCACCTCGAACGAGGGCAAGCGCCAGGAGGGCATCTCCTTCCTGCTGATCGACATGAAGACGCCGGGCATCACGCTCGATCCGATCTACATGGTCGACGGCACGCGCACGCCGATGCGCCACGAGATCAACCAGGTCTTCTTCAGCGACGTGAAGGTGCCGGTCGAGAACCTGGTCGGTGAGGAGAACAAGGGCTGGACCTACGCCAAGTACCTGCTCGAGTTCGAGCGCGGCGGCCAGGCCTTCGGACCGCGCCTGCGCAAGGCGTTCCGCCATCTCCAGACACTCTCGAAGACACAAATGACCGGTGGCGAGCCGCTGTCGGCCAATCCGAACTGGCGCGAGAAGATGGCCGCGGTCGAAATGGAGATCGACGCCGTCGAGATGAACGAGCTGATGTTCTATTCGAGCCTCAAGACCGGCGACGCGCCCGGCAACATGGGCTCGGTCGTGAAGATGCGCGGCACCGAGGTCGGCCAGAAGGTGACCGAACTCGCGGTCGAGGCGGTCGGCTGGTACGGCACGCCCTTCACCGAGCTGCGCAACTACGACAGCAACATCGTCCCGGTGGGCGGCGAGTATGTCGACGACGTTTCACCGCGCTACTTCAACACCCGCAAGACCACGATCTATGGCGGCTCGTCGGAAGTGCAGCGCAACGTGCTGGCAAAGGCGATGCTCGGCCTTTAGGGGCCGTCAGACAGTCTGCGGCCGCATCGCGACCACGCCCTCCGTGCGCGCCCTGACTTCGGGCGTCGCAAGGCACGAGGCCAGCGCTTCGTAGCCCGGCGTGCCGGGCTGCGCCGCAACGCGCAGCGGTGGGCTGTGATTAGCCGGGCAGAAGAGGATCGTCTCGTCCGGGCCGACGGCATCGAGATCCAGGATCGAACTGGAACGGGTCATCACGAAGAGGGGTGGCGCGCCCGGTGCACGGCGGCGCAGATGGGCGATCAGCGCCTCCTGCGTGGCGCGGTCGAGCCCTTGCTCGATCAGGTCCACGACGACCGGCCCCGGTGTTTCGAGCCCGGTGAGAAGCGCCCGGAGCGACGGCGAGTCGATGGCGCCGTCCTGCACGAGCAAAGCTACCGCCGGTTCAATCTTGGGCTGCAGCGACGGATCGGCCGCTCGATCGAGTCCGAGGAAGACACCGTCGAGTGCTTCAGCGATCTGCATTGCCAGCCGCGTCTTGCCGCTCCCCAGGGGGCCGGTGATGTAGGTGAGGGGACGCACGTCCCGCAGTTCGAAGCGCTCGCCGCCCCATGGCCAGGGAAGATCGAAGGCGAGGCTTGGCCCCGGCGTCGCCGCCAGCAGGCGCGCCAGTTCGGCCGCCGTCGGTGCGCGACCTCGCGCAAGATCGCTGCGCAGCGCCCGCAGCCTGTCGAGCGTATCGGCGAGCTCGCGCAGCCGTCCTTCGAGAGTCGCCTGATGGGCCGCGAGCGCTGGCTCGAGGCCGCGCGCATCGCCGGTCAGCACGCGCGCCACCTGGGCGAGGCTGAAGCCCAGTGCCCGCAGCGCCACGATCTCGGAGGCGCGCTCCATGTCCTTCTGACCATAGGCTCGCCAACCCGCGTCCGAGCGCAGCGGCGCCAGCAGACCGCGCTGCTCGTAGAGCCGCAGCGCCTTGGCGGAGATGCCGAGACGCCGCGCCGCATCGGATGCGTTCAGGAATTCGCCGGAGACAGTCACGATCCACCTCATTCGTCGATCGCAGCCTTATGAAGGCAGCCCCAAGGGCCGGGTCAACAGGCTTTTATGCAGGAGCGGCACGGACCGCTTTTCCGTCCACAGCGGACCGTCATCTGGGGCACAATCGGTGAAACCAATCGAGGATACTCCCATATGGACTATCGCAATCTCGGCCGCGCCGGCCTGAAAGTCTCCGAGATCTGTCTCGGGACGATGACCTTCGGCAACGGCGCGGACCAGGACGGCTCTACGAAGATGGTGAACGCCGCGCTCGATGCCGGCGTCAACTTCTTCGACACCGCGAACTCCTATGTTGGCGGCACCTCGGAGACGATGCTGGGCGTGGCGCTGAAGGGTCGGCGCGAGGAGGCCATCATCGCCTCGAAATTCTTCAATCCGATGGGTGGGCGACCCAACGATTCCGGCATGTCGCGGCTGCACATCAAGCAGCAGATCGAAGGCTCGCTGAAGCGGCTGCAGACCGACTATATCGACGTCTATTACATCCATCACGTCGACCACCACACGCCGCTCGAGGAGATGCTGCGCGCGCTCGACGACCTCGTGCGCGACGGCAAGATCCTCTACACGGCCTGCTCCAACTTCGAGGCCTGGCGCCTGATGGAAGCGCTGTGGATCAGCGACACCAAGGGCTGGGAGCGGTTCGCGGCGTACCAGCCGCAATACAGCCTCGTGGTTCGCGACATCGACGAGGAGATCGTGCCGGTGATCCAGCTCAAGGGGCTGGGCTGCGTGGCCTGGTCGCCGCTCGGCAGCGGCTATCTCGCCGGCAAGTACACGCCGGGCAATCTCAAGGTGCAGGGCAGCCGCTCGGCCGAGGGCTGGGGCTTCCAGAGCAAGTTCTTCGCGCCCAACCACGGCGACATCCTGCAGACCTTGCTCGACACGGCGAAGGAGCTCGGCAAGCCGCCGGCCGAAGTAGCGCTGCGCTGGGTGATGGACCAGCCCTTCATGACCAGCGCCATCGTCGGCGCCCGCAACGCCGAGCAGCTCGGCGAGACGCTGAAGGCCGGCGGCTGGCGCCTTCCGACGGAGGCGCTGGCGAAGCTGAACAAGGTCTCGGCCCAGCCGAACAAGTATCCGCGCGCCTTCGAGGACCCCATGCCCCAGCGGCGTGCAGGCGCGGTGAAGATGCCGGGCGGCATGAAGACTTGATCCCAGGACTTCGACCGGCCCTGTACGACGTCAGCGAAGCTGTGTGTCGTGCAGGCGCCGCCCGTCGCCGCGTCCGTGCCGCTGTTCGTTCAACCAACGCCGTGCTTCATGGATGCTCTTGATGACCTTGCCATAGCCCGGCACGTTTGCCGCGATAAGGGCTTTGGTCGTCTTCATGATCTGGTCAGCCGTCTCCTGACCGCGCGAGACGATCACGACGATCCGGTCGAGAGCCGAAGATTCCATATGGAGAGGCATGGTTCGCTCCCGCACGGCAGGACGATCCGCCTTGCGTTCGGTTCACCCCCCTCGGAGCGAGCGAAGTTGCAACGTTGTGCGTGCAATGTCCGCAATCGGCCAATCGCGATCTTGCAGCGGTATCGACTTGCCGCGTCACCATGCTTGTCGCGCTGCAACAGTCGCGCTAACGCAAAGGAAGGCGGGGTGTTCGTGACTCAATTCGAGAGGCAGGAGCCTGATGGAATTCGTTTTTCTGGGTGTAACGATGGCTGCCGCCGCTGCCGCCGCCGGTATCGTGGCGTTTCTGACGAAGAACCGGACGGGCAGGAACCGCACGCTGCTGGCGGCCCTCGCCGCGGTGATCGTGGGTGGAGCCGCCATCGCCGCAAGGCCGGCTATCGAGCTGCACTTCTTCAACAGCAATGACGACTACGCCTGGTCGCAAATTCGCCAGGAAATCTTCAAGCGCTATCCGCCGGTCAAGGACATGTTCGCGCTCGACCCCAGCATCGAGCCGGACCTTCGGGCGCACCTCGTGCCGGTCCTCCGCGAGCATCGAGCGAACATGCGCGATTCTTCGACCCTCCAGGACGTCGCGAAGGCCACCATGGCGGTCTTTCGCGCGAAGATCGTACCGGTCGCGGTGAAGGGGTCCGACGAGGCGATCGTTGCCTGGGGCGACAGGACGGCGCCGACGCTGCAGGCCTTCAAGAACGCCTCGCCCGATGCATGCGGCGACTACGCCATGACCGGCGTCAATCGCGTCTCGAACAATCCGGCGATCGACAACGCGCTCGCCGACGGCCAGCGCGCCGTGATCGTCGCCTACAAGTCGAGCAACCCCGCCACCACCATGCCGACGGCGGAAGAGCTGGGCGCAGCCTACGAGCAGTCGCGCACGTTGGCGCAGCCACCGTTCAGCGACGCCGACCTGCGCGCTTTCCAGGACCTGAAGAGCCTCTCGAAGGCCCAGCAGTGCGATATGATGATACGCCTGTTCGCTGCCATCGATCGCCTCCCTGTGAAGCAGAAGGCCGCGATCTATCGATCGATCATGCTGGAGAGCTGAGGCGGATCGCCCCATAACCGGACTGCGGCAAGGGTCTACTCGATCGCCACCAACAGCCCATCGCGAACACGGCACAGCCCGCCGTCGGACGTGGAGGGCCGTCCCGTGAGCGCCAGGATGTCGGGCACATAGATCGGCCGGTTGTTGGCGAAGCCGGCGGTCGCGACGAGGCGGGCCTGTTTGCCGGCCTCGGCCTGCGAATAGACCACCGTGACGCCGTTCAGGAGGGCGTACTCTTCCGGCCAGACCAGGCGCAGGACCGTGACCGGGCGGCCGCGCTCGTCGCGGGCGGTCCAGTGTTCGACCGTGGGCGGCGGGCTCGTCTTGCCCACGCCGCGATGAACGGCGCCGTCGAGCGTGATGCCGATCTGGGTCATCTGACCGAGCGACAGCATCGTGTTGATGTCCTCGCCGTTCTGGCCGACCCAGATCTCAAGATGCGGCTGATGGATCCATGATCCGCCAGAAGGGGATGCGGCGGGAACGGGATCGAAGACCTGGACGATCAGCGTGTTGTTGCCGACACCGATCGTCCGGATCTCGGCCGTCTGTTCTGCGGGGGCAAGCTTGCCCCAGATGACGAAGCCGTTGTCGCCGGCGGTCGTCATGCCGGGGATACAATTGCCGAGTGCCGTGCCGGTCGGGATCGTGGCCTGATCGGGAAGGGCCGGGGCCACCACCGGATAGGCGCCGACCGTCTCGGCGTCGATCCTCGCGGCGAATGCCTCCGGCGCTTTGGGCCACAGGGGGCATCCCATGCCGATGTCGCGCTGCGTGCTGTCCTTGCCCAGCACCCGCACGAGCCGCGTGCGATAATCGATGTCGGTCAGCGTACCGCTCTGCTCGGAGACATTGTGGTAGCTGCAATCCTGTTCGGTCACGGCACGGAAGGGCGACAGCGAATAGGTCACGTCCATCGACCAGCGCCATGATGAGCCACCATACTGGTGATGGACAAGGCGATTGGGACCCACCTCGACTTCGTCCTCGCCGACACCGGCCATGCCGTAGCCATCGTTGCAGAGCTGCAGGATTTTCTGGGGGGACATCGTGCCCTCCAATAGCCAGTATTCCTGGCCGCCGTCGCGCTCGTTGCCGTTGATGCAGCCTTCGTCCTGGTCCTTCGGCTTGTCAGCCAGACCGAGTCGTATTTCCACGACGGAGAGCGGCGTGCCGCCCGGCGACTTGCCCGCATCGTAGGTCTTCACGACCTTGCAACTCGCGCGTTGCCCGCAGATCGCGGCGGTTTGCGTAGCATCCGGTGCCGCCGACGCGGCAATGGGAACGGCGAGAAGGAACAACGCCAGCAGAACGCGAAGCATGAGGTTCAGCCTGCCAGCACGGTCTCGCCGACGATCTGCGTGCGATGCATCAGGCGACGCAGGCTCTCGTCGAAGGCGTCGCGGCGATGCATGACGCAGCGATTGTCCCACATCACCAGATCGCCGGCCCGCCACTTCTGGTACCAGGCGAACTTCTCCTGCGAGGCATGTGCCCAGATCGCATCGAGAAGCGCCTCGCTTTCCTCGACCTCGAGCCCGTGGATGTAGGCGCCCGGCCGGCGGCCGAGGAACAGCGCCTTGCGGCCGGTGACGGGATGCAGGCGGACGAGAGGGTGCACGGCGCCCGGCGTGTGGCGAACGTCGATCGTGCGCTGGAATCCCTTGCGCAGTTCGCCGGCCGAGTTGCGGCTGGAATCGTGGATGCAGGTCTTGCCCTCGATCGCGCGCTTCAGTTCGGGCGACAGCGTCTCGTAGGCCGCGTACATGTTGAGAAAGCCGGTATTGCCGCCGTCGGCTGGCACCTCCAGCGCATAGAGCAGCGAGGCGCGCGGCGGCAGCGGGTTGTAGGACATGTCGGTGTGCCAGACGAGTTCGTAGCTGCCGAGGCTGCCCACCGCCTTGCCGTCCTTCTTGACGCTAGCGATCACCGCCACCCATTCGCGCGCCTCGGCCACTACATCCGAATCGGCACGGTCGAGACTGGCCGCCGAGATCGGGACGCGGTCGAGCTCGCCGAAGCGGGCACTGAATTCCATCAGCATCCGGTCGTCGAGCTTCTGGCCGGAAAAACGCAGCACCAGATGCTGGGCCCACGCCTCGGCGATGCGGGTAAAGACCTCGTCGCTGACCGGCTTCGAAAGATCGACGCCATGCACGTCTGCGGCAAGAGCGGCGCCGGTCGGCTGGATCCACAGTTCACTCATCGGAGATACCCTCTCTACTCGAAATAGTGCGGCACGAAGCGGCTGCTGTTGTGCGTGATGCGCCGCTCGTCCTCGCGCATGCCGACGCCGGCCGCCTTGCCGCCGATCACCCATGAACCGACCAGCGCATGATTGCCGTCGAACACCGGCAAGGGCTCGTAGGCCTGCCAGACATAGCCTTCGGCACCGTAGCTGCCGCCCGCGGTATCGAACACACCCGGACCGGTCACCATCACATTGTGCCCCTCGCGACCAAAGATCGGCTTTTTAACAAAGGCGCGACCGAGATCGGGATGTTCGCTGTCGAAGCTCGGCAGCAGATGGGCGTGATTGGGGAAACCTTCCCACAGCAACGGCAGGATCATCTTGTTCGACAGGATCAGCTTCCAGACCGGCTCGATGAAGGCGGTGCCATCCTTTGGTACGAAGGCGCCGAACGCTTCGCGCATCATCCATTCCCACGGGTAGAGCTTGGACAGGACCTGGATCGGGATCTCGTCGAGGTCGGTGAAGCGCTGGCCGTTCCAGCCGATCTCGGCCACGGGGAGCGTCTTGGTGGTCAGGCCGGCCTGCACCGCCGTGTCGCGCAGATATTCCGAGGTCGCGAGGTCCTCGGGATGATCCTCGAAGCGCGCGAAGTGCACGATCGACTGCGGCGAGAGCTTGCCGCCGACGGTCTTCCAGGCCTCGATCAGCTTCTCGTGGATCGAATTGAACTGGTCGGCGGCGGGCTTCACGTCCTTCAGCCAGTACCACTGCACGACCGCGGCCTCATACAGCGACGTCGGCGTATCGGCATTGTACTCCAGCATCTTCGGCGGATTGCGGCCGTCATAGGCGAGATCGAAGCGGCCGGTGATGGTCGGATCCGAACGCCGCCATACCTCGGTGATGTAATCACCCCAGGCAGGCGGGATCTTCATGCGATCCCAGAGCTTGTTGGTGACGACATGCTCAACGGCCTTCAGGCAGAGGGCATGCAACTCTTCGGTCGCGGCTTCGAGTTCGTCGATCTGGTCGGCGGTGAAAGCGTAGCAGGCCTGCTCGGTCCAGTAGGCCTTGCCGTCGAGCGTGTAGAAATCGAAGCCAAGCGCCTCGATCTTGCCCTGCCATCCCGGCCTCGGTGTGACGGTCTCGCGGCGCATCAGCTCGAACTGCTCGAGCTGGAGGTGCCGAAACCGCCGCGCTGACTGGTGCTGCTCGAACTAGCCGCCGGTGCATCCGCCGTGCTCGACGAGCTACCGCTTCGAAAACTGCTGCCACTGCTGCTGGAGCCAGTGGCCTGCTGCTGGCAGGTCGGATTGCCCGGAGGACAGGTCGTCGTTACCTGCTGGCGGTTGAAGGGATTGCCGAGGAACCACAGGAAGGGCAGGCCGCCTACACCGCCTGTCGCAGACGTGCAGGAATAGAGGACGGCCGCGGCGCCGGCGCCCATCAGCGCGAGCTTCACCGTGCGCGACATGCGCGGGGGGCGGGGATCCGGTGGAGGCTCGGACGGCATGGCCATTTCAGGAAGTCAGGCAGGCGGCATTGATCAGCCCGAAGCAGACCGCGAAGCCGCCGGCGGTGACGCCCGAGGCCATCTTGTCCGCTTCGATCGACTGCATCAGGTTCGGCAGCAGGACGCGCAGGCCGACATGGACCAGCGCCTGCACGATCAGCGCCACGCTAGCCCACAACACGAGATCGGTCAGACTTGCCGAGTGCGCGATGGTGTTCGCCAGCGGCAGGCAGAAGCCGAGCATCGCACCGACGAGAGCGATCGCGGCGGAGGTATTGCCCTGGCGGATCAGCACGAACTCTCGCCACGGCGTCAGCAGCGTATAGACCCAGATGAACACGAAGATGAGCGCGAAGCTCACCACGATGTAGCGCGCGAAGTTCGGGAAGGCAGCCAGCAGCCATTGCAGCTCGGGCATCGATTCCTCTCCGTCAGCCGTGCATGGTCAGGCCGCCCGAAACACTGAGGGTCTGTCCGGTGATGAAGGACGCATCATCGCTCGCCAGGAAACAGACCGCACCCGGAATATCCTCTGGCTGGCCGACCCGCTTCATCGGGATCGCGCCGACAAGGGCGGCGCGCACCTTCTGGCCGCGTTCGTCGTCTCCCGCGACAGCAGCGAGCAGCGGCGTGTCGGTCGGGCCGGGACAGACGGCGTTCAGGGTGATGCCCTTGCGGGCGACCTCGCGCGCCACGGTCTTGGTGAAGGCGATGATGCCGCCCTTGCAGGCGGAATAGACCGCTTCCTGCGAGGAGCCGACCCGGCCGGCATCGGAGGCGATGTTGACGATGCGGCCGCTGCCGCGCGTCACCATGCCCTTCAGAACGACATGGCTCATGTTGAGCGGGCCGCGCAGATTGATGGCGATGAGCTGATCCCAGAGGTCGGGCGTCGTGTCGACGAAATTGACGAAGCGATCCCAGCCGGCGTTGTTCACCAGGATGTCCGTCGGCCCGACCTTCTGTTCGAAATCGGCGATCGCCGTGCCGACGGCCGCGTAGTCGGCGATGTCGACGCCCAAAGCGTAGCCACCGATCTCCGCGGCAATCTTCTTCGCGCCGTCGAGGTTCTTGTCGAACACGCCGACACGGGCGCCGTAGCCCGCAAAGCGTCGGCAGATCGCCCCGCCGATCGCACCGGCGCCGCCGGTGACGATGACGCTCTTCCCATCCAGTCCGCGCATCGCATTTCTCCGGATCAAAGCGGCGAATACGGGTCGAATTTCGGCTTGCGCTTCTCGAGGTGCGAGGCGAGGCCTTCCTTCACATCGGGACCGACGAAGCCCAGCATTTCGAGCCCGAGCGAGGTGTCGAAGGTCGGGCCCATCATGCGCAGCCAGTTGTTCAGCGCGTACTTGGTGAAGCGGATCGAGGTCTGCGCGCCTTCCGCAAGCTTGGTCGCGACCTCCAGCCCCTTGGCTTCGAGCTGGTCGTCCTCGACGCAGAGCGACACGAGACCGATGCGCTCGGCTTCCTCACCATCCACGGCTTCGCAAAGCAGCAGATAATATTTGGCCTTGGCCATGCCGCAGAGCAGGGGCCAGACGATGCAGGCATGGTCGCCGGCGGCGACGCCGAGCCGGGTATGGCCGTCGATGATCTTGGCCTTCTTCGAGGCGATCGAGACGTCGGCCAGGATGCCGGCGACGAGCCCTGCGCCGACGGCCGGACCGCGGATGGTGCTGACGATCGGCTTGGAGCAGTTGATCACGTTGTAGACGATGTCGCGCGCTTCCTTCCATGTCCGAAGCAGCGCGTTGTGATCCTTCATGTTCTTTTCGATGATGTCGAAATCACCGCCGGCCGAGAACACCTTGCCGCCGGCGCCCTGGATGATGACGCAGTTCACCGTGTCGTCGCCGTCGATGTCGCGCCACACGTCGACCAGCTCGCGATGCATGATCGCGTCCGTCGCGTTGTACTTCTCGGGCCGGTTCATGGTGACCCGCAGCACCTTGGGGTGCGGGCGGTCGAACAGCAGGCGCTGATAGCGATTTTGCCAGTCGGACATGGGCTTTCCTCCGTTGCCCGGAGGTTAGCACCGCTGGCGCACCCCAAGGAACTCGCACGGCAGAAATGGCATGCCGATTGCGTTCTGGATGCGGGGTGAACCGGGACGAGACAGGGGGGCGGCCATGCGGGCGATGACGTGGGCAATCGGTGCGGCGGCGACGGCGCTGCTGTCGCTTTCCGCTCAGGGGCAGGCACAGGCGCAGACGATCCGTGCGGTCATGCATGCCGACATCAAGATCATCGATCCGATCTGGACCTCGGCCTACAACGTCCGCAACTACGGCTACATGGTCTACGACACTTTGCTGGCCATGGACGAGAAGCTTGCCGTCCAGCCGCAGATGCTCGAAGGCTGGAAGATCAGCGACGACAAGCTCACTTACACCTTCACCCTGCGCGACGGTCTCAAGTTCCACGACGGCGCGCCGGTCACCTCGGCCGACTGCATCGCCTCGCTGCAGCGCTGGGCGCCCAAGGATGCGATGGGCCAGAAGCTCTTCTCGCTCGTGAAGGAGCTGAAGCCGGTCGACAACAAGACTTTTACGATGGTGCTGACGGAGCCCTACGGCCTCGTGCTGGAGTCGCTTGGCAAGCCCAGCTCGACGGTGCCGTTCATCATGCCGAAGCGGGTCGCCGACACGCCGAACAACGTGCAGATCACCGATACCACGGGTTCCGGTCCCTTCGTCTTCCGCAAGGACCTGTGGCGGCCGGGTGAGAAGACCGTCTACGACAAGTTCAAGGACTACAAGCCGCGGTCGGAGCCGGCGTCCGGCCTGGCCGGTGGCAAGGTCGTCAATGTCGACCGGGTCGAGTGGCTCAACATCACCGACGCCCAGACCGCGGTGAACGCGCTTCTGACTGGCGAGATCGATTACATCGACCAGCCTGAGATCGAACTGCTGCCGCTGCTCGCCAAGGACAAGAACATCGTCATCGGCAATTACAACGAGTTGGGCGGGCAGATGAACCTGCGCTTCAACACGCTGCACAAGCCGTTCGATAACGCGAAGATCCGCCAGGCCGCGCTCTATGCGCTGAACCAGAAGGACTTCCTGGTCGCGGGCTTCGGCGACCCGAAATATTTCAAGGAGTGCAAGGCGCTGTTCATCTGCGGCACCACCTATGCCACGGACAAGGGCTTCGAGGACAAGATGAACTCCGACTTCGCGAAGTCGAAGGAGATCCTGAAGCAGGAAAACTATGACGGCACGCCGGTCGTGCTGCTCTACCCGACCGACACGCAGACCGGCCGCCTGACGCCGATCGTGAAGTCGCTGCTGGAGAAGGGCGGATTCGTCGTCGACATGCAGGCGATGGATTGGCAGACCGTGCTGTCGCGGCGCACGCGCAAGGAACCACCGGACAAGGGCGGCTGGCACGCCTTCATCACCACCTGGGTGTCGGCCGATCTGCTCGACCCGATCATGATGTCCTACATCGCCGCGACCTGCGAGAAGGCCAATGTCGGCTGGCCCTGCGACCCGCAGATGGAGAAGCTGCGCGACGCCTTTTCGCGCGCCTCCACCGACGCCCAGCGCAAGGAGCTGGCCGTTGCCATCCAGGTGCGAGCGTCGGAGTATCCGATGTACGCCAATCTCGGCCAGTACATCATGCCCGTCGCCATGCGCAATACGATCAGCGGTCAGCTCACCGGGCCGGTGCCGATGTTCTGGAACATGAAGAAGAAGCAGTAGGCGGTCCGCCACAAGAGCGACCGTCGGTCCAAGGGGGAAACAGTGACCACAGTGATTCACAACGCCGCCATCGTCACCGTCGACGATGCGGACAGCGTCCATTACAACGCGGCCATCGCCATCGAAGGCGACCGCATCGCCGCCATCGGACCCAGCGCCGAAGTGCTGGCGAGCTATCCCGGCGCCGAGAAGATCGACGGCAGCGGCAAGCTCGTCATGCCGGGCTTCGCCAACATCCACACGCATTTCACCATGACCCTGGCGCGCGGCGTGTTCGAGGACCTGTCGCCGTCGCACAAGCCGCCCTTCACCGGCGGCCTGTCGCCGATCCCGCTGCCGGAGATGACGCCCGACGAACGCAAGGCCTTTGCGCTGCTGGGCGCGTTGGAGGCGCTGCGCAGCGGCACCACGCACGTGCTCGAGGATTCCAACGACGTCGATCATTACGCGGGCGCCCTGGCCGATACCGGCATGCGCTTCCTGCTGGCCGAGCGCGCCTACGACCGCATCGGCACGTCGATCGGCGATCCCGCGCCGTACCAGCTCGACCGCGCACTGGGAAAGACGCACATCAAGAACATCGAGCGGAACCATCGAGACTGGAACGGCAAAGCCGACGGTCGGATGCGTATCGCCATCTCGGCCTGGGCGCCCGACATGTGCTCGCCCGAGCTGCTGCAGGACCTGAGCGCGCTGCAGAAGCAGCTCGACACACGCATCACCATCCATCTCAACCAGATCTGGGGCGAGGTGGCCGCCGTGCGCGCTCATCGAAATCGCCTGCCGACCGAGTATCTCGCAGATCTCGACTTCCTGAATGACCGCATCATCTGCGCCCACTGCCGCTGCATGGAACCGTCGGAGGAGAAGCTGCTCGGGCAGGCGAAGGTCAACGTCTCCTTCAACTCCGCCATTGCGGCGCGCCGTGGCCTCAGTCCCCGCGTCGCCGATCTCGAAAAGTACGGCTGCAACGTCGGCATGGGCTCCGACAATATGGCCGAGGACATGGTCGAGGTGATGCGCACCGGCCTGTTCATGGAGCGCGTGCGCCGCGAGGACGGCCGCGAGCCGACGCCCGAGCAGGCGATGCGCTGGGCTTCTCGCAACGGCTACCGGGCACTGGGCGTTTCCGACGGCGGCTGGCTGGCGCCCGGCAACAAGGCCGATCTCATCATGATCGACCTGCAGCGCGCCCACCTGATCCCGGTGCTCCGCGTGGTCTCCGACTTCGTGCACAACGGCCAGGCGCGCGACGTGCAGTCGGTGATGGTCGACGGCAAGTGGCTGATGAAGGATGGTGCGGTGCTGACGATGGACGAGGAGAAGATCCTCCACGATGCCCAGCGCATCGCCAACGAGGCCTGGTCTCGAACCTTCAAGACACGCTTCAAGCCGCCGGCGGGTTTTTCACCGGATGCGCTGCCTTAGCAACCCACAGACCCGTCGTCTCGACCGAAGCTTCGCGAAGCGAAGCGTAGCGGAGAGATCTTCTCTCCACGATTAGCCGGCTATTTGTTGAGAGAAGGTCTCTCCGCTACGCGCCTTCGGCGCTTCGGTCGAGACGACGGGTATTATTGGGTTGGGCTCAACGCCGTGTGTTGCCGGCGGACCATTGGCCGGCGTTGGCGAAACGGACGGCTTCTTCCGCTGCATCGACCAGGGCGCGCGCCTTGAGCACGCTTTCCTGATACTCGGCTTCGAGATCGGAGTCGGCCACGACGCCGACACCGGCCTGGACGTACATCATGTCGTCCTTCACCAGCGCCGTGCGCAGCAGGATGCAGGTGTCCATCGAGCCGTTGGCGGCGAAGTAGCCGGCGCAGCCGGCGTACATGCCACGCCGCACGGGCTCCACCTCGTCGATGATCTGCATGGCGCGCACCTTGGGAGCGCCCGACAGCGTGCCGGCCGGGAAGCCCGCCTTCAGCACGTCGATCGCATCCAGCCCGTCCTCGATCGTGCCTTCCACATGGCTGCTGATGTGCTGGAGGCGGCTGTACTTCTCGATGGTGAACTGCTCGACGACGCGCACCGAGCCGATCTTCGAGACGCGGCCGACATCGTTGCGCGCCAGGTCGACCAGCATCAGGTGCTCGGCATGCTCCTTGGGGTCGGCCAGGAGCTTTTCGGCGAGCTGCTTGTCTTCCTCCGGCGTGGCGCCGCGGCGGATCGTGCCGGCGAGCGGGCGGATGGTGACGGTGTTGTCGCGCAGCCGGACCAGGATCTCGGGCGAAGAGCCCACGATCTGGAAGTCGCCATACTCGAAGAAGATCAGGAACGGCGAGGGGTTGATGCGGCGCAGCGCCCGGTAGAGCGACAGCGGCGGCAGCTTGAACGGCAGCGAGAAGCGCTGCGACGGCACGATCTGGAAGGCGTCGCCCGCGCGGATGTACTCCTTGCAGGTTTCGACCATCTGCTTGAAATCTTCCTTCGACATGTTCGCCTGCGGCTTGGGCAGGGCGTCGAGCATGTCGTCGCTGTCGCGGCGGAAGGGCAGGGTGCGTTCGAAGTCGGAGACGGCGTCGCCCAACCGTTCCTGGGCGGCCTCGTAGGCGGCGCGGGCGCTGATGCCCTTCTGCGGCCAGGCCGGCGTCACCAGGGTCACATTGTCTTCAAGACGGTCGAAGATGCAGATCAGGGTCGGCCGCACCATGATCGCGTCGGGCAGGCCGATCGGATCGGGATTGTTGTCGGGCAGCCGCTCCATGTCGCGGACCATGTCGTAGCCCAGGAAGCCGAACAGGCCGGATGCCATCGGCGGCAAGCCGGCCGGCAGCTCCATCTGGCATTCCTTGATCAGCGCCCGCAGCGTGTCGAGCGGGCGGCCGTCGAGAGTCTCGAAGGCCTGCGCATCAGTGCGGGCCTGGCGGTTGATCTCGACCTGGCCCTTGCGGCAGCGCCAGATGACATCGGGCTTGAAGCCGATGATCGAATAGCGGCCGCGCACCGAACCGCCTTCGACCGATTCGAGGAGGAACGAGTTGGCGCGGCCGTCGGCCAGCTTGAGATAGGCCGAGACCGGGGTCTCGAGGTCGGCGACGAGCTTGGTCGAGACGACCTGGGGCGTGCCGGAATCGTAGCGCGCCGCGAAGGCGTCGAAGTCGGGCGAGATCGACATGGAAGCGTCTTCTATTGCTGGGGCGCGAAGGTCGCCTGGAAGGCTGCTTCGTCGACGGTCACGCCGTACTTGGCGCGGAGCGCCGCCACGAGTTGGAGGATCAGGTCGTTGGCGACCATCGTGTCGAGCTGCTTGCCGAACCGGTCGAGCTGCTCCTTGTCCTTGGTGAGATCAGGCGCCTCGATCGACTTCACGCGCACCAGCACGGACCCTTCGGCCGTGCGCACCGACTGCGTCTTGTCGGCCGGCAACTTGAAGAGTTCCTGCACCACCGGCTGGCTGAGATAGTTGCCGGCATCGGCCTCGAAGCGGGTGACCGGCTTGGCGATGCGCGACTCGAGGCCCAGCTCCTTGGCGAGCGCCACGAAATCGGTGCCGGCGTTGGACTTCTCGACCGCTTCCTTGACCTTCGCGTCCGCGAGCTTGCGACGCTCCTCGCCCTGCCAGGCCTCGACCACCCTGGCCTCAACCTCGGCCAGGGTCGGCGCGCGGGCAGGGGTGATGCGGTCGGTGCGGACGATGAAGTATTCGCCGCGCGGCGTCTCCAGCAGGTCGCTCTCCGCGTTCTCGCGGGTGGCGAAGGCCGCCTGGACCAGCTCGGCCGAAGCCGGCCCGATCACGACCTGCTTGCCGGAGCCGTCCTGGCCGCGCGCATCGACGTTCTCGTAGGCCTTCACCTTGAGGCCGAGATCCTCGGCGGCGGCCTTCATCGACTGCGTCTTGCTCAGCGTGCGCTCGAAGTCGGTGATCAGCTTGATGAGGAGGTCGGGCGCCTGCTGCGCCTTCAGGTCCTTCTCCAGCTTCTCCTTGACCTCGTCGAACGGCACCGACTTGCCGGCCTCGATCTTGTTGATGCGCACGATATGCCAGCCGAGCGGTGACTGGATCGGCGCGGCGGCGATGCCTTCGGGCAGACCGAAGACGCCGTCGGCCAGCGGGCCGGGCGGCAGCTCCTTCTTCGTCACGGAGCCGAGCTTGATGACGCCATCGGCGTTGCCGGTCACTTCCTTGGCCGCGTCCTCCAGCGACTTGCCGCCCTTGGCGGCCGCGATGATCGCCTTGGCCTTGTCCTCGGTGTCGGTCATCGCCTGGTCGACGTCGCGCTTCTCGGGCGTGCCGTACTCGGCGGCGCGTGCGTCATATTCCTGGCGCACCGCGTCGGCGGTGACAGCCACCTGGTTCTGCACGTCGTCGACGGTGATCATGACGTAGGAGAAGTTGCGGAACTCCGGCACCTGGAACTTGGCCTTGTTGGCCTCGAAATAGGTGTTGAGCTGTTCCGGTGTCGGCTTCGGCACGTCGGTGATGATCGCGTCGGGCACATAGATCGTCTCGGCGGTGCGCTTCTCGCTCTCCAGCTTGAAGATGTCGTTGCGCAGCGAGGCCGGCGCGAGCCCGTCCGCGCGCACGACACCGAACAACTGGCTGGCCGCGATCTCGCGGCGCATGTCGATGACGAACTGCTGCTCGCTGATGCGGGCCTGCTGCAGGCGGTTGCGATAGAGCAGGGGATCGAACGAACCGCTGGAGCCCAGGAAGGCCGGGTTGCGCGCGATCGTCGCGCGCACTTCCTCGTCGCTCACGATCAGGCCGAACTCGCCGATGGCGTAGTCAAGGACGGCGCGCTGGATCACTTCTTCGAGGGCGCGCACATGCAGCCCGTAGCGCAGCGCCTGCTCGTTCTCGGGACGCTGGCCAGTCTGGCGCTGGATCGCCTCGAGCTGGCGGTTGAACTGTTCGCGGACCTCGGTGGCGTAGACCGGCGCGCCGCCGACCCAGCCATAGAGGGGAATCTTGGTGCCGCCGACATGCGCCACCTCGGAACTGCGGCCGACCGCCTTCAGCATGTCACCGACACCCCACAGGCCGAAGCTGACGATCAGCATGCCGAAGAGGATGAAAAGGACGAGGAAGCGGGCGTACTTGCGGAACTGATTCACGGGGCCGGACAGGGTTTCTTGAAGGGGCGCCATGCCTACCACCCGTCCCATGCACAGGCAACCAAGCGGCCCTTTGACCGTGAACGCCACCACCTTTAGATACGCCTCAAACAGAATGGGGAATTCGATGGCGCGTTCGAGGCGGCCGCTGATCGCGGGCAATTGGAAGATGAACGGTCTGCGGGCCGATGCCCTTGCGCTCGCCAAGGATGTTGCCGCCGGCGTGAAGCAGGCCGGGTGGACCGACCGTGAGCTGCTGGTCTGCCCGCCGTCGACACTCGTGGCCGCCGTGGCCGAAGCCGCGAAGGGAAGCGGCCTCCTGGTGGGCGGACAGAACTGCCATGCCAAGGCGAGCGGCGCCCATACCGGCGACGTATCTGCCGAGATGCTGAAGGATGCGGGCGCCAGCCACGTGATCGTCGGCCATTCCGAGCGCCGTGCCGACTGCGGCGAGACCGACGCGATCGTGAAGGCCAAGGCCGAGGCCGCCTGGCGTGCGGGCCTGCGGCCGATCGTGTGCATCGGCGAGACCCTGGCCGAGCGCGAGGCCGGCAAGACGCTGCAGGTGCTCGAGACCCAACTGAAGGGCAGCGTGCCGTCCGGCTCGACCGCCGCCAACCTGGTCGTGGCCTACGAGCCGGTCTGGGCGATCGGCACCGGCAAGACGCCGACCGTGGCCGAGGTCGCCGCAGCCCACGCGCACATTCGCAAGGTGCTGGGCGGGCTGACGGGCGAGGCGGCGGGCGTCCGACTGCTGTATGGCGGCTCGGTCAAGGGCAGCAACGCCGCCGAGCTGCTGGCGGCGGGCGACGTCGACGGCGCCCTGGTCGGCGGCGCCAGCCTCAATGCCGCGGAATTTTTGGCTATCGCCAAGGCCGCCTAAAGCGGCTAGAAGCGCCCGCTTGGCGAAGATGCCCCTTTAAGCCCGGAAGAAAATGGACGCCGTAAGACACTTCCTCCACGAATGGCGCCTCGTGCTGCTCGTCATCCATGTCGGTGTGACGGCCGCGATGATCGTCGTGATCCTCCTGCAGCGCAGCGAGGGTGGCGGCTTGGGCATGGGCGGCCGCTCGGACGCGCTGTTCTCGGTGCGTGGCCAGGCCAACATCCTGTCGCGGATGACCGCGATCTTTGCCTCGATCTTCTTCTTCCTGAGCCTCGTGATGGCCTGGAGCATGACCGATCCGGTCCGTGCCACTCGGTCGATCATGGATCGCGCACCGGTCGGGCAGGGCGCACCTGCCGCGCCCGCGGGCAGTGGCGGCATGGCTCCGGCGCCGGGCGCGCCTGCCGCGCCGGCGCAACCCGCCGCTCCCACCCGCTAGGGCTCCCCATGAAATCAGCTTTCTCCCCCCGCCGAAATGTCTCCGGCGGGGTGATATCCCCATGGCTGCACGCCACAACCACTTGTATGCTGTAAGCCCATGACGCGCTTTATCTTCATAACGGGCGGCGTGGTTTCCTCGCTTGGCAAGGGGCTTTCCTCGGCGGCGCTCGGCGCCCTGCTGCAGGCCCGTGGCTACAAGGTCCGGCTGCGCAAGCTCGACCCCTATCTGAACGTCGATCCGGGCACGATGAGCCCCTACCAGCACGGCGAGGTCTTCGTGACCGACGACGGCGCTGAAACCGATCTCGACCTCGGCCATTACGAGCGCTTCACCGGCGTCGACGCCCGGCAGAGCGACAACATCACCACCGGCCGCATCTATTCGACCGTGATCGCGCGCGAGCGCCGCGGTGAGTATCTCGGCGCAACCGTCCAGGTGATCCCGCACGTCACCGACGCGATCCGCGAATTCGTCCTGGCCGATACCGACAAGGAAGACTTCGTCCTGGTCGAGGTCGGCGGCACGGTCGGTGACATCGAGAGCCTGCCGTTCCTCGAAGCCATCCGCCAGGTCGGCAACGAACTCGGCCGCGAGCGCACGATGTACGTGCACCTCACCCTGCTGCCATGGGTGCCGACAGCGGGCGAGCTCAAGACCAAACCGACCCAGCATTCGGTGAAGGAGCTTCTCAGTGTCGGTATCCAGCCCGACCTGCTGGTCTGCCGCAGCGGCGACAAGGAGATCCCGGCCAACGAGCAGCGCAAGATCGCGCTGTTCTGCAACGTGAAGCCGGAGAGGGTCATCGAGGCGCGCGACGTCGACACGATCTACCAGGTGCCGATCGCCTATCACGACCGTGGTTTCGACCGCGAGGTCTGCCGCTACTTCAATCTCCCGGCCGAAGCCGAGCCCAATCTCGACCGCTGGCGTGGCGTCGTGCGCTCGGTGCGCGAGCCCGAGGGCAAGGTGACCATCGCGGTGGTCGGCAAGTACACGGTGCTGCTCGACGCCTACAAGTCGCTGTCCGAGGCGCTGACCCATGGCGGCTTCGGCAGCAATGTGAAGGTCGGCCTGGAGTGGATGGACTCCGAGATCTTCGAGCGCGACGACGCCGTCGCCCGGCTCGAGCACGTCCATGGCATCCTGGTGCCCGGCGGCTTCGGCGAGCGCGGCACCGAGGGCAAGATCCACGCGGTGAAGTTTGCCCGCGAGCGCAAGGTGCCGTTCTTCGGCATCTGCTTCGGCATGCAGATGGCGGTGATTGAAGCGGCGCGGAACCTGCTCGGCATCGAGCACGCTTCGTCGAGCGAATTCGGCCCGACCGACCATGCGGTGGTCGGCCTGATGACAGAGTGGATGAAGGGCAACCAGGTCGAGAAGCGCTCGGCCGAGGGCGACCTCGGCGGCACGATGCGGCTGGGTGCGTACCCGGCCCATCTGCGTCCGGGCACCAAGGTCCACGAGATCTACGGCCAGGACATCATCAGCGAGCGGCATCGCCATCGCTACGAGGTCAACGTCAACTACAAGGACCGGCTGGAGCAGGTGGGCCTGCGCTTCTCGGGCATGTCGCCCGACGGCATCCTGCCCGAGATCGTCGAGATCCCCGACCATCCCTGGTTCATCGGCGTCCAGTACCATCCCGAACTGAAGTCGCGGCCCTTCGCACCGCATCCGCTGTTCACCTCGTTCATCGGCGCGGCCAAGACACAGAGTCGCCTCGTCTAGGAAGCGACGGGGCCGCCGCCAGGTCGCATTTCGGTCACCTTTTTCAGGTGAATTAGGCGTCATGTTCCGCATTGCCGCCCTCATCACGCTCGCCGTCCTGACACTCGGCTCAACGGCCTGGGCGCAGCCTGCCTCGCAGTCGTCCTACGGCAAGGCGGAGCGGCGCGATCCGATCTTCCTGCGCTTCAGCGACATGGCGAACCGCTATTGGGTGAACACCGAGACCAACGCCGCCAGCCATAAGGTCGTGGCGATCCCGATGCCCAAGCAGTGCTCCTTCCTCTATGCCGACGCCTACACGCGCGGCCAGCAGAGCGAGCACGAGGTCCAGCAGACGGCGCTGTCGAACTGCAACCGGCGTCTTCAGGAGCTGGGCCCGCTCGGCGAGAATTACGGCGTCGACTGCCGCTGCCAGGTGGTGATCAGCGACGAGACCTATGTCGTGCCGAAATCGTCCATGCCGGACGACGCCTACGGTCCGGCCTCGATCTTCTATCGCGACGATCGCGGCAACGTCGCGCGTCTGAACGGCCAGGTCCGCTACGGCGCGCTGATCGGCCGGGACCGCTCGGTCACCTTCACCGTCGAAAATCCGCGCGGCGAGCAGGTGTGCAACGGCACGATGACCAACGAGAATCCCGGCAGCGGCCAGTTCTCGCTGTCCTGCTTCGGCGGCAAGTTCGGCGGCCGTGGTTCCTATGAGAGCAAGAACGGCGCGCCCAACGATCACATCATCGCCCGCGGCCAGACCGGACGCGGCCAGCCGGTGACCATGGTGATCGGCCTGCCGGCACAGCTCGCGGCCAACACCTATGGCGGCATGTAAGATGCGCCTCGCCGCAGCCTTCGTCTCCCTCGCGCTGCTGGCGCCTGTCGTAGCCGTCGCGCAGAGTGCGGGCGAGGTCGAGCGCTGCTTCCAGAATCCCGGCGCCTGCGCCGGTGGAAGTGGCGGAGGAGGCGGGGGCGCCGCACCGCCGGCCCACGCGCCCGCACCGCCGCCAGCCCCCATCGCGGCCCGCCCAGCACCCGCGCCCGATTACACGACGGTGCTGAACAGCCCCGAGCCGGACCGCAAGAAGATCCAGGAATCGCTGCGCACGCTCGACAAGTACAACGGCCCGATCGACGGCAACCTGCAGTCCGAAGCCTCGATGAAGGCGATCGGCGACTGGCAGAAGGGCCGCAACACGCCGGTCGTCGGCAAGCTGACGCCGCAGGAAGCAGCCCAGCTCAATGCCGAGGCGAACCGCGCCCCGATCCGCCGTCTCGAATCGCCACCGCCGCAGACCGCCCAGCCGGTGCCTCTGGCACCTCCCAAGCCGTCCAATGCCGACGCGCTCAAGGCCCTGCAGGACAGGCTCGCCGAGCGCCGCAAGGCGGCCGAGCCCAAGGCCAATGCCGCTGCGCAGGCGCTGGTGCACGATCTCAAGGCCTACGTGGCCGCCGATGGCAAGGGCATCGCAGGCGACCAGTTCACCGGCTTCGCCAAATGGTACGCCGACAACAAGACCGCTGGCCGTGCCATTGGTGAGATCACACCGGCGATCGACGACTACGGCGACGCCAAGGCCGGAGCCGCGACCACGGCCGAGATCAAGTTCGAGACCAAGCAGGGCGACAAGACCTACGGCCAGTGCCTGGTCTTCGCCTGGATCGAAGGCACCCCGCGCAAGAACCCGCAGACCTTCGGCTGCGATGACGTCGCCGCGGTCGAGAAGTGGAAGACCGATCAGGCGCTTAAGAGCGCCTGGCGTTAAGTAGGTCCCGTCGCCTCATTGGAGCGGGCCACTCCAGTGGCGCTCATGATCTTGATTGCGCCACTGGAGTGGCGCGCTCCATTGTAACCGCTTCACGCCTAAACGTTCGCCCCCTGGATCGCCTCGATCACGGCTTTCGTGACGTCCACGGTTCTTGCCGTGCCGCCAAGGTCCGGCGTGTGGAAGCGCTTGTCGGCAGTCACACGCTCGATCGCCTTCATCAGGCGCCCGGCGGCGGCCGGCTCGCCGAGATGTTCCAGCATCATCACAGCCGACCAGAAGGTGCCGACGGGATTGGCCACGCCCTTGCCCATGATGTCGAAGGCCGAGCCGTGGATCGGCTCGAACATCGAGGGGAAGGCGCGCTCGGGATTGAGGTTCGCGGTCGGTGCGATACCGAGCGAGCCCGCAAGTGCTGCCGCAAGGTCCGAGAGGATGTCGGCATGCAGATTGGTCGCCACCACCGTGTCGATGCTGCCGGGCTTCATGACCATGCGCATGGTCATGGCATCGACCAGCATCTTGTCCCAGGTCACGTCCTTGAAGTCGGCGGCGACTTCATTGGCGATCTCGTCCCACATCACCATGGCGTGGCGCTGGGCGTTGGACTTGGTGACGACTGTGAGGAGCTTGCGCGGCCGCGACTGCGCCAGCTTGAAGGCGAAACGCAGGATGCGCTCGACGCCGGCGCGCGTGAACATCGACACGTCGGTCGCGGCTTCGATCGGCGAGCCCTGGTGGACGCGGCCGCCGACGCCGGAATACTCACCCTCGGAGTTCTCGCGCACGATCACCCAGTCGAGCTCGTTGCCGTTCACGTGGCGCAGCGGCGAGGTGATGCCCGGAAGCACGCGCGTCGGGCGGACGTTGGCGTACTGGTCGAAAGGCTGGCAGATCGCCAACCGCAGGCCCCACAGCGTCACATGGTCGGGGATGTCGGGATGGCCGGCCGAGCCGAACAGGATCGCGTCGTGCTTGGCGATCTGCTCGCGCCCGTCCACTGGCATCATGCGGCCGTGCTTCTTGTAGTAATCGCCGCCCCAGTCGAAGTGGTCGATCTTGAAGGCGAAGCTGCCCTCGCGCTTGGCAATGGCCTCCAGCACCTCGACTCCCGCCGACACCACCTCGGTGCCGATGCCGTCGCCGGGAATGGCTGCGATCTTGTAGCTCTTCATCACGATCTCCGGATCAATTGGTGCCTTTGACGCCGGCCGCCTTGATCACGGCGTCCCAGCGCTTCACTTCCGCTTCGAGATAGCTCTTGAGCGCCGCCGGGCTGACCTGCGCCTCGGCGACGGGTTCGGTGCCGAGGCCGGCGAAGCGCTCGACCACCTTCGGGTCCTTCAGCGCGACCTTCAGTGCGGCCACGAGCTTGTCGGTGACGTCCTTCGGCAGGCCCTTGGGCGCCCACAGCGCGTGCCAGGCCGAGACCTCGAAGCCGGGAAGGGTGCCGCTGTCGAAGGTCGGCAGGTCGGGCACCGACGAGACCTTGAACTTGGTGGTGACGGCGTAGCCCTTGATGCGGCCGTCCTTGATATGGCCGGTCGTGTTGGTGGTCTGGTCGCACATCACGTCGAACGTGCCGCTGATCAGGTCGTTCATCGCGGGGCCGGTGCCGCGATAGCCGACGCCTTCCATCTTGATGCCCAGCTCCTTCATCAGCATCAGCATGCAGAGATGCGAGGCCGAGCCGATGCCGGCGTGGCCGTAGGTCGCCTTGCCCTGGTTGGCCTTCATCCACGCCACGATCTCGGCGATGTCCTTGGGCGGCAGGCCGGCCTTGGAGACGAGGGTCATCGGCACGTCGGTGATGCGGCCGAGATGATCGAAGTCACTCACCACGTCGTACTTCAGCCCGTCATAGAGGGCAGGGGCCGTGGCCTGCGCGATGTGCCAGACGGCGATCGTGTAGCCGTCTGGGGCCGCGCGGGCGACCTTGGCCATGCCGATGGTGCCGCCGGCGCCGCCGACATTCTCGACCACGACCGTCTGTCCGAAGGTCTTGGTCATCGATTCCGCGATCAGCCGAGCGACCGTGTCGGTCGGGCCGCCGGCCGCAGCCGGCACGATCAGGGTGATCGGCTTGTTGGGGTAGGCGCCTTGCGCCGCGGCGGGGCCGGCCATCGCCAGCGAAGCCAGGCAGGCGGAGGCGGCAACGGCGCTAGTCAGCAGAGTACGACGAAGAAAGCTCATGGTTCACTCCCTTGGGATTCTTGATTTGCTCCTTCCTTACGGCCCCGGCGCGCGGCGGGCAATTGGCGCTAGATTATACAAATTTCTGATATAATCGCCGCCGTGGACCTGCATCAGCTTCGCTGCTTCGTGGCGGTCGCCGAGGAGCTGCATTTCGGCCGGGCGGCGCGCCGGCTCGACATGCTGCCGTCGGCGCTCAGCCGCGACATTCGCCTGCTCGAGACCTCGCTCGGCACGCCGTTGCTGCTGCGCACCACGCGCAACGTGATGCTGTCGCAGGACGGCGCGGCCTTCGTCGACGATGCACGCGCCCTGCTGGCGCGAGCCGATGCGCTGGCGGCCGAAGTCCGCGAGCGCGGTCGGCGACGCTCGCGCAGTCTCATCCGGGTGGGTGCGATCGACACCGCAGCGGCCGGTCTGGTGCCGCCGCTGCTGCACGATTTCCGCGAACTACGCTCGGCCGTCTCCGTCCAGCTGCTCGAGGACAAGACCGTCCGGCTCGTCCCGAAGCTGCTGTCGGGCCGGCTCGACATCGCTTTCATCCGGCCGCCGGCGCGGCTCGACCGACGCATCGAGACCATGATGCTGTTCCACGAGACGCCGGTCGTCGCCGTGCCCACGCGTCATCGCCTCGCGAGCCGGCGCCGGCTGTCGATCGAAGCACTGGCCGACGAACCGATGATCGTGCCCGACCGCAGCTCGCGGCCGCACAGTCACGACCTCACGATCAAGCTGTTTCAGCGTGCCGGCCTGCGTCCCCATCTGTCGCAGATCGCCGAGGAGAAACAGACCATCGTCCAGCTCGTCGCGGCGGGATTGGGCCTGGCCATCGTGCCGCGCTGGGCCTCGCGCCTCGGCATGACCGGCGTCCGCTTCGTGCCGCTGGCTTCCCGCGATGTGGCCGCCCTCGATCTCCTGCCGATGGCCGCCGCCTGGCTACGCAACGCCCGCGACCCGCTACGCGACGAGATGCTCGACCTGCTCCGCCTGCGCCTGCCACGCTACGCGGCGGGGGCGTGATTTCCGTCCAGGGACGCCGACGCTACTCCGCGCGCTCGAGATAGCTCTCGAAGACGCCGACATGGACGAAGGCCTGATCGGCCGTGTCCGACCACAGGTCGCGCGAATCGAAGCGGACGTCGTAGGTCGGCTCGTCCTGGGCCTCGATGCCGTGGCCATGGGCGTCAGGGAACGGATAGGCCGGCGAGATGCCGACCACGACGCCGCTCTTGCCGCGGATATAGCCCGGCATGCGGACATGGCCCGGCACGTAGTCGGTCTTCACCGTGACCTTGTCACCGACCTTCAGCGTCTGGCGCGTGGCGACGTTGCCGCGGCCGGGAGCGCTGGGCGAGGAGAGGGGGAAGGCGCCCTGGGCGCGGCGCTCCAGTTCCTCCTGAGTGAGGATGCCCTTCTCGACGCAGAGCGTCGCGAGGCTGGTCAGCGAGCGCTCGTAGTAGCTGGCCGACAGGTAGTGCCGCGGCTCCATGCGCTCGATGGCGTGGCGGTACTCGTCCATGTTGAAGATGCCGAGCTTCACCGCCAGCGAGTAGAGCGCGTTGACGCGCTTCTCCCACGGCTCATGAAAGGTCTCCGCGCGCAGCGAATAGCGGACGCGGCCGAAGCCCTGCTTGCCGCCGAGATCGTGCATGCCGTCCATGATGATCTCCGCTCTCTTACAGACGCGAGACGCCGATCATGGCGTCCTTGGTGACGAGGCCGGCAAGCTTCTCCTCGGACCAGCCTTCGGTGCCGGCGGGGCGAATCGGCAGCACCATGTAGCGGGTGTCGGCCGTCGTATCCCAGACGCGGATTTCCATGTCTGCCGGTAGCTCCAGGCCCATCTCCTTCAGCACGGTGCGCGACTGGCGCACGACGCGGGCGCGGTATTCCAGATCCTTGTACCAGTCCGGCGGCAGGCCGATGATCGAGAACGCCGTGCACGAGCAGAGGGTGCAGCAGATCACGTTGTGGACCTTTGGCGTGTTCTCCAGCACGACCAGGTGCCGGTGATGCGGCGGCATCGACAGGCCGAGTTCGGTCACCGCCTCGCGGCCATTGGCGAACAGGCGCTCCCGGAACGCCGGATCCGTCCAGGCCTTGGCGACCACGCGGGCGCCGTTCTCCGGGACCCATTCCTCCTCGGCGAGGTGCTTGAATTCGCGGATGAAGTTGGCGGGCTCCATGCCGCGCTCATGGAAGGCGGCCTCGACGGCGTCGGTGCGCGCTTCGACGGAGGCGAGTTCCTTGTGATGGTGGGTCTGATCGGGCATGTCGTTTTCTCCCAGGAGGCGGCAATTCTGGCCTGCAAGTATAGGAAGCGCGTGCCATCGCGTCACTTGCTCCCCGCCGTCCGAGCGGGCTAGACAGGCCGCGCCCAACAGGAGTTTTTCTCATGAGCGCCATAGCTGAAGTCCGCGGCCGCGAAATCCTCGACAGCCGTGGCAATCCCACCGTCGAAGTCGAGGTCGAACTCGACAGCGGCGCGATCGGCCGCGCAGCCGTCCCGTCCGGCGCTTCGACCGGCGCGCACGAGGCGGTCGAACTGCGCGACGGCGACAAGAAGCGCTACGGCGGCAAGGGCGTACTGAAGGCGGTCGCGGCGGTGAACGGCGAGATCATGGATCTGCTGTCCGGCCTCGACGCGCTGGAGCAGATCAAGATCGACCGCGCCATGATCGAACTCGACGGCACCCCGAACAAGGGCCGCCTCGGCGCCAACGCGATCCTCGGCGCCTCGCTCGCGGTTGCTAAGGCCGCCGCCATGGAAAGCGGTTTGCCGCTCTATCGCTATGTCGGTGGCAGCCAGGCCTCGGTGCTGCCGGTGCCGCTGATGAACATCATCAACGGCGGCGCGCATGCCGACAATCCGATCGACATCCAGGAATTCATGATCATGCCGGTGAAGGCGGATCGCTTCGCCGACGCGCTGCGCATGGGCGCAGAAGTGTTCCACGCGCTGCGCGGCCAGCTCCACGACGCCGGCCACAACACCAACGTGGGCGACGAGGGCGGCTTCGCGCCGAACCTCGCGACGGCCGACGAGGCGCTGGCCTTCGTCATGAAGGCGATCGAGAAGGCCGGCTACAAGCCCGGCGAGGATGTCATGCTGGCGCTCGACCCGGCGTCGACCGAGTTCTTCAAGAAGGGCAAGTACGAGATGGAAGGCGAGGGCAAGTCGTTCGATGCCGCCGGCATGGTCGACTACTACGCCGATCTCGTGAAGCGCTACCCGATCGTGTCGATCGAAGACGGCATGGCCGAGGACGACATGAAGGGCTGGAAGGCCATCACCGACAAGCTCGGCAAGAAGATCCAGCTCGTGGGCGACGACCTGTTCGTCACCAACCCGAAGCGGCTGGAGCAGGGCATCAAGGACGGTCTGGCCAACGCCATCCTGGTCAAGGTGAACCAGATCGGCACGCTGACCGAGACGATGGACGCGGTCTCCATGGCGCGCAACGCCAGCTACGGCGCTGTCATGTCCCACCGTTCGGGCGAGACCGAGGACTCGACCATCGCCGACCTCGCCGTCGCCACCAACTGCGGCCAGATCAAGACCGGCTCGCTGTCGCGCTCGGATCGCCTCGCCAAGTACAACCAGCTCCTGCGCATCGAGGAGCAGCTCGGCACCCAGGCGCGCTACGCCGGCACGTCGATCCTGCGCTAGGTCGCGGGGCCGACCGGAATGATCAAGGGTCGCTGAGGCGGCCCTTTTTCATGTCCGGCCTTTGGCTGGACAAATAGTTGACGAAGTCAAACAACTGATTGACCATGGCAACTGTCTTCGGAGGCTGCCATGGCAACGTCGTCGCTCGCGTCCCGCATCGAGGCGGTGCGTCGTTTCTCGCGTTTCTATACCCGCCGCATCGGCGTGCTGGAGGAGACCCTCCTTCACAGCCCGTTCACCCTGCCCGAGGGCCGGCTGGTCTACGAAATCGCCAACCGCGACAAGCCCACCGCGCAGGAGCTTTGCCGCGACCTAGGCCTCGACCCGGGTTATGTCAGCCGCCTACTGCAGGGGCTGGAGAAGAGGGGTTGCCTCGCCCGCACACGCTCGCAGACCGACAAGCGCCAGACCGAGCTCGCCCTGACGGCAAAGGGGCAGAAGCTCTGGGGTGCGATGAACGAGCAGTCGCGGCAGGACATCGCGAAGCTGTTGGCTGAACTGCCGGTCGAGCGGCAGGACAAGCTCGTGAAGGCGCTGGAGACCGTCGAGAAACTGCTCGACGAGCCGCCGGAGAAGCGTACGCCCTTCACCCTGCGGCCACATCAGCCGGGCGACATGGGCTGGATCATTCGCCGTCAGACCCAGCTCTATGCCAACGAGTTCGGATGGGACGGCACTTTCGAGGCGATGCTCGCGGAGATCTCCGCCAAGTTCATCAAGAAGTTCGATCCCAAGTCCGACAATTGCTGGATCGCCGAACGCAATGGCGAGATCGTGGGCTCGGTGTTCCTGGTGCGCGCCAGCAAGACGACGGGCCAGTTGCGCATGCTCTACGTCGAGAGCACGGCGCGAGGCCTCGGCATCGGCCAAAGCCTCGTCGCGGCCTGCATCGAGGACGCCCGCGCCAAGGGCTACAAAAAGCTGATGCTGTGGACCAACGACATCCTCGTGTCGGCCCGCAAGATCTACATCGCCGCCGGTTTCCGGCTCATCAAGGAGGAGACGCACGACAGCTTCGGCAAGAAGCTGGTCGGGCAGTTCTGGTCGATGGACCTGTGAAGCGGCCAGGCCCGCTCTGGGCCGCCGCCGGCACCGGAATCCAGGTCGGCGCCGCCATGGTGGCGACGCGCTACGTCGTCGACGCCGCCGGACCGGGCTCGCTGGGCTTCCTGCGTTACCTCATCGGGCTGATCTGTCTTTTGCCGGCGCTGTGGCTCCGGCCGTGGCGCACCATCGCCGCGCGCGATCTCCTGCCGATCGGCCTACTGGGTATCGGCCAATTCGCAGCGCTGATGGTGCTGCTGAACTACTCGCTGCTGCACATCCCGGCGGCCCGCGCCTCGCTGCTGTTCTCGACCTTCCCGTTGATGACCATGATCCTGTCGGCGCTGCTCGGCCGCGAGCACTTCACGCCGGCCAAGGTCGGCGGCTCGCTGCTCACGTTCGCCGGTGTCGCCATCGCGCTGGGAGGGGCTGCGATGACGGCACAGCCGCAGCATGGATCGGTCTGGCTCGGCACCGCAGCGGCGCTGGGCTCTGCCCTGTGCGGCGCCGTCTGCTCGATTTTCTATGGGCCCTATGTCGCGCGTTACTCCGCCCTCCACGTGACGGCCTTCGCGATGTTCGTGGCGGTGCTGGCGCTCGCCGGTATCGCCACTACCGAAGGCTTCTTCCTCGCCTGGCCGCGGTTCACCGCCGGCGAGGTGGCGGCCATCGTCTTCATCGGCATATCGAGCGGCATCGGCTTCTTCCTCTGGGTCTATGCACTGGGCAATGCACCGCCGACCCTGGTCACGATCTTCCTGGGGCTGGGACCTGTGACGGCGGCGCTGGGCGGCACGTTGCTGCTGGGCGAGCCGCTGCCCATCGCCGCGTTGCTGGGGCTGGCCTGTGTCCTCGCGGGCCTGTGGGTGGCGCTGAAGCCGAGGCCGCGCACCGGTTAGGCGCTAGCCGCCGCTCGCTTCAGATCGGCAGCCGCGAAATGCGCCATCTGGTCGGCATGCGCCTTCCTGAAGGCAGGCCGGTCGGTGACGCGCTTCACATAGGCTTCGCTCGCCGGGCGATTGCCGAGGGTCCGGATCTTGCCGACCCGCAGTACGTCCGCCATCAGCAGATCCGCCGCGGTGAAGCGATCGACTGCCAGCCATTCCCTCTCGGCCAAAACCTTCTCGAGCTGGTCGAGGCGCTTGCCCGTCCAATCTGAAAAACCATTGTCCTTGGCACCGGTGATATCGAGGAACCACCAGGGAAGGGTCACGATCTCGATGGAGTTGAGCGCAGCCAGCATCCACTGGATGGTCTTCGCTTCGCCCACAGCATCTCGCGGCATCAGCGTCTCGCTCTTGCGGGCGATATGCATCAGGCCGGCGCCACTCTCGAACATTTCCAGGTCACCGTCGGTCAGGAAGGGCACCTGCCCGAACGGCTGTTGCGACAAGTGGTTGGTCTCGCGTCCATCGAACGGCACGGTCCGCACCGTGTAGGGAAGGCCTGCTTCCTCGCACGCCCAGCGGAGCCTCAGATCGCGTACGAAGCCGCGCGGCCCCTTCGGCACCCAGTCCAGCGTCCAGATGGTGACGTCACTCATCGTGTCAGGCCTTTCTTCTTGTTTTCCAGTCCTGGTGAACGTCCGGAAGGCCGCTAAAGCCCTCCAATTAAACGAAAAATCTTGACGGAAGGCCACAATATGTTGCCATATGCCTGCAGGAAAGCCGCATATGTTGTTGAGACCACGTCAGATTCTCGCCCCTGTCATCTTCGCCACGGTGTTCGGATATTTCGGATACCACCTGGTGAACGGTGACCGTGGCCTGCTGGCGATGGCTCACCTGCAGCGCGAAGTGCTGATCGCCGAACAGAACCTCGCCGAAGCGGAGACGACCCGGAAGATCTGGGAGCGGCGCGTCTCGGCGTTGCGCAACCAGAGCCTCGATCCCGACATGCTGGACGAGCGCGCGCGCATCCTCCTGAACTTCGCCCGCAAGGACGACGTCATCGTCTTCATGCCGACTCGCTGACGGCCTTCTTTTGATGACGCCTTGATCAATGACGCGTTGATCAAGGTTCGCCTCGCGGTCATCTGAAAGAAACTGTCCGGTGCGATCCACCGTTTGCAAACAATCGCTCAATTGCTGCGCCGCACTCGCGGCGAGTCTGTTTTTTCCTGCTAGATCAACCACATCGCCCTGAGCGATGCTATAAGCCGAGTGCGCTCACGAGGGGATTTGCCATGGCGAAGCCGGCGACAAAGCCGAAAGTCGATACTTCACCCGCCAAGGCGAAGTCGCCGTCCAGTAAGTCGTCCGGGCCGGGCGACAACAGCGTGAGCCCCGACGAGCTCAAGGCCTACTACCGCGACATGCTTCTGATCCGCCGCTTCGAGGAGCGCGCGGGCCAGCTCTACGGCATGGGTCTGATCGGCGGCTTCTGCCACCTCTATATCGGCCAGGAAGCGGTCGTCGTCGGCATGCAGTCGAGCGTGCGCGACAAGGACGCCGTCATCACCTCCTACCGAGACCACGGTCACATGCTGGCCTGTGGCATGGACCCCAAGGGCGTCATGGCCGAGCTGACGGGCCGCAGCGGCGGCTACTCCAAGGGCAAGGGCGGCTCGATGCACATGTTCAGCCGCGAGAAGAGCTTTTACGGCGGCCACGGCATTGTCGGCGCGCAGGTGCCAATCGGTACGGGTCTCGCCTTCGCGCACAAGTACAACGGCGACAAGAACGTCTCGCTGACCTACTTCGGCGACGGCAGCGCCAACCAGGGCCAGGTCTACGAGGCCATGAACATGGCCGCGCTCTGGAAGCTCCCGGTGGTCTACATCATCGAGAACAATCGCTACGGCATGGGCACTTCGGTCGAGCGCGCCTCGGCCACCACCGAGCTCTATCGCCACGGCGAGGCATTCGGCATCCCGGGCGAGCGGGTCGACGGCATGGACGTGCTGGCAGTGCGGGCGGCGGGCGAGAAGGCCATCGAGCACGCGCGCAGCGGGCAGGGGCCGTACATCCTCGAGATGCAGACCTATCGCTATCGCGGCCATTCGATGAGCGATCCGGCCAAGTACCGGACCAAGGAAGAGGTCGACAAGTTCCGCAACGAGCGCGACCCGATCGAGCAGGTCCGCAAGCGCCTGATCGACGGCAAGATCATCGACGAGGCCGGCCTCAAGGCGGTCGACGCGGAGATCCGCAAGATCGTGAGCGATGCCGCCGAGTTCTCGCAACACAGTCCCGAGCCCGATCCTTCGGAGCTGTGGACCGACATTCTGGTTGAGGCCTGATCCCATGAGCATTCAGGTTCTTATGCCTGCCCTGTCTCCCACGATGACCGAGGGCAAGCTTGCGAAGTGGCACGTCAAGGTCGGCGATGCCGTGAAGTCGGGCCAGGTGATCTGCGAGATCGAGACCGACAAGGCGACCATGGAAGTCGAGGCGGTCGACGAAGGCACCGTCGCCAAGATCCTCATCGAGGAAGGCACCGAAGGCGTCGCCGTGAACACGCCGATCTGCGTGCTGGCCGGCGAGGGCGAGAGCGCCGCCGATGCCGAGACGCCGGCGCCTGCCGCCAAGGCGGAAGCCCCCAAGGAAGAAGCGCCCAAGGCTGAAGAGAAGCCGAAGACCGAGGCCGCTCCCGCAGCGCCCGCGATCGCCGCACCGGCGCCCGAGCCGGAATGGAAGGGCGGCACGCAGCACATCACCGTGCGCGAGGCGCTGCGCGATGCGATGGCGGCCGAGATGCGCGCCGACAAGTCGGTGTTCCTGATGGGCGAGGAAGTCGCCCAGTACCAGGGCGCCTACAAGATCAGCCAAGGCCTGCTGGAGGAGTTCGGCGAGAAGCGCGTCATCGACACGCCGATCACCGAGCACGGCTTTGCCGGCCTGGGCGTCGGCGCCGCGTTTGGCGGCCTGAAGCCGATCGTCGAGTTCATGACCTTCAACTTCGCCATGCAGGCGATCGACCAGATCATCAACTCGGCGGCCAAGACGCATTACATGTCGGGCGGCCAGATGACCTGCCCGATCGTGTTCCGTGGCCCCAACGGCGCCGCCTCGCGCGTCGCCGCCCAGCATTCGCAGTGCTACGCGAGCTGGTATGCCCACGTGCCGGGCCTGCGGGTGGTGGCGCCGTGGAGCGCCGCCGACGCCAAGGGCCTGCTGCGGGCTGCGATTCGCGATCCCAACCCGGTGATCTTCCTCGAGAACGAGATCCTCTACGGCCAGTCGTTCGACGTGCCGGAAGATCCCGACTTCGTGTTGCCGATCGGCAAGGCCAAGATCGAGCGCACCGGCAAGGACGTCACGATCGTCGCCTTCTCGATCATGGTCGGCAAGGCGCTGCAGGCGGCCGAGGAACTGGCCAAGGTCGGCATCGATGCCGAAGTCATCAACCTGCGCTCGCTGCGCCCGTTCGACACCGAGACCATCGTGCAGTCGGTCAAGAAGACCAACCGACTCGTGTCGGTGGAAGAGGGCTGGCCGTTCGCCGGCATCGGCTCCGAACTCTCGGCGCTGATGATGGAGCATGCGTTCGACTATCTCGATGCGCCGGTGAAGCGCGTCGCCGGCCTCGACGTGCCGCTGCCCTACGCCGCGAACCTCGAGAAGCTGGCGCTGCCGCAATCGACCCACATCGTCGAGGCCGCTCGCGCGGTCTGCAATCGCTGAGGCGGGAGAGCCGGCATGTCCATCAACATCCTGATGCCCGCGCTGTCGCCCACCATGACGGAGGGCAAGCTTGCGAAGTGGCACGTAAAGGTCGGTGACTCGGTCAAGTCCGGTCAGGTGATCTGCGAGATCGAGACCGACAAGGCCACGATGGAAGTCGAGGCCGTGGACGAGGGCAAGGTCGGCCAGATCCTCGTCGAGGAAGGCACCGAGGGCGTGAAGGTGAACGCCGTCATCGCCGTCCTGCTCGAAGACGGCGAGAAGGACGTCGCCAAGCCGGCGGCGCCTGCGGCTGCCGCACCGGCGCCCAAGGCTGAAGCGAAGCCGGCGGCACCGGCTCCTGCCGTGGCTCCCGCGCCGGCTGCGGCGCCCAAGCCGACCGCACCCGCTGCTTCGAGCGGTGGCACCCGCATCTTCGCCTCGCCGCTGGCCAAGCGCATCGCAGCGGAGAAGGGCATCGACCTCGCCGGCCTCAAGGGCTCCGGCCCGAACGGCCGCATCGTCAAAGCCGACGTCGAGAACGCCAAGCCAGGTGCCGCGCCGGCAGCCACAGCTCCGAAGGCGGCACCGAAGGCTGCGGCACCGGCTCCCGCCGGCGGCCAGCCGGTGTTCGTGGCCCCGGGCGACAGCCGCGTGCCGCACACCAGCATCCGCAAGGTCATCGCGCGGCGCATGCTCGAGTCCAAGCAGACGGTCCCGCACTTCTACCTGACGGTGGATTTCGAGATCGACGCACTTCTCACGGCGCGCACGGCGATCAACGCCGTCGTCGAGAAGAAGGGCACCAAGGTCTCGGTCAACGACATGGTGATCAAGGCCTGTGCCAAGGCGCTGCGCGACCATCCGGAGTGCAACGCCTCGTGGACCGAGGACGAGATGATCCAGTACGGCGCGGTCGATATCTCCGTCGCCGTGGCCACGGATCGCGGCCTCATCACGCCGATCGTGCGCAATGCGGACATGAAGGGCCTGGCCCAGATCTCGATCGAGATGAAGGACCTCGCCAGCCGCGCCAAGAGCGGCAAGCTGAAGCTCGAGGAGTTCCAGGGCGGCGGCTTCACCATCTCGAACCTCGGCATGTTCGGCATCCGCGACTTCGGCGCCATCATCAACACCCCGCAGGCGATGATCCTGGCGGTCGGTGCGGGTGAGGAACGCGTCGTCGTCCGCAAGGGTGAGATGGTCGTCCGCAACATCATGAGCTGCACGCTCGCCGTCGATCACCGGGTGGTGGACGGCGCCATGGGCGCGCAGTTCCTGCAGACGCTCAAGGCGTATGTCGAGCAACCCGCCGCGATGCTGGCCTAGGAGAGAGACATGGCCGAGACCAGTTTCGACCTGATCGTGGTGGGCGGCGGACCGGGCGGCTACGTCGCGGCCATCCGCGCCGCGCAGCTCGGCATGAAGACAGCCGTCGTCGAGCGCGAGAACATGGGCGGCATCTGCCTCAACTGGGGCTGCATCCCGACCAAGGCATTGCTGCGCACATCGGAGGTCTATGGCCTCATCAAGCATGCCGAGGCCTATGGCCTGTCGGTGAAGGACGTCTCCTACGATCACAAGAAGATCGTCGAGCGGTCGCGCAAGGTCGCGGGCCAGCTCAGCAACGGCGTCAAGGGCCTGATGAAGAAGAACAAGATCACGGTCTTCGACGGCACGGCGAAGCTTGCCGGCGCCGGCAAGCTCGCGGTCGCGATGAACGACAAGAGCAACGTGACGCTGGCCTACAAGCACGTGATCCTGGCGACCGGCGCGCGGGCGCGCCAGCTTCCGGGCCTCGAGACCGACGGCAAGCTGGTCTGGAGCTATCGCGAGGCGATGGTGCCGGAGGAAATGCCGAAGTCGTTGCTGGTCATCGGCTCGGGCGCGATCGGCATCGAGTTCGCGAGCTTCTATCGCACCATGGGCGCCGAAGTGACCGTGTGCGAGGTGCTGGACCGTATCCTCCCCGTCGAGGACGCCGAGGTCTCGACCTTCGCCAAGCGTGCCTTCGAGAAGCAGGGCATGAAGATCCTGACCAGCGCCACCGTGTCGAACCTGAAGAAGGGCGCCAACAACGTCACGGCCACCATCACGGTCGGCGGCAAGGCGCAGGAGATCACGGTCGACCGCGTCATCAGCGCCGTCGGCATCGTGGGCAATGTCGAGAACCTGGGCCTCGAAGGCACTAAGGTGAAGGTCGAGAAGACCCACATCGTGATCGACCAGTGGGGCTTCACCGGCGAACCCAACGTCTATGCGCTGGGCGACGTCGCGGGCCCGCCGTGGCTCGCGCACAAGGCGATGCACGAGGGCGTGCTGGTGGTCGAGAAGATCGCCGGCGTGAAGGGCGTGCACCCGATGAAGACCGAGAACATCCCGGGCTGCACCTACTGCCAGCCACAGGTCGCGAGCATCGGTCTCACCGAGGCCGCCGCCAAGGCCAAGGGCCTGGAGCTCAAGGTCGGGAAATTCCCCTTCATCGGTAATGGCAAGGCGATTGCCCTTGGCGAGCCTGAGGGCTTCATCAAGACGATCTTCGACGCCAAGACCGGCGAGCTTTTGGGCGCCCATATGATCGGCGCCGAGGTCACCGAACTGATCCAGGGCTACAGCATCGCCAAGACGCTGGAGACGACCGAGGCCGAGCTGCTGGCCACGGTGTTCCCGCATCCCACCCTTTCGGAGATGATGCACGAGTCGGTACTGGCGGCGTACGGCCGGACGCTCCATATCTAGCCCGTCATGGACGGAACACTCGACAAGCTCTCGCTCACCCGGGCGGAACGCCACCCGGAAAAGGCGCATCGGCCGGATAATCCGATTCAACGGAAGCCCGATTGGATCAGGGTGCGTGCGCCCAACTCGCCGGAATATGCCGAGACGAAGCGGCTGATGCGTGAGCTCAAGCTCACGACCGTCTGCGAGGAAGCCGCCTGTCCGAACATCGGCGAGTGCTGGAAGCAGAAGCACGCGACCTTCATGATCATGGGCGAGACCTGCACCCGGGCCTGCGCCTTCTGCAACGTGGCGACCGGCAAGCCCGGCGCACTGAACCCGCACGAGCCGGCCAATATCGCCGAGGCCGTCGGCAAGCTCGGCCTAGGCCATGTCGTGGTGACCTCGGTCGACCGCGACGACCTGGACGATGGTGGGGCAGGGCACTTCGCCGAGGTGATCACGGCGCTGCACAAGTCGGCACCGACGACCACGGTCGAGATCCTGACGCCCGACTTCATGCGCAAGCCCGGCGCCATCGAGACGGTGGTCGCGTCGCGGCCCGACGTCTTCAACCACAATCTTGAGACCGTGCCGCGCCTCTATCCGACCATCCGGCCGGGCGCCCGCTACTTCACCTCGCTGCGGCTGCTCTCGCGCGTGAAGGAGATCGATCCCGCGATGTTCACCAAGTCCGGCCTGATGGTCGGGCTGGGCGAGACGCGCGAGGAGATCCTGCAGGTTATGGACGACCTGCGCGCCGCCGACGTCGATTTCCTCACGATCGGGCAGTACCTGCAGCCGACGCCAAAGCACGCCGCGCTCGACCGTTTCTGGACGCCGGCCGAGTTCTCGGAGCTTGCCCAAATGGCGCGCGCCAAGGGCTTCCTGATGGTCTCGTCCTCGCCGCTGACGCGCTCGAGCTATCACGCGGGCGACGACTTCGCGCGCCTCAAGGCGGCGCGTCTGGCTCAGCTCAAAGGCTGACGGCTTCTTGGCTACCCGTCACCAGGAACGGCGCGTCGTCCCTTATCAGCCGCTCCAGCTCTTCGACCTGGTGGCCGACGTGGCGCGCTACCCGGAGTTCCTGCCCTGGTGCTTCGCCGGCCGCATCCGCCGCCGCGAGAGCCCGACCGTCGAGATCGCCGAACTGGCGATCGGCTTCGGACCGTTCCACGAGAAGTTCGTCTCCCGGGTCGTGCGCGCACCCGACGATCCCGAGGGCCCGCGCATCGACACGACCGGCATAGAAGGCCCGTTCCGGCTGCTGAAGAGCCGCTGGATCTTCCGGCCCCATCCGGAGGGCACGCAGATCGACTTCGAACTGGAGTTCGATTTCCGCTCGCTGCTACTGCAGAAGACGGTCCAGCTCCTGTTCGCCGAAGCCGTCCGCCGCATGGTCTCGGCCTTCGAGGCGCGGGCGGCGCAGCTCTACGGAAAGCCCGGAGCTGCCAAGGAAGTCCCGGCTTAAGCTCATGCGGACCGCGGGCCTCCCGGCCCGCCTCATGATCATGATAATGAGCGGGCCGGGAGGCCCGCGGTCCGTATGAGGACTATCGCTCCGCCAGTTTGGCCAGCATCGTGAGCGCGGTGATGACCGTGAGGCGGCGGATGCCGTCGCGGTCACCCGGGAAGACGTGATGCTCGGCGATCGTCTCGAAGCCGGTGCGCGCGGCGCCGAAATGGACGAGGCCGACCGGCTTTTCGGGCGACCCGCCGCCGGGACCGGCGACACCCGTCACCGAGACCGAGAGCTGCGCGCCGGAGCGGGCGAGGGCGCCCGTGGCCATGGCGCGCGCCACCGGCTCGCTGACCGCGCCGTGCCCCAGGATCGCGTCCCACGGCACGCCCAGCATCTCGCGCTTGGCCTCGTTGGAATAGGTGACGAAGCCGCGGTCCACCACGTCGGACGAACCGGCGATGGCCGTCAGCGCTGCAGCGATGAGACCGCCGGTACAGGACTCGGCCGTCACGACCTTGAAGCCGTGCTTGCGGCAGGTGAACAGGACGTGCTCCGCAGCTTCCCGCATCTCTACATCGAACATCGCCGCCTCAGCTCCTTGGCAGTTCCACGGTCGCAATGGCTTGGGCCGCGATTCCTTCGCGCCGGCCGGTGAAGCCCAATCCCTCGGTCGTCGTCGCCTTCACGCTAACGCGCTCCGCCGAGATGCCCGCAATGGCCGCGATGCTCTTCACCATGGCGTCGCGATGCGGCCCGACCTTGGGGGCTTCGCAGACGATCGTGACATCGAGGTGAACGATGCGGCCCCCACGCCCGGTCACGAGATCGATCGCGTGGCGCAGGAAGCGGTCGGAGGAGGCGCCGCGCCATTGCGGATCGGACGGCGGGAAATGCTTGCCGATGTCGCCGGCGCCGATCGTACCCAGCACGGCATCGGTCAGCGCGTGCAGCGCCACGTCGGCGTCGGAGTGTCCCGCCAGCGCCTGGCTGTGTGGGACCGCGACGCCGCCGAGCATGACGGCATTGCCCGGTGCGAAGCCATGCACGTCGAAGCCGGAGGCGGTGCGGGTTTCCATGAGATCGGAGTCGAGGTCGCTCGTGGTGGTGATCTTGCGGTTATCTCCGCTGCCCGCGACCATGACAACCTTGAGCCCGGCGCGCTCGGCGACGGCGGCATCGTCTGTCAGTGCGGTCGCTTCCGCATCACCGAGCGACGCGGCCGCGCGGTGAGCGGCGAGTAGTGCGTCGAAGCGGAAGACCTGCGGCGTCTGCGCCCGCCACAAGTGCTGGCGCGGCACCGTCTCCGTGATGGCGTTGCCGTCGCTCACGCGCTTCAGCGTGTCGGCGAGCGGGATGCCCAGGATGGCGCCGTCGATGCCATCGGCTGAGACGGCGGCCATGCAGGCAGCGATATCTGCCTGACGGACGAAGGGGCGGGCGGCGTCGTGGATCGCGACCAGATCAGGCGGTGTCGCGGCCAGCGCCTCAAGGCCGTTCAGCACCGATCGCTGGCGGCTGGCGCCTCCCGGCACGGGTGCGGGCAGTCCCAGGCCCGCAGTCGCGGCCTCATAGTGAGCGTCATCTCCCGGACCGATCACGACCTGGACCCTGTCGATCCCGGGGGCCGCCTGAAAGGCGGCGATGGTCCGGCGCAGGACCGGCTGGCCAGCCAGAAGCGCATATTGCTTGGGCAGTGGGCCGCCGAAACGGCTGCCGCGGCCCGCCGCGACGATCAGGGCAGTGACTCTACGCATTATGCGTAATCTAGCAGGCTTTGACGGGTGCGCACTTGGGCCCCTTGCGCCGGCCGACAGGACCCGCTATTGCTCGCTCAATTATTGTGCACTGCACAAGATGCCTAATAACTGAACAAAGAATGCAAAACGCACACCGCCTCAAACCCGTCGATATCGGCCCCGTTCGCATCGAGGATCCCGTGATCCTGGCGCCCCTGTCGGGTGTCAGCGACTTGCCCTTCCGCCAGATGGTGAAGCGGCGCGGGGCAGGGCTCGTCGTGTCGGAGATGATCGCTTCGGTCGCGATGGTCCGCGAGAACCGCAAGACCTTGCTGATGGCCAAGACCACGCCGGAAGAGTTCCCGATGTCGGTGCAGCTCGCCGGCTGCGAGCCCGAGGTGATGGCCGAGGCGGCGAAGCTCAACGAGGATCGTGGCGCCGCGCTCATCGACATCAACTTCGGCTGCCCGGTGAAGAAGGTCGTGAACGGCCATGCCGGCTCGGCGCTGATGCGCGACGAGGTGCACGCCGCGAAGATCCTCGAAGCCACGGTGAAGGCGGTGAAGCTGCCGGTGACGCTGAAGATGCGCACCGGCTGGGACTCGACCAACCGCAACGCTCCGAACCTCGCGCGCATTGCCGAGGAGTGCGGCATCAAGATGCTGACGGTGCACGGTCGCACGCGCTGCGATTTCTACGACGGTCATGCCGACTGGGCCTTCGTCCGCACCGTCAAGGAAGCGACGAAGCTGCCGGTCATCGTCAACGGCGACATCACCACGCTCGACGATATCGACCAGGCACTCGAACAGTCGGGCGCCGACGGCATCATGATCGGCCGTGGTGCCTATGGCCGCCCGTGGTTCCTCAATCAGGCAATGCAGTATCTGCGCACCAGCGAGCGTCTGCCCGATCCGTCGATGGCCGAGCAGTATGCGGCGGTGCGCACGCATTTCGAGGCGATGCTCGAACACTATGGCATCGAGACGGGCGTGCGCATGGCGCGCAAGCATCTCGGTTGGTACTCCAAGGGCCTGAACGCCTCGGCCGACTTCCGCGCCGCCGTGAACCGCGAGACCGAAGCGGACAAGGTGCGCAGCCTGCTGGCCTCTTTCTTCCTGCCGGCGCTCGAGCGGCAGGCCGCCTGATGTCCGTGCGTCCCCTCAAGCGAAACGGCATGAGCGAACAGTTCCCGACGGCTCTCCTCGACTCGCTCTCCGAGGCGATCATCGTCGTCGAAGCGAGCGGCCTGATCCACTACGCCAATCTCTCGGCCGAGCAGTTCTTCGGCGTCGGCCGCGCGCGCCTGGTCGGCCATCCGCTGACCGAGTTCATTCCCGAGGATGCGCCGCTCTTCTCGCTTCTCGAACAGGTGTTGGTCACTGGTGGCGCCGTCGCCGAGAACGGCGTCACCTTGGCCTCGCCGCGCATCGGCACGCGCTTCTGCGCGCTCCGGCTCTCGCCGATCGTCGACAGCGAGGGGCTGGTCGCCATCTCGCTCGTCGAGCAGACGATCGCCCGCAACATCGACCGCCAGATGTCGCATCGCAGCGCCGCCCGCTCGGTGAGCGCGCTGGCTGCCATGCTGGCGCACGAGGTCAAGAACCCGCTGTCGGGCATCCGCGGCGCCGCGCAGCTCCTGGAACAGTCGGTGCCCGATTCCGAGCGCGAGCTGACCGAGCTGATCTGCGAGGAGACCGACCGCATCGTGGCGCTGGTCGACCGCATGGAAGCCTTCGCCGACGGCCGTCCCATCGAGCGCGGACCGATCAACATCCACCAGGTCCTCAATCACGTCCGCCGCCTGTCGCAGAACGGCTTCGGCAAGGGCGTGCGCTTCGTCGAGACCTACGATCCCTCGCTGCCGGACGTGCACGGCGACCGCGACCAGCTCATCCAGGTGTTTCTCAACCTGGTGAAAAACGCCTGCGAGGTCCCAGGCGACGTCGACCGCGAGATCGAGCTGTCGACCGCCTACAAGCATGGCCTGCGGCTGGCGGTGCCCGGACAGCAGGCGAGGGTGAACCTGCCGCTGGTCGTGTCGGTGCGGGACAACGGCCGCGGCGTGTCGGACGAGATCCGCAGCCACCTCTTTGACGCGTTCGTGACCAACAAGCCCACCGGAACTGGCCTGGGTCTTGCTTTGGTCGCCAAGATCATCAACGACCATGGCGGTGCGATCGAGTTCGATAGCGAGCCGGGGCGCACATCATTCAGGGTCATGTTGCCGTTGCAGTTCCCACAGGCCGCGCCATGAGCGAGGGCACCACGATCCTCGTCGCCGACGACGACCGCGCCATCCGCACCGTCCTGCACCAGGCTCTCGGCCGGCAGGGCCACACCGTCCGCAGCACCGGCACCGCCTCCACGCTCTGGCAGTGGGTCCAGGAAGGCGAGGGCCAGCTGGTCATCACCGACGTGGTGATGCCCGACGAGAACGGGCTCGACCTGGTGCCGCGCATCCGCAAGCTGCGTCCCGACCTGCGCATCATCGTCATGAGCGCGCAGTCGACACTCCTGACCGCGGTCCGCGCGACCGAGCGCGGCGCGTTCGAATACCTGCCCAAGCCCTTCGACCTGAACGAACTGATCTCGGTGGTGAACCGTGCGCTGTCGGCGCCGGCCGCCACCATGGCCCGCTCGCCGTCGCTGCCGGAAGAGGGCGAGCGCCTGCCGCTGATCGGCCGGTCGCCCGCGATGCAGGAGATCTACCGTGCATTGGCCCGCCTGATGGCGACCGACCTCACGGTCATGGTCACCGGCGAATCGGGTGCCGGCAAGGAACTGGTCGCGCGCGCGCTTCACGACTACGGCAAGCGCCGCAAGGGGCCGTTCATCGCCCTCAACATGGCCGCGATCCCGCGTGAGCTGATCGAGAGCGAGCTGTTCGGCCACGAGCGCGGCGCCTTCACCGGCGCGGTGCAGCGTTCGGCCGGCAAGTTCGAGCAGGCCTCGGGCGGCACGCTGTTCCTCGACGAGATCGGCGACATGCCGCCGGAGGCCCAGACCCGCCTGCTGCGCGTGCTGCAGGAAGGCGAGTACATGACGGTCGGCGGCCGCACGCCGATCAAGGCCAACGTACGCATCGTGGCCGCGACCCATCGCGACCTGCGCCGGCACATCCAGCAGGGCCTATTCCGCGAGGATCTGTTCTACCGCCTCAACGTCGTGCCGATCCGCCTGCCGCCACTGCGCGAGCGCCTCGACGACATTCCCGAACTCGCCAACCACTATCTGCAGGCGGCCACCGCCGACGGATTGCCGACCAAGGTCCTGTCGCCCGAGGCGATGGCGCGCCTGAAGCAGCACCGGTGGCCGGGCAATGTGCGCGAGCTCGTGAACCTGGTCCGCCGCCTCTCCGCGCTCTACTCCGAGGAGATCATCGGCGTGGAGACGATCGAGGCCGAGCTGGCTGATGCCGTGTCGGCGATGGAGCCGGGGCAGGCCTCGCACGAACCGTCGGACGACATCTCGCTGGCCGATGCGGTCGACCGCCACCTGCAGGCGATGTTCGCCGCGCATGGCGACCGGCTGCCGCCGGACGGTATGTACGATCGTGTCATTTCCGAGGTCGAGCGCCCCTTGCTCGCTTTGGCGCTGGGGGCTACTCGCGGGAATCAGTTGCGCGCGGCCCGCCTCCTGGGGCTCAATCGCAACACGTTGCGCAAGAAGATAAAGGACCTCGACGTCCCCGTGGTTCGCACGCCGCAGGTCCGCCGAGGCGGGTGATTTCGTGACAGCTGCGCTGGGCGGTTCCCGCTTGGGCGACAAGATGAGCGTGGCGCTGCGCAGCCTCAGTGGCCGCGTCGCCGCCGTCTCCCTGGCCATCCTCGCCATCGCCGCGGGCACGGCGACCTATGCCTGGCTCGCGGGCTTCGTCCCGGAGTCCTTCAGCACACGCGGCTGGATGACGGGTCTTCTCGTCGCCGACCTCGTGATCGCCATCGCGCTCGTCTCGGTGCTCGCCGTCCGCCTGACACAACTCTGGCTCGACCGGCGGCGAGGAGCGGCAGGCTCGCGCCTGCACATGCGGCTGGTGCTGGTGTGCAGCGTCTTCACCATCACGCCGACCGTCATCGTCACCATCATCCTGTCGATGCTGGTCATCAGCCTCACCGACTTCGTGGTGAAACCCTCGCAGGCTTCCTACGAGGCCGCCCGCGCGATCGGCGAGCCGGTCCGGCGTGCCCGCGAGCAGGAGATCCTGAACGACATCGAGGCGATCTCGGGCCCGCTGCAAGCCGAGGGCGTCGACGGCGTGCGCGACCCGGCTGCGACCAAGGCGATGCTGGAGCGCCTGATCGAGGGCCGCCCGATCATCGAGGCGACCGTACTCGATGCCGACAAGGGCGTGATCGCACAGGCACAGGCGCCTGACGCCAAGGGAATGCCCAACCCGGTACCGCCGGCGCAGTTCCTCTGGCAGGCGGTCAACCAGGCTCGGCCCGTGCAGTTCGAATCGCCCAACGGCGCCTACTTCGTGATGCAGCTCTTCGTCGGCGAGCCGCTGTTCCTGGCGACCGGCCACGCCGTCGACCTCAGGGTCGTCGACTACATCAAGAGCATCGAGTTCGCGGGCTCGTTCTATTCGCAGATCGAATCGGCGCTGCGGCGCAGCCAGCTCATCCTGTTCGTGGTCTGCGGCGCCATCGCCTTCCTGATGCTGCTGGCGGCGGTGTGGCTCGCCATCCTGTTCGCGACGCGCCTCACCGAACCAATCGGCGGGTTGATGCAGGCAGCCGAGCGGGTGCGCGGCGGCGACCTCAGCGCCCGTGTGGAGGAGGGACCGCCCAACGACGAGCTGGGCCAGCTCGCGCGCTCGTTCAATCGCATGGCCAGCCAGATCGAGCAGCAACGCGGCGAACTCGTGCATGCCAACACTGAACTCGACACCCGCCGCCGCCTCACCGACGCGGTGCTGGCGGGCGTCTCTGCCGGTGTGCTGAGCGTCGACGGCGAGGGCATCGTCATGCGCTCCAACCGCTCGGCACTGAGCCTGCTGGCGCTGCCCGAAGATGGCGTGCTCGGCCGGCCGCTGATCGCGGTCATGCCCGAGCTCGAGCCGCTGGTCGCGCAGGCCGCCGAACGGCCCGACCGCATGACCCAGGGCCAGGTCGAGATCCTGCAGCGCGGCTCGCGGCAGATCCTGCTGGTCCGCATCAGCGCCGCCTCGGGCGCGGGCTACGTCGTCACCTTCGACGACGTAACCGACCTGATGTCGGCGCAGCGCATGGCGGCGTGGGGCGACGTCGCGCGTCGCATCGCGCACGAGATCAAGAACCCGCTGACGCCGATCCAGCTCTCGGCCGAGCGATTGAAGCGCCGCTACCTGAAGCAGATCAAGGAGGACCCCGAGACCTTCACGATGTGCACCGAGACCATCATCCGGCAGGTCGGCGACATCGGCCGCATGGTCGACGAGTTCTCGTCGTTTGCCCGCATGCCGCGGCCGACGGTGAAGGCGGAAGACGCCAAGGAACTCTGCCAGCAGGCGGTGTTCCTGCAACGCAACGGCAACCCCGACATCCGCTACGTCTCGAACGTGCCCAACCATGCCGTGGCGTTGGATTGCGACCGCCGCCAGGTCTCGCAGGTGTTGACCAACATCCTGAAGAACTCGGCCGAGGCGATCGAGGGCAGGGACGAAACTCCGGACACGCCTTTACCACAGGGCGAGATCACGCTGTCCTTGCGCGAGGACCGCACGGGTGTGCAGATCGTCGTCGAGGACAACGGCCGCGGGCTGCCGAAGGAAGGGCGCGAGCGGCTGACCGAGCCGTACATGACGACGCGCAGCAAGGGCACCGGCCTTGGCCTCGCGATCGTGAAGAAGATCATGGAAGACCATGGTGGCTTCCTGAAGCTGGAGGATCGCGAGGGTGGCGGCGCGCGCATCAGTCTGGTATTCCGGCGAGACGCGAAGGAAATCGCGTCGGCTCCACCGCACGTGACAGCCGCACAATGACCCGCCGTTCCATGCGGGCTGCTTGAGTGTCATGGCCCACGATATTCTGATCGTCGACGACGAACGCGATATCTGCACGCTGATCGCCGGCATCCTCGAGGACGAGGGCCACACCGCGCGCCGTGCCCATAACAGCACCGAAGCGATCGACGCCGTGCGGCAACGCCGGCCGGCGCTGGTCATCCTCGACGTGTGGCTGCAGGGCAGCGAACTCGACGGCCTGCAGATCCTCGAAGTCATCCGCCGCGAGGATCCGCCGATCCCGGTCGTGATGATCAGCGGTCACGGCACGATCGACACCGCCGTGTCGGCCATCAAGACCGGCGCCTACGATTTCGTCGAGAAGCCCTTCAAGGCCGACCGCCTGCTGCTGGTCGTCGACCGCGCCATCGAGGCCGACAAGTTGAAGCGCGAGAACGTGGCGCTGCGCCGGCGCGCCGGCGGCGAGGTCACCTTCGTCGGCTCCTCCGGCGACGCCGGCAATGTGCGCTCCCAGATCGAGCGCGTGGCGCCGACCGGCAGCCGCGTCCTGATCACCGGCGCGTCCGGCTCCGGCAAGGAGACGGTCGCCCGGCTGATCCACCAGGGCTCCAAGCGCTCCGAGGGCCCGTTCGTCGTGGTCAACTGCTCGACGCTGCCGGCCGAACGCCTCGAGATCGAACTGTTCGGCACTGACGGCGACACCGACGCCGATACGCTGCGCGTGTCAGGCGCCTTCGAGATGGCGCATGGCGGCACCCTGGTGCTGAAGGAAGTGGCCGACTTGCCGTTGCCGCTGCAGAGCCGGCTGGCCCGCGTGCTGCAGGAACAGTCCTACGCGCGCGACGGCGGCAAGACCAAGGTCGAGGTCGACGTGCGCGTGCTGGCGACCACGGCGCGCGACCTGCAGGCGGAGATCGCCGCGGGCGCCTTCCGGGAAGAGCTGTTCCATCGCCTCAACGTCGTGAGCCTGCGGGTGCCGCCGCTCAGCGAGCGCCGCGAGGACATTCCCGAACTGGCGCTCGACCTGCTGAAGCGCGTTGCCGACGCGACCGGACTGCCGTCGCGCTCGATCGGCGAGGACACGCAGGCGGCGCTGCAGGGTCACGACTGGCCGGGCAACGTGCGCCAGTTGCGCAACGTCATCGAGCGGCTGCTGATCCTGGCCCCGCCGGGCGGCGCGCCGATCCGTGCCGACGTCCTGCCCAACGACGTGAGCGAGGATGCGCCGTCGGTGCTGCGCTGGGAGAAGGGCGGCGAGATCATGCAGCTGCCGCTGCGCGACGCCCGAGAGGTCTTCGAGCGCGAATACCTGCTGGCCCAGGTGACGCGCTTCGGCGGCAATATTTCGAGGACGGCGACCTTCGTCGGCATGGAGCGCTCGGCGCTGCATCGCAAGCTGAAGTCGCTCGGCCTGCACGGGGGAGCGCTCGACGACCGCAACGGTGTCGAACCGGCGGCCTGAGGAGCGGAGGAGAGCGTTATGGCGCGTTATGCCTATGTAAACGGTCGCTACGTCGACCATCGCGAAGCCAGCGTCCACATCGAGGATCGCGGCTATCAGCTCGCCGACGGCGTCTACGAGGTCGTGGGCGTGCGCGACGGCAAGCTGATCGACGAGAAGCCGCACATCGACCGGCTCGACCGTTCGCTGAAGGAGCTGCGCATCGACTGGCCGGTGTCGCGCAACACGCTGGGCTTCATCCTGCGCGAGCTGATGCGCAAGAACCGCCTGCGCGACGGGCTGGTCTACATGCAGGTGACGCGCGGCGTGTCACGGCGCGACCACGGTTTTCCGACCACGCCGGTCAAGCCCGCCCTGGTGATGACGACCAAGGCCACCAAGCACATCGTGGCCGATGCCGGTCCCGGTGTCGCGGTGAAGAGCATGCCCGACATCCGCTGGGAACGTTGCGACATCAAGACCGTGGCGCTGCTCGCCAACGTGCTGGCCAAGCAGGCCGCCCGCGAGGCCGGTGCCTACGAGGCCTGGCTGGTCGACGCCAAGGGCTGCGTCACCGAGGGCGCCTCGACCAACGCCTGGATCGTGACCCACGATGGCGAGCTGGTGACGCGCCAGACCGACAACGGCATCCTGGCCGGCATCACGCGTCATACGCTGAAGTCGATCTGCAACGCGCTGCAGCTCAAGTTCGTCGAGCGGCCATTCACGGTGGAAGAGGCGAAGAAGGCCAAGGAAGCCTTCATCACCAGCGCCACCTCGTTCGTGACGCCGGTCGTGAAGATCGACGGCGAGACGGTGGGCGACGGCAAGGTCGGCGCCACGGCGCGCCGCCTGCGCGAGGAATATGTCCGTTTCTCGGAGGCGGGCGAGGCCGTGACGTGAGCCTGCCGGACGGTTTGAAGCCGCCGCGCGCCATCCTGTTCGACTGGGACAACACGCTGGTCAACACTTGGCCGACGATCGTCGAGTGTTACCAGGATACCTTCAAGGCCCTGGGCCAGACGCCATGGACCGCGACCGAGGTGCAGGACCGCGCCCATGGCTCGTTGCGCGAGATCTTTCCCGGCCTGTTCGGTCCGCGCGCCGGCGAGGCGGAGAAGGTGTTCTATGAAACCTTCCTGCGCATCCATCTCGAACGGCTGGAGTCGCTGCCCGACGCCGACACCCTGCTGGCGCATTGCCACGCCAGGGGCCTCTACGTCGCGATCGTCAGCAACAAGGTCGGCGACAATCTGCGGGCCGAGGTCGCCCATCTCGGCTGGGGCAAGTGGATCGCCCGCTCGGTTGGCGCGCGTGACGCCGCCCGCGACAAACCAGCACCAGACCCTATCTACCTGGCGCTCGACGGCACGGGAATTGCCCCTGACGACAGCGTGTGGATGGTGGGAGACACCCCGGCCGACCTGAAAAGTGCGCATGCGGCGGGGTGTCTGCCGGTTCTGGTAGGTGGTGCAGAGCAATTGTCTGCAGCACTCCTGGAGCATCCACCGCGGTTGCGAGTGCGTAATTGTCACGAGCTCGTGGCATTGCTTTGAGAAGAAGCTCCCCTATATTTGAGGCAACTCGGTAGCGGGGAGAGACCCCGTACCCCCTAAACCGGCGACCTTGCGGGAGCCGGCCGCCCACCAAGAGGCCAAGAATATGAGCGAAAAGGCACAAAACGTTCAGGACGTCTTCCTGAACCACCTTCGGAAGAACAAGACCCCGGTCACGATCTTCCTCGTAAACGGCGTGAAGTTGCAGGGCATCGTCACGTGGTTCGACAATTTCTCGGTGCTGCTGCGCCGCGACGGTCACTCGCAGCTTGTCTACAAGCACGCGATCTCGACCATCATGCCGGTCACGCCGGTGCAGCTGTTCGACGGCGACAAGGCCGACGCAGCGGGTTGATTTGATCGACGATCCCGAGCAGGACGACTCCGAAAAGCGCATCCGCAAACCGTTGGACACCGTGCGCCCCGCGACGGTGGCCGCGGTCGTGTGTCCCTACACTGCCGGCCCGAGAGGGCGCGGCAGCGATCGCGACAGTGACGCCAAGCTCGAGGAGGCGGTGGGCCTTGCCCGCGCCATCGACCTCGACGTGCGCCTGGCGCAGGTCGCGCCGCTGCGCCAGGTCACGCCCGCGACCCTGCTCGGCAAGGGCGTCGTTGCGCGCATCGCCGCCGCGGTCGAGGAACTGGGCATCGGACTGGTCGTCGTCGACGACAAGCTGACCCCGGTCCAGCAGCGCAACCTCGAAAAGGCCTGGCAGACCAAGGTCATCGACCGCACCGGCCTCATCCTGGAGATCTTCGGCGCGCGGGCCCGCACGCATGAAGGCCGCCTGCAGGTTGAGCTGGCCGCGCTCGACTACCAGCGCGGCCGCCTCGTTCGATCGTGGACCCATCTCGAGCGCCAGCGCGGCGGCTTCGGCTTCATGGGTGGCCCGGGTGAATCGCAGATCGAGATCGACCGCCGCCTGATCGGCGAACGCATCGTGCGGATCAAGCGCGACCTCGAAAGCGTGCGCAAGACGCGCGCCGTCAATCGCGCCGGCCGCAAGAAGGCGCGGCTGCCGACGGTGGCGCTGGTCGGCTACACCAACGCTGGCAAGTCGACCCTCTTCAACCGCATGTCGGGCGCCGAGGTCATGGCCAAGGACCTGCTGTTCGCCACGCTCGACCCGACCATGCGGTCGATCAAGCTGCCGAACGGCAAGGGCTGCGTGCTGTCCGATACGGTGGGCTTCGTCTCCGACCTGCCGACCCATCTGGTAGCCGCCTTCCGCGCCACCCTGGAAGAGGTCATCGAGGCCGACCTGATCGTGCACGTGCGCGACATTTCCCATCCCGACAGCGAACAGCAACGCGCCGACGTCGAGGACGTACTGCGCGAGCTGGGCGCGCTGGACGAGGGGGAAGGGCGCCCGTTTATCGAAGCGCTGAACAAGGTCGATGCGCTGCCCGAGGACGTGCGGCAGGTGCTGCAGACGCGTACCGCCACCGGCGCCGCCCGCGCGCGCCAGTACCCGGTCTCGGCCCTGACCGGCGAAGGCGTCGACGCCCTGCTGGACGCCATCGCCGATCTGCTGAGCGGCGCCGGCGAGGCGCGCGAAGTTTCCGTGCCGCTGGCCGACGGGGCGACAATCGCCTGGCTCTACCGCCACGGCGAGGTCCGCAGCCGCCGCGACGAGGGCGAGACGGCCTGGCTGACGGTCGCGCTGGACGAGGCGGCGGCTGCCCAGTTCGAGCGCCGCCAGCAGGTGCGTTGACACCCCGCGGGCGCACTTCCTATAAGCGCCCAAACACCGGAATGCTCACCACCAAGACGAAGGAAAAGACCATGGGTTTCAAGCCCTTGCACGACCGACTGCTGCTGAAGCCCGTCGCCGCCGAGACCCGCACCAAGTCGGGCCTGATCATTCCCGACACGGCCCAGGAAAAGCCGATGCAGGGCAAGGTCGTCGCGGTCGGCAAGGGCCGCCGCCTTGAGGACGGCCGCCTGCAGGAGCTGGGCGTGAAGGTCGGCGACACCGTCCTGTACGGAAAGTGGTCCGGCACCGAGGTGAAGCTCGGCGGCGAGGATCACGTGATCCTGAAGGAAGAGGACCTCTTCGGCGTCGTCGGCTGAGGCCGATGCTCGACGCCGGCGGCTCGCAACGGGTCGCCGAACTCATGCGCGAGACCGCGGCAGCCGAGCTGCTGCCGCGTTTCCGCAATCTCTCCAAGGACGACGTCCGGCAGAAACGGCCGGGCGACATCGTGACGGTGGCCGACGTCGCGTCCGAGCTGCGTCTGGCGACCAGCCTCGCCAAGATCCTGCCCGGCGTGCCGGTGGTGGGCGAGGAGGCCGTCGAGAAGGACGCGAGCCTTCTCGACCTGATCGCCCGCCCGGGCGAGGCCTGCTGGATCGTCGACCCGCTCGACGGCACCTCGAACTTCGCAGCCGGCCGCGACCGCTTCGCCATGATCGTCTGCCTGGTGCAAGACACAAAGGCGATCGCCGGCTGGATCCTCGACGTGCCGCGCAACCGCATGGCCGTGGCCCATCTCGGCGGTGGGGTGACGTTCGACGGCGCTGCCGTCCAGGTCAAGCCGACCGCCGAACCTCTGAACGGCTTCGTCGGCTACAAGATCGCCAAGGCCTTCGACGAGCAGCTGAGCCCGCAGCATCGCGCACGGCTCGGCCAGATCACGACTCTGCGCTGCGCCGGCGCCGAATATCTCGAAATCCTCGCGGGCCACGCCAATTTCAGCCTCTACCGTATGACCAAGCCATGGGACCACGCGGCCGGCACGCTGATGATGCGCGAAGCCGGCGGCGGCGCCGTGCAGTTCGGTGGTGATCCGTACATGCCGGCACAGGCCCTCAACGCCGGCCTGATCGCAGCCTCGACGACCGAGGCGCTGGACGAGGCGAGGGCGCTCCTCGAAGCGTCCCAGATGCCGCTCCTCACTCCAAAGTCTTAGCCGGACCGCGGGCCTCCAGGCCCGCATCATGATCATGAGCGGGCCTGGAGGCCCGCGGTCCAGATGAGCCTCAGCAGTCCCGACTGCCTTCCGCAGGATCGTTGCAGAAGAGGGCGATCTTGTTGCCCAGCGGGTCGCGCAGGTACGCGACGTAGAAGTGCTTGGTGTATTGCGCGCGGAAGCCTGGCGCGCCCTCGTCGCTGCCGCCCGCCGCGAGGCCGGCCGCATGCAGGCTGCCCACCAGCGCATGGGTTGGCGCACGGAAGGCCGCCATCGAGCCATTGCCGGCGGTCGCGGCGCGGCCGTCATAGGGCGTGATGACATAGACGTCTGGCGTGCCGGGCTTCGAGAAGACCGCGGCATTGCCGTCGTCCTTCCGGGCGTAGCCCAGCGGTTCCAGGATCGCGGCGTAGAAACGGCCCGAGCCTGCGAGGTCGTTGGCGCCGATCATGATGTAGCCCAGCATTCCAGACGCTCCCTGCCGGCGGTTGAGAACGGGCCTCAGGCCTTCGTCTTGGCTTCCTGCCAAAGGGTTTCCATCTCCTCGAGGCTGGCCTCGGCGGGTTTGCGGCCTTGCTCGCCCAGTCGGCGCTCGATGTAGCGGAAACGCTTCTCGAACTTGTCGTTGGTGGCTCTCAAGGCGACCTCGGGGTCGACCTTGCAGTGCCGCGCGAGATTGGCGACGGCGAACAGGACATCGCCAAGTTCATCGGCGACCTTTTCCTGCTCGACCTTTCCGGCCTCCAGTTCGGCCCGCAGTTCGGCCAGCTCTTCCTCGATCTTGTCGATGACAGGCCCGATCGTAGCCCAGTCGAAACCGACCCGGGCGGCCCGCTTCTGGATCTTCTCGGCGCGCATCAGGGCGGGAAGGGCGCGGGCCACCCCGTCCAAGGCGCCGGCCGGCGCCTTGGCGGCTCCCTCGGTGGCTGCCTTGGCTGCCCGCTCGGCAGCCTTCCGGGCCTCCCAGGAGACGGTCTGGGCATCGGCGGTCTTGATATCGAGGTCGCCGAAGACGTGCGGATGCCGGTCGACCATCTTGTCGGCAATGGCGGCCGCCACGTCGTCGAAGTCGAAGGCCTTGGCCTCGCTGGCGATCTGGCTGTGATAGACGACCTGCAGCAGCAGGTCGCCGAGCTCTTCCTTGAGGGCTGGCATGTCGTCGCGCTCGATCGCGTCGGCGACCTCGTAGGCTTCCTCGATCGTATACGGCGCGATGGTCCGGAAGGTCTGGTCGATGTCCCAGGGGCAGCCGTGCTGGCGGTCGCGCAGCCAGGCCATGACGGAGAGGAGCCGCTGGAGCGGTTCCTTGGGCAGCGATTCCGGAGTTGGCCGTCCTGAGCTCATGCCGCGTAACCCATTTCCGATTATCGTATAATATATATTATGACAAATATTGGTTAGTTAGTAATTACCGGCTATTGCCAGTCGATCCGCATGTTCTGGGTGATGAGCGCCAAGAGCGCCAATCCGCGGCCGGCCTCGTTCGCCGGCATGCCCAGGGTCACCAGCAGGCCGAACTTGGCATTCCGGGGATTGGGAATGATCAGGTCGAACACCGTGCGCGGACCGCTACTGTCGTTCGGGCCCTTGGGCACATTCTCGTAGACGATGACGAAGCTGCCGTCGCTGAGCTTGCGGGCCTGGGCCTGGACACCGGGACGGTGCGCCTTGATCGAGCCGGCCTTGGTGGCGGCGTAGTGCTCGGCGTTCTTCACGCCCTCGTAGTCGAAGTCGACCCGCCAGACGATCAGCCGGAAGCGCTTGTCGATCGTGTAGGCGACGCCCCGCTCCCCGTCCTCGCTGGCCTGCCATCCCATGGGCAGCAGAAGTTCGACCTTTACCGAGTTGAAGCGCAGGCGGACCGCTTGGTTGGCCTGATCGATGCCCAGGACACGCGAGAAGCTCTGGCTGGTGCCGCCGCCGACGCTCTGCTCGCCGTGGCTGAAGCTGGCGCCGTTGTCGGGCGTACCGAAATCCCGGAACGTGAGCCCGCCGGTCTCGAGTTTATCCGCCGCCAAGGCTGCAAACGGGCTCGCAAACGAGGCCAAACCGGCCGCCGCGGCCGTCACCAGGAACATCCGGCGACCGGACTCTTTTTGTCCACCATCAGGTGTCAGTTGAGAATTCGTCCGTATCTCACTGATATTTTTCAATAATCTGGCCTTTACAGGTCGATCTGGAGACCATCATGGCACGGCGTTACGTGAGCCGGTGTCGTCCGGTCGAGTTCCGCATAGTCCATATCGACATGGAGGTTGGTCAAGAAGGCCCGGCGCGGCTTCAACCGATCTATCCACTGTAGCGCGCGATCGAGATGGGCGTGCGTGGGGTGCGGGCGGTAACGCATGGCGTCGACGATCAGCACCTCTACGCCCTCCAGGGCCACGAGAGCTTCCTCGGGCAGCTCCACCACGTCGTTGGCGTAGCCGATGCCGCCGAAACGGAAGCCCAGCGACGGGATGGTGCCGTGGTCCTGCAGGAACGGCACCACGGGAACGCCGGCGGCCGTGAAGGGCCCGTCGATCACGCTGTGCCGGTAGATCGGATTGTAGAAACCGCTGCCCTCGGCCTGGAAACAGTAGCCGAAGCGCCGGCTGAGCACGTTGAACGTCCGCTCGTCGGACCAGGATTCGATCTGGCCCTGGCGCAGCGCATAGGGCCGCAGGTCGTCGATCCCGTGGCACTGGTCGGCATGGTCGTGTGTCCAGATCACCGCGTCGACCCGCTCGACCTCGGCGGCCAGCAACTGGGCGCGGACATCGGGTGAGGTGTCGACGAGAAGGGTCTTGCCCCGGTCCTGGACGAGGATCGAGCAGCGGCTTCGGCGGTTACGGCCATCGGCCGGATTGGCCGCCCCCCACTCGCCCTTCCCGCCCGGCCCGCCGGGCCGGGGAACGCCGGCCGAGGTTCCGCAGCCCAGGATCGTCACCCGCACCGGGAACGCTCCGCCTTGGTGAACAGCCGGAAGAAATTGTCCGTCGTCGCGGCCTCGAGCTCGGCCAGGCTGACGCCCTTGAGCTCGGCGACCTTGGCGGCGGTGTGGGCCACGTAGGCCGGCTCGTTGGTCTTGCCGCGCTTGGGGATCGGCGCCAGGTACGGCGCGTCGGTCTCGACCAGCAGCCGGTCGAGCGGCAGGTCGCGCACGATGGTGCGCAGCTCCTCGGCCGCCTTGAAGGTCACGATCCCGGAGATCGAGATGTACAGGCCCAGCGCCAGCGCGCGTTCGGCGACGCCACGGCCCGAGCTGAAACAGTGGATCAGACCGGGGAAGGCGCCCTTCCCGTACTCGTCTTCGAGGATGTCGCCGGTCTCGGCATCGGCGTCACGGGTATGGACGATCAGGGGCAGGCCAGTCTGGCGGGACGCCGCGATATGGGCGCGGAAGCTCTCGGCCTGCTCCTCGCGCGGGCTGTGCTCGTAATAGAAGTCGAGACCCGTCTCGCCGATACCGACCACCTTTGGATGGCGCGTCGCCTCGATCAGCCGGTCGGGCGTGCGCTGGCCCTCCTCCTTCGCCTCGTGCGGATGGACGCCGACCGAGCACCAGACATTGTCGTGGCGCTCGGCGATCGCCCTCACCCGCTCGAACTGGTCGAGCCGCGTGCCGATCGTCAGCATGCCCGCGACGCCGGCCGTGCGGGCGCGCGCGAGCACACCCGCCTCGTCCGTCGTCAGCTCCGGAAAATCCAGATGGCAGTGGCTGTCGATAAGCATGTCAGCCCGCGGCCTTCGGTTGCTTGGGCGCCTTGGGCTGCTTCGGCGGCTTGGCCGGCGCGGCGGCAGGCGCCACCGGCTCGACGAAGCGCGGGAAGACGCCCTGCGGCACGGGCAGCGCCGTGCCGGACACCAGCTCCCGGTCGAACGCCGCATAGACGCGATCGGCCGGCGTCACCGCGAGCTGGTCGAGAATCTTCGCCGTCGAGTCGGGCATGAACGGCTGGATGAGCAGCGTGATCCGCCGGATCGCCTCGGCCAGCACCCACAGGACCGTGTCGCGCCGCACAGGATCGGTCTTGGCCAATGCCCACGGCGCCTGCGCATCGACATAACGGTTGGCATCGGCGATCACTTCCCAAATCGCAGTCAGCGCCTTGTGGAAGGCCTGCTCGTCGAGCTCGGCGCGCACGACGGCCAGCAGGCCCTTCGCACGGTCGAGCAACACGGTGTCGGCTTCGACGAGATCTCCCTTGGGAGGGACCTTCTCGCCGCAATTCTTGGCGACGATCGACAGCACCCGCTGGCAGAGATTGCCATAGGCGTTGGCGAGGTCGGCGTTCATGCGGCCGATCAGGGCGCGGCGCGAGAAGTCGCCGTCGTTGCCGAACGGCACCTCGCGCAGCAGGAAGTAGCGCACCGGATCGAGGCCGAAGGTCTTCACCAGCTCGACCGGGTCGATCACGTTGCCCAGCGACTTCGAGATCTTCTGGCCTTCGTTGGTCCACCAGCCGTGAGCGAACACGCGCCTGGGCGGCGCGACGTCGGCGGCCATCAGGAAGGCCGGCCAGAACACGCAATGGAAGCGGATGATGTCCTTGCCGACCATGTGGAGGTCGGCCGGCCAGTACTTCCACAGCGGATTGGCCTGGTCGGGATAGCCTACCTCGGTGATGTAGTTGGTGAGCGCATCCAGCCACACGTACATGATGTGCTTCTCGTCGCCGGGCACGGGAATGCCCCACGAGAAGCTGGTGCGGGAGACCGAGAGATCCTGCAGCCCGCCCTTCACGAAGCTCAGCACCTCGTTGCGCCGGCTGTCGGGACCGATGAACGAGGGATTCTTCTCGTAGAACTCGATCAGCCGGTCGGCCCAGGCGGAGAGCTTGAAGAAGTACGACGGCTCCTCGACCCACTGCACCTCGGCGCCGGTCGACGTTGCGCGGCGCTTGTTGTCGGGGCCGACCTCGGTCTCGCCCTCGACGAAGTAGGTTTCGTCGCGCACCGAGTACCAGCCGGCATACTTGCCTTCGTAGATGTCGCCAGCCTCGACCAGCTTCTTCCACAGCGCCTGGCAGGCCGCGTAGTGGCGCGGCTCGGTCGTGCGGATGAAGTTGTCGGGGCTGTAGTTCATCACGCCGATCAGGTCGCGGAACGACTGGCTCACCTTGTCGGTGAAGGCCTGCGGCGGCAGGCCTGCGGCAGCGGCGGCCGTCTCGATCTTCTGGCCATGCTCGTCGGTGCCGGTCAGGAAGTGGACGTCGTAGCCATCGAGGCGCTTGAAGCGCGCCAGCACATCGCAGGAAAGCGTGGTGTAGGCATGCCCGACATGGGGCACGTCGTTGACGTAGTAGATCGGCGTGGTGATGTAATAGGTACTACGGCCAGACATGGCGACTGAACTCCGGACTGACATGACGCCCCTACCGGGGCACGAGACTCAAGCGCGATCAGCCCCGCATTCGTTCGCAGGGCAGCGAGTCTCTGATGTCGGACCGGGGCAACATGGGCGGTCTTTTCTCACGCCTAACCCCTTGGATCAAGACTTGGGCCGCTGCGGCGGCGTTCAGCGCGTCGCCGATTGCAGCGCCAGGAAGCTGCCCAGGACCGTCTGCTTGCGGTCGAGATTGACTGCGTCGGCGCGCGAAAAGAGCAGCGCGACCTGCTCCGAAGCCGCCATCCAGCGATCGAGGCTCGCGACCTCCAGCAGCCTCGCCCGGAGCCCCTTCTCCATCGGCACGACGGGTGCAGCTTCCGTGGCAAGGGCTGCCTGCCGCATCAGCCCTTTCAGCCAGCCGTCGAACAGATAGTTGAGCGCGCGCCAGTCGGCGTTGGCCTCCTCGCCGCGTTTCGCAAAACGTTCGCCGAAGGCGTGCAGCCGCGGCATGTCGAGGTCGGGCAGGGTCGCCAGCACTTCGACCATCTCGCGATAGAGATCGAGGCTGCCCGCACCCGACAGTTCCAGCGCGCGGCCGATGCTGCCCTCGGCGAGACGGGCGAGCGCCCTTCTCTCCTCGTCCTTGGTCTCGGGCGCGTAGTCACCCAGCAGCTTCACCACCGTGTCGTCGACCAGCGGCTGCAGCGCGAGGCGCCGGCAGCGCGAGCGGATGGTCGGCAGCAGCCGCCCCGGCGCGTGCGAGACGATCAGCAGCACGGCGTTGGGCGGCGGCTCCTCGAGGATCTTCAGCACCGCGTTGGCGCTGTTGCGGTTCATCTCGTCGGCCGAATCGACGATGGCCACGCGCCACTTTCCCATGGCGGGCGTCATGTGCATGAACTCGCCCAGCCCGCGCACGTCGTCGACGGCGATCTCGGCGCGGATGCGGCCGGTGTCGTGGTTGAGCGAGCGGCGCAGATGGAAGAGATCTGGATGCGAGCGCGCGTCGATCAGGTGCCGACCCGGTGCGTCCATCGGCACGTCGAGGTTCTCAGGGCCACCGCCGAACAGTCCGCCCTGGTCCTGGCCCGCCAGCAGGAAGCGTGCGAAGCGCCACGCCAAGGTCGCCTTGCCGATGCCGCGCGGTCCGGTCAGCAGCCAGGCATGATGCAGCCGGCCGCTCTGCTGCGCCGCCAGCATCGTCTTCTCCGCCTGGTCATGGCCGATCAGCCGATCGTTGCGCCACGGCGGCGGCCAGTCGTAGGGCCATTCGAGCTTCTCGATCGCAGCCGGATCGGACGGCGTCTTGCCGCGCGCCACGTCTCAGGCCTCGGTGTGCTTGGTCACTGCGTCGGCGATCGCCTGGGCAATCTCGTCGATGCCCGCGGTGGCATCGATCACGACGCAGCGTTCGGGATCGGCCGTGGCGATGTCCAGGAAGCCCGCTCTCACCCGTTCATGGAAATCGACGGGCAGCGATTCGTAGCGTGTCTCCGTGCCCCGACGCGCCGCGGCGCGCTTCAGCCCGGTCTCGACCGGCAGGTCGAGGATCAGCGTCAGGTCGGGCCGGAAGTCGCCGACGGCAATGTCGTAGAGCGTGCCCAGCATGGCGCGGTCGGCACCGTGGCCGTAACCCTGATAGGCCATGGTCGAATCGGCGAAGCGGTCGGAAACGACCCAGGTGCCGCTCTTGATGGCCGGCAGCACCGTCGTGCGCAGATGCTCGCGGCGGGCCGCGAAATGCAGCAGCGCTTCCGTCACACCGTCCCAGCGTTCCACCGGCCCTTCGACCAGAAGCTTGCGCACCATCTCCGCGCCCGGCGCGCCGCCAGGCTCGCGGGTGGCGATGCATTTGTGGCCGAGCTTCTCGATCCACTCCTTGAGGCGGGTGACCTGGGTCGACTTGCCGGCCCCCTCCCCACCTTCCAGCGTGATGAAGAGGCCTCCGGATCTTTCCGTCACGAGAGCCAGCCGAACATGTAGTGCTGGATCATCGTGGTCATGCGGCCGAACACGCCCATGCGCGCGACGTCGGCGCCGGCTTCGAGCGGATACTCGACCGTGCGGTTGTCCGGCAGGGTGACGACGGCGGTACCGATCTTGGTGCCCTTGACGATGGGCGCGGCGATCGGCCCGTCGAAGCGCGCGACGACGCGCGGGTTCGCGGTCTGGCCGGCCGGCATGGTGATCTGCACGGTCTTCGGGATGACCAACGGCACCTTGTCCTGCGCCCCCAGCCACACCGGTGCCTCGACCACCATGTCGCCGGCGCGGAACACCGTCGTGTTGGTCGATTCGCGGAAGCCCCACTCCATCAGGCGCGCCGTCTCCTGCGCGCGCTCGGCCATCGAGTTGAGGCCGTTGACGACGAGGATCAGGCGGCGGCCATCACGCACCGCCGAGGTGGTCTGGCCGTAGCCGCCCTCTTCCGTGTGGCCGGTCTTGAGACCGTCGGTGCCCGCCGTGGTCGTGAGCAGCCGGTTGCGGTTCTCCTGGCGGATGTTGTTGTAGGTCCAGCCCTTCTCCGAATAGTACTTGTAGTACTGCGGGTAGTCGTCGATCGTCTGCCACGCCAGCACCGCGAGATCGCGCGCCGTCGTGTACTGGCCCTCGTGCGGCCAGCCCGACGCATTCTTGAACACCGTCTTGGTCATGCCGATCTCGCGCGCCCGCTTGGTCATGCGTTCGGCGAAGGCATCCTCGGAACCGGCCAGCCCCTCGGCGATCGTCACGCAGGCGTCGTTGCCCGACAGGATAATGATGCCCTTGATCAGGTCCTCGACCGTAGCCTCGCTGCCGAGTTCGAGGAACATGCGCGAGCCGCCCATGTTGCGGGCCCGCTCACTGACGCGGAAACGCGTGTCGAGCTTGAGGCGTCCGGCCGCCAGTTCGTCGAAGATGATGAAGATGGTCATCATCTTCGACATCGACGACGGCGGCATCGGCGTCTCGGCGTCCTTGAACAGGAGTACCGTCGAGGTCTGCGGATCGACCATGAAGGCGTGACGCGCCAGGGTGCCGATGCCGACTTGCGATGGCGGCAGCGACTCGGGCTTGGGCGCGGCGGCAGCCGCAGCCGGCGCGGCGGGCTTGGCTGTCGACGCAGCGGGCGCCCTGGGCTTGGCCGGCGGCTTCTGCTGCTGCGCCGGCTTCTTCGGCGGATCCTGCGCCTGGGCGTTGAGCGTCAGGCCGGCGATGCCGGCGGCGGCGACGAGCGCGATAGCTGCGCCCACGGAAACCTTGAGTTTATTCCGCAACGACACGGGCATCCCCATAGCCAGAACGCTTGAGCCGGTCGGCGACAATGCCGGCCGCATCGGAAGTGGTATAGGGCCCCAACCGCACGCGATAAACATCGCGACCGTTGGCCGAGCCCTGTGAAACCTCGGGGTTGCCATAACTGCGTACCGCACCGCGCTGGCGTTCGGCATTTTCAGCCGTCGAGAAGGCACCGACCTGCACGAAGAAGCCGCTGGCGGCCGACGACGGCGCCGCCGTCGAGAGCGAGGCGATGGTGGGCGGAACGGCGCCCGACGCCGACTGCGGCGCACCGAACGGCGTGCCGTTGCTGCGTGGTGGCGTCGCATACACGGTCTGTGCGGGTGCCGCGGGCGGAGGCGGCGGTGGCGGCTCATAGACCGCCTGCGCGACCGGCGGCGGCGCCTGTACGGGCACGGGCGCAGGCGCTGGAGCGGCGGCGGGTGCGCGGTTGCCGCTGGCGAGTTGGGCCAGTGCCGCGTGCTGCTCGGCGGGACCGCCGCCACTCAGCGCCACTTCCTTCACCGTCATGCTCTCGGTCGAAAGCTGGTCGATGCGGACGCGGGCCGTGCCCTTGCCCACCATGTCGATTTCCTGCGCCGCGGTGCGCGACAGGTCGATGACGCGGCTGCGCGCGAAGGGCCCGCGATCATTGACGCGGACCACGGTGCTGAGCCCGTTGTCGAGATTGGTGACCCGCACGACGGCGGGCATCTGCAGGGTGCGGTGGGCGGCCGTGCGGTCGGCCTGGTCATAGCGCTCGCCGTTGGCGGTCGACTTGCCGTGGAAGCCCGGCCCGTACCACGAGGCGACGCCCGTCTCTGTCAGGGTGAAGGTCTCTTGCGGCGTATAGGTGACGCCCTCGATCTTGTAGGGCTGGCCGATCTTATAGGTGCCGCGCTGGGCAACGCTGCCGCTCGCCCCGCCGCCTTTGCTGGACGACCCGCAGGCCGCCAGGCTCGCCAGAAGGGCGACGGCTCCGCACAGGCGGAGGGTCTGAAAGGCAGGAAATCGCTGAATTACCAACGCTAGCGGCATGATGTTCACATCATACATCATCTTGGGCGGCTGGAGGAGCGGCCTCGTTGGCTTTTGGCTCAGGCCGATATCCGGTCCGACAGCAGACCCACTGCGAGGGCGAAAAAATCGCTCTGGTTCCAGCGCAGGATCACCTTGAAGTTCTCGGTGGTCCGGTAGGCCGGGCCCCCGGCTCCCGACGGCCGGACGATGCGCTGGCCCGCCCCCGCCTGGGCGCCGGCGGAAACCTCCTCGCCCCACTTCACCCCCGGCTTCCAGCCAACCTTGCGAAGGTAGTTCACGATCGAGGCGAAGACGTCGACCTTGTTGGTCCAGATATCCTTGCGCCCGTCGCCGTCGCCATCGGCGGCGTAGGCGATGAAGCTGGTCGGGATGAACTGGCACTGGCCCATCGCGCCGGCCCACGACCCCTTCATCGCGTGCAGGCCGACATGGCCCTGCGACACGATCTTCAGCGCCGCGATCAACTGCTCGCGGAAGAACTTGGCGCGGAAGTTGTTGTGGACCAGCGTCGCCAGCGCCTCGACCACCTCGAAATCGCCGAGCCGCGTGCCGTAGTTGCTCTCGATGCCCCACAGCGCGACCGCGACCGAGGGCGGCAACCCGGCCGGCCCCGCGAAGCGTTCGATCGCCGCGCGGTTCTCGGCCAGCAGCGCCTTGCCGCGCGCCACCCTTTCGTTGGAGACGACGCGCTCCTGATAAGTTTCCCACGTCATCTTGAATTCGGGCTGGTTGCGCGCCTGCTCCATCACCTTCGGGACTTCGCGGATGTCGGCCAGCGCCGCATCGAGCGTCGCACGATCGACGCCCGCCCTCAGCGCCTCGTCCCGTATCCCCTGCAGAAACGCCGGCGGGAATTTCGAGCCGCCGCCCTGGGCCAGAACGGGAAGAGGTGCGAGGGCCGCGCCGGCACAGAGAAGTCTGCGTGTGATCATCAACGACCTTTGCCGGTCAATCTTGCAGACACTATGGCGACCTCGCAGGACTTCGCCTCTCAGTCGGCCTTGAGGTCGAGGTCCTTGACGATGGTCTTCCACACCACGAACTGCTCCTTCTGGTACTGAACCGCCTGCTGCCGCGTCGACGGCATCGGCACGAGGCCGTTCTGCAGCATCTTCGCCCGCACCGATTCCGTTTCGAGGATCTTGACCAGTTCCTTGTTCAGCCGGTCGAGGATGTCGTCGGGCGTCCCTGCGGGTGCGACGGCGCACCACCAGCCGCCCATGTCGGGCGGCGTGGCCAGCCCCTGCTCCGAGAAGGTCGCCACGTCGGGCAGCAGCGCGTGGCGCTGGGCCGTCGTCATACCGACCGCCCTCACCTTGCCGGCCCGGATCATGCTCAGCGACGAGGGTACGTCGCCAACCATGATCTGGACATGCCCACTGATCAGGTCGGCCAGCGCGGGCGGCGTCGACTTATAGGGTACGTGCGTGACATCGAGCTGATAGGCGTTCTTGACGTGGCCGCCATAGGCGATCCCGCCGGTGTTGCCGCTCGCGTAATTGTACTTCCCGGGATTGGCCTTGATCAGCTTGATCAACTCGGGCGCCGTCTTCGCGCTGACGTCGTTGTTGACGAGCCAGACATAGGAAACCGACGCCACCAGCGAGATGTAGCTTAGCTCCTTGGCCGGATCGTAGCGCACGCCGCTGGTCAGGCCGGCCGGGCTCGCGACCAGACCTGAATTGGTCAGGAGCCCGAACGTGTATCCGTCTGGCGGCGCCGTCACGACCATCTCGGTGCCCAGCGTCGTGTTGTTGCCCGGCTTGTTCTCGATGACGATCGGCTGGCCCAGCGCCTGGCCGAGTGGCTCGGAAAGGATACGGGCGAGGATGTCGCTGGCCGAGCCCGCTCCGAAGGGAACGATCAGCCTTATCGGTTTGTTCGGATAGAATTGCGCCATGACGGGCGCGGCAACCAAGAGACTGACGGCGGTAGCTACTCCGCTGAGCCAACGAGCGATCTTCATGAGCTTCCTCCATACTCCGCGAATGTTTCGCGATTATTTTTCTTGATGCAGTTCGAGACGCCTCTTGCTCCTTGGGCTGGCCTTTCAACCGGTGAAGGGGAACGGATAATTCAGAACCTGAACCCGAGATCGCGGGCGATCAGGTTCTTCTGGATTTCGCTGGTGCCCTCGCCGATCACGTAGACCAGCGCGTCGCGATGGATGCGGCCAACCGGATACTCGCGCATGATCCCGGCGCCGCCGTGAATCCGGATTGCCTGTTCGCTGACGGACACGGCGGTCTCGCTCGCAACCAGCTTCACCCTCGCGGCGGTGGCCGAATCGAGCGTGTTCTGGTCGACGCGCCAGGCGCCGTAATAGACGAGCCACTTCGCCGCCTCGATCTGGGCCGACATCTCCGCAAGCTTGTGGCCGATCGCCTGGTAGTCGCCGATCCGCTTGTTCGCGACCATCCGGTCGCGCGCGTAGGCCGTGGCCGCGTCGAAGGCGGCCCGCGCCATGCCGAGGGCATTGGCCGCGACCCCGACGCGGTTTTCGCTGAGCGAGTCCAGTATCACCGGATAGGTGCCCAAACGGTCGCCCAGAACGCAGTCATCCGGAACGAACACATCGTCGATGTGGATCAGGCCGGTCTCGGAGGCGCGGATGCCCTCCTTCTTCAGCTTCTCGATGTTCATGCCCTTGGCAGGCAATTCGACGATGAACAGGCTGATGGCGTCGCCGCTCAGTTCCGGCGCGGTGCGCGCTGCGACCAGCAGGAAATCCGCAATCGGCGAATTCGTGATGTAGAGCTTGCTGCCCTTCAGCTTCCAGCCCCCGTCGACCCTTTCGGCGCGGGTCTTGAGGGCGCGAATATTCGAGCCGCCGTCGGGTTCGCTGAGGGCGAATCCAGCAATCTTCTTTCCCTGCACGGCAGGCCGGAAGAACCGTCGGCGCTGCGCCTCCGTGCCGGCCTTCCAGATCGGCCAGATGCCGAGGTGACTGTGCGCCGACCAGCTCGAGGCGAAGCCCTGGCTCATGTAGCTCAGCTCTTCGCGCACGATGCAGTCGCTGATCTTGTCGAGGCCGCTGCCGCCATCGCTTTCGGGATAACGGACACCCAGCAGGCCGAGTTCGCCCCAGCGTGCAAAGACCTCGCGCGGCAGTACCTCGTGTTCCTCCGCGTCCCTCACCAGCTTCTGATGTTCCGACTGACACAGGCGCCTGACGGTATCGCGTACCGCCTCATGCTGTTCCGAAAAGGAGAAATCCATGATCGACAGCCACTCTCTCTTGCCGGTGATTCCCTTGTCGCAGAGACACTGCCAACGAACGAAATTCCGGTCAAACGGCCGCCGCCGATGGTATAAGCCATCGGCTTGGAAAACCCCGCAGGTCCACCTCGTTGAAAACCCTCACCCGGTCGCTCATCGCACTCGCAGCACTTGCGATCACCACGGGCGCCCTCGCCCAGTCCGCGGACGACGACACCGTGCTGCCGGCGGTGCCGAAGCCGCGCTTCACCGTCGTCGACGGCGACACGGTGAAGTTCGGCCCGCAGACCGTGCGCCTGTTCGGCATCGACGCACCTGAACGCAGCCAGACCTGCGACGACGGCCAGTGGCGCGCCGGCGCCCTTGCGCGCAAGGCACTCGAGGATTTCATCTCCGGCCGCCCGGTCAACTGCAAGCTGGTCGACACCGAACGCAAGAGCAACCCGCCGGTCGCGCAATGCTTCGCGGGCGAAGATGACCTGCAGGAAAAGATGGTTTCGGCCGGCTGGGCCTGGGCCCTGCCCAACAGCAAGGACCGCTACGTGCCCGAGGAGCGCGAGGCCGCCCAGCGCAAGCTCGGAGTGCACGGCCACAAGTGCGTCTCACCCGCCGAATGGCGCGCCATCCTCCGCCGCGAGGCACTCAGGAAAGAACAGGGCGGCTGAGGGGGCGATCGGCGGGTCGCTACACCAGCCACCCGTGACCGGACGCGCTCGTGAAGTCGAGCTGGACGACCAGGTCGTTGAAATCGTGATCGCCACCGCCCTTGGTGTCCTCCCAGCCCCAGGTGTTGAGGCCGTAGCTCCACAGGTGTCCCTGCCCGTCCGGGTTGGCCTGCGAGAAGGCGTAGTAGGTGTCGCCCCGGCTCATGTTCGAGAGCGCCATGGCGACGTGATCGCCGGCATCGACACCCTGGATCATCGCTTGCCCGTAATAGCCGTAGCCTGGGCCGCCAAGCAGCGTGCCGCCCGTCGTCAGTTGGTAGGCATTGGCCTGCGCGGCCGCGGCGTAACCCGCTTGGCCCGGCGCGATGCCGTTGATGGTGCCTGCCAGATCGTCGACCTTGTAGAAAGTGACCGCGAGCGAATCCTGACCGTTCTGGCGCAGGCGCACGACGGCCAATTGGTCGTCGGCGCCCAGCGCCGTCTCGGCCACCGCCACCGCGCGCGCCACCCGCACGACGCCGCTCTCGGTCATGAAGTCGGCAAAGCCGAAGGCGTTGCTCAAGGTCGCCTGGATGGCGGCGCCCGCCGCGCCGTTCACCGACACCGACAGGTCGTCGCCCGTCAGCGCGAGCGACTGCACGACCGCGCCTTGCCCGAACTTGTCGAACAGGCGCACGAGATCGGGGTCGAAATCCGACTGCAGTGACTGGCCGGCGAACTGGTTCGTCCAGGCGAAGGTCGCCGACGCGCCGCTCGTGAAGTCGAAGCCGCCGCTACCGAGATGGACATCGATCGCGGCGCCGCCGCCGGACATGGTCTGGAACAGCAGGACCTGGTTGGCGCCGCTGGTCCAGCCGCCACTGCCGTCGGTGTCGAGCATGTCGGGGCTGGAGCTGAAATACATCTGCGAATGGGCGATGGCGCTGAGCGTCCGTGCCAGCACCGTGGCGTTGGGCGAACCCAGGCCGGAGACGAGATCGTAGCCCGGCCCGGCATAGTAGCCGAAGCCGGTCGGTGTCACGTCCACGGTCTCCGCGTCGCCGCGCCGGTCGTAGCCGGTGACGCTGAGATAATCTCCACCCAGAAAGTACGAACCGATATTGTTGCCCATCGACACGTCGTTGAACGACGCTGGCGCGATGGCCGAGGCCGTGTAGAGCAGGTCGTGGGCGTAGCCGAGATCCGGCAGGCCCTGATCATCGAAGATCGTGTCGATCTGCACGATCAGCGAAGCCCATAGCGGCGCGGCAGCGCTGGTGCCGTAATAGAAGCCGCTGGTGAACGACATGTCGGCGTTGGCGAGCATGTAATAGGCGTTGCCGCCGGCATTGGCCGTCACGTCGGGCGCGCCACGGCCGACCTCGTGCAGCGGATCGCTCGTCGTCGGCGTGAGGCCGTAGGCCACCTGATAGCTCGGCGTCGGCTGGGTCGGATCGACGCCGCCGTTGGTCGCGGAGTTGACCGTGTAGCCGGCGGTGACCTGGTAGCCGTCGAGGCCGGCTGGCCCCTGGATGTATCTGGTCCGCTCGCTCGCCGGCACGACGTTGTAGTAATTCCAGGCCGCCTCGACGAAGAAGTCGCTGCCGACGAGATTGTTCGGGAGCTTGGACATGCCGCCGGCCACGAGCTGCCAGATCATTGCGAGATCGCCCGCCATCGCCGGCGCCAGCACCGTGTCGCGCAGCGTCAGGTCTTGCTCGGCCGCCACCAGCAGCGACAGCGAGCTGCCGCCGACCAGCAGGCTGTAGGGCTGCGTGCAGTTGTATTCGAGGTTGGTGAGGCCGTTGGCGATCTCCTCGCTCGCACCGCCGTCGCCCAGCGCCGTGACGGCGGTCTGGTTGGCCAGCACCGTGTCGACATAGAGCTCCTTGTAGGCTTTGTAGAACAGCGAGTCGGGATGCATGCTCTGTTCGTCGCCGAACGAGTCCGACCAGGCCGACACACGCTGCTCGTTCTCCGGAGGGAAGGTCGCGCTCTGGATGGCGGTGTAGGTCGTTCCCTGTCCCAGCCCGTTGCCGCCGGCGCCGTTGAACAGGACGATGTTGCTGTTGGGATTGACGCCTGCCACGACGCTGACGTCGAGCGAGCGCTCGGGAGCGCGGCCGTAAAAGTCGTCGTAGTTCTGCCCGGTGAGACCCTGGACGGACACCTCGCCGCTCCCGCTCGTCCCGATCGCCGTTCGGTAGTCGTTCACGAGTTCGTTGAATTCGCGCAGGCCCTCGCCGCTGGGCAGCGCCGCGCCGATCGCCGGCTCGAGCAATCCGACCGACTTGGTTTGCACCGCAGCCCCGTCGAGCGGGAAATTGTACTGCGCCCCCATGTCTTGCGGCGCGAGGTTGACCGACCGACCATCCCACGGGCGGCTGTTGCCGATGCTCTGCGCCCCCGACGGAAGCACGACCGGCGGCGTGACGTTGGTCATGTTCGTCGCGTTCGGTATCACCGAGGTGTCGACCCAGAGGCCGGCGAGATCGAGTTCGGTGGGCAGCGACAGTTGCCCGTCCCAGAAATAGATTCCGGCCGAGTCCGAGTATTTCAGGTTTGTATTGAACAGCGCCTGGAAGTCGGCCTGGCTTTCGATGGCGACCCAGATCGTGCGCGATTCGGCCGAGGTTACGTAGTTGCTGTTCTGGGCATCAAGGACGGTGAGGCCGAGTGTTCCGGTGACATAGGCCTTGGCGGTGTCGAATACCGTCGGATCGGTGCCGTAGGTCCGCCACAGCGTGTTGCTGGCGTTGAGATCGGCGATCTCCTTCTGGCGGCTGCCCCAATCGCCAGACAGCAGGTTGGTCGGATCGTTGGCGCGCTGCAGCACCAGGGCGACGGCAATACCCGGCGTGTCGGTGGTGGGCGCGAAGAGCCTTCCGTCGTCGAAACCGTAGGCGTTCGCGACGTCCGTCAGACTGGTGACGCGATAGCCGCTGAAATCGAGAAAGGACGAGTTATCGATCTGCTGATAGTCAGGCACCGAACACACCCCAAAGCGCCACTCCCGCAACATCGTAGGCGAGGCGCCCTACCCCGTCATGCCCGACAAATTGCAGCTGATGATGGCTCTGGCTTTACGGAATCCGGTAGAGCGCCCGCGCATTGTCGTGGAACAGCGCGCGGATCTCGACGCGCGGGCGATCGGCCACGGCCTTCTTGAAGGCGGAGAAGATCGTGTGGAAGGAAGCGCACAGGCCGTCGACCGGAAAGTTGCTGGCGAACAGGCACCGCTGCCAGCCGATGATGCCGATGGCGTCACGCACGATCTCGATATTCTCCTCGACCGGCCAGATGCCCGGCGGCACGCCGATGCCGGACACTTTCAGATGAACGTTGGACAGCGGCGCCACCAGCTCGAGCGCACGTCGCCATGCAGCGAGGCCTTCGGGCGAGCGGTCGGACGGCAGGGCCGAATGATTGATGGCGATCGGCGTGCCCGGATGATCGCGCGCGAGGTCGGCGATCTCGGGCAGGTACCAGAACGGCACCTGGACGTCGCAGACGAACCTGTGCCTCGCCAGATGCTCGAAGCCGCGCCGCCAGGCCGGATCGTCCATCGAGCCGGGCTGATTGCGCTGCGCATCGCGCGGATCCTCGCTTTGGCGCGGCTTGGTCCGTACGCCCCGCATGAAATCCTCGCGCGCATGCCCTGCCAGCACCTCGGCGACGTCGGGCTCCTGCAGCTCGGCCTGGCCCAATCCCACGCTCGGCAGCCCCTCCTGCTTGCGCAAGCCCGCGAGCCACGCCGTCTCCCCCAGCGGATTTCCCGGCCAGCCCACCTGCACGTGCACCGTGGCCACGACATTGTGGGCCGCGACGTTGCGCCGGTAATCCGGCGGCATGTAATCGCGCCGCAGCTTCGCCTTGTCGCCGTACCGGAACTGCTGCTGGCTGGGCTCCGTCAGGTTGGGATAGGGATTGCCCGTCGTCAGGTCCCAGAAATGCTGGTGCGCGTCGACGATCGGCACCTCGCGCAGGAAGGTGGTGAGATCGGGATCGCGCTCTTCGGTCGATGTCATGTCACTCCCTGCTCAGTCGATCTGCGCGCCGCTCTTGCGCACCGCGGGCGCCCATTTCTCCACCTCGGCCTTGAGGAACGCGCCGGTCTGGGACGGCGTCATCGGCCGCGTGCGGGCGCCGGCCTGCTCGATGCGCTCCTTCACGCCGAGATCGGCGAGCACCTTGTTGGTCGTTTCGTTGAGCTTGGCCACGATCGCGGCGGGCGTGCCCACGGGAGCCAGCAGGCAATTCCAGCCGAGCGCCTCGTAACCAGGGACGCCCTGCTCCGCGATGGTCGGCACATCGGGCAATTCCGGGCTCCGCTCCAAGCCGGTCACGGCGATCGCGCGCAGCTTGCCCGAGCGAATCTGCGGCAGGAGGCTGGGCGGACTGTCGAGCGTGAACTGGACCGATCCCGCGATCAGGTCGGCGATCGCCGGGCCGCTGCCACGATAAGGTACGTGGGTCATCTGCACGTTCGTCAGACTGCCCAGCAGTGACGTGCCGACATGGGGCACCGAGCCGTTGCCCGAACTCGCATAGTTGAGCGGGCGCTGACGGGCGAGCGCCACAAGCTCCTGGAAGGTCTTCACCGGCAGGTCCGTGTTCACGACCATGATGAACGCGTAATACGAAAGCATCGCGACCGGCGCGAAGCCGCCGATCAGGTCGTAGCCGGGCTTGCGGAACAGGGTCATGTTGATCGCCTGCGCCACGGTCGGCATGACCAGCGTGTAGCCGTCGGGCGCGGCCTGCCCCGCCGCCTCCATCCCGATGTTGCCACTGCCGCCGGATTTGTTGTCGATCACCACGGTCTGGCCAAGCTCGGTGCCCAATGCCGCGCCCACGATGCGCGCGATGATGTCGGTCGCGCCGCCCGGCGCATAGGGCACGATGACCCTGAGGGGCCGCGAAGGAAATGCCTGCGCGCGCACTGAAGGTGCGACGAACATCGAGGCACCCAAGGCAGGCGCGAACCCGATCAACCGGCGACGTGTTGTCATCCGTTGCTTCCTTCCCTTCAATGCTGGCCTTCTCGCAGCGGCATTTTTCGCCGTGCGGCCATCACCTTGTTGTTGGGAAGCACGCTACGCAGCGCAGGCTGCTTCGGCAATGCGCCTACTTTTCGTCGGGATCGTCTTCCGGCTCCCGGATCGCGATGGCATCCGCGAACCGTCTGGCGACGTCGTGCAGGCCTGCCTCCTCCGCCGCCCGCAAGCCTTCCCTGTTGGCGTCGGCCCGGAGAAAATCGTTCGGAGCGGCTGCGGCCAGCGCCTTTTCGATCAGGTCGATAGCCTCGCGGTACTTCTTCTGGCCGCGCAAGGCGGTCGAAACCTTGATGGCGTCCTGCAGGCTGCTCATGATCTCACCTTCTCCAATGCACGAATCCGGACCGTCGGAAACGCGCCAACCGGCTCATTGTTTCGTGTAGGCTCAACCGGAAGCTGGAGGACTGAGCGATGACCCGACTTGCAGCAGGTCTGAGCGTCGTAAGCGGCGCGCTCCTGATGATCTCGAACGTGCATGCGCAGTCCCCGTCGGTCGAGGATTTGCAGCGTCGAGCGGTCGAACGGCGCGCCACCGAGGCGATGATCTGGGGCATGCCGGCGGTGAATGCCGATCTGATGCTGCAGGAGATGTTCGCCAAGACGAGCGCGAAGCAGAACGACGTGCTCTTCTGGTCACGGCCGGCCGACCCGAAGAACCAGACGCTGACGCCCAATCCGGATTCGATCTACTTCATGTCGTTCTGGAACGTGAAGAACGGTCCGGTCGTGATCGACGTGCCGCCCGCCACCGGCGGCTCGATCGCGGGCAACATCGTCAACGCCTGGCAGATGCCGCTCGAGGATGCCGGGCCCGAAGGCGCCGACAAGGGCAAGGGTGGCAAGTATCTGATACTGCCGCCCGGCTACAAGGGCACGGTCCCGCAAGGCTACATCGTGCTGCGCTCCGACACTTTCACCGGGTTCGCGCTGCTGCGCTCTAACCTCGCCAGCCACGGCGACGCCGACGTTGCCAAGTCCGTGGCCTACGGCAAGCGGATCAAGGTCTATCCACTGACGCAGGCCGCCAACCCGCCGCCGACGCGCTTCGTCGATGCCGCCGGGACGCTGTTCGACTCGACGATCCGCTACGACGCAAGCTTCTATCGCAACCTCGACCGCATCGTGCAGACCGAGCCGTGGCTGGCGCGCGACAGAGCGATGATCGACCAGCTCAGGACGCTCGGTATCGAGAAGGGCAAGCCCTATCAGGCCGATGCGACGCGAGAGGCGGCGCTGAACTCCGGTGCGCGCGAGGCGCAGGCCCTGATGGAGCGGCGTTACGACGAGGGCTTCCCGCCGATGGTGCCGGGCAGCCGCTGGTTTCCGGCGGCGATGGTCGACGTGGTCAAGGCAGTCTCGGGCGGCTACGCCGACCCCGACGCCTATCCGGTCGATGCGCGTGGCGTCACCTACACGCTGGGCTTCACCGGCATCAAGCGCCTTGGCACCGCGCAGTTCTACCTGATGTCCAACAAGGACAAGGCCGGCAACGCGTTCGACGGAGCGAAGGCCTACAAGCTCGTCGTGCCCGCCAACGCGCCGGTGAAGCAGTATTGGTCGGTCACCGCCTACGACCGCGAGACGCATGCGCTGATCAAGGAGATGCCGCGCGCCAGCCTGGCGTCGATCACGTCGGGCGTACAGAAGAACGTCGACGGTTCGGTCGATGTCTATTTCGGCCCCAAGGCGCCCGCCGGCAAGGAGGCCAACTGGGTGCCGACCGATCCGAACCGCAAATTCGAACTGCTGTTCCGGCTCTACGGACCGCAGAAGCCGTTCTTCGACAAGGAGTGGAAGCTTCCCGACGTGGAGCGCTTCGAGGGCTGAGGCGCGCTACTTCCCGTTGGCATGACAGAAATCCGCCTTGTCGGAGGAACTGACCACCGTCTTTGCCTTGAAGTCGTAGGTCTCCGTGAAAGCCGGCTTCATCGCGGCGGCGCCCTTCTTCCAGAAGACCGTTCGCTCCAGCGTGGTGCCGTTCAGCGTATGGGAGGCGAAGGACTCGGTCACCGTACCGTCGGCCTCCTTCGAGGTCCCGAGCGTTACCGGTGTGCCGGCCTGCGAGAGCTTCGTCTTGATCGGGCCGCTGATGCCGTAGAGTTCGTTGCCGATCACCTGGTAGGAGGTTGCCTCCTTCATTGGCACGCCGCGATAGAGGAGATGGCAATCCAGCGACAGCGTCGGAGTTTGCGCACGCACGGGCGCCTGCGCCGCAACGGCCATTACCGAAACCAGGGCGATGCCGCCCCACACTCCCAGCTTCATCCGAACCTCCTGAAAACTTCGTCAGGAGTTAATCCGCGAGGCGCACGAAGGTTGCAGTGGGTGGGAAAACCGCTTCTGGCGCGAACCCGCTATTTGCTGGCGTGTCCGGTGGCGAGGTCTTTCCTGACGGCATCGGCGATGGCGGCGGCGATGCGTCGGTTACCGGCGGCGGAGACGTGGAAATTGAAGAAAAATTCGCCCTTCTCTGAACCTTTCACGGCACGGTCGATCGTGTCGTAGGTGTCGAGGGTCGCCATGCCCGCCTTGCTTGCGCAGGCGAGCACCTCGCGGGTCACGCGAATCTCGTCGACCACCCACTGCGGCCGCGGCTCCAGTCGCCACGCTGGCGGCGCATAGAGGCCGACCACGAGCGTGGGAATGCCGAGGTCCGACAAGCGCCGCATCAAGGGACAGGCGAGTGCCTCCCCTGCTCCCCATGGCAAGACGCGCACGCCGGCCGCCTGCCACTCATAAGGATCGCCCACGCGCCGCATGATGGTTTCGAACAGGGCGGACCAACCCAGGAGCGCACGCGTCACGCTCAGTCGCCAGGGGATCACCGCGTCCTGCGGAGCCGGAATGTTTCGCGCGACGAGTTTGCCGCCGGCGAGGTCGAAGTACGGCTTCTCCTTGCCCCACAGGCGGCGATACTCGGTGCGCCGCACGTCGTCGGCAATGAACCCTACGACGAGGAACGCCGGCTTGTATTTTGCCGCCTGCCGCTCGGTGTAAAGCACGATCTGGTCGAGGCCGTAGCCCTCCACTCCGCCGTTCAGCACCCTCTGCTTGAGATCGGCCTGCAACAACGCGGGCCAGGTTTCAGCGTCGGCGACCTCGGAGCCATAGGTGAACGAATCGCCCGTCACCAGGATCGGCGCACCGGTCGTCGAGGGCGAATCGCTTCCCGTCACGCGGAAGCCGTTGGCGTCGTGATTGACCTTGGTCGACCGGAAGTTCGGCCTCGAGACGAAACCCAGATCCGGATCGAAGGCGAACTGGGCCTGCATCTCGCCTTCGAAGAGAGCCTGCTGGTTCATCACGAAATTCGGCCAGCGCACCAGCCATTCGCTTCCCCGATTGAAACGGGTCACGATCTCCAGGCCGCCAAGGGCGATGACGACTGATACCGTCACTAAAACGACCCTGCCCACCCACTCCGCGGCAGGTGACAATCGGCGCTTCGCAGAGGCAGGTGGCATCAGTTCCCGCAGCCCCGTTGACGGTGGGGCCTTATTGCATTTCTGCGGGAATATTAGCGCAGAGCCTCGCGCGTCGCCAGATCGTTCACCCGACCGGCCCTGATCGTCTCTAGACGATCAGGAAGTCCGTGTGGTTCAGCGGTCCGTTCGGCAGCGACTGCATTGTTGCAATGACGACTGGCGCGGCGGCGCCGGAGCCGTCGGAGTCGTACATCACGTTGCCCGTGCTGCTGTCGAAGATGATGCGATCATTCGCGTCCAGAGCCGCGGGTCCGTTGACGAAGGCTGCCGCGGCAAGCGGGCCTTCGGCGCCGAGCTGCGTGAAGATGGCGTTGTCCAAGTTGATGTGATCCTGGCCGTGCGCGAAGTCGACGATCGTTGACACGTTGCCGGCACCGATCGCGGTGTCGAACACGAACACATCCCCGCCGCCATTGCCGGTCAGCCTGTTGAGGCCCGTCCCGCCGTTCAGGATGTCGGCACCCGCGCCGCCGATCAGGACATCGTCGCCGTCCCCGCCGATCAGCGTGTCGTTGCCGTCATTGCCGAACAGAGTGTCGTTGCCGCCGAGACCAGTCAGCGTATCGCCGGAAGCCCCTCCGCTGATCGTGTTGGAAAGCTCATTGCCGGTACCGGAGAAGGACCCGCTGCCGGTGAAGGATAGGTTGGTCGAACCGGCGTCGAGCGTGTAGCTCGCCGCGGAGGTCTCGACCGTTCCCGCGCCTGCAACGCGGACCAGGTCGATGCCCTTCGTGTCGAGCGCGGCGGTCTCGGTCGGCGTCAGCGTCGCGAGCGCGTCGGAAGTGTCGACGAGCTCGACATGATCGGCAGCGGTCAGCGTCACCGTGCCGAGAGCGCGATACTGCGCCAGCGACAGGGTCATCGCATCGTCCGTTGCATCGATCTTGTCGATCCCCTTGCCCGCGAGGGATGCGATGCCCGAGTCGGTGAGCGCATCGATGTGCGCGCCCGTATCGGCCAGGGTCACCACATCGGCACTCGTCAGCATGCCGGTGGCGACTCCGGAGGCCTGGGTCACCGTCAGCGACAGGAGATTGTCGGTGGCATCGATCTTGTCGACGCCCTTGGCGACCAGCGACTGGAAGTCCGGTGTCGAAAGGGCCGCGATATTCGCCCCGATGTCGCGCAGAGTGACGGTATCGTCCGGCGTGAGGACCATGCCATCCAGCGCATGGTACTGGGCGGCGGTGAGGACGAGGGCATCGTTCGTCGCGTCGAGCCGGTCGATGCCCTTGGCGGCCAGATCGCCGATCTGCGCCGGCGTCAATTCACCCAGGCGGCCTCCCGCGTCGGCCAGCACGACGGTGTCGCTGGCGGCGAACGTCAACGTGCTCAGTGCCAGGGCCTGCGCCCTGTTCAGCAGGATCGAATCGTCGGTCGCATCGAGCCGGTCGATGCCCTTGGTCGCAAAGGCCATGAGCTGGGCCGCCGTGAGGGCCGCGATCTCCGCGCCGGTGCCGGTCACCGTGACGACGTCCGCCGGCGTGAGGCTGACCGCGCCCAGGGCCTGCGCCTGCGCGATCGACAGTGCGAGCGTGTTGTTGGTCGAATCGAGCCGGTCGATGCCCCTGCCCGCCAGGCCCGCGATGTCGGTCGCAGACAGCCCAGCCAGCGTCGTGGTGGCATCCGTCAGCGTCACCACATCGCCGCTGTTCAGGGTCACCGCGCCCAACGCCTGCAGTTTCGCCAGCGAAAGAGAAAAGACATTGTCCGTCGCGTTGATCGTGTCGACGCCCTTGCCGGCCAGCGCCATGAGCTGAGCCAGCGTCAGGGTCGCGAGATTGGCGCCGGTATCCGCAAGGATGACCGTATCCTCGGTGGTCAGGGTGACGGTGCTCAGCGCCTGATACTGCGCCACCGAGAAGGTCAGCGAACCGTTCGAACTGTCGATCTTGTCGATGCCCTTGCCCGCCAGCCCCGCGATCGTGGCCGCCGTCATGGCGCCCAGGACGGTGCTGGTGTCGGTGAGCGTGATCACGTCGGCAAGCGTCAGCACGCCCGCGGGCAATCCCGCCAACCTCGAAGCGCTGAGGGAGAGGACATTGTCGGTGGCGTCGATCTTGTCGATGCCCTTGCCGACCAGTGCCTGGAAGTCGGCTAGCGACAGGGCGCCGATATTGGCCCCGGTGTCGCGCATGAACACGAAATCGTCGGCCGCGAGGGAGATATTGCCCAATGCGCCGTACTGGGCGGTCGTCAGGACCAGCGAATCGTTGGTCGAGTCGATCTGGTCGAAGCCCTTGCTCGAGAGCGAGGCAATCTCGGCTGCTGTCAGTTCGTTCAGGCGCCCACCGGCATCCGCCAGCACGGCATGATCGTCCGCCGCCAGCTTGATGGCTCCCATGGCCAGGAATTGCGCCCGGCTCAGGGAAATCGAATCGTCGGAAGCGTCCAGCCTGTCGACGCCGCGGCTTGCCAGGTTCGCGATCTGCACCGAGGTGAGCGCCGCGATCTCCGCGCCGGTCCCGACGACCGTCACGACGTCCGAAGCCGTCAGGTTGGCCGCCCCCAGCGCCTGCGCGACCGACAGGGTCAGGGCGTTGTCGGTGGCGTCGAGCCTGTCGACATAGTTTGCCGCCAGCGCCGCGATCTCGGCCGGTGACAAGCTGCCCAGGTTGGCGCCGGTGTCGGCCAGGACCACCGTGTCCTGCGCCGTGAGACCGATCGAACCGGCGATTGCGCGATACTGCTCTACACTCAGAGACAGCGCGTTGCTGCTCGAGTTGATCTTGTCGACACCGGAAGCCGCCGCTGCGGTCAGTTCCGCCGCAGTCAGGGTCGCGAGGTTGATGCCGGTATCGGTAAGAGTGACCACGTCGCCCGCCGCCACGACGATCGACCCGAGAGCGCGGACCTGCGCCACGGTGAGCGCCAGCACGTCGTCCGTGGCGTCGAGCACGTCGATCTTGCCCGCCATGTCGGTGAGCTGCGCCGGCGTGTAGACCTTGAGATGCGCATTCGTGTCGGCCAGCGTCACCGCGAGGCTGCTCGCGACCGAGGTGAACTTGGCGAACTGGGCCGCGTTCATCCGCACCGAGCCCGTGCCGCTGAGGTTCAGGCTCTCGACGCTGGTCAGGGTCGGGAATACCGCCGCCGCGAAATCGACGGCGCCATTCGCCACCACATTAAGCGTGTCGGTGCCGGTCGAGAGCGAGAAGTTGCCGATGCGGAGGAACTGGTCGGCGTTCACGGTCAGCGTATCGTTGCCGGCCCCGCCCAATGCCTGAAGGCTCTCGACACCCGCCAGGACGGGGGCACCGCCTGCTGAAATATCCACCGCGCCATCGACCTTCAGCTTGATCGCGTCGGTCCCCGCGCCGCCGTCGATCATAGCGAAAGAAGCGAACTGGGCGGCCGTCATGGTGACGGTGTCAGCCCCGGCGCTGCCGACGAAGGCCTCCACACTGGTCACGCTGGACTGCGTGAGATCGAGCGTCGTCGTATCGTACAGCCCCAGCGTATCGTTGCCATTGCCGCCATCGATGACGTAGCCGACCACCGTGCCACCGATATTGATGCGGTCGTTGCCATCACCGCCCAGCAGCGTCTTTACGCCGGTCCCGACAGCGGCCACGTTCAACGTGTCGTTGCCGTCGCCACCGGATGCCGTGCTGGTGCCGTTGGCGGCGAGCAGCAACGTGTCATCGCCGGCATTGCCGTTGAGCTGGTCGTTGCCGCCCCCGCCGCTCAGCGTGTCGTTGTATTGCGTGCCGGAAACCTTGTCGCCGTTCACCGATCCGGTCAGGGTGAGCGCGCCTGCCATTCCATCGGCAAAGGCGAAGACAGAGTGCGATCCGGTGACGCGGGTCGACAGATCGAGGGTACCGCCCGCACCCGACAGCGTCAGGAAAAACTGGCTGTTCGCGTTCTGGCTGTCGGTGATCGTGCTGAAAGCCGCGAATTGCGCGACGGTTCCGGCCATGCCGTCAGGTGCATCGAGAATTTCGACATTGCTGAAGACGATGCTGCCCAGTGAAGCACCACCGCTCACCACCCGAACCGTGTCGATGCCGGCGCCGCCATCGACGGTGCCGCTCGCCGGCAGCCCATACTGGGGGTAGTGCGTGAGGCCGATGAAGTCGTTCCCATCGCCACCCGAGATGCTGTCGACTCCGCCGTTGCTGTAGATCGTATCGTCGCCGCTGCCACCGTCGAGCACGTCGGAGCCTTCCGCTCCGTTGAGCACGTCGTTGCCGGCGCCGCCTCTCAGGGTATCGTTGCCCGCTCCGCCACTGATCGTGTCATTGCCATCGCCGCCGTCGATCGTGTCGTTGTTGACCGAGCCGTGGAGATAGTCGCCATTGGCTGTACCCGTCAGGACGATGGCGCTCGTGAGACTCCCCGCCTCCACAGAGACCGAATGTGCGCCCGTTACCCGGGTCGAAAGGTCGAGAGTACCGCCGGCGCCTCTCAGATTCAGAGCGAGCTGGATGTTCGCATCGCTGCTTTGGGTGATGCTGCTGAAGGCCGTGAGTTGCGCGATTGTGCCTGAGATGCTGTTCGATATGTCCAGAATTTCGACAGTACTGAAGGCAACATCGCCAAGGTCGTTGTTGTTGGCCACGACGGTATCGATGCCCGCCCCGCCATCGATTGTGCCGCTCGCGAAATACCCGAACCGGGGCAAATGATCGATTTTGATGAGGTCGTTGCCCTCGCCGCCGGTGATCGTGTCGTTGCCACTGCCACCGTAGATCGTGTCATCGCCCGCGCCGCCGTCCAGGATATCGTCACCGCCGCCGCCCTGGATCGTATCGTTGCCGCCTGCCCCGTAAATCGTGTCGTTATAGGACGCGCCATTCAACAGATCGCCGTTGTCCGTGCCGGTCACGACGGCCGCGCCCGTCATGTCGTTAGTATAGACGGCGACGGAATGAGTGCCCGTCACGCGCGTCGACAGATCGAGCGTGCCGGCCTCACCTTTCAGGCCGATCTGGATCTGGCTGTTCGCATTTGAACTCTGGGTTATCGTGCTGAAGGCGCCGATTTGGGCGATGGTGCCGTTGATCATTCCGGCCGTGTCGAGAATTTCGACATTACTGAAGCTGACAGTGCCGAAGCCGGCCGCTTCCACCTTGACGGTATCCGTGCCGGCACCGCCGTCGACCGTGCCACTTGCGAAAAAACCGAACGAGGGAGCATGTGTGATCGAAATGGTGTCGTTGCCATCACCGGCAATGATCGTGTCGTTACCGCCGCCGCCATCGATATCGTCGTTGCCGTCGCCACCGTCCAGCACATCGTCGCCATAGCTGCCGCGCAGCCTGTCGTCGCCTGCGCCGCCCTTCAGGAAATCGTCGCCCACGCTGCCGTCGATGATGTCATTGCCATCTCCGCCGTCGATCGTGTCGCCGTAATTCGATCCCGAGATGCTGTCGGCATAGGCGGTGCCTGTCAGGGTGAGGCCACCCGTCATTCCAGTAACGGTGACCGAGAGGGAGTGATCACCCATGCGCGTCGAGAGATCGAGTGTGCCGGCCGGACCTCCCAGGAAAAAGGTAATGGTGCTGTCGCTCGACGTGGTGGAGGAGATGATGGAGCCGAACGAATTCAACTGGTCGACGGTGGCGTTTACGATCCTGTCAATCGTGTCGAGAGTTTCGACGTTAGTGAAAGTGACAGTGCCGAGTCCGCTTGGGCCCGTCTGGACTATGTCGATGCCATCGCCGCCGTCGACGGTGCCGCTCGCGAAGCGACTATTAAAGGGATCGTGATTCACAAGGATGCGATCGTCGCCATCCCCGGCGGTAACCGTGTCGAAACCGCCTCCCGTATCGATCTTGTCGTCACCATTGCCACCGTCGATGACGTCGTCGCCAAACCCGCCATCCAACAGGTCGTTTCCGTCTCCGCCGGTCAGCGTGTCGTCACCGCCCTCGCCATAAAGCTGGTCGGCCAGCACGCCGCCTTGCAGGCTGTCGTTTCCGTGGCCGCCGTAGAGAAAGTTCGAATAGTCGTTCGCAAAGCCGATGAGCACGTCGTCGCCACCCAGGCCCATGAGCGCGACGTAGATATGGAGAACGTCGTGATCTCCATCATAGCTGGTGGAACCAGTGAGGTGGTTGTCGCTGTCGTCGCCATAAAGCGTGTCAAGAACTGACGTCGTCATAGTTCCTCACTGAAAACAATGCTCACTACACATCCAAGAGCTCCCGATTCGGGAATCCGCTGGCAAACCCGATCGTCCCGACACGCCGTTCACGGCGCATTGGCTTCTCCAGGATTCCAACGAGCGGACTCTGTTCCCCAAGAACGGCGCTCCAACCCGGATGCACCATGCGCGACTCTCGCAGAGTCTCTGTCACCCAATTGGGTGACACTTCGCTACACACTGACTGTCGTCTTTTGGTTCGCAACCAAACATGCCGGCAAACTGCGCCACCAAACACGATCTCGTTCGTTCATCTCGTGCGCGTCGTTCTGTTACAACGGCCGCGCTGTTGCGTGCGTATGCTTTGCCTTTTCGAAAATCGGGATTGGCCGTGACGGATCGTGACCTTCTCATTCAGCGCATCTACGAAGCAGCGGTTACGCCGCAAATCTGGCCAAACGTACTGGAGGAATTGGGAAGGACCGTGGGAACACCCGGCCTCGTCCTGCTCACGCGCCGCAGCGATGCCTGGACGGGCTTCTCCGTTTCAAAACCGATGGAGCAGGACTTCCTGCAGTATCTGGCGACCGACATCGTCGGCCGCTCGGCGACCACGTCCCGCCTTCTCGCCAAGGATCATGCCGGCTTCCTCTCCGATGACGATCTCTTCTCGCCGGCCGAGTGGGAGCGGGAGCCCTTTCGCAACGAATGGGGCCGCAAATGGGGCTGGAATCACGCCGCTGCCAGTGCCGTTCACGTTCCCTCCGGTGACTTCCTCGTCTTCCACGCCCAGCGCCGTGAGAACGAGCCGAGCTTCTCGGCGCGCGACATCGCTGCGCTCGATTCCTACCGGCCGCATCTGGCCCGCTCCGGATTGCTCGCTGCGCGCTGGCGCCTGCAGCAGCTGCGCGCCGCCACGGAAGCCCTCGCCATGGTCGGCTTGCCGGCCACGATCCTCGACCAGGATTGTCGGGCACTCGCGGCAAACACCCTGATCGAGGCGATGACGGGCCACGTGCAGTGGCGGGCGCGCGACCGGATCAGGCTGATCGATGCCCAGGCGCACGCCCTTCTCATCCAGGCCATCAAGGACCTGCCGGCACCGCACGACCGGCACGCCTATTCGTTTGCCGCGCGCGCCAAGGCCGGCCCCGCCGTCGTCGCCCACGTCGTGCCGACGACGGGACAGGCACGCGATCTTTTCGGCGGCGGTCTCGCGGTTCTCGTGTTGACGCCGGTGAGTGCCCCCGAAGCACCGGACCTTGCGCTCGTGCGTGGCCTGTTCGACCTGTCACCCAACGAAGCCCGAGTGGCAGGCGCCCTCACCCGTGGCCAGAGACTGAAGGACATTGCCGCGGCGTCAGGAACGAGCGTCGAAACCGTTCGCTCGCAAGTGAAGTCGGTCATGTCGAAGACCGGCACCAGTTGCCAGTCGGAGATTGCCGCCCTGCTCGCCGGCCTGCCGAAACTGAGACCGTGAACGGCGCTACCTGATCCCGCCGATCGCCCCCGCGACGCGCAGCACCAACTCGAGCTGCGTGCGGCACTCCGCCCGCGCCATTGCCCGCGCTAGAAGCGTCCGTACGGTGTTGTGCGTCACGCCGACCTGTCGCGCGAAATTGGGCACGGAGACGCCGGACAGCAAAGCGAGGACCAGTCGCCCTTCCGCCGGCGGAAAACCGAACAGGTCCGTGAGGATGCCCCGGTCGGAGGTAATCTTCGCACCCGGATTGGCGACAAAGATCAGGATGGCCGGAGACGCCAGCCCGCTCATGCCCAGACCAGGCGCCGCGGGCGCCAGCATCACGGCATAAGCGGGCAGGCCGGAGGGCCGCCGGATGCGGACATGACCGCCGGCCGAGCGGACTTCCGGCGAGGCCTGGCCAAGCCTGCCGATCACGTTCTGCAGGCGCCGATCGTCGTCTTTCTGGGCGGCCCGCAGTCCGCCCGGCGTTCTCACGAGGCCGTCGCCTTCGTGCAAGATCGCCTCCGCCGCCACGTTGGCATGCAGGAGTTGTCCCTTGGCGCTGAGGATGATGACGCCGAGACTCAACCGATCGAGGATGGAATGGAGCGACCGGTTCATCTGCTCGGCGAGATCGAGCTTGCGCCTTATCTCCAGGGAGCGTCGCAGATGAGGCAGGAGCAGTTCCAGGCGCCGAGCTTCGTCGGATGAGAAATCCTGCGCGTCGCGCGGACGATGGATGCCCACCACGCCGATATGTCCCTCGTCGAGCTGGAGGACCGATCCGGCGATGTAGTGAAGGTTCATCTTGGGGCGCAGATATTCGTTGTAGATGTAGCTGTTCTCCAGCGTGCGCTCGTCGACGAACTGCGACCCCGCCAGCGCCCTGCCGAACAGGCGCTTCTCCATGAAGCCCGACACCCAGAGATCGTGCGGAGCGAAGTGTGCGTATTCCTGGAGATGGACCTGGCTCATCCCCTGCGTCGCAACGACGTCGACCGAGGGCGACCGCGTATGGAGCACCGACAACAAAAGCGTCGAGCCCTCCATGTGGTTCATCAGGTCGGCGGTGACCGTCTCCCATGAACGATGCCCGACCGCCGCATCGTAGAGGCCATCGATCAGATCGCTGTTGTCTCTAGACGGCATGCTTACTCATTGACTTCACACGCGACGGAACCATGCTACGCGATACATGCGTAAATCTATTGTCACGCACGATTGCGTGGCAACAGGGACCTGCACGCGACGGTGTGGGAAGTCCTGCCCCCGCCCCGTCTCGACGGCGCGTCGGGCGATGCTATAAGGGCCGCCTGCGCGTGATGGCGCAGATGCTGCATATGGATGGGTGGCCGAGCGGTTTAAGGCACCGGTCTTGAAAACCGGCGTGGGTTCACGCCCACCGTGGGTTCGAATCCCACCCCCTCCGCCAGCGACACATTGTTTCAATTGGTTTTTGCCGTCTGGCGATATTCGCCTGCGAGCCAGGCGATGTAGGAGCGTGGCAATGCAGTTCGACCTCTATCGCAGCGATGAAGACCGAAACACCTACCTTGCAACCGAGCCCGGCGCCGGGCTGCCGTCCAGCCCAATTGGTCCAAACGACTGGCGCTTGCTGCCGCCCCTGTCAGGCGCCTACCCGTTCGATGAAGAACTCATCGAAGCCGATATCGCCGACCATGGATTTTGCTTCTTCAAGACTTAGCCGGTCTGCTGCCGCGAGGGATTCAGGATTGGCATCGTGCTAGCCTGACGGCAAAAGCAAAGTCGGGAAGGAAACGAAATGACCAAAACGACCCGCCGCGGGGCGCTCGGAGCGATCGGTGCATTCGCCGCTGCCGGCGCCTGGTCGGCCAACGCCCAGACGGCGCCCTTTCCGTCCCGCACGATCCGGTTGATCGCGCCGCATGCGCCGGGCGGCAACTCCGACACCTTCGCCCGCATCCTCGCGCAGAAGCTCGGCGAGCGGATCGGCCAGCAGGTCGTGGTCGAGAACCGCACCGGCGCTGGCGGCACGGTGGGCAGCGCCCTGGTCTCCAAGGCCGCACCCGATGGCTATACCTTGATGGTGGCCGACAACGGCACGCACGCCATCGCGCCGACTCTGTACGGCAGCAAACTCTCTTACGACGTCTTCAAGGACTTCACGCCGATCATGCTGGCGGCGACCTTCCCGACAGTGATCATGATCCACCCCTCGGTGGCGGCGCAGACACCTAAGGAGTTCGTGGCGCTGGTGAAGAGCCAGCCGGGCAAGCTCACCTATTCGTCGGCGGGCACCGGCAACGGCTCGCATCTCACCATCGAACTGTTCCGGACCGCGGCCGGCGGGCTCGACATGGTGCATGTCCCCTACAAGGGCGGCGCGCCGGCCGTGCAGGCGCTGCTGGCGGGCGAAGTGCAGATGACGGCGGTCAGCGTCAACACATCGCTGCCGCACATCCAGTCGGGCAAGGTGCGCGCGCTGGGCGTCGCTTCCTCGAAGCGCTCGCCGGCGATGCCCAACGTACCGACCTTCACCGAGAGCGGCATTCCCTTCGAAGGCGACAGCTGGCTCGCGATCATGGGCCCGCCGGGGATTCCGGCCGACATCGTGGCCAAGCTCAACCAGGAGATCGCCGCCACCTTGCGCGAGCCCGACACGCGCGAGCGCCTGGCCAAGATCGGCCTCGAAGTGGTGGCCTCCTCGCCAGCCGGCCTCACCGAGGTTCTGCAGCGCGACGTGCCGAAATGGGGCAAGGCCGTGAAGGACTCCGGCGCCGTCGCCGACTAGTCTTCCTTCCAAGGAAAACCGGAGGAGACGAACGATGACCGCAACGACGCGCCGCCGCGCGCTGGCGCTTGGCCTCGCAACACCGCTGCTCGCCTCGGGCGCCGTCCGTGCCCAGACCGCGTGGCCGTCCAGGCCGGTGCGCATCATCGTGCCGTTCCCGCCGGGCCAGGCCGCCGACATCTTCATGCGTATCCTCGCCGAACGCCTGACCGAGATGTGGAAGCAACAGGTGATCGTCGACAATAAGGGCGGCGGTGGCGGCATTCCCGGCACCGAAACCGGGAAGGCGGCCGCGCCCGACGGCTACACGCTGCTGGTCGCGACCAGCGGTACCTTCGGCGTCAATCCCGGCCTCTACCTCGACCTGCCCTACAAGCCGCTGGTCGACTTCAAGCCGATCGCCAAGTTCATCGCGGGGCCGCTGGTGATCGTGGCCCATCCCTCCTTCCCCGCGAACACGCTCGCCGAGCTGATCGCGCTCGCGAAGAAGGAACCCGGCAAGCTCTCCTATGCTTCGGCCGGTCCCGGCACGGCCCAGCATCTCAGCATGGAGCTGTTCAAGCTGAAGGCCGGCGTCGACATCGAGCATATTCCCTACAAGGGTAGCGGACCCGCCATGGCCGATCTTCTGGGGGGCCACGTGAAGCTGATGATGGACAGCACCGCCTCCTCGCTCACCGCGATCAAGGATGCGCGCATCAAGCCGCTGGCGGTCACCACGGCACGGCGCGCGCCGGCGCCGCTCGGTTTCATTCCGAGCATTGCCGAGACCGTGCCGGGCTACGATTCGGCGGGCTGGGTCGGCCTCGCCGCGCCCGCCAAAGTGCCGGACGAGATCGTCATCAGGGTGAACGCCGATGTGAATAGCCTGCTGCGCGACCCCGCCATCGCGCGCCAGTTCGAGGAACGCGCCAGCGTCCCCACACCGGCGACGCCCGCCGAGTTCGTCGAGTTCATCGCCAGGGACATGGCGACCTGGGCGGATGTCGTGAAGGCGACGGGCACGAAGCCCGGCAACTGACGCCTCAGAACGGGCGGATGAAGCGGACCACCGCCCAGATCACCAGCACGATCGTCGCCGCGGCCAGCCACAGGCGCTGGCGCCGCACCAGCCCGAGCAGGCCGAAGATCACCACGAGCGCGATGGCGATGAGGTCGGTAGAGGCGATGTATCCGTTGAAGAACATTCGTTTCCCCCGGTTGGGTTGGGAGGACGCGCGACGGCACGCCGCTCCGGCTCCCTTCATAGGGCCGAATGAAGTCCGGGTTCAATCTATCGGGCGGCGGGATCTGAGGCTCGCGACCCGCCCGAGGCTCAGTTCACGCCGTAGCGTTTGAACTCTTCGGCGATGTTCGGCTGGATTCCGCTGGCAGTCGACATGTCGGAGATGCCGGCCGGGCCCTGGCCATTGCGCGAGCGCGCAAGGCCGCGGCCGTAGAGGGCGCGGGCGCGGTCGGGATCGACCTTGAGCGACATATTGTACTGGGCGATCGCCTTGTCGAACTGCTTCTGCTTCAGATAGATCAGCCCGATATTGTCGTGCGCGTACGGATCGTCCGGCACGAGCTTCAGCACCTCGTTGCAGTCGGCCAGCGCCGCCTCGAGGCTGGAGCCCATCACGGCCCGCGTCAGGCAACGGTTGTTCAGCGCCGGCGCCATCTTCGGATCGAGCTTCAGTGTCTCGTCGTAGTCCGAGACCGCCTTGGCGTATTCGGCCCTGTTGAAGTAGGCGATGCCGCGGTTGAGGAACAGGTTCGGGTCGCGCGGACGCAGGCGGATCGACTGGTTGAGGTCCTCGATCGCGTTCTCGTATTCGCCGAGGTTGCTGTAGAGATTGGCGCGGCTGGCATAGATGCGCGGGTTCTTCTGGTCGGTCTTCAGCGCCTGCGTGTAATCCTCGACCGCGCGAACGGCGTCGCCGCGGAAGGCCATGACCTGGGCGCGATAGTACAGCGCCGTCGGATTGCCCGGCGACAGGCGCAGCGCGTCGTCGATGTCGGTCAGCGCCCGCGCGAAGTCCTTCTTCAGGCCGTAGGCGAAGCCACGCTGGATCAAGGCATTGATGTCGTCCGGGCTGATCTGGAGCGCGGCATCGAAATCGACGATCGCCTCGTCGACCTTGTCCTTGAAGATCTGCGCCATGCCACGGTTGATGTAGGCCAGCGGCTCCTTCGGATCGATCTCGATCGACGAGGTATAGTCGGCGATGGCGTTGTCGTAGTTGTCGATACGGTGATAGGCGGCGCCGCGCTCGAAATAGGCGAAAGCCATACCCGGTGCGAGCTTGATGGCAAGATCGAGATCGGCGACAGCCTCCTTCGTCTTGTCCATCTTGAGGTAGGCGGCGCCGCGGCCGAGATAGGCGCGCGGTTCCTTCTCGTTGATCTCGAGCGCGGCCTCGAAGTCCTTAACGGCGGCCTCGTATTCCTGCTTGTCGATCATCGCCATGCCGCGCTGGTAGTAGGCATTGGCCACCTGGTCGGCGGTCTGCGCCGCAGCCGGGTCCTTCTTCCCGTCCTTGTCCTTCTGCGTCAGCTTCAGGATGTCGGAGGTCTGCAAGCCGAGGCGGACGGCCTCGGTGAAGTCGGTGATGGCGCGGTCGGGATCGTTGCGCTGGCGCCAGGTCACGCCGCGGTTGATGAGGGCGTTCACTTCCTTCGGATTGAGCTTCAGCGCCAGGTCGAAGTCGGCAACGGCTTCGTCGAACTTGCCCTTCTTCGTGTAGTAGACGATGCCACGGTTGACGAGCGGGCCCGGGTCCTTCGGCGTCAGCTCATGGGCGATCGTATAGTCCTCGAGCGCATGCTCGGAATCGCCGATGCGGTGATAGGCGATGCCGCGCTGCATGTGGGCGAAAGCCTGGCCCGGCGCCAGCTTGATGCTCTCCGTGAAGTCGGCGATCGCCTGCTTCAGGTCGTTCTTGTACATGTACGACGCGCCGCGACCGACCCAGGGCGAGCCGTCGCGCGGGTTGAGGCGGATCGATTCCGAGAAGTCGGCGATCGCCTTGTCGTAGTCGTTCTTGTCGTACCAGGCGAGGCCGCGCTGGAAGTGCACGAAGGCGGCCTGCAGCGCGATGCGGTTGGCTTCCTGCTGCGGTGACTTGGCGAGCTGGCTGGTGATCGAATCGGGCACGATCTTGAGCGACACCGGCTCGATCTTCTCCGGCAGGATCTTGATGGCCGTGGTGAAGTCGGCGATCGCCTGGTTAACGTCGCCCTTCTTGCGATAGACGATGCCGCGGTTGGTCCAGGCGCTGATTTCCTTGTTGTTGATCTTGAGTGCCGCGTTGAAGTCGGCGATCGCGCCCTCGTTGTTGTCCTTGCGCGTGTAGAGCACGACGCCACGGTTGATCAGCGGCAGCGTATCGCGCGGAGCCAGGCGGATCGCATCGCTGTAGTCGATGATCGCGCGGTCGGCCTCGCCGATCGTCTGATGCACGACGCCACGCTGGATATAGAGATGCGGGTTCAGCGGCTGCGCCATGATGGCGTCGTTGTACATGCGCACCGCCGTCCGGAAATCGGACTTGGAGCGCTTGTCGCTCTCCGGGCCGCTCCACGACATGCCGCGATGGAGGTAGGCCAGCGCCAGCGCGCCGCCCGAGGCCAGGCTCTTGTCGATGACCTCGGTGCAGGCCTCGATCTTGCCGGCGGCGTCGGCGCCGGTCATGCCGTAGCAAATGTCGAGTTCCGAGGGCTCGCCCGGCTTCTTCTTCGCGGCGGCCGCCTGCTGCTGGCCCTGCGATGCCGGCTGGCTCTGGGCCGGTGGCTTCGCGGCGGTCGAATTGGCAGGCGCGGGCTGAGCGGGAGCGGTTTGGGCCGGCGCGGCGGGCGCCGCCTGGGACGGTCCCTGTGTTGCAGGCCTCTGCTGTGCCGAGACCGGTGTCACGGCAACCGAACATAGCGCGCCCAGGGCGGCGCCCACGGAAGCGCCACGCGCGGCAAGGCGCACTGCGGCCCAACGCTCAAAACCCCACATATCCCAATCCTCTTGCCAGTTGCGGACGGCCCCCAAAGCCATTCGCACCCGATAGGCGAAAGTACCCAATACCGCGCCTTTTCAGATATTTGGAAGGCAGTGGCAAGGCCGCCTGTGCCTAAAACCGGACACAATTCCGGGACTTTCAGGGGCACCGCCACCGACGGCCATCGACGGCAGGTCGCCTTTTTGGCACCCTCCCTGCGCTAATAATGGGACCAAAATATAAAATGACACATGCTATGCGCCCCATCGGGCGCCGTACCCTCATGGGCGGAATCGCCGCGGCCACCCTCGCCGCTCCGGCGATCGTCTCCGCCCAGGGGACCTACCCGAACAAGTCCATCCGCTACATCAACCCGTTCCCGGCAGGCGGCGGCACCGACACGCTCTCCCGCATCTTCTGCGCCAAGATGGCCGAGATCACCGGCCAGCAATGGATCGTCGAGAACAAGGGCGGCTCGGGCGGCAATGTCGGCATGGACACGCTCGCGCAGTCGGCTCCCGACGGCTACACGCTGGGCCTCGGCGGCATCGCCAGCCACGCCATCTCGCCGACGCTTTATGCCAAGCTGCCGTTCAACGCGAGGACCGACTTCACCTTCGTCTCCACGATCTGGGAGCTTCCCAACCTGCTGGTGGTCAACCTCGACCTGCCGGCGAAGTCGGTGCCGGAACTGATCGAGCTGCTGCGCAAGAATCCCGGTAAGTATTCTTACGGCTCGGCCGGTTCGGGCACGACGCTTCACCTCTCCGGTGAGCTGTTCAAGATCATGGCCAAGGTCGACATGGTGCACGTCCCTTATCGTGGCGGTGCACCCGCGATGCAGGACCTGCTGGCCGGGCAGATCAACATGATGTTCGACAACATTCCCAGTGCGCTCGGCCAGGCGAAGTCCGGCAAGGTGCGCGCCCTCGCGGTAACGTCCGCGAAGCGCTCGCCCGTCCTGCCGGATATCCCGACCATCGCGGAGACGCTGCCGGGCTTCGACATCACCTCCTGGACCACCCTTACCGGCCCGGCGAAGCTCCCGCCCGACATCATCGCGCGGCTGTCGGAACTGTCGAAGAAGGCGCTCGAGAGCGACGATCTCAAGGCCAAGTTCCTCGAGCATGCCTCGGTCGCGATCTGGCGCACGCCAGCCGATACCCTGGCCTTCCGCGATGCCGAGGAAGCCCGCCTCGCGCCGATCATCAAGGCGTCGGGCGCGCGCGTCGACTAAAGACGTGTAGACTGGAGGGCATGAAAACGCTCTCGACTGCCCAAACCGTCGTGTCGATGCTGGAAGTGAACGGCATCGACACCCTCTTCTGCCTGCCCGGCGTCCAGAACGATCCGTTCTTCGATGCCCTCTACGACCGCACCAACGCCATTCGGCCGATCCATGCGCGTCACGAGCAGGCCTGCGCCTACATGGCGCTGGGCTATGCGATGGCTGCCGGCAAACCCTCGGCCTATGTGGTCGTGCCCGGTCCCGGCTTCCTCAACACGACGGCCGCGCTTTCGACCGCCTATGCCGTCAACGCGCCGGTGCTGGCGCTCACGGGCCAGATTCAGCAGTCGATGATCGGCCGCAATGTCGGCCTCCTGCATGAATTGCCCGACCAGCTCGCGATTATGCGCGGCCTCACCAAATGGGCCGACCGCATCCCCTCTCCCGCCGCCGCGCCCGGCCTGGTGAACGAAGCCTTCCGTCGGCTGCTGTCGGGGCGCCAGCGTCCCGTGGCGCTCGAATGCGCGATGGATACCTGGGCGCGTCGCTCGCCGGTCGAGTTGATCGCCACGGCGGCGATCGCTGATCCCTGCCCGGTCGACGAGGAGGCCGTCGAGCGCGCCGCGAAGCTGCTGGGCAGCGCCCAGCGTCCGATGATCGTCGTGGGCGGCGGCGCCCAGGGTGCGGGTGAATACGTCCAGCGCATCGCCGAGATGCTCGACGCGCCGGTGATGACCGGCCGCATGGGCCAGGGCGTGATCGACGGGCGGCATCGTCTCTCGATCACGGCGCCGGCCGGTTACCAGTTCTGGGGCGAGGCCGATGTCGTGCTCGCGGTCGGCACGCGCCTGCAGCCGCAGCAGCAGAACTGGGGCATCGACGATACGCTCAAGATCATCCGCATCGATGCCGACAGCGAGGAACTCGATCGCCAGCGCAAGCCCGAGATCGGCATCGTGGGCGATGCGACTGCGACCCTCAAGGTGCTGGCCGATCGCCTGGCCGGCCACAACACGAAGCGCAACGGCCGCGCCGACCATGTCGCCGGGATCAAGGCCGCGGCCAACAAGAAGATCCATGAGACCCTGGCGCCGCAAATCGCCTACCTCGAGGCGATCCGCAAGGCATTGCCCGACGACGGCATCCTGGTCGATGAGCTGACGCAGATGGGCTACGCCGCCCGCTTCGCCTACCCGACCTACAAGCCGCGCACCTTCCTGTCGCCCGGCTACCAGGGCACGCTCGGCTGGGGCTACGCCACCTCGCTCGGCGCCAAGATCGCCAAACCCGACACGGCCGTCGTGTCGATCAGCGGCGACGGCGGCTTCATGTTCACCGCCATGGAGATGGCGACGGCGGCCCAGCACGGGATCGGCGTCGTGGCGGTCGTGTTCAGCGACGGCGCCTTCGGCAACGTGCGCCGCATCCAGCAGCAGTCGTTCAACAACCGCACCATCGCCACCGAGCTGCGCAACCCCGACTTCGTGAAGATGGCCGACAGCTTCGGCATCGATGCCGTGAGGGTCAGCTCGCCCGAGGAGCTGGGCACGGCGATCTCGCGTGGCATCGCCAAGGGTGCGCCGCTCCTGATCGACTGCCCCGTCGGCCAGTTCCCCGACCCGTGGCCGCTGGTCACGCTGCCGCGGATCAGGCCGCCCAGGGGCTGATCCGCCGCCGGCTCATCGGCTGGCGACCAGCTTGGCCCTGGCCTCGCGCGCGCCGTCGAAGACCTGCTTCACCGGGCCGAGCGCCTGTACGAACTCGAGCTGCTCCCCCTCGCAGCCCTTGCAGTAGATCAGCCGCCAGCCGTTCGATTTGCCCTCGGTGATGCCGTTGCTGTTGGCGTCGATCGGCGTCGCCAGCCGCTCTTTCTCGGTCGTGACCGTGACCACGCGGTTGGCGCGGACCTGGGGCATGCCCCGCCGCGCCGATTCCGCCTCGAGATCGGCGATGAACTTGTTGAAGTCCACGTCGTCGCGGATATGGAAGCAGATGTGCATCATGCGCGGAAAGGCCGGGCTCATATGGTCGAGCGGCTCGGCGAAGGAGCCGGCATTGGCTGCCTGCCCGGCGTCGCGGTATTGCAGAAGCTCGATCACGACATTGTCGAACTGGATGAAGCGCACGTCGAGGCGCTGCGCCCCGCCCTTGAGGTCCGGCACGCCCATCGAGCGCGGATTGACCCGGCGTTCGCGCGCTTCAATCTCCTGGTCCGTCAGCAAGGTGTTGTGGATGCGCTCGCCCTGGAAGTCGCCGTCGCGCATCACCTCGGTGCCGCCCAGCACCTCGGTATAGAACTCGTAGGCACGGTCCATGTTCTGCACCGTCAGCCCAAAATGCTGCACGCCGCGCAGCCGCGCGCCCAGCGGCGCGCTGTTGACGCTGCCCTGTGCCAAAGCCGGCGTGGCGGCGGCCGAAGCCACCAGGCCGCCGATCATCGCCGCTCCGGTCGCCACGAGAACATCCCGCCGCGGGAGGCCGGTTTCGTCCCTGTCCTGATTGCTCATGATTGCCTCTTCGTTTTGGTTGTTGTTTGCAGTCCCGGCCTATCGCGGCCTCGCCTTCCACAATCGGATCGTCGCGATCGACGCCTGGGTGTAGCCGGCCGGATCGGTGGCTCCGCCGAAGGCCGCGCGCGACGTCATCGTGTTGGTCGTCAGCAGTCCACCGACATAAGGTGCCGGCAGGCCGCTCAGCACGAGCTGGCAGCGGACGGGAAAGAGGCCGGGCTCGGGGAAGTCGATCATCAGCGCCTGGCATTCGCCGACGCCGCGGAAGGAAACCGATCCCAGCCGCACCTCCGCATAGAAATTCTGCCGCGCCCGGTCGCTGGTCGGACCGAAACACCCCCGTAGCTCGGCGACCTTTTCGCTTTGGGCATCCACAACTTTGCCGGACGCGGCCTGCGAGCTGACGCTCCAGAACGAGAAATGACGCTCCGCGTCGGTCGGATAGGGTTCGAAACCTGTCGTCGACGAACCGCACGAACCGGCCAGCGAAGACTGGTGTTCGCGGATACTGCGCAGGACGTAGATTTCCTCCAGAGCCGCGTCGTCCGCCATGGCCGGCGCAGCGCAGGCCGACAGCATCATCGCCGCGCTCAGCCAGCGCTTCATCGCGGCAGCCATCCGATCGCGTGCGCGTGCAGGCTATGGATGTAGAGGCGATCCGCCGTCTCGGTCGCGCCGGTCGTCTCGGGATAGGCGCCACTGGGATCCTGCAGGTCCTCGACGACCTTGCCGGTCTCGTCGAAGGCGAAGACGTGGCCGTAGGGCTTGCCCAGCGGCAGCAGGAAACGTGGCAGCCGCAGCAGGATCTTGCGCACGAACGGCTTATCGGAGAGCCCGTCCGCGGCTGGATTGCGCGGCCTGAACAGCCCGACCCAGATACGTCCGTCGCGGCCTCGCATCAGGTTGTCGGGATAGCCCGGCAGATTGTCGATCAGCACGCTGGCCTGCGGCGAGCCGCTGCGAATATCGAGATTGCGTGCGCCGCCATCGACTTTCCAGATCCGGTAGCGGCCTGTCTCCGTCACGAACAGCGTCTTGCCATCCGACGAAAGGGCGATCCCGTTGGCGAAGGAAAAGCCGTGCGCCACGATTCGCGTGGTCTTCGTTGCAGGATCGTAGGCCAGCACGCGACCGGTGCTGGACTGCTCCATGATGTCGAGTACGCTGGCGGGATAGGTGCCGCCCCATGCCACCGGCGCAAAGCGCGCCGACGCATCGGTGAAGTAGACCGTGCCGTCCGGCGCCACGACGATCGAGTTGGCATAGCGGACCGGATCGCCTTCACTCACGCGATCGATCAGCAGGGTTACCCGCCCATCGGTGGCGATGGCGAGCAATCCGCGCATCGGATCGGCCGCGATCGTCCGCCCGCTGGCGTCGAAATCGAACCCGAGGACCCGCCCGCCGGTGTTGACGAAGACCCCATGCTTCGCCCCGTCGAGCTCCATACGCAGGATGTCGCCGTTCTCCATTGCGGCATAAAGCTTGCCGTCCGGCCCGATCGCGATGTGTTCGGGGCCGATCTCCGTGCCGATGGCGATCGGGCGCAGGTTCGCCAGGCGCGTGTTGACGGCAAATGGTCCGGTGAAACCAGGCGGCGTCGGCGCCACCCACGACACAGGCTCGGCAGGTACAGGCCAGAAGCAGAGATAAGCAGCCGTGACGGCCAGCAGTACCGCCACCGTGCCGGCGAACCATCGAAGTACTGAAGCAAACACGTCGGGCGTCCCGGGGTGAAATGCGCGAGGGCACTGCAAACTGCCCCCGTATCCGGAACTTCACGAGTTAATTGCGGTGAAACCGCCCCTTTAGACGATCCCGCCCTTTGCCCTGATGTCGGCCAGCAGGCTCGTGGCGTGGACCTGATCGGCGATACGCTTGGAGGTGAAGCGCTGGTCGAAGGCAGGTGCGGCCGCCAGCAGGTACCGGCCCAGGAAATCCGGCAGCGGCGGCGGGTCGGTCTCTGTCTCCGGCATCTCGACCTCGGCCATCGCGAAATACGTCGAACCGTCGTCGCGTTTGAAGAAATCCACGTCCCAGTGATAGCGGCCCTCGGTCCACGAGTAGCGGACCTTCACCAGCGTCTCCTTGCGCTGGGTCCACAGCCTTGCGAAGTCGACGGCGCTGAGGTCGGTCTCGATCTCGACGACCTGCCCCTCGATGGTTCGCTTGTAGGTGAAGACATGGTCGATCTTGCCGTCGCCCTCGAGCGAGCGGATGCGCAGGCCCGGCGCATCGAGATAGGCCTGCCGCAACAGGTGGCGCGCGACGCCCGGCCTGGCGCCAAGCTCGGCTTCCAGCCCCGTGGCCTGTTCGTTCAGGACAAACTTGCGCTCGTTTTCGATCGGCATGCTAGAATCGTCACCATGGCCACACAGACAATCGACGACCTGCCGACTCCCGCCCTCATTCTCGACCGGGCGATCCTGCGCCGCAACCTCAAGCGCATGAGCGAACGCCTGCGTAACGCAGGTGTCATGCTTCGCCCGCACCTCAAGACCGCCAAGTCGGTCGAGATCGGCCGCATGGCCGTCGAGGGCCATGACGGGCGCATCACCGTCTCGACGCTCGCGGAGGCACGCTACTTCGCCGATGGCGGCTTCAAGGACATCCTCTATGGCGTCGGGGTGATCCCGTCCAAGTTGGGCGCGGTGACCGAGCTGCGGCGACGCGGTGTGAACCTGCGGGTCGTCACCGACAACCTAATCGTCGCCAAGGCTATCGCCGCCGCGGCCAAGGATGGCGACACCTTCTCGGTATTCATCGAGATCGACAGCGGCGGTGGTCGCGCCGGTCTTCCCTATCCAGCCCTGCCCGGTCTTCTGGACATCGCCCGCGTCCTGCACGAGGCGCCGGGCGTCGATCTCGCCGGCGTCATGACCCATGCCGGCCATTCCTATCACCAGAGCACTCCCGACGGGATCGCGGGTGTCGCCGAGCAGGAGCGCCTCGCCATCGTGACCGCGGCCGAGAAGCTTCGCGCCGCCGGCATTCCCTGCCCCATCGTGTCCGGCGGCTCGACGCCGACGGCGATGCATTCGCGCGACTTCACCGGCATCACCGAGATGCGGCCGGGCGTCTATGTCTTCAACGACCTCGACCAGGAATACATCGGCGCGTGCGGCGCGGGAGACATCGCGCTCTCGGTGCTGGCCTCGGTAATCGGCCACTATCCGCACCGCAACCAGATGCTGGTCGATGCCGGTGCGCTGGCTCTCTCCAAGGACATCAGCGCCCAGGAGTTCCAGCCCAAGGTCGGCTACGGCACCATCGCCAATCCGCCGGCCGCCGGCATGGCCGTGATCGAATGCTCGCAGGAGCACGGCTTCGTCGCCGCCGATGATCCGCTGCCGTACGGCAACCTGCCCGTGGGTGCGCGCGTCCGCATCCTGCCCAACCACGCCTGCATCACCGCGGCCGCCTACGATCGCTATTACGTCGTCGACAGCGACCTCGACGGCGGCAAGTCGGTCGTAGACGTCTACGACCGCATCAACGGGTGGTGAGCTAGAGCGAACTCACCGTGTGACCGCCGTCGACGGTGATCACGCTGCCAGTCATGAACGCACCCGCCTCGGACGCGAGCAGCAGCAGCGCGCCGTCGAGGTGTTCGGGCTGACCGATGCGGCGCTGCGGGATGCGGTCGATCAGGCGTTGACCGCCGGGCGTCTTCCAGAAGTCGCCGTTCATCTCGGTCTCGATGTAGCCGGGGCAAATCGCATTGACCCGGATCTGGTAGCGCGCCCACTCCATGGCGAGCGCGCGGGTGAGATGGATCAGGCCGGCCTTAGAAGCGTTGTACGGCGCGACCTGGCCGATGGTACGCAGGCCCAGGATCGAAGCGATGTTGACGATCGAGCCCGGCCGCTTCGACGTGACCCAGCGCTTGCCCGCGGTCTGCGTCATCAGCCAGGCGCCACGCAGATTGGTGTCGACCACCGAGTCCCAGTCCGCTTCCGGCATGTCGAGCGCAGGCTTCACGATCGAGATGCCGGCATTGTTCACGAGAACGTCGACCGGACCCAGCGTCGCCTCGACCTTGTCGAAGGCCGCTGCGATCGATTCTGCCGACTGTACGTCGAGATCAACGGCGACCGCCTTGGCGCCGCCCTTCTCCAGTTCCGCCTGTAGAGAGGCGAGCCGGTCAGCGCGCCGCGCCGCGATGGCGATCGAGGCGCCCGCTTCGGCCAGCGTCCGCGCGAAGTGCACGCCGAGGCCCGACGAGGCGCCGGTCACCAGGGCCACCTTGCCGCTAAGGTCGAATCGCTTGGACATGCCGGACGCTCCACTGTTTCATGCCGGCCTTATAGGCGAGCGACCCGTTTGGAGGAAACATGGACCTCGGTCTCAAAGGCAAGCGCGTGATGGTGACCGGCGGCACCAAGAGCATCGGCCGCGCCATCGTCGATACATTCCTGGCCGAGGGCGCCGTCGTGGGCTTCTGCGCCCGCGATGCGGCTCTGGTTAAGGAGCGCGAGGCGGACTGGAGCTCCAAGCAGGGTCGCGTCAGCGGCACTGCGCTCGACGTTACCGACAACAATGCACTCAAGGCCTGGATCGACGGGTTCGCGGCCGACGGCGGCATCGACCATTTCGTCGCCAATGTCAGCGCCCTCGGCACCGACAACACGCAGGAAGGCTGGCGCAAGGCGATCGAGATCGACCTGGTCGCCACGGTGAACGCGGTGCTGGCCGTGCGGCCGCACCTCGAAGCCCGCGGCAAGGGAGCGACGCTCACCATCATCGGTACGACCTCGCTGGTCGAGGTCGCAGGTCCGACGCAGCCCTACCGCTCGGTGAAGGCGGCGCTCGTACCCATGATCAAGTCGATGGCGATCGAACTCGCGCCCAAGGGCGTGCGCGCCAACATGGTCTCGCCCGGCACGATCCTCGAGGATGGCAACACCTGGGGTCGCCAGCGCGACGCCGGCACCGAGCGCTACAAGCGCTCGATGGCGCGCAATCCGATGGGTCGCATGGGCACGCCGCAGGAAGTGGCCAGCGCCGTGGTATTCCTTACCGGTGAGCCCGCCTCGTTCATCACCGGCATCAACATGGTGGTCGACGGCGCCATCACCTCGCGGGTGCAGTACTGACGCCAGCGCGCACGCCGTGGCCGCTGGCCGCCCTGCTGGTGGCGTCCGGCATGGTCGCGGCCTTCCAGGTCGGCAAAGCGCCGCCCGCCCTGCCGTCGATCCGCGAAAGTCTTGGCGCGACGCTGGAACAGGCAGGCTGGCTGCTGTCGGTCATCAACCTGATGACGGCGCTGGGCGGCATGGCGATCGCCCTGACGGCGGATCGCGTGGGCCACCGCAGGCTGGCGATCTTCGGCACGCTGTTGGCCGCCGGTGCGAGCTTCGCTGGTGCTTTCGCGCCCAACGTTGAAACGCTGCTAATCGGCCGCATCTTCGAGGGGCTGGGCTTCATCACCGTTGTCGTGGCGGTGCCGACCATGCTGCTGCGCCTGACGCAGCCTGCCGACCAGCGCCTCGCCATGGCGATCTGGAGCACTTATATGCCGGCCGGGTCAGGCACGATGATGGTGATCGCGGCCATCGTGCTGCCCGCCACCTCGTGGCGCGCTGTCTGGCTGGTTGCCGCCGCCGCTGCCGCTCTGATGGCCGTTGCTCTGCTGTTGCGGGCCGTGCCGCGACGCGAGCTCGATCCGCTGCCGGTCCCGCAACGTTCGGTCCTGTCGGAAATGAAGGAGGTCGGGACCAGCGGCGGACCACTCGCCATCGGCCTCTGCTTCGGCGCCTATGCCTGCTGCTGGTTCGCCATCATCGGCTTCCTGCCGACGCTCCTGATCGAGCGGCTGGGCTATTCGACCTCGACCGCCGCCATCGTCACCGCCGTGGTCGCCATGCTGAACGTGACCGGCAATCTCGGTGCAGGCTGGCTGCTGCATCGTCGCGTGCAGCGGGTCACGGTGATCGTCGGTGCCTGCCTGTCGATGAGCCTGTGCGCCGCTGGCATTTTCGTGAGCGGCGTGCCCGATCTCGCGCGGCTGGTTCTGGCCGGCGTCTACTCCGCGGTGATCGGAGTCGTGCCGGGCGCACTGTTCACGGCTATCCCCAATCACGCCCCGCGAAGGGAATTGGCCGGTGCCTCGACGGGGCTGCTCATGCAAGGCTCAAACATCGGCGGACTTTTGGGGCCGCCGATCACCGGCGCCCTGGTGGCGGCCGGCGGCTGGCCGAGTGCAGCCTGGCTGACCTCGGGGGCGCTCTGCGTGGCGGCCATGGCGGGCCTCTTCCTGCACTGGCGGGAAAGGCATAAGCTTCGCCCATGATCTACGTCGACATCGTCTCCGATACGATCTGCCCCTGGTGCTACATCGGCAAACGCCGCTTCGAACGCGCGCTGCAGCAGAGCGGCCGCACCGACGTCGCGGTCGCCTGGCGTCCCTTCCAGCTCAATCCCGACATGCCGGCCGAGGGCATGACGCGCGACGACTATGTCCGCGCTAAGTTCGGCGGCGGCGACCGGCCGCGCCAGATTTACCAGGCGATCGCCGAGAGCGGCCGCGAGGCCGGCATCGAGTTCCAGTTCTCGCGCATCAAGCGCACGCCCAACACCGTGCTGTCGCACCGTCTCGTGCACTGGAGCGCCAAGAGCGAGCTGCAGGACGAGGTCGTGGCCGAGCTGTTCAAGGCCTATTTCGAGGAAGGCCTCGACATCGGCGATCTCGACACGCTGATCGAAGTCGCCGTCCGCGCCGGCATCGGTGAGGACCTGGCCCGCCATTATCTCTCGGGCGACGAAGGCCGCCAGGAGGTCGTCGCGTCCGACGTCTATGCCCGCCGCCTCGGCATCAACGGCGTCCCCTGCTTCATCGTGAACCGCAAATACGCCGTCTCCGGCGCCCAGCCCCCACCCGCCTTCGTCGAGGTCTTCAACCTCGCCGAACGCGACGCCGCCACCAGCGCGGCGCAGTCGACGGCCTGACACGAGCCACCCGCTACAGTCTCTTTTGTCATCCCGAGCGTAGCGAGGGACCCTTAGGCTGCCCGCAAAGGTCCCTCGTTACGCTCGGGATGACAAGGTGCGCGTGGCGCGCTTCGACGATGATATGTTGATTAACCTATGATATGATAGTCGACATATCATGCCCATCAGCGCCACCCGAAAGGCCGCCATCCGGGCCGAGATCGTCGAGCATGCCGCGCGGCTGTTCCGGTTGCGCGGCCATGCCGGGACGAACATCGACGACATCATGTTGGCGGCCGGCCTGACGCGCGGCGCGTTCTATGCGCATTTCACCTCGAAGGACGACCTGTTCGCCGAGATCGTGCGCATGGGACACGGACTGCTCCCGAAGCTCCGCGCGGCCGAAAAGGTGGATGCCGTGCTGGGTGCTTATCTGGACCGGGAGGGGCTTGCCGCCACCGCCCAGGGCTGCGCCCTCGCCTCCCTCGTGGGCGACGTGGCGAGATCGCCGCTGTCGGCTCGGCTGGCCTATGCCAACGTGCTCCATGGCGTCATTGCCGAGCTGGCGCGCGGGAAGAAGCGGACACTGGATGCCGACGCGACTGCCACGGCGATCCTCGCAGTGGGCGCCGTCACTCTCGCCCGCGCCTCGGGCGACACGCGGCTCAGCGACTGGCTGCTGCGCTGCGCCCGTCGTGCGGCGAAGACCTTGATGAAGCCGAAGCCCCGGCCGAAGAAAGCGCCTAAGCGGCGAGCTTCGCCAAAGAAGAAACGATCGACGTCACGCCGGAAAGCCGCTGGCGCTCGTCCTTCCAGACCCGCTGCACGATCACGCGCTGGTCGGGCCTGACCTTCACCAGCGGCGCGTTCTTCTGGATCCAGCCGATCAGCCGGTCGGGCCGTGCAAACTTGTTGTCGTGGAAAGTGAAGACGACGGCCTTCTCGCCCGCATCGATCTTCTCGACCTGCGCGGCGCGGCACAGAAGCTTCAGCGCCACCGTGTTCAGCAGGAACTCCGCCTCCACCGGCATGCGGCCGAACCGGTCGACCAGCTCGGCGGCGAAGGAATCGATCTCCGCCTGGTTGGTCAGGCTGCCCAGCCGCCGATAGAGGCCCATACGCACCGAAAGATCGGACACGTATTCCTCGGGAATCAGAACCGGGATGCCGAGGTTGATCTGCGGCGACCATTCCGACTTCTCCGCCTCCTGCGAGCGCCCGCGCGCAGCCGCGACGGCCTCTTCAAGGAGTTGCTGGTAGAGTTCGATACCGACCTCGCGAATATGGCCCGACTGCTCGTCGCCTAAAAGGTTGCCGGCGCCGCGGATGTCGAGGTCGTGGCTGGCGAGCTGGAAGCCCGCACCCAGCGTGTCGAGCGTCTGCATCACTTCGAGCCGCTTGGCCGCCGATTCGTTCAGCGCCTTGCCCGGCGGAACGGTCAGATAGGCGTAGGCGCGCGTCTTGCCACGACCGACCCGGCCGCGCAGCTGGTAGAGCTGGGCCAGGCCGAACATGTCGGCGCGATGGATGATCATCGTGTTGGCGTTGCGGATATCGAGGCCGCTTTCCACGATGTTGGTCGAGAGCAGGACGTCGAACTTGCCCTCGACGAAATCCTGCATGGTGTTCTCGATGGCGGTCGGCGGCATGCGCCCGTGCGCCATGCCGAGACGCATCTCCGGCACCAGCTCGCGAATCTCGGCCGCCACCTCCGCCAGGTCCTCGATGCGCGGGCAGACATAGAAGGTCTGGCCACCACGGAACTGCTCGCGCAGCAACGCCTCGCGGATGGTGACGCCGTCGAACGGCGTGATGAAGGTGCGCACGGCCAGGCGATCGACCGGCGGCGTGGCGATCAGGCTCATGTCGCGCACACCGGTCAGGGCAAGCTGGAGCGTGCGCGGGATCGGTGTCGCGGTGAGCGTCAGCACATGGACGTCGGAACGCAGCTCCTTCAGACGCTCCTTGTGGCTGACGCCGAAATGCTGCTCCTCGTCTACGATCAGCAGGCCGAGATCCTTGAACTCGATGCTCTTGGACAGCAGCGCATGCGTGCCACACACGATATTGACCGTGCCGTCCTTCACCCCTTCCTTGGTGGCCTTGGCCTCCTTGGGCGGCACAAGGCGCGACAGGCGGCCGATGTTGAGCGGCATGCCCTGGAAGCGCTCGACGAAGGTGCGATGATGCTGGCGTGCCAGCAGGGTCGTGGGACCGATCACCGCCACCTGCTTGCCCGACATCGCCGCCACGAAGGCCGCACGGAGCGCCACCTCGGTCTTGCCGAAGCCGACGTCGCCACAGATCAGCCGGTCCATCGGCTTGCCCGACGACAGGTCGTCGACCACGTCGGAGATCGCCTGGAGCTGGTCCTCGGTCTCGGCATAGGGGAAGCGCGCGCAGAATTCGTCGTAGAGGCCCTCGGGCGGGCTCAGCGTCTCGCCACGCCGGATCGCGCGCTCGGCCGCGATCTGGATCAGCCGGTCGGCCATGTCGGCGATGCGCTGCTTCAGCTTCGCCTTGCGCGATTGCCAGGCGACGCCGCCCAGGCGATCGAGGACGGCGCCCTCTTCTCCGGCGCCGTAGCGGCTCAGCACGTCGATGTTCTCGACCGGCAGGAAGAGCTTGTCGCCGCCTTCGTAGGTCAGCCGCAGGCAGTCATGGCGTGCATTCTGGATTTCCAGCGTGACCAGGCCTTCGTAGCGGCCGACGCCATGCTCGCGATGCACGACCAGATCGCCGTCGCTGAGCGCCGAAGCCTCGGCGATGAAACGCTCCGACGGGCGACGCTTCTTGGCGGGGCGCGACAGGCGGTCGCCTAAAATGTCCTCCTCGCCGATCACTTCCAGCCCGTCGAGCACGAAGCCGTGCTCCAGCGGCCAGATCGCGATCGCCAGCACGCCGGCCGGCATTGCCTGCACCATCGCGTAGTCGGTGGCGAGCACCGGCGTCGTCGCGCCATGCTCCTGCAGGAGATGTTGTAAGCGTGTGGTCGAGCCGTCGGTGTAGCCCGCGATCACCACGCGACGACCGGCGGCGTTGGCCGCCTTCACATGCTCGGCCACGCGGTCGAACAGGTTCACGCCCTGCGCCGTGCGCGCCTGGGCAAAACCCTCGTGGCGGCGGCCGCCGAGCTCGATCGTGTTCACCGCACCCGGCGCGGCATCGAAGGTCATGAACTGCGCAACGGTGCGGCCGTCCAACAACGCATCCCATTGCGACGGCTTCAGATAGAGTCGTTCCGGCGGGACGGGTTTGTAGTCGGCGCCGCCGGTCATGCCGCCCTTGGCGCCGGTCTTCTGACGCGCGTCGTAGTAATCGGTGATCAGCTCGTAGCGCGCCGCAAAGGCCTCGGCCGCCTCGTGGTCCGACGTCACCAGCGCGCCGGGGCAATAGTCGAGCAGCGTCTCCATATGGTCGTGGAACAGCGGCAGCCAGTGTTCGACGCCGACATGGCGCTGGCCGGCCGACACCGATTCGTAGAGCAGGTCTTCGCCCGAGACATTGCCGAACAGGTCACGATAGCCGGTCCGGAAGCGCTCGATGCTCTCGGGCGTCAGCAGCACTTCGCTGACCGGCAGCAGCACGACCTCGTCGCGATTGCCGGTCGAGCGCTGGCTCATCGGATCGAAGGAACGGATGGCCTCCAGCGTGTCGCCGAACAGGTCGAGGCGCAGCGGTTCGGTCGTGCCCGGCGGAAAGAGATCGAACAGGCCACCGCGCACGGCGAACTCGCCCGGCTCCATGACCGTCTCGGCGCGACCGTAGCCGTTCTCGGACAGGAACTTCGTGAGCCAGGCCACGTCGACCGTCTGGCCCTTGCGCAGGATGGTCGCCGCCTCGGCGTAGAGACTCCGGGGCGGCACGCGCTGCAGCGCCGCGCCGACCGAGGCCAGGATGATGCGGGCCGGCGATCCTGGCGCTTTGGGCGCGGCGAGCCGGCTCAGCGTCTCCAGCCGCTCGGCCACGATGTCGGGATGAGGCGATAGCCGGTCGTAGGGCAGGCAGTCCCAGGCCGGGAAGACCAGCACCTCGCGATCCGGACTGAAGAAGCGCAAGCCATCCTGCAGGCGCTCCAGCCGCTGCCCGTCGCGCGCCACATGCAGAATGTCCGCGCCGCCGGTCGCCCGCGCCAGCTCGGAGAGGATCATCGCATCGGCGCCCTCGGGCAGGCCCGCGATCGTCCACCTGCCGGCCTTGCGCGCGATGGCTGCGAGGGAGTTCACGAGCGGCAGGGCCACCTAGAACCTCACGCGAAACGCCAGCAGCTTGCGCACCACCGATGAATCCTGGTCGGCCGGGACTTCCGTCTTGCCCGAGACCCAGTCGTAGATGTCGTTGTCGCCGACCGCGAGCAGGCGCTCGTACTGATCGAGCTCGGCGGCGCCGAACTCTCCGAGATGGGCGCGCGCGAACTGGCCAAGGAGGATGTCGTTCTCCTTGTTGCCGCGATAGGTGCTGCGGTAGAGCAAACGCTTCCGGCGCGTCTCCAGATCCGTGTCGGTACTCATGTTTTCCCGGCCATGTTTTCCCCAGTACCGGAACAAAAAGGGGCGTAGCATATAGGCGGCGGCGATGGCGAAGTCACGCAGCCCCTGATCAAGCCAACCATGCGCCCGCAAAGCCTCACGCCCCTTTTCGCCCATGTCACGTCCCTGCCCGGCATCGGCCCGCGGCTGGGTACGCTCGTGGAGAAACTGGCGGGCCCGCTGGTCGTCGACCTGCTGTGGCACCTGCCCCTGGGGGTTATCGACCGGCGCAACGCCCCCGACATCGCCCAGGCACGCGGCGGCGAGGTCGCGACGCTTACCGTGACGGTCGACGAGCATCAGGTCCCGCACAGCCCGCGCCAGCCCTACAAGGTCTGGTGCAGCGACGAGACCGGTCGGGTCTGCCTCACCTACTTCAACGGCCGCGAGGACTATCTCAAGAAACTGCTGCCGCCCGGCGAGACGCGGGTGATCAGCGGCAAGGTCGAGATCTACCAGGGCGAGGTGCAGATGACGCACCCCGACCATGTCGTGCCGCTCGAGGAGCGCGAGTCGATCCTGAGGGTCGAACCGGTCTACGGGCTCACGGCGGGGCTCACCCAGAAGCCGGTGCAGAAGGCGATCACGGCCGCCGTCGAGCGCGCGCCCGAATTGCCCGAATGGCAGGACACGGCCTTCCACAAGAAACAAGGCTGGAGCGACTGGAAGATGGCGATCGCGCGCGCCCACGCGCCGGAGGAGCTGGGCGATCTGTCGCCCTCGCGCCCTGCCCGCGCCCGCCTCGCCTTCGACGAGCTGCTGGCGAGCCAGCTCGCCATCGCCTTGGTCCGCCATCACAACCGCACCCTGGCGGGTCATGCCATCAAGGGTGACGGCCGCCTGCGCAAGGCCGTCCTCGCCTCCCTCTCTTTCGAGCTGACGGCCAGCCAGGCGCAGGCCATCGCCGAGATCGCCGAGGATCTCGCCAAGGAAGAGCGCATGGTGCGGCTGCTGCAGGGTGACGTCGGCAGCGGCAAGACGCTGGTGGCGCTGCTCGCCATGCTGATCTGCGTCGAGGCCGGCGCGCAGGCCGCGATGATGGCGCCGACGGAACTTCTGGCGCGCCAGCATTTCGCGACCATCGCACCACTGGCAGAAGCCGCCGGGGTAAAGGTCGCTCTCCTGACCGGTCGCGACGGCCAGCGCGCGAAGAAGCAGACCCTGCAGGGCCTGGCCGACGGCACGATCCAGCTCGTGGTCGGCACGCACGCGCTGGTGCAGGAGGATGTCGAGTTTGCCGACCTCGCCATGGCCGTGGTCGACGAACAGCACCGGTTCGGCGTCCACCAGCGCATGGCGCTCTCGTCCAAGGGACACGCCGTCGACTTCCTCGTCATGACGGCGACACCGATCCCGCGCACCCTGATGCTGGCGGCCTATGGCGACCTCGACGTCTCCAAGCTCACCGAGAAGCCGAAGGGTCGCCAGCCGATCGACACGCGCGCCCTGCCGCTGGAGCGCATCGGCGAGGTGGCCCAGGGCATCGGGCGCCAAATCTCGGCCGGCGCACGCGTCTACTGGGTCTGTCCGTTGATCGAGGAATCCGAGGAGATCGACCTCGCCAACGTGACCGAACGCTTCCAGCTTCTGAGCGACCGCTTTCCCGGCAAGGTCGGCCTGCTGCATGGCCGGCTGAAGAGCGCGGAGCGCGAGGCCGCGATGGCGGCCTTCGCCGACGGGCGGCTGTCGATCCTCGTGGCCACGACCGTGATCGAGGTCGGGGTCGACGTGCCAGCGGCTACCGTCATGGTGATCGAGCATGCCGAGCGCTTCGGCCTGGCGCAGCTCCATCAGTTGCGCGGCCGCGTGGGCCGCGGCAGCGCCAAGTCGACCTGCCTGCTGCTCTACGCAATGCCACTCGGTGAGACAGCCAAGGCGCGCCTCGCGATCATGCGCGAGACCGAGGATGGCTTCCGCATCGCCGAAGAGGACCTGAAACTGCGCGGCGCCGGCGAGCTTTTGGGCACCCGCCAGAGCGGCTTGCCCGACATGCGGCTGGCCGACCTCTCGGTCCACAACGAGCTGCTGGAAGCCGCTCGCGACGATGCACGACTGGTGATCTCGCGCGATCCCGATCTGCAGACGGAGCGCGGCAAGGCCTTGCGCGCGCTCCTCTACCTGTTCCGCCGCGACGACGCCGTCAGGACGTTGCGAGCGGGCTGATCGCTAGCCGAGCTGCCTCACATAGGTGCGCAGCGCGGCGCGAGCCTCGTCCGCGGCCTTCTCGGCGTCGGTGCGCCGCTTGGCGATCGCTTCGAGATCGGTCTCCTGCTTGTCGAGCGTCGCGAGGTAGCGGCGCTGAAGATCGCTGTTGGCCGGCACGCGCGCCAGGTTGTCGCGCAGGCGCGACTGCTCCTCCACGATCGCCTTCCGCTCGGCATCGATCTGAGTCACCTTGCGCTGGGCCTCCGCCGCCGCGTCCTGCAATTGCAGCACGCGGGTGAGCGCCTCGCGGGTCTTGGCGTCGAACTCGCGGGCCTGGGCATAGACCCGGATCTGCTCGGCCGCGCTCTCGACCAGCCGCACTTCCTGCTGCTGCGTCTGCTCCTGCACGACGTCGAAGCTCTGTGTCTGGTCGCCGCCCGGAAGCTGGAACGGGATGCGGTAGTTGCCCTCGCTCAGCTCGACGTCTTTCGCCTCGGGCTTGGTCAGGGTCCAGCCCGGCAGGCGGCGCTGCACGACGACGAGCTGGCGCGGCTCCTTGGCCGGACCGCGCACGCGATAAGTCGTGGTCTGTCGAATGACCTTCGACAGCCGCAGCACACCGTTGGAAATGGCGCCCGTCGCCAGCCGCTCGGTCTGGGCCGTGTCGCGCTCGATGACGATCTTCTCGTCGAGTGCATAGGCGAGAATGCGGGTCTCACCGACCGGGAAACCGGAGAGGCGCGCGTCGCCGACGTAGGAGACGTAAGACGCCTTGTCGCGCTCGTAGAGCGTGATGATGCCCGGCGGCAGGCCCGACTCACCGTCGTTGGTCAGGCGGATCGCGGCCAGTGGATTACGCGCGGCGGTATCGGCCTGATAGAGAGCGAGCCGCTGTGCCGGCACCTGGCGATCGACGATCGGGATCGAGAGCGTGCGGCCGTTCTCGACACTGACGGCGCGCGGGAACTTGAAGATCACCTGCGTGGCAGCGTCGCTCGCTTCGATCGGCTCGGCGGCGGCCGCGACCGTGGGCGGCGGGGGCGGCGGAGCTGCTGGCATTCCCGTGCTAACCGATCGCTCCTGCTGCGCCCGGTACGGCGCAGGCGCCGGCATCACCTGCGCGGCTTTGGGACGCTGCACGTCGGCCGCGACGCCGCCGCGATCGACGCCCGGCATCAGGCGACCGGCGATCTCGACCGGCACTTCGGGCCGCGTCACGTAGTAGGCATTGTAGAGCGCCTGCCGGAAGGCGACCGGACGACCCGACACGAGGGTCAGTTCGACATCCTTCCAATCCTGGCCGCTCATGTTCTCGACGACGGCCCAGCCCTGTAGCGCCGAGCGCGCGGCGGCGGGATCGGCGCCGAGAGTCAGGCGATAGGATGCCTTCCAGACCGGCGCTTCGACGATGTAGGCGACGCGCACCGTGCGCTTGCCCTGCCCGCGCATCGACAGGTCGATGGTGCGGGCATCCTTGGCGCGGTTGCCCTGGATGGCGACCAGCGCCTGCCCGACCTTGTCGCGCAGTGCCGGATCGGTGAACTGGAGGTTCTCGGCTTCCTCCAGAATGAACTGCTGCAGGCCGCGGTCGGTGTAGAGCGTGACCCGCGTGCGCTTCATCGTGCCCTTGTTCTCGGGCAACAGCAGCGTGTCTTCCTCGACCGAAACGACGCGGCCGGTCAACGAGCGGCTACCACCCACGGTGACCTGCGCGCCCTTCAAGGTCTGGAGCAGCTCCGCGGGCGAGCCCAGCGACCCTTGATCGAACGGCAGGTCCTTGAAGGCCTGTGCCAGCGGTTCGCGGCCTGGCAGGCTCAAGCCGCCGACGCCGCCCTTGTCGTCATAGACGACGAGGCTTTTCAGAACGTCGTCGACCTGGCCCAGCGACACCGTGAGCTTCAGGGACGCGTCGCCATCGACGGTCGCTTCGTATTCGAAATAGCCGAGACCGCCCGACGACAGCATGACCCGCTTCAGCGTGAGGTCCTGGGCATAAGCGAGGGTGGGCAACGCAATCAGGCCCAGCAGGGCCACGACGTTCATCAAAAGGCGCATGGTCTCTCCCGGACGTTGCCCGCGTACCGTGCACAGCGACTGTGACACAAGCGCGGCGGAGGCGAGACGAAAGTACGGGTGCGCCTGCCTGCTTACGTCAGCGCATCCTTGAGGGCTTCGAGCGGAAGCAGCACGCAGTCCTGACGCGACTTGTGCGCTGCGACGGGCGCAAAAGCATCGAACGGCTCGTGCGTCTCGCCGGGCTCCCGGCCGAGGGCGCGTTCGGCATCGTGGCGCAGCTCGGCGATGCCCGCCGCGTCGCGACCGATCGCGACTGACGACAAGGCCGAGGCCGAGGCCTGGCACAGGAGGCAGCCACGCACCTGATGGCCGATCTCCGCGATGCGTCCCGCGCCGTCCAGCTTCACGTCGAGGATCACGCGATCGCCGCACAGCGGGTTGTCGCGGCGTGCCGTCTTGGTCGGGTTCTCCAGCTTGCCGGCACCGGTCTTGGCCTTGGCGAGCGCGACGATACGCTCTTGATAGAGTTGGTCGCTCATCGCAGGGTCTTCGCAGCGTGCGCGACGCCGGCCAGCAGCGCGTCGATGTCGCTGTTGTCGTTGTACGGCGCCATGGAGACGCGTGTCGTGCCGTCGAGGTCGAAGCGGTCCATCAAAGGCTGCGCGCAGTGATGGCCGGCACGCACCGCGACGCCGAACGAATCGAGCGTCTGCGCCACGTCGTGCGGATGCACGCCGTCCAGCATGAAGGACACGACCGGGTAGCGGTTCTGCAGGCTCGCCGGCCCGAAGAGCTGCGTGCCGTCGATCTTCTGCAGGCCGTCCATCAGTCGCTGCACCAGCGCCATCTCATGATCGTGAGCGCCCGCCCAGTCGAGCGCCTGCATCCAGGCGCAGGCCGCGCCGAGCCCGATCGCCGGACCGATCGCCGGCGTGCCCGCCTCGAAGCGCCGCGGCGACGGCGCCCATGTGGTCTCGGCCAGGGTCACGCGGCCGATCATCGAACCGCCGCCCATGAACGGCGGCATCGCATCGAGAAGCTCCGGCCGGCCCCATAGCGCACCGATGCCGTTGGGACCGTAGGCCTTGTGGCCGGCGAAGGCGTAGAAATCGATGCCGAGCGACGGCAGGTCGAGCGGCCCGTGCGGCGCACGCTGCGCGCCGTCGAGCATCACCTTGGCTCCAACCGACTTCGCCGCCTCGACGACGGCGCGCACGTCGAGCAGCGCGCCGGTGACGTTCGAAACATGCGCCAGCGACACCAGCCTGGTCTTCGGTGTGAGAAGACGCGGCAGGGCCGAAAGATCGATGCGGCCGTCGGTCGTGACCGGCAGCATGTCGAGCTCGATGCCGGAGCGTGATCGCAGCAGCTGCCACGGCACGATGTTCGAGTGATGCTCGATCTCGGAGATCAGGATGCGGTCGCCGGGCTTCAGCATCGAGCCATAGGAATAGGCCACGAGATTGATCGCCGCCGTGCAGCCGCCAGTAAAGATGACTTCCATCGTCGGCACGCCGAGGAACGCCGCGACCTGGGCGCGGGCGTTCTCATAGGCCTCGGTCGCCCGCTCGGCCAGGCGATGGACACCGCGCAGCACGTTGGCGCGGCTGGTCGTCTCGTAGTGGCGCACCGCGTCGATCACCGTGAGCGGCGTCTGCGCCGAAGCACCGTTGTCGAGATAGTGGACGGGCAAGCCGTCGATGATCTCGGAGAGGATCGGGAACTGGCCGCGGACGGCGGCGACATCAAAACTCATGCCGGTATCCTTGCCCGCCACGCCGCCAGCGCCTCGGGCGTGTCGATGTCGGTGATCGCCGCCTCGCCCGTCATCTCGACTTCGCAAACGAGGTCGGCGTGTTCGCCGATCAGGTGCTTGGCGCCGCTGTCGCCGGATAGTTTGGCCATCTCGGGGAAGAAGCGCCGCGCCCACAGGACGGGATTGCCGCGCTTTCCGCCCACCGTCGGCACGCAGATCGAGCGGCCCTCGACGGGGCTGAAGGCGGCCATCAGGCGATTGAGCAGCGCGCTGCCGACGCCCGGCATGTCGCCGAGCTGCACGATGGCGGCATCGACGTTGGGGCCGAGTGCGGCGATACCGGTGCGCACCGAGGTGCTGAGACCGTCGGCGAAGTCCGGATTGGTGACGAAGCGCACGCGCGCTTTGGCCGGCAATGCCTTCTCGATCGTAGGACGGATTTCATCGGCCATATGGCCCAGAACCACGACGACCTCGACCGCCTGCGAGGCGAGCGCCGCGTTGACCGCATGCACGACCAGCGGCGCGCCGTCGGCTTCGGCTAAAAGCTTGTTCGGGCCGCCCATGCGCGTCGAGCGGCCGGCAGCCAGCACCAGCACGGCGACCCTCGGCGCCTGCTGCGGGCCGGCCTCTTCGGAATCGGTCTCGTCGCGCGGCTGCGGCCGGCTTGGAATTTCCGCGAGCAGGCCGCCCGAGCCCATGCGCACGATCTCGGCGCGACCGACGGGCAGGCGCGCGGCAAGCCGCTCCAGCACCATGTCGAAACCGTTGTACTTGGGTGACTTGGCGCAGCCCGGCAGGCCCAGCACCGGTTTGCCGTCCAGTTCGCCGGTCAGCAGCAGGTTGCCCGGATCGACCGGCATGCCGAAGTGAATCACCTTGCCGCCCGCCGCCTCGATGCCGGCCGGCACCACGTCGCTACGGTCGACGATCGCCGAAGCGCCGGCGATCAGGAACAGGTCGCAGCCCTCGGACTTGAGTTCGGCCAAAGCATCCGCAATCGCCTTCGCGTCATGCGCGACACGGCGCTCGCCGTTCAGGGTGCTGCCAAGTGAAGTCAGGCGCTTGGTCGTCGTGCCGACGGCCTTGTCCAGAACCTTGTCGCGTGTGCCGGGGAGCCTGGTCTGCACCAGACCGGCGCGCATCGCGTGGAATGGCGCGACCGAGATCATCGGGCGGTTCGCTTCCTTGGCGACGCCGACCGCGCGCGCGACGGCGGTTTTAGGCGCGCCATAGGGGATGATCTTCACCGTCGCCACCATCTGGCGCGGTTCGACCCGCGCGAAGGGCGGCAGGGTCGCAACAGTCACTGACTCGTCCAGCTCGTTCAGCGCATCGATGCGCCCCTGGTCGAGGACGGCGAGCCCGGCCTCGCGGGCGAAATGATTGCAGCGGCCGGTGAAGGCTGCTGTGACGTCGATCCCCTCGCCCGCCAGCGCCCTCGCAACCGTCGCGGCGGCCTCGTCCTCGTGCATGTCCTCGGCATCGAGACGCGCGGCCACCACCGTCGAGACACCCGCCTCCTTCAGGCGCGCGACATCGTCATCCGACAGGATGCGGCCCTTGGAAAAATTGATGCCGTCGGTACGCCGGCTATGCGCCAGGATGGCGCCGCTGGCCTCGTCGATCGGTGTGTCGCCAAATCTCACGCTGCGGCGACCTTCGAAGCAGACAGCGCCTCGAGTCGACGCGCCCGAACCTCGATGATCTGGCCCAGGATCGACACGGCGATCTCCGCCGGCGACTTGGCGCCGATGTTGAGCCCGACCGGACCGTGCACGCGGGTGAACATCTCCTCGGTGATGCCGACCTCGGCCAAGCGCTCCTTGCGCTTCGCATGGGTCTTACGGCTGCCGAGAGCTCCAATGTAGAAGACGTCGGACTTCAGCGCCGATTCGAGCGCCGGATCGTCGAGCTTGGGATCGTGGGTCAGGGTCACGACGGCGGTCGAGATGTCGAGGCCCATCGCCTGGAAGGCCTCGTCGGCCCAATCCTTGATCACCTTCACACCGGGAAAGCGCATGGTCGTGGCCCAAGCGCCGCGCGGATCGACGACGGTGACGTCGAACTCCAGCATGGCCGCCATCGGCGCCAGCGACTGCGCAATGTGCACCGCGCCGACGATGATCAGCCGCGGCGGCGGCACGTAGACGTTCAGGAAGATCTTGGCGCCGTCGAGGTCGATGGTCTCGCTCTTGCCGATGTCCATGGCGCGCTGCGCTGCCGAGACGATCGCGGCGTCTCCAGCGAGATCGCCCTTGGCGCCGTCACGATAGACGAGCGCTTCCGCCGCGTCGCTGAGGCGGGTGGCGAGCGTCACCGCCCGCCGCTTGGCGCGCGCTTCCTGAAGAGCGGCAAGAGTCTCGGCCTTCATCAGTTCACCTTCTCGACGAAGACCTGGACCTTGCCACCACAAGCAAGGCCAACGTCCCAGGCCTGCTCGTCGGTGACGCCGAAATCGAGCAGCCGCGGCTTGCCGTCCTTGATGGCATCGAGCGCCTCGCGGACGACCGCGCCTTCGATGCAACCGCCAGACACCGAACCCACCATGTTGCCGGCATCGTCGACGCCGAGCTGGCTGCCGACGGGACGCGGCGAGGATCCCCAGGTGACGATCACCGTGGCGACGGCGACGCCCTTGCCGTCGGCCTTCCACTTGCCGACCTGATCGAGAACTTCCAGCGCGTCGCTCATGATCTACTCCTTGCGAAGTTCGGTCTGCCATCCCGACAGGCGTTTGTCGGCCCCGACGGTGCGGGACCCCAGCGCCGCGATCAGACCGGACAGGCTCTCCAGGTTGTGGACGGGCCTGAATTCGTCGACATGCGGCAGCATGGCCTTGTTGCCCTGAGATTTGGGCTCATAGCCGCCGTACCGCAAGAGCGGGTTGAGCCAGATCATGCGTGAGCAGGACTTATGCAAGCGTTCCATTTCCTCATCCAAGCCGCTCGCGCCCTCGCGATCGAGGCCGTCGGTGATGAGGAGAACGACTGCGCCCTGCCCCAGCACGCGGCGCGACCACTTGTTGTTGAACTCGTGCAGCGCCTGGCCGATGCGGGTGCCGCCCGACCAGTCCTCGACCTGCGAGGAAGCCTTCTGCAGCGCGATGTCGACGTCACGGTTGCGCAACGCGCGGGTCACGTTCGACAGGCGCGTGCCGAAGGTGAAGCAGTAGACGCGGTCGCGGTCGTTGGTGATGGCATGCATGAAATGCAGGAACATCCGCGTATAGCGGGCCATCGATCCCGAGATGTCGCACAGGATGACGAGCGGTGGCGGCCGGCGGCGCGGCTCGCGCCTCGACAGTTCCGTGAGCCCCTCCGGCCGCATCGCGCGGCGCAAGGAGGCGCGGAAATCGACCCGCGGGCCCCGGCGCGCCGGCTGGTAGCGCCGCGTGCGCCGTTCCGGTACCGGCAGCCGCAGCCGAGCGATGGCGCGCAGCGCGGCATCGATCTCGGCCTGGGACATCTGCTCGAAGTCGCGCGTCTGCAGGACTTCGCGGTCCGACACGGTGAAGGTTGCCTCGACTTCGACTTCCGGCGGCTCCTCGGACTGCTCCGGTGCCTCGCCCTGGCCGGGCTGCTGCAGCGCGTCCTGCAGGCGGCGACTGAGTTGCTTGCCGTTCTCCTGCTCGGCCGGCACGCCGACCTGCGGCAGCAGCATGTCCATCATCTTCTCGAGCAGGCGCGGATTGCGCCAGTAGACGTGGAAGGCCTGGTCGAAGATCTCGCGCTGGTCGCGGCGGTTCACGAAGACGGAATGAAGCGTCCAGTAGAAGTCATCGCGGTTGCGCAGGCCCGCCGCCTCGACCGCCTCGATGGCGCGCAGGATCTGCCCCGGCCCGACGCGCAGGCCCGCCGTCCGCAACGTCCGCGCAAAGTGCACGATGTTGCGGGCAAGCTTGCCGTCGCGCGGTTCGCGTCCCGGAGGAGGCCCGGCCGGCGGATCGGGCAGTACATCCATCTGGTGGCTCAGCCCAGTGGCTGGGCGGCGATGTCGGACTTCACCTTGCGCAGGATCTCGGCCGCTTCCGAGCCCTGCAGGCGCTGGATGTCGTCCTGGTATTTGAGCAGCACGCCCAGCGTGTCGTTGATCGTGCGCGGGTCGAGGTCGAGCGCGTCGAGTTCCGACAGCGCCGTCGACCAGTCGATCGTCTCCGCGACGCCCGGCGCCTTGAACAGGTCGAGCTTGCGCAATTCCTGGACAAAGCCAACGACCTGGCGTGACAGGCGCTCGCTGGCGCCCGGCGCCTTGACCTTGAGGATTTCCAGCTCGCGCTTCAGGTCGGGATAGTCGACCCAGTGGTAGAAGCAGCGCCGCTTCAGCGCGTCGTGGATCTCGCGGGTGCGGTTGGAAGTGATGATGACGATCGGCCGTTCCGCCGCCTTCACGGTGCCGAGTTCGGGGATCGTCACCTGGAAATCCGAGAGCACTTCCAACAGATAGGCTTCGAACGGCTCGTCGGTGCGGTCTAGTTCGTCGATCAGCAGGATCGGCGCGCCGCCGGCCTGCGGCTGCAGCGCCTCGAGCAGCGGACGGCGGATCAGGAACTTCTCGTTGAAGATGTCGGCGGCGATCTCGCCGCGATCGTGCACACCCTGCGCCTCGGCGAGGCGAATCTCGATCATCTGGCGGGCGTAGTTCCACTCATACACCGCCGAGGCCACGTCCAGGCCCTCGTAGCATTGCAGGCGGATCAGCGGCCGGTTCAGGGTCTGCGCCAGCACCTTGGCGATCTCGGTCTTTCCGACGCCCGCCTCGCCTTCACAGAACAGCGGCCGCCCGAGCTTGAGCGCGAGATAGAGGACGGTGGCGAGGCTGCGGTCGGCGATGTAGTCGCCGCCCTTCAGCAGCTCGACGGTGGCGTCGATGGACGCCGGCGTGGGCGAAGGCATGAAACTCCTGAAAACACTCAGGGCGCCGAAGCGCCGTTGCGACGACCAGTGTAGCGGATGGTCCAGCGCGCCGATATGGTAGGAATTGCAAGATAATTCAAGGATTTGGGAGGAAGGCATGGAAGCCGGGTTGTTCAAGGGCAGGACCGCCATCGTGACGGGCGGCGCACGCGGAATCGGGCTGGCCTGCGCTGCGAAAATCACCGCCGGCGGTGGGCGCGTCGCGCTGTGGGACCGCGACCTCGACCGCACCAAGCAATCCGCCGCCGCCCTGAAAGGCGCGGTCGCCGTCGCAGTCGATGTGACCAGCGAGGCCGACGTCGCCAAGGCCCTGGCCGAGACCGAGAAGCTGCTGGCGCCGCCCGACATCCTGGTCGCCAGCGCCGGCATCACCGGGCCCAACACGACTGTGGCCAAGTATCCCGTCGATGCCTGGCGGCAGGTGATCGACATCAACCTGACCGGCGTCTTCCTGACCAACCGCGTCGTGGTCGACGGCATGGTGGCACGCGGCTGGGGCCGTATCGTCAACATTGCCTCGGTGGCCGGCAAAGAAGGCAACCCGAACGCCTCCGCCTACTCCGCCTCGAAGGCCGGCGTCATCGGCCTCACCAAGTCGCTCGGCAAGGAACTTGCTACGAGCGGCGTGCTGGTGAACTGCGTCGCACCGGCCGTGGTGAAGACGGAGTTGTTCAGCCAGATGACCGAGCAGCATATCAACTACATGCTGTCGAAGATTCCGATGAACCGTTTCGGCGAGGTGGAGGAAGTGGCCGAGATGGTCGCGTGGCTCGCCTCCTCCCACTGCACCTTCGCAACGGGCGCAGCTTTCGATCTCTCTGGTGGACGGGCTACCTACTGATGTCTCTGCATGAACTCACGCTGACAGAACTTTCCGCCGGCCTCGCTGCCAAGCGCTTCTCCTCGCGCGAGGTGATCGACGCGCTGCTGGCCCGGATCGAAAAGGGCGACGGCAAGCTGCACGCCTTCACCGAAGTCTACGCGAAGGAAGCCCGCGCGATCGCCGACGGCGCCGATGCCGCGCGCGCCTCGGGCTTTCCGCTGCCGGCGCTGCACGGCCTGCCGGTCGCCTACAAGGATCTCTGCGACATCGAGGGCCGCATCGGTACTGGCGGCTCCAAGATGTGGGAGAAGCGCGTCGCGACCGAGACCTCGAACACGGTGGAGCGTCTGACCGCCGCCGGCATGATCCCGCTCGGCAAGCTGCACATGGTCGAGTTCGCGTTCGGCGGCTGGGGTACCAATCCGCTGATGGGCGCGCCGTGGAATCCCTGGGACCTCAAGACCCATCGCACGCCGGGCGGCTCGTCGAGCGGCACCGGCGTTGCCGTGGCGGCACGACTGACACCGGCCGGCATCGGCAGCGACACCGGCGGCTCGGTGCGCATCCCCTGCGCTTTCAATGGACTCGTCGGTCTGAAAGTCACGTTCGGCCGCATCGGCCTGCACGGCACGATGCTGCTGTCTTGGACGCTCGATTCGATCGGCCCGATGACGCGCTCGGTCGAGGATTGCGCGTTGATGCTCAATGCCCTCGCCGGCCCCGATCCGCGCGATCCGACGACGCTCGGCCAGCCGCTGGAGGATTTCACTGCCTCGACGAAAGGTGGCTCGATCAAGGGCATGCGCATCGCCCTGCCCGATGCGTCCGCGCTGCCGGCATGCGATCCTGATGTCATCGCGGCGTGGCAGGCTTCCGCGAAGAAGCTCGAGGAGCTCGGTGCCATCGTCGAGCCGGTGAAGATTCCCGAGTGGTACTTCAATCTCGGCGTCGGCGCGGGCTCGATCTCGGCCTCGGAACTGTGGTCGCTGCACCGCGGCTGGATCGAGGACATGAGCAAGCCGATCGGCGACGGCGTGCGCGGCCGCGCGATGGCCGCCAAGGGCTTCGCCCCTGCTCTCTATGCCGAGGAGCTGCGCCGCATGGCCAAGCGGCGCGCCGAGTTCAATGCCTGGATGGCGCCCTACGAGGCGCTGCTGACGCCGACGCTCGCGTCCGGTGCGATCCCGGTCGCCGAGGTCGACGAGACCTCGCCTGCCATCTCGCTGATGACGCGCCCCGGCAACTATCTCGGCCTCTGCGGTCTCTCCCTGCCGAACGGGTTCTCGAAGGGGCTGCCGGTCGGCATCCAGCTTTTGGGCAAGCCCTATGCTGAGGGCACCGTGCTCAAGATCGGCAAGGCACTGCAGGACGCGACCGACTTCCACAAGCGCGCGCCGGACCTGTCGTCCCTTGGTCTCTGACGGTTCGAGACACGGTCAAACCTTCTGCGGCTTGCGCCCTTGCCAGCCGACCATGAGGCCCGCGCCGATGACCACTGCCGTGCCGAGCCAGGTATAAAAGTCCGGCACCTCGGCGAACATCAGGTAGCCGACGATCACCGAGCCGATCATCTGCGTGTAGTTGAACGGCGCCACGAAGTTGGCCGAGGCATATGTCAGCGCCTTGGCAACGCAGTAGTGGCCCAGTGCGCCCAACGCTCCCAGTGAACACAGCAGCGCCAAGTCGCCCCAACCTGTCGGTGCCTTCCAATGGAACGGCAGCCAGGCCGACATGATGATTGCGCCCAGAAGCACGCTGTAGAAGATCGACGTGGCCGGCGCGTCGATACCCGCGAGGCGCCTGATCAGGATCTGGTACATCGCGTAGCAGACGGCGCTACACAGCAGCAGCAGCGACTGCCACTGGAACACCGCACTGCCTGGCCTGATCACGATCAGCACGCCGATGAAGCCGACCATGACAGCGGCCATCCGGTAAAAGGTGATGCGCTCGCCGAGCAAGGGCCAAGCCAGCAGTACGACGGCGAGCGGCGCCACGAAGGTGACCGCGATCGCCTCGGCGACCGGGATGGACTTCACCGCCGAGAAGAAGAATAGCGTCGAGAGCATCATCATGACCGAGCTGACGAACTGCGTGCCGATGCGGCGTGTGCGCAGCATCCCCAGCCCCATGCGCGGCATGAACACCGCAGCGACCAGCACCAGGTGCAGGATGATCCGGAACCAGACGATCTCCTGCGGCTCGTAGGTCGCGGCCAGCAGCTTTACCAGGCCGTTCATGATCGGGAACAGCGCGCAGGCCGTGCACATGAACAGCACGCCCAGCAGGGGCCGCGACGTTCGGCTGGGCGCCTTCAGTTCGGCCACTCTGGGGCTCAGCGGAAGAAGCGTTCGAGCGAGCCCAGCAGCAAGGTGCCGGCGGTCGCGATCACGATCAGCGAAGCGGCGATCGCGGTGAAGCGGCCGATCTCCTGCGAGCGCCCCTCACCGATGATCAGCCGATGCGCCACCATCGAGGCCATGCCGATGCCGGCCAGCGTGACCGCCATGCCGAGCGCGATGGCGATGACGCCGACGACGCCAGCCCACAGCACATCCAGCGCGATCGACAGAAGAATGATGATCAGCGCGCCAGCGCACGGCGCAATGCCAGCCGCTGTCAGCAACAGCCAGCCAGCGATCGTGCGCTGCGGCGGCTCATGGTCGTGCCCGTGATGATGGTCATGGCCATGGGCATGATCGTCGTGCCCATGATCGCCGTGCCAATGCTCGTGCACGCGGCCGGTGATGCCAGCCCATAGTCGCCAGAAGCCGACCAGCAGGATCAGCGTGTAGGAGACGATCTCGACGTTGCGCACCTCGCGCATCGCACCGAACAGGCCGACGGTCGAGGACAGTTTCAACGCGCCTGCCAGCAGGAGCGCCGCCAATGTGTGGGTGAAGGCGATCCAGCCGCCGGCGAAGATGCCCTCGATCCAGGCGCGAGGCTTCGTGCTGTCGAGGAAGTAAGCCACCACGACGGCCTTGCCGTGGCCCGGCCCGAGCGTGTGCACCACGCCGTAGCCGAAGCAGACGGTGACCAGGGTCCACAGCGCCAGCGAGCCGGTGCCCGACTGGACGTCGCGCAGGGAGGTCGAGAGGACCTGGTTGATGCGGCGCTGATACTCAGCCGAATAGCGCGCGAGCTCGGCGACGCCGTCGCTGAACACCAGCGCGCCCCCCAGGGCGACCAGAAGGAGCACGCCCACCCACAGGAAGGGTGAGCGCAGGGCGGAAGACCTTACGGAAGCTGGCATGTCACCACGTCGGCAAATACGGGATAGCCGCGCACGAACTCGGCCTTGTAGGACGGGTGCTTGCTCAGCGAGCAGTGCGCGGGAACCGAAGCCTTGTCGACTTCGATGCGGATGAAATCCTCGGGATCGTAGGTCGCGATCGAGACGAGCTTGGAGGGCTCGGGCAGCGCGAAACGCATGACGTAGACGAGGTTGCGCGGCCCCTGCTTGCGTGGCCCCTCGGGTTGGTCGACGCGCTTGTTCTGCGGCATCGGCATGCCGGAACTGTCGCCGGCATTGCGATCCCATTCCGGCGGAATGAAGGTCGCGGGATCGTCGATACGGGCGGAGAATTGCGGCGGCTTGGACGGGCGGAAGTCCTTTCCGCCGGTGTTGATCCAACTCAGGTAACCGGACTTGCCGAGTTCCGGCATCATCTCGTCGGCCAGCAACTTGGTCTCGCGCGCCGAGACCTTGCCGTTCTTGTCCTCGTCGATCAGCGGGATCTCAACCTCACTGGAGAACGGATCGAAGCGCCATTCGATCTCGACATGGGTGTACTTGCCGTCCTTGGCAACCACGCGGACGACCTGCTGGACGACGATGTGGGGATGGGCGGAGGCGGCGACCGGCGCCAGCAGCCCGATGCCGGCGAGGACGGAGGCGAGCAGCCGCCTCATGCCGTCGCGACCTGCGGCGGCCCATCCTGCGGGACCGTGCGCGGCTTGCCGTCGTCGTCGATGGCCACGAACACGAAGGTGCCGTGGGTCACTCGGATATCGGTCTGCTCGTGGCGGCGCTGCACCACGGTCTCCAGCCCGATGGTGATCGAGGTGCGGCCGACCTTCACGACTTCTCCGTAGATCGACACCATGTCTCCCACCTTGATCGGCTGGACGAAGGTCATGGCCGTAATGGCGACCGTCGCCACCCGCCCCTTTGCCACCCGGGCCGCGAGCGCCCCGCCCGCGATGTCCATCTGGCTCAGCACCCAGCCGCCGAAAATGTCGCCATTTCCGTTCATGTCGGCGGGCTGAGGGACGGTCCTTACGATGGGATCGCGGCGACTTTCGGACATCAATTCCTCACCGGATATGGTTGCTTTCGCGCGTTTTTGCTACCATACCCATGCCCAACCGGCCACCAAGCGATCCCCTCGCGCGGCCGTGGAAAGACAAGAAGCAGGCATGGCACGAAACGGCGATCTGTTCGATCGGTCTGGCGGCGGCAAGCGTGCCGCGGGGCCGAAGGAAAATTCCTACACGGCCCAGGACATCGAGGTGCTGGAGGGGCTCGAACCCGTCCGCAAGCGCCCCGGCATGTATATCGGCGGCACCGATGAACGGGCCATGCATCATCTCGTGGCCGAGATCCTCGACAATTCGATGGACGAGGCCGTCGCCGGCCATGCCGACACGATCTGGCTGGAGATGCTGCCGGGCAACTACGTCCTGATCCGCGACAACGGTCGCGGCATGCCGGTCGACCCGCATCCGAAATTCAAGAACAAGTCGGCCCTCGAGGTCATCCTCACGACCCTGCACGCGGGCGGCAAGTTCAACAGCAAGGTCTACGCGACGTCGGGCGGTCTGCACGGTGTCGGCGCCTCGGTCGTGAACGCACTCTCGGACGATCTCGTCGTGGAGGTCGCACGCGACCGCCAGTCCTGGACGCAGAGCTTTTCGCGCGGCCTGCCCGTCAACAAGCTCAAGCCGGCGGGCCCTGCTCCCAACCGGCGCGGCACGACGGTCACCTTCCATCCCGATCCCGAGATCTTCGGCAAGCAGCAGTTCGTGCCTGAGCGCCTCTACCGGATGGTGCGCTCCAAGGCGTATCTGTTCCGCGGCGTCGAGATCCGCTGGAAGTGCGACAAGTCCCTGCTCCCCAAGAGCGGCGAGATCCCCGAGGAAGAGACGTTCCACTTCCCCGGCGGCCTCAAGGACTACGTCACCTCCGAGATCGGCCAGCGCGGCACCGTCGTGCCGCAGCCTTTCGCCGGCGAAGCCAAGGGCGATGGCAACGGCAAGGTCGAATGGGCCGTCTGGTGGCCGAACGACGAAGAAGGCTTCGTCCGTTCCTACTGCAATACCGTGCCGACCGCCGAGGGCGGCACGCATGAATCAGGTTTTCGCAGCGCGCTGGTGCGTGGTCTCAAGCGCTATGCCGAGCTGACCGGCAATCGCAAGGGCTCGATCATTACCGCCGACGACGTGATCGAGGGCTCCCTCGCCCTCGTCTCGGTGTTCATCGAACAGCCGCAGTTCCAGGGCCAGACCAAGGAAAAGCTGGTCAGCGTCGAGGCGACCAAAGTCGTCGAGACGATCGTCGGCGACAATTTCGAGCACTGGCTGATCGGCGACAAGGAAGCGGGCAACGTCCTGCTGGAACATGTCGTTGCCAAGGCCGAGGAACGGCTGCGCCGCCGCCAGGACCGCGAGCAGCAGCGCAAGACCGCGACGCGCAAGCTGCGACTGCCCGGCAAGCTCGCCGACTGTTCGAGCTCCGCCTCGATCGGCACCGAGATCTTCCTGGTCGAGGGCGACTCGGCCGGTGGCTCGGCCAAGGCTGCGCGCAATCGCGAGACCCAGGCCATCCTGCCGTTGCGCGGCAAGATTCTGAACGTGGCCAGCGCCACCTCCGACAAGATGCGCGAGAACCAGGAGATCCAGGACCTGATCCAGGCGCTGGGCTGCGGTGCGGGCACGAACTACAACAATGACCGGCTGCGCTACGAGCGTGTGATCATCATGACCGACGCCGACGTCGACGGCGCGCACATCGCCTCGCTGCTGATGACGTTCTTCTATCGCGAGATGCCGAAGCTGATCGAGAACGGCCACCTGTTCCTCGCCCAGCCGCCGCTGTTCCGCCTGAGCAAGGGCGGCCGCACGGAATATGCGCAGGACGACGCGCAGAAGGACGAGCTGGTCCGCACGGTGTTCAATGGCAAGGCCGACATCACCCGCTTCAAGGGCCTGGGCGAGATGCAGTCCGTGCATCTGCGCGAGACCACCATGGACCCGACCAAGCGGGTGCTGCTGAAGGTCGACGTGCCGACAGCCGCCGGGGCCGGCCCGGATGACCGGCTCGAGGAGATGCGGACGCGCGTCCTCGTCGAGGACCTGATGGGCCGCAAGCCTGAGAAGCGCTACGCCTTCATCCAGGAAAACGCCAAGTTCGCCCGCGATCTCGACGTCTGAGCCACCTCACGGACGGATTACGCGCCGCGCGCAATAATGTGACATACGTCCGCGGGGCCCCGGGCGTATGATGGGCCTATAATTCGTGGAGGAGACCGCCCCATGCGTTTCAAGACCAAGATCGCCGCCGCTCTTCTGGCGGTCGTCGCCTTCCCCGCCGCCGTCTACGCGGCCACCATTGGCGGCGTCTTCTACGCGGTGCAGTACGACTATCGCGAATTCTTCGCCGCGACCGACGGCAAGAACTTCCAGGTCGTCCTGGCTGGCGATCCCTTCCCCGGTACCGATCCGGCGATCGTCGCACGCGACCTGCTGCCGATGATGCAGGCGGCCAAGCCGATGCCGCGGCTCACCTTCACCTACGAGGAGCCGGCCGAGAAGCCGCGGCCCGATTACCGGCTGATGCTGGTGTTCAATCCGGCCAACGACCTCAACAGCGACGCGGTCTGCAAGGGCACGACGCGCTTCAAGCCCAACCAGCCGGGCGTGTTCTACGTCTATGCCATCTACTGCCGCAACGACATGACCATGTCGGAGACCACCGCCACGACCCCGGCGACCGGCCCGAACGACCCACGCATCGCCCAGCTCTTCCGTGAGCTGTTCATGGTCGTGTTCACCGACTCTCCCGGCATCCGCCCCAACCAGGGTGGCGATCGCCGCTAGCGCAGCAAAGCGCTCCACAGGGAACCTCTGCTAACCAGACGGGCATGGCCGTCTGGTATTCCCTCCTCGATCTCGCCCTCTCCCGCCTCGACGCCGAGGCAGCGCATGGCCTTGCCATCCGCGCCCTGAAGAGCGGCCTGCTGCCGGGTGACCGGCGTCCCGATCCTGCCTCGCTGGCGACCACCATTTGGGGACGCTCGCTGCCCAACCCGATCGGCTTGGCCGCCGGCTTCGACAAGAATGCCGAGGTGGCCGACGCCATGCTGGCACAGGGCTTCGGGCTGGTGGAGATCGGCAGCGTCACGCCCCGTCCGCAGGAGGGCAATCCGCGCCCCCGCCTGTTCCGGCTGCCGCAGGATCGCGGCGTCATCAACCGCATGGGCTTCCCTGGCCACGGCCTCGACGCCGCCCGCGCCCGTCTCGCCGCCCGTGCCCGGCGCGGCTTCGTCGGCGTCAACATTGGCGCCAACAAGGACAGCACCGATCGCGCCGCCGATTATGTGACCGGCTGCGTCGCGCTGGCGCCCTATGCTGACTACCTGGTCTGCAACGTCTCCTCGCCCAACACGCCGGGCCTGCGCAGCCTGCAGGGCCGCACCGAGCTGGCCGGCCTGTTGAAGCGCGTGCAGGACGCCATTGCCGCCAAGCCGGTGCCGCTGGTGGTCAAGATCGCGCCCGACGCGACCGACGACGATCTCGACGACATCGTCTTCGTCTGCCGCGACCTCAGGCTCGACGGCATCATCATCGGCAACACGACGCTGTCGCGCCCGCCCACGCTGCGGTCCGACCGGAAGGGCGAGACCGGCGGCCTCTCGGGCGCCCCGCTCACGGCGCTGTCGACGGAGGTGCTGCGTAAAGCGGCGATCCGTACCGAGCGCCAGTTCCCCCTGATCGGCTGCGGCGGCATCGGCTCGGGCGCCGACGCCTATGCCAAGATCCGCGCTGGCGCGAGCCTGGTGCAGCTCTACTCGGCCATGGTTTACGAAGGCCCGCCGCTCGTCCGCCGCATAAAGGATGAACTCGCGGCCCTTCTGGCGCGTGACGGCTTCGCTTCGGTCGCCGATGCCGTCGGAGTAGATATCTGATCTCCGGACCGCGGGCCTCCAGGCCCGCCTCATGATCATGAGCGGGTCTGGAGGCCCGCGGTCCATTTGAGAGTACGCATCGCGAAAATCTAAACCGCAGACGGCAGGCTATTGACCCCATACACTCCCGGCAAGGGAGTTAAACGCCGTGCCGCTCTGGATACCGATTACCGTCGCTGCCGCTCTGTGCCAAAACATCCGCACGACGATGCAGCAGAAGATTCGCGGCATCCTGAGCGTCGATGGCGCCAACTTCGTCCGCTACCTCTACGGCGCCCCGCTGGCGCTGGGCATGCTGGCCTTCCTGGTCTTTGTGACCGGCCGGCACGTGCCGTCGATCTCGCTGTATTTCCTGTTGCTGGTGACCATCGCGGGCGTAGCGCAGATCATCGCCACCTCGCTGATGATCCATGCCTTCTCGCTGCGCAACTTCGCGGTCGGCACGGTCTACTCCAAGACCGAGACGGTGTTCGTCGCCCTGTTCGCGACCTTCATCGCCGGTGAGCCGCTGAAGCTCGGCGCCTGGGCTGGCATCCTGGTCTGCCTGGGTGGCGTCGCGATCCTGAGCGTGCGCGGCAAGTTCTCCGACGTACGCGGCGTGCTGGCCGACCTCACCCACAAGGGCGCGCTTTACGGCATCATGTCCGGCGCGATCTTCGCCATCGCCGCCGGCACGATCCGCGAGGCTTCCAAGCTGCTGCCCGAGGGCGACTTCATGGTGCGTGGCATCACCGTGCTCGCGTGCATGAATACCATCCAGGTGATCCTGATGGCGCTCTACCTGTCGCGCCGCGACCGGCCACAGCTCTCCAAGGTCTGGTTCAACTGGCGGTCCTCGATCTGGGTCGGCATCTTCAGCGTGCTGGGCTCCGCTGGCTGGGCCTTGGCCATGACGCTGGAGAACGCCGCGCTGGTCCGCGCCGTCGGCCAGATCGAGCTCGTCTTCACCTTCATCTCCTCCCGCCTCATCCTCAAGGAACGGCCGTCGCTCGGCGAATGGATCGGCAGCATCCTGGTGGTCGGCGGCGTCATCCTCATTCTCGCAACCCGGTGAACACATGACGGACATGACAAGGCCGCTCGACGGCCTGCGCATCCTCGATTTCTCGACCACCATCGCCGGCCCGCATTGCGCCCGCCTGCTGGCCGACATGGGCGCCGATGTCGTGAAAGTCGAATCGCCCGAAGGCGATCTGATGCGCTCACGCCCGGTGCAGCGCGACGGCTTCAGCACGATGTTCGGCCAGCTCAATGCCGGCAAGAAGTCGATCGTGCTCGATCTCAAGAAGCCGGAGTCGGTCGCGGCGGTGAAGAAGCTGATCGCCACCGTCGACATCCTGGTCGAGAACTACCGGCCGGGCGTCATGAAGCGGCTTGGCCTCGACTATGCCGAGCTGTCGAAGATCAACCCGCGGCTGATCTATTGCGCCATCTCGGGCTACGGCCAGACGGGTCCCGGCGCCGGCCGGCCCGCCTATGCGCCGGTCATCCACGCCTCGACCGGCTACGACATGGCGCATCTCTTCTACCAGCAGGGCCGCCAGCGCCCCGACAATTGCGGGATCTTCGTCGCCGACTATGCGAGTGGCGCCTATGCGATGGGCGCTATCCTCGCCGCCGTCCACCAGCGCCACGCCACCGGCAAGGGCCAGATGGTCGACGTGTCGATGTTCGAGACCCTGGTCGGAATGCTGCTGGGCGAGGTCAACCGCGCCCAGTTCGACTTCGAGATGCCGTCGCGTCCGATGTACGGCCCGATCGAAGCCAGCGACGGCTATGTCATGCTGGCGACCGCCAGCGAGAAGACCTTCCAGGACATGGCGACCGCCGCCGGACGCCGCGACTGGCTGACCGATCCGCGCTTCGAGAAATACCACGACCGCCGCATGAACTGGGGCCAGCTCGTCGACGAGCTCGAAGAGTGGTCGAAGAAGATGAGCGTGAAGGATGTCGTCGCCGCGCTGGAGAAGCAGGGCGTGCCCTGCTCGCCCTACGTCACCGTCACCGAGGCTTTGAAAGATCCGCAGGTCGAGCATCGCGGCTCGCTCTGCACCATCGAGGACGGTGGCGGCACCTACCAGTCGCCGGCGCCACCGTTTCGCTTCTCCGGCTCCCCGCTGCAGAGCGGCCCCAAGGTCGCCGCACTCGGCGAAGATACGAAGGCGGTGCTGGCCCAGGCCGGACTCACTCCCTCCGAAATCGAGGCGCTCGTCAAATGATCGATCCGCGTACCCCCATCCTGGTCGGCGCTGGCCAGATCACCGACACGGTCGGCAAGCCATCGAGCGAACGCTCGCGAGTCGCCTTCTGCGCCGAGGCTGCGAACGCGGCGCTCGAAGACACGAAGGCGGCGATCGGCGGCCATGCGCTCGGGCATCTGGTCGACGCCATCGCGGTGATGGAGTTCTTCAGCGACATCAGTCCGCGCTTCGCCTCACCCTACGGCCGCTCGACCAACCCGCCGATGAGCGTCGCCAACCGGCTGCACGCCGACCCGAAGCAGCTGCTCTACACCCACTCGGGCGGCAACATGCCCCAGTACCTGGTGAACAAGTTCGCCGAGCAGATCGCCCGGGGAGAGACCGAGCTGGCGCTGATCTGTGGCTCCGAGCTGCTGCGCAGCACGCAGAACGCGCGCCGCGCCGACATGAAGATCGACTGGAACGAGGATCCGGGCGGCGGCGAGCCGACGCGCATCGGCGATGCCCGCTTCGGCTTCAGCGAGGAGGAAGCGCGCCACGACTTGCGCGCCGCCATCCATTTCTATCCGCTGCTGGAGAACGCGATCCGCGGCGGCCTGAAGCGCGACGTCGACAGCCACATGAAGGCGATGGGCCGCCTGTTCGAGCGCCTCGCCGCCGTCGCCAAGGACAACCCACTGGCCACGCGCCGCGAGGGCTACAGCGCCGAGGCGCTGTCGACGATTTCTCCCGACAATCGCTGGATCTGCTTTCCCTATCCGCGCCTGATGAACGCCAACGCGATCATCGACCAGGCGGCCGCCGTGCTCGTGACATCCGTTGAGAAGGCCCGCGAATGGGGCATCCCGCAGGACCGCTGGGTGTTCCTGCACGGCTGCGCCGACGGCACCGACACCTGGGTCGTGTCCGAGCGCGACAAGCTCGACTCCTCGCCCGCAATCCGCGGCTGCGCCCGCATCGCACTCGACATGGCCGGCAAGAAGGTCTCCGACATCGACGCCTTCGATCTCTACAGCTGCTTCCCCTCGGCCGTCGAAGTGGCGATGACCGAGATCGGCATCCCCACCGACGATCCGCGCCCAATCAGCGTGACCGGCGGCCTTCCCTTCTTCGGCGGTCCCGGCAACAACTACGTCACCCACTCGATCGCCGAGATGATGAACGTGGTGCGCGCCAAACCCGGCTCCTTCGGCATGGTTACGGCCAACGGCAACTACCTCACCAAGCACTCGGCCGGCCTCTACTCCACGGAGCCGACCAAGGGCGCGTGGACGCGCGAGGATCCGAAGAAGTTCCAGGCTGAACTCGACGCCCGCCCCAGGCGCAAGGTCGAGACCAAGCCCACGGGCACCGGCACGGTCGAAACATACTGCGTCACCTACGGCAAGGACGCGCCCGAGCGCGGCTACATCCTGGGCCGCCTCGACAGTACCGGGGACCGCTTCGTCGCCATGACCCCGGACGATCCCGCTCTGGTCGCCGACATGCTGACGCGCGAACAGCTCGGGCGTAAGGTTTCGGTCTCGGAATCGGGCGGACGCAACGTCTTCCGCCCCGTCTAGAGTGAGGAAACCATGCCCAACGTGCTGAGCGCGGCGCAGACCGCGGAGTTCAACGAGAAGGGCTTCACCTACGCGCGCGGCCTGTTCGCGCCCGACGAGGTGAAGCTGTTGACCCGGGCGATGGAGGAAGATCCCGCCGTGCGCGACAGCATCCTCGACCGTCGCGATGGCGAGGGCCGCTCGACGCGCATCGCGCTCTGGAACCGCGCCGGCGACAGCGTCTACGGGCTCGCCGCCCGCGTGCGCCGCATGGTCGACACGTCGGCGTCGCTGCTGGGCGGGCCGGTCTATCACTACCAATCGAAGCTGACGGCCAAGGAGCCCGAGGTCGGCGGCGCTTGGGAATGGCACCAGGATTACGGCTACTGGTACTACAATGGCTGCCTGCGCCCCGACATGCTCTCGGTCATGATCGGCCTCGACCGCACCAACCGCGACAATGGCTGCCTGCAGATCGCCACCGGCTCGCACAGGCTCGGCCGCATCGACCACACGCCGCTGTCGCCGACCCAGAACGAGGTCGATCCCAAGCGCATGCCGCACATCCTGGAGAAGTGCCCGGTCGAGTATTGCGAACTGGAGGCCGGCGACGCGCTGATCTTCCATTGCAACGCGATCCACCGCTCAGACGCCAACCGCTCGCCTAACCGGCGCTGGACCCTGCTGATCTGCTACAATCGCGTCGACAACGACACCTTCACCAAGGTCGACGACCGCTACTACGTGCCGCTCGATCCGGTTGACGACGATGCGATCCGCCATGCCGGCCTGCGGTTTGCGCGCGGCGACGGCCAGGAGCATTTCGCCAGCAAGCCTTACGTCCCGGACCTCAGGAAGGCCTCGTAACGCCATGAACGAGCCGACGCCCGCGTCGTTGAAGGCGATCCTGCAGAAGCAGCGCGACGCCCAGCTCAAGGACGGCGCGCCGTCGGCCGAGATCCGTATCGACCGGCTCAATCGCTGCATCGGCCTGCTGGTCGATCGCCGGCGGGACATCGAAGCGGCATTGTCGGCCGACTTCGGCGCCCGTTCGCCCACCGTGACGGCTTTTGCCGACGTTGCCAGCTCGATCGGTCCGCTGAAGCATGCGCGCGACAGCCTGCGAAGCTGGATGCGCACCGAACGCCGCAGCACGACGCCGCGCATCCTGGGTTTCCTCGGCGCCAAGGCCGAGATCCGCTATCAGCCCAAGGGCGTCGTCGGCGTGATCAGCCCGTGGAATTTCCCGGTGAACCTCACCTTTGCTCCATTGGCCGGCGTTCTGGCCGCGGGCAATCGCGCGATGGTCAAGCCGTCCGAGACGACGCCAGCGACATCGGACCTGCTGAAGACAATGTTCGCCAGCGTCTTCGACGAAAGCGAGATCGCCGTGGTGACCGGCGGACCAGAGGTGGGACAGGCCTTCACCGCCCTCGCCTTCGATCACCTGGTCTTCACGGGCGCGACCTCGATCGGCCGGCATGTGATGCGAGCGGCGGCGGAGAACCTCGTGCCGGTAACGCTCGAACTGGGCGGCAAGAGCCCCGTGGTCGTCGGCCGTTCTGCCGACATGGCCGTGGCTGCAGCGCGGATCATGAACGGCAAGACGCTGAATGCCGGCCAGATCTGCCTGGCCCCGGACTACGTGCTGGCGCCCTCGGACCGCATCGGCGACTTCGTCTCCGAAGCCAAGGCCTCCGTCGCGAAGATGTTCCCGACGATTCGCGAGAGCCCCGACTACACCGCGATCGTGTCGGACCGGCACTATGCCCGCCTCATGGGTTACCTCGACGATGCGCGCGCCAAGGGCGCCGAACTGGTCGAGATCAATCCGGCCGGAGAGGATCTGCGCCAGCAGCCGCACCGCCGCATCGCGCCGACCCTGATCCTCAATCCGACCGACGACATGAAGGTCATGCAGGAGGAGATCTTCGGGCCGCTGCTGCCGGTGAAGACCTATGGCGACGTGCAGGAGGCAGTTGATTACATCAACGCCCATGACCGCCCGCTCGGCCTCTACTATTTCGGCAGCGACGACGCGGAACGCGACCGGGTGCTGAACGGCACGACCTCCGGCGGCGTCACGGTCAACGACGTCGTGATGCATGTCGCGCAGGAAGAGCTGCCGTTCGGCGGCATCGGTCCGGCCGGCATGGGCGCCTATCACGGCCACGACGGCTTCCGCGAATTCAGCCATCGCAAGTCGATCTATCACCAGATCAAATGGGACCTGGCGCCGCTACGCATGCTGCGTCCGCCCTACGGCGCCGGACTGGCGAAATATCTCTCGATGCAGATCAGGCGTTAGCCGCGTAGTCGTCAGGCGGCCTTGATGTTCGAGCGTTGGATGCGATCGAGATTGGTGCCCTCGATGCGCACCAGTTTGGTCAAGCCGTCCCGCTTCGGCGAGTGGACGACGCCGACGTCGTAGAAGTGACTATCGCCCGGCTTCAACGTGTAGGTCTTGGAGGGCTCGACGAGAGTCGGCTCACCGCCCTCACCCTTCTTGACGATCCGCCAGTCAGTCATCTCCGTATCGCCGATGGCGAGGCCGTAGATCGCCCAGCTGGTTCCGTGATCATGTGGCCCGCCGTGTGCGGCAGTCTCGTACACATGCCCGCAGATACAGAAACCCAGCTCCGGATCCTCATACAGGACCTTTCGCGGGCGGCACTGCTCGGCAGTCAGATGCCTCGCGACGAATTCATCGTCGAGCAGGACCTTCGATACCAGCTTGCAGATTTCCTGCTTACCCGCGATCCCGGAATCGGCCTTGAGGGCCTTGCCGATGTCCGCGCTCAGTTGCTCGAGCGTGTAGGTCATGCTTTGCCTCCACCTGGATATCCATAATCGTACGACGGCGTGCCGGAAATCACCACTAAGCGCCCAGCCGCTCCAGCGCCGCGCTGAGCCGCGCGCCGGTCTGTTCGGCCTGCGCCCGGCGTTCGCGCTGTTCCTCGACCACCTCTTCCGGTGCGCGGGCGACGAAGGCGGCGTTGGCGAGCTTGGCGTCGATCTTGCCGACCTCGTCGGCGAGCTTCTTGATTTCCTTCTGCAGGCGGGCGCTCTCGGCCTTGAGGTCGATCACGTCGCCGACCGGCATCGCGTATGTCGCCTCGCCGATCACGATCTGCAGCGACGCCTTGGGCGCCGACGCGGCCGCCTCGACACCCTCGATACGCGCCAGTCGCTCGATGGCAGGACGATGCGTCTCCAGACGCGCCGAGGTCGTGTCGTTGCCGCCGATCACCAGCAGCTTCAGCTTGGCCCCGGCTGGCACGTTCAGTTCGGCGCGGGCCGAGCGGATGTCGGAGATCAGCTTCACCAGCCAGCCCATCTCGGCATCGGCCGCCGCATCCACGGCCGTCGGCGCGGGCCAGGGCTGGCCGATCAGCGGACCGTGCTCGGCGCGGTGGCCGAGCTTGTCCCACAGCTCCTCGGTGATGAATGGCATAACCGGGTGCATCAGCTTCACCGTCTCGCGCAGCACGAAGGCCGTGACGGCGCGCGTCTCGTCCTTCTCCGGCCCATCCGCGCCCTGCACGATCGGCTTGGTCAGCTCGACGTACCAGTCGCAGACCACGCCCCAGACGAATTCGTAGAGCGTGCTAGCGGCCTCGTTCAGCCGGTAGTCAGTCAGCGCCTTGTCGATCGCCTGGTTGGCGCGCGCCAGCTCGCCCAGCATCCACTTGTTGACGGTGAGCTTTGCCGACGCCGGGTCGAAACCCTTGGGCAGCGCCGCGCCGTTCATCTCGGCAAAGCGCGTCGCGTTCCACAGCTTGGTCGCGAAGTTGCGCGCCCCCTCGACGCGAGCCGTCGCCAACCGCAGGCGGCCGGCCTGCGAGGCGGCCAGCGAGGTCATGGTGAAGCGCAGCGCGTCGGCGCCATATTTGTCGATCAGCTCCAGGGGATCGATCACGTTCCCCTTCGACTTCGACATCTTCTGCCCCTTCTCGTCGGTGACGAGGCCGTGCAGATAGACGGTGCGGAACGGCACTTCCTTCATGAAGTGCATGCCCATCATCATCATGCGGGCGACCCAGAAGAACAGGATGTCCCATCCGGTGACCAGCGTGCTGGTCGGATAGTACTTGGTCAGTTCCGCCGTCTGGTCGGGCCAGCCCAGGGTCGAGAACGGCCACAGGGCCGAGCTGAACCAGGTGTCGAGCACGTCGGGATCGCGCTCCAGCACGACGTCCTTGCCGTAATGCGCCCGCGCCTCGGCCTTCGCCTCTTCCTCGGAGAGCGCCACGAACACCTTCTTGTCCGGCCCGTACCAGGCCGGGATCTGATGGCCCCACCAGAGCTGGCGCGACACGCACCAGGGCTCGATGTTCTCCATCCAGCGGAAGAAATCCTCGCGGCCACGGTCGGGCACGAACTTCACGCGGCCGTCGCGCGCCGCCGCCAGCGGCGCCTCGGCGAGCTTCTTCGCATCGGCGTACCACTGCTCGGTGAGATAGGGCTCGACCGGCACGCCGCCGCGATCGCCGTAGGGCACCGCATGAGTATGCGGCTCGATCTTTTCGACCAGGCCCAGCTCTTCCATCTCGGCCACGATCTTCTTGCGGGCGTCGAAACGGTCGAGGCCGCGATACTTTTCCGGCGCCTTGTCGTTCACCCGCGCGAACTTGTCGAAGATGTTGATGGCTTCGAGATTGTGCCGGCGGCCGACCTCGAAATCGTTGAAATCGTGCGCCGGCGTGATCTTCACCGCGCCCGAGCCCTTCTCCGGATCGGAATATTCGTCGCCCACGATCGCGATCCTGCGGCCAACCAGCGGCAGCACGGCGTGCTTGCCGATCAGATGCTTCCACTTCGGATCGTCGGGATGCACGGCGATGCCGGTGTCGCCCAGCATCGTCTCCGGCCGCGTCGTGGCGACCACGATGAACTCATCAGGGCTGCCGTCGATCGGATACTTGAAGTACCAGAGATGGCCCTTCACCTCGCGCGATTCGACCTCGAGGTCGGAGATCGCGGTCAGCATCTTGGGGTCCCAGTTGACCAGTCGCAGGTCCTTATAGATCAAGCCCTGCTTGTAGAGTTCGACGAACACCTTGAGCACGGCCTTTGACAGGCCCTCGTCCATGGTGAAGCGCTCGCGGCTCCAGTCGCACGAGGCGCCGAGGCGGCGGAGCTGGCTGGTGATCGTGCCGCCGGAATAGGCCTTCCACTCCCAGACCTTGGCGAGGAATTCCTCACGGTTCAGCAGCTTCTTGTTGGCGTCGCTCTGCGCGGCACCCCCGACCGCGAGACCGATGCCTTCCTGCTCGAGATTGCGCACCACCACCATCTGCGTGGCGATGCCGGCATGGTCGGTGCCCGGCTGCCACAGCACGTCGTCGCCCTTCATGCGGCGCCAGCGGATCAGCACGTCCTGCAGCGTGTTATCGAGCGCGTGGCCCATATGCAGGCTGCCCGTGACGTTGGGCGGCGGGATAACGATGCAATAGGGCTGCTTCGGCGATTCCGGATGGGCACGGAAAGCTCCCGCGTTTTCCCATTCGGGGTAGCGCCGGGCCTCGATTTCCTTGGGGTCGTAGGTCTTGTCGAGCATTTCTTGGCCTTAAATGAAAAACGCCACGGCTGCGACACCGTGGCGGGAATTTGTAGGTGGCGCCTGGGGGTCAGCGGCGGGTCAGCCGGGCAATCTCGCGTTCAACATAGCGCTCGACCATCGGCGGCAGGTTCGTATCAAGCCAGTCCTTCAGCATCGGGCGCAGCATTTCCTTCACCAGATCCTCAATGGTCTGGCCTCCGACCGACGGGCCGGGATTGGTCGCCGCCGGAGCCGGCACGCTGTCCTGCACCGCCTGGTTCAAACGTGCGAACGCGGAACTGGCCACACCCGCCACGCCGGCGCCGACCAGCGTCTCGGCAGCCGGCTTGTCATTGGCAGGCTTCTCGCTGACGGCCGGCTCGGTCGAAGGCTGCGGCATCTCTGCCGGATTCACAGGATCGACCCGCAGCGGCATGGGCTCGATGTTCGACATGGATTTGGGCTCTTCAACGATATCTGTGAGAAGGAGCACGTCATCGCCCGGCACGGGGCGCGGCGGCATGGGAGGAACGGTGACCGGCGGACGCTGCGACGAAGCCCCCGACCGCGGTCCCGCCCCCTGGGCGCGGGCCTCGTCGTCGGAGATGATCTTGCGGATGGACGCCAGAATGTCGTCCATCGAGGGCTCGTTGTTCTGGCTGCCCCTGCCGTCGCTCATCTATTGCTGCTCCCGACGGGGGCGCTCCCAGCCACGCCAGCCGGCGAGGTCGACGGCGGGATGATGCCCGTGCCCGATTCGCCGCTGCTGCCCCAGCCGATCCAGCGGGAGCCGACGTCCTTGTAGTAGCGCTCTTCGTCGTAATACTCGACGGGCAGCGCCAGCGTGCGCGCCGTGAGGCGGCCGATGCCGGAGAGCACGCCGTAGTAGGAGACCTGCACGTCGTGACGCGCCTGGATCAGGTTGACCTGGGCGTTGAGCAGTTCCTGCTCGGCGTTCAACACGTCGAGGGTTGTGCGCGAACCGACCAGCGCTTCCTGGCGAACGCCGTTCAGCGCGACTTCGTTGGCGCGGACCTGCGATTCGAACGACGTCACGCGCGAGCGCGACGAGTCGAGCTGGCGCCAGGCACGGATGACGTTCTCGGCCACGGTGCGGCGGGCGCTGTCGAGTTCGTTGCGGCGCTGACCGACCAGTTCGCGCGCCGAACGGATACGTGACCATTCGCTGCCGTTCTGGAAGATCGGGATCGTGGCCTGAAGACGGACGGCGTAGTTGTAGTACTTGTCGGTCGGGACCTGCAGGTCGAACTGCTGCTGCAGCGCGCCGACGAGGTTGACCTGCGGCAGCAGATCGCCGACCGCCGAATTGACACCGTAGTTGGCCGCCGTGATCCGGTGCGCGGCCGTGACGGCGCGCGGGCCGCTATCCATCGCCAGTCCGATCGCTTCCTCTTCCGACGACGGCAGGCCGCCGATCAGCGGGATTTCACCCAGCCGGCCCGGCTTCTTGCCGATCGTGCGCTGGAAGGCCGCCTCGGAGATGCGGACGTTGGTCTCGGCCTGGACGAGGTCGGCCTTGGCCAGTTCGAGGCGGGCCTCGGACTGCGACACGTCGGTGATGGTCAGTTCGCCGACCCGGAAGCGTTCGCGCGTGGCGTCGAGCTGCTGGACCAGTACGCGTACGTTGTTGCGGCGGGCATCGGCGATGCCGATGTTCTGCACGAGGTCGGCGTAGGACGTCACCGCCGACAGCAGCACGGTCTGCTCGGTGTCCGCGAGCTGGGCGCGCTGGGCCTGAATGTTCGATTGCGCCTGCTTGGTTTCGGCGACCGTCTTGCCGCCCCGGAACACCGGCTGAACGATCTGCAAGGTCGTGAACTTGCCGTTCAGCGCATAGAACGTGGGCGCCGTTCGCACCGAGTAGGAGTCCTGCTCGACCTTGTTGTACTCGAGGTTGAGCGTGACGCGGGGGCGCCAGTTGGCGACCGCCTGCGACAGCGTTTCATCGGTTTGCCGCAGGATTGCGCGGCTCGCCAGCAGGTCGGGATTGCTGTTGTAGGTCGTCGACAGCGCCTCGATCAGGCTCTGTGACCACGCATTGGAAGCTCCCCCGAGCCCGACCGCGAGGATGCACGCGACCGCGGTGCGGGCATGCCTCAAGCTGGGCCGGATACGCATCGTTCTACCCTCATCTGTGGACGGCACCCTAGCATCAGGCGGAACACTATTGGTAGCCCTCAGCATGCCAAATGCCTGCACGTGTCTAGAAGGTGAACCGGGCGGGAGGCTCGAAGCCCGGCAGCGCCGGCGAACCGGCATCGAAAAGCGGCCTCCCCGACACGATCCCACCCTGCTTCACGAAAAGATGGGCAACGCCCAGGGCGCCGCTCGGATCGGCGATGACCGTGGCCAGCCGGCCGCCCTCGGCGAGCTGGTCGGCAATGGCCTTGGGGACTTCGCGGACCGCGCCCTCGATCAGGATGACGTCATAGGGGCCGGAGGACGCCGCACCCTGCGCCGCCTCGCCGGTGACCTGCTGCACGCCCGAGACGCCCAGCTCCTGCAGGGCCTGCTTCGCGGCGGCGGCCAGGCCGGCATCGGTCTCGACGGCAATCACCGACTTGGACAATCCCGCCAGGATCGCGGCGCCGTAGCCGCGGCCGGCGGCCACGACCATCGCCTTTTCCTCGGGCAGCGGCTGCAGGGTCTGGATCAGGCGGGCCAGCACCATCGGTTCCATCATGAAACGGCCATTGCCGAGGGGCACGTCGTCGTCGGCGTAGGCAACCGAGCGTAGGGCGTCGGGCAGGAAGCGTTCACGCGGCAGATCGCCCAGGATCGCCAGCAGCCCGGCATTATTGACGCGGTTGGGTCGGAGCTGACCCTCCACCATGTTGCGTCGCGCGAGCGCGAAATCCGTCATAGGCTGCCCCCTAGATGTAGCGGTTGTTTTATAGGCGGCGGTGCAGGACAGCGTCAAAGGGCGCTGCGTCGCGCCCGGCTTGACCGGCTCGACGTGCGACGCGTATAGCACCGCGCGCATATTGTGTGGCCCGGTAGCAAAGCGGCTATGCAGAGGACTGCAAATCCTTCCAGGCCGGTTCGACTCCGGCCCGGGCCTCCACAATTTGCACAAATGACAGGTCTTGCGTCGCAACACCGGCTCTGTCACAAGACCGCGCCTTCGCGGCCGACGTACCGCCGTCGTACCGAGTTTATTCCGGAGTAGCTCAGCGGTAGAGCAGGCGACTGTTAATCGCCTGGCCGTAGGTTCGATTCCTACCTCCGGAGCCAATTGGGGCCGTTCCTGCAAAGGGGCGGCCCTTTTTGCTTGTGGAGTGCGAATCATGCCCTCGATCCCCCTGCCCGGCGAAAAGGCCGAACTGATTGGACGGACCGTGGCCTTCCAAGGCTATTTCCGTGTCGCCCGCTATCTTTTCCGTCACAGCCTCTACCAGGGCGGCCAGAGTGGCGAGGTGAAGCGCGAGGTGTTCGAGCGCGGCCAGGCCGCGGCCGTGCTGCCCTATGATCCGATCCGCGACGAGGTCGTGCTGATCCGCCAGTTCCGCGCCGGCACCTATGCCGCCGGTCGCCATCCCTGGTGCTGGGAGATCGTCGCCGGCATCATCGAGGACGGCGAGACGTCCGAGGAGGTCGCCCGCCGTGAAGCGATCGAGGAAGCGTCGCTGAAGATCCTCGACCTCTTTCCCATGCACAGCGTCGTCCTGAGCCCGGGCGCCTGTTCGGAGACCTGCACCAGTTTCATCGGCCGCATCGACTCGACCGGCGTCGGCGGCGTCTTCGGGCTGGAATCGGAAAACGAGAACATCCTGGTCAAGGCCATGCCGTTCGCCGAGATGCGCGCCATGCTCGATCGCGACGAGATCGATAATTCAGTGGCCGTGATGGCGCTGCAGTGGCTCGCCCTGCATCGCGACGAGATGCGAAACCGCTGGCGCTAGATATGGCCGCGCGGGTTGCGTGGCCCCCTGCTCCCTGTCTACCGTCGCGCCGGGAGCACGCGCAGGGTCAAGCACGGTGAGCAGTTCATGAAAGTCCGGTCCGGTTTCATCGATAGCATCGGCAATACGCCGCTGATCAAGCTGCGCGCCGCATCGGCCGCGACAGGTTGCGACATCTACGGCAAGGCGGAATTCCTGAATCCTGGCGGCTCGGTGAAGGATCGCGCGGCGCTGGCGATCATTGAGGATGCGGAAAAGAGCGGCCGGCTACGGCCCGGCGGCGTCATCGTCGAGGGCACCGCCGGCAACACCGGCATCGGTATCGCGCTGGTGGCCAATGCACGCGGCTATCGCTCGGTCATCGTGATGCCCGAGACGCAGAGCCAGGAGAAGAAGGACATGCTGCGCCTGTGCGGCGCCGACCTTCGCCTCGTCCCGGCCGCGCCCTATTCCAACCCGAACAACTACGTCCGCTGCTCCGGCGCTCTCGCCGAAGAGCTGGCAGCCAAGGAACCCAATGGTGCGATCTGGGCCAACCAGTTCGACAACATCGCCAACCGCGGGGGCCACTATCGCACCACGGGACCTGAGATCTGGGACCAGACCGACGGCAAGGTCGATGGCTTCACCTGCTCGGTCGGCAGCGGCGGCACGCTTGCTGGTGTCGCGCTCGCGCTGAAGGAGCGCAACCCGAACATCAAGATCGCGCTCAGCGATCCGATGGGTTCGGCCCTCTTCAACTGGCACACCAAGGGCGAGCTCAAGGCCGAGGGCAACTCGGTCACCGAGGGCATCGGCCAGGGCCGCGTCACCGCCAATCTCGAAGGCGCGCCGATCGACCTCGCCTACCAGATCACCGATGAGGAGGCCCTGCCCGTCCTGTTCGACCTGATCGAACATGAGGGTCTCGTGCTCGGCGGCTCGACCGCCATCAACATCGTGGGCGCCATGCGGCTCGCGCGCGAGCTCGGGCCGGGCAAGACCATCGCCACCATCCTCTGCGACGGCGGCAGCCGCTATCAGTCCAAGCTCTTCAATCCGGCGTTCCTGCGCGAGAAGAACCTGCCGCTGCCGCGCTGGATGAAGTGAGCCCAAGACCATGAGTCGCGTCGTCGTCTGCGGCAGCCTCAACATGGATGTCGTCGTGCAGAGCGCGCGGCGACCCGCGCCGGGTGAAACGATCCTGGGTGCGGAAGTCTCGTTTCTGCCCGGCGGCAAGGGCCTCAACCAGGCGATCGCGTCAGCCCGGCTCGGCGTCCCGACCGCCATGGTCGGCGCCGTCGGCAACGATGCCTTCTCCAACAGCCTGCGCGGTTTCCTGGCCGACAACGATGTCGACAGTTCGGGCGTGACCGAAGTCGAGGGGCCGGCAACCGGCGTGGCCCTGATCCAGGTCACCGAAGGCGACAACTCGATCACCGTGGCCTCGGGCGCGAACATGCACTTCCACACCTCGATGGTGCGCGACCCACCGCGACGCGACGAAGTCTGGGTGGCGCAGTTCGAGACACCGCTCGACGTGACGCAGGAGATCCTCGCCGGCGCCCGCGCGGCGGGCGCGCGCACCGTCCTGAACCTCGCCCCCTTCATGGCGCATCCGGCGGAGCTGATGCAGTCCGTCGACGTCGCCGTCCTGAATGAGATCGAGCTGTCGCAGGCGACCGGCGCCAAGCTCGACGCGGCCAGCCCGCAGGAGAGCGTCGTCGCCGCCTGCAACATCCTGCGCGAACGCGGCGCGCGCGCGGTGATCGCAACGCTCGGCGCGCGGGGCGCCATCGTCGTCAGTGCGACAGGCGTCGATACCGTTCCCGCGTTCCAGACCAAGGTCGTCGACACGACCGGTGCGGGCGACTGTTTCGTCGGCGCGCTGGCCTCGCGCCTGGCGGCCGGACTCACACCGGCGGAGGCCGCGCGCTTCGCCAGCGCCGCCGCCTCATGCTCCGTCGAGAAACTGGGCGCAGCGCCCGCGATGCCGACCGGCCAGGAAGTTGCGGCGCGGCTGGCGAAAGCCTAAATCCCGGTCATGGTCGAAGAACTCTTCAGGCAAGACGCCTACATCAAGGAAGCCGACGCTACCGTGACGATGGTCGAGGAGCGCGGCGTGCGGCTGGACCGCTCGATCTTTTATCCCACCGGCGGCGGACAGCCCGGCGACACCGGCGTGCTTCGCTGGGACGGTGGCGAAGCAAAAATCGTCGATTCCATCAAGGCCGATGGCGGCGACGTGCTGCACGTGCTGGCACCCGATGCGCCGCGACCCGAGGTCGGCACTAAGGTCCACACCACGCTCGACTGGGATCGCCGTCACCTGCACATGCGCATGCACACCGCGCTGCATGTGATGTCGGCCGTCATCAAGGGCAACGTCACGGGCGGACAGGTCGGCGCCGACAAGAGCCGCCTCGACTTCAATCTCGAGGGCGAGGTGCCGACCAAGGAATGGGTCACCGAGGAGGTCAACAAGCTGATCGCCCTCGATCGTCCGGTGCTGCCGCAATGGATCACCGACGAGGAGCTGACCGCGCGCCCCGAACTCGTGAAGACGATGAGCGTGCGCCCGCCGATGGGCGCGGGCCGCATCCGTCTCCTGTCGATCGAGGGCGTCGACCTGCAGGCCTGCGGCGGCACGCACGTCGCCCGCACCGCCGAGATCGGCCGGGTGGAGTGCACCAAGATCGAGAACAAGGGCAAGATGAACCGGCGCTTCGTCATCGCGCTGACTTAAGCGGCAATAGAGGAAGAATTCCGATGGACTACGCAAGGCCCGACGCCCTCGTCAGCACCGAATGGCTCGCCGCGCATCTCGACGCGCCGGACGTGCGCATTGTCGACGGTTCCTTCTATCTGCCGGCACAGAAGCGCGATCCCAAGGGCGAGTTCGCGCAGCAGCACATTCCCGGCGCGATGTTCTTCGACATCGACGAGATTGCCGACAAGTCGACGGCGTTGCCGCACATGCTGCCATCACCGGAGAACTTCGCCGCGCTCGTCGGCGAACTGGGCCTGGGCAGCGGCAACAAGATCGTGGTCTACGACACCACGCCGATGACCGGCGCCTGCCGCGTCTGGTGGATGTTCCGTGCGATGGGCCACAAGGACGTGTCGATCCTGAACGGCGGCCTGCCCAAGTGGATCAGCGAAGGCCGGCCCGTTACCGACGCGCCGACGCCGCCGCGCGATCGCGCTTTCTCGGCGCGCCTCGACGGCTCGCTGGTGCGTTCGATCGACGACGTCTTCGGCCTGATCGATAGCAAGAAGGAGCAGATCGTCGACGCGCGCGCCGCCAACCGCTTCCGCGCCGAAGTGCCCGAGCCGCGCGCCGGCCTGCGCAGCGGCCACATGCCGGGCGCCTTCAACCTGCCCTATAACGAGCTGCTCGATCCGGCGACCAACACGGTGCTGCCGGCCGACAAGCTCACTGCACGCATCGCCGCGTCAGGTATCGATCCCTCGAAGAAAGTGACGGCAAGCTGCGGCTCGGGCGTCACCGCCTGCGTCGTGGCGCTGGGTCTTTATCTCACCGGCGCGCCCGAAGCAGCGGTCTATGACGGCTCCTGGACCGAATGGGGTGGAAGGACCGACACACCCATCGTCACTGGCCCCTGATCTTCATTTGGAGTCAGCGGTTGTGCGTTAGCGAGGTCTATCTCTGGCTCTTGGCGCAAAGCCTGTGCCATAGTTGATTCATGACCTCTAAGAAAACTTATACCCGACCCGACACTGTCTTGGCCGTCGCCGGCCGCGATCCCGACAACAACTTCGGCATCGTCAATCCGCCCGTCTATCACGCGTCGACGATTCTCTCGCCGACGATGGACAAGTTCGAGAATCGAATCCCGTTCGAAGGTTACGGCTACGGCCGCAACGGAACGCCGACGCAGAAGGCGTTGGAAGATGCCGTCGCCGCCATCGAAGGCGCACACCGCTCCATCGCCGTGCAGTCCGGACTGGCCGCCGTCACCGGCGCCATCGTGGGCTTCCTGAAGACCGGCGATCACATGCTGCTGACCGACAATGCCTACGGTCCGGCGCGCCGCTTCGCCAACACCACGCTGAAGGGCTTCGGCGTCGAGACCACCTACTTCGATCCGATGATCGGCGGCGAAGGTCTCGCCAAGCTGATGCGGCCCAACACCAAGGTCGTCTATCTCGAGGCCCCGGGCTCGCAGACTTTCGAAGTGCAAGACGTGGCCGGCATGGCCGCCGTCGCAAAGAAGGGCGGCGCGGCCGTTCTGATCGACAACACCTGGGCGACACCGCTCTACTTCAAGCCGTTCGACCACGGCTGCGATATCTCGGTGCACGCCGGCACCAAATATATCGTCGGCCATTCGGACGCGATGATGGGCATCATATCCTGCGCCACGCGGGCGATGTTCGAGACGGCGAAGACGGCCTGCCAGTCGTTCGGCTTCCACGCAGCTCCCGACGATTGCTACCTGGCCCTTCGTGGCCTGCGTACGATGGGCGTGCGCTTGCGTCATCACGAGAAGAGCGGCCTCGAGATCGCCAACTGGCTGAAGACGCGGCCCGAGGTCGACAAGGTGCTGCATCCCGCCCTGCCCGACTGCCCCGGCCACGAGAACTGGAAGAAGCAGTTCAAGGGCGCGTCGGGTCTGTTCTCCTTCACCCTGCGCGACGGCATCAAGCGTCCGGCGGTGGCGGCGATGCTCGACGGCATGGACATCTTCGGCATGGGCGCGAGCTGGGGCGGCTATGAGAGCCTGATGATCCCCGCGCACCCCGACCAGTACCGCACCGCTGTGCCGTGGCCCGAGGGCAAGCAGCTCCTGCGCGTCCATATCGGCCTGGAAGACGTCGAGGACCTGAAGACCGATCTGGCCGAAGGCTTCGAGCGGCTGAACCGCGCGCACAACGCCTGATCCAAGGCGTCTGTGAAGTCCGACATGACTCCGTCGCCTCAGGGCGGCGGAGTTTTTTTATGATCAGGATGCCTGGCAGTCGCCGCAGGTACCCGTCACTTCCAAGGTCATGTCGCGCGCGGTGAAACCACGCTTGGTCGCGCTGGCGGCGATCGCATCGGACAGGCCCTCGCCCTCGATCTCCTCGGCATTGCCGCACTCGCCGCAGATCAGGAAGAAGCCGCGATGGGCCTCGCCCGGGTGGCTACAGCCGACGAAGGCATTCATGCGCTCGATGCGATGGATCAGGCCATTCTCGATCAGGAAATCGAGCGCGCGATAGACCGTGGGTGGAGCGGAGCCGAGGTCTTCGTTGCGCAGGCTGTCGAGCAGCGCATAGGCGCCGACCGGCTTGTGGCTCGACCAGACGAGTTCCAGTACGCGGCGACGCAGCGGCGTGAAGCGCAGGTCCTTGGCCGCACACAGTTTCTCGGCCGCCGCCACGGCGTCCTCAACGCAATGATTGTGATCGTGAGCGTGCCCGACGGGCGCCGCTTTGGCCGGTTTCTTCACGTGTCTCCCGATTTGCCAACCGAGTAGGCGGCGATTATACGCGCCGTTCCTTCCGGAGGCCAAGGCTCGCCCCTGTGCCCAATGGTGCCCCAATGATGTCCCCGACGACCTACCAGCAGCCCGAAATCGACGCCGCCCTCGCCGTCATCAAGTTCGATGCACAGGGCCTCGTGCCGGCGATCGCCCAGCAGCACGACACCGGCGAAATCCTGATGATGGCGTGGATGGACCGCGACGCCGTCGCCGAGACGATGCGCACGGGCCGTGCATGCTACTGGTCGCGTTCGCGCAAGGGTCCGTGGCGCAAGGGCGACACGTCCGGCCACATCCAGACCCTGGTCGACCTGCGTATCGATTGCGACGGCGACACGCTGCTGGCCCTGGTCGACCAGACCGGCGTCGCCTGCCACACCGGACGGCATAACTGTTTCTTTCGCGCCATCCGCGACGGCGCGCTCGCGGAGATCGCGCCCATCGAGATCGACATGGAGAAGGAAAAGGTTTGAGCAAGTTCGCATCGACGCGCCGCGGCTTCCTGGTCTTCGCCCCTCTTCTGCCACTGGCTGCCTGTGCTCCGCCGCCCTCGCCCCGGCACACGCTCTCACCGCGCGGCGACAAGTTGGTCTCGCTGATCCAGACCACAGGCAAGGACAACATGACGGCGCCCGAGGCCTTCGCGCTGATGGGCATCACCAACGAAGGCCGCGACATCCCGGTGCGCCAGCTTGCCGACAACGGTCCGGACGGCCGCTACGTCGTCAACCTTGTGAACATCCGCAAGATCCACGAATTTGTCTTCCAGCGCCGCCAGGGCGACGTGCTGATCCTCCATTCGGCGGACACGGCCTTCAAACGCCTGCAGAGCGTGCGCTATGCCCGCAACGGCAAGCCTTCGATCATCACAGACACTGCATTCGCCGAACGCGATTTCCAGCAGCAGATCGCCTTTTGGTTCGACCGGATACCGGGTCGCTAGTATTGTGACAGCGAGATGACAATCGCTGTCTCCAACCCCGCTCCCGCCCGACGCACCCTCACCGTCTGCGGCGGCGCGCATGCCCTGCACGACGGCTTCACCGACCTGCTCAACGTGCTCTATCCGCTGCTGCAGTCGCAGTTCGGCCTGAGCTATGGCGCCATCGGTGCGCTGAAGACCTGCTATTCCGGCGCCATGGCCACGGGACAGATCCCGTCGGGCGCGTTGGCCGAGCGCTTCGGCGGCGTGCGCGTGCTGGCGCTGGGTACGCTGCTGATCGCTGGCGGCTACACGCTGGCGGGGCTCAGCGGCTCGCTCTACGGCGTGATCGCCGGGCTGATCCTCGCGGGCCTGGGCGGCAGCACGCAGCACCCCATCGCTTCGAGCCTGGTCGCCGCCGCCTATCACGGCCAGCGTTCGCGGACCGCGCTCGGCACCTACAATTTCTCCGGCGACGTCGGCAAGGTGTTGCTGCCGGCCGTCTTCGCTCTGATAGCGGCCTCGCTCGGCTGGCAGCAGACGCTCGTGGTGATGTCGGCAATCGCCGTCGTCGGCGCCGGCATCATCCTCGCCTCGCTGAAGCCGATCGTGACCCACGGCAAGGCCGAGGCGTCGAAAGCGGTCGCCGGCCAGGACCGGCCGTGGGCCTATTGGCTGCTGTTCTCGATCCACATCGCCGACGACCTGGTGCGCACCGGCTTCCTGATCTTCCTGCCGTTCCTGCTGCGCAACAAGGGTGCCGACCTGCCGACCATCGGCCTAGGCCTGTCGCTGCTGTTCGCGGGCGGCGCGGCCGGCAAGCTGGTGATGGGCTGGGTTGGCCAGAAGCTCGGCGTCGTGCCGTCGGTCTTGCTGACCGAGATCGCCACGACGGTGCTGATCCTCGTGGCCCTGCCGCTGCCGCTCGACTTCGCGCTGCTGTTGCTGCCGGCCGTCGGACTGATGCTGAACGGCACCTCGTCGGTGCTCTACGGCACCATCCCGGAGTTCGTGAGCCCGGAACGGCGCACCAAGGCCTTCGCGGTGTTCTACACCGGCGGCTCCGTCGCCGGTGCGACGGGCCCGCTGCTGTTCGGCCTGCTGGGCGACGTGGTCGGCCTCACCACCGCCCTCATCGCCGTCTCCTGCGTCGCCCTCACCACCGTGCCGATGGTGTGGGCGCTGCGGCCGGCCTTCGCCGACGACTGACGCGCGCTCAGGCGCGCTTGCCGCCGATCGAGACGAAGGCCATGAGGCACGGTTCCGTCAGCGGGTTGCGCCAGCGATGGCGCGTGCCGTTCTGCACGATGCAGTCGCCCTGGCGCAGATGGATCTTCTCGCCATCGTCCAGTTCCAGGGTCATCTCGCCGCGGACGACCACGCCGTAATCGATCGTGTCCGACGTGTGCATGCCCGGCGCACCGCGCTCCATGACGTCGCCCATGCCCGGAACCTTGTCGTTCAATTCCTTGAGTGCGCTCTCCAGGGTGACGCCCGCCGGCGGCTTGTAACCCTCGGGGCGCCGTCCCGGATACGAGATCAGCCGGAACATCGTGCCGCCCGGTCCGGGAAAGGCGATCGTTCCCTTCACCATCGGGTCCGCTTCCTTGCCGGTGAGCTGCGGCACGCCGTCGGTCATGTAGAGTTCGTAGAACGTCAGCCCCGGGTTGGAATCGATTTCGACCACCTTCGGGGTTACGTCGAACGACTTGAACACCGATTTGCCGGCGTCGTTGCGACCGGTCAGGGCGCGCTTGGGCGGCGGCAGATCGCCCGCTTCCTTCGCCTCGGCAGGTTTCGACATGGCGGCGAGAGCACCGCCGCTGGCCAGGACCGACAGTGCCTGGAGCAGCTGACGCCGATCCTTGCTGTCCGTCTGATCGGGCGAACGCTCCCGCCCGCCCCGCGACTCAGTTCTGTTCCACGGCCACCCGCGCCACGATATGATACTCATCTGCTTCCTCCGTTGCGGCGTGCGATTGATTCACCGCCACATTGCCCGCGACAGTAGCAAGGAGGAATGCGGGAGCCGTTCTAGACTTAGGTCGAAGCGCCGGTCAGGCGCCCTGCCAGACCGGCCCCATCGGCTTCAGGCGGATGCCCTTGCGCAGGTGCTTGTAGGGCATGTCCATCGGATCGGTGATGTGCGCGCCAGTCGATTGCACCACCAGGATCGTCTCTGCGATCGGCTGGAAGTCGGCGCGGAAATGCACCGTCGATTTGAGGCCGAGGATTGGCACCTCCGACGGCTCGACACCTACCGCGCGGAACATCTCCTGGTCGGCCGCCTGCACCCGCTTGCAGGCCAGTACCGCCGAGACGCCCGAGGCCTCGTCGGTCACCAGCGCCATCGGTCCGATCTGGAACTTGGCGCCGCCGTAGAACGGGCCGGTACCGGTAAACACGCCGCTACCGAGCTTTGTCACCCGCCAGTCGGCTTCGATCGGCTTTTCCCCGCCATAGCCGACCACGGCCCCGATGCCGCGACGCATGATGTTGCCCTCGCCGGCCTCGACAGCAGCCTTGGCGGCGCCCTCGTCGACGATCATGCCGATCACCGCGCCCTTGGCCTTGTGGCGCATCAGCGCCGCCAACAGGCCGATCGTGTCGGAAGTGCCGCCGGCGCCAGGATTGTCCTGCACGTCGGCCAGCACGATCGGCTTGCTCGCCTTCTTCGACAGTTCGATGGCGCGAAGGGCTGCCTGGTCGGGATCGAGCAGCTCGCCGTCGAACGCCTTCTCCTGCGCCTTCACCGTCGCGGCGAGCTTGTCGGCCGCCGCTTCGACGGCTTCCTTGTCGTGGCCGTAGACGACCAGCGCGGGGCCGCATTGGGCGATGTCGGCCGGCGGGAAGCCCGGTGTGTGGGTGACGCTGACGATGCCCTGGTTGTGGCTCTTCTCGCCGGCCTCGAGTTCGCCCACGAGGTCGAAGATGCCCTTTGCCGGCTCGATGAAGGTGCACTGCCAGACCAGCGGGATCAGGAAGTCGAGCTGGCGATAGGCGCGATAGACCGGGCGCTTCTCGCGCAAGAGCTTGTCTAAAAGCTCGATCGCGCGCTTGCCGGTCACCGCCATGTCGATGTGCGGATAGGTGCGGTAGCCCACCAGCGCCGTGGCGAGCTTCGCCATGTCGGGGGTCAGGTTTGCGTGATAGTCCAGGCTCGCCACGATCGGCAGCTCGTCACCCACGATGCCGCGGATGCGGCGCAGCAACTCGCCCTCGCCGTCCTCGGTATGCTCCGCGACCATCGCACCATGCAGGTCGAGATAGATCGCATCGAACGGTCCGAGCTTGCGCAGGTCCTCGTCGAACAGCGCCCACATTCTCTCGTAGGCATCCTCAGTCACGTACGAGGCCGGGGCCGCCGCGGACCATGCCAGTGGCACGATTTCGTGGCCGAGTTCAGCCAGCTTCTTCACGGCGCCGGCGATCGGGATGTTGAAGCCCTCGACGCCAGGGATCATTTCCGGGCCGCGCAACAGCGGCGGCCAGGCATCCGCGCGCACGAACTCCTCCCAGGTCGCCTGCTGCGGCGCAAACGTGTTCGTCTCATGCTGAAAACCACCAACCGCGATACGCGCCATCCCGTCTCTCCCGAAGGTCTTTTTGCCCTGACGGCAGACCATATCACCGAAAAGCCGGCTAACACGCCCATGTGAGGCAGCGATTGCGAGAGACTCGCGTTGCGCCCTGTATGAGCAGTCTTTCCTGGCCCGCGTTCCTCAAGAATTTCCCGCACGGCCATCTCGTGGCGGCGGTAGCCGTCCATGTCGGCGCCGACGAGATCGGCAGCCGTCGGCTGCGCGGCCTGCGTGACCTGCTCCATCGCGTCATCGGTGGCGTGGTTTCCACCGGCGCCTTCGCGCTCACCGTCTCTCGGGCTGCCGGTTTCCCCGAGATCCTGTGCGGCTTCGAAGCCCGAAGCGACGCTGATGCCTTTGCGGCCCTGAGCCACGCCGCACCGACCGATCGCTACCCCGGGTTCACCACGCAACGCATTTTCGATCTCGATGCCGCACTGGAAGCCGCTCTGCGGGCCAGCCTGCTGAGCGACGGGGACATCGATCAGCGCTGATCTCCGCACGTCCCGAGCAGTGAACGATGCACATGGACGCGCCGCAGCCTTTCCGTATTATCGCGGCGATACCTGAAGGCCCGCAGGTGTCGACAGTGTCCCTGCGAGTCGCTTTCAATCAATGCCTCTTTTCGGTTCAGCATTCGCCCGTCGCACCATCGGATTCCTCGCCGCCGGCGTGCTGGCGCTGCTGGCCATCGTCGCAGTGTCCGTCTGGCTTTCCGTCCGCACCGCGCAGCATGCCGAAGCGGCGGTGACCGAGCGACAGATCCGCACCCTCGCCACCAATCTCCTGACGGCCACGATCGACGCGGAGACCGGCCAGCGCGGGTACCTGCTGACGGGTGAAGCGCGCTATCTCACGCCCTTCGAGCGTGCCCAGCCCCGCCTGCGAAACGATATTGCCTCGCTGCGGACGCTGCTCGCCAATGACCCCCGTCAACTCGCCGTCCTGAACGAAGTCGCCGGCGTCCTCGACGACAAGATGGCCGAGCTGGGCGAGACGATCGAAATGGCCAAGGCCGGCAAGCGCGACGCCGCATTGCAGATCGTGCTGTCCGATCGCGGCCGCCTGCTGATGGACCGGGCGCGGTTGCAGCTCGGCCTGCTCAACTCGAACGCCGAGGGTCGCGTCACCCTGCGTCTCCAGGAGGTCAACGACGGCGCCGAACTCCTGACCTGGGTGACCGCCGCCGGCAGCCTCCTGATCGTGCTGTTCGCCGCCGGCGCCTCGTGGACTGTGGTCCAGTACACGCGCCAGCTGATGGCTGCCCGGGTGGAGCTCCAGGCGCTCAACGCGGGCCTCGAGGAACGCGTGATCGAGCGTACCGAGGCGCTGACCCGCGCCAATGACGAGATCCAGCGCTTCGCTTACATCGTGAGTCACGACCTGCGTTCGCCACTGGTGAACATCATGGGCTTCACCAGCGAGATGGAAGCGGCCATGAAAACCGTCGGCCCCTACGTGGCCGGCGATGCCAACCTGGCCGGCAAGGCGAAGCTCGCCACCGAGGAAGACATTCCAGAGGCCCTGCGCTTCATCCGCGCCTCGACTTCGAAAATGGACGGGCTGATCAACGCCATCCTCAAGCTCTCCCGCGAAGGTCGACGCGAGCTCAAGGCGGAGCCCATCAACCTGGTGTCGCTGTTCGAGAACGCCGCCGCCAATGTTCGACACCAGACCGACGAAGTCGGCGCCGAGATCGCCCTGCCCTCGACCGCGCCCGCGCTCGTGAGCGACCGGCTGGCGATCGAGCAGGTCGTGGGCAATGTCGTGGACAATGCGGTAAAGTACCTGGCGCGGGACCGCCCCGGCCGCATCATCATCACCACCGGGGAAACGGCGCGTCGTGTGCACATAGACATCACCGACAATGGCCGCGGCATCGCCCAGCAGGACCACGAACGCATTTTCGAGCTGTTCCGCCGCGCCGGTGCGCAGGATCGGCCCGGCGAAGGCATCGGCCTCGCCCATGTGCGCGCCCTCGTGCGTCGCCTGGGCGGCGATATCACCGTGCAGTCCGAACTTGGTCGCGGTACGACGTTTCGGATAGATTTGCCGCGGCGGCTCCGGCTCAATGAAAACTCAACGAAAAGGTAGAGGCTCCGAATGAACGCGAAGCCCGTTTCCATTGTCATGGTCGAGGACGACGAAGGCCATGCCCGGCTGATCGAGCGCAACATCCGTCGCGCCGGCGTCAACAACGAGATCGTCGCCTTCAAGGACGGCACCTCGGCGCTGGCCTACCTGCTGGGTGCCGATGGCAGCGGCGAGGAAAGCAGCGCACGTTCGCTGCTGATCCTGCTCGACCTCAACCTGCCGGACATGACCGGCGTCGACATCCTCGCGAAGGTGAAGGCGAACACGCACCTCAAGCGCTCGCCGGTGATCGTGCTCACGACGACGGACGATCAGCGCGAGATCAAGCGCTGCTACGACCTTGGCGCCAACGTCTACATCACCAAGCCCGTGAACTACGAAAGCTTCGCCAACGCCATCCAGCAGCTCGGGCTCTTCCTCTCGGTGATGCAGGTTCCGGCAACCGAGTGACGATGGATCAGGTCAAGGTCCTCTACATCGACGACGATGCGGGTATTGGCCGACTGGTAGAGCGTGCGCTGGCGCCGCATGGCATCAGCATCCGACACGTCAACTCAGGCGACGACGGGCTTGCGCTTCTCGACAGCGAGAAATTCGACGCCATCGCGCTCGACCACAACTTGACCAACGAGACCGGCCTCGACGTGCTGGCGAAGATCCAGCGCATCACCGTCGATGTGCCGGTGGTCTATGTGACCGGTTCGGAAGACGCCCGCGTGGCCGTGGCGGCCCTCAAGGCGGGCGCCGCCGACTATGTCTGGAAGGACGTGCAGGGCCATTTCCGCGAGCTGTTAGGCGCGGCCATCCGGTCGGCCTTGCAGCAGCAGCGACTGAAGGCCGAGGCCGAGGAAGCGCAGCGCACCATCCGCGAGGCTCGCGACCGCGCCGAGCTGCTGCTGCACGAGGTCAACCATCGTGTCGCCAATTCGCTGGCGCTGGTGGCTTCCCTCGCCCGTCTCCAGGCCAACGCCGTCCAGGATGAATCCGCTCGCAGCGCCCTGCAGGAGATGCAGGCGCGCATCATGGCCGTCGCCGGCATCCACCGCCGTCTTTACACCTCCTCCGACGTCCGCATCGTCGAGCTGGGTTCCTACCTGATGAGCCTGATCGACGAGCTGAGCGCCGCCATCGACGCCGCCGACAAGAAGAACGTCGTGGTCCTTCACGCCGACGCCGATATCCGCGTTCCCACGGACAAGGCCGTGTCGATCGGCGTGATCGTCACCGAGTTGCTGACCAACGCCTACAAATACGCCTACCCCGCCGGCATGCGCGGCGAGATCCGGGTGATCCTCCAGAAGGTCGGCGACGATACGATCTCGCTCGCGGTCGAGGACGACGGCGTGGGCTGGAAGGGCACCGGTTCGACGCAGGGCACCGGCCTCGGAACGCGCGTCGTCACCGCGATGGCCGCCAATCTCCAGTCCAAGGTCGAATACGATGCCGGTGTCGAAGGCACCCGCGCCAGCGTCCGGTTCAGGCTTTAACTGCCTCGGCTGCACGATTTACAGGCAGGGATTTTTCGCCCTCCCCGGAACGTTCGAACCGGTTGACCGGTTGAGGAATCACCCAAGGAGAAATCCATGCTGGTGACCAGACCGCAGCCCGTGCCCCGCCCCATGGGCCTTGTCGCTCCCGGCCCAAGTGCCGCGCCGCTCGCTCCGCCCCAACCGTTTGGGATCGTGAGCCACGAAATCCGATCCGAAAGCGCCGCACGCCTCATACCGATGGAGAACGAGAACGACCTCGATCGTCGGAGCTGAAAAAGCCTTCCTCGCTCTGCTGCTGCTAGGGGTGCCGGCGTGCAGCGCGCCTGGCCCATGGCAGAAGCCCGGCACCGGCGCGACGGAAGTCTCCACCGATCTCGCATCCTGCCAGTCGACAGCGAAGGAAACGGCAGACCGTCTCTACGTGTTCAGTTTCCCGTTCCCCTATCCGTTGGGATGGAACGGCGGCCGCCAAATCGGCTATCTCGAGTGGCAGCAGCGCTTCGAGACGATGAAATCCTACGAAGAGAGCCGCCTCGCCGGCGTTTGCATGCATGACAAGGGATATCGCACCTCGCTTCGCTGAGGATGACGAGGCTGAGAAACCATCGACCTCGCTTTGATCGTCAGCGCCCGCCGCAGGCCTATGCCTTGCCGGTCGCGTCCTCGATAGCCTTGAGCAGGACCGGCCAGTATTCCTCGCCATGCCCCAGTTCGACGGCACGCTCCATGACCTCGCGGGCCACATCGGCGCCCAGCGCCGGGATCTTGGCCTGCTCGGCCATGTCGATCGCGTAGCTCAGGTCCTTCAGCGCGTACTTCGTCGAGAAGGCGCGTTCGGGGAACACTGCCGGCAGCATCGCCTTCATGCCGTGGTTGCGCAGCGCGAAGGAATCGGCCGATCCCTTGGTCAGCGTCTCGAACAGCACCTTGCCATCGACGCCGTTGGCGCGGGCAATCGACAGGCCCTCGGCCAGCGCGACGACGGTCTGAAACAGGATCATGTTGTTCAGGATCTTGACCGTCTGGCCCGCACCGACATCGCCGCAATGCGTGACCTCGCTCGCCATGTGGCGCAGCAGCGGTTCGATGCGTTCGAAGGTCGGTTTGGTCGCGCCCACCATGATCGAGAGGGTGCCGTCGATCGCGGCCTGGCGCGTGCGGGCGACCGGCGCGTCGGCAAAGGCCGAGGCCTTGCCCTGGAACTCTTCGTAGAGACGGCGTGCCAGAAGCGGCGGCGCGGTGCTGAGATCGACCACGGTCCAGCCGAGCTTGGCCTTCGAGGTGAGGCCGTTCTTGCCCATGCAGACTTCCTCGACCTCCTTGCCGCCCGGCAGGGACAGGAAGATCGTGCGGCAGGTATCGCCGATCTCGTCGACCGAGGCGGTCTTGACGCCGTCGGCTGCCAGCCGCTTCAGCGGCGCTGCATCGCGATCGGCCGCCAGGACGGTCATGCCGCTCTTGCGGGCGAGGTTGCGGCACATGGGTTCGCCCATCGTGCCGACGCCGATAAATCCGATCAGGTCCGTCATGTCAGTCCACTATGAAGAGTTTGGCGCCCTTGGTCGTACTCGACCGATGACCGAGCGTGTTGTCGGCGACCTGGTAGCTCTGCCCCTGCTTCAGTTCGACTGTGCTGCCATCGGCGAGTTCGGTCGAGAGCTCACCTTCGAGCACCAGCAGGATGTGGCCCTTCTGGCACCAATGGTCGGCCAGATAGCCTGGCGTGTACTCGACCATCCGCACGCGGATGTTGTTGAACGTCTTGGTGCGCCAATAGGCCTTGCCGGTCTCGCCCGGATGCTCCGTGCGCTCGACGCTTGCCCAGTCGGTCGTCCCGAAGGGTATTTCGAACATCAGCATGGTTTCGCTCGACCACTTCGTCGTCAGGGGTAAAAACGCTGGTCAATGCTGCGACCTAACGGTCGCGTCGCCAGCATTGACCACCGGCTAGGGATAGACGAAAAACGAACCATGATCACTGCAAAATCTGCGGCGCGCCGTCAGAACAAGGCGCAGCGCATCGACCGCGTCGGCAAGCTGGCACGCGGCAAGTTCGTGGCTCCCGACAAGGTGCCCGAAGTTCTCAGGCGAATTATCGAGCCCGACGACATCCTCTGCCTGGAAGGCGACAACCAGAAGCAGGCGGACTTCCTCGCCAATCAGCTGGCGACGCTCGGCAAGAAGGACCTGCGCGACATCCATCTGGTCATGTCGTGCATCACGCTGCCCGCCCATATCGAGCTCTTCAAGAAGGGCATGATCAAACAGGTCGACTTCTGTTATGCCGGCCCGCAGGGCACCGCCGTGGCCGAGCTGGTGAAGGCCAAGAAGTTCCCGGTAGGCGCGATCCACACCTACAATGAGCTGTACGCTCGCTACTACATCGACCTGACGCCGAGGGTGGCGTTGATCGCCGCCGCGCAGGCCGATCGCAAGGGGAACCTCTTCCTCGCCGCCAACACCGAGGAAACGCCGGCCATCGTCGAGCCGACGGCCTTCTCCGACGGCATCGTGTTCGCCCAGGTGAACGAGATCGTCGACAAGTTGCCGCGCATCGACATTCCGGCCGACCAGGTCGACTTCGTGGTGCAGGCCCCCTATCCGATGCACCTGCAGGCGCTGTTCACGCGCGATCCCGCCGCCATCACCGACGTGCAGGTGCTGATGGCCATGGTGGCGCTGCGCGGCATCTACGAGAAGTACGAGGTCCAGTCGCTGAACCACGGCGTCGGTTTCAACACCGCCGCGATCGAGCTGCTGCTGCCGACCTACGGCGAGCGGCTCGGGCTCAAGGGCAAGATCTGCAAGTACTGGATGGTCAATCCCCTGCCGACCATGATCCCCGCCATCGAGTCGGGCTGGGTCGAGAGCGTCTTCGCCGTCGGCGGCGAAGTCGGCATGGAGCGCTACACCGCGGCGCGCTCGGACGTGTTCTTCACGGGCCGCGACGGCAGCTTCCACTCCAACCGCGCCATGGGCCAGCTCGCCGGCCACTACGCCATCGACATGTTCATTGGCGCGTCGCTGCAGATCGACATCAACGGCAATTCCTCGACCGTTTCGAAGAACCGCATCACCGGCTTCGGCGGCGCGCCCAACATGGGCTGCCAGCCGACCGGACGTCGCCATCCCACCAACGCCTGGCTGAAGGCCGGTCGCGAGGCGAACCCGGGCCCCGGCTCGCCGCCGGGTCGCAAGCTCGTCGTGCAGATGGTCGAGACCTTCCAGGCCGGCCGCGTGCCGACCTTCGTCGAGGAACTCGACGCGCAGGATCCGAGCATCCGCAAGGCCATGCATGGCGTCGCGCCTGTCATGATCTACGGCGACGACGTCACCCACATCGTCACCGAGGAAGGCATCGCCAATCTCGCGGCTTGCCGCTCCGTCGCCGAACGCCAGGCGGCGATCCGCGCAGTCGCGGGCTACACGCCGGTCGGCCTCAAGCGCAAGAAGCGCGAGACCGAGAACCTGCGGGCACGCGGCATCGTGCAGCTGCCCGAGGATGTCGGCGTCCGCCCGTCCGAGGCGAGCCGCAGCCTGCTGGCCACGCAGGACATCAAGGGTCTCGTGCGCTGGTCCAACGGGCTCTACGACCCGCCCCCGCAATTCGTCGACTGGTAGGACCGACAGAATGGAAAAGTTCGCCAAGGCTTTCCCGTCCAAGCCGCTGCCGTCGAAGACGGCCAAGCCGTGGGCGCTCGCCGGCGTCGTCGGCTCGGGCAATCTCGAAGTGCTGCTGGAGCGCGGCGGCAAGCCGTCCGACGCGATGGAGTGCCACGTCGAGACGTCGATCCCCGGCTACAAGGCCTCGTGGCTCGCCGCCCTCGCCGACTTCGCCCACCATTATCCGGCCGGCGGCACGAAGGTGACGATCAACGACCAGGGCGCCCCGCCCGTGCTCGTGAATCTTCGCCTGCGCCAGGCCTATGATCATCTGACGAAGGGCGACAAATGAGCGCCGCGCTTTTCCATGAACTGACGGCGCGCCAGCGCATCGCAGCGCTCGTCGACCCGAACTCGTTCGCCGAGTTGCTGCCGCCGCCCGAGCGGCTCACCAGCCCCTACCTCGCGCAGCTCGGGATCCCGGTGTCGTTCGACGACGGCCTGGTGATCGGCCGCGCAAAGATCGGCGGAAAGAAGATCTATCTGGCCGCCCAGGTCGGCCAGTTCGTCGGCGGCGCCGTCGGCGAGATCCATGGCGCCAAGCTCACCGGCCTGTTCAAGGCTGCCGCGCGCGACAAGGTGCCGTGTGTGCTGCTGATCGAGAGTGGCGGCGTGCGCCTCCACGAAGGCTCGGCCGGCGAGATCGCCATCGCCGAGACGATGCGCGCGATCTTCGAGTGCCGCGCCCTCAAGGTCCCGACCATTGCCGTCATCGCCACCGACATTGGCGCCTATGGCGGCATCGGCATCCTGTCGACCTGCTGCGACTTCCGCGTCATGACCGAGCATGGGCGCCTGGGCATCTCCGGCCCGATCGTCATCGAGAAGTGGATGGGCAAGAAGGCCTACGATTCGGCCAACCGTGCCCTGGTCTGGAAGACGAGCGGCGGCAAGACCAAGTACCTGCTGGGCGATGCCGATGCGCTGGTGCACGACAGCTCGGAAGCGGTGCGTGACGCGATCGCCAGGCTCCTGACCAAGTCGAGCGCGGTCAGCCTCGCCTCGGTGAAGGCGCGCCAGAAGGACCTCGAGAAGCGGCTGAAGAAGTTCGGCGCGACGAACGATCCCGACGCCGTCTGGAAGGGCATGGGCGTGCGCGACATCGAAGCCGCGTCGCTGGCCTCCGGGCCGGAATTCGCGGCCCTCGCCAAGCGCGGGAAGTAAGCCATGAAGAAGCCGACACCGAAGAAGCCGTCCGCCCGCGCCGTCCTGGCGCGCCTGTTCGGCGCCTCCGCCAAGGGCATCGCCATCGAGAAGTCCGTTCTGACCGGCTACGCCACGGTCGGCGGCAGCAAGGTCTGCGTCTTCGGCACCTGCGACGGGACCTATATCGACAACGCAGCGGCGCTCCGCCTCGCCGCGCATGTGATCGAGTGCATCGAGAAGCACCCGAAGACGCCGATCGTCATGCTGGTCGACAGCGCCGGCCAGGAGCCGAACCGCGTCGCCGAGATGCTGGGTCTCGCCAGCTACTTCGGCCATCTCCTGTCGTGCCTCGAACTGGCGCGCAGGAAGGGCCACAAGCTCATCACCGTCGCGACCGGCCAGGCCGTCGGCGGCGCCTTCATCTGCTACGGCATGTTCGCCGACCGCATCTATGCGCTCGACTCCGCAAGCGTCGGCCTGATGCCGATCGCGGCGATGTCGGCGGTGACGAAGATCCCCGCGGCGGTGCTTCAGAAGCTGTCGAAGACCATGCCGTCGCTCGAATTCGGCGCCGAGCCCTTCGCCCTGCTGGGCGGCGTCGAGGCCGTGTGGTCGGCGAAGGACGATGCGCAGGCCAAGCTTGCACAGGCCATCGCGACTTCCTCGACCGAGGACAATCGCGCCGAGCTCGGCAAGAAGCGCGGCGGCCGCAAGCTCGCCCTCGACATCCGAAAGAAGGTCCTCGCCGAATCGGCGCGATGACCGGCCTCCGACGCCATACGCTGGTCTGGCTGTCGCAGGCGCCTGAAGCTGAAACCGCAGACGACCGCGCTCGCGCGGCCGTCTGGCATGCTGCCGGCCGCCCGTTCGTCGTGACGCGCCGCCGCGACGATGGCAGCGATATCGGCCTCGGCTTCTGCACGACCGATCCCGCCCATCCCGAATTGCGCCCGCGCCGTGTCGCCGCCCGCATCGGTCCGAAGCACATCATCCGCCAGGTGCGCCCTCCCGCCCTCGAAGAGATCGCACGCTGCCCGGCCGCGGCGGCACAGTCCGCTTCGTTCGCGCGCCTGATCTCCGCGGCGGCCGGTGCCGGCCTCGCTCTCCACGTCTACGGCAGCTGGATGTGGCAGGCCCTGACCGGCGAGCGCCATGTGCACGAGGCTTCCGATCTGGATGTGGTGATCAACGTCGCCGGCCTCGACGCCGGGATCCGCGCGGCCGCCTTCCTCGAGCGCGAGGAACGGGACCTGGACTTTCGCATCGACGGCGAGCTGTCCTTTGTTGGTCTCGGCGAGGTCCAGTGGCGCGAGCTGCTGCAGGACAAGGACGAGGTGCTGCTGAAGTCCGTCGACACGCTGCAGCTCGTGCCGCGCACGCGCCTCGCACGATGAGCCCGGAAGATCAGGCACTCGCCCGCGCCGCGGTGACGGCGATGCGCGACGAGTTGCAGGCTTACCCGAAGCCCGGCCTCGTGAGCCCCGTCGATTCCGGCGCACACGCGGACATGGACTTCGCCCTGATGTGCCGGTCGGCCGACTCGCTCTTGCAGCCCTTCGCGGCGCTTGCAGCAGCCGGCCGGGCGGCGCAGTCCTTCGAACAGGCCCTCGTCCCGATCGGCATCGAGGCCGAGCGCGGGATGCTTTTAGTCACCGGCGGCGTCAACACGCACCGTGGCGCGATCTTCTCGGTTGGCCTGATCGCCGCCGCCATCGCGCGCACGCAGGCACTCGCCAGCGCGCTCTCCCCGGCGATGATCCGAGCGGCGTTGAAGGACACGTGGGGCGGTTCCCTGGAAGCCCACGCCACACGCGACGGCGAGACGAGTCATGGCGCGGAGGTACGCCGACGGACGGGCCGCGACGGCGCCCGCCGCGAGGCTGCCCTCGCCTTCCCCAGCGTGTTCGAGACGGGCATCCCGGCCTACCACGCCGCGCGGCAGGCTGGTCTCGACGACAATGCGGCCAGCCTCCAGACCCTGTTCGCCCTGATGGCGGCGGTCGAGGACACGACGGTGCTCTATCGCGGCGGGCTTGAGGCGGGATCGTTCGTGCGCCAGTCGGCAGTGGAGTTCCTCGCCGGCGGCGGCTGCCATCAGCCCGGCTGGTTCGAAAAGGCGGAAGCGCTGCACCGCGCCTTCATTGCCAGAAACCTGTCGGCCGGCGGCTGCGCCGATCTTTTGGCCTGCACGCTCCTCGTCTCGCGCTGCTGCGGCGGCGCCTAGCCCCAGCCCGCCAGAGCGCGTTCGAGGCTCTCGGGGCCGCGATAGAGCATGGCCCGCCAGCCGGCCACGCGCGCACCATCCACGTTGCTCGTCTTGTCGTCGACGAACAGGATCGACTGCGCAACGGTGACGCCCATGCGCGCCTGCGCGTTGGTGTAGAACACGCGCTCGGGCTTGCAGACGCCCAGCGCCGCCGAATAGATGATCTCGTCGAAATGCGCGCCCAGTCCCATCTGGTCGCGCAGGTAGGCGATGCGATGGTGTTCCTGGTTGGTCGCCGCGAAAACGCGACCGCCGGTGCGCTTGCGCCACGCGTCGGCCTGCGCGAGCACGCCGCGGTCGATGTCGGAATCCTTCTCGAACCAGTAGGCGACGAACTCCTCCAGCCGGTCGGCCAGTCCCTTGGTCTCGAAGTATTCGTGCAGCGCCACGTAGAGGTCGAGCCGGCCGCGCAGCACTTCCATGAATTCGGGCTTGAGGAAGAATTCCGGCGCCAGCTCCTCGTCGTGGCTTAGGCCCCAGTCATCCTTCAGGGTGGCGTACCACGGATGCGGCGATCCCGGCTGGGCGAGGGAAACGACGCCGTCGATATCGAGGACGAGGACGGGGCTGGCACTCATGTCCCGCCATGCTACAGCACCCGCCGCCTCAAAAGGAAAGTCCGTTGCAACTCCTCGTGCCCGACCTCGTCCATCTCGACGCCTATGCCGACGCACTTCGCCGCGGCTGGTCGGCCGACAATGTGCGGCTCGAAGTGGCGGCGCGCGAGGAACTGGCGCGCATCGCCCAGGATCCGGCCGCCTTCGTGGCCTCGCTGGACGATCCCGAGGCCAAGGGCGGCCCCATCACCTTGCTGGACGGCACGGTCGTGCCCCGCCTGCCCGGCTATCGCCGCTGGATGTGGGACGGCGAGTTCTGCGGCTCGATCGGCTTTCGCTGGCAGCCTGGCACCGCCGCGCTCCCCGCCTATACGCTGGGCCATATCGGCTACGCCGTCGTGCCGTGGAAGCGGCGCCGCAGTTACGCGACCCTCGCGCTCGGCCTGCTCCTGAAGGAAATCGCCCGGCACGGGCTGCCCTATGTCGAGCTGACGACCGACCCCGACAATCTGCCATCGCAGAAGGTCATCGCTGCCAATGGCGGCGTCCTGGTGAAGCAGATCACCAAGGTCGCGGCCCATGGCGGGACGGAAGTGTTGCTGTTCCGGATCGCGCTCTAAGCGTCCGCTAGCTTCAGGTCCGTCCGGCGAGGACGACCGTCTCGGTCATCGCGGCAAGAGCAGCCAGTCCGCGGGTCTTCAGTGCCCGCGACGAATCACGTCCGCCGATCTCGCCTTCGAGGACGAGGGTGATGAAACCGTGCATGGAGGCCCAGGCGAAGTCGGCCATGCGCTGCCGCACCTCGCCCGACGCATGCGCCAGCACCTCGTCGACGACGGCCGCCTGCAGGCGGCGCACGCCGTCCCCGCCCTGGTCGCCCTCCTTGGCTTCGATGCGGTTGGCTTCGCGGCTGAACATGAGCTGGAAGAGCGTGGGATTGGCGGCCGCGAAGGCCATGTAGCCGACGCCAAGTCCAACCAGCCGCGCCGCCGGCTCGGTTTCGACGCGCTCGGCCTCGGTCGTCATGCTGGCGGTCAGCTCGGCAAAGCCGCGGCGCACCAGCTCGGCCAGAAGATCGTCCATCGACGCGAAATGATGGGCCGGCGCGGCATGGGAGACTTCGGCGCGACGCGCGCATTCACGCAAAGTGAAGCCGCGGATGCCCTTTTCCTCAAGGAGCTTGCGGCCCGAAGCCACCAGCGCTTCCCGCAGGTCGCCGTGATGATAGCCTCGCGGCTTGGAACGGGTCATCTGACCTCCAGCAAGATCGGCTTAGACTCCAATCTTGACGATGGAAAGAGGCCAAATTCCGGCTGACGCCCCGCTTTTTGCGTGGCTTGATCGCCCGGTATCCGATGGAGTTTTCATGACTTTCGAAACCTGGGCCGCCTTTGCCGCGGCGTCGAGCGTTCTTCTGGTGATCCCCGGGCCGACCGTGCTTCTGGTCGTGTCCTACGCGTTGGGTCAGGGCTGGCGCACGGCGCTGCCGATGGCGATCGGCGTGGCGCTGGGCGACTTCACCGCCATGACGCTCTCGATGCTGGGTCTGGGCGCCCTGCTCGCCACCTCGGCCACGCTGTTCACGGTCCTGAAGTGGATCGGCGCCGCCTATCTCGTCTATCTCGGCATCAAGCTCTGGCGCGCCGGCGGCACGCTCGACGCCGCGCCGCGGACCGATGCTGCATCAGCAGCCAAGATGTTGGGACATGCCTGGCTGGTCACGGCGCTCAATCCGAAGAGCATCACCTTCTTCGTGGCCTTCCTGCCCGCCTTCCTCGATCCCAAGGCGGACTTCCTGACCCAGATGCTGGTGTTCGAGACGACGTTCCTGGTGCTCGCCTTCGCCAATGCCTTCGGCTACGCGCTGGTCGCCTCGCGCGCCCGCCGCTTCGCGTCGGATCCGCGCGCCATCGGCGTGGTCAACAAGGTGGGCGGCGGCCTGCTGGTCGGCGCCGGTGTGGCGACGGTGGCCTTCGCCGGTCAGCGGAGCTGATGCTCTAGCGAGCCGGCTCGCTGACGAAGGCGATCTTGGAGAGGCCGCCCTTTGAGGCGTCGGCCAGGGTCTCCATGACGTAGCGATAAGGCACGGTGGCGTCGGCACGGAGATAGACCTCGGGCTGCGGCCGCTTGCGGCCGGCCTCGGCGAACTTCTCCATCGCCTCTTCCCGGGTCAGCCGCTCGCCGCCCCAGTGCAGCGCGCCTTGGGCGTCGATCGCGAACTCGATCTTCTCCGGTTTCTGCACGTCGGCATTGGCCGTTGCCTTGGGCAGGTCGAGCTTGACCACGTTGGTCAGCAGCGGCGCGGTCACGATGAAGATGACCAGCAGCACCAGCACCACGTCGATCAGCGGCACCATGTTGATCTCCGCCATCGGCGAAGACGAGGACTTGCGTTCAAAACTTCCGAAAGCCATTGCCGCCTCTCCCTAGTTCACGGCCGTGAGCGGCACGCCGGGCTTGCGCCCGGCCTGCAGGGCCCGGCCCATCGACAGGAAGGTCAACAGCTCGAAGGCGAAGGCGTCGAGCTTGGCCGTCAGCACGCGGTTGGAGCGCGTCAGCCAGTTGAAGCCCATCACAGCCGGCAGCGCCACGGCCAGGCCGATGCCGGTCATGATCAGCGCCTCGCCCACCGGACCCGCCACCTTGTCGAGCATGCCCGATCCCGACATGCCGATCGCGACCAGCGCGTGATAGACGCCCCACACCGTGCCGAACAGGCCCACGAACGGCGCGGTGGCACCGATGGTCGCCAGCATGGTGAGGCCGTTCTCCAGCGAGGTCGTCTCCTCGTCGAGCACCTTCTTGATGGTGCGCGTCAGGAACTCGGTCTCGCTGCCGGCTTCCTCGAGCTTGGCCGCGCCGAACTTGGCGTGATGGGCCTGGGCATGCAGCGAATGCGCCGTGAGATGGCCGAACGGCTCGCGCACGCCGTGGATGCTGAGCTCGTTCTGGACCTGCTCCAGCGACGTGGCGCTCCAGAAGAAGTTCAGGAACTTGCGGCTGCGGCCCTGCCGGATCACCTGCCCGATCCCCTTGTAGATGATCAGGTACCAGGAGATCGCCGACATCACCGCCAGCACGCCCAGCAGGATCTTCGCGACGATGTCCGCCTGCGCGATGAAATGGCCGAAGCCAAGGGACGTTGCGTCGCCCATGCGTACTCTCCTACCTCAACACAAAATCGATCGGAACGTCGACCAGAAAGGCCCGCGGCACCCCGCCCGGGCTGTACGGGCGGAACTGCGCGGCGCGCACGGCCGCCAGCGCGGCCTGATCCAGATCCGGAAACCCCGAGGACTTCGCCAGCGACACCTGGGACGGACGGCCGGTCACATCGACCAGCACCCGGACATAGGCCTTGCCCTGGTCGCCGGCCCGCCGCGCCCTCATCGGATAGGCCGGATTGGGCCGCACGACGAAGCTGAGTTGCGAGGAGTCGACGACGGCGGGTCCGGGCGGCGCCGCGGGCGCGGCCTGCTGCGCCGTGGCATCGACCGGGGCGGCCGGGCGCGCGGGCTGCGGCGGCCTCTTCTGCACCGGCTTGGGCTCCGGCGGCTTCGGGTCGGGCTTCTTCTCGACCGGGATCTCAGGCGGCGGCGGCTCGTCCGGTGGCGGCAGCTCGACCTTGGCCAGCGGGAACTCCGGCGGCGGCAGATCGGGCGGCGGCGGATCGACGATGGCCGCCACGTCGACCGGCGGCGGCGGGATCTCGACGGGCGGCGGCGGCTCGGCGTTCTCGATCTCGGGTTGGGGCGGCGAATCGGCCGGCACCATGCGCACTTCCATCGGCGCCACGTCGCCCACGATCATCGGCAGCGGTTCGATCTGGGTCAGCGCCCAGCCACCGCCGACATGGAAGAAGACGACGAACGCGACAATGGCCACGCGCGCCGTCGTCGACAACGGCTCGCGCGACGGGCCCGGCGGGCCGGGGTCCGCGACCGGCGAACCCGAAGGAACAGACTCTTGCATCACATCGCCCTACAGCTGCAGCGGGCTGACGGCCAAGGCAACCGTGGCGGCAACAGCCACGGCAAAGATCGTGATGCCGACCGCGCGCTTGCGATGGGTCTCCCACCACAAAATGACACCGCTGATCGACAGGAAGATCATGCTGCCGGCCAGCGTGTCGATCAACAGGATCCACGGCACCGGCATCGCCGTGCCCTTGTGCAGGTTGGTCAGGGTCGCAATGAAGCCATTTTGCGTGGTGCGAACCGACAACGACTTGTTGCCGACCCAGTACTCGGCCTGCACCAGATGGTTCGGTCCGCCGAAGTTCATGACCCAACGTTCCGGTTGCTGCAGCGGGCGGGCAGCGCCCTCTCCCGCTCCGCGCTCTGCGCCACCGGCACGCTCGGCCCCGCCCGCGCCACGCTCCGCACCGCCACGCTGGCCGCCACCGGCTGCCGCGCCGGCCGGACGCTCGGCCCAGGCCACAGGGCGCGCGCGTTCGACGCGGGCAACGTTGGGGCCGCGATCGAGCTTCAATGTCTCCTTCAGCCACTGGCTCATCGCTTCGATGGTGGCCGGTCGCGGATCGGGCAGCTCGATCTGGGCGTTGACCTGCTTCTGGTCAGGTAGTTCCAGTTTCATGGTGCTGCGGTGATTGAGCCAGATGCCGCTCACCCCGAACATGAGACCGAGCAACGCGCCCCACAGACCGAACCAGCCGTGCGTCTTGCGCACCCAGCGCACGAACGTGAGGCGACGGTTCACCTTGTTGCTTCCTTTGGCCGTGGCCGCAGCGACCGACATCAGGTCTCGCTCCATTGCCGCACGAGGTTGTGGTAGCAGCCGATCAACGACCGCCGCGCCAGCTCGTCGGCGTTGGTCTCGTTCAGGCGCTGAATGGCGTTGTCCATGTCGTGCAGCAGAGACCTCTGTATGTCGTCGCGGATCAGGCTCTGCGCCCAGAAGAAGCAGGCCGTCCGCACGCCCCGCGTGATCGGCGCCACCGAGTGCAGGCTGGTCGCCGGATAGACCACCATGTCGCCGGCCGCCAGCTTGACGCTGTGCTGACCATACGTGTCCTCGATCTGCAGCTCGCCCCCGTCATAGTCCTCGGGGTTGCTGAGGAACAATGTCGCCGACACATCGGTCCTGAGCTTGCGGCCGGTGTGCGGGTTGATCCGCACGCTGCCGTCGACATGCGCCCCGAACTTCATGCCCTCGCCGTAGCGGTTGAACATCGGCGGGTAGATCTCGTTCGGCAGCACGGCGCTGATGAAGAACGGATGGACTTCCAGCGCCGCGCCGACGATGCGTTGGCACGCAATCGCCGTTTCAGACCGCTCGTCGATCTGCTGGTTGAACTTCACCGGCGCCCCCTGGTAGCCGGCGGTCACACGACCGTCGACCCAGGCATTGGAGCGCTCCAGGCGCTCGCGCAGGCTGACGAGCTGCGCGGCGTTGAGGACTTGGGGAACACAGACCAGCATGACGGGCGGCGGCTTCCGTCTTCAGAGGCGATAGTTGAGCGTGATCATACCCGTGAGCCCGGATCCAACGGTAGCACGGCCGCCGTCCGATGCGATGACGGCGTCGTAGTACTTGGTGTCGAGCAGGTTGATGATGTTCAGGCGGACATCGTAGGTCGGCTGCTTGTAGGCGGCCGTCAGGTCGATGCGCGCATAGGCCGGGACGACGACCGTGTTGGTGTTGTTGGCGTAACGCTGGCCGACATAGAACACGCCGCCGCCCAGCTCGTAGGTTTCCTTGATCGTATAGGTCGTCCAGATGTTGCCCGAGTCGTTCGGCGTGTTGAGCGGCACCTTGCCGGTCGTGTTGCCTATGCCGTTCTGGAAGTTCAGGCCCTGGGTGATGATGGCGTTGAGGTAGGCGTAGCCACCGGACACCTGCCACTCGGGCGTGATGCGGCCCTGGAACCCGACGCGGTAGCCCTGCACGGTGACGTTGCCCGTCGGGGTGAAGGTGCCGTCCGGATTGGCCGTACGGGCGTTGTTCTTGTCGATCTGGAAGATCGCGCCGTTGACCGACAGGTTGGCGCCCAGCAGTTCGTATTTGACGCCGGCTTCCATGCCTCTGTTCGTTTCCGGAGGCAGGGTCGATGTGCCGGTCGTCGAGGTCAGCTGTTCGAGAGACGGATTGAACGACGTGCTGTACGACACGTAGTAGGATTGCGCCGGGGTCGGCTCGAAGATCACGCCGCCACGGACGCTCGTGAACGTGTCGGTCTGCTGATAGAAGGCCGCCGTCGTGTTGCCCGCCGTGTTGAGGCGGTTGATCGAGTTGCCGATCTGCGCCGTGTAATAATCCCAGCGCAGGCCACCCACCACCTTCAGTTCGGGGATCACCTGGATCGTGTCGTTGGCATAGAAGCCGGCGCCGAAGGCCTGCGAAGAGGCGTAGTTGCCCGGCAGGGACGCCACGTTGCCCGGCGTGTTGGCGCCGACCGTGTAACCCGCCGGCGTACAACCGACCGAGCCGGCCGGCAGCGCGATGCCGTTGCAGGTGCCCGTGCGGGTCGTCGTCTTGTTGGTATAGGACTCGTAGTTGAGATCGATACCCATCAGCAGCGTGTGACCGACGGAGCCGGTGTCGAACTTCGCCAACACCTCGGTCTGGTTCTCGAGCGTGATGTCGTTGATGTTGCGGTCGCGGCTGAGCTGGCGGATCCAGAGATTGCCCAGCGGCGCGCCGCTGTAGGGGATGCCGTTGGGGCCGTTGGCGGCCGCCACGAAGCCGTTGTTCGGTCCGAGCGTGCCGACGAAGCCGCCCGAGGTCTCGCGAACGTCGGTATTCACCCAGATGAACTCGGTCTGGTTACGCAGGTTCAGGTTCGGCGCGAACTTGTGCTCGATCGTGCTCTGCAGGGCGATGACATCCTGCTCGGTATAGTCGTCGTTGAAACCCCAGGCCGTGTTGCGCGGCGCATTGAGGATGTAGCCGTTGAGGTTCGGCGCGCCGTAATTGACCTGGTCCTTGCGGTGCTGAAGGATCGCACCCAGCGTGATCTCGGTCGGTGTGCCGATGCCGAGCTTGACCGTCGGAGCCAGGCCGAAGTCGAGCACGTTGGTCTGGTCGACCGTGGAGGCCTTGCCCACCTGGAACATCGCCGAAACACGGGCCGCGTTATTCTCGCCGAACGGCGTATTCACGTCGGCCGTGGTGCGCACGAGGCCGTTGGTCGTCACCTGACCGCTGAGTTCGGTTGCCTGCTTCAGGAACGGCTTCTTGGTCACCTGGTTGATGACGCCGCCGGTCGAGCCGCGACCGAACAGCATCGAGGACGGGCCCATCAGGACCTCGACCTGCTCCAGCGCGAAGACGTCGCGATAGTACTGGCCGCGGTCGCGCATGCCGTCGAGATAGATGTCGGTACGGGCCGAGAAGCCGTTGATGTTGATGTTGGTGCCGATGTTGCCGCCTTCGGCCGAACCGATCGTGACGCCCGGCGCGTTACGCACGGCATCGACCAGCGTCGTGACGCCCTGCGACTGCATCAGCGCACGATTGATGACGACCACCGACTGCGGCACGTCCATCAGGTTGGCGGCGCCGAGGCGATTGATCGAGGCGCGCGTGGTCTGGAAATCTTCGCTGGGACGGCTGCCCGTGACCGTCACGGTCTGCATCGTCGCGGGGGCGCCCGTGGGGTTCGCCGGCTGGTTCTGGTCGGCTGGATTGGCTGGCGCGGTGGCTGGCGTCTGTACGGTTTCGGTTTGGGCCATGGCTGCCGGAGCAACGAGTAGACCAACCAACGCCGTCTTTACCGGTACGCGCTTCGCCATGACTTCTCCCCAGAAGTATCTCAATCCCCCCTTAATTGAGGAGAATGCGAGTTATTATCATGGAAAGAAAATGGCACTGAGAATGAATCGCATGCGTTGGAGGGAAGCTGCCCTGCAAAAAAATGACACATGGGCTGCAATGGGGATTCTGGGAGTGGCGCGCCCGGTTGGATTCGAACCAACGACCTACCGCTTAGAAGGCGGTTGCTCTGATCCCCTGAGCTACGGGCGCCTGCCGTCGAAAAACCCTGCGCCCGGCATGGACGCTCAGTGCGTCCAGCGGCCGACGCGGGTGTAGGAGAAATTGTCGGCGTAGGCCTTCGCCCTCACCGGCCGGCCGTGCGGCTGCTCGACCGTATATTGCCAGCCGTTCTTCTCGGCATGGGCCTTGGCTTCGTCGAGCGTCGGAAAGAACAGGCGGACCTGCTGCATCGTGTTGCGGGAACTCGTCCAGCCCATCAGGGGGTCGATCTCCTTGCGCGACGGCTCGGGCTCCAGCACCCACTCGTGGGTATTGCCGGTTCCGGACTGCATGGCCGTCTTGGCCGGCTTGAAGATGCGAACCTGCATGGCTTCCGCTACTCCGTTTACGGGCGTGGTCGGGGCGGCCGGATTCGAACCGACGACCTTCTGCGCCCAAGGCAGACGCGCTACCAGACTGCGCTACGCCCCGCCGATACACCTCTTTGACGCGAGGGTTTCTACCAGCGGCCCCGCCGCCTCGAAAGCTCAAATTCCGGATGCTACGGTGAGTTCATGTTCGATCAGACGCCCGAAGAAGGCCGCCCGGGCCGCGCCCCGTCCGTAAATGTGCTGGGAGGCCCACTCGCGCCCTGCTCGACCCAGCCCGTCACTGGCTTCTATCGCGACGGCTGCTGCAACACCGGTTCCGAGGATATCGGCCTGCATACGGTTTGCGTGGTCCTGACCGCCGAGTTCCTCACCTTCTCCGCCTCACGCGGCAACGACCTCAGCACGCCGATGCCGCAATACGGCTTCCCGGGCCTCAAGCCCGGCGACCGCTGGTGCCTGTGCGCCAGCCGCTGGAAGGAGGCGTTCGACGCCAAAGTAGCGCCCCAGGTCGTGCTTGAGGCGACCCATGCCGTCACCCTCCAGGTCGTGCCGCTGGCCGACCTGAAGCAGCACGCCTTCCGGCCGCACTAGCTCCAGGGGCTCAGGTCAGAGCTGCGCCTCGCCGCGCAGCACTGGCACACACTGGCCGGCAATCGTGGCGCGGATCCCGTCGCTCCCGCGGCGCGCGACGACCCGCAACAGGCTCGGCCGCCCCATGACGACACCCTGGTGGATGGAGACGCGAAGCTCCGGCGCGGACGTCAGCGACAGGAGCAGCGCGCCGAGCGGCCCGGCGGCACTCCCCGTGGCGGGATCCTCGATCGTGCCCCCGAGCGGCGCGAACATGCGGGCCTGAACGCTCCCCTGCCCGGCATGGGCATAGAGATACAATCCGAGCCGGCCGTTCAGAGCCGGCGTCTGCTCCACGGTCTGGCGGAACGACGGGAAATCAGGAGTCGCGCGGGTCAGGGCCGACGGCTCGACTTCGGCGATGACGAACGGATTGCCGAGCGACGCGCCAACCGGCTTGTGCGCACCCACGCGGATGTCTGCCGGCGTCAGCGACGCGCAGGCCGCGATCGTCTCCACGGGAAGTTCCGGACCCAGCGACAGCGGCTGCGGCGCGGCTATGGTGGCGCCGATCGGCGCTCCCGACGCATCACGCTCGACGTCGATCTCGACCAGCCCGGCCAGTTCCTCGAACAGGAGCTTGCCTCCCTTGTCCCTGCCCTGCTGCGCCAGCACGTAAGCGGTGCCGACATTGGGATGACCGGCGAACGGCATCTCGCGCGTGCGCGTGAAAATGCGGACGCGCGCGGTGTTCGCCGGGTTCTCCGGCGGCAGGACGAAGGTCGTTTCGCTCAAGTTGAACTCGGCCGCGAGCGACTGCATCTCCGCATCGCTCATGCCGCGCGCATCCGGAAAGACCGCGAGCGGGTTGCCGCCGAAGCGCGTGGTCGTGAAGACATCGACCGTGACGAACGGATAGGTGCGCATCTCAGAAGATCCCATCCACTTCGCCTTCCTCGGTCAGGCGGATCCGCTCCGCCGCCGGCACGCGCGGCAGCCCCGGCATGCTCATGATCTCGCCCGCCATCGCAACGACGAAGCCCGCGCCCGCGGACAAACGCACCTCGCGGATCGGCAGGGTGTGTCCGGTCGGCGCGCCGCGCAGCTCGGGATCGGCCGCGAAGCTGTATTGGGTCTTGGCGATACAGACCGGCAGCTTGCCGTAGCCGGCGGCTTCCAGCGCCTTCAGCCGGCGCTGCGCCGGTCCGGCGATCGAGATGCCCGACGCGCGATAGATCTCCTTCGCGACGGTCTCGATCTTGCCGGCGAGCGGAAGGTCATCCGGATAGAGCGGCTTGAATGCTGCCTTGCCCTCGTCGATCGTCGCAATGGCGGCACGCGCCAGCGCTTCCGCGCCCGCACCACCCTTGGCCCAGTGCTCGCACAGATAGGCCTTGGCGCCCGCCGCCGCGCACTTCGCTTCGATCAGTTCCAGTTCGGCCGGCGTGTCGGTCAGGAAGCGATTGATGCCGACCAGGACCGGCAGGCCGAACTTCCGCAGGTTCTCGACATGGCGCAGCAGATTGGGCAGGCCACGCTCGACGGCGCCGACATCTTCCTTCTCCAGCGCCTTGTCGTCTCCGCCGCCATGCAGCTTGAGCGCACGCACGGTGGCGACGACGACCGCCAGTTCGGGCTTCAGCCCGGCCTGCCGGCACTTGATGTCCAGAAACTTCTCCGCGCCGAGGTCGGCGCCGAAGCCCGCTTCGGTAACGACATAGTCGCCCAGCGCCAGTGCCGCGCGCGTGGCGATCACCGAGTTGCAGCCATGCGCGATGTTGGCGAACGGTCCGCCATGGATCAGCACGGGATTGTTTTCCAGGGTCTGCACGAGGTTCGGCTTGGCCGCATCCTTCAGCACGGCGGCCATCGCCGCGGCGGCCTTGAGATCGCCAGCCGTGATCGGCTTGCCCTCACGCGTCTCGGCGACGACGATCCGCGCCAGCCGCTTCTCGAGATCCTCGAGATCGTCGGCGAGGCAAAGGATCGCCATGACTTCCGACGCCGTGGTGATGTCGAAGCGGGCCTGACGCGGAAAGCCGTTGGCAACACCGCCCAGGCTGACGACCGTGTCGCGCAGCGCACGATCGTTCATGTCGAGCACGCGCGGCCAGAACACGCGGCGGGCATCGATACCCAGCGCATTGCCCCAATAGACGTGGTTGTCGAGCATCGCGGCGAGCAGGTTGTGCGCCGTCGTGATGGCGTGGAAGTCGCCGGTGAAATGCAGGTTGATGTCGGCCATCGGCACGATCTGCGCCTGGCCGCCGCCGGTGGCGCCGCCCTTCTGGCCGAAGCATGGGCCGAGGCTCGGTTCGCGCAGCGCGATCGCGGTCTTCTTGCCGAGACGGCTCAGTGCATCGCCGAGACCGATCGTCGTGGTGGTCTTGCCCTCACCCGCCTTGGTGGGATTGATGGCTGTTACCAGGATCAGGTGTCCGGGCTTTCGTCCCTGCAGCGACTTCACATAGTCGGCATCGAGCTTGGCCTTGTCGCGACCATAGGGTTCGAGGGCATCTTCCGGGATGTCGAGACGGTTCGCGACTTCCTTCATTGGCTTCTTGATTGCGCGCCGCGCGATCTCGATATCCGACATACCTACTCCCAAAGCCCATCGTTTCAGGGACGCGACCCTAGCGAGGCGGGCGGACGGAGCCAACAGGAGAGAACATGAAGAGTTGGCCCAAAATCGATGGCGCTTTCAGCGACTATGTGGACGCCAACTGGCTGCGTGAACCGCCGCTGCGCCGCCGGCTGCGCGAGGAGACCGCCACACTGCCGCGCGCCGGCATGCAGATCTCCGCCCACCAGGGCCAGCAGATCGCCCTGCTCGCACGCACCATCGGCGCACGGCGTGCCGTCGAGGTAGGCACCTTCACCGGCTATTCCTCGCTGTGCATCGCCGAGGCGCTGCCGACCGACGGTAAGCTCTGGTGCTGCGACGTCAGCACCGAGTGGACGAAGATCGCCCGCCGCTACTGGAAGGAAGCCAATGTCGAGAGCCGCATCGAACTCACGATCGGGCCGGCGTTGGGCACGCTCGACTGGCTGTCAGCACAGGGATTGAACGGGCAGCTTGATCTCGCCTTCATCGACGCCAACAAGGACGACTACGACGCCTACTACGAGCGCTGCCTGAAGCTCGTGCGACCGGGCGGCCTAGTGTTGATCGACAATGTCCTGTGGGGCGGCTCGGTCGCCGATCCCAAGGAAGTGGATCGCGACACCGAGGCGCTGCGCGCCCTCAACGCCAAGCTGAAGAACGACCAGCGAGTCGATCTCGCCCTGCTGGCCGTCGGCGACGGCATGACCTGCGCCCTGAAGCGCTAGGCCAGGTCACCGCTAGGCGTTGCCGAAGATCGGGTGGAGGACCTTGTCGCCAGGCTTGATGCCTAAAAGCTTGGCGCTGCCGCCGTTGATCTCGAGGACGGCGCGCACCGGGAACTGGCTGGGGATGGTCTCAGTCGAATGCGGCACGGCGTTGGCGTGGATCGACTTGATCGTGCCGTCGCCCGCGATGAAAACCATGTCGAGCGGGATCAGCGTGTTCTTCATCCAGAAGCTGACCGGCGCATCCTTGTAGAAGTCGAACAGCATGCCCTCATAGGGGCCGAGCTTTTCGCGGAACATCAGCCCCCGAGCGCGCTGCGTGTCGTCGAGCGCCAGTTCGACGTCGAACTTGATCTCGCGGCCACCGGCCACCACGACGAGCGAAGACTTCTTGAAATGGAAATCGCCACCCTGCTGGGCGGCGGCAACGCCACCCGCGAGCACGAGCGGCGCTGCGAGGAAGAGACGCCGGCCGAGATGGGATGCCTGCGGGGATGCGTTCGAGGACGCGCGGGAAACTGCCTGAGCCATGGCCATGGCATAGAGTGTGGATGGCGATTTCGTCAAACCGATGGCGCTCTTGCGTGAACAACGTCACCTAACCATAGTGGCGCCGCTCATCGGGGGGAGCCGCCTGGCGGCTGAGAGGTCCGGAAGGACGACCCCGAACCTGATCCGGTTAATGCCGGCGTAGGGACTGGTGGCTTCGTCGATGGTTTCGCCTGCCCTCTCCGTGCGGTCCGCGCACATCGTCCTCGACGGCCATGTCGTCGCCGAGAACCTGTCGCTCGATTTTGCCGCCGGGCGCACGACCTGCCTGCTGGGCCGCAGCGGCGTCGGCAAGACGTCCCTCCTGCGCCACCTGGCCGGCCTGCTGCCCGGTACCGCGTCCGCCGGACCGGTCGCCTACATGGCGCAGCGCGACCTGCTGCTGCCCTGGCTCAGCGTGCTCGACAATGTGCTGCTGGGGCATCGCCTGCGCCGCGACGATGCAGCCCGACGCGCCGCCGAACCTCGCGCCCGCGCGCTGCTGGCCGAAGTTGGCCTGGGCAGCCGCCTGCAAGACCTGCCGCAGGCTTTGTCGGGCGGCATGCGCCAGCGCGCGGCCCTCGCCCGCACACTCTGCGAGGACCGGCAGATCGTCCTGATGGACGAACCGTTCGGCCATCTCGACGCGGTGACGCGCTTCGATCTGCAGGATCTCGCTGCGCGCCTGCTGCAGGGTCGGACCGTCGTTCTGGTCACTCACGATCCGCTGGAAGCGCTGCGCCTCGGCCATGAGATCCGTGTCCTCTCGGGAACGCCCTTCACCGTCGGTCCGGTGATCGCACCCGCTGGCGCCGTCCCGCGAGATCCGACCGATCCTGCCCTCCTGGCCCTGCAGGCACGCCTGATTGGCGAGTTGAGGCACGGATCGTGAGACCGCTACTCACCGCCCTCGGACTCATCCTCGCCTGGGAGGCCCTGTGTTGGGCGACCGGCGTGCCGTCCTACATCCTGCCGCCGCCCTCGCGCGTCGCCGTGGTGCTGGTGGAGCGGTTCGACCTGCTGGTCGAGCAGGCCCAGTGGACCGCCGCCGAGATGATCCTCGGCCTCGCACTTGGCCTGGTGCTGGGCTCGACGCTGGCCGTGATCTTCGCCGCGTCCGCCACCTGGCGACGCTGGGCGCTGCCGCTGGTGATCGTCTCGCAGGCCATCCCGGTGATCGCCATCGCGCCGCTCCTCGTCCTGTGGCTGGGCTACGGTCTGGCCTCGAAGGTCGCGATGGCCGCCCTGGTGATCTTCTTCCCGGTCGTGAGCAATCTCTATGACGGGCTGCGCCGCACCGATCCGGGCTGGCTCGAACTTGCCCGCACGATGGATGCCTCACCGCGTGCGATTCTGCTGCAGATCAGGCTGCCGGCCGCGCTGCCGGCCTTCGCCTCGGGCGTGCGCATTGCCGCCGCCGTGGCGCCGATCGGCGCGGTGATCGGTGAATGGGTCGGCGCCAGCGCCGGCCTCGGCTTCGTCATGACCCAGTCGCTGGCGCGCGGACAAACGCCCCTCGCCTTCGCCGCCCTCTTCATCCTCTGCCTGCTCGGGCTCGCGCTTTACTACGCGACCGACCGCCTCGCGCGACGGCTCGTGCCCTGGCAATCGTTCCAAGGAGACTGACCATGAAAACGATGATCCGACTGCTCGCCGCGCTGGCGCTGTGCTGCGCCGCCCTTCCCGCCGCGGCGCAGGACAAGGTGCGCGTCCTGCTCGACTGGTTCGTCAATCCCGACCACGCCGCCCTGATCATCGCCAAGCAGCGTGGCCTGTTCGAGAAGCACGGTCTCGACGTCGAGCTGATCGCGCCGGCCGATCCGAACGCGCCACCCAAGCTGGTCGCGGCCGGACAGGCGGACTATGCGCTGTCCTATCAGCCCACCCTGCAGATGCTTGCCTCCGAAGGCCTGCCGCTGGTGCGGGTCGGCGTGCTCGTGGCGCAGCCGCTGAACTCGCTTGTGGCGCTGGAGGATTCTCCGGTGAAGACCATCGCCGACTTCAAGGGCCGCAAGATCGGCTTCTCCGTCTCGGGCGTCGAGGAAGCCGTGCTGGGGGCGATGCTGGAAAGCGCCGGGCTCACGCTCAAGGACGTGACCCTGGTGAACGTCAACTTCGCGCTGACCACCGCGCTGATGAGCAAGCAGGTCGACGGCGTGATCGGCGCCTTCCGCAATTTCGAACTGAACGACCTCGAGCTGAACAAGGCCAAGGGCCGGCTCTGGCTGGTCGAGAAACACGGCGTGCCGGCCTATGAGGAGCTGATCATCGTGGCCAAGCGCGAGACCGTCGATGTCGCGCGCACGAAGAAGCTGCTTGCCGCGTTGAGCGAAGCCACGACCTGGCTGACGGCCAATCAGGCCGAGGGCTGGGCGAGCTTCTCGAAGTACGGCAAGGATCTCGACAACGACCTCAACCGGATGGCGTGGAAGGATACCGTCCCGCTGCTGGCCGCCGATCCGTCCGCGCTCGACCGCACACGCTACGCGACCTTCGCGGAGTTCCTGGTGAAGCGTGGCCTGATCAAGCAGGCGCCGCCGCTCGACAGCTACCTGCGCGAGATCAAATAGAGGGCAAAGTCCGTCAGGCGTCGCGGATTTCGACGACCTGCAGGCCCTTCTGGCCCTCGGCGACGCGGACCATCACCTTCTGGCCGGGCGCCAATGATTCCATGCCGTGCCGCCGCAACACCGCGGCATGGACGAAGATGTCTCCGTCCGCCGCCTCGCGTGTGACGAAGCCGTAGCCGCGCTCGTTGTTGTACCACTTCACCAACGCGGTGATGTAATCGCCCATGGCGATGCCGTCGGGAATGGGCGGTGGTTTCGTAGTCGTGGCAACGGCCGTCGACTGGTCGACGTCAAGCACCCTCATGACCTGCCAGCCCTTGGGGCCGCGGACACCGGCGCACACTACGGTTGCACCGGGCTTGAGATCCTCATGCCCGGCTTGTCGCAGTGTCGTTACATGCAGGAACGCGTCGCTGTTATCGATGTCGAGGGCTAAGAACCCATACCCTTTGACAGCGTTGAACCACTTTACTTTACCACGCAGCTCAACCGTACCGACGTCCCCGCTCGTCTCTCCCTGAAGGGTCGTCATTCAACGATCCCGTGTTGTTATGCGGAAATCGTAAACATGCTTTGTGCAGGAAGCAACAGCGCTTGTAGGGGATTGCACGCTCAAGTTAGACGAATCGCCTGAAAGCGTTTCGGGAGGAGTGACAGATGTTCAGGACCGACCTTTTCAAGGGCAAGCGATTCCTCGTCACCGGCGGCGGTACAGGCCTCGGTCGCATGATGATGGAGAAGTTCGTCGAGCTGGGTGCAGACTGTGTGATATGCGGCCGCCGCGGCAGCGTGCTCGAAGAGACCGCCAAGCAGGTCATGGAGAAGTATCCTGGCCGTCGGGTCGACACCCACGCCGTCGACATCCGGGTCGCCACGGCCGTGGAAGAGATGATCGAGCAGATCTGGGCCACCGGCCCGCTCGACGGGCTGGTGAACAACGCCGCCGGCAACTTCATCTCCCAGACCAAGGACCTGAGCCCGCGCGCGTTCGACGCCATCGCCAACATCGTGCTGCACGGCACGTTCTACATGACCAACGCCTGCGGCAAGCGGTGGATCGCCGAGAAGCGCAAGGCGAGCGTTCTCAGCATCCTTACAACCTGGGTGTGGACCGGCAGCCCCTTCGTCGTCCCCTCGGCCATGTCGAAGGCGGGCGTCGCGGTCATGACCCAGAGCCTCGCTGTCGAGTGGGCCCGCCACGGCATCAGGCTGAATGCGATCGCGCCCGGCCCCTTCCCGACCGAAGGCGCCTGGGCCCGGCTCAACCCGCTGCAGGAGGGCAACGACACCCGCTACAACACGCGCAACCCGATGGGCCGCGTCGGCCGTCCCAGCGAGCTCGCCAACATGGCGGCCTTCCTGATGAGCGAGGAGGTCGAGTACATCAACGGCGAGGTCATCGCGATCGACGGCGCCATGGGCATCATGGGCAACGGCACCTTCTCGAACATGATGTCCTATAGCGAGCAGGACTGGCTTCGCATTCGCGAACAGATCCAGTCGACCAACGCCGCCGACAAGGCCAAGCGCAGCTAGCGTGAGTTGATTCCCGCGCCGTGCCGACCTGTGGCTTTCGTGCCACACGTCGGCACGATTGAGAAAGACCACCCCGCCAAAGTGCTAAACTGCCTGTGTCCATTGGGTCTCCGGCCTCAATTGAGCCAAAGTGTCATGGTGATTTGAGGCTCCCAAAAACAAGCAATTCATCGGGTCCCCGAGAGATCCAATCGTGCAGTCCAGTAACAAGTCGCTCGCCCCTTCCATCCTGCATTTGCCCCGTCGGCAGATGCTGTTGATGGGTGGCGCCGTGGCCGGCGTCTTGATGGTCCCGACGGCCTTCGCGCAGACAATCGAGTCTCGCCACTGGCAGGGCACGACGGCGATTACGCGGCAGCCCGAGCACATCGTCGCCAGCACCATCGCCGAATGGCGCAGCCTCTGGAGCCGCGTCGGCGCCCCCGCTCCCGACATGTTCGAAGCCGGCCGCATGAACGCCGTGGGCATCTTCCTGGGCCGGCGCGGCGGCGAAGGGTACGCCGTCAACGTGATCTCCACGGCGCGCCGCCGCGACCGTATCGTCGTCGTCTTCGAGGAGCGCATGCCCGCCGAGATGATGATGGCCCAGCGCAGCGCCCCCCGGCCGGTCGCCGGTGCACCTCTCGTGAACGGCCCCGTCCCGAGTTCTCCCTCGGGCCTGCCGGCAGGCGCTTCGGGTTTCGCAGCCCCCGGCGCCGCCGCCTCGTTGGCCCCGCCGCCGCCCCCGGCGGCGCGTCCCGTCGGTCAGCCGACCTCCCCGTGGGCGATCATCCTGATCAACCGGGCGGATCTCCCGGTCTCGGTCGAGCAGCGCCTCTTCCGTTAGATAGAGGCGCTGCCCCCCCTCGCTCAGTGCGAGTGTCGCGGCACGCCCTTCGTCTTCGCGATCTTCTGGTAGTTCACCGCGAAGTCGAGGCAGGCGCCGCTCGCCAGCTGGCCGACGAACTTGCGCTGCAGTTCCTGCCACGGCGTCTGGCTCGGCACGATGTCGGGCTTCCAGGCCGCCTTGCGCTTCGCCAGCTCCTTGTCCGTGATCATGATGTTGGCGGTGCGCTTGCCGATGTCGACGCGGACCTTGTCGCCGGTCTTGAGCAGTGCGAGGCCGCCGCCGACCGCCGCTTCCGGCGAGGCATTCAGGATCGAGGGGCTGGCCGAGGTGCCGCTCTGGCGGCCGTCGCCGATGCACGGCAGCAGCAGCACGCCGCCCTTCACCAGCCGGTCCGGCGGCAGCATGTTCACCACCTCTGCGGCGCCGGGATAACCGACGGGCCCGGCATTGCGGATGACCAGGATGCTGTTCTCGTCGATCGGCAGCTTCGGGTCGTTGATGCGGTGGTGATAATCCTCCGGCCCTTCGAACACGATGGCCGTGCCCTCGAAGGCATCGCGGTCGCCCTTGCGCTCGAGATACTTCTCGCGGAACTCCGCCGAGATCACCGAGGTCTTCATGATCGCCGAGTCGAACAGGTTGCCGCCCAGCACGGCGAACCCCGCCTGCCCCAGCATCGGCTGGTCGTAGGTCTTGATCACCTCGCCATCGGCCTTGAGCGCGTTGCGCAGGTTTTGCGCCATCGTCTTTCCGGAGACCGTCATCACGTCGCCGTGGATCTTCTTCTTGTTCAGCAGCTCCTTCATCACGGTCGGCACGCCGCCGGCGCGGTGGAAGGCCTCGCCGAGATATTTGCCGGCGGGCATGCAGTTCACCAGCAACGGGATGTCGTAGCCGACCTTGTCCCAGTCCTTGTTCTCGAGCTTCACGCCGATGTGCCGCGCGATGGCGTTGACGTGCGGCGGGCAGTTGGTCGAGGCGCCGAGCGCGCTTGCCGCGACGATGGCATTCTCGAAGGCCTTGCGCGTCAGGATGTCGGACGGCTTCAGGTCCTCCCACACCATGTCGACGATGCGCTTGCCGGTCTCGTAGGCCATCTGGCCCCGCTCCTTGTACGGACCGGGGATCGCCGCGCAGCCCGGCAGCGAGAGGCCGAGCGCCTCGGCCATGCTGTTCATCGAAAGCGCGGTGCCCATCGTGTTGCAATGGCCGACGCTGGGCGCGCTCGACGCCACCATCTCGATGAACTTCTCCATGTCGATGCGTCCCGCCGCCAGCTCCTGGCGCGCGTACCAGACGATGGTGCCCGAGCCGGCCAGGCCGCCGGCGAAATGGCCGTCGAGCATCGGTCCGCCCGACAGCACGATGGCCGGGATGTCGACGGTGGCGGCGCCCATGATCATCGCCGGGGTGGTCTTGTCGCAGCCGGTCGTCAGGACCACGCCGTCGAAGAAGTAGCCGTAGAGGCATTCGACGAGGCTGAGATAGGCCAGGTTGCGGTCGAGCGCCGCCGTCGGGCGCTTACCGGTTTCCTGGATCGGATGGACGGGAAACTCGATGGGGATGCCGCCGGCGTCGCGGATGCCGTCCCGCACGCGGGTCGCGAGGTCGAGATGGTGCCGGTTGCAGGGCGAGAGATCGCTGCCGGTCTGGGCGATGCCGATGATCGGCCGACCGCTCCGCAGCTCGGCCAGGGTCAGGCCGAAGTTCATGTAGCGCTCGAGGTAGAGCGCGGCCATCGTCGGGTCGCCCTTGGCGTCGAACCATTCGCGGCTGCGCAACTGACGCTTGCCGCTCTTCATTTTTGCCATCCGCTTCCTCCAGATTTGTTGAGACAACCCTGGGAGAAGGCGTTCCGGAAGTCCAGCGCATCGCTTGAGGTTCGCGACTTGAGATTGATTGGGGGCCGTGACAAATCTCGGCCATGACAAGCTCCCCCGACATCGTCTGCCTCGGCGAACCCCTGATCGAATTCAACCGCCCGAAGGAAGGCGACGGCCGCACGTGGCTGCAGGGCTTCGGCGGCGATTCGCAAAACGTGGCGATCGCGGCGGCGCGCCAGGGCGCCTCGACCGGCTACCTGACCGGCGTCGGCCAGGACTGGATGGGTGACGCCTTCCTCGACCTCTGGAAGAGCGAGGGCGTCGACGCTTCGCGGGTCACGCGCCATCCGACGGCGCCCACCGGCGTCAGCTTCGTCACGCACTCGGCCACCGGCCACAAGTTCGACTACCTGCGCAAGAACTCCGCCGCCTCACTGATGACGCCGGACGGGCTGGCCGCCGACTACATCGCCGGCGCCAGGGTGTTCCATCTCTCGGCCATCGGCCAGGCGATCAGCGACAGCGCCCGCGCGACCTGCGATGCCGCCATCGACGTCGCGAAGAAGGCCGGCGTGAAGGTCTCCTACGACACCAACCTGCGCCTCCGGCTCTGGGAACTCGACGTGGCGCGCAAGGTCGTGGACTCCACCATCGCGCGCTGCGACATCGCCCTGCCCAGCCTCGACGATTCCCAGCAGCTCACCGGCCTGCAGGAACCCGAAGCGATCGCCGCCTACTACCTGAAGCTCGGCGCGCCACTGGTCGCGTTGAAGATGGGCTCCGAGGGTTCGCTGATCGCCACCCGCGAACGGCAGATCCGTATCGCGCCGCACAAGGTCGAGGCCGTCGATGCGACGGGCGCCGGCGACACGTTCGACGGCGCTTTCCTGACCCGCCTGCTGGCCGGTGACGATCCAGAGACGGCGGCGCGCTACGCCAATGTCGCGGCGGCGCTTTCGACCACGGGCTACGGCGCGGTGACGCCCATGCCGAGCAAAGCGGATGTGCTCAGCGCGCTGACGCGCGCCGGCTGAACCTCGGCATCAGCGCCCGCACGAAGCGGCCGAACACGGTCACCTGCTGGGCGATCCAGCCGCGGCCGTTGTCGGCATCGACGACCGTATCGTCGACGCCGGTCGGACGATGCTTTTCGTCGTAGATCGCCGTGCCGAACAGGATGTCCCAGATCGGGAAGACCGGCGCGAAGTTATGGTCCTGGATGTGACGCTCGGTCGGCGTCGACAGCGCGTGATGCAGGCGATGGAAGCGAGGGCCGACCAGCAGCCGCTCGCCCAGCCAGCCGAAGGACATGTCGACATTGGCGTGCGACCAGCTCTCGACCAGCCGGCCCACCATCAGGATCACGACATACTCGCCCGGCTGGACGCCCACGAACTGCGAGAACAGCACCAATGCCAGGGTGACGATCAGGTCGTCGATCACGTGGTTGCGGTCGTCGGTCCACACCGTCATGCGGCGCTGGCTGTGATGCAGGCTGTGCAGCGCCCACCACCAGCCGAAGGCGTGTTGGCCGCGGTGCAGCCAGTAGGCGGCGAAGTCGTAGAGCACGAAATAGACGAGGAAGGAGACCAGGTCGTTGTCGCCGATCCAGGGCAGCAGGCGCTCCAGGCGCGGCGGCATGTAACCCCAGGTCCGAACCGTCAGCTCGATCTCCTGCACCAGCGGATAGGTCAGGATGAAGATGGCGAGCGGGATGATGCCGAGCTTGTTCAGCACCGTGTAGACCCGGTCGACCATGATCAGCTTGTCGTCCTTGCCCGCCTTCTCCAGCGGCCAGCGACGCTCGAAGAAGCGCATGCCGATCGCGATCACCGCGATCTGGACAATACCCAGCATGACGAATTCGACGGCGCTGTAGCCCGGCTCGTACCAGGCCATCAGGCCAAAGTGGAAAAGGATCGGGCTGATGAGGGTTTCGAACAGCCAGGCCTGAACGTTGACCCAGATATCGACCAGGTCGCGCACCGCGCGCCTACTTGGGGTCGCCTGCCGTCGACGCCGCGCGGACCGGCACGCCGGCCGTCACGGTCGCCGTGGACTTCAGCATGAAGACGCCGTGCGGGGACTTGCCCACCGGGATGCTGCCGACGACCTTGAGCGTATCGATGTCGACGATGGAGACACGGCGCAGGAAGCGCTGGGTCACCCAAAGCTCCTTGCCGTCCGGCGTGATGTCCATGCAGTCGGGTCCGCCCGGTACGCGGACACTACCCACCACCTTCAGCTCGTCCTTCGTATCGATGAGCGAGACCGTGCCCTCGACGCGATTGCTGAGGAAGTAATGGCGGCCGTCGCCCTTCGGGAAGAAATTGTGCGCGCCCTTGCCGGTCTGCAGGCTGCCCTTCACCGAGCCGTCCTTGGGATCGACCTGGACGATGCCGTCCTCACCGGTCAGCGCCACCAGCAGCCGCTTGTCGTCCGGCAGCATCAACACGCCGGCCGGCGCATTGCCGATCGGCACGTTCCACTTGAGCGCCTGGGTCTCGAGGTCGAAGGCGGCGAGCCGCCCGCTCTGCTGCAGCGTGACGTAGACCGTCTTCGACTGCGCATCGAAGGCGATATGGCTCGGCAGGCCGTCGATGAAGATGCGGCCGGCCAGGCGGAAACCGTCCGAGTGATAGATGTCGACATGGTCGAGCCGGTAGGCCGCCGTGACGAACCACTTGCCGTCCGGGCTGAAGCCCAGATGGTAGGGATCGAGGATGCCCTTCACGACGCCCTTGCGCTCGCCCGTCTTGATGTCGAGGCTCAGCAGCTCGTTGGTCGCGGTCGAGCCGATCAGCACGTCCTTGCCGTCGGGCGAGATGATCAGGTGGTGCGGCTCGCGGCCGACCGGCAGGCGCGCGACTTCAGTGCGCGTGCTGCGGCTCAGGATGCTGTAGGAAGCTTCCTCGGAATTGAGAATGAGTACGGAATCGGCTTGCGCTGTGCCACTCACCACAAGCGAAAACGCCAGCGCCGCGAACGACAACCTATTCATGGGGGTAGCCGGTACTCCTTGCAGCTGTCTTGAAGCACCTTTCCCGGCGTTTCGCTAGCGGCGTTTCAGTGTCGAAGCCGTGGCGGCGAGTCGTTCGACGCTTTGCCAGTCACCTGTTGCAACGGCGTCACGCGGGGCGACCCAGGAACCGCCGACACAGGCGACGTTGGCCAGTGCGAGATAGCCTGGCGCCGTGTCCGCCGTGATGCCGCCGGTCGGGCAAAAGCGAAGATGCGCCAAGGGTGCGCCGACCGCCTTGAGCCATGTCAAACCGCCCGCCGCGTCGGCCGGGAAGAACTTCAGGAGCTGAAAACCCTGATCCGCCAGCACCATGGCTTCCGAGACGGTCTGAACGCCCGGCAGGAAAGGCATCCCCGACGCCCTCGCCGCTTCCGCCAATGCTGCAGTGCAGCCCGGACTGACGGCGAACCGCGCGCCGGCTCGCTGGACTCGATCGAGCTGGCCTGGATTGAGCACGGTACCTGCGCCGACGAAGGCATTGGGTACCTCGGTGGCGATCGCCTCGATCGCCTCAAGGGCTGTTGCCGTACGCAACGTGATCTCAAGGACCGGCAGACCACCCTTCACCAGTGCGCGGGCGAGCGGCACGGCCGCCTCGGGCCGCTCGATCGTCAGGACCGGGATGACCGGCGCCAGCGCGGCGATGGCCGCAATGTTCACCGTCAAACGCTCCAGCCACCGTCGATCACGTTGACCGTGCCGGTGGTGAAGGCCGACTCGTCGCTGGCGAGGTAGGTCGCGAGCGAAGCAATTTCCTCGGCCGCGCCGAACCGGCCGGTCGGCTGGCGTTGCAGGAAGAACTGCTTCGCATCCGCACCGCCGCCCAGGGCCGAGATACGTTCGTCGAGCGACGGGGTCTGGACCGTGCCCGGGCAGATCGCGTTGCAGCGGATGCCCTTGGAGACATAGTCGACGGCCACCGACTTGGTGAGGCCGACGACGGCGGCCTTGGTCGTGCCGTAGATGAAGCGAAGTGCCGCGCCCTTCACCGACGAGGCGGCCGACGACATGTTGACGATCGAGCCCGAGCCCTTGGCGACCATGCCAGGCAGGAAGGCCTGGATCGTCCAGAACATGCTGCGGACGTTCAGATTGAAGGCAAATTGCCACTGCTCGTCGGTGGCGTCGAGCACCGTGCCGTGATGGACGAAACCCGCGCAGTTGAACAGCACGTCGGCGGTTCCGACCTCCACCGCAAGCTGGCCGATCGCCGCCTTGTCGAGCACGTCGAGCTTGCGCGTGACGATGCCTTCCACGCCCTTCAGCGCCTCGAGCTTTCCGGCATCGACGTCGGTCGCCCAGACCTTTGCGCCTTCGCGTGCGAACGCCCGCGCCGTGGCCGCACCGATCCCCTGTCCTGCCGCCGTAACGACGCAGGTCTTGCCCTTCAAACGCATTTCCAGTCTCCCCCGGCCGACCTTATTTGATCAGGCCCTTTTCCCTGTAAAATCTCTCCGCGCCTGGATGCAGCGGAATGCCCATGCCCTGCTGAGATGCTTCGAGCCGGATGATCTTGCCCTTGGCGTGCCCCGAATCGAGCAGCTTGCGGGTGTTGGAATTCCAGAGCGCCGCCGTGATGGCATAGATCAGCGCCTCGGACTGCTTGATCGACGTCGCCCACAGGGCATTGACGCTCACGGTCTTCACGCCGGCGGTGTTCTTGTAGGCATCGTCGGGGATCTCGTCGTTGGCGAAGAAGCTGAACTTCTTCACCAGACCCTCGGCCTCGGGACCGGCGATCGGCACCAGGTCGATGCCCGTCGTCACGGCCAGTTCGGAGATCGCCCCGTTGGGCCAGCCGCTCACGCTGAAGAAGGCGTCGAGTTGTCCGTCCTTTAGCTTGTCGGCCGCCTGCTGCGTCTTCAGATACTCGGCCTTCATGTCCTTCTCGGTGAGGCCGTAGGCTGCCAGGATCAGCCGCGCATCGACCAGGGTGCCGGAGCCCGGCTCGTCGAGCGACAGCCGCTTGCCTTTGAGATCCAGCACCGACTTGATGCCGGAGCCCTTGCGCGCGACCAGCTGGAAACTCTCGGGATAGAGGCTCGCGATGGCGCGCAGGCCGTCGGCCTTGGGCCGCCCTTCGTAGATGCCGGTTCCGTTGTAGGCCCAGTAGGCCACGTCCGACTGGACGAACCCCGATTGCATGGTGCCGGCGGCGATGGCGTTGGCGTTGGCCACCGAGCCATTCGAGGCGACCGACGTGGCGACCAGGCCGGGAACGCCGCACGAGCCGCCCTCGGCGCAGGCCCGCGAGCCCGGCGGGTTGGAGATGGCGTTGGCGATCAGGCCGCCGATCGGGAAGTAGGTGCCGGCGGTCGCCCCCGTGCCGATCCGGAAGAAGGTGATGTCCTGTGCCCAGGCAGACGTCGCGCTTACGGCGGCGGCGCTCAAGCCACCCAGCAGCGCAGTCCTGCGATTGATCCGCATTGGAGTCTCCTTGGCTCTTTGCCGATTAAATCGCGTCCGGCGCAACGCCGCAACGATCACGCTCAATTCACGCCAATAGCTCTGCTCAGGGTGGGTCCGATTTCCTTGTGGATCACGAGATCGGCATCGACATCCTGGTCGGTGGTCTCACGGTTCAGGATCACGAACTTCGCGCCGTTGCGCTTGGCAAGTTGGGGGAAGCCTGCCGCCGGATAGACGACCAGGGAACTGCCGATCACGATGAACAGGTCGGCGGCCAGAGTCTCTTCCTGGGCCCGCAGCATGGGCACTTCCGGCATCGCCTGGCCGAAGGAAATCGTCGCCGTCTTCACGATACCTTCACACTTCTCACACAAAGGCAGCGTGCCCTTCTCAAGGAACGCCTTGCGGATCGGCGCCAGCTCATGGCGGTGCCCGCAATCCAGGCAGGTGGCGTAGGTCGTGTTGCCGTGCAGCTCGATGATCTTCGAATCCGGCACGCCCGACCGTTGATGCAGCCCGTCGACATTCTGGGTGATGATGGCGCTCATCCGCCCCTGCTCCACCAGCTTGGCGAGCGCGCGGTGGCCGGCATTGGGTTCGGCCTTCAGCATGGTCTCGTCGGTGGCGAACTTGCGATGCCAGGACTCGCGACGCATCTCGTCGGAGGCCATGAAGTCCTCGAAGTAGATCGGCTTGTATTTGGTCCAGATGCCGCCCGGTGACCGGAAGTCCGGAATGCCCGACTCGGTCGAGATGCCCGCGCCCGTGAAGGCCACGATCCGCCTGGCCGCACCGACCATCTCACGAAGGCGTTCTGCTTCATCCATCGGCATCCTCCTTAAGGGGCTGGCATGGCGGGATTATGGGCGGCGCAGCCCGAATAGGAACGGCCCTCGCTGCGCACCTCCACGGTATAGGCAAACAACGAGCCGGAAAGGGCATCGACGCACCGACGCTCCTCGATCACCGCCAGGAACTCCGGCCCGTCTGCTGCTGCATAAGTGACGGTCCCGCCGTCCTGGCGCGACAGGCCACCATGCGCGCTTCGTTGCGGCGCCACCCCGCCCATTAGGTTCAGCATCAGGTCCCGGCCGGTGATCTCCAGCCGCCATGACGGCTCGTTGCCCGTGGCGATCCATTCGCGCTGGTCGAAGCGCTCGCGGCATCCCGCCGTCTCGACCGCCGCCCGGCGGATTTCCAGTGCCGCAATGGCCGCCACGGGCCCGCTCTCGCGCCCGCCATAGAATTCCACGAACATCGGCCGTCCCTCCTGGCCGGCGGTCAGTTCGCGCAACGTCCGCCCCAGATCCTGCCCCACGGTCCGATCTTCCAGCGCGATCGGCGCGCCGTCGCAGGGCGAGAACTGCAGCTTGCCGCCGATGTCGCGCACCAGCCCGCGCAGGCGGATGGCCGTTGCCGGCAGCGGCTGGCGCGGCGGCTCGGGTGGTTTCTGGACAGGCTTCGGCGCCAACGCCGTTGTCGCGGCCGGCGGCGGCGGCGCGGCCGGTCCCCGCCCGAATGGCGTCGGCGCACCGCGCGTGGCCGGCACCGGCAGGGCATAGAAGAAGAGCGGCTTGTCAGCGGCATCGAGCAGGCAGACGAACTGCGTCTCGAGCGGAGGTCGGTTGCGGTAGGTGATCCGACCCCGCAGGGTGAGGGCCGCGGCGATTGCCTGCGGGCCCACCTTCGCGTCGAGCTTCTCCAGGGTCGGCGGCGGAAACTCCAGGGCCGCGACCTTCTCGATCGTGCCGTCGAGCTTGCGATACTGCGCATCACCGAACAGCACACATTGCTGCGCGAGATAGGTCTGCGCCGCCGCGGGAAGAGCGGACAGCGCCAGCAGCAGCGCAGGAATAAGGGCGAAGCGCATAAAGAAGGATAGCACCGGGCGATGGGCGCGCGCGACAAACCGGCCTAAACTTCACCGAACCCACGCCGGAGCCGCCGCATGCCGCGCCACATCGTCTGCCTGACCTTCGATCACGACCATCTCTCGGGCTTCATCGCCCGCGGCATGACCTCGCCGACCGCGATTTCACGCGGCGAGTACGACGTCGTGGTCATCCCCAGGTTGGTCGCGCTGATGGAGCGCTACGGGATCAAGGGCACTTTCTTCACGCCGGGCCACACGATCGACAGCACACCTCAGGCCGTGACGCCCTATGTCGAGGCCGGTCACGAACTCGCGCATCACGGCTGGACGCACCGCCTGCCCGTCACCCTTTCGCGTGAGGAAGAAGAGGAAGAAATCGTCCGCGGCAACGAGTCGATCAAGCGCATCAGCGGCCGCACCGCGCGTGGCTATCGCTCGCCCGCCTGGGACCTGTCGCCCCATTCCATCGAGCTGCTGCTGAAACACGGCATCCAGTACGACAGTTCGATGATGGGCCACGACTACGATTGCTACTTCGCCCGCCAGGGCGACGTCGCCGAACTCATGAAGCCGTTCGCGCGCGGCCGGGAAACGCCACTGCTGGAAATGCCGATCAGCTGGTCGCTCGACGATTTCCCGCACTTCGAATACATGCGCCTGCCCAACGGCTCCGTGCAGCAGGGCCTGATGAACGCGACCAACGTGCTCGACAATTTCGTCGACGACTTCACCTACATGACTCGCGTCCAGCCCGACTTCGGCATCCTCACCTACACCTTCCACCCGCACGTCATTGGCCGCGGCCATCGCATGATGATGCTGGAACGGCTGATCCAGCGCCTGATCGAAGGCGGCGCGGTGTTCATGACGATGGAACAGGCGATGGGCGAATGGCTCGCGCGCAACAGCACCACGCGCAAGGCGGCTGAGTAGCTAGAGCGGCCCGCCTCGCGCCACGCGGATCGAGCGGCAGATGGTCACCATCTTGCCGATGGCGTGATCGACGAACAGGCCGACGGCTTCCTCGATTTCAGCGGCCAACACGGGCCGCTTGGCTGAAATCTCCCGGGCGATCCGGCTCGAAAGCTCGGCGGCGGTGTTGCGGTTGTCGAGGATGGCCCGTCGCAGCGAGCCATCGGCCGCGACCGGCGCCAGCGCCCCCTCGACACGTCGGAGGAACGACGGCGCATGCGCCAGATGGCGGTACATGCTGGCCAGGATCAGCGGCTTCGGCTCATCACCGAACTTGTTGAGACGCAGCACCAGCGCCCAGGTGGCGGGATCGACATCTTCCTCGGAAGCAAGCTTGGGCAGGGCCAGGTCGGGCGCCGCCTTGCGCAGGCCCGGCGCCACTGTCCCGTCGCGCGCCACCTCGCCCCTCAACCACGCCCGCAGGGCGCCGAGGGCGAACAGGTTGATCGTGTTGGAATGGTCGTAGCTCGCCAGCACGGCATCGACGCTGGCCGGTTCCTCGCCGGACAACGAGGCCACGCTGGGAATGTCCATTGTCTGGTGGAAGGTCGCCATCGCGGCGTCCGGCAGCCCCTTGAGGTAGAGCGGCTTCACTGCGGCCCATGCCCAAGGCAGCGCGCCGTCCATGGTCGCGAGATGGCGCCACACGAGGTTCACCACGCGCACGCCAACGGTCCTCCGGATGTCGGAAAACAGATCGGCGATCTCCCCGGAGGCCGCGGCCTCCGTGATCGCCGGCAATGGATCACTCACTCGGCAGCCTGCTTTGATTCCTGCCCGATGACGGTGAAGAACGAGGCCGTCTTGGGCTGTTTGGGCAGTTCGACCAGCCCTTCCTTGAGACGCGCGAACCGCGCCTCCTTCCCGCGCACGATACGGCCCTCGTTCAGGCTCGGCATCGGGTTGCGCGCGATCGGCACCGCGTCGGCGGCAGTGTAGACACAGATATAGAGACCGCGCGACTTATCGGCGCCGTTGGCAGCCGAGCCGTGCAGCAGGCGGGTGTGCATCAGACAGACGCTGCCGGCCTTGCCGAGACAGGGGATGGATTCGCCCAGCGCCTTCTTCTCCTCGTCAGCCGCGACGGCACCGGTAAAGCGCTCGCCCTCGAACAGCGACAGGACCGGTCCCTTGTGCGAGCCGGGCACGACGGTGAGGCAGCCGTTGCTCTCGTCGATATCGTCGAGGAACAGCAGCGCCGTCACGATGTCGTCATTGGTGTGTGGCGTGTAGGCGAAATCCTGGTGGTAGTTCACTTCGGTGCGCGCGCCCGAGAGCTTCAGGTTGATCTTGCAGTGATGGAACTTCACGTCCGGCCCGATCAGGTCGGCCACCATGTCGACCGTGCGGGCGTCGAGCATGACCTCGCGATAGGCCTCGGAGATGTCGGATGGATTGTTGATCCGCCGCAGCGCTGGCTTCTCCGCGCTGTGCTCCGTGCCCATGTCGAAGCGCGGACGGCCGTCGATCGTCGGCGGTCCGAACGGCGCGGTATGGGCTCGGCTCTGCTCGACCCAGTCGGAGATATCGGCTTTCAAGGCGGCCAGTTGGGCTGGCGTGACGGCATCCTCGGCCATGAGATACCCGTCGCGCCAGAACGCGTCGCGTTGCTCCTGTGTCAGCGCCGTCATCGCCGTCTCCCCTGTCCTAACGTCCTTTGAAAACCGGCTTACGCTTCTCCATGAAGGCCGTGCGACCCTCGATATAGTCCTGCGAATCGAAACACTGCTTCACCAGCCCGTTGAGGCGGGCGAAATCCGGTTGCCCGTCGAGTCGCGTCAGCTCCTCGATGGTGCGCTTGGCGGCATGCATGGTGAGCGGCGCGTTCTCGCCGATCATCCTGCAGTAATTGTCGACATAGGCATCGAGTTCGGCGTCGGGGACGACGCGCGTGACCAACCCCATGCCGGCGGCTTCCTGCGCATTGAAGTGCCGGGCGGTGAAGAAGATTTCCTTGGCGTGGGACGGGCCCACGAGGTCGGTCAGGATCTTCAGACCGCTGGCGCGATAGCCAAGCCCGAGGCGCGCCGCCGGCACGCCGAACCTGCTGTTCTCCGAGGCGATGCGGATGTCGCAGAGCAGCGACACCGCCAGCCCGCCGCCGATGCAATAGCCGCGGATGCGGGCGATCGTCGGCTTGGAGCACTTGTTGAGGCGGCGGTTCGCCTCCTCGCCGATCTTGTCGTAGTAGGCGACCTGCTCGGGTGTGTTGCGCGCCTTCTCGAACTCCGAGATGTCGGCACCCGAGACGAAGGCCTTGTCGCCCGCGCCGGTGACGACGACGACGCGGATCTCCGGGTCATTCTCGAAATCGTCGAGAATGACCGGAATCGCTTCCCACATGTCTGTCGACGTGGCGTTGTGCTTCTGCGGCTTGTTGAAGACGAGCCGGCCGACCGGCCCCACCTTCTCCGCGATCATGTTCGGGGTGGGGCTGATCGACATCAGATCACGCCGCGCTTGCGGAAGTCGGCGATGGCCGCCGCGTCGAAGCCCGCTTCCTTCAGCACCGCATCGGTGTGCTCACCCTGCTCCGGCGTCGCCGTCTTCATCTCGAAGGGTGTGCGGCTCATGGTGATCGCCTGGCCGATCACCTCGATGTCGCCAAGCTTCGGCGAGTGCACGGGATGCGCCATCTTCAGGTGCTTGACCTGCGGATCGGCGAACATCTCGTCCATCTTGTAGATCGGTCCGGCGGGCACACCCGCCTTGTTCAGCTTCTCGACGAGGTCGGCGCTGCCGTATTTCACGACACGCTTGTTGATCTCGTCGTTCAGGGCGTCGCGGTTCTTGGCGCGCGCCTTGTCCGTGGCGAACCGCTCGTCGGTCATCAGCTCAGGCGACGAGACGGCCTCGCAGAAGCGCTTGTAGATGTGCTGCCCCGACGCCGCGATGTTGATGTAGCCGTCCTTGGTCTTGAAGACACCGGTCGGGATCGAGGTCGGATGGTTGTTGCCGGCCTGGCCGGGCACATCCTTGGCCAGGGTCCAGCGCGCGGCCTGGAAGTCGCACATCGAGATCATGGCCTGCAGCAGCGAACTCGAGATCCACTGGCCCTGGCCCGAGGTCTCGCGCTCCAGCAACGCGATCAGGATGCCGATGGCGCAGTGCAGGCCCGCGCCCACGTCGGCGACGGCAATGCCGGCGCGCATCGGGCCTTCGCCCGGATTGCCGGTGACCATCATCAGGCCGCCCATACCCTGGGCGATCTGGTCGAAGCCGGCACGCTCCGCGTAGGGACCGTCCTGACCGAAGCCCGAGATCGATCCGAGGATGATCCTGGGGTTCACCTTCTTCAGGCTCTCATAGTCGATGCCGAGGCGGAACTTCACGTCGGCGCGGTAGTTCTCGACCACCACGTCGGCCTGCTCGACCAGCTTCATGAAGACGGCCTTGCCGTCCGGCTCCTTGAGGTTGAGCGTGATCGACCGCTTGTTGCGGTGCAGGTTCTGGAAATCGGGTCCATGGCGCGGACCGCCCATGTCCATCTCGCCGGCGGACGGCGGCATCTCGACCTTGATGCAGTCGGCGCCCCAGTCGGCGAGGTACCGGACGGCGGTCGGACCGGCGCGCACCCGCGTCAGGTCGAGGACTTTGAAACGGGCTAACGGTCCTGCGGTCATGCTCTCACTCTACGTTTGGAAGCTACTCTACCCGTACCATGGCGGATGGCGCGATCTCCAGCCAGACACGGCTGCCGACCTCGAAAACCGTGGTCGGCGCGGTCGAGACCCTTAGCGGCTTCGTGCCGCTGAGCGGTCGGACCTGATAGTCCCAGTATTCGCCCAGGTAGGAGCGGTCGACGATCTCCGCTTCGACCGCGAGGCCCGTCCCGGCCGGCTTTTGCGCCGACAGGCCGATCGCCTGCGGCCGCAGGGAATAGGAAAGCTTGCCACCGCCACTGGCGCCTTCGAGTGCTGATGCAGCCGCCGTGAAGCCATCGAAGCGGACGTCGCTCCCCTGCCCCGTCCCCTCCACGAAGTTGGTCCGGCCGATGAAGCCCGCGACGAATCGGCTCTTGGGCCGGCCATAGAGTACGTGCGGCGCGTCGATCTGCTCGACCTTGCCCTTGTTCATCACGACGATGCGGTCGGAGGTCACCATCGCCTCGGACTGGTCGTGCGTGACGTACACCGTCGTGATCTTGAACTCGTCGTGGAGACGACGGATCTCGAAGCGCATCTCCTCGCGCAGGTTGGCGTCGAGGTTCGAGAGCGGCTCGTCGAGCAGCAGCACCTCGGGCTCCACGACGATGGCGCGGGCCAGCGCCACCCGCTGCTGCTGGCCGCCCGACAGTTCGGCGGGATAACGGCCCTTCAGGTTGCGCATCTGGACCACGTCCAGAATCTTGTCGACCCGGCGGTCGATCTCGGCGCGCGACAGTTTCCGGATCTGCAGGCCGAAGCCGACATTCTCGCCGACCGTCATGTTCGGCCAGATGGCGTAGCTCTGGAAGATCATCGACATGCGCCGGTGCTCGGGCGGAACGACGCCCGAGGCCGACGAGATTTGCTTGCCGTCCATCTCGATGCTGCCGCCGCTCGGCGGCATGAAGCCCGCGATCATGCGCAAGGTCGTGGTCTTGCCGCAGCCCGAGGGGCCCAGCAGCGACACGAATTCGCCCTTGGCGAGTTCCAGCGAGAAATCGGCCACCGCCTCGAAGGCGCCGTAGCGCTTGGCGACGTTCTTCAAAACGAGCTTGCTCATGTCGCGGTACGCCTCAGCATGAAGTCACGGCCCAGGGCCTTTTGCCCGATCCAGAGGAGCGGCAGGGTCAGGACCTGCAAGACCAGCGCGAGCGCGGCGAGGCGTTCGAAGTTCCCCTCCTCACTCATGTCGAAGATCATGACCGACGCCACCTTGGTGTTGGGACCGTACAGGAAGATCGCCGCCGACAGCTCACGCGTCGCCGGAATGAAGATCAGCAGCCACGCGCCCATCATGTTGCGCTTGAGCAGCGGCGCCACGACACGGCGCAGCGCCGTCAACCGGCTGCCGCCCAGTACGCGGACCGCCTCCTCCATCTCGGGATTGAGGCTGTTGATCGCGGCACTGGCATTCACATAGCCCACCGGCAGGAAGCGCGTGGTGAAGGCCAGGATCATGATCAGCGCGGTGCCATAGAGCGCCAGCGGCGGCGGTGCGTAGGCCGCATAGAAGCCGATCGCCAGCACGACGCCCGGGATCACGAACGGTGCCACGCACAGGAAGCCCAGCACGCCGCCGAACGGGATCAGCTTGCGCGCCACGATGTAGGCCACGCCCAGGGTCAGGAACACCGCGACGGTGGCGCTGATGCCGGCATAGACGAAGCTGTTGATTACCGACTGGGCGGCCGTCGCGTGCTCGAACAGGATGAAGCGGAAGTTCGCGATGGTGATGTTGTCGAGGCTGAAGCCGCGGCCCCAGGCTTTCGCGAAAGCCGACTGGATCAGGAAGATGTACGGCAGAAACACCGCGAGCGCCGCGACGAACATCGAGTAGCCGAACATCACCCAGCGCCAGCGGCCGAGCAGGATCGGCCGGCGCTCGCCGCCCTTTCCCGTCAACGCCACGAAGCCCTTGCGACGCACGATCAGGCGCTGGACCAGCACCAGCAGCACCGTGACGCCCAGCAGCGGCATGGCATAGGCCGCCGCCACTTCCACGCGCACCGGATTGCCGAAGAACTGGAATAATTGCGTCGTCACCACGTTGAAGCGCGCTGGAATGGCGATCATGGCGGGCGAGCCAAACAGCGCGATCGCTTCCAGGAAGCAAATGATCAGACCGCCCAGGATGGCCGGCAGCGCCAGCGGCAGGGTGACCTTGCGCATGGTCCGCCACGGGCCCGCGCCCAGGATGTTGGCGGCATCCTCCATCTCCGACGAAACCAGCTCGAGCGCCGCCGTCGTGAAGATGAAGATGTAGGGGAAGGAATAGAGCGCGATGACGACCGCGAGGCCGGTGAAGCTGTAGATGTTGAACGGCCCCGCCTCCGCGCCGGTCACCAGCATGTAAAAGCGATTCAGCCAGCCCGCGTTCGGACCGGCTAGCAGGATCCAGGCGACGGCGCCGGTGTAGGGCGGCGTGATGAAGGTCGCCAGCACCAGCATGCGCGTGAGCCCGCGGCCCGGCATGTTGGTGCGCGCCACGGCCCAGGCGAGCGGCACCGCGAAGATGCCGGCCAGCGCCGCGGAGGCTGCCCCCAGTTGCAGTGAATTGAACAGCGCATCGACGTAGCGGGCCCTGCCATAGGCCGTGGCGTAGTTGGCGAAGGTGAAATCGCCCGTGCGCTCGGCCTGGAAACTGGTGAGGACCAGGTAAACGAACGGGCTGACCACCAGGAACAGGAGGACCGCGATAATCGCGATCCACAGGAGCCAGGACGAATCGAACCGGCTGGTGGGCGCAGGGCGCACCGGGACCGGGTCGATCGCCGAAGTCGCTACCGACATATGTTCAGCCGCTGACGATCAGTTGCCGAACGTGTCGCGCCACTGCTCGATCACCTCCGGAATGCCCTTGTCGACTTCCGCGACGGTCGGCCGGATCACCTTGATCTCGCTGATCGGCTTGGCGCCCGGAGGCGACGGGACTTCGGGACGCAGCGGGATCAGGAAGTGCTTGGCGCTGATCTTCGCGGCCTCGACCGAATAGAGATATTCCATGAAGAGCTTGGCGGCGTTCGGATGCTTGGTGCCCTTCATGATCGCCGACGGCGAGATGATCAGGACCGAGCCGTCGCTGGGATAGACGATGGCCAACGGATTGCCGCGCGACGCACTGAACAGCGTCGAACCGTCGGACCCCGCCGCGACCTGGCGTTCGCCGGCATTGAGTGCCGTCACCGTGTCGTTGATCGAACGGCCGATCTGCGGCTTGTTCTTCTCCAGCTTGTCGAAATACTGCCAGCCATAGAGCTTCTTCATCGAAAGCACCCAGGTGCCGACATAGCCCGAGAAGCCCGGATGCCCGGTCGAGACCTTGCCCTTCCACTTGATGTCGAGCAGGTCTTCCCACTTCTTGGGCGCGTCCTCGGGCTTCACCTTCGTGGTGTTGTAGGTGAGCACGACCAGGCCGGCCGCGGTGGTCTGATAGAAGCCGTCGGGATCGAAGTTCTGGAAGACCGGAGAGATCTTGGACATGTTCTCCGGCACGAACTTGTCGAAGCGGTTCTCTGCCTTGAGGCGGGCATAGTGGCCAAGGTCGGTCGACGAGAAGACGTCGCAGATCGTCTGGTTATTCTTGATGTCCTGCAGGAGCCGCTGGTAGGCGACCTGGGCCGTCGTGCGCACGACATTGACCTTGATGCCGTACATTTCCGTGAAGCCGCGGCCGAGATCCTCGGCACCCTCCGACGTATAGTGGGCGACGTACCAGGTGATTTCGCCTTCCTTCTTGGCGGCGTCGACCAGCGCATTCATGTCCGCCCGCGCCACAAGCGGCAGCAAGGCAAGAGCAAAAGCCAGGGCAAGGCTTCCCAAACGCTTCATGATTCCTCCCGGATCGTCAGTTCATTGGTTCATTATTTGTGAAAGGCGATACGATCACACGATGAGCCACACGACAAGCGCTGGAGGCCCGAGAGGACGCGCATGACGGAAAGCGACCGTTCCAAGGGCTGGGCGGCCTACTATCAGCAGCTTCGCGACCGCCCTCCCCGCAAGACTCTGCTCGCGGCGCTCGATGCGTTCGGTGACGCGCCGCCTGACGCCCTCGTCATCGATCTCGGCTGCGGCGACGGGCGCGACGTGATCGAAGAACTGCGTCGCGGCTGGAAGGTCGTCGCCGTCGATGCCGAGCCCGAGGCGCTGCGGCAGTTGCAGGCGCGGCCCCTGCCCGAAGGCTGCGATGTCACACCGGTCGTCGCGCGTCTCGAGGAGGTGCCGATCCCGCTCGGCGTCCACCTCGTCAATTCGAGCTTCGCCATGCCTCTCTGCGAGCCCGAGGCATTCCACCAGACGTGGGAGCGCATCCGCGAAGCCCTGCCGACCGACGGGCGCTTCTCGGGACAATGGTACGGACCGCGCGACAGCTGGGTCGGCCGTCCCGGCATGACGTTCGTTTCGCGCGAGGAGGCACTTGTCCTGTTGCAGGGGCTCGAACTGGAAATGTTCGACGAGGAGGAAGCCGACGGCGTCACGCCGCGCGGCAATGCCAAGCACTGGCACATCTTCCATATCGTCGCGAGGAAGCCCTAGGCCCTGTTTACGCGCCGCTCTCGCTGTGCGACGCTCGACATCCCATCAACATCGAAAGGAGGTGATCCTGTGAACTACACCATCACGACGCCGGCGATCTCTGCAGTTGCCGTCACCAGGATCTTTCCTGCCTTGGCTCGCTGCTGCGACTAACGGATCGACGATAGTCGGCACAAAGCCGCCTCCGGGCGGCTTTGTTGTGTCTGGGCCATATCGTTGAGCGAAAGCCCCAATGGTGGACAAGCCTGCGGCTGGTGACCGAAACTCGCGCCTTCAAATTCAGGAGGAAAACATGGCTGCCGTCGTTCCGGTCACGGCCGAAATCGCCAAGCGCGCCGCCGCCCTTGCCTGGCAGGACCTTCCCGACGATCTGGTCGAGCGTACCAAGCAGTGCCTGCTCGACTGGTTCGCCGTCACCGTCGCCGGCGCCCAGGAAGACCTCACCAGCATCCTGATCGCCGAGGCGCTGGAAGACGGCGCGAAGGGTCCGGCGACCCTGGTCGGCCGCTCCGAGACCGTGCTGCCCTCGACGGCAGCGCTGATCAACGGCGCGGCCAGTCACGCGCTCGACTATGACGACGTGAACTTCTCGATGGGTGGCCATCCCACGGTCACCGTCGTCCCGGCCCTGCTGGCGCTCGGCGAGCAGATGAAGGCCTCGGGCCGCCTGTTCATCGAGAGCTTCGTGGCGGGCTACGAGACCTCCGGCCGCGTCGGCCGCCTCGTCTCGCCCAGCCACTACCAGAAGGGCTTCCACGTCACCGGCACGGTGGGCTCCTTCTCGGCCACCGCCGCCGCCGGCCGCATGCTGGGCCTCGACGACCGCCAGCTCGCCGTGGCCTTCGGCATCGCCGCCACGCAGGCCGCCGGCCTCAAGTCGAACTTCGGCACCATGTGTAAGCCACTGCATGCCGGCACCGCCTCCGAGCATGGCCTGCGCGCCGCTCGCCTGGCCTCGCGAGGCTTCACCGCGCGCGGCGACTCGCTCGAATGCGACCAGGGTTTCGCCTCCTCGCAGAGCGACCATCTCAATGCCGAGGCCGCACTGGGCGAACCGCCGTCGGGCTGGCACCTGCGCAACAACCTCTTCAAGTACCATGCGGCCTGTTACCTGACGCACGCGCCCATCGAGTGTGCCAAGGAAATCCGGCTGAAGAACAACTTCCCGCCCGAGCGCGTACAGAAGATCCTGCTGCGCATCGACTCCGGCGCCGACAAGGTCTGCAACATCCCGCATCCGACGACGGGCCTCGAAGCCAAGTTCTCGCTGCGCCAGACCGTGGCGATGGCCCTGACCGGCGTCGATACCGCCAACCTCGAATCCTACAACGAAGCCGTGACGCAGGAGCCGCGCATCAAGGAACTGCGCGACAAGATGGCGATCGAGTTCCAGCCGCACTGGGCCCATTCGCTGGCCGAGATGGCGATCCAGCTCGACGACGGCACGACCATCGAGGTGACGCACGATTCTGGCATCCCCTGGGCCGATCTCGAGAAGCAGCGCCAGGCGATCGAGACCAAGTTCGACAGCCTCGTGACGCCGCTGCTCGGCGCTGCCGGTGCCCGTCGCCTGCACGATGCCATCGAGCGCATCGACAGCCTCACCGACGTGGGCGAACTCGTCCGCGCTTCCGCCAAAAATTAGGATACAAGCAACGCCCTCGTCTCGAGGACGCCCGAAAGGCTCCTCGAGGCGAGGTGAATTGGGAGAGAGAATGACAGAGGATTTCAGGGCCCGCGCCCGGCTGGTGCCCAAGGGCAACCGCTATGAGGATTTCGAGGTCGGCCGCGTGTTCCGGCACCATTGGGGCCGCACGATCACCGAATCGGAGAGCACGCTCTTCACGACGCTGACGCTGCACTTCAATCCGCACTACTACAACGCGGCCTACGCGCAGGCGCACGGCCATCCCGGCATCGTGGCCAATCCCCTGCTCGTCTTCACGACGGTGTTCGGCCTCACGGTCGAGGATCTCAGCGAAGGCGGCGGGCCGTTCCTCGGCGTCAACGAACTCACCTATCACCAGCCCGTCTATCCGTCCGATTCGCTGCGTGCGGAGTCGGTAGTGCTCGACCGGCGTGTCTCGGATTCCCACAAGGGGTTCGGCATCGTCACGTGGCACAGCAAGGGCTTCAACCAGCGCGAAGAACTCGTGATCGACTTCAAGCGTACCAACCTCGTACGTCTCAGGAATCCCCAATAATGCCTTTCCTCACCGAAGAACGCCGCATGATCCAGGAGCAGGCGCGCGAGTTCACGCTGAACGAAGTGCTGCCCGCCGCCAACAAGCTCGACCCCGAGAAGGGCGACATCCCGATGGAGTTGCGCGAGAAGATGGCCGAGCTCGGCTATTTCGGCATCCTGATCCCCGAGCAGTACGGCGGCTTGGGCCTCGGCTGCTCCGAATACTGCCTCGTTACCGAGGAACTATCGCGCGGCTGGATGAGCGTCGCCTCGATCATCGCGCGCGGCAACCTGCTGATCGGCTCGCATGAGATGAGCGAGGAGCAACGCAGCCGTTACCTGCCGCGCATGGCCAAGGGCGAGTTCCTGGGCGCCTTCTCGATGTCCGAACCCAATGCCGGCTCCGACATCTCCAACATCTCCTGCCGCGCCAAGAAGGACGGCTCGGGCTACCTGATCAGCGGCAACAAGTACTGGTGCACCTTCGCCGACGGCGCCGACTTCATGATCATCATCGCGCGCACGTCGGACGCGCCGGCGGGCAAGCGCCATCTCGGCCTCTCGATGTTCTTCGTCGAAAAGAAGCGCGGCGAGTTGCCCAAGGGCGTCAGCGGCGCGCCGATTCCCAAGATCGGCTATTTCGGCTGGAAGACCTGGGAACTGGCCTTCGACAATTTCCGCGTCGACGAGGCCGACATGATCGGCAAGGAAGGCCACGCCTTCTATTACGCGACGTCGGGCCTCGAGACCGCCCGCGCCCACACCGCCGCCCGCGCCATCGGCCTCGCCCAGGGTGCGCTGGACGATTCGATCCAGTACGCCAACGATCGCAAGCAGTTCGGCCACTCGATCTCGGACTTCCAGGCCATCCGCTTCAAGATCGCCGACATGGCGACCCAGATCGAGGCGGCGCGCCAGCTCATGTATTTCGTGTGCGAGCAGATCGACACCGGCCAGCGCTGCGACAAGGAAGCGTCGATGGTGAAGCTCTTCGCCTCCGAGATGGCCGAGCGCGTCACCAGCGAAGGAATTCAGATCCACGGCGGCGCGGGCTACACGACCCTGCACGCCGTCGAGCGTCACTGGCGCGACGCGCGTCTCACCAAGATCTTCGAGGGCACCTCGGAAATTCAGAAGCGCATCATCTCGGACCGGCTGCTGGGCCGGGGCCGGAACTAGGAAGTGAGGAACTGATGAAAGTCTCCGCACTCACCGGCAAGCACAATTACTTCGAGGACTTTGTCGTCGGCGACGTGATGAAGCATGCCCGCGGCAAGACCGTCGAGCCGATGGAGCAGGTCTGGATCACCAACGTGACCATGAACACAGCCGAGGCCCACTTCAACGAGCACCTCACCCAGTCGATGCCCTACGGCAAGCGCCTGGGTTTCGGCGGCGTCACCATCTCCATGTGCATCGGCCTCGCCGCCGAGGACACGGCGGAGAACGCGCTGATGGAACTCGGCATGGACAAGATTCGCCTGAAGGGCCCGCTCCATCACGGCGACACGCTCTATTGCTACACCGAGGTGCTGGAGAAGACGGACGGCAAGCAGGCCGACGCCGGCATCGTCCGCTTCAAGCACTACGGCGTGAACCAGGACGACAAGCACATCTTCGAGGGTGAGCGCACCGTCCTGATCAAGCGACGCAGTCACTGGGGAGACAAGTGAGCGGCACCGAGGTTCTTGGTGCACTCGATGGCGTGAGGATCGTCGACCTAACGCAGATGCTGGCCGGCCCCTACTGCACGATGCTGCTGGCTGACCAGGGCGCGGAGGTGATCAAGGTCGAACCGCTCGACGGCGATCACACGCGCATCATCGGGCCCTATCACGTCGACGACAAGCTCAAGGCCTTCGGTGGCTACTTCGCCTCGGTGAACCGCAACAAAAAGTCGATCGCCATCGACCTCAAGACGGAAGCCGGCCGCGAGCTCGTCCTGAAGCTCTGCGACAATGCCGATGCGGTCGTCGAGAACTACCGCGGCGGCGTCATGGATCGCCTCGGCCTCAGCTACGAGACCCTGCACGCCCGCAATCCGAAGCTGGTCTACGCCACGATCCGCGGCTTCGGCGACGCGCGCACCGGCAAGAGCCCCTATTCGGACTTCCCGGCCTACGACGTGATCAGCCAGGCGATGGGCGGCATCATGGCCATCACCGGCCCGGACAAGGACACGCCGATGAAGGTCGGCCCGGGGGTCGGCGACATCGTGCCGGCCATCACCTGCGCCTTCGGCATCGTCTCGGCGATCTTCCGCGCCCACAAGACGGGCAAGGGCCAGTTCGTCGACGTCGGCATGGTCGACGCGATCCTCGCGGTCTGCGAGCGCATCATGCACCAACATTCCTATGCGCAGACCCTGCCGCATCCCGAGGGCAACCATCACCCCCTGCTTTGCCCCTTCGGCATGTTCCCCGCGAAGGACGGCTTCGTGACGATCGCGGCGCACGCCGACGCGCACTTTCCGATCCTGTGCCGGCTGATCGACAAGCCCGACTTCGCGACCGATCCCCGGTTCATCACCGTGCAGGATCGCCGCGCCAACCAGGACGTGCTGATTGCCACCGTCTCGGACTTCACCCGCCAGCGCACCAAGCAGGAGCTGCTGGCGCATTTCGGCGGCAAGGTGCCGTTCTCACCCGTCTACAACGTGCGCGACATCGTGGCCGATCCGCACTTCAAGGCGCGCGAGATGCTGCCCTGGGTGCCGCATCCCGGTCTCGACCACGAGGTCCAGATCGCGGGCGTGGCCGTGAAGATGACCGAGACGCCCGGCAAGGTGCGCCATCGCGCGCCGCTGCTGGGCGAACATACCGACGATTATCTGAAGACCATCGGACTCGGCGCGGGCGACATCGCCCGGCTGCGCGCCGACAAGATCGTAGCTTAAGGAGAACAAGATGACCGACCGCCCCAAGCGCGCCCGCCGCGTCCAGCTCTCGACGCCCGGTTCGAGCGAGAAGATGATCCAGAAGGCCTCCGAGTCGAAGGCCGATCACGTCTTTCTCGACCTCGAGGACGCCGTGGCGCCCAGCCAGAAGCGTGACGCCCGCAAGAAGATCATCCAGGGCCTCAAGGAGCTGAACTGGACGGGCAAGACGCGCTGCGTGCGCATCAACGACCTGACGACCGAGTACGCCTACGAGGACATCATCGAGATCGTCGAGGGCGCGGGCGACCATCTCGACACGATCATGATGACCAAGGTGCAGACGGCGGCCGACGTGCTGTTCGCCGACAAGCTGCTGCATCAGATCGAGAAGAAGCTGAAGATGAAGCGCAAGATCGGCCTCGAGGCGCTGATCGAGGAAGTCGAGGGCATGCAGAACGTCGACGAGATCGCCGCCTGCACGCCGCGCCTGGAATGCCTGGTGTTCGGCATGGGCGACTTCTCGGCCTCGATGGGCGTGACGAACCGCAACATCGGCGCCGCCGACGCCTATCCCGGCGACGTCTGGCACTATGCCCGCTTCCGGCTGGTGATGGCCTGCCGCGCCGCCGGCATCGATCCGGTCGACGGCCCGTTCGCCGACTTCAAGAACCCGGACGCCTATCGCGAGGAGTGCAAGCGCTCGATGATCCTGGGCTGCGTCGGCAAGTGGGCGATCCACCCCTCGCAGATCGACCATGCTCTGGAAATCTACTCGCCGAAGCCCGAGGACATCGCCCGCGCCCGCAAGCTCGAAAAGGCCTATGCCGAGGCCGAGGCTGCTGGCCTGGGCGCGATCAACGTCGACGGCATCATGGTCGACGTCGCCTCGATCCGCATCCTGCGCAACACCATCCTCAACAAGGCGGACCTCTACGGCCTGTAGGCCGCCGCCATGAAACGCGTGATCGTCCCGGTGGCCAGCATGCTGGCCATCCAGGTGATGATCTCGCTTTCGGTGATATCGCTCAGCGTGATGATGCCCGAGGTCGCCCGCGACCTCGCGATCGATCCCAAGCTGGTCGGCATCTTCACGGCGATCATCTATGCCGTCGCGGCCAGCATGGCGCTCGCGGCGGCGGCGCCGATCGTGCGGCTGGGCGCCGTCCGGGTTTGCCAGGTCGCCCTGCTCATGGCCGCGATCGGCCTCGCCTTCAACGCCATGGCAGCCGTCGTAGCGACCGTGGCCGCCGTCATCTTCATCGGTGCCGCCCAGGGGCCGATCAACCCCGCCTCGGCGCACGTCCTGTCGCAGCGCGTGCCTCGTGAATATTTCGGCATGGTCTTCTCGCTGAAGCAGACCGGCGTGCCGATCGGCTTCGGGCTGGCGGGCATTATCTTCCCATTCCTGCTGTCAGAAATCGGCTGGCGGGGCGCCAGCCTCGTGGCGGCCGGTGCAGCCCTGCTGGCGGCCCTCATCGTCGAGCCGCTGCGCCCCAGCCTCGATGTGACGGCGACGGCAAGCGGGCCGACCAAGAGTATCTGGACGTCGATCCGCTTCGTCCTGGGGCACGCGCAGCTCCGGGTGCTGGGCTGGTCGGCCTTCATCTACGTCGTGGCCCAGCACACTTTCACGTTCTACCTCGTCACATACCTCTACGAGCATTGCCATCTGTCGATCGCCGAGGCCGGAGCGCTGCTGACGGCCTCGCAGCTCGTGGGCACCGGCGTGCGCCTGTTGAGTGGCGGCGCAGGCGACCGCTTCCCGCGAATGGCGCTGCTGGGATGGACCGGTGTCGGCATGACCGTCGGCTGTGTCGCCATCGGCATGCTGGGCTCCGACACACCCTTCTGGCTGATCACCCTGGTGGTCGTGGGCTATGGCGCGGTCGTCATCAGCTGGAACGGAACATCGCAGGCCGAATTCGCTCACCTCTCGCCGCCGGGCGAGGCCGCGCCCGTCGCGGCGGTACAGACCGCCCTCGCCTTCTCGGGCGCGGTGTTTGGTCCGCCGATCTTCGCGCTGATCGCCTCGATGGTCAGCTACCGAATGGCCTTCTTCGCCGTCGCGGCCTGCGTCCTTGCCGCCGCGATCTGGCAGATCGTTGCCGCCCGCCGGCCGGCCACGAAAATTTAATTTTAGCCCCTCACGTCATCCTGAGCGGAGCGAAGGATTTCACGCTGGATACGGAGTGCCTTGGTCGATCCGTCAGGTCCTTCGCTGCGCTCAGGACGACAGCCAACCCTCTCTAGGGTTCCTTCATTCCGGCGATCGACACGATCTCGGCCCACTTCTTGGTCTCGGTCGCCTGGAAGGCCGCGAGCTCCTCGGGGGAGCCGACGAACGAGACACCGTAGTTTGCCTTTAGCAGGTTGAGATAGGGCGTCGACTTGGCAGCCTGACGCACCAGCGCGTTCAATTTGTCGATGATCGGCTGAGGTGTGCCGGCAGGCGCATACATTGCGGTCCACGCCCACATCTCGAAGCCCGGAACGCCGCTCTCCATCACGGTGGGGAACTGTTCGAGGCCCGGAATGCGCTGCTTGCTGGTGACCGCCAATCCGCGTGCGCGACCGTCGAGGACCGGCGGCAGGCCGACGGTGAAGTCGGAGAAGATGATGTCGATGCGATCGCCCATCAGGTCGGTGATCGCCTGCGGCTGGGTCTTGTAGGGCACGCCCAGAATGTCGGTCTTGGTCATGATGCGGAACAGCTCGGCGCCGCCGCGGCTCGACCCGTTGCCGCTGCCGAAGCTCAGCTTGCCGGGCTGCGCCCTCGCGAGAGCGATGAGTTCCTGGATGTTCTTCGCCGGCAGATCGTTGCGCACCATCACGATCTGCGCGCCCAGCGTGACACCCGCGATCGGCGCAAAACTTTTCACCGGGTCATAGGCGAGCGCCTTGTAGACGTGCGGGTTGATCGCCTGCGTCGTCTGCGTCGTGAAGAAAAGCGTGTAGCCGTCGGGTGCCGCCGCTGCCGCGGACTGGGCCGCGATCTGCCCTTCCGCGCCGGGCTTGTTCTCGATAACGACCGTCTGGCCGGTCTGCACAGCGATGTCCTGGCCGATCGTTCGCGCTGCGATGTCGGTCGCGGTGCCCGCTCCGAATGCTGTGATGATGCGGATCGGCTTGCTCGGATAATCCTGCGCGACGGCAGGAAGAGCGAAGACCATTCCGACAAGCAAACTTAGGATTTTCATGGCTTAAGCCTAACCCTCGCGGACTTGCAGTGGTAGCGTCATGCCAACAATCGGAGGAAACAATTGATGATGCGAGCCCTCGTTGCACCGCTCGTGGCCTGCGCGCTGATCGCCGTTACCGGTGCTGGCGCATTTGCCCAGAAAGCCGGCGGCACGCTGCGCGTCACCCATCGCGACAACCCGCCCAGCGCTTCGATCCATGAGGAAGCGACGATCTCGACCGTCATGCCCTTCATGTCGGTCTACAACAACCTCGTGGTCTTCGATCCCAAGTCCAAGCAGAACGCGCCCGACCACATCGTTCCCGATCTTGCCACTTCGTGGAAGTGGAGCGACGGCGATACCAAGCTCACCTTCCAGCTGCGCGACGGCGTGAAGTGGCATGACGGCAAGCCCTTCACCAGCGCCGACGTGAAGTGCACATGGGACATGCTGATCGCCCCGGAGTCCAAGCTGCGCAAGAATCCGCGCAAGCCCTGGTACTTCAACCTGAAGGAAATCACGGTGAACGGCGACCGCGAGGTCACCTTCCACCTCGGCCGGCCGCAACCTTCGCTGCTCACCATGCTGGCCGGCGCCTTTTCCCCGGTCTATCCGTGCCATGTCTCGACGCAGCAGATGCGCACCAAGCCGATCGGCACGGGCCCGTTCAAGTTCGTCGAGCTGAAGCAGAACGAGGGCATCAAGCTCGCCAAGAACCAGGATTACTGGAAGCCGGGCAGGCCTCATCTCGACGCCATCGAGTTCTCGATCATTCCCAACCGCGCCACCTCGGCGCTGGCCTTCGTCGCCGGCAAGATCGACCTTACCTTCACGGCAGAGATCGCCGCTCCCGCCTTGAAGGATCTGATGCTGCAGGCGCCGTGGGCGGTCTGCGAGATGCTGCCGACCAACACCCAGGCTAACCTGCTGGTCAATCGCGACAAGCCGCCGTTCGACAATCCCCTCATCCGCAAGGCCATGGTGCTATCGCTCGATCGCGATTCCTTCACGCACATCATCGGCCAGGGGACCAACCGGCAGGGCGGCTCGATGCTGCCGCCACCCGAAGGTCTCTGGGGCATGCCGCCCGATTTCCTGGCCACCGTTCCGGGCTATGGCGCCGACCACGAGAAGGCGCGCGCCGAGGGCCGCAAGATCATGAGCGAGCTTGGCTATAGCGCCGAGAAGCCGCTCAAGATCAAGGTTTCCACCCGCAACATCCCGTCCTATCGCGATCAGGCCGTCATCCTGATCGACCATCTGAAGCAGGTGTACATCCAGGGTGAGCTCGAGCCGCTGGATACGTCGGTCTGGTACAATCGCATGGCCCGCAAGGACTTCACCGTCGGCATGAACGTCCAGGGCGTCGGCATCGACGATCCCGACGTGGTCTTCTACGAAACCTTCAGCTGCGGCTCGGAGCGCAACTACACCAACTATTGCAGCCCCGAGATCGAGAAGCTGTTCGAGCAGCAATCGCGTATGATGGACATCCAGGCGCGCAAGAAGCTGGTCTGGGAGATCGACAAGAAGCTACAGGAGGACGGCGCCCGCCCCGTCATCCAGCACGACTGGGGCGCGACCTGCTGGCGGCCCGAGGTCAAGGGCCTGAACCTCGCCGTCAACACGATCTACAACCACTGGCGTTTCGAGGACGTCTGGATCGACCGCTAGGACAGCGCTAGGCTGGGACCCGCGATCTGGTCGGAGGTTTCGATGATCAAGGGTCTGCACCACAACGCTTACCGCTGCCGCGACTCCGAGGAGACGAGGAAGTTCTACGAGGACTTCCTCGGCCTTCCGCTCGTGCACACGCTCAAGATCGAGCAGACCAAGACCGGCCGCACGACCGGCGGCGGCGTGCTGCACACCTTCTACCGGCTCGATGATGGCTCCTGCCTCGCCTTCTTCGAGGCGCCGGACATGCCGTTCGCGTTCAAGGACCAGCACGACTTCGACCTCCACATCGCCCTCGAGGTCGAGCCCGACCATCTCGAACGCATGTTCGCCAGGGGCAAGGCGGATGGCCGCGAGGTGCGCGGCATCTCCGACCATCATTTCATCCGGTCGATCTACTTTCGCGATCCCAACGGCTACGTGATCGAACTCGCGGCCAGGGTGCCGGGACAGGAATCGGCGATGGACCCGGCGCAGAACCGGGCACGCGGCAAGCTGGACGAATGGCAGGCAAGCAAGCCCAAGCCGGCAAGAGCGGCCTGAGAGCCGCAGGAGGAAACGATGAGACTTGTACACTGGGCGCTCGGCGCCCTGATGGCGTTCGCGTTCACTTCATCGGCCGGCGCCCAGACGGTGCCCCAGTTCCAGGTCGATCCGTTTTGGCCGAAGCCTCTGCCCAACAACTGGCTGTTCGGCCAAGTGGCGAGCGTGGCCGTCGATTCGCAGGATCATGTCTGGATCCTGCAGCGCCCCCGCTCCCTCACCGAAGACGAGAAAGGCGCCTCGCTGAAGCCGCCGCGCAATAGCTGCTGCATCCCCGCTCCTTCGGTCATGGAGTTCGACGCCGAGGGCAACTTCATCCAGGGTTGGGGTGGCCCCGCCAACAATCCCTGGGTCGGTCGCGAGCACGGGCTCTATGTCGACCGCAAGGGCTTCGTCTGGCTGAGCGGCAATGCCGACATAGACAGCGCGCTTTTCAAGTACACCAAGGACGGCAAGCTGGTGCTGGCCATCGGCAAGCTCGGCCCCTCCGGCGGCAGCAACGACACGAGCCTGCTCGGCAAGCCGGCCGACATCCAGGTCGATGAAGCGGCCAACGAGGTCTATGTCGCCGACGGCTACGGCAATCGCCGCGTCATCGTGTTCGATGCCGACAGCGGCGCCTACAAGCGCCATTGGGGCGCCTACGGTAACAAGCCGAACGACGACAAGACGCCCAAGTACGATCCGGCGGCGGCCGTGTCACAGCAGTTCGGCAATCCCGTGCACTGCGCCAAGGTGTCGAAGGACGGCATGGTCTATGTCTGCGACCGCACCAACAACCGTATTCAGGTGTTCAAGAAGGACGGCACCTTCGTCACCGAATGGTTCTACGACAAGAGCACGCTTGGCAACGGCGCGGTCTGGGATCTGAACTTCTGGCCGGACGCCAGCCAGACCTATCTGCTGAACATCGACGGCGAGAACAACCTGATGCGCATCCTGAACCGGGCCGACGGCAAGGTCGTCGGCACGGTCGGCCGCTCGGGCCGCTACGCCGGTCAGTTCCACTGGGTGCACACGATCGCCGTCGATTCGAAGGGCAACGTCTATACCGGCGAAGTCGACAACGCGAACCGGGTGCAGAAGTTCAAGCCGACAAACGGCGCGCCGAAGTAGACGCTGGATACAGAAAGCCGTCGTCTCGACCGGAGCACCGAAGGTGCGGAGTGGAGAGACCTTCTCTCCACCAAAAGCTGATAAATGGCGGAGAGAAGATCTCTCCGCTCCGCGCGGAGTTTACCCCGAGGTATTCGAGGGGCGCTCCGGTCGAGATGACAGGAGTGTCAGGCCAGGTTCTTTTTGAAGAACGCGATCGTGCGGTCCCAGGCGATCTTGGCCTGGGCCTCGTTGTAGCGCGGCGTCGAATTGTTGTGAAAGCCGTGCTGCGTGCCGGGATAGATGAACATCTCGTAGGGCACGCCATTGGCCTTCAGTGCCGCCTCGTAGGCCGGCCACATCGCATTGATGCGCTCGTCGCTCTCGGCGTACTGCACCATCAGCGGTGCCTTCATGTTCGGCACCGAGGCGGTCTCCGCCGCCGGACCATAGAACGGCACACCGGCGTTCATCTCCGCGCCGAGGGTCGCCGCCAGGAAGTTGGTCGCGCCGCCGCCCCAGCAAAAGCCGGTGACGCCGAGCTTGCCCGTCGACAGCGCATGGGTCTTCAGGAAGCGCGCGCTGTTCACCATGTCGGTGCGCAGCTTGGCCTGGTCGAGCTTGGCCTGCAGCGTGCGGCCGTCATCGTCGTTGCCGGGATATCCGCCGACCGGGAACAGCCCGTCCGGCGCCAGCGCCAGGAACCCCTCGGTCGCCGCGCGCCGCGCGACATCCTCGATATAGGGATTGAGGCCACGGTTCTCGTGGACCACCAGCACCACCGGGAACGGACCGTTGCCCTTCGGCTGCACCAGATAACCGCGCATCGTGCCCGAGGTGCCGCCCGGCGACGGGTAAGTCACGTAGGTGGCCTTGATGCGGTCGTCGGTGAACGAGATCGTCTGCGCCTGCACGTAGCGCGGCAACAGCGCCTGGGCCATCGCCAGCCCGCCCACCGTCACCGCGGCGGCACGCGCCAGGAAGGTCCGGCGATCCATGCCGCCATGGCAATACTCGTCATAGAGATCGAAGACGCGCTGATCGATCTCCACCTGGGTCAGTGTCTGTCCGTCCATCGAGAAGCCCCTTGTTTATTGTCAGCCGAGGTTCCGACGGTAGAGGGCGATGAGGCGCTCCCAGTGTCGCTCGGCCGCTGGCTTGTCGTAGCACCACCGCTGCGGGAAGGCGAAGCCATGATGCACGGTCGGCTGGATCTCCAGCTCACCCTTCGCGCCAGATTTATCGAACAGGGCCTTGAGTTCCCTGACCATGTCGGGCGGCGCCAGCTCGTCGTGCTCGGCGCAGGAAATGTAGAGCTCGCCCTTGGCCTTGCCGAGCGTCAGGTGCGGACTTTCGACCGCGTCGCTCACCAGCCAGGTGCCGTAGAAAGAGGCCGCCGCCGCGATCCGATCGGGATAGCGCGCGGCTGCTGCCAGTGAATAAGGCCCGCTCATGCAGTAGCCGTGGGTGCCGACTGGCCCCTTCTTCGCTTCCTTCTGCGTATCGGCAAAGGCGATCATCGCCGCCACGTCGTCCATGACCGGCGGGATGGTCATCTTGGTGCGGACCGACCGCATGCGCTTGTGCTCGTCGCTGCCGTGCTTCAGCACGTCCGGCCCGTACTTCGCATCCTTGCCGGCACGGTAATAGAGGTGAGGCAGCATCACGTAGTAGCCGACCGTCGCCAGCCGCCGGGCCATGTCGTAGAGCTCCTCACGGATACCCGGCGCGTCCATCAGCATCAGGACCGGCGGGTACGGACCGCCCCGCTCCGGATGGCAGATGAAGGTTTCCATGGCCCCATCCTTGGTTGGGATGTCCAGAATTTTCTCGATCATCGGGTGTCTCCTCCGGCTTTGCGGCGTGCCAGCAGCTTGCTAGGCTTCGCTCAATAACAAAGCCTAGGGAGAGAAACGATGAGACGTAACCTGTTTGGCACGGCCGCATTCTGCCTTGCGGCCTGGGCCCTGCCCGCTGCCGCCCAGCTTTCCGACAATACGCTCAAGATCGGCGTCGCCACTGACATGTCGAGCCTCTATGCCGACATCAACGGACCGGGCGCCGTGATCGCCGCTCAAATGGCGATCGAGGATTTCGGTGGCACCGTGCTCGGCCAGAAGATCGAGTTCGTGTCCGGCGACATCCAGAACAAGGCGGACGTCGCGGCCTCCACCATCGGTCGCTGGTACGATGCCGAGAAGGTCGACATGGTCATGGGCGCTGGCGCCTCCTCCTCGTCGATCGCGGGCGCCCGCGTCGCCGGCGACAAGAAGAAGATCTTCATCGCACCCGATCCGGCCTCGTCGGACCTGACCGGCAAGCTCTGCAATCCCTATTCGATCCATTGGGTCTACGACACGGCAGCGCTGGCCAACGGCACCGGCTCCGCGGTCGTGAAGGCCGGCGGCAAGACCTGGTTCTTCCTCACCGCCGACTATGCCTTCGGCTATGCGCTGGAGCGCGACGTCTCCGCCGTGGTGAAGGCCGCGGGCGGCACCGTGGTCGGCGGCGTCAAGCACCCGATCAACACCAACGACTTCTCGTCGTTCCTGTTGCAGGCGCAGGGCTCGAAGGCGCAGATCATCGGTCTCGCCAATGCCGGCGGTGACACGATCAACTCGATCAAGCAGGCGTCCGAGTTCGGCATCGTCAAGGGTGGCCAGAAGCTCGCGGGCCTGCTGGTCTTCATCTCCGACATCCATTCGCTGGGTCTCGAGCGCGCGCAAGGCCTGAACCTGACCGAGGCGTTCTACTGGGACCTCAACGACCGGACGCGCGCCTTCGCCAAGCGCTTCGCCGCCCGCTTCAACGGCAAGATGCCGACCAGCGTGCAGGCCGGCTTCTACTCGGCGACGCTTGCCTACCTGAATGCAGTCAAGTCGACCGGCACCGACGATCCCGACAAGGTGATGGCCGCAATGAAGGCCGCCAAGTGGGACGATCCCATCTTCGGCCCGAGCTACATCCGCCAGGACGGCCGCAAGATGCACAACATGTATCTCTTCGAAGTGAAGAAGCCTTCCGAATCGAAGGGCCCGTGGGACTACTACAAGCTGCTCGCGACGATCTCCGGCGAAGAGGCGTTCCGCCCCCTGGCCGACAGCGAGTGCCCGCTGGTGAAGAAGAACTGAGCGAGGAGTTTCGTCATGGCCGAGCAGTCGAACATCTATGTCGGCGTCGCCGGCTACTTCGGAAAACCTGACCACACCGGCCGCGTCGGCATCTTCCGCCGCGGCACCGCAGGCGGCGACTGGCAGCATGTGCTGGGCGCCGTCCAGGCCTTCACCGTCTTCGTCCATCCGCAGAATCCGGAGACGGTTTTCGCCGGCACCAATGACGGTGTGTGGCGCAGCACCGACCGCGGCGCCACCTTCCGCCGGACCGCCTTCCCCGACGCCAAGAAGGAAGTCTGGTCCTTCATGGTCGATTCTCGCGATCCCAATCGTATCTTCGCCGGCGCCTCGCCGATCGACGTCTATCGCAGCGACGATGGTGGCGCCTCGTGGCAGCACTTGCCGACGCCGAAGATCGATACGCATTGCAAGGGCCCCTTCGCGTCACGCGTGATGCGACTGGTCCAGCACCCCAAGCGTCACGACGAGATTTATGCCGCGCTCGAGATCAACGGCGTCATGCGCAGCATCGATCTCGGCCAGACCTGGAGCGACTGCAGCGCGGGCCTCCTGAAGCTTGCCGAGCAGGAGCATCTCAAGAGCAAGATCGTGAGCGACACGACCGCCGAAGGCATGCTCGACGGCCATGCCGTGACCATCAATCCAGCCGATCCGGACGGGCTGTGGCTTGCCGTGCGCATGGGCCTGTTCCGCAGCGGCGACCAGGGCCGGACCTGGAAAGACATGGAAGTCGGCCGTTTCTCGCCCACCACCTACGGCCGCGACATCCGCGTCTCGCCAGTCGAATCCAACACGCTCTATTCCGCCCTCTCCATTGCCGCCGCCAGCAAGGACGGTGGCCTCTATCGCAGCGAGGATGGCGGCGAGAGCTGGAAGCGTTTCGACAAAGTCCAGGTGCACGGCACCATCATGTCGATCGGCCTGCACCCCACCGATGCGGCACAGGTCTATATCGGCGCCCGCTACGATGGCGAAGTCTTCGGCACCCGCGACGCAGGCAAGACCTGGCAGGCCATGCCGCTGCCGGGCGAGGTCCAGCACATCTACTCGCTGGCCTGCGGCTGAGGTTCGCTACTTCGACTGCGCCGTGACGTCGTGCGGCGGGGTTGCCGGCGCCGGGGGCTGCGGCACGTCCTTCGTGCTGCCCAGCAGACTCGTGACCTCGCGCTGGCGGCCAGTGTCGATCTTGACTGTGGCCGTCATGCCCGCGCGCAGCGGCGATTCGCCGACATGAGGCAACAGCCGTAGCTTCACCGGCAGCCGCTGAACGACCTTCACCCAGTTCCCGCTGGCATTCTGCGGCGGCAGGATCGCGAACTCCGCACCCGTCGCCGGGCTCACGCTCTCGACCAGCGCCTCCCAGACTTCATCGGGGTAGGTGTCCAGCACCACGGTCGCCTTCTGACCGACCTTCACGTGGGTCAGTTCGGTTTCCTTGTAGTTCGCCTCGACCCAGGGCCGGCTCAGCACCACCAGCGAGAAGAGCGCCGTCGACGCCCTGATCTGCTCGCCCTGCTGCAGGCGCATGTTCACGACCACGCCGTCGACCGGTGCGCGGACCGTCGTGCGCGCGAGATCGAGGGCCGCCCGCTCCCGTGCCGCGATCTTCTCGCGAACCATGGGATGGGAATCGGCCGGAAGCTGCGGGTCGCCGTTCAATGCCGTCAGTACGCGCTGCAGCTTCTCGCGCGCTGTCGAGACGCGATCGGCGGCGGCGCGCGCATCGTTCTGCGATTCGTCGCGCTTGCTCGCGGACGCCACGCCCTTCACGGCAAGTTCCTCCTGCCGCTGCGCCTGGCGCTGGAAATAGACGGCACGCGCCTCCGCATCGGCCAATTCCGCGACGGCTTCGCGCCAGACGCCGCGCAGCGTCTCGACATTGGTCCGTGCCGAATCGAGTTCTGCCTCTGCGCTGTCGAGCGCCAGCCGGAACGGCCGCGATTCGATCGTGAGCAGCGGCTCGCCGGCTTGCACGGTCGCATGATCCTTCGTCAGGACGCGGCGGACCTGGCCAGAGACTTCGGGTGCGATCTGGACGATGTGGGCCTTCACGTAGGCGTTGTCGGTCGAAACGTAGCGACCGCCCGACAGCCACCACCAGCCCGCTCCGCCGACCGCGATCAGCGGAACCACGAACAACAGCGCCAAGCGCAGGACGGGAACCGGCCGGCGGCTCATGATCCGTGCGCTCCCGCCATCGACTGGAGCTGGCCCTTAACCCGCGCCGCCAGTCGCGTGAACTGGTCGCGCTCGGCGGCGGAGAGCGGCGCCAGTGCGTCGTCGACCGTGGCCTCGGCGATCGCCCACATGTCCTTGTGCGCGCGCCTTGCGTCGTCGGTCAGGTGCAGGCGGTTGACCCTGCGGTCACCATTGTCGGCGCGACGCTCCACCCAGCCATTCTTCTGCATGCGGTCGATCATGCGGCCGGCGCTGGCGCGATCGATTTCGAGCATGTCGGCCAGCTCGGTCTGGCTTGCGCCGGGGCGGCGATAGAGACGGGTGAGCACCAACCACTGCGCACGGGTGAGGCCGATGTCGCGCACGCGGCGGTCGAACACAGTGCGGATCAGACGCGCAACGTCCGAGAGCACGTAGCCGATATATTCGTCGTCGTCTGGGCCCAAGGGTGCTCGCTCGAGATTGTTGCCTAGGCTACAATAGCCCAGGCCATGAGTTCAAGCGCGCCCACCGCCGACGCCGTACCGCCGGTTGCCGGGGAGGACGAAACCTCCCTCGGCAAGCGCATCCTGATTCTCGTCATGGTCGTCCTGGGCTCGACCCTCTACGCCACCACGCTGCTGATCGCCTCGACCCTGCTGCCCCAGATGCAGGGCACCATGTCGGCCACCCAGGACGAGATCGCCTGGGCGATGACCTTCAACATCCTCGCCACCGCCGTCGCCACACCGATGACCGGCTGGCTGGCGGCACGCTTCGGTCGGCGCGAGACCATGATCTGGTCGGTGCTGGCCTTCACCCTCACAACGTTGATGTGCGGCCTGGCCGATTCGCTGGAGACGCTGATCCTGTGGCGCGTGCTGCAGGGCGCGCTGGGCGCTCCGGTGATCCCGCTGTCGCAGACCATCCTGCTCGACACTTTCCCCAAGCGGCAGCAGGGGCTGGTCACGTCGATCTTCGGCATGGCCGTCGTCATCGGACCGGTGATCGGCCCGACCGTCGGCAGCATGCTGTCGGAACTCTATAGTTGGCGCTGGGCCTTCTACATGATCGTGCCGGTCGGCCTGATTTCCTTCGTCGGCCTGCGCCTCACCCTGCCCTACGACCGGCCGACGGGACGCACCAGCCTCGACTGGACGGGGTTCCTCTCGCTCTCGGTCGCCATTGCCTGCGTGCAGCTCGTTCTGTCGCGCGGCCAGCGGCTCGACTGGTTCGAGTCGGGCGAGATCCAGATCGAGGCCTTCATCGCCGTGATCTCCTTCTGGATCTTCCTCGCCCACAGCCTCACCGCCGAGCGGCCGTTCCTGAACCTGAAGCTCCTGCTCGACCGCAAATATGCGATCGGGCTCGTGCTGGTGCTGATTTACGGCATGCTGAACTTCACGCCGATGGTGCTGTTGCCGCCCCTGCTACAACAGCATGCCGGATTCCCCGACGCGCTGATCGGCGAGGTCATCGCTGCGCGTGGCGTCGGCGCGACCATCGGCTTCTTCCTCGCGATCTTCATCGGCCGCATGGATCCGCGTATCGGCCTGATCGCTGGCTTCACGCTCCAGACCCTCTCGGGCGTCTGGCTGATGGCGATCGACCTCAACGTCGACATGCATACGCTGATGCTGAACAGCATGCTGCAGGGCATCGCCGTCGGCGTGATCTGGGTGCCGCTCACGCTCGTCACTTTCTCGAACATGAGCGCGGCCAACCTGGCCGAGGGCACGGCGGTCTATCACCTGCTGCGAAACATCGGCTCCAGTTTCTTTATCTCGATCTGTGTCGCCGAGATCGTCCGCGCCACCAGCACCAACTACAGCCGCATGGTCGAACTGGTAAACCCCTACAACAAGGCGCTGGCATTGCCGTTCGTAACGGGTGGCTGGGACTACGAGACAGTGTCGGGCCTTGCGAAACTGTCGAAGGAAATCAGCCGGCAGGCCGCGATGATCGGCTATATCAACGCCTTCGGCCTCTACACGGCCTGCTCGGCGATGGCGATTCCCCTGATCCTGCTGATCGGCCGGCGCACAAGAAGATAGCGGAGGAAACGAGGATGGCGATCAAGGTGCTGGAGATCCATCACACGGGCTACCGGCTCGACACCGGCGCGGAGAAGCTCGAGGATACGGCGAGCTTCTACAGCGACGTGCTGGGCCTGCATCGCGACAAGGGCCGTCCAACCATTCCCGGCATCCCGGGCCTCTGGATCAACGTCGGCGAAGTCGGTCAGATCCACCTGTTCGGCGGCAATCAGCCCTCGCCCGTCGCCAAGGGGCCGGGCCAGGACCCGACCTTGCCGCACATCGCCCTAGCCGTGGCCGACATCGTCGAGAGCCGCAAGGAACTGGAAAGCATGGGCGTGAAATACTGGGCGATCGAAGGGCTCACGAGCCCGGATTCGCTGCAGCTCTTCCTCAACGATCCGTGCGGCAACATGGTCGAGCTGCATCAGGTCGACAAATGCCGCTGCACGGCGCGCAATCGCCTCTAGCGCTGCGCTCCTGACCGCGCTGCCTGATAGGCAGCCCGCGCGAGCTTCGCGGCCTTGAGTGCTGCCTCACGCCGGACCGCCGCGCGGTCGTCGAGGACATAGAGCAGGCCCGCGAAGAAGATGAAGGCGCCGCCCAGGATGTAATAGTGCCAGGCATCGAGGTAGAGCCTGAAGGTCACGACGACCAGGGGCACCGGGATGAACACCAGGGCGAACCGGATCCACGAGGCGCGATTGTAGGCCCGCACCGCTTCCCTCGCCTGCTTCTGGCGCTGCCACATCAGCCGACGCAGCGTCTCGAGATCGGGTGAAGGCTCAATGCTCACGCGCCCACCCGCCAGCGAACCACGGTTTCGAAGGACGATGCGATGACGGCGCGTGCACCCGATCCGGGCTCGTTTATCATGCTGCGACTGTAGACGCAGACGGGAGCTTTCAGGAAATGAAGTCGTTCAAGCGACGCACGACGATCGCCGCATTGCTTGCCGCCCTGCCCGCAACCCGCGCCTTCGCGCAAGCCGCCTATCCCGACAAGCCGATCCGTCTCGTGGTGCCGTTCGCCCCCGGCGGCAATGCCGACCTGACCGGCCGCCTCTTTGCCGAAGCGCTGGGCAAACGGCTGGGCCAGCAGGTCGTCGTCGAGAATCGCGGCGGCGCGGGTGGCGCGATCGGTGCGGAGGCCGTCGCCAAGTCTCCGCCCGACGGCTACTCGCTGGTCCTCGGCTCCACGGGCACGTTCCTCGTCAGCCCGCGCATGACCGGTGGCAAGCCGCCCTACACCTTGGCGAGCTTTGCGCCTGTCGCGCTCCTCAGCACTTCGCCGATGGACCTCGTCATCAACGCCAACAATCCGATCAAGGATTGGGCGGGCATGCTGGCCTATCTGCGCGCCAATCCCGGCAAGCTGACCGTCGGCCATCCCGGCAATGGCAGCACCAATCACCTGGCCCTGCTGCAGATGCAGAAAGCGCTCGACGTGCGATTCAACATCATTCCCTACAAGAGCAACGGCCTGGCGCTGAACGATCTTTTGGCCGGCCAGATCGACGCCGTGATCGACCAGGTGCCGGCGTCGATTGGGCATATCCGCGGCGGCCGCCTGCGCGCCATCGTCGTGACGACCGCGCGTCGCGCCGGCCAGCTTCCCGACGTTCCGACCTTGCAGGAGACGGGCGTCAAGGACTTCGCCAGCACCACGCCGATCGTCCTGATGGCGCCGGCCGGCACGCCGCCCGACATCGTGAAGAAACTGAACGACGCCGCCGCGAACGCGCTGGCAGACCCGGCAGTGAAGGAGAAGCTGATCGATCTCGGCGCGGAGACCGAGGCGCTCACGCCGCAGCAACTCGCAGCTTTCCTGCAGAAGGAAGATGCCTTCATTGAGGACCTGCAGAAAAGCGGCCTGCTGAAGCCGGAGTAATCCCTACTCCCGCTTGAGCCACGCCGCTCGCATCGGCCGCAGCACGGCGATGCCCAGCACGGCAGCGACGGCATTGGCGCCGACGGCAATGGCGAAGACGACCTGCCAATCGCCCGTCGCCCGCACCAGCGGATCCGCCAGCGGCACCAGCATGGCGGCGAAGCCCTTGGCCGTGTGCAGCATGCCGGCATTGGTGGTGGCATAGCCTGAGCCGAAATAGTCGGTGCAGGTCGCGGGGAAGAGGCTTGCCACCTCACCCCAGGCGAAGAAGACCAGACTGACCAGCAGCACGAACATCACCGGGTCCTGTCCCCAGCGGGCGAAGGCAAGGATGCTGAGCGCCCCCAGGGTGAAGGCGAAGAACATCGTGTTCTCTCGGCCGATATAGTCCGAGAGCCAGCCGCAGAGGGGGCGCGCGACACCATTGGCGATGCGGTCGAAGGTCAGCGCGAAGATCAGCGCCGGCATCGTGTATCCCATCAGGCTGACCGGCACGTCGGCGACCCCGAAGTTGCGGGCGATGCCGGCAAGATTGGCCGTGAAGGTCAGCCCGGCAGCGGTCACCAGCAGCGACATCACGAAGAGGATCCAGAACAGCGGCGAGCGCAGGACCTCGCCCGGCGTATGATCGTGCAGCGCATGCGGCAGTCGCTCGGGGATCGCGAGCACGCTGGCCTCCGGCTTGCGCAACGCCAGCGACGCGAGACAGACCAGCACGCCCTGCACGGCGCCGAACCAGAGGAAGGTCGCCTCGTAGCCGTATTGATCGATCGTGCCCTGCATCGGCAGGATGGTGAAGGCCGAGCCGATGCCATAGCCCGCAACGGTGAGACCGGAAGCGAGGCCGCGCCGGTCCGGGAACCATTTCAGCGCATTGCCGAGACAGGTGCCGTAGACGCAGCCGGCGCCGATGCCGCCCAGCACGGCAGCGAGATAGAGCAGCACCAGCGAATCGGCGACCGAATTCAGCGCGCCCGCGAGAGCGACCAGCACGCCGCCGGCCAGAGCCACGGGTCGCGGGCCGAAGCGGTCGACGAACCAACCTTCGAACGGCACCAGCCAGGTTTCACTCAGGATGAAGATCGTGAAGGCGACCTGGATCGCCGCCCGCCCCCACTCATGCTTCGCATTGATGGGATGCACGAACAGTGTCCAGCCGTGCTGCAGGCTCGAAATCATCACCATGCAGACGATGCCAGCCAGAAGCTGCGCCCAGCGATTGTGAAAGAGACCTGTCATGTTCGCCGGCAAACCGATCGCCTTCAGCAAAGTGTAGTGAAAGTCACTGATACGACCGTTTTAGCTGGAAATGCAGAAAGAGTTAGGCTGCATTGTTGCCGACAATTGTTTCAGGACCGTAGATGAACCAGCGCCTTCCGTCGATCCTCGGGCTCGGCCTTTCACTTGCTCTTTCCGTCGCGGCGCAACAAACAGCGGCACAGTCGCCGTCCGTCATCGGCACCTGGGCGAACGACCATGGATCGGTGCTGGTCATCCAGTCCGTCGGACCGGACGGAAGCGTCGCCGGGACTTATGCCAACAACGCGGCCGGCTACAAATGCGCCGGCACGGCCTTCCCCGTCGTCGGATGGATGGACGGGCCGCGCATCTCCTACACCGTCCGCTGGAAGAACGCGTCGCTCGACTGCGCGTCGATCACCTCCTGGACCGGCTACTTCAACGAAGGCCGTCTCGGAGTCGAATGGGTTCTGGCTTACGAGGAGAACGGTGCCTCCCGGGTGAGAATCGGCTCCGATTCCTACCGGCGCCAGTAGCCCATCACCGTCGACGGAACTGCCATGACGCCCCACGCGAAGCGCCTGCTCGCGGCCATTTTTCTGGCGCTCGTGCCACCTGTCGCGGGGCACGCACAGGATCTCGGCTACTACACCAATTCGCCCAACATCAGCGCCTTCGTCCCGTTCGTCGACGGACCCGCGAGCGCGACCCGGAGCGCCATCCTCTCCACGACCCTGACCGCCACGGACATATCCCCGAGCGTGCCGACCTTCGCCGCGGACGTGAGGTTCACAATGGACACCGGTTCGACCGGCATCGCGATCTCCGCCGACAAGTTCAATCCGGATCCGGGCGGCCTGAACTCGCAACCGGGCTTCATCAAGTACAGCAGCAGCGACATCACCGAGAGGGGTTACCTCGCCACTACCACCGTGGCCTTCCGGAACGCCGCGGGCGACGTTGTCGCCACCTCCTCGGTCCAGGTGCTGGTCGTGACGGAGGTCTGCGACAAGGCGAACAACTGTCACCCGGCAGTGAATGTCAGTTATTTCGGTGTCGGCTTTAATCGCAACGGCATCCAGTCCGGCACGCCCGACCATTCCACCTCGGTGACCAACGCCAATCCATTTCTCAATCTGACCAGCATCACCGGCGTTTCGGATTCGGATTTCTCCAAGCTACGCCCTGGCTACGTGATCACCAACAACGGATCGGTCGCGGTGCCGCAGGCGACCGGGGTGACGCTCGGCATCACCTCGGCCGTCAACAGCGCCAACTACGCCTTCGCCAAGCTGACGCCCGACACCAGCGGCACGGCGCCTCCCGCCGGTTGCCCGTCACCCTGCCAGAGCTGGAACCCCATGGTGGCGACGGTCACCACCGGAAATGGCGCCACGACCGCGACGGCGAACAACGTGCCTTTCCTGCCCGACAGCGGCGTCGACTACATGCTGCTGTCGCCGCCCGAAGGCAGCGGCCTCGCGACAGGCCCGGCCGCGCCCGTCGGCACCACCATCCAGATCACCCTGCCCGGCCAGGTGGGTGCCACCGCCGGTGGCTCCTACAACTTCACCGTCACGGATCCACCGAACCCCGCCAATCCGCTCACGCCAAACCACGTGCAGGTCGACAAAGGCTCGCCGAACGTCAATACCGGCATCGCCTTCTATACGGGCTTCGACTACATGTACGATCCCGTCGGCGGCTTCATCGGATACCGCGCGAACGGCGCCGTGAGTGCCTACTCGTCGTCCTCTCCGATCCTGTCATTGGTCGGCGATGTCGCCCTGCCGACGGCCTTCACCACCAACTATCTCACGGACCTCGTGGGCAATACCTCGCTCCTGCCGTTCGACACCGCGACCTTCCAGAGCGCGATCAGTGGCGTCGGCCGGCTGACGATCGGCAGCGGGACCGTCGTGCTGCAGGCCGCCAACACCTATTCCGGCGGCACCGACGTGGCCTCGGGCGCGACCCTGCGGTTCGGCTCCGGCGGCTCATTGCTGGCGTCCGGCGCATTGAACGTCGACGGCACGCTCGACCTTGCGAACAACAACCAGACGGTCGGTGCGCTCTCGGGCAGCGGCTCGATCCTGCTGGGCAGCGCCACGCTGACGGCGGGTGGCGCCACGAACAGCACCTTCTCCGGCGTGATCGACGGCAGCGGCGCCTTCGTCAAACAGGGAGCTGGCGTGCTCACGCTGACCGGCGCCAACACCTATACCGGTGGCACGGTGGTGCAGGCGGGCACGCTGCAGGGCACGACGACCAGCCTCAAGGGCGACATCGTCACCAATGCCATGCTCGCCTTCAGCCAGCCGTTCGACGGCATCTATTCAGGCATCATCTCCGGCATCGGCGGTCTCACCAAATCCGGGACGGGCTTCGTCACCCTGACGGGCGCCAACAGCTATACGGGCGGCACGTTCGTCCAGGCCGGTGTCCTCCAGGGCACGACGGCGAGCCTGCAAGGCAACATCGTGAACAACGCCATCGTCGCCTTCGAGCAGAACGCGGCTGGCACCTATGCCGGGAACATGTCGGGCACCGGCAGCGTCAGCAAGCGCGGACCAGGCACGATCACCTTCTCAGGCACCAACAGCTACAGCGGCGGCACGACGCTCTACGACGGCACGTTGAAGGGCACCACGAACAGCCTGCAGGGCAACATCGCCAATGGCGGCGAGATCGTCTTCGATCAGAACTTCAGCGGCACCTATGCCGGAAGCATGTCCGGTAGCGGCCGCGTGACCTTGCTGGGCAGCGGCCTCGTCTCGTTCACGGGCGTCAACAGTTTCACCGGCGGCCTGAACGTGGCCGGCGGCGGCACACTGCAGGGCAACACGAACAGTCTCGAGGGCGACATCGCCATTGCGGCCAACAGCACGGTCCTGTTCAACCAGACCGGCTACGGTGTTTTCGCCGGCGTTCTTTCGGGCGATGGCCGTCTTGGACTGACCGGCGGCGGCACGGTCAATCTGACCGGCATCAACACCTACACCGGCCCAACGACCGTCTCGAACGGCCTGCTGGCGGTAAACGGCAGCATCACCAGCGATGTCACGGTGGGCGCGAGCGGTGGCCTGGGCGGCAATGGCTTCGTCTTTGGCAACGTGAGCAACTCAGGCACGCTCTCCCCCGGCAACTCGATCGGCACGTTGAACATCGCCGGCAACCTCAGCCAGACCGTCGGCAGCACCTACCAGGTCGAGCTCAACAACCAGGGCCAGAGCGACCGCGTCAACGTCGGCGGGCTCGCCACCCTGGGCGGCAGCGTGAACTTCATCGCCTATTCCGGCGCCTATGCCGCCTCCCAGACCTACACCATCCTCAATGCCGTGGGCGGCCTCGCCGGCACCTATGCCAGCGTCATGGGCAATTACGCCTTCCTCTTCCCCTCGCTGAGCTACGACGCCAACAACGTCTATCTCACCATCAGCCGCAGCTTCGCCCGCGGTGCCCAGACCCCGAACCAGGCCGCCGTCGGCGCCGTGTTCGACGCCAACGCCGCCTCCGCCACCGGCGACTTCGCCAATGCCATTGCCGCCCTCTCCACCCTCTCGCCCACCGCCGGCACCGCGGCCCTCACGGCGCTGAGCGGCCAGAACTATTCCGGCTTCGCCTCCGTCGGCGTCCAGAGCGCCCAGCTCTTCATGAGCAACTTCGCCTGGCAGGCCGGCGGCTCCAGCGGCGGCAACAACCGCGTCGCGTTGGCCGAAGCCTGCGATGTCGCCTGCGACAGCGTCACGCCTGCTTTGTGGGGCGCCTGGGGCGGCGCGATCGGCGGCCTCGGCACGGTCGGCGGCAGCGCCAATGCCGGGACCCTCACCTACAATCTCGGCGGCTTCGCCGGCGGCATCGACCGCAAGCTCAGCCCCGACTTCCTGCTGGGCGTCACCCTGGGATACAGCGGCGGCACCCAGTGGGTGCAGGGCTTCCAGGGACAGGGCACCACCAGCACGGTTCAAGCGGGCCTCTACGGCAGCTACGCGCACGGGCCGCTCTATGTCGACGGGCTCGCGGCCTATGCCTATTCCGACAACCAGATGACCCGCCAGATCGCGATCCCCGGCATTGCCGCCTCGACCGCGCGCGGCCAGACCGGCGTCAACCAGGTGTTCGGTCAGGTCGAGACCGGCTACCGCTTCGACCTCGGCGGTCTCGCGCAGGCCTTCGTCACGCCGTTCGCGCGGCTGCAGGCCTCGACGGCCACGCAGGCCGCCTTCACCGAGAACGGCGCGGGCTCGCTCGGTCTCAGCGTCGCGGCCCAGACCACCAACTCGCTGCGCACGGTGTTCGGCGCCCAGCTCGGCGGCGCGATGGACCTCGGCTGGCGCGACCGGCTCGCGATGCAGTTCCGGCTGGGCTGGGGCCACGAGTTCGCCGATACGTCGCGTCCGGTGACGGCCTCGTTCCTTGGCGCCCCCGCCTCGCCCTTCACGACCTACGGCGCCACGCCGCTGCGCGACAGCGTCGTGCTGGGCCTCGCCGCCAACACCGCCATCGCCGACGCCGCCTCGGCCTATCTCCGTTACGAGGGCGATGTCTCTTACCAGAACGCCAGCCACGCCCTCACCGCGGGCGTTCGCATGACCTGGTAGCCGCCCCTCTGTCGTCCTGAGCGCAGCGAAGGACCTGGCGGAACAATCAAAGTACGGGGGATTTCTTGCGGCCACGGGCGGTTGGCGTTCCCTACGGGATTCGAACCCGTGTCGCCGCCGTGAAAGGGCGGTAACTTAGTCTGCCAACGTCTTCGCTCGTCTCCCAAAGTCCAATAAATACAATAATATTTACCACCAACGTCTTTGCTTGTTGACCATCGGTTGCTCCCGTATATTGGACACGAGTTGGACGAAGAGGAAGCGCATGGCGCGGATTGTTCGCGACGCGACGTTGGATAGCCGCACCGCACGAGCTCGGCTGAAGGTTCGGGCAAAGCCTTACTACCGCGCGCTCGATCCGGGCCTTCACCTTGGATATCGCCGCAGCGCCGATGGCGGTGCGTGGCTGGTCCGCACGTATTTGGGTGAGCAGAAATACCGGCTTGAGAAGATCGGCACGGCCGATGACAAGGCTGACGCGGATGGCGTCGCGATCCTCAATTTCAGCCAGGCCCAGACGGCGGCGCGCCAGCGTGGGGTGGCGATTACTCGCCAGGCTGCCGGCCTGCACGATGCCGGGCCCTATACCGTTTCACTAGCCATTGAGGATTACATCGGGTGGCTTGAGCAGCATCGTAAAACTGCCCGCGACGCCAGGTGGGCCGCCGACGCGTTTATTGTCCCTAGGCTGGGGCGCTTTGAATGCAACCGACTGACGGCGCCTCAGCTGAGAAAATGGCTTGGAGAAGTCGCTGAGGCACCGCCCCGCCTCCGTGTGGCGGCCGGCGCCAGGATCAAGCATCGCGACATGGACGACAACGACGAGGCTCGACGCCGGCGCCGATCGACCGCCAACAGAATCCTGACGACCCTCAAGGCCGCCTTAAACAGAGCATGGCGCGAGGGTCACACGGCCACCGATGAAGCGTGGCGCCGTGTGAAGCCGTTCCCAGGGACGGACGCGTCGCGGGTCCGATATCTCACCCCGGCGGAGTGCGTCCGGCTCATCAATGCGTCGCCGACAGGCTTCCGAGAGCTAGTGCAGGCCGCATTACTGACGGGCTGCCGCTTCTCAGAACTAGCGGCTCTTGTCGTCAGCGACTTCAACGCTGACTCCGGAACGCTATCCGTCCGAATCAGCAAGACGGGCAAGCCCCGCCACGTCGTCCTGACTGAAGAAGGGTCGGCCTTCTTTTCGCGGCTCGTCATCGACAAGCTCGGCACGGATCTCATCCTGAGGCGGGCCGACGACGAATGCACAGCCTGGGGCAAGTCTTTTCAGGCCAGACCAATGCGGGCCGCCTGCAAAGCCGCCAAGATCGTTCCAGCAATCAATTTCCATGGGCTGCGTCACACTTGGGCATCCCTGACTACGATGAACGGCGCGCCGTTGTTGGTGGTGGCCAAAAACCTGGGCCACACCGACACCCGTATGGTCGAAAAGCACTATGGCCACCTCGCCCCATCGTTTATCGCGGATGCAATTCGGGGAGCCGCGCCGCGGTTCGGGATTGCCCCAGATGCCAAGGTGGTCCCCCTCGCCCGTCAGGCATCCCAGTGAGTGCCCGCACACCCCTCGCGGCCCTAATCGGCGCGCTTTCCCTGAGCGGCTGCACTGTTGACCCACAGCACACCTATTGGCGCCACGACACAATCCCGCGTGACGCTGGCCAAGCTCAGCTTGAGCGCGACAATGCGCGATGCCTCAACGAGGGAATGGCAATCGCTGCGATGAACCCTTACGCCCACGCGTCCACTGTTCACCGCAACTGTATGGCGGCAAGCGGCTGGACGCTGGTTCGCTCGTCCTAGCTCGCCTGGTGGCTAAGCGCTGGCGGCCCGCCCGTCGGGGAAGGTGGCCGCAATAGCCAGCAGCTCGTCCATGCTCATCTCCCGTAGGGGCTTCATCGACTCTTCAGCTCCCGCATCCCCCCGGAGAGCCGCCAAGCCCGCGCGGTCAAAAGTGGTCTTTATGAGCTCAACCCTTGCGCCTGCCGGCGTCTTGGGGTCCTCGAGCATCATTTTCACCTGGCCGATGGAGATGGCTGCCAGCTCGGTGAACGCCCGGCGCTGTTCGCGATTGATGGCCTCAAGGATGTGGCTTTTTTCTAGCAGCTGGTAGGCGTACTTGCCTGCGCTTTTCTCTGAAAAGCCGGCGATGCGTGCCGCCTCAGCCCCCTTCCCTCCATTGCGGACGTATTCCCGCACGAAGGTCTGCTGAGAGTCGGTGAGTTCGGGCACTGGGCGATCCTTGTTTATCAAGCGCCCAGTATATCATCTCGCCTACTTGCTCCGCATATCCCCAGCAATGAGCGCAGCCGTCGCGAGTTGGGTCAGCTTCACCCCCTCCCTGCAAGCCGCCTTTAGGGCGGCCTCCCGTTCGGCTGGCTTGAGAGATGCGTCTTCGGCTGCATCTAAGGCAGCGCACCCAACGGCCCGAATCTCATCCACATCGACGGCCGGCTGGGCTGCAGAGGCACCCTCGGCAACGAGTTCCGCTAGCAACAATTGCCCGGCATCCTGTTCGCCGGCCATCAGGCAGTCGCCCTAGTGTTCAGGTCGCGCGTGAGAACCAACCGGCCAAGGCCATAGGTTCGGCGATGCCGGACGATGGCTGCGCCGAGGGTTTCGCCACGCCGGATTACGAGGGCCTGGTTGCGCGCCACTGATTCAATCATTCGTGTCTCCATCATGTTGTTGATCATCTGTCTTCCCATCCTTGCTTCCCGTGCGCGCTCTTAAGACTGAGAGTGGTAGTGGCCCCTTGGGAGACACCTACCCTCTCTCTTAGTGGCAACGGTCAACGGAAAAGCCTGAAAACATTGAGTTTTAGAGATGCCGTTGCCGTCGCTGACCGGCAACGCTAACTCATTGATTTTCCTGCATTTCGTTCCGTGCTGACCGCGTTGCCGCGTCGACCGAATTAGCCTCGGCAACGACGGCAACGGATGATTGGGCGTCGATTGGCAGCAGCCGGCCGGCCTCGTCGGCAACGATCACGCCAGATGAAATTGCCCTGCGTGTTGCTTCGCGCACAGTCTTACGCGGCATGTCCGTCAACTCGGGAAGATTGCTCTCGAAGATGCCTCGCTTTCCTGAGAACCGGAGATCAATTCCGGAGGAGGCCGCGCCCTCGACCGCCGCTACGATCCGGGGCACGAAGCCGTCCGGCGCCTCGGCGGCGGGCGCCTGTGGCGAGCTTTGTCCTTCCAATCGTAACGGCAAGAGTCGAAGCGTCCCGCTTGTCTGATAGAACTTTACCGACTCAGTTTGCATCGCCGCCGGCGGCGGCACGTTGTGCTTTGCCACCCCCACCGTGATCGTCTCGCCCCGGCGCAGCATCCCAATGCAGGCCCGTGCGCGGGCCTTGAAGGCTCCGGAGCCACGCAACGTCTCGACTACGTCACGTGGACTTGCCGGCCTCGCCCCTTTCTTGATGTGGTGCAACACTAGGACGGCGCAACGCTTCTCGGCGGCAATACTGGCCAATTTTGCCAGGAAGGGGTCGACGTCGTCGCTCTTGTCCTCGTTTCCCGGTCCGCCCTTCCCGTCGGTCAAGAAGCTCCGTGCCGGGTCGACGACCAAGAGGACCATATCCGGGATGCTGCGAATGCCTTCAAGAAGGGCGAACGGGTCGCCCCCATCTAGCGCCAGCTCAATAATGTCTGCGTCCGTCCCGTCCGGGCGGAGCGACGTAGCCCGAGCCGTCAGCCAGCCCGAGGGGTCCTCTCCACTTAGGAACACTGCGGTGCCATAGGCAATCTGGTCGGCTGTTACGCCAAGCCAGGTCATGCCGGCCGGGCGGGCCTCTGGCCGAGTGCCAACAAGCAAGGCCAGGTCGTGTGCGAGGGTGCTCTTCCCCACTCCCGAGTCGCCACCCAGCACCGACACAACGCCGGAAGGAATGTAACCCGGTGCCACGAACGACAGCGCACTGCCCTTGTCCTCCAGGATGCCCGGCAGCTTGATGAGAATGTCGACATTGCCGCCGCAGATTTTCATCTTGTTGGCAGCGCGAGCCAGAAGGCCGCCGTCCAGTGACAGTCTTTCCAGGCCAACCTCGCGCTCTGCTTCGGCCATATCTTGAAGGTGAGCTGCGCGCACGAATCCAATATCCGAAAGCCCGATTTCCCGCAGGCTCACCACCCATTCCTCATTGGCCGCTACCGCGCCCTCAAGGAACCCCCATCTCAGGACACAACGGCGAATGTCATGCTCACCGATCAACGCGTTTCTCTCGAACGCACGACCACCCGCCAGTTTGATCAGCTGCGTGCGCGCCGACCATTCACGCAGCCCAGCCTTTAACTGCCGCTCAATCTCTCGCTCCGCTGCCGCTTCCTCCCCGGCATAATAGTGACTAGAATTGTGCGACTTCACACCATTGTAGGCGCCGGTCGCATCATCCCAGACAACTTCCCATCCGCTTCCGGGGCGATCGGACCAACCGTTTTGGTCATCAAACGCGACAAACGCGCTCTGCCGGCGACTTTGCTTATCAAGAACGTGGAGACTGGCACCCGCCAACGCCTCCCACTCCTCCTCGCTCTCAAACTGAGAGGTCCCAGAGCTGTAAGGTCCGGCCGCTTCCATGTAGGCGTCGGCAATCGCCGCGGTTTCGCAAAGTCCCAGGATCCTCTCAAGTCCCCCTGGCTGCCCCCGGACGACAACGCGCGCATCAGCGTCGAAGCCGGCGCGAACGTGTGCCGCGCACCAGACTGCAATTCCCGCAACGATCTCGTCCTCATCGATCATAGCGACCTACTTTCCAGACACTTGAGCGCGCAACACCCAAGCATCGAGATCGGCCACTCGGATCAGGCGACGCCTGCCAATACGTGAACTGCGGAGCGTGCCATCGCTGATGGCTCCGTACAGGAATGCCCTAGATACGCCGGCCGCCGCCGCCGCCTCTGGCACCCGCATTGCAACTCTCGCGATATGTTGTGCTTCGGTCATTTGTGTCTCCAAGGAACTTCCAACGTTCGTGTTGGGACATAGTTCACTCAGGACGACTTCGCTGTCGACGCATCATTTCGTTGACACGAAGCGTGTCATCAAAAGAAAGAGTCGGCGCTTAGATGACCCGCTCCGGTTGTCTAATTGATGACACGATTTGCGAGATTCCTTGTGGCATCGGGATCAGTCAACGCTATCGCGTGCTTCGAACGGCTTCACGTCGACCGCGAGAAAGCACTGTCTCCCGTAGGTAGTGTTCCCTCACGTGGTGGAATCTTTTTTGAAGGTCTGGCTCGACCCGACGGCTCAGCGTTTAAGCGATGCCGGAGCGCTTGCAGACCAACGAAGCATCGGCCGCCGTCAGAGTAAAGTCTTGCTTTGGGATCGCATTGTCAGCGAACCTATGGCCCGCCAGGTACACTCATAAGCTTGGCAGAAATCAGGGCGGGTCCGGCCCGATCCCCCCCCAACCGCCCTCCCTCTCCACCAGCCGTCAGGTGCGGGGATCGCCCGCCTTGCGAAGGACGTCTAAGCCGGAATAGTTGACGTCAGCGGCTCCTTGACTGCCCGGCACGGGGTTCGGTCGTCAAGCCCCCCTTGTAGCGGCGCTGGGCGGCTATTTCTTAGAGGGGCTTTGCTCCATGTTTTCGACCAATGCGACGAGGCTCCCGTAGGCAGCCTTGCTCCAAACGTGAAAGTCGTTGCCAGCGCGTTGCGACCAATCAGGGCCTTGTAACAATGCCTCTATGAATCGAGCGGGGAAGCCCGTCGGGGAATATTCAGAGCCATCCACCTTTCCGATGATGGATCGAGCTGTTTTTATAGCCTCCGAGATCATCATGGTTACCTCGGGAGCCTTCGATGTGGACCTCACTAGATCCTCGGTACCCGATTTCTGCCCCTTAAAGTGCTTCAGCAGTTCCTCGTCGGTAGGCCGCCATTCCTCGGACCGCAGGTGAAGATCTGACACCTGCAGCGCAGCATTGAATACTCTTGCCTGAGCCACGAAATTTGGGAACGGTGCTGGTACGGAAGCCAGCCTAAAAGCTAGCGAAACTGCTCTGCCTAGGATTTCAACTCCTTCGGGGGATCGATAAAGCAATCCGTCAGGTTCATACGTGAGTCCATGACGAATTTTGAAGGCCGGCGACACCTCAGGGCAACCGAGGCGAGAAACGTTCACCAGCACGGTTAGATACCAAATTGCTTGAAATATCGCCCCGGCGCGATTTGGAAGATTACGCTCAAGCTCAAGGGGGAACCACGAGAGAAACCCATCGCCGGCCCACTTGAAAACCTCGCCTCCGGCCAAGTCGACCGCCGTTTTACCCACCGCATGCAGCCTCGGAAGGAAGTCCTCAAGAGCGTCCGCTTTCGCGTCGCTGTTCAGATAGGACGTGGACTGCTCAAGGTCGCAGACCCAGACAATGCCCCGCTGACGGACGTACTGAAACACCGGTATCTTCATGCTCTCCCCTTTTTTAACCCGCCCTGCGGGAGCTATATTCGGCGCAGTGAAACCGACGGTTGCCAGTCACGGCTGCCCCCCCTCGCCGGGTAAGGGCCGGGTGGCTTCCCGGTCCGTCGCTTTTGGGAAATTTAGATGCGCGTCTTCAAGCAGCTAATCTTCGAGTTTGCCATACCGTTCCTGATCGCCGTCGGCTGGACCGGCTACTCTGCCTACACCAGTCAGCACTATGGCACCGAAAAATTGATAGCCAATTTTGCTGGCGCTTTTTTCTTCGGGGCATGGGCGCTCGGCCAGATATTTCGCGTAATGAAGCAGCAGCGAGTGGAATCGGGCTTGGGCGGTATTGAATCAAAGATTCAAACAATGCTGGGTGAGCTCGCCCAACGAACGGAAGATCTTGTGAGCTACATTACGGGTGGCAAGAGCTGCTGCTATCTCTATGCCGTTCCATCATCGGAAGATGTAATCAGACAAACGACGTTGGTTCATCTAGGCAAACATCCGCTTTATGGCATCAGCTTGCAAGTTGCTGACTTGGATGCCGCTCAACTCATCGCCGCCGGCCCAGGCCTTACACCTAAGCTTGGTCGGCTAGGGAATTTACGGCAGGTTGGCGACCTGGCACCCGGCCAGACGCTCCGATTGCCTCCGATGTTTGAGGGATTTGCGGGCAAGATCGACAGAAAATTTAACGTTCTCTTCACCGCCAAGAACGGTTCGTTCGTTCAGAGTGTCCGGTATCGAAAGGTAGGAGACACTTGGCAGTGTGCGACCAAGATAGATTTTGACCAAGAGGTTCGGTTCGAGCGCTGCACCAACGGGTTTCCACGAGAGCCAGATGGTTCGATAAACTGGAAGTATCTACCAGACCAAGTTTAAAATATATGCTCGGCGAGAGCCTCGAGCGCCACCGCCGCCCGACGTAGCTTCGCGGCTGTCGCTGTCGCCTCGGCCGCCACCTCGGGGTTCGTCCGCGCCTTCGAGTCGAGGGCCGTCGCCATCGCGCGCAGGCGGGAGATCTTGGAGGTCCGAGAGAAGTCACACCTCACGAGGCAATCATTGGAGCCGCCACGCTTATCGATCAATTTGTGGCCTTTGGGATAAGGGGCACGGTGGCGACCGCCGCGCGGGTCGACTGGTGCGACGGGCGCTCGACCAGGCGTCTCGACGGCGTGCCAAATACCAACAGAACCGATAAAGCAGGCGACATCCGTTGCGACATGGTTGCCACAGTACATGATAAAATACACCCAGGGATGTGTGCGATATGGAGTTGCAGCTGGACCGTGGATATTCTGGCGTTGCCGAAACACCGTTAGACTCAACGAACTTGATGGCGACAGGTCCCGCTTCTGGGGTCTAATAAAGGCTTGCTAGCAGTCGCACCAAAGTCATACTGACCAGAGGTTGCAACACGGGGCGAGCACGGTGTTTTATAATGGGATCCCGCCTGCAGCTCTGTTTGTTGGCACGCAAGATCGGTAGCGGCTTCTAATGGCTTCCCTGGGTGAGTTGGTTCCCTTTGTTGGTCGCAATGAGCAGTTATCGGCCTACGAAGCCACTGTAGATTCGATATGGAATACCACAACTAGGAAGCATCTCCATTTCACCGGACCGGCCAAGACAGGCAAAACATATCTTTGCGTTGAGCTACGCAAGCGGTCGAAACAAGCCCAACGCGCTATCAGTCTCGACCTTGACCTGAGCGACCCTAATTTTTTCGATCCGTTCTTTCATTTGCTGAAGCTTAGAAAGGTAGCTCGCAAGCACGTACCAGGGATCAATACTGACGCCTTTGACTATGTTGCGATTTTGTTCGACTGCACCCATCGCGATGGAAGGCTGGTAGAGCGTTTCCTTAAGGATTCGAAGTTTGATCCTCAGACTGTTGTCAAAGTTCCTTTTGGTGAAGTGATTAAGAAGGGCGCGGCTTCCGCTGCTACGAACCTATGGAAAGCCGCCGGCATTGGGGGCCTCTTCTCCGGAACTGTTACGCTGGCGAGCGTGGCTGAGCATGTACCTACGGCTCTCATAGCCGGCGGAGCTACACTGGGCGGAGCGCTAGCTGGTAGTGTCTGCGCGATCGCTTATAAAATTTTCCGCCGAAAATTTCGGGAGCGCCAGCTGAGGGCGTTCTGTGCGCCTGTTGAGGTTTTGGCGTCCAAACTAGACCCGCCTCGAGCGGGTGAGCTCCTCGAGTTGCTACCTGGCCTGCTTAGTGATGCACTAGATGATGCGGCGTCTGCAGAGCCGGAGGTCATAGGCATATTCATCGAGCCGACGGAACACCTGACTGGAAGAAACGATGCTGGCAGGAGGACTGGGCGGACTCTTCTTGCTGCTACCGTAGGCATTCGGCGCTCGATCATCGTTACAACTTCCGAACGACCGTTTCAGGCGTGGATGCCGAGCGAGATAGGAAACCTATTCACTTCGATGAACCGCAGCACAGATTTGATGACTCTTGGCAAGTTAAAGCCGGACGAAGTCAGGCCTGCACTTTGTGCCGCTGGTGCAGACGTAGATATCGCTCTCGAAGAGATGATTGAAGCAGACGGCGAGATTTCACCAGTGCGTTTTAGAGACTGGTGGACCGCATGGTTACGTAATCGCGCAGCAAGCGGCCAGAGCAAGTGATGGCTGAAGACCGCTCGAACCTAGACGAGTTCATTTCTGCAGAGTTCCAGCAACGCTTCCTGGCGCTTGTTGCTGCCTGCGATCGGGCCGCCGGGGATCAAAGTCCTAGTGCCATTGTGTCAGTTGTTGAGGCAGCGAGGAAACTGCCGCCGTGGTTGTCAAACCCGCCGCTGCAGCACCTGCTTAGTCGCATTCACAGCATAGAAGGCAAAACCAGTCCGGTGCTGTTCGCTTTGGTAAGTGAAACCGCGGCCAGAGCGGAATTACCAAACGATCGATACAAAGAGATTTGGCACTCCTTCACAGGCCGGCCGATTACCGAATTCGCTATTGAAGCCCGGAATATTGGTAAAGCGTTTCAACTCTACGCTCATCGCAATGATTGGCTGAAACAGGTTCTGTTCGGTTGGTGGAAGTCGTATTTCAAGCCCTTCTGGGTACTGCGCGACATCAACCTCCAAGTGAAGCCAGGTGAGAGTGTGGGGATCCTTGGCCGCAATGGCTGCGGCAAGTCCACCCTGCTGCAGGTGATCTGCGGAATGACCTTGCCGAGCCACGGTGAACTCAGGGTTCACGGCCGCATCGCGCCGGTACTGGCGCTCGGCTCGACCTTCGACATTGAACTGTCGGGCCGCGAGAACGTCCTGATCGGCGGCGCGGTGCTGGGCCTCAAGCGCGGGGAAGTGCTGCGCAAGTTTGATTCGATCGCGGAATTCGCCGGTATCGGCGAATACATGGAACAGCCGGTGAAGCATTATTCGATGGGCATGAAGACCCGTCTGGCCTTCTCGATCTGCGCCCATGTCGAGGCCGAGATCCTGGTGGTCGACGAGGCGCTGTCGGTCGGCGACGCTGCCTTCCAGCGCAAATGCCTCGACTGGATCGACAATTTCCGCAAGACCGGCACATTGCTGTTCGTCTCGCATTCGATGGCCGAGGTTCGTCGTCTGTGCAACCGCGCTATCTGGATCGAGGAGGGCCGCATCCGCGAAGAGGGAGATCCCAACGACGTGATTCGCTCCTATCACCGCGCGCTATTGGTTGAAAACGACGATAGTCGGAGATTCTCAACACAGAGGGAGAGGTCGTTCTGAGTTCGAATCTCGGTGGCAGCAGATGATCGACCGCTCCCAGCTATTCATGGCCTCGGCAACAAGGACAAGTCCGCTACTTGACGACAATCAGCTCACCTCAGCTGGTCCTATATCGTTGGCTTAGCATCTCATTGCGCATAAGCCACGACCGGTGCGCGTGGGTCCTTCCGAAGCAGACCGCATCCCGCCCGAAGCGTGCATTCAGAGTCGAGCACTTTCATGCGAGAGAGGGACCGCGAGTTGTCGCGCTCGTTGAACAAGCCGCTGCCGACCGTGCTGGCCTTCACGAGATCGATCAGCATCACGCCAGCCGTTTTGTAGCGGTAGCCGTCCCGCCAGATGGCGCCCTAGGCGGCCTGGGCGGCGGCGATTAGCTTGGCGGTGTCTGAGGTCGCCACCGGAAGCGTCACCCGCTGAATCGGCATGTACTGCGCTTCCTGTTCTCGAAACGGGTTGGTCTGCTGGAACACCGACAGGTGCGTGGTCACTAGGCCTTGGCGGCGCAACTTGATGGCGGCGCGTGAGGCAAAGGCGCTGACAGCTTCGGCCACCTGGTCCTGCGCGGTGAGCGCCTGCCCGAATAGGCCGGGTTCTCGGGATGCAGCCAGCCTCGGCCCCAGCGGCACCGGAAGCGATTTAATGTGAGCTCGCCATCAACGAGCGCCACGACGATCGATCCGTCGACCACGGACTTGGCTCGGTTGACCACCGCCAGGTCGCCGGCGAAGAGACCGATGCCCGTCATGCTGTCGCCCGCAACCTTCACCGCGAAGGTCGTCGGGGCGTTCTCGATCAGCAGCTCGTTGAAGTCGAGTGGCCGGTCGAGATAGTCGTTGGCTGGAGACGGAACGCCGCACTCCGCGACGGCCGACACCAGCGGCGCGGTTAGCGCCAGCCGTGCCTCGACCGGGCAAGCGGGAAAAAAGTCGACGGCGACGCAGAGGAAGGATGGACGCCACGACGACATGCCGCCGACCGCTGATAGCTGGGGGCGAAGTTTGTGGTCGATGAAGCTGCGGACCATGACACGCCCCGCGGGGCGCCGACGCTCTATTTTGCCGGACTCGCAGCGCACGCCAACGGCCGGAGTCTCCCGCCGAGTCCGCATGCCGCCATGACGCCGGCGCGCGGCTGCTAGCGGTGCTTACGATGGGACCCGCATACAGCCACGAGTGCCCTGCATTCGTCTAGGACGCGACCGCAGGGTTATTGCGCCGAGCCGCAGCTCTACACTGATGCCATCTCCTCCAGTAGCAGAGAAGCCGTAACGTAGCTCTGACTTGCGATGGCATAGCGATGCCCCGCCTTCCAATTACGCCGGTCGGATGCTCTCTTGAGCTCCTTCACTTTCGTCAGCGACAAATCCTTAAGTTCTGTCATGCAGCGGACCACAGCCCGCGGATCGACATTTGCAACGGCAGACATCTCGACTTCATACAGAACTAGACGGTCGCGATATCGGTCAACTGAGTGATCGTGCACAACTAGGTTAGGTCCGAATAGTGCTTTAGCCGCAGCCGGTGGAAGTAGAGCAAAGCCGGCATCGAAGGCCTGCTCACCATCCGGAAGGAGTAAATCCTCGGCAACGAAAAGCCGACCGTCAGGGCGCAAAAGTACGGCGATCGACTCAAAGACGCTAGGCCACTTTGGAGGCGGAATTTCATGCAGCACGTTACACATGACGACGACGTCCACCGTCTCAGCCAAGCTAGCTAGATTGGTGCCGTTCTCAATATATCGCTCGGTCGATCCGCCATAGACAAGTTCGATTGCCCGTCGACAGGCTTCCTGTTTGGCGGAGTCTGAATCAAATGCAAAGTAGTCGACCAACTCGCTCAGCGAGTTTGAGCGCTCAATTGAGTTAAGCTCGGACAGCAACCGGCCCTCGCCGGCACCCCAATCTACAATCCGCAAGCGCTGCAACGGCGTGTCGGGCAGCAAAACCGTGTTCAGTTGCGCGGCCTGCGGATCTGCTCCCTTGGGGCCGACGGTAATCGGTGGAAGGAGGCACTGAGACACGAACCGCCGCAACGCAAAGTTTGCGGGCTCCGCAAGGTAACCGCGAAGGTTCGCGACGTTCCTTTCGCCCCCCAGCAATGAACTAACTATATCGCCAGCTTGCGAAGCCCCATAAACAACTGCCCCATCATTTACGAACCAGGTCGAGGCCGTGCCGATGTGTGCCAAGAGGGGCAAGCTATGGGTGGCGACAAAGAGCTGTATTCCTTCATCTAATTGAAGGATCGAGTCTACCATTGCTATGAGCGCGTCGGGGTGCAAATGGTTTTCTGGTTCGTCCATTAAGATAATAAGTGGCCTCTTCTCTAATGCCTTCAAATCGGCGAGGGCATACTGAAAGTCCCAGGACTTTACGGCGATATCCAAGAGCCGCCGTTGGCCATGTGACAGGTTAGCGATATCCAGCGGAAGGCCGAAGAGGCGATAATCATCCGGCCCATGAACCTTGAGGTCAGTGTTAAGAACAACTCTGATTCTCCGGCAAAGGTCGGCATACCGGGCGATTGTCACTTCTCTGTCGACAGTTGGCTCTAACGCCGAACTGGTGGCGGCGATGTAAGCTCGACAAGCGCTGCCGATTCGCCAAAAGCAATCTTGGGAGGCCTCCAGCGTCATCGAAGGCCTGCTGTAATTCTGGAATGAAGCTACCGACGCATTATGCAATGGCTGAAAGTCTGGTGCGTTGGAGGCTATCCTCATTACGACGGGAACAAGTGTGCTCTCAAAGAAACGCGGCCATACATATTCGTCTATTCGGCGCTCGATCTCGACCGCAAGATCTAGCAGTTTCATTTCGGGCACTTTGTTCATGGCTAACCCGAGAAAGTCTTGAGTTGCGCGGCGAACCTCATCCCAGCGATGCATCATGTTGGCGATTCTATTGAGAATTCTTGACTTTCCTGAGCCGTTCGCACCTGCGATGGCGACTACACGACCAATTCGCTGAATGTCGATTGGCTGGAGGCCATCGCTACTCGGAAGCAACATAATGCGTCTGATAAAGCCTCGCTCAACCAATAGTCCCTCCTGATGACTCCGCAATAAGACGCTAATCCACCCCAAACATCGCCCGCGTTGCCCGCACCTTCTCACTTTCGATATCCCGCACGTTGACCATCGGATAACCGATCGGCGTGTTCGCGCTCTCCTCCCAGGCCTGGACGATCATGTCCCGCACCGCCTGAGCACCAGCAGCCAACCTCGCGGTAGCGAACGCCACACCGCGCGGATTGCCCTTCTTGAAGCCGCCTTCGTTCTCAATCGCATACAGCGGCGCCACCTGGGCCAGGCTGGCAAGCAGCAGTGCCTTGGTGCGTTCCTCGATCGGGCAGCCGCAAGGCCGATAGGGGCCTACCTCTTCGGCCACGGCATCGCGCTGCAGATTGCGCTTCATGAACTCGCCTTCGAAATAGGCGTGGATTTTCTTCGTCGTGTAGCCATTGGGGTTCGGGTAGTCGCCCCAGCCATTGTAATGGACCGAGCCATGCAGCGGCTGCGAGGCGTCGCCGCCGTAGTGACTCCAGACACCCAGGTCCCGGAGCGTCAGCTTCTCGCGGAGCCGGCGGTCAGCCTCAAACCATGCCTTCTCCTCTGGCGTCTCTGCCTTCTCGATGGCCTTGATTAGCGCCCGCCAATAGGCGAAGTCCTTCCGGAGCTGCTGGAAGCCGTCGACAATCGAGTACGGCAGATAGCCGGCCTTGTACTGGGTCTTGCCGCTAGCACGCAGGAGCGTGTCGTACCCCTCACGCGTAGCCGGCAGCTTGTCCAACTGAACGATGCCCTCAACTGAGCCATCGTCGGCTAGATCGACATAATGGCCAGGGTCGCGCTCGGCGTCGTGGGTCTTGCCGGCCCCCTTGGAGCGGTCCAGCTCACGGCCCATGACGGCGATTTCGGCAGCGGCCTCGGAGGTACGGATAAATGCCGGCACAGTATCCGGCAGCTTTTCGACGGCTATGCCGCTCACCCACTCGTGCCCCGTGGCGCCCCATGCACACGCTGGGGAGGGAGTGAGTGCCGACTGAATAGCGAGTATCAACAGAGCACTAAAGCGTCTCACTTGGCGACCTCTACGGACGACGTGCCCTTAGCCCGGCACGAAGAAACACGGCACACAGGCCAGATTCACACGCTCAGCAATTTATTGCACAGTCATTGCCGAAAGCTACCCAATGGTTGTACAACCTCCTGGGAATACTTGGGGAGACGGAAAATGAAGAAGCGGTCCTTTCTGCTACCGTTAGCAACGGCGCTTACCGCTCTGGTTGGCCTCGGCGCACCAAGCGCTCAGGCATCGCTGGTTGCCCCGACCGAAACAGCGTCCAATGTGGAGCCAGGCATGAAGTTGCCAGAGCCCGCGACCAGCGACCTTGTGATCGAGCGGAGCAATGCGAAAGGGCACAAATTTGCCCAGCACCGCTCTCACGGTTCACATGGCAGCCACGGCAGTCACGGCAGCCACAGTTCGCATTACTCGTCTCGTTGATATGTCTTCCAGCGCGGCCGCCCCTGTGCCAGCAAACGATGCGCAGGCGCGGTTCGATGCGCGCGTGTACCAGCTCGCAGTTATCAAAAAGGCGAGCTACCGCTTCCTGAAACTATTCGTGTCTGATATTTCACAAGAGGGCGACGAGTGGATTTGCACGCTCCACTTTCAGTCTGCGACCAGTGCGGCCGGTATTGAGCAGGCCATCAGAGATTTGAAAGCCGAAGTGCTCGACCAAGATTTGCGTGAGGCCATCGCCCGCGAGACCGAGCAAGTTCGCAACACCATCCTCGCTGTAGCGTTCTCTCGGACGGGTCTGCAGAGCAGTGAGTAGATTTCTCCCTCTTGCAGCATACGACGCGGCTGCGGACGGCCGGTACCAGCTACTACCGCTTCGATTTACGAAGTTCGACGACGACCGGTACATTCTAACAAATATGGTGGGCGAGTATGCGCTAGCGGATGCGGCTACGGTCCATTCACTGGCTCGCCACACCCTCCGACGCGGCGACCCCTCCTATGAGACGCTCAAGTCAAAGCACTTCATCAAGGACGCCGATTCCGATGTAGCCGTGGAGTTGCTGGCGCTTAAGACGCGAACGCGATACCGGCGCCTTTCCAATTTTACGGCACTTCACATCTTCGTTGTGTCGCTGCGCTGCGAGCATTCATGCCCCTACTGCCAAGTGTCTCGGCAGAGTGACGATCGCCTCGCGTTCGACATGACCGAAGAAACAGCCGACAAGTCCCTTGCTCTTGTCTTCAGGTCGCCGTCCCCAGCCATCAAGATCGAGTTTCAGGGCGGCGAATCACTTCTCAATTTCGAGATAATCAAGTTTGTTGTTCGCAGGGCGTTAGAGATTAACGCGACCGCTGGCCGTGACTTGCAGTTTGTCATTGCAACGAACCTTGCCGTCGTAACCGATGACATTTTGCAGTTCTGCAAAGAATACGAGATCTTGATTTCAACGTCGCTCGATGGGCCATCAGACCTACATAACGCGAACAGACCCAGGCCGGGAAAAGACAGTCACGCGAGGGCAGTGTCGGGCATCGCTCGCGCCCGAGACGTTTTGGGGCACGACCGCGTTAGCGCGCTGATGACAACCACACGCGCCAGCCTTGGCCGCGTGTGCGAGATTGTCGACGAGTACATAGCGATGAATTTCGGCGGGGTATTCCTCCGGGCTCTGTCTCCGTATGGCTTCGCGATCAAGACCAAGACGTTTGCCGCCTACAATACGGCCGAATGGCTGAAGTTCTACTTTGATGGCCTCAAGTACATCGTGGATCTGAATAAGCGGGGTGTTCCTTTCGTAGAATTTCAGGCCGCAGTCATCCTGACCAAAATGCTGACGCCGTTTGACACAGGGTATGTCGACCTGATGAGCCCAGCGGGAATCGGCATCGGAGCGTTGGTCTATAATTATGATGGCGATGTCTATGCTTCGGATGAAAGCCGCATGCTCGCGGAGATGAACGATACGACGTTCCGCCTTGGGAACGTCCACCAGGACAGTTACGAAGGCCTGATAACATCAGACGCACTTCTAGAGCCCCTTGAGGCATCCTTTGCCGCATCGGCGCCGATGTGCAGCGATTGCGCCTTCGAACCGTTCTGTGGCGCCGACCCTGTGTTCCATCACGCTATGGACGGTGATTTTGTGGGGCGCAAACCAACATCGGCATTCTGTGAGCGAAACATGGGCTTGTTCCGCGGATTGATCCAGATGATGGAGGATGACGACGAGACCAAGAGGATCTTTCGGCGCTGGGCGGCTGGCTAAGTATGCTTGCTCTCAACAGTCGAAACATCCGCCTCAAGGGCTTCACGCCGGGAACACCGCGCCAGGTGCTTCGCCTGCACAAACCGGAACTAGATTCCGCGAGGCTGGTGGCGGAGATGCCAATAACGCCGCTGTCTGCAGGCGGCATGCCTGCGTCCCAGCAGATCGCGTTCGTCTTCGAAGGTGCGGCAAACGAAGGAGAAGGATTCGACACCACCACCCTGTTAGTCGTGCTCCCACAGGAACTAGATTATCTGGGTGATGGCGACGTTGTGTCTCTGACCGTCGATCGACCGTCTATTCGCGTGCTCTATCGGCGAAGTTCGCCGCACAACAGCTTCTTGCTGACAGAACGGTGCAATCACTATTGCCTCATGTGCTCGCAGCCACCCAAAGATGTTAGCGACGACTGGCTGGTCGATGAGATATTTCAAGCCATCCCAATGATTGCGCCGGAGACCACGGAGATCGGCTTTACCGGCGGCGAACCCACCCTCCTCGGGGACCGCTTCTTGGGCTTGGTGCGCAGCATGCGGGACCACCTTCCCTCCACCGCGCTGCACATCCTCAGCAACGGCCGTCGCTTCGTCGATCCGACATTTGCGCGTGCCTATGCCGATATTGGACACCCAGATGCCATGATCGGCATCCCGCTCTACTCCGCGTCGTCACACGTTCACGACTACGTTGTCCAGGCTGATGGCGCCTTCGACGAAACGGTGCGCGGCATTCTCAACTTGAAGGCCGTTGGCCAAAGGGTCGAGATTCGAGTCGTCGTTCACAGGCAGAATTACGCAGGGCTTCCGGCACTGGCGGAGTTTATCGGCCGCAATCTGACTTTCGTAGACCATGTCGCCTTCATGGGGCTCGAAATGACTGGATTTGCCAAGGCCAACATCGATGAACTCTGGGTCGATCCCGTCGAGTACAGTCACAAACTCTATGACGCCGCAGCACTCGTCGATGACCTTGGACTCAGAACGTCAATCTACAATCATCAGCTCTGCACGATCGATCCACGGGTCAGACCGCTTGCCGTACGGTCAATTAGTGACTGGAAGAATGAGTACATCGAAGCGTGCGAGGGGTGCACGGCAAGAGAGGCTTGCGGCGGCTTCTTTGCTACAGGGCGAGTACGCCGTAGCGCTCATATCAAACCGATTCTCTAGCAATCAATCCTGAACGCTACGCATTCGAAGTTCGCACTCGAGTTCCTTTCTGATTGCGCACTTAGCCTATCTCTAGAAATGGTTGTGAGGCCAATCGGATTCTATTTTCTGTTGCATTGCATCTGTAGGCCACAATAAATGGGCTCGCATCACGCTTGGGGGAAAGATGCTAATCTGGGCTCGATGGCTGTCGCTGGTTGCATTTGTTCCTTGCTTGGCTTGGGCTCAATCGTCACCTCTCGAGACGGCTATGAGACAGTGCTACGCGATAAGCGGAACCGACGAGCAACTCCAATGCTTCGGCGTGGTTGGCCAACGATTCGACGATTGCAAAACAAAATCCGAAAAGAGCGACCAGGTGGCCTGCTTTGCCACGCTTGCCGGGATCGCGACTCCTGCTGCCGCCTCCGCTCCCGCTGCCGGTTCAACGGCGTCAGCCTGGAGGGTGAAAACGTCGGTTGAGAAGTTGGATGGTACGACAACGGTGGTCATGAATCTCGATTCTTCCGACCGTACCAAAACCACTTTGGGCCGTGACGAGGAAGGTACTCTCGTCGTGCGATGCCTGAAGAATACAACGGAGTTCTACATCGCTTGGCCCGACTATATAGGCTCTCATCGAAGTGCGGAGGTAAGGTGGCGGGTGGACGGCCAACCGATCGCAACGGAATGGTGGAGTCCGTCCAGCGACGGAAAGGCCGTCTTTTCGCCTAACCCGATCGTATTCTTGAAGAAGCTATTTGGCCGCAACGAATTCGTCGTCAGCATCAAGCCATACAGCAAGGTTGCAAGCACACTGACCTTTCCCGTCGCTGGCCTCGAGGAGGCACTCAGGCCTCTTAGAGAGGCCTGCAAGTGGTAGTGCTAGGTCGGTGAACATTCTGCCGACCTAAGCGCGCCATTCTAGAAAGACATCTGCATACCAGCCGGCATCCGAAGAGCAACTAGCATCTGTTCATAGTTCTGAGCCCTAGATGGAGCCGGACTACGACCCTCGGCATCCAGTCCGCGTGTAAAACGTAGGCAACAGAGCGCACGAACGACCCGCGCCAAGTAGCCGGGGGCGGCCGCGTAGCAGACAGGTAGGTCAACGACTTCGCCGCTCCTGCCGGCGAGCCCCGAGCATCGCGGAACATGAGTTTTTTCACAAGGGCCCCAACAGTCGAGCCGCCCTGACACCACCGGTCTTAGATACTCAGTGCCGACTTCAATTATGTTCGATAGCGAGCGAAAGGGCGCCCAATTCCGTTGGTGGTGTACTTCTTGCTATTGCAACCAAAACCTGAACCCGTCAGATACTTGAAAGGGTGTAGCAGGATTCTGGAGTGGGGGTAGAGGTGGGTACAGTAACCGTTCTCAACGGGCCGAGCGATTTCGCGGCGCCATCGCTTGTAACCGGTCTAGCCGGCGGAAACATAGTTGCCTTGTACGCTGCCGCCAAATTTGACCCGCTACCCAAATCAGTTGTTGTTGGACAAATTCTCGACTCTTTCGGCGCCACGGTGGGCTCCCCGTTCACGTGGGAAGTTGGCGGACAACTTCAAGGTAATATCGGTTTGGCGGCGTTATCAGATGGCAAATTCGTCGTCGCCGATGCAGTGGCGATTTTAACCTCTCAACCAACATCTCACAACGACAGCGCATTAACCCTACGCATCTTTAGCGAAACGGGATTGCTCATAAAGAAGGTTGAGATTCTAGGTCCGAACGACACCTATGGACCATTGTCCATCGCCGAACTCAACGACGGAAAGTTCGCAGTAACCTGGCAACACGGAAATTCGCCGCCCTACGGGAAGATCAGCACTCAGATTTTTGACCACGAGGGAAATCGCGTGGGAGCGACGAGTGATATTATCCAACCTTACAGTTGGATGACCAGCGCTGGGCTAGCGGATGGCAATTTCGTCGTAGTTTGGGACAGCGGCAGCGGCAGCAACGCCCAACTTTTTGCCGCAACTGGCGCAAAAATCGGTGCGGAATTTATCATCGATGAAACTCGATCGTTATCGCCAGGTAGCGCTCCAAGAGTGGCCGGCCTTGCTGATGGCGGGTTTGTGGTTGTCTGGCCCCATGGGCCCAGCGACGCGGACATTCACGGGCAGCTCTACAGTTCCTCCGGCCAGAAGGTAGGAATTGAATTTCTGGTGAACACCCAAACTAACGGAGGCCAGTATCGCGCCGATGTCGCAGGGCTGAATGATGGGCGTTTCATTGTGACCTGGACTACTGATCTAGACGTTAAAGGGCAGCTTTTCGACGCCGACGGCATAAAACTGGGCACAGAGTTCGCAGTGAGTGCGGATCCAAATCAGAGTGAAGTCGGAACGGATGTTACATCCCTTGCTAACGGTGGCGTCGCATTCGGTTGGGTACAGCATCCTACCCCATCAACAATCCCTGCCAGCTACGCAGTTGCGTCTGTGCTTGGCCTTTTCACGAAGGGCAATGATGACGTTGATTTCAACTCGCTTACTGATACTCAGCGCGCCGTCATCGACATAGTGGATCGATCGCACGGGCTTGGCGGAAGTGATCATGTAACGTTGGAGAATGGACAAGATAACTCCTTCACCTCGGGCGACCGCGCTGGCGACAGGTACCAAATTATCGGAGGAAACCAGGACGACCATGTCGTTCTAGGTGATGGCATCACCTACTACTACGGCTCGCCCGGAAACGACGAAGTGGATGGCGGGAGTGGGAGTGTCATCTTCAGCTACCAATCGGCCGACTACCTGATCGCCTCATCCAATTTCGCGTTCGGGGATTTTCATTCGTTCGCCGCGTTTACTCAACAGTCGCTACACGGTGGTCATACCTACTTAGGTTTTCAGACGAACACATCGCTTCAGAACGTTCTGAAGTTGCCCGGCAGCTCAAGCGACTACCAGATCATCGATTTCTCTGGAGACGGAACGAACAGCTTCGGTGGCACCGTCGCCGTATTCAAAACGATCGGGACAAGCGGTTTTCAGTCGAACATCTATCTAGACGCCTACGCGATCGAGAACGTGATCTTCGAGGATCCCCTTCGGCTCGACGATTCTACGAAGGTGGACCTCAAGAACGGATCCATCGCCGTAGAGATGCTAACGCTGGCTTCTGAATCTTACGGATTTCTCAAGACCCTCGAACACAAAGCGGAACCGCTTGCCTATCAGACCTCAGCGTCCTCACTTATCGGCAGAGCCGCCGAGAGCAGGCATTGGCATGCTCTCACGGCAATCGAATTGGGAATGGCTCCATCAGACTTCGAGATGCACGGCAGCCTTCACTACAGTCTTTCGAATGGTCAATATCAAGCGATCGACGAAGCGCACTCGGTGCCGCTGTACGACAAGCCAGAAGCGAATGCCCTTGTCTTCACGGGCAATGTGGAAGGAGTCCGCACGTTGGCAGTGTCGCTGCGAGGCACTGATCAGAAAGTGGACTTGCTCAACTATCCCTCATTTAAGAGTTATTACGATCTCTACAAGCCGCTCGTTGAGGCGCTGACGGACTACGTCGGGGACGCCAAGAATGGAATCCAACAAGTTTTGATATCAGGGCACAGCCTCGGCGCTGGTGCGGCGCAATATCTCCTGAGGGACCTGGCACAAGTCCAATCCAACATTCGACTTTACACCGATGGATCACCGGGAGCCGAGGATGCAGCCAAGTTCGGGGGCGGCGTGACGACGCACTTCATCAACACCGATGATGTTGTGACAACAGTTCCAGGCAATCTGGCCGTCTTCAAGACAGTCGCCTCCGCCCTGAAGGCTATTGGGTCGGCAGTCGGTGGGCCTGAAGGATATATCCTCAACTCGATCCAACCGGCCCTCGACGCGATCGAACAAAAGTATCGAGTAGGAAGAGAAGTCTCAATCAACACAGCAATCGGAACTGGGACGGGCTTAGACGAACACACGCACAGGCTCTACGTCCAGGAAGTATCCATTCTGGTCGATTTCGCTCGTGACATTGTCAGCCCGTTTTCCTGGACTGCTCTCGGAAACGCTCTCGCCACCAACCAGGTCTATACGGGCGGGAATATCCAGGTTGCCCTTACCGGCGTCGGCGGCGACGAGATGGATAAGCCGATTCCCTACGCCCCTGAATACAAACCGGCAAAGTTGCCGAGCACCAACGTCGTTTTTGTCTCGGCTGACGACGACTACGTTTTGGGAAGCAAAGACGCGAAGATCAATTGGAATAGACCTAATCTCACCGAAAAGGTCCACATCGTCGACGGCGGAGATACCATATCCGCTGATATCATCCTGCCGCAAGGAAGGGGCTCCTACGACTGGAGTGCGCATGACACGTACTACGATCTCTTCCTAGGCGAGACCTTGATCGGCGAACTGCACCGGGTCGAAAAGCTGGTATTCCTTGGTGAAGGTGAAGAATATCTGCCGCCCTTGGCAAGAGCAGCGGCAGCTCCGAACGGGGCCGATGATTTTGTAGTCCATCTCGATGGCTCTGCGACGCTGGTCCAGACGGCGGCTTCCGGTCAGACGACTTTGACCGTCGATTCGTCCTTCGATTACGCGGACACCGGCTCTCTCGACCTGACAGTCATCGGCTCCGGCAACGGAGATATCATCGCGATCGGCTCGGGGAAGGTCGCGGTTCGGGAGACGGCCGGCGACAACATCATCTTCGCGAAGAATGCCGCCGGCTCGAGCGATCTCATCGTCGAGACGGGTTCGGGCAGCAATCGTGTCATCACGGGAGCGGGCGACGACCTCCTGATCGTCGGAATCGGCGTCAACACGATCGACGGTGGCGATGGCATCGACACGGTCAGCTTCATCGACTTCTCCAAGAGTGTGATCGTCGATCTGCTACACGGCCAGGCTACAGGTACCGACATGGGTACCAGCCGCCTTACCAACATCGAGAACGCCATCGGCGGCGCGGGCGACGACACGCTGGTCGGTAACGACGCCAGCAATCGTCTCGAAGGCAATGGGGGCGATGACACGCTCGTAGGCGGAGGCGCTTCCCCGCACGGCGTCAACGAATTGTGGGGCGGCGCCGGCGCCGACGCCGCGTCCTATGCCGGCACCTCGGACGTCGTTTATGCGGACCTCGGTGCACAGGTTGGGTTCGTGGCCGGCATATTGGTCGACCGCATGAACTCGATCGAGAACCTGATCGGAGGCTCCGGCACCAATACCCTGGTCGGCGACAACGGCGCCAACGTGCTCATCGGCGGCTCCGGGATCGACTATTTGTATGGTCAGGAGGGCGACGACTTCCTGCTGGGCGGCGGCGTAGGACTCTCCCCCAACCAGTTGTGGGGAGGCGGCGGCAACGACACGGCCTCCTATGCTGGAACGTTCGGATCGGTCTATGTCGACCTCGCGGCACAGGCCGGCTACGTCGACGGCGCCCTGGTCGATCACATGAACTCGATCGAGAACGCGGTCGGAGGCTTTGGAACCAACACGCTCGTCGGCAACGATATCGCCAATGTCCTGACCGGCGGGATCGGGACCGATTATCTCTACGGTCAAGGCGGCAACGATGTGCTGATCGGCGGTGCCGCCGGCGCCGCGGCAAATCAGTTGTGGGGCGGGCTCGGGAACGACACCGCTTCCTACGTCGGCACGACCGGGGTGGTCTACGCGGACCTGTCGGCGCAAGCCGGGTATGTTGACGGAATTCTCGTCGATCAGATGAACTCCATCGAGAACCTTGTAGGAGGCTCCGGCACCACCACGCTGGTCGGCAACGACGGAGCGAACGTTCTGACCGGCGGACTTGGCACGGACTATCTCTACGGCCAGGGCGGCGACGACATCCTCATCGGCGGCGGCAAGTCGAACGGTGGCGCCAACCAGTTGTGGGGAGGATCGGGCAGCGACACCGCGTCCTACGTCGGGGTTACGGGCAGCGTCTACGCCGACCTCGGTGTGCAAGCGGTTTGGGTCGATGGCGTGTTTACCGATTACATGAACTCCATCGAGAACCTGACCGGTGGTGCGCAAGCCGACATCCTCGTCGGCAATACCGGCGCCAATCGACTGACCGGAGGCGCCGGAGGCGACACCCTTTGGGGGCGCGGCGGCGCCGATATCTTTGCCTACACGGGATATGCCGACAGCAATTTGATCAGCGGCTACGATACGATCGGCGATTTCGTGTCGGGGCTGAGCAAGCTGGACCTCAGCGCTCTGGGCATGGATGCCTCTCACGTCTCGATTCAATCCAATGCCGGCTCGACTAGCGTTTACGTCTCTGTCACCTCGGGGCATTTCAACGCCGGTACAGACATGGCTATAGCGCTTGTTGGGGCCAACGCGATTGGGATGAGCGACATTTTGTTTTCGTAAGTTGTTCTCCTTCACCCGATCCGAGACGAAGTGGCCATTGCTCTACAGATGGTGTGGCTTGCATCGCAAGCCGCAGACGGTCTGCGTCCACCGCGAGAAGCCATGCGGAAAGCCCTGTCGCTTTCGCTAAGCGCCGACTTTACGAGTCTATCGAGACAGATCCGGGTGGCGGCGGCGTGGCGCTGGGCCCAATCGGAGTGCGAGCGTGTCCGTTACCCCCCTCCGGCGTCGAACGCCGTTCGCCCCCCGCCCTGTCCAGGTCCGCCTGGTGCTAAGCGTGCCGCTGATGTCGGCCTCGGCCGAATGCGGCTTCCCCTCCCCGGCCGACGACTATCTCGATCGGCCACTCGACTTCAACGAACTGCTGATCGAGAATCCGCCGGCAACCTTCGCCGTGAAGGTCACCGGGGACAGCATGATCGGCATCGGCCTCTTTGCCGGCGACATAGCGATCGTCAACCGGGCAAAGACGGCTGTTGACCGCTCGATCGTCGTCGCACTGGTCGACGGAAACTTCACCCTGAAGCGCTTCCGCCGGCGCGGCGGCCGCGTCTGGCTGCATCCCGAGAATCCGGCCTATTCTGACATCGAGATCGCTGAAGGCACGTCCTTCGAAATCTGGGGCGTCATCAACCATTCGATCCGGATGCTGGGCTGATGCCCCGGCTGTTCGCGTTGGTCGATTGCAACAACTTCTATGCGTCCTGCGAGCGCGTCTTCCAGCCGGCGCTGCGCGGCCGACCCGTCGTCGTGCTGTCGAATAACGACGGCTGCGTGATAGCCCGATCGAACGAAGCCAAGGCGCTCGGCATCGACATGGGCGCGCCCTGGCACCTCTACAAAGGCCGCTTCGCCGAGCAGGGCGTCATCGTGCGCTCGTCTAACTACGCGCTCTACGGCGACATGAGCGCCCGCGTGATGCGGATCCTGGCCGACTTCACGCCCGAGCTGGAGATCTACTCGATCGACGAGGCCTTCCTCGATCTCGCCGGCATCGACGACGGGAAAGGGCGCCAGGCCGAGCATATCCGCCGCCTGCGCGAGACCGTGCTGCAATGGACCGGGATCCCGGTGTCTGTCGGCGTGGCGCCGACCAAGGTCCTGGCGAAGGTCGCCAACCGGCTGGCGAAGAAGGATCCCGCCGCCGGCGGCGCGCGCGCCTTGGTCGACGAGGCCAGCCAGGTCGAGGCGCTGTCCCGGCTCGAGCTCACCGACCTGTGGGGAATCGCCCGTCGCATGGCGACGCGGCTGATCGACCACGGGATCCGCACGCCGCTCGAGCTGCGCGCCGCGGATCCGCGCGACCTGCGCCGGCGGTTCGGCGTCGTGGTCGAGCGGCTCGGCCGCGAGCTCGCCGGCACGCCCTGTCACGCACTCGAGCTGCTGGTCCCGAACCGCAAGAGCATCGTGGCCTCCCGATCGTTCGGGCAGGCGATCAAGCTGCAGGCCCAGGTCGACGAGGCGGTATCGGCCTTCGCCTCGAGGGCCGCGGTCAAGATGCGCCGGCAAGGCTTGGCCACGGCGCACCTGTCGGTGTTCCTGCAGACCAATCCGTTCCGTGAACAGGATGCCCAGTACATGGCCACACGCGGGGTTACGCTCCCGGTGGCCACGGCCGACACGGCGCAGCTCATCGCGGCCGCCCGCAGCGCTCTGGCCGCGATCTGGCGGGACGGCTATCGCTACAAGAAGGCCGGCGTGATGCTGGTCGACCTGGTGAAAGCGGCCAGCGTCGGCAATGGCCTGTTCGATCGACGCGACGATCCGCGATCGCTGGCCCGCATGCGGACGCTGGACGGCCTCAACGCTCGGTTCGGCCGGGATACGGTCACCTTCGGCCGCACTGGCGCACGGCGCCCCTGGACGCTGCGCAGCAACATGTTGAGCCGGCGCTACACGACCGACTGGGACGAGCTGCTCGCGGTCTAGTAGGCTCGCACGATGACCGACCAAATGGATGCCATCCAGACCATCCTGACCGACATCGACGAGATCCTGCGCGAACGGCTGAAGGAGGCCGGCATTCCCCTCGCCCATATCATCATCGCGATCGGGCCCGACGGCGCCGCCATCGTTCGCGGCAATGTCGACCCGGAAGGCCTTGTTGAGCTGGCCAAGGACCTTACCGAGCTCGCCGAGGAAGCCATCGAGCGGCCGGACGACGGCCAGCCGATTCACTAGGGATACCTCTGGACCTGCCGTCATTTTCTCCAATACTGGCCCAAGCAACGTCCCGCATGGCGTTGCCGTCCGCCTTGAAGGTAAATTGCTAGTGTTCCATCCGATCGACGTTCACGTCGGGCAGCGCGTCAAGCAGCGCCGTTCTCTTCTGGGCATGAGCCAGGGAGATCTGGGGAAAGCCGTCGGGCTCACCTTCCAGCAGGTCCAGAAGTACGAACGAGGCACGAACCGGATCAGCGCCAGCCGCCTCTACGAGTTCTCTGCTGTCCTCAACGTGCCGGTATCGCACTTCTTTGAGGAGATGAGCGCCGGAACGGCAGGGCTCAGGTCGAAGGAAAAGCGGCAAACGAAAGCTTCAATCGCGGGCGTAAGCGACGACCAACTCAACAGTAAAGAAACGCTTCGGCTGGTGCGGGCATATTACAAGATCAGGTCTGAACAGCGGGAGCACCTGGCAGACCTGATCAAAGCCCTCGCCAAGAGCTAAAAGGCCCTTCCGGCCCGCGACGCCGTCTGCTTCAGGACAGCATGGAGAACATGAACCCTGATCGCACTGGATAGGTTGAGCTCGCCGCGGGCCTGATCGATCTCCGTGATCAGTGCGTTCAACGACAGGCGCCGCGCCTGGCCGATCGAAGCAAGTTCTTTCCAGAACGCGTCCTCCAGCGAAATGCTGGTGCGGTGCCCTGCAATGTCGACCGAGCGTTTGCGCATCGTCTGAAATTTGCCAACTGGGAAATTGCAGCTCAAGAGCAAAGTGAGTGCATCGGCACTTATCGACTCGCGTCGCTACAAAGCGGCCCCGCACCGTGGGAGTGCGGGGCCTGACCGTCGGCTCTACAGTGTGTGATGAAGAACGAACGGCTATCGCATCCTGCCCTGCCGTCAGTGAGGAAAAACGGAAAAACGATCAACCCCGTTTCAACGGTCTTCTTGATCGCCGCGCCGGAGGGAAATGCCCCGTCCAGCCCCCGCACAATCAGTCTGAAGGTTTTGGGTCTGCCGGTGGCGACTCACACTTCGCCGCCTCTTGTTCCAGCTCTTGGGCGAGACCAAGCAAGCGGGCGCGGTCGGTATCATTCAACCCATCAGCCAACCTCCGCGCGCGCTGCGCACGTGCTTTGGCGGACCTTGCTTTGTCGGCTGGTGGCGATGCCATAGGCTGTTTACGAACCTTCGCGTCGCCCGTTGCTGTCCGGGTCCGGACAGAAATGCGCTCAAGGGAGTGCTACTTTAAAAAAGACCCGGGCCACCGTGGCGGTATGCCCCCTGAATCGTCCGGTACCGAACAATTCACGCTTGTGAGGAGGTCACGCAGGTGACCTGATGCTTGCCGAGTGGAGGTAGTCATGGAGCGAAACCCCAAGGCACCGCTCAGTCCCCACGAAGAAACAATTCTGCAACGTCTCGCTGCCGACGGCGAAGCGATATGGCGCGAGTTGCCACACCGACACTTGCAAAGGTTACAACAATTTGAACTCGTGGTCACCGTTGCCGACCATCTCGTGCTGACTGTCGCAGGCCGGGCTCGCGCTGCCACATTGCGTCGGGTTTGAACTTACGTGGTGAGGACTATCCGGCCTTCCTTCGGAGAGCTAGCCGGAGGTTCCACCGGTCATCGCCTTTAACAAGGCCGCTGTTTATCCTCGAGTGGCATCCCCGCCACGCGAACGTGTGCGTTACTTGCATCGCCAGCCGACGTCATCTCTTCCGTGGGTGGAACACAGAATTCCATCGGGGATCTAATCAGCGCGCGTCGTGTTTTCTCATCCGCCACCAACTCTCGGGCCGTCGCCCAACCCAAGGGGGCCTCTACGCTTGATGCCCCGACCCTGCGTGCCAGGTCGTCGGCCGCGACCGAATTTTCGAAGACGCAGTCGATGACCGTCGGGCCAGCGTTAAAGGATCGTCTGAAAGCAAATGATCCCGATTCTTGCCGCGACCTAATAAGCCGGAGTAAGCGCTTCTCTATCGAGAGGCCGACCTGGGATGTGTGATCGACGTCGGGCAAACGGATTCGCAAGCCATGGGGTCTTGCATACCGCTTGAAGAAGTCCGTCCAGTTGACCCTCTGAGGCTTTTCCGTCGTCACAGCCTTCATGACAGTCCCTCGCTGGCGCTCGGGTCGGAAACGCAACTCCTAACGAAGGGTTGCATCCCACTGCTGAATTGTGAAACGCGCGCGATCCGATCGAGACCAAACGAAAAGAGCCCACCCCGTCGGTGTGGACGACGGAGCGGGCTCTGGACGAAGTGCACAGGGAAGTGCGCCTACCTAACGAACAGGGACGAATGAGGTTGCGCCGATGGTCACCGCACAATTGAAGAACGTTACCGGCCGTGCCGCAACGGCCCAACCGTATCCCTACATTCATCCCCATTTACCAGCCCATACGCTTAAGCTTCGGAATGTATTTGGAACAACATCAGATCGTCACGGAAGGCCTAGAGAAATGCCCCAAAGCCGAAATATCGTAACGGTTGAGAAGATCTGCGGGATCTTGGAAGACCTCGACACAACCCGCGGCGCGTAGATCTTCCTTCGACCACCCGCCGCAGCGCAGCCCAATCGTCCGCAGTCCAGCCTTCAGCGCGGCCTGAGCGTCATAAGGTGTATCTCCGACAACCATGATCCTGCTGAGGTCGGTACAGCCCAGTTTGGCGATTGCCGCCTCAAAAATGTCCGGACATGGCTTGCTGTGTTCGGCATCGTCGGATGAGGTCTCCGTCTCAATCAGATCCTCGATGCCAGCAATCTTCTTGTACTCAGCTAACTCGTCCTCCTTCGCGGACGATCCCAGCGCCACCCGGGCACCGTCGACCAGCACCCGCTGGACGAGTTCCCTCACCTTCGGAAAGGGCCGGAAATGCGGGAGATAGTGGTCTTTAAGAAGTCCAGCGCGATGCATCTCCAGCGCTTTGCCCTTCTGCTGAATCTCTTCGTGACTCAGAAACTCCGGCATGAGTTGGTCGCCACCTTTGCCGATTTGCCGTCGCACCTCGTCGAAGGCCACGGCGTGACCGAAGGCCGCGAAGGCATCGACCCAGGCTCGGGCGTGGAAGTCGACCGAATCGATCAAGGTGCCGTCGACATCGAAGATGACGGCATATCTGAATCTAGAGGCTCCGCCTGCCATGTTAGGCTGCTCGCGTCGCGGGGATGCGATCGGCGCCCGCGACCAAGGTTTTCGGCCGTCGCACGACGGTGGTCGCGCCCTGCCCGGCATCTCCCTGGGCATACTTTACCACGGCGTGACGGCCGTCCAGAAATCCCTCCGCCCAGCGATCCCGCGCTGAGGCGAGGGAGAAGTCGTATATCAGCTCTGAACCCGCTTCGCCAGTGACGGGTTGGTAACTGAGGTAAAGAACCGACGGGGCGACACGGTCTTCACCCAGGTCGCGCTGCCACAAGCGGCGCCAGGCTTCGAGGCGGTACCAGGTCTGATTGCCGTACATGAGGGCGTTCTTGCGAGCGAGCGCCGCCTGAAGGCCAACGGGTCGTGCGCCGTCGCGGGCAAATAGATCCGCAATGATCACGATATTATCTGTGCCAGTAAACTCGTCGAGCACGGGCTCCACGGGCGCATTCATCGACAGGCCACCATCGCCTAGCAAGCGGCCGGCGATCTCGACAGGCGCAAATTCGGGCAGGAAGCCGCAACTGGCCAAGACATGGTCGATGTCGATGCGGTCGCCCCTGCCCGTATCGAATATCACAGCGTCGCCTGTCTCGATGTCGGTCGTCGCGACGGTGAAGCGGATGTCGCCTGAGTTGAGGCGACCAAAGTCTATCGTCTTCTTGAAGAAGGCGACCGTCGGGGCAAGATCGTAGAAGCTGGAGAAGGAAAGGCGCGGGCCCAGCGTCTGGATGTGGCCCGACGCACCGAACAGCCGTGACTGCATCGCACTAGCCCAATTGAGCGCGTGCCGCGTAATCCCGAAGGACAACGCATTCAGGCTTTCCGGTCCGCGCAGCCAATAACTGCGCAGAACCTCGCAGCGCCGCTCGGGAGACGTGCCCGCGATCAACGCGCCATTGAGCGTGCCGGCCGAACTGCCGGCGATCCAGGCGGGCGAAAGCTCTGGCTCCTTAACCAAAGCCTCGTAGATGCCCGCCTGATAAGAACCCAGGGCGACGCCGCCCGAGAGCACAAGCGCGGTAGCACGGTCCGGCACGCCTAAGCTGCCTTCGCTTCTTTGACGGGCCGACCCTGGATCATCTTGTGGCCAGCAAAGGAGCGCGTTTCCGGGGGCGGCAGGTCCGCCCGCTTGGTGAGGTCGGCCAGAAGCTCGTCCTTTAGCATCTTGAGCTTGGTGCCCAGGGCTGCCAGATCGAGACCTGCCTCGCGCGCCTGCGCGAAGATGCCTTGCTTGGGCTGTTCCTCTTCCTTGACATGATGTTTGATCAGCTCGGACAGAACTTTCACCTTGGCGTCGTAGAAAGCGTCCTTGGGCGATCCCTGCGAGAGCTCGGCGATCAGCACCTTGGCGCCGTCATGCTCGACATAGGCCTCGTCGAGCATGTCCTCCTCGACCTTCCTGTTGCAGGCCGGATAGAAGATCTTCTCCTCGATTGCGGCATGCACGGTGAGCTCTGTGCAGATCTCCCGGACGATCGCGACCTTCTTGGTATCGTCGCGGGTTTTCTCGAATTTTTCGAAAAGCTCCTCGACCTTGCGGTGATCGGCTTTCAGCAGGGCGATGGCATCCTGTGTCGTGGGCATATCAGTTCCTTTGATTTGGATAGATTGACTGTTCAGTTTCTTGTCGTCGCTCAGTTCGGCTCGAGATTGGAAACGCGGCGCGGGAAGCGATGCATGGCCAGCGATGCCAGCAGCTTCTCGGCCAGGGAACCGGCATCGGCGATCGACACGCCTTCCCCTTGTGGAATGGCGAGGGCCTCGAGGATGGCCGCACCGTCAGGAGCCACAGCGATCGGCTTTCCATGGCGGAAGGCTTCGTCGAGGAAGCGGTGCACAAGCGGCATCGTTGCCAGTGCGGCCGCGGCGCCCGGTGGCACAAGTACGGCGTCGTAGATTACCGACGGCGCATTCGGCGCCGCGCGGTTTACGGCAATCGGGTTTCCGACATCGTCAGTGATTGCGCCGGCGGTTGGGCCGATCAGCTCCGGCACCTGTGCGGCCTTGGCAAGCGCGGCCACGATAGCCTTCACTTCCGCGGCATTCACGCCGTTGGCGCCGAGGATTGCGATCTTTCGTCCCTTAACGGTCGGCGGCGGACGGTCCATGCTCAGCGCCGGCGACTGCAACATCGCGGCCTCGGGCTTGAGAGGTCCGGATGGTGTAGGCGCAGAAGGTGTCGGGGCCTCGGGAGTGCCCGCGGGAGCGACCGGAATCCCGGTTGCCGTGGAGACCATCTCGGCCAGCTCCGGAGCGATGTTGCATAGGATTTCGTTCATCGTACGGTTTCGCACGCCTTGGTCGACTACCATGTTGAGCTCGAAGGCGAAGGCCGCCGCGATATGGTCCTTCTCCCAGTCGCTCATGCTGTTCCAGAACTGGGTGGCCTGGCTGAAATGGTCGTTGAAGCTCTCGCTGCGCTGGCGAAGCTTTGCGCCGGCTTCCTGCACCGGTGCCGAGCGGAACGCCGCCGCGGCACCTGGCTGATGCATCGGGCAGCCGCCTCCCAGGCTATTGGGGAAGTAGGCGACCTTGCCCTTGTTGATGGTCTGGCGACCGACTCCGTCTCTCTGGTTGTTATCCGCCGGTACGAGCGAGCGATTGATCGGCAACTCGTGAAAGTTCGGCCCGACTCGACGCAGCTGGGTGTCGATGTAGGAGAAGAGGCGCCCCTGCAGCAGAGGATCGTTGCTGAAGTCGATGCCCGGCACGACGTGACCTGTATGGAACGCCACCTGCTCGGTTTCGGCGAAGTAATTGTCCACATTGCGGTTCAACGTCATCTTGCCAATACGCCGGATCGGCACCTCTTCCTCCGGTATTAGCTTGGTCGCATCGAGCAGATCGAAGGCGAACTTGTGCTCGTCGGCGAGCGGCACAACCTGCACGCCGAGCTCCCATTCCGGAAAGTCGCCGCGTTCAATCGCCTCGAACATGTCGCGGCGATGGAAGTCTGGATCTCGGCCGCACAACAACTGCGCCTCGTCCCACACCAGAGAACAAACGCCCTTCACTGGCTTCCAATGGAACTTCACGAATGAAGACTGTCCTTCGGCATCGACGAAACGGAACGTGTGGACCCCGAATCCTTCCATGGTAGCGAAGCTTCGCGGTAGGGCGCGGTCGCTCATAACCCAGAGAAGCATGTGAGCACTCTCGGGCGTCAGCGACGCGAAGTCCCAGAACGTGTCATGGGCCGACTGCGCCTGAGGGATCTCGTTGTGGGGTTCTGGCTTCACCGCGTGGATCAGGTCAGGGAACTTGTTGGCGTCCTGGATGAAGAACACCGGCATATTGTTGCCCACGAGGTCCCACACGCCTTCCTGGGTGTAGAACTTCACGGCGAAGCCGCGAACGTCGCGTGGCGTGTCGGCGGAGCCGCGCGAACCTGCCACTGTCGAAAAACGCACGAACACGGGCGTCTCTGCCTTCGGGTCGCGAAAGATCTTCGCGCAAGTGATGTCCGAGAGATCCTCGTAGACCTGGAACACACCGTGAGCGGCGGCGCCGCGCGCATGGACGACGCGCTCGGGAATACGCTCGTGATCAAAATGAGTGATCTTCTCGCGCATCAGGATGTCTTCGAGCAGCGTCGGCCCGCGCACGCCGGCCTTAAGCGAGTTCTGATCGTCGCCAACGGCCACGCCCTGGTTGGTGGTCAGCACCGAACCGGGCTCGGCGGTATCGGACTGCAGGGCCATCGTCTTGATGTTTTCCTGACGCGCTACCGGGTCGGTATCGTGCGTGGTCACCTGACCTGCGGTGCGAACAGTCGCCGGGGGAACGGTAAAGGCGGTTGCGTCGTGGGGAGCCGCTGGAGTGCTGTTCGGCTTACGGGCCATTTAGGGTATCCGATCAAAATTTTGTGGGATGAGCTCAACCAACGGAACCTAGTTGCAGGGGTTGCTGCGTGCGCTGGCACACATGAGGTCCGGACGGTAGCGAACAGGCTTACAGCCCTCCGCACATTCCCACGCCAAAACGGACAAACGACGGCACACAACAAAATGCACGCCATAAGGATCTGGCTGTTGGAGAAGCACATCCTCATACCGCGCCGCACGACCCGCAAAAGTAGCAAGCAAAGAAGGCTAGTTCGCCGCAGGGAGTTCGCGGACCTTTTCGGTGCCTATCCCGTTGGTTGCAGGAGTCTTCAGTACATTTTTGTAGAGTGAGGTCGTCGATGTCTGTTTGTGAAGCGGTCCCCGCGCCGTCGAAGGCCTTGTTATTCCTGGAAGGTCGGGCCCTCTCCGAATTCACGGCGTTCTGCGTAATGCGCCCCTGGCTAGCGTTCGCGCCGCGCGGCGACGGTCACCCCGTCTTGGTACTTCCGGGATTGCTCGCCGACGATGGAAGCACTCGGCCACTCCGCGACTTCCTAAAGGACCATGGCTACCGAGTGCATGGGTGGAAGCAAGGGCGCAATTGCGGGCTGCGGGAGAATGTCGAGGCCGACATGGTGGCGCGTGTCGACGAGCTGTATGAGCGTCACGGCCGGCGCAAGATCAGCCTCATCGGTTGGAGCTTGGGCGGCCTTTACGCCCGCCACATTGCCAAAATTCGAGCCGACAAAATTCGCTGCATGATCAGCCTTGGCAGCCCATTCGCCGGCTCGCCGCTCAGCACAAATGCCTGGCAGGTCTACGAATGGGCCTCGGGTACCAAAGTCGATAATCATCTCGAATTGAGTAGTGGGGCGATCGAAGAGGCGCCTCCGGTACCCACTACATCGGTGTTCAGTCGAACCGACGGTATCTGCGCGTGGCAGAATTGCCTGAACAACGAGACCGACGCAGCTGAAAATATTGAAGTGATCGGAAGCCACTGCGGCCTCGGACACAACCCGGCGGCGGTGTTCGCGGTCGCCGATCGGCTCGCTCAGCCCGAAGGTCAGTGGCGGAAGTTCGATCGGTCGGGTTGGCGCAGCCTCGTCTATCCGGATGCGAAGCGCGATTAATCCACGTGAGGAACCTGTTTAGTGGCCGCAACCGGCAATCGACCAGATCCCGTAGAAGGGGTGAACTGTGGAACGACTCACCTCAAATCGCGTTCGGCTGCAATGATCACGCAACTGGAACCGCCTCTACCCTTGGAGACTCCAAAGGGACCCGGTCTCGCTCATTTCGTCATTGATTATGGACCTGAGTCCCACTTGCTATGGGTAGTCTTTCTGGATGAGGGAGGCGCTTGTTGGACCGTTCCCAATCCTGAGATCCGTATCCAGCGCAACTGGTCGCTTCGACGTCGGGAAAAGGTCACTCCCCTCTAGCTTGCAAACACCTTCGCGATCTACAGCCAGCTCGCAATTCTCACCTCATGAAGTGCTCTTGATGAAGCTGATGCGGCCGTCAGCTTCCATGTACGCTGCCTCGATTTCCGAGCAGTCTTTCAGCCCTTCCTCACGGACCTGCGCCATCAACTCCTCAACGGTCACCAACTCCTTACGCATGTTGCGACGAAGGAAACGTCCGTTTTCGATGAGCTTCAGCTTAGGTTCGCGGGTGAGCCTCTCAAAGGCGGGAAATTTGTACTGAAGCCATTCGATTACGTAGCTGCAGCATAGAATGATGAAGATCACGATGCCGGCGTCGACGACCGACTGAGAACTCGGCAGGAAACCCTGCCCGGCCACCTCTGATATCAGAACCAATACGAGAATGTCTGAAGTTCCGAGACCTCCGACTTGCCGACGCAGCACAAGTCGCAGCAGAACGAACACGATCATATACATGACCACGCCTCGCACGATGAGCTCAGCAATGCCAAGCTCCGGCGTGAATATCGCCCTCCAATCTGCATCGACAAGCCACGGCATGATTGTTGTCGCCCCTGGCTAGGTGTTTTCGGGCTTAGCGGCGCCGGTCGCCCTTGTCGCCCTGCCCCGCCTTGGCGATCTTCCTCGCCTTCTGCCGGCGATCGGAAGCCAGCGACTTGCTGACGTCGACCACTTCCTTGAACGACGTCCCGCGCGGGTTGCGCCGCACATAGAGCTTGTTCGTTCCGGTGTCGATCAGCTCGCGCTTGGCGGCAGACTTCCGTGCCGCTTTCTTCTTCGCGACCTTCTTCTTGGCGACCTTCTTTTTAGCGGTCTTCTTCTTCGCGGCCATCGCTGCTCCTCTTTCCAGACGAGGCGCTAAACGATCCCGCTACATGAAAGTTGCAGGTCCGCTCGCCTCAGTGGAGCAGCGGCCGTTTCTCGACCTCCGGAATCGCCGCCAGCTGCCGGCGAAACTCCGCGGCGAACGCCGTTCGCCGCGCCTTCTTCGTGGTGCGCTGGCTGAACTTGAGGGAGGCGATCGCACGCAGCGCCGCGATATGGATCGTGGCGGTCGTGAGATTGATGTGCTTCTCGAATTTCGGCTGGCTCGACATATCCACGGCGAGCATGAAGCGCGCATAGAACGACACCCGGACAGCATCGTCGGCGATCAACCGGCCGACGGAGAACCAGGCGCGATTGAAGGGCGTGTCTTCAACCCTCGTGCGCTTGCCCGTCACCGCGTCCACCCACTCCGTCTCGAAGTCGTTGACGAAGATCCGTCCCGCCAGCACGTCGAGAACGTGACTGAAGCCACGTACGAAATCGTCTGTCGCTATCGCGACATAGTCGCCGCTCGCAAGGCCGGGCGTCGCCAGGGTGCGCGCGTCGGTATCGGCGACCGACATCTCTACCTCGCCGTATCGTCGCCGAACGACATGCGATCGGCCAGCATCTGGCCGACGTAAGCGCCGGCCAATCCATCCAGGTAGGCATCGATCTCGATCAGATGGTCGGCCCAGCCGTACACGCGAGCGGGATGATCGGCCGGCAGATCGGAGGACAGGTAGTCGGCGCCGGCGGTGAGGAACACGACCTTCACGTCAACCTTGTCGTCCCACACGAAGCCGTCAGCGACGCCCTGGATCTCGGCGCGGCGGCCATCGACCAGGTCGACCAGGAAGCCGCCTTCCCAGGCATCGATCTCGACGCCGATCCAGGCGCCGTGCACCCGGGCGACGTCATGCGCCACGATTCCGTGCCGGGTACGGTCGAGCCTTTCGAGCAGCTGCTTGAAGGGCCAGAGGTAGGTCGCTTCGGCCGTTCGGCGGAGATTGGACTGCAGAAGGACGGGCATTGGCGGGATGTTCTGACCCATGCGGAGCCTCCAAAGGTGGCCCGACTCCTACGAGAACAAATAAAGAACATCAAGGGCTAATTTCGAAGGGCCACGACATGGGGTCCGTCGCCACGAGACCCACTGGATATTGCGGTCAGGCCGCTTTCTGGGTCTCCGGAAGCAGCACGATCGTCCCCGGCTTGGCCGGCTGCTGCAGCTTCAGCGCCTCCTCGGCCGTGCCGGTCAGCCAGGTCTCGATCTCTTCCTTCGTCGTGAGGATCAGCGGCGTGGCCTTGTCGTGGATCGGCTTCACGACGTCGGCCGGGTCGGTGGTGAGGAAGGAATAGACCGTGTGCTGGCCGACATCGGGCTTGGCCTTGGTGCCGCGATCGCCGGTCCAGGTCCGCCAGATACCTGCGAAGGCAAAGAGCGACCCATCGGGCCGCGCGAACCAGCGGTTCACCGACGGTTGTCCGTTGACCTTCTTACCGGTGTTCTTGTCGGGCTCGGCGAACTTGATGACCGGTACCAGGCAGCGGCCGCCGATATCCTTGCCGACGACCGTCGAGGGCGCCTTCAGCCAGGGCTTCCAGTAGTTCGACGCGGTATTGCGGACGTTGGTGACGTAGCCCGAACCTGGCACAGTGGGCGGCTTGGGGAAGCCCCAGCGCATGTCACTGATCGCCATCCGCCCGTCGCCCTCGAGCAATATCACCGGCGCTTCACCGTTTGGGTAGACGTTCTTCACTTCTTTGAAATTCGTGCCGATGAGCTCGCGGTGCCGGAAGAGGCTGGCGACTTCTTCGCGACTCAGCCGCGTGGTGTACAGGTTACACATAGACGTGATGCTAGCCTGCCGCCCGGTTACACCAAACCTCCCGTTGCTCGCGTATTGCGTGCAATTCGATATTGCGTAACGATACGTCGGGCCTTGGGGTAATCATGATCGGCGACATCCTGGGAAAAACCGCAAAGTGGTGCGCAACGAACATTGGCTTGATATCGGCCGATCGATGGGAAAACGCAATAGTTGCGGCGCCTGCTTTCTTGATTTCTGCCGCAATCGCGGCGCCTAAAATCATAAAGTTTGTCCATTGGTGGCGTGCCCCCTACTTGGCGCCGAAGACGGACCCAGGCGACCTTCACATTCTCATCGCCGATCTACTGCATGATGAGAAAGGTCAGATCCGAAAAGCGCTTGCGGACGGCCTGAATGACTGGGCAAACGCCCACAAATTATCGCCGAAGATCCACGAGCTTCGAAGAGGCATCGAGTTCAGGGAACGCTTCGACGAACGCCAACGCGTGCGGACCGCCGCCCACCTGCAGAAGTGGCTATCCCTCACGGGCTATGACGTTCTCGTTTGGGGAGAGTGGATTGCAGGGAGCGGACCCGGTGGAACACTGAAGTTACGCTTCACAGTAAGGAATTTGGAAGCAGACACACAGGCCACCGAAGATATCCGGCCACTCACACACTACGCCCTGCAGACCACCAATTTGGAGATCCTCCCCGATGGCATCGGCCAAGGAGTTAACAAGGTCTTAGGCGAAGCCGCGTTAAGATTTTTTTCCGCTGCGCATGCTGTTCACGTAAGCGTCGATGACGCGAGCGTCGGCGCGGAGTTTCTCGATAGCGCCGCAAAAAAAGGTATCGCCCTCCTTGGCGCGGACGCTGCGGCGTTTCCTCCAGGCGTGCTCGCAAATGTTGCCAATGAAGTCTTCCGCATCTGCGCGCACGAAGGCCCAAGACAAATACTTCTTGAGAAACTGGATCAGACGCTAACCCGCCAAGGAACAAATGCAGTTTCCGCCAGCGAATCAGCACGTTGGCGGCTATATCGTGCCTCAGCTGAAGCCTACGCACTCCGCGATGAGGCTTCATTGTCCAAACTCCGACAGAGAGTCGCAGAGAGCGAAGCCCTGTTGATCACAAGCGACACCATGGAGAACAAAATGGTGCTGGGAATGCTTGTGGCGCGCTTGGGCGCGACTTCGAGAGATGTTGCCAAGGTTCGTCGTGGACTTGATCTTCTCGATGAGGCCATAAATGCCTACAGTTTTGATATCACACCAGAAATCTGGCTCGAGTTAAATGTCCATAAGGCTGAAGTTTGCTGCGCTCTCGGTTATGATGGCGATGTTCACTTCAGTCGAATGACATTGGATACTGTGCGTTTGTCTCTTTCAAAAAGCGGCAGAACATATCCCTTACATTCTTCACGATTGAAAGTAGTCCAAGCAATATCGATGGGTTCTTCAGCGTATCAATCCGGAATCCCAGAGGACTATTCCACGGCTTCCGAATTTTTTCAGGAGGCGCTCCTGAGCCTGAGCCCCCTCAGAACTCGCAACGCCTGGATAATAACTCAGTCGAACTTTGCGTATCATCTCGCAGGTTTCGGTAAAGACACCGGCAAGCCAGATCGCGGCAGAGAAGCGATAGCGCGGATAAATGAAGTTATAAACGAGATCAGTCCAGAGCTGGCACCTAGGGCGTGGTTAGTCGCACAGTACGCCCGTTCTGGAATCCTTTATAATTCGGCAATGAGCGAAACACTCACCGCTCTAAAACTCAACCTGTTTATGCAATCGGCTGAGAATAGTCGCCACGCTCTCGCACACTGCAGTGCTTCTAAATTTTCGAAGGAATGGGCCGACCTCAATCTCATGCTCGGCACTGCCTTAAACAAGGTGGTATCGATGACTGATGACAATCGGTTTAATCTCATGCTCGGCACTGCCTTAAACAAGGTGGTATCGATGACTGATGACAATCGGTTTTTACAAGAAGCACGCGAGGTTATTCAAAACTTCCTGAACGAAGTGCCCGCCGATTATGGAAACTTCAACGTAGTAATTGCTTTAACTGAAATGAACGAAATATTGCTTCGCATGAACGTTAACGACCCACGACCTGAAACACTAGCGGAGGCTGAAGAAGCATTTCAGCGTGCGCGGTCCCTAAAGGATCGCCTCCAGCAAGTTGAGGTCGCCGAATGGAATTCGGCGCGGCACAGTAGGGCTGATTAAACTGCGCCATGCTGGTTAGCGCGCGCCGTACATTGGCAGGGTCGTATTCGAAGGGTTAACCGAGATATCGAGCTGCCGACAGCACCGCCCGCAGCCGCGCGGGCCGTTCATGACGGCATGCAGACTCGTCGGCTGAAGGACGGCGGCGGCGGCGGTCGTGGCCTCTACCTGTGCCCGCCTACCCCCTGACCTTCAAGACGTTCGGCGAACTCGCTGCCTTCGAACTCTAGGCGACGGTCGATTGCGGTGGTGCGGCACCGCAGCCAGCTTCAGACGGTCCCGGGAGGCCCGCCAGATCATCCGCCCAGCTTCCGGCCGGCATCGGTGAGGCAGACCGAGTGCGGCGGCGCACCCTCGCCCAACATCCAGCCCCGCGCGATCGCCAGCGCGAGCGATGCGTCGAGGGTCGCCAGCGACGTGTTGGGATGGCGCAGGCCCAGCTCGTGCACCATCACCCACTTCATCGGCCGCCCCGACGTGACGTTGTAGAGATCAGTGCGTAGGGTGCGGGCGAGCCCGAGGGGCGGCTTCGGTTTGGCCATGGGCCGACTCAACGGCGAGCCGACCGGCGGGTTTCCTCTATTTGCCCGCCGCCAGAACCTGCAGCCTGGCGGCGCGCCACTTCACGGTGCCCAGGGTCTCGAAGTACGGGGCGGCGCCCTTCCCTTTGTCGAGCTGCGCCTTGAAGGCATCGATCGCGATCACGAGATTGGCGACCGCTTCGTTGAGCTCGCGGTCTTCGTGCCAGGGTTTTCCGGAATTGGCCGGCACCTCGTCGCTCCGCAGGAAGGCGCGCAGGTCTTCCTCGCTGCCGCCCTTCTCGACGGCCTCGCACAACTCGACGAGACGGGCCGCGCCCGTCTGGAGATCGCTGATAGCCATGCATCAGCATAATCCAGAAACGAAAAAAGCGCCCGCCTCGGGGCACCGGGACGGGCGTTCAAGTTTAGGGAGAAAACGCCCAAGGCTGGCAAGCTGGCGCCCGCTCCCCTCAAAGACCTGGTTGAAGCCGGCGAGCCAGCTCACCATCGATTCACAGCGGCCGGTCGGTCTTGAACGCCGCCCGCCTTTCGCTCGCACAGAGGCGCGTCGTCAATGAGCGGACGGGGTAGACAGCGACTACAGCGGAAAATATTGCGGTAGCGCGTCCTAACGGTGAGACCATTCTGGGCGACAGTTGCAGCTAATGTGGTAGTAAATGTTGACAATGAGTAAACTTGAAGTACGCATCCAAGTCTGATTGAACGGGGCAACTCGTTTGGATCAGGTTCAATGGATGCAAGGTAAAGGCACCCGCTTAAAGCTCCGCGGAGGCATCTGGTACATAGTTGACCAGGGGAACAGCAGGGGCACGTCAACTCGGACGAGAAGCCTAGATCAAGCTGAAAAACTCCTCATCGTCCATGTTCGGCGCACCGAGCGAAAAGAGAAGATTGGCGACAAATTAACGATGGCAGTGATGCTTACCGCCTATCTCGAGGAGCACGCACGGCCAAACATAGTAGCAGTCGAACAAGCGGAAATTGCTTGCAGCTACCTTTGCGCCCATTTTGGGAATGACACTCCCGTAGTGTCGCTCTCGGATGACGACATCTCTGCCTACGTGCAAGCCCGGCGAGAGTGCAAATTGAAGCTGACGCGCGAACCTCGCCCCGCAGGAGACGGCACGCTGCGCCGTGAGCTCGGAACGCTGGTGGCTGCCCTCAATCACGCTGTCAGGAAGAGGCGTATCGCCGAGCAGTTGGTGCCTCACGTATCGCCGCCTCCAGCTCCGCCACCGAAGAACTCATGGCTTACGGCTGAAGATGAAGAGAAATTGTTTGCCCACTGCCCGGTCGAAGCGGTGGTTAGCAAAAAGCATCCGGTCGCCCGCCTCGCGCGCATTTATCGCTTTATCGTTCTGGCGGCAGACACGGCGGCCCGTAAGGCGGCTCTGGAGATGCTGACTTGGGACCAAGTCGACTTCGGGACTCGCGTCATCAACCTCAATCCGCAAGGGCGCCTGCAGACCAAAAAGCGTCGCTCCGTCATCCCCATGTCCACGAGATTGCTGGCCGTCATGGAGCGCGCACATCGGGAAAGGATCTCAGAGTACGTGCTCGACCATCCAGGCGATATCCGCACTAGCATGGAGACGCTGACCTATAAGGCGCGCATGTTCTGGGTCACGCCTCATGTGTTCCGGCACACCTGGGCGACGCGGGCCGCGCGCGCCGGTGTTTCTATGGTCGATATTGCCGACTTCCTGGGCGACGATCTGCGGACGGTCGAAAGGACCTACCGCCACCACTCGCCGGACTTCCTGCGGAACGCCGCAAACTGGCGGGAGCGTGAGGCCAGCTCGGCAAAACACTAGGTCGGATCGACGCCCAAGCCAATTTCCAAGATTTCGCATCCGGCGCCCATCCAAAGCCGGTGCTTTGTTTTCGCCGGGATCAACATGACAGATCCACCAATCAGGTGATCTTGCGCCTCGTTGGTGAACATAACGGCTTCGCCGCTCAGAACGCAAAACGTCTGATCGTACGGATGTTGGTGCTCCGGAATCTGTGACGGCTGTTTGACGCTCATCCGGATTATGGTCCGGTCCCCCGAGATGACCCGCCGGCCCAGAACGAACTCATTGTCGGCGCAGGGCTCCACATCCGACCAGTTCCAAGCGCACTTTTCCATGTGTCCGCCCATTCTTGCTTGGCTACCCCGAACTACCCAAACCAGCCGACGCTACGCGCGCCCGTCGGAGCGGCCAGAGCTGCGGGGCTGGTGCCCTGGATCTTCCCACCGCCGAACATCTCGCCCCAGGTCGGGGCGCCGGTCAGCATGCCCGCGCCGCCGAGAGCCTGCCCCGCCGTACCGAGAACTTGACCAATCCCGCGCTCGGTCGAGCCGGCGCGATTCGCCGCCTGCAGTTCGCCCGGCAGGAGCGCCGCGGACGCGCGCGCATTGCTGCCGAAGATGTTCTGCCACTGGCCGGCGCGCCCGAGCTCAATGCCCATCTTCGCCGTCTGATCGCCCACGCCGTTCACGGCCGCGTTCGCCTTGGCCTGTTGCTTGCCGCGCGTCAGGGCGCTCGAAAGCGCGCGCGCGATCGAAGATCGAGACTCGCCGTCCAATGACGCGCCGCCCGTACCGTAGACACCGCGGTTGGCGTCGAGCGTGGCCTCGTCCTTCTTGGTGCGCGCGTCGGCGATTGCAGCCTGCTCCGCGATTTGCGTGGGCGCCCGTGCCTTATCGAGCGTCACGTTAAACAGGTCGCCGGATTGGCGCTGGAACTGTTGCTGTCGACGCGTCTCTTCTGCAGTCGCAGCCGAGCGAGCGCCCTCCTGGGCATTGGCACCCATCATGTTCGCAACGGTACCAGCGGCAGACATCGCCGCGCCGGCGGCAGCTAGTGGACCACACATAGTTACTCCCAAGTCCGACAGGAGCCCTTCACGGGCGGAGACACGCAAGGCGTCGAGAAACCCAGGCTGTGGAGCTGGAGCTCGAGCCGAGGACGTGGCGAATGGCTCGGGGACCTACGCGGCATCCTTCAGCCCCAAGGATCCGGAGCTGCAGCCACCTCGTCACGGGTGGCGTTGTATAGCGCCGTGATCTGCGCCAACGACGGCACGACTCCCTGCCATACTGCGTGCTTCGCGAACTTGCTCCCGTTCGATAGACGTTGGCCGTTGTTGCCCTTGGCACCTGTCTGCAAAAGGTAGGTCGCGTTCGACGCAGAGGGCGAAGTAATCGAGGCCGGCACCGTCAAGCTCTCCAGGTTCCGCGATGTCGGGTTGCTCTTGAAATAGGTGAGCGTCGCCGCCGCGTCGTCGAATATGATCCCCGCGAACTGCATGACGCCATCGACGAGCGCAAACCCGGTTGAGATCATGTTCAGGGCGACCGTTCCGCTGCCATTGCGCACCTGAAACGTCGCGAAGCCATTTACGCCACAAGCGAGGCTAGCGCCGATCATCGACGAGTTGTTGCCGTCGGTACCCCAGACGCCCTGTTGCATGCCAAGGGCAAAGCTGTACCAACCAGCACTCGCCAGCTTCACGCCGCCCTTATGGAGCTCGTTCGCCCAACTCGGGTTCGAGCCGGTCGCGAGGTTTATCACGCCGGCGGCGGCAGACAGGAAGTAGGACTTCTTGTTGCCGGCGCCATCCTTGGTCCAGGTGAGTCCGGAAGTCGTGCGATTCGTGCCGGTTGGCGACCGGTCCGCAACAGCCGTGCCCGTGCCGGGATAGCAAGCGGTGTCCGCGGCATCGAGGCAGTCCTTCAAGCCGGCGCGCATGTTCAGCGAGGCGATGGATCCACCCCAACCCACCAGCGGCAATGCGTTCGCTCGAGGCCCGCCCTGCAGGCGCAATCGGCTCATCAGTCGGCCTTGAAGATGGCCGTCACCTTGGCGCTGCCGCCAAGCTCGATGTAACAGCCGTTGACCAGGCCGATCCCGTATTCGATCGCCTGCGTGGTCGTCAGGATCTTCGTGGGCGCGCCGTAGGCGGTGCCACTGGCCGCGGACGGGTTGTCCCAGACCTTGACGGTGCCGCTCGAGCCGACGTCGTCGATGATGAGGCGAACCAGCGTGCAGGCCGCCGCGCAGACCGGGCCGCTGGCTGCGATCGAGAGGGCGGAATACTTGCCGATCGTCTTGACCGGGCTGTCGTCGATGTCGCCGGCCTCATTGGTGACGAACACCGGCGCACGCATGGGATGATTGGCCATGCCGCATTTTATCGTGCGGGCTCATGTGACCCAATGACCAAGGATTTTGGGTTGGCGCGTCAGCGGAATGTTGTCAAAAGGTTTGAGAATCCGCGCGCTTTGTCGGACGGGACACGTGTACGCGCGGCGCGATCGTTCGGGGGTACCCCCAGGGGTCGGGTGCCGGCATGTGCCGCGCGGGCCGCCGCGATCGATGAGCCTGGAATGCTACCGCGCCGCCTACCCTCACTCCGCCGGCGGCCGTAGCTCCTCAGCCAGGTCGGCGAAGTACTTCGCCCGCTCAGCGCAAAGCTTGTGCAGGGCCTTCTGCAGCCCCGCTGGAGGGCTTCGGTACCCGCCGGCCTCTGGGCTCAGTCGACTCTGCCGCAACGTGTTGGCGCCACATCCTACGGCGTTGGCGATGTCCTCCAGCGTGAGCTTCGCCGTCACCTTGTCCATGGCCTCACGCACATCGAGGACTTGGGCGCCGCGAGTGATCACAACGCCCTTTTCATAGGCCACTACGGGAGATGTAAACTTTTTTGTTGACATGTAAACATTATAGTTTACAACGGCCATGTCGTCAACAAAGGGGATCGAAATGTCCAACATCACGGTTATCGTAACGGTCAACGGCCACATCAACCGCAACTTCAAGACGGTGCGCGGCGCGCGCGCCTTCGTTGACCAGGTCGAGAGCGGCGCACTTGGTGTGATGCTGGAGTCGATCGAGGTCGCCCTGCGGCGTCGCCCCGCTCCCGCGCGCTAGATCAGTCGCCCATCCGACCGACAAATCCCCGCCCGCGGAAACGCGCGGCGGGGTTTCTCTGTTCGGGGTAAGGCACGCGCGTCACGACTTGAGACGCAAAATGGCCACACGCCCACACCCGGCGGGCCATCGGGACACAAACGGCGCGAAAGACCGGCCCTCGGCGGGGCGCTTATTGGACATTTGTTGGACGAGGCGTCTGGCGCCGCTTGCAGTCCGATCCCAAGCTATTGAAAAGCTTGGCGTTCCCTACGGGATTCGAACCCGTGTCGCCGCCGTGAAAGGGCAGTGTCCTAGGCCTCTAGACGAAGGGAACGAGGCCGCAAGAGGGGCTGCAATACCGACTTGAAGACGGAAAATCAAGCAAGCACGGAGCCTGCCGCGGCAGCTGCGTCATCTATCTGCAGGCGCACCGTTTCACGGCCGCCGAACCGGTCGATTCGCAGCGCTCCGGCGACATGCAGCACGGGGCGCGCGGGATCCAGCAAGGCCGGTCCCAGGGCGCTCTGGTTGGCCCGGAAGGCGATGGCGTCGACCTTGCCGCGCTCGGCGCCTTGCAGGGTGCAGCGGACATGCCCCTCACCCACCGGCTGGGCGTAGCTCACCCGCACGCCGGTCAGCGCAAAGCGCGGCAGGGCATTGCCGGCCCCGAACGGCCCTGCCCGCTCGACCATAGCGACCAGCTCCCGTGTGGCGGCCGCTGGCGCCAGGGCGGCATCGATCCCCAGTTCACGGACCGGTGGCGCGGCCCCGAGCTGCGGCGCGATCCGCTCGTCGAGGAAGCGTGTCAGCTCAGCCAGCGAATCACGCGCCACGGTGAGGCCCGCCGCCATGGCATGGCCGCCGCCGTTGACCAGCAGCCCGGCCTGACGGGCCGCGATCACCGCCGCTCCGAGGTCGACGCCGCGCACCGAGCGGCCCGAGCCCTTGCCCAGGGCGCCGTCCATGCCGATCACGAAGGCCGGCCGGCCGTAGCGCTCGACCAGCCGGCTCGCCACGATGCCGATGACGCCGACGTGCCAGCCTTCGCTCTCGACCAGCAACGCCGCCGGCAGGTTCTGGCGATCCGCGCCGTAGAGCCCCTCGATCCGGGTGATCGCCTGGTCCAGCACCTCGCGCTCGATGGCGCGGCGCTCGGCGTTGAACTCGTCGAGCCGGATCGCGAGCGCACCGACTTCGTGCGGATCGTCGCTCGACAGCAGGCGGGCGCCGAGATCGGCCTGGCCGACACGGCCGCCGGCATTGACCCGGGGCCCCAACAGGAAGCCGAGATGGTAGGCCTCCGGCGCTTCCTTGAGGCGCGCGACGTCGGCCAGGGCCGAGAGGCCGACATTGCGGCGCTGGGCCATCACCTGGAGGCCGGCTTTCACCAGCGCGCGGTTGACCCCGAGCAACGGCACCACGTCGCAAACGGTCCCCAGCGCCACGAGATCGAGCCACTGCCGCAGGTCGGGTTCGGGGCGCGCCTCGCCGTACCAGCCGGCCTCGCGCAGCGCACGGTTGACGCCGACGGCCAGCAGGAAGGCCACGCCGACAGCCGCCAGATGCTTGTGCGGGCTCGAATCGTCGACCCGGTTGGGATCGACCACGGCCACAGCCTCGGGCAGCGCGATCTCCGCCATGTGGTGGTCGATCACGATGAGATCGAGACCGGCGCGCCTGGCCTCGGCCAGCGGCTCGAAGGCGGTGATGCCGCAATCGACCGTGACGACGACGTCGGCGCCCTCTTCCCTGATCTTCAGCAGCGCCGGCGCGTTGGGCCCGTAGCCTTCCTTGCGCCGGTCCGGAATGTAGACGCCGATATTGCCGCCAACCGCCCGAAAGAAGCGCAGCAGCAGCGCCGACGAGGTCGCGCCGTCGACGTCGTAGTCGCCGAACACGACGATGCGCTCGCCCTTCTGGACGGCCTGGACGAGACGCGCGACGGCAGCGTCCATGTCCTTGAGGTGCGACGGGTCGGGCAGGAACTTGCGCAGCGTCGGCTCAAGGAAGTCGTCGACCGCGTCGAGGCTCACATCGCGCGCCGCCAGAAGACGGCTGATCGCATCGGGCAGGCCATGACGCTGCGCAATGGCCAGCGCCAGCCGCTCGTCACCGAGCCGCGTCGCCCAGCGCCGTCCCGTCAGGGAACGTTCGACGCCGAGGAACGCAGCGCGCTCGGCTCTTGAAACTTCGGACATGCGGCCACCCTAGCCCAGAGCGCGGTGGATACGCTCCGGGATGTCGGCCGACAGAGCCGGGCTTACGCCCAGCTCGGCAGGCCGGTCTTGATCGAGAAATTGTGGTGGGCGGAAACCCAGCGCACCGTGCCGGTCTTGGAACGCATGACGATCGAGTGCGTCTCGGCGCCATTGTGGAAGCGGCGCACGCCCTTCAGCATCGAACCCGAGGTGACGCCGGTGGCCGCGAACATCACGTCGCCCTTGGCCATGTCGGTCATCGAGTACTTGCGATTGAGATCGGTGATGCCCCACTTCTTGGCGCGGGCCTTCTCATCGTCATTGCGGAACAGCAGACGGCCCTGGATCTGGCCACCGATGGCACGCAGCGCCGCGGCCGCCAGCACGCCCTCCGGCGCGCCGCCCGAGCCCATGTAGATGTCGATGCCCGAATCGCCGGTCGAGGTGGCGATCACGCCCGACACGTCGCCGTCGCCGATCAGCATGATGCGCGCGCCGGCCTCGCGGACTTTGGCGATCAGCTCGGAATGGCGCGGCCGGTCGAGGATGCAGACCACGAGGTCGATGACGTCGACCTTCTTGGCCTTGGCGAGGTCGTTGAGGTTCTGCGAGACGCTCTTGTCGAGGTCGACGATGCCGTCGGGCAGGCCGCCGCCAACGGCGATCTTGTCCATGTAGACGTCGGGCGCGTTGAGGAAGCCGCCATGCTCTGCCATCGCCATGACGGCGAGCGAGTTGGGCAGGCCCTTGGCGGTGATGGTCGTGCCTTCGAGCGGATCGAGCGCAATGTCGATCTTCGGGCCGCCGCCCATGCCGACCTTCTCGCCGATATAGAGCATCGGCGCTTCGTCGCGCTCGCCCTCACCGATCACCACGGTGCCTTCGATGTTCAGCGAATTCAGCGAGGTGCGCATGGCGTCGACCGCGGCCTGATCGGCCATCTTCTCGTCGCCGCGCCCCATCAACTTGGAGGCCGCAAGCGCTGCCGCCTCTGTCACCCGTACCGCTTCCAGCGCCAGGTTGCGGTCCATCTTGCCGGCATCGTCTTTCGTATCGGCCATAGCTTCCTCCGCGGCGTCTCTCTGCGCCTCTAGAACGTCTCGATCCTGATCACGCAAGGCTCTTCGGCGACAGCGCCGAGCTTGGTGATACGCGCCAGGGCGCGCTGCATCGCTGCCTCTTCGGTCTCGTGAGTGGTCAGAACCACGGGTACTTCGCCCGACTCCGACCGCCCGCGCTGCAGCATCGACTCAAGCGAAATTCGTTCCTTGGCGAGTGCCCCGGAAATGGCCGCGATCACACCCGGCCGATCCTGCACCATCAGGCGCATGTAGTAGGCGCCGACATGGCGATCCATCGGCGAGGCTTTCTTGGTCGCGAGCTTGTCGGCCGGCACAACGAAGGCCGGCATGTGCCGTCCACGCGCCACGTCGACCAGGTCGGCCACGACGGCCGAGGCGGTCGGCCCCTGCCCCGCGCCGCGGCCCTGGAACATGGTCGTGCCGACGAAGTCACCCTCGACCACGACGGCATTGAACACGCCCTCGATATGGGCGATCGGCGTGTCGAGCGGCACCATGCAGGGATGCACGCGCTGCTCGATGCCGTGACGCGTCTCGCGCGCCAGGCCCAGCAGCTTGATGCGGTAGCCGAGCTCCTGCGCGAACTCGATATCCATCGAGGTGACTCGGCGAATGCCTTCGACGTGGATGCCCGCGAAATCGACCCGGGCGCCGAAGGCCGCGCCGGTCAGCACCGCGAGCTTGTGGGCCGCATCGATGCCGTCGACGTCGAACGTCGGATCGGCTTCGGCGTAGCCCGCCGCCTGCGCCTCGGCCAGCACGACGTCGAAGTCGCGGCCGGTCTCGCGCATGGTCGTCAGGATGTAGTTACAAGTGCCGTTGAGGATGCCGTACAGCCGCTTCACGCGGTTGCCGGCGAGGCCCTCGCGCAGCGCCTTGATGATCGGAATGCCGCCCGCCACCGCCGCCTCGAAGGCGAGGCTGCGCTGCTTCTTTTCGGCTGCTGCGGCGAGTTCCGCGCCGTGCAGCGCCAACAGCGCCTTGTTGGCCGTGACGACATGCTTGCCCGAGGCCAGCGCCTTCTGGACAAGTCGTCGGGCAACGCCGCCCGAGCCGCCGATCAGCTCGACGACGACATCGATGTCCGGCGCGGTCGCCAGTGCCATCGGGTCTTTCTCCCAGCGCATGCCGGAGAGGTCGATGTCACGCTTCTTGGCTTTGCTGCGCGCGCTGACGGCCACGATCTTGAGGGGCCGCCCGCCACGCACGGCAAGGAGTCGGCCGTGCTCGGCCAACAGCTTCACAACGCCTGCGCCCACAGTGCCGAGCCCGGCGATGCCGATCCTGAGAGGAGAATTCATGGGCGCCTGATACGACAGGATAGGGTCAGGCGCGAGCCTTGATCGGCGTGATGTTGTCCCCAACGCCGCGCAGATATAGGTCGATCGAACGGCCCGGGTCGGCCAGCACCTGCCGGATATTGCGGACGGCCTGACGGATGCGGTGCTTGTTCTCCACAAGCGCGATACGGACATGCCCGTCGCCATGCTCGCCGAAGCCGATGCCCGGCGACAGCGCGACATTGGCCTGGGTCAGCAGCAGCTTGGAGAAAGCCAGCGAACCCAGCTCGGCGAAGTCCTTGGGCAGCGGCGCCCAGGCGAACATGCTGGCCGACGGAGACGGCAGGTCCCAGCCCGCGCCCTTCAGCCCTTCGATAAGGACGTCGCGGCGCTCCTTGTAGGTGTTGCGCGCCTCGGCGATGCAGTCCTGCGGACCGTTCAGCGCCGCCGTGGCCGCCACCTGGATCGGCGTGAAGGCGCCGTAGTCGAGGTAGGACTTGATGCGGGTCAGCGCCTGGATGAGCGTCTTGTTGCCGGCCGCGAAGCCCATGCGCCAGCCGGCCATCGAGTAGGTCTTGCTCATCGAGGTGAACTCGATGGCGATGTCGCGGGCGCCCGGCACCTGCAGCACCGACGGCGGCGGAACGCCGTCGAAGTAGATCTCGGCGTAGGCGAGATCCGACAGGATCCAGATGCCCTGACGCTTACAGAAATCGACGATGGCCGCATAGAAATCGAGATCGACGACCTGCGCCGTCGGGTTCGACGGATAGTTCAGCACCAGCGCGAGCGGCTTCGGCACAGCGTGCTGCACGGCGCGCTCGAGCGCGGGCAGGAACTCCTCGATCGAGGTCGAGCCCGGCACCGGGATATGGCGCACGGCGCCGCCGGCGATGATGAAGCCGTAGGGATGGATCGGGTAGCTGGGATTGGGCACCAGCACCGTGTCGCCGGGCGAAGTGATCGCCTGCGCGAGGTTGGCGAGGCCCTCCTTCGAGCCGAGCGTGACGATGATCTCGCTCTCGGGATCGAGTTCGACACCGAAGCGGCGCGCGTAATAAGCGGCTTGCGCCTTGCGAAGGCCCGGGATGCCGCGCGAGGCGGAGTAGCCGTGGGCGCGCGGATTGGCGGCGGCTTCGGCGAGCTTGGCCACGATGTGCGGCGCGGTCGGCAGGTCGGGATTACCCATGCCGAGGTCGATGACGTCCTGGCCGGCGCCGCGGGCGCGGGCCTTCATGGCGTTCACTTCCGCGAACACGTAAGGCGGCAGGCGCTTCAGCCGGTGGAATTCTGAGTCGTCCATGTCGTTCTTCCTTCGGCGCTAGAAGTCGATGAAGACGTCGGCGCGCCGGTTTGCGGCGACGCCGCGGGCGGTGCTTGTCTGGTAGATCGGCTCGTCGTCGGAAGCCGCTTCGGCGACGATCTGGCCGACTGGCACACCAAGCCGGCGCAATTCCTGGGCAATAGCCAGCGCGCGGCGGCGCGACACGTCGAAGTTGTCCCGATCCTGCGCGGCGTGGGCGACGATGCGCACGGTGCCGCCATTCTCGCGCTGTATCTCGGCCACGCGTGCCAACACCTCGTTGTCGGCGCCGTCCAGGCCCGTCGAGGACGGGCTGAACTGGATCACCGCGACCTGCAGCGACCCGTCGAACGGCGGCGACTTCAGGTCCTTGAACGCGACCTCACCCGACGTCGCGGTGGCGATGTTGCCCATGACTTTGCTCGCGGCCGGCGTCGGCTCCGCGCACGAATCGCCGGCGCCTGTCGACGTTGCGAAGGCGACCGTCAGCGGCACGAGCGTCATGACCGAGCCGACATTGGTGCCGGGCGCGATCCAGCCGGGCTGCGGCGCGAAGGCCTTGTTCGGATCGGCCGGAGGTGTCGGTGTGGCAGGCGCCGGAGCCGGCTGCGGCTCGGCGGTCGGCGGAGCGCCGGTCGTCACGGACCCTTCGGGTGCGCCGGGCGGTGTCCAGCCGGGCGGCGGCGAGAAGGCCTTGTTGGGATTTCCCGAGGGCGTCGGCGCGGCCGGCACAGGCGCGGGGACTGGCGCGGGCGCCGGCGCCGTAGCGGGATCGGGCGCCGCGGACGGCGGCGCCATCGGGGTCGCCGTCACCGGAGCCGGCGGCGGCACAGGAGCAGAAACCGGCGCGGGATCGGACGTGATCGTGCCGGCGCCGACCGGCGGCGCGCCAACGGGAGCCGACGCGGGTGTTGCGCCGCCCTGCTGCTTCTCCTTGGCCTTCGCGTCCTTTTCCGCAGCGTCGCGCTCTTCACGCGCTTCGCGGTCCTTGCGGTCGCGCTCGCTCTGCTCTTTCTCGAGCGCTTCCTTCTGGGCCTTCTGACCGCCCTTGCCGGAAATGATGGAGCCGATCGCCGCCGTGGCTGGACCTGCCTCGGTTCCGGCGGTCACGGGCACGTCGTGCTGGGCATTGCCAGGTGCCGCCGGAAGGGAGCTGACGGGCTTGATATCGCGTTCCACACCCGGACGCGGCGGCGGACCGATCGGCGTGGAGCCTCCGAGCCCGATCCAATCGCAACCGGACAACAGGGCAAGCGCGGACACTCCGAGCAGGCCGAGCCAGCGGCCGCTGCCGATCGTGTCCTGGGGTCGCTGCATCTTCATCACCTGTTGTGCCTGCTCAAAATCCGGTTTCTCCGCCCTGTTTAGCGGAGACCGAGAGGAAATTTGACCCGTCTGTTGTCGCAGCCTACCTATGGGAAGCAAGTGGCGACCCTGGAAGACTTGGCACTAGGTATGGTGCCGAGGCGGTGAATTTACCGCAAGAAACGCCACAAAGGCAATGATTCGGAAGGGGAAACGCATGTCCGACACGCCCGCCCCCGCAGCTCTTGGCGGCCTGTCTCCGGAGGAGTCCGAAAAGCTCCAGGAGGCCTTCAAGGATATTGCGACCCGCAGCCAGAAGCTGCTGCAGGACTTCTCCCAGCGGTACCAGTCGGACGGCCAGCAGGCCAGCGACCCGCTTCACCTCACCCAGACCTTCATGGACTTCACGGCCAAGATGCTGGCCGACCCGAACCGGCTGGTTCAGGCCCAAGTCGAGCTCTGGCAGCAGTACATGAAGCTCTGGCAGGTCACGGCCCAGCGCATGATGGGCCAGCAGGTCGCCCCCGTGGCGGAGCCCGCGCGCGGCGACAAGCGCTTCAACGATCCCGCCTGGAAGGATGAGGTCGTCTTCGACTACCTCAAGCAATCCTACCTGCTCACGGCGCGCTGGCTGCAGGGCACGATCAAGGAGGTCGAGGGGGTCGACGATAAGACCGCCAAAAAGGTCGACTTCTACACGCGGCAGTTCATCGACGCGGTGTCGCCGTCCAACTTCGCCATGACCAATCCGCAGGTCGTGAAGGCGACCGTCGAGTCCAAGGGCGAGAACCTGCTCAAGGGCCTGCAGAACTTGCTGGGCGACCTCGAACGCGGCAAGGGCCGCCTCGCCATCCGCCAGACCGACATGGACGCCTTCAAGGTCGGCGGCAATGTCGCCACCTCGCCCGGCAAGGTCGTCTTCCAGAACGAGCTCATCCAGCTCATCCAGTACGCGCCGTCGACCGAAGAGGTCCACGAGATGCCGCTGCTGATCGTGCCGCCGTGGATCAACAAGTTCTACATCCTCGACCTCAAGCCCGAGAACTCGTTCATCAAGTGGGCGACCGAGCAGGGCTACACGGTCTTCGTGGTGTCATGGGTCAATCCCGACGAGCACCTCTCGAAGCTGGTGTTCGAGGACTACATGAAGCTGGGCCCGCTGGCCGCGCTCGACGCCATCGAGAAGGCGACCGGCGCCCGCAAGGTCTCGGCGATCGGCTATTGCATCGGCGGCACGCTGATGGCGGCGACGCTGGCCTATATGGCGGCGCGCAACGACGACCGGATCGCGGCCTGCACCTTCTTCACCGCCCAGGTCGACTTCAGCGAACCCGGCGAGCTCGGCGTCTTCATCGACGAGGATCAGCTCGCCAGCGTCGAGGAGATGATGGGCAAGAAGGGCTATCTCGACGGCAGCGAGATGGCCACGACCTTCAACATGCTGCGCGCCAACGATCTCATCTGGTCGTTCGTCGTGAACAACTACCTGATGGGCAAGGATCCCTTCCCCTTCGACCTGCTGTTCTGGAACGCCGACGCCACGCGCATGCCGGCGGCGATGCACAGCTATTACCTGCGCAACATGTACCAGAAGAACCTGCTCAGCACGCCGGGCGGCATCGTTCTCGACAACGTGCCGATCGACCTGCGCAAGGTTCAGATCCCGGTCTACATCCAGGCCGGCAAGGAAGACCACATCGCGCCGTCGCGTTCGGTCTACAAGGCGACCCAGCTGTTCAGCGGGCCGGTGCGCTTCATGCTGGCGGGCTCCGGCCACATCGCCGGCGTCGTCAACCCGCCGCGCAACAAGAAGTACCAGCACTGGCTGAACGAGACGGCGAAGAACCCGCCGACGCTGGCCGAATGGCAGGCTGGCGCGAAGGAGTTTCCCGGTTCGTGGTGGCACGACTGGGACAAGTGGCTGTCGGCCCTGTCGGGCCCGAAGGTCCCTGCCCGTATCCCTGGCGCCGGCGGACTTCCCGCCATCGAGGACGCGCCCGGCAGCTTTGTGAAGGTCCGCTCCGGCGAGTAACCCAACGAGTAGCCCAGGCGGCTACTCGGCCGCCTTCGGCCGATCGACCATATAGCGCTGTCCGAGCCGCACGTAAGCGGCCGCCGAACGCCGGAAGGATTCGAGATCCTTCTCGGTGATGTCGCGCATCTTGACCGCCGGATTGCCGGCCCACAGCTCGCCCTTGCGGACGATCTTGCGCGGCGTCACGACAGCGCCCGCCGCGACCATCGCACCGGTCTCGACCACCGCCTCGTCCAGCACCGTCGAGTGCATGCCGATGAAGGCATCGTCCTGGACCTCGCAGGCGTGCAGCAGCGCGAGGTGCCCCACCGTGACGTTGCGGCCGACCACCGTGCCGACGCCGCGGGCGGCGATGTGGATCACCGTGCCGTCCTGGATGTTCGAGTTCTCGCCGATCTTGATGCCCGGCCCGTCGCCGCGCAGGACGGCACCGAACCAGATGCTGCAGTTGGCGGCGATCTCGACCTCGCCGATCAAAGTCGCGTTGGGCGCGACGAAGGCGGTGCTGTGGACCTGGGGCACGAAGCCGTTGAAGGGCACGATGAGTCCGGACATCGGATCGCTACTCCACGAAACCAAGAGCACAAAAAAGAAGGGCGCCCTGAGGCGCCCTTCGAAGATAGCCGAAACGCGAGTTTAGCGCTTCGAGAACTGGAAGCGGCGACGCGCACCGGCGCGGCCGTACTTCTTGCGCTCGACCACGCGGCTGTCGCGGGTGAGGAAGCCGTTGGTCTTCATCGCGCCGCGCAGGCCGGGCTCGAACTTCGAGAGCGCCTGGGCGATGCCGTGACGGACAGCGCCCGCCTGGCCCGACAGACCGCCGCCCGAGACGGTGGCGATGACGTCGAACTGGCCATTGCGCTGCGACACGTCGAACGGCTGCTGGATCATCATGCGCTGCGTCGGACGAGCGAAGTAGATCGTCTGGTCGCGGCCGTTGACGATGATCTTGCCGGTGCCCGGCTTGACCCAGACGCGGGCGACCGCGTTCTTGCGGCGGCCGGTGGCGTAGGCACGACCCTGCGCGTCGATTTCCTTCTCGCGGGGAGCACCGGCGATCTGCGAGCCGGCGGCGGGAGCCTTCTTCAGTTCGGCAAACGACGAAAGTTCGGTAGCCATGTTAGCCGATCCTCGAGTTCTTGCTGTTCATCGCGGCGATATCGAGCTTCTCAGGCTGTTGGGCCTCCTGCTCGTGGTTCGGCCCGGCATAGACGCGCAGGTTCTTCATCTGCGCGCGGCCGAGCGGGCCGCGGGTGATCATGCGCTCGACAGCCTTGATCAGGACGCGCTCCGGGAAGCGGCCTTCGAGGCGCTTGCCGAGGGTCTCGCCCTTGATGCCGCCGGGGTGACCGGTGTGCCAGTAGAACACTTCACGCTCGGCCTTGCGGCCGGTGAGGCGAACCTTCTCGGCGTTGATCACGACGATGTTGTCGCCGCAGTCGATGTGGGGCGTGAACATCGGCTTGTGCTTGCCGCGCAGGCGCATGGCGATGATCGTGGCGAGGCGGCCGAGAACGAGGCCGTCGGCGTCGATCAGGTACCACTTCTTCTTAACGTCAGCAGTCTTGATGCTGGCAGTCTGGTGCGTAAGGGCTTGCATGGGTCTTTCTTCCAATGAGCGCGCGCTTATGGGGAGATCGCAGCGGCTTGTCAAATCGTCATAAATAACGATGCAGAATCAATGGCTTAGAATTACGGTATTATAATACCTCTCATTTAAGCCTTGGGTGGTATGGCATATGTCACTGTCGCGTGCGCCACGGGTTCGGGCTTGCCGTCGCTATAGATCGTGAAGTCGCCGACCGCCAGGGTCTTGCCGAGCTTCATCAGCCGCCCCTCGCCGATCAGGTCGGCGGGCTCGGGCTTGCGCATGAAATTGATGTTGAGATTGGTCGTGACGGCCAGCGCCACCGGCCCGAGCTGGCCCAGGATCAGCAGGTAGAAGCCGCAGTCGACCAGCCACATCAGGGTCGGGCCCGAGATCGTGCCGCCGGGCCGCAGATGCCGTTCGTTCGTCGGCAGGCGCAGCCGGATGATCTTGTCGTCGAGATGCTCGATGGCGAGGCCAAGATGGGCGGCCTGTGGGAAATGCTCGTCGAGGAACTTCATGAGGTCGGCAGGCGACATCACCGGCATGACGCACCTTCCCTGTTCCCATAGACTGCCGCCATGACCGCCGCCTCCAACGAACCCGTGCTGCTGCGCCGCGACGAGGGCCGCGTCGCTTTCCTCACCCTCAACCGACCGCACGCCATGAACGCCCTCTCGGGCGAGCTTATAGACGCGCTGCAGGCGGAATTCGACAGGCTCGCGAAGGACACCGGCATCCGCTGCGTCGTCGTCGAGGCCCAGGGCGACCGTGCCTTCTCGACCGGCCACGACCTGCGCGAGGTCGCCTCGACGCGCGACTATGCCTTCCATCACGACCTGATGACGCGCTGCTCGGCGATGATGCTGTCGATCGGCCGCCTGCCGCAGCCGGTGATCGCCAAGGTGAAGTCGGTCGCGACCGCCGCGGGCTGCCAGCTGGTCGCCGCCTGCGATCTCGCCGTCGCCTCGAGCAACGCCACCTTCGCGACCTCCGGCATCAACAACGGCCTGTTCTGCGGCACGCCCTCGGTGGCGGTCGGCCGTAACATCGGCTCCAAGCGCGCGCTCGACATGCTCTTCACCGGCCGGTTCGTCGACGCCGCCACGGCATTGCGCGACGGGCTGGTGAGCCGCGTCGTGCCACCCGCCGATCTCGACCGCGAGACCAAGGCGCTGGCGGACCACATCGCCGCCCAGCCGCCGCAGCAGATCTCCTCGGGCAAGGCGATGTTCCGCGCGCACATGGAAATGAACGTCGAGCAGGCCTATGCCTATGCGACCGACTTCATGGCGGGCGCGATCCAGCGCGAGGACGCGCAGGCCGGCATCAATGCCTTCGTGAACAAGAAGCCCAAGCCCGACTGGACCGGCAAGTAGCCGGCAGAGTTGACGGCTCGGGACACGAGACCGTTAACTACCACTGACAATAAGAAAATCAGTGGGAGGACGTTCATGGGGATCATGAAATTATCGCGGCGCGCGGCCGTCGCGTCGGCAATGGCGAGTGTCGCGGCCGCAACCGCTCCGGCACGCGCGCAGGATTTCCAGCAAGGCAAACCGATCACGATCGTGGCGCCGTTCGGTCCCGGCACGACCAACGACATCATCGCCCGCCTGCTCGCCCAGGACATGACGGCGACGTTGGGCCAGAGCGTCATCGTCGAGAACCGGCCTGGCGCCACGGGCAATATCGGCGCCGACTATGTCGCGAAGGCGCGGCCCGACGGCCACACGGTGGTCATCGCGTCGCTCAGCAACATCCTCAACCAGGCGACCGGCAACACCACCGCCAACCTGCTGACCGACTTCGCGCCCGTCAGCTTCACGGGCGGCGTGCTCTATTCGATGTTCGTGCCCAACGAGCTGCCGGCGAAGAACGTCGCCGAACTGGTCGAGCTCGCCCGCCGGGAGCCCGGCAAGATCAACTTCTCCGGCTTCGTCGGCGGCGTGCCGCAGTTCCTGGGCGAGATGCTCAATCGCGCCGCCAAGATCAACACGGTGATGGTGCCCTACAAGAGCACGACCGACGCGCTGAGCGACCTGCTGACCAACCGCATCCAGATCTGGTTCACGCCCGTCGCCTCGGGCGTGCCGGTCTATAATGCCAAGCAGGCGCGCCTGCTGGCCGTCACCGGCGAGAAGCGCGCCGCGGTGTTTCCCGACACCCCGACCTTCAAGGAGTTGGGCTATCCCGACATCGTGGCCGACGTCTCCTTCTACATGCTGGCGCCAAAGGGAACGCCGCAGCCGATCGTCGAGAAGCTCTATCGCGCCACCGACAAGGCGCTGGAAAGTCCCAAGCTCAAGGAGTCCTTCAAGACTCAAGGTATCGAGGACCGGCGCGGCGGCCCCGCGGAGCTCGGCGCCTATATCACCAGCGAGCTCAAGCGCTGGACCGAGATCGTGAAGCTTTCGGCGCCCGCGAAGTAGCGCCCCACCCACGAATCAGAAGAGCGCGCCTCACGGCGCGCTCTTTTCGTTTGGCTCCGAGACTGAAGGACTACTGACGCCAGTCGGTGCCCTTGCCTTCGATCTGGCGGAGAGCGGCCTTCCAGTAAGTCATGCCGTATTCCGGATTGGCGCGCTGCTGCTTGGCGCGCTCGCCGTACTGGCGGACGACGTCTTCCTCGATCGGCGCGGGCTCCTCGTCGAGGCTGCGGGCGATGACCTCGACCTCGCAGGCGCGCTCCAGCATGTACATGCGGCGCAGCGCGCCTTGGATCGTGCCGCCGACGGTCAGCAGGCCGTGGTTGCGCAGCACCACCGAATTGCCGTGCTGGCAGGAGACACCCAGCGCATCGCACTCTTCCTGCGACGTCGGCATGCCGTACTCGTGATAGACGAGGTCGTCATAGACCGAGAGCGCGTCCTGGCTGATCGGGCGAATACCCTTCTTCAGGACCGAGACGCCGGTGCCGGCGCGGGTGTGCGTATGCATCACGCAGTTTGCATCCGGACGGGCCTTGTAGACGCCCGAGTGGATGGTGAAGCCGGCGGCGTTGAACTTGCCGTCCTTGGCGTAGACGTTGCCGTCGATGTCCATCTTCACGAGGCTCGAGGCGGTGATCTCGTCGAACAGGTCACCGTAATTGTTGATCAGGAAGCACTTGGGCTCGCCCGGGATGCGCACCGTCATATGGGTGTCGATCGTGTCGGTCCAGCCGAACTTGTCGGTGATCCGGTAGAGCGCCGCGAGGTCGCAACGCGCCTGCCATTCGGCTTCGGACATCCCCTGCTTCTCGGACTGCATCACCGTATCCATCTCGCGCTCCTGCTTGTGTGTCGGCCGATCCCGTGGCGGTCATCGTAACGCAACTTTGGCGAGGGTGCGATGCACTCTTGCCTCCGCGGCACGCAGAGCCGCCCTGCGAATTGTCGGCACAGTATTTGCGTCTCCTCCTGCGTCTGGGCGGCATCGGAGGGCGTTTGTGGCGACCAACCCATTTCATCTCGCGTGGTTCTTGCAGGGCTCCAGTGTGCAGGCCTGGGGGGAGCCCTGGACCGGGCACATCGGGACGACATGGGAGCAGCCCGAGCTTTTCCTCGACATGGCGCGCAGCCTGGAGCGGGCCTGCTTCGACTACATCCTTCTCGAAGACTCCTCCTACGTAGGAGAAAGTTTCGGCGGCTCGACCGAGATCTACCTGAACAAGGCGATCGGCGTGCCACGGCAGGACCCGTCCGTGGTCGCCGCGCTGATGACCCAGGTGACCTCGCGCATGGGTATTGTCGCGACCTTCGGCACCTACGCCTACCACCCTTACCTGCTGGCCCGCCTCATGGCGACGCTCGACCAGGTGTCGGCCGGCCGCGCCGGCTGGAATGCCGTCACCGGCAGCTCCGACTTCGCGGCGATGAACTTCGGCATGCCGGGCATGCCCGAGCACGACCTGCGCTACGACATGGCCGACGAATACATGGACGTGGTGCGCGGCCTCTGGGATTCCTGGGAACCCGGCGCGGTGATCGCCGACCGCAAGAGCGGCAACCTCGTCGACCACACCAAGGTCCATGCCGTTAACTACAGCGGCAAGTATTTCAAGACGCGCGGCCCCCTCAACTCGGGACCCGCCCCGCAGGGCCGACCGGTGATCGCCCAGGCCGGCGGCTCGCCGCGCGGTCGCCGCTTTGCCGCCGCCCACGCCGACACGATCGTCGTCAACGCCAAGGGCATCGACGCCATGCGCGCCTATCGCGATGACGTGCGCAAGCACATGGTCGCGTTGGGGCGCAATCCCAACGACTGCAAGGTGCTCTACCTGATCAATCCGATCCTCGGCGAGACCATGGAAGAGGCACTGGAGCGCAAGAAGAAGCGCGAGTGCATGGCCCAGGCCAACATCCAGGAGCGGCTCGCCCACTTCGGCAAGGTGACGAACATCGACTTCGGCAAGTTCGACCTCGACAAGCCGCTGCCCGACGACGTCACCACCAACGGCCACCAGCTCAATCTCGAACAGTTTCGTGCCCTGGCGAACGGCCGCTCGATCCGCAAGACGATGGCCTCGTTCAATGCCGTCGACCTGTCGATCGACCTCTGCGGGACCTGCGATTCGGTGGCCGCGCGCATGGGCGAGGTCATGCAGGTGGTGGGCGGCGACGGCTTCCTGTTCTCCATGCCCAACGTCAACCGCCGCACCCTGGCCGAGATCGAGGATGGGCTGGTGCCCGCCCTCCAGGATCGCGGCCTGGTGCGCAAGGCCTACGAGCACAAGCACTTCAGGGAAAATCTCCTCGCTTACTGATCCAGCCGAACGGGAAGGACGACACCATGAGCAAGAAGACAATCGGCAGGCGCTCCGCTCTCAGTCTCGTGGGCGCAGGCCTCGTGGCAGCTCCCTTCATCCGGCCGAGCTTCGGCCAGGCCGCCTGGCCCGAGCAGTCCACGGTGCCCGACATCCTCAAGGGCAGCGGCGAGGTCCGCATCGCCACGTTCGGCGGCACGATGCAGGAGACGCAGCAGAAGGCCTATTTCGAGCCCTTCGAAAAGATCACCGGCATCAAGGTCCGCGCCTTCCCGGGTTCCGACCCGACCAAGATCAAGGCGATGGTCGATACCGGCAATGTCGAATGGGACATGGCCCAGCTCAGCCGCGGTTCGATCATGAACCTCCAGAAGCGCGGCGATTACTTCGAGAAGATCGACTACGACATCGTCGATCCCGGCGTCGAGAAGCAGTACCGCTTCGAATACGGGCTCGAGATGCTCGTCTGGGCGCAGGTGCTCGCCTATCGCACCGATGCCTTCAAGGGCGCCGTGCCTTCCGGTTGGGCCGACTTCTGGGACACCAAGAAATTCCCCGGCGACCGCGCGCTCTACGGCACCAACAGCGGCGGCTGGCCCGAGATGGAGTTCGCGCTGATGGCGGCCGGCGTGCCGCCGGACAAGCTCTACCCGCTCGACGTCGACAAGGCGCTGGCAAGCTACGGCAAGATCAAGAAGGACGTCTTCAAGTGGTGGGACACCGGCGCTGTGCCAGTCCAGCTGCTGACCGACCGCGAGGTCACGATGACCTCGGTCTGGAACGGCCGCATGGCAGCCCTTCAGGCGGCCGGCGTGCCGGCGGCGGTAAGCTGGAGCCAGGGCCTGTCGAAGCGCGATGCCTGGGGCATTCCCAAGGGCGCCAAGAACAAGGTCAACGCCATGAAGTTCGTAGCCTACTCGACCATGGCGATCCCGCAGGCCCGCGTCTGCCTCGGCATCCCCTACGGTTCGGTCAACGCCAAGTCGAATGAGTATATCCCGACCGAGCGGATGGCTGTCCTGCCCAGTGCACCGGAAATCGCCAAGCAGCTTGTCCCCTACAATTACGATTGGTGGATCGACAATCGCGAGACCGTCATCCCGAAGTTCAACAAGTGGCTGTTGAGCTGACGCGATGACCGGCATGGGCACGAACGGAGCGAGTTCGGGCAGGGGCGCGTCGGTGACGCTCTCCAACCTGGAGAAGACCTACGATCGCGCCAACACCGCCAAAGCCGTGGATAGCGTGTCGCTCGACATCCGCTCGGGCGAGTTTTTAACGATGCTGGGCCCCAGCGGCTCGGGCAAGACCACGACCCTGATGATGATCGCCGGCTTCGAGACACCGACCGCCGGCGACATCGCAATCGACGGCAAGTCGGTCGTCGCCATGCCGCCCTACCGGCGCAATATCGGCATGGTGTTCCAGAACTACGCGCTCTTCCCTCATCTCACCGTCGAGGAGAATGTCGGCTTCCCGCTGAAGCAGCGCGGGGTGCCCAAGGCCGAGCGCGCCAAGCTGGTCGCCGAAGCGCTGGAGCTGGTGCACCTGCCGGGCTACGGCGCACGCTATCCGCGCCAGCTCTCGGGCGGCCAGCAGCAACGCGTCGCCGTCGCGCGTGCCGTGGTCTTCAAGCCGCGCCTGCTGCTGATGGACGAGCCACTGGGCGCGCTCGACAAGCAGCTCCGCGAGAACCTGCAGCTCGAGATGCGCCGGCTGCACGCCGATCTCGGCATCACCTTCATCTACGTGACGCACGACCAGGAAGAAGCGCTCACCATGTCCGACCGCATCGCCGTCATGAACGACGGCAAGGTGGCGCAGGTCGGCAGCCCCGAGGATCTCTACGACCGGCCGGATAATCGTTTCGTCGCGGGCTTCATCGGCGAGTCGAACTTCCTGCCGGCGGTGGTGCGCGGCGTGGAGAACGACGTCGTCATCGCCGAGTGCGAGGGCGTAATGATCCGCGCTCTCTGCCCCGGCAAGCCGGCCAGCGGCGAGAAGGTGACACTCACGACGCGTCCTGAGCGTCTGCGCTTCGCCGACGGCGCCTGGGCCGGCGCGGAGACGCCACACAATCGTCTCAGCGTCACGGTCACCGAAGCGGTCTTCGCCGGCGAGCGCTGCCGCTACATGCTGCAGGCTCGCGACGGCACCTCGATCGTGCTCAAGGAACCGTCCAGTGCCGCCATCCGCCGCCGCGCCGTCGGCGAGCGCGCGGAAATCGCCTGGTCCGTCGCGGATACAATTCTTGTTTGAGGTGGGACTTGTCTGAAGTCGCGCAGCCCGCCTCCATCGCTTTGCCCCTGCGACGCTCGGAGGCGCAGCCCTTCGACTGGCGGCGCGCCGTGCCCTTCCTGCTGGCAGCGCCGCTGCTTCTCTACATGCTCATCTTCTACGCGCTGCCGGTGGTGGCGATGCTGCTGCGCAGCGTGAACGACCCGACCTGGACGCTCGCCAACTACGCGACCCTGTTCGAGGACGTCGTGTTCCAGAAGACCTTCTGGATCACGCTCAACACCTCGGTCATCGTCACCCTGGGTTGCCTGATCCTGGGCTATCCGGTCGCCATGGGCCTCGTGCGCGCCAAGACGATGGCGCCGTTCATCCTGGTGATCATCCTGCTGCCCTTCTGGACCAGCGTGCTGGTGCGCAGCTACGCCTGGATGGTGCTGCTCGGCCGGCACGGTCTGGTGAACGAGGCGCTGCTGGCCCTTGGCCTGATCGACCGGCCGATCCGGATCCTGAACACGACCCTCGCGACGCAGATCGCGATGATCCACATCCTCCTGCCTTACATGATCCTGCCCATCGCCAATGCACTGCGGCAGATCGATCCCTCGCTGATCCGCGCCGCTTCGGGGCTCGGCTCGACGCCGTTCATGACCTTCCGGCAGGTGATCCTGCCGCTCTCCATGTCGGGTGTTGCGGCGGGCACCCTCCTCACCTTCGTGCTGGCCCTGGGCTTCTACATCACGCCGGCCATGGTGGGCGGCCCGCGCGACATCACGCTCTCGATGCTGATTGCCCAGCAGGTCGACCAGCTCAACTGGGCCTACGCCGCGACCCTCTCGGCGATCCTGCTGGCAACGGCGCTCGGCCTGCTCGCCGTCGCCCGCAAACTGCCGGGCGTCAACAACGCCTTCAAGACGAGCATGCGATGAGGCTGACAAGCATCCTGCCGAACACCATCGTCGGCCTGATCCTGTTCTTCCTCGCCTTCCCGATCGTGGTGGTGGCGATCGCGTCCTTCTCCTCGGCGACCTACCTCACGTTTCCTCCGCCGGCTTTCGGCCTGCGCTGGTACGAGGCCTATTTCAGCAATCCCGACTGGCTGAAGCCGACCTGGGTCAGCATCTGGGTGGCCTGCGCCGTCGTCGTGCTGGCGACGTTCCTCGGGACCCTCGCGGCGCTCGGCATTGCGCGCCTGCCCAAGGGGCTGCGCGTCGTCGCGGCGGGCCTGATCCTGTCGCCGCTGATCGTGCCCGGCATCGTCGTCGCGATCGGCATCTACTACGCCTACTCTCGCTACGGCCTGGTTGGCACGCCGATCGCGATGGTGCTGGCGCATACCTGCCTCGCCGTGCCCTTCGTCGTCACCAGCGTGACGGCGAGCCTCTCCGGCATCGATCCGCGGCTGGAACAGGCGGCTCTCAGTTTGGGTGCGACGCCCGGCGCCACCTTCTTCCAGGTGACCCTGCCGCTGATTCAGCCGGGCGTGCTGGTCGGGGCGCTGTTCGCCTTCATCACCTCGTTCGACGAGCTGATCGTGGCGCTCTTCATCTCAGGAACCGGCGCGGTCACCCTGCCGCGCCGCATGTGGGACGATCTGCGCTTCCAGATCGACCCGACCATTGCCGCCGTCTCGACCCTCACGATCGTGCTGACGGCGGCGCTGATGGGCGCCGCGCATCTTTTACGGAAGCGCGCCGAGCGGACCCGGACAGCTACTTCTTCTGCAGCTGCTTGACCGCCGCCATCGTGTTCTCGACATGCTTGTCGGGATTGCGATCTGAGAAGGCGTAGACGATCTTACCGTCGGGTGCGATCACGTAGGAAATGCGGTCGGCAATGCCCGCACTACCGACACGCACCAGCGCCGAGTCGTATGCCTTGATGACCTTGAGATCGGGATCGGCCGCGACCGGGAACTTGCCGGAGCAGGCCTGCGTCGAGAACTTGTGCAGGGTGCCGATATCGTCGGCCGACATGCCGATCAGCGATGCGCCCATCGCCTTGAACTGCTCCGCCGCTTCGGCGAATTCATGAGCCTCGGCCGTGCAGCCGGTCGTGAAGGCCTTGGGGAAGAAGTAGAGGACGACCGGCCCCTTCTTCAGCGCGTCGGCCAGCGAGAAGGTGTAGTCCTTCCCGTCGAGCGCCGCCGCCGCCGTGAAGTCAGGAGCCGTGTCGCCGGGCTTCAGCGCCGCCCAGACCGGCGTCGCCAGCACACAGGCGAGAGCAATGGCCGTTGCTGCAATCCGCTTCATGATCTTCTCCGCCTAAATTCGATCCAGTGAAGACCATAACGCGCAACGCCATCGCATGGTGTCACGTCGGAGTGAGGTCACTCTCACTCGACATTCAGGCCCTTCATGTAAGTCGACGGTGTGACCGACTTCACAGACTGTGCGCGCTTGGCCAGCCAGTAGGCCTGGGCCGGCGGGACCGACGCGAACTTCGCATCGACGCCGAGCTTCTGCGCCGCATCCATCGGCCAGTTGGGATTGTAAAGAAGCTCTCGCGCCAGCGCGATCAGGTCGGCGCGGCCTTCCTGCAGGATCTTCTCCGCCTGGTCGGCATGCACGATGAGCCCGACGGCCATGCTCAAAATGTCGGCATCGTTCTTCAGACGGTCTGCGTACGGAACCTGATAGCCATAAGTCACGGGGCCTGCGCTCACCACCGGCGAACCACGCATGCCGCCTGAGCTACAGTCGATCACGTCGACGCCCTTGGGCTTCAGGATCTTCGCCAGCGCCACGCTCTGGTCGGGGCCCCAGCCGGAATCGTCCTCGACCGAGAAGCGCACGAACAGCGGCTTCGAAGCCGGCCAGTGCGCGCGAACGCTCTCCACTACCTCGATGGCGAAGCGCATGCGGTTCAACTCGCTGCCGCCATACTGGTCGTTGCGCACGTTGGAGAACGGCGAAAGGAACTGATGGATCAGGTAGCCGTGCGCCATGTGGATATCGAGCACGTCGAACCCGGCCTCGTGGGCGCGACGAGCCGCCTGCCCCCAGCGCTCGACCGCTTCCGGGATTTCCGCAAGCGTCAGCGCACGCGGCGTCGGATCGGTGTCAGGCGAGTTGATGCCGCTCGACGAGACCAGCTCCCACTGGTCCCAGTCGTCGATCTCGGGTGACGGCTTCAGAGGCGCGCCGCCTTCCCACGGCCGGAAGCGCCGCGCCTTGCGGCCGGAATGGCCGAGTTGGATACCCGGCACGGAATTATGCAGCCGGATGAAATCGACGCAGCGCTTAAGGCCGGGAATGAAGGCGTCATCCCACAGGCCAAGATCGCCCACGGTGCCACAACCGCGCCGCTCGACCTTGGTGGATTCCATGATGACGAGGCCAGCGCCGCCGGCGGCATAGCGGCCGGCATTCACCAGGTGCCAGTCGGTCGCGAAGCCCTTCTCCGCCGCATACTGGTGCATCGGCGCGACCACGACCCGGTTCTTCAGGGTGACGTCGCGGATCGAAATCGGCTCGAACAGCATCGGACCGGCCATGTATAGTCCCCCCATGAAAGCCGCCTTCAGCGACCGTTATGACGATCTCTACCTGCGCAAGATCCTGCGCGAAACGAAGACTATCGCCATGGTTGGCCTATCGGCCAACTGGAATCGGCCGAGCTTCTTTGCTGCGAAATATCTGCTGGACCGTGGCTACAAGGTGATCCCGGTCAATCCCGCCGCCAAGGGCCAGGAAATCCTGGGCCAGACGGTCTACGGCTCGCTCGACGAGCTGCCGGTGAAGGCCGACATGGTCGACATCTTCCGCAACTCCGAAGCGGCCGGGCCGATCACCGACGAGGCGATCAAGCATGGCGCCAAGGTCGTGTGGATGCAGCTCGGCGTCGTGAACATGGACGCCGCCGAACGTGCCGAGAAGGCCGGCCTCAAGGTGGTGATGAACCGCTGCCCCAAGATCGAACATTCGCGCCTCGCCGGCACCATCGAATGGCACGGCATCGCGAGCGGCGTCATCTCCTCGAGGAAGCGCGCCCTCTAGCTCTGACAGGAGAAAGCCGATGTCCGCCCCGTCCGACTACGCGGTGTTCACGGAATTCTCGCCCGAATCGAAACCGATGACGCCCGGCTGGAACCGGCGCGTCTTCACCGATACCGATGCCCGCAAGGGCGATGCGATCCAGTGCGATTTCGCCACCGGGATCGTGACGCTGGCTCCGGGCGCCTATCAGATCAGCGGACTGTCGATGGTCGCCTATACGACCGGCAGCGAACCGCCCGAGACGACCTCGATCCAGTCACCTGCCTCGGCCGGCTATTGCCGGCTGCGGGCGCTCGTTCCCGGTGTCGCGTCGGAAGGCGCCGGCTTGCGCGAGCTGCCCAACAAGCATCCGTCGATCCTCTCGATCGGCAGCCCGACCACGGCCAATCTCTCGCCGAGCCTGCTCGAAACTTTCTACGAGACCAGCACGCCGGCACAGATCGTTCTCGAGCACCAATCGGGCTCCAACCCTGAGCAGATCTACCTGCGTGTGTTCGTCCAGAATTCCAGATGGCATGCCTTTGCCCGGCTGAGCATCCGGAGTCTTTGAAATGACACCGCCTCTCGCAAGCGATTTAGCGGAAAGACTACGGTCGGCGTGGTCGACAGAGACCAGCAGCAAATGGACAGCCGACAATCCGGCATGCGGCCAGTGCAGCGTCACGGCTCTTGTCGTCCAGGACCTGATCGGTGGCGACATCCTGAAGACGTCGGTCGACGGTCAGTGGCATTTCTACAATCGAAGCGGTGGCCAACGACTCGACTTCACCGACAGCCAGTTCGAGCAGCCCCTCGACTACCAGGACCTGCCAAGCAACCGGATCGAAGCGCTCGAAGACACGTCGGCCCGGCAGTACGAAACCCTGAAACGGCGCGTCATGACTTGAACGCAACAATGCCGGCCATTCGGCCGGCATTGGGATGAGGGTGGGGAGGTCCACCGCGCTGCCACACCAGCGCTACAGACCTCCCGCTCCCCCTCATGATCGCGCCTTTCCGGTCTTCGCCTGAAATGACGCGGCCCCCCTGAGAGAAGGCGTCGGTTGAGAGAAAGCCGACGGTGGTGGGGCCACCGTCGGCCTCTTACTGAGGTCCTGCTAACCGCCCGGGGAGAGATAGCGGCTTCGCCTCAACCTCGAAGACTAAGCGTTACGCTTGAGTAGAAGGCTTCGGCCGGAGCCCGAGGGCTCCGACCGATCGAGAGGTTTGCTAGGCCGCCCGGGGAGAGATAGCGACAAAGCGCGTCATCCCCTCTCGAAACACTTTCATGAGCACCGGCTTGCCGGTGGTCTTCGCTTCCTTGAGCTTCTCGGCAGCCATCTTCGGGCTGTCGACGGCATCCTTGCCGACCTGCTGGAGGACGTCGCCGGCCTTGAGGCCCTGGTCGTCGGCGGGGCTACCCGGCTCGACGGTGGCGACCACCACACCCTTCACATCGCCGTCGAGGCCGAGCTGCTTGCGCGCCTCCGGAGAGAGCGGCGCCAGCGACACGCCGTAAGACATCGGCGCCGGCTTCACGGCATCCTTGCCATCGGCGCTGGCCTTGACGATCGCGTCGTCCTTCTGGCCACCGACCTTGGCGGTCAGGCTCATCTCCTTGCCGTCACGCCACACACCCAGCTTCACCGAGTTGCCCGGCTTGACCGCGGAGATCGTGCGGGTCAGCTCCTTGATGCCGTCGACCTTCTTGCCGTCGACGCTCATGATCACGTCACCCGACTGGACACCGGCTGCGAGCGCGGCGCTGTCCGGCTGGACCATCGCCACCAGGGCACCCTTCTCGTCCTTGAGCGACAGGCTCTCGGCGATCTCCTTCGAGACCGGCTGGATCTGGACACCGAGCAGGCCACGCTCGACCCGGCCGCTGTCCTTCAGCTCCGCCACCACCGGCTGCGCCAGCGAGGACGGGATGGCAAAGCCCAGGCCGATGCTGCCGCCGGTCGGCGAGTAGATGGCCGTGTTGATGCCGATCACGTTGCCGTCCATGTCGAACAGCGGGCCGCCAGAGTTGCCGCGGTTGATGGCGGCGTCGGTCTGGATGTAGTCGTCGAACGGGCCGGAGTGGATGTCACGGCCGCGCGCCGACACGATGCCCGTGGTCACGGTGCCACCGAGGCCGAACGGATTGCCCACCGCCATCACCGGCTGGCCGACGCGGATCTTGGTGGCGTCGCCGAACGAGACGAACGGCAGCGCCTTGTCGCTCTCGACCTTCAGCACGGCCAGGTCGGTCTTCTCGTCGCCACCCAGCATCTTGGCCGGCAGCTTGGTGCCGTCCGCCATGGTGATGGTGATCGAGTCGGCCTTGCCGACGACGTGGAAGTTGGTGACGATCACGCCCTTGGCGTCGACGATGAAGCCCGTGCCGACGGCCTGGGCCTTCTCCTTCGACTGCGGGCGCGCCTGCTTGCCATCCGGGCGACCCGGCTGGTTCGGCTGCATCGGCTGGCCGAAACGCTCCGAGAAGCGCTTCATGAACTCTTCCATCTGCTTCTGCTGCGAGTCCGACATGCGGGTCTCGTCGCCGTCGTCCGCATCGGCCTTCATGGTCACGGCGACATTGACGACCGCAGGGGTCACCTTGGCAGCCAGGTCCGAGAAGTCCTGAACGGGCATGGTCTGGCCGGCGATGGCCGCGGGAGCGACGAACATCGGGGCGATCAGGGCAGGCGCCGTCAGGGCGGTGGTGAGCGCCAGGGCAGTCAGGATACGGGACTTGGTCTTGGTCATGATCTACAGCCTCCTCCTTGGGGGGTGAGCGGAATATGGGGGAGGACCCGTAGCGCCCTGATGGCCGCCAGATTGAATGTTTGTATAGTTGGGGAACGTTGCGCCGGGGGCCGGCGCCAGTTAGACGGGCGCCGTGAAAATCCTCCTCGTTGAAGACGACAAACAGACCGCCGACTACATCGCAAAAGGCCTGCGAGAGCATGGCCATGTGGTCGATCACGCCGACAATGGACGCGATGGCCTCTACCTTGCGACGGGCGAGAAATACGACGTGCTGATCGTCGATCGCATGCTGCCGCAAATGGACGGCCTGTCCCTCGTCAAGGCCGCTCGCGCCTCTGGCATGAAGGCGCCGGTCCTGTTCCTGACGACCATGGGCGGCGTCGATGATCGCGTCGCGGGCCTCGAAGCCGGCGGCGATGACTATCTCACCAAGCCTTTTGCCTTCGCCGAGCTGCGGGCGCGCATCAGCGCCCTCTCCCGCCGCCCGCCGATCGTGGCCGCGACCGCCCTCGTCGCCGGCGATCTCGAAATGGACCTGCTTGCGCGCACCGTCACGCGCGCCGGGAAGCGCATCGAATTGCTCGCCCAGGAATTCAAGGTCCTCGAATACCTGCTGCGCCATGCCGGCGAAGTCGTGACCCGCACCATGCTGCTGGAGAAGGTCTGGGACTTCCACTTCGACCCCAAGACCAACATCGTCGAGACGCACATCAGCCGTCTCCGCTCCAAGATCGACAAGGGCTTCGACAAACCTCTGCTCCACACGATCAGGGGGGCCGGCTATGTCATCCGCGCGCCTGACTAGGATCCTGCGCTCGGCGAGCTTCCGCCTCCCGCTGCTCTATGCAGTCCTGTTCATCGTTTCTGCTGCCGTGCTTTTCGTCACCGTCTACTGGACGGCGACGGCGGCAATGCAGAACGACATGGCCGCGGTGCTACGCTCCGAAGCCTATCAGCTCGCCGAAGTGCATCGCCGCAGCGGGCTCGCGGGCCTTGCCGAGCAGATCACGCGACGCATCAACTTCCGCACCAAGGGTCCCATCTTTTACCTCCTGCAGGCGCCTAACCGCCGCGTCGTCGTCGGTAACCTGCCGGGCATGCCGCCGGTCAACGGCGCCGTCGATTTCGAGCCCCAGAGCGACCAGCCCGAGCCCGTCGACGCGACCGGCGATCGCGCCAAGCTCACCGGCTTCGGCCTCACTTTGCCCGACGGCTCGTTCCTGCTGGTGGCGCAGGACGCCAACCGCCTGGTCGACATGCAGCGCGCCATCATCCGCGCCTTCTCCTGGTCGGGCGGGCTCACCCTGCTGCTCGCCATTGCCGGCGGCGCACTGCTCGGCAGCAACTTCCTGCGCCGCATCGACACGATCACCCGCACCAGCCGCGCCATCATGGAAGGCGATCTGTCAGCCCGCATCCCCGAGCGCGGCACGCACGACGAGATTGACCAGCTCGTGGCCAGCCTCAACGCCATGCTGGCGCGCATCCAGCAGCTCATGGACGGCCTGCGCCAGGTGTCGAGCGACATCGCCCATGACCTGCGCACGCCGCTCGGCCGCCTCCGTCAGCAGCTCGAGGACGCCCGCGAGCGCGCGACCACGACGGAGGATTACAGCGCTGCCACGGATGCCGCCATCGAGGAAGCCGACGCGCTGCTGGAGACCTTCTCCGCCCTGCTGCGCATCGCCCAGGCGGAGGCCGGCGCGCAGAAGAGCGGCTTTGCGCCGTTCGATGTCTCCGCGCTGCTGAAGAGCCTGGGCGAGACCTACGAGCCGGTCGCCGAGGATTCCGATCGTGCTCTCGATGTGCAGGTCGAGCCCGGCGCGATGCTGACCGGCGACCGGCAGCTCATCGCCCAGCTCGTCTCGAACCTGCTGGAAAACGCCCTGCGCCACACGCCGGAGGGTACGAAAGTCCGCCTCGGCCTGCACCAACAGGGTGACGGCTTCGAGATCGAGGTAGCCGACAACGGACCGGGCATTCCCGCTTCCGAGCACGACAAGGTGTTCGACCGCTTCTACCGGCTCGATCGCAGTCGCTCGACGTCAGGCAGCGGCCTCGGCCTTGCGATGGTCAAGGCGATCGCCGGCCTGCACGGCCTCACGATCCGGCTGGAGGACGCCAAGCCTGGCCTCCGGGTCGTGCTTCAGACCGCCAGGTAGCGCTTCTTCACGTCGTCGTTGGCACGCAGCTCGTCGATCGAGCCGCGATAGACGATGTGACCCTTGTCGATCACCGCGACATGGCTCGCGATATCGAGGCAGAAATGCATGTTCTGCTCGGCCACGATCAGGGTCGTACCCATCTCGCGCAGCCGCAGGATCAGCTCACCGATCTTCTCGACGATGATCGGCGCCAGCCCTTCGCTGGGCTCGTCGAGCAGCACGACGTCTGGATTGCCCATGAGCGTGCGCGCGATGGTGAGCATCTGCTGCTCGCCGCCGGACAGGCGGCCGCCCATGCGGCCCCGCATCGAAGCCAGGATCGGGAAAACGTCGTAGATCTTCTCCAGCGTCCAGTCGATGCGACCGCCGACGCCCGGCTTGATCGCGATCCTGAGGTTGTCGTCGACCGAGTGCTCCGGGAATATCTGCCGGTCCTCGGGGACGAATCCTACGCCCTCGCGGGCAATACGGTCGGGTGTGAATTTCTGCACCGGCACACCACGCACCGAGACCGTACCGCGTTTGCTGGGCGCGATACCGATGATGGATTTCATGGTCGTGCTCTTGCCCGCGCCGTTGCGGCCAAGCAGCGCCAGAGACTGGCCCTTCTCGACGCCGAACGACACGCCGAACAGGATCTGGCTGGCGCCGTAGAAAACGTCGATATCCTCGACCCTCAGGATCTCGGTGGCGCTCATGCCGCCGCTCCATGCGCCGACTTTCCGAGATAGGCCTCGATCACCTTCGGGTTGGTCCGCACCTCGTCGGGTGTCCCCTCTGCCAGCACGGCGCCGTAGGACAGGACGCGCACCGTCTGGGCGACCTTGAAGACGATATCCATGTCGTGCTCGATGAAGATCAAGGTCATGCCACGGGCGCGCCACAGGCGCTGCACCGTCTCGATCATGCGCCAGCGCTCTTCCGGGCCCATGCCGGCGGTCGGCTCGTCGAGCAGCAGGACTTTCGGCTCCAGCGCGAGCGCCAGGCCGATGTCGAGCAGCTTCTGGTCGCCGTGACTGAGGTTCCGGCTCAGGATACCGGCGACCCTCGTCAGCCCCAGCAATTCCATGATCTCGTCGCCCTGACGCGTGGTCGTGGCGAGCGGGAACGGCGAGCGCAACACCGTCTCGCGGTGCTGATGGGCCTGCGCCGCCGCCGCCAGCGCCTCCGACACGGTGAGCGTCGGGAACAGGCTCGCGACCTGGAAGGCGCGCCCAATGCCCAACCGCACGATCTTGCGCTGGGAGAGGCCCGCAATGTTCTCGCCCGCCAGCAGGATGCGGCCTGTATCCGGCGGGAAGCGGCCGGTGATCAGGTTGAACAGCGTCGTCTTGCCGGCGCCGTTAGGGCCGATGATGGCGCTCAGCGAGCCATCGGCGAAGTCGAGGCTGACGTCGCGGGTCGCCGCCACGCCGCCAAAGGACTTCTTGAGGTTCTCGAGCTTCAGCATCAGCTCTTCCCCCGCTCCTTGTCGGCCGCGTCGCGCACGGCCTGAGCAGCTGCCTGGCGCCGGTTCTCCCAGCGCTCGGCCAGCAGGTCGAGCGGGCCTTTGCGCAGGCCCAGAACCAGCAGCAGGATCACGATGCCCAGCACCAGGTCGGTGTGCGTGGTGTAGCTGACGGCGATGTCGTTCAGCAGGCGCAGGATCACCGTGCCGACCAGCGGCCCCACGAAGACGTTGGAGCCGCCCAGCAGGATCATGAAGATCGCCTCGCCCGACGTCGTCCAGAAGCCGAAGTTCGGATAGGCGCCCGACACGAACAGCGCGAGCAGGATGCCGCCCACGGCGGCGATGCAGGCCGACATCACGAAGCAGGCAAGCTTCACCATCGGCACGTTGATGCCGAGGAAGGCTGCCCGTTCCTGATTGTCGCGAATCAGGCGCAGCGTGTAGCCGAACGGCGATGTCACGATCTGGCGCAGCAGCGCGATGCAGACGATGAAGGCCACCGAGCAGAACACGTAGAGCTGCGTGCGGTCCGCGAGGTCGATGCCTAAAAACTTCGGCCGCGGGATGCCGCCCATCAGCCCCTGGTCGCCACCCGTGAACGACACCCAGCCCAGGATGACGTTGTAGAACAGCATCTGGAAGGCGAGCGTCAGGAACGCGAAGTAGATCTCGTTCAGCCGCACGCAGATCGCGCCGACCACCAGCGCCAGCACCGCGGTGAACACGATCGCCAGGGCGAAGGCTGCGGGGATCGAGAACTGGCCCGACTGCATGGCCAGTCCGAAGGCGTAGGCGCCGGAGGCGAAGAACATGGCATGGCCGAACGAGACCAGGCCGCTGTAGCCGATCAGCAGGTTGAGCGACATGGCCAGCAGCCCGTAGGCCATGCCGAACATGATGAAGTCACGGATGGCCGGGGGCGCGCCGAACAGCGGCACCAGCAGGAGCGCCACCAGTCCCAGCCCGGCAAATCCGAGGTCGCGCCAGCGTCTGTTCATGGCGCGCCTACCGTTGCACGCGGCCGAACAGGCCGCTGGGCTTGAAGATCAGGACCAGCGCCATGATCAGGAACATCACGCCGTCGACGAACAGCGGGAAGCCGATGCTGCCGAAGGACCGAGTCATGCCGATGATGATCGCCGCCACGAAGGCGCCGACGATCGACCCCATGCCGCCGATCACCGTGACGATGAAGGATTCGATCAGGATCGAGAAGCCCATGCCCGGCGTCAGCGATCGCACCGGCGCCGCCAGCGCGCCGGCGATACCGGCAAGCCCGCTGCCGATCGCGAAGACCGCCGCGTAGTAGAGGTTTACCCGGATGCCCAGCGCCGACACCATCGGGCCGTTCACGGCGGCGGCCCGAACGATCTTGCCGAAACGCGTGCCCGCGATCACCAGCCAGAGAACCAGCCCGGTCGCGATCGCCGCGCCGATCATGAACAGGTAATACGGCGGCACGACGCCGCCCAGGAAACGAAGCGGCGGCAGCCGGAACTCCGCCGGCATGCCCATCGACAGGACACGTGGCCCCCAGATGATCTTCACCAGGTCGTCGGTGATCAGCACGACGGCGTAGCAGACCAGGAGCTGCATCAGCACGTTCGAGCCGTACACCTTGCTCATCAGGAACCGCTCGAAAAGGATGCCGAGCAGTCCCACCAGCAGAGCCGCGCCGACGGCGGCTACGAAGTAGCTGCCCGTCGCCTGGTACAGGGTGAGCGCGATATAGGCGCCCAGCATGTAGAGCGAGCCGTGCGCGAAGTTGATCACGTTCAGCACGCCGAAGATCAGCGTAACACCGGACGCGATCAGGAACAGCAGCATGCCGATGATCATGCCGCTGGTGAGCTGGGTAACGACGCACGACCCGGTCCCCAGGCAGCGCATCAACGCATCGAGATCCACGCTGCTCTCCCCTCAGGCCAGGTATCCGGCCCTTCCGCAGATCAGGTCGCGTAGCCCTGCTTCTTCTTCCAGGCCTTCTCGAGCTCGAGGATCGGGCCCCAGGACGAGGTCTGGAAGTCCTTGATGAAGGGCTCCTTCGACTGCGAGAGGCCATAGCCGATGATGTAGTTGATCAGCGTGTTGTCCTCGGCACGCATGGTCACCGAGCCGTCGACGCCGAACGGCGTCTTGATGGTCGCGCCCTTGATCGCCTCGGCCAGCTTCTTGCCGTTGGTATCGCCGTTGGTCTTCTTCAGCGCGTCGACCAGGAATTCCGCCGCGACGGCATTCTCCCAGGACCAGTTGCTGGGCTTGTGCTTCTGCGTCTTGACGTAGTTCTGGTACCAGGCCTCGTTCTCCGGCGTCGGTGGCACGGTGCGGTTATAGCGACCGCCCGAATAGACGCCCTGCGGGAACTGCTTCACCTCGTCGACGATGCCGTAGTCGCCGAGGTTCACCATGAACGAGGCCTGCTTGTCGAACAGGCCGTAGAGATTGGCCTGGTCGATGAAGGCCACGAGATCGCCGCCCCACAGCGCCGAGTACATCGCGTCGGCCTTGGCGTTCAGCAGCTTGGTCACGACCTCGGTGTAGTCCGGCTGGAAGAGCTTCGGCCAGGTCTCCTCGATCACCGTGATCGAACCGTCGAAATGCTTGGCGTATTCCATGAACTCGGCGGTGTTCGAACGCCCGTAGGCGTAGTCGGGCGAGCAGGTCGCCCACTTCTTCAGGCCCTTCGCCTTGGCGATCTTCGCGGCATAGTCGCCGCCGCCGATCGCGTCGTGGATGCCCTGTCGCGCGGTGCGGAAGGCCGTCGGCACATGCAGCTTCGGATCGGCCGTCAGTGACGAGGTTTCCGAGTTGGAGTGGATGCAGAGCACGCCGACTTCGCGGATCACTTCCTGGACGGCAAAGGCGCCGCTCGATGCTTCGGCATCGAGGATGATCTCGCACTTGTCGTTGTTGATCAGGTCGCGCGTCACCTTGGCGGCTTCCTGCGGCGCGCCCTTGGAATCGCGAACGACCATCTCGATCTTGCGACCGTTGATGCCGCCCGCCTCGTTGACCTTGTCGAACACCACCTTCAGGCCGCCGACGCTGGTCTGACCGAGGATGGCGACGCGGCCCGACAGCACGGTCGGCACGCCAACCTTGATCGCGCCGGTCTGCGCCTTGCTGATGGCGGGAGCGCCGATCAGACCGGTAGCAGCCAGTGCTCCGGCGCCTTTGAGAATTTGACGACGACTCGCGCGACGCGACTTGATGGACGTCATGGTGTTTGCTCCCGAAGATTCTTTTGCGGTCGACGACCGATTGCCGCGATCCTATGTGTAATTGTTCAACATGGTCAAACGACAACCCCTCCACGAGCTGGAGAAATGATTTCTCCTTCCTGGCTCTGGATTCCCCTCACCGTCTTCGCCGCTGCCGCGCAGACCGTTCGCAACACCGCGCAACGTCATCTCACGGCCGAACTCGGCACGCTCGGCGCGACCCTGGTGCGCTTCCTCTACGGCATGCCCGTTCTTGCCGTGTGGCTTTGCCTTGTCCTCGCGGTCGGCGGCCATCCGCAGCCGGCCCTCACCTGGGTCTTCGGCGGCTGGGTCCTGGTCGCGGCTCTGAGCCAGATGGCCGGCACTGCCCTCCTGCTGCGGGCGATGGAGGAACGCAGCTTCGCGATCGGCCTCGTCTACTCCAAAAGCGAAGTCATCCAGGTCGCGCTCTTCTCCGTGCTGTTCCTGGGCGAATCGCTCTCCGCTCTGGCGATCGGGGCCATCATCGTGGCGACCCTGGGCGTCGTCCTGCTGTCGCCCCGTCCGCCCGCGCTCGATGGCGCCCGGCGCAGCTGGGCCGATCCGGCCGCCTTCTACGGTCTCGCCTCGGGGTCGGCCTTCGCCATCTCGGTCGTCGGATATCGCGGCGCCAATCTGGCGCTCCATACCGGCTCGCCCTTCCTGGCCGCCGCCGAGACCCTGTTCTGGAGCCAGCTTCTGCAGGCGATCCTGCTCTGCCTCTGGCTGCTGCTCCGCAATCCCGCGATCGTGCTGGGCGCGTTGCGGCAGTGGCGTGTCTCGTTGTTCGCGGGCGTGGCCGGGGCTTCTGCTTCGCTGGCTAACGTCACGGCGCTGGCACTCGCACCGGCATCGCAGGTTCGCACGCTGATCCTGATCGAGGTCGTGTTCAGCTACTTCGTCTCGCGCCGGGTCTTCCGCGAATCGATGAACCGCCGCGAACTTGCCGGCATCGTTCTCGTGATGGTGGGTGTCGTGCTGATCGTCTCGAACGCCGCCTGACAGCCAAGGGCATCGTTGACCTCGCTTCCGTCCGGCGCAAACAATGGCGCCATGAAAACAGATCAGACCTTCGCCTATGTCGGAAGCTACACCTCGCCGGAGCGCAACGGCCACGGCAACGGCATCAACGTCTACCGAGTCGACCCGCGCAGCGGCGCCTTCCGGCACGTCCAGCATCTCGGCGGGCTGGAGAATCCGTCGTTCCTCGCGCTGAACGAAGACGGCGACCGGCTCTATTCCGTGCACGGCGATCGCAGCGAAGCGACGTCCTATACCGTCGATCGCGAGACCGGCCGCCTCGCCATCCTGAACCGCCAGCCGACCGGCGGTTACAACCCCATCCATCTCGCCTTCGATGCGAAGCAGCGCTTCCTGGTCGTGAGCAACTACGGCTCGGATTCGCTCGCCGCCCTGCCGATTGGCAAGGATGGCGCCCTCGGTCCCTATTCCACGCTCACGGCCGTCACGGCGCCACTGGGGCCGCACCGTTCGGAACAGAAGAACGTCCGCCCGCACCACAATCCGCTCGATCGCGCGGGCAAGACCTTCTACCTGCCCTGCAAGGGGTCGGACTGCGTGATCGGCTACCGCCTCGATGCCCGGCGCGGCGTGCTGGTCGAGACCAGCCGTGTCGCCTCACGCCCCAGCGCCGGCCCGCGCCACATCGACTTCCATCCGCGCAAGCCGTTCGCCTATGTGATCAACGAACTCGATTCGACGATCACGACCTACCGACAGGACATCGCGAGCGGCGCGCTGACGCCGTTGCAGACCGTGCCGTCGACACCATCGGACTTCACGGGCTACAGCACCGGCGCGGAAATCTGGGTCGATGGTGCGGGACGCAACGTCTATGTCTCGAACCGTGGCCACGACAGTATCGGCGTGTTCGGCATCGATGCCGCCAAGGGCACCCTGACGCCGCGGCAGTGGGTGCCGACGAAGGGCGGCGTGCCGCGCTTCTTCGCGTTCGATCGGGCGGAGCGTTTTCTTTATGTCGCCAACCAGGGCGGCGGTTCGATCATCGCCTACAAGGTTGGCCGTAACGGGCTACTGGCGCCCACCAGGCTGCAGACCAAGGTCGGCAGCCCGGCTTGTATCGTGTTCTCGCGCTAGCGCGAGCCGAGGGTCAGCCTTCCTCCTGGAAGGCTTCCTCGCGGGCTTTCTTGATACTCGGCAGAGCCATCAGGATCAGCAACAGGCCAGTCGTGATGAGCAGGCCAAGGCTGATCGGCCGTTCCAGGAAGACCATGGCGTCGCCGCGCGAGAGCAGCATGGCGCGCCGGAAGTATTCCTCCATCTGCGGTCCCAGCACGAGGCCCAGAAGGAACGGTGCTCCTTCGCAGCCCAGCTTGACGAAGACGTAGCCGAGCACGCCGAACATCGCGACCTGCATGACGTGGAACGTACTGTTCTGAAGGCTGTACGCGCCGATGCAGCAGAAGAGCAGGATGGCCGGTGCCAGGAAGCGGTACGGCACTGTCAGGAGCTTCACCCACATGCCGATCATCGGCAGGTTGATGATGACCAGCATGGCGTTGCCGATCCACATCGACACGATCATGCCCCAGAACAGGTCCGGCTTCTTGGTCATGACCTCAGGACCCGGCTGGATGCCCTGGATGATCATCGCGCCGACCATCAGCGCCATGACGGCGTTGGACGGGATGCCAAGCGTGAGCATCGGGATGAACGAGGTCTGGGCGGCGGCATTGTTGGCCGCTTCGGGCGCCGCGACGCCTTCGACCGCACCCTTGCCGAACTCACCGGGAGTCTTGGAGAGCTTCTTCTCCAGCGTATAGGCCGAGAAGGCGCCGAGGGTCGGACCACCGCCCGGGAGCACGCCGAGCAGCGAGCCCAGCAGCGTTCCGCGCAGGATGGCCGGGATCGAGCGCCGGATCTCTTCGCGGGTTGGCCATAGCGATCCGACTTTGATCGCTCCCCCGCGTTCTAAGTGTTTCTCCAGGTTCACGACGATTTCGGCGATGCCGAATAGGCCCATCGCGATCGGCGCGAAGTCGATGCCGTCGCTCAGTTCCGGAACGTCGAAGGTAAAGCGCTGGGCGCCGGTGTTCACGTCGGTGCCGATCAGGCCGAACAGCAGGCCGAGGAACACCATCGCGATCGCCTTGGTGATCGAGCCGCTGGCCAGCACGACCGCCGCCACAAGGCCCAGGGCCATCAGCGAGCAGTAGTCGGCGGGGCCGAACTTCTGCGCCATGCGCGTCAGCGGTTCGGCGAAGATGACGATAATGATCGTACCGACCGTGCCGGCGAAGAACGAACCGACCGCCGAGATGGATAGCGCGGCACCCGCGCGTCCCCTCCTTGCCATCTGGTAGCCGTCCAGACAGGTCACGACCGAGGACGCTTCACCCGGCAGGTTCACCAGGATCGACGTCGTCGAGCCGCCGTACTGTGCGCCGTAATAGATGCCGGCCAGCATGATCAGCGAGGCCGTGGGCGGCAGGTGGAAGGTGATGGGCAGCAGCATGGCGATGGTCGCCACGGGGCCGATGCCCGGAAGAACGCCGATCAACGTGCCGACCATGCAGCCCAGCAGGGCGTAGGTCAGGTTCTGGAACGTGAAGGCGACGCTCAGGCCTAATGCAAGGTTGCCAAGGAGATCCATGTTACCAAATCCCCTGCACGACAGAGATGTTCATTCCGAGTCCGACTTTGAAGACGACCGTGCAGAGGATGGACAGCACGATGATGTTGCCGATCACTTCCAGGAGCTTGAATTCCTCGCCGGCCAGCGACGAGATCATGACCAGCACGATCAGGGCGGGGATCAGGCCCGCGCGCTCGAACAGCAACGCGAAGCAGACGATACCGAGGGTCACCAGCGTGATGGGCTTCCACTTCGGCCGCTCGACCGGCTCGCTGCCGCTCACCAGCGCCACGATGCAAACCAGCACACCGAGCGCCAGCAGGATCAGGGAGAGCATCCGCGGCACGTAGCCCGGTCCCATGCGGACAGGAGTACCCACGGCGAGATGCTGGCCGAAATAGAGAGCCGCCAGACCAAAGGCGACAAACATCAACCCGGACAAGAAGTCCTTGGTTAGAAACCGTTGCACGGTGTTTCGCTCCCTAAACATTTACGCTGTGCTGCGACGGCAGTAATCGCGAAACACAGCAAATGACCGTATCGCCCGATGCTTACGCCAAGCTGACATCGCATCGGCCACCCCCGCTCTCCGGAATGCGACATAGGCTCTGCAAAGTCTGTGCGGTAGTTCACACAAGGCGCGCCGCGATGTGCGCCGATATTGGGGTTTGTTGTCTGGATTCGCCTGTAAACTGGGGCAAACGTGCGCATTTGCGTAGCGTCTGAATAAAATCAGCAAATGTGGACAGAGTGAAAGTTCGAGCAGGCCAGCCCCTTCCTCTCCACCTTGGGGACACCTTTCGGTCGCACCTGCGTTGCGCGACGCGAAACTTCCGCCGCGCTGTAAATCATCGTTCGTCGTTTGACGTAATTGTCCGTTGATGGGCGGAATGAAGCTGTAAACGTCTGTTCAGCCAGAAGAACAGGCGCTGTGTATTCGTTCGAGGGAGAGCTTCGTGAGCGACAAGACATACGGTTTCGAAACACTGTCGCTGCATGCCGGCGCTGCGCCCGATCCCACGACCGGCGCACGCGCCCTGCCGATCTACCAGACCACGGCCTATGTCTTCGACGATGCCGATCACGCCGCAGCGCTCTTCAACCTGCAGACCGTGGGCTTCATCTATTCGCGGCTGACCAATCCGACCAATGCCGCGCTCGAAACACGCCTCGCGACTCTCGAAGGCGGCCGCGGCTGCACCGTCGCTTCATCGGGCCACGCCGCGCAGGTCCTCGCCCTCTTCTCATTGATGGGCCCCGGCGCCGAGATCGTTGCCGCATCGCGCCTCTACGGCGGTTCGCTGCAGCAGATGAAGAACACCTATCCGAAGTTTGGCTGGACGGCGAACATCGTCGACGCCGACACGCCGGACAATTTCAAGCGCGCCGTCACCGACAAGACCAAGGCCTTCTTCATCGAGAGCCTCGCCAATCCGGGCGGCGTGATCAGCGACATCGAAGCGATCGCGCGGATCGCCGAGGATGCCGGCGTCCCGCTGCTGGTCGACAACACGCTGGCGACGCCGTGGCTTTGCAAGCCGATCGAGTACGGCGCGACGCTGGTCGTGCATTCGACGACCAAGTTCCTGAGCGGCACCGGCACCTCGATGGGCGGCGCGGTCGTCGACTCCGGCAAGTTCGACTGGTCCAAGGGCGGCAAATTCCCGAGTCTTGCCGGCCCGGAGCCTGCCTATCACGGCCTCAATTTCTACGAGACGTTCGGCGACATGGCCTACACGTTCCATAGTCACGCGGTCGGCCTGCGCGACCTCGGTCCGACGCAGGCGCCGTTCAACGCCTGGCTCACCATGCTCGGCATGGAGACGCTCGGCCTGCGCATGGAGCGTCACTGCGCCAATGCGCTGGCGGTCGCGCAGCATCTCGAGAAGCATCCGGCGGTGGCCTGGGTGAATTACGCCGGCCTGCCGTCGAACAAGTACCATGCACTTGCGAAGAAATACCTGCCCAAGGGCGCGGGCTCGATCTTCACCTTCGGTGTGAAGGGCGGCTACGACGTCGGCATGAAGATGGTCGACAGCGTCGAACTTTTCTCACACCTCGCCAACATCGGCGACGCCAAGAGCCTGATCATCCACCCCGCCTCGACCACGCATCGCCAGCTCTCCGAAGAGCAGCGCGTCGCGGCCGGCGCCGGCCCGGACGTGCTGCGTCTCTCCATCGGCATCGAAACGGTTGCAGACATCATCGCCGATCTGGATCAGGCTCTGGAGAAAGCGACGCGCCCCTAGCCCGTCGCCCCTACGCCGGGAACACGGCGAGGCAGGAGGATGGAATGCTCAGCAAGGCGGACAACGAGTTCCTGACCCGTGCCGGCAAGGGCACGCCGATGGGCGAGATGCTGCGGCGGTTCTGGATGCCGGCGCTGCTCTCCGAGGAATTGCCCGAACGCGACGGGCCGCCGAAGAAAATTCGCCTGCTCGGCGAGGACCTTTTAGCCTTCCGCCAGACCGACGGGCGGGTCGGCATTGTCGAGCCGCACTGCCCGCATCGCGGCGCCAACCTCTATTACGGACGCAACGAGAATTGCGGACTGCGTTGCTCCTTCCACGGCTGGAAGTTCGACGCCGACGGCAACTGCGTCGACCTGCCGACCTCGCCGCCCGAGTCGGCCTACAAGGACACGATCAAGCTCGTCGCCTACCCAACGCGCGAATGGGCCGACATGATCTGGGTCTACATGGGCCCGCGCGAGACGATGCCCGAGCTGCCGCAGCTCGAACTGGGACTCGTCCCCGCCGCCTCGCGCTTCGTCACCAAGAAGTGGCAGGACTGCAACTGGGTGCAGAGCCTCGAAGGCGCCATCGACACGTCGCACTTCTCCTTCCTGCACAAGGTGCTGGCGACGGACGACGAGGCCGCACGCCGCGCCATGAGCCGCGCCGCGCTCAGCGACCAGGCCAAGCCCGACGATCGCGTGCGCTGGGTGCAGAACGATCCGCGGCCAAAGTTCAGCGTGCTGGGGCACGACACCGGTCTGGTGATCGCCGGCGGCCGCAAGACCGACGGTCCCGACCTCTACTGGCGCATCGCGCAGTTCCTGATGCCAAACCACGCTTACACACCGGCCGCCTTCCCCGGCGAGATCTACTACGGGCAATCGTGGGTCCCGGTCGATGACGTGAACTGCTGGATCTACACCTACTGTTGGCAGCCCGACCGGCCGCTGAGCAACTCCGAGCGCGCCAAGTATCGCGGCGGCTTCAACGTCCATTCCGAGGTCGATGCCGACTACAAGCCGCTGCGCAACAAGGACAACGATTACCTGCGCGACCGCAGCGTCCAGCTCACCGAGAACTTCACCGGCATCACCGGCGTTTCAGAACAGGACGCCGCCATCCAGGACAGCCAGGGTCCGATCCAGGATCGCACGAAGGAGCATCTCGGCCCGACCGACATCGGCATCGTCGAGTTCCGCAAGCTGGTGATGGGCACGGCCCGTCGTCTTGCCGGTGGCGAAGCGCCCATCATCCCACACAAGGCGCATCGCTATGCCGTGCGCTCCGGCGGTTGGATCGCCGCGCCGGACAAGGATCTCGCCACCGTGATGGCCGAGCGCTTCGGCCACGATCGCGGCTATATCGGCAACCAGTACGGATTGGGTGACTGATGCTCTCTCCCGCCGACAACGCCTTCCTGACACAGAGCAGCCCCGGCACGCCGATGGGCGACCTGCTGCGCCGCTTCTGGATGCCCGCCCTCCTCTCGGAGGAACTGCCCGAGCGCGACGGGCCGCCGAAGAAGATCCGCGTCATGGGCGAGGACCTTCTTGCCTTCCGGCAGAGCGACGGACGGGTCGGCATCGTAGAACCGCACTGCCCGCATCGCGGCGCCAATCTCTATTTCGGCCGCAACGAAGACTGTGGCCTGCGCTGCGCCTTCCACGGCTGGAAGTTCGACATCGACGGCAACTGCGTCGACCTGCCGACCTCGCCACCGGAGTCGACCTACAAGGACACGATCAAGCTCCTGTCCTATCCGGTGCGCGAATGGGCCGACATGGTCTGGGTCTATATGGGTCCGCGCGAGACGATGCCCGAGCTGCCGCAACTCGAGCTGGGGCTCGTGCCGGCAGGACATCGCTTCGTCTCGAAGAAGTGGCAGGACTGCAACTGGGTGCAGAGCCTCGAGGGTGCGATCGACACCGCGCACTTCTCCTTCCTGCACGCGATCCCGACCAAGGACGAAGGTGCCCGGCTCGACATCCTGCGCAAGACCTCGGCGATCGGACAGGAAGGCGGCCTCGCCGACCGCAGCCGCTGGGTGACCGACGATCCACGGCCGAAGTTCAGGATCCAGAGTCATGACGCGGGCCTGGTGATCGCCGCCGGCCGCAAGACCGACACGACCGATCTCTACTGGCGCATCGCGCAGTATCTCGCGCCCAACCATGCGCTGGTGCCGGTCGCCTTCCCCGGCGAGGTCTATCATGGCCAGACCTGGGTGCCGGTCGATGACACGAGCTGCTGGATCTACACCTACAGCTGGGTGCCTGATCGGCCGCTCACCAACGCCGAGCGTGCCAAATATGCGTCGGGCCTCAGCCTCCATGCCGAGATCGACGAGCACTACGTGCCGAAGCGCAACATGCGGAACGACTACATGATCGACCGCGAACTGCAGAAGACGCTGAGCTTCACCGGCATCAGCGGCGTGTCGGATCAGGACGCCGCGATCCAGGACAGCCAGGGCGCCGTGCAGGACCGCACCCGCGAGCATCTCGGCCCGACCGACGTCGGCATCGTCGAGTTCCGCAAGCTCGTGGTCGCCGCCGCGCGGGCGCTCCAGCAGGGCGAGCCGCCGCGCGCGGCCGCCTCGTCGCCACGCTATGCGGTCCGGGCCGGCGGCTGGATCGCCGCGCCGGAGAAGGATCTCGCAACGGTCATGATCGAGCGTTTCGGCCACCGCCACGGCTATGTCGGCGGCGAATACGGCCTCTCCGAATAGAGGTTAGACCGCCGCGATGCGCTGCATTATCGTCGCTGCCTGTATCGGGTTTGGGGAGAGACTGTAACGTGACCATCAAGATTTACGGGCCGACGGCCTCGCGCGCCGCGCGCGCCCTCTGGATCGCGCATGAACTCGGCATTCCGTACGAGCACATCGCCGTCGAGATGAAGGATCTCAAGAATCCTGACTATCTCAAGGTCAATCCGAACGGCAAGGTGCCGGCACTGGTCGACGGCGACTTCAAGCTGTTCGAGTCGATGTCGATCAACCTCTATCTCGCGGAAAAGCACGGCAAGGACGGCTTCATGCCGGCGAGCGCCGAAGATCGCGCGCTGTGCAACCAGTGGAGCTTCTGGGGCATGACCGAGCTCGAGAAGTCGCTGCTCACGATCCTGATCGACATGTTCATGACCGCACCGGACAAGCGCAAGCCGGAAGCCGTCGCCGAGGCGCAGAAGGCACTGCCCAAGCCGCTCGCGGTGCTGAACGGTGCCCTCGAGGGCCGTGACTATCTGCTGGGCTCGACCTTCACGGTGGCCGACCTCAACCTGGCCTCGATCATGAGCTGGGCCAAGCCGATCAAGGTCGACTTCACCCCGTTCCCGAACGTCAGCGCCTGGCTCGACCGCTGCCTGTCGCGTCCGACCTACAAGGCGGCACGCGGCGCCAAGTAGCCGCTACTCCGCGGGCGCGACCTGCGGCGCCGGCAACGAGACATCGCGTTCGTTGCCGGGCAGCAGCAGCGCCACCAGGGTGATCACGACCGAGACGGCGGCAAGGCCGAGGAACAGCAGTTCGAGGCTTCCCGTCGTCTCGCGCACCCAGGCGATCAGCAGGATCGCCAGCGGCCCCGCGCCGAACGCCACGACGAACTTCGCGCCGAAGCCCAGCCCGTGATAGCGGCTGGGCGTGTAGCGCGCGATCAGGATGTTCTCGATCGGGCCCGCAGCCGAGCTCAGCACTGCCGAGCCGATGGCGCCCAGCAGCGCGACGTAGCCGTTGCCCATGGCCAACGCCAGCATGGCGATCACCTGCAGCGCCGAGGCCGCGACATAGGTCGCCTTCAGCGGATAGCGGTCGATGATGCGCCGGCCCATCGCGTACTGCGCGACACCGGAGACGACGTAGATCATCGACGTGGCGAGACCGACCCACAGCACGATCTGGGTGGCGACGCCCCATGAGGCGAGCCCGTCGCGCAGCGCCGAAATCTCGGGCGCGAGCTTCACCTCGAACACCATCGCCGCGCCGAACATCACCGCCTGCCAGATGACGCCTTCCAGTGCCATGGTGACGGAGAGCACGGAGAAGACGCGCCAGAAGTCGCGGCGGCCGACTTGTGTGCCGGCGGTCTGCGGCATCGGCCGGTCGCCCACCTTGCCCTGACGGATCTGCACCCAGAGGACGACGCCGACGATGAGGCAGACGATGCCGGGCACGATGAACGCCGCGCGCCATGAGGCCAGAGAGATCAGCACGCCAGGTACAATGCCGTAGAGCGCGAGGCCGGCGCTGCCCCACAGCCCGTTCACACCCATCGCATGCCCCTGCTCCCTGGCCGTGCGGATCACCCAGCCGATGCCGACCGAATGATAGAAGGCGCCGAACGCACCGATGCCGCACAGGGTGAGCGACAGCGCCAGCGTATCACCGGTCGGCACGAGGCCGCAGGCGATCGACGACAGGCCGAGCCCGAGGAACATCACGACCATCATGGCCGGTGCGCCGAACTTGTCCGAGGCCCAGCCCGCGGGCAGCGACACGATGCCGAGCAGGATGGTGGCCGGCGCATAGAGACGCAGCAGATCCTCGGCCGGCAGGTTCCAGGAAACCGCCAGGGTGAGCACGATCACGGCGTAGAACGCCGTCATCATGTGCATCAGCGCGTGGCCGATGGAGGAAAAGAGCAGGACGCGGTTGCCGGAATCGATCATGGCGCCTGTATCCTTTGTCACCCGGAACAGCGCAAGCGCAGCTTGCGGCAACGCTGCCATTCGCGCTAAAGCCCCCGTGCCGCGGGCCGGACCGGCCGGCGGCACCGGTCGGGGCGTAGCGCAGCCTGGTAGCGCATCAGTCTGGGGGACTGGGGGTCGCAGGTTCAAATCCTGTCGCCCCGACCAATTAATCCTTTGAAATATCGGGCTTTTGAGCCCCACCCGTTTCCCCACGCGGGAAACGGCTTGCATGACCGACGATCTTGTCGTCGGCATTCAGCGGCAGGCGAGCGGGCCGGTGCCCTTCGTCCGCCACTCCTTCACGCAGTCGCTGTCGTCCTTCATCACGATCGGGATGAAGTAGAGCGGCACCAGGCCACCAATGAGCTGCTGCTGGTTGATCCAGGTGCCCGGCGCCGGCACGCGGGTCCGGTAGCGCACGGCATCCTCGCCCGCTTGAGCGGTGAGGGTCGGCGTCTCGACGATCGGTTCCGGCCCGTAGATCGCCGCCGCCGTCATGTCGCCGGCGCGACGTCCGCCGCTCACCACCCAGAGCTGGTTTTGCTTGGCCGACGCGTAGGGAAAATAATCTGCGCGGCCCGTGGGCGGATTGCTCACGGCGAACAGCTTGGCGTCGATCTGCACCTTGAGCGCTTCGGGGCGTCCCGCGGGTGCCGCCAGGATGTCGGCCCGCAGAACACCATAGAGACCGCCCAGTTCCGGCACGGGCAGTTCCTCGGCGAGAGCGAGGCCCACGCGGCCGAGCGGCGTGTCGATCACGACCGGCGTGTCACCGGCACTCGCCCAAGCCGCCGTCGCGGCCGAGAGATGCGTCGCGCGATAGCGGCCAAGCACGGTGCCCTCTGGGCCGGCCAGCACGACGGTATGATAGACCTTGTCGCCGTCGCGCTCGGGATAGCTGCCGACCACGTAGCCAGCGCCGGCCTTGGCGGCCGCGCCCAGCGCCTTCTCGAAATCGCCACCGCGCACTTCCGCGCGGTTCTTGATCTCGGCCGCCGCGATGCCCGAGGCGAGACCCGACAGTGCGGGCAATACCAGGAGTTCGCCCGCGCCGGGGCGCGCCTGCGAGAGCAGCGAGGGTCCTTCGGGCCACTGCGCCGCCGCGAGCGAGACCGAGCGCGGCGTCACGGTGGCGTTGCCATCGGTCGGGCTGCGATGCAGCGCGAGCAGCGGCGAGTAGAGATCGGGGCGGCGGCGCGCCAGCACCGAGTTGCGCTCGGTGTCAGCGTCGGCCGGCGTGATCGTGGTCGCGTAGACGCCAGCAAGGCCCGGCGGCAGGTTTTCCGGCGGCACCACCGGCGCCTGCACCAGCTTCTCGCCCTTGGGCGACCAGATGCTCGAGCCGCCATTGTAGTAGAGCTTGCCGCCGGTGATCGGATTGGTTTCGACGCCGGTGCGCGTGGCGCCAACGACCCAGACGCCGTTCTGCGCGCTCATGTACTGGACGCTGGAAACCGTGGAGTGGTTGCCGGTCGCCTCGGCCGGCGGCGTGCCGGGCATCACGCGATCGGACACCGAATGCCAGCCGATGATCTGCGCACCGCGCAGCGCCGCGAGGCGGGCATACTGCCAGTAGGTGTCGTCGTAGCAGATCAGCAGCGCGATGCGGCCGAGCGGCGTGTCGAACACCTCGACACCCGTGGTGCCCGGCGCGAACACCTTCTGGTCCTGCGGGTTCAGGCCGTTCTTGCGATACTTGCCGATGATGCCATTCGGTCCCATCAGCACGGCGGTGTTGTAGACGAGGCCGGTCGCCGCATCGCGCTCGGCAATGCCGACGCTCATGTGCATGCCGGTGCGCTGAAGGATCGGCAGCACGGCGGCCGTCGCCTTGCCCGGGATCGTGTCGACGAAAGGCGCGAGCTGCTGCGGGCCGGTGAACAGGTAACCGCTGACCGCCGTCTCCGGGAACACCGCATACTCGACGCCCTGCTTCGCCACCTCTTCCGCCGCCTTCGCGAGACGCGAGACATTGCCGTCGAGATCGCCCCAGGCGGGAACGAAGTCGACCGCCGCGACCTTCACCTGCTTCTTGGCGCCGGCGGTCTGCGCACCGGCCGGAACGACCGCCGCCATCAGCGCAAGCGCGCTGACGAGCCCGATCGACACCATGGACTTGAACGACATGAAGCTACTCCCCCGAAATACACTCGCAACATACTGCTTCGATGCTGCAATTTTAAATAACACACTGTCTTTGTGCATAGATGCATAGCCGGCGACACAGGCGCGTTCTTCCGTCTTCACTTTGATGTCGGTTCGTGACGGATGAACCGCTAAACCGAATCCAATGAACACACGCCGTGCCCTCGCCTTCATCTTCTGCACCGTGGCGCTCGACGTGCTGGCGCTCGGTGTCATGATCCCGGTCCTGCCGAAGATCGTGCTGGGCTTCATGGGCGGCGACACCGCCGGCGCCGCCGAGATGTTCGGCGTGTTCGCGACGGTCTGGGCCTTGATGCAGTTCCTGTGCTCGCCCCTGCTGGGCGCGCTGTCGGACCGTTATGGCCGCCGGCCGGTCATCCTGATCTCCTGCCTGGGTCTCGGTCTCGACTACATCTTCATGGCGCTGGCGCCGTCACTCCTTCTCTTGCTGATCGGCCGCGTGGTCTCCGGCGTCACCTCGGCGACGATCGGCACCTCCTTCGCCTACATCGCCGACGTGACGAAACCCGAGGAACGGGCCAAGGCCTTCGGCCTGGTCGGCATGGCCTTCGGGCTGGGCTTCGTCGTCGGTCCGGCGATCGGCGGGTTGCTGGGCGGCGTCGATCCGCGCCTGCCGTTCTGGGTGTCGGCGGCGGCCTGCCTCGCCAACGCGGCGTTCGGCTGGTTCGTGCTCCCCGAATCGCTCCCGCCGGAAAAGCGCATGGCCTTCGCCTGGAAGCGCGCCAACCCGGTCGGATCCCTGAAACTTCTATCCTCACACCGGCAGCTTCTTGGCCTCGCGGCGGTCGATTTCCTGGGCAACTTCGCCCACCAGGTGCTGCCGGCCGTGTTCGTCCTCTATGCCGGCTATCGCTACGGTTGGGGCGAGATGACGGTCGGCCTCACGCTCGCCTTCGTCGGCATCTGTACCGCCATCGTGCAGGGGCTGATGATCGGACCGATCGTGAAGCGACTGGGATCGCGACTCGCCGTGCTCCTCGGCCTGCTGGCCGGCGCCCTGGGCATGTCGATCTATGGCCTGGCCGAGACGGGTCCGTGGTTCTGGGCGGGCGTACCGGTGATGGCGTTCTGGGGCATGGCCGGTCCCGCCGTGCAGGACATGATGACCCGGCGGGTCAGCGCTTCCGAACAGGGCCAGCTCCAGGGCGCGAACTCGGCGTCGCGCAGCATCGCCGGCCTGGTCGCGCCGGGCATCTTTGCCGTCCTGTTTGCATCGACCATCGACACACTGCCGGGCGCCGCGTTCCTGCTGGCAGGTGGGCTGCTCGCCGCAGCGGCGGCCGTGACGTGGATCGTTACGACTGGGAGGCGACCTGCCGCCCCAGCTCCGTGAGTTTGCAGACAAGCCAATCCGGCTTCAGCGGATTCTTGAACCACGGCTGCGCCCAGCCCCGGCTGAGGCACTGCTTTACAATGTCAATATCGACATCCTGCCCGTCAAGATCGAACAGAGGCAGCTTGCCGCCCGGCTGCGTCAGTCCGCGGCGCAAGTAGAGCAGTTCGGAGATCGTGGGAAGAACGACCTCTAACCCATTGTCATTTAAAGAAGATAAATCAAATGAACGCGCGTGATGACGCGCAAAATCGCGATTAACCAGCACGGTCACGTCCCCCTTTGACGATACCGTTGAAGACCCCTCACCGGGCACGATACGCCAGCCCGGCAAAAAACCAAATTAAATCAGAGACTTGATACACTTTCTTACAGAAGCCACCCGATCTGGTGGCTCTGCGGCGCCGGACCTGCAAGCCCTTGAAAGCCGCCCCCCGGCGGCTTTCCGGGCCGAAGCCCCTAGTTGTGCGCCTTCAGCGTGCTGCGCAGCTGCGTCAGCGCCTGCTCGAGGTCTTCCAGCACCGACTCGATCTCACGGCGCTTGTGGAGGTCGAGAACCGCCGCGCGCGGCGTGGTGGTCGAGGGCTGCGGGCCGGTGCGCGGCAGCGGCTGGCGGTTGCCGCTGGCCATCGCCTCGGCGCGCGCCGACACGATGCGCAGGCTCTCCAGCGCGCTTTCCGCGGCGAGGTCAAGGCGCTGCGCCGGCAGGCGGCCGCGGCCTTCCTTCAGGAGGCGCTGCACGCCCTTGATCGTGTAGCCGTCATCGTAGAGCAGCGTCCGGATGCGGCGCAGGAGGTCGATATCCTCCGGCCGGTAATAGCGACGCCCACCGCCCCGCTTCAGCGGACGGACCTGGGTGAACTTGCTTTCCCAGAACCGCAGCACATGCTGCGGCACGTCGAGCTCGGTCGCGACCTCGCTGATCGTTCGAAAAGCCTGCGCCGATTTCTCAACCCGTCTTTCGACGGTCTGAACCGAAACGGCCATGTCTTACCCCTCGTGTCCCCATCAGCCCTTGTTCTCGTCGGGCGCCCCGTTGATCAGTGACTTCAGGACATTCGACGCTCGAAAGACGAGGACTCGCCGCGGCAGGATGGGAACCTCCTGCCCGGTTTTCGGATTACGGCCGACCCTTTGCCCCTTGTCGCGAACCGTGAAACTCCCAAACGAGGAGATCTTCACCGATTCGCCGCGCGCCAACGCCTCCACCACCTCGCCGAGGATCGTCTCGACAAGATCGCTGGATTCATTGCGAGACAGGCCCACTTCCTGGAACACTGACTCGCTCAGATCGGCACGCGTGATAGTCCGGCCGTCCACTCCGGTACCCCTTCTTCCCCCACTTAATCCTTACTCTAAGGTGGGAAAGCGGTCAATATCAGTGGGATAGCGGCTGGACTTGAATCGGCGTCTGTTCACGTTCCGTTACGGAAAATTCGCGCATTACCAGCGAACGAGGCTTGCGCCCCACGACAGACCGCCACCGATACCCTCCATCAGCAGCAGGTCGCCCTTCTTGATGCGGCCATCCTTGACCGCAACGTCGAGCGCCAGCGGGATGGATGCGGCGGAGGTGTTGGCATGCTTGTCGACCGTCACCACGACCCGCTCGGGCGGCAGGCCGAGCTTGCGGCCGGTGCCATCGATGATGCGCTTGTTGGCCTGGTGCGGGACCAACCAGTCGATGTCCTTGGCCTCGAGGCCCGCCTTCTCCAGCACCTCGCCCACGACGGCGGCCATGTTCACCACCGCGTGCTTGAAGACTTCCTTGCCTTCCATGCGGAGGAAACCGGTCGTCTTGGTCGAGGAAGGTCCACCGTCGACATAGAGGATGTCGTGCTGGCGGCCGTCGGAGTGCAGCGCGTTGGCGAGGATGCCGCGATCGGCCGAAGTGCCGGCCCCCTGCTCGCCCTTGAGCACGATCGCGCCGGCGCCATCGCCGAACAGCACGCAGGTGCCGCGATCGTCCCAGTCGAGGATGCGCGAGAAGGTCTCCGCGCCGATCACCAGCGCCGTCGAGGCGAGACCGTTCTTGATCAGGCTGTCGGCGACCGAAACGCCATAGACGAAGCCGGCGCACACCGCCTGGACATCGAACGCAGCGCCCCGGGTCATGCCGAGCTCGGCCTGCACCTTGGTCGCCGTGGCCGGGAATGTCTGGTCGGGTGTCGCCGTCGCCAGCACGATCAAATCGAGATCAGAGGCCTTGAGGCCGGCGTGATCCAGCGCGCGTTGCGACGCCTTGAGCGCGAGATGCGAGGTGAATTCGCCGTCCGCTGCGATGTGGCGCTGGCGGATGCCAGTGCGCTGCTGGATCCACTCGTCGGTGGTGTCGACGGTTTTCGACAGCTCTTCGTTGGTGACCAGACGTTCCGGCAGATACGAACCACAGCCCTGGACGACAGAACGGATCACGCAGTTCCTCCAGTGGCCTGCAGGGACGCAGCCGATGCTTCAGCCGCCGAGGTGATCTCGTGCAGCCGCGCCAGGCCTTCTACCAGCTTGCTCTTATATTCGTAACGGACGAGATCGACGGCCACGCCGATCGCATAGGCGAAGCCCAGCGCGTCCGTGCCGCCGTGGCTCTTCACGCAGACGCCGTCCAGTCCCAGGAACACGCCGCCATTGTAACGGCGCGGGTCGACGCGCAGGCGCAGCTTCGACCAGGCGCCCGAGGCGAACAGATAACCGAGCTTGGCAAACGTCGAGGTCCGGAACGCGTCGCGGACGAACTGGGTGTAGAGTTTGGCCGTGCCTTCGATCGCCTTCAGGGCGACGTTGCCGGTGAAGCCGTCGGTGACGATGACGTCGGTCACGCCGGCGCCGATGTCATTGCCTTCGACGAAGCCGTGAAAGGAGACAGGCGACCCCTCGCGGCGCAGCCAGGCAGCGGCCTGGCGCAGCTCTTCGTGGCCCTTCAGCTCTTCAGAGCCGACGTTCAGCAGGCCGACCTTCGGCTTGTCGAGGCCGAGCAGGATCTGGGCGAAGACGCTGCCCATAACGGCGAACTGGACGAGATTGTCGGCATCGCATTCGATGTTCGCGCCGAGATCGAGCATCACGCTCTCGCCGCGCGAAGTCGGCAGGAACGAAGCCAGCGCCGGACGATGCGCGCCTTCGAGCATGCGCATCGCGACCATGGAAATGGCGAGGAGCGCGCCGGTGTTACCGGCCGACACGACCGTGTCGGCACGGCCCTGGGCCGCCGCCTCGACGGCCATCCACATGCTCGACTTGCGGCGACGGCGCAGCGCGAAGGACGGCTTGTCCTCGGCCAACACCGCGTCTTCCGACGGCACGATCTCGAGCACCTGCGCGAGACCCTTGCGCTTGTCGACAAGGGCCTTCAGGCGCGCCTCGTCGCCAAACAACAGGAAGGACGTTCCGGGATAGCGCTCGCGGGCGATATCGGCGCCATTCACGATGACATCGGGAGCGTGATCGCCGCCCATGCCGTCGAGGGCGAGTACGATCTTGCCCGTACTCACCGTCACGCTCCGCCTGTCGAATGCCAGCGCATTGCCGGCGGCGTGCTACGGACTACTTCTCGGCCGACGCGGCGTCGGCCAGGACGGGCATGTCCTCGCGGTAGTAGCCGCAATGCGAGCAAACCATGTGCGGGCGCTTAAGCTCGCCACAGTTCTTGCATTCCATGAATGCCATGGTCGGCAGCGCGTGATGCGAGCGACGCATGTTGCGGCGGGACTTCGATACCTTTTTCTTGGGAACTGCCATGACGATCTCCAGGACGAGGGCCGCACCCGCTTTCGCAAGCAGGGCATGCCCCCAAAAAAGCTGCAGCCGCGCTCTATAGGCGCGGCGGGCGGCATTCTCTAGCCAAATCGTTTCACCGCCGCAACAGTTTAGCGACCACCCCGGGGCTTGTCCCTCAGGGCCGCCAGACCGGCGAACGGATGACGGCGCTGCTCCGGCGCAGCGCGGCGGGCGCCGCCCTTGGGCTTCGGAAGCACGTCCTCCAGCTTTATCCCCGGACGCCGCGGATAAGGGTCCGCCGTCAGCGACAACTGCTCGGCGGCGATTTCGCCGACATCGAGCATATTCCCGGTCAGGGGCTCCGGTGCGTCGCCCTGGGCGTTCAGCAGTGCCTCGCCGCTCTCGGGATCCTTGTCCTCGTCGACGTTTTCGGCAAAGACCAGCCGGAAGGCATCGTCCAGATCCTGGGTCACTGGATCGAGGCTCAGGATGCAGGCCTGGACGATCCGGCCCTTGAGACGGCCCTCGACCACCACCTGCCCGCCCGGCTTACGATCCACCGTCACGCGCGCGGAGAAGGCCGGCAGGCCCAGGAAGCCGAACCGCTTCGCCAGCGCAGCACGCTCGGCCTCGGTCGTGGAAATCTCGAGGGCTGTGCCGTTGTTGCCCAGCTTTTCGAGGTCGACCATCCTTTCAATCTCTGATTTTATCGTATTATCAGTATCTTGTGACATTTTCTTAATTCACTTTATCAAGTCGTTGCGGGCCGTTGCGCCGAGCTTGCGCACATAATCCCGGACATGGGCTTCGAGGCGAACGACCGACTGTGGGTCCTCCGGCGACCTACCGCCATAGGCGTTGCGCCGCAAGACCTCGCCAAGGGGCGTCGGGCCGTCGTTCAGCGCCTCGCGATAGGCCAGCCCTCGCCCGTGCAGCCCCTCCGCCATGATCTTGATGCGGCGGCCCACGCCCAGGTCCTGGATGCCGATCTCGCGCAGCGCGAGATCGAGATGACGGAACATGGCGTCGAAGAAGGCCTGCGCCAAGGCCTCGCCATCCGGCTCACGCCGCAGCCGGTCGATCATCAGCGCGGCATGAAGCGCCAGCGCATCGAAGCGGCCATCCAGCGTGTCGGGGATCCCGCACGCCTCGAACAGCTCGGGCGCGCGCGCCTGCTCGCCCACGCTCTTGTAGATGGCGGCGGCGAAATCGTCCTCGGGCTTGCGACGGCGGAACACAGACAACTCCCCTCCCCAACTGATCACGGGCAACCGGTTGACCCGGCCCCCTCATCGCGACATCTTGCAGCCCCTCTTCCCGCAAAGCCAAGAAGCAGTCCATGCGTCGCACCGCCCCGCTCGCCCTTGTTGGCGTCCTTGCCGTTTCCGCCGCCGCCCTGCTGGGTGGCTGCGACAATACCGTCGATCAACGCGGCTTCACCGCCACTCCCGGTTCGGTCGAGAAGCTCGAAGTCGGCGCGCAGAGCCGAGAGGACGTGGTCCGACTGATCGGATCGCCCTCGGCCGTCGCCACCTTCAATCCTAACGTCTGGTACTACATCAGCGAGACTCAGGTTTACTGGGCCTACACGAAGCCCCGGATCACCGACCAGAAGGTGATGCAGGTGACGTTCAACGACTCGGGCCGCATCGAGGCCATCAAGAACTACGATCTGAAGGACGCGCAGGACATCCAGATGGTCGCGCGCATCACTCCGACCTCGGGCAAGGAGCTCACGATCCTCGAGCAGGTCCTGGGCAATGTCGGCCGCTTCAGCGGGCCGAAGCAGGAAAGCAATCCGGGCGCCCCGACCAGCGGCAGCGGCATCTGACGCAACGGCTGCCGCCGCCCTCCGCGAACCTTTCGCGGACAGTCCCGCCAAAGAAAAAGCCCCGGTCTTTCGACCGGGGCTTTTCCGTTTGAGGTGTGATCCCGCTCAGTGCGCCAGGACGGCGAGGAGCAGGAGCGCCACGATGTTGGCGATCTTGATCATCGGATTGACCGCGGGGCCCGACGTGTCCTTGTACGGGTCGCCGACGGTGTCACCGGTCACCGCCGCCTTGTGGGCGTCGGATCCCTTGCCACCGAAATGGCCTTCCTCGATGTACTTCTTGGCGTTGTCCCAGGCACCGCCGCCCGCCGTCATCGAGATGGCGACGAAGATGCCGGTGACGATCACGCCGAGCAGCATGGCGCCGACCGCCGCGAAGGCATCGGAGCGTCCGGCGATGGCCGCGATCACGAAGAACAGTACGATCGGCGACAGCACCGGCAGCAGCGACGGGATCATCATCTCCTTGATCGCCGACTTGGTGAGCATGTCGACGGCGCGGCCGTAATCCGGCCGATCCGTGCCCGCCATGATGCCGGGCTTTTCCTTGAACTGCCGGCGGACTTCCTCGACCACCGACTGGGCGGCGCGGCCGACGGCCAGCATCGACATGCCGCCGAACAGGTACGGCAGCAGGCCACCGACCAGCAGGCCGACCACGACGTACGGGTTCTTCAGCGAGAAATCGACCGACTTAACGCCCAGCTTGCCCTGCGCGATGAAGTAGTCGAGGTCCGAGGTGTAGGCCGCGAATAGCACCAGCGCACCGAGGCCGGCCGAGGCGATGGCGTAGCCCTTGGTGACGGCCTTGGTGGTGTTGCCGACCGCGTCGAGCGCGTCGGTGTTCTTGCGCACTTCCTTCGGCAGACCGGCCATTTCGGCAATGCCACCGGCATTGTCGGTGACCGGGCCGTAGGCATCGAGGGCGACGATCATGCCCGCGAGCGCCAGCATGGCCGTCGTGGCGATGGCGATGCCGAACAGGCCGGCCAGGATGTAGCAGGTCACGATGCCGGCGCAGATCAGCAGCGCCGGACCGGCCGTGGCTTCCATCGACATCGCGAGACCGGCGATGACGTTGGTGCCGTGGCCGGTGACCGAGGCCTGCGCCACGGCCTTCACCGGGCGATAGTCGGTGCCGGTGTAGTATTCGGTGACCCAGACGATCAGGCCGGTGATGGCCAGACCGACCAGCGAGCACCAGAACAGCGACATGCCGGTGAACGAGCGATCGCCCACCGTCATCACCGTGCCCATGCCGACCAGGCGATCTGTGGCGAAGTAGATCGCCGGGACCGACAGCACGGCGGCCACGATCACGCCCTTGTACATCGCCCACATGATGTTGCCGTCCGAGCCGAGGCGGACGAAGTAGGTGCCGATGATCGAGGTGATGATGCAGGCGCCGCCGATGACCAGCGGATAGGCCATCAGCTTCGCAACGAGCATCGGATCGGCCGCGAAGAAGATCGAGGCCAGGACCATCGTGGCGACGGTCGTCACCGCATAGGTCTCGAACAGGTCGGCGGCCATGCCGGCGCAGTCGCCGACATTGTCGCCCACGTTGTCGGCAATGGTGGCCGGGTTACGGGGGTCATCTTCGGGAATTCCCGCCTCTACCTTGCCGACCATGTCGCCGCCGACGTCCGCACCCTTGGTGAAGATGCCGCCGCCGAGACGGGCGAAGATCGAGATCAGCGAGGCGCCGAAGCCGAGCGAGACGAGCGCATCGATCATCGTACGGCTGCCGCCGGGGATGCCCATGTTGAGCAGGACCGCGTAGTAGCCGCCGACGCCGATCAGGGCGAGGCCGGCCACCAGCATGCCGGTCACCGCGCCGGCCTTGAAGGCGAGGTCGAGACCCGAGGCCAGGCTCTTCTGGGCAGCCACCGCGGTGCGCACGTTGGCGCGGACCGAGACGTTCATGCCGATGAAGCCGGTGGCTCCCGACAGGACGGCGCCGATCAGGAAGCCGATGGCGGCGAACTTGCCGAGCAGGATGGCGAGGAGAACGAGGACGACGACGCCCACGATGCCGATGGTGGTGTACTGGCGGCGCAGGTAGGCAGCCGCACCTTCCTGGATGGCTTGCGCAATTTCTTGCATGCGCGGCGTGCCGGCGTCGGCCGCCATGACCCGCGATGCGGTAATGACGCCATACAGCACGGCAATCAAGCCGCAGCCGATGACGCCCCAAAGAATGGTGGACATATTTCCTAACCTATTGTTTTTTCAGCGCTTTTTCGCGCATCGCAGCCTGAAGTACGAGAACTCCCCCCGGCGCGAGGCGCGCGGAAAATGACAGATGGGCCGGGGGCGCGCAACCGGAGACGAGGGAAAAGCCCCGACTCCTCAAGGGCTTGGCCTCAGGCGCGCGAGGGATTCCGCAGCCGGAAGATGCTGACGACGGCCAGGGCGACGAGCACCAGGGCGAGAGCCACGTAGTTCAGCGCTGCCCAGCCCTTAAGTTCCAGCACGACGCTGGCCATCAGGCTGGAGACGGTGGTGACACCGAACACCATGAAGTCGTTGAAAGCCTGGGCCTTGCCCCGCTCCGCCGGCCGGTAGGTAGTGGTCAACAAGGTGGTGGCGCCGACGAACAGGAAGTTCCAGCCGATGCCGTTCAGGCTGAGGGCGCCGCGGAAATGCCATTCGGTGACGCCCATCAGGGCCACCGCCACCCCCGCCACCAGCAACACGATGCCGGCTGTCATGATGTTGAAGATGCCGAAGCGCGCGATCAGGTGGCCGGTAAAGAAGGACGGGATGAACATGCCCATGACGTGAACGAAGATCGTCACCGGGGCTTCGGTCGCCTTGAGGCCGCACTGCACGATGGCCAGCGGCGAAGCCGCCATCACGAAGGACATGACGCCGAAGGCGATCATCGCACCGGCACAGGCCACCATGTAGGCCGGCTGGGTCACGATCTCGAACAGGGGGCGCTGCGGTCCGGCCGCTTCCTCCGCCCTGACCTGCGGGAACTCGATGAAGCCCAGCACCACGAAGACAAGGGCGTGGATGAAAATGACCGAAACGAAGCTCGCCTGAAAAAGCGGCAGCCAGAGATCGGGGGTGAAGCGCGCCAGGGTCGGCCCGACAATACCGGCCAGCACGCCGCCCGCCGTGACGTAGGAGATCGCCTGCGCGCGATACTGGGCGGGCGCCAGTTCGACGGCGGCGAAGCGATAGAGCTGCATGTTGGCGATGCCGTAGCCCAGGAACAGGCCGCCGATGCACATCACCGGGAAACTGCCGAGCCCGAGACCGATCGCGGCCAGCGACGAGCCGATCATGCCCATCAGCGAGCCGCTGCGGAAACCGAACTTGCGGCCGCGCCGCATCATCAGCAGCGAAGCCGGGAACACCGACAGCATGACGCCGAGATGCTGCATGGTGACCGGCAGGTTGGCCCACATGCGCATGTCCGGCGACACGATCGTCAGCACCGCCAGCGCCGACGAGGCGAACATCAGCGTGTTGCTGCTCTGCGTGAGGGCCTGGCACATCGCCAGCAAGGCGATGTTGCGCATCGACCGACGCGGCATGCGGCCGTCGGAAGAGGCGGGCGTTTCCTGTACCTTGATCGAACCGTCCATTGGGGCGGCACTCTAGTCGTGCCCCCTGCCCGCGCCATAGGGTGCCGCGCAGTGCAGCTATGAGAAGGTGCGCTTCGCTAGAAGTGCACGTAGCCCTTTCGCGGGGCTGCGACGGGCTCGCCGCCTGCGGTCAACGTGACGCCCTCGCCGCGGGCAAAGCGACCGATGCGTACGACCCGCACGCCAGCGGTACGTGCCGCGGCCTGCAGCGCCGCGCTCCGGCGCGTCGACACTGCAATCACCAGTTCGTAATCGTCGCCGCCGCCCAGCACGTTCGCCCACAGTCTCGGATCGGCCATCACTGCCGCCCGGCCGGCCGGCGACAGAGGCACGTCATCGCGTTCGACGCTCACCGCCAGGCCCGATGCCTGCCCGATATGACCGGCGTCGGCCAACAACCCGTCGGAAACGTCGGCCGTCGCGGACGCGATGCCCGCCAGTCTTTGTCCAAGGGAACTGCGCGGCCGCGGCAGGCGATAGCGGTCTTCCAGGAACGCGCGCTGGCGTGCCGTCAGGTCCACCAATCCACCTCGCGCCACCATCAGTCCAAGCGCGCCGTCACCGATCGTGCCGCTGACCCAAAGTTCGTCCCCAGCCCGTGCACCGCCACGGCCGATGCCCTTGCCGCGTGCGACACGACCGAAGGCGGTAATCGTCACGGTGAGGGGTCCTGGCGTCACCACTGTGTCGCCGCCGCACAGGACGATGCCGTACCGGCGCTGATCGGCGGCGAGCCCTTTCGCGAACGAAGTAAGCCAGGCTTCCGTCCAGTTCGACGGCAAGGCGAGCGAGAGCTGGTAGACGAACGGCGTAGCGCCGCCGGCCGCGAGATCGGAGAGACAGACGCGCAGCGCCTTGGCAGCGATCCGCTGCGGCAGCTCGTCGGCCAGGAAATGAACGCCCGCGACGATCGTGTCCGTCTTCACGACGAGGTCGCGGCGCGGATCGGCCGGCAGGAAGGCGTTGTCGCTCTGGAGGCCGCCCGCGCCCTTGAAGCTGCGGGCGAGCGGCGCGAAGTAGCGGGCGATCAGTTCGAACTCGCCGACCCGCTTCGGCCGCGCCATGACGGGCTACTTCTGGTCGGCCGGCCGCGCCTGACGTGCCACGCGGTCGAGGACGGAGTTGATGAAGCTCGGCTCGCCCTTGTCGTAGAAGGCGTGGGCGATCTCGACATACTCGTTGATGACGACGCGCAACGGCACGTCACCCCGGTGCACGAGCTCGTAGGCTCCGGCCAGCAGGATGGCCCGCACCAGACGATCGACACGCGCCCAGGTCCAGTCCTGCGCCAGCGAAGCCGTCACGATCGCCTCGAGCGCATCCCGGTTGGTCGTCGTGCCCTCGACGACGTCCTTGAACAGCGGCTTGTCGGCGTCGCGGCGCATGCCGCCCTCGCCCGCCTCGCCCGTGCGCACTTTCAGGAACTGCTCGATGATATCGGCCGGGGCGTCCTGGCCCTCCTGCCACTGATAGAGCGCCTGCACTGCCGCCAGCCGCGCGGCCTGGCGACGGCTGGGCCCGGCCGGCTTGGCGTCGCTCACGATTTCTTCCAGCGACGGCCGAGAGCCACCATGGCGAGACAGGCATGGGCGGCGTCGCCACCCTTGTCGCCGCGATCGGTGAAGGCGCGCGCCCGCGCCTGTTCGACGTTCTCGACCGTGACGATGCCGTAGCCGATCGCGAGCTTCTTCTGGACCGCGAGATCCATCAGGCCGCGCGCGCTCTCGCCGCAGACATAGTCGTAATGGGTGGTCTCGCCGCGGATCACGCAGCCCAGAGCCACGTAGCCGTCGTAACGCTTGCCCTTCTTCTCTGCCGCCATCGCAATCGCGCCCGGGATCTCGAAAGCGCCCGGAACGACGACGCGCTCCGCCTTTGCACCGTTCTTGGTGATCTCGGCCTCGGCGCCCTTGATCAGCGCGTCGGCGATGTCGGCGTAGTAGCGCGACTCGACGATCAGGATGCGCGCGCCCTTGACGCCAGCGACAGCCGGGCGGGCCGTCGGGTTTTCCGTCCGTGTCGACATGATCAGACCTTCGTCGCGCGGCCGGGAACCGGCTTCTGGGCCACGATCTTGAGGCCGAAGCCCTCGAGACCGACCACGCTCTTCTGCGAGTTGCTGAGCAGCACCATTTCCTTCACGCCGAGGTCGATCAGGATCTGGGCGCCGACGCCGTAGTCGCGCAGCTCCTGCCCGGCGGGCTCGATCTGTTCGCCGGCACGGCGGCGCTGCTCGGCCAGAACGACGGTGAGCGGCTCGCGGATCAGCACGATCACGCCCCGTCCTTCATTGGCGATCTCGCGCATGGAAGCTTCGATCTCGCCACCGCGGCCGCCGCTGCGCTGGCCCAGCGTATCGGTGAAGAGATTGACGGCGTGCATGCGCACCATGACCGGACCACCCGTCGCCGGATCGCCCTTCACCAGCGCGACGTGCTGCGCCATCGTCACCTTGTTCACGTAGACGACGCACCGGAAGTCGCCGCCCCAGGTGCTGTCGAGCTTGGTCTCGCTGATGCGCTTCACGATCGAATCGTAGCGGCGGCGATAGGCGATCAGGTCGGCGATGGTGCCGATCTTGAGCGCATGGCGCTGAGCGAAGGTGATGAGGTCGTTGCGACGGGCCATCGTGCCATCGTCGTTCATGATCTCGCAGATCACGCCGGCCGGGTTGAGACCCGCCAGGCGCGCGAGATCCACCGCGGCTTCGGTGTGCCCAGTACGCTCCAGCGTGCCGCCGTCGCGCGCGACCAGCGGGAAGACGTGTCCCGGCGTCACAATGTCATGCGGTCCGCACGACGGGTCGATCGCCACGGAGACGGTGCGCGCGCGGTCGGCGGCGGAGATGCCGGTCGTCACGCCTTCGCGCGCTTCGATCGAAACGGTGAAGGCCGTCGAGTGACGCGTGCGGTTGTTCTGCGACATCAGCGGCAGGCCGAGCTGCTCGACCCGCTCGCGGGTGAGCGCCAGGCAGATCAGGCCGCGCGCATGCTTGGCCATGAAGTTGATGGCCTCGGGCGTCGCCCACTGGGCCGGGATCACCAGGTCGCCCTCGTTCTCGCGGTCCTCGTCGTCGACGAGGATGAACATCCGGCCCTTGCGGGCTTCCTCGATGATGTCCTCGGCGGCGGCCTTCACCTCGCTGAAGGTGATCCGCCAAGCGTCCTTTTCGAGCGCACTCATGATTTCTGATGCTCCAACAGTCGCGCAACGTAACGCGCGAGCATATCCACCTCAAGGTTGACCCTCTGGCCGACCTTTGCCTGTCCCAGAGTGGTAACCGCCTGGGTGTGTGAAATCACATTCACGCCAAAGCGATTGCCGTCCACTTCATTGACCGTGAGCGAAATGCCGTCGATCGCGACCGAGCCCTTGGCGGCGACGAAGCGCGCCAGTTCGGGCGGCGCTTCGAACACGAAGCGCACGCTGCCGCCTTCTGGCGTCATGGAGGCGATCTTTCCGACGCCATCGACATGGCCATAGACGAGATGGCCGCCCAGCTCGTCGCCGAGCTTCAGCGACAATTCGAGGTTGAGGCGGCTGCCGACCGTCCAGTCGGCGAGGTGCGTCTTGTCGAGACTCTCCGCCGAGACCTCGACCGCGAACCGGCCGGCACTCTTCTCGACCACGGTGAGGCAGCAGCCCGAGCAGGCGATCGACGCGCCGATGGCGATCGGCGTCATGTCATGCTTGGTGGCGATGACGAAACGGCGGTCGCCGGCCTTGCCGCCCGGGTCGACCGAGACGATTTCGCCGATGTCGGAGACGATGCCTGTAAACATGGTCGCTACTTAGGCCTCCCGTCGCCAGGTTTCCAGCGTGTCGCCTTGCAGTTGCCGCGCCGAAACCAGCCGGAACCGGGGCGCGGAACCGAGCCGTGCAAATTCCAGTCCGCCGACCGCAGAGCGGCTGTCGCCGCCCAGAATTAGGCCAGCCCGGTAGCTCGAAATGCCGTCGATCTGACCCGCTTTCAGGAAGGACGCGGCCACCTGCCCGCCGCCTTCGACGAGGACCCGTGTCAGCCCGCGCGTACCAAGCGCCTGCGCGGCCGCCGTAACGTCGATGCGCCCGTCCGGGCCGCCCTCGACTTCGACGATCTCTACGCCGAGGGCTGCGAGTGCGTCCCGCCGCTCGGCCGGCGCCGCCTTCGTACACACCAGCCACACCGGCGTCACGCGTGCCGAAGTCGCAAGCTTCGACACGGTCGACAGACGCGCCTGCGAATCGAGCACGATGCGCACCGGCGAGTGCACGGCGAGCCCCGGCAGCCGACAGGTGAGATCGGGATCGTCGGCGGCGGCCGTCGCCGCGCCGATCAGGATCGCGTCATGAATGGCGCGCAGGCGATGGCCATCCTGCCGTGCCGCCGGGCCGGTGATCCACTTGCTCTCGCCCGAGGCGGTCGCAATGCGCCCGTCGAGCGAGCCCGCCATCTTGAGATGGAAGAGCGGCCGTCCTTCGCGAACGCGCAGCAGGAAACCGGCGTTGATCTCTGCCGCCTCCGCAACCCCATCGCCGACTTCGACCGCAATGCCGGCCGCCTTCAGACGCGCATGCCCCTGCCCCTTCACCCGCGGATCTGGATCCTCGAGCGCCGATACGACCCGGGAGACACCCGATGCCACCAGTGCATCGGCGCAGGGCGGCGTGCGGCCATGATGCGAGCAAGGCTCCAGCGTGACGTAGGCGGTGGCGCCCTTCAGCGACTGGCCATCACGGGCAGCTTCGGCGATCGCATCGGCTTCCGCATGGGGCCGGCCGCCATCGCGCGTGCGGCCACGCGCGATAACGAGTCCGTCGCGCACGATCACGCAGCCGACGGCTGGATTGGGCCAGGTGCGCCCGAGCGATCGGCGCGCCAGCGCCAGCGCCGCGCGCATCATCGCCTTTAGTCCTTGAAGGTGGCCGTATCGGCGAGGTCGGAGATGAATTCCTCGAAGTCCCGGGCCTCGCGGAAGTTGCGATAGACCGAGGCGAACCGCACATAGGCCACCGGATCGAGCGCGCGCAGCGCGTCCATCACCAGCTCGCCGATCTGCGTCGAGGGAATCTCGCTTTCGCCCGAGCTCTCGAGACGGCGTACGATGCCGTTCACCACGCGCTCCGTGCGCTCCGGATCGACCGGCCGCTTGCGGCAGGCGACCTGTATGGAACGCGCCAGCTTGTCGCGATCGAACTGCACACGCTGTCCGTTCTTCTTCACCACCGTCAACTCGCGCAGCTGCACGCGCTCGAAGGTCGTGAAGCGCGAGCCGCACGACGGGCAATAGCGCCGCCGGCGGATCGCCGAATTGTCGTCGGTCGGCCGCGAGTCCTTAACTTGTGTGTCCTCGTGGCCGCAGAATGGACAGCGCATCTAGTTCCCCTGTTTCTTTTTCGGCTTTGCGCCTTGTCAGTCGCGGTAGATCGGGAAGCGCGCGCACAGGGCGTGGACCTTGGCGCGAACCTGGGCCTCAACCTGGGCGTCGCCGTCCGGGCCATTCTTGGCGATGCCATCGAGCACGTCGGCGATCAGATGGCCGATCTGCTGGAACTCGGCGACCCCGAAGCCGCGCGACGTTCCCGCCGGCGAGCCGAGACGTACGCCAGACGTGACCGTGAACTTCTCCGGGTCGCCCGGGATGCTGTTCTTGTTGGTCGTGATGCCGGCGCGGTCGAGCACCTTCTCCGCCGACACGCCGGTTGCCTTCTTCGGGCGCAGGTCGACCAGCATGACGTGGCTGTCGGTGCCGCCCGAGACGATCTTGAGGCCGCGCTCGGTCAGGGTCGCGGCCAGGGCGCGCGCATTGTCGATCACCTGCTGGGCGTAGACCTTGAAGTCGGGCTTCAGCGCCTCGCCGAAGGCCACCGCCTTGGCAGCGATGATGTGCATCAGGGGGCCGCCCTGCAGGCCCGGGAACACCGCCGAATTGATCTTCTTACCAAGCTCGGCATCGTTCGACAGGATCATGCCGCCGCGCGGGCCGCGCAGCGTCTTGTGGGTCGTCGTCGTCGTGACGTGGGCATGCGGCACCGGGCTCGGATAGACGCCGGCCGCGACCAGGCCGGCGTAATGGGCCATGTCGACCATGAAGTAGGCGCCGATCTCGTCGGCGATCTTGCGGAAGCGCGCCCAATCGATGTGGCGCGAATAGGCCGAGGCGCCCGCGATGATCAGCTTGGGCTTCTCGCTGCGGGCGACGGCTTCCATCTGCTCGTAGTCGATCAGATGCGTGTCGGGCTTCACGCCGTAGGACGTAACCTTGAACCACTTGCCCGACTGGTTGGCGGGCGAACCGTGGGTGAGATGGCCGCCTTCGGACAGCGACATGCCGAGAAACGTGTCACCCGGCTGCAGCAGCGCCATGAACACTGCCTGATTGGCCTGCGCGCCCGAGTGCGGCTGCACATTGGCGAAGCTGCAGTTGAACAGCTTCTTGGCGCGCTCGATCGCCAGATCCTCGGCCTTGTCGACTTCCTCGCAGCCACCGTAGTAGCGGCGGCGCGGGTAGCCCTCGGCATACTTGTTGGTCAGCACCGAGCCCGCGGCCTCGAGCACGGCGCGCGAGACGATGTTCTCCGAAGCGATCAGCTCGATCTGCTCCTGCTGGCGATGCAGTTCGCCCTTGAGCACCGCGTCGATCGCCGGATCGGCTTCGGCAACACCCGTCGTGAACATCGGCAGCGGAGAAGCACTCATCTTGGCAGCAACCTGACTCATCTCGTTCAACCCTTTGAAAGCTTGTCGACGCGGCCGGCGTGGCGGCCACCTTCGAATTTGGTGCTGAGGAAGACCTTCATGGCCTCGCGGGCCACCTCGACGCCGATCAGGCGCTGCCCGAAGGCGATGACGTTAGCGTCGTTGTGCTCGCGCGACAGCCGCGCGGAGGTCACATCATGCGCGAGGACTGCGCGAACCTTGGGATTGCGATTGGCGGCGATCGAGATGCCGATGCCGCTGCCGCAGACCAGCACGCCGCGCTCGGCCTTGCCTGAGGCAATGGCTTCGCCCATGGCCTTGCCGAAGTCGGGATAGTCGACGGAAGCGGTCGAATTCGTGCCAAGATCCAGCACGTCGTGACCCGCTTCTTGCAGCTCGCGCTTCAGAATTTCCTTAAGGTCGAAGCCGGCATGATCCGACGCGACCGCGATGGCGCCCCCCGGCATATCGACGATCGATCCCCTCTAGCTGTTGAGCCTCCCGATACCATATCCGGGGCCGCGATGTCACCGTTCCGCAAAATCGTGGAAAGCGACCCACAAGGCCCTGAAATGGCTCAAGAAAATCGTCGCCCTGACGTGATGATCGCCGCTGCGAGGGCCTGGACAGCCGCCGCCACGAGAAATGACACAAGATAGGTGCCCGTCGAATCCCGCAACGTACCGAATATGGCCGGTGCAAAAGCAAAGACCGCCTGATTGATGGCCGTCACGAGAGCGACCACGGTCCCGACGTCGGCAGGCCGGAATTCGCGCTGGGCGATCAGCGGCGGCAGCGACACCAGATTACCAACTCCCAATCCGAACAGGACACAGCCCGCCGTCAGCAGGACACCGCCCTCACCCAGTGCCAGCAGCAGCGAGCCGACAGTCTGCATCAGCAGGCTGGCCGCCGCGGCGAGCCTGCGATCATGCTCGCCCAGAAATCGCCCCAGCAAGGTACGTCCCATGACGGCGCAAATCGTGATCAGGCTGACGGCGCCCGCCGCAAGCCCTGGCCCGAACTCAGGCTCCAGCCTTGAGATCAAATGCGAGATGAGTCCGATCTGCGCAAACAGGCCCAGGGCGAAGGCCAGCGAAATCGTCAGGAAGCGCGGCTGACGGAGAAGCGTGAGGCGCGGTAGCGGCGGCGCGGCGGGAGTCACGACCGTGGGCTGCCGCCGGAGGAATCCATAAGCCAGCGGGCACACGATCGCGATCATGGCGGCGCTCACGAAGATTGCCGCAGAGAGCAAGCCGAAGCCCTTAACCAGCGTCATCCAGAGCGGCACGAACAGGATGCCGCCGACGCTCGCGCCATTGAACGCCATGCTGAGGGCTTTGGGTCGGTCGCGTTCAAACCATGGCGACACCATCGCGTTGAGTGCTGCCGCGCTCATTGCAGCCCATCCCGCGCCGCTCAGGATCAGAGCCGGCACGAGTTGCCATGTCTGCTGGGCACTCGCCCACGCAATCGTACCCGCGGCGGCCAACAGCGTGCCGCCAAGCGTGACGCGCGCTACGCCGAAGCGGCGATAGACATCCGGCAAGCCGACGACCAGCACGGCACTTACGAGATAATGCATCGTGATCGCGGCGGAGATGGTCGAGATCGACCAGTCATGCGTCTGGTGCAATATTGGCAGATAGACGGCGGGTCCGTAGAAGCCTACGCCCCAGCCGAACACGGCCACGACGAAAGCGGTCCAGACGACACGTGCCCCGTGATGTCCGTCCGCTTCGTTCATTTGGGCCGGCGCCATAGAATCATGAGTTCGCGCCGGATTTCGAAGCCCAGGTGACGATAGAGATCGATCGCCGACTTGTTGTCCGGGCGCACGTGCAGGAACGGCACTTCGCCGTTCTCGAAGGCCAGCCGCATCAGCCGCCGCACGAGCCGGGCTGCGTACCCCTGCCCCCGGGCTTCCGGATGGACGCAGATGGCGCTCAGCTCGACATGGCCAGGCACGCGAAGCCTCTCGCCCGCCATGGCGACGAGCCGATCGTCGCTCCGAACACCGAGGTACCGGCCCAGCAGCGGCGTCCGCCGGCCGAACGGTCCGGGCTGGGCCAGCGCGACGAGGTCCAGCATGGCCGGCGAATCGTCCGGTAAAACCACGAAGGCGCCACTGTCTTCTCCATCGGGTATTCGCGTCGCCACCATCTGCAGCATGGGGAAGCGACCTGCGTCGTCCCAACTGGACGGCAACGGCTCGTCGGTCGGGCGGAACAAGCGCACCTCTGTCCCGGACGGAAGATCGGCAGCCAGGTCGGCGTAGGCCTGATCGGTCGGTTCGCGAATCGCGGAGAACGGCGCGATGTCGCGTGGATAGTGGCGTGCGGCTCCATCGCCGATCGCATGAAGTCGGTGCGGCCCTGCAAGCGCGTGCCACACAGGATTGTCGAGAAGGTTGATCGTCATACCGCGCGGCGTAACATGGGCGATGAAAGCCTACTCGCCGGAATCGGACTCCATCGTCATGCTCGACCACGATGTCTGTGAACGTGCCCGCGTCGGCCGCGACCGTCGCTACGACGGCCACTTCTTCTCCGGCGTGCGCACCACCCGCATCTACTGCCGGCCGGTCTGTCCGGTGCGGCCTGCTCAGGGGAAGAACGTCCGGTTCTATCCGACCGCCGCCGCGGCCGAGGTCGCCGGATTCCGGCCCTGCCTGCGTTGTCGTCCCGAAACCGCCCCCTTCTCGCCCGCGTGGCTGGGCTCACGCACCACGGTGCACCGCGCCCTGCGGCTGATCCGTGACGGGGCGCTCGATCGCGGAGGCGTCGAGGATCTTGCCGAACGGCTTGGTATTGGTTCGCGCCATCTCGACCGACTGTTCCAACGCCATATCGGCGCCACTCCGCTGCAGGTCGCGCGGACACTGCGGGTGCAGCGCGCCAAGCGTCTGCTCGACCGGACGAAGCTACCGATGCTGGAGGTCGCCGAGCGTGCCGGCTTCGCCAGCCTGCGTCGCTTCAATGCCGTCTTCGTCGAAGTCTACAAGCGGACACCGACGGAGATCCGGCGCCTCAGATTCAACTCCATCTGATCCAAAGAAAAAGGCCCGGCGGGTGCCGGGCCTTCTCGTCGAACGGAAGGTTCGACTACTTTTTGATCGGCGCCGACTTGCCGTCCTTCCAGACGTAGATGTCGTAGACCGCATCCTTGATGTCGCCCTTGGCGTCGAACTCGAGCACGCCGACGGCGGAGTCGTACTTGCCGGTGCGGAGCTGCTTGGCGACCACCGCGGCATCGGTCGACTTCGCCTTGTTGGCGGCATCGGCCCAGGCCTTCACGGCGGCGTAGCTGAACAGCGTGTAGCCTTCCGGATTGTACTTGGCGTCGCGGAACTTCTTCACGAGCGCGGCATTCTTCGGGTCGTCCTCGGCCTTCGGCGGGAACGACATCATCACGCCGTTGGTCGCCGCGCCGCCCAGCTGGGCGAACTCGGCGGTCTCGAGGGCGTCGAAGCCCATCATGTTGGCTGCGAGGCCCTGCTCACGCGCCTGCTTGATGATCAGCGCGCCCGCGGTGTGATAGCCGCCCAGCACGATGATATCGATCTTCGCCTGCTTCATCTTGTTGATCAGCGCGGCGAAGTCCTTGTCGGTGTCGTTGTAGGCCTCGTACATGGCCTCGCGCAGGCCGCCCTTGTTCAGGGCCTTCTTGGTCTCGTCGGCCACGCCCTTACCGTACGGCGACTTGTCGTGAAGGATCGCGACCTTGGCGGTCTTGTTGTTCTTCAGGATGTAGTTGCCGACCGTCGTGCCCTGCACGTCGTCACGGCCGCAAGTGCGGAACACCGTGGTGTTGCCCTTAGAGGCAGCATCGTCCGTCAGCTTCGGATTGGTCGAGGCCGGCGTGATCTGCAGGATCTTGCCTTCCTTGTAGATGTCCGAAGCCGGGATCGACGAGCCCGAGCAGAAATGCCCGGCCACGAACACGACCTTGTCCGACACCATCTTGTTGGCGACCGCGGTCGCCTGCTTGGGGTCGCAGGCGTCGTCGCCGATCACCAGTTGCAGCTTCTGGCCGTTGACGCCGCCGGCGGCGTTGATGTCCTCGACCGCCATCTCGGCGCCGCGCCGCAGCTGTTCACCGAACGCCGCGTTCGAGCCGGTCATCGGACCAGCCGAGCCGATCTTGATCTGGGCGAACGCGGGCGTCGCCATCAAGGCAACGGCTGCGACGGCCAGCGTGCCGTACATCTTCTTCATCCGGGTCTCCCTTGTTGATTGAGCCTCCCCGCAAGCGCGGAGCATGGCGGTTACCTTAGTGCCGCTCGTCCCAGCCCAGCAAGCCTTTGCGCCGGTAGAGCCAGGGATATTGGCGCACCATCTGGCGCGCCCGCGTCAACCTGTAGGCGAAGGCCGCAATCGCCAGCTGCACCGCCCAGCCAAGCCCGAAGCCCGCCGCCGACACCAATTCGCCGCCGGCCAACGCGTAGTCCAGGAACCGCAGCGTCGCCGACAAGAGCGCCGTGTAGAACACGATCTGTGGCCACGGCCGCCAGGTGAGCGCCACGGCGTGCCCGGCCGCGAACGAGGCCGGGCCGATCACCACGAGGTTGAACAGCAGCACGTTGAACAGCGTGTCGCCGAACCAGTCGAACATGAAGGTGTCGAGCGGGCTCACGCGTGGCCGCCTTCGAGATAGGCCGCGCGGACTTCCTGATTGGCCAGAAGCTCCTTGCCGCTGCCGCTGAGGCGGACGCGCCCGTTGGCCAGCACGTAGCCGCGATCGGCGAGGCGCAGCGCGTGGAAGGCGTTCTGTTCGACGAGGAAGATAGTGACGCCCTCTTCCCTTGCGATGCGGCCGATCGAATCGAAGATCTGACGCACGATCAGCGGTGCCAGCCCCAGGGACGGCTCGTCGAGCAGGAGGATGCGCGGCCGGCTCATCAGCGCGCGGCCGATCGCCAGCATCTGCTGCTCGCCGCCCGACAGGGTGCCACCGCGCTGGTCGCGCCGCTCGGCCAGCCGCGGGAACATCGCAAAAACGCGGTCGAGGTCGCTCTTGAAGTTGGCCGGGTCGGCCAGGATCGCGCCCATCTGCAGGTTCTCGTAGACGCTCATGCGCGCGAAGATGCGCCGCCCCTCCGGCACCTGCGCCACGCCGCGCCGCACGATCTGGAAGGTCGGCAGCGCCGTGATGTCCTCGCCGTCGAGCAGGATCTTGCCGCTGCGCGCGCGGGGATTGCCGCAGATGGTCATCAGCAGGGTCGACTTGCCAGCACCGTTGGCGCCAATCAGCGTCACGATCTCGCCGCGCGCCACTTCGAGGTCGACGCCGTGTAGCGCCTGGATGGCGCCGTAGAAGGTCTCGATGCCCTTCACCGAGAGGATCGACGGTTCAGCCATCGATCGCCTCCTCGTCGGTGCCGAGATAGGCGCGGATCACCGCCGGATCGTTGCGCACGGCCTGAGGATCACCCTCGGCGATCTTGCGGCCATAGTCGAGCACGACGATGTGGTCGGAGATGTTCATCACGACGCTCATGTCGTGCTCGATCAGCAGCACGCCGATGCCGTCGCGGTCGCGGATCGAGACCAGGAGCTGATTGAGTTCCGCCGATTCGCGCGGGTTGAGGCCAGCGGCCGGCTCGTCGAGGCAGAGCAGCACCGGCTCGGTGCACATGGCGCGGGCGATCTCGAGTCGCCGCTGCGCGCCATAGGGCAGTTCGCCGGCCGGCCGGTCGGCATCCGCCACGAGGCCGATACGCTCCAGCCACAGCCGCGCCAATTCGACCGCCGCCGCCTCGGCGCGCTGGAAGCTCGCGACGCCGAGCAGTCCCAGGATGCTCCAGCCCGACGCGCGCATCAGCTTGTTGTGCTGCGCCACCATCAGGTTCTCCAGCACGGTCATGGCGGGGAACAGGCGGATGTTCTGGAAGGTGCGTGCCACCCTGGCCTTCTGGCCGATCTCGTGGCCGCGCATGCGTTCGAGCAAGAACTGAGCCCCGGCGCTGCGCAGGGTCAGGCGTCCGATCGTCGGCTTGTAGAAGCCGGTGATGCAGTTGAAGACCGTCGTCTTGCCCGCGCCGTTGGGCCCGATGACGGCGGTGATCGCCTTCGGATGGGCGGTGAAGGACACGTCGTCGATCGCGAGCAGCCCGCCGAAGCGCATGGTGAGGTGTTCGACCTCGATCAGCGGAGCGGTCATCCTCCGCCTCCTGACCCGGCGGGATGCAATCGGATCGACGGCTCGCGATGGGAGATAAGGCCGCGCGGCTTGAACACCATGATCAGCACCATGGCCAAACCGAAGGCCAGCATGCGGTAGCTGCCGAGGTCGCGGAACCATTCGGGCAGGCCGATCAGCAGCACCGCCGCCAGCACGACGCCGATCTGGCTGCCCATGCCGCCCAGCACGACAATGGCGAGGATGATCGCCGACTCGATGAAGACGAAGCTCTCGGGACTGATGAAACGCTGCTTGGCGGCGAAGAAGGAGCCCGCGAAGCCCGCGAACATGGCGCCGATGGCGAAGGCCGTAAGCTTGGTGTTGGTCGGATTGATGCCGAGCGCCTGGCAGGCCGTCTCGTCCTCGCGCAGCGCCTCCCAGGCGCGGCCTACGGGGAGGCGCCGCATGCGCTGGGTGAAGACGTTGGTGATCAGCGCGAGGCCGAGGATGATGTAATAGAGGAAGATCAGCCGGTGATTGCCGTTGAAGGCGATGCCGAGCATCTCCGACACAGTCTGCTTGCCCTCGGGCGGCGTCTCGGCGAACACGGCGCCGAACAGGGTCGGTCCGGGGATGGATCCGATGCCGGCTGGTCCGTTGGTCAGGTCGAACCAGTTCAGCAGGACCAGGCGGATGATCTCGCCGAAGCCCAGGGTCACGATGGCGAGATAGTCGCCGCGCAGGCGCAGGACCGGGAAGCCCAGCATGATGCCGAACAGCGCCGCCATCATCCCGGCGAGCGGCAGCACCGTCCAGAAGCCCAGACCATACTGGGTGCTGAGCAGCGCATAGGCGTAGGCGCCCACTGCGTAGAAAGCGACGTAGCCGAGGTCGAGCAGGCCCGCGAGGCCGACCACGATGTTGAGGCCCCAGCCCAGCATCACGTAGGTCAGGATCAGCACGCCAAGGTCCATCGTCTTCTGGTCGGCAAACGGCATGGCCGGCAGCAGCACGGCGCCGGCCAGCAGCAGCCAGCCGAACCATTTGGAACCGGCTTTGCTGAGCGCCGTACCTGACGGTGTCTTTGCCGCCGCTCCCATCGCATCATTGGCCCACGGCCAGATGGCGCGGATGACCAGCAGCACGCCACCCAGCGCCACGAACCAGTGCAGGAAGCCCGAGGGCAACTTCATCGGCGAGGCCCCGGCCACGATCATCGCGACGCCGAGCACGATGGCGGGCCAGCGCAGGCCGTTCGCCGCCATCGAGAGACCAAGCCGGCCAACGAAGATCGCGACAACCGCCACGGCAAGGTCGACCAGGTGATAGTCGAAACCCAGCCCCTTGCCGCCGCCCATATCGACGGTCCGGAAACCCACGACGAAGATGCCGAGCGCCGCAGCGACGAAGGCGGTGAGCCCCGCATCCTTCAGCATGAGAGGGAGACGCTGACGCATGCGCTCAGACCTTCTCGATCTCCGGTTTGCCCAAAAGTCCGCTCGGCCGGAAGATCAGCACCAGCACCAGGATCGCAAAGGCCGCGACGTCCTTGTACTCGCTGGAAAAGTAGCCGGCCCAGAAGACCTCGATCAGGCCGATCAGCAACCCGCCCAGCATGGCGCCCGGCAGCGAGCCGATGCCACCCAGCACGGCCGCGGTGAAGGCCTTGATGCCGGCCAGGAAGCCGATGAAGAAATCGATGACGCCGTAGTACATCAGGAAGAGCATGCCGGCGACGGCGGCCAGCGCGGCGCCGAGCACGAAGGTGAGCGATATGGTGCGGTCGACGTTCACGCCGAGCAGTGCCGCCATCTTCATGTCCTGCTCGCAGGCGCGCTGCTGACGGCCCAGCGACGTCCGGGCGATCACCCAGGTGAACCCCGACATCAGCACGACCGTGACCAGCACGATGATGATCTGCAGCCAGGTCACGCGGACGTCGAAGCCGTCGGCGGTGAAGAGGTTGAAGCCGCCGGAAACGATCTGCCCACCCGGTTTGGGCCGCGCGCCCTGAGCGAGCTGGACGTAGTTCTGGAGCGCGATCGACACGCCGATGGCGGAGATCAGCGGGGCCAGCCGGAACGAGCCTCGCAAGGGTCTATAGGCCGTTCGTTCTATCGCCCAGCCGTAGACGGCAGAGAACGACATGGCCAATAGCAGCACGAGGACGATGGCGATGGGCGCCGAGCTGATGCCCAGGCTGCCGCAGATGATGAAGCCGATCAGCGAGATGAAGGCACCGATCATGAAGACTTCGCCATGCGCGAAGTTGATCATCCCGATGATCCCGTAGACCATCGTGTATCCGATGGCGATCAGCCCGTAGATGGCGCCCAGCGTGATTGCATTGATCAGCTGCTGCGTAAAATACGCCATGCTTTGTTTCTGTCTCCCTGCCCTTTCGACCTACGATCTTTTCGCGGGCACTGGCAAGCTCAAGATGAGCCGCCTGCAAATCGCGGACCATAAGGCCGAAACAGGCAAGCCCGGCCTCTGTGAAGCCCGGGCCGGGCGGCCGAAATGCCTCTTGCACTCCGGCGCTCAAGTGCCGATTAAATGCGCCCATGGACACCCCCTCCTACGACGTAATCGTCATCGGCGCCGGTCCTGCCGGACTGACCGCCGCCACCGACATCGCCCGCGCGGGCCTGAAGGCACTCTGCCTCGACAAGCTCGCGCCCGGCGGTGAAATCATGAACCTCGGCGAACTCCACGATTTCGACGAGATTTTCGACGGCACGCAAATGGCCTCGCGACTGACCGACGATGCCGTCGTCGCGGGCGTCGAGATCGGCTTCGGCGAAGTCTCGTCGATCTCGGGCCAGGGCCCCTTCGAAATCGAGACGACCGACGGCGAGCGGCACAGCGCCCGCTCGCTGGTCGTCGCGACCGGCATGAACAAGGGCAAGCTCGGCGTTCCGGGCGAGGAAGACTACGAGGGCCGCGGCCTTTCGCATTGCGCGAACTGCGACGGCCCGCTCTATGCCGGCCAATCCGTCATCATCGCCGGCGCCACCGGCTGGGCGCCCCACGAAGCCAAGGCGCTGGTCGGCATCGCCGGCGAAATCACCATGCTGGGCGTTCCCGACGGTGAAGTGCCCGACGGCGTCACCTCGATGCCCGGGCGCATCGTCGCCCTCGAGGGCAGCAACGGCCTCGAGACCGTGACCATCGAAAACGACGGCCAGCGAAACGCCGTTCCGACGCATGCGGTGTTTGTCTACGTCGGCCAGTCTCCCGCTGCGGAATTCCTGCCGGATTTGCTTGCGCGCGACGCCACGGGGCATATCGTTGTCGACGAAGAGGGCCGAACCGCCCTGCCGCTGGTGTTTTCCGCCGGCGACGTGCGGGCCGGCTCCAAGCAGTATCTGGCCAATGCCATCGCGGACGGCCAAACGGTCGCCAAGTCGGTGGTCGCGGCATTGAACAAGTAGCGTGGAGGAAAACAAACATGCGTATCTTCAATCCGAGCTTCGGTATGGCCGCCGCCGGCCCCGCCAAGGTGACGCTGCAGCCCGTTAACTGGGCGACCGACGCCATCGCGCTGATGTCGAATTCCAAGCCGAACGCCCGCGAGCTGCTCGAAGGCGTCCGCTCGATGCTTGGCGCGCACCGCCCGGTGGACAACATCCACTTCTACGCCAAGAACAGCGCCAGCCAGCCTGCACCGAAGGATCTGATCGCGAAGATCGCGCAGAACTACAAGGCGGCGATCCTAGCCTTAGGGGATTGAGGAAGCTGTTCATCGTGGAGTTTCCACGACAGCCTCGAACTCGAGAAGCTCGGCATCACTGCTTTCGTGGTTGCCACTGAGACTTTCAAACCGCTGGTCCTCGCCCAGGCGAAGGCCCGCAAAGTGGAACCGCGTCTGATCGTGGTGAAGCATCCTGTTGGCGGCCTGAACGCCGAAGAGCTGCGCGAGCGCATCGAAGCGGCGACCAAGGGACTGACTGAGGCGACGAGCAAATGAAGGACATCGCCGAACAGGAAGTGATCGACCTCGAGGACATGGACGTCGAGGCCTTCAACGAGTTCGCCACCGAACAGGGCTGGAGCGACGGCATGCCGCTCTACGTCCCCACCGAGGCCAAGGTGGCGAAGTTCGTCGAGACGGTCCGCGGCGACAACCGGCCCTACCCGCCGGTACCGCCGCGCCAGATCGTGCCGACGGTGCAGGCGCTGGCCGCCAACGCCGTCATGGCGGGCTGCAAGCCGGAATATTTCCCGGTCGTGACCGCCGCCCTGCGCGGCGTGCTCGAGCCCGACTACAATCTGCACGGCACGCTCGCGACGACGCATTCCTGCGCGCCGATGGTCATGGTGAGCGGCCCGATCCGGCACGAGCTCAACATCAACTGCGGCACCAACTGCTTTGGCCAGGGCCGCCAGGCCAACGCCACGATCGGCCGCGCGCTCGGGCTGATGCTGCTGAACGTCGCCGGCGCCAAGCCCGGCGAAATGGACCGCTCGACCCAGGGCAACCCCGCCAAGTTCACCTTCTGCTTCGGCGAGAACGAGGAGGAGAATCCCTGGACGCCCTATCACGTGCAGCGCGGCTTCGCGCCCACGGATTCGGTCGTGACGGTAATGTCGGGCGAAGGCCCGCATAATCTGAACGACCACGGCTCGACCACGGGCGACGGCCTGCTGACGACTTTCGCCGGCGGCATGGCCAATCCGGGCGCCAATACGATCTACGGCAAGGGCCCGATGTTCATCATCATCGGTCCGGAGCACGCCGCCACGCTCAAGCGCGACGGCTACACGCTCGACAGCATCCGCGAGGAGCTGTGGAAGCGCTCGCGCGTCCATCTCTCGCGCGTCTCGAAGGAAAACCTCGTGACGTACGAGACCACCGGCCACAAGCCGGATGGCGACTGGCTGACGATCGGCCGCGATCCGAACGACATCCACATCAGCGTGGCGGGCGGTCCGGGCAAGCACTCGGCCTTCATCCCGTCGTTCGGCGGAACCACCGTCGCCTGCACGCGCGTCGCCTGATGGGCGTCCGCCTGTGAACGAATGGTGCGGCTGGCCGGTCGTCGACGCTTCGACGACCTGGGAAAGCGCGCAGCAGATCCTGACGGAGGCCGAACTCTCGGACGGCCTCCCTCTCGTCCCTCCCACGCAAACGCGCCTCGACGCCATGATTGCCGGCGTCGCCGGTCGAGCCGAATCGTACGGCATGATGCCACCGATGTTCGGCGACATCACCCCCGAGGCCGTCGCCTACCAGTGCATGATCGCGGGTTGCGTGCCGGCAGAACTGCCGGTCGTGCTGGCGGCGGCGCAGGCCCTGCTCGAACCGGACTTCAATCTGCTCGGCATCGCCACGACCACCGGCAGCGCCGCGGTCGCGCTCTGCATCCACGGCCCGATCGCCCAGAAGCTCGGCGTCAACGCGCTGACGAACGTCATCGGCCCCGGCACGCGGGCCAATGCCTGCATCGGCCGCGCCCTGCAGCTCTGCCTGCGCAACATCGGCGGCGCACGCTCCGATACCGGCGACATGGCGACCATGGGCCAGCCGGCCAAGTTCACCCTCTGCTTTGCCGAGCGCGACGACGGTCCTTTCCCCTCGTTCACCGAGCGCCACGGTCTCGGCAAGGACGTGAGCGCGATCACGGTCATGGGGATCTCCGGCACCGCCGAGGTGCTGCCGGGCGACGGCGAAGGCGCCACGCCCGAAGCCATCCTCGACCCGATCGTTACCGGCATGCGCGCCGAGATCGTGATGTCGAGCCAGAGCCGCAAGAAGGATCGCGGCGAACAAGTCGTTCTCCTGCCGCTCGAACTGGCCGAGAAGATCGCGCGCCATGACGGCTGGGATCTCAAGCGCGTCCAGCAATACCTGTTCGACAAGGGCGGCGACGTCGCTTCGTCGCCCGAGGCGATTCATCCGATCGTGACCGGCGGCGCCGGTTACAAGATGGCCTATCTGCCGATCTGGGGTGGCGGCTCGCAGACGGTGTTGCGGAAGCTTTAGATGGACCGCGGGCCTCCAGGCCCGCTCTAGGTCATGAGCGGGTCTGGAGACCCGCGGTCCACTTGATCAGAGCTTCCAGCCCAGCCACTCGCAGAGCCCCTGGCCCATCACGCCTTCGAGGTCGCTGCCCTTCAGCCACGGCATTTCCTCGGTGAACATCGTCACGCCCTGCCGATAGGTGCAGGGCAGTCGCGACAGGTCCGTGCCCCAGAAGGTGCGCTTGGGGCCGAAGGCGTCGAACACCTTTCGGATGTACGGATGCACCGACTTGAAGGGATAGGTCTTGTCGTCGGCGTAACACGGCATGGCCGAGACCTTGGCCGCCACGTTGGGCCGCTTGGCGATCGCCAGCACGTTGCCAAGGGTCGCGAAGTTGGTGGCCTCGGTCACGCCCTTGCCGCTCTTCAGACCGAGATGGTCGAGCACCAGCCGCAGGCCGGGATAGCGCTCGGCCACCTTGTCGGCGAGATGCATGTATTCGTGGTGGAACAGCACCATCGCCGGGATGCCGTGCTTCTCCAGCTCGCCCCACACCCAGTCAAAGCGCCCGTCGAGCAGCGGCTGGCGCAGCACCTCGGTATGGAAGGTGAAGCGCACGCCCAGCATGCCGGGCTGCTTCTTCCAGTCGACGAGCTTGCCCGTCGCGCCGGGCGCCTCGGGATCGAAACGGCCCATGGTCGCAAATCGCGTGGGGTGAGCCTTCGCCGCCTTGTTAGCGAGGTCGTTGCGGTCGCCTTCCCAGGAGGGCGGCACGATGATCACGCCGTCGACGCCGGCCTTGTCCATCTCCGCCAGCAGCTCGTCCTTGCCCAGCGGGTCACGATGAGGCTCCGCACGCGCCGGCCACGGGCGCTCCGGCGTGTTGGCGCCCCAGATATGGACCTGCGCATCGACGATCTTCATTTGCCTTGTCTCCACCCTACTTCATCAGTTTTCGCGCGAGCATATAGAACAGCCACATGCCGAAGCCCCAGATCGCGTAGACGATCGGCACGACGACGACGCCCGGCAGCCGCCAGCCACCGCCCATCGGCGCGCCCTTGATCGGCAGCACGACGAGCCAGTTCACCGCCAACACCAGCGTGATCGAGAACAGGATCCAGCCCAGCGCGCCGCCGAGAGCGCCCGGCAGCCGCGTAACGATGAACGCGCCAACGATGCCCCACAGGCCGCCCCAGAAAGCCTGCGAGACGATGGTGGGCACGCCCCACGGCGGCACCGGCCGCATGCTGTAGAGATTGGACCGGCCGTAGCCCAGTTCGGCGGCGAAGTGGAAGCCGAGCTGGTGGAACACCAGCACGCTCAGCGCGCCGGCGATGAAGCCCGCGACGACCGTCCGCCAGAGATTGCCCGACATATCACTTCACCAAGGGAGGCTGCCGATCGCGCCAGGGATGCGCCTGCTCGAGCTGCGCAGCCAGTGACAACAGTGTGGTTTCGACACCGTAGCGGGCGGTGAAATGCATGCCGATCGGCAAGCCATCCTCCGTCCATTCCAGCGGCACCGACATGGCTGGCACGCCCGTGGCGTTGCAGACAGCGGTGAACGGCATCATCGGTGCAAGCCCCTCTTCGTACCGTTCGAGACTCCCGTCCATGCGCACCGTGCCGAGCGGCAGCGACGTGCGCGCGATGGTCGGTGACAGTAGCAGGTCGAACTTCTCGAAGAACGCCCCGAGCTGACGTCCGGTGCGATGGAAGGTCTGCACGGCGCGGATATAGTCGTTAGCGCTGATCTTCCCGCCCTGCTCCGCGTAGAGACGGGTCACCGGTTCGAGATCGTCCGGACCGGGCACGCGGCCGTTCGCGCGCACCTGGATGTTGGTGAAGGTGTTGGCGCACATCACCGTGCCGAACGCCTTGCCCGTCGCCACGGCGTCATAGTCGGGCGCGGCCTCCTCGACATGATGACCGAGGGCTTCCAGCCGCTTCGCCGTGCGCTCGACCGCCGCGACCAATGCAGCCTCCATCGACTCCCAGCCGACGGGCTTGCGCAGGAAGGCGATGCGCAGCCGTCCCGGCGCACGCCGTGTCGCCTCAAGGAACGAGCCTTCGCTCTCGGGCGCGCGATAGGGATCGCCCGCCTCGCCGCCGGCCAATGCGTCGAGCAGCGCTGCGCTGTCGCGTACCGAGATCGAGACGCAGAGCTGCGCCCCCGCCCCGGCCAGCGTCTCGCCGATCGGCGCCAGGCTGATGCGTCCACGCGATGGTTTCAGGCCGAACAGGCCGCACAAAGAGGCTGGAATGCGGATCGAGCCGCCACCGTCGGTCGCGTGCGCCATGGGCAAAGCGCGCGCCGCCACGACGGCCGCCGAGCCACCCGACGAGCCGCCCGGCGATAGATCGGCCCGCCACGGGTTCACCGTTGCGCCACCGAACGCCGGCTCCGTCGTCGGCGCGAGCCCGAACTCGCTGGTGTTGCTGCGGCCCACGATCACCAGCCCGGCGCGGCGCATGCGCGCCACCGCGGCACTGTCATGCGCGGCCACCGGCTGCTTCGCAAAGAAGCGCGAGCCGACAGTGGTCGGCGTGCCGGCACAGTCTGCCATGAGCTGCTTCACGACGAACGGGATGCCATGGAACGGCCCGTCACCCGCTGCGGCGACCGACTTCTCCAGTAGCTCGCCCTCGTAGAAGTCGGTGATCGCGTTCAGCCTGCCGTTGACCGCACGCAGCTTGGCGAGACTCGCGTCGAGCAGTTCACGCGCGCCAATCTTGCGGCTGCGAACCAGCTCCGCGACGGCCAACGCATCGTGCGTCGCAAACAGGTCTTCCAAAGGCTCAGTTCCGCCAGCGATCGAGGTTCGACGCCACGAAGGCGTCGTCGTGCAGCTCGGGATAGGTCGCGTAGAGCCGGTCGATGCCCTCGCTCTGGCCCGGGCTCAGCTTCTCGTGCGGATCGAGACACTCGACCGACTTGAGCAATCCCTGCCGTCGCAGGATCTCGTGGCAACCGGGAATGCATCCGGCGAAATCGTGGTCGACGTCGAACACGACGCTGTTGCAGTCCGTCACGAAGGAATCGAGCGCCAGCACTTCGGGCGAGATGGCCCCGTTCGAGACGGCGAGCTTCAGCCGCTCCAGCATCTTCACCGCACCACGCGTCCACACGCTCCAGTGGCCCAGCAGCCCGCCCTGGAAGCGCAGGGTCACCTCGCGATTACCGGTGCGCACGACCATCGGTGTGACAAGATCGGCCACGATGTGGTCGTCGTTGCCGGTGTAGAGCGTGATGCGATCCTCGGCGTGCGCGGCGGCGATACCGAAGCAGACGTCGAGTGTGCGATAGCGGTTGAACGGCGCCACCTTGATCGCCACGACATTGTCGATCGCGGCAAAGCGCGTCCAGAATTCACGCGACAGCTTGATGCCGCCCACGGCGGTCTGCAGGTAGAAGCCGATCAGCGGCATCTCCTTCGCGACCGACGAACAATGCTCGATCAGCTCGTCCTCGCTGGCGCCCTTCAGGGCCGCCAGCGACAGCAGCACCGCGTGATAGCCGAGAGCGCGCGCCGTGCGCGCCTCCTCGACGGCCTGCGCCGTCTTGCCGACGGCGCCCGCGATCATGACCAGCGGCCGGTCGGTCCAGTCGCGGGCCGTCTCGATGGCGAGTTCGAGGACGGGCCGGTAGAGGCCGACCTCGCGGATGGCGAACTGCGTGGAGTGGACGCCGACAGCCAGGCCGCCCGAACCGGCATCGAGATAGTAGCGGCTGAGTGCGCGCTGCGATTGCTTGTCGAATTGGCGCTCGGTGTCGAGCGCCAGCGGATGCGCGGGGATGACGGTACCCTGCCGCAGCAGGGACAGGACCGGCGCCGGAAGATCGCGCCAGTGAAGGGCCTTGTCGGTGCTCATGCCGCCATCCTAACCCAGTTCCGGGCCCGCGAGGGCAAAGACATGGGACGGATCGTCGAGCCCCTTCGCCGTGCCCAGGGTCATTCGCATGTAGCCTCGCGGCGAGGTGGCGCCCTGCTGTTGCAGCCAGGCGCGGACGGCCTCGTGCGCCGTCGGCACGTCGATGATGAACGGACCCGGCGCCGCCATGGCAGCCCGCGAGATCAGCGCCAGCGCGACCGCCTCGCGATCAGCGACCACCGGCCCGAGCGACGTCGCGACCCGGCCCTCGCGGCCCAGCACGAAGCCCGAAATCTTGCCGCCCACATCCTCGGCCAGCCACGCGCGGCCGGGCTGGCGTAGCGCCAGGTGCATCAGGATCGACGGCCGCTCCATGCCGGTCAGTGGCCGATCGTAGATGGCCAGCCGCGGCAGGTCGGCGGGCGTGATCGGCCGGACCGTGATGCCGGCCGGCGGAGCGATCGCTTCACCCTTCACGCCGTCGAAATGCCAGCGCGCGATCGGGTAGAGATCGCGAAAGCCCAGCGGCAGGTAGATCGGCCGCCCCTGCTCCGTCGCGTCGAGGCCGGGCACCGCATCGGCCGATCGCACTTCCTCGATACAGCGCTTCAGCAGGCCGGTGCCGACGCCGCCGCGACGACGGTCCTTGGTGACAAGCACCATGCTGATCCAGGCGAGACGCTGGCCGAGCGGCAGCACCAGCGAACTCGCCTGCCATTTTCCGTCCGCACCGGTACACCCGAAGCCGCGGCCGGCGCCCAGCATGAAGCGCCAGTCCGCGACGTTCTGGTTCCAGCCCGCCTCGATCGACAGCGGCCATACCGCGTCGCTCTGCTCCGGATCGATCGGTTTGACGTCCAGCACATCAGTACTTGCCATCGCGCACCTCGTAGTGCGTGGGCTTGTTCAGGGTGGCCATGTCGCGTTCCAGCCAGTCCGTCGTCCACTCGATCATCCTCGAGAGCGGCACGCTGGGCGGGCCGAATTCCTTTTCCATTCGGCTCGCATTGTTCAGCCAGCCGGTCGGCGCTTCCTTCCCCGTGAGCGTCGGGGTCTTGCCTAGAAGCTTGCCGAACTCGGCGGCCAGTTTGCGGATCTCGATGGTTTCGAGGCCCGTGACGTTGATCGGCGTCGTGGGCGTCGTGGCGCGCGCGAGGCAGCGCAGCGCCACCGAATTGGCATCGCCCTGCCAGATCACGTTCACATGCCCCATCGACAGGTCGATCGGCTCGCCGTCGCGCACCTTGCGGCCGACGTCGTGCAGGACGCCGTAGCGCATGTCGATCGCGTAGTTCAGGCGGAACAGCCGGCCCGGCGTGCCATGGCGCGCCGAGAAATACTCGAACATGCGCTCGCGCCCGACGCAGGAGTTGGCGTAGTCGCCGGACGGCGGTACCGGCGGCATCTCTTCGGTCGAGCCGCCGCTGTCGACCGGCACGAACGGATAGACGCATCCCGTCGAGAAAGCGACGATGCGCGACTCCTTGAATACTTCGGCGACCATCGCCGGCACCTGCACGTTCATCGCCCAGGTGAGCGGCACGTCGCCTGTCGCGCCGAACTTGCGCCCAGCCATGAACACGACGTTGGCTGCCTTGGGTAACTTCTCCAGCGCCGCCCGATCCAGCAGATCGGCCGAAATCGGCTCCACACCCGCCTTCTCCAGCGCCTCCTTGACGCCGGGCTCGCTGAAACGCGCGACGCCCATGACCTTCTTGGCCGGCGCCGCACGTTTGGCCATCCGAGCCAGTGTCGGGCCCATCTTGCCGCCGACGCCCAGCACCAGAATGTCGCCCGGCGTCGCCGCGAGATCGGCCACCAGCTCGGCCGACGGTGCGGTCATGAAATCCTCGACCGCCTCGACGCTTTCGAAGCGCGCGGGAAGGTTGGCGCTCATTTCTTGCCTCCCGGATGGGCTGGCACGAGCTTCTCGTGCGGAGCTGCCGGCATGGAGCGCAGCGCTGCGAAATCGAGATCGACGCCGACGGCAAAACCCGGGCAGCCCAGCGATCCCAGCGCCAAGGTGCCGTTGGTCACCTTGAGACGCGCTGGCTTGCCCGGCTGGCGCTCATAAAGATCGGGATGCGCGGTCACAAAGGCGTTCTGCTCGGCCTCGGAAGCCGACGACATGCCATCGATGAAATGGTGCGCGTTGCGCTCGACATGGGTGAGACCCAGCAGCGAGACCAGCGCCAGGTCCTGCTGGACGCTGACACCGGGCTGCGTCGTGAGGTCCTCGGCCGACATGAAGTAGCCCGGCCCCAGCTTCGCGACACGCGCGGCATTCAGGATCGACTTGTAGAAGCCCTTGCAGTTCTTGGTCGAAACGCCGGCGTAGCCGAGCTTGAGCGCTTCGGGGAACGTCGACAGTTCGCCGTCGGACTCGTCGATGATGACGGGCCGGTACTTCGCAAGCGCCGTCACCGCCCGGCTGAGCGCCGCCTGCCGCTTGATCGGTTGCTCGATGAACAATGTCGCCTGCACCATCTTTGCCAGCGCCGGCGTCTCCTCGACCTTGCGCCACAACTCGACGATGCCGTCGACATCGTCGTACTGCTCGTTGCCGTCGAACGTGACCTTGTAGTCGCCGGCGGCCGCATCGAGCACCGAGGCGATGCGCGTCAGCCGGTCGAGATCGGCCTTGATGTCGCCACCGACCTTCAGCTTGTAATAACGACCACGATAATAGGAGACGACCTCTTCCAGCGTCTCCGGCAAGCCGTCGTTCACACGTTCCGACTCCGGCCGCTCAGCCTTGGTCAGCGGATCGACCAGACCCACCGTGTGGCGCAGGTCGATCGACTGGCGCGGCTTCAACCTCGCGAGAAACCCGGCGAGATGGCCCGCTTCGATATCCGGTGTCAGGTCGGTCGCCGCAATGCCTGGCACGTTGGCCGCGATGATCTGGGCGAAGGACTGTCCGGTCGCCTTGCCGAGCGCGTCGATGACGGCGCGATCGAGCAGGGCCGGTCCATATGAGGCGACCAGCGGATTGAGCCCGAGTTCGGCGCCGCGCGCGATCTGGTGCCGGTAGCTGCCGGCATAGAGCCCGAACGGCGTGTCGAAGCCGCGCGCCATGTAGCTGTCGATGGCAAGCTGCAGCGCCTGCCGAAGCTGGTCGAGATTCTGCGCGTCGGAGAAATCCGGACTCTTCTCGAACCACTTGGCGCCCAGCGCCTCGGCGGCGACGCCTTCGCTGGTGCGGCCATCCTCCAGCTTGAGGCGCACCCGGATGATCGCCTGGATGCCTTGCGTCACCGTGATGACGCCGAAGCGGAACGGCAAGCGCAGACGATGGTCGCGTTCGAAGCGGTCGACCGCCTCCACTTTCACTTTCATGCGCTTTGCTCCAGCAGGCCCTGCACGTAGCCGATCATGCGTGCAGCACAAGTCGGGCCATCGGGCTCGTAGACGAAAGGTTCCATCGCGACCCAGCCTTCATAGCCGGTGTCGCGCAGCGCCTGAACGACGGGAGCGAACTTGTCGTTCCCCTCGCCCGGCCCGCGCTTGTTGCGGTCGTTGAACTGGATGTGGGCCATCAGCCCGGTCGGCATCCAGCGCCGGATCGCATCGGCGACCGGCTCCTTCTCCTCCAGGCTGGAAGCCAGTGTGTCGATCATCAGCCTGAAAGCCGGACTGCCGATCCGCTTCATGACGGCTTCGGCCTCGGCGAGCGTGTTGACGAAGTGGCAATCCGGCCGGGCGAGCGGCTCCAGGCAATAGATCACGCCGGCCTTTTCCGCGGCCGCCGCTGCGGCCGCCCAGGCCTCCTCGACGCGCTTGGCATCATCGGGGCTGACGACGCGGCGCTGGCCGGGCGAGCCGTGGACGAGATAGGCGCCGCCCAGTTCAGCGCAGAGTTCGACGGATGACACCAGCACGTCGACGCTGCGCTGCCAGACGGCGCGGTCGTCGGTCGCGATCGACAGGCCGGCCGGTGCCGCGAGCAGCCAGTGCAGGCCGCTCACCTCGATCCCGGCATCGGCGCAGGCGCGGCGAACCTCGGCGCGCTGCGAGGCTGGCATGCGCCATGCATCGTCGCCGAAGGTAAAGGGCGCGACTTCCAGCCCCTTGTAGCCGAGGCCTGCCGCCAGGGCGCACTGGCGCTCGAAGGACAACTCGCGGATGACTTCGTTGCACAGGGAAAGCTTCACGGACGAACCTCGCCTTGACGGGCAAATCCGTGTTCGCCAGTCTCATCGCATGGGGGCACATGATATCAGGGGCGCGAAAGCGATGAACAGGTTCATCGCATCGAACGCATGACGAAATTCGGTGCCCTCGGCCGTCAATACTGGCCGACCCTCGTTCTCTTCGCCTTCCTGCTGGCGAGCTGGCAGGCCGCCGTCACCTTCGGCGGCATCCGCGAATATCTCCTCCCTGCCCCCCTGTCGGTCTGGAATGCGCTGTGGCACGGCGAGATCGCCTGGGGCCAGCATCTCTGGACCACGACCGTCGAGATCATTGGCGCCTTCCTGCTGGCGGCGGTCGTCGGCGTGGCGCTGGGCGTCGCCATCGCCTGGTCGCCCCTGCTCGCCAATGCGCTGGTGCCATTCCTGGTTTTCGTGAACACGCTGCCGAAGGTCGCCGTGGCGCCGCTGTTCCTGATCTGGATGGGCTACGGCATCTTCCCCAACATGCTGATGGGCGCGCTGATCGGCTTCTTCCCGGTCGTCATCAACACCGCCGTCGGCCTCTCCCAGGTCGAGCCCGACATGCTCGACCTCGGTCGCGTGTTCAACGCGCCGAAGTGGAAGATCTTCGTGAAAATCCGCATTCCCAACGCGCTCCCCTATATCCTGAGCTCGCTGAAGATCACCGCGACAGCCGCAGTCGTCGGCGCCATCGTCGGCGAGTTCGTCGCCTCGCAGCGCGGCCTTGGCTACGTCATTGTCGCCACGCAGAGCAGCATGAACACCTCCGTGGCGTTCGCCGCCCTGATCTGGATTTCCGCTGTGGGCCTCGTGCTCTACGGCGCCGTCGTGTTGCTGGCGCATCTCTGGGCCCCGTGGGCCGAGGGCGTCGACTGAGTTCGGGGATGGGGAAAGGGAGACCGTGATGAATCGTACACTGTCGCTTGCACTGGCCGCGTTGCTGGCCACCTCCGGCGCCGCGTCGGCCCAGGAGAAGTTCACCTTCGCGCTCAACTGGTTCCCGGTCGGCGATCACGCCGCCTACTGGGTCGCGCTCGACAAGGGCTACTACAAGGCCAAGGGCCTCGACGTGACCCTGGAGAATTCCAAGGGCTCGGGCGACGTGATCGCCAAGGTCGATACCGGCCGCGCCGATGCGGGCCTCGCCGACACCGCCGTCGTCATCGCCTCGGTAGCGCGCGGCACGACCGTGAAGACGGTCGGCATGGTATTCGACCAGACGCCGCTCAACATCTTCAGCCTGAAGAGCAAGCCGCTGCTGAAGCCCAAGGACCTCGAAGGCGCCAGCCTCGGTGCCCCTCCGGGCGACGGCCAGCGCCAGGTCTTCCCGGCCTTCGCCAAGCTGAACGGCATCGATCCCAACAAGGTGACCTGGGTCAACGTCGAGCCGTCCGCCAAGATCGCCGCCGTCGCCGAGAAGCGCATGGACGGCGTCGGTGACTACACGACCGGCCTGCCGCTCTATGAGAAGGCCGCCGGCAAGGGCAACGTCGTCATGATGAAGTGGTCGGACTTCGGCTTCGATCTCTACTCCATGTCGATCATCGCCAGCGCCAAGACGATGAAGGACCGCCCCAAGGCGCTGAAGGACTTCCTCGAAGCCTCCTACATGGGCTGGCGCGACGTGATGAACGATCCGAAGGGCGCGATGGAGATCTTCAAGAAGCGCGTCCCGGAGATCGACCAGGAGGCGCTCAGCGAGAACATGCTGATCGGCCTCGAACTCACCAAGACCGACCGTTATGCCAAGAATGGCATCGGCTGGATCGAAGACAAGAAGATGTGCGACTCGGTCGATCTCGTGAACACCTACATGGGCCTGCCCAAGAAGGTCGACTGCAAGGACGTCTACACGATGGACTTCTTCACCAAGGTGGAGCGTCCGAAGTTCTGATCCAGCGATTGTCACGGGCGTGAACAAGGCACTGATCGACCTCGACAAGGTCGGCATGACGTATCAGGCGGCGAGCGGCCCAGTGGAGGCGCTCGCCGACATTTCCGCGTCCATCGGCGCCGGCGAGTTCGTCTCGCTGGTGGGCCCGAGCGGCTGCGGGAAGTCGACGCTGCTGCGCATCGTGGCCGGGCTGCGGCCGGCCACGCGGGGCACCATCACGGTCGCCGGACGAAAGGTCACGCAGCCGATCCCCGACATCGGCATGGTGTTCCAGGCGCCCATTCTCCTGAAGTGGCGCTCCATTCTGGAGAACGTGCTGCTGCCGGCCGAGCTCGCCGGCAAGGATGCCGCGGCGTTGCGGCCGCGCGCCGAACAGCTTCTCGAAATGGCCGGTCTCGCCGGTTTCGGCCCCAAGCTGCCACGTGAACTTTCCGGCGGCATGCAGCAACGCGCCGCGCTCTGCCGCGCCCTGCTGCTCGACCCGCCGCTCCTGCTGATGGACGAGCCCTTTGGGGCGCTCGACGCCATGACTCGCGATGACATGGCGCTCGAGCTGCTGCGCATCTGGGGCGAGAAAGACCTCGCCCGGGATGCTCGCAAGACCGTGCTTTTCGTCACCCACTCGATCCCCGAGGCGGTGTTCCTGTCCGACCGCGTGATCGTCATGTCGGCCCGCCCGGGCCGCATAGCGGCAGACCTGCGGATCGACCTGCCGCGCCCGCGCACCGTGGAACTGCGGGCCACGGAGGCGTTCGGCAAGCTCAACCTCGAGATTTTCCGGGCCCTCACCGGCAAGACCAGCATGGGGATGGCCCTTTAGGGCGTTGGCGCGGCCTGCCCTGCCTGATAAGACGCGGGCGAAATAGCAGGAGCAGACATGGCCAACGCCGCCACCCCCATCAAGAGCGCCGCCAAGGGCATCAGCGCAGACGCCAGGCCCTTCGACTGGGAGGATCCGTTCTTCCTCGACGACCAGCTGACCGAGGAAGAAATCGCGATCCGCGACGTCGCCCGCGACTACTGCCAGGACAAGCTGATGTCGCGCGTCCTGCTGGCCAACCGCAACGAGAAGTTCGATCGCGAGATCATGAACGAGTTCGGCGCGCTGGGCCTCCTGGGTTCGACCCTGCCCGAGAAGTACGGCTGCGCCGGCGCCAACTACACGACCTACGGCCTGGTCGCCCGCGAGGTCGAGCGTGTCGACTCGGGCTACCGCTCGGCGATGAGCGTCCAGTCCTCGCTGGTCATGCATCCGATCTACGCCTACGGCAGCGAAGAGCAGCGCATGAAGTACCTGCCCAAGCTCGCCACCGGCGAATGGGTCGGCTGCTTCGGCCTGACCGAGCCCGACCACGGCTCCGATCCCGGCGGCATGAAGACCCGCGCCACGACCGTCCCCGGTGGCTACAGCCTCTCGGGTTCCAAGATGTGGATCACCAACTCGCCGATCGCCGACGTGCTGGTCATCTGGGCCAAGCTCGACGGCGGCGCGATCCGCGGCTTCATCCTGGAGCGCGGCTGGAAGGGCATCGAGACGCCGAAGATCGAGGGCAAGTTCAGCCTGCGCGCCTCGGTGACCGGCGCCATCATGCTCGAAGAGGTCTTCGTGCCGATCGAGAACATGATGCCCAACGTCGCCGGTCTCGGCGGCCCGTTCGGCTGCCTCAACAACGCCCGCTACGGCATCGCCTGGGGCGCCATGGGCGCCGCCGAGTTCTGCTGGAAGCAGGCGCGCAACTACACGATGGAGCGCAAGCAGTTCGGCCGGCCGCTCGCCGCCAACCAGCTCATCCAGAAGAAGCTCGCCGACATGCAGACCGAGATCGCGCTCGGCCTCCAGGCCTGCGTGCGGGTCGGCCGCCTCAAGGACAAGGGCCATGCCCAGCCCGAGATGATCTCGCTGATCAAGCGCAACAACTGTGGCAAGGCGCTCGACATCGCCCGCGTCGCCCGCGACATGCACGGCGGCAACGGCGTGTCGGACGAGTATCACGTGATCCGTCACGCGATGAACCTCGAGGCCGTGAACACCTACGAGGGCACGCACGACGTCCATGCGCTGATCCTCGGCCGCGCGATCACCGGCATGCAGGCGTTCAGCGCCGGAGCCTAAAGGACCGTGACCCTGCCTCCCCCCGGCGACATTGCGATCGTCGTCGCCGGGGCGCTGGCCGCGGGCTTCGTCAATGGATTGAGCGGCACCGGCTACGCGCTGGTGGCGCTGGGCTTCTGGCTGCAGGCCATGTCGCCCCTCACGGCCGCGCCCCTCACCGCCCTGTGCGGCGTCGCCGGCCACATTCAATCGCTTCCCCGGATCTGGAGTGGCGTACGCTGGCAGCGCCTGTGGCCGATGCTGGCCGCCGGCATCGTCGGCGTGCCGCTGGGCACCCTGCTCCTCGACCATGTCCGCCCCGCACCGCTCAAGATGGGCGTCGGCCTCCTGCTGATCGTCTACAGCGCCTGGATGGCTTTCGTGCGCCGTCCGCCGATCGTGACCGGCGGCGGTCGACCGGCCGATGCCGTCATTGGCCTGATCGGTGGCGTGCTGGGCGGCATGGCGAGCCTCAGCGGCCCGGCGCCCGCGATCTGGGCGCAGCTTCGCGGCTACGGCAAGGACGAGCAGCGCGGGGTCAACCAGCCGTTCAACATGAGCGTGCTGTTCCTCGCCCTCGTCTCAGCCGGCATTGCCGGTTTCCTCGACATGACTTTCCTGATCTGGGCGGTGATCACCGTGCCGACAACGCTGATCGGCGCCCGCATCGGCCTGGCTCTCTACGGCCGCATCAACGACGCCCAGTTCCGCCGCATCCTGCTCAGCCTGCTCTGCCTGTCAGGCGTGACCCTGATCCTGACCTCGCTGCGCTAGCTGGCGAGGCCCGCCAGGCAGCCGCTCCCGGCGAGCAGCGCTTCCAGTCCGGGGGCGTCCTTCGCCGCGGCAAATTTGCGGCGGATCTCGGCCAGCGAGCGCGCGTGGTACTTCTGCGGCTCCTGCGTCCACTCCGCGCCGCCCAAGGTCATCGTGAAGCTCTTGTCGCCGCGCGCGATCGCCGCTGCATTGGCCGCCGACCAGGGCAGGAACAGCGCGCTCACCTCTTGCGTCAGCAGTGGCGTCAGCGTCGGCATAAGTGTCGCCAGTGTCTCGAACCCGCCCTCGGCCTTCGGCGACACCATGCGCTGGATCCAGGCCATCACATGGGGCGCCGAGGCGCGCATGATTGCGCCAGGCGTCGGATCAGTCGCCGCCTCGTAGAGTTGGCCCCACAGGCCGAAGTCGGCCATCGCCGGCCGACCTCCCAGCAGATAGGAGCGCGACGCGAGATGCGCGTCGATCAAGCCCAGCGCCTTGGCGAACGAGGCTTCGATCAGCGGCTGGGTCCTGTCGTTGGACCCGACAAATCCCAATCGGCCCATCATGCGCTCGGCCACCGCCGCGCGCGCCTGCGCCACCGCCAGCGTGCCGTGTGCGCCCATCATCTGCTGGGCGATGCGCTCGGCCGTCGACCAGACATCCGGCTGATAGCGCCAGCGATAATGGAACATCCATTTATTGCCCCACTCGTCGCCATACTCTTCGAGGAGCGCGGAAACGAAGGCGAGCGCCGGATCGTCGGGCGTCACCGACGGTTCGGGATGCGAGGCCTCGAAACGTTCGAGGATCGGCGTCGAATCCTGGATGCCCTCGCCCTCCGGCGTCACGACCAGCGGGACCAGCGGCAGCTTGGCGTATTTCTGGAACTCGGCCTGGACCGCGGGCGACCGCGGGATCCATTCGTGCGCGATGTCCTTATAGCGAAAGAAGGACCTGACCTTCACCGAATAGGGCGACAGTTCCGAGCCGAAAATCCGGTAGGTCATGGCGATCTCAGATCCAGCGTTTGCGCTTCAACCACACGAAAATGGAACAGACGATGACGACGACCATCACCCAGAAGAAGGCGTAGCCGTACTTCCAGCCGAGCTCCGGCATGTTGCCGGTGTCGCGGTCGAAATTCATGCCGTAGATGCCGGCGAGGAAGCTGAGCGGCATGAAGAACACGGTGATGACGGCCATGGTCTTCATCACCTCGGACATCCGGTTGGATGAATCCATGAGGTAGACTTCCATCAGGCCGTTCGCCATTTCGCGGTAGCTCTCGACCAGTTCGAGCACCGCCACCGCATGGTCGAAACAGTCACGAAGGTAGGTACGCGTCTCGGGCATGATGAAGGGTACGTCGGGCCGCATCACCGCCAGCACGGTCTCGCGCTCGGCCCACTGGATGCGGTGGAACGACACCAGAGCCCGCCGCGCCTGGTGGATGTGCGCCAGCGTGTCCTGCGTGGGATGACCCAGCGCCTCGTCCTCCAGCTCCTCGAGATGGGTCGACAGCGCCTCGATCAGCGGGAACTTGCGGTCGACCACGAGATCGATCAGCGCGTAGACAAGATAGTCGATGCCGAAGGTCCTGAGCCGCGAGCCCGCGGTCTGGATGCGGTCGCGCACCGGCTTGAAGATGTCGGCCTTCAGGTCGTGGAACGAGATGACGTAGTTGTCGCCGAAGAAGATGCTGACCTGGCGGCTCTTCAGCGTGCAGTCCTCGTAAGCCGGATCGTTGAGGACGATGAAGCCCTGCCCGTCATAGAGGTCGAGCTTGCTGCGCTGGTTTGCGTGGAACACGTCCTCAAGCGCCAGCGGATGCAGGTTGAACGCCATGCCGAGGCTGCGCAGCATCTCGGAGCTCGGCCGTCCACCGACATCGATCCACGTATGGCCGGGCGTGCCGAGGTGGAAGCGGCACTGGTCCACCTCCACGCCGTGCAGGACCTCGACCTCGTCGGGCGTATATTCAACCAGGGTGAAGTCGAGCGCTTCGTCCGGCACCGGAGCGCGCCCGGCCAGAGTGCCGGGAGCCGTACCGGGCTTGGTATGGCGACGGAAAAAACCCTCCATGCGCTGACCCTGCCCCTCTAGCCGTTCAGACTTCTTCCATCACCTGGACATCGGGGCGGCCGGCGAGATAGTCGCCGAGCTTGCGGCCGAGTTCCTTGAAGTGCGGCGCGGCCCGATGAGCCTCGAGCGCCGCCTGATCCTGGTAACGCTCCAGCATGACATAGACGTTAACATCGGCCGTCTTGTGCAGCGCATAGAGCTTGTTACCCGGCTCGTCGGCATGGACCTTGGCCTGCAGGGCCTTCATGGTCGCCTCGAAGTCGGCATTGGTGCCGGGCTTGATGGTCAGTTTCGCGATTACGCCGATCATACTCTCTCCTCCTGCCGTCTATTGCGGCCGCTTCTTCACAAGATACTTGTGCTCGCCATCGCACACCAGTTCGCCCTTCTGGTTGTGGATCGTGAGCTTCAGGACGGCGACACCGGTGGTGCGGCCGGGCTTGAGCTCGGTCACTTCCAGCATCGGATAGAGCGTGTCGCCGACATAGACCGGCTTCAGGAACCGCGAGGATTGCTCCAGGAAGCCGACCAGCGATTCGCCCACGAAATGCGGGAAGATACCGCCACCCGCAGCACCCTGGATCGCCACCTGCAGTCCGTGGGCCAGCATGTCCCGGTGACCCAGTGCCTTGCAGTACTCGCGGTCGTAGTGAATCGGGTGGTTGTCGCCGCTCGCGAGCTGGAAGGCCGAAAACAGTGCCTCGGTCTGGGTACGCGAGTTGATGTAGAACTTCTGGCCGACCTTGAGGTCCTCGAACCAGTGCGCCGGGCCGAAGCGGTGTTCGGCCGGATCGAAGGGCTTGGTATCGGTCATCTAGGCGGTCTTCGCCTTGCGGCCCATGCCGTCGAACAGGTCGAGCATGCGCTCGCGCCAGACATAGACCGGGTCGTCCTTTTCGAGGAGTTCGAGCGGGCTGATCGTGCGCGGCCACATGAAGGTGCCGGCGAGGATGTAGTCCGGATAGGCCGCCTCTTCACCCGACAGGAACTTCTGCTCGCGCAGCGCCCGGCGTGCCGGCTCGAGGCAGGCGCGGAACGCCGCCAGCCCCTTCTCGCGTGCCTGCATCTGGAACGAGGTGAAATCCGTCGTGCCCAGCCGCTTCCCACGGGACTCCGCGATGTAGGGTTTGTCCTCCGGTCGCACGCGATCGTAGAGATCACCGATGATCAGCGGAAAGACCGCGGCATTCACGATCGTATCCGCCCAGCCGTTGATGAAGCGCGCATAGGAACGCCCCATCTCGGTCTTGAGCAGCAGCTTCTCGGGATACATGTCGTCGAGATAGACGGCGATGGCCCAGCTGTCCTTGATCGGCTTCTCGCCATCCTTGATCACCGGCACGGTCTTGGAATCGGCGAAGGCGATCTTGTCCTTCTCCGTGAAGCCCATCGGCACGTTGGTGTAGTCGAGACCCTTGTGCGCCAGCGAGAACTTGGTGCGCCAGCAGAACGGGCTGGGGCGCCGGTCTTCGTCGAAGGCGAGATCGTAGAGCGTGATCATGCGGCCCTCACTTGCCGTCCAGCATCTTGATGATGCCGGAGAAGTCCTTGGCGCCGTTCCCGGAGTTCACGAACAGGCTGAAGAGCTGCGCTGCTTCCGCGCCAAGCGGCGTGCTTGCGCCGGCGGCATTGGCCGCCTGCTGGGCCAGCATCAGGTCCTTCAGCATCATCGACGCGGTGAAGCCCGCCTGGTAGTCGCGGTTGGCGGGCGAGGCCGGCACCGGACCCGGCACCGGGCAGTAGTTGGTGAGCGACCAGCACTGGCCCGACGCGGTCGAGGCCACCTCGAACAGCTTTTGCGCGTCGAGGCCCAGGCGCTTGGCCAGCATGAAGGCCTCGCTGACCGCGATCATCGAGACGCCGAGGATCATGTTGTTGCAGATCTTGGCGGCCTGGCCGCCGCCGCTCGCGCCGGCCAGAACGATGTTCTTGCCCATCTTCTCGAGGATGGGCTTGGCCTTGGCGAACGACGCATCGCTGCCGCCCACCATGAAGGTGAGCGTACCCGCCGTCGCACCGCCGACGCCACCGGAGACCGGCGCGTCGACCATGTCGAGCCCGGCTTTCTCGGCCAGCGCCGCCACGTGGCGGGCGCTTTCCACGTCGATGGTCGAGCAGTCGATCAGCAGCGTGCCCTTGCCGACATTCGGCAGCACGTCCTTCTCGTAGACCTCACGGACATGCTTGCCGGCCGGCAGCATGGTGACGACGATCTCGGCACCCTTCACCGCCTCGGCGGCGGAGGAGGCCTTGTGAGCCCCCTTCTCCACGGCCGTGTTCACGGCGGCGTCCGACAAGTCGAACGCCACCACGTGATGCTGCGCCTTTGCCAGGTTGGCGGCCATCGGCCCGCCCATGTTGCCGAGACCGATGAAGGCGATCTTCGCCATGGTTTCCTCCGTTTGGTTGCTGCCGCCCTTAGTCGAAGAACAGGTCGTTCGACACCGGCTTGAAATGCTCCTCGACCAGGCTGCGCGAGACGCCGTCGATCGTCGGCGGGTTCCACTGCGGCTTCTGGTCCTTGTCGATCAGCAGCGCGCGCACGCCTTCGAAGAAGTCGTGGCCCTTCTGCATGCAGCGCTGCGAGATGCGGTACTCGATCGTCATCGTGTCCTCGAACGACCGGTTGGCGCAGCGCTTCATCTGCTCGAGCGTGATCGCCATCGACAGCGGCGACAGCTTCATCAGCGCGGCGAGCTGCTTCTGCGCGAACTCGCTGTTCGACTTCTTCAGCTTCTCGACGATCTCCTGCAGCGTCTCGGCCGAGAAGCAGCGATCGATCTCCGGCATCAGCGCCGGCAGAGTCTGGTCTCCGGCATCCGCCTGGAAGCGGGCGATCACGGCATCGACCTTCTCGTTTGCACGCGGTCCGGAAAGGTCCGCCTCACCGAGAGCTGCCTGCAGGTCGTTGATCTTCGCGCTCGGCACGAAGGCGTTGGCGATACCCGCCCACACCGCGTCCGCCGCCTTGAGGCGATAGCTGGTGAGTGCCAGGAAGGTGCCCAGTGCACCCGGCAGGCGCGTCAGGAAGTAGCCGCCGCCAACGTCGGGGAAGAGACCGATGGTCGTCTCCGGCATGGCGAAGAGATACTTCTCCGTCACCACCGAATGCGAGCCGTGCGCCGACAGGCCGACGCCGCCACCCATGTTGATGCCGTCGATCAGCGAGATCCACGGCTTGGCGTAGCGGTAGATGCGCCGGTTGACGATGTACTCGTCGCGGAAGAAGTCGCGCCGCAGCGTGCCCGAGGGATTGTCGCGCATCTCGCGATAGAGGCCCGCCACGTCGCCGCCGGCGGAGAAAGCCCGATCGCCCGCGCCGCGCAGGACCACCGCCTTGATGGACGGGTCCTTCTCCCACTCCGGCATCACGCGCTCCATCTCGAGGATGATGCCGTGCGACAGCGAGTTGAGGACCTTCGGGCGATTGAGCGTCATGACGCCCAGGCCGTCCTTCACATCGAACAGGATTTCAGCTTCTGACAATTCAAACTCCAAATTCGGGCGGCGGCGTTAGCCCACCAAGAGCCTTCGCGAAATGATCACGCGCATGATCTCGTTCGTACCTTCGAGGATCTGGTGCACGCGCAGGTCGCGGAGATAGCGCTCCAGCGGGAAATCCTTCAAGTAGCCGTATCCGCCATGCAATTGCAGCGCTTCGTTGACCACGCGGAAGCCCGTGTCGGTGGCGAAGCGCTTGCCCATGGCGGCGGCCTGCGTGGCTTCCGGCGATTTGGCGTCGAGCAGCGAGGCTGCGCGCCAGATCAGCAGCCTTGCCGCGTCGAGCTCGGTCGCCATGTCCGCGAGCTTGAATTGTGTCGCCTGGAAATCGGCCAGCGGCTTGCCGAACTGCTTGCGCTCCACGACGTATCGCGACGCCGTCTCCAGACAGGCGCGCGCGCCGCCCAGCGAGCAGGCACCAATGTTGATGCGCCCGCCGTCGAGCCCCATCATCGCGATCTTGAAGCCGTGGCCCTCCGGCCCCAGCCGATTGGCGACCGGCACCTTGCAGTTCTCGAAGACCACCGCCGACGTCGGCTGGCTGTTCCAGCCGAGCTTGTTCTCCTGCTTGCCGAACGACAGGCCCGGCGTCCCTGCCTCGACCACCAGGGTCGAGACACCGCTCGCGCCCGCGCCGCCGGTGCGCAGCATCACGACATAGATGTCGCTGCGGCCGCCGCCCGAGATGAAGGCCTTGCTGCCGTTCAGGACATAGTGGTCGCCCTGCAACTCGGCCCGTGTCGCCAGCGCAGCCGCATCCGATCCGGCGCCCGGCTCGGTGAGGCAGTAGCTCGCGAAATGCTCCATCGAGCAGAGCTTCGGCAGGAAGCGCTTGCGCTGCTCCTCGTCGCCGAAGGCGTCGATCATCCACGCCGCCATGTTGTGGATGGAGATGTAGGCTGCCGTGCTGGGACAGGCCGCCGATAGCTCCTCCATGATCAGCGCCGCGTCGAAACGGCTGAGGCCGCTGCCGCCGACATCGTCACGCACGTAGATGCCGCCGAAGCCGAGCGCCGCCGCCTCGCGCAGCACTTCCTCGGGAAAGATCTTCTCGGCGTCCCAGTGGGCGGCCTGCAGCAGCATGCGGTCCGTCGCAAACTGCCGGGCCGTGTCGCGGAAGGCCTGCTGATCTTCAGAAAGATTGAAATCCATGCGGGCGAAACCGTATCAAGTCTTCTCGGCCACAGCCATCAGCAAGCCGACACGTCCTTCACTGACATTGCGTGCAAAATTGCCGGCCATGATCCTGAAATCCGGACCGAGCAGCAAGTGTATGCCCAGTTTCGGCGGCTGCGCCGGCGGCTTCTGCGCCGCGAACCATTGCCTGGATTCTTCGGAGACATCGCGCCAGGCGCGGATCGTGAAGCCGGTTTTCTCCAGGACCGCGCGTGTCGCATCGGCATTCATCAGAAAACTCGTGGAAGGATCGCGTGCCCACGGAACCGGATAGAGCGGTTCCTTGCCGTCGATCGCGATGGCGTCATAGAGCGCAAGCCGGCCGCCGGGCTTCAGCACGCGGTACATTTCGCTGTAGAGGCGCGGCCGGTCGACGATGTTCATGGCGACATGCTGCGTCCAGACGATATCGAAGCTGCTCCCCTGGAACGGCAGGTTGAGTGCGTTCGCGGCCTTGTAGGTGACCTTGTCGGCAAGTCCCGTGCGGGCGGTCAGCGCCTCCGCCACGCGGCAATATTCCTCGGTAAGGTCGATGCCGACCACCTGGCATCCGAACGACTCCGCCAGATGCCGCGATGGCCCGCCGATGCCGGAGCCGATATCGAGCACGCGCGACCCGGCGTCGATGCCGGCCATTGCCGCCAGTTCCTTGGTCGCGGCGAGGCCGCGCACGTGGAACTGGTCGAGCGGTGCCAGATCGCTCGTCTTGAGCAGGCCCGCCGGCAGCCCGGCCTCATCGACCGCGGCAAGCACGGTGTCGACCAGAGAGCGCGATGCATAGTGGCTTTCGACGGGACCGGAGGACGGAGAAGCGGCCATGGGAAATGCTCCTGTGGGGATGTCTGGATACCATGTGGGGCGCCTTTCCCGCAGGAGAAGGAGCCGCATTGCGGCCCTCCCCGGTTCGCGCCATAAGGCGGCTCATGTCCGCCCGTTTCACGACCCTCGGCCGCTATCCCACGACCCGCCTGCGCCGCAATCGCGGCGAGGAATGGTCCCGCCGCCTCGTCGCGGAAAACAAGCTCTCCGTCGACGACCTGATCTGGCCGGTCTTCGTCCAGGAAGGCACGAACGCCCGCACGCCGGTCGCTTCCATGCCGGGCGTCGACCGCCTCTCGATCGACCTCTTCGCAGAGGCTGCAAAGGAAGCGCGCGATCTCGGCATTCCCGCCATCGCGATCTTTCCCGAGACCGATCCCAAGGCCAAGACGCCCGACGCGCGCGAGGCCTACAATCCGGGCAACCTCGTCTGCCGCGCCATCACGGCGGTGAAGAAGGCCGTTCCGGATATCGGCATCGTCTGCGACGTGGCCCTCGACCCGTTCAACAGCGACGGCCACGACGGCATCGTGCGTGACGGCCGCATCCTGAACGACGAATCGGTCGAGGCCCTGGTCAAGCAGGCGATCGTGCAGACCGAGGCCGGCGCCGACATCCAGGCACCGTCGGACATGATGGACGGCCGCATCGGTGCGATCCGTGCCGCGCTCGACGCCAGGGGCTACCAGCACGAACAGATCATGTCGTACGCCGCCAAGTACGCCTCGGCTTTCTACAATCCGTTCCGCGACGCCATCGGCAGCTCGGGCGCGCTGAAGGGCGACAAGAAGACCTACCAGATGGACTACGCCAACTCGGACGAGGCCCTGCGTGAAGTGGGCTTCGACATCGAGGAAGGCGCCGACATGGTGATGGTGAAGCCCGGCCTGCCCTATCTCGACATCGTGCGCCGCGTGAAGGACACGTTCGGTGTTCCAACCTATGCCTATCAGGTGAGCGGCGAATACGCGATGCTCCGGGGCGCCGCCGATCGCGGCTGGCTCGACTGGAACAAGGTGCTGATCGAAACGCTGACCGGCTTCAAGCGCGCCGGTTGCGACGGCATCCTGACCTACGGCGCGGTGGACGCCGCGCGGCTGCTAAAGTCCAAATGATAGAACGTCCGTCGGCGCGCCTCGTCCTGCTCGATCCGCAGGACCGCCTGTTCCTGTTCAACGTGCACGATCCCCACGTGTACGATCCGGCCAAGCCGTTCTTCGATCCGTTCTGGGTGATGATCGGCGGCATGGTCGATCCGGGCGAGGACTATGCCCAGGCCGCCGTGCGCGAGGCCGGCGAAGAGACCAAGCTGCCGGTGATCGACACGCCCCGCTGGGTGTGGAAGCGCGAGCGCCGCATGAGCTGGCGCGGCAAGGATGTGCTGCACAAGGAACGCTTCTTCCTTGCGCGCACCGACCGCACCGAGATCGACACGTCCGGCCTCGACGAGAAGGAACGGAGCTGGACGCTGGGTCATCGCTGGTGGACGGCCGACGAGATCGCCGTGTCCTCCGAGCGCTTCGAACCGCTCGGCCTCGGCACGCTCCTGCCCGCCCTGCTGCGCGACGGGCCGCCGGCGGAGCCGCTGGTTCTCACCTAACGGCGATCGCTTTCCTCGCGTTCGCGCTTTCGGCGCTCCTGCTCTTCCGCCGCGCCGCGATAGGCACGCCAGGCCATCACGAGCGCCACCAGGGAGCAGGCCACTCCCACGATCATCGCCATTGGCTCAGTCTCACCCACGTTCGAAGAACCTCATGATGGCTTCGTCGCTCCAGGGCTGGCGACTACCGGCACCATGGAAACCGACATGGCCACCACGCGCCGGCAACAGCGGCGTCAGTGCCGGGTTGCCCGCCCAATCGTAGCCACTATAGAGCGCGCCGGGAATCCACGGATCGTCCAGCGCACCCAGCACCAGCGTCGGCACGCGGATACCAGGCATGAAGCGAACGGGCTTGCAGCGCTCGTAGTAATCCTCGGCGCCACCGAAACCGTGACGTGGCGCGATGGACACCTCGTCATAGTCCCAGACGGAGCGCGATCCCATGATGGCCGCTCGCTCATCCTCCGAGATCCCGGCACCTGCCGCGGTCGCCTCGACCTTCATCATACCGAGGATATGCCGGTGATAGACGATGTTACGCGGCTGCATCATCCGTTGGCAGGTCGCGGACAGGTCGATCGGTGCACAGACAGTTGCCGCCGCGCGCAAGGGTGCGGCCTCCCCCTCCTCGCCCAAATATTTGAGCAGCATCGCGCCGCCCAGCGAATAACCCACCGCTCTCACGCCATCGACGACCAGGTCGGTTGGCAGGTTCGCCAGCAGCGCGCGAAAGTCCTGACTATGGCCGGCATAGTATTGGCCGCGGCAGGTCGCACGCGAAGGGCCGGCGCCACGCAGGTTGATCCGCAGCACGCGTTGCCCGGCATCGAGCAGCCGGCGCGCCATGCTGTAGATATAAAAGCTCTCCTGCGATCCGGTCAGCCCGTGGATCAGGATGGTGAGCGGCGTGCCGGCTTTCGGCTTCGCCGGTCGATCGAGCGTGCAGAAAAGCCGGTCACCGGTTCCATCGCGCAGGTCGATCAGCAACGATCGAGAAGCGTGCGGCCCGAGCGTTCGCTCGGGCGGTCGCAGGTAGTTGGCGACGGTCTGGAGATCGGCGCCCCACCAGGGGAAGCGCGGACGGAAGGGCGGAAGATCGAGGCTCACGCCTCGATGGTAGCAAGCCGGTCGATGAATTTCTCCACCGCAAGGTCGCACCACGGCCGCGCGCTGTCATGCGCGTGGAAACCGATATGCCCGCCGGCCGGCGGCATTAGCGGCACCAGCGACGGATTGTCGGACCAGTTGAACTCCCGGTAGTACTCGACGGGAATCCACGGATCGTCGCACGAGGCGATGACCATGGTCGGCACGCGTATCTCGGGCATGAAAGCGAGCGGCGAACAGAGCTCGTAGTAATCCTCGGCGCCGCGGAAACCATAGCGCGGCGAGATGAACCGGTCGTCGTAATCCCACACACTGCGCGCCGACTTGATGATCTCCCGCTCCTCCGCCGTGGTCAGCGCACCGGGCGCCAGCGCCTCGGCCTTCATGTCGTTCAAAAGGTAGGTGTGGTAGAGCCAGTTCCGCGCGCGCATCATGTGCTTGCAGGTGCGCGACAGGTCGATCGGCGCGCAGATCGTGGCCGCGCCGCGCAGCGGCGAGAACGAGCCCTCCTCCCCCAGGTACTTGAGCAGCATCGCGCCACCCAGCGAGTAGCCGATCGCGACGACACCGTTCTCCGTCAAATCCTCAGGCAATTGAGACAGGATGCGGCGGAAATCGGCGGTGCGACCGACATGGTAGTGCTCGCGGCAATGCGGCCGCGACGGGCCGCAGCCACGCAGGTTGAGACGCAGGACACGGTAGCCGCTGTCGAGCAAGTGCCGGGCGGCGTTCAGCATGTAGGCGCTGTTCTCGCTGCCGGTGAGACCATGGATCAGCAGGACAAGCGGACGGCCGTCGACCGGCTCGGTCGGGTGGTCCAGCATCCCCAGCAGGATGTCGCCGGTACGGTCGGCCATCGGAAAGGCCATGCGCTCGCTGGTGTGCGGTGCGAGATCGCAGACGCGCGCGGAGGTCAAACGTATGGCGATCGTCTGAAGATCGGCCCCCCACCACGGAAACCGTGGCTTGAAAGGCGGCAGGTCGAGGGAATCGATGGACGGGGGCACGGCGGGTCCGTATTCACACTTTCGTTTCGATGAAAACGTCCACTGCCCCGCCAAGTTCCGCCCTGCTCGGTGTGCTGTTTGCCGTGGTCGCGGCTGCCGTTTTCAGCACGGCGGGTGTCATCGTCCGGCGGATCGACCTTCCCGCATGGGACGTGTCGTTCTGGAGATCGGCACTCCTGGTCGTCACGATGCTGCCGCTGCTGATCTGGCAACGCCGAAAAGTCCTGATCGACGTGCGCAACGGCGGCCGGGCCCTGCTGCTGAGCGCCGTTCTGCTCGCCGGAAGTTTCGTGAGCTTCATCCTGGCGCTGGGCCTGGCGCCGGTCGCCAACGTGCTGATCATGTTCGGCGCCACGCCGTTCATCACTGCGATCGCGGCCCGGCTGTTCCTGGGCGAGCCACTGCATGGTCACACGATCGTCGCGATGGCGATGGCCGTCATCGGCCTCGCGATCAGCGTGGCCGGTTCCCTTCAGCCCGGCGCCATCGCCGGCATGGCCGTGGCCTTCATCGTGGTCCTGTGCATGAGCAGCAACTATGTCGTCGTCCGCCACCGGCGTGACATCGGCATGACGCCGTCGATCTGGCTGGCCGGCCTCATCTCGGGTCTCGTGGCGTTGCCTTTTGCCCATCCCGAGAACGTCACTTGGTCGCAGCTGCCGTGGCTGTTCGCCCTCAGCCCCGGGCAGCTCGCGGTCGGCCTGCTGCTCTACATGGCCAGCCTGAAGCGCATCCCGGCGGCCCAGGCGTCCCTGCTCGGCCTTCTCGAGCTGGTCCTGGGACCGATCTGGGTGTGGCTGTTCGATGGCGAAAAGCCGGACGATCTTACCTTGATTGGCGGAGCGATCGTCATCTCTGCCGCTGCCGTCAATGTGTGGCTGGATTCGCGACGATCCTCTGGTTAAGAACCGAGCATGACCCAGAATACCAAGGGCCCGCTGGCGGGCATTCTCGTTATCGATCTCTCCCGCATCCTGGCGGGGCCCTACTGCACCCTTCTGATGGCCGAAATGGGCGCCAGGGTGATCAAGGTCGAGCCGCCCAAGGGCGGCGACGACGCCCGCGCCTACGGTCCGTTCGTGAACGGCAAGTCGACCTACTTCGCGTCGGTCAACCGCGGCAAGGAGAGCATCGCGCTCGACCTCAAGGCCGATGCCGACCGCAAGATCTTCGAGCAGCTTCTCGCGAAGGCAGACGTGGTGGTCGAGAATTTCCGCCCCGGCACGATGGAGAAGCTGGGCTACGGCTGGGAGACGCTGCACGCCAAGTTCCCGCAACTCATCTACGCCTCGGCCTCGGGCTTCGGCCATACCGGCCCGAACTCCAAGGATCCCGCCTACGACATGGTCATGCAGGGCCAGGGCGGCATCATGAGCATCACCGGCAACGAGGGGCAGCCGCCCAGCCGCGTCGGCATGTCGATCGGCGACATCGGCGCGGGCCTCTACACCGCCGTGGCCGTCAACGCCGCGATCGTGCACCGTCTGAAGACCGGCGAGTCCACCAAGGTCGACATCGCGATGTTCGACTGCCAGCTCGCGCTGCTCGAGAACGCGATCATGCGCTACACGGTCGAGAAGGAAATCCCCGGCCCGCTCGGCGCCCGCCATCCGACCATCACGCCCTTCGAGGCCTTCGCCACGTCCGACGGCTCGATGATCATCGCCGCCGGCAACGACAGCCTGTTCATCAAGATGTGCGAGGCGCTCGGCCGGTCCGACATGGCGACCGATCCCGCCTACAAGTCGAACGCTCTGCGCCAGAAGGCCCAGAAGAAGCTGAAGGACGAAATCGAGTCCGTCCTGAAGACCAACACGACCGATCATTGGATCGCCGTCGTGTCCAAGGGCGGCGTGCCCTGCGGCCCGATCAACAACATCGCTCAGGCCATCCAGCATCCGCAGGTCGCCGCCCGCAACATGCTGGTGGACGTGCCCGACGGCAGCGGCGGCACGCTGAAGCTTGCCGGCAACCCGCTCAAGATGTCGGCCTTCGCCGACCCGACGACGCGGCGCGCCGCCCCCGACCTCGACAGCGACCGCGACGCGATCCTCTCGTATCTCGGCGGCTGAACCGGTGAGGCTGTTGCTTCGCGTCGCAGCCTTCCTGGGCAAGCTCCTGGTCGGCACGGCGCTGGCGCTAGCGGTCTTCCTGGTCGGCACTTACTTCCAGGTCCGCGGCGCGCTGCCGAGCTACAGCGGCCAGCTCGAACTGGTCGGCCTCAAGGCGCCGGTCGAGATCCTGCGCGACAAGAACGCGGTGCCGCATATCACTGCAGGCTCGATCGAGGATGCCTCCTTCGCGCTGGGCTACGTCCATGCCCAGGACCGCTTCTGGCAGATGGAGCTGATGCGTCGCCTCGGCCAGGGACGGCTGGCGGAACTCGTGCCGCCGGCGCTGGTGGGCAACGGTATCGTCGACAACGACCGCACCATGCGAGGCCTCGGCGTCTACCGGCGCGCTTCGGAGAGCGTGAACGCCCTCTCGCCCGCCATGCGCGCGCGCCTCGATGCCTATGCCGCCGGCGTCAACGCCTGGCTTGCCGACGACGACCAGCAGTTCGGCCTCGAACTCACGCTGATCAAGCTCCTGTCCGGCGGCCGCTACCGGCCCGATCCGTGGCGCCCTGCCGATTCGCTCGTCTGGGCGAAGCTGATGGCACTCGGCCTCGACGGCAACTGGCGCGCCGAACTGTTGCGGCTCAGGCTCTCGCAGAAGATCGGCGAGGACGGCGTGAAATTCCTGATCGAGCCGCCGGGCGACAGCAAGGATTCGACCCTGTCGATGGTCCTCGCCGCGGTGAAGGACATCGATCTCGACCGGATTTTCCACGGCACCGACAACGAAGTCACGCGCAAGCGCATGGCGTCGAACGAGTGGGTGCTGTCGGGCGCGCACACAGTGTCGGAGCGGCCGCTGCTCGCCAACGACCCGCATCTCGGCTTCTCGTTCCCGGGGGTCTGGTATCTCGCCCGGTTGGTCGGGCCGGGCTTCGACATCCGCGGCGCCACCTCGCCCGGCTCGCCGGCCGTCGTGCTGGGCCACAACGGCATCATCGGCTGGGGCTTCACCACGACGAATCTCGACAGCCAGGACATCTTCGTGGAGCGGGTCGATCCGACCGATCCCAACCGCTACATCACGCCCGACGGCGCCCGCCCCTTCGCGGTGCGCGACGAGACGATCAAGGTCGCGTGGGGCGATCCCATCACCATGCGCGTGCGCGAGACGCGGCACGGCCCGGTGATCGACGACTTCATCCGCCGCAGCGACGGCCTGACGCCGCAGGGTCACGTGTTGGCGCTGCAGGCCACCGCGCTCGACGGCGCCGATACCTCGGCAGAGGGCTTCGCCCGCCTGGGCTCGGCGCAGAACTGGGAAGAATTCCAGGCCGCGGCGCGCCGCATCGTCACGCCGATGCAGAACATGGTCTATGCCGATACGTCGGGAAACATCGGTCTGATCTCGCCGGCGCGCGTGCCGATCCGGCGCAAGGGCGACGGCTCGATGCCGGTCCCGGGCTGGACGTCGGAATACGACTGGGCGGGCTTCGTGCCATTCGACGAGCTGCCGCGCGCCTACAATCCGCCGGCAGGACTGATCGTCAACGCCAACGGCCGGCTCGTGCCCGACGACTATCGCCACTTCATCAGCAAGGACTGGGCGGAACCCTATCGCCAGCGCCGCGCCGCTCAGTTGCTGGGCGAGGTCGAGCGCCACCCGGTCTACGGCATGATCGTGATGCAGGCCGACAATCTCACGCTCGATGCTGCGGAGATGCTGCCTTACCTGCTGAAGGGCGCGCCGCGCAACGCGCGTGCTGCCCAAGCGCGCGAGCTGCTCAGCCGCTGGAACATGTTCATGCTGGCGAGCCGGCCCGAGCCGCTGATCTACGATGCCTGGATCGCCGAGCTGCAGCGCGGGCTGCTGGCCGATGAATTGGGCGAGGATCTCTACAACTCGATCGCTACGCCCGATGTGCCCCTGATGGTGCGTGTCCTGCGCGACAAGCCGGGCTGGTGCGACGATGGCGGCACCAAGCAGACGGAGAGCTGCGAGGATGCTATTGCCCTGGCGCTCGACCGCGCGCTCGACTGGATCTCGCGCCGCCAGGGCGCGGACATGACCAAGTGGCAATGGGGTCGCGAGCACAACGCCGTCCATCGCCATCCACTGTTCGACGGTGTGCCGCTGCTGCGCGACATCGCCTCGGTGCGCTACCCCTCGGACGGCGGCAACCAGACGCTGAACCGGGCCGGCCCCTCGTTCCGGGGCAACCGGCCGTTCGATGCCGTGCACGGCGCCGGCTATCGCGGCATCTACGATTTCAGCGATCTCGAGAACAGCCGTTTCGCCACGCCGCTCGGCCAGTCGGGCAACATGCTGTCGCCTTACGCGCGTAACTTCGTCGATGGCTGGCAGAAGCTCGCCTACATCGGGATCGGCGGCTCCCGCGGAGAGACCGCCCGTTCCGCCGTCGGCACGATCACGCTGACGCCTTCCTCGTCGCGCTGAAGGTCAGGCGTCGACCTGCGGCGCCCGCCGCGCCAGCAGCTTGTCGATGCGCCTTCCGTCCATGTCGACGATCTCGAACGTCCAGTCCTCGTAGCTGAACTGCTCGCCCGCCACCGGCAGGCGGCCGAGCTGCGCCAACGCAAAGCCCGCGATCGTATGGTACTTCGTGCTGACCGGCGGCCTCACCCTGAGGTCCAGCCGATCGAAGGTCGCGTGGGCGGGCGCCATGCCGTCGATCAGCAGCGAACCGTCCTCACGCTCGACGATGTCGGGATGATCGCCCGGCATCTCCGGAATGTCGCCGGCCAAAGCTTCCAGCAGGTCGGCCTGCGTGACGATGCCTTCGATGCCGCCATATTCGTCGACCACCACCGCGAGCCGCACCGGCGCCTTCTTGAACTGCTCCAGAACCTTGAAGATCGGCATCGCCTCATGGACCATCAGCGGCGCCGCAACCGCCGCCGCCGGGTCGAGCGTGCCGCCGCCCAGCATCTGGTTGAGAAGATCGGTCTTGGTAACGGCGCCCAGCAGCACGTCGATGCTGCCGCGTCCGACCAGCATTTGTTCGTAGGGGCTGTCGAGGACGGTCCGCACGATGTCTTCATGGCTGTCGCTGGCATCGATCCAGTCGAGCTCGGTGCGCGGCGTCATGATCTCGCCGATGCGGCGATTACCGATGTCGAGCGCGCGCACGACGACTTCCTCCTGCGCATCCTGCAGCAGGCCGGCGTCCTGGCTGGCGGCCACCAGCAGCTTCAGCTCGCCTGGCGAATGCAGCGATTCCTCGCCCGTCCCCGGCCGCAGGCCGCACAGCCGCAGCACCAGATTGCCCATCCCGTTCAACACGAAGATCGCGGGCCGCAGAAGCCACAGGAACAAGCCGAGCGGCCGCACCACCCACAGCGCCGTGCTCTCACTGCGCTGGAGCGCCAGGCTCTTGGGCGCGAGCTCGCCCAGCACGATGTGCAGGGCCGTGATCAGGACGAAGGAGATGCCGACGGCGATAGCATAGGCGCTGACGCCGGCCGTGGTGCCCCAGATCTCGGCCAGCGGCTTCTCGATCAGGTGCCCGATCGCCGGCTCGCCAATCCAGCCCAGCGCCAGAGACGAGATGGTGATGCCGAGTTGGGTCGCGGCCAGGTTGGAATCGAGATGGTCGAGGGCGCGCACCAACGCCTTGGCGTTCATCCGTCCGGAGGCCGCGAGCTCGAGCACCCGGCTGCGGCGTACGGCCACCAGCGAGAATTCGGCGGCAACGAAGAACCCGTTGGCGGCGACAAGCACGAGTACGGCCAGTAACCCTCCCGCTCCAGACATGCCCTGCTCTCCCGTTATCGCGGCTTGTCGCCGGCCAAGGTGATCCGGTGCATGACGCGCCGGAAGCCGTGATAGTCGTTGATCGGATTGTGCATCGCGCAGCGATTGTCCCAGAAGGCGAGCGACCCGGCCTCCCAGCGGAAGCGGCAGGTGAACTCGGGCCGCGTCTGGTGCTCCCACAGGAAGCGCAGCAGCGGCAGGCTCTCCTTCTCGGTCCAGCCCTTGATATGGGCGGTGTGGGCGTCCGACGTGTAGAGCGCCTTGCGGCCGGTCTCGGGATGGGTGCGCACGATCGGATGCTCGGCCGTCATGACCTTCAGCTCGGTGCCCGCTGCCTTCATCTGGTCTTCGCGGGTCTTGCTGACGTCGGCCTTGGCCGACGAGCTGACGCCGATCAGACCGTCGAGCGTCGCCTTCAAGCCGTCCGACAGCGCCTCGTAGGCGAGATACTGGTTGGCGAACATCGTGTCGCCGCCGAACGGAGGCACCTCGCGCGCCAGCAGCATGCTGCCCATCGGCGGCACCGGCAGGTAGGTCGTGTCGGAATGCCAGATGCCACCAAAATTGTTGCGCTCGTGCTCGAGCTTCACGACCGGCGTGATCATCTGCGATTCTGGCAGGCCCTTGAGCTGCGGGTATTCGATCGGCTCGCCGAACTTGCGCGCGAAAGCGAGCTGCTGGAGCGGCGTCGCAGACTGATCGCGCAGGAAGATGACGAGATGGTCGAGCAGGGCCTGGCGCATCTCGGCCACGACATCGGCTTCCAGGTCCTTCGACATGTCGACGCCGTAAATCTCGGCGCCCAGCGCGCCGGCCACTGGCCTGACTTCGATGTGGCGATAGTTCCGCATGTCTTACCTCTTGGCCCACGAGGGCGTGGTCTTTGCCATGAAATGACGGATTCCCTCGGCCGCCTCGGGCTGGCGCAGCAGGCCGACCAGGCTTGCCGCTGCCTCGTCGAGGACGGTGAGATCATCCTTGGTCCCGCAGGACAGCACCAGCTGCTTGGCGGCAGCCAGCGCCTTGGGTTCCATCTTCAGAATGTCATCGAGCAGACTTTGCAGCGTCGCTTCCACCTCGTCGCCGGTCGCGCACAGGTAGCGTCCCACGCCCAGGCGGTGCGCCTCCGCACCGTCGATCACGCGCCCCGTCACCGCGAGGTCGCGCACCGGCCCCTCTCCCAAGCGCCGCACCAGGAACGGAACGATCTGGGCGGGAATGAAGCCGACCTTGGGCTCGGGAATGCCAAGCCGCGCGCTGTTATGCAGGATGACAGCATCAGAACAGCAGGCCATGCCGAAACCGCCGCCGACCGCCGATCCCTCGACCACGGCGATGGTGGCCTGCGGCAGGGCATCGAGCGCCAGCAGTGCATCGCCGAACTGGCGATAAGCCGGCAGAAGCGGATCCGCGCCGCCGGCCGGCAAGGGCGGCATGTCGGCCATCACGTCGAGATCGCCGCCCGCGCAGAAATGCCCGCCCGCCCCGCGCAGCACCAGCACGCGGCAGGTCGCGTCCCGGCCGATGCCCACGAAAGCATCCTGCAGTTCCAGCATCATGCGGTGGGTCAGCGCGTTGCGCCGTTGCGGCCTGTTCAGGGTCAGTGACGCGACGGCGCCCCGCCGTTCGAGCCTCAGGAAGTCGTAGTCGGCCATGGGCAAAGTCTTAGCGAGCGACTATCGTGCCAACAAGATGATGCGTTTCGTCATTCCGCTGCTCGCGGCTTTCCTCTGCCTGACAGGTGCGGCGCGCGCCAACGACTGGGCGACCGTCACGACACCGTCACCGGGCCCGACACAATCGATCGGCTTCTACACCGCAGGCTGCCTGCAGGGCGCACAGGCGCTGCCGCTGGATGGCCCCGGTTACGAGGCCATCCGCGTCAGCCGCAATCGCTACTGGGGCCAGCCGGTCACCATCGAGTTCATCAAGACCCTGGCGGAAAAGATGCGCGCCGCCGGCCAGGCGCATCTCTACATTGGCGACATCGGCCAACCGCGCGGCGGACCTGCCCCGTCCGGCCATGCCAGCCATCAGGTCGGCCTCGATGCCGACATCTGGTTCGAGCGCCAGCCGGGCGCGCGCCGCACGCCGGGCGACCGCGAGAACCCGCGCCTGCGGTCGCTGGTCCTGCCCAACGACAGCGGCATCGACGATTCCGTCTTCAGCGAACAGCACGTACTGCTCCTGAGGACGGCGGCGCAGATGCCGGGGCTCGATCGCATCTTCGTCAACAAGTGGATCAAGCAGCGGCTGTGCCAGACGACCGGCGGCGACCGTTCGTGGCTGCGCAAGCTCGTGCCCTGGTACGGGCACGACGAGCATTTCCACATCCGGCTCTATTGCCCGCCCGGCAATCCGCAGTGCCAGCCGCAGGCCGATTACGCCCACGACGACGGCTGCGGAGAGGCGCTCGAATCATGGTTCCGCAAGGCGCCGGTCGTTGCGCCGACCACGCCGCCCAAGCCCTACCGGCCGAAGCTGCCGGCGGCCTGCAACGCGGTGCTGAACGCCCCCTAGCTAGCTGACGCCGCCGCAGCGGTTGGCGCGCTGGCGGGCCTGGACGTCGAGCCAGTCGAGACCGCCGACCGTGCCGACACGGATCCAGTCGACCTGGATCGTGCCGTCCGGCACGCGCTTCACGACGTAGCGCGATTCCGCCTGCGGGGCGCTTTGCGGCACGTACAGGATCGTCGTCGTGCCCGGCGCCGAGGACGGCTCGATGTTCACGACGAAGCCGCTGGCTCCCGGCGCGGCAAGACAGGTCACCATCGCGTCGTAGGGCACGGTGTAGACGCTCGACCAGGCCGGGACCGGCTTGGCGGGCTTCAGCGGCTCGTTGGCCATCTTGTCGACGGTGGAACACGCTGCGGCGGCAAGCGAGATCAGGGTGGGAATCATCAGCTTCTTGAACATCACTTACCTCCGGAAACGCCGCCCATTCTACTCGCCCTGCCCCAACAGTGAACCGGCCCGGCGCGAGGAGCGGAAGAACCACTGGAACACCTGGAAGCCCACGACCAGGTAGACGACGGCGAGGCCGAAGGCGACGGCCAGCAAGTCCCAATGGACCGTCTTCTCGGCCATGATCGCGCGCATGCCCTCGAAGATGTAGGCCGGCGGCAGGCCCCAGGCGATGACCTGCAGCCAATGCGGCAGGACTGAAACAGGGTAGTAGACCCCGCTTACCGGCATCAGGACGAAGACGGCCGCCCAGGCGAAGCTCTCGGCGCTCTGCCCCACCCGCATCACCAGCCCCGACATGGCGAGCCCGATCGACCAGGAGAACATCTGCAGGATCACGAAGAAGGCCAGCAGCGGCAGGCCGAGCGAGTAGATCGAGTAGCCGAAGAACGCCCAGGCCATCAGCGATACAGGGATCATGCCCAGCAGGGTGCGCAGCAGCGCCGCGATGATGATCCCGGTCGCCAGTTCCCAGGAGCGGATCGGGCTGACGAACAGATGCCCGAGGTTGCGCGACCAGATCTCCTCGAGGAAGGCGATCGACAGCGAGAGGTTGCCGCGGACCACGACCTCCCACAGCAGCAGCCCGGACAGCAGCACGCCCGCCGCCTGCGCCACGAACGAGGCCTGCGGCAGCAGGTACTGGGTCATGAAGCCCCACATGACCATCTGCACCGCCGGCCAATAGATCGAATCGACCAGGCGCATCACCGAGCTGCGCCAGAGATAGATATGGCGCAGCACGAGGGCATAGATTCGATTGAAGGAGCCGCTCATGACTGGCTCCCTTCCGCCTTCAGCACATCGAGCCCGCGGCCCCGGCCGCGCGCCATGTCGAGGAACACCTCTTCCATATCTTCGCGGCCGAACCGTTCGAGCAGCTCGCGCGGGCTGCCGCGCTCGAAGACCTTGCCGGCCTGCAGCAGGACGACGTCGTCGCACAGCCGCTCGACCTCGGCCATGTTGTGGGAGGCGAGCAGGATCGTGGCGTGGGTCTCGTGCTGGTAGGCCTCCAGATAGCCGCGCACCCAGTCCGCGGTATCGGGGTCGAGCGAGGCCGTCGGCTCGTCGAGCAGGAGGATGTCGGGCTTGTTGATCAGTGCCTTGGCCAGCGCGACGCGTGTTTTCTGGCCGGCCGACAGCTTGCCGGCCTGGCGATCGAGGAACGGCGCGACCTGCATGTGCTCGGCGATCTCCTCGATGCGCCGCTTGAGGTCCTTCACGCCGTAGAGCCGGCCGTAGAACTGCAGGTTCTGACGCACGGTCAGGCGATGCGGCAGGTCGACATACGGCGAGGAGAAATTCATGCGCGGCAGCGCCGCGTAGCGCCGCCGCAGCATGTCGATGCCGAGGATCTCGATGCTACCGCCCGTCGGTTCGAGCAAACCGAGCAGCATCGCAATGGTCGTCGTCTTGCCCGCGCCATTGCCGCCCAGCAGTCCGAGCACGGCGCCACGCGGCACCGAGAAGCTCAGATCGTCTACGGCGACGATCTCGCCATACACCTTGCGCAGGTGCTGGACCGCGATGGAGGGAGCTGCGGACATGCCGGCATTACAACGCCTTGATCGCCGCTTCGATGCGATCGAGGCCCTTGCTGAGCCGCTCCGCGCTCGATGCGAAGCACAGGCGCACGTTGCCCTGCCCGCCCGGCCCGAACGCCTCGCCGGGCGCGAGCCCGACCTTGTACTGCTTGGCCAGCGTCTTGCAGAAGGCCAGCGTGTCGTCGACGCCATCCACCGAGAAGAAGGCGTAGAAGGCCGCATCCGGCCGCGCGATCTTGACATTGGGTAGCGCGGAGAGGCGCTGGAACACCAGCTCGCCGCCGGAGCGGCACCGCTCGACCATCTCGGACACGAACGTGTCGCCCTGCTCCAGCGCGGCCACGGCGCCCTTCTGCAGGAAGGCCGGAACGCCCGACGTGTTGATCTGCACCAGCTTGGCGAACTGATCGCCTAGCGCCGCCGGATGGGTGAGCCAGCCCAGCCGCCAGCCCGTCATGGCCCACGGCTTGGAGAAGCTGTTGAGCACGATCACCGGATCGTCGGGACCGGCCAGTTCGAGGAAGGACGGCGCCACCTGCCGGCCATCCGGCCGCTTGGTGTAGATCAGCCGGGCATAGACCTCGTCGGCCATGATCCAGACGCCGCGCTTGCGGGCGAAGTCCAGGAGAGCCGCCTGCTCTTCCGTGGTCATCGTCCAGCCGGTCGGATTGCCCGGCGAATTGACGAAGATCGCGCGCGTGCGGCCATCGACGGCGTCGAAGACCTTCTGGAGGTCGAGCTTCCAGCCGCCGGTCGGTGTGCGGTCGAGCGCCACGTATTTCGGCACGCCGCCCACCAGCTTGGTGGCCGAGGTGATGTTCGGCCAGATCGGCGAGACGATCACGATATTGTCGCCGGGATCGAGCAGGAGTTGGCAGGTCAGCAGGATCGCCTGCATCCCGCCGGTCGTCACGGTCAGCCGCTCGATCGGGCACTTGATGCCGTAGAGGCGTTCCGTATAGGCCGACAGCGCACCGCGCAGCTCCGGGATGCCGCGCTGCCACGTATAGAACGTGTCGCCGCCCTGCAGGCCCTTGGCCGCCGCGTCTCGCACGAAATCCGGGGTCACGAGGTCGCTCTCGCCGAACCACAGCGGCACGACATCGGGATCCCCGAACACCGTCATCGCCACTTCGGAAATGGGGGTTTCGGACAGGCCGGCGGTGGCGCCGCTCAGCGAGGCCACGTGGCCAGGCGCGACAAATCTGTTGTGATCTTGCATCCTTCGGACGTACCGCATCGTTCGGAATTGCGCCAGCCATCCGCCTGCACGACAATTGTTGGCGGCGAGGCCCAACCAGACTAATCGCACACGGAGAAGGCCATGAAGTACGTTGCATGTCTGCTTTCGACCGCCCTGCTCACCGGCTGCGTCCACGGCGACAATGTCGAGCGCCTGCAGGCCGGGATGGACCGCGAACAGGTCCGCACGGTCATGGGGCCGCCCGACGGCTCGACGCATTCTCCCGGCAAGGATTGCGCCTACTACACGGTGCTCAGGGACTTCTGGAGCCGGACACCGTGGTCGATGTCGGACCGCTATTACGTCTGCTTCACCGACGGCAAGGTCGACACCTACGGAAAGGCGTCCCAGTCGGCTGAGATGACAGCGCGATAGACCGGCGCTACGCTAGCTCCAGGGAGCAAGAATGCATTCACACCAGGACGACGGGCAGATCGCCCAGTGGCTTGGCGATCGCCAGGCCAGCAATTACGCCGACGGGCGTCGCTGCGATGAAATCCAGTATTTGCAGTGCAAGCTGATCCTGAAGCCCGACCGCTTCACCTCGGCCCACGTGTTCAAGGAATTCGCAGCCCTGGTCCAGCGCGCCGCGGCGACGACCGGTGTGGGCTATCAGCACACGCCCAAGTCCCAGCAGCGACCCGAGGTACGTGAGGTCCTGTTCCTCGATACCGGCGGCTACCACCTCTACAACAACAGCTTCATCGTGCGCCGCCGCATTGCCTATGAGGACGGCTTCGCGATCGGCGACCCGGAAATCGTCTTCAAGTATCGCAGCGACGACATGGCCAAGGCTCAGGCGCTGGACGTGCGGCCGCACATCGATGGCAAGTACAAGATCAAGTTCAAGCTCGAGGTCATGCCGCTCAAGGAGAAGATCGGCGGCATCCGGCGTCTGCTGTCGCACAATGTCGAGTTCGGCCTCAGCCAGGCCCCGCAGGCGGCCCGCATCGTGATGTCGTCGCTCGGCAACATGTCGCTGCCCGAGCTGACGCAGATCTTCCCCGCCCTGTCGTCGATCTCGTGCGATGGCCCCAATGACATCTCGTTGGTGAACCAGACGATCGTCGAGGAATTGCTGCAGGACATCTGCCTGCTCGACTTCGGCCATCACACGGCGGCGACGGCCAATCTCGGCCTGTGGCGCGCCCGTGGCGATCACCATGCCTTCGTGGGCGAGTTCGCCTTCCAGCTTCGTTTCGACGGCCCCGAAGGCATCAGCCACAAGTCGCTGAATCACTGCGAGCGCTTCTTCCTGGAGCTCCAGCAGGTTGCCGCCGACTGGCTGGCCCTCACCACGACCAAGACCGGCGCCGTCTACCGCCTGAAGGGCAACCCGCCGCAAGCGCACGAATGAGCGTCGCAGAAACCGCTCCGCCGCCGCCCCCGCCTTCGCTCGGAAAGCTCTTCTGGGTCTTCCTCGTGATGGGCGCGACCAGCCTGGGCGGCGGTGTGGTCGCTTATCTCAGGACCGGCCTCGTAGTGCGCCAGCGCTGGCTCGACGATCTGAGCTTCGTCGAACTGCTGTCGATCAGCCAGACCCTCCCCGGCCTCAATGCCACCAACATGTCGATCCTGGTCGGTGACCGGCTGCGCGGCGGCATGGGCGCCATCGTCGCGACCCTGGGAATGTGCATTCCCGGTGCCTCCCTCATGATCGCAGCGGGTTTTGCCTACGGCGCCAGCGGCGACGGGGCATGGTCGAAGGCCTTCCTGCAGGGGATCGCGGCTGGTGCGGTCGGGTTGATCGTGGTGGTGCTGGTCCAGCTCGGCGCCAAGACGCTGAAGTCGTTCGCCGACTACGTCTTTGTCGTTCTTACCGCAATTGCCGTCGCCTTCTTCAAGGTGCCCGTGCCCTACGCGCTGATCGTCGCCGGGATCATCGCCATCTGGTGGCATCGGCCGCGCGACAAGGACATCCGGTGAAGCAGTACTGGGACCTCGCGAGCGTCTTCGCCTACCTCTCCCTCCTCACCGTGGGCGGCGGCATGGCCGCCTTCCCGGAAATGAAGGAGCTGACGGTCGACACGTATCACTGGATCACGTTTCCAGAGCTGATGCATTTCTACAGCCTGGGCCAGCTCGCACCCGGCCCGAACATGATGATGGTCGCATCGATCGGCGTGGTCGTGGGCCACATTCCGGGCGCCCTGGTGGCTCTCGTGGCCTTCTTCCTGCCGACCGGCCTGCTGACTTTCTTCGTGGGCCGCCTGTGGACCCACCTTGCCACCTGGCGGTGGCGGCCGGCGATCCAGGCTGGCCTCGGATCGGTCGCCGTGGGGCTCGTGCTCGCCGGCGCGATCATCATGGGGCGTGGCGCGATCACCGAGGTGTTTTTCGGCGTCATCGCCCTCGTAGTCTTCCTGCTGCTGTGGCGGACCAAGATCAACCCTGCCTACCCGATCGTTGCCTCGGGCCTGATCGGCATGGCGCTTCACTACTTCAACATCACGTAGCGAGGGCGCGCTTACGTCACTCGTGCGGGTTTTCGTGGAGGTTGGCGGTCTCGACCGAATGCTCGGTTTCCGGAGCCTGGTCGCAGCTCGCGCGTGACACACCGATGGCCACCACCTTGTCCGCGACCTTGAGGCAGCCGTTGCGCCATTCACCCGAAAGGGTCGTTCCTGCCAGCGTCACCGTGCCGTAACCGTTCGGTACGTCGTTGGCGTAACTGCCCTCGAACCGGTCGGTGGCGTTCCAGGAATAGCGGCCGGGACCCTCGCGGCGGCCGTTGCGATAGGTACCCTCAAAACGGTCGATGGGCTGGCCGTGCTCGGTCCACTGGCTGATGCCCCTGCCTTCCTTCAGAGAGGCACGGCACGAGCCGCTCCAGCTCGCCTTGTCCTGCTTGTCGGGATGCCAATCCCACATGCGGCAACCCACGCCAGGCTCGAGAAGCCAGTTGCCCTCTTCGCACGGTGCATCCCAGCTGATCTGGACGATATCGGGCTCGTCTGTGGCGCAGTCAGCCTTGCCCGGCGCCAGCGCGATCTGCTGCGCAACGACGGGAAGGACCGTCAGCATCAAGGCCGACGAAACAAGCACGGGCAGAATTCTCACGGGACCCCCTTCGACGGTCATCGACCGTAGAAATGGAACGCGGTACGGCATTTACGGTTGCCCCTGCGTGCGGCCAAAAGATGAACATGTGGGGGACGAATTGAGGCGCGCGCCAGGAGAGACAGATGGCTGAACGGCAGGTGGATATGATCTCGGCGGCCATCGCCGACATCTATGGAGAGAAGAACGAGGGCGGCATGCTGTGCTGCACGCTGGAGGCCGTGAACGCCGACGGGATCGACGTCTCCATCCAGGTGATGGCCGAATCGATCAACCTGGCGCCGTACCCCTATGCCGAGGATCCCCTGACCCGCCTGGAAGTCAGCGGTGCGATCGACGTGCTCGGTCACCTCCAGCTCGACCTCGTCGACTGGGATGCCAACGCCTTCGCGACCGTGGGCACCAGCGGCAACGATCCCGCCGACATTACCCTGCTGATCGACCAGACCTTCGTGAAGGTGCTCGGCTGCCTGCCGGATTACACCTTCAGGGTATCCACCGAGGACCTCGCCTGACCGTACCGGAGGGAACGTCGGCCGTTGCTGCGCATTAACCCGGGACATCGAACGCAAGGAGTGTCCCGATGAAGCTCATTCTGCCGACTGCCGCGGCCCTGATCGCCGTTGCGTCGATCGCGATGGCCCAGATGCCTCCCTCAACGGGGGCGTCGACCACCCCCGCGGCGCCCCCTGCCGGCATGCCCGGCAGCGCCCAGACCGCCACCTCTGCCCGGACCCAGATCGAGGCGAGCGGCTACACCAACATCAAGGATCTGAAGCGCAAGGACGACGGAACCTGGCAAGCCAAGGCGACCAAGAACGATACCGAGGTCGCGGTCTCCGTCGACAGCACCGGAAGCGTCACGCAGACGTCGCACTAGGTTACCGCGCCCGCCCCTTAACCGGGGCGGGTAATCGCGTCGGCGACGCAATATTCAATATGCTACAATCGGCTCATGACGCTGCTGATCCTGGGCCTGTTTCTCTTTCTCGGAATTCACACTTTTACAACCCTACGGGGTACTCGGGCGGCCGCGATCGATCGCCTGGGCGAAGGCGGTTACAAGGGTCTCTATTCCCTCGTTTCGGCGGCCGGGCTGATCCTTATATGCGTCGGGTTCGGCCAGTATCGCAGTGCGGGCTACATCCAGGTCTGGAATCCGCCCTTCTCGCTGTTCCATCCCATCGCGCTCTTCCTGCTTTGGTTCGCCTTCGTGTCGTTGACGGCCGCGTATGCCCCGGCGAGCCATATCAAGTCGGTCCTGCGCCATCCGATGCTGGTCGCCGTGAAGGCCTGGGCACTTTCGCACTTGCTGGTAAATGGCGATCTGGGCTCGATGCTGCTGTTCGGCGGCCTGCTGGCTTGGGCCGTTTACGACCGGATTTCCCTGAAGCGCCGGGGCGACATGGGCGCTCCCCCCACAGGCTGGTCGCGCAACGACGCCTTGGTCGTCGTCATCGGGACGGTGGCATACCTCGCCATGTTCTGGTTGCACGATAGCCTGATAGGCGTTACGGCCGCATAGGGCAGCGACTTGCTGGCCCATTTGCAGCGCTCATGATAGGTTCGCGTGCAAATAGAAACCCTGAACCGCCCGCGAAAAGCCCCGTGATCGTAGACGCCCTGTTCCCGACCTATCGCTTCGATAAAGCCGAGACCGAGGATTTCATGGTCATCGACCAGTGGTCCTATGTCTGGGCGGCTTTCAGCGGCCCGCTTTTCGTCCTTACCAAGCGCCTCTATTTCCTGGCCATCGTTGACCTGCTGGCGATGCTGGTGATCGCCGGTGGCGCCATTTTCGGCCTGACCGTCGTGGTCTATCTGTTCAGTGCCTCGATGGAAGGCATGATTTTGATGCTCGTCACCGTTGTCGGTGCATTCGCACTGAACGCCATCGTCGCCGTGCGCCTGGTGCGCTACGGCTACCTGCAGCGGGGCTGGCGCCTCGGCTTCTAGTGGTGATGGTGGTGGTAGCCGTGGTGATGGCCGCCGCCGAACCGGTCGATATGTAGCGGCTGCTTGGCCAGGCCCGGGCAGAACGTGTTCACCACCTTCTCGAGCTTGTCGTAAAGCGCCTTGGCGGGCTTGCGCCCCTTGTCCAGCCGCTCCCGCGCCTTCTCGGCCAGCCGCGCAAGCTGGACCATGTCGACGTTCAGCAGCTTGCGATCTTGCAGGACCATGCTGCCGCCGATCATCACGGAATGGACCGCCGATCCATCCTCCGTATGCACGATCTGGTTGGTCGGATCGTTGAACGGGATCCAGTTGATGTGGCCAAGGTCGAGGAAGACGATGTCGGCCTTGTAGCCGACCTCGATCTTGCCGATCTTGTCGCCGAGGCCCAGCGCCCGCGCGCTACCCGCGGTCGCGGCATGCAGCACTTCCTCGGTCTTGATCCAGACGCGGTTGTCCGGCCCCTGCACCTTCGAGACCATCGAGGCCAGTCGCATGTTCTCGTACATGTTCTGATTGTCCGAGCAGCTGGCGCCATCGGTGCCGATGCCGACATTGACCTTGGCGTCCAGCATGCCGCGCATGTCGGCGATGCCGTTGCCCAGCACCATGTTGGAGCCGGGATTGTGCGAAACCGACGCGCCCTTGTCGCCCAGCAGCTTCATGTCGTCGCCGTCAAGCCAGACCCCGTGCGCCACTGTGAACTTCGGCCCGACCAATCCCAGTGAATCCATGTAGGCGGTGAGCGAGGTGCCGTAGAGCTTGTAGCCGGCAACCACTTGCACCTTCGATTCCGAGACGTGAGTGTGCAGGCCGGTGTCGTAATCCTTGGCGAGCTTCAGGCAGGCCAGCAGGAATTCCTTGCTGCAGTGGTGCGGGATGGTCGGCGCGACAGCGAGATGGACGCCCTGCCCGTCGAGCTTCCACCCGTGCAGCGCCTTCTTCATCTGCTTCACGCTCGCCTTGTAAGGCGAGAATTGATAGGCCTCGACCTCCTTCTGCAGCGACGGCGGAAGCTGGTCCATCAGGCCCGGGATCGCCTGGAAGAAGCTGGTGTCGGCCACCATCGGCGCCAGCATCGCCCTCATGCCGACATCGGCATAGGCCTGACCGATCGCCGCCAGTCCCTCCGCCGTCGGCATGGGGAACTCGGCCGCCAGGTCATAGGCCGCGGTGCAGCCCTTCATCACCATCTCCGCAGCGCCGATCAGGCTCGACAGGTACTTGTCCTCGAGCGTGCGTGCGCCGCTCATGTAGGGGCCTGCCGTCAGCAGCAGCTCCAGGGTGACGCGGTCGACCATGCCCTTGGCAAGGTTGCCGTGGCTGTGGGTGTGGCCGTTGATCAGGCCGGGATGCAGCAGCATGCCCTTGGCGTCGATCACCGTGGCCGAGTCCGGCGCCGCGACCTTCGGGCCGATCTCGACGATCGTGTCGCCGTCCACGAGGATATCGGCCTTGGGGGCTGAATGGCCCTTGATGTCGACCACGCGGCCGCCCCGGATCACCGTCATCGGTGCTTTCGGCTTCTTCGCCATGTCACTCACTCCCCTTGCGTGGCCGGTCAGGCACCCGGTGTCGTGTTGCTGCTCGACCACGGGAAGAATATCCGCTCGGCCGCCACCACGATCTGGAACAGAACGACGCCCATCACCGACAGGATGATAAGCGCTCCGAATGCCACCGGCACCTTGAAGAACGCTGTCGAGGTCTGGATCAGGAAGCCCAGTCCCGCATCGGCATTGACGAACTCCGCGACCACCGCGCCCACGACCGCGAGCGAGATCGCAACTTTCAGCCCCGCGAAAATGAACGGGATCGCGTAAGGCAGCCTGATCCGCAGCAACTCGCTGAGCTTCGACGCCCGGCAGGCGCGACTGAGCTCGATCAGCTCGGGCGGCACGGACAGCAGGCCCGTCGCGATCGAGATCACCAACGGGAAGAATGCCACCAGCACCGTGATGACGATGCGCGGCAGTTCGTTGGTGCCCAACAGCACGACGAGGATCGGCGCCAGCGCCACCTTCGGAATGGACTGCGTCCAGACGAGGAACGGATAGACTGCTGCCGCAATGGCCGGCGACGCGGTCAGGATCACGGCCAATGGCAAGCTGATCAGGATCGAGACGACGAAGCCCAGCATCACGGTCTTGAAGGTCGCCATCGTGTGGCCTGCGACCGTCGGCCCGATCGCGATCGTGTCCTTCCAGATGTCGCTTGGCATCGGCACCAGATAGCCCGGAATCTTGAAGACACGGCAGGCACCTTCCCAGATCAGGAACAGCGCGGCGGTCGCGACGAGCGGAAGTACCACCTCATAGAGAGCGGCGCTTTTCCTGCGGCGACGGGGCGGCTTCTGCCGCGTCTCAAGCGGCGGCGCGGCCTGGACCGACATGGCGTGTTCCGAAAATGAGTTGGCGGATGTGCTGGCTGGCCTCGTGGAATTCCGGCGTGGCCTCGGTCTCGAAGCTGCGCGGCCGAGGCAGGCCAATCTCGATGATCTCCTGGATGCGACCGGGTCGCGGCGACATCACGACCACGCGGTCGGCCAGCACCACCGCCTCGGTGATCGAATGGGTCACGAACAGGACCGTCTTGGGCCGCTCGCTCCAGATGCGCAGCAGCTCCATGGTCATTTCCTCGCGCGTCAGCGCGTCGAGGGCCCCGAACGGCTCGTCCATCAGCAGGATGTCGGGGTCGTGCACCAGCGCCCGGCAGATCGCGACCCGCTGTTGCATGCCTCCCGACAGCTCGCGCGGCGACTTGCCCTCGAAGCCCGCGAGCCCCACCAGCTTCAACAAGGCCATCGCCTTGTCGGTGCTGGTCGAATCGATGCGATGCATCATCCGCAGCGGAAACAGCACGTTGTCGAGCACACTGGCCCACGGCAGCAGGGTCGGCGCCTGGAAGACGATACCGGTCTCGGACCGGGGTTCGGTGATTTCCGCGCCACCGATCGACGCCCTCCCCGCCGTCGGCAGGATCAGGCCGGCGACGATGCGCAGCAAAGTGGACTTGCCGCAGCCCGAGGGCCCGACGAGCGTGATGAACTCGTTGCGACCGATCTCCAACGACACGTCCTGCAGCGCCGTGACCTGATCGCCGTCACGGCTGTTGAAGATGCGTGTGACCCGGTTGAGCGAGATCACGTCGGCCTCGCTACTTGGTGACCTTGCTCGTATCGATCGCGGTCTTGTAGTCGAACTCGGGCTTCAGCTCGTTGGCCGTGGCAATCGTCTCCCACGAGAACTTCAGCCGCTCCGGGCTTTCCTTGCCCCAGCCGAATTCCTTGCTGTGGTCGTTGAACACGAATTTCATGACGGCCTTCACGCTGCCCATGCAGTCGTCGAGCTCGACCTCGGGGAAGCGGGCGACATGCAATTTGCAGGCTTCCTCGGGGTTCGCCGCAGCCCACTCGAAGGCCTCCTTGCTGGCGGCCAGGAAACGCTTCACCAGGTCGGGCTTGTCCTGGGCCATCTTGTCGGTGGTGATCAGCGTGGCGGCGTAGATCTTGAAGCCGACCTCGACGAACGGCAGCGGCAGGATCTCCTCGCCCGCCTTAACCGCGGCCTTGTTGATGTAATAGTAATGGATCGAATAGAACGGTGCGGCGTCGATGTTCTTGGCGATGAGCTGCGCCGCCATCGCGGCCCCGTCCATGTTCGTCCAGATCAGCTTGTTGGGATCGGTGCCCGCCTTCTTGGCGACTTCCGGGAAGTAGAAGCGATGGCTGTTGCCCGGCGTGATGCCGATCTTCTTGCCTTCGAGGCCCTTGAAGCTGGTGATGCCCGAGCTCTTCAGCACGAACAGCGAGTGCGGCGATTCGTTGTAGAGCACGGCGATGGTCTTGACCGGCACGTTGGTGCGCGCCCGCGCCGTCATGACGGCGGCAATGTCGGCGACACCGAAGTCGGCCGCGCCCGAGGCCACCTTGGTTACAGTGTCACCCGAGCCGTAACCGCGCGTGATGGTGATGTCGATGCCGTGCTTGGCATAGATGCCTTTGCTCCAGGCCCCGTAGTACATCGCGTGTTCGCCTGAGGGGATCCAGTCAGTCTGGAAACGGACCTTGTCCTGCGCCATCGCAGGCATCGCGGAGAGAAGCGTCAGTGCGAGCGCCGCCAACCCGGTACGTCGGCGAAACGATGATGACTTCATGAGTGCCTCCCCTTGAGCCCTGTCGAGCAGCCCAAAAGAAGCAATTTCGGTGCCACGCACCTCTCGCTACGCGAGCCACCCGAGGGTCGCCGCGACCAGGACCGCGTAGCGCGCCGTCTTGCCGATCGCCACCAGCACGACGAACGGCAGCAAAGGCGTGCGCAGCGCGCCGGCCACCACAGTCAGAGCATCGCCCCCGAACGGCAGCCACGCAAACAGCAGGGACCACACGCCCCAACGGCTGAACCAGCGCTCGACCCGCGCATAGTCACGCGGCTTCACCGGGAACCAGCGCCGGTCCCGAAAGCGCTCGATCCACCGGCCTAGCACCCAGTTGACGATCGAACCCAGCGTGTTCCCGACGCTCGCCGCGACCAGCAAGGTCGGCCAATGCGTCGGCTCAGCCACCAGCAGCCCGACCAGCACCAGCTCGGACTGGAAAGGAAATACCGTCGCGGCAAGGAAGGCTGCGGCAAACAGGCCGCCGTGACTGAGGACGAAGGGGCTCAGGGCAAGATCCATTCAGCCTCGTCATTACCCATAAGCCGACTGTGGCCGAACCCTTCGTCCAACTGTGCGGATCACGCGTTGGAATCAGGGCCATTTCCTGAAAACCCTTTCGGCTTTTCGATGCAACACCTCGCGTGCAGGGGGCGTTGGTTCTTCGCAGCCCACGATTTCCCAATCAAAACAATGGAGGACCACCATGAAGACCAGCCTCATCACCCTCGCCGTCATCGCCAGCACCGCCATCGGTGGCGCGGCCTTCGCCCAGACCATGCAGCCGAGCACGCCGGCCGGCCGCGACATGAACTCGATGCCGGGCCAGACAAGCAATCCGAACACCAACCTTCCGGCCACCTCGCCGAACGCGACGGCCGCCGAGGCCGCGGCAAAGTCCCAGCTCGAAGCCAAGGGTTACAATGGTGTGAAGTCGTTGACTCGCGATACGGCGGGCAACTGGACCGCCAAGGCCATGCGCAACAACGTTGAGGTCGCCGTGACGCTCGACACGGCAGGCAACATCCGCGAGCAGTAGGCGCCACACCCTACTCGCATGCGGTACGGCGGAGCGCCCTACCCCTCGTGGGGCGCTCCGTTCGCATGTCTGCCGTTTGGCACATTGTTTATGCGTGGCAGTAGGAGTGAAGCCGACTAGGATACTTCCCAAGATCTTTCAATCATTGGGGAAACCGGCTGCATGCGCACCGTGAAGGACGTTACCTTCGACCTGCTTCGCAAACTCGGCGTCACCACGGTCGTGGGCAATCCCGGCTCGACGGAAGAGACGTTCCTCAAGAACTTCCCAAAGGACTTCGACTATGTGATGGCCCTACAGGAGGCCAGCGTCGTCGGTATCGCCGACGGCATCGCCCAGGGTCTTCGCAAGCCGGTGATCGTCAATGTCCACACCGGTGCCGGCATGGGCAACGCGATGGGCTGCATCGTCACCGCCTATCAGAACAAGACTCCTCTGATCATCACGGCCGGCCAGCAGACCCGCGAGATGCTGTTGCTGGAGCCGCTCCTCACCAACATCGATTCGTCCAACCTGCCCCGCCCCTGGGTGAAGTGGGCCTACGAACCCTCGCGCGCCGAGGACATTCCCGCCGCCTTCATGCGAGCCTATGCGACGGCGATGCAGCAGCCCGCCGGCCCGGTGTTCCTGTCCCTGCCGCTCGACGACTGGGACAAGCCGATGCCGGAGGTCGATGCTTTCCGCACGATCGCCACGCGCATGGGCCCCGATCCGGTGCGCGTCGCTGAATTTGCCGAGCGCATCAATGCCGCCAAGTCGCCGATCATCGTCTATGGCTCCGATCTCGCCCGCAGCCAGGCCTGGGACGAGGGTATCCGCTTCGCCGAAACGCTCGGCGTGCCGGTCTGGACCGCGCCTTTCGCCGAGCGCACGCCGTTCCCGGAGAACCACAAGCTTCACGCCGGCGCCCTTCCCGCGGCCATAGGCCCGCTGGGCAAGAAGTTCGCCGGCCACGACCTCGTGGTCGTGATCGGCGCGCCGGTGTTCCGTTACTATCCCTATGTCGGCGGCGATTACGTGCCGAAGGGCACTCACCTCCTGCAGGTGACGGACGATCCCAACATGTCGTCCAAGGCGCCGATCGGCGACAGTCTCGTCTCCGACGCCAAGCTCTTCCTCGAGGCGATCCAGCCGCTTGTGAAGAAGCGGACGTCGTCGGTTTCCGCGCCGTTGCGCGCCGCGCCAAAGTCGGTCGACATGGATGCCCAACCGTTGGCGGCCGACGCGATCCTGGCGGCGGTGCGCAAGGCCTGCCCCGCCGACTATGTGCTGGTCGAAGAGGCGCCCTCGGTGGTGCCCGACATGCAGGACCAGTTCCGCATCGACAAGCCCGACTGCTTCTACACCTTCGCGTCGGGAGGCCTCGGTTGGGACATGCCCGCCGCCGTGGGCCTGGCGCTGGCCGAACGCAGCAGTGGTCGCAATCGCCCGGTCATCGCGCTGATGGGTGACGGATCGTTCCAGTATTCGGTCCAGTCGCTTTACACGGCCGTGCAAGAGAAGGCGCATGTCGTGTTCGTGGTCCTGCAGAACCACGAATATGCCATCCTGAAGTCCTTCGCCGACCTCGAAGAGACGCCGAACGTGCCGGGCCTCGACCTGCCGGGCATCGATCTCGAAGCGCTGGCCAAGGGCTATGGCGCGCCCTCGAAACTGGCAAAGACGGGAGCGGAAGTGACCGCCGCCGTGACGGAAGCTCTCGCCCGCCCCGGCGCCAGCGTCGTCGTGGTGCCGCTCACCCGCAAGCGGCACTCGCTGCTCTGAAGTCAGTGCGCGATTAGCGCGCGATCAACGCCCGAGGCGGTCCGTCGCGCGTGAATGGCCGTAGGCGAAGTAGATTACGAGGCCAATCGCGATCCACACGATCAGGCGGGCCCAGGTCAGCGGCGACAGCCCGACCATGAGGCCAAGGCACGACAGGATGCCGAGCACCGGCACCCACGGCATGGCGGGCACCCGGAAGGGCCGGTGTGCGTGCGGTTCGAGGTGACGGAGCCGCAGGACTGCCCCGCACACCATCAGGAACGAAAACAGCGTGCCCACGCCCACCAGTTCGCTCAGCGTCTCGATGGGCGCGATGGCGGCGACCACGGCCACGACGGTGCCGATCAGGATTTGGCTCATCCACGGCGTGCGCAGCTTGGGATGGATCCTGCTGAAGACCGGCGGCATCAGCCCGTCATGCGCCATCGTCGCGAAGATGCGCCCCTGTCCATAGAGCAGCACGAGGATTGCCGTCGTGATGCCGATCAGGGCGCCGAGTTGGATCAGCAGCGACAGCCAGCCGATGCCCATGCGATCCGCCGCGAGCCCGACCGGTGCCGGCACGTTCAGCTCCCGATAGGGCACGATTCCGACCAGCACGCCCGCCACGAGGATGTAGAGGATCGTCGACAGGACGAGCGCGCCCATGATCCCGATCGGCATGTCGCGCTGCGGCCGCTTGGCCTCCTGCGCGCAGTTGGAGACGGCGTCGAAGCCGATATAGGTGAAGAAGACCACGGAGGCGCCGTGGAGCACGCCACTCCAGCCGAAGGTACCGAAGGTGCCGTCATTCGGTGGCACGAACGGATGCCAGTTGGCCGTCGAGACGTGGCCGATGCCGAACGCGATGAAGGCCAGGATCACGAGCAGCTTGAGCGCCACCATGATGTTGTTGATCCGCGCCGATTCCTGCGTGCCCCGCACCAATAGCAGGGTGAGCATCGCCACGATGGCCACGGCGGGCAGGTTGGCGATGGCGGTCACGGTCGTGCCGTCGGCAAGCTGTACCAGCGTACCGGTCGAGGTCGACAGGCGCGGTGGAACGGCCAACCCGAAGAAGGCCAGAGTACCGTTGAAGTAGCCCGACCAGCCCACCGCCACCGTGGCGGCGCCGATCGAGTATTCCAGGATCAGGTTCCAGCCGACCAGCCAGGCCGCAAGCTGGCCCAGGCTCGCATAGGTGTAGGTATAGGTGCTGCCGGACACCGGCATCAGCGCCGCCAGTTCGGCATAGCAGAGGCCCACGAACGCGCAGGCGATGCCCGCCAGGACGAAGGAAATGATCACGGCCGGGCCGGCATAGAGGGCGGCGGCGGTGCCGGTCAGCACGAAGATACCGGCGCCGATGATGGCCCCGATCCCCATGAAGACGATGCTGATCGGGCCCAGGACCTTGGGCAGGGGCGCGGCATGCGCGGCCTGCGCCAGGATGTCAGAAAGCAGCTTGCGCGCCCCGGCGCCCTTCACATTCATGTGGTTCCCCCCGCTCCCTCTTAGCAAGATCGCGGCGGAGACCCTATATAAACAGCATGCGCACCACCCTGCTCACCGTTGCTTTCGGAATGGCCCTGGTTGCTGCCGCAAACTCGGCTTCCGCCCAGCTCGTACCCGGCTCCATCGGGAATGGCGGGCGCATGCCCGACACCATGTCGCCCGGCGCCCTGCCGCCGCCGCCCGTGGCGCCCCCTGCGCCGGTCATGGCGCCGCCGGCGCCACAGCCCAACACCTATTCGCTGCAGCGCGATCGCCTCGAGAATCAGGGCTACAGGGTGCAGCGACTGGATCAGGAAAACGACGGATCGTGGCGCGCCAAGGTCAGCCGCGATCCCGTGCCGACCCGCCCGCAGGGCGTGCCTAAGAGAGTGACGATCCATCCCAACGGACAGATGATCGAGGAATACTAGGCGCCTAGACCTGAAAGAGCAGGAAGCCGCCGATCCCGAACACCGTCAACGCCGCGCCGAGATATCGGTAGAAGCGCGTCGATTGCAGCGCCAGCAGTCTGTCCGCCATTGTCGCCGCACGCTCCTCGGGGCGCAGCCCCGACCTGAGTTCGAGCTGTCGGGCAAAGAATGTGGGCGTCTCGACATGGACACCCACCGGGGCGTCCAGTTCGACCAGGGTGCAGATCAGCCACATCACCAGCCCGACGACGCCCACGCCGATGAAACCGACATAGGCCACGGTCACGAACACCAGGATCGAGACGACGAGCCAGGCGCTGAGCGCGATGGCCATGAGGATGGATCTGGCCGGCATGCAGCGATCCCCTTCGGGTTATCCTGCCAGTTTACTCCCGCCGGATAACTTTCGACACCGGGATCGGATCGCGCGCTCCCCCGTCGGCCCGAAGGCTACTGCCCCGTCTTGATGTTCGCGTCCTTGATCACCTTCGCCCACTTCGGAATGTCGTTGGCGATGGCAGCGCGGGTCTCTTCCGCAGTGCTGCCCACGAGGTCGAGGCCCATGGCGGTGAACTTCTTCTCCATCTCGGGATCGGCCAGAACCTTCAACGAGTCCGCCCGCACCTTGTCGACGATCGGCTTCGGCAGGTTGGCCGGGCCCAGCAGCGCGAACCAGGAAGTCGCCTCGAACCCGGGGAAGCCCTGCTCCGCGAGCGTCGGCAGTTCCGGGGCACTCGGCGTGCGCTTCAGCGAGGTGACCGCGATGCCACGAACGCGGCCGTCGCGGACCAGCGGCATCGCAGCACCGGCATTCTGGATACCGACCTGGACCACGCCGCTCATGAGATCGGACATGTTCGCGCCACGATAGGGAATGTGCTCCATCTTGATGCCGGCCAGGAAGCAGAACAGCTCTCCCGCGATGTGCTGCGGCGTGCCGACGCCCGGCGTGCCGTAGGACAGCTTGCCCGGGTTGGCCTTCGCATAGGCGATCAGCTCGGGGATGGTCTTCACCGGCAGGTCGTTGTTCACCATGAACAACGACGGCATCACCAGCGAGGTCGAGATCGGCGTCAGGTCCTTCAGCGGATCGAACGGCAGCGGCTGCAGCGACGGCAGGATGGTGATGGCCGCATTGCCCGACCACATCAGCGTGTAGCCGTCGGGCGCCGCCTTGGCGACGCGGTCGACGCCGATCGCGCCCGAATTGCCCGCGATATTGTCGACGATCACCGGCTGGCCCCAGGCCTCTGCAAACTTCTGGGCAAACATCCGCGCTGTGACGTCGGTCGAGCTGCCGGCCGTGAAGCCGACGACGATCTTGACCGGCTTGTCGGGCCAATTGGCCTGCGCGAATGCCTGCGGCGCCAGCGCCAGGGCGAGCAGGCAAGAGGCGGCGGCGCGAATGAAACTCTGCATCGTGAAAGCCCTCCGGGATGCGGTCTTTGCCGCCTGCGGCGGAGGTTATGGAGCTTGCATCCGGTCGGCAACTGCAGCCGTGCTGCCCGGTCCGTCGTGCGGATTCCGAATCCCGATTCGGCCGGCGACCTGGTGACGCATCGATCGACTGCGTCCTGCACGCAACATCGTTGCATCGGGACATCAAAGATCGAAAGGTGGCTGTAAGCCCTGCATGCGATAGGTACCTCTTGTCTTGGAGGTATATGTGGCGCGCTCTCATCCAGTAGATACTCACGTCGGCAACCGGTTGCGCCAGCGGCGTGCCCTCCTCGGCATGAGCCAGACCGACCTCGGCAAGGCCGTGGGCCTCACCTTCCAGCAGGTCCAGAAGTACGAGCGTGGCTTCAACCGCATCAGCTCGAGCCGCCTGTTCGAATTCTCCAAGGTTCTCGACGTTCCGGTCGCGCATTTCTTCGATGGCGCGGAAATCGTGGGGAGCCCCGCGAAGCGCAAGCCCGGTCGTCCAAAGGCTTCCGACAAGCCCATCGAGGCCGATCTCAACACCAAGCGCGAGACGCTCGAGCTGGTCCGCGCCTACTACAAGATTCGCAGCAAGAGCCTGCGGGAAAAGACCCGTGACCTGATCCAGGCGCTCGCCAAGGATTGACAGGGCCCGGAAACATCCGGCCCTTGGCAGCGTTGAGGAAGGTTCACTTCCTCTTCCTGCCCAGGCGAGCTGGAGTTCCGATATGACCCGTCCCGTGGCTCTCGCCACCGCGCTCCTGCTGCTGTCAGCCGTGGCCGCCTGCAACGACGGACCGCCGCTCAAGGCACCACCTCCCGACGCCCCCATCTCGACCGTTCGTTACCAGTGCCAGCAGAACAAGACGATCGTGGCCGACTATTTCGACGGCCAGTCGAGCGTCGGGCCTGACGGCCGTCCGATTCCGGGCGGACGGGTCGTGGTGCAACTGAGCGACGGCCGGAAGTTCAGCCTGCCGCAGACGCTTTCCGGTTCTGGTATCCGGTACGCCGATCCGAGCGGCAGCGTCGTGTTCTGGAGCAAAGGCGATACCGCCTTCGTCGAGGAAGGGCCAAGCCAGACCGTGACCTATCGGGATTGCGTGACCAAGCGCTGAGGCACCGCGATCAGCGGCGACCGGCGAGCGCGCGATTTTCCAGGCGGCTGAGCAGGCGCACCAGCGGCCACAGCAGCAGGAAATAGATCACCGCCGCCATCACGATGGGCGTTGGATTGTAGGTGATGCTCTGCGCCTGCCGCGCCTCGTAGAGCAGTTCCGGCACCGCCACGACGGACCCGAGCGAGGTCAGCTTCACCACTTCGAGGGTGTTGGACAGCAGGTCAGGCATCACGTTGCGCACGGCCTGGGGCAGCACGACGTATCGCATCGCCTGCATCCGGCTGAGGCCGGTGGACCGCGCAGCCTCGACCTGGCCCGCCGGCACCGAATCGATGCCCGCACGAAAAATCTCGCCGTAGTACGAACCCGTGTTGAGGAAGAAGGCGATCGCCACGCAGGCGAAGCCGCCCAGCTCGAGGCCCGCGAACGGCAGGCCGGCAAACAGCAGCACCAGCAGCACCAGCGGCGGGAAAGCCCGGAAGAAATCAACCCACGCCATCAACGGCCAGCGCACCAGCGGGTTCTTGACCGACGCGAGCAGCGCCAGGATCAGGCCGCCGAACAGTCCCAACGGCACCACGATCAGCGACAGCAGGATTGTGTTCCACAGGCCGGTCAGCACGATCGGCCAGGCCGCCTTCATGATCTCGATGTTGAAGAAGGCCTCGATCATCGCTTCCACGCGAATTTCGTCTCGATCCAGCGCGCGGCGACGACCACGGGCAGGAACAGGACCACGTAGGCCGCGGCGCCCATCATGAGCGGCGAGGGATTGTACGAATTGGACATCGCCGAGCTCGCCTGCCCCAGGATCTCGGTGACGGCCACGACGGTGCCGAGCGCGGTGCCCTTGGTGATGGAGATGGTGCGGTTGGTGAGCGGCGGGATGGTGAGCCGGAAGGCCTGCGGCAGCACGACGTTGAACAGCGTCTGGCCGAACGACAGGCCAGTCGAACGCGACGCTTCCCACTGGCCCTTCGGGATCGAGGTGATGCCGGCCCAGAAGATCTCTTCGGAGAAGGCCATCAGCACGAAGGCCAGCGACAGCCAGGTCGAGACGAAGCCCGAGGGCGACGGCCCCGCATAGGGCAGGCCGAAATACATCAGGACGATGATGACCAGCGGCGGCAGCGAGCGGAACAGGTCGACGACGAAGACGATCAGCCAGTTGAGCGGCCGGATCGCGAGGCTGCGCAGCAGCGCCAGCGCGAGCCCGGCGCCCAGGCCGGTGACGATGATCAGCAACGCGAGTTCGATGGTCACCACCATGCCGGACAGGATGTCCGGCAGGTACTTCCACATGACCTTCGCATTGAAGAAGGTCTCGACGAACTTGTCCCAGCCGTTCATTGCCCGTCGCGGCCCTCAGTGCCGCTGGATCTGGCCGATGAAGGCGCGCGTGCGTTCGTGGGACGGGTTCTCGAAGATCGCGGCGGGCGGCCCCTGCTCCACGATCAGCCCGTCGTCCATGAACACGACCCGGTCGGCGGCATTGCGCGCGAAGCCCATCTCGTGACTGACGACGATCATGGTCATGCCGCTTTCGCGCAAGCCCCGCATGACCTCCAGCACCGAGCCCACGAGCTCCGGATCGAGGGCGCTGGTCGGTTCGTCGAACAACATCACGCGCGGTTCCAGGGCGATCGAGCGCGCGATGGCGACCCGTTGCTGCTGGCCACCCGAAAGCTGGCCCGGCGTGTGATCGGCACGGTCGGCCAAGCCGACCCGCTCCAAGGCCGCACGTGCGAGCGTATCGGCTTCCGCGCGGCTCTTTCCCGCCACCTTGCGCAGCGCCAAGGTCACGTTCCCCAGCGCCGTCATGTGCGGATAGAGATTGAAGGACTGAAACACCATGCCGATGCGCCGGCGCGCATGGTTGATATCGGTCTTCGCGTCGAGCATGTCGATGCCGTCGACCAGGATCGACCCGGAGGACGGTTCCTCCAGCCGGTTGAGGCAGCGCAGCAGGGTCGACTTGCCCGAGCCGGAAGGCCCGATCACGAACACAAGCTCGCGCTCGGCCACCTTCAGATCGACACCCTTCAGGACGTGAAGGGTGCCGAAATGCTTGTGGATCGCGCGTGCGTCGACAATCGCAGACGAAGTGGACGAAGCCATTCGCTCAGGTCAGTTGCACTTGAGTTCGTGCGGCGTCGGATCGTAGCCCGGCATGCCCGGGACGCCGTATCCTGGAGTCACGACCACCGCGAGGTCGTCGGCAGCCGGCTTCTTGCCGAACCACTTCTCATAGAACTTGGCCATCGTGCCGTCCTTCTTCATGCAGTCGAGCGCATCCTGCAGCTCGGCACGAAGCTCGGGCTTGTCCTTCGGCACGGGCGCCGCCCAATGGGCGCGCGATTCCGCGAGCTCGAGATCGGCGATGAACTGCGGGTTCTTCGACGCGGCGTAGACGATGGTGGTGTTGCCGCCGAGCGTCGCATAGGCGCGGCCGGACAGCACCGCCTGCGTGGCGTCGGGCTGCGTGTCATAGACCTGCACGGTGAAACCGTTCTTCTCGGCTTCAGCCTTGGCCGTCGTTTCGTAAGGTGTGCCCTTGTTGACGGCGACCGCCTTGCCCTTGAGGTCGGCCCAGCTCTTGATCGGCGCGCTGCCCTTCTTGATACCGAACTGATAGGCGGTCCACAGGTAGCCGGCTGTGAACAGCATGTTCTCGGCGCGCTCCTTGGTCACCGTGGTCGGCGCGGCGATGAAGTCGTAGCGGCCGGACTGCATGCCCGGGATCAGGGTCGAGAAGCTCACGGCATCGATCGTGATGTCGCGCTTCATGCGCTTCGCGGCCTCGGTGAAGACGTCGATCTGGAAGCCCTCGACGCCACCGCCGAGTTTCGGCATGGCGTGCGGCGCAAAGGTGCCGTCGACACCGGTGCGCAGCGGCGGCTTCTTGTCCTGGGCAAGCGCGGGGCTCGCGCACACGAGCGCCGCGACGGCGAGTGCGACCAAGCGACGATGCATCATTTCAGTGGCTTCCTTCCCATAAAATCCCCAGGCCGCGACGTTAGATCAGGCATTGTTGAATAGCAATTTAGGGGCCATCCTTGGCCCATGCCCGACCGCATCCTCGTCATAAATCCGAATTCCACCGAAGCCGTCACGCGCGGCATCGACGTCGCCATGGAACCGCTGCGCATGGCCGGTGGTCCTGCCATCGAATGCATCACCTTGAAGGAAGGCCCGCCGGGCATCGAGAACCAGGGCCATGTCGAGCAGGTCGTCGGGCCGATCGGCGCCATGGTGAAGAAGCGCGACAACGACTGCTCGGCCTTCGTCATCGCCTGCTATTCCGATCCCGGCCTGCATGCCGCGCGCGAACTCACGACCAAGCCGGTGCTCGGCATTGCGGAGTGCGGCATCCTGACCGCGCTGATGCTCGGCCAGCGCTTCGGCGTGATCTCGATCCTGAAGAAGTCGATCCCTCGCCACCTGCGCTATGTCGGGCAGATGGGCCTCAACGACCGCATGGCCGGCGATCGTGCGATCGGCCTCGGCGTCGTGGAACTCGCCGACGAAGCCCGCACCTTCAGCCGCATGGCCGAGGTCGCCGCCGAACTGCGCGACGAGGACGGCGCCGACGTGCTGGTCATGGGCTGCGCAGGCATGGCCCGCTACCGCGACCGCCTGCAGCGCCATGTCGGCCTGCCCGTCGTCGAGCCGAGCCAGGCTGCTGTCTCGATGGCGATCGGGCGGTCCCGACTGAACTGGTCTTAACGGACCGCGGGCCTCCAGGCCCGCTCGGATTCATGAGCGGGCCTCGAGGCCCGCGGTCCGAAGAACCCTACTCCGCTGCCGCTTTCACGACCGGCGCAGCGGGGAAATCCATACGCTCGTTGGTGAGACAATAGCGGTCCGCGAACATGCGGCCGACCGGACGGTACTTGTCCATGTGGACGCGCTTGGCCGCGTCGTCCCACAGCTCGTCGCGAATGTGGAAGCGCAGCCCTTCGCCGATCACGAGCTGGCGGTCGTCCTTCACGTTGATGACCTGCCAGGTCTTGCACTCCATCGACCAGGGCGCATCGGCGAGACGCGGCGTCTTGATGTCGACCGAAGGAGCGAGCTTCAGGCCGAGATAGTCGGGCTCGCCGACATTGGGCGGAAAATCGCCGCTGGAATCGTGCATGACGCGGGCCAGCGGCTCGTCGGTCAGGTTGATCACGAACTCGTTCGTGCGCTGGATGTTCGTCCAGGTGTCCTTGAGACGTCCGTCCGGCCGCTTGTTGATCGCGAACATGCAGAGCGGCGGGTCTTCGGCGAAGACGTTGAAGAAGCTGAACGGCGCGGCATTGACCACGCCGGTCGGGCCGAGCGTGGTCACCCAGGCGATCGGACGCGGCAGCACGAAGGCGGTCAGGACCTTGTAGCGCTCGTGCGGCGTCAGGTCGTTGGAGGCGTATTGCATCTCGGGATTCCTCAGTTCGACGGTTCGACTTTGACGCCGGTGCGCTCGCTGATGAGCTTGTAATGCTCCGGCCGGCGATGCTTGGCGAAATTGAACGTGGTGTTACGGATGTACTCGCCGAGGCCGAGATCGCAATCGTAGGAGATGACCTCGTCCTCCTCTGTCGTGCCCTTGGCGACGATCTCGCCGGTCGGCGCGACGATCACCGAGCCGCCATGCAGCCAGAACCCGTCTTCCTTGCCGGCCTTGGCCGTGGCAACGACCCAGATGCCGTTCTGGTAGGCAGCCGCCTGCAACGACAGCATGTGATGGAACACGCGCAGGTACGGCGGCTCGTGCGGCGCATAGACGTTGTCGCTCGGCGTGTTGTAGCCCAGCACCACCATCTCGGCGCCCTTCAGCGCCATGACGCGGAAGGTTTCGGGCCAGCGGCGGTCGTTACAGATGCACTGGCCGACGATCACCTCGTCCTTGAACATCTTCCAGACGTTGAAGCCGAGATTGCCGACCTCGAAATACTTCTTCTCGAGATGCTGGTACGGCACGGTCGGCCGATGCTCGTCATGACCGGGCAGATGGACCTTGCGGTACTTGCCGATCAGCCGCCCATCCGGTCCCACAAGGATCGACGTGTTGAAGTGATGCGTCGAGCCTTCCTCCTCGGTGCGCTCGGCATAGCCCAGGTAGAAGCCAATCCCCTTCTCCCGCGCCAGCTCGAACAGCGGCAGCGTCTCGGGGCTCGGCATCTGGCTCTCGAAGTACTTCTCGACCTCGTTGGGATCTTCCATCCAGTAACGCGGAAAGAAGGTCGTCAGCGCCAGCTCGGGAAACACGATGAACTTGGAGCCGCGGCTGTCGGCTTCCTTCAGCATCTCGATCATGCGCTTGACCACGCTCGCGCGGCTATCGGCGAGATTGATCGGACCCAACTGGGCGGACGAGACTTTCAGACGGCGGGACACTTGCTTCTCTCCTCTAGAACAGCGGCTTCAGGCCGAAGCGCGACATGGCTTGCAGTTCGGGCGCGTTCTGGCCGATGGGCTTCGATGAATCGGGCGAGGCGCAGGGCAGGAACTGGCCCGAGCCGCGCTCGGCGTTGAGCTTGCCGTCCTCGACCACGACCCTGCCGCGGCTCACGACGGTGATCGGCCAGCCCTTGATCTGGCGGCCCTCGTAGGGCGTGTAGCCGACATTGTCGTGCAGGTCCTTCCAGGTGACTGTCACGTCCTTGTCGGCATCCCAGATCGCGAAATCAGCATCGGAGCCGACCGCGATCGTGCCCTTGCGGGGATAGAGGCCGTAGAGCTTGGCATGGTTGGCCGAGGTCAGCGCCACGAACTGTTGAAGCGTGATGCGGCCCTTCTGGACACCTTCGGAGAACAGCATCGGCAGCCGGATCTCGATACCGGGCACGCCGTTGGCCATCTCCTTGAAGGTCGTCTTGTCGCCCTTGGGGATCTTGCCGCCGGCATTGAACTGGTAGGGTGCATGATCGGACGAGAAGGTCTGGAATGTGCCGTCCTTCAGCGCCGCCCACACCGCTTCCTGCGCCGCCGAATCGCGCGGCGGCGGGCTGCAGCACCACATGGCCCCCTCGACACCGGGCTTGTCCATGTCGTCGGCGGTGAGCGCGATGTATTGCGGGCAGGTCTCGCCGAAGATTTTTAGCCCCTTCTTCTGTGCCTGGCGCAGCGTCTCGATCGCTTCGATCTCGGACATGTGGACCAGCAGCAGCGGCGCATCGACCAGTCGCGCCAGCGAGATCGCGCGGTTGGTGGCCTCGGCCTCGGCGATGCGGGCATGGGCGATCGCGTGGAACTTCGGCGCGCCGTGGCCCTGCTCGACAAGGTGATGCGCCAGCCACTGGATGATGTCGTGGTTCTCGGCATGGACCATGACCAGTGCGCCGTCGCGGCGTGCCACGGAAAGGATGTCGAGGATCTGGTAGTCGCTGACCTTCATCGCGTCGTAGGTCATGTAGATCTTGAACGAGGTGTAGCCGTCCTTGATCAGCGCCGGCAGTTCCTGTCCCAGCGCCTGCGGCGTCGGATCGGTGACGATCAGGTGGAAGGCGTAGTCGATCACCGCCTTCGGCGTCGCCGCTTCGTGATAATCGTTCACCACTTGCCGTAGCGACATGCCGCGATGCTGGGCAGCGAAGGGAATGACGGTGGTGGTGCCGCCGAAGGCGGCCGAGACGGTGCCGGTATAGAAATCGTCGGCACACATCACGCCCATGCCCGACTTCTGCTCGATGTGGCAGTGGCTGTCGACGCCACCCGGCAGCACGAACTTGCCGCCGGCATCAATCTCGCGCGCGCCCTTGCCCTTGAGATCGGGCCCGATCTCGACGACCTGACCGTCTTTGACGGCGATGTCGCCCTCGGTCTGGCGCTCGGCCGTGACGATGCGGGCGTTGCGAACGATCAAATCATACTCAGCCATGTTCCCTACTCCGCCGCCTTACGCCCACGGCCCGCTGCCGCAAGCCGACGCTCCAGGCGCGCGATCATTCCATCGAGTTCGGTCTTGTCAGCCGCCGTCAGCGACGAGCCCGGCGCGCGCTGCTTGGGGCTCTTGATGGCGCCGCGACGGAACAGCACTTCCTTGCGCAGCGCCAGGCCGATCGCCGGCTGCACCTCGTGCCGCACCAGCGGCAGATAGATGTCGAACAGATCCTCCGCTTCCTCGGCCTTGCCCTTGGCAAACAGCTCGTAGACCTCGACCAGCATCTCGGGCCAGGCGAAGCCGGTCATCGCGCCGTCGGCGCCACGGCGCATCTCCTGCGGATAGTAGATGCCGCCATTGCCGACCAGGATCGAGACGCGGCGACGGCCGAGTTTCTTCTCGCCCTCGCGCACCTTCGTGAGCTTGGCGAGGCCCGGCGCATCCTCATGCTTCAACATGACGAGCTGCTTGAAGTCGTCGACCAGTCGCTCGAACACGTTGACCGGCAGATAGACGCCGGTGGTCTGCGGGTAGTCCTGATAGACGACCGGAATGTCCGGCCCCAGCGCCTGGAAGACCTGCGCATAGTAATTGTAGATGCCGTCGTCGCCCTTGAGGCCCGGCGGCGGCGCAACCATCACGCCCGAGGCGCCGGCGATCATCGCCTCGTGCGACAGGCGCCGCACATTCTCAAGGCCGGCGTGGCTCACGCCAACGATTACCTGCCGGCCCTGCGCACGGCCGATCACGCGATTGACCACGGAGAGCGATTCGTCGGCCGTAAGCTTGTGCGCCTCGCCCATCATTCCGAGCAGGGTGAAACCATGTACGCCACAACCCAAATAAAAATCGGTCAACGTGTCGACGCTCTGCAGGTCGACCGCACCCTCGTCGGTGAAGGGCGTCGCAGCGATGATATAGACGCCTTTTGCCTGCTCGTTCAGCTTGCCTGATGACATCGTCGACGCTCCCCGGCGCGGTTCTTGCAACGTCTTAGCATGACGTTGCAGCGATCATGCCAGCCACCGGGCGCTTGTCGAGCGCCGCGGCGTCGGCCAGTGTTCTTACCCGAAGAGGGGCAGGTTTCGAAATAAATGGCGCGTCATATCGCCCATCGATTGATGATTTCTCTCCCGGTGTTGCTGGGGGTGCTGCTCATCGGCTTCCTGTTGCTGCAGGTCGTGCCTACCGATCCGGCAACCGTCGTGGCCGGCCCGACCGCGACGAAGGCGGAAGTCGATGCGATCCGCAACGACCTCGGCCTCAACCAGCCGCTGTGGGTCCAGTTCGGCCGTTATCTTGGCCGCGTCTTCCAGCTCGATCTCGGCCGCTCGATGATTTCCAATCGCGCCGTCGTCGACGAGATCGCCCTCACCCTCTGGCCGACCATCGAGCTGATGCTGGCCTGCCTGATCTGGGCGGTACCGCTCGGCATCACCCTGGGCACTCTGGCTGCCCGTCGTCGCGGCACGGTGATCGACCGTGCCATCATGGCGCTATCGGTAATGGGTGTGTCGGTGCCGGTCTTCTGGGTCGGGCTGCTGCTGATCCAGTATGTCGGCGGCGCCGGGCTGCTGCCCTTCCAGGGACGCAACGGGCCGATCTGGACGCTCGACGGCTTCCTCAGCATCATCCTGCCGGCGGTCACCCTGGGCGCCGTCTTCGTGGGCCCCGTGGCACGCATGACGCGCACGTCATTGCTCGAAACGCTGGGCGCCGACTACGTGCGCACCGCCCGCGCCAAGGGTGCTTCGGATTGGCGCGTCACCGTGCGCCACGCGCTGCGCAACGCCATGATCCCCGTCGTAACCCTGGTCGGCCTGCAGATCGGCTTCCTGCTGGGTGGCTCGATCGTCACCGAAACGATGTTTGCCTGGCCGGGCGTCGGCCGCATGGCCGTGGGCGCGATCACCTCGAGCGATCTTCCGCTCGCGCAGGGCGCGATCCTGATCCTTGCCGTAGGCTTCATGGTCATCAATCTCGCCGTCGACGTGCTCTACGCCTATCTCGACCCCCGGATCGCCCGCGGATGACCGACGCCGCCCTTCCCCTGCAGAGCCAGGCTGACCAGCGCGCCATCGCCGCGATCCGGCGCAAGAACGCCATCTGGCGACGCATCCTGCGCGATCCGCCCGCGGCAGCGGCGGCCATCTTCCTCATCCTGGTCGTCGGCGCCGCGATCCTCGCGCCGTGGATCGCACCGTTCGATCCCTACGCCTCCAACATGCGGATGCGCCTCTGCCCGATCGGCGGTGCACGCTGCCCCGACTTCCTGCTGGGTGCCGACAACCAGGGCCGCGACATGCTGAGCCGCATCCTGTTCGGCCTGCGCGCCACTTTGGGGATCGGCATCATCGCCGTGGTGATCGGTGGCGGCCTCGGCGCGCTGATCGGCCTGTGCGCGGCCTATTTCAAGCGCCTCGACCAGCCGCTGATGCGTCTGGTCGACGTGCTTCTCTCCTTCCCGTCGATCCTGTTCGGCCTCGCCATCGCCGCCGTGCTCGGTACCGGCCTATTCTCGCTGGTCGTGGCGCTCAGCATTGCGTCGATCCCGTCGATCGCGCGCATCGCCCGAGGAGCGGCGCAATCGATCATGCAGCAGGAGTACATGGAGGCCGGCCGCGCCGTGGGTCTCGGCGACGGCGCGTTGATCTGGCGCTACCTTGCGCTGAACTGCTGGCCCACCATTCTGATCTACATGACCCTCCAGCTCGGCCAGGCGATCCTGCTGGGCGCCGCCCTCTCGTTCCTGGGCCTTGGCGCGCAACCGCCGACGGCGGAGCTGGGCAGCATGGCCGCCGACGGCCGCAAGTTCCTGTCGATCGCGCCGCAGGTCTCGACCTTGCCGTGCGCGGCGATCTTCCTGGTGGTTCTCGCATTCAATGTCCTGGGCGACGCCCTGCGCGACGCGCTCGATCCGAAGTTGAGGCAATAAACTTGAGACGACAGGAGGTGTGGGCATGAGCAAGTTGACGTGGGCGGCACTGACCGCCGTGGCCGTGGTCGGCGCCGTTGCGCCGGCGATGGCGCAGCAGAAGACCGTGACGGTGGTGCGCGAGATCGACACCGATCGCTACGATCCGCACAAGTCGACCTCCCGGTCGGGTGCCGAAGTCATCTACATGATGGGTGACACGATGGTGAACCTCGATTTCGACATGAAGACGCTGAAGCCGGGCCTCGCCACGAGCTGGACGGTATCGCCGGACGGTCTCACCTACACCTTCAAGATCCGCGACGACGTCACCTTCTGCAGCGGCAAGAAGATGACGGCGAAGGACGTGGTCGCCACCTACGAGCGCTGGCTCGATCCCGAGACCAAGGGCCTCGTGAAGTGGCGCATGGGCGACGTCGACAAGATCACCGCGCCCGACGATGTCACGGTCGAGTACAAGCTCAAGAAACCGTTCTCCGAGCTGCTCTACCAGATGACGCAGTACTTCCACACGATTCTGAACGTCGAGCAGGCCAAGCAGCTCGGCGCCGATTTCGGCGTGAAGGGCTTCGACGGTACCGGCCCCTACTGTTTCGAGAGCTGGACGCCGCGCGATTCGACGGTGCTGGCCAAGCACAAGGGCTACAAGTGGGGTCCGCCGATCTACGACTACACCGAGGCGCAGGTCGACAAGGTGATCTGGAAGATCGTGCCCGAGGAGAACACGCGCGTCACCGCGCTGCAGGCCGCCCAGGCCGACGTCAGCCAGTACGTGCCCTACTGGTCGATCAAGGAACTACAGGCGAACAAGAACCTCTCGGTGACCAAGGCCGAGAACTTCTTCTGGACCTACTTCATCGGCTTCAAGGTCGACAAGGAACTGGTGAACGACGTGCGCGTGCGCCAGGCGATGAATCTCGCCGTCGACCAGAAGGCGATCACCGAGGCCGTGACCTTCGGCTTCGCCGATCCCGCCTCGACGATGCTGATGCCGAGCGTTCTCGACTTCAACGGCAAGCTCAACAAGGCCGCCTACGGCGAGAACATCAAGGAAGCCGAGCGGCTGCTCGACGAAGCTGGCTGGAAGAAAGGTCCCGACGGCTTCCGCTACAAGGATGGCAAGAAGCTGGCGCCGCTGATCTACGGCATTTCCGGCGCCTTCAAGGAGATCGCCGAGGCCGTGCAAGGCGACCTGCGCAAGGTCGGCATCGACCTGCAGATCCAGCTGTTCGATGCGACGGTCGCCTGGGGCAAGCTCGCCACGCAGGAGTTCGACGCCTTCGGCATGAGCTTCCCCTATGTCAGCGCCGGCGACGCGCTCAACCTTTACTTCCGCTCCACCAATGCGCCGACGCCGAACCGCATGAACTGGAAGGACAAGGAAACGGACGAGCTGCTCGACAAGGGCTCGACCGCGACCGACGAGGCGACGCGTACGGCCTCCTACCAGGCGGTGCAGCAGAAGGTGCACGACGCCTTCGTCTGGATCCCGCTGTTCCACGAGCCGCTGTTCGTGGTGGCCGGCCCCAAGCTGAAGCCCATCAAGGCTCACGGCAACTATGGATGCGGCCTCTATAAGGGCCTCGGCATCGCCTACAAGTAATCAAGCAGCAAGCAGACAGCCAGCAAGCGGAGCGAAACGTTCATGAAGACGACCAAGATCGCCGGCCTCGACCATGTGGTTGGTTGGGACGAGGCCGAAGGGCGACACGTCTATCTCGAAAATGCCGATCTCGTGTTCAAGGGCAACGAGATCGCCCATGTCGGGCCGGGCTACACGGGCCCGGTCGATACGGTCATCGACGGCAAGGGGATGATGGCCATCCCCGGCCTCGTCAACGTCCACAGCCACCCGTTCTCGGAGCCCGCCAACAAGGGCCTCACCGAGGAGTATGGCAGCGACAAGCTGGGACAGAGCTCGCTCTACGAATACCTGACGGTGTTCGGCCTCAATCCCGAGGACGCCGGTCCCTCGTCCAAGGTCGCGGTGTCGGAGCTGCTGAAGAGCGGCGTGACGACCATCACCGATCTTTCAATGGCACGCCCCGGCTGGGCCGACGACCTCGCCTCCACCGGCATTCGCGCCGTCGTCTGCCCGATGATGCGCCAGGGTGTCTGGTACACCAAGAACGGGCACACGGTTGAATATGCCTGGGACGAGAAGGCCGGCGAGAAAGCCTTCGAAGCCTCGATGGCGACGCTCGACGAAGCCGCGAAGCATCCGAGTGGCCGCCTCTCCGGCATGGTCGGCCCGGCACAGATCGACACCTGCCGCGAAGGCTTCTTCAAGGAAGCGCTGCAGGAAGCCAAGCGCCGTGGCCTGCCGATGCAGACCCATGCCTGCCAGGCCGTCGTCGAGTTCCACGAGATGGTGCACCGCCACGGCAAGACACCGATCGAATGGCTCGATTCGATCGGCGTGCTGGGGCCCGATCTCATCATCGGCCACGGCATCTTCCTGAACGACCATCCCCAGATCCACTATCCGCACGCCAACGACTTCGAACGGCTGCGCGATTCCGGCGCCTCGGTGGCCCATTGCCCAACCGTCTTCGCGCGGCGCGGCATGGTGATGAACTCGATCGGCCGCTACATGGATGCGGGCATCACGGTCGGCATCGGCACCGACACCTTCCCGCACAACATGCTCGATGAGATCCGGCTGGTCTGTTACCTCGCCCGCGTCTTCACCATGAACTACAAGATGGGCACGACGCGGCACGCCTTCGAGGCGGCCACGATCGGCGGCGCCAAGATGCTGCGCCGGCCCGATCTCGGACGGCTGGCGCCGGGCTGCAAGGCCGACTTCTCGCTGGTCGACATGAGCCATCCCTATATGCAGCCGGCCCATGAGCCGGTGCGCAGCCTGATTTACTCGGCGAGCGACCGCGCGATCCGTCACGTCTATGTCGATGGCACGCAGGTCGTGAAGGACGGCAAGGTCCTGACCGTCGATGTCGAGGCGGCGACCGCCGGCCTGGTCGAGGGCCAGCGCAAGCGGCTCGAGACGGTGAGCCAGCGCGACTGGGCCGGCCGCAACGCCGATCAGCTGGCCCCGCCGGTCTACGGCACGCGCGATCGCCTGCCGCAATCGCGGCCGGTGACTTGATGAGCGTCATGACGGACCGCGGGCCTCCAGGCCCGCCTCATGATCTTGAGCGGGCCTGGAGGCCCGCGGTCCGATGACGACTCCCCTCCTCGACGTAAAAGGCCTGCGGACGGAGTTCCGTACCGGCGGCAGCACGTTCGCGGCCGTCGACGGCATCAGCTTCTCGCTCGCGCCGGGCGAGACGCTGGGGATCGTGGGCGAGTCGGGCTGCGGCAAGTCGGTGACGTCGCTCTCGATTATGCGACTGGTGCCCAACCCGCCGGGCAAGATCACGGCGGGCGAGATCAGGCTTGAGGGCCGCAATCTCCTCGAGCTGCCGGAAAGCGAGATGCGCGCCGTGCGCGGTGACGACATCGCGATGATCTTCCAGGAGCCGATGACCAGCCTCAACCCGGTGCAGACCGTGGGCGAGCAGATCGTCGAGGCGGTCCAGCTCCATCGCACGCTCTCGACGGCGGAGGCCCGCGCCCGCGCGCTGGAGATGCTACGGCTGGTGAAGATCCCCTCGCCCGAGACGCGACTCGACGAATATCCGCACCAGCTTTCCGGCGGCATGCGCCAGCGCGTGATGATCGCCATGGCGCTGGCCTGCGACCCCAAGCTGCTGATCGCCGACGAACCCACGACGGCGCTCGACGTCACCATCCAGGCGCAGATCCTCGACCTGCTGCGCGACCTGCGCGAGCGCACGGGCGCTGCGATCATGCTAATCACGCACGATCTCGGCGTGGTGGCCGAACTCGCCCATCGCGTGATCGTCATGTATGCCGGCCGCATCGTCGAGGAAGCGCCGGTCGGCCTGCTGTTCTCTGATCCTCAGCATCCCTATACGCTCGGCCTCCTGGGCTCGATCCCACGGCTGGGCAGCGACGGCGACGAGCGTCTCACCGCGATCGAAGGCGTGGTACCAAACCCCTACGCACTGCCGCCCGGCTGCCGCTTCAGCCCGCGCTGCGCCCTCGCCGACGCGCGGTGCAAAGAGGAGCAGCCGACCCTGCGCGAGATCGCGCCTGGCCATCGCGCCGCCTGCTGGAAGGCGCCGCTCGACCTCGTCCTGGCCGAGGCCGCCGAATGACTACCGAGCCCCTGCTTTCCGTCACCGGCCTCACCAAGCATTTCCCGGTGAAGCGCGGCATCGTCTTCCAGAGCGCGGTCGGCACCGTGCGCGCCGTCGATGGTCTCACCTTCGATGTGGCGCCCGGCGAGACGCTGGCGCTGGTCGGCGAATCGGGCTGCGGCAAGTCGACGACAGGCCGGCTGGTCCTGCGTCTCATCGAGGCCACGCAAGGCACCATCCGCTTCGCCGGCCGCGACGTGCGCACGCTCGGCCGTGGCGCGCTACGCGAATTGCGCCGCGACATGCAGATCATCTTCCAGGACCCCTATGCCTCACTGAACCCGCGCCTCACCGTGGGCGAGACGCTGGCCGAGCCGCTCAAGCTGCATGGGCTTGCGTCGGGCGCGGCGCTGCGCAAGCGCATCGACGAGCTTTTGAGCGAAGTCGGCCTCTCGGCCTGGCACGCGCTGCGTTACCCGCATGAATTCTCAGGCGGCCAACGCCAGCGCATCGGCATCGCCCGGGCACTTGCCTCGCAGCCCAAGCTGATCGTCTGCGACGAGCCGGTGTCGGCACTCGACGTGTCGATCCAGGCGCAAGTCATCAACCTGCTGCAGGACCTGAAACGCAAGCTCGGCCTGTCCTACATCTTCATCGCCCACGATCTTGCCGTCGTGCGCCACATCTCCGACCGCGTCGCCGTCATGTATCTCGGCAAGATCGTCGAGCTGGCACCCAAGCGCAGTCTGTTCGAGCGGCCACGCCATCCCTACACGCAAGCCCTGCTGTCGGCCGTGCCGGTGCCCGATCCCACGGCGCAACGCGCGCGCATTCGCCTCGCCGGCGACGTGCCGAGCCCGCTCAATCCGCCCAAGGGCTGCCGTTTCCACACCCGTTGCGCCCACGCCCAGGATCGCTGCCGGATGGAGGAGCCCCTGCTGCGTCCGGTGGGATCCGAGGGACAGGTCGTGGCCTGCCACTTTGCCGAAAGCATCGTGCCGCCGGCCCTGGTGCCGGAGAACGATCCCCCTTACGCGCGCCGGCTGGCCGCGCTGCGCAAGCTCTCCGCAGCCGCATAGGACCGCGCGCGATTACTCGAGGGGAGTGACTTCCTCGACGGCAGCGTCCAGGACAAGATCGTCGGACGATCCGAGATGCCAGAGCGCGTCGACGTCAAGCGTCAGGATCGGTCGTTCCCACCATCGCTCGATGATGTCGCGCAGCGCGTCGGCTTCGGCGACGTCGAGATGGTCCGTGAGATTGTAGAGACCGACGAGATAGAGGTCCGTCTCCGGCCTGCCGAGGGTTCGCTGGATGCGGCGCAACAGATTGATCCCGTCGCGACACTCCGGATAGACGCGCAGGTAGAGGCGGCCGACATTGACGTTGCCGGAGAACAGGCCCCGCACCTCGACTTTCAGTCGCCCCAGCCCCTTCAGGGCGAGCCTGTCGCGATCCGGGAAGACATAGGGCGTGTCGCGGGACAGCGATCCGCAGATCGTCGCGTGGAGCTTCTCCCGGCGCTTCGGCAGAAGGTCCCAAGCAATCTTGTGGGCGAATGGCGCCTGCTTCAGTTCGCCTTCCAGCTCACGATAGGCGGCGGATTTCTCCAGCGCGTCAGGAGGAACCGGCAGGACCGCCGAGAACGTGCGTTCGTGTCGCCCCATCTGGTAGCCCTTTCCAGGACGGGACGGGATGACATCGGGATGCTCAGGCGCGACCAGGGGCAGATGCGCGAGGCGATAGGCCTCATCCAGCAGGAGTCTCTCGCCGCGCACGAACCTCGTCCTGCTGCGCTCGTAGCCGAGTTCGCTGTCGTGACAGAAGACGTCCACGGAAAAGCTCAGGCGTCCGGCACACCCGAGGTCGTCGAATATTCGAAATGCAGCGGCGTGCCGGGCTTGATCAGCGCATAGGCCGAACGCGCCGCGATCGCGGCCTCGGCGAACCCGGTCAGGATCAGCTTCAGCTTGCCCGGATAGGTGACGACGTCGCCCACGCCGAAGATGCCGGCCTTGTTCGTGGCGGCGGTCGCGGGATCGACCTCGATCTGGTTGCGCTCCAGCGCCAGGCCCCAGTCGGCGATCGGCCCGAGCGACATCGAGAGGCCGAAGAACGGCAGCAAGACGTCCGCTTCGATGCGCTTCGTCTCGCCTTCCAGCGTCGCGACCGTCACGGCCGTGAGCTGGCCGTTGGCGCCCTCGAGGCCGTGGAGCTGGTAGGGCACCACGAGGTCGATCTTGCCCTCCCTCGCCAGCGCCTTGAGCCGTGCTTCGCTGTCGGGCGCAGCGCGAAACCGGTCGCGGCGATGGATGACCGACACCCGCCCCGCGATCTCCGCCAGCGACAGCGCCCAATCGACGGCCGTGTCGCCGCCGCCTGCGATCACGATCCGCTTGCCGCGGAAAATCTCGCGCTGGGTCACGTAGTAGAAGACGCTCTTGCCTTCATAGGCCTCGATGCCGGGCAGCGGCGGACGGTTGGGACCGAAGGCGCCGACGCCGGCGGCGATGATCACCGCCTTGGCCTGCAGCACGGTTCCCTTGGAGGTCGTCACGCGCCAGAAGCCGCCGGTCAGCGGCTCCAGCGACTGGACCTGCTCGCCCAGGTGATAGACCGGCCGGAACGAGGCCGCCTGCGCCTTCAGCCGGACGATGAGTTCGGCCGCTTCGATGCGCGGAAAGCCCGGTATGTCGTAGATCGGTTTTTCCGGATAGAGCGCCGTGCACTGGCCGCCGGCATCGTCGAGCACGTCGACGACGTGGCAGTTGAGGCGGACCATGCCGCACTCGAACACTGAGAACAGGCCCACCGGCCCCGCCCCTATGATGATGACGTCGGTCTGCTGGGTCTGTCCGTTGGCCATGGTCACAAATTGGCGCAGTCACTGCGCAAATGAAAGCCCCCGGTCACGCCCTTCTGAGGCGCGAACCGGGGGCCAAAATTGGTAGCTGGGGGCGGACTTGAACCGCCGACCCCGGCATTATGAGTGCCGTGCTCTAACCAGCTGAGCTACCCAGCCATGGGTGGGCGCTTTTATGCGGCAGGGCCGTAATCTGTCAAGAAAAGTGGCGGCCTCGCTCAGGTCGTTATCGGCGCACCATCCATGCCGTCCACAGGCTTGCCCAGGAAGCCCAGGATTGTCGGCGCGATGTCGACCAGGCTCGTCGCACGTCCGGCCTCGCCCTGCCCGAAGTTCGGATGGATGAAAGTCAGGAATGGCCGGGTCTCGCCCGGGCCAAGCCCGCCGTGATGGCCGCAGCCGATATCCGGCGGCCCCTCCCCGTCCTCGACCAGCCAGCGCGTGCCCGGCACGCCGTAGTCATTGCGCTCATCGTGGCGCGTCGTGTCGACGGCCGCGACCAGCGCATCCGCCGTCAAACCGGTCGCTGCGAGCGCCTCGCCTGTCAGGATCGAGCCTGCCCACGGCTCCTGATCCATCTTCGGCAGCAGGCCTTCCACGGCTGCTCTCGCCGCCCCCGTCGCATAGATCAGCGCCGAGGTGCCCTGCGAAGCGACGCCGACATGGCCCTCCCTGACCTCGGCCTCGAGGCCGTTGGCGGACAACCATTTGCCGATATGGACGGAGCGACCGATGGTTTCGTGGCCATGGTCCGAGCCGACCACGAGCAGCGTGTCGAACCGGTCCTCGTGGGCCTCGATGGTCTCGATGACCTGCGCCACCAGTCCATCCGTGACTTCCAGGGCACGGATATGCTCGGGCGAACCCAGCGGATCGTGATGCAGGGTGAGATCGGGATTGGCGAGCCACAGGATGGCCAGCCTGAAATCCGCCGACGGGACGACCTCTTCGCAGAAGCGCCGGGTCATCTCGATGTCGCCGTCGAGATCGTGGCTCACGTCGAGATGGGCGGCGCCCGTCAACGGCGCGCCGCCAGCGCCGAAGGACCCGGCGCGATGAAGGACCGTCCCGAAATGATCGGGGTCGAGGAAATAGGCCGCGCCCGGCGAGACATTCGAATAGGCGACCTGCCCGCCCGACGACGCCAGCCGCTCGGCCATCGTCGGGACCCGCAAGGTTCGGCCGGTCACGCGGCGCATGGTCTGCCGGAAGGACGGCGCGCCGACATTGTGGACGACGACCTTTCCATCCTCGACCAGCGCCATCTGGTTGCCTTCGAGGCCGTGGCGGCCGGGAAAGCAGCCCGTCGCGATCGAGGCCGCAGAGACACGCGTGACCGAGGGGAACACGGCGCGATGGTCGTTGGCGCGGCGATGACGGGCCAGCAGGCGCGCTAGGGTCGGCGTGCGGGCCTCGCTGATCCATTCGGCGCCGAGGCCATCGCACACGATCAGGATCGCCCTTTGGGGCCGGGAACCGTTCATGAGGCCATGATAGACCATGCCCGCCCTCAGGGAATCGTCATTCCGGCTGGATGCCTGCCTGCGAAACGATGCGATCGCTCTTGGCCACCTCGTCGCGCACGAACTGGCGGAACTGATCGGCGGTGGAACCGACCGGCACCGCGCCCTGGTCGCGCAGCGCCGCCTGAACGTCGGCGGCTGCAAGCGCGCCAACGAGGCCCTCGCGCAGCCGCTCCACGATCTCCTTCGGCGTACCCTTCGGCACGGCGACGCCGACCCATGTGTTGAACTCGTAGCCGGCGAAGCCCAGCTCGGCCATCGTCGGCACGTCGGGCAAGGCTTCCGATCTCTGCGCGGACGTCACGGCGAGTGCGCGCAGCTTGCCCGATCGCACCAGCGGCACGGCCGGCGGCACGCTGCTCACCGCCATGTTGATGTGGCCGCCGACGGCGTCCTGCACCAACGGGCCCGAGCCCTTGTAGGGGATGTGCACGAACTTGGCCTTCGCCATGCTCGACAGCAGTTCGGCCGCGAGATGCTGCGGGCTGCCGCTGCCGATCGAGCCGTAGCTCACCGCATCGGGCTTGGCCTTCGCGACCTCGATAAGGTCCTTCAGCGACTGCGTCGAGGATGCCGGCGCCACGAACACCAGCGGGAAGGTCGCGACCAGCATCACCGGCTCGAAGTCGGTGCGCGGGTCGTAGGTCATGTTCTTGAACAAGCTGGCGTTGATCGCCATCTCGCTCGCCGCGCCGAACAGGACCGTGTAGCCATCGGCCGGCGCTTTCGCGACTCCCGCCGCGCCGATCATGCCGGTGGCGCCGGGCTTGTTCTCGATCACCACCGACTGGCCGAGAGATTCGGTTAGACGCTGCGCCATCGCGCGCCCGGTGATGTCGGTGCCGCCGCCCGGCGGATAGGGAATGACCAGCCGCACCGGCTTGGTCGGATAGGTGTCGGCCCGCACGGACAGGGGCGTCGAGAAGGCCAGGAGAAGGGCCGCAAGCGAGTCACGGCGCGAGAAGGGTCGCTGGGGGGTGTCGCTTTTCATGCCGGCCTTATCCCGGCAACTGGTGACGCCCCTATTACAGTTTAGACATAGCGCCGAATGAAGCCGCCGCCCAGGACGCGGCTGCCCGTCGCAGCGTCGTAGACCACGCAGGCCTGCCCGGGTGACACGCCGATCTCGGGCTCGAAGAAGCGCACCACCGCGCCCTCACCCGTCAGCTCGATTTCCGCCGGGCGCAGCGCCTGGCTCGATCGCACGCGGACCTGAACCGGCAGAGGTCCCTCGGTGGGAGCATCGAGCCAGTTCACGTCGTAGAGCTTGATCTCATCGCGGCCGAGCGCGGCCCGGGGGCCGACCACGACGCGGCGCGTCTCGGGCTCAAGCCGTACGACATAGAGAGGGTCGTTTGCGGTGCCGTCGCGCTCGCCCAGCGCCAGACCGCGCCGCTGCCCGACGGTGTAGCGCACGATGCCCTCGTGGCGGCCGACCACGTTGCCAGCCATGTCGACGATCTCGCCGGGCTCAACGGCTTCCGGCCGGAGCTTTTGGACGACCGACGCGTAGTTGCCGTTGGGCACGAAGCAGATGTCCTGGCTGTCGGGCTTGTCGGCGACGGCTAGATCGAAGCGCCCCGCCAGCGCGCGCGTCTCGCTCTTGGGCAGGTCGCCCAGGGGGAAGCGCAGGAAGTCGAGCTGGTCACGCGTAGTGCCGAACAGGAAGTAGCTCTGGTCGCGCGCCGGATCGGTGCCGCGATGAAGCTCGGGCCCCGCCTCGCCCATCACGCGGCGGACATAGTGCCCGGTTGCCAGCGCCTCGGCACCAAGCTCCCGCGCGGTCTTCAGCAGGTCCCGGAACTTCACCGTGCGATTGCAGGCAATGCACGGCACCGGCGTCTCGCCGCGCGCATAGGCATCGGCGAACGAGTCCATCACCTCGGTGCGGAAGCGGCTCTCATAGTCGAGGACGTAGTGCGGGATCGACAGGCGCTCGGCGACATTCCGCGCGTCCTGGATGTCCTGGCCGGCGCAGCAAGCGCCAGACTTTCCGATGGCGACCCCGTGATCGTAGAGCTGCAGGGTGACGCCCACGACGTCGTAGCCCTGCTCCTTCAGGAGCGCTGCCGTCACCGACGAATCGACGCCGCCCGACATGGCGACCACCACGCGGGTGTCGCCGGGCGCCTTGTCGATGCCGAGGGAATTGAAGCTCATGGCGGGGCCTATATAAGCCGCGCCTCCCGGTCTCGCCAGCCGGCTAGTCGCGGCGGTAGCCGTTATCGCGGACGACCTTGGCGACGCCGTTGCGGTCGTAAACGATGGAAACCCGGTCGCCCATCTGGACGTCACCGTCGTCAGCCTGCGCCACGGTCACGCGCTGGCCGTCGTCGCGCTGGACGGTCACTTCGATGCCACGACGAGGGGTTTGCTGGTCGATCGCCGTGCCGGCGATACCGCCTGCGACGGCCCCTAAAAGACCGCCAACCACCGCGCCACCCGCAGAGTTCGTGATGGCCCCGCCCGCGACTGCGCCGCCGACGGCACCGATGCCGCCACCGATCAGCGTGCCGTCGTTCATGCCGCGACCACCGCGCACCGGGACTTCCCGGATGGAAACCACCCGGCCGTTCTCGCCGCGGTAGCTCGAGCCCTGCGAGGACGTGTTGACCACGCCCGGCTGGTATCCGGGCTGGTTATTACAGGCGCTGAGCCCGATCGCGAGAAATGCCGGGACAAGAAGGCCGACGCGCAAATTGCCAAACATCTGAAGGAAAACCTTTCGCACGCTTAGATCAATTCAAACTACTGGGTTCAGTCCGGGTTTCGCGACGTTTCTCGCACGACGTGTGCAACGCCACGGCCATCCTGGACGATCTGCACCCGGTCACCAAGTTGGACGTCGCCGTCGTCGCGCTGCGCCACCGTCACGCTTTGCCCGTCGTCGCGCTGGACCGTGACCTCGATGCCGCGCCCGCCGCTGCGCTGGCCATCGGCGATATTGCCCGCGATCGCACCGCCCACTGCGCCCAGGAGAAGGCCCACGACACCGCCGCCCACGGTCTGGCTGGTGATCGCGCCGATCGTCGCGCCCACGCCGCCACCGATGATGCCGCCCATCAGCGTGCCGTTGCCCATGCCGCTACCACCGCCACTGCCCGGTCCGGCCAGCCCAACCTCGCGGATGGAAACGACACGGCCTTGCCCGACTGGCGCGCTGTAGGCGACCTGGGTTGGACCGCCCGCAGGCGATCCCGCGTAAGGGCCGCTTGCGACCGGCGCTGTCGAACTCACAATGCCCGGCTGTACCGCATTCGACGCGCAGGCACTCAACCCTGCTGCCAGCACCAGCGGCAACAGCAGACGACGCACTCTCGTCGCGATCATGATGGGACCCCTCCCGGATGATCGTATATTGCCCATATTTCCGGCCAAATTACGGCGTCTGGCAAGCGCCCGGGCTAGTCGCGCTCGTCGATCCAGGCCGCCTGGATGGCCTCGAGGATCTTCTCGTTCGAGCGTGCCGCGTCGTCCTCGAAATCCGGCAGTTCCATCACCCAGCGATGCAGGTCGGTGAAGCGCAGGTTGACGTTGTCGACGTCGGGATGGCGCTCCTCGAGTTCGATCGCGATGTCCTGAACGTCGGTCCAGCGCAGCTTGCGGGCCATCGGCCTCTCCTACTTGTCGACGCTCATGTTGCGGGTCGCCGCCGGCAGTTTCACGACCAGCCCATCGAGCGCCTCCGTCATGCGGATCTGGCAGCCCAGGCGCGACGTGTGTGTGAGACCGAACGCAAGGTCGAGCATGTCTTCCTCGTCGTCGCTGGCCGGCGCGAGCTTCTCGAACCAGACGGCCTCGACCACGACGTGACAGGTCGAACAGGCCAGCGAGCCTTCGCAGGCACCTTCGATATCGACATGATTGTGATGCGCGATCTCGAGCAGAGAGAGGCCGATCGGGGCATCGACTTCCTTGCGCGTCCCGTCCCTCAGAATGAACGTCATCTTCGGCATCGCTTGCTCTCGCTCTTCTACTCGCCGACCCGGTTTTCCAGGTCGCCCATCGACATGCCCGACAGCGCCTCGCGGATGCCGCGGTCCATGCGCCGCTCCGCGAAGGGCTTGGAAAGCGCCTCGAGCGCTTCGGCTGCCGCATTGATCTCGTCCCGGCTCTCGCCGGCCATTGTCGTTTCCAGCCGCGCGCGCGCCGCATCGATCGCCGCGCGCTCCTCGTCCGACAGCAGCTTGCCGTCCTTGACGAGCGCCGCGTCCAGCGCGAGCAGGCCGCGACGCGCCTCGACCCGCGCTTCGGTCAGCAGCCGCAGGTTCATGTCGGCCTCGGCATTGTCCATGCTGTCGTAGAGCATGTCGGCCATGTCCTCATGGCTCAATCCGTAGGACGGTTTCACCTCGACCCGCTGCGCCACGCCGGTCGTGCGCTCCTCGGCCGAGACCGTCAGCAACCCGTCGGCGTCGACGGCGAAGCTCACGCGAATGCGCGCGGCGCCAGCTGTCATCGGCGGGATACCCAGCAATTCGAAACGCGCCAGGCTGCGGCAGTCGGCGACCATCTCGCGCTCGCCCTGGACGACATGGATCGCCATCGCGTCCTGGCCGTCCTGGTAAGTGGTGAAGTCCTGCGCGAGCTGCGCGGGGATCGGCGTGTTGCGCGGCACGATCTTCTCGACGATGCCGCCCATGGTTTCGAGGCCGAGCGACAGCGGCGTCACGTCGAGCAGCAACGTGTCTCCGCCGCCGGTCAGCGCCTCCGCCTGCAGCGCGGCGCCCAGCGCCACCACCTCGTCGGGATCGATGTCCGTGAGCGGCGGCTTGCCGACCATCTCGGCGACTTTGGCACGCACCAACGGCACGCGCGTCGAGCCGCCTACCAGCACCACGCCTTCGATATCTCCTGCGATCATGTCGGCGTCGGCCAGCACGTTGCGGCTGATGTCTAGCGTGCGCGCGACGTAGGCGCCGATCATGGCGTCGAACTCGGCAACAGTGAGCGCGTGGAAGGACGGAACGCCCGCGATTTCCAAGCGACCCGAAGTCTGGTCGCGGTCGGAAAGCTGTTCCTTCATCTGGCGGGCCAGCGCGAGGGCTGCCTTCACGGCCGCCCCGTCGACTTGGTCACCAAGACCGTCGCGCTTGCGTTCGGCCAGCATGCGTTCGGCGACGGCGCGATCGAAATCGTCGCCGCCCAGCGCCGTGTCGCCACCGGTCGCCAGCACCTGAAACACACCCTTCTCCAGGCGCAGCAACGAGAAGTCGAAAGTACCGCCACCCAGATCGTAGACCGCGTAGAGCCCCTCGGAGCCCTTATCGAGACCATAAGCCAGCGCAGCCGCCGTAGGCTCATTCACCAGCCGCAGCACTTCGAGCCCCGCCACGCGCGCGGCATCGCGGGTCGCGGTGCGGGCCGCATCGTCGAAATAGGCCGGCACGGTGATGACCGCGCGTTCGACCGGCTTCTCCAGTGCCGCCTCGGCGCGGGTGCGCAATGCCTTCAGAATCTCGGCGGAAATCTCGACCGGCGAGCGCGCCTTGCCGCCGATCCGCAACTTGACCATGTCGGTCTGACCGGTGCCCGGCTCGACTTCGTAGGGCAGCACGCCGGCCACGGCATGAAGATCGGCGGCGCCCCGACCCATCAGCCGCTTGATCGAGGCCACGACATTGCGCGGCTCGCTGGCCGCGAATGGGCGCGCATCGTCGCCTACCACCACGCCACCCGCCACCGGATAGGCCACCACCGACGGCACGAGCGCCTTGCCCGTCTCGTCGTGCAGCGCCGCCGGCTTGCCGTCGCGTGCGATGGCGACCACGGAGTTGGTCGTGCCGAGATCGATGCCGACCGCCAGCGAGCCCTCGCCGGCATGCGGCAGGGGCGTTTCGCCCGGCTCGTGGATCTCCAGCAAGGTCATGCGCTCGACCGATCAAGATTCATACGTCGTGCCCGCGCTTCCTCGGCGAATTTATCGAGGTAACGCAGGCGAAGGAGCGCCTTTCTGATGGCGGCCCTGTCGTTTGCCAAGAACAAACTAGCGAGCCCCGCCAGCGCTTTCTGCACGTCCCGGCGCGCTTCTGCAGCCAGACCGTCGACCGCTTCCGGGGTTGTGGCCTCATGCAGCGCCTCGCGCGCCTCCATGGCTTCCATCAGCAGTTCCGGATCGTCGATCGTCTTGCCGTCACCCGGCATCTCCACCCCGGCCCGCTCCGCCATGTAGAAGGCGCGGTTCAGCGGATCCTTCAGGGTGCGATAGGCTTCATTCAGAGATGCGGCCTCGGCCGAGGCTTTCGCCCGCTCGGCGGGTGGCTTGGAGACGAAGCGGTCGGGGTGCCACTGGCGCTGGAGCGCGAAATAGGCCCGGTCGAGCGCGGCGGCATCGAGATCGAGCGCCGCCGGCAGTCCCAGCCGCGCGAAATGATCCATGATCGGTCTTCAGACGTGGAAGGATTCGCCGCAGCCGCAGCGGCCCTTCTCGTTCGGATTCCGGAACACGAAGCCCGACTTCAGCTTCTCTTCCTCGTAGTCCATCTCGGTGCCGATCAGGAACAGCGAGGCCTTCGGGTCGACCAGCAGCTTGACCTCGCCGGCCTGGATGACCTCGTCCATCGGCTCCTGCTTGTCGGCGAACTCCAGCGTGTAGCTGAGACCCGAGCAGCCCTTGGTGCGCACGCCGATCCGGATGCCCGCCGTCGGCTTGCCGCGGCCATCGATCATCGTCTTGATCCGCTCGGCCGCAAGCGGCGTCACCGTCATCAGCTGCGGACGCGGACGGCGCGGGCGCGGCGCGGCCGGCGCTGCTGAGGGCGCCGTCGGCTTCGGGGTCTCGGTGGTCGTGGTCATACGCTGGCTCCGGAGTGCGCTACTCGGCCTTCTTGGTCGCCTTGGCGCGATAGTCGGCGATCGCCGCCTTGATCGCATCCTCGGCGAGGACCGAGCAGTGGATCTTTACCGGCGGCAGCGCCAGGTGCTTGGCAATGTCGGTGTTCTTGATGGTCTCGGCCTCGTCGATCGTCTTGCCCTTCACCCACTCGGTGACGAGCGAACTGGAGGCAATCGCCGAGCCGCAGCCGAAGGTCTTGAACTTGGCGTCCTCGATCAGGCCATCGGCGCCGACCTTGATCTGCAGCTTCATCACGTCGCCGCAGGCCGGCGCGCCGACCAGACCGGTACCGACATCCTCGGCAGTCTTGTCGAACGAGCCGATGTTGCGGGGGTTCTCGTAGTGATCGATCAGCTTTTCACTGTAAGCCATGACACTCTCCTCAAACTTTTAAGCGGCGCCCTTAGTGGGCAGCCCACTCGATGGACTTAATATCGATGCCTTCCTGGGCCATTTCCCAGAGCGGGCTCATCTCGCGCAGCTTGGTCACGTGGCGGACCAGCTCGTCGACCGCCGTGTCGATCTCGTGCTCCGTCGTGAACCGGCCAAGGCCGATGCGCAGCGACGTATGGGCCATGTCTTCCTCGACGCCAAGGGCCCGCAGCACGTAGCTGGGCTCCAGCGAGGCCGAGGTGCAGGCCGAGCCGGACGAGACCGCCAGGTTCTTGATGCCCATCATCAGCGACTCGCCTTCTACATACGCGAAGCTGATGTTGAGGTTGCCCGGGATGCGCTGCTCCAGGTCGCCGTTGACGACGATGTCCGTGAGCTTGGCGCGCAGCCCGCTCAGCATGCGCTCCTGCAGCTTCTTCAGTCGCTTGGCCTCGGCATCCATCTCCTTCATGCAGAGCTCGGCGGCCTCGCCCAGGCCGACGCAGAGCGGCGTCGGCAGGGTGCCGGACCGGAAGCCACGCTCCTGCCCGCCGCCGACGATCATCGGCACAAGGCGCACGCGCGGCTTGCGGCGGACGTACAGCGCGCCGATGCCCTTGGGCCCGTAGATCTTGTGACCCGAGATGCTCATCAGGTCGACGTTCAGCGCCTCGACATCGAGCGGGATCTTGCCGGCGGCCTGGGCCGCGTCGGTGTGGAAGAAGACCTTCTTCTCACGGCAGATCTTGCCGATCTCGGCCAGCGGCTGGATGACGCCGATCTCGTTGTTCACGGCCATCACCGAGACGAGCACCGTCTTGTCGGTGATCGCCGCGCGCAGCACCTCGAGATCGAGCAGCCCGTCCTGCTTCACCGGCAGGTAGGTCACTTCGAAGCCCTGCTGCTCGAGATGGCGGCAGGTATCGAGCACGCACTTGTGCTCGGTCATCGTCGTGATGATGTGGTTCTTCCGGTCCTTGTAGAACTCGGCCACGCCGCGGATCGCGAGGTTGTTCGACTCGGTGGCGCCGGAGGTGAAGATCACTTCCTTCTCGTCGGCGCCGATCAGCTTGGCGACCTGGGCGCGCGCCTTCTCGGTGCCTTCCTCGGCTTCCCAACCATAAGCATGGCTGCGCGAGCCCGAATTGCCGAACTTGTGGGTAAAATAGGGCATCATCGCCTCGAGAACCCGCGGGTCCATCGGCGTGGTGGCCTGATAATCCAGGTAGATCGGCTGGTCGTTGCGCCGGATTTGGGTAATGGCTGTCATGCTAACCCCTTGAAACTCCTACGCTGCCCTAGCCCTAGACTCGGTGTGGGAAATATCCGACTGTCGTACTCGGATATATAGGTTCTGCCATGCGGTGATCAAGCGTTCGATGTCGACTGCTTGCGTATTCCAGCCCAGGCTTATCCTGATCGCCGAAGCCGCTTCTGCGTCGGGTGCGCCCATTGCCGTGAGAACCGGCGATCGCTGTACCTTACCCGACGAACAGGCCGCCCCCGCGCTGATGCAGACACCAGCAAGATCGAGCGCCATCACCTGAGTTTCGGCAGGAACGCCCAGCATCGAAACGCATGTCGTATTGCCCACCCGCGGCACCCTCGCGCCGAAGATCGTCGAGGCAGGAGAAATCTGGACGAGAGAAAGTTCGAGCTGGTCGCGCAATCCCGTCACATCGAGCCCACGGGAGGCTTCGACAGCGGCGGCGCCGAAGCCCGCGATACCGGCAACGTTCTCTGTGCCCGCGCGACGATTGGATTCCTGTCCGCCTCCCGCCCGGTCTGGCGAGAATGGCGCACCGTGGCGCACCAACAGGGCGCCGACGCCTGTCGGACCGCCGAGCTTGTGCGCGGACAGGCTGAGATAGTCGACGCCGAAACCATGGAAGTCGACCGGCACCTTGCCGGCGCCCTGGACGGCATCGCAGTGAACCAACGCGCCCGCCGCCTTCGCCAGACGCACGACCTCGGCGACGGGCTGCAGCACGCCGGTCTCGTTATTGGCCAGCATCACCGATACCAGAGCCGGTTCAGCCGACGCTGCGAGCGCGGCTTCGAGAGCCGCCAGGTCGAGAACGCCATTGCCGTCGACGGGAAGCACTTCGGCTTGCGGCACGACGCGGCGCACGCTGTCATGCTCGACAGCCGACACCAGAATCCGCCGACGCCCGGCACCCGACAAAGCCAGGTTGTTGGCCTCGGTGCCGCCCGACGTGAAGATCGTCTCGGTAGGCTTGGCCCCCGCGAGCGAGGCAACCTCGCGACGCGCCTTGTCGACGAACGCCCGCGCCTTGCGGCCGGCCGAATGAACTGACGAAGGATTGCCGCCTGCCCACAACGCCTCGACCATGACATCGAACGCCGCCGGCCGCAGCGGGCTGGTGGCGTTGTGGTCGAGGTAGGCGGTGGCGGACATGGAGGCGATCCGGACCTAGCTGGCAGCGGCCATCGAGTCGGAATTCGCTGCCGCGGGCGCCTCGAGGAAGCGCGGCGCGAGCTTGCGCTCCAGCACGTCGAGCAAGGTCACCGAGCTCAGGAACAGGTGGATCTGGTTTCCGAGCTCTTCCCACAGGTCGTGGGTCAGGCACTTGCTGCGGTCGGCCCGGCAGCCGGTCGCGCCCATTTCGGTGCAGCGCGTGGCGCTGATCGGCTCGTCGACCGCCAGGATGATTTCCGAGACCCGGGTATCGGCCGAGCCCCTGGCGAGGCGATAGCCGCCGCCCGGACCGCGGACACTCTTCACGAGACCGGCGCGCCGCAGACGGGCGAAAAGCTGCTCGAGATATGACAGGGAGATTTCCTGACGGGTGGCGATATCCGACAGGGAAACAGGCTTGGCTTGCGCGTGGCGAGCCAGATCAACCATCGCCATGACGGCGTAACGTCCCTTGGTGCTGAGCTTCACAGCATCCTCCTCACGGCCGGAATCGGCCTGTCTTCACTACGGAAACGCCTAAAGTTCTTGTAAACCAAGGCGTTACTACGATATGCCAGCGCCCCAGACAGGGGTTCTGGATAAAACCAACTGCGTTGCTCGGATTTAATTAATCCCAGTAGGTTGGTCAAGTATCAAGAATCCACCCCAAAACCTTTGCCAAATCGGTTACGACCGGGGGTCGAATAGGGTGACAAACCGGAGTCTCGATGCCTGACGTGATGTTTACCGGCCCCGAGGGTCGTCTCGAGGGTCGCTATCACCAGAGCAAGGAAGAACGCGCGCCGATCGCGCTGATCCTGCATCCGCACCCGCAATATGGCGGGACGATGAACCACAAGGTCGTCTTCTCGCTGTTCCACGTCTTCGTGAATCGCGGCTTCTCGGTGCTGCGCTTCAACACGCGCGGCGTCGGCCGCAGCCAGGGCCGCTTCGACAACGGCATGGGCGAACTGTCCGACGCGGCCGCGGCGCTCGACTGGCTGCAGGGCATGAACGCCGACGCCAAGTCGTGCTGGATCGCCGGCTACTCGTTCGGCGCCTGGATCGGCATGCAACTCCTGATGCGCCGTCCCGAGATCGACTGCTTCATCTCGGTGGCGCCGCCGGCCAATTCCTACGACTTCGCCTTCCTCGCCCCCTGCCCCTCTTCGGGCCTGATCGTCGGCGCGGAAAAGGACGAGGTCGTGCCGCAAGCCGACATCCAGAAGCTGGTGGCGCGCCTGTCGCTGCAGAAGGGCATCACCGTCGAGTCGCGCACCATCAAGGGCGCCAACCACTTCTTCCACGACTCGCTCGACAAGCTCGCGGTCGATGTCGACAAGTACGTCGCCAAGAGCCTGCTCAATCCGCCGGGCCGCGCGACGAGCAACAAGGAGCCCTGATCAGGGCCCTTGATCAAGGCTCGTTGAGCCGGCCGCCCGTCATCGGACGCGGCGCGCCGGTCGTTCCGGGAAACGTCAGCGGCAGGCCGCGCAGGGAACGCACCGCAAGGAATGCGAAGGCCTGCGCTTCCAGCGCATCGCCGTCCCAGCCGAGATCCGCCGCCCGCACGACCTTGCCGCGCGTCTCCTCGGAGACGGCGCGCAGCAGCGTGGGATTGTGCGCACCACCGCCACAGATCACCCATTGCGACACCGGCACAGGAAAATGCTTCGCTGCGAGAGCGATAGCGCGGGCCGTGCCGCGCGTCAGCGTCGCCGCACCATCGGCGACGCTCAGCCCATCGGCCCAAGCATCGTTGAAGTCGCCGCGATCGAGTGACTTGGGCGGCGCCTTCGCGAAGAAGAGATGCTCGCTGAAGCGCTCCACCCTGCCGCGATCGACCGTACCCGCCGCCGCCAGCGCGCCGTCCTTGTCGTAACGCTGGCCGGCGCGTCGCGCGCACCAGTCGTCGATCGGTCCGTTGCCCGGACCTGTGTCGAAGGCCAGCAGCGAATCGTCGGCGCCGATCCAGGTGACGTTGCCCACGCCGCCGATGTTCACGACGGCGAGCGGGCGCGGCAGGTCGCGTACGAGGGATGCGTGATAGACCGGGACCAGCGGTGCGCCCTGCCCGCCTGCCGCCACATCAGCGGTGCGCAGGTCGTTGACGACACGGACACCGAGGGCACGCGCAAGCGCGGCGCCATCGCCGATCTGCCAGGTGAAGCGCTTCTCCGGCCGGTGCGTGATGGTCTGGCCGTGGAAGCCCACGAGATCGAGGCTCGCCAGATCTACGCCCCGCTCGCTCGACCAGCGCCGGACGGCAGCCACGTGCGCGGCCGTCACGGCAAGCTCCGCGGCCTGCGTCGCTTCCGAGGGCTGCTCGGCACCAAACGCCGCACGGATCGTGCGCCGGACCTCGTCGGGATAGGGAACGGTCAGGCTGGGACCGAACGACGAGATTCGCTCGCCGTCGGTTTCGATCAGCGCCACGTCGACACCGTCGACCGAGGTGCCGCTCATCAGGCCGAGGGCCCGCAGGAAAGATGAAGCCATGGGGGGAATGTGTTACACCCCCGGCGCCTTCAGGGACAATCAGCCAAGCAACGGACCGAGCGGAAGATGTCGGGTTTCAAGTCGGATTTCATGCGCATCGTGCACGAGCGCGGCATGGTGCATCAGTGCAGCGACACCGCACGCCTCGACGAGTTGCTGTCGAGCGGCGCCCGTACGGCCTATATCGGCTTCGACTGCACCGCCGACTCGCTGCATGTCGGTCACCTCCTCCAGATCATGCTGCTGCGCTGGTGGCAGAAGAGCGGCCACAAGCCGATCGCGCTGATGGGCGGCGGGACGACCAAGGTCGGCGATCCCTCGGGCCGCGACGAGACCCGCCAGCTCCTCACGCCGGAGCGGATCAACGAGAACATGGCGAGCATCAAGAAGAGCTTCGCCAACTACCTCACCTTCGGCAGCGGCGCGACCGACGCGGTCATGGCCAACAATGCCGAGTGGCTCGACGACCTCCTCTACATCCCGCTGCTGCGCGACGTCGGCCGGCATTTCTCGGTCAACCGCATGCTCACCATGGATTCGGTGAAGCTGCGGCTCGAGCGCGACCAGCCGCTCACGTTCCTCGAGTTCAACTACATGATCCTGCAGTCCTACGACTTCGTGGAGCTCCACAAGCGCTACAACTGCATCGCGCAGATGGGCGGCTCCGACCAGTGGGGCAATATCGTCATGGGCGCCGATCTCGGCCGCCGCATGGAAGGCGCCGAACTGTTCGCGCTGACCTCGCCGCTGCTCACCACCGCCTCGGGCGCCAAGATGGGCAAGACCGCGGCGGGCGCCGTGTGGCTCAATCCCGATCGCCTGTCGCCGTACGATTTCTGGCAGTACTGGCGCAACACCGAGGACGCCGACGTCGGCCGCTTCCTGAAGCTGTTCACCGACATGCCGCTGTCCGAAGTCGCGCGTCTCGAGGCGTTGCAGGGCCAGGAGATCAACGAGGCCAAGAAGATCCTGGCCACCGAGGTGACGATCCTCGCGCACGGCCGACAGGCCGCCGAGAGCGCGGCCGAGACCGCGCGCCGGACCTTCGAGGAAGGCGCCAAGGCCGACACCTTGCCAACCGTCGAAATGCCGCGCGCCAAGCTACAGGCCGGCATCCCGGCGTTCGAGTTGATGGTCGAAGCGGGTCTTGCCGACAGCAAGAACGAGGCGCGCAAGCTCATCAAGGGCGGCGGCGGCCGGCTGAACGACAAGCCGATCGCGAGCGACACCGCGACAGTCGGCGAAGCCGATCTCGATTCGGAAGGGACGCTGAAGCTCTCGGCCGGTCGCAAACGGCACGTGCTGGTCCGCGCCGTCTGATCGCGGATATCAGGGCGCGCGCTGTTGCGTACTGGGCGGTGGCGCGGCGCCGCCGTTTGGCGTGTTGAAGAGATCGCGCAGCGCGCCCGGCGTGACCGCCGACATCATGTTCACGTCGGTCTTGAGATCGTCCAGCGGACCATGAAGCTGGTAGGAGATGGCGAACAGCCCGCCATCCTTGCCGCCGGTCAGCAGTGGTCCCAGCAGCGGCACGTTCGACAGAAGATTGTTCAACGCAAAGGCCGGCACGACGACGCCGTTCAGCAGCGCCGTGTCTTGGCCAATATCGATGGTGCCCTGTGTCGTGAGGCCGATCGACTGGCCGCTGGTCCGGCCGTTGCGGACCTGGATGCGATCGCCGGCTTTGACCAGGTTGGCGCTGAGACTGTCGAACTGCTGCAGGGCGTTTCCCGCCGCATTCAATCCATCGATCGCCGAGTTGAGCGTGCCGATGTCACGCCGGGCCTGCACGCGCTGCAGCCGGTAGGGGCCCATCTTGAGCGTGCCTTCGAGCGGCGGATCGGCCCAGGTGTCGTTGAACTTGCCGTCGATGCTGAGATAGCCGCCGACCAGCCCGTCGATCCAGCCGGCTTCGGTCAGAAGCTGGCCGAAGTCGGCGACATAGAAGGCAAGGGCCCGGCCCTGTGGCGTTGGCGTCACCCGGAACGTCGCACCCTTGCCGCCGCCCATCGTGAGATCGGCCGAGGCGACCCGGTCACCGACGAATTCCATGCGGCCGTTCAGGTAGCCCAAAGATCCACGCTTCAGGATGACGTTCTGTAACTGCACCGTGGCCTTGGTGCTCATCCTGGAGACCGCGGCTGTGCCCTTGGGTTCGCGCGCTGCAACATCGTTGCGGGCAGCCATCATGTCGCGGATCCGCTGCAGTTCCAGCGACGCCCCCTTGACCGAGATGTCGATGCCGCCCGGATGGCGCCTCCAGTCGACGGCCATGTCGGTCTGGCCGATCTTGACCTGCTGGATGCTGATCTGCTGGACGCTGCTGTCGGCGCCGAAGCTTACCTGCCCCTTGCCCTGCAAGCCGCCGCCGCGGCCCTCGAAGTCAGCCGCCGTCATCTTGCCCCCGACGGCCAGCTTCATCGTCGTGTTCACGAGGGCGTCGACACCCGCTTCCTTGGTCCAGGCCAACGGCAGTACAGCCAACTTCGCGGCCTTCAGGTCGAAGCGGCCGCCGACCTCGCCGGTGCCGTTGGTGGCGACCTGGTAATGCAGCGTCGTACCGACCGGACCGACGACATACGGTTCGATCGAGGGGAACCCCGCCTTCTCGACGAGGGCGGACGGCACCGTACCCTTCACGTCATAGCGCCGCCGGAAGGGCGCCTTCGCCGCGAACATCTCGCGCCACGAGATATCGACCGAGTTGCCGTCGAACTTGCCCTGCCCGACCACGCTCAGTTCCGAATTGCCGTACTTCACGCGCGCGGTCGCGTCGGTGAGGTCGACATCGCCCAGCACGTCCTTCAGCGAGAAGGAGGTGAGCTGCGCATCGGCGGCGATTTCGAGTTCGGCAACGGTCAGCGCGTTGATCAGCGGAAAGCCCAGCGAGACGTCGACCGCGACGTTGCCGCCCAGCCGGCGATAATCATAGAGCACCTCCTTCGGCAGGCCGAGCCGTGGCCGCGCGAGGAAGCGGATAACGTCCTGGGCCGAACCGGTGATCGGCAATTTGATCGCCGCCATCTGCACGGGCTTGTCGAGGTCCGTCAGGTCGATCGTACCGTCCGTGACCGTGAGATTGACCGCGTTGCCGCGCTTCACGTCGAAATGCAGGACACCGCCTTCGTAGCGCGCCTTGCCCGACACATCGCGAATTTCAGGCATGTGCGGCATGTAGCGGATCGTCAGACCGCCATAGTCGAGGAAGGCCGCCATCCGGTCGATCTTCATCTCAGCGATGTTGTCGACGGGCGCGCTGAGCGCGAACTCCGCGGCCACATCCACAGTGCCGTTGCTTACATTGGCGACCGACCACTGCCGGCCGCCCTCCGCGAATTCGAGGGGCCAATAGTCACCCAGCTTGTCGACGGGGATCTGGCGGACCTCGGCTCGGCCGGCGAAGTGGCGCTTGTCGTCCGACCGGTGGCCCGCGCCCGTGACGACGACCTTTGCCGCGCCGAAATCGAAGTCGACCCGCTCGATCTTGGACGTGTGCTGGACGTTGTCGACACTGAATTGCGCCGCCATCGCGTGGACCTGGTGGGTCGCCGGGAGAATCCCGGGCAAGGTGACGCTGCCATTGCCGCCGGTGATCTCGACACCCACCGTATTGACCTCGCCGCCGCCGGTGCCCTCGATCTGCAGGCGGCCGGACAAGGCGATGTCGACGCCCCGCAGGATCGCGAGATCCGGCGACAGATCGGCAAAGACCCAGGGCTTGAACCCCGCGATCTTCGCTTCGAGAGAGATGCGACTGCGATCGCGCGTGTAGACGCCGGCCAGGGAAAGATCGACCGGATCGCCGTGCCCGACGAAGCGCGCATTGGCCGTGATGAACACGCCGGCGGCATCGCGCCGGAGCTGCGCGCTGGCGTCAGGTGCGTTCCAGGTCAGGCCCGATTTCAGGTCCCGAATGGTGACGTTCGCCCGCTCGATCAGCACCGAGTCGAGCTGGCCGATCAGCGATTTATAATTCGGCTCGGCCAGAAGCTGGTCGACCAGGATCGACACCGCCTCGCCCTGCGCTCCGCCCTCCTGCGAGGTGAAGATGCGCTTGAACATCCCACCGTCGCGCGCAATGTCGGCCTCGATGACCGGTCGCGAAATGGTGATCGACGTCGGCAGCAGCATGCCCTGCACGACAGCGCGCGGCTCGAAGGTCAGCGCCGCTTCGGGCGCCGTGGCGATCACCTGCTTCTGGCCGTTGGTGAAGCGCAACCCCGTGAAGGCCAGCCGGATGGGCCGGCTGATGCCGCTCCACTCGAACGATATTCGGTCGAAGTCGGGGTAGATGTCGTTGCCCGGAACGTCGATCAGTTGGGCAATGCGCGGCTTCAGAAAGTCGAGATCGACCGGCCCGGCCATCAGGCGCAACGCCACAACGACGACCAGCGCGGTCAGGACGAGCACGACACCGACCGTTACACGTGCGACTACCCGGCAGGTCCGTCTGACCACACTCTACTCTTTCCGTTCCTTGACGATGACGGCGCGCTTGGGCAAGCGTGCCGCTTACGATGAGAATTTACCTGTCGACGCACTGAATGTCTTGGCTTTCGACTGCTCGCCTTCCTCGTCCGCATGATCAGGAGCGGCGAGCCGTGGCGTGGGCGCGCTGGGACGAGCGCGCATCACGTCCAGACGATTCTTCAGGCGTCGCACTCCTCGACGCTCTGTTCGGCAACAGCCCCTACCTGACGGAGACGGCTCTACAGAACCCGGTTTTTATGACCGATCTATGGCGTCGCGGACCTGACGCGGCGATGTCGGATCTGGCGTCGGAACTTGCAGCCGTGCAAAGCGACGCGACGACAGGCGCCGCGCCGGCCGACGTCGCCTCCAGACTTCGCCGCCTCAAGCGCCGCGTGGCCCTGGCCATCGCCGTCGCCGACATCGCCGGCGCCTGGCCGCTCGACCGCATAACCGGCCATCTCAGCGATTTCGCCTCGGGCTGCCTGCGCGCCCTCACCGATTCGATCCTCCTCCAGCTCGAACGCGACGGTCAGCTGTCACTCGGCGGAAAGCCAGACGCGGCAGCCTTCACCGTGCTGGGCATGGGCAAGCTGGGCGCCGGCGAGCTCAATTATTCGAGCGATATCGACCTCATCCTGCTCTACGACCGCGATGCCCCGGCGCTCGCCGGAAACGAGCAATTGTCGCGCCACTTCGTGCGCGCCGCGCGGCTCCTCGTGCAGCTGATGTCGGAGATCTCGGTCGACGGCTACATCTTCCGCACCGACCTCCGGCTGCGGCCCGACCCCGGCTCGACGCCGCTCGCCATGTCGGTCCAGGCGGCAGAACTCTATTACGAGAGTGTCGGGCAGAACTGGGAACGCGCCGCCATGATCAAGGCGCATCCCGTCGCCGGCAACGAGGCCGTGGGAGCGTCCTTCGTCGCCGACATGACGCCCTACATCTGGCGCAAGCATCTCGACTTCGCGGCGATCCACGACATTCACTCGATCAAGCGCCAGATCGACGCCCATCGCGGCGGCGGCACGGTCAAGGTGCTGGGCCACAACGTGAAGCTCGGCCGCGGCGGCATCCGCGAGATCGAGTTCTTCGCCCAGACGCAGCAACTGATCTTCGGTGGCCGCAATCCCTCGCTGAGGGGCCGGGCCACCTGCAACACCTTGCGGGCGCTGGCCGCTGCCGATCACATCACCGACAAGGCAGCCGACGAGCTGATCGAGGCCTACGGCTTCCTGCGACGGGTCGAGCATCGACTGCAGATGATCGATGACCGGCAAACCCACTCGATCCCGGCCGACGAGCCCGGCGTGGCCGCGGTCGCGACCTTCCTGGGCTACGACACGTCGGAAGCGTTCCAAGCGGCGCTGCTGGAGACCCTGCGGCTGGTCGAGAGTCACTACGCCAACCTCTTCGAGGAGGCGCCGAGCCTCGCCGGGCCTGGCGGTAACCTGGTCTTCACCGGTACCGACGACGATCCCGAAACGCTCGAGACCCTGAGGTCGCTGGGCTTCCGCGATGCCTCGGCGGCCGCTGGCATCGTGCGGCGCTGGCATCACGGCCGTTTCCGCTCGACGGCGACGGCACGCGCGAGAGAACTCCTCACCGAACTGATGCCTGGCCTGCTGAAGGAACTGGGCGGCACGGCCGCGCCCGACCAGGCCCTCCTCAACTTCGACCTGTTCCTCAGCAACCTGCCGGCCGGTGTGCAGCTCTTCTCGCTGTTCAAGGCCAACCCTGCCCTGCTCGAACTGCTGGCGACGATCATGGGCAGCGCGCCCGGGCTTGCCGCCCACCTTGCACGCCGCACCCTGCTGCTCGACTCGGTGCTCTCGCCCGACTTCTATCGGCCCTTGCCGCCAGCGAACGAAATGACGGCGGATCTCGCCGCCATCCTCGCCCGCGTCGAGCACGAGCAGGACATCCTCGACCTCGCGCGGCGCTGGGCCAACGACCGCCGCTTCCAGGTGGGTGTCCAGCAGCTCAAGCGGATCGTGACACCGGCCGAGGCGGGTCTCGCCTACTCCGACATCGCCGCCGCGACGATTTCGGCGCTGTGCGAGCGGGTCGAGCAGCGTTTTGCCGAGACCTATGGCGGCTTCCAGGGCCAGCGGCTGGCGGTGCTGGGCCTCGGCAAGCTAGGCAGCCGCGAGATGTCGGCGACCTCGGACCTCGACCTGATCTTCGTCTACGACATTCCCGCGGGCATGGAGGCCTCCGACGGGCCCAAGCCGCTGTCGCCCATCCAGTACTACACGCGGCTCAGCCAGAAGATGGTGACGGCGCTAACCGCCCACACCAACGAGGGCGCGCTCTACGAGGTCGACATGCGCCTGCGGCCTTCGGGCCGTTCCGGGCCGCTCGCCAACTCACTGGAAGGCTTCGAGACCTATCACGCGCAGTCGTCGTGGACCTGGGAGCATATGGCGCTGACGCGCATGCGCGTGATCCACGGCCCCGAGGCATTGGTTGAACGGCTGACCGAGATCGTGAGGGGCACCCTCTGCCGCACGCGCGATCCGGAGACGCTGGTCCGCGATGTCGCCGACATGCGCGACCGCATCGCCCAGCATGCGCCGCCCAAGAGCTTCTGGGACTTCAAGCATCTGCCCGGCGGCCTCTTCGACATCGACTTCGTGGCCCAGTATCTCGCGCTGCGTTACGCCTGTCCGCACACCGACATCCTTGATCCTCATCCGGCGGAAATGCTGCGTCGCATGGCGGCGGCTGGCCTGATCGATGCGGCGGATACCGAGAAGCTCTGCGCCACCCGGACGCTGCTGTCGGACGTCCAGAGCCTGCTGCGCCTCACCCTGAACGGCGACGAAGCCGCGTTCGACGAGACCAAGGCGCCGGAAGGCCAGCAACGCCTGATCGCTGCCACCGAGGGTGCGACCGATCTTGCCGACCTTCGCGTGCGGATCGACGCCGAAACGAAGACGGTGCGTGCTATATACGAACGCATCGTGGAGGCGCCGGCCCTGGCAGCAGGCTGGCAACCGAGGAGCAGGAAATGAGCGTCGTCGAAGGCAAGAAGGCCCCGGATTTCACCGCCGCGACGGATGGCGGCGGCAAGCTCAAGCTGTCGGACCTGCGCGGCAAGCCGGTGGTCCTCTACTTCTATCCCAAGGACGACACGCCGGGCTGCACGACCGAGGCCTGCGGCTTCCGCGACGGCGCTGCCGCCTTCAAGAAGCTGAAGGCCCAGGTGGTCGGCGTCTCGAAGGACAGCGTCGCCCGCCACGACAAGTTCAAGGCCAAGTACGAACTCAATTTCCCGCTGGTTTCCGACGAGGACGGCAAGGTCTGCGAGAAGTACGAGACCTGGATCGAGAAGAGCCTCTACGGCCGCAAGTACATGGGCATCGACCGCGCCACCTTCCTGATCGACAGCGACGGCGTGGTCCGCAAGATCTGGCGCAAGGTCAAGGTCGCCGGCCATGTCGACGAGGTCCAGGAAGCGCTCAAGGCGCTCTGACCCACGCCGTCAGGTGACCTTGCGGCCGAGGGTTTTCAACGCGCGGATCGTTTCGCGCAAGCCCAGATGCAGGACCTTGTCTCGCCTGATCACGATCGCGAGCTTGCGATAGAGGCGTGGTGACAGCGGCCGTATGACGAGGTTTGTGCGATCGGCCGCGTCATGCACCGCGACGGCCGGCAGGATGGCGCAGCCCAGGCCCGCCTCCACCAGCCGCTTGATTGCTTCGACGCTCCCCAGCGCCATCTTGGGCTTGAGTTCGACACCGCCCTGGAAGAACCACTGATCGGCGACCACGCGCGTGTGGCCGCCGGGTTCGAACATGATGACCGGCAGGCCAGCCATGACCGCCGGCGTGACGCGACGCGGCAACGCCACGCCGTCGCGCGCCGTCACCGCCACGAACTCGTCGTCGAGCAAGGGCGTCACCTCGAGGCCCCGACCCGCCGCCGGCAAGGTCACCAGCCCGATGTCGAGCGCATTGTCCTGCACGCCCTTCACGATGTCCGACGTGTTGCCCGTGGCGATAGTGATCTCCAGCTCCGGCAGGCTGCGGCGCAGGCTGCGCAGCAGCGGCGGCAGGCGGAAGATCGCGGCCGTGGCGCCTGTGCCCAGCCGTACGCGCCCGACCTCGCCGCTGGTGAACCGGGCCAGGCCTTCGAGCAACGACGCCACCGCGCCGTCGATCCGGGCGGCATGATCCAGCAGTTCGCTACCGGCCGCCGTCGGCATGGCGCGACGTCCCATCCGCTCCAGCAATCGCACGCCCAACCGCTTCTCGAGCTGGCCGATCTGCTGGCTGATCGCCGGTTGGGTCAGGTTGAGATGGGAAGCCGCCGCGGAAAACGAGCCCAGCCGCACCACCTCGGTGAAGGCGTTGACGTGATCGAGATTGAGACCGCGCATCGCAAATTTTCTCTTATGGTTTTCATAAGATAACAAGATTTCCCTTATGTCTCCAGCGTCCGCAGATTGCGCCCATGTCGTATCGCAACGGGTTCGGAGACATCGTCATGGAGATCGGTCGCTATATCGGCGGCTCGCCCTGGTCGCGAACCCGCCAGCGCGAGGCACTGCGCAACCTGGACGACCGGCTGCTGTCGGACATCGGCCTGTCGCGCGAGCAGGTTCTATCGGGAGGAACGATGATGAGGACGGCCGTCGATGTCCGCGACGCCCGCGAAGGCGACATGCGCTTCGTGCAGGAAATCTACGCCCACCACGTGCTGCATGGCCTGGCGAGCTTCGAGGAAGCCGCACCCACCGTTGCCGAGATGATCGGACGCCGCGACGCCGTGCTGAAGCTCGGTCTGCCCTATCTCGTGGCCGAGATGGACGGCCGCATCGTGGGTTACTGCTACGCCTCGCTCTACCGGCCGCGCCCGGCCTATCGCCACACGATCGAGGATTCGGTCTATGTCCGAGACGGGTTCGTGGGTCACGGTATCGGCCGGGAACTGCTGTCCGACCTCATCAAGCGTTGCGAGAACGGGCCGTGGCGCCAGATGCTCGCCGTCATCGGCGACAGCGCGAATGCGGGCTCGATCGGCCTGCACGGCAGCCAGGGTTTTCGCCAGATCGGCAAGCTCGATGCCGTCGGCTTCAAGTTCGGCCGCTGGGTCGATTCGATCCTGATGCAGCGGCCCCTTGGGAAGGGCCACCTGGCCCTTCCTTAACTTGAGCGCCAGTTGTCTTTCGTCCGACACGGCAAGTCGTTCTGCTGTCACGCACCGAAACGAAGCATCGCAGTCCTGGCGCATCGACTTGAAAGGCAAACTACCTTCCAGACGACTGTACGGTCGACAGAGGCTGCACCATGACACACACGCGAACGGCACGATCTCCAGCTAAACGCTTGTCGCCCAGACCAAAAGCTGAACCGACATGCGTAGGTCCAGCGTTCAGCACCATTATGGCAGAGAGGCCTGCGAGATCTGGATGCTTCGGATTCGCGACAAGCTCCGCCTTCAATCGCTTTTCCACATCTTGGGCACGAAGCTGAGCAAGCGCCAAATTTGAGTCGTAAAGCTCCCTTGTCTTGGGTGTTAGTGGCGTCTTGTCGGCAGACCCGATGAGCATTAACCCCACAACTTCCTTACCCTTCCTCACCTCTCCGATTTTCTTGATCAGATCTTCCACTGTCTGCGTATCTACGGTCTGCTCCAAAGCGGCAGGCTCTCCCGGAGCAAACGGCCCCACTCTGAGAGCCTGGTTATTTAACTCACAGTGGAATTCGACCTTTGAATTCAACGCTGTTGAACCGACCTCAACTTTGTCTTGAGTGACATTTATTTCGATCGACAGATCGATAGGAGGTTTCGCGTCGGCAGGAGGCTTGTGGTCGATGTCCTTCTTCTTTTCCTCGGGAGGCTGGCGAGACCCAGGAAACTGCAAATGCACGTGCTCGATCTTGAGAAGGCTCCCTCCTTTGAAGAGAGAAAGCCCCGCAGGCACGGCCACAACCGAGGTCGTCACTGTAACGGCAGCCATGGCAGCCGCTTTGGCAATTGGTGATGAAATCCGCGATGCAATGTAAAAGCATCCAAATGCGGCCCCTAAAAAGATAGCCACGCCACCAAAGCCCAACCAAGTTGGGAAAACGCTACCTGGTGAAACCGTGACGACATCGCTCGTCCGAGGCACTCCGCCGCCCGAGAGTACCGCTCTAATGAATTCGGCCTGCTGGCTTTGGATCGTCCGCGCAAGTTCTTCCAATGCCGGTGCAGCGACGACAACTGTATTTGGAGACTCAGGCGGAGACTCGCTCAGCCACCCAATCAAGGGAGAAAGGAGTGTTCCGACAAGCACAACCACCAAGGTCGCGATCGAAAATCGACGCTCCACTCGGCGAGCCTCGTCCATTCTCTCAAGCTGAAGTTGAGAGTTGACTAAAAGCGCGGCGATGCTGATGTCTTGTTTACTACGTCGTTCCACGAATCGCTGATTCGGTCTATCCCGCGAGGCTGATTGCCTCTTGAAAAAAGCCCAAAGCTTACGGCGAAACGCTTCGATCGATTCGAACATAGATATTCTCCCCCGAGTTGTGGCAAGATACCACACGCATGGGGAGAGTTTCCAAAATCATCTCTAGCGGGAATTTGGGTGGCGGGCCTCTCGATGGAGGATTCCCCCACCGAGAGGCCGTGAATTTTTCTGACTTAAATCCTACTTCTTCGGCGACCAGCCGTAGATCTTCTGCAGCGAACCGCCCATCAGGGTCGCGCGATCGCTGTCGGAAAGGCGGTCGGTAACACGGAAGGAATCGACACCTTCCTTGTAGGTGAGCAGCGCCACGGCGCGGGTCCAGTCGGTGCCCCACATGCAGCGATCGAGGCTGAAGGCGTCGAAGATGCGGCCCAGCGGATCCCAGATGTCCTTGTAGGGGAACTTCTCGTGGCTGAGCGTGCAGGCGCCGGTGATCTTCACGACGACGTTCTTGTGCGGCGCCAGTGCCAGCAGTTGCGGCAGCTCGTGCCACGGTTCCTTCGGGGCCGGCGGCGCCATCGGCTGCTCGAGGCCGAGATGGTCGATCACCAGCGTCGTGTTGGGGTTGCGCTTGGCAAGCTCGGCAACCTGCGGCAGGCGCCCGCGTGCCATCAGGTTCACCGGCAGGTCGTGCTTGGCCGCGGCGGCCAGAACGCGGTTGATGCCGGGGTCGGCGGCGTCGGTCGAGATTTCCGGCGTGAACATGATGCGGATGGCGACCGTGCCGTCCATCGCGGCCCAGTCGGCGATCGTGCCCTCGACCTTGGGATCGTTGGCATTCACCGGCTTGATGACGCCGAATCGGCCGGGATGCGCCTTCTGGACGCCCACGGCATAGCTCTCGTCCCAGCGATACATCGTGTAGACCGACACGAGCAACGCGCCATCGACGCCCACGGAGTCCATCGCCTTGATCATATCCTCGGCGGTGACCTCGGGCGGTCCTGCAAGCACTGCAGTCCACGGGCGTCCCGGATGGTTGCGCTCGTAGCAGTGAACCTGGGCGTCGATCGTCGGCATGCGTTTCTCCCGTGGTGAGTTGGCGGACGGTACCGCCACCACTGCATTTGTCATGGAAATTCGGGCGGCCCCCTCACCATGCGATACGATTCCCACATGGCGAAGCGAGCATCGCTCCCGTAAGAATCGCGGGCTCGATCAACCCTCTTCCCTCGGAGGATGTTGCAATGGCCGTCAAAGGCAAGCAGTCGATCGGACAGATCGGCATCACTCTCATCGTTCAGGACGTGGCCGCCGCGGCCGACTTCTATCGCGACGTGATCGGCGCCGAGGAGATCCGGCGTAGTTACTCGCACAACCCGGGCGATCCGCCGGGCCAGGAATTGCTCGGAGCCGAATTCTGGCTCGCCGGCGCCTGGCTGATCGTGGCGAAGGAAAATCCGCGCTGGCGTGACGCCCCTCGTGCCGACTGGCCGCGCTCACCGCTCTCGGCCGGGGCATCGTCGGGATTCCTGATCGTCTATGTCGACGATGTGGACGACGTGTTCGCGCGCGCAATCGCTGCCGGCGCCACGTCGCTGGCCAAGGACCAGGGGCCTGAGGAAACCTATTGGGGCGACAAGGTCGTCCGCATCATCGATCCTTTCGGGCATGGCTGGGTCATCCAGAGCAGGCTTGAGGACGTCGCGGAAGCCGACCTCGCGGCTCGCTTCGAAGCCCAGCGCGCCCGTATCCGCGCAGAGAGGGCGGCGCAGGCCACATGACCGTTGAAGCCGTGCGTGCGTTCCTGTCGGCGCACGCACCTGATCTGGAGATTGTCGAACTCGACGCCAGCACCGCGACGGTCGAGATGGCCGCCCGGGGCCATGGTGTCGCGCCGGCGCAGATTGCCAAAACATTGTCGCTGCGCATCAAGGATCGCACCTTGCTGATCGTGACGTCGGGTGATGCCCGCCTGAACAACCGCAAGATCAAGGATGTGCTGGGCGGCAAGCCCCGCATGCTGGGCGCCGACGAGATCGTGGCCCTGACCGGCCATCCGGTGGGCGGCGTCTGCCCGTTCGGGTTGGCGGCACCGCTTCCCGTCTATTGCGACATCTCGCTGAAGGCCTTCGACGAGGTCGTTCCCGCGGCCGGCTCGACCAACTCGGCGGTACGCATTGCACCGGAACGCATGGCGTCTCTCGTAAACGCCGAATGGATCGACGTCTGCGAAAGGCCGGAGCCGGCATGAAAGTCTTCAGCGCGATCGCCGTTCAGGGCGTGGTCGAACAACTCGTTCCAGCGTTCGAGAAAGCGCACGGCTGCACGCTCGATTTCACCTGGGCCACGGCGCCGCTGCTCCTCAAGCGACTGCAGGCCGGCGAAAAGGCCGATGCCTTGATCCTCAATCGCGCGGTGACCGACACGTTGCTGGCCTCGGGCGGGATCGTCGCCGGGTCCGACGTCGTGATCGCGAGTTCCGCGACCGCCATCGCGGTCAAGGCGGGCGCGCCCAAACCCGACATTTCCACCCCCGAGACGTTGAAGCGCACGCTGCTGGAGGCGAAGGCGATCTCCTACACCGATCCCGCGGCCGGTGGGGCGAGCGGCATCTACTTTGCCAAGCTTCTGGAACGGATGGGAATCGCGGACGAGATCAACGCCAAGACGAAGTTCCCGCCGCCCTCGGGTTACTCGGGTATGTTCCTGCCGACCGGCGAGGTCGAGCTGGCCGTCCAGCAGGTGCCGGAACTGCTGCACGTTCCTGGTATCGAGATCGTCGGACCGCTGCCCGGCGATCTGCACATGGTCACGGTGTTCGTGGCCGGCATTCCTACCGACAGCACGCAGCCTGCGCTGGCGAAGGCGCTGATCGAGAGCCTTCGCACGCCGGAGGCGAAGGCTCTCTTCCGTTCGAAAGGACTGGAGCCGGGCTGACCCGGCTCAGGCCTTCACGACCTTCTGCTCTTCCAGGCGATCGGTGGCCGGCGGCGGCGTACGCGACAGAGCAGCGATCTCGGCGTGAAGCTCCGGCGTCATGGCGACGTTTACCGAATCCAGAGAGGCCTTGAGCTGGTCGAGATTGCGCGCGCCGATGATCGGCGCGGTGATCGCGGGATGCGCGCCCACCCAGGCGATGGCGGCACTGACCGGATGCAGGCCCTTCTGCTTGCAGAGCGCGACGTACTTCTCGGCCGTGTCGAAGGCCCAGTCCTCGCCGTAGCGCGCCTCGTACATCTTGTTGGTCTTGAGACGTCCCGAGGCCTCGCCGGAATACTTGCCCGACAGGAGACCGGCGGCGGCCGGGCTGTAGGGGATGACGCCGATGCCGTTCGCGGCTGCCATCGGCAGCAGCTCGACCTCGGCCTGGCGCTTCACCAGGTTGTACATCGGCTGGATGACCTGCAGCCGCGCCCAGTTGTTGCGCTCCTGGATGTCGACCGCGCGCTGCGTCTGCCAGGCCGACCAGTTGCTGACGGCGGGATAGATCACCTTGCCCGAGCGGACGAGGTCTTCCAGGCCGCGCATCATCTCGTCGATCGGCGTCACGGCGTCGTAGCGATGGAGGAACAGCACGTCGATGCGATCGGTCTGCAGGCGGCGCAGGCTCGCTTCAACCGCCTGCACGACATGGCGGCGATTGGCGCCGCCGGCGTTCACGTCGGGACCGGTCTTGTTGAAGCACTTGGTGGTGATCACCAGGTCGTTTCGATGATCCTTCGCCAACCGGCCCAGGATCTCCTCGGACTTGCCCTTGTTGTACTCGTTGGCGGTGTCGAAGAAGTTGATGCCGGCGTCGCGCACCGCATTGTACATCGAGGCAGAAGTGGCTTCGTCGGCGTCGCCGCCGAAGGACATGGTGCCGAAGCAGAGCTGGGAGACGGAGATGCCGGTACGGCCGAGGAGCTTGGTTTTCATGGCCGCCTTCTAGCACGGCGCCGGACGATTTTGCAGCCGCCATGGAAAACCATCCGGCTTCGCTTTATGAGGGGCGCGACGATTTCCAGCAGAGTGTGTCGTGGCAAGAAAGACAATCGCCAGGAAGCCGAAGCCCGCCGCGCCGCGGCGCAAGAAGGCGAACCGCCCGAACCTGCCGGAACGGATTCTCGATGTGGCCGAGGAACTCTTCGGTCGCGTCGGCTATGGCGGCGCTACCACCCGGGCCATCGCCAGCCGCGCCCGCGTGAATGTCGGCCAGCTCCACTACTATTTCGAGTCCAAGCGCGCGATCTTCGAAGCAGTCGTCGCACGGCATGGCACCGAGGTCACCGAGCGCCGCCGGCAGCTCCTGCTGGAAGCCCAGGCCCGCCACCCGCGCGGCATCGTCCCGCTCGAAGTCCTGGTCGATGCGCTGGTCCGCCCCCTACTGATGGCCGAGCCGCGGGCCGGCGGACGGCGCCGTGCCTCGATGCAAATGCACGCGCGCCTGTTCACCGATCCCGACGACACCGCGAGCCTGGTGCGCGCCGACATCTACGACGAGACCAACGCGCTCTATGTCGACGCCATCCAGCGCGCTCTGCCCGGCATTCCGGCGAAGACGCTCTACTGGCGCTACTACTTCATGATGGGCGCCTATGTCTGGACCCTGCTCCAGCCCGGCCGCCTCGAATCGATCTCGCAGGGAAGTTGCGATCCCGCAGACATGGAAACCGCCATCCGCGAGATTGTGCCGTTCGTCTGCGCGGGCCTCGCCGCGCCGGTGGAACGCTAGGCCGACTTCACGCGGCTCTTCAGCCGGCAGCGGCATTTGTCGAACTGGTGGAGCTCCACCATGTTGCCGCACGGATCGTTGAGGAAGAGCTGTTCGGCATCGGGCCCCGTCGCACCCTTGAGCGACCAGTAGCTGGCGCCGAGCCGGTCGAGCTCCGCCTTGGTCTCGACGATGTTCTCGACGGCCAGCGCCACATGCGGCGAGGTCGGATCCTTGCCGGGTCCTTGCGCGAAGCGCGACGGCAGGTCGCCGCCGATCAGATGGATCTGCCCGACATCGCCGATGTTGATCCACATGCCCGGGATGCCCGGAATCTCCGGGCGACCGGTGTCGTGCTCGAGGCCGAGCACGCCTGTGTAGAAATTCTTGAGGTCTTCGATCGTCTTTTCACCGGCGTCGATGCGCACGCCTTGATGGTGAAGTTCGAGCACCTTGATGGCCATCTTCCGCTCCTCCCGAGAGCCGTTTCGTTGGCTCGAAGTATCGCCGACAGCGGGTCGATCGATCAACAAATTAGGTCACTTGACCTGAACGCGTGACGCAAGCATCGTCACGACAACAAACAAGCGCCCAGGCGCCGGAGGAAATTCGATATGCGGACCAAGCGGGCCGCCGACTGGACACCGTCGGCGACGTTGCCCAGCACGCCCGTCTCGTTCGCGGGCGTCACTTACGCAGAGATGCTCGACCGCGCGCGTGCGCTGGCGCCGACGATCGCCGCCCGCGCCGAGGCCTGCGAGAAACTGCGCCGCCTGCCCGACGACACCGAGCGCGACCTGCACCGCACCGGCCTCTTCCGCATGGTCCAGCCGGCGCGCGTCGGCGGCGCCGACCTCGATATCGGCATCCTGGTGGATACCTGCGCCGAGATCGCACGCGTCTGTCCGTCGACCGCCTGGAACCTCGGCAATCTCGGCAGCCATCACTGGATGCTGGGCTACTTCCATCCCGAGGCGCAGGACGAGATCTGGGATGCCTCGCCCGACGTGCTGATTGCCACCTCGCTCATCTTTCCGGCGGGCCGCGGCCGCAAGGTCGAGGGCGGCTACGAGGTCACGGGTCGCTGGCCGCTCTCTTCCGGCGTCGACAATTCCGACTGGAACATGCTGGGCTTCATGGTGCGCGAGCGCGACGACGGCCCGCCCGTTGACCAGCGCTTCGCCCTGATCCATCGCTCGCAGTACGAGATCATCGATACCTGGCATGCCGTCGGCCTCTCGGGCACCGGCTCAAAGGACGTCGCGGTCAAGAACCTGTTCGTGCCGGACGTGCGGACGATCTCGGCCTGGTCGATGAACGGCAAGCCGCACGCCGGCTCGACCGTCAATACGTCTCCCTTGTTCCGCCTGCCCATGCTGGCGCTGGGCCCCTACGTCCTGTCGGGCGTTCTTCTGGGCTGTGGGCAGGGCGCCTACGAGACGGTGGTCGGCGCGGCGCGCAAGCGCAACGCGACGACGACGGGCCAGCCCTTCGGCGCCAGCCAGCCCGTGCAGATCAAGGTCGCCGAAGCGAGCGTCCGCATCGACACCGCCGAAATCCTGATGCGCCGCGCCTGCGAGCACGCCATGGGGGTCGCCCGGTCCGGCACCGATCCGACGCATGACGACAAGCTGCGCTACCGCCGCGACGCCTTCTTCTCCGCCCGCCTCTGTCTGGAGGCCGTCGACATATTGATGGGTATTGCCGGATCGAGCGGCCTCTACCTCAGCGGGTCGATGCAGCGGCTGTTCCGCGATGCGCATGCAGCCAACGCGCACGTCATGTTCTCGACCGACATTCAGGGTGCATTGTTCGGACAACACGCGCTCGGCATGGCCGGGCCTCCGCCGCTGCTCTAGCGCAGTGACGGACACAAAGAAGTTCAACGAGCGGGAGGAAAACAAAGTGTCACTGTCATCGTTCATCGCAAAGTTAGCCGGCGCCACGGCGCTGGTCGGATTGTCGGCTCTCGGCGTCCAGGCGCAGACCTCGGGTGAGCCGGTCAAGATCGGCGCCATCGTTTCCGTCACTGGCGCCGGCGCCGGTCTCGGCGTGCCGGAGCGCAATGGCTTGCTGCTGGCCGAGAAGGACATCAACGCCAAGGGCGGCATCAAGGGCCGGCCGATCAAGATCATCGTCGAGGACGATGCGTCCAATCCCGACACCGCGCTCAGCAAGGCCAATGACCTGATCTTTGGGCAGAAGGTCCAGGCGCTGCTCGGCCCGTCGCTGACGGCCAGCACCGTTGCCGTCGGCGGCGTCACGCACGCCAACAAGATCCCGCAGATCGCCTTCACCGGCATCGGCCCGGCGGTCGAGCGCGAGCGCAAGTGCCTGGCTCACGTGCTGCCGCCGCAGCGCCTGAACGCCACCGCGCTGCTCGAATACGCCAAAAACATCAAAGCGACGAAGATCGGCGTGCTGCATGACGCGGGCTACGGCAACGTCGTGATGGCCGAGCTGAAGCCGCTCGCCGACAAGTACGGCGTCAAGCTGGTCGCGGTCGAGAAGTTCGAGATCGGCGCCACCGACACCACGACCCAGGCGGCCAAGATCAAGGCGTCGCAGCCGGATGCGGTGTTCATCATCGCCACCTCGGCAACGCCGTTCCGCAACGTCAAGCAGATCCAGATCACTCAGCCGGTAGTCGCCGCGATCGGCTCCTCGTCCTACGAGTACGTGAACGCGATGGGCCCGGCAGCCGACAACATCACGATCCCCGAGTTCCTGGTCGGCGAGGATCCGCTGCCGCACCAGAAGGCGTTCGTCGAGCTCTACAAGCAGACCTACAACTCGACGCCGAAGAACTACGAGGCGGCGGCCTGGGATGCGGCGCACATTATCGCCGCGGCCCTCAACAAGGCCGGCGCCGACGCCACCGGCGAAAAGCTCTGCGAAGCCATGAAGGCGCCGTACACCGGCGTGCTGGCCAACTACGACTTCTCGGCCGACGACATGACGGGCATTCCGATCTCGAGCTTCGTCTTCTCGAAGCTCGTCGGCGGCAAGTACACGCGCACGCCGTTCCGCGTCGCGCAGTAGCGACCCTAAGCGGCGCAGGTCTCCTCGCGAGCCCTGCGCCGCGCCTTCTTTTGCGCGGAAGCATCTCTTCATGACACTGAGCCTGGTCCTTCAGGCCCTCTTCGCGGGCGTGACGAACGGTATCGTCTATGCGCTCGTCGGCATGGGCCTGTCCGCGATCTTCAAGGGCAGCCGCGTGATCAACGCCATGCAGGGCGAGTTCGCGGTGATCGGCGCCATGACGACGGTGCTGCTGCTGACCAAGGCCGGTTGGCCCTATGCCGCCGCCATCGCCGGCGGTGCGATCGCGGGTGCCCTGGTCGGCGCCTTCATCGAGGTCGCCTTCGTCCGTTACATGGCCAAGAAGAACGCAAGCGAGGACAGCTTCCTGCTGCTGACCATCGGCCTCGCCCTCTCGCTTTCGGCCAGTGTCCTGTATTTCGTCGGCCGCGACGGCCACCTGCTGCCGCCACTCGGCGGCGAGGGCGTGCTGATCGTCATGGACGCGGTCATCCAGTTCCATGCGTTGTGGCTGATCGCCATCGGCATCGGCGCGACGCTGGCGCTGCGCGCTTTCTATCACCGCACCACGATCGGCCTGTCGATGATGGCGGCCTCGATCGACGCGGACGGCGCGGCCACCACCGGCATCAACGTGGCGCGCATGCGCACCTTCACCTTCGTGCTGGGCGGCCTGCTGGGCGCTCTGGGCGGCATCCTGGTGACCCCGCTGATCTCGGTCGACTACACGCTCGGCCTCAATCTCACCCTCAAGGGCTTTGCCGCCGCGGTGCTGGGCGGGCTCACCAACCCGCTGGGCGCCGCCGTCGGCGGCATCACGCTGGGGCTGGTCGAGTCGCTCGCCATCATCGGCATCTCCTCGAGCTACAAGGACGTCGTCGCCTTCTCCGTTCTCATCATCATCATGATCCTGATGCCGCAAGGCATCCTCGGCCGCGCCGGCCGGCGGGGAGGCTGAGCGTATGAACTCGCGCACCCTCCTCTGGCTGGTTCCCTGCCTGATCGTCTGGGCCGTCCTGCCCTTCGTCGTGCCGCGCAACATCGCGGACCTGCTGGTGTTCACCGGCATCTACACGGTCGCCGGCCTCGGCATCGGCCTGCTGCTGGGCCATTGCGGCATCGTCAACCTGGCGCAGGCGACCTTCTATGGGCTCGGCGCCTATGCCAGCGCTTACTGCACCGTGATGATGGGCCTGCCCAGCATCGTGGGCTTCGTGGTCGGCGCGGTGATCAGCATGGCGCTGGCCTATGTCATCGGCCGGCCCATCCTGCGTCTCACCGGCTACTTCCTGGCGCTCGGCACCCTCGCCCTCAGCGCCATCGCGAGCGCATTGTTCTTCGAATGGGACTGGCTGACCGGCGGCACGCTGGGCATCGGCGGCATTCCCAAGCTCGACCTGCTCGGCTTCCTGCTCGACCGGCCGTCGCGCTACTACTTCTTCGTCTGGATCGTGGCCTTCGCCTGCATGGCGGTGGCGCACAAACTGGTCGACAGCCGCACCGGCCTGATGCTGCGCGCCATGCGCGATTCCAGCACCGCCGCGGCTGCCCTCTCGATCGACCTCCAGTCGCTGCGCACGCGCGTGTTCGTCGTCTGTGCCCTGTTCGGTAGCCTCGCGGGCAGCCTGTTCGCCCACCATGCCTCGTTCGTCAGCACGCAGAGCTTCACCGTCGACCGCTCGATCAGTTTCCTGCTGATCCCGGTGATCGGCGGCGCAACCTCGATCCCCGGCATCGTGGTCGGCGCCCTGTTCATCACCTTCCTGCCCGAGCTGCTGAGCAAGCTGGGCGACATCCACCAGATCCTGTTTGGCCTGGCCCTCGTGGCCGTCGTGGTCCTGATGCCGGAGGGGCTGGTCGGCGCGTTCGGCAAGCTGCGGACGCGGCTGGCCAAGCGGGAGGGCGGCAGCAATGGCTGAGCCCCTGCTCGCCCTCAAGGAGGTCGGCCATTCGTTCGGCGGCCTCTCCGTTCTGCGCTCCGTCACCTTCGATGTCCCCGAGGGCGGCATCATCGGTCTGATCGGGCCCAACGGCTCGGGCAAGACCACGCTGTTCAACATCGTGACCGGCTACATCCGGCCGCTGGCCGGCACCGTCACCTATCGCGGCGCCATGCTCGGCCGCGACACGATCCAGCAGCGCGGCCTGCGCGGCCTCGTCCGCACCTTCCAGACGCCGCAGGTCTTCGAGCAGATGACCGTGCTGGAGAACGTCATGGTCGGCTGCACCAAGCTCACGAAGACGACCATGCTGCAGGACCTTCTGCGCACCCCCGCCGCGCGTGGTCAGATGCGCGAGATCCGCGAGCGTGCCGAGGCCGCCTGCGAGCGCTTCAGCCTGACGGCATTGCGCGACCTGCCGGCCGCCAGCCTCACTGCCGGCCAGCGCCGCATCCTCGAGATCGCCCGCGCCGTGGTCGGCGAGCCGCGCCTGTTGCTGCTCGACGAACCGTCTTCCGGCCTCAACGTCCAGGAGATCGACGATCTGCGCGACTGGATCGTGCGGCTGAACGAGCAAGGCATCACCATCCTGCTGGTGTCGCACGACATGGGCCTAATGACCGTGGCCCGCACCGTGCACACGCTCTATTTCGGCGAGATCATCGCCAGCGGCGACATGGCCACCATCCAGCGCGACCCGCGGGTCCGCGAAGTCTATCTCGGGGTCTGAGCCGTGCTGGAAGTGACCTCCCTCTCCGCCGGCTACGGCGCCCTCACCGTCTTGCGCGACGTCTCGCTCAAGGTCGGCGACGGCGAGGCCGTGGCCCTGGTCGGCGCCAACGGCGCTGGCAAGACCACTCTCGTCCGCACCGTCTGCGGGCTGTTGCGCGCCCGCGGCGGTCGCATCGTCAAGAATGGCACTGACATCACCGCGACGCCGGCACATGACCTTGCCCAGCACGGGCTCGCTGTCGTGCTCGAGAACCGCCGCCTGTTCGGCGAACTTTCCGTGCGCGAGAACCTGATCCTGGCCGAGACGGTCGGCCGCAAGGTGCGCGGCGCCCATATGCGCTTCTCGTGGGACGAGGTTACGGCCCTCTTCCCGGTGGTGAAGGAGCGGCTCGCCTCGCCGGTCGAGCTGCTGAGCGGCGGCCAGCAGCAGATGGTGGCGATCGCCCGCGCGCTCCTGCTGCAGCCCGACCTGCTGATCATGGATGAGCCCTCGACCGGTCTCGCGCCCAAGGTCGTGAAGGACATCCTGCTGGTCATCAAGGCGCTGCGCGAGCGCGGCATGGGCCTGCTGCTCATCGAGCAGAATGTCGGCATCGCCTCGGAGATCACCGACCGCGCCTATGTCATGTCGGTCGGCAGCATCGTCCACGAGATCGGCCCGGGTGAATGGCAGTCGTTCCTCACGGACGAGCGGCTGATGAAGGCCTATCTCGGCTGACAGAGCCACGCTAGGCTTCCCCAAAACAATCGGGGGAAATGGCGTGCAGGACGAAGCTTCGTACGATTTCATCGTGACCGGCGCGGGCTCGGCCGGTTGCGCCGTCGCCGGACGGCTGAGCGAGGATGGCCGCTTCTCGGTGCTGCTGCTCGAAGCCGGACCGCGCGACACCTATCCCTGGATCCATGTGCCGCTCGGCTATCACAAGACCTTCAACAATCCGAAGGTCAACTGGATGTTCGACAGCGAGCCGGAGGCCGAACTCAACAACCGCATCATGTACCAGCCGCGCGGCAAGGTGCTGGGGGGCACCAGCTCGATCAACGGCATGGTCTATATGCGCGGCAATGCTGCCGACTACGACGAATGGCGCCAGCGCGGCTGCGAGGGCTGGGACTATGCGTCGGTGCTGCCCTACTTCAAGCGCGCCGAAGACCAGGAGCGCGGCGCCGACGAGTTTCACGGCACGGGCGGCCCGCTGAAGGTGCAGGACCATCGCTGGCAGCCGACGCTCGCCCGCGCGATGCACGATGCGGCCGTGCAGGCGGGCATCCCCGCCAATCCCGACTTCAATGGCGCCACGCAGGATGGCGTTGGTTTCTACCAAACCACCATCAACCGAGCGCGCCGCTGGTCGTCGGCCCGCGCCTATCTTGGCGCCGCCAAGGGCCGCCGCAACCTCACGGTCGCCACCAATGCGCATGCGACCCGGGTACTGATCGAGAACGGCCGCGCCACCGGCGTCGAATACCGCACACCCCAGGGTCTCGTGCGCGCCCGCGCAAAGCGCGAGGTCATCGTCTCGGGTGGTGTCTATGGCTCGCCGCAGCTGCTGATGCTGTCAGGCCTCGGCCCGGCCGATCACCTGAAGCAACACGGCATCGAGGTCGTGCGCGACATGCCGGGCGTCGGCAGCCACCTGCACGACCATTTCAACACCTACATCGCCTATCGCTGCAGTCAGCCCGTCACCATGAACGACCTGGCGCTCAGCCTGCCGCGCCGGCTGATGGCCGCGGCGCAGTATGCGTTCGGCCGTACGGGGCCGCTCGCCAGCATGGGTCTGTTCGTCGGCGCGCTGGTGCGCAGCGACAAGCGTCTCGAACGGCCCGACCTGCAGATCAACATGTTCGCCTGGGCGATCAAGGACCGGAACAAGTCCGGCATCGTTCCTCAGCCCTTCTCGGCCTTTGGCCTGAGCCCGGTGCATCTCACGCCATCGGGCCGCGGCACGGTGCGGCTGAAGTCGGCCGATCCGATGGCCGCGCCGGAGATCAAGTTCAACTTCCTTAAGAACGCTTCGGACTTCGATGCCCTGCTGCACGGCATGCGGATCTGCCGCGAGATCGCGAGCCAGCCGGCACTGAAACCCTTCATCGTCGAGGAGATCCTGCCTGGCGCCAGCGTCACCAGCGAGGCCAACCTGAAGGCCGACATCCGCGCCCGTGGCGTCTCGAACCTGCACCCCGTCGGCACCTGTCGCATGGGCCGCGAGGTCGATGCCGTGGTCGACCCGAAACTGCGAGTCCACGGCATCGCCGGCCTGCGCGTCGCCGATGCCTCGATCATGCCGTCCATCGTCGCGGGCAACACCAACGCTCCCGCCATCATGATCGGGGAGAAATGCGCCGACATGGTGCGCACCGCCGCAACGGCCTGAAGGCCTCTATCGCCGGCGAATGCCGGGATTGAGCGCGACGGTTTCACCGGCCGCGCCACCGGCATCATAGGCTTCGGGCGAGATCATGCGCCCCGGCCCCTGCTCGACCGTGCGCAGCTTCAAGCCAAGCTTCTCCAGTTCCGTATCGACGACGGCGGCCTTGAGCACGACGAGCCCGCGGCCACTGCTCCGGATCACGCCATCGCGCTCTGCCTTCATTGCCATCAGCCGGTCGGCAATCGACGCGCACATGCCCAGGGTGAAGGACGCGTTGGCGAGGTGCCGCTCCTGATGCATGAAACGCTTGTACTCGGCCGAGACCTTGTAGCGGCCGAGTTCGGTGCGGACCGTGCCGTCGATCAGCTCGGTCAGGTAGTGCGCCACCTCGACGTCGGCCGGCAGGCCGAAGAAGACGTAGCGCGCCTCGCCGGCCGCATTCTTCTCGCGCCAGACGCGACAATCGCAGAAGGCGGCGATGGCGCCGATGCATTCGTCGATCGGGATGCGCTTCTTGAGATGGGTCTCGTAGATCCGCTCCTCGCACTGCGTCTCGCGGATTTCGATGTCGGTGAGGGAGAGTTCGTAGCGGTCGAGCAGTTCCGCCACCTTGGCCGCCGCCGCCAGCGCCTCGCCCTCCGTGCAGCCATTGTCGATGGTCTTGGCCCGCAGCGCCTGGATACGTGTCCTGAGCTTGTCGAGGGCCGAAGGGTCCGCGACCGTCACGGCTTCACGGCCGGCGTCATGCGCTTTTTGCGGAAATGCCGGTACAGCGCAAAGGCGACGCCGATCGCCAGGCCCGGCAACGCCGAAGCGATGGCGAGGGACGCCACGCCCATCTCGCAGCCACCCGAATCGCCCGGCGTGCCGCAACGGGAGTCCAGACTGTATGCGAGAGCGAGAACCGTGATTCCGACCACGATGGGCGTCACGACGAAGCCGAGCAGGCCGAATCCCATGATCCGCAGGGTTAGCCCCAGCATCAGCCGGCCGCCCGCCGCGTTGCTTCCTCGAAGCGCTGGCGGCGCATCTCGACCCGGGGATCGTCCATCTCGGGTCCCGTGGGCTCGGGCACCCAACCGTCGCGGCCGGGGACGTAGGCACGATTGGTCTGCAGCGGATTGCGATTGACCAGAGGCCGCGCATAGAGCGGATGGCGCAAGCTGCGGATCTCGTGCTCGATCTCGAACAGCTCCTTGCCGCTCGACGGATCGGCGATGTGCTGGAAGCGGTACTGGTGCTGGTTGCTCTCCTCGGTCAGCAGCCCGCGCTCGATCAGCCGCCGATGCGGGCCGGAGAAGTTCGCGACATAGACCTGGATGTGATGCCCGTCATAGGCCTCGGGCGCACTGTCGCTCTCGCGGAAGATCAACTCCTGCCCGATGCCGACCGAAACATGCGCCGCCTCTCCTTCCACGCGCGTCCCGGTCGCGAAGACGTCGCGATAGAAGTCAGCGATTCCCTTGGCCGCGCCACGCGGCACGTCGAACTCGACATAGGCCATGCCCAGCGCCATGCCGTCGAAGCGCGCCGACGGATCGTGGCAGAGGATGCGATTGCCCCAGGGGCAGGTCGTCTCGACATGATCGTCCTGCTCGGCGAAGGCGAAGCGCGTATCGCCCAGCATGCCCTTCACCCGGCCGAGCCGTTGCAGCAGCGCTTCGCGGTCGGGGATTACGAGGCCGATCCGGCCGCGCAGACGCTGCGGCTTGGCCATGGTCGGCAGGTGGAACTGGCTGCGGCCGACATTGACCCACATATTATCGATGCTGGTCATCATGTACGGATCGCGCGTGATGCCGAGCCCGCTCATGTAGAAGACCGTCGCCAATCCCTGGTCGGCGATCCCGAGATTGACGTGCTCCAGCGCCACGATGTTGCCGAGGTCCTCGGCGCTGCGGTCGTACTGTTTGCCACCCGGCTTGGTCATGACCTGCCCTCCTCAACCGGCGCCAGTATAGGCGCCGGAGGGCCTGCCTGTCAGACGGCGATGCGGCCGGTCAGATCTTGATGTCGGCCGTCTTGATGATCTCGCCGAACGACTTGCGCTCGCGCACGATCGTCTCCTGGAATGTCGCCGTGTCCTGGAAGCTCGAATAGTTGCCGCTGGCTACCAGCTTCTCGTTCAGCGCCGGGTCCTTGACCGCCTCGCCGATCGCCGCGGACATCTTGTCGATGGCGCCTTGCGGCGTGCCCTTGGCCGCCAGGATGCCGTACCAGGCATCGCCGCCAATCTTGCCCAGCCCCTGCTCCTTGAGGGTCGGCACGTCGGGCTTGCCGGGCCAGCGCTTCTCGCCCAGCACGGCGAAGCACTTCAGTCGGCCGGCGGCGATGTGCGGCAGGGTCGTCGGATCGAACTGGACCTGGATCTGGCCAGACAGAAGGTCGTTGGTCGCCGGCGCGCTGCCCTTGTAGGGCACATGGACCATCTTCACGCCGGCCTCGATGTTGAAGATCTCACCGTAGAGCTGGGTGATGGTGGCGAGGCCCGCCGAGCCGAAGTTGACCTTGCCCGGATTTGCCTTGGCGTAGGCGATGAACTCCTGGAGGTTGTTGGCTGGCACCTGCGGGCTGATGCCCATGCCCATCCACGAGGTCGCGGTGCGCGCCACCGCCACGAGGTCCTTGGCCGTATCGTAGGGCAGCGGCTGCAGATGCTCGGTGATGCAGACCATCGCCGTCGTCGTGGTCAGGAAGGTGTAGCCGTCCGCCGGCGCACTCTTGATGACATGCTCGGCGCCGATCGCCCCGCTGGCGCCGGCCTTGTTGTCGAACAGGATGCTCTGCCCCAGCAGCGAGCCGGCGCGCTCCAGCACGATGCGTGTCGTGACGTCGGAAGGCCCGCCCGGCGGATAGGGAATGACGACGCGGATCTGCTTGTTGGGCCAATCGTTCTGCGCCGACACGATGGCCGGCGCCGCGACGAGGCCCGCAGCGGTGCCGCCGAGAAAAAGACGTCGTCCTACCTTCGCCGGAATCTTCCTGCGGTCGTCCATGGTCGTTTGCCCTCCCAGGCACTTGTTTTGCGGGAAGGCTACACCAAACGTCGGGAAAGGCCAGATACCGGTACTTCGCCGTTGCGTTCGAACATGAACCGGTCTCGGATGCAGCGGTTGAAGTACTCGCCTTTGGAAGGCGCTGCCTCCATCGCGTCATACGTTTCCTCTGGCACGCCGAGATAGGTGTAGCGGCGGCGCGACTGGAAGACGATGTCGAGCGCCCGCCGCCGGCGGTCGTAACGATAGGAGCGGATGACGGCCGAGGGCATGATTGGATAACGCCGGAGGCCCTCCGGGGATGCGCAAATGCCGCGTCCCGGACTAAGCTCGGCGGACCGTGCGGGAGAGGGAAGCATGACTTTGGAGTCCGACGGCCGCCTGCCGACCATATTGCCGACGGGGCCACTCCGTCCGGACTTCCCCGTCTGGGGCCTGTTCGGCCGCGCGCTGCTGTACGTCATCGGCCAAGTCCTGATCGTTCCGGCGCCGTGGACCGCAACGGGCCTGTACAAGTTCCTCAGCGAACACGTGTCGCTGCCCGATGGAAGACGCTTCCGCTTCGTCGGTCAGCCGGGCGACATCTGGTACATCCTGATCGGGCTCGCCGTGCTTGGATGGCTGCATCAAGTTCATCATGCCGGCGTGAGCGCTGCGGCAACGCTTGTGACCGCATTCCTGGTCGTCCCCGTGCTGCGGTGGTTCTGCGCAAGCCTGCGCACCGAGGATGGCCAACTCACGCTCTCCTTCAAGGGCGAGACACTGGCCTACCTCGGCTGGAACATCCTGTTCATCGTCTCGCTCCTCACCATCATTGGCTGGGCCTGGGTCCTGAGGGCGACGATGCAGTGGATGTGCCGCAACACCGATGGCACCGTCGGCTTCACGTTCAACGCGACGGGGCTATCGATCCTCGGTCACGTCCTTCTGCTGATTGTGATGTCTGCCTTCATCATCCCGATCCCGTGGGCGATGCGCTGGTACGCCAACTGGTTTGCCAGCCAGTTCTCAGTAGTCGCGCCTAGGGCCGGCGCCTGACCTGCCGCCACAGGCCGAACAGGCCCACGCCAAGCGCCAGGGTTGCGCCAATGAGGAAGCCGGCGGCATAGCCACCGGTCAGCGACAGCGCCGCACTGAACAGCAGCGGCAGGACCAGCGCGCCGGCATCGCCGAAGGCCAGCACGGCCCCCGTGGTGGCGCCGATGCGGCCGACCGGCGACAGGCGCGCCACTTCGGCCAGCAGCACGCCATGCCAGCTCACGCCGGTCACGCTCAAGGCCGTGGCGATCACGGCCGCGATCCAGGTCGGCCAATCGGGATCGATGGACGCCGTGAGAACGGCCGCGACCGCCATGCCGATACCAAGGAAAGCCAGCAGGGTCGCTGGCGGCACGAATCGCGAGGCGAGCCAACCCCATCCGATGCGCGCCGGCACCGCGACGACGATAGCGATGGCAAAGACCTGCCCCGCTCGCTCGAGATCGTACCCCAGGCCACGCACCAGATAGAGCACGAAGAAGCCCGTGAAGAGCGACTGCAGCCCGACGAAGCTGAACATCGCGACACAGAGCGTGCGCAGAGAGGAATCGCGCAGAACACCGACGACATTCGCCCTGATGTCGGCCGGCGAAAGCGGCTGGGCGGGATTGCGGTCCACATCGAACCCCGCGCGCAGCGGCTGAAGCGCCAGGACGATAAGGGCGCAGATCAACGCGATGACCAGCAACGCCACTCGCCAGCCGGCCTCGACCACCAGCGCCGGCGCCACGACGCCCGCCAGCATCAGGCCCACCGGCACACCGCACTGCTTGATCGAGAAGACGAGCGGCGCCAGGTTTCGAGGCGCCAACCGACCGAGCAGATGCGAACTCGACGGCGTCGAGACCGCCTGCCCCAGCCCGCCAATGAACGCGCCCGCCGCGAACAGCGGCAACCAGCCCGCAGTGGTGATGGCGAGGCCGATGCCCAATGCTGCCATGCCGACCTGGGTCATGCGCACCGCGCCGTAGCGCAGGATGAAGCCGCCGCAGCCGAGGGTCGTGAGAAAGGCAGCCACCGAGCCGATGGCGAGATAGACGCCGACCAGCGCCGCTTCGATGCCGAGATCGACCACGATGGCGGCCGCGATCAGCGGCACCGTCGACCGGCCCAGGGTCGCGAAGGTCTGCTGAACCGTCATGGCGCCGAGCGCGACGTAAAGAGGACTGGCGATGAGGCGGCTCCGATGAGGCTTTCGTCAGAGTGCCGCCGGACGCTCAGAATGCAAACAGATTGTCGCGAAAATGCGCGTGCGCGTACGCAGTGCGAACGAGGCCGCGTCGCTGCAATTCCGGCACGAGTCCGTCGGTAATCTCGGCGACATAGCGGCGGCTGAGCGGCCCGTTGAACATGAAGCCGTCACCCCCGACCTCTTCCATCGTCTCTTCCATGACATCCGCGACGCGCTGGACCGTTCCGACCACGGGACTTTCGAAGCCGAAGCTGTAGTTGCTCGCGACTTCGCGCAAGGTGCGTCCCTGCGCCAGGAAGCGCTTCAACGTTCCCTGCTGCCCGTTGGTCGTGAGCTCAGCCAGCGGCGCGTCGAGATCGAAGGTCGAGAAGTCGATGTCGGTGAGGCTCCCCATCATCGCCAGCGTGACTTCCGGCGCGGCCTCGCGCTGGACCTGACGGCGATGAACACGCTCCTCCGCCTCCAGATTGCTTTCGCCTAGTGTTGGCGCAACGACGAACAGCACCTTGCAGCTGTCGGGATCACGACCTTGTTCGGCCAGACGCTTCCGCATGTCGTCGCGAAACGCCTTCATCTCCGCAACCGTGCCCAGCGCTGCGATCACGATATCCATGTGCCGGGCAGCGAAGGCCTTGCCCTGCGGCGAGCCGCCGGCCTGGACCAGCACCGGCCGTCCTTGCGGCGGCTGCGCGGTGTTCAGGGGTCCGCGCGACGAGAAGAAGCGCCCCTTGAAGTCGACCGTATGCACCTTCGCCGGATCGACGAAAGTGCCACCCTTCTCGTCCATGACGATTGCGTCGGCCTCCCACGACGACCAGAGCTTGGTCGCCAGATCGACGAACTCGTCGGCCATCTCGTAACGCAGGTCGTGCTCGAGATGCGCGTCGAGGCCGAAATTCTGCGCCGCGCGTTCGGCCGTCGAGGTCACGAAGTTGCAGCCGACGCGGCCGTTCGACATCAGGTCCAGTGTCGCGATCAGGCGCGCCAGCAGGAACGGCGGATAGAAGCTGGTCGAGATGGTCGGCACGATGCCGAGATGCTTCGTCGCCTGCGTGATCAGCGGGACCAGCGGCAACGGATCGTTCTTCGGCGCGCGCAGAGCCCGCTTGAGATAGAAATCCATCGAGCTGCCGTAGTTGTCGGGAACGAACAGCGAGTCCTCGAGCAGCAGGCAGTCGAAGCAGGCACGCTCCAGAGCCTTCGCCAACTCGATATGGAGATCAGGCTGCGCCCATTCGCGGGCATCGACACCGGACCAGGGCTGGTTCCAGCCATGCACGCCGAAGCTGTTGCCGAGAAACCAGCCGAGATGGAATTGCCGTGCCGCCAAAATACGCCTCTCCGCCGTTGCTCCGGCGGAGATGCAATCGACGGACCAGCGCGTCAGTCCTTCGCCGTCATGTCGACGGTGCGCGCCTTGTGGGCGTAGAGGTCGACCTTCGCCCACATGCGCGCGGTCGCGACCTCGTCGGCTTCCTTCTCGCTGGCGAAGGGCCCGTGCCAGGCGATGGTGTCGCGCACCGGCTTGTTCCAGTTGGCGCGGCGATCCTCGATCTCATACTCGGCTTCGAACACGAACCACATGGGCGGCCCCTACTCCTTACGCGGCTTCCTTGTCGTTGCCCTCGCCCACGCGGGCGGCGAGCGAAGCAGCCATGAACTCGTCGAGGTCGCCGTCGAGCACCTTCTGCGGGTCCGATCGCTCCACGTTCGTGCGCAGGTCCTTCACCATCTGGTAGGGCTGCAGCACGTAGGAGCGGATCTGATGGCCCCAGCCAATATCGGTCTTGTTTGCTTCAGCTTCGAGACGCTCCGCCTCGCGCTTCTGCAGTTCGACCTCGTAGAGGCGCGCCTTCAGCATCTGGATCGCCTTGGCGCGGTTCTGGTGCTGCGAGCGCTCCTGCTGCACGGCGACGGCGATGCCGGTCGGCAGATGGGTGATGCGCACCGCCGAGTCGGTCTTGTTGACGTGCTGCCCGCCCGCGCCCGAGGCGCGATAGGTGTCGACGCGCAGGTCCTTGTCGATCAGCTCGATCTCGATGTTGTCGTCGACCTCGGGATAGACCCAGACCGAGGCGAACGAGGTCTGACGTCGCGCATTGCCGTCGAACGGCGAGATGCGCACCAGCCGATGCACGCCGCTCTCGGTCTTCAGCCAGCCATAGGCGTTGGGGCCCTCGACCTTGTAGGCGCAGGACTTGATGCCGGCTTCTTCACCGGCGCTCTCTTCCAGCCAGCTCACCTTGTAGCCGCGGCGCTCGGCCCAGCGCGTGTACATGCGCGCCAGCATCTCGGCCCAGTCCTGGGCCTCGGTGCCGCCCGCGCCGGCATTGATCTCGATATAGGCGTTGTTGGGATCGGCCTCGCCCGACAGCAGCGTCTCGAGCCGCGCCGCCTTGGCCTCGCTCGTGGCCTCGCGCAGCGCCGCCTCGCACTCGGCGATGGTGGCCTCGTCCTTTTCGGCCTCGGCCATCTCGATCAGGCCGACATTGTCGTCGACCGCCGCGCGCAGGCGCTTGATCGCACCGATCGATGCTTCGAGCTTCGTGCGCTCGCGCATCACCTTCTCGGCTTCCTTCGGATCGTTCCAGAGCGTCGGATCCTCGGCGCGCGCGTTCAGCTCCGCGAGACGTACGACCGCACGGTCGTAGTCAAAGACGCCTCCTGAGGAGTTCCAGCGACTCCTCGATCTCGTTCACCATCGACTGGGCTTCGGCGCGCATTACGGATCCGTTTCGAACTGACTAATACGTCTCGCCCGTGCCCGAGAGACCCGGACGCCGGGGACTGCCCGCCTGCTGCGGGCCCTGCGTGGGGTCTATAGCGGAATAAGGGGCCGATCCGTCAAGCGGTGTGACCATATAGCCTTCCGAACCCGGCTCGGTGCCCGGCTTGAAGACCTCGTCGATCGTGCCGCCCTCGTAGCTGAAGCGAACCATGCGCAGGCCCGGCGGCACGCGGAACGGCGTCGGCGGCTTGCCCTTGAAGATTTCCTTGGCGATTGCTTCGTAGATCGGCACGGAATTGCCACCACCGGTTTCCTGCGATCCCAGCGTGCGCGGCTCGTCGAAGCCGATGTAGACGCCGACGGTAATGTCGGGCGTGGAACCCAGGAACCAGTTGTCGTGCGAGTCGTTCGTCGTGCCGGTCTTGCCGGCGATCGGGCGACCGAGCGCGGCCAGGCGGCCGGCGGTGCCGCGCGTCGTCACGCCCTGCATCATGCTCACGACCTGATAGACCGACGCGGGATCGTGGAAAGGCTTGCGCGAATCGATCAGTTCCGGCGCGGTGGGCTTGGCATTGCCTGCGGCCTCGCCGCAGCCCCGGCAGGCGCGCGGCTCGTGCCGATAGACGGTCTTGCCGTTACGGTCCTGCACCCGGTCGACCAGCGAGGGCGTGATCTCGAGCGCACCGTTGGCCAGCATCGCATAGGCCATCGTCATGCGGAGCAGCGTGGTTTCGCCGGCGCCCAGCGCCATCGGCAGGTAGGCGCCCATATTGTCGGTGACGCCGAATTCCTTGGCGACGTCGACGACGCGCTTCATGCCGATCTGCTGGGCCATGCGCACCGTCATCAGGTTGCGCGACAGTTCGAGGCCGCGGCGAACCGTGGTCGGTCCCAGCATGTCGCCGCCGTAGTTCTTCGGCGTCCACAGCGGCTGGCCGTGGCCCGGGTCATAGACGAACGGCGCATCGAGCACGATCGAAGCCGGCGTGAAGCCCGCATCCATCGCCGCGAGATAGACGAACGGCTTGAACGACGAGCCCGGCTGGCGGGCCGCCTGAACGGCACGATTGAACTGGCTGCGGCCATACGACCAGCCGCCCGACATCGCGAGCACGCGGCCGGTCTGCGTGTCCATGACCACCACGCCGCCTTCGACGTTCGGGACCTGGCGCAACGCGTAGGTCTTCGGCGGATAGGGCTTAGCGCCGGCACCCGCCGGCTTCTCGATCTTCTCGACGACGATCACGTCACCCACGGCAACGACGTCGCGCGGGCCGCGCGGGCCGGCGCCCAGAGTCTGGTTCTGCAGGGTCGGGCGCGCCCAGGCCATCTCCGCGAACGGCACGGTGCCCTCGCCGTCCGGCAGGCCGACGACCTGGATCGACTGCGCGTCGACCTTGTTCACGACCGCGAGTTGCCAGCCCGACGGACCCGCCAGCGGGCGACGCTGGGCGATGCGGGCGAACTCCTCCTCCCAAACGCTCATGTCGGGGATCTTGGCATAGGGCCCGCGCCAGCCATGGCGGCGGTCATAGGCGATCAGCCCATCGCGCAGCGCATTGTCGGCTACGTTCTGGATGGCCGGATCGAGCGTCGTACTGACGGTTAGGCCGCCTTCATAGAGGCCCTTCTCGCCATAGGCCGCCATTAGGTTGCGGCGCACTTCCTCGGCAAAGAAATCGGCCTGCGCCACTTCGGTGGTGCTGCGCCGGCGGTACTGCAGCTTCTCGGCCTTCGCGGCCTGCGCCTCGGCGGCGGTGATGTAGCCGTCCTCGGTCATGCGATGGAGCACGTAGTCGCGCCGCGCGTAGGCTTCCTTCTCGTTGCGCACGATGTTGTAGCGGTTCGGCGCCTTGGGCAGCGCCGCGAGATAGGCGATCTCCGACAGCGAGAGTTCGTCGAGCGAGCGGTCGAAGTAGTTGAGGGCCGCCTGGGCGACGCCGTAGTTGCCCGAGCCGAGATAGATCTCGTTCAGGTACAGTTCGAGGATGCGCTCCTTCGAGTAGGTCTCCTCGATGCGGAAGGCGAGGATGGCCTCCCGGATCTTGCGAGAGAGCGTCGCCTGATTGGTCAGGAGGAAGTTCTTCGCCACCTGCTGCGTCAGGCCCGACGCGCCCTCCGGACGCTTGCCGGGGTTGGCCACGTTGGCGACCATGGCGCGCACGACGCCGATGAAGTCGATGCCCGGATGGGTGAAGAAGCGCTGGTCCTCGGCCGCAACAAACGCCTCGAGCACGCGCTTGGGCATGGCGGCGACCGGCACGAACACGCGCTTCTCGCGCGCATACTCGGCCAGTAGCTTGCCATCCGACGCATAGAGCCGCGTCAGGGTCGCCGGCTGATAGTCAGCCAGCTGCTTGTGATCGGGGAGGCCATGGCTGAAATGCCAGAAAAGGCCTGCGACGGTGCCGGTCCCGACGATGAGCGCGGCGGTGGCGAAAGCCAGGCAGATCTTGATGAAGTTGAGCACGGTCACTTTCTACGCGGCACCCACGGGGCCTTCAACGTCGCAGAATGGCCCCGACTTATGCCTTTCTTGTGGCGTTTGCCCCGAAATAGGCATCCACCGAAGCCCGCAACGCCCGGGCGAGCGCCATCTGGTGCTGACGAACGGTCAGCAGCTTCTCATCCTGCGCGTTGGACAGGTAACCCAGTTCGACGAGGGCCGCGGGGATCTCGGGCGACGTCAGGACGGCAAATCCAGCCTGCCGGTGAGTGCGCGGCAGAAGCCGTACGCCGTTGCGGGCGAAGGTCGCGACGACCGTGTCGGCGAGCCGACGCGAATCGTTCACGGTGCCACGCTGGCTCATGGCTACCAGGGTCTGCGCCACGTTGTCGGGCTGGTCCGACAGTCGCATGCCCGAAACGACGGCATCGGCGCGGTTTTCCCGCGCCGCCAGCGCCGCCGCCTCGCGGTCGGTCGCCTCCTCTGAAAGCGTATAGACCGAGGCGCCGCGGACATCGTGGTCGCTGTGCGCATCGGCATGGAGCGACAGGAACAGATCGGCCTTGGCGGCCTGCGCCCGGGCGACACGCTCCCTCAGGCCGACGTAGCTGTCGGTGTTGCGCGACAGCAGGACCCGGTAGCGGTTGCCGGCCAGGAGTTCGCGCTGCAGGTCGCGGGCGATGGCGAGGACGACGCCCTTCTCCTGGGTGCCGCGGCCCCCCAGCGCTCCGGGATCGCGGCCGCCATGGCCGGGATCGAGGAAGACCAGCTTCGGCTTGGCCATCGGCACGGTCGGCGTCGGTTTCTTGACCGACTTCTGCCGCTTCGACGGTGCCGCCAGTGCGTGCCCAGAGCCCATTCCAAGCACGCTCACGCCGGCCAGAACGGCGAGCAGGTGACGACGGCGAAAATCGGACATGGCGAACGCCAAGGATCAAAAAGGGATGAATATTATTTGAATATTGTTAATCCAATATCAGAGAAATCCATGTAATTTCAAGTTTTTTCAATAACTTAAAAGATCAAATTCAGACGACACAATCTTTTGATTGTGGGTCTGTTTCTAACCCCGTATGTTGCGTCCGCGAGCAGTCGCCGTCGTTCGTAGCGCGCTTTAGGGTCGCGCTCCGACGGCAGTTTCCGAGCCAGGCTGGGCTCGCGCCTTTGCAGAAATGGGGGCGCGGCCGGTTTGCGGAGAGACTGTCAGGCAGGCGGTGGCTATCAGGAAACTCGAGGTTGGCAGGACCCTGTCGTGGTCCGGCGGCGTGAAGCTTCCCCGTCTTGGCCGGAGTTGGTCGTTCGGCGGGTCGATGACGCACCGCTCCCCTCGCACGACGGAGGCGACATGGCCGCCGGTCGCTCGCGCTGGTTGGGATCGGACGCCTCGGAGCGAGCCCATGGCAAGGCGTATGCTCATCGATGCAAGTCACCCGGAAGAAACCCGGGTCGTTGTAGTCGATGGAACGAGACTTGAAGAATTCGACTTCGAAACCGCGAGCCGCAAGCCCCTGAAGGGCAACATATATCTCGCGAAGGTCATCCGCATCGAACCGTCGCTCCAGGCGGCGTTCGTTGAGTATGGCGGCAACCGGCACGGCTTCCTGGCCTTCTCGGAAATCCACCCCGACTACTATCAAATCCCCGTCGCCGACCGCGAACGGCTGATCGCCGAGCAGCATCGCCTGCACGCCGAGGCGGAGGAAGACGAGCCGCGCCGGCGCGACCGCGTCGACCGCACCGACATCGAGGAAGCCCGCGAAGTGGCCGCGGCCGAAGCCGCCCCTGCCCCCGACACCACGCCCGAACCGATCGCCGGTGAACCCGGCCCCGAGGCGCCCGGCTTCGAGAGCGCCGCGCCAGAGGCGCCTGTCGCCGAGACGACCTCTTCGGAGATCGTGGCCACCGAAACGGTGACCAGCGAGGCGGTTTCCGCCGAAGTGGCGCCGATCAGCGAACCGGAACCGCAGGCCCAGCCGGCGGAAATCCCCGTCGAGCGTCTGGACGGACCGGTTCACGTCGAATCCACCCTCGTCGAAGCACCCGCGGCTGAAGCCGCGCCCGCCGAAACCGCAGAGGCCGCCCCGGCGTCCGAGCCTGCGGTCGAAGGCGAAGCCGTTGCCGCCGAAGGCACCGAACAGTCCGCCGAGTCGAACGGCGAAGCCTCCGTCGATCCGGCCGAAGCGCCTCAGCCCGAGGTCACGGTCGAGACGCTGGGTGGCGACGAGGTGATCGAGGAGCGCGAGACGCGCGAGCGTCGCCGTCGCAACCCGATCCGCCAGTACAAGATCCAGGAAGTGATCAAGCGCCGGCAGATCCTGCTGGTCCAGGTCGTCAAGGAAGAGCGCGGCAACAAGGGCGCAGCCCTCACCACCTACCTCTCGCTGGCCGGCCGCTACTGCGTGCTGATGCCCAACGCCGGTCGTGGCGGCGGCATCTCGCGCAAGATTTCCAATCCGTCCGACCGCAAGCGGATGAAGGAGATCCTGAGCGACCTCGACGTGCCGCAGGGCATGGGCGTGATCCTGCGTACCGCAGGCCTGGAACGCTCCAACATCGATATCAAGCGCGACTACGAATACCTGTCGCGTCTGTGGGATTCGATCCGCGAGATCACCATGCGCTCCACGGCGCCGGCGCTGATCTACGAGGAAGGCGATCTCATCAAGCGCTCGCTGCGCGACATCTACGATACCGACATCGCGCAGGTGCTGGTCGAGGGCGAAGCAGGCTTCCAGGGCGCCGCCGAGTTCATGCGCCAGCTGGTGCCGCACCAGGCCAACAAGGTCGAGCTCTACAAGGAGCCGATTCCGCTCTTCCACCGCTACCAGGTGGAGAACCAGTTCGACGCGATGCATTCGCCGACGGTACAGCTCCGTTCCGGCGGCTACATCGTCATCAATCCGACCGAGGCGCTGGTCGCCATCGACGTCAACTCGGGCCGCTCCACCAAGGAACGGAACATCGAGGAGACGGCGCTGCGCACCAACCTCGAGGCAGCCGAGGAAATTGCCCGCCAGGTTCGCCTGCGCGACCTCGCCGGCCTGATCGTGATCGACTTCATCGACATGGAGGAGACGCGTCACCAGCGCCAGGTCGAGCATAAGGTGAAGGACTCGATGCGCAGCGACCGCGCGCGCATCCAGATTGGCCGCATCTCGGCCTTCGGCCTGCTCGAGATGTCCCGCCAGCGGCTGCGCCCCAGCCTGCTGGAGCACTCGACCGAGGTGTGCCCGCATTGCGCCGGCACCGGCCGCATCCGTTCGCTCGAATCCGCCTCGCTGCATGCGCTGCGGGCCATCGAGGAGGAAGGTGTCCGTCGCCGCGCCAGCGAGATCGCGGTCAGCGTTCCGCCGAACGTCGCGCTCTACCTGCTCAACCAGAAGCGCCATTCGCTGTCCGAGATCGAGCAGCGCTATGGCTTCACGGTCATCGTCGAGGCCGACGAGGACCTGCACGCCGCCGATTGCGAGATCGAGCGCGTGCGCTCGCGCCGCGAGGATCATCGCGGCAACGACCGACCGGCTCCCGAACTGGCGCGCGCCAGCTACGAGGAAGCCTCTGCCGACGCAGCGCCGGGCGATGACGCCGAAGGCGTCGAGGCCAGCGATGGTGACGAGCGCGGCGAGCGCGCCGAGGATCGCGGCAGCGACGAGGAAGGTGGCGAGGGTCGCGGCCGTCGCCGCCGCCGCCGCCGTCGTCGCGGTGGCCGTCGCGAGGATGGTGAAGGCGCCGATCGGCAGCAGGCTGCCGGTGAAGCCAGCGAGGGTGACGAGGCCCGCTCCGACGAGCGCGTCAATGGCAGCGCCGAAGACGATGCCGAGGGCGATGACCGCGATACGGCCCGAGCCGACGATGACAGCGCCGAGGGCGCCGAGGGTGATCGTCCGGAAGGCGAACGCAATGGCGAGGGCGACGACCGTAACGGCGATCGTCGTCGTCGACGCGGCCGCCGCGGTGGCCGCCGCCGCCGTCGCGAGAACGGCGAAGGCGAGCCGATGCAGGGTGAAGGCCAGGCCACGGAGGGTCATGCCGAAGGCCAGACCGACTCCCAGGGCGAAGAGCGTGCCGAGAACGGCCACGACACGAGCGAGCAGAACGGCAGCTACGAGCCGCCGGCCTCGCCGCCGACGCCGCTGGAAGCCATGCCGGTCGAGCACATGCCGGTGGAACAAGCTCCGTTCGATCCCGGTCCGCCGGTGAACGTCGAAGCGGCCCCGCCTCCTCCGGCACCGGCACCGGAACCTGTCGTCGCTTCGGCGCCGCAGCCGATCGCGATCCCCGAGCCGGAGCCTGCTCCCGCGCCGCCCCCGGTCCCCGTGATCGAGGCGCCGCCGGAGAAGCCCAAGCGCGGCTGGTGGCGCCGCTAATTAGGCCCGCCCCATGCGCCGTCGTCTCCTGATCGCCGGCGCTGCTGCGCTGCCCTTTGGCAGCGCAGCGAAAGCAGACACATTTCCGAACGGCCCGTTTCGCATCATCGTGCCGTTCGGCGCGGGCTCGGCCACCGATCAAAGCGCCCGCAACGTCGCCGATGGCCTGAACAAGGCCTTCGGCGTTCCCGCCGTCGTCGAGAACAAGCCCGGCGCCAACGGCGCGATCGCCGCCGAGGTCGCGGCGAAGGCAAAGCCCGACGGCCAGACCATCTTCGTGTGCTCCAACACCGCGGCGGCTTCCAATGTCGCGCTGATGAAGTCCCTGCCCTACGACCCGTTGAAGGACTTCGAACCGGTCACGATCATCGGCCGCGCGCCTGTGTTCATGATCGTGAACGCAAAGGTCGAAGCACGGACGGCGGCCGAGTTCGTGGCGCTGTGCAAGCGCCAGCCGGGCAAGATCAACTTCGGCTCCGGCAGCGCCTCGACGCGCATCTCGGGCGAGCTGCTCAAAGCCAAAGCCGGTATCGACATGCTGCACGTGCCCTACAAGAGCACGCCGGCCGCCCTGCAGGACACGATGGCCGGCCATGTCCAGATGTGCTTCGCCGATCCGGTCACCAGCCTGCCGCAGGTCAAGGCGGGCACCGTGCGCTGCCTCGGCGTCGGCAGCCGCGGCCGCTATCCGCTCACGCCCGACATCCCGACCCTGATCGAACAGGGCATCCCCGATTTCGAACTGATGACCTGGACTGGCATCCTCATGCCCCGCGGCGTGCCGCGGCCCGCCATGGCGAGGCTGCGCGAGGCCATGCTCAAGGCCATCACCGATCCCGCCTATGTCGAGCGCCAGGCCCAGGGCGGCTCCGAGATCGCCCCATGCTCGTCGGAGGAGATGGGCCGAATCATGGTCGCCGAGATCGAACTCTACCGCGAGATGATGAAGGTCGCCGGCATCGAGCCGGAATGACGACGGGAACCGGGCTTGCCCGGCTGGACGAAGCGTTGTATTCAAAAAGATACAACGACATGTCTACACCCCCGATGGACACCACTGCGGCTGCCGGCCGCCTTCAGGCCCTTGCCAACCCAGCGCGGCTCAGGATCTACGAGATCCTCTCGCAGGCGGGCGAGGACGGGCTGACCGTCGGCTCGGTCCAGGATCTCGTGGGCATCAACGCCTCGACGCTCTCGCATCACCTGAAGACGCTGGTTCTCGCCGGTCTGATTACCCAGACGCGCGCCGCGACCAGCCTGGTGTGCCGGCCCAATCATGACGTGATGGACGGCTTGTTCAGCTATCTCGCACGCGAGTGCCGCCCCTCGCCCAAGCGCAAGACAGCTGCCTAGTTCGCTGAACGGGCTTCCGTCATCTCGAGGATGGTTCGGCCGATCTCGGCCATGCTGTCGCGCGGCAGCGAAAAAGACAGGACCGCGGCCCCGATCTCGACCGTCAGAACGCCCTTGTCGTTCTCATCGAGACCGAGCGACACGCCGTGCAACGGCAGCGGCTGCGCCTGGTAGGTCTCGCTGAAGGCGGCGAACTTCCCCTTGAGGGCAGCCTTGCCGCCCAAGACCAGCAACAGAGTAAGGACATGCTGCAGGTCTATCGTTGGAAACGACAGGTCGATCCGTCCGTCCCGCTCCGTCTCGATGTGTAGTAGGATCCCGCGCCCATCGGGCGTAACGTCGCCCGTGACGTAGGAGACCTGAGGGACTTTCCGGCGTTCGCTGAACGGAAATATGTCGACCAACGGTCTCTTTCCCTTCGTTATGTTCAATTATATATATCGCCGGTCGCAAATCGGCGAGCACTTTCCCAACGAGATTCAAGGGGTCGGACCATGGAGCACGCGAAGCATTTCTACATCGATGGCAAGTGGGTGGACCCGATCAAGCCCGCCCTGCTCGACGTGATCGATCCGTCGACCGAAGAATCCTACGTCCAGATTTCGGTCGGCACCGCCGCCGACGTGGACCGCGCCGTGGCCGCCGCCAAGGCCGCCTTCCCGTCCTTCGCGCGCACCAGCCGTAAGGAGCGCCTCGAGCTGCTGCGCGCCATCCTGGCCGAGTACAATAAGCGCCGGAACGACGTGGGTGACGCCATCTCGCGCGAGATGGGTGCGCCGCTCGAATTCGCTCGCACCATCCAGGCCGGCCGTGGCACCGCGCATCTCGAGCGCATGATCTCGGTCCTCGAGACCTATCCGTTCGAGACGGTGGAAGGCACGACCCTGATCGCGCGCGAGCCGATCGGCGTCTGCGGCCTCATCACGCCGTGGAACTGGCCGACCAACCAGATCGCCTGCAAAGTCCTGCCCGCGCTCGCGGCCGGCTGCACCATGGTGCTGAAGCCGTCCGAGGAGGCGCCGATCGACGCCATCATCTGGACCGAGATCATGCACGCCGCCGGTACTCCGAAGGGCGTCTACAACATGGTCCAGGGCTCCGGTTCGGTGGTCGGCGAGGCGATGTCGAGCCATCCCGACATCGACATGATGTCGTTCACGGGTTCGACCCGCGCCGGCATCCGCGTCGCCCAGGCCGCGGCCGTCACGGTCAAGCGCGTCGCCCAGGAACTCGGCGGCAAGTCGGCCAACATCCTGCTGCCGGACGTCGACTTCCAGATGGCCGTCACCAAGGGCATCAACAGCATGATGGTGAACTCGGGCCAGTCCTGCACCGCGCCCAGCCGCATGTTCGTGCCGCAGGACCGTCACGACGAGGTCAAGGCCATCGCCAAGGCCGCGGCTGAGAAGTTCGTGGTCGGCAACCCGCAGGACCCGGCCACCCGGCTCGGCCCCGTCGTGAACGAGTCCCAGTTCAACAAGATCCAGGGCCTCATCCAGAAGGGCATCGACGAAGGCGCGGAACTGGTGACCGGCGGCGTTGGCCGTCCGGAGAACCTGAACCGCGGCTTCTACGTCCGTCCGACCGTGTTCGCGGGCGTGACCAACGACATGACGATCGCGCGTGAGGAGATCTTCGGGCCGGTCATCTGCATCCTCCCCTACAAGAACGAGGAGGAGGTCATCAGCCTCGCCAACGACACGATCTACGGCCTCGCCGCCTACGTGCAGGGCACCGATCTCGAGCACGCCCGCAAAGTCGCCTCGCAGATGCGCGCCGGCAACGTCCATGTGAACTACCCGATGGGCGACACCGCGGCTCCGTTCGGCGGCTACAAGCAGTCGGGCAACGGCCGCGAGTACGGCAAGTGGGGCATGGAAGAGTTCCTCGAGACCAAGGCGGTCATCGGCTACAAGGCTGCCTAACTCTCAACGATCGAACGAAGCGGCCGGCCCGACTCCCGTCGGGCCGGCCGTTTTCGTGTAGGCTGCCCGCATGTGGATCATGATCGCCGGGCCCTATAGAGCCGGAGCCGCAACGGCCGAGGCGCAAGCCGCCAACCTCAGGATATTGAACGAATCCGCCGTGGCGCTGCACCGCGCCGGGCACGTACCGATCATCGGCGTCAACATGGCCTTGCCGATGGTCGAGGCTGCGGGCGGCACGGCAGCCGCCTATGAAGAGCTGATGGCGCCGGTCTCGCTCGCGCTCGTCGAACGTTGCGATGCCTGCCTCAGGATCGGCGGCCCCTCGCGCGGCGCCGACGACGAGGTCGGGCTGTTCGAAGCCGCCGGCAAACCGGTCTACCGCAATCTCGCCAACGTGCCGGCCCCGCGTCGCTGACAGGCTGCCTACTTGGGAAAGTCGGCGGCAGCGCCCACGTCCGCCCAGGCATTGAGCTCACGCCGCTGCTCGTCGAGTTCGGCGCCGATGCGCTGGAGGGCCGATCGGCCCAGCGCCAACCTGAACGGCGGCGCCTTCGCCTCGACGGCCTTGATGATCGCCTCGGCGGCGCGCGCGGGATCGCCCGGCTGCCGGCCATCGGTGGTGCTGTTCTCCCGCCGTCGCTTGCCGGCTGTTTCGGCATAGTCGTCGATGATGCGAGCCGACTGGTGCAGCGAGCGGCCAGCGAAGTCGGTGCGAAAGCCGCCCGGCTCGACGACGGTCACGGCGATGCCCAGCGGCTTCAGTTCCTTGCGCAGCGCATCGGAAAGCCCGCCGACGGCGAACTTGCTGGCGGAGTAGTAGCCCGAGCCCGGCTGCGCCATACGGCCGGCGACCGAGGAGATGTTGACGATGTGGCCACGCCGTCGCGCGCGCATGCCGGGAAGCACGGCCTGGGTCATGGCCACGAGGCCGAAGAAGTTCGTCTCGAAGAGCTGGCGGATCTCGGCATCGCCCGCCTCCTCGACCGCGCCGCGGTAACCGTAGCCTGCGTTGTTGACCAGCACGTCGATGCCGCCGAAACGGCTCTCGGCCGTGCGTACTGCATCGGTAATATGCGCCCGATCCGTCACGTCGAGCGGCAAAGCGAGCGCGGTCGCCTCCTTGCCGGCAACGATGTCCGCCACCGTCGCGGGATCGCGCGCGGTGACGACGGCGTTCCATCCGCGCGCCAGGACAGCGCGCGCCAACTCGCGGCCGAAGCCCGTCGAGCAACCGGTGATCAGCCAGGTCGGCATGGTTTCCCCTCCTTCAGCGCTCGGCGTCGACCGCACGCCATTCGTGCGTGATCTGGTCCAGCTTTGCCTTGAGATCCTTGGGCAGCGGCCCCTGCTCGGCGGCGGCGAAGCTGTCGGCAAGCTGTTCGGGCTTGGACGCACCGATGATCGGCGCGGTGATCGCCGGGTTCGACAGCGTCCAGCGCATCGCCATGGTGGCCATGTTCATCCCGGCTTCCTTCGCGACGCGACGCAGCGCCTCGATGCTTTCGAACTCGCGCTGATGCCAGTAGCGTTCCTGGTACCGGGCGCCGGCTGTGCCGAGCTGGAAGCGCGAGCCTTCCGGCGGCGGCGCCGCGGCATTGTGCTTGCCGGTGAGAAGACCGCCCGCCAGCGGATTGTAGGGAATCACCGCGATGCCCTCCTCCTCGCACAACGGCAGCAGATCGCGCTCATAGCCGCGGAACAGGAGATTGTAGCGCGGCTGCACCGAGTCAATGCGGACCGTGCCTTTCACCTCGGCGCGGCCGATCCCGCGCGCCACCTTGTGGGCTGGCCAGTTGGACACGCCGACGTAGCGCGCCTTGCCTTGCCGCACGACCGTGTCGAGCGCATCCATCGTCTCGTCAAGCGGTGTGGCGGGGTCGTAACGGTGGAGCTGATAGAGGTCGACATAGTCGGTGCCGAGCCGCTTCAGCGACGCGTCGATCGCCTCCAGAACATGCTTGCGCGACGTGCCCTGCTCCCAGGGATGGCGCCCCATCACACCGGCGCATTTGGTCGCCACGATGAAGTTGTGGCGCTTGCCCTTCAGCCAATCGCCGACGATCTCTTCGGTGCGGCCCACCGTGTCGCGGATACCGCCCAGCGGGTAGACGTTGGCGGTATCGAGGAAGTCGATACCGCCCACCGCCGCCGCGTCCAGGATGGCGTTGCTCTGCGCGACGTCGCATTGCAGGCCGAACGTCATCGTGCCGAGGCAAAGTTTCGAGACACGCAGGCCGGTCCGGCCCAAATTTATGTGCTGCATAATCCCCTCCCAAACGACACGTGGGCCGACTGGCCCACGTGAGTAACCCTGATTGATGGTAACGGCGTCAGGCGGTCTTGATCCAGACCGCCTTCACGTTGAGATACTCCTCGACATGCTGCAGGCCGCTCTCGCGCCCGTAGCCGCTCATCTTGTAGCCGCCGAACGGCACGGCCGGGTCCATCGCCTGGTAGCAGTTGACCCACACCGAGCCGGCACGGATCGCCTTGGCCAGCCGATGCGCCTTGCTGACGTCGCGGGTCCACACGCCGCTGCCGAGACCGAAGGTCGTGGCATTGCCGCGCTGGATCACCTCGTCGATGTCGGTGAAGGGGATCGCGGAGATGACCGGTCCGAAGATCTCCTCCTGGGCGATGCGCATGTCGTCGCGCACGTTGGCGAAGATCGTGGGCGGCACGAAATAGCCCTTGCTGTAATCGCCCTCGGTGAGCTGCTCGCCACCCGACAGGCTTTTAGCGCCTTCCTGCCGACCGATGCCGAGATAGGTCGTGACCCTGTCGAGCTGCTCGGACGAGACGAGCGGCCCGACCTGGGTCTCCGGGTTGCTGCCGTTGCCCACCTTCAGACTCTTGGCGAAGCGCGCCACCTTGTCGGTGAACTCCTCATAGACCTTCTGTTCGACGAAGAGGCGCGTACCGGCGCTGCAGATCTGGCCGGAGTTGGCGAACACCGCCATCGCCGCGCCCGGCACCGCTGCTTCGAGATCGGCATCGGCGAAGACGATGTCGGGCGACTTGCCGCCCAGTTCGAGCGACACCCGCTTCAGGTTGCCGGCGGAGGCCTGGACGATCTTCTGGCCCGTGAGATGCGAGCCAGTGAAGGCCACCTTGTCGACATCGTAATGCGAGGAAAGCGCCGCGCCCGCCGTCTCACCCATGCCGGGCACGACGTTGACGACGCCCGGCGGCACGCCGGCTTCGAGGCAGAGCTCGCCCAGCCGCAGCGAGGTGAGTGGCGCCTCCTCGGCCGGCTTCAGCACGACCGTGCAGCCTGTGGCCAACGCCGGGCCGATCTTCCAGATCGTCGCGGTGAGCGGACCGTTCCACGGGATGATGGCACCGACCACCCCGATCGGCTCCTTCAAGGTGTAGGAGAAGATCTCGCCGGGCAGCGAGTTCTCGATCGTCTCGCCATGGATCGAGGTCGCCATGCCGGCGTAGTAGCGCAGCATGCCGACGGCGCGCTGGCGGTTGTTGCGGGTGCGCGAGATCGGCGCGCCCATGTCGAACGTGTCGAGCGCCGCCAGCTCCTCGATATTCTGCTCGACGAGGTCGGCGAGCTTCAGCAGCAGCGCCTGACGCTCGGCCGGTTTCCACTTGCTCCACGGGCCGGTGAAGGCCTTGCGGGCGGCGGCGACGGCACGATCGATGTCCTCCTTGTCGCCTTCGGCCACCTTGGCGAGCAGTTCGCCGGTGGCCGGATTGTGCGTCTCGAAGGTCTTGCCCGACGCGGCCGGAACCCAGCGGCCGTCGATCAGCATCAGCTTCGTCTTGCCGTCGATATAGGCCGGCTTCTGGGCCGTGCCCTTCTCCATCACAGTCATACTTTGTCTCCTTTGATCAGAGCATCGCGGCGACGGCCTTGACCTCGGTGTAGAGCTCGATCGCCTCGTAGCCCATCTCGCGGCCCCAGCCCGATTGCTTGTAGCCACCGAACGGCAGCGCCACGTCGTTGAAGTTGTGGACGTTCACCCACACCGAGCCCGCCTTGAGCTTGCGGGCGAGCTTGTGGGCAACGCCGATGTCGCGGGTGTAGATGCTGGCGGCGAGGCCGTACTCGGTCGCGTTGCCCTGCTTGGCGATGCGCTCGAGATCCTCGTCGTTGAACGGCATGGCGCAGACCACCGGCCCGAAGATCTCCTCACGCACGACCTTCATGGTGGGATTGGTCTTGGTCAGGATCGTGGGCTCGATGAAGTAGCCCTCGTTGCCGTGACGCTTGCCGCCGGTGATCGCCTCGGCACCCTGCTCCTTGCCCGAAGCCAGATAGCCGGTGACGCGGTCGAACTGCTCCTGCGAGACGAGCGGACCGACGCGCGTGGTCTTGTCGAGTCCGGGACCGATCTTGAGCTTCTTGGCCTCATCGGAGAGACCGGTCATCACCTTGTCGAACAGGCGCTCGTGCACGAACAGACGCGAGCCCGCCGTGCAGCACTGGCCCATGTTGAAGAAGATGCCGGTCGCCGCGCCCGGAATGGCGACGGAGAGATCGGCGTCGGGGAAGACGAAGGACGGTGATTTGCCGCCGAGTTCCAGGCTCACCTTCTTCAGGTTGCCGGCCGCCGCCTGCACGATCAGCTTGCCGACCTCGGTCGAACCGGTGAACGCCACCTTGTCGACATCGGGATGAGCGGCCAGCGCTGCGCCCGGCGTGCCATCCCCCGTCACGATGTTGACCACGCCCGCCGGGAAGCCCGCTTCCATGACCAGCTCCCCAAGACGGATGGCGGAGAGCGGAGTCTGTTCGGCCGGCTTCAGCACGATCGTGCAGCCTGCCGTCAGCGCGGGCGCGATCTTCCACACCGCCATCATCAGAGGGAAGTTCCACGGAATGATCTGGCCGACGACGCCGACCGGCTCGCGCATCGTATAGGCATGCCACTCGCCCGGCGCCGAGATCGGAATGGTCTGGCCGGTGATCTTGGTCGCCCAGCCCGCCATATAGCGCAGCAGCTCGCACGAGAACGGCACGTCGACATTGCGCGCATCCATCACCGGCTTGCCGTTGTCGATGCTCTCGATCTCGGCCAGCTCGTCGGCATGCTTCTCGAGAAGATCGCCGAGGCGCCACACGATCTTGCCGCGCTCCACCGGCTTCATCTTCGTCCACGGGCCTTCGTCGAACGCCTTGCGCGCGGCCTTCACCGCGAGGTCGATATCGGCCGCGTTGCCATCGGCGACTTGCGCGATCTGACCGCCGGTCGCGGGATCGAACACGCCGAACGATTTGCCGCTTTGCGGGGCGACCCACTTGCCGTCGATGAGAAGTTTGTGAGGCTTGGAGATAAAGGCGGAAGCAGCGGCGCCGAGGCGCCCGACATTGACGGAGACGTCCATGATTTCCTCCTGATAGAGCCGGCTGTCTTTTCGTTATATCTATTCAAACATAACGACTGCCGCCCCGCCCGTCACCGCCCAATCGAGCGACCGGGAGTTGCAGAATTATTTCCGCACCGGGAGCATGGAGACCGCGACAGCGCCGAGGGGTCGCACCTGCGTTTGCTGGCTTCCACGGCAGAGCCTCTGCATACTTCGGCAATGCAGCATTCCGAGTCGCCTTCTTCGTCCGTCGACATCGCAATCGTCGGCGGCGGCGCCAGCGGTGTGCTGCTCGCCGCCCAGCTGGTTCGCAAAAGCAACCTACGCGTTGCCCTGGTCGAACGCGGCGCCCATCCGGGACTTGGGGTCGCCTACTCGACCCATTGCCTGCATCACCTTCTCAACGTCCGTGCCAGCGACATGACGGCGCTGGCCGACGAGCCCGATCACTTCGTGCAATGGCTGGCCCGCGACGGCAGCGGCTATGGGCGTGCGGATTTCGTTCCCCGTGCCATCTACGGCCGTTACCTGCAGGACCTGCTGGCCGACGCCATCCAGCGTGCCGGAGGCCACCTGCAGGTGATCACAGGCGAGGTCGTGGCGATCCGTGACGACGGCGAAGGCGTCGAAGTCGACATCGAGGGCCAATCCCCGCTTCGCGCCCGCAAGGCCGTGCTGGCGACCGGTCATCGCCCGCCCTCGAAGGATTCAGGCGCCTATCACGGCAATCCCTGGCGCGACGAAGCCATCGCCGGCCTCGCGCCCGAGGGGTCGATCCTGCTGATCGGCACCAGCCTGACCATGATCGACCTCCTGCTCTCATTGCTAGAGCAAGGTCACAAGGGTCCGATCGTCGCCCTCTCCCGCCGCGGACTGGTGCCGCATCGCCATCCCGCCTCACCGATCCCGACGCCCGAGGCCGATACCGCCGATCTCTTCACCGGCAGCCTGTCGCAGCGCACCGCCCGCTTCCGCGCACGCTTGCGGGCCGGCCTGGGATGGCCCGGCCTCATGCAGCTCCTGCGGCCGCACAACAACGAACTGTGGCACGGGCTCGACCTCGAGGAACGGCGCCGCTTCCTGCGTCACCTGCGGCCGTGGTGGGACATCCATCGCCATCGCGTCGCGCCGCAGATCGGCGAGCAGATCGACGCCGCCAAGGCGCGGGGCCAGCTCTCGATCGTCTCCGGGCGAGTCGAGATCGGCAAGACGACGCCGGACAAGGTCGAGGTCACGATCATCCGCCGCGGCTCGGACATCCGCGAGAAGCACAGCTTCGACCGCGTGGTCGATTGCCGGGGCCCGCGCAACGAAGTCGACGTGCACGTGCCGCTGCATGCGCAGTTGGTGAAGGACGGTCTGCTGCGACCCGATCCGCTCAACCAGGGCCTCGACGTCGCGGTCGACGAAGCGCTGATCGGGAAGGACGGCACGCCGTCGAGCCATCTCTACGTGCTCGGGCCGCCGACCCGCGGCCGCTACACCGAGATCGTGGCGATCCCGGATATCCGCCTGCAGGCCGCCGATGTGGCTGACAATCTGATCGCCGCGCTGCGATAGCCATCTGGCCTTGCGGACAGTCCCGCCGCATAATCGCGGCATGGGACGCGGACCAGCCAAAACAGCAGCCAAGTCGGCCGACAAGACCTCCTTGCACCTCCGGATCGATTTCGGCGGCGAGCGCTCGATCGGTCCGGGCAAGATCCGGCTGCTCGAACTGATCAACGAGACGGGATCGATCTCCGCCGCGGGCCGCGCGCTGGCGATGTCCTACCGGCAGGCCTGGCTGCTGGTCGACGAGATGAACCAGATGTTCCGCGATCCGGTCGTCGCCGCCCAGACCGGCGGTGGCGGTGGCGGCGGCGCCTCGGTGACCGAGACCGGCAACGACATCGTCCGCCTCTATCGCGAGATGGAGCGCCGGGCCTACGGTGCCTCGTCGCCGGAAATCCGCTCGCTGGCCAAGCTGCTCACGCCACCCGACGTAAAGCTGCACTGAGCCTGCCTGGAGGCCGCCTTTCCCTCGTCCCGGGGGAACGCTTGCGCCCTCTCTCGTTATATCTTACTGGATATAGCGTCATTCACCGCAACGAGGTGTCGGTCATGGAGATCGTCGGCAAGGGTCTGACTGATTGTCAGGTGGATCCGACAGGCGTTTCGTTCCGCCTCAACCTCGAAAGCGTAGACGGCAACCCTGCCTCCGTGATCCTTCCGGTCGATTGCCTGCGGTCGCTCCTGATGACGTTGCCCAACGTGATCGAGAAGGCGCTGAAGGCACGCTACCAGGACGACACGCTGAAGATCGTCTATCCGATGGGCAGCTTTTCGCTCGAGGCCGCGGCCGGCAGCGACAGCACGATCCTGACGATGAACACGCCCGACGGCTTCAAGGTCTCCTTCGCCCTGACGCCCGAGGATGCCGGCGGGCTGGCGACCTCGCTCGTGGGGATCGACGTGGCGCAGCCGCGCGCGACCTTCAACTAAAGATGCCGGACGGCGACCAGAGGATCGATTTCGGCCAAGCCGCCGAGGTCAGCGGTGAATTGCTGCCGCAGGACAATGCGGTCCTGATCACCCTGGTTCGTCATGATGGTGGGCGCGCGACCCTGACGATCCCCGCGGGAGACCTGCAGCGGCTGGTGCCGCTCCTGCTCCTGCTGGGCCGCGCCCTGCCGCAGAACTCTTCGTCTGATTCCGCGAAGCTCTCACTGGTGCCCACCGACTCGCTGAGTGTCGGTGGCTTGCCCGGCGGAGAGACGCTGCTGGCCGTGGCGGTCGGGCCGGCCACGGTCGGCTTCTCGATGCCCGCATCGGCCGCCGAGAAACTGGGGCGATCCCTGCTTCTCGCCGGCAGCGATGCGGCGGAGACTACTTCAATACAGTGAAGCCCTGCTTCTCGAAGTACGGCTTGGCGGCCGGGGTCTTCAGGAAGTCGACGAACGCCTGCGCGTCCGGATTGGTCGAGGTCGACAGCAGCGCCATCGGATAGATGATCGCGGGATGCGAATCGGCCGGGAACGTGCCGACGATGCGGACGGCCGGATCGGACGCGGCATCGGTCTTGTAGACAATGCCGAGCGGCGCCTCGCCGCGAGACACCAGGGTCAGCGCCATGCGCACGTTCTCGGCCTGCGCCACGCGATCGGAGACCGACGGCCAGACGCCGAGATATTCCAGCGCCGCCTTGCCGTATTTGCCGGCCGGCACGGCGTCGACGCTGCCCATCGCTAGACGGCCATCGTTGCCCAGCGCGCCGCGCAGGTTGAAGCCCTTGTCGATCTTGAGATCGATCTTCGAATCCTTGGCGCCGATCAGGACGATCTGGTTGCCGAGATAGTCCGAACGGCTCGCAGGCTTGATGAGTTTGCGCTCGGCGACATAGTCCATCCACGGCACGTCGGCCGAGATGAAGATGTCGGCGGGAATGCCGCCCTCGATCTGCTTGGCCAGTGCCGAGCTCGCGGCATAGGAGATCTTGGTCGTCTTGCCGGTCTTCTTGCTCCAGTCGGCCGACGCCTCGTCCAGCGCGTTCTTGAGGCTGGCGGCGGCGAGGATGACGACGTCCTTGCCCTGCGCGCACGCCTGCTGCGCGAAGCTGCCCGCGGAGAACACGAAAGCAGCGGCAGCAAGGGCTGACGTGAAGGTCCGACGAGTACCCAGCATGTAAATCCTCCGGTTCAAAGAGGCGCGATATATCCCACTGAACATAGCGTTTATCCACCGGAATCGCAGTTTGGCTGCATCCGATGGGCCCGCTGTAGCCGAATGGCTATAAAGGTCGCCCGGCTCTATACTTCGGCCGTCAAATCTCAGGAGGAAACATGCGGATCAGCGCCAGGAACCGGTTGAAGGGTACCATCGTCGAGGTGAAGAAGGGCCAGACGACCGCCCACGTCCGGATCGACGTGAAGGGCATCATCGTCACCGCGGCCATCACCAACGAGGCGGTCGATGAGCTCGGCCTCAAGGCTGGCCAGGAGGCCTATGCCATCGTCAAGGCGTCCGACGTCATGGTCGGCCTCGACAACTAGCCCGTCATGGTCCGGCTGAACGAAATCCGCCAGGGCGAGCGGGCGGTCGATCTGCCGGACCGCTTCGGCGCTTCTGCCTACTTCATTGGGCGTATCCGCACGCCCTGGACGTCGCGGCTGGAGACGCCCCGGCAGGGGCGGCTCGACGGTCCGACCTGCCGCCTCGAACTCGATGCGCATTGGGCCGACGGCCTGCTCGGCATCGCCGAGTTCGAGCGGCTGGAGGTGCTCTACTGGCTGCATGAGTCGCGGCGCGACCTCGTTCACCAGAGCCCGCGCAACGACGGCGAGGCGCGCGGCGTGTTCTCGCTACGCACGCCAGTACGGCCCAACCCCATCGGGACGTCGATCGTCCGCCTCGTGAAGATCGAGGGGCCGGTCCTGTTGGTGCGCGGCATGGATTGCCTCGACGGCACGCCCCTGCTCGACGTGAAACCCGACCGCAGCCTGTTCGAGCCGCTGGCGCCGGCCCAGCCCGGCGACTTCCAGGTCGGCGACAAATGAAGCGGCGCAGCGCCCTCGCCCTGCTCGGCGCCGGCCTGCTGGCACGCCCGGGATTCGCGCAGGCCACGCGCGCCATGGTCGATTCTACCGGCCGCAAACTCACCTTGCCGGCGCGCATCGAGCGCGTCTTCGTGGCTGGTCCTCCCGCCTCGGTACTGGCCTACACGCTGGCGCGCGACGCGATGGTCGGCTGGATCCGCACGCCCTCGCCCGCCGAGAAGGAATTTCTGGCCGCCCCCGCCCGCGACCTGCCGGAGACCGGCCGGCTGACCGGGCGTGGCGATACGGTGAGCCTCGAGCGGCTGGTGGCTGCGAAGCCCGACATGGTCCTCGACTTCGGCTCGACGTCGGAGACGTTTGTGTCCCTGGCCAATCGCGTCCAGGAACAGACCGGTATCCCCTACGCATTGATCGACGGGCGTTTCGCCGCCACGGCGGCCTCGCTAAAGCTCGCGGCCGAGATGCTGGGAAGGGTCGAGCGCGGAGCCGCACTCGCGGCCTATGCCGAGAAGGCCTTCGCGCAGGTCGATGGCGTCCTCGCGCGCGTGCCCGCCGACAAGCGTCCGCGCGTCTATCTGGCGCGAGGCCCCGAGGGGCTGGAGACCGGCAGCCGGGGCTCGATCAACACCGAGATCATCGAGCGCGCCGGCGCCATCAATGTGGCCGAGGGGCTCGGCGGGAGCGGCAACATCTCCAGCGCCTCGCTGGAACAGATCATCGCCTGGCAGCCCGACATCGTCGTCACGCTCGACCGCGGTTTCTACAACAGCGTGGCGACCAAGCCCGGCTGGAACCAGGTGCGCGCCGTCGCCAACAAGCGCGTCTATCTCTCGCCCAACCTGCCCTGGGGCTGGATCGATGCGCCGCCCTCGCTCAACCGGCTGATCGGCCTGCGCTGGCTTCTGTCGATCTTCTATCCTGCCGAGGCCAACATCGATCTCAAGGCCGAGACGAAGGCCTTCTACGACCTCTTCTACGGGGTGAATGTGACCGACGCCCAACTGGCGCGACTGCTGGGCGGCGCGGCAAACTGACGGCGTCATGCGCGCCGGCTTCGTCCTCGCCCTCCTTGCTTTGTGCCTCCTCGTTGCCCTGCTTATAGGCAGCGTCATCGGGCCCTACCGGATCCCACCGGGCGAGGTGCTGAAGGCGCTGGTCGCCAGGCTTCTTGGCGAGCCCGCAGCGGCTCCGATCGATACGATCCTGTTCCAGATCCGCTTCCCGCGCGTGCTGGCCGCCGCTCTCGTGGGCGGCGCTCTCGCAGCCGCCGGCGCCAGCTACCAGACGCTGTTCCGCAATCCCCTCGTCTCGCCCGACATTCTCGGCGTCTCAGCCGGCGCGGGCTTCGGCGCCGTGCTCGGCATCCTGCTGTCGCTGCCGGTCATCGCCATCCAGGGACTGGGCTTCGTCACCGGGCTCATCACCGTCGTGATCGTCTATGCACTCGCGCGCGCGCTGCGCAGCCAGAACGAGGTGCTCGTGCTGGTGCTGGCCGGCATCGTCGTCGGCGCGCTCGCGGGCGCCGGCATCTCGCTGGTGAAGATCCTTGCCGATCCCTACAACCAGCTCCCGGCCATCACCTTCTGGTTGCTGGGCAGCCTGTCCGGCATCAAGGCGAGCGACGTGTGGGGCGTGGCCCCGCTGGTGATCGTGGGCCTCGTGCCGCTGATCCTCCTGCGCTGGCGGATCGGCATCCTGTCGCTGGGCGACGACGAGGCGCGCGCGCTCGGCGTCAACGTCGCCCTCGTGCGCGGCGTGGTGATCGCCGCGGCGACGCTGATGACCGCCGCGGCCGTATCGGTCTCCGGCGTGATCGGCTGGATCGGCCTGATGATCCCGCACATGGTGCGGCCCCTGGTCGGGCCGCGCTACGATCGCGTGCTGCCGGCCTCGGTGTTGATGGGCGCCGCGTTCCTGGTGCTGGTCGACACACTGGCGCGCTCCGCTGCCCGCATCGAGATCCCGCTCGGGCTACTGACCGCCCTGATCGGTGCGCCGATCTTTGTCTGGCTGCTGGCGCGCGGCCGGCGCGTGTGGAGCTGAGGATGATCGAAGCCCGCACCCTCACCATCGGCTACGGCGCGACGCAGGTCGCCGCCGCCATCGATCTGTCCGTCGCACCGGGCGAGATTCTCTGCCTGCTCGGTCCCAACGGAGCGGGGAAGACGACCCTGTTCAAGACCCTGCTCGGCCTCATCCCGCCTCTTTCAGGAACGGTCTCCATCGGCGGCAAGCCGGTGGCCGACCTGTCGCGCCCTGCCCTAGCCCGCGCGGTTGCCTATGTCCCGCAGGCGCAGGTGATGGAGTTCGCCTACACGGTCCTCGATCTCGTGCTCATGGGACGCACGGCGCATCTCGGTCCCTTTGCCGCGCCGGGATCCGTCGATATCGAGCGCGCCCGCGCCGCCCTAGATGAGCTCGGAATCCTGAACCTCGCCGACCGCGAGGCCAATCGAATTTCCGGCGGACAGCGACAGCTTGCCCTGATCGCACGTGCGCTGGCGCAGGATGCGCCGATGATGGTGATGGACGAGCCGACCGCGAGCCTCGACCTCGGCAATCGTTTCCTCGTTTTGGCCCGCGTGCAGGCGTTGAGGGAACGCGGTTTCGGGGTGGTCTTCTCGACCCACGATCCCGATCAGGCGCGCGAGCTGGCTACTCGCGTCGCGGTCATTTCCGACGGCCATATCGCCGCCTTTGGCACTGCCGACGAGACACTGACCGCGTCGGTGCTTTCGGCTGTCTATGGCGTGCCGGTCGCTCTCGAGCAGACCAACACCGGGCGCATTGTCGTCGCGCCCGGCAGGTCTCAGTCCCAAGGCTGATCGTCAGCGCCGGTCGGTGCCGGTGCGATTGAACAAGGGTGTGGCCGAGGCGTCCGCAAGATCGGCGCGTTCGGCAACACGCAGGTTGTTCTGTACGTGCTTCACGCCAAGGGCGCGCTCTGCAAGTTCCTCGGCGTGACGCCGGGCGCCGCGGCTGTCGATCGTACCGCTCAGCGTGACTTCGCCGCCCTTCACGAGCACCTCGATGTTGCTGGCATCGACATGCCGATCGTAGGTGAGGCCATCGCAGACATCCTCACGGATTCGTTCGTCCGACCGCGTGTAGCCCTTGGGCCCGCGTCCGCCATGCCCAGAATCATGAGGCGGCGAGCGATAGCCGCCAGCGCCGCGATAGCCATGGTTGACGCGGGCCGCGAAGCCCTCCTCCTCCGGCCAATTCTCGCGCACATTGCGTTGTTCGCTGTACCAGGTCGACGGATGACGCCTTGCCTCGCGGGTCCCCCATCGCCCGTAATCGTCGCCGCCGTACCCGCTGTTGAAGCGGTCGTGCTGGCGGTAGGAATGGTCCGGATCATAATAGTCGTCACGGTCGACGGTGCGTTCAGTGCCGTACCGTCCGCCGTTGCGCTGGTCCTCCATGTGGTAGCCCGGCCCCTGTTCGGCCCGGGCGCCATAAACGCCATGCTCGCGACGCTCCACGTGGCGGCGTTCGTCGCCCTGGTCCGAACCGCTGTAACGGCCATAGGCCTGTTTGATGTCGCGCCGGCTGGAATCGTGGCGTGCCATTTCATCCTCCATTGGGTTTGAGTTCCTCAATGAAGAAATGACCCCCGGCCGGGGTGGTTGCCTCTTCAGGCCAGAAGCCTCTCACGGCCGCATTTCTGCCGCGAGAGGGTTACACGCGGCCTTTTCAGGCGGCGTAGCGGCTCTCGGTAAGGGCTGGCCACAGGGCATCCTTGCCGGCCTTGGCAAAGGACTGACCGATCTTCTCGCCCCAGAAGCTCTCGCTGCCGAAGTCGCGACGCCACACCCAGAGCCTGCGCGTGTAGTGGTGCAGGATGTGCTCATGGGTGAAGCCCATCGCGCCCATCGACTGGTGCGATATGGCCGCGATCCGGTGCGCGAAGTCCGAGCACTGGGTCTTGGCGGCGGCGATCGAGAAGCTGCCGCCGTCGGTGAGACCACCCTCGTCGGCATCGCGCGACGCTGCCTCGGCCGAGGCGATGGTCGCAGCGGCGTAGCTCGCGAGCTCTGCCAGCATGTGCTGGATGGCCTGGAAGGTCGAGATCGGCCGACCAAACTGGACGCGCTGCTTGCAGTACTCTGTCGCGGTCACCAGGATCTTGTCGGCAGCTCCCGCCATCTGCATGGACCGGGCAAGCGCTGCGAGTTCGAGCGCACGATCTGCACTGATGGTGGAGGCTGCGGAGTATTCCGGCGTGGCGCCGTCGAACGACACCGAACCATAGGGCTCGCCCGCATGGCTCGGCGCATCCTCGATCTTGGCGGCATCGCGCGGCACGACGACCAGCGTCGACTTGCCACCGGCCGTCACGATCGCAACGAAACGCTCGGCGACGCCGGCGAACGGTACGCGCGCAACCTTGCCGCTGACGCGGCCGCCCTGCAGGGAAAGTTCACCCAGCGCCAGGGTCGACGGGCCGATGGCCGGCTTGCCGCCCGCAGCGGCGATCAGCAGGTTGGCCAGGGCCGTCTCGGCGACCGGCACGGGCACGGCATGCTCGCCGGCCACGCGCAGCATCGCCATCAGGTCGGCCAGCGTTCCACCCACGCCTTCAAGCTCTTCGGGCACGGCGATTAGCGGCAGGCCCATTTCCTCGATCTCCTTCCAGAGATCGGCAGGCCATACGCCCTTCTCGACGCCGTTTACGACGTCCTTGCCGGCACGTTCGGCGAAGAAGCGGCTGGCGGTCTCCAGCAGCATGTCACGGGTTTCGCGATCCATGATCCTGTCTCCTTCAGCGCAGACCGAGGCCGCGGGCAACGATGCCGCGCAGGACCTGGGTGGTGCCGCCCTGGATGGTGTAGCTCGGCGCCATCATCGACGCGTACTGGGCGATATCGAGGAAGTCGGCGAGATCGTCCTCGGTCGTGGCGTCGGACTCGGCCACGGTCCGCGCGATCTCCGGCAGGTCCTGCTGGTAGATCGTGCCGAGATCCTTCACGAGCGATGCCTCGATGGCGGGCGACTTGCCGCCCTGCATCATGCCGGCAACGGCGGTCGACATCTGGCGCAGGGTCCACAGGCGCGCGATCAGGCGGCCGAGGATCGCACTGGCGCGCTTGGCCGGCTGGCGGCCCAGCACGCGCACCAGCTCGCGCAGCACGTAGAAGTTCTGCATGAAGCGCTCGGGGCCAGAACGCTCGAAGGCCAGTTCGCTGGTGACCTGCAGCCAGCCGTCGCCCTCGTTGCCGATCAGGCAATCCTCGGGAATGAACGCGTCGGAGAAGGTCACCTCGTTCCAGTCGTGGCGACCGGCGAGATTGATGATCGGACGGATGGTGACGCCCGGCGTCTTGAGATCGACCAGGAGCTGGCTCAGACCCTTGTGCCGATCGCCATGCTGACCGGAGGTGCGCACGAGTGTGATGCAGTAGTGATTGCGATGGGCGCCCGAGGTCCAGACCTTGGTGCCGTTGACGCGGAAGCCACCTGGTACCGGCTCGGCGCGCGTGCGCACCGAAGCAAGGTCGGAGCCGGAATCGGGCTCGGACATGCCGATGCTGAAATAGCATTCGCCGCGCGTGATGCGCGGCAGGATCGCCTGGCGCTGCTGTTCGGTTCCGAACTTCAGAAGCAGCGGGCCAGACTGGCGATCGGCGACCCAGTGCGCGCCGGCAGGCGCGCTGTTGCCGAGAAGCTCCTCGGTCACGACGTAGCGGTCGAGGAAGGTGCGCTCACCGCCGCCATACTGCTTGGGCCAGGTGATGCCGAGCCAGCCCTTGGCGCCCAGCGCCTTGCTGAACTCGGGCGACGCCGTGTTCCAGCTCGCGAAGCGGTCCTCGGTTTTGATCTTGGGCAGCGTCTCCTTGAGAAACGCGCGGACCTCACCCCGCAAGGCCTCGGCCTCGGCGGGCAGATGGAACGGTGGGAATTCGAGCTTGGGGATGGACATCATCATCTCGGCTGTTGGATGCCTCTTCTGTGTCGGCTAATCCTGTGCCGCGCAACCCGTGAGTTTCGAGGGTCGAATGCCCCGCCGTCCCCCACGCCTGCCGCCGCTCTTGGCGGAATTCGACGATGACGAACGCGACGCCGTCCTGGCGGCCAACCGCGCCTTCTATCGAGCCTTCAACGATCGCGATCCCGCCGCGATGGACCTGATCTGGGCGCCGACCGGTTCGGTCGTTTGCCTGCATCCCGGACAGCAAGCCCTGCACGACCGGGCGGAAATCATGGCGAGCTGGCGCGCCATCATGAAGCATCCCGAGGCGCCGCGCGTGCGCTGCACCGAGGAATGGGTGGTCGGACGCCCGGGGCTGGCGCTCGTCATCTGCCGCGAGGTGCTGCCCAACGGCCAGCTGATGGCGAGCAACCTCTATGTCCGCATGAGCGACGGCTGGCACATGGCGAGCCACCATTCCGGCCCCGTGCCGCCGGTCGCGACCGAGCGACCCGCACCGACCTCCGCGCCGGCGACGGCGCGCGACCGACGCAAGCTGCACTGAGCCGTCGTCAGCGCGCGACCGGACCGTCGGCGCGCAACAGCGACTTCAGCCGGCTGTAGGGAATGTCGACCGTGTAGGGCCCCGACGAATAGGGGCCGACTTCGTACTGGTTGAAATAGACCTGCAGCCTTTCGGCCTGCCAGCAGAAGCGGCCGGCGCTGTTCACGGTCTTGGTGAGCTTCGTCGGCTGCAGCGCATCGTCGAATCCCGGGTTCTCGACAAACTGCTTCTTGAGGTCGGCGCCGACGATCGCGACGACTTCCTTCAGCCATGGCGTTCCCTTGGCGAAGACGGCGTCAGGCGGCACGGTCTTGCCGGTCTTTAGGTCGACCAGCGTGCAGCTCAGGCTGCCGTAGCCGTGCGCGCCTCCGGTAAAGGCCCAGAAGGTAAGCGCCACGGTGATGGCGTCGGGCCCGGGTCGATAGAGCGAATAGCCCTGCTCGGCCTGCCACTCTTCCTCGCGGTCGCTGCTGGCGTCGGCCGTGGGAGTCGTCTCGCGCGCCGCCTTGGCCGCCGAGTCGGCATAGGACCGGTTGATGACCGCGAAATCCGCCGTGTTGCCCGCGAAGCGCGGATAGCGAAGGTCGATCGTGTACTTCACCTTGCCAACCTTGCCGGTCTTCTCGATCGACTGGTCCTCGACAAACGGATAGGGCCCGGCAGCCGATGCCTTGAGATCGGCGATGCGATTGTCGTAGCGCGTCTTCAGGCAGCGCGCGATCACATCGGGATCCTCGTTCGGCAGGCAGGCGCGATTGCGGCCGACGATCCAGCGCACCTGGCTCTTCTCGAGGCTTTCCTTGGCCGGTCCCGTCAGCTTGGCCAGCAGCGAAGTGTAGAGGTTCGACAGTTCGCGATCGGTCTTCGCCATCGCGGGATCCTTGCAGATCGCGCGCTCCGCGCCGTTAGACGCCTTCGCGCAATCGAAGCTCGGGCCGGCCTGCGCCCACGCGGCAACCGGGCTGAGAGCGATCAGCGCCGCGACGGCAAATCCTCTCATGCACTCCTCCAGTGCTTGAGGCGGCGCACCGCCTCCTCCATCTCCGCCGTCGAGCCCGCGAAGGAAATGCGCAAGGTCCCCGCCCCGCGCGCACGGTCGAAATCGACGCCCGGTGTCACCGCCACGCCGGCTTCGCGCAGCATTCGGCTGCAGAATTCGCGGCTGTCGTTGGTTAGGTGCGAGACGTCGGCATAGATGTAGAAGGCGCCCTGCGCCGGCGTGAGGCGGTCGAGACCGGCCGCCGGCAAGCCCGCCATCAGCAGGTCGCGGTTGGTGCGATAGCGCTTCACGTGTCCGTCGAGTTCGTCGCGGCATTCGAACGCCGCCAGCGCCACGTGCTGGCTGAGGGTCGGCACGGAGATGAAGAAATTCTGCGTCAGGCGCTCGATCGACCGCACCATGTCGGGTGGCACGACCAGCCAGCCGACCCTCCAGCCGGTCATCGAGAAATACTTCGAGAAGCTGTTCACCACGATCGCGGTGTCGGACACCTCGACCGCCGAGTGGGTTTCGCCCTCGTAGACGATGCCGTGATAGATCTCGTCGGAGATCAACCGCACACCGTTGGCGTTGCACCAATCCGCCAGCGCCTTCAGTTCGCTGCGCGTCACCATCGTACCGGTGGGGTTGGAAGGGCTCGCCACGATCAGCCCGTCGAGCTTCCCCGCTTTCTCAAGCGCGGCAACCGTAGGCTGGAAGCGATCGGCTTCCGAGGTCGGCAGGTCGACCGCCTCGAGATTGAGCGCTGCCAGGATGTTGCGATAGGCGGGATAACCGGGCGCCGCGAGCGCCACCCGGTCACCGGCATCGAAGCTCGCGAGGAAGGCCAGCGGAAAGCCGCCGGATGATCCTGTCGTGACGACAACACGATCCGGCGAGACCTCGGCGCCATAGGTCTCGCGATAGAACCGCGCGATCCGCTCGCGCAACGCCGGCATGCCGAGCGCTGCCGTATAGCCGAGACGGTCGGCATCGAGCGCGGCATGCGCCGCGGCCAGCGCCCCCTTCGGCGCCGGCGTGCTTGGCTGTCCCACTTCGAGATGGATGACGACGTCGCCCGCCGCCTCCTTCTCCGCGGCGGCCGCCATGACATCCATCACGATGAATGGATCGACGCCGCTCGAGCGGCGCGAGAGCTTGCCCACCATCGCGAACGCTATTCGGTGGCAAGTGTCGACAGGCCGGCTCCAGCGGGATCGGCTCCCGTCCGGCAGGTTTCCGGGTTGCCCCGCAGGCCCGACGGGCAGGCGATGGCATTGACGAACCCGCCCTGTGCACGACGGTTCGCGAGCACGGTGGCGAGGTTCTTGCCGTTGTCGATGACCTCGCGCGCCACGAAGCCCAGGGCCTGCGCAGCACTCGCCGCACCACCGCCGGCTCCGGCGAAGGTGAACTCGCCGTTGCCCGGATTGGCGATGATCATCGGGCTCACCGAAGCTGCCTCGGGATTCGGCGAACCGAGCATGATGCCGCTGCCGGGTGGGACGACCCGCGCACCGAACAGCTGGCCCATCGAGACCTCGCAGGCAGCGGCGCCGCCCTTGGTGTCGACGGCGGCAAAACCTGCAAAGCCACCGGAATCGACCGGCGTGGCGCCGCCCGGCTGGCTGCCGTTCCACCCCGCCAGGACCGAGGCGCCCGCCGCCGGCGACGGCGCGACATAGACGCGGCTGCGATACTGGCTGACCGAATCGGGCGTCGCGGCGATCGGGATCGCATTGCGCAGCGCGTCCGGCGGAAGGCTGCCGCCCGCCTGCGAGACTTGCTCGGAGAAGGTGCGCCCCAGCGCGCCCTGGAAGAATTCGCCGCCGCCGCGCTGGCGGATGCCGCCCAGCACCGTGGCGAGGTCGGGCTGCGTGAGGAGAGTGCCCTCCGCGCTCGAGCCGAAGAGACGCCGCGCCTCGCCATCGCCCAGGAGTGCCGCGCCAGCCTGCAGATCGCGGGCGAACGCGCGCGAAACCGGGAAACCGAATCGCGCCAGCCGCTCGGCCGGCGCAATCGTCTGCTCCCAACGAAGCTGACCGTGACGGACATGCATCAGGGTGATGGCGCGCACGCCCACCGGCACGGCAAACGGCGTTCCCCTCACGCCGCCCGGCGCGGCGATCGGCGGGAAGATGAAAGCCTCGGCCTTCTTGGTCTTGTCATTGTGGACGATGCAGGCGCCCGAGGCGCCGAGCGATGCGGCCGACGGCAGGGTTACGGCGAGTGCAAAATACATGGCGACCGCCGCGTCGGTGGCATTGCCGCCGGCTAGCAGGATCTCGCGTCCGACCTCCGCCGCACGGCTTTCGTCCGCCGTCGTCGCGGCGAAACTGGTGCCCTTGGTGACAGGCGACAGGGGGCGCCGATTGGCCACCATACCGCCCGGATTGGTGGCGTTTTCGGTGCGGTCCATCTGCCGGTCCGTCTCACTAAAGCCACAACCGGCCAGCAAGAAGACCGCGCTCAGGGCTGCGTTGCGCAATTGACGCGGCCGCTGACCGTTCCTAGCCTGCTTCAGCCCCGTGCCGACCTTGTTCAAACGCATCACCACCCTCTTATGTCTGACGCTCTTCGCGTTGGCACCGTTTCGTGCCGCGACCGCACAGCAAGGTCAACGCCTCAATCTGATCCGTGACGCCGAGATCGAGAGCACGATCCGCACCTTCACGATCCCGATCTGGAAAGCAGCAGGCCTCGATCCCAACGGTGTCGAGATCATGCTCGTCCAGGATGGCTCGCTCAACGCCTTCGTGGCGGGCGGCCAGCGCATCTTCATCAACACTGGCCTGATCATGCGGACTGAACGTCCGAACCAGCTGATCGGCGTCATGGCCCATGAAAGCGGCCACATCGCGGGCGGCCATCTCGCCCGCATGCAGGAAGAGCTGCGCAGCCTGTCGACGCTGCAGATTCTCGAGACCATCCTGGCCGGCGGCGCGATGGCCGGCGGCGCAGTCGGCGGCGCCGGCGCCGGAAGTGGCGGCCACGGCGGCGGAACGGCCCGGCCGATGGCGCCGGGCTCGCTGATGTCGTTCCTGAAATACACCCAGACCCAGGAAAGCGCGGCCGACCAGGCGGCGATCACTTATCTGCAGCGGACCGGACAGTCGCCCAAGGGCACGATCGAATTCCTTCGCTACATGCAGCGTGAAGAGAAGCTCGCGATCAATCGCCGCGATCCCTATCTCACCACTCATCCGCTGACCCCAGAGCGCATCTCTGCCTTCGAGCAGGCCGCGGCGAACTCGCCCTACGTCAACACGCCCGATACGCCGCAATTCCTGCTGCTCCACCAGCGCATGGTGGCCAAGCTCTACGGCTTCGTTGCCCCGGACATGGCTCTCCAGCGTTACGCGGAAGCCGACCGCTCGGTGCCGGCGCGCTATGCCCGCGCCATCGCCCTCTATCGCAAGGGCACGCTGGGCTCGGCGCTGCTGACGATCGACGGCCTGCTCAAGGAGTATCCCAACGACCCGTACTTCCATGAGCTGCGGGCCCAGATGCTCTACGAAAACGGCCGCGCCGCCGAATCCATCCCCTCCTATCGCCGCGCCGTCCAGCTCGCGCCGGCGGCGGCGATCCTCAAGATCGACCTCGCGCGGGCCCTGCTGGACGTGAACAGCCCCGAGAACGACCGCGAGGCCATGCGCAACCTCGACCTCGCCTCCCAGCAGGAATTCGGCAACTTCGACCTGTGGCGCCTGATGGCTTCGGGCTACTCCAAGCTGAACGATCCGGGTATGACGTCCCTGGCGCGGGCGGAAATGGCGGCCCTCCGCGGCCAGCGCGCCGAGGCACAGAGCCATGCCGAGGCGGCGTCGCGCCAGCTCACCGCCGGGACACCGGCGTGGCAGCGCGCGCAGGATCTCAAGGCCTATATCAACACCCGGCCGCGCAAGTAGCCGGCCCTGGAGAACAAGCAATGCGTTCCCTTCTACTGGCTACCCTCGTCGCCATGATGGTCATCGGCGCGGCTGCAGCGACCCGCACCGGCCTGCCCCGCTTCACGAGCGCCTCGCCGGCGCCCGCCGCGGAGGCGTCAGTGCCGACCGATGTGGGCAAGAGCATCCGGGCCTATCTGATTGCCAATCCCGAGGTCCTGGTCGAAGCGATGCAGGAGCTGGAGCGCAAGCAGGACAGCCAGCGCGACGCCGTCGCCGGCAAGGCGATCGGCCAGAACGAGGCCGAGCTGTTCCGCGATGCCGACAGCCCCGTCGGCGGCAACCCGTCAGGCGATGTCACCATCGTCGAGTTCAACGACTACCAGTGCCCCTACTGCAAGCGCGCCTACCAGGCCGTGAAATCGGTCACCGCGGCCGACGGCAAAGTGAAGATCATCTACAAGGACCTGCCGATCCTGGGCGAGCCGTCGAAGATCGCCGCCCTCGCCGCGCTGGCCTCGATGAAGCAGGGCAAGCACAAGGACCTGCACAACGCGCTGATGGAATTCAACGGCAAGCTCGACCGCGAGAAGATCCTTCAGACCGCCGCCTCGGTGGGCATCGACGTGGCCCAGCTCGAGAAGGACATGGAAGATCCCAAGCTGAAGCAGACCATCGATCGCAACATGGCGCTCGCCGGTGCCCTCGGTGTGCGCGGCACGCCGGCCTTCGTCATCGGCAAGCAGTTCGTGCCGGGCGCCGTCGATGCCGAGTCGCTGAAGGCGCTGATCGCCGACGCCCGCAAGAGCTAGGAGCTAACGCGACACCGTCGCGGTGAGGCCGAGCGCATTCACGAGATCGGCGCCCGGCTTCAGGAGATAGTCGAGCTTTTCAAGGCCCAGCGCCGGTTGCGGCGCGGCCTCGACGGTAAGCGTTCCGCCCTGCTCCACGAAGCGGGCGACCGCATCGAGCAGCTTGGACATATCCTGCGTGATCAGGACTCCCGGCGGCTGGTAGCGCCGGATCTCCGCCGCCAGCGCCGCTCGCTCGGCCGCCGCCGATTGGCCGCCGAGTTTGGCTTTCGCCTGGAGCGCCCGCTGCAGCAGGCTCTTGTCGGCAACCACCAGCTTTGCCGACTGCAGCGCGGCCTTCGTGCCCAGCAGCGCGAAGAGGTCGGCCTCGTCGACCGCTCGCCAGAATTCGTCATCGGTCTCGACCACCTGCGCGGTCAACGAGACTTCCAGGAGGTCGGGACCGCTCAGCTTGCAGGCCTCGATCTTCAGGACATTGCGAGCGCGATCCTCGACGCTGCTGCATTCCGCGCCGAGCCGGACCTCCTTGAGATCCATCGACTGCATGACCATGCGCATGCCCAACGCCTCGACGCTGCGCAACGACGGCGCCAGCACGAAGCCTTCGACGCGCATGCGCGAGCGACTCACCTCGGGCCCTTCCCGCACCGTCTCGCCCGAGATGCTGCCCAGCGACATGCCGTAGCGCGTCATGAGCTCGCCGCCGAAGCCCGACATCCGGCCCTCGGCCACGGGAACCCGGCCGATCGGCGTGCCCGGCTCCCAGTCCAGCGAAGAGGCCATGCCGATCTGCCGGCGCAGGTCGATGCCACGCGCCGTGGTGTCGGCAATCGTCAGACCGGCCATCCGGGCACCCGCCGGCTTCACCTGGAAGTCCTTCATCTCGAACGCATCCGTCAGGCCGCGCGCATAACCCGCGATCGAGAGGCGCTTGACGGTCTGGTTGGTCTGATCGAACCCGACATGGACGAGATCGCTCTGCTCGAGGCGATCGACCGATAGCGCGCCCAACAGACGGGCAATCATCACCTCGTTGCGGAAAGGTCCTTCGTAGACCGCGTCGTAACGCGGCAGGTCGATGTTGATGCCCGTCAGCTCGCCGATCGCCCACGAGTCGCCCGCATCGGCTTCAGCCAGGCGGAAATTGCGCATGTGAAGCCGCGCAACGTGCAGCGGATCGCCCCAGCTCAACCCGCCGAACGGCGCCCGCCCCTTCAGGAGTTCATCGAGCGGCCAGGCAAGTCCGGACGCTTCCCACTCGTCGATCTTCAGTTCGCCGTTCGGGCCGCCCGCGACGTTGCGCAGGGAGATGCTGCGATCGAGCAATCCCACCTTCACCGTCTCGACCTTCATGCCGCCCTGCGCGAGCCCGGCCTTCAGGCGGGTGGCGGCGAAGCCTTCGACGAACGGAATGGCCGCGGCGCCGACGCCGACCAGGACAACAACGATGCCGGTGACGACGAGGAGCGACTTCCTCACGCTTCGGCATCCGGCTGCTTGAAGGGCTGGGCCGCGTCGAACGCCGGATGCTTCATGCAGGTGTCGTAGATGCGCTGGATGGTGGGGTAGCGCTTCATGTCGACCTTGAAGCGCGTCGCGTTGAAGACCTGCGGCACCAGGCACATGTCAGCCATGGTGGGCCGGTCGCCGTGACTGAAGTCGCCGGCGCCGCCTGCCTGGGCAAGTGTCGCCTCGTAGGCGTCGAAGCCGGTCTCGATCCAGTGACGCGACCAGGTGAAGGCGCTTTCTTCCGTTTGGTCGAACTTCTGGCGGAGATAGGCCATCACGCGGAGGTTCTGGATGGGATGGATGTCGGCGCTCACGATCAGCGACAGCGACCGCACCCGCGCGCGGCCGACCGGATCCTTAGGCAGCAGCGGCGGCTCGGGATGGGTCTCCTCGAGATACTCCATGATCGCGAGCGACTGGGTCAGCACCGCCCCGTCGTCGAGGACCAGCGCCGGCACCAGCTTCTGCGGATTGAGCGCGGCATAGTCGGCCGAAGACTGCTCGCCCTTGCGCAGGTGCCGCGACGCGTGTTCCACCGCGATGCCCTTGAGGTTCAACGCGATGCGCACGCGAAATGCCGCCGACGAGCGAAAATAGCCGATGAGCTTCATGACCGCCTCCGCGGTCACTCTAGCACGGCTCAGGCGGGTGGCGTGTAGCGCACGACCTTCTGGTCGATCGCCCCGAAGATCGATTTTCCGGCACGGTCGAACATTTCGATGCGGATATGGTCGCCGAAGCTCATGAACGGCGTCACCGGCTTGCCGCCCTCGATCGTCTCGCGCACGCGTCGCTCGGCGATGCAGGAGCAACCGACAGCCGCATCGCGGTTCGCCACCGTGCCCGAGCCCACGATCGTCCCCGCTTCGAGGTGTCGCGTGCGCGCGGCGTGCGCAATGAGCTGGCCGAAGTCGAAGGTGAGATCGGTCGCGGCGTTGGGACGGCCGAATTCCTTGCCGTTCAGGATCGAGATCAGCGGCCGGTCGAGCCGCGCGCCGTTCCAGTCGTCGCCCAGCTCGTCCGGCGTCACGGCGACCGGTGCGAACGCCGTCGCGGGCTTGCCGTGGAAGAAACCGAAGCCCTTGCCGAGCTCGGTTACGATGACATTGCGCAGCGACACGTCGTTCAGGATCGTCACCAGCCTGATGTGCTTGCGCGCAGCCTCGGGCGAGATACCCATCGGCACGTCGTCGACCATCACGCCGATCTCGCCCTCGAAATCGATGCCCCAGGCCTCGTCGGCCATCTCGATCTCGTCGTTGGGCCCGATGAAGGAATCCGAGCCGCCCTGGTACATCAACGGATCGGTCCAGAAGGACGGCGGCATCTCGACACCACGCGCCTTGCGCACCAGCTCGACGTGCACGACGTAGGCCGAGCCGTCGGCCCACTGGTAGGCACGCGGCAGTGGCGCCGCCAGCGCGGTCGTGTCGAGCTCGAAGGAGCCGACCGCCTTGTCGTCCTCGAGCTGCTCGGCGAGGTCCCGCAGCTTCGGCCCGTTGGTGGCCCAGTCGTCGAGCGCCCTCTGCAATGTGGGCGCCACGGTCGTGGCCCGGACACCGCGCGTCAGATCACGGTTCACGACGATCAGCGTGCCGTCACGGCCGCCTTCCTTGAGCGATCCCAGTTTCATTATGCGCTTCCCTATTCCGCCGCCTGCTTCACGTCCGCCGGCCGCCACGATTTCACATAGCCCTCGAACTCGACGCCGGCCGGCATCGCGGCAACGTCCACCGCGTCGCGCGTGTCGATCATCACCGCGACCTCGTCGGTCTCGGTCTTGCCGCCACTGCCGACCTTGGTCGTCGCCGCCTTGAACGCCTTGGGATGTGGCCCATGCGTGAAGCCGCTGGGATGCACCGTCATCATGCCGGGATGGATGTTGTCGCGGCTGAAGAAGCTGCCCTTGTGATAGAAGATCACCTCTTCGAAATCGTCGTTGTTGTGGAAGAACGGCAGGCGCAGCGCTTCCGGATCGCTCTCCAGCGGACGCGGCACGAAGGTGCAGACGACGAAGCGGCTTGTCGCCCACGTCGTGTGCGCCGACGGCGGCAGATGGGCGCGATGGCTCATCAACGGCCGCAAGTCGCGCCAGTTGATGCGCACGACGCTGAGATCGCCATGCCAGCCCACCGCATCCAAAGGATTGAACGGGAAGGTCACGGTCGAGAGCGTGTTGCGGCGCTTCACCGAGACTTTCCAAGACCGCTCGTCCTGCTGCGCGCGGAACACATCGTCGATGCGCGGCGTATCGAGCATCGCCGGGTCGAAGATCGCATGCCGGCCGACCAGTCCCTTCTCCGGCAAGGTGAAGTGGTCGTTGGTCGCCTCGATCATCAGCGACACGGTCGGCTTGGCGGGCTCCAGGCGCCACATCGTGCCGCGCGGGATCACGAGATAGTCGCCCTCGGCATAGTCGAGGTGGCCGTAGTCGCAGAACAGCGCGCCGTTGCCCTCGTGGACGAACAGGAGCTGGTCGCCGTCGCTGTTTCGCGCCAGGTCAGGCATCGGTTTGTCGAGCCGCCAGATGCGCATCTGCAGGTGGGTGTTGCCCATCACCTGTTCGGCATTCCAGGGATTGGCCTGGGCCGTCACCAGCTTGTTAAGATCGAGGGCGCGCGGCCGGATCGGGCCGTCGAATTCGACCCAGTCGGTCGGCTTGTGCTTGTGGTGGAACTGCGCGGACGGGCCGAAGAAGCCCTCCTTGCTGATCTCGCGCTCGTAGGTGCCCTCGGGCAGGCGCACATGGGCCTGCCGCGAGGCGGTGCCCTCGACCTGGCGCAATGGGATCCAGTTCTTGGCCATGGCTTCCTCCGTCGTTCTGTCGTTTCGTTCTTTGCTAGGCCTTCAACACGCCGCGGCGGATCTGGTCGAGTTCGATCGATTCGAACAGCGCGCGGAAATTGCCTTCGCCGAAACCTTCGTTGCCGCGGCGCTGGATGATCTCGAAGAAGATCGGACCGATCACGGTCTGGGTGAAGATCTGCAGCAACAGGCCGCCGCCCTTGGTCGGCGCGCCGTCGATCAGGATGCGGTCGGCCGCCAGTCGCGCCAGGTCCTCGCCATGGCCCGGCAAGCGCTCCTCGATCTGCTCATAATAGGTGTCGGGCACGGTCTGGAACGGCACGCCCTTGCCCTTCAGCGTCTCGACCGTCTCGTAGATGTCGCCGGTGCCCAGCGCGATGTGCTGGATGCCCTCGCCGTGATAGGCGGAGAGGTATTCCTGGATCTGCGACTTGTCGTCGGTGCTCTCGTTGATCGGGATGCGGATCTTGCCGCACGGGCTGGTCATTGCCTTGGACTTGAGGCCGGTCAGCTTGCCCTCGATGTCGAAGTATCGGATCTCGCGGAAATTGAAGAGCCGTTCGTAGAAATCGGCCCACTCGGCCATGCGGCCGCGATGCACGTTGTGCGTCAGGTGATCGATATAGGTGAGGCCGACGCCCTTCGGATTGTGGTCGACGCCCGGCAGCCACTCGAAGTCGACGTCGTAGATGGAACCGCGCTCGCCGTAGCGATCGACCAGATAGAGCAGCGAATCGCCGATACCCTTGATCGCCGGGATGTTGAGCTCCATCGGCCCGACCTTGCCCTCGACGCCCCAGGCGCCGAGCGACAGCGCGCGCTTGTAGGCGGCGCCGGCATTCTTCACGCGCAGCGCGATGGCGCAGACGCTGGGGCCGTGCACGCGCGCGAAGCCCTGGGCGAAGCTCTCCTTCTCGGCGTTCACGATGAAATTCACGTCGCCCTGCCGGTAGAGCGAGACGTCCTTGGAGCGATGCTTCGCCACCTTGGTGAAGCCCATGCTCTCGAACAGGGCGCCCAGCGCCGCGGGATCGGGGGCGGTGTATTCGACGAACTCGAACCCGTCGGTGCCCATCGGGTTCACGGCGTCGATCTCCAGGATCTTGGCTTCGCTGACACTCGCCATGTTTGACCTCCCGGCTGAATTAGTTTCAAATGTAACTATTATGCCGATCGAAGCGCAAGCCCTCGAACTGGAGAAATTTCTCCCCTACCGCCTCTCCGTCCTGGCCCAGCTGGTCAGCGAATCGCTGCACGATCTATACGCCGGGCCCTATGGCCTCAGCGTTACGCAGTGGCGGGTGATGGCGGCCCTCGGCCGGTTCGCTCCGCTCACGGCTTCCGATGTGGGACAGCGGATCGTCATGGACAAGGTTGCCGTCAGCCGGGCGGTCGCGGGCCTGATGAAGCGCGGCCTGGTCGAGCGGAACACCGATCTGGACGACCGGCGGCGAGCCTCGCTGCAGCTCAGCCCGAAAGGTCGCACGATGCATGCTAGGATCGTCCCGCTGGCGCTCGAATACGAGGCTAAACTCTACGAGGCCCTGTCCTCCGAGGAGCGTCTCGCCCTCAACGGCTTGTGTGACCGACTGTTCACCCACGCCAAGCTGTTGAGAAACCGGCCCTGAGGCCGCCTTGTGGCCCCGACTCCCCATGCTATAACGCCCGCCTCTTGTGATTCTGGGAGGCAGGATTGGCCGCAAAGGCCGCCCGGCGCCCGCCGGCCCTCAAGCCGGTGCTGGTGCTCAACGGGCCGAACCTCAACATGCTGGGTAAGCGTCAGCCGGAGATCTACGGCCGCGAGACGCTGACGGACGTCGAGACGGCGTGCCGCGCCGAAGCTGCACGCCTCGGTCTCGAGGTCGAATTCGCCCAGAGCAATCACGAGGGCGTGCTGGTCGACCGCATCCAGGCCGCGCGCGAGGGCAATTCCGGCATTGTCATCAATGCCGGCGCCTACACCCATACGTCGGTGGCCCTGCTCGACGCGCTCAATGCCGCCGAGCTGCCGGCCATCGAGGTCCATCTTTCCAACATCTACAAGCGTGAGAGCTTCCGGCATCATTCGTACATCAGCCCGGCCGCGGTCGGCGTGATCGCGGGTCTCGGAACTCAAGGCTATCTCCTCGCCCTCCAGGCGCTGGCGCGCCTGCTGGCACGCTGACCAACATCGGGAGCGTTTCTCCATGGCAAAGTTCGAACTGGATACCGAGTTCGTCCGCAAGCTGGCGGCAATTCTCGAGGAAACCAAACTCGGCGAGATCGAGCTGGCCGACGGTGAGCGGCGCATCCGCGTCGCCCGTCCGGCCGCGCCCGTCGCGCAGGCGGCCCCCGTCATGATGGCGGCCGCCCCCGCCGCGGCGGCCGCTCCGGTCGCTGCAACCGGTGCGCCTGCCGCCGCTTCAGGCGATCTCTCCAAGCATCCCGGCCTCGTGAAGTCGCCGATGGTGGGCACCGCCTATCTGGCGCCCGAGCCCGGCAAGCCGAACTTCGTCGCGGTGGGCGACAAGGTGACGGCCGGCCAGACGCTGCTCATCATCGAGGCGATGAAGACCTTCAATCCGATCAAGGCTCCGAAGGCCGGCACGGTGACCCAGGTCCTGATCGAGAACGGCCGGCCGGTGGAGTTTGGCGAACCGCTGATGATCGTCGAGTAAGGGGCACCAGTGCCGATGTTCGACAAGGTCCTCATCGCCAATCGCGGCGAGATCGCACTTCGCATCCATCGCGCCTGCCGCGAGATGGGTATCCAGACGGTCGCGGTCCACTCGACCGCGGACAGCGACGCGATGCATGTGCGCCTGGCCGACGAATCGGTGTGCATCGGCCCGCCGCCGGCGCGCGAGAGCTATCTCAACATTCCCGCGATCCTGTCGGCCGCGACGATCGCCGGCGCCGACGCGATCCATCCGGGCTACGGCTTCCTGTCGGAGAATGCGCGCTTCGCCGAGGCGGTGGAGGCACATGGCTTCACCTTCATCGGTCCGACGCCGCAGCACATCTCGATGATGGGCGACAAGATCGTGGCCAAGCAGACTGCCAAGGAACTTGGCCTGCCGCTGGTGCCGGGCTCGCCGGGTCCGGTCGACTCCGTCGAGGAAGTCATCGAACTGGGCACCAAGATCGGCTGGCCGGTGCTGATCAAGGCCGTCGCCGGCGGCGGCGGACGCGGCATGAAGGTCGTCGACGGCCCCGAGGCGGCCGCCGAAGCCTTCTCGCTGGCCCGCGCCGAAGCCAAGGCCGCGTTCAGCAACGATTCGGTCTATGTCGAAAAGTATCTCGGCCGGCCGCGCCACATCGAGATCCAGGTGCTGGGCGACGGGCTCGGCGCCGGCATCCATCTCGGCGAGCGCGACTGCTCGCTGCAGCGCCGCCATCAGAAGGTTCTGGAAGAAGCGCCCTCGCCGGCGCTGAACGCCGAGCAGCGCAACCGGATCGGCGAGTTGGCGGCCGATGCCGTCCGCAAGCTCAAGTATCGCGGCGCCGGCACCATGGAATTCCTGTTCCAGGACGGCGAATTCTACTTCATCGAGATGAACACCCGCCTGCAGGTCGAGCATCCGATCACCGAGGCGGTGACGGGCATCGATCTCGTGCGCGAGCAGATCCGCATCGCTTCCGGCTCGCCTCTCGGCCTCACGCAAAAGGACATCGTGATCCAGGGCCACGCCATCGAGTGCCGGATCAATGCCGAGAACCCCGAGACCTTCGTTCCCTGCCCCGGCACCGTCACCGACTATCACTCGCCGGGCGGACTGGGCGTGCGCGTTGATTCTGGCCTCTATGCCGGCTACGCGATTCCGCCCTACTACGACTCGATGGTCGCCAAGCTGATCGTAAACGGCAGCAGCCGCAACGAATGCATGATGCGTTTGCGCCGTTCGCTCGAGGAGTTCGTGGTCGGGGGCATCGACACCACGATCCCGCTGCATCGCCGCATCATCGGCGAGCAAGCCTTCATCGACGGCGACTACGACATCCACTGGCTGGAGAAGCTGGTCGGCCTGAAGAAGTAGAGCCGGCATGCTGGAGATCACACCCGACCTCCTGCTCCAGGCCTATCGCATCGGTGTCTTTCCCATGGGGGAAAGCCGCCAGGATCCCAAGCTCTATTGGCTCGATCCCCGCCTGCGCGCGGTCTTGCCGCTCGATGGCTTCCACCTCTCGCACCGGCTGGCGCGCACGGTCCGCGGCGGCCACTTCGAGGTGAGTGCCGACACCGCCTTTGCCGAGACGGTGCGCGCCTGCGCCGAGCCGCGCCCTGGCCATCCCGAAAGCTGGATCAACGAACCGATCGTCGCTCTCTACACGGAGCTGCACGCGCGCGGTTACGCGCACAGCCTTGAGTGCCGCGTCGACGGTCGGCTGGTCGGCGGCCTGTACGGCGTCTCGGTGGGCGCCGCGTTCTTCGGCGAGAGCATGTTCAGCCGCGAGCGTGACGCCTCGAAGGTGGCCCTCGTCCATTTGGTGGCGCGGCTGATCAAGGGTGGCTTCCGGCTACTCGACTGCCAGTTCATGACCGAGCATCTACGCAGCTTCGGCGCGGTCGAAATCCCGCGCGACGACTTCAAGGCGCTGCTGGCCGATGCGATCGACCAGCCGGCCGAGTTTCAGCGCGAGCTGGGCGGAGACGATCCCTGCGCCATCGTGCAGGAGAGCACGCGCAAATCGTAGACGCCGTGGTCGAGTGCCGACAGCGACGGCGTCGAGGCGAACATCCAGCCGGCGAACAGCTTCTCTTCCGCCTGGCCGGGCTTGTGATCGATGATGGTGAGATAGGCCACCGATTCCGGCGGCGCCTCGGGCACGTTCACGAGGCAATCGCTGACCGTGACCTCGAGCGTACCGAAGCGCGTCGACTTGCCGACCGGCACATAGAAGCGCTGGGTGCGGGCCGTCACCTTGTCGAGCCCCTGCAGTTCGGCCGACCGCACTCCGGGACCGTCCGGCACGGGTCGCAGGTTGGCGTTGCCCGGGCGTTGCGGAGGTTGCTGTTGTGCCGGCGGTGGCGGTGTTTGTGCCGACGCCGCGCCGATTCCTGCCACGAGGACAGCGAAGACGAGCAGCCCGCGCATGCTCAACTCTTGGCGCGGGGCGGCGTCAACCCGTCGATCAGTTCGTGAAGCGCCTGCTTTATCTGAGTCGCGTCGCATCCCATCAGAACCCCGTCCTCCAGCGCGTCGGCGCAGAGGCTTTCGATCTCCTGGATGTTCTGGTTCAGGACTTTGATCTTTTCGAGGCATGAGACCGGCTTGCCGTCCGGCTGCCGCCAGACCGGCGGCTCCTTCGGGGATTGGGTGCCCATCACTTACTGCTCGTGCTGCCGAACATGAACTTGGCGATCAGTTCGGTGAGCGGGATCGAATCCTGCGTCTGATGGATCTCGCCACCATTCTTCAGCATCTGCTTGTCACTACCCGGCTCGAGCACGACGACCATACCGCCCAGCAGCGACTCGCTCACGATCTTGGCGTTGGTGTCGGCCGGCAGATCGACGTTCGATGTAACCGCGAGACGCACCACCGCCTGATAGGTCTTGGGATCGAGGCTGTAGCTCGTGACGCTGCCGATCTTGACCCCACTCAAGGTCACGTCGGCGCCGCGCTTCAAGCCGTCGATGCGGCCGAAGCGGGCGACGAGTTCGTAGCCGTCAGGGCCCGCACGATCGGATTTCGAAAAGGCGTAAAAAACGAACGCGCCGGCCACCACCAGCACCAGCGCGCCCACGATCGTCTCGACAATATTGCGGCCCACGCGCGTTTCCCCCGCTGCCTGCGCCGTCAGCCTGGACGCCACGCCTCATAGGGAGGCTTGGGCTTCTCGCCCTCGGACAGCGCATGACCCGGAGGCCGATAGGCATGATCGGTGCCCGTAAGATTGGGCAGATGTTCCTTCTGCCACGCTTTGCGCGGCGCACCGCCGGCAGGCGGCGGATCGGCGAGCATGTTGTGCAGCCAACCATGCCATTCGGGAGGGATGCGCGACGCTTCGGCGACGCCGTTGTACATCACCCAGCGCTTGCGCCGCATGCCGGCGACGATGCGCTTGTCCTGGAAGTAGCGGTTGCCCTCCGCATCAGTGCCGACGAGTTCGCCGCGCATCTTGGTGAAGAGCCAGGTGCCGATGATCATGTACGAACCACGTTAGTAAGTGACTGCGCCGCTTGTACGCGGGCGCTCCATCGCGTGCAACGCGACGCGAAGGACGCTCGATTCGTGTCATTCGACGACAGCGAATCGAGTGATTCGATCACCTGTTGCTCACTTGCATCATCTAGTATCATCAACACCCTGGTCTACAAAATGTAGTTGCGCCCACAAGATTTTGTAATTTACTATCATCTCGTGCCCATATGTGCGTGTTCGATCTAGATCGAACACCCCCCGCGACAGGGAACCAGAATGGCGGGAACGGGCACGGGGGATCGTCGATGCGCTTCGAGCGTCGGTATACGCAAGCAGGAAAATCGCCATTCGCAGGAATGGCGTTTCGTGCTGCCGACTCCGAAATTCGCAACCCGGACGGGTCAATCGTCTTCCAGTTGAAGAACATCGAAGTGCCGGCCGCGTGGTCGCAGGTCGCAGCCGACGTTCTCGCGCAGAAGTATTTCCGCCGTGCCGGCGTGCCCGCGCACACGATCCGCGTCGCCGATGCCGACGTGCCGGAGTGGCTGTGGCGTTCGGTGCCCGACGAGGCAGCGCTTGCCGCGATGCCCGAGGCCGAGCGCTTCGGCAGCGAGAGCAGCGCTCGCCAGGTTTTCCACAGGATGGCCGGTGCCTGGACTTACTGGGGTTGGCAGGGCGGCTACTTCGACAGCGAGGAGGATGCCCGCTCCTTCTATGACGAGCAGTGCTTCATGCTCGCGGCGCAGATTTGCGCGCCAAACTCTCCGCAGTGGTTCAACACCGGTCTGCACTGGGCCTACGGCATCGATGGCCCGGGCCAAGGTCACTGGTTCGTCGATCATCGTGATGGTCAGGCCCATCCGTCGGCCTCGGCCTACGAGCGGCCGCAGCCGCATGCCTGCTTCATCCAGAGTGTCGCCGACGATCTGGTGAACGAAGGCGGCATCATGGATCTGTGGATCCGCGAGGCGCGCCTCTTCAAGTACGGCTCCGGCACCGGCTCAAACTTCTCCCGCGTGCGCGGCTCGGGCGAGAAGCTCTCCGGCGGCGGGCAGTCTTCCGGCCTGATGTCGTTCCTCAAGATCGGCGATCGCGCGGCTGGCGCCATCAAGTCGGGCGGCACCACGCGCCGCGCGGCCAAGATGGTGAGCGTCGACATCGACCATCCCGACATCGAGGAGTTCATCTCCTGGAAGATGCTCGAGGAGCAGAAGGTCGCCGCCCTGGTCGCGGGCTCGCGTCTGGCCAACCGGCATCTCAATGCCGTGATGCGCGCCTGCCTCGACGGTGCCGAAGGCGAAGCCGCCTTCGATCCGCGGCAGAATTCGAAGCTGCGGCGCGAGATCGTCGCAGCCCGGCAAGCCGAGCTGCCCGAGAACTACATCCAGCGGGTCATCCAGTTCGCCCGCCAGGGCTACCGGCACATCGAGTTCCCGAGCTTCGACACGGATTGGGACTCGGAAGCCTATGCGTCGGTTTCCGGGCAGAACGCCAACAACTCGGTGCGCGTCACAGATGCGTTCCTGCGCGCGGTCGAAGAGGACCGTCAGTGGGCACTGACCGAGCGCACGACCGGCAAGACGACCCAGACGATGCGGGCTCGCGCCCTGTGGGACCAGGTCGCCGAAGCCGCCTGGCATTCCGCCGATCCGGGCGTCCAGTACGACACGACGATCAACGACTGGCACACCTGCCCCGAATCGGGGCGCATCAACGCCTCGAACCCGTGCTCGGAGTACATGTTCCTCGACGACACGGCGTGCAATCTCGCCTCGCTGAACCTGATGCGGTTCCGGCGCGAGGACGGCTCGATCGATGTCGAGGCGCTGGAACATGCCAGCCGGCTGTGGACGGTCGTCCTCGAGATCTCGGTGATGATGGCGCAATACCCATCGCGCCGGATCGCCGAGTTCTCCTACGAATACCGGACCCTGGGCCTGGGCTACGCCAATCTCGGCGCGCTGCTGATGGCATCGGGCCTCGGCTACGACTCGGCCAAGGGCCGAGCCATCGCTGGCGCCCTCACCTCGATCATGACCGGCACCGCCTATGCAACGTCGGCCGAGATGGCGGGCCTGATGGGCGCCTTCCCGGGCTTCACGGCCAATCGCGAGCCCATGCTGAGGGTCATCCGCAACCATCGGCATGCCGCCCTGGGCTCGACCGAGGCCTATGAAGGTCTCTCCATCGCGCCGCAGCCCCTCGATGCAGCCAACTGCAGCGACGACCGGCTCGTCGCCGCGGCCCGCCGGGTCTGGAATCGCGCGCTGGCGCTGGGCGAACGTCACGGATACCGCAACGCACAAGTCTCCGTACTCGCGCCGACGGGCACGATCGGGCTGGTGATGGACTGCGATACGACCGGTATCGAGCCCGACTTTGCCCTGGTTAAGTTCAAGAAATTGGCTGGCGGCGGCTATTTCAAGATCATCAACCAGACCGTCCCGCTGGCGCTGCGCACCCTGGGCTACGACGACGCCGCGATCACGCGCATCGTCGACCATGCGGTGGGCCACGGCTCGCTTGCCGCCGCGCCGGCGATCAACCATCAGAGCCTTGCCGCCCGCGGCTTCGACGCCGCGACCCTGGAACGGATCGACCGGGCAATCGTCACGGCTTTCGACATCCGTTTCGCCTTCTCGCGTTACACGCTGGGCGAAGTCTTCTGCCGTGAAACGCTCGGCCTCGACGACGAGATGCTTGTCGATCCCAAGCTCGACATCCTCTCTCGCCTCGGCTTCTCACGCAGCGACATCGCCGCCGCGAACGTCCATGCGTGTGGCACGATGAGCGTGGAAGGCGCACGCGATCTCAAGCGTGAGCATCTTTATGTGTTCGATTGTGCGAATCCCTGTGGACGAGATGGCATGCGCTGCTTGTCTGCAGAGAGTCACATACGCATGATGGCAGCAGCACAACCCTTCGTATCGGGTGCCATCTCCAAGACCGTCAACATGCCCAACGCAGCGACGGTCGAGGATTGCCGCAAGGCGTATGAGATGTCGTGGAAGCTCGGATTGAAAGCCAACGCCCTCTACCGTGACGGCTCCAAGCTATCGCAGCCCCTCTCTGCGATGGCCTTGGGCGATGACGTTGCGGCCAATGACGACCTTGCCGACCTGTCTCCGGTCGCGCGGGCGCCGATCATTGCCGAGCGGATCGTGGAACGCATCGTCGAGCGCGAGGTCCGGGCCGGCCGCGAGCGGCTGCCGCAGCGCCGCAAGGGATATACCCAGAAAGCCATCGTCGGCGGCCACAAGGTCTATCTCCGGACCGGTGAATACGAAGATGGCCGCGTCGGCGAGATCTTCGTCGACATGCACAAGGAAGGCGCGGCGTTCCGCAGCCTCATGAACAACTTTGCCATCGCGATCTCGATCGGCCTGCAATACGGCGTGCCCCTCGAGGAATTCGTCGAGGCCTACACCTTCACCCGGTTCGAGCCGTCGGGCCTGGTCGAGGGCAACGACGCGATCAAGATGTCGACGTCGGTGCTCGACTATATCTTCCGCGAGCTGGCGATCTCCTATCTCGGGCGCAACGACCTCGCGCATGTCGAGCAGGCTGACCTCCGCCCCGATGGCGTCGGCCGTGGCGAAGTCCAGGGTGAGCTGCCCTCGCCCGGCACGAATGCCGCCGAAGCGGCCGCCGCCGCGGTCAGCCGCATCGCCAGCGTCGGCTATGTGCGCAGCAACCTTTACGTATTGAACGGCAGGAGTGCCGGCAATGCCGCGATCGCCGACGAGGCGATTGCAGGCGCCGCCCTGCCCCACGGACTGACCGACGGACCAGCCGTCGCTTCGGCGCACATCGCCAAGGCGGCCGTCGTCAGCGTCGCGCTCGGAGAAGCATCCTCCTCATCCTTGGGACAAGCCTTCACGGCGAAGCTCAAGGGCTTTGAAGGGGATGCCTGTCCGGAATGCGGCAACTTCACCATGGTCCGCAACGGGACGTGCCTCAAATGCACAACCTGCGGCGGCACCACCGGCTGCAGTTGAGCATGCGTGGCGTAGCGTACCAGCGTACCCCGGGGGCCTCACGGTTGGGGACCTCATAGCTAACCATAGGAGACAGTTATGGCTGCTAAGAAGAAGGTTGCGAAGAAGAAGGCTGCTAAGAAGAAGAAGCAGTAAATAGGAAAGGGCGTAGGTCAAAGTTTACTTTGACCCCTCTAACCAACGCCTTTCGGCTTCCGTGTGGGTGCCCCCTCTAGGGGCCCCACCGGAGGCCACCTAACAGAAGACGAGCATCAAGCCGATCCGACACCTTCGCTTGCGGAGGTGGAAAGGCGAAACTAGCCAAAGCGTCCGGCGACTTCGGTCTGCCGGACTTTTTTCTGTCCGGCCCCAGCAAACGCGGCTTGAACGACTGCCGTTTCCGCATTACATGGCGGAACATGGATACTGACCGGTCAGTCAATACCGTCCCTCTAAGCCCAACCCGCGTCCGGCGGCCGGAAGACCGTGCCTCCGAGATTGCCCGTGCGGCGCTCGACCTGTTCGTCACCCGGGGTTTTGCCGCCACCAAGCTGGAAGACGTCGCCAAGGCGGCGTCTGTCAGCAAGGGCCTCCCCTACCTCTACTTCAAGAACAAGGAAGAGCTCTTCAAAGCGGTCATCACCGAAGCCGTCCAGGGTCCGCTCGCGTCGGCGAGCGAGTTGATCGACCGCTTCGAAGGAACGAGCGAGGAGCTGTTGCGCGGCCTGGTCGCCGGCTTCCGCGCCTTCGAGGAGAGCCCGGCCGGCGGTGTCGTGAAGCTGATCCTGGCCGAGGCCGGCAACTTCCCCGAGGTCGCGCGTTTCTACTGCACCCACTTCGACGTGCGCGGCCGCGACCTCTTCGCCCGCACCTTGCGGCGCGGCGTGGAGAGCGGCGAGTTCCGTCCCCTTGCCGACCTGGAGACCACCGCCATCCTGGTGGTGCAGCCGCTTGCCATGTTCTCCGTCTGGAAGCGTTCGCTGGCGCCGTTCGATCCCGGCAAGGTCGACAGCGACCAGTACTACGCCGCCTATCTCGACTTCGTACTCAAAGGGCTGCGGCCATGAAAACCAGAAGCAAGATCGTCCTCGCCATCGTCGGCGCCAGCCTGTTGGTGGGCGGCGGCGCCTTCGCCTGGAAGCGCGGCAAGGTCGCGCCGACCGCCGGCAACGGCGCCGTTGCCGCGAAGACGACCGATCGCGCACTCGAGTTGATCCCCGCCGAAGTCCATACGATCAAGCCGCGCGGCCTTGTCGATGTTGTCCGGTTCACCGGCACCACGCAGCCGATCGACCAGACCATCGTGAAGAGCCGCGTCTCCGGCCGCCTCGCCGAGGTTCTGGTCCGCGAGGGCGACCATGTCACCGAAGGCCAGGTGCTGGCGCGCTTCGAGACGACCGAACTGCAGGCGAAGATGAACGAGCGCCAGTCGGCTCTCGAAGCCGCCCGCGCCGACGCGCGCTGGACCGCGCGCGACCGCTCCGACAAGGAGACACTTGCCAACCGCAACATCGTCTCGCAATCCGCCGCCGACCAGGCGCGCGCGACGGCCGAGAACCGCGCCTCCATGGTTGCCGTCAGCGAAGCCCAGCTCGACGTCGCCCGCAAGAACCTGGCCGATGCCGAGGTGAAGGCGCCGTTCGACGGCGTGGTGGGCGAGCGCATCGCCAACCAGGGCGAATCGCTGCCGATCGACGGCAAGATCCTGGCCCTACTCGACACAAGCCATGTCGAGATCGCCGCCCAGATGCCCGCGGCCGACGTGATCCGCATGAAGGTCGGCCAGGCCGCCACCGTCACGCTCGAAGGCTTCGGCGACCGTGTGTTCGACGGCAGGATCACCCGCATCAGCCCGACCACGCAGGCCGGCTCCCGCTCGATTCCCGTCTATGTCGAGATCACCGACCGCCACGAGGCCTTGCGCGGCGGCCTGTTCGGCACCGGCAGCGTCACTGTGCAGGAGAAGGGTCATGCACTGGCCGTCCCCGCCTCGGCGATGCGCAAGGACGATCAGGGTGAGTATGTACTGGTCGTCGAGAACGACGCGCTGGTGCGCAAGCCGGTCGGCGCGGTGCGGACCTGGTCGCGCGGCGAACTGGTCGAGGTGAAGGGCCTCGAATCGGGTATGACCGTGGTCTCGGCGCCCCTGCCCGGCCTTCGGGCCGGCCAGCCTGTCAAGATTGTCGAAACCCGCTAGGCCGCCGCCGTGAAGCTCACCCAGATCGCGGTCGACAATCCGGTCTTCGCCACCATGATGATGGTGGCGTTGCTGGTGATGGGCCTGTTCTCCTATCGCCAGCTCGGCATCGACCAGTTCCCCAACGTCGATTTCCCGATCGTCGTGGTCACGACCGACTATCCCGGCGCTTCACCGGAGACGGTCGAGAGCGAGATCAGCCGCAAGATCGAGGAATCGGTCAATGCCATCGCCGGCCTGAAGACGCTGACCTCGCGGTCGCTCGAAGGCCGGTCGATCGTCATCGCCGAGTTCGAGCTGTCGGTGCCGTCCGCCGTCGCGATGCAGGACGTCCGCGAGAAGGTGCAGATGGTCCGGGCGGCCTTCCGGCCGGAGATCAAGGAACCGCTGATCCAGCGCTTCAACCCGGACGACCAGCCGATCGTGTCGATCGCCGTGCGCTCCGACGTCCGCTCGGTGCGCGATCTCACGACCCTGGCCGACCAGATCATCATCAAGCGCCTGCAGACGGTGCGCGATGTCGGCCGCGCCACCATCGCCGGCGGCCTGAAGCGCCAGATCAACATCGAGCTCGATCCTGGCCGCATGCACGCCCTTCGCGTCGGCGTGAACGACATCATGCGGGCGATCAAGGACGAGAATCAGAACTTCCCCGCCGGCAACGTCCAGCGCGGCAACGACGACCGGGTGATCGAGGTCACCGGCCGGGTCGTCGAACCGGCCGACTTCGCCGACCTGATCGTGGCCCGCCGCGGCCAGGCGCCAGTCTATCTCCGCCAGGTCGCCAACGTGGTCGACGGCCAGCAGGAGCTGGAAAACGTCGCCATGCTGAACGGCGAACGGGCGCTCGCCATCGACGTGGTGAAGACCCAGGGCTCCAACACCATCGAAGTGGCCCGTGGCGTTCGTCGCGCCGTGGCGGAGCTGCAGACGTCCCTGCCCCCGGATGTGAAGCTGGAGATCGTGCGCGACAGCTCGCGCGGCATCCAGAACTCGGTCGACAACGTCCAGCAGACGATGGTCGAGGGCGGCCTGCTCACCATCGCCATCGTCTTCCTGTTCCTGCATTCCTGGCGCAGCACGGTCATCACCGGCCTCGCCCTGCCGATCTCGGTGTTCGGCGCCTTCATGGTGATGGCCGCGTTCGGCTTCACCCTGAACGTGCTCACCCTGATGGCGCTCAGCCTCGCCATCGGCATCCTGATCGACGACGCGATCGTGGTGCGCGAGAACATCATGCGCCACATCGGCTTCGGCAAGACGCACCGCCAGGCCGCCATCGACGGCACCAACGAGATCGGCCTGGCCGTGCTGGCCACGACCTTCTGCATCGTGGCGGTGTTCCTGCCCGTCGCCTTCATGGGCGGCATCATCGGCCGCTTCTTCTTCCAGTTCGGCGTCATGGTCTCGGCCGCCGTGCTGATCTCGCTGTTCGTGTCCTTCACCCTCGATCCGATGCTGTCGTCGGTCTGGTACGACCCGCAGGCCCACGGCAACGGCCGCTTCGCCCGCATCGTCAACGGCGCGCAGGAGAAGGCCAACGGCGTCTATCGTGTCGTGCTGGGCTGGGCGTTGCGCTGGCCCAAGCTCACGCTACTGATCGCGCTGGGCACTTTCGTCGGCAGCTTCGCCTTGCCGAAATACATCGGCTTCGAGTTCGTGCCCCAGGCCGATCTCGGCGAGCAGGTCGTGAGTATCGAAACGCCGGTCGGCTCCTCGCTGGAATACACCGAGGCCAAGCTGCGCCAGGTCGATGCGGCGATCCGCGAGTTTCCCGAGATCGAATACACCTACGGCACGGTCAACACCGGCTATGCCAACGGCAAGAACCAGGCGAGCCTCTATCTCAAGCTGAAGCCGCTGAAGCAGCGCACGCGCTCGCCCGACCAGCTTGCCCAGCCGATCCGCGAGCGGCTGGCCAGCATCCCGGGCATCCTGGTCTCCATCAACATTCCCGGCGGTCCGGGTGGCGGCGTCCAGAAGCAGCTCCAGCTTTCGCTGCAGGGACCGGACACCAACACGCTCGACACGATCTCGCAGGACGTGATGAAGCGCGCCGCCGGCATCCGCGGCCTCGTCGACCTCGATCGCAATCTCAAGGCCGCGAAACCGATCCTGTCGGTGCGCCTGCGCCGTGACGCCGCCTCCGACCTCGGGCTTGGCTCGGCCTCGGTCGCCCAGTCGCTGCGGCCGCTGTTCGCCGGTGACGAAACCAGCCTGTGGCGCGCACCCGATGGCGAGAACTACATGGTCATGGTCCGCCTGCCGACCGACGACCGCAGCGGCATCGCCGACCTCCATCGGGTCTGGTTCACCGCCGGCACCGAGGCCAACGGCCTGCCGCGCATGGTGCATATCGCGCAGATTGCCGATGTCATAACCGACGTTGGCGCCTCGCAGATCAACCGCCGCGACCTCAACCGCGAGGTCCAGATCACCGCCAACGTGTTCGGCCGCTCGGCCGGCGAAGTCTCGAGCGACCTGCAGAAGATCCTGGCCGAGACTAAGCTGCCGCCGGGCTACCGCTTCGTGTTCGGCGGCTCGACCAAGGACATGGCCGAGAGCGCGGCCTACGCCGGCCAGGCGCTGCTGATGGCCGTCATCCTGATCTACCTGATCCTGGCCTCGCAGTTCGGCAGCTTCCTGCAGCCCATCGCCATTATGATGTCGCTGCCGATGTCGCTGATCGGCGTGTTCCTCGGCCTCCTGATCGCCGGCACGACGCTGAACATCTTCTCAGCCATCGGCTTCATCATGCTGATGGGCCTCGTCACCAAGAACGCCATCCTGCTTGTCGACTTCTTCAATCAGGCGCGCGAGCGCGGCGCGCCGGTCAACGAGGCCCTGCTCGAAGCCGGTTCGATCCGCCTGCGGCCGATCCTGATGACCACGCTGGCCATGGTCTTCGGCATGATGCCGCTGGCCCTGGGCCTCGGCGAAGGCGCCAGCCAGCGTGCGCCGATGGCCCATGCGGTCATCGGCGGCCTGATCAGCTCGACCCTTCTCACCCTCGTCGTAGTGCCCGTGATGCTGATCTATATCGACCGGCTCAGCCTGTGGGCGACCCGCAAATTCAGCCATTCGCCCGACGAGATCGCGCGCGAACACAAGCCTGCCGAGTAGAATCGGCGGTATCGATTAGCCATCGTGCTGGCACGATTCGCGCTATGCTGTGTGTATGCCGGATGATGCCCCGACAGTAGGCCTGCGCATCGTCGACTCGCTCGCCGCGGTCGACGCCGCCCAGTGGGATGCCTGCGCCCTCGCGCCCGGATCGGCGGGCAATCCTTTTCTCAGCTACCGCTTCCTGAAGGCTCTGGAGGATTCCAAGTCGGTCGGACGGCGCACCGGGTGGCAACCGCAGTACCTGGTGGCCGAATCGGACGACGGCACCCTGCAGGGCGCCGCGCCGCTCTACATGAAGAGTCATTCCCAGGGCGAGTATGTGTTCGATCACGGCTGGGCACAGGCCCTCGAACGTGCCGGCGGCCGCTATTACCCCAAGCTCCAGGTTGCCGTGCCCTTCACACCGGTGCCCGGGCCGCGCCTGTTCGCCAAGCCCGGCCCGCTCGCGGATGCCGTGCGCGACGCCCTGATCGACATGCTGTCCAAGGTGGCCGACGACAACAATATCAGCTCGGTCCACGCCACCTTCTGCAGCGAAGAAGAATGGAAGCGCTTCGGCGAGCACGGCTGGCTGTTGCGGCTGGGCCAGCAATATCACTGGAAGAACGAAGGCTATCGTACTTTCGATGATTTCCTCGGCGCCCTTGCCTCACGCAAGCGCAAGGCGATCCGCAAGGAGCGCGAAGCCGTGAAGCGCGAAGGCATCTCGATCCATACGCTGAGCGGCGACGACATCCGCCCCGAGCACTGGGATGCCTTCTTCGCCTTCTACATGGATACCGGCGGCCGCAAGTGGGGCACGCCCTATCTCACACGTGCCTTCTTCGACATCCTGGGGTCGACCATGGCCGACAAGGTCGTGCTGGTCCTGGCCGAAGCCGATGGACGCCCGGTCGGCGGGGCACTCAACCTCAAGGGCGACGACACGCTCTACGGGCGCTACTGGGGTTGCCTGGAAAGCCACGCCTTCCTGCATTTCGAAGCCTGCTACTACCAGGCCATCGACTACGCGATCGCTCATGGCCTCGCGCGTGTCGAAGCCGGTGCCCAAGGCGACCACAAGATCCAGCGCGGCTACCTGCCGGTGCCGACCTACTCGGCGCACTGGATCGTCGATCCGAACTTCCGACATGCCGTCGCGGAATATCTCAAGCGCGAACGTCCCGCGGTCCAGCAGGAGATCGAAGGCTTGATGCAGTATTCGCCGTTCAGGAAGGAAAACGAGGGCTGACGGCCTACTTGGCCATCAGCACTCCGAAGAAGAACACGACGAAGAAGACGAGCTGCTGGGTGAGGCCGAGCGGCGCCTGCCAGCCGATCTTTTCGATGATGAACAAGGCCACCCAGAACACCGCGGTGGCGAACACCGCGGCGCGCAGGGCGACCCAGAGAGGCTTGAAGGCGCTCACTACTCGGCGAGCACCGGCTCTTTATTGGCCGGCGGCAACGCCCCGCGCTCAGGCGGCAGGAAGGTGAAGACGAGCTTGGCGGTCTCGGCCGGCCCGTCGACGTCGACACGGACCGTGCCGCCGTCGGAGAGTTTGCCGAACAGCACTTCCTCGGCCAGCGGCTTCTTCACATATTCCTGGATCACGCGGGCGAGCGGCCGGGCGCCGAACAGCTTGTCGTAGCCCTTCTCCGCCAGCCAGCGGCGTGCACCGTCGGTCAGCTCGATGAAGACCTTGCGGTCGGCGAGCTGGACTTCGAGCTCGGCCACGAACTTGTCGACCACCCGTCCCATCGATTCCGGGCCCAGGCTGGCGAACTTGATGATCGCGTCGAGACGGTTGCGGAACTCCGGCGCGAACATGCGGTTGATCGCGTCGTTGTCCTCGTCGTGCCGCTGCTCACGGCCGAAGCCCAGCGCGGGCTTGGCGATGTCAGCGGCGCCGGCATTGGTAGTCATGCAGAGGATGACGTTGCGGAAGTCCACCGTCCGGCCGTTATGGTCGGTGAGCTTGCCGTAATCCATCACCTGCAGCAGGACGTTGAACACGTCCGGATGCGCCTTCTCGATCTCGTCGAACAGCACGACGCAATGCGGATGCTGGTTCACCTTGTCGGTGAGCAGGCCGCCCTGGTCGAAGCCGACATAGCCCGGCGGGGCGCCGATCAGCCGCGAGACGCTGTGCCGTTCCATGTACTCCGACATGTCGAAGCGGATGACTTCAAGGCCAAGCAGGCGTGCAAGCTGGCGCGTCACCTCGGTCTTGCCGACACCGGTCGGGCCAGCCAGCAGGTAGCTGCCGATCGGCTTCTCCGGCGAGCGCAGCCCCGCACGCGCGAGCTTGATCGAGGCCGCGAGCTGATCGATTGCATGGTCCTGGCCGAACACGACCGTCTTCAGGTCGCGGTCGATCGAGCGCAGCAGCTCGGTATCGTCCTTGGAGACCGACTTCGGCGGGATGCGGGCGATCTTGGCGACGATATCCTCGATATCGGCTACTTCGATCGTGGTCTTGCGCTTGTCCGGCGCACGCAGCATCTGGGCCGCGCCGACCTCGTCGATCACGTCGATCGCCTTGTCCGGCAGCTTGCGATCGTGGATGTAGCGCGCCGACAGCTCGACCGCCGCCTTGATGGCGTCGTCGGTGAAGCTCACATGGTGATGCTTCTCATAGACCGGCTTCAGCCCCTTCATGATCTCGATCGCGTCGTTGATCGTGGGCTCCGGCACGTCGATCTTCTGGAAGCGGCGGACCAGCGCGCGATCCTTCTCGAAGTAGTTGCGATACTCCTTGTAGGTCGTCGAGCCGATGCAGCGCAGCTCGCCCGACTGAAGCGAGGGCTTCAGCAGGTTCGACGCGTCCATCGAGCCGCCCGACGTGGCGCCGGCGCCGATGATCGTGTGGATCTCGTCGATGAAGAGAACCGAGTTCGGCTTCTTCTTGAGTTCGCCCAGCACGGCCTTCAGCCGCTCCTCGAAGTCGCCGCGATAGCGCGTGCCGGCCAGCAGCGCACCCATGTCGAGCGAGTAGATGATCGCTTCCTTCAGGACCTCCGGCACCTCGCCGTCGACGATCTTGCGCGCAAGGCCTTCGGCGATCGCCGTCTTGCCGACGCCGGGCTCGCCGACATAGAGCGGGTTGTTCTTGGTGCGGCGGCACAGGACCTGGATCGTGCGCTCGACCTCGTGCTCGCGGCCGATCAGCGGATCGACGCGGCCCTCGCGGGCCTTCTGGTTGAGGTCGACGCAGTAGGCGGCCAGCGCCTCGTTGCCCTGCTTGGCCGCGGACTCGCCACCCGCCTCCTCCTCCGAGCCGCTGACGCGGCGCGCACGGGAGCGGCCCGGCACCTTGGCCTTGCCGTGGCTGATGTAGTCGACCGCATCGAGGCGCGTCATGCCCTGGTTCTCCAGGAACGAGACGGCATGGCTGTCGCGCTCGGAGAAGAGCGCGACCAGCACGTTGGCGCCGGTCACTTCGTTGCGGCCCGAGGACTGCACGTGCACCGCGGCGCGCTGGACGACGCGCTGGAAGCCCGCGGTCGGCAGCGGCTCGCTCGGATTCTGCGTGATGATGCCCTTCAGGCGATTGTCGACGAAGGTCTCGAGATCGTGCCTCAGCCGGTCGATATCGACGCCGCAGGCTTTGAGAACGGGCACCGCATCCTCGTCCTCGGTCATCGACAACAGCAGGTGCTCCAGCGTCGCATATTCATGGCGACGCTCACCTGCGAGCCCGAAGGCGCGATGCAGGGACTTCTCGAGGTTCTTGGACAGCATGGACATCGGACCACCTCGACTGGAAAAACAAACTACTCTTGGTCGGCTCTACTCTTTCTCCAACGTGCACTGGAGAGGGTGCTGGTTCTTGCGGGCGTAATCGACCGTCTGGGTCACTTTCGTCTCCGCGATCTCGTATGTGTAGACACCGCAGACGCCCACGCCCTTCTGGTGGACGTGCAGCATCACCTCGGTCGCCTCTTCGCGATTCTTCTGGAAGATGTTCTGCAGAACGTCGACGACGAACTCCATCGGCGTGTAGTCGTCGTTGAGCATGAGGACTTTGTACATCGACGGCTTCTTGGTGCGGGTACGCGTGAGCGTAAGCGCGCCAGTGCGACCGTCGTCGCCGCCCTCGCCGTCTTCACGACGCGGCGGCTGCTGGGGCGGTCCACCCGGCGGCTCGCTCGGTCCGCCTGACCGCCATTCGCCTGCGTTGCGCAGAAAGTCCATCTTGGTCGCCACACTCCAAAGCCAAGCCACACAGGAATTATATAGGTAGCCCAAACGATTCCGCTACCTCGGTCGGAGCCCATCCTTCCCCACCACGAGCATCCAGCGATCGGCACGGGCCCGGCTGATCGGGGCGTTCATGTCGCGGCGCAGTTCCGCAGGCTCCAGCTTGCGGGGCGGATTGACGGGGATTGGCACCTTGTCCCACGAGAACAGCTTTGCGGAGAACTTCACATTGGCGAAGCCGTCGCTCGGGTAATGATAGGCTTGGAAGCCCCAGACGCCGTTCCGGCAGGACGCCACGGTCCACCAGAAGTCGTTGTCCGGCAGGCGCATTCCGTCTCGCGGAGGCCCGAAGGCCCGGCTCTGCTCGAGCAACCCCACGAGTTCGCGGGTTTCATCCACGCTCAGGATCCGCTGGCCGCCCTTCATGCTCCAGGGCGCGAAGATGTCCGACGGCTGCGAGATCAACATGTTCGTGATCCCGGTTGTGACGGTGCCCTGTCCTTCGAGCACCCCGATGTTCAGACCGGCCGTGCCGTCGGGCTGCAGGAAGATGTCGTAGGCGCGGACCTGCTCCTCCCAGAGCGCGTTGTAGATCAGCCGCAGGTGGTTTCGTCCGCCCGGCACGCAGGCTGCGCGGATGTCGTTGGCCGCCACGAAATCGAACCAGTGGAAACTGCGCACGATCGGCTTTTCGACGTTGCGATCGGGGCGCTGGGCCGCCGCCGGCGCTGCGGCAAGCAGGCCCAGGGCAGCCAGCGTCACGAAAAAAGCCTTCATCGCACTCTCCTCTGGGGGTCCCAGCATAATCCGAACCAACTAGGGCAGCAGAGCGGCATGACCAAAGTTGCATAGCCCCACGAACTTTAGTAAAGTTACAGGAATTGCTCATAACCTATTGGTCGAGCACAAGAATTAGATTTGGCGTATGGCGTATTCGCAATGATATTCCCCCTCAGGCGAATTGCGGTCAGCCTTTCTTGGCTCGCCTTCGGCGTTCTCTTCGTCGGCGCTTCAATGGCGCCGTCGCCGGTCGAAGCCCAGACGACATCCATCAAGCGCGCCGCACCGCCGGCCAAGGCCCGCGCCAAGGCTTCCTCGCGCAACACGTCCTCGTCCTGGGTTCCCAATCCCGGCGTCAACGCCCGTGAATCCTATCTGATCGTCGATGCCACGAGCGGTCGTGAACTCGCCGCCGACCGCGCCGACGAACTGCGTCATCCCGCTTCGCTGACCAAGCTGATGACGATCTACCTCACCTTCTCTGCCCTCGATTCGGGCCGCCTGTCGCTCGGCGATGGCTTGCAGGTGTCGATCAACGCCCTCAACGCGCCGCCGACCAAGATGGGCATGACGCCGGGCGGCACCGTAAACGTGCGCGACGCCACGATGGCGCTGGTCACGCGCTCCGCGAACGACGCCGCGGTGCTGTTGGCCGAAGGCCTCGCCGGCAGCGAGGAAGCCTTCGCCCGCCTGATGACCCAGAAGGCGCGCCAGCTCGGCATGACGTCGACGGTGTTCCGCAATGCCTCGGGCCTGCCGAACAGCGAGCAGGTCACCACGGCGCGCGATCTCGCCAAGCTCGCCAACGCGCTGATGCGCGACTACCCGCACTACTACGCAATCTTCTCCGTGCAGAGCTACTCCTATCGCGGGCGCACGCTGGAGAATCACAACCGCATGCTCGGCAGCTACGAAGGCGCCGACGGACTGAAGACCGGCTACACGAACGCCTCGGGCTTCAATCTCGTGATGTCGGCAATGCGCGACAATCGCCGCCTGATCGGCGTCGTCATGGGCGGCACCAGCGCCGCGCAGCGCGACCGCACGATGGCCGCCCTCATGGATCGCGGCTTCTCGCTGGCGCAGGCCATGCAGCTCTCGCCCTGGACGTCGATCCGCAAGCCCGGCTCTGCCCGCTACACAGCCGCCCAGTTCGATCCCGGCGCCAGCTTTGCCGAGGCCTACAAGCCGCCGGCGGCCCCGCCGCAGCAGGTCAGCCCCAAGTATGCCGGCTTCGTACCGCCCGCCCCGGCAGCACCAGCCAACACGACGGCATTCGCCGCGGCCCCGGCCGCCGCTTCGCCGCCGCCCGCGCCCGCCACGCCGGACACGCCCGCTCTCGGGAGCTGGGTGATCCAGGTCGGCTCCTTCAGCGAGCCCGCCGCGGCGCAGGCCGCGCTCGAACGCGCGACCGCGGCGCTTCCCAACGCCCGCTCGGCCTCGGCGATCGTCGACGAAGTCCAGATGGCGAACCGCGTCTTCCATCGCGCACGGCTCATCAACCTGTCGCAGGAACAGGCCACCGAAGGCTGCAAGCGCCTCGAAAAGCGGAAGATCTACTGCTCGGCGCTGCAGGTCACGGCGTGGAATACGCCGGGTGCACGCTGATCGCCTTTCTCAGGCGATCGATGAACGACCGCTTGTGACGGCGCTGCCAGAGCGTCAGGTCCCAGAGTTCGCGACTGGGCTTTAGCCGCGATTGAATGGGTTCGAAAACCGACACTTCGGTCATCGCCCCACCAACCTTCACCCTGAGCGGCACGACGCGATAGCCCGGCCCTTCATAGGCCGCGAGCAAGGCAACGTCGCGATCGCTGAGGCCGCCGACGATCGCGCCCGGCACCTCGCCGCACGGATCGGCGATCACGATCGGATAGGTGGCGCCTTCCACTCGTCGCCGCGCATGGCCCGGCAGGCTGGCCGCCGTATAGGCCTGCGGCGGCAGGCGCCGCCGCAAGACCAGGGCCGTCACGTCGCGATCGAGCAACGTGCCGTAGAAGAAAAACCGCATCAGTGATGGCCGGACGAGGCGTCGTCCGGCAGCTCGACGCCGCACGCCGCGAGGGCGGCCTTCAGGTCCGACATCAGCCGCTCGAGGCCTGCTTCGTCGGACGCCTCGCAGCGCGCGACCAGGACGGGCTGCGTATTTGACGCCCGCAGGAGCCACCAGCCGTCCTTGGTGCTGACGCGCACGCCGTCGACATCGGAGAATTTGGCGCCGTCCTTCTGCAGCCGCGCCTTCACTTTCTCGACCACGCCGAACTTCTGGTCGTCCGGGCAGTCGAAGCGCAGCTCGGGCGTGTTGATCGGCTGGGGCAGCCCGTCGCGCATCTCGGCCAGGCTTTCCTTCGAGTTGGCCACGATGTTGAGCAGGCGCAGGCCGCAATAGAGCGCATCGTCGAAGCCGTAGAAGGTGTCGGCGAAGAACACGTGGCCGCTCATCTCGCCGGCGAGCGGCGAGCCGATCTCGGCCATCTTGCTCTTGATCAGCGAATGGCCGGTCTTGAACATCATCGGCTTGCCGCCGGCCTTGGCGATCTCGTCGAACAGCACCTGGCTCGCCTTCACGTCGGCGATGATGGTGGCGCCGGGATGGCTCTTCAGCACGTCGCGCGACCACAGGACCAGCAGCTGGTCGCCCCACAGGATGCGGCCCTTGCCGTCGACCGCGCCGATACGGTCACCGTCGCCGTCGAAAGCGATGCCGAGATCGCATCCCTGCTTCTCGACCAGGGCGATGAGCTGTTCGAGGTTCTTCGGAACCGTCGGATCGGGATGATGCGCCGGGAAAGTGCCATCGACCTTCTCGTTGATCACGAAGTGCTCGCCCTCGAGTTTGTCGACGACGGAGCGGATCGACACGCCGACGGCGCCGTTGCCGGTATCCCAGGCGACCTTGAGCTTCTTGCCGGGCTTCACGTCGCGCAGCAGGCGCGCGGCATAGTCGGCGAGGATCGGCCGCTTCTCGACCTTGCCCTGCCCCGTCTCCCAGTCGCCCTTGCCGGCCATCTCACCCAGCGTCTGGATGTCAGCGCCGAAGAACGACTTCTTGCCCATCATCATCTTGAAGCCGTTGTAGTCCGGCGGATTGTGCGATCCGGTGATCTGGATGCCGCCATCGGTCTCAAGGTGATAGACCGCGAAGTAGAGCATCGGCGTCGCCGCGAGGCCGATGTCCAGCACGTCGATGCCAGCCGAGGTGAGGCCCTCGATGCAGGCGGCCGCAAGCTCGGGCGAGCTCAGGCGGCCGTCGTAGCCAAGCGCCACCTTCTTTCCGCCCTTGCGACGGACGAGCGTGCCCAGCGTGCGCCCGATCGCCCGCGCATCGGCGGCATGGACGGTGCCGCCCACGATGCCGCGGATGTCGTACTCACGCAGGATGCTCGGATCGAACTTGTGGCTCATGCGATGGTCTCCGGAAAAAGCCGTGAGGAAAATCAGGACCGCGGGCCGGGACGGCCGACGCCTTCGTAGATGAAGCCGAGCGTACGCATTTCCCCGGGATCGAAGATGTTGCGCAGGTCAACGATGCGCGGCTGGCGCATCACTTCCTTGATGCGACGCGGATCGAGGCCACGGAACTCGTGCCATTCGGTGATCACCACCAGCACGTCCGCCCCCGTCGCCGCCTCGTAGGCGGTCTTGGTGAAGGTGACGTCGCTCATCAGACGCCCCGCCTCGGTCATGCCCTCGGGATCGAACGCGACGATCTTGCCGCCCGCCGCCTGCAGGGCCGGCACGATGTCGAGCGACGGCGCATCGCGCATGTCGTCGGTGTTCGGCTTGAAGGTGAGACCCAGCACACCGATCGTGAGGCCAGCGACCGAGCCGCCGCAGAAATCGATGACCTTCTGGGCCATCTTCTTCTTGCGGCTGTTGTTCACCTGGATGACCTGCTCGACGATCGTCTGCGGCGCGTCGGCCTCGCGTGCGGTGTAGGCCAGTGCCAGCGTGTCCTTGGGGAAGCAGGAGCCACCGAAGCCCGGACCGGGATGCAGGAACTTGCGACCGATACGGCCGTCGAGACCGATGCCGCGCGCCACGTCGTGCACGTCGGCGCCCACCCGCTCGCAGAGGTCGGCGATCTCGTTGATGAAGGTGATCTTGGTCGCGAGGAACGCGTTGCCCGCGTACTTGGTCACCTCGGCCGTCTCGATGTTGGTGAACACCATCGGCGTCTGGATCAGGTTGAGCGGCCGGTATACGGCCGACATCACATCGCGCGCCCGCTGGCTCTCGACGCCGATCACGACCCTATCGGGCTTCATGAAATCCTCGATCGCTGCGCCCTCGCGCAGGAACTCCGGATTGGACGCGACGTCGAACTCAGCGCCCGGCCGTGCTTCGCGGATGATGCGCGCGACCTCACGGCCGGTGCCGACCGGCACGGTCGACTTGGTGACGACCACCGTGTAGCCGGTGATCGCCTTGGCGATCTCGGCCGCCGCGGCATAGACGTAGGTGAGGTCGGCATGGCCATCGCCCCGCCGGGTCGGCGTTCCGACGGCGATGAACACCGCATCGGCATTGCCCACCGCGTCGCTGAGTTGGGTGCTGAAGGTGAGACGTCCGGCCCGTGCATTGTCGGCCACCAGCCTGTCGAGGCCGGGCTCGAAGATCGGGATCTCGCCATTGCGCAGCCGCTCGATCTTGGCTGCTTCCTTGTCGACGCACACCACGTCGTGGCCGAACTGGGCGAAACAGGCCCCGGAGACCAGTCCGACATAGCCGGATCCGATCATGGCAATACGCATTTCAATCAGCCTTTCAGGAGACGGCCCAGGAGAGCGCGCGTCTCGGTGGTGGTATCAGGGCGGTGCAGCGCCACAGCGACATTGGCCTCGAGGAAGCCGATGCGGCTGCCGCAATCGTAGCGCTGGCCGGCGTAGCGCAGGGCGTGGAACGGGCTCTGGCCGATCATCTTCGCCATCGCGTCGGTAAGCTGGATCTCGCCGCCCGCGCCGGTCTCGTGCCGGTCGAGATGGCCGAACACCTCCGGCAACAGCACGTAGCGACCGATCAGCGCCAGGTTCGACGGCGCTTCCTCGGGCTTCGGCTTCTCGACCATGCCGGTGATTTCCGACAGGTTGCCGTTCTCGTTCTTCACCGCCGCGATGCCGTAGCTCTTGGTCTGTTCGCGCGGCACTTCCATCACGGCGACGACGCTGCCGCCGGTCTTCTCATGTGCCTGCACGAGCTGGCCGATGCAGCTCGGCTTGTCGATCGTGAGTTCGTCGGGCAGCAGCACGGCGAACGGCTCGTCGCCGATCCAGTGACGCGCGCACCACACCGCGTGGCCGAGGCCGAGCGGCTTTTGCTGGCGCGTGAAGATGGCATTGCCCGGCTTGATCGTGGCGGCCTGGGTCTGCTTCAGCTCCGGCGCCTTCTTGCGCTGTTCCAGCGTCGCCTCGAGCTCGTAGGCGTGATCGAAGTGATCCTCCAGCGCGCCCTTGTTGCGGCCCGAGACGAAGACGAATTCCTCGATGCCGGCGGCGAGGCATTCCTCCACCGCGTACTGGATGAGCGGCCGGTCGACGACCGTCAGCATCTCCTTGGGCATGGCTTTGGTGGCCGGCAGGAACCTCGTTCCCAACCCGGCGACCGGCAGGACGGCTTTACGGACACGCTGCGCCATGCTCATCGACCTCGTTCATTCAGTGACTGGATTGTATATTAAAATCAATGATTTGACAGGATCGTGGCAAGAAGGTCCACGGGGCGCGTTTGATGCCATGTCAGCGCTCTCCCTGGCAAGATCAACCACCCAGCAGCACGTCCTTGGCGCGGTTGATACGCGCGGCAAGGTCGGCCGTGCCGCCCACGTCGGGATGCATGCGCTGGATCAGGCGGCGGTGAGCGGCCCGAATGTCGTCGACGCTGGCGCCTTCGGTCAGGCCAAGCACGGCCAGCGCCTCTTCGCGCGACATGTCGGTACGCGGCCCGCGGGGCGGCGGCGCCTTCTGCGCATTGCGCCAGTCAACGCCCAGTCGCCGGTCGAGATAGGCCTCGAGGACACGTAGCGAATCGGCGTCCGCCGCACATTCAGAGCGCAGGTCGAGAAGCTCGGCATCCGTCAGGGCATCCAGCGTCCGCCCGGCAAACCGGCCGGCCAGCACCGTCCCGCCGACATCGCCACTCGCATGATCGATCCAGGCTTGCAGGAACACAGTGTTGACCTGGGTCCGCTGACCGGTCCCCGGCGAGCTGAACCCGCCGGACGGGCGGTTCCGGACGGCCCGTGCGATCAAGGCCGTGATGACCACACCCGCCAGTCCCATCAGTTCCGGCAGGAGGCCGGGCAAGAAGCGCATGCCGAAGATCAACAGGCCGCCCACGCCAATGCCGCCCAGAACCACCATGACGATGCGCAGGCCGCGGGCCAGTGACGACGGATTGGCTCGCACCAGCCAGAAGATGACGAAAGCGACGGCAGCCAGGATGAGGAGCGCCAGAAGGAGCGCCGGCACGGCTTACTGCCGGGTCGTCGGCGCCTGTGGCGCCGGCGTCTGCGGCTGCTGCGTCTGGGTCTGCGATTCCGCGCGTTCGCGCTGGATCTGGCGCCACCGCTCGACGTTGCGATTGTGTTCGAGCAGCGTGTTGGCGAAGGCGTGCCCGCCCTGTCCGTCGGCCACGAAATACAGCGAGCGGTCGCGCGCCGGATTGGTCGCCGCCACGATCGAGGCGCGGCCCGGATTGCAGATCGGCCCGCGCGGCAGGGCGGCGATCACATAGGTGTTGAACGGCGTGTTCGACTGCAGGTCGGCGCGTGTCAGATCGCGGCCCAGCGCCACCTTGCCTTCGGTCAGCCCGTAGATGGTCGTGGGATCACTCTCGAGTTTCATGCGCCGGCGCAGGCGGTTCATGAACACCGCCGCCACCTTGGTGCGCTCGGCGGGCACCGCAGTTTCCTTTTCGATCATCGACGCGAGAATCAGCGCCTCGCGCTTGTTGGCCAGCGGCAGCCCCGCGGCCCGCTTGCGCCACGCGTCGTCGAGCGTCTTCTCCATCGCCTCCTTCATGCGCAGCAGCAGCCCGTCGCGGGTGTCGTCGCGCGAATAGAAGTAGGTCTCGGGCAGGAGGTCGCCCTCCTTCACGTCCAGCGTGATGTCGCCGGTCAGCGCCTCGGTCTTGCGCACCAGTTCCAGCACCTCGGGCGTCGTCGTGCCCTCTGGAATGGTGAGGCGGCGCTGGACCACCTTGCCCGACTGCAGGAGGTCGACGAGCGCCTGCATCGAGGTATGGGCCGGCACTTCGTACTCGCCCGCCTTGATGGGCTTGGGCGACGGATCGATCATCAGGGCCACGCGGAACAGGCGCGGATGGGCGATCACGCCCTCTTCCTGCAGCAGCTTGGACATGGTGGTCGGCCCGGCGCCGCGCGGGATCACGATGTTCTTCGTCTTTTCGAGCGGTCCCTGCGCCGTGAGGATGGCGTGGCCGACATAGACCGAGCCACCCATGACGGTCGCGAACAACGCGATGAAGAAGAGAACCCAGCGGAAGTAGCTGAGCATGACTCAGCTCCCGATGTTCAGGCTGGCCCGACGATCAGGGCCGCGTTTGTGCCGCCAAATCCGAACGAATTGCTGAGCGCGTAGCGGACCTTGCGCTGCTTCGCCTGCTTGGGAACCAGGTCGATGTCACAACCCTCGTCCGGCTCGTCGAGATTGAGCGTCGGCGGAACCGCCTGCTCGATCAGCGACTTGATCGAGTAGATCGCTTCGATCGCGCCCGCGGCACCCAGCAGATGTCCCGTCGCCGACTTGGTCGACGACATCGACAGCTTGTAGGCGTCTTGACCGAACGTGCGCTTCACGGCGCCGAGTTCGATCACGTCGGCCATGGTGGACGTGCCATGGGCATTCACATAGTCGATCTGGTCGGTGCCGAGATTGGCACGCTTCAGCGCCGCCTTCATCGCCCGCATCGCGCCATCGCCATCCTCGGAGGGCGCCGTGATGTGATAGGCGTCACCCGACAGGCCATAGCCCAGGATTTCGGCGTAGATCTTGGCGCCGCGCTTCTTGGCATGCTCGTATTCCTCGAGCACGACACAGCCCGCGCCTTCACCCATCACGAAGCCGTCGCGCTTCTTGTCCCACGGACGCGAAGCCTGGGTCGGCGTGTCGTTGAAGTCGGTCGACAGCGCCTTGCAGGCGTTGAAGCCCGCGATGCCGATCCGGCAGATCGCAGCTTCGGCGCCGCCCGCCACCATGACATCGGCATCGTCGAACTGGATCAGCCGCGCCGCATCGCCGATCGCATGCGCACCGGTGGCGCAGGCGGTGACGACGGCATGGTTCGGACCCTTGAAGCCGTATTTGATCGAGACCTGGCCGGAGACCAGGTTGATCAGCGCCGAGGGAATGAAGAACGGACTGACGCGACGTGGCCCCCGCTCCTTCAGCACCAGCGACGTCTCGTAGATCGTCTGCAGGCCACCGATGCCGGAGCCGATCATGACTCCGGTCCGCGTGAGACCTTCCTCGTCCTGCGGCGCCCAGCCGGAATCCTCGACCGCCTGCTGGGCGGCCGCGATTCCGAAGACGATGAACTTGTCGAGCTTCCGCTGCTCCTTGGGCGCAAGGTAATCGTCCACGTTGAAGTGGCCGTTCGCCTTGTCGCCCTGGGGGACTTCGCCCGCGATCTTGGTCGCGAGGTCGGATGTATCGAAAGCCTGGATCGACCGGATACCGGACTCGGCCGCCATCAGGCGACGCCAGTTCGTGTCGACGCCGTCACCCAACGGCGTGACCATACCCATGCCGGTTACGACAACTCGCCTCATCTTCCGCCTTCCTTCTTGCAGGAACCGGTGGAGATCAGGACTTCGCGTTGCCCTTGATGAAGCCGATCGCGTCGCCGACGGTCTGGATCTTCTCGGCGGCGTCGTCGGGAATCTCGATGCCGAACTCTTCCTCGAACGCCATCACGAGCTCGACCGTGTCGAGGCTGTCCGCGCCCAGATCGTCGATGAACTTGGCCTCTTCCTTGACCTGAGCGGCCTCGACGCCGAGATGCTCAACGACGATCTTCTTAACGCGCTCGGCAATATCGCTCATTTTCTTGTCCTTCCGTGTATCCAAAAAATCCCGGCCGCCGAAGGGGGTCGGCGAATGCCGGGCTCTTAACATAGCTGCCGTGCCATTGGCTAGGTCCGAAAAGCCCACAAAATCAGGCACTTGCAGCCTTTACCCTCAGATCATCGCCATCCCGCCGTTGATGTGCAGGGTCTGGCCGGTGACATAAGCGGCTTCGTCGCTCGCGAGATAGACCACACCGGCCGCAATCTCCTCGGGCGAGCCGAGCCGGTCGGCGGGCACGCGGCCCAGGATGGTCTTCTTCTGGTCGTCGGTCAGCACGTCGGTCATCGGCGTGGCAATGAAGCCCGGCGCGAGACAGTTCACGGTGATGCCGCGCGACGCCAGCTCCTGGGCCAGCGACTTCGACATGCCGATCAGTCCGGCCTTGGCCGCGGCGTAGTTCGCCTGTCCGGGATTGCCGGTGACGCCCACGATCGAGGTGATGTTGATGACGCGGCCGAACCGCCGCTTCATCATCCCGCGCATCGCAGCCCGGGTGAGACGGAAGGTGCCGGTGAGGTTCACCTGCAGGACCTTCTCCCACTCCTCGTCCTTCATGCGCATCGAGATGTTGTCGCGCGTGATGCCGGCGTTGTTCACCAGGATGTCGAGCTTGCCGCCCATCGCGGCTTCGGCTTCCTTGGCCAACCGGTCGATGTCGGCCGGATCGTCCATCTTGGCGGCGACGACATGCGCGCGCTCGCCGAGTTCGCCCTTGAGCTTCTCCAGCGCCTCGGCGCGAGTGCCCGACAGCGTCACGGTTGCACCCTGCTTGTGCAGTGCACGCGCGATGGCGCCGCCGATGCCGCCGGACGCACCGGTCACGAGAGCTGCCTTGCCGGTCAGATCGAACATGGCACTCTCCTCAAACCGTCTTCAAAAAGGCTTCGATATCGGCCGGCGTGTTCAGCGCGAGGCCCGTCATGTCCTTGTCGATGCGCTTCACCAGACCCGACAGGACCTTGCCGGTGCCACACTCGACAAGCGCGTCCACGCCCCTCGCCTTCATATATTGCACGCTCTCCCGCCAGCGGACGAGACCGGTGACCTGTTCCACCAGCCGCTGTTTGATGGAGTTGGGATCGCTGAGCTCGGATGCAAGCACATTCGACACCAGCGGCACGCGCGGCGGCATCAGCGTCACTTCCTCGAGCGCGACCTTCATCGCGTCGGCCGCCGGCTGCATCAGCGGGCAATGGAAGGGCGCGCTCACCGGCAGCAGCATGCCGCGCTTGCAACCCTTGGCCTTGGCTGCCTCGATGGTGCGCTCGACCGCTTCCTTGTGGCCGCTGACGACGATCTGGCCGCCGCCATTGTCGTTGGCGACCGCGACGACCTCGCCCTGCGCTGCTTCCTTGCAGGCTTCCTGAGCGGGCTCGAGTTCGATGCCCAGCAGCGCGGCCATCGCGCCGACACCCACCGGCACCGCTTTCTGCATCGACTGTCCGCGCAGCTTCAGGAGCCGTGCGGCATCCGAAAGCGTCAGCGCGCCGGCCGCGGCCAAGGCGGAGTATTCGCCGAGGGAATGGCCCGCGACGTAGGCAGCCATCGCCGGCAGCGGCTTGCCGCCGTCCTTTTCCAGGATCCGGACGACCGCGACACTGACCGCCATCAGGGCCGGCTGGGCGTTCTCGGTCAGGACCAGGTCGCTTTCCGGCCCTTCCCGCATCAATTTGGAGAGATTCTGCTTCAGCGCCTCGTCGACTTCGCCGAAAACGTCCCGGGCGGTGGCGAAGGCACCGGCGAGGTCGACTCCCATGCCGACCGCCTGCGATCCCTGTCCCGGAAAGACAAAAGCCCGACTCATGCGCGTTTTCCCCTGATTTCGGCTAGAATTGCGGCAGTCATACCGGGGTGCCGGACGCAGTCAAGCCGCACCGGGAATGCCTTGCTTTCGGGGCGCTGGCCTGTATAACCGCCCCTCTTCGGGGCCTGAATCGGCCCCGATCTCCTTGCCGCCCCGATGCATTCCGCGATGGGGCGGCTAGATCCGGCCGGTTCCTCGGAACTCCGGGTCGCTAACAGCCATAAGGAGCCGAATCTACATGGCACTCTACGAGAATGTCTTCATTGCGCGTCAGGACGTTGCGACGACGCAGGTGGAGGCTCTGACCACCCAGTTCTCCGAACTGGTCACCAGCCTGGGCGGCACCGTCTCCAAGAAGGAGTACTGGGGCCTGCGTTCGCTGACCTACCGCATCAAGAAGAACCGCAAGGGTCACTACACCCTGCTCAACATCGACGCCCCCGCGGCGGCGGTGAAGGAGCTGGAGCGTACGATGTCGATCAACGAAGACATCATCCGCTACATGACCGTGCGCGTCGACGAGCTCGAGGAAGCGCCGTCGGCCATCATGGTGCGCAGCGCCGAGAAGTCCGACCGTCCGGGCGGCGATCGTGGCGACCGCTGGGGCGATCGCCCGCCGCGTCGCGAGCGTCCGCGCTTCGGTGACGAGGGCGGTCCCGCCCCGGCCGCTGCTGAAACGGGAGAAGAAGCATGAGCGCCCAGCGTCGTCCGTTCACCCGCCGCCGCAAGAGCTGCCCGTTCTCCGGCGCCAACGCGCCGAAGATCGACTACAAGGACGTGCGCCTTCTGCAGCGCTTCGTTTCCGAGCGCGGCAAGATCGTTCCGAGCCGCATCTCGGCGGTCTCGGCCAAGAAGCAGCGTGAGCTCGCCCAGGCGATCAAGCGCGCCCGCTTCCTGGCTCTCCTGCCCTACCTCATCGCCTAATCGGGAGACGCAATCATGCCGATGAACGTCATCCTGCTCGAGCGCGTGCCGAAGCTCGGCCAGATGGGCGACGTTGTGAAGGTGAAGCCCGGCTTCGCCCGCAACTTCCTCCTGCCGCAGAAGAAGGCGCTGCGCGCGACCAAGGACAACATCACCTACTTCGAATCGCAGCGTAAGGTCCTCGAGGCGCAGAACCTCGAGCGCCGCCAGGAAGCCGAAGCGGTCGGCGCCAAGATGAGCGACCTCAAGGTCGTCCTCATCCGTCAGGCGTCCGAAGCGCTCCAGCTCTACGGTTCGGTCACCTCGCGCGACATCGCCGACGGCGCTGCCACGCAAGGTGTGAAGATCGAGCGCAGCCAGGTCGAACTGGACAAGCCGATCAAGGCGCTGGGCGAGCACAAGATCAAGATCCACCTCCATGCGGAAGTCGTGGTCGAGATCTCGGTGCTGGTTGCCCGCTCCGCCGACGAGGCCGAGTTCCTCGCCAAGGGCGGCAAGCTGGTCGCCGAGACCGAGCGTGCGCAGATGGAAGCGGCGGAAGCCGCGCAGCGTGCGGCCGACCAGGCCGCCGCGCTGTTCGAGGCCAAGTCGGCCGAGCCCGCCGAGGGCGAAGGCGAGACTGCCGAGGCCGCGGCCGAGGAAGCGCCAGCCGACCAGAAGTAACCGCGTGCCGACAGGCACTGCGCATCTCTTCGAACGCATGTCATCGCACCGCGATGGCATGCGTTTTCTTTTGGTGAACCCGTGATCTGGCGGCTGGGCGCTTTTCTGGTCGCCGCGGTAGTGGCGCTGCCCCTGCTCGGCATCGCCTCCAGCCTCTTCACCTCACAAGGCGAACTCTGGCGTCACCTCGCCGAGACGCAATTGCCCGACATCGTCGGCAACACCATCGTGCTGCTGCTCGGCGTCGGCATCGGTACGGTCGTGATCGGAACCGGCACCGCCTGGCTGGTGACGACCTGCCGTTTCCCCGGCGTCCGCCTGCTGCAATGGGCGCTGCTGCTGCCGCTGGTCCTACCGACCTACATCATCGGCTATGCCTACGCCGACCTGATGGCCTTCGCAGGACCTCTACAGTCCGGATTGCGAGGCGCCACGGGCTGGTCGCGCGCCGACTACTGGTTCCCCGACTTAGGCTCTGCAGCGGGCGTCGCGTTCCTGTTCACGCTGGTCCTCTATCCCTACGTCTATCTCGCCGCACGCGCTTCCTTCCTGACGCAATCGCAGGCCCTGCTCGAGGCGAGCCGCATTCTCGGCAACGGCCCGTGGCGGACCTTCCTGCGTATCGGCCTGCCGCTCGCGCGTCCCGCCATTGCCGCCGGCGCGGCGCTCGCCCTGCTCGAGACGCTCGCCGACTTCGGCACCGTCCAATATTACGGCGTTCACACCTTCACGACGGCGATCTATCGAACCTGGTACGGGATGGGTAACCGCGAAGGCGCGGCGCAGATCTCGCTGATCCTGATCGCTATCGCCATCGTGCTGATCCTGCTCGAACGCCATTCGCGCGGCCGCGCGAGCTTCGCCATCGCCTCGAACCTGCGCCACCGCGGCGAGCCGGTCACGCTGTCGCGGCGCGCGGCACTTGCCGCCATGGTGGCCTGCGCTCTTCCCGTCCTGCTGGGCTTCCTGCTGCCGACCCTTCACCTCGCCCAGCTTGCGCTGACCTCGGGCACCACGATGGCGGACCATCGTTTCATCGGTGATGGCATCAACAGCCTGATCCTGGCCTCGCTGGCTGCCGCCATCATCGTCGGATTGGCGCTGTTCCTGAGCTATGCCGGGCGCCTGGTGCAGCGGCGCTCGCTCGACCGCACGATCGTGTTCGCGTCGCTGGGCTACGCCATTCCCGGCGCCGTCATCGCCGTCGGCATCCTGCTGCCGCTTGCCGTGGCCGACCACGGCATCGACCTCGTGTCGCGCGGCCTGTTCGGCCTGCCGACCGGGCTGTTGCTGAGCGGCACCGCCTTTGCGCTGCTGACGGCCTACACAGTCCGCTTCCTGGCCGTCGGCATGGCCAACATCGCGCCGGGCCTTGCGGCGATCGATCCCGCGATGGACGCGAGCGCGCGCGTGCTGGGCGCAAAGCCCCGCCAGGTGCTGCGCTACATCCATCTGCCGATGCTGCGCGCGCCAGCCCTGACGGCCGGCATCATCGCTTTCGTCGAAGTGCTGAAGGAGTTGCCGGCGACGCTGCTGATCCGGCCATTCAATTTCGACACGCTGGCGGTCGGCGTCTTCCGGTTCGCCTCCGACGAGCGCCTTGCCCAGGCGGCCGTCGGCGCGATCGTGATCGTTCTCGTGTCGCTGGTGCCGGTGATCCTGCTCAGCCGCGCGGTGGCCGCGGGATCACCGGCTCGCGGGCAGCTTACTTCCAGCCCGCCCGGTCCATGATCTTCAGCGCCTCGGCGTTGTTCTGCGCGAACACCCGGGCGTTGAGCTGGTCTTCCTTGAAGGTGCCGAGCGACTTCAGCTCGGGCGACAGCTCGACGCCGGCCACCACCGGGAACTCCGAGTTGCCCTCGGCGAAGTAGCGCTGGGCGCCCGGCGAAACCAGGTACTCGAGGAACTTCACGGCGGCGTCCTTGTTGGGCGCGTACTTGGCCACGGCGCCGCCGCTGATGTTCACGTGGGTGCCGCGACCGGCCTGGTCGGGGAACACGATGCCGAGCTTGGCGGCGACCTCGCGGTCCTCCGGCTTCTTCGAGCGCAGCAGGTTCACGTAATAGTAGGTGTTGGACACCGCGAGCATCGCCTCGCCGGCGGCCGCGCCCTTGAGCTGGTCGGTGTCGCCACCCCGCGGCGGACGCGCGAGGTTGGCCGCAACGCCCTTGGCCCACGCCTCGGTCTTCTCCGGTCCGAGCGCTGCCAGCAGTGAGCCGACCAGCGATTGATTGTAGATGTGACCCGACGGGCGGATCAGGATCTGGCCCTTCCACTTCGGATCGGCCAGCGCCTCGTAGGTCTTCGGTGCATCGGCCGCCGTCACCTTCTCCTTGTTGTAGAAGATCACGCGGGCGCGCTTGGAGAAGCCGAACCAGTTGTTGTCAGGATCGCGCAGGTGCGCCGGAACGGCCTTCGCCAGCACGGCCGAATTGACCGGCTGCAGCAGGCCCATCTCACGCGCCCGCTCGATGCGGCCGGCATCGGTGGTGATCAGCACATCGCACGGGCTCTTGTCGCCTTCGGTGCGCAGGCGCTGCACCAGCGGATCGGGCTCGGCGTCGACACGGTTGATCTTCACGCCGGTCTGCTTCGTGAAATCTTCGTACAGCGCTTCATCGGTATTGTAGTGGCGGGCGGAATAGAGGTTGAGCGTTCCCGCCTGCGCCCAAGCCTGCCGGGCAATGAAAATGCCGGAACCAAAGGCCAGGCCGGTCTTCACGAGCGCACGTCTTTTCACGACTTCCTCCACTGCGAATGACTATCAGTGGCCCGATATCATTCGGTGTGAAGAATCGCAATTCAAATGCATTTTATTAACAATTACCGTTAGTTAATTCTGTCGGTGGGCGATTCGCAGGCCCCGTGGTCAGCGTGCGCTGGAGATAGGATGTCGCCTCACAGGGAACGCCTTAAGAACACGGGAGTGGTAGTATCCACCTGATCCTCCTTACACTCGGAGGGTCGGCCCGATTGTTTGGTGGCACCCCTCTCGTCTTGAGCGCAAAGACAATGTGATGGAGCCGCTTAAAGAGTCCTCGAACGTCACCCGTCTGCCCGGCGCGGAAGACACGCGCCTGCGCGAGCCGCCGCACAATTTCGAGGCGGAGCAGGCCCTGCTCGGCGCCATCCTCGTGAACAACGCCGCCTATCAGCGCGTGGCCGAGTTCCTGCGCCCCGAGCATTTCGCCGATCCGTCGCACGGCAAGCTCTTCGATTCCCTGACCCGCCTGATCGAGCGCGGACAGGTCGTGAGCGCCGTCACGCTCAAGACCTATGTCGAGCAGGACCCGGCAATGAAGGAAGCCGGCGGTGCGGCCTATCTCGCGCGCCTCGCCGCGGCCTCCGTGCACGTGATCGACGCCGCCGCCTTCGGCCGCGCCGTGCACGATCTCTACCTGCGCCGCCAGCTCATCGACCTCGGCGAAAACGTCGTGAACGGCGCTTTCTCCGGCGACGTCGACGAGACCGCGCTGCAGCAGATCGAGGTCGCCGAAAAGAAGCTCTACGATCTCGCAACGACCGGTCAGACCGAGGGCGGCTTCAAGCCGTTCCGCATGGCCCTGACCGAAGCCACGACCGCAGCCGAGGCCGCGTATCATCGCGAGGGCAAGCTCACCGGTGTGGCCACTGGCCTGTTCAACCTCGACCAGTTGCTGGGCGGCCTGCACAGGTCCGACCTTCTGATCCTCGCGGGCCGACCGTCGATGGGAAAGACGGCTTTGGCCACCAACATCGCCTTCCATGCGGCGAAGTCCTACCGGGAGGACATCGTTGACGGTCACCCGAAAGCGGTGGACGGCGCAGTGGTCGGCTTCTTCTCGCTCGAAATGTCCGCCGAGCAGCTCGCCACCCGTATGCTTTCGGAGCAGGCCGAACTCTCCTCGGAGAAGATCCGCAGAGGCGAGCTGAACAGCACCGAGTTCGACAGGGTGCTGCATGTCAGCCAGGAACTCGAGCACCTCAACTTCTTCATCGACGATACGCCCGCTCTCTCGATCGCCGCGTTGCGTACCCGCGCCCGCCGGCTGAAGCGGACGCACGGTCTTGGCCTGATCATCGTCGACTACCTCCAGCTCCTCAATCCGTCGGGCAAGAGCCGGCAGGAGAACCGCGTGCAGGAGGTCTCGGAAATCACCCGCGGCCTGAAGACGCTCGCCAAGGAACTCGACGTGCCGGTGATCGCGCTGTCACAGCTCTCCCGCGCCGTCGAGCAGCGCGAAGACAAGCGTCCCCAGCTTGCCGACCTTCGTGAATCGGGGTCGATCGAACAGGACGCCGACGTCGTCATGTTCGTCTACCGTGAAGAATACTACCTGACGCGTGCGGAGCCCGCGCGCCGCGCCGAGGAAAGCGACCAGAAGTTCAACGAACGCCATGACGACTGGAAGCAGCGCTGCGAACTGACCTACGGCAAGGCCGAGGTCATCGTGGCCAAGCAGCGTCACGGTCCTACAGGCATCGTGCGTCTGTCGTTCGAAGGCCAGTTCACGAAGTTCGGCAACCTCGATGGTGTTGCTGACGAACCGGTGTCGGCGTTCTAAGGTCGCGGCGTGTCAATTCCTGCCGATGACGATGCGGCGCGACGGGCCGGCGCGATCCTCTCGATCGACCTCGGCGCCATCGCAGCCAACTGGCGCGGTCTGCGCGATGCCGGACGGGCCACCGGACGACCGGTCGACTGCGCCGCCGTCCTGAAGGCCGATGCCTATGGGACCGGTGCGGCCATCGTGGGACCACGGCTGGCGGCCGAGGGCTGCCGGCAGTTCTTCGTGGCCCATATCGACGAGGGCATCGCGCTGCGCCGCGTACTGCCGGAGCCGCCGATCTATGTGCTGAACGGCCTGCTGCCCGGCACCGAGGGCGATTTCGTGGAGCACCGCCTCACCCCGGCGCTCAATCACCTGGCCCAGCTCAACGCCTGGCGGGCGGCGGCCCAGCGCTTCAATCAGGCGCTCGACGCCGTGGTCCATCTCGACACCGGCATGCACCGGCTGGGTTTCGGCGCGGAGGATGCACAGGTCCTGATCAACGAGCGCGGCCGGCTGCGCGGCCTGCGGCTCGCCCTGATCATGAGCCACCTGGTGGCTGCCGAGGAAACCTCCAATCCCGTCAATGGCGAGCAGCTTTCGCGTTTCCGCACCTTCGTGCGGGCCATGCCGGGCGCGCCGACCTCGCTCGCCAACTCCTCGGGCATCTTCCTGGGCCCTGACTTCCATTTCGACCTGCTGCGCCCGGGCGCTGCGCTCTATGGCATCAATCCCCTGCCCGGCCAGTCGAATCCGATGCTGCCGGTCGTGACCCTGCACGCCCACATCCTGCAGACACGGCGGATCGATGCCTTCCAGACGGTGGGCTATGGCGGCGCCTGGCGCTCGGCCCGACCCAGCCGGATTGCCACGATTGCGCTGGGATATGCGGACGGCTATTTCCGTAACCTCGTCAACCGCACCTTCGTGCACCTCGCCGGACACAACGTGCCCGTAATCGGCCGCATCTCCATGGACCTCGTGACCATCGACGTGACCGACGTGCCCGAAGCCCTGTGCCAGCCCGGCGCCATGGTCGAGGTGCTGGGCCCTCATCTCACGCCGGATGACCTCGCCGACCATGCCCGGACCAACGCCTACGAGATCATGACGGCGCTCGGCCGGCGCTATCACCGCGCCTATGTCGACGGCTATGCCGATGCGCCGGCGGACGAAACGGGAGAACCGGCGTGACCATTCCCCTGTTCACCATCCTGGGGCGGATGACGCTCGCCCTCCTGGAAGCGATCGGCAACGTCACGGCCTTCGCCTTCAAGGCAATCCGGCAGGGCCTGCAGCCGCCCTACTATCATCGACAGATCCTCCGGCAGATCATCGAGATCGGCTACTACTCGCTGCCCGTGGTCGGCCTCACCGCGATCTTCACCGGCATGGTGCTGGCGCTGCAGAGCTACACCGGCTTCGCGCGCTTCTCTGCCGAAAGCGCCATCCCCAACGTCGTCGTGGTCTCGCTGACCCGCGAGCTGGGCCCGGTGCTGGCGGGCCTCATGGTCGCGGGCCGGGTCGGCGCCGCGATGGCGGCCGAGATCGGCACCATGCGCGTCACCGAACAGATCGATGCGCTCACCACGCTCTCGACCGACCCATTCAAATATCTCGTCGTGCCGCGCCTGATCGCCGGCGTGCTCACCCTGCCCTTCCTGGTGCTGATCGCCGACATCATCGGTGTGTTTGGCGGCTTCCTGGTCGGCGTCTACAAGCTCGACTTCAACGACGCGGCCTACCTGCGCAACACGATGGATTTCCTGCAGTTCCAGGACGTCTTCTCAGGGCTCGTGAAGGCCGCCGTGTTCGGCTTCCTGATCACCCTGATGGGCTGCTACCACGGCTACACGTCGCGTGGCGGCGCCCAGGGCGTCGGCATGGCAACCACCAGCGCGGTGGTTTCCGCCTCGATCCTGATCCTGACGTTCAACTACTTCATCACCGAAGCCTTCTTCGCGCGCTGACCGCCCTGCCCATGTCGTCTCCCAAGATCTCGCTGCGCGGCGTCACCAAGGCCTTCGGCCCGAAGAAGGTGCTTCAGGGCATCGAGCTCGACGTGGCACCCGGCGAATCGATGGTCGTGATCGGCGGCTCGGGCACCGGCAAGTCGGTGTTGCTGAAGTGCATCCTGGGCCTGCTGTCTCCCGACAACGGCTCGATCAAGATCGAGAACGAGGAAACGAGCGACCTCACCGATCGCAGCCGGGCACGCGTCATGCGCAAGTTCGGCATGCTGTTCCAGGGTGGTGCGCTGTTCGATTCACTGAAGGTCTGGGAGAACGTCGCCTTCGGCCCCATCCAGAGCGACGGCATGGCGCCGGGACAGGCCCGCGAGGTCGCCATCGCCAAGCTGGGCGCCGTGGGCCTCAGCCCGGAGATCGGCGATCTCTTCCCCTCGGAACTCTCGGGCGGCATGCAGAAGCGCGTGGCGCTCGCCCGCGCGATCGCACGTGAGCCCGAGATCATCTTCTTCGACGAGCCCACAACCGGGCTCGATCCGATCATGGCCGACGTCATCAACGATCTGATCGTGAAGTGCGTCAGCGATCTCGGCGCCACAGCCGTCTCGATCACCCACGACATGGCAAGCGCCCGCAAGATCGGCCATCGGATCGCCATGCTCCACGAAGGCAAGCTGATCTGGCAGGGCCCGGTCGCCGACATCGACCGCTCGGGCAATGCCCATGTCGACCAGTTCATCAATGGCCGGGCCGAGGGTCCGATCCGGATGCAGGTCCGGAGCCTCTAGGCGTGGCGCGCCCGCTCAAGCGCTACGTTTGCCAGGCGTGCGGCTCCGTCACCAGCAAGTGGAGCGGCCGCTGCGAATCGTGCGGCGAATGGAACACCATCGTCGAGGAAGCGGCGCCCGCGCCGGGTCCCGCGGGAGGCGGTCTTGCGCGCGGCGGCAAGGGCCGGCTGCTCGAATTCACCGGCCTGACCGGCTCGACGCCTCAACCACCCCGCCTGAAGAGCGGCATCAACGAATTCGACCGGGTGTGCGGCGGCGGACTGGTCGTGGGCTCCGCGCTGCTGATCGGCGGCGATCCCGGTATCGGCAAGTCGACACTGCTGCTGCAGATGGCGGTAGCACTTGCCCGGCAGAACACGGCCTGCGCCTACATCTCCGGCGAAGAAGCCGTCGATCAGGTGCGCCTGCGCGCCGAGCGACTGGGTCTCGCCGATGCGCCGGTCCAGCTCGTCGCGGCCACGTCGGTCCGCGACATCGTGGCCTCGCTGGAACGGGCGGATGCACCCAAGGTCGCGGTCATCGATTCGATCCAGACGATGTGGCTCGACACGGTCGATTCGACGCCCGGCACTGTCACTCAGGTCAGGGCCTCGGCGCAGGCGCTGGTCGAACTCGCCAAGCGGCGTGGCATTGCCGTGCTGCTGGTCGGGCACGTCACCAAGGATGGCGCCATCGCCGGGCCCCGCGTGCTCGAGCACATGGTCGACACGGTCCTCTATTTCGAGGGCGAGCGCGGGCACCAGTTCCGCATCCTGCGCACCGTCAAGAACCGCTTCGGCCCGACCGACGAGATCGGCGTCTTCGAGATGTCCGACCGCGGCCTGTCCGACGTCGCCAATCCCTCGGCCCTGTTCCTGGCGGATCGCCGTGGCCACGTCTCAGGCACCTGTGTCTTCGCCGGCATCGAGGGCACGCGCCCCCTCCTCGTGGAGATCCAGGCGCTGGTCAGCCCCTCTTCCCTGGCCACGCCGCGCCGCGCCGTGGTCGGGTGGGATTCGAACCGGCTGGCGATGGTGCTGGCCGTGCTTGAGGCGCGCTGCGGCGTCACGGTGGGCGCCAACGACGTCTACCTGAATGTGGCGGGTGGACTGCGGATCGGCGAGCCGGCTGCGGACCTCGCGGTGGCGGCGGCGGTCATTTCGTCGCTGGCCGACGAGCAGGTACCGGGCGACATGGTCGTGTTCGGCGAGATCGGCCTCGGCGGCGAGGTCAGGCCGGTCGGCCAGCGCGAGGCGCGTTTGCGCGAGGCCGCCAAGCTCGGTTTTCGCAGCGCGCTTATCCCCCAGGTCCGCAGTGGCTCGGGGCCTGCCCCGCGTGCGCCGGAGGGCATCGCCATTGACGAAATCGAGCATCTATCGGACCTTGTGGCGCGTTTCCAACCGGCTGACCGGCCTCTAAAACGTGGCCGGCGCGAAGGGTCCGGTGACGGATCCGGCGACCGCCGACGCGATCAGGATCAGGACTAGGGCAGAGAGAACGGGATCGATGGAGCAGCTTGGTATTACCGTTTTCGATGTCGCCGTGATCGCCATCGCCGTGTTTGGAGCGGCCATCGGCATGTCCACCGGGTTCGCGCATGCCGTCCTCTTCATCGCCTCCTGGATCGGCGCCGGATGGGTCGCCTGGCGCTTCTCGCCGGTGGTCCAGCCCGAGATCGAGAAGCTCGTCGGCAGCACAGAACTCGCCTATTTCATCTCCCTGCTGACGGTCTTCGTAGGCGCACTGATCGTGCTGATCATGCTGACCAGCGTCCTTTCCCGCTCGATCCGCTCCAGCCCGCTGGGCAAGCCCGACAAGATCCTGGGAGCGGGTTTTGGCGTGCTGTGCGCCTGGGTCGCCATGGGCACGGCCTTCCTGTTCTACGGCTATCTGGGTCCGCGCGCGCTGCCGCCCGCGGTCGAGGGCGCCGCGAGTTTTCCCATGATCCGCGAGATGGCGACCTTCGTGGAGCCTCATCTGCCGACCGGCTTCCGAAATCGCCTGCAGCGTCCGGGCATGGAAAGTGGCGTGATTCCGCCGTCGACGGCGCCGCGCGCCGCGCCCACCCCCGCCGAAACGGCGCCGGCGACGCCTGGGGAAACCAAACCGCCGCAGTGAGTTATCCTTGATAGCTTCGGGGCGACACCCCAGCTATAACCCCGCCGTGCACAGCACCCCGAAACGCTCCGAAGACGACCTCGACAAGTTTCACGAGGAATGTGCGTTGTTCGGCATCTACGGGACGTCAGATGCCGCCGCTCACAGCGCACTGGGCCTGCATGCCCTGCAGCATCGTGGCCAGGAAGCCTCTGGAATCGTCACTTTCGACGGTCGCCTCTTCCACAATCACCGCGCCGCCGGCCTCGTCGGAGACATCTTCGGCACCCAGGCCATCATGGAAAAGTTGGTCGGCTACTCGGCGATCGGCCACAATCGCTACGCCACGACCGGCGGCTCCTCGGACCGCAACATCCAGCCGATCTTCGCCGATTTCGACTTCGGCGGCCTGGCGCTCGCGCATAACGGCAATCTCACTAACGCGTACCTCCTCCGCAAGGAGCTGGTCCGCATCGGCTGCCTGTTCCAATCGACCACCGACACCGAAGTCATCAACCACCTGATCGCCCGGTCGAACTACTCGACCGTCGTCGACCGGCTGATCGATGCGCTGGGCCGGGTCAAGGGCGCGTACTCCCTCCTGCTGCTGACCAACGAGGCTCTGCTGGGCGTTCGCGACCCGATGGGCGTGCGGCCGCTGGTGATCGGCAAGCTGGACGATGCCTGGATCCTGACTTCCGAGAGCTGTGCGCTGGACATCATCGGCGCCCGCTTCGTGCGCGACGTCGAACCGGGCGAGATCGTGATCGTCGACGGTAACGGCCTCAGGTCCATCAAGCCCTTCGCCAAGCAGAAGCGCCGCTTCTGCGTGTTCGAGCACATCTACTTCGCGCGGCCGGATTCGAAGGTCGAGGGCGTCGGCGTCTATGACGCCCGCAAGCGGATCGGCATAGAGCTGGCCAAGGAAAGCCCCGTCCCGGCCGACGTCGTCGTCCCGGTGCCGGACTCCGGCGTGCCCGCCGCGATCGGCTATGCCGCGCAATCAGGCCTGCCATTCGAGCTGGGCATCATCCGCAACCACTATGTCGGCCGCACCTTCATCGAGCCGGCCGACCACATCCGCCATCTCGGCGTGCGCCTGAAGCACAACGCCAACCGCGCCCATATCGAGGGCAAGCGCGTGATCCTGGTCGACGATTCGATCGTCCGCGGCACGACCTCGATGAAGATCGTCGAGATGGTGCGCAATGCCGGCGCCAAGGAAGTGCACATGCGCATCGCGGCGCCGCCGACCACCGACCCCTGCTTCTACGGCATCGACACGCCGGACAAGGACAAGTTGCTGGCCTCCCGCTACGACGTCGCCGGCATGGCGAAGTTCATCGGCGTCGATTCGCTCGCCTTCGTCTCGATCGACGGGCTTTATCGCGCCATGGGCCTGCCGGGCGGCCGCAACTCTGCCGATCCCGCCTTCTGCGATGCCTGCTTCACCGGCGACTACCCGATCGCGCTCGACGACGTGACCGGCGCCGACGACCGCCAGCTCTCCCTTCTCGTCGAATCCGCCTGAGTTCCAAGCCATGACCGAAGCTGCCGTCGGCCGTCTCGCCGGGCGCATCGCGCTGATCACCGGCGCCTCGCGCGGCCTCGGCGCTGCAGCGGCGCTCGCCTACGCGGCCGAGGGCGCGCACTGCGTGCTGGTCGCTCGCACCGTCGGCGGTCTCGAGGAGGTCGACGACAAGATCAAGGCGATCGGCGGCTCGGCGACCCTGGTGCCGCTCGACATCACCGACGGCCCCGGCATCGACCGGCTGGGCCAGGCGCTGTACGAGCGCTTCGGCCGCCTCGACGTGCTGCTGGGCAATGCCGGCATCCTGGGCACGCTGTCGCCGATGGGCCATTTCGAACCCAAGGTGTTCGAGCAGGTGCTCGCGGTGAACGTCACCGCCAACTGGCGCCTGATCCGTTCGATGGACCCGCTGCTGCGCCGCTCCGACGCCGGTCGCGCGATCTTCGTCACGTCGGGCGCTTCGCGTCGCATCCTGCCCTACTGGGGCGCCTACGCCACCAGCAAGGCCGCGCTCGACATGATGGTCGGCATCTATGCCGCCGAGGTCGCGCACACGCCGCTGAAGGTGAACCTCTTCAACCCCGGCCCGACCCGCACCTTCATGCGCCGCGAGGCCTTCCCGGGCGAGGACGAGGCCCAGCAGACGCCGCCCGAGGCGCACGGCGAAGCGCTGATCCAGCTCGCGATGCCATCGTGCACGATGAACGGCGAATGGATCGCCGGCGACGAAGCGCTGGTGGCGCAAACCCGCCAGTAGGTCGGTCGCGGCGAGCGGCGACGCCCGTTCAGCCGCCTTTGAGAACCGGCCGCGGCTGGCTCGCCGCCCGCAGGTTCACCGCGGTTATCACCTTGTCGATGCATTGCTTGGCGTTGGTGACGTAGACCATCTTGTCGTAGTCGCCGCGTGGCGTTGCCGGCCGGCAGGCCTGATAGATCTTCTGCTCTTCCGGGACGCCCGTCCTCGCGAGCGCGCGGTCGATCCGCGAGAGGAAACTCTCCAGCGGATCGCCACCCGACACCCATCCCAGATAGTCCGAAGAGGATCCCAGCGCATACAGAACGTCGATGACCGACGGCTGCTTTTCGGCATGCTCGACGCGGTCGAGATAGGCGATCGCCACATTGATCCGCGGCGCATACCAGTCGGGTGCCAGATCGGCCGCCTGCTGGTATCGGCTGGCCGCATCCTCGAACTTGTGCAGGGCGCGCAGGGTATTGCCCCAATGCGTCAGGAGAACCGCCGTGGGCTCGTATCTCGCGGCTGCCTCGTAACTCTGGTTCGAGCGTTGCAGCAGCGCGATTTCACCGGCGTCCTTCTTGTCGGCGACGGTCACCAGTCCCTTCTGCGTGCGCTGGTGGGCCTTGATCATCCAGAGGCGATAGTAGAGCTGCCCTTCGAAGCCCTTCACCAGCGCATGCAGCTCCGGCGTGCGGTTCGCGGGGATCTTCTTCAGGTTTTCCTCGGCATCCTTGAACGTCGCCCCGGCCAGGTAGAGTTGATACTGCATCGGCGAGCCGGGATCGCTCTGCCACTTCATCGTCGTCGTGGCTTCGTGGATCAGCGTCCCTTTCATCACATAGGCTTCGAACAGGGTCGCCACGGCGCTGGGCGCGTTGTTGAGCTCGATCGTTGCGCCAGTGAAGCGGCCGATCGCCTGATCGAGTTCGCTGAGCTGGTCTTCGCGATCGATGCCGGCCAGCGCGATCGCGCGCGCCATATGGACCCGGCCGTAGACATAGGAGACCCAGGGCCGATCGTCGGGCCGGCCGCGATCAAGCGCCTTGGCGATCAGCGACCGCGTGCGGTCGAAGCCGCACGCCACCCGGCGCTTCTTGAGGCGGCGCATCTCCTGCGTCGTCTCGTCCTCGTCGGCCCGCTTCTCCGCATCGAGGTCCTTGCACTGTTCCTTCTCGATATTGAAGACGTAGGACGCGGCGACCTTCGGGTCGACGAAAGTCATCACCTCGAGCGCGACGCATTCGAGAAGGCGGTCCATGCCGCTGGCGTCGGCATAGGACTCGCACGAGGCACGCCCCGCCGGATCGCCGACGACGTAGACCGAGGCGGCCAGGGCGGGAGACGTCCGCCGCGATACGACCGATGCCTGGATGGTCGTGCGCGACTTGCCGAACAGCGAGGCGACCTCGCGCATGCCCGCGCGCATGGTGAACGGTACGCCGGGAATCTGGAGATCGATGGGGCTCGATGAATGGTCGACGTAAAGCTTTCTCCACTCGGTGGCGCCGCTGCGCTGGATGGCGTCGAGGTGCTTGGCCAGGCTCTGCGCCGCCAGTTCCGGCGTCATGGCCTCTTTGAGATCGAGCAGTTCGACGATGACCGGATCGATGGCGAGCGCCTGCTTGCGCGTCTCGCGGATGACCAGAATGGTGACGATGGAGACAGCGACGATCACCACCACCGAGACGGCGATCTTGCGCACGACATCGAGCCACTTCGCGAGGCCTTCAAAGGCCTGGAATGCGGTCGGACGCGGCTTCAGATTCGAAGAGGAAGCTGTCGGCGGCGACGGCGGAGTCGGACCGCCCGACGCACCTCCCCCGGTGTCGGCATCTGTCGGCATTCTGTCCCCCAAAAAGCCAGACGGCTCATTGTAGGACCAGCTTTCGACCAGCCGCCACGCCCCGAAAATGCAGAGCTAAACGCGGTTTGCAGTGCAGGCGGCCGCCCCTCGACGACCGCCGTCCATGCTATTCGGCGGCCGCAAGCTCCATCGCCGCCAGCACCTTCGGCGGCGACATCGGCAGGCTGTAGAAGCGCCGGCCGAGCGCGTCGTAGATGGCATTCGAAACAGCAGCCAGCGGCGGTACCAGCGGCACCTCGCCGACGCCGCGAACGCCCTGCGGGTGCTTGGGGTTCGGGATCTCGAGGATCACCGAATCGAGCATGGGCAGGTCCGAACAGACGGGCATGCGATAGTCGAGGAAGCTCGGGTTATCGAGCTTGCCGTCCTTGTTGAAGATGTACTCCTCACTCAGCGCCCAGCCGATGCCCTGCGCGGCGCCGCCCTGGATCTGGCCCTCGACGTAGCTCGGATGGATGGCGCGGCCGACGTCCTGGAAGGCCGTGTAGCGCAGCACACGCACGATGCCGAGATCGGGATCGACCTCGACGTCGCAGACATGCGTGGCGAATCCGCCTTCGGCACCCGTCGTGTTGAGCTGCTGGCCGGCGCCGATCGGGCCGCCGGTGGCGCTTGCCTGTGCCGCGATCTGGCCGAGGCTGAGCGGCTCGAACTTGCCGGCATTGTCGCCGGCCGGACGGGCCTCGCCGTTCTCCCAGACGACCGCGTCGGGATCGATCTTCCAGATCTTGGCGGCCCGCTCGCGAAGCTGGGTGATCACCCGCTCCGTCGAGTGAGTCACGACCATGGCCGAGGCGTAGGTCACGCGGCTGCCGCCGGTCAGGTTGCTGAAGCCGATGACGCTGGTGTCGCCGATCAGCACCGAGACCTTCTTGTAGTCGATGCCCAAAAGCTCGGCGGTGATGTTGGCCGTCGAGGCGCGGGAGCCGCCGATGTCGGGATGGCCGGTGATCACGACGACGGTGCCGTCCTCGTTGATATTCACCTGTGCGCTCGATTCGCCGCCGGCGTTGAACCAGAAGCCGGAGGCGACGCCGCGGCCATACAGCATGCCCTTCCCGGCCTTGGGCAGCGGCGTTGTATAGTGCGCGTGCTTCTTCGCCTCTTCGATCGTCTCGACAAAGCCGATGCGCGGGAAGACCGGGCCGTGCGCGGCTTTGGTACCCTGCTTCGCGGCGTTCTTCAGGCGGAAATCGAGCGGATCCAGCTTCAGCGCTTCGGCCAGCTCATCCATGACGCATTCGACGCCATAGGCGCCGATCGGGGCGCCCGGCGCGCGATAGGCCGCGACCTTCGAGCGGTTGGACACCACGTCGTAGCCGAACGAATGAACGTTCGGGATGTCGTAGGGCGCGAAGGCGCAGCCGGCCGCGCCGCGAATGGGCGAGCCCGGCAGTGCGCCAGCCTGCAGGCAGAAGGTGCCTTGTGCGGCCAGCAGCTTGCCGTCCTTGGTCGCGCCCAGCTTGACCTTGCTGTAGGAGCCCGAGGTCGGACCCGAGGCGTGGAACACCTCGCCGCGCGTCATCGTCATCTTCACCGGACGGCCGGACTTCTTGGCGAGGATCAGCGCCAGCGGCTCGAGGTAGATGATGGTCTTGCCGCCGAAGCCGCCACCGATCTCGGCGGGGATGGCGCGGATGTCGTTCTGCGGGAGGCCCGTCAGATAGGCGCACATGGCGCGGACCATGAACTGGCCCTGGCTCGAGCTCCAGATCGTGGCCTTGCCGTCGGAGACGCTGACCAGGCAGGCATGCGGCTCGATGTAGCCTTGGTGCACCGGCTGGGTTCGGAAGCTGCGCTCGATGACGACGTCGGCCCTGGCGAAGCCTTCGCCGATGTCGCCCAGCTTGTGCTCCAGGGTGCCCGCGATGTTCGAGGGCTTGTCCTTGAACTTGATGAAGTCGTGCAGGATCGGTGCGTCGGGCTTCATCGCCTCCTCGACGTCGATCACGAAGGGCAGCACCTCGTACTCGACCTCGATCAGCTTGCAGGCTTCCGCCGCGATCTTCTCCGACATCGCCGCGACCGCCGCGACCGGATGACCGGCAAACAGCGCCTTCTCGCGCGCCATGACGTTGCGGCACATCCAGCGCATGTCCTGAATGCCCAGCATCACGGACTTATCGAGCGGGAAGTTCACGATGTCCTTGGCCGTCATCACGGCCTTCACGCCGGGATAGGCCTCGGCCTTACTGGTATCGATCGACTTGATGCGCGCATGCGGATGCGGGCTGCGCAGCACCTTGCCCCAGATCATGCCGGGCATGGTCGTGTCAGCGGCATAGGCCGCACGACCCGTTACCTTGTCGGCGCCGTCGGGACGGACCGTGCGCTTGCCGATCCACTTGTTGTCGTTGGCGGTGTCGGGAGAGTTGGTGCTCATCGTGCGGCCCTCATGTCGGCGGCGGTATCCATCACGGCGCGGATGATCTTGTCGTAGCCCGTGCAGCGGCACAGGTTTCCGGCCAGCCAGAAGCGAACCTCGTGCTCGGTCGGATCGGGATTCTTTTCCAGCAAGGCGCGCGCGGCCATCAGCACGCCCGGCGTGCAGATGCCGCACTGGAGAGCGGCGGACTCGAGGAACTTCTGCTGCAGCGGATGCAGCTCCTCGCCGGCCATGCCCTCGATGGTACCGATCTTCTGGCCCTCGGCCTCGGCCGCCAGCATCAGGCACGAGCAGACGATGCGGCCGTTCACGGTGATGGTACAGGCGCCGCAGTCGCCGGTGCCGCAGCCTTCCTTAGCGCCGGTCAGGCCGAGCGGCCCGCGCAGCACGTCGAGCATGCTCTGCTCGGCATCGCAGAGGTATTCCTGCGGTTCGCCGTTGATCGTGGTGGTGACGTGGAGCTTGGCCATGGTCTTACTTTCCTCCCGCGCGTTCGGCGGCGATGAGTGCGGTGCGCTTCAGCAGGACGCCGGCGACCTTGGTGCGGTAGGCGATGGTGCCGCGCTTGTCGTCGATCGGGCGGCAGGCGGCACTGCAGGCGGCCGCAGCCTTGGCCAGAGCCGCCTCATCGAGCTTCGAGCCGATCAGCGCCTTCGCAGCCTCCTCGACCAGCAGGACGGTCGGCGCGACGGCGCCCAGGCCGACACGCGCGGCGGTGCAGGTTCCCTTGTCGAGCGTCAGGCTGACGCCGCAGCCCACGACGGCGATGTCCATCTCAGTGCGAGGGATCATGCGCAGGTAGGCGTCGCTCGATCCCTTCGCGCGCGGCGGCAGGTTGAAGCAAACGACGATCTCGCCGGCTTCGAGATTGAGGCGGCCCGGCCCTTTCGGCACCTTCTCGACGGGAAGCTCGCGACGGCCATTCGGCCCCTGGATGACGACGATGGCGCCGGCCGCGACCATGGCGGGCACGCTGTCGCCGGCGGGCGAGCCGTTGCACAGGTTGCCGCCGGCCGTGGCGCGGCCCTGCACCTGGGTGGAGCCGATCAGGTTGGCGGCCTCGACGACACCCGGCCAGACCTTGCTGAGCCTGGGATGCTCGCGCAGCACCATCCCCGAGACGGCGGCGCCGACCCGGAAGCCTCCGTCTTTCGTCTCCTCGATCGAGGTCAGTTCGCCGATCTTCTTGATGTCGATGATCGTGCCGGGCGTGACGACCCCGTTGCGCATCTGGACCAGCAGGTCGGTGCCGCCGGCCAGGATCCGGCCGGAGCCTGCGGCCGCGGCGAATGCCCGAACCGCTTCATCGAGCGTTTTCGGCGCTACGTACTGAACGTCCATCGTTCTACCCTTTCATCCCGTCGGCGGCTGCGGTGCAGCTCGTTATTTCGACTTTGTTGGAATTAAACCTAGGGCAGCAGGTCGCCTTGGGGCAAGGCGCGTCTCTTCTGTCGGCCGCAATGCGGCCGACAGAGGGGTCAGAGGCTTCCTGCGATCGCTCTTTCTTCGGCGCTCTCGGACATTGCCGGGGGCAATGTCCTGACGCTCCCTGGGCTGAGCTCCGCTCAGCCCTACCGCTGCGGCTTGCGACGGCCTTCGTAGGGGTTCTTCGGCTTGCGCATGCTGAGCCGGATCGGCACGCCGGGCATGTCGAAATCGTCCCGCAGGCGGTTCGTCAGGAAGCGCAGATAGTCATTACCCAGCTCTTCCGGCTGGCTGACCGACAGGATGAACGTCGGCGGCCGGCGCTTGATCTGGGTCATGAAGCGCAGGCGGATGCGGCGGCCGTTGCTGGCGAGCGGCGGCGGATGCAGCGTCTCCATCTCGCGCAGCCAGCGATTGAGCTTGGGCGTCGGCACCCGCTTGTTCCAGATCTCGTAGGTCTCGAACACCTTGGGCATCAAGCGATCGATGCCGCGGCCGGTCAGCGCCGAGAAGCCGACGATGGCCGCGTCCTTCACCTGGGAGAACGACATCTCCAGCCGGTCGCGCAGCTTGCGCCACTGCTTGGAAGAGTTCGATTGGTCGTCGGCCAGCAGATCGGTCTTGTTGACCGCGATCACCAGCGCGCGACCTTCCTCGATCACCCAGCCGGCGATGTTGAGGTCCTGCTTCTCGGCCATGTCGGCCGCGTCGAGCACGACCACCGCCACGTCGGCGAGCCGGATCGTGTCGAGCGTATCGGCCACCGAGGCAGCCTCGAGTTTGGCCTCGATGCGGCTACGGCGACGCATGCCGGCCGTATCGACCAGGCGCACCGGGCGCCCCTTCCACTCCCATTCGACCCGGATCGAGTCGCGGGTGATGCCAGCCTCCGGGCCGGTCAGGACGCGTTCCTCGCCGACCAGGCGGTTGAGGAGTGTGGACTTGCCGACATTGGGACGGCCGACGATGGCCAGCAGCAGCGGCCGGCCTGCGGGCAATTCGGCCAGGTCCGGGTCGTCGCCTTCGCTGGCGGCGGCCACCTCGTCCTCGTCGGGCATCGGCTCGATGTGACGGCCGAGCGCTTCGTGCAAATCGCTCAGGCCCTCGCCATGCTCGGCCGAAACCGGGATCGGCTCGCCGAGACCCAAGCCATGCGCTTCGGCCAAGCCCTGCTGGCCCGCCCGGCCCTCGCACTTGTTGGCAACCAGGATCACCTTCGCCGACCGCTTGCGCAGCCAGCTCGCAAAACTCTGGTCGAGCGGCAGGACGCCGGCGCGGGCGTCGATCAGGAAGAGGACGACGTCCGAGCCTTCGATCGCGCGCTCGGTGAAGCGGCGCATGCGCGCCTCGAGCGCCTCGCCACCCGCGGTTTCCCAGCCCGCCGTGTCGAGCAGCATGAAGGCGAGGTCGCCGAGCTGCGCGGGCTGCTCGCGCACGTCACGCGTGACGCCGGGCGTGTCGTCGACGATCGCGCGCCGACGGCCTGCCAGGCGATTGAACAGCGTGGACTTGCCGACGTTGGGACGACCGACGATGGCGACCCGGCGCAGGCCCTGGGGCGCGGGGCGTTCTTCAGCGGAGGGCAACGAGTCGCCCGGAATCTGTCAGCACATAAATGGTCCGGTTGGCGATGACGGGACCGAGGCGCACGCGGTCGCGCACGTCGATCTTGCCGAGCACTTCGCCGGTATAGGGCGAGACGGCCAGCAGATCGCCCAACGAACTCGTCAGCAGCAGGCGGTCACCCGCCAGCACCGGCCCGCCCCACAGGACCGGCGTGCGGCGCTTGGCATCCTCGTACTGCGTCAGCGGCGTCACCCAGCGCACCTTGCCGGTGTCGCGGACCATGGCCACGACATCGGCATTGCCGGTCATCACGAACAGGAAGCGGCCGGCCGTCCACGGCGTCTGGCTGCCGCCGATGTTGCGGTCCCATTGGCGCTGGCCCGAGCGCAGCTCGATGCCGGCGATCTGTCCGGCCGATCCCATCGCGATCACCAGGCCGCGATCGATCACGGGACGGCCGCGAATGTCGGCCAGGTTGCCGAAGGCGCGAAGGTCGGCGCGGGCGCCGATCAGCGATTCGTTCCAGACGGGACGGCCATTGTCGATGCGCAGCGCAACGACTTCGCCCGAGGTGAACGGCGCCACGACGAAGTCGCCGGAGCCGGCCGGGCTGTTGCCGCCGACATAACCCGACGTCTCCTGCAGGCCGGAGAACTGCCAGAGGTCCGAGCCGTCCGAGGCGGCCAGCGCGTGCAGCTTGTTGTCGATGGCGATGACGAAGACCCGGTCGCCGAACACCAGCGGCGAACCACGCACCGGTGCGCTGACGCTCGAATTCCAGTCTTCCTTGCCGGTGGCCGGGTCGAGCGAATAGACGACGGCGAAGCCGGTCGTCACGAACAGCTTGCCGCCGTAATAGGCAAGACCGCCGCCGAATTCGTCGGAGTCGCGCGCCTTCTCGGGCGACAGCGTGACACGCCAGAGAAGCGCGCCGGTGTCGGCGTTGAAGGCCGAGACCGTGCCCTGCGCATCCTTGGCGAACACCTTGCCCTCGGCGACGACCGGCGGCGTGGTGAGGATGCGCGTCGAGCTGCTGCCCGAGCCGACATCGGCGGTCCAGATGATCTGCGGCGAGTCGCCGATCGCCAGGTTGTGCATGGCGTTGTTGGCGAAGCCGCCGGACTGCGGCCACGACTCGTTGACCGTCGGCGGCGGCAACACGACCTGCATGTTGGCGACGTCGCTGTCGGGTTCGAGATCCTTCCGGTCGCCGAGCACGGAAATGCGCTCGCCCGGAATCGGCGTCTTCCTCTTGTCGAAGAAATCGCAGCTCGAGAGGGACGCCACCATGACGACGGCGGCGAGGAGGAAACGGAGATCGGCCACGCGCAACACGCTCGACATCGAAACTACTTCGCCTCCGTGCCGCCGTAGAGATTGAGCATTGCCGTGACGCGCTGCGAGGTACCCTGCGGCACCGCGGGATCCTTGGCGATCTCGTTCCACAATTCCTTTGCGCGCTTGGTGTCGCCCTTGCGGACCACCAGCATCGCCTGCAACTCGCGCACGCTGAGCCGGAACGGACGGCCGGGGCCGGCCAGCGGCTCGAGCTTCGCCACCATCTCCTCGGCCTTCGGCGTGTCTATGCTCTTGAAGGCCGCGATCACCACGGCGAGGTCGCTGAGCTCGGACGCCGAGAGCTTGGGTGCCACGGCCGTCAATGCGGTCGCCTGCTCTTCCAGCGTGGGCAGGAGCTGCGCGGCGGCGAGTGCGGCGAGCGACCGGTACGGCTGCATGGCGTTCGCGGCCTGCTTTTCCAGCTCGACGCGGGCGGCCGCCGGATCGGTTGCGATCTGGGCCAGTGCCGCGGAGTAGGTAGCGCTGGCCGCGGCGCGCTGCGCCTGGTCGTACTGGCGCCAGCCGACGAAACCCGTGACGGCGACCACGACAACGACGGCGCCGGCCACCACCCAGGTGCCGTAGCGGCTCCACCACTCCTTCATCTCGTCCTTGCGGACGGCCTCGTCGATCTCATGGAACGCGGCGGAGTCGGACACGTAGTGCTCCCGGAATATCGCGGAATATCAACAACCTGAGCGGCGGTTCATAGCCCCCCACCCATGCTTTGGCAAACAACGGAATGGGGCTGGAAGGACGCTTTACCCCCACCGGCGGTTCTGCAAGTATTCACACCACTGACATGTTCGAAGTCATGGCGGCATGAACAACCTGTACCGTTTGGCCGATCAGCGGGCCCGGCGCCGTATTGTCTCATTCGACAAGCGCGAACTGTCGCGGCTTCTCGGCGTCTACAGCATGCGTGTGGCTTCCGGCGAATGGCGCGACTACGCCATCGATTTCCGGCCGGGCATGGCGATCTTCTCGATCTTCCGCCACACCGCCGAGCAACCGCTCTACGCCATCGCCAAGGTCCCGGGCGGCGGCAGCGGCTCCAGCTACATGGTCTACAACGGCCCGCGCAAACTGGCGCACGGAGACACGCTCGAAGACGTGCTGCGCGTCTTCGAGCGTAAGCTCAAGCTTCTGCTGGGATAGTGCTACTTCTTCGGCGTGGTGGCAGCGCCGATGCCGGCGCCGACCGCCGTGCCGACCAGCACGGGCGCGACCAGCGGCCAACCCGCAATCGCGCCCACCGCGAGACCCGTGCCCGCGCCAATGGCGCCGCCGGTCACGGCGCGTTCACCCCAGGTGTCGCCGCAGGCGGAAACCGACATGGCGAGGGGCAGAAGAAGGGCAACAGTAGCGATTTTCATTTTCGGACCTCGAATAAAGAGGGGGACAGCCATAACGGCCGACAGCAATCAATTATCTTGCCCGTAAAAGGCTTTATGAGCCGACTCTCTGATATTTCTCCCAATGTGTCAATTATACAGTATAATATCTTGATAAATAACGATTATTTAAATTCAGGAGCGCCACGAGATGAAGATGAGCGCCAAGTATCGCCACGGCCTGCCCCAGGGTGATGGCGGCCTCTTCCTGACCGACGGCGGCATCGAGACCTGCCTGATCTTCCACGACGGACTCGACCTGCCCCTCTTCGCGGCCTTTCCCCTCCTCCGCGAAGCCGAGGGGCGGCGGAAGCTGATCCGGTATTACGAGCGCTACATCGAGATCGCGCGCGCCCACGGCATGGGCTTCATTCTCGAGAGCCCCACCTGGCGGGCCAGCGCTGACTGGGGCGCCCAGCTCGGGTACTCCACGGCCGACACCGCCGCGGCCAATGCGGAGGCAATCCGGCTGATGCATGACCTGCGCGAGGCCCACGAGACCCCGGCCTCACCGATGGTGATCAGCGGCTGCATCGGCCCGCGCGGCGACGGCTATGTCCCCGGCGAGGCCATGACGGAGGGTGCTGCCGAGGCTTATCACGCCCTGCAGATCGACGCCTTTGCCGAGGCCGGCGCCGACATGGTGACGGCCATCACCATGACCAACACCCCGGAAGCGATCGGCCTGGCACGCGCGGCCCTGCGAGCCGGCATGCCCGTGGCGCTGTCCTTCACCGTCGAGACCGACGGCCGCCTGCCGGCCGGACAGACGTTGGCCGAGGCGATCGGGCTCGTCGACGCCGCGACCGCGAACGGGCCGGCCTACTACATGATCAACTGCGCCCACCCCACCCACTTCCAGGACGTGATGGGTTCGGGCCAGGGCTGGACGGGGCGCATCCGGGGGCTGCGCGCCAACGCCTCGCGGCGCAGCCACCAGGAACTGAACGACGCGCCCGATCTCGATGCCGGCGATCCGGTCGAACTCGGCGATCAGTATCGTGCGTTCGTCGAGGCCCATCCGCAGATGAACGTGCTGGGCGGGTGCTGTGGTACCGACCACCGCCACGTCGAGTGCATCGCCCTCGCCTGCACGTCAGTGCGCGCGGGAAAGACGGGCTAGGCCAAAGTCTCGTACTGATCGGGCTTGAAGCCGACCAGCAGCTTGGCCCCGGCTTCGAGCACCGGCCGCTTGATCATCGAGGGCTGGGCTATCATCAGCGCGATCGCCTTGGCCTCGGTCAATCCTTCCTTGTCGCTGTCGGGCAGCTTGCGGAAGGTCGTGCCGGAGCGATTCAGCAGCACTTCCCAGCCGACCTTGCGGGCCCAGCTTTCGAGACGGCCGCGGTCGACGCCGGCCGTCTTGTAGTCGTGGAAGTCGTAGGCGACGCCCTTCTTGTCGAGCCAGGCGCGCGCCTTCTTCATCGTGTCGCAGTTCTTGATGCCGTAGATCGTGGTCATGCCCCACGATCCCGAAGTCAGGGCTGCACGTCCAGTCCCTTGTAGAGGGCCGCGCTGTAGATGCCGTGCGAGCGCACGTTCTTGATGCTCTTCTTGGCGACCAGGAAGAGCCTGGAATGCGCCGCCGGAATCATCAGCGCCTCGTCGTGCATGCGCCGCTGGATCTCCTTGAAGAATTTCTCACGGTCGGCGTCGTTGGTCGCGGTGCGCCCGGCGTCGAGGATGCGGTCGGTCTCGGCATCGTTCCACATCATGCGGTTGGGCACCGGTCGGTTCTTGGAGTGATAGTAGAGATACATCTGGTCACCGGCCGAGGTGTAGGGCACCGAGAGCGTCCAGATGTCGTAATCCTGCTGGGCGATCTTCTGGAAGAAGACCGTGGGATCCCAGGTCTGGATCTTGATGTCGACGCCAACCGTGCGCGCGGCGCCCTGCAGCACTTCCGACAGTTTCGGGTTCTGCCCCACCGTGTAGGAGTACATCAGCAGCTCGAGCTTCTTGCCGTCCTTGTGGCGGAAGCCGTCGGGTCCCATCTTCCAGCCCGCCTCGTCGAGCAGCTTCTTCGACTTCTCCGGATCGCGCTTGGTCAGCACGTCGAGCGTCGCGGGTTCGAAGTCGAGCGCCTTGGGATGGACGAGCGACCGCGCCGTCTCCGCCTGGCCGAAGAAGATCGCCTTGTTGATCTCCTCGCGGTCGACGAGATGGGCGAGCGCCTGGCGAACCCGCTTGTCTTGCAGGTTCTCACGCGTGCTCTTCAGGCCCCAGTAGTACATCGCAAAGTCGGCGGTCGGCTCGTAGACGGCGAGGTTGGGCGCCTTCTTGAAGCTCTCGATCGCCTGCAGCGGATTCCAGTGGCAGAAATCGGCCTGCCCCGAGAGCATGGTGGCGATGCGTGTCGTCTCCTCCGGCACGATGCGCCAGATCATCTTCTCGTACTTCACCGGCCCCTTGTTGGCGTAGACGCCGGTCGGTCCCCATTTGTAGGCATCGTGGCGCTTCAGCACGAGTTCCTTGCGCGGCTGCCAGCTTTCCCAGCACAGCGGCCCGGTGCCGTCGAAGCCCTTGACGCCGAAGTCGGCGCCGAGCGCCTCGACATTGTCCTTGTTGATGATGGTCGCCGCGAAGTTCGCGAGATCGACCAGCAGCTCGGAGTGCGGCCGCTTCAGCTTGTAGACGAGCGTGTGGGGATCGGGCGCGGTCAGGCTATCGATCTCGCCCAGTCGCCAATAGAAAGGCCAGCGCGCCGAAGGATCGGCCAGTCGGGTGAAGGAGTAGATCACGTCGTCGGCGGTGAACTTCTTGCCGCCGCAGAAGGTGACGTCGTCGCGTAATGCGAACGTGTAGGTGAGCCGGTCGTCGGAGATCGTCCACGACTTGGCCAGCAGCGGATGGACGCTCTTCAGGTCCCAATCGAGCGCGACCAGCGTGTCGCCCATCATGAACATGGGATGGCCCATGCCGCTCGACGTGTTGTTGTGCGGGTCGTACTTCGGTGCATCCTGCGAACGAATGTTCACGAAGATTTGCGCGGAGGCCGGCATCGCGAGCGCGCACCAACCCAGCGCGAGCGCCAGCGCGGCGCCCGTTGCTCCCTTGATCATGTCGCTTCCTCCCGCCGGTGTATCCCCGGCTATTGGAGGAAGCCTATCCGGGGTTGCAGGAACCGCCAAGCGGCTCGACGACCGCCACCGGGTTCGCGTAAAATCCGCCCATGCCCATCGAGTACACGATCGACCACGAAAAGCGCTTCATCCACGCCCGGGTGCTGGGCGTCATTGCGCTCAAGGATATTGAGGATTTCACCGATATCGTCGTGGCTCAGAACGCCCTCACCTACCGCAAGCTGTTCGACGGCAGCCGGGGCGACGGCACCTATACCGATGAGGACGTCATGGCGCTGGCTGCCCGGGCGACGGCCTATGCGAGCCTGGCCAACCGCGGCCCCCTGGCGCTGGTCCCGAGGCCCGGGCTCGGCGCGGAACTGGCCAAGCGATACGTCAATCTCGGCAAGTTCACCGGACAGGCGCAGATTTTCGACACCACCGAGGAAGCCCAGAAGTGGCTCGACTCCCAGCCGGATGGCAGCGACGCCTGATCAGGACGCCGCGACGCTGCCGTGTTCGAGCCGGCGCAGCGACGCCGGCACCTGGTCGTCCTCGGCGGGCTGATAGACAACGCTGAACAGAGTCCGCGCCTTCGCGAGGGCATCGCCGAATCCCTTCTGCTCACTCTCGAAGGAATCGAAACCGCAGCGCAGCATGAACGCGATCTGGTCCTGCAGCACGCCGCCGGTCGCCCGCAGCTCACCGCGATAGCCCATGCGGCCGCGCAGCAGGCGGGCCTGGCTATAGGCCCGGCCGTCGCTGAACTTGGGGAAGTTGAGGACGATCAGGCGCAGGCGGCCAACATGCGGCGCGAGGTCCTCGACCGGATCGGTGTTTGACAGGGACACGGCCGGCCATTCGGGCCGCGACTGCCATTCGCTGAACGGCAGGGCGACATAGGAGGCCGGCAGTCCCGCTTCGCTAAACAGTGCCATAGACTCTCTCCTTGAAAGGCTGGGCGCCGATGCGCCGGTAAGTGTCGACGAAACGTTCGCCGTCCTGGCGAGCGTCGAGATAAGTGCCGACCAGGTCGTCGACCGCTTCGACCACCTTGTCCGCGGTCACAGCCGGCCCGAGGATCGTGCCGATCGCCGTCTTGCCGAAGTCGACGTCGCCACCGAGGCTGATCTGGTAGAGCTCGACGCCGTTCTTATCGACGCCGAGGATGCCGATGTGGCCGACATGGTGATGGCCGCAGGCGTTGATGCAGCCCGAGATCTTGATCTTCAGGTCGCCGATATCGTGCTGACGCGCGAGGCTCGCGAAATGGTTGGAAATGCGCTGCGCCACCGGAATCGAGCGCGCATTGGCCAGCGCGCAATAGTCGAGCCCCGGGCAGGCGATGATGTCGGTGATCTTGCCGACATTGGCCTCGGCGAAGCCCAGCGCCTGCAGCGAACGATAGACCTGCGGCAGGTCCTCGACCGCGACATGCGGGAAAATCAGGTTCTGCTCGTGGCTGACCCGCAGCTCTGCCTGGCTATAGGCTTCGGCGATATCGGCGACGCCATCCATCTGGGTGGCGCTGGCATCTCCCGGCGGCGCGCCGGCGGGCTTCAGTGAGGCCGTCACGATGGCGTAGCCCGGCACGCGATGCGGCGCGACGTTGGACTTGAGCCAAAGGGCGAAATCCGGATCGCTCAGGCGCTGGGCCTCGACCAGCCCCGAAACGGCAGGCCGTGCCGACAACTCGGGCGGCGCGAACTGGCGCGCGATCGCCTCGATGGTCTCGGCCGAGAGTGTGAGCGCGCCGTCGCGCATCGCGGCGTACTCGGCCTCGACCTCCTCGCGCATCTTCTCGGCGCCGACCTCATGCACCAGGATCTTGATGCGTGCCTTGTATAGGTTATCGCGGCGTCCGTAGCGATTGTAGACGCGCAAGGTCGCCTCGAGATAGGCGAGCAGCTCGTTCTTCGGCAGGAACTCGCGCAGCGTCTTGCCGATCATCGGCGTGCGGCCAAGACCGCCGCCCACGATCACCTCGAAGCCGACCTCGCCCTGCTCGTTGCGCCACAGGCGCAGACCGATGTCGTGCACGCGCACGGCGGCGCGATCGTTGGGTGAGCCGGTGATGGCGATCTTGAACTTGCGCGGCAGGAAGGTGAATTCGGGATGCAGGGTCGACCACTGGCGCACGATCTCGGCCCAGATGCGGGGATCCTCGATCTCATCGATGGCGGCGCCGGCATAGTGGTCGGCCGTCACGTTGCGAATGCAGTTCCCCGACGTCTGCATCGCATGCATGTCGACTTCGGCAAGCGCCGCCAGCGCGTCCGGCGCGTCCTCGAGCTTGATCCAGTTGAGCTGGAGGTTCTGGCGCGTCGTGAAGTGGCCGTAGCCGCGATCGTACTTGCGCGAGATGTCGGCGAGCTTGCGCAACTGGCGCGACGACAGCGTGCCATAGGGAATAGCGATCCGCAGCATGTAGGCGTGGAGCTGCAGGTAGAGGCCGTTGTGCAGGCGCAACGGCTTGAACTGCTCCTCGGTCAGTTCGCCGGCCAGACGGCGGCGCACCTGGTCGCGGAACTGATCGACCCGCTCGGAGACGAGCGTGCGGTCGTAGTTGTCGTAATGATAGAAATGGGTATCAGGCATAACGCACCGCGTCGGCGGCAATGGCGTCGAAGGTGAGGCCCGAAGCGCGGATCTTCTCGCGCAGCGACAACGGCTCGAGCGTGCCGTGATCGTCCTCGGCCACCGCGACCAGGAACGGATCGACCACTGTGAAGGATTCGGCGCGCGCACGATCCAGCAGGATCTCCGAATTACGCTTGTCGCGGGCAACGGCGGCCCTCTCCAGCCGGTCGGTCCACTGCCCCGCCTCGTCGAGCCAGACGACCATGCCGTCGGCCAGTCGATTGGCGGAAGCGACCTGCAGGTCACCGCTGAGATTCTTGGCCATCAGGACACCTTTGCGAGGGGCAGGCTCTGCGCGACCGCATAGGCCGCGACATCGCCCACGATGATCAGGCTGGGACCGCCGCCGGCCTGGGCGGCAAGCCGCGTCAGATCTGCGAGCGGTCCCGTGGAAACTGTCTGGTCCGGGCGCGTGCCGTTCTCGATGACGGCGACGGGGGTCGAGGGAGCCGCCCCGGCGGCCAGAAGCTGGTCGCGGACCGAAGGCGCTTCCGTCGCGCCCATGTAGATCGCGAGCGTATGGCCCTGCGCGGCAAGTGCCGGCCACGCGGCCTGCTTGCCGCCGACGGCGCTGTGGCCGCTGACGAAGGTCACCGCCGAGGCGTGCTCGCGGTGAGTGAGCGGAATGCCGGCGGATGCCGCGCAGCCCAGGGCCGCCGTAATGCCCGGCACGATCGTGTAGGCAAGGCCCGCCGCGCGCAGCGCATCGACTTCCTCGCCGCCACGCCCGAAGACGAAGGGGTCGCCCGCCTTCAGGCGGACCACGGTCTGCCCGGCCCATACCCGGCGCACCAGTTCGGCATCGATGTCGGCCTGGGCCCAGCTCGGACGACCCTTCCGCTTGCCGACGGAAACGACCTCCGCGTCGCGACGCGCCCGAGCCAGCACTTCCGGCGGCACGAGGCTGTCGTGAAGGATGGCGTCGGCCTCCTGCAGCAACTGCGCAGCCTTCAGGGTCAGCAGATCAGGATCGCCCGGCCCCGCTCCCACGATGTGGGCGATGCCGGCCGGCGCCTTGTGCCGCCGCGCTGCATCGAGATCACCCAGAACGACACGACGCGCGCCCGCTTCGTCGCCCGCGAGGGCAAGGCGCGCCGCCGGCCCTTCGACCAGACGACGGAAGAACGCCCGGCGGCGGGCAGGTTCGGCGATCAGCGCATTGACCTGCGTACGGAACGTGGCCGCCAGCCGCGCAAGCACGCCCAACCGCTGCGGCAACGCCGCCTCGATCCGCCCGCGCAGGACGGTCGCCAAGGTCGGTGACGCACCACCGGTCGAGATCGCCACCACCACGCCGTCGCGATCGACGATCGCCGGCATGATGAAGTCGCAGAGAGCCGGCCGGTCCGCCACGTTGACGGGAACGCCAGCCGCCTTGGCTTGCCGGTAGACGGCTGTATCGGACTCTTCGCCGGACGTCGCCACGAAGGCGGCAACGGCGCCACGGAAATCCTCGACCGCGACCGACGGGCCGGTCAGCCGGTGGACATCGGCCCCAGCCGAAGCGGCCAGGTTGGCGCGAAGGTCGGCCTTGGGCCCTTCGCCCACCACGACGACCTTGCGGCCGGCGAGGTCGAAGAAGAGCGGCAGGTGTTTCACGACACGGCCACGCGCAGTGCGACGTTGAGCGCAAGCATGCCGACCGCCTGGGAGATCGACAGGACCCAAAGGGAAGTCTCGGACTTGGGAAGGAATTTGGACATGCTGGTACCCGCCTTTGATCTGGCGATTCCTCGCATATCCGCCACGAAGTGAATTTCCGAAGGTTGTTCCGGAGGGAGCAATTCCTGCCGTTCAAGAGGCGCGGAAGGAAATTTTTAACGCCCTTGAAGGTCCCTCTTCCCTCCCCAAATCAGCGTCGTTCCCCGCGCCCATCCGGGGCGGGGACGTCCAACATCGCTCAAGAGAGGATGACCAACATGCGTACTGTCGACTATTCCCCGTTCTATCGCGCCACCGTCGGCTTCGACCGGGTCTTCGACCTGCTCGACTCGGTGGCCAGCCAATCCGGCGCCAACGGCTACCCCCCGTACAATATCGAGAAGGCCGGCGATAACGCCTACCGGATCGTGATGGCGGTTGCGGGCTTCGCCGAAGCCGAGCTGAACGTGACCCAGAAGGAGAACGAGCTCCTGGTCACCGGCCAGGCCGCGCCGACCGAAGGCCAGGACGAGAAGCAGTATCTCTATCGTGGCATTGCCGGCCGCAACTTCGAGCGCCGCTTCCAGCTCGCCGACCATGTGAAGGTCACGGGTGCGAAGCTCGCCAACGGCCTGCTTACGATCGAGCTGCAGCGCGAGATCCCGGAGGAGAAGAAGCCCCGCGCGATCCCCGTCCAGGCCGGCAACGGCCAGGCCGCTCTCACTCACTAAGTAGGTAGCAGCCTACTGTCTCGAAGGGGCGTCGCGGGAAACCGCGGCGCCCTTTCATTTTGTCTTCGAGCCGGATCAACGGCTCGCCACGTCGCCGTTACTTGGCGTACTTGCCCGTGAGCTGCGGCGTGTGCGGGCCCTCGCCGCCCTTCTCCTTGTGCTGGAGACGCGTGGTGCGGGCCCAGGTGCGCTTTAGCTCGTCCTTCACGCTGAACTTCAGCGTGCCGATCTTCTCGACCGTCAGCTCGATCTTGTCCCCGTCCATGAACGAGTTGAGACCGCGATGGTTGGTGCCGGTGGCGACGATGTCGCCGGGCTCAAGCGTATGGATCGAGCTCACCCATTCGATGATGTGCGGGATGTGGTGCGCCATGTCGGAGGTGTTGAACTTCTGCATCACGGTGCCGTTGTTGGTCAGGGTGATGTTGAGGTTCTGCGGATCGGCGATCTCGTCGGCGGTGACGATGCACGGACCGATCGGCGCGAACGTGTCACGCGACTTCATCTGGAAGAACACGTTGCCCGGCGGCGGCAGGCCGCGGGCCGATCCGTCGATGAAGCAGGTGTAACCGAAGATGTGCTTGAAAGCGTCGGCCGGCGCCACGCGCGTGGCGCGCTTGCCGATGATCAGCGCCATCTCCGCCTCACCCTCGAAGATCGAGGCCGGCGCGTCGGGCAGCACCATCGTGTCGCCGTCGCCGATCACCGCGGTCGCCGCCTTGTGGAAGGCGTTGATGGCGGGCTTCTCCGGCAACGTGCCGTCTTCCATGTAGTTCACCGCCATGCAGACGATGTTGCCGGGCTTCGGCACCGGCGGACGCAGCTTCACGCCCGACACCGGCACGCCTTTGCCGTCGGCGGCAGCCTTCTCGACCTTGGCCTTGTAGGAATCCCACTTGGCGATGAGGCCGATGATGAGATCCCGCGAATCGAGATGCGGGATGTCCTTCACGGCATCCGTCACGTCGACGACCTGGTCGCCCTTGATGACGCCCAGGCGGTAGTCATTGAAATAGCAAAGCTTCACTTCTTCTCTCCCTCTTCGAGCACTTTCTTGGCGACGTTGGCAGCCGACATGGCCGTCGGCCAGCCGGAATAGAATGCGAGATGCGTGATGAGTTCTATCAGCTCATCCTTGGTCACGCCGTTGTTGATAGCGCGGGCGAAATGACCCGTCTGCTGCTCCGTGCGATTCATCGCCACCAGGGCTGCACACGTTATGAGGCTGCGGTCTCGCTTCGACAGGCCGGGACGCTCCCAGACGTCACCGAACACGACATTGTCGGTTAGTTCGATCAGCTTCGGGGCAAAGGACCGGAGCGCGTCGCGCGGATTGGGAGCCGGCGGCTTGGACATTGTTTCTCTCCTTTTCAGGGTCGGACGACGGGGCTAGCGTTCCTCCAAAGAGCGGAGGAAACAATGGCCGTAATCAAGGCTGCGGAATTTGCCTGGCCCCGGATGGAGGCGCCCGACCTCGACCAGATGGAGGAGTTCCTCACCCATTTCGGCCTGGTCCGGTCCGAACGCACGCCCGACGCGCTCTACATGCGCGGCACCGACGATCACCATCATCTTCATGTCACACACAAGGGCGGCACGAAGTTCATTGGCTTCGCCTATCACGCGGCCGACGAGGACGATCTGAAGCGCCTCGCGAAGCTGCCCGGCGCTTCGGGCATCGAGACACTGGACGAGCCCGGCGGCGGCAAGCGTGTCCGCCTCACCGAGCCCAACGGTTATCGGATCGAAGTCGTCTCGGGACAGACGCGCATCGAGCCGATCAAGATCGCCCGCGACGAGCACAACACCGCGCGAGAGCCCAGCCGCCGGGTCGGCCGCGTGATGCGGCTCGGCAAGTCGCCCACATCGATCCAGCGGATCGGTCATGGTGTGCTCTCCTCGCCGAAGGTGACCGAGACCGTGGCCTGGTTCCGCGAGACGCTGGGCATGATCCGCTCCGACGACGTCTATGTCGGCGAGAAGGAAAACATCATCGGCTCGTTCAACCGTCTCGATCGCGGCGACGCCTATGTCGATCACCATGTCTTCTTCTGCAATCACAACACCAGGGCCGGCCTGAACCACGTTTCCTACGAGGTTCAGGACATCGACTGCGTCTTCCAGGATCACGAGTACATCAAGCGGCTGGGCAAGTACGACCATATGTGGGGCATCGGTCGCCACCTGCTGGGCAGCCAGGTCTACGACTACTGGTGCGATCCATGGGGCCGCGTGCACGAGAGGTGGGCCGACACCGACCGCCTGAACGCGGCCAATGGCGGCAACCTGCTCAGTGCCGAGGAAGGCTTCCAGTCGCAATGGGGCGACCGGCCGCCTGACCGTTTCCTGGGTCACGCCAGCCCCTGAAGGCCGCGGCCTACTTCGTCTTGAACTTGTCGGGCAGGCGCTCCTCGTTGCCGAGCGCCACCTTGCGTACGCCCTCGCTGTCGGGGCTGGGCGGGAAGCCTTCGGATGCGCGCGGCGCCGGCGTCTCGACGACCGTGTTGGACAGGCGGCCAACGCCGGTCACCTCGATGTCGATCGTGTCGCCGGCTTCGAGCGGGCGCGAGTTGGCCGGCGTGCCCGTCAGCAGGATGTCGCCCGGCAGGAAGGTGATGTGTCGCGCCAGGTCGGCGATCAGGTAGCCGCAGTCGAAGATCTGCTCGCTGACCGCGCCCTCCTGCACCATCTTGCCGTTCTTGTAGCTGCGCAACGTCGACTTGCGGACGTCGACACCCGACACGAGCCCCGGCCCGATCGGGCAGAACCCGTCCATACCCTTCACGCGCAGCATCGAGCCCCCGTCGGTGTCGCGGAAGTCATGGCAGCCGAAATCGTTGGCCGGTGCGAAACCGGCGATGCAATCCCAGGCCTCTTCCCGGCTCACGTTCTTCGTGACCTTGGAGAAGACGACGGCCATCTCGCCTTCGTAGTTCACGTACTTGTAGCCCTTGGGCTTCACCAACTCGCCCTTGTGGGCGTTGAGCGCCGTCAGCGGCTTCTGGAAATAGGTCGGCGTCTTGGGCGGTGTGTGCGTGTTGTTGAACTCGTAGTAGCGCGAGATGTAGTTCACATGGACGCAGAGGATCTTCGTCGGATTGCACGGCGGCAGGTGCACGACGTCCTTCTCGTCGGCGGTGCGCCCGTCGGCAAAGACGATCTTGCCGTCCTTGAACTCGACCCAATAGGCGCTGCCGTCCTTCATGACGTGACGGATTTCCTTGCGCGGTCCCTCGAGTACGCTCATCTCAACAACTCCCCCTACTGAAGATCGAACCAGACATGAACATTGCCGGTGCCGGCCGCGTTCTCGTATTCCGAGAGCTGCGTGCCGCGGGCGCGGCAATTCCTGCCGCCCAGCGCCCCCATCATCTGCGCGTAGTGCGCGCCATGACCTTCGTATTTCGCCGCTTCCAGTTCCGGGAACCGGTCGATCACCGTGTCGTGCCGGCCCTGCTTCCAGAGCTCCAGTACTTCCATGTCGAGTGCACGGTTCTTCGGCTCCGACACGTTGTCGGGATGCCAGGCGCGCGGATTCGGCGGCACATGGTCGAGGTCGTAGAATTTGTGGCTCATCGCGCCCGAAGCCAGCAGCACGACCCGTGCGTCAGAGCGCCGGATCGCCTCGCCGACGACCTCGCCCATCTGCAGGAAATGCTTCAGCTTCGCGGTCTGACAGGTGCCGACGCTCAACACCTTCTCGCCGCGGCCGAGATAGTGGATCACGTTCAGGGTCGGATAGTGCAGCGGCAGCGTCTCCTCGACGACGTTGCGCGCCGCGACCTTCTTCTCCTGCGCCACCTTCTCGACTTCGGCGGCCAGCGCCGGTGCGCCCGCATGATCGTAGGGGAAGCGCGTCATCGAGAACGGCAGCTCATCGGACGTATAGGAACCCTTGTAGTGCGCCGCACCCGCCACGAGATGCAGTGACGTGGTGAGCCAGTGCGTGTCGAACAGCACGAACGTGTCGGGCTTCACCTCGTCGATCTTCGCGCGCACGCGATCGAAGCCCTCGATCAGGTCGGAGTCGCGGCCGTTGCCGCGCTGGACCCGGATCTCCTTCGGTTGCACCAGGCCGGGATGGTGCGAAACGACGGCCGCGCCGACGATCTGGCCCATACGTCTATGCTCCCTTCGCCGCCTGGATGGCACGCCAGACATTCTCCGCCGTGGCCGGCATGACCACGTCGCGGACGCCGAGCGGCGCCAGCGCGTCGATCACGGCATTCATGACAACAGGCATAGCGCCCACCGTGCCCGCCTCGCCCGCGCCCTTGGCGCCCAACGGATTGTATTTGGTCGGCACGGGGTTCGACTTTACTTCCATGCTGCACATCATGTCGGCGCGGGGCATCGTGTAGTCGAGGAAGCTCGCGGTCAGGAGCTGGCCGCTCTCGCGGTCCCAGATCACCTGTTCGCCCAGGATCTGGCCGACGCCCTGCGCCACCCCACCGTGAATCTGCCCCTTGAGACCGATCGGGTTCATCACCGTGCCGACATCGTCAACCACCGCATATCGTTCGAGTTTCACCTCGCCGGTGTCCGGGTCGACTTCGACCTCGCAGATATGGCAGCCGTTAGGATAGGTGTCCTTCTCGCCGAGATAGGTCGCGTTCTCGTAGAGGCCGCCCTCGAAGCCGCTCTTGGGCCACTTGGTCGGATTGAACGCGGCCATCGCGACCGCCTTGAGCGACACGGTCTTGTCCGTGCCCTTCACCTTGAAGATGCCTTCGGCGAACTCGATGTCCTGCTCGCCGGCCTCAAGGAGATGGCCGGCCAGTCGCTTGCCCTTCTCGATCACCTTCTCGGCCGCCATGAACAGGGCCGAGCCGCCCAGCACGGTCGAGCGCGAGCCGTTGGTGCCCATGCCGAACGCCACACGATCCGTATCGCCGTCGATGAACTGCACGTCGTGCGGGTCGATGCCCAGCCGCTCGTTCAGGATCTGCTTGAACATGGTCTCATGGCCCTGCCCCTGCGCTTTGGTGCCCATCAGCAGCGCCGCCGTGCCGGCCGGGTTGAAGCGGATCTCGGCATATTCCGGCTGGGCCGTGCCAGCCGCCTGTTCGATCGCGTTGATGATGCCGAGCCCGCGCAGCTTGCCGCGCTTCTTTGATTCGTCGGCGCGCGACGCGTAGCCCGCGACGTCAGCGAGCTTCAGCGCCATGTCGAGATTCTTCTCGAACTCGCCGCAGTCGTAGAACGGCCCGACCGGACTCTGATACGGCAGGGCCGCCTCGGACAGCATGTTCTTGCGCCGCAACTCGATCCGGTCAACGCCCAGCTCGCGCGCCGCATCGTCAATCAGCCGCTCAATCAGGTAGATGGCCTCCGGCCGCCCCGCCCCGCGATAGGGAGCCGTCGGGTTGGTGTTGGAGAGCACGCCCACCACGTTGATGTAGGCCTTGGGGATCAGATAGACGCCCAGCACCGTGCCGATCATGCCGAAGGGCGACAGCAGGTTGCGGTCCGAGCCGACATAGGCGCCGATATTCGCCAGCATGTTGAGACGCAACGCAACGAACTTGTTGTCGGCATCGAGTGCCAACTCGAGCTCGCCGACATTGTCGCGGCCATGCTCGTCAGCCATCACCGCCTCTGAGCGCTCGCAGCACCACTTCACCGGCCGCAGCAGCTTGCGCGCCGCCCACAGAGTCAGGCGATGCTCGACATACTGCCAGCCCTTGGTGCCGAAGCCGCCGCCGACATCGCCGGTAATGACCCGCATCTTGCTCTCGGGCACCTTGAACACGTTCTGCGCCAGCATGTTGCGCACGCGATGGGGATACTGCACGTCTGCGTAGAGCGTCATGCGGTCCTCGCCCTGGTCGTAGACGCCGAGCGTCCCGCGCGGCTCCATGTACTGGGCATGCACGCGCGTGATGACGTAGCGGCGCCGGATGACCTTGGCCGCTCCCTTGATCGCTTCCTCGGTCGCCGCCTTGTTGCCGCGCTCGATGAAGTTGGAAATGTTGTCGGGGCAATCGTCCCAGACCGCCGGCGCACCGGGCTTCACCGTGTCCTCGGTCAGCGTCACCGAGGGGATCGGCTCGTAGTCGATCTCGACCAGCTCGGCCGCATCCTTGGCTTCGGCCAGGGTCTCGGCGATCACCATCGCCACCGGATCGCCGACATAGCGAACCCGGTCAACGACCAGCGCCGGCCGCTGCGGTGCATACATCGGCTTACCGTCAGGCCGCTTCCTCGGCATGTTGGCCTTGGGCATGCCAAGGCCGTCGGCGACCACGTCGTGGCCTGTGTAGACGGCGAGAACACCAGGGGCCGCGGCTGCGGCCTCGGTGCTTATCGACCGGATCTTCGCATGCGCGTGAGGCGAGCGAACGAACACCGCATAGGTCTGACCATGCAGGTTGATGTCGTTGACGAAGCGGCCCTGCCCGCGCAACAGACGCGGGTCCTCGAAACGCAACACCGGCTGGCCGATTCCATACTTGCTCATGACGCTCTCACTCCCGGCGAACTTCGAAATTCAATCTCAGGTCTGGTTGACGACGTGGGCCAGTGGGCGCCAACGCGCCATGTCGGCCTCGACCCGCGCCCGGAACTCAGCCGGACTGCTGAGCGTCGTGTCGTTGCCCAGCTCTTCGAGCTTGGCCTTGATGTCGGGCCGCGCCATCGCCTGCCTGAATGCGTCGTAGAGCCGATCGCGAATGGCAGGCGGCAGACCGGCCGGTGCGGTGAATCCCAGCCACGACACCACGTCGTAGTCCGGCACTATCGTCTCCGCGACGGTCGGCACGTTGGGGAATCCCGGATGCCGCTCCTTTGAGGTCACGGCAAGCGCACGCAGCTTGTCGGTCTTCATCAGCGGCTGGGCGTTGGAGAAGGTCACGACATGCATGTCGAGTCGCCCGCCCACGAGATCGTTGAAGGGCTGGCCGATGCCGCCCTTGTAGGGAATATGGGTCATCTTCGCGCCAGTCTTCTCGAGGATCAGCTCCATCGCCATGTGGAGCGTCGATCCCACACCCGATGTGCCGTAGGTGAGTTTACCCGGCTCACGCCTGCCCTCTTCGATATAGGCCTGGAGCGTCTTGAAGCGCGACTCCGGCGCGACGGTGAGGACGAAGGGAAAGCGCGTGACGATCGAGATGAAGTCGAAGTCCTTCAGGAGATCGTAGCTCAGGCTGCGGTCGGTGGCGGACACCACCGCCTGCCCGCCGGTCATCAGATAGAGCGTGTAGCCGTCAGGCTTCATGCGTGCGATCTGGCTGGCGGCCAGCCGCTCGGCCGCACCAGGTCGCGGTTCGATGACGATCTGCTGTCCCAGAATCTCGGTCAGCGGCACGCTGAGATGGCGGGCGATCGTGTCGGGGTTGGAGCCGGCGTCGTAGCCGTGCATCAGGCGAATGGTTTGCGACGGGTAGGCCTGGGCACGCGCAATCGCGGGTGCTCCGACCGCCGCCGCCGCGGCAGACATCAGCAGACTCCTGCGTCTCATGTTTCCTCCTCCTGTTTTTTCATTGTTCGGGCCGCCGTTATCCCAGCGGTCCCATGAACGTCTGATCGGCATAGGTATCAGACATCGGCTCGATCGCCGCCGGCCAGTCCTTGCCGACCTTGCGGCGCAGCTCGGCTGGACGCGGTTTGCCGTCCCAGCCGATACGCTCCATGTAATAGTGCAGCATGATGCAGTGGCCGGCCGGATCGATGATGTGCGCGGCATAGTCGACGCCGGGATAGAGTTCCGGCGGGATGGCGTCGGTGAACTGCACACCATGCTTCTTCAGGAAGGTCACCGCGTCGCGCAGCTGCTGGTAGCTGCCGACCTCGACGCCCATCGAAGCGCAGCTCGTGTCGGGATTGAGACCGAGCTCGCCGCGCAGCGCCTTGGGGAACAGCGACAGCGAATGGTGCTCGCTGCCGTTGCGCAGGAAGACGCAGCGATGGCCCTTCCAGGTCACAACCTCGGTCCGGATGAAGCCCATCGTCTGGGTGTAGAAGGCTTCCGATGCACCGACGTCGGCCACGAACAAGCTCATCGGGCCGATGCTGGTGACCTTGAACGGCCGTGGCAGGCGCGTGCCGGCGACGATGTATTCCTCGCCCGTCTTGTCCTGGATCACGTTGCCCGAGTTGATATCGATGCCCTTGGCGATGGCGTCGCGCACCTCCTGCTCCTCGGAGATCTGCGGCAGCTCGGGCGTCTCGCGGAAGGCCCGGTAGTACATCGATTCCGGCTTGGAGCGGCCGTCCCAGCCGATCTGCTCCATGCCGTAGTAGAGCTCGACCGTGTGGCCGTCGGGATCGCGAATATAGGTGTGCCAGTTGCTGCCCGGCATGTCGCGGCCGACGCGGCGGATCTCGACGTCGTGCTCGCGGAAGTAATCGGCCGCCGCGAAGACCTCGTCCATCGTGCCGACCTGCCAGGTGATCTGGTTCACCGTGACATCGCGCGAGACGGCATCATCACCGAAGATCGCGCCGAGCGACTTGTGGGCCAGCAGGAAGGCGTGATGGTCGGAATTGTGGCTCATGAAGATGATGCGCGGATCGCCCAGACGCTTCGCCATCTCTTCGCGGCCGGGCACCTTCGAGAAGTCACGCGTGTCGGTGACCCGGAAGCCCAGCAGGCGCTGGTAGAAGTCGAGGCCCTTGTCCATGTCGGCCACGTTGAAGCCGAAATGGCCGAGCCGGCGGATCTTGAACGGTCGCGGATAGCGCACGCCGCCGACATCGTAGGTCGCTGTCTTCTGAATGGTGTCCATCGCTTCTCTCCCTAGCTCTTGCGGCGCTTGGGTTTGAGCACCCTTGCATTGCCGCGGATCAGTCCCGGAACGTCGGCCACCGCCTGTTCGACGGTGGTGCGGATATGCTGCTCCAGCAGGGAGCAGGCGAGATCGGAATCGCGCGCCAGCACGGCGTCGCGGATTTCGAGATGCTCGTTGCGGCGATGCAGCCGGCTGTGGATCATCGTCAGCCAGTGATAGCGGCGGGCCTGGTCGAACAGCTCGCTGCGGTAATGCAGCGACCAGGGCGAACGGCAGGTCGCCACCAGCGCGTCGTGGTAGCGCTTGTGGCGCTTGCCCCATTCCTGCTTCACCGCCAGCGGGTCGTCCTGCTTCGGCGCCGCAAGCTTGCTGAGCAGAAAGTACGAGCTGACGATCTCCGCCTCCCAGGCGTCGGTGCCGTGGCGGATGGCGTCGGCCAGCGTCTTGGTCTCGAGATAGACGCGCAGCTCGGAGAGATCGAGGAAGTCGGCCAGCGAGATCGGCGACACCTGGAAGCCGCGGCCCGCTTCGGTCCGCGCCAGCCCTTCGGAGACGAGATGCGACAGCGCCTCGCGCAGAGTGCCGACGCTGGTGTCGTAGCGCTGGCGCAGCTCGCCGAATTTCAGCTTCTGATCGGGCTTCAGCACGCAGCACAGGATGTCCTCGCGCATCTTACGCAGGACGTCGAACGTCGCCGCGTCCTCGCGGCTGACATCCTGCGGCGCGGTGGTCGCCGACAGGTTCTCGTTGGCGCCCTCGAACGGGACAGTGGAAAGGACTTTGGCCATGAAGGCTCCTCAAACTCCCAGGTAAGCTTCGCGTATGTGCGGCTGCTTCATTAACTCGTCAGGCAGGCCGGTCGCCACGATGCGGCCCTGCTCCAGCACGTAAGCGCGGTCGGCGACACTGAGCGCCTTCACCACGTTCTGCTCGACCAGCAGCACCGCGGCGCCGTCGTCACGCACGCGGACGATGATGTCGAACATGTCGTCGACGATGGTCGGCGCGAGACCGAGCGACGGCTCGTCGAACAGCACGATGCGCGGTTGCGCCATCAGGGCCCGGCCGATCGCCACCATCTGCTGCTGGCCGCCGGACAGCTCGCCGGCCGGCTGGCGGCACTTCTGGCGCAGGATCGGGAACAGGTCGTAGACCCGCTCCAGCGACTGCGCCCGCGCCGAGCGCGGCCCCGGCAGATAGCAGCCCAGTTCGAGGTTCTCCTCGACCGTCATCTTGGTGAACAGCCGCCGTCCCTCCGGCACCAGCGCAATACCGTGGCCGCAATAGCCGTGGGCGCGCACGCGCTTCATGTCGGCGCCATCGAAACGCAGCTCACCCTGCCGGCAGCGCAGCATGCCCGCGATGGCGTTGATCAGCGTCGTCTTGCCCGCACCGTTAGGCCCGATCACCGAGACGATCTCGCCGGCATCGACGTCGAGCGATACATCCCACACAGCAGACGCGTCGCCGTAGCCGACATGGAGGTTGCGGACTTCAAGCAGCATAGGCTTTGCCGAGATAGATGCTGACGACCCTCGGATCGCGCATGACGTCGCGCGGGGCGCCAAGCGCGAAGAGCTTGCCTTCATTCAGGACGGCGACCCGATCGGAGAGTTCGACGACGGCGCGCATGAGATGTTCGACGAAGACGATGGTGGCCCCTTGCGCCCGGATCGCGCGCACCAGCCGGATGGCATTGTCGACCTCGGCCGGGTTGAGACCCGACAGGACCTCGTCCAGCAGCAGCAGCTTGGGCTTGGCCGCCAACGCGCGCGCCAGCTCCAGGAACTTGCGCTCATGCAGGTTCAGTTCGGCCGGCAGCGACTCTTCCTTGCCGGCGAGGCCGGTGAAGCCGATCCAGTGCAGCGCCTCGGCCCGGGTTTCCGCGGCGCTGCGCGGCGGGCCGCCGAAGGTCGCGGCCATCGCCACGTTGTCGAGCACCGTCATATTCGCGAACGGCCGCGGGATCTGATAGGTGCGCGCCACGCCGCGACGGGCGATCTCGTGCGCAGGCAGGTGGCCGATCTCCGCGCCGTCGACCGTGATCGTGCCACCGGTCAGCGGATAGAAACCCGAGATGACGTTGATCAAGGTCGTCTTGCCCGAGCCATTCGGCCCGACCAGCCCCAGGATCTCGCCCTCGCGCACGTCGAGATCGACACCGGCCAGCGCCTGCAGGCCGCCGAACCGCTTGGCTGCCCCCCTCGCCTCCAGGATGTTGCGCGTGCCGACCTGGTGCGGCGTGGCGGGCACGACCGGCACTACGTCGGCATGGGTCTTCTCCTCGACCGGCCGGCGCCGCTTCATCCAGGCCTGGATCGCCGGCACGACGCCGTCGGGCAGCCACAGGATGGCGAGGATCAGGATCAGGCCGACCACCGCGCGGCCGACCATCGCCTCGCCGCCACTGATGAAGGCATAGAGCAGCGCCGTGATGACCGTCGCCCCGATCGCGGGTCCGAACCAGTTGCGCGAGCCGCCCAGCACGCTCATCAGCACGACATAGAGCGGCACGGTGAGTTCGAACGTGCCGCCCACCGTGAGGAAGCCGACATACATCGCGTGGATGCCGCCGACCGCGCCGGCGATGCCCGAGGACAAGGCGAAAGCGATCAGTTTGTAGCGGAAGGTCGGCACGCCCTTGGCTTCGGCGACATCCTCATCGTCATGGATGGCGAACAGGCCGAGGCCGAGCCGTGAATGGGCGACCCACCAGGCGATGCCGAGCGTCAGCACGCACATCAGGAAGCCCAGCATGTAGATCGTACCAGTCGGGGTCGGCATCAGATGCGGCAGTGGCACCGCGCTCATGAACACGCCGGCGCCGCCGTCGATCGGCGTGTTGAGGATCACCGTGGCGATCACGAAGGTGACGGCGAGCGTCAGCAACGCGAACAACTCGCCGCGCAGCCGCTTCATGCGGAACACGACCGCACCGATGCCGACGCCCAGCAGCGCCGCCATCGCCGCGGCGAGCGGCACCGTGGCCAGGAATGGCATGTCCGCCTTCGTCGTCAGCGTGGCGGTCGTGTACATGCCGACGCCGAAGAAGGCAGCGTGGCCCAGGCTGAAATAGCCCGCGAAGCCGGAGAGCAGCGCCCAGCTCGTCGACAGCGAGATCCAGAAGAAGACGAGATAAAAGAAAGAGTCGTAGAAGGCCGGGAGGCCCGCCGTCGGCAGGATCGCGAAAATCGCGATGCCAGCGACCGCCGCGACCTTGGGAATGTTGTGGCCCGCCGTCATGACCACTCCGGATCCCACAACAGGATGGCGATCAGCACCGAGAAGGACACGACCGGCGCCCAGGCGGGACTGAAGATCGCCATGGCGATCGATTCGCTGGCGCCGATCAGCAGGCCCGCCAGCAGCGCGCCCAGCGGATTGCCGAGGCGCCCGATGATCACCACCGCGAAGACGACGCCCAGCCAGGCCCAGATCTGGGCCGGCGCCAGGGTCGCGATCAGGGCGATGAAGGTGCCGGCGACACCGGCATAGGCAGCCCCGATCCCCGAGACCAGATAGGCGAGCTTGCGGTGATCGACGCCATAGGCCGCGGCGATATCGGCATCCTCCGCGCTCGCCCGCAGCGCCTTGCCGACATAGGTCTTGCGCAGCCACAGCCAGGTGCCCCAGGCCAGCACGCCGGCCACCAGGCAGAGGATCAGTTCGAGCACCGGGATGTAGAAAGGCCCTGCCTTGATCGACAGTGTCGAATAGTGCGTCTCGAAGCGGCGATAGTCGGCCGTCCAGTAGAGCTGGATGCCGACTTCGAGCATGACGGCGAAGCTGAAGGTGATCAGCAGCGAGCCCAGCTCGTTCACCTTGAAGCGGATGAACACCCAGTGCTGCGCGAGGCCAATGGCGAACATCGCCGGCACGATGACCAGCACCGACCACCAGGGCGCCACGTGATAGGTCGTGCCCAGCTCGTAGGTCAGGTAGGCCGCGAGGAAGGCGAGCGCGAAATGGCTGAGGTTGACCAGCCGCAGCAGGCCCCAGCTCAGGCTGAGGCCCAGCGCCAGCAAACCGTACATTCCGCCGGCCAGGACGCCCGAGATCAGCGCCTGGCCGAGTAGCGTTGCGCTTGGCATCCGTCGCTACGGCAGCAGCTTCACGCCGGGCGCCGCGAACTCCTTCGGCCAGACGACCTTCCACTCCTTGTTCTGCACCTGGCGGATGAGCTGCGCCGGGGCGCCGTGATTGTAGAGACCGTCGAACTTCAGCGGTCCGTAGATCGTGTTGACCACGTTCTTCTTCAGGAAGGCCGCGATCTGCTTGTCCTCGAGGCTCTTGGCGCCATTCACGCCCTGCTCGAGAATCTGCCATTCCGAGACCATGCCGGCCGCCTGCGCATCGATCAGCGGATAGGGCAGGTTCGCCTTGGTGGCGCGCTCTTTGTAAGCCTCGGCGATCTTGCGGACGCCGGGCCGGCTCATGAAGGGCTCGTCCGGCTCGAGGAAGGTCGACGACCAGGCAAGATTGCCATCCGGCGACAGCGCCAGCGGTCCTGGCGCGGGATAGAGATGGAAGCTGCCCTTCGGCGTGTATTCGAGCTTCTTCAACGCTTCGAGGATCTGGTTGCTCTCCAGTCCCAGCGAGCCCACCCACAGGAAGTCGGCGTTGGCCTCCTTCACGCGCGCGGCGATGGCGCCGAAGTCGCGGTTGCCGGCTTCGTATTCGAGATAGAGTGGCACCTTCACGCCACGCTTCTCCGCCTCCGTCTTCATGCCGTGCGCCATGAACTGCGCCGACGGGAACTTGCTGGTCAGCACCACCATGCTCTTGGGCGGCGCCGGCAGGCTGGCCATCGCATCGAGGATCACGTTGGGATAAGTCTTGTCGGGCTCCGGCCCGAACGGCGTCGCCGGAAACGCCATGTCGTAGGTCTGCAGCTTGGGGATGCCCATGCTGCTCTGGATGATGACCTTGCCGTAACGCTGGGCGACGCCCATCGCCGCCAGGATCGGCGCCGTCGCGTAAGGCCCCTGGATCAGGTCGACCTTGTCGACGGTGATCAGCTTCTCGTAGAGGCTGCGCGCCACGTCCGGCTTGGACTGGTCGTCCAGCAGCACATATTCGACGGGCCGGCCGAGGAAGCCGTCGCGGCTGTTGATCTCCTCGACCATGATCTCCGAGGCGATCTTGTGGATGACCGCGGTCTGGGCCAGGAACCCGGTCAGCGAGAGCGTGCCGCCCACCCGCACCGGCTTGCCCGAAGGCGCCGCCCGTACGATCGCCGGCGCCGCCAGCGCCGCAGTCGAACCCAACAATCCCGCCAAGACATGGCGACGCCGCCATGAGCCCACCCGCTCCTGCATTCGGCTTCCTCCTTCGACGTTTGCTTAATTTGAACGTCGTTGAAATAGAGCCTGCCGCAAGCATCGTCGTAAGTAAACGGATTTTCGAAACTTTCGAAAATATTGAATGTGGACCGTTCTGCGAGATCGGACGGTCGCGAGAAACGCAGACGGCGCACGTCTTTCGGCATATTCTCCGGCCCGGTTTTTAAACGGAGAAGTCCCAATGAAGAGCTACAAGGTCGTCGAGTTCGGCCAGCCGCTGCAGAAGGTCGAGGAAAGCAACCCGGCGCCGCAGGGCGGCGAGGTGCTGGTGAAAGTCACCGCCGCCGGCGTCTGCCACAGCGACGTCCATCTGTGGGAAGGCTTCTTCGACATGGGCGGCGGCAACAAGGTGTCGACGCAGAAGACGATGAACCCGCCGCGCACCATGGGCCACGAGATCGTGGGCGAGGTCGTGGCACTCGGCCCCGACGCCAAGGGCGCGAAGGTCGGCGACAAGGCCGTGGTCTATCCGTGGATCGGCTGCGGCACCTGCTGGTACTGCGCCAACGGCCGCGAGCATCTCTGCCCGACCCCGCGGGCGCTGGGCGTCAACAAGGACGGTGGCTACGCCGACCACGTGCTCGTGCCCGATGCGAAGTATCTCTACCCCTACGGCAACATCCCGACCGAGCTGGCCTGCCTCTATGCCTGCTCCGGCATCACGGCCTTCAGCGCGGTGAAGAAGGCGGTCGGCGAGGATGCCGGCAAGCCCATCCTGGTGATCGGCGCCGGCGGCGTCGGACTGATGGGCGTGCGGTTCGCGCAATCGGTGCTGGGCCATGCTCCGATCGTCGCCGACATCGACGAGGGCAAGCGCAAGCTGGCGCTCGAAAACGGCGCGATGGCCGCCGTCGATCCGCGCGACAAGGACGCGCGCAAGAAGATCATGGAGCTGACCGGCGGCACCGGCGTCGGCGCGGCGATCGATTTTGTCGGCGCCGACAGCACCGCGCAATTCGGCGTCCGCGCGCTGGCCCGCGGCGGTCGGCTGGTCGTCGTCGGCCTGTTCGGCGGCACCTTCTCGCTGCCGATGCCGATGTTCGCCTTCACCGGCTGCCAGATCGTGGGCTCCGTCACCGGCAGCCCCGGCGAGATGAAGGAGATGATGGACCTCGTCACCGCCGGCAAGGTGACGCCGGTGCCGATCGTCAAGCGCACGCTCGACGAGGCCGACACCACGCTGCAGGAGCTGCGCAAGGGCCTGATCATGGGGCGGGCCGTCCTCGTCCCGTGAGCCAGGCGACACGCGCCCTCGCCCACGCCTTCGACAACGGAGCGCTCGCCGCAAGGCGGGCGTTCTTTCTGCGCGCCGAAGAACCGCCTTTCGCGGAGATCGACGCGGAGCAGTCGTTCCGGCCGGCTTTCCTGCGCCTGAAGAAGGCCGTGCCACGCCTGGAGAGCGGCGGGCACGAGCTCGGCCTCGTGCTGCTGACCAAGCACAAGGAAGAGAACTTCGCCAACATCGCGCGCGGTTGGGCCCTTCTCACGCCCGGCGGCAGGTTGGTCTGTGCAGGCGCCAATGATGACGGCGCGGCGAGCCTCGAGAAGCATGTCGGCAAGGCCTTTGGTGGCGTCGACACGCTCTCGAAATTTCATAGCCGGGTCTTCTGGTTCACGAAGACAGCCGGCCACACGCCCCCCGACTATTGGCAGAAGCTCGCGACTTTGCAGCCAGTCGGCGACGGCTCGTGGCAAAGCCAGCCCGGCGTCTTCTCCTGGGATCATGTCGACGACGGCTCCGCCCTGCTCTCGGCGCACCTGCCCACGGATCTCTTCGGGCATGTCGCCGATTTCGGTTGCGGCTGGGGCTTCCTCACCCGGCACGTGCTGGCGACGAGCACTGCCGTGACGAAGATTGACGGTATCGACGCCGAGCATCGCGCCATCGAAGCGGCGCGCGCCAACGTCACCGATCCCCGTGCGGCCTTCCATTGGCTGGACCTGATCAACGAGGCGGCGCCGGGGACCTACGACGCCATCGTCTGCAATCCGCCCTTCCATGCCGGCCGCGCCGCCGAGCCCGCGCTCGGCCAGGGTTTCATTGCGGTCGCGGCCCGGGCGCTGAAGCCGCGCGGCCGCTTCTACATGGTCGCCAATCGCGGCCTGCCCTACGAGCCGCTGCTGAAAGCGAACTTCGCGTCGTTCGAAACGCTGGCCGACAACAACAAGTTCAGGGTGACGCTGGCGCGCCGCTGAACCGGCCGGCGATCAGGAACTCCTTGTTCCCTTCCGCGCCGGTGATCGGACTCTCCGTCACACCCAGCACCTGCCAGCCACTCTGCTCGGCCAGCCACGCCGAGATCGTCTCGACGACCTCGGTGTGAAGCTCCGGCTCGCGCACGATGCCGCCCTTGCCGACGCGGCCCTTGCCCACTTCGAATTGCGGCTTGATCAGCGCCGCCAAATGCGCGCCCGGCGCGGCGAGTGCCAGCGCGGGCGGCAGGACGAGCTTCAGGCTGACGAACGAGGCGTCGCAGACGACGAGGTCGACCAGCTCGGGAACTTCAGCGCGGGTGACGTCGCGGATATTGGTCTTCTCCATCGAGACGATGCGCGGATCGGTGCGCAGCTTCCAGGCGAGCTGATTGGTGCCGACATCGACGGCATAGACTTTCGCGGCTCCGTGCTGCAGCAGGCAATCGGTGAAGCCGCCGGTCGAAGAGCCGACATCGAGCGCGACGCGGCCCGTCACGGTGATCGCGAAGTGATCCAGCGCCTTCTCGAGCTTCAGCCCGCCGCGCGAGACATAAGGGTGAAGCTGGCCTCGCACCTCGAGCGGCGTGTCGGGCGCAACCGCCTGCCCTGCTTTTTCGAGCCGCCGGTCGTTCGAGAAGACGAGCCCCGCCATGACCAGCCGTTGCGCGGCGGCGCGTGTTTCCACGAGCCCGCGTTCGACCAGCGCCACGTCCAGACGAGTCTTCGCCAATACTGTCTCCCTTCGATTGTCCTGCTAGCATGGCGGGCATGAGCATGAAACTTCTGGAGGGCGAACGCGCCCTCGTCACCGGCTGCGCCGGCGGCATCGGCCGCGGCGTTGCCAATGCCTTGAAAGCTGAAGGCGCCATCGTCCTGGGCAGCGATATCACGGCGCCGCCCGCCGAAGACGGCATCGACTTCCTGCAGGCCGACCTTTCGAAGAAGGACGGCTGGAAAGGCCTGCTCGACGGTGCGCTCGCAAAGCTCGGAACGATCTCGCTGTTCGTGCATGCCGCGAGTCCGCGCCGCCTCGAAGCCGACACGCCGCTGTCGGTCAGCGAGGAGACATGGGACCTGATGACCGACATCAACCTGCGCTCCGGCTTCTTCCTCGGCCGTGAGGTCGGGCGTCACATGCGCAACAACAGGATCAAGGGTCGCATCATCCTGGTCACGTCGCAGCACCGCCAGACGCCGCGCAACCTGCCGCACTACAGCGCCTCCAAAGCCGGCATGACGATGGTGATGAAGGAGCTGGCTCGCGTGCTGGCGCCGGACGGTATCCGGGTAAATGCGATCGCGCCGGGCGCCATCCCGGGTGGCGGTTTCGTCTCCAACGACCTCGGATCGCTGGTCGCGCAGATCCCGTTGGGCCGCGCCGGCACGCCCGACGACATCGCCCAGGTCGCCGTAGCAATTCTGTCGGAAAGATTTGGCCGTTATGTCGTGGGCACGACGGTAGAAGTCGATGGTGGTTTGGGCCTCGCAAGCTGGATTCCTTCCAAGGCTTGACCGCGCCAGGCGGAAAGGTTGAGGTGCGGGCCGCCAAACCGGAGGACTTCAGCCATGACGCTTCGCATCAATTCGACCGCGCCCGATTTCAAGGCCGAGACGACCCAGGGTCCGATCGAGTTCCACAAGTGGATCGGCGACGGCTGGGCGATCCTGTTCTCGCACCCCAAGGATTTCACGCCGGTCTGCACGACCGAGCTCGGCTACATGGCCGGCCTCAAGCCGCAGTTCGACAAGCTCAACACCAAGATCATCGGCCTCTCGGTCGATCCCGTGACCAACCACTCCAAGTGGGCGAAGGACATCGAGGAGACTCAAGGCCACGCCGTCACCTATCCGATGATCGGCGATCCCGAGCTTAAGGTCGCGACCGCCTACGACATGCTGCCGGAAGGCGCCGGCACGACGTCGGACGGCCGTACCGCGGCCGACAACGCCACCGTGCGTTCGGTGTTCATCATCGGCCCGGACAAGAAGATCAAGGCGATGCTCACCTATCCGATGAGCACCGGCCGCAACTTCGACGAAGTGCTGCGCCTGCTGGAATCCTGCCAGCTCACGGCCAAGCACCAGGTGGCGACGCCGGTGAACTGGAAGAAGGGCGAGGACGTGATCATCGTCCCGGCCGTGTCCGACGAGGCCGCCAAGGCCAAGTATCCGAACGGCTGGAAGGCGCCGAAGCCCTACCTGCGCATCGTTCCCCAGCCCAAGGACTGAGGAAACGGCAATCAGCCTCGCGCGCGCTCGGTCTGCTGGCCGAGTGCCGCGAGCGCGGTCGCCACGATCTGCGGCGCGTTGAGGCCGGCCCATTCGTATTGCCTGGCCGGCGCGGCGTGATCGATGAAGCGGTCGGGCAGAACCATCGGCCGCACCTTCAGGCCGGCATCGAGCAGGCCTGCCGTCGCCAGATACTGCAACACGAAGCTCGAGAAGCCGCCGACCGAGCCTTCCTCGATCGTGATCAGCACTTCGTGCTCGCGTGCCAGGCGGCGGATCAGGTCGGTGTCGAGCGGCTTGGCGAAGCGGGCATCGGCCACCGTGGTGCTGAGCCCCTTGGCGCCGAGATCCTCGGCCGCCAGCAGGCACTCCTGCAGGCGCGCCCCGAAGTTCAGGATCGCGATCTTGGTGCCCTCGCGCACGATCCGGCCCTTGCCGATCTCCAGAGGCGTGCCCTTGGCCGGCAGCTCGACGCCGACGCCTTCGCCGCGCGGATAGCGGAAGGCCGAGGGGCGGTCGTCGATCTGGGCGGCCGTCGCCACCATGTTCATCAATTCGAGTTCGTCGGCCGCGGCCATGATGACGAACTCCGGCAGGCAGCCGAGATAGGCCACGTCGAACGAGCCGGCATGGGTAGCGCCGTCGGCGCCCACGAGACCGGCGCGATCGATGGCGAAGCGGACGGGAAGTTTCTGGAGCGCAACGTCGTGCACGACCTGGTCGAAGGCGCGCTGCAGGAACGTCGAATAGATGGCGGTGAACGGCTTGAAGCCCTCGGTCGCAAGACCGGCGGCGAAGGTGACGCCATGCTGCTCGGCGATCGCCACGTCGAAGGTGCGCTCGGGAAAGCGCTCGGCGAACTTGTCGAGGCCGGTGCCCGACGGCATCGCCGCGGTGATCGCCACGATCTTCTTGTCGGCTTCCGCTTCGGCGATCAGCGCCTTGGCGAACACGGCGGTGTATTGCGGCGCATTGGCGATCGGCTTGGACTGCTTACCGGTCACCACGTCGAACTTCACGACGCCATGGTACTTGTCCGCGCTCGCCTCGGCCGGGGCATAGCCCTTGCCTTTCTTGGTGACGACATGGACGAGGATCGGCTTGTCGAGCTTGCTGTCGCGGGCGTTCTTCAGCACCGGCAGCAGATGGTCCAGATTGTGACCGTCGACCGGGCCGACATAGTAGAAGCCCAGCTCGTCGAACAGGGTGCCGCCGGCCACGAAGCCGCGCGCGAATTCCTCGGCGCGTTTGGCGGCGAGTTCGAGCGGCTTGGGCAGGTTCTCGGCGAAGGTGCGCCCGAGGTTGCGCAGGGTGACGTAGGGCCGACCCGACAGCAGGCGCGACAGATGGCCCGACAACGCGCCGACCGGCGGCGCGATCGACATGTCGTTGTCGTTCAACACGACGATCAGCCGCGAACGCAGCGCGCCCGCATTGTTCATCGCCTCGTAGGCCATGCCGGCGCTGAGCGCGCCGTCGCCGATCACGGCGATCACGTTGTTGGAGCCGCCCGCGAGGTCGCGCGCCACCGCCATGCCGAGGCCGGCCGAGATCGACGTCGAGGAATGGGCGGCACCGAACGGGTCGTACTCGCTCTCGGCGCGCTGCGTGAAGCCCGACAACCCACCTTCCTGGCGCAGCGTGCGGATGCGGCTGCGGCGGCCGGTGACGATCTTGTGGGGATAGGCCTGGTGGCCGACGTCCCAGATCAGGCGGTCGGCCGGCGTGTCGAAGACGTAGTGCAGCGCCACGGTGAGTTCGACGACGCCCAGCCCCGCGCCGAGATGGCCGCCGGTGACGGAAACGGCCGAGATCGTCTCCTGGCGCAGCTCGTCCGCAAGCTGGCGCAGTTGCTCTGCGCGCAGACGGCGGATGTCAGCGGGAATGTCGACGGTGTCGAGAAGCGGCGTCGTGCTCTGGCCGGTCATTGAAAGATCATACTCCTGCACAGCGACCTGTGCCCCAACTTCAAGTGCGGCGCGCCACGACGAATTCTGTGGCTTGCTTTAGCAAATCCGCCGCCTCGCCAAACGGCTCGAGATGCGCGGCGGCCTGTCGCGCCAGCATCCCCGCCTGTGCCCGCGCCCGCTCGACGCCCAGGATCGACACGAACGTCGCCTTGCCCGCCGCCTCGTCCTTGCCCGTCGCCTTGCCGAGTTCCTCGGCATTGCCCTCGATGTCGAGCAGGTCGTCGACGATCTGGAAGGCGAGGCCCAGGTCGTGCGCGTAAGCTGACAGCGCGGCCCGCATGGTCTCGCTGGCCTTGCCCAGGATCGCACCCGCTGTGCAGGAGAAGGAGATCAGCGCGCCCGTCTTCAGTCGTTGGAGATGCGTGATGGCGCCGATCGACTGGTCGGAGCCCTCTTCCTCGGCCAGGAGATCGAGCATCTGGCCGCCCACCATGCCGCGCGCGCCAGCGGCCTTGGCGAGTTCGCCCACCAGCGCCATGCGCACCGCCGGATCGCCATGCGTGTCCTCGTGCGCCAGCACCTCGAAGGCCAGCGCCTGCAGTGCATCGCCCGCCAGGATGGCCGTCGCCTCGTCGAATTGCCGGTGGCATGTGGGCTTGCCGCGCCTCAATTCGTCGTCGTCCATTGCCGGCAGATCATCATGGATCAGCGAATAGGCGTGCACGAACTCGATGGCGGACGCGGTGCGCAGGGCGGGCAAGGTGCCGACCTTGAACAGCGTGGCCGTCGCCAGGACGAAGAAGGCGCGAAGCCGCTTGCCCCCGCCCAGGCTGGAATAACGCATTGCCTCGAAGACGCGCGCCTCGCCCGAAGCGCCGGACGGCAGCAGGCGGTCCATGGTGCGTTCGACGGACTCGGCCGCGAACGAGAGCGCAGTGCCAAACTGGGTATGCGACGACAAAGGCATGGCGAAGGAAATCAGCCGAGGTCGGCGGGTTGCGTCGCGACCGAGCCGTCGGCGGAGAACACGATCTTTTCCACCTTCATCTTGGCCTCGGCGAGCCGCTGCTCGCAGTGACGCTTCAGCAACGCGCCCCTTTCGTAAGCCGAAATCGCCTCGTCGAGTTTGACCTGGCCGCGCTCGAGCTGCTGGACGATGCCCTCCAGCTCCTTCAGTGCGTCTTCAAAAGACAGGGCGGTAATGTCCTTCGGCAGGGTGGGTTCTTTGGCCAATTTTTGCCTCTTAAAGGGGTTGGTCCGGATCGTACCCGGACGGCGCGAACATGCCGAAAGATGCCGCCCGCGTCATCAAAATAGGCCGAAAATTCCCGAATCAGAGAGCAAAACTACGCCTCTGCAACTGACGATAAGTGAATCACGCATCTGTGACATGGCCGCTTTGCATGTTCGCAGGACAAAACCCGCTTCGGCGCATTGCGATAGACTTAAGCCAATGGCAGGTTCCGCTCCGCAAAGAAATAAACGGCCATTCACCAGGAGTAAGCGCCCATGGGCAACGTCAGCCATCTCGTCACGCGAACCGCCGCTTTCCAGAGCTCCGTCGAGAACGGTCTCGCCGAGGGAACGAGCAGCAAGGATCGGCAGTTCGTCACGGCGCTCGCCCGTGGCCTCGACATCCTGCGCGCCTTCCATGCCGGCGAAGGCATGCTGGGCAACCAGGAGATTGCTCATCGCACCGGTCTGCCGAAGCCGACCGTCGCCCGCCTCACCCACACGCTGACCGAGCTGGGCTACCTCAACTACATCCGCCGCTTCCGTAAGTACGAGCTGGGCGCCTCGGTGCTGGCACTGGGCTATGCCGCGATCTCTAGCATGGACGTCCGCCGCGCCTCGCGTCAGCCGCTGGAGCAGCTCGCGCACGCCCTCAACGCCTCGACCGCGCTGGGCGGCCGCGACCGTCATTCGATGATCTACCTCGAAGCCTGCCGTGGCCCGTCGGTCGTGGCGATCACCCACGATGTCGGCACGCGCGTTCCGATGGCGAGCACGGCGATGGGCCGCGCCTACCTGTTCTCGCTGCCGGACGTCGACCGCAACAAGCAGATCGACGCCATCCGCCGCCGCTGGCGCGACGACTGGGCCAAGGTGAAGACCGGCCTCGAGCGCTCGTTCAAGGAACTGACCGACCGCGGCTTCTGCGTCACCTGGGGCGAGTGGCTGCCCGAGCTGTGCGGCGTCGGCGCGCCGCTGCGCAACTCCGATGGCACGGCCGCCTATGCCGTCAATGCCTCGGCGCCGATCTACCAGATCAGCCGCGACCGTCTCGAAGCCGACTGGGGCCCGCGCCTGGTCAAGGTCGCGCGCGACATCCGCACCGGCATGGCCGCGCAGCCGGCCGTCACCGCCTCGGCCGGCCCGGCCGTGCGCCCGGTGATGACCAATGGCAACGGCCATCGGCCGCCGATGTCGGCGATGGCGCGCCGCTAGGCGCGCCTTCTTCCCAAAGGCTTTTCAGACATGGCGATCCAACGACCGGCCGATGCGCGGCCGGTCGCTTCCCACAAGTTCCGCGGCTTCAACGACCTGATCGGACATCAGGTCGTGTCGTGGCGGCATGGCTTCGTCGAGATGCGCCTCGACGTGCGGGCCGAACTCTGCAACGCCAACGGCCTGCTGCATGGCGGCGTGCTGATGACCCTGCTCGATTCGGCCAGCGGCTTTGCCTGCACCTTCAACGAGACGGCGACGGTTCGACGGCTCTCCGTCACGCTCGCCTTCACCACCCAATTCATCAAGGCCGCGCGCGAAGGCGACGTGCTCACCATCCTCGGCGCCTGGCGGCCCTCGACCAGCCAGAGCACCTTCGCGGCCGAAACCGAGATCTACGACCAGAAGGGCGACCTGATCGCCACCGGTGCCGGCACCTTCCGCTACCTCAAGGGTGAGCGCAGCGACGGCACGCTCGAGTTCCTCGATCAGAAAGCCGCGGACTAGCGCCCGACGCTACCTGCTCGCGGCGATCAGGCGGCGCACGGCCACCAGATCGTCGCGGAACGCTTCGTAGGCTTCGTGCCGCGCCGTCTCGTCCGGCAGGCGCAGCAGATAGGACGGGTGCACCGTCGCATACCCCGCCCACCCTTCCAGGACGATCGGCCCGCGCACCTTCAGCACCGAATGCGGCTTGCCGGTCAGCCCCAGCAAAGCCGTGCCGCCCATCGCGACCACGAGCCTCGGCCGCACGAAGGAAAGCTCGCGCTGCAGCCACCAGCGATAGCGTTTCACTTCGCCCGGGTTGGGGCGCTTGTGCAGCCGCTTCTTGCCGCGCGGCTCGTACTTGAAATGCTTCACCGCGTTGGTGACGTAGACGCGCGAACGATCGATGCCGGCCTCGGCCAGCGCCCTGTCGAAGAGCTGCCCGGCCGGCCCGATGAAGGGCCGCCCTTCCCGTTCCTCCTGGTCGCCCGGTTGTTCGCCCACGAAGGCGACGTCGGGCTCCATCGGCCCCTCGCCCAGCACCGCACGATCTGCACCGGGCGTCAGCGGCTCGGAGGCTGCGATCAGCCGGTTCAACTCGCCGAGCGTCTGCGGTCCCTGATCGGCCATCGCCGCCACGGCCTTCAACGGGTCGCGCTTTTCCCGTTCGGCCGCCTCGCGCGCGATCATCTCGCGGGCCCGTGCCGGCGCCTGCTGCACCAGACCGGCGATGGACGTCGCCTCGGGTAGATTGCGCCAGTACTTCTCCGGCATGTGCTGCCGCATCGCCTTCGGATTGAGGCGCGCCGGATTGAAGATGTTCTCGTAGTAGCAGCGCCACCCCTCTTCGAACGCATCCGATTGCGGCGCGTCGCTGCGTTGCGCGGGCGGCCCGACCATCAGCGCCGCGCGGTCCCAATGGAGCGAGCCGACCGGGGTCAGGATGGACCAGATCAGGCTCCGGAAGCGCTCCACGAAGAAACCTGCCGTCGCTTCGACGATGAAGTGCTGCGGCTCGAACCACGCGACGAACCGCTCGGCGCCGTCGGGATCGTGCGTTTCGCGGAAGCGAAGGAAAGCGTGCATCTTGTGCAGGTCGCGGCGCACCGACTTCGCCATCATCTCCAGCCGATGCACCAGCGGGTCGCTCTGCACCTCGAGAAGCGCGCGCTCGCCGTTCAGCACGCGCCAGATCGCGCCATAGAGCAGCGCATAGCGCTCCCGATCGGTGTGGCAGACCACGAGCTCGATCAGTTCGCCCAGGGCGCGCGGCAGGCCGACAGGTGGTGCTGCGTTCAAGACACTCTCGCCGAAGAGGTCGGCAGCGCCGGCCTGCGACCAGGCAACGGCTTCCGGCATGGCGCGGCGCGCCACCAATCCACGAACGGCCGCGCGGAAACCGCCCAGGTCCGCGCCCGGCTGCAGCGCGACGCCGATCAAAACAGGCTCGCCTGGACGGGCACGTCCGCAAGGCCGCTGCGAAGGTCCCGCCCGTCGGAGATCCGCGTCGGCCGGTAGTCGTCGGCAATCAGGAACGGCAGCAGCCGCTTCACGCTGCGCGCCAGTCGCGCCACGTCGGCCAGGCGCAGCCGCGCATGACGGCGCGCCGCGATAATCTTGTCGACGGACCGCACGCCCAGGCCCGGAATGCGCAGAAGCATCTCACGATCGGCGGTGTTCACGTCGAGCGGGAAACGATCGCGATTCCGCAAGGCCCAGGCCGACTTTGGATCGATGTCGAGAGCGAGCATGCCGTCATGGCCGGCGCTGGCGACCTCAGCAACAGAGAAGCCGTAGAAGCGCAGAAGCCAGTCCGCCTGATAGAGTCGATTCTCGCGCTGCAACGGCGGCGCCTTTTGCGGCAGCACGGCGCTCGGCGACGGGATCGGGCTGAAAGCCGAGTAGTAGACGCGACGCAGCGCATAATCCTTGTAGAGGGACGCGCTGGTCTGCAGCAGCGCTGCGTCGGTCGTCGCATCGGCGCCGACGATGACCTGCGTGCTCTGTCCTGCCGGCGAGAACTTGCGCCGGTCCTCCTTCGCCTCGTCGATCCGCTCCTTCATCTGGCCCATCGCCCCGGTGATCGACGCAGCCTTCTTCTCCGGCGCAAAGCGCGTGAGGCTCTCAGCCGATGCGAGCTCGATGTTGATCGACAGCCGGTCGGCGAATAGCCCGGCCTGTTCGATCAGCCAGGGATTGGCCTCCGGAATCGTCTTCAGATGGATGTAGCCCGCGAAGCCGTGCACGTGCCGCAGCGTCTTCGCGACCAGGACGAGCTGCTCCATCGTGTGGTCGGGATTGCGGATGATGCCCGAGGAGAGGAACAGGCCCTCGATGTAGTTGCGCTTGTAGAAATTGAGCGTCAGCGAGACGACCTCATCGACCGAGAAGCGCGCCCGCTCGACGTTCGAGGAGCGGCGGTTGATGCAATAGGCACAGTCGAACAGGCAGTAGTTGGTCAGCAGGATCTTGAGCAGCGACACGCAGCGTCCGTCGGGCGTGTAGGCGTGGCAGATGCCGTTGCTGGTCGAGCCGATGCCGTCGGGCCCCGCCGCCCGCTTCGGCGCGCCCGACGACGCGCAGGACGCATCGTACTTTGCCGCATCGGACAGGATGCGAAGCTTGGTCTTCAGCTTGTCGTCCACAAACGCCTCCGCAATGAAAGCCCGTTTGTTCTCTATATGTTCCCTTCATTTGCAGACGCAAGCATCACAAATTCTCTCGTTGATTCAATGACTTGAGGTCGAGCTATCCGGACGGTGTCGAACGCAACTTGTAGCGCAGCCACATCGTGCCGCCCTCGAGGACGTCGTGGCTCACGAGCGTCATGCTCTCGATCGGCGCTGGCCCGAGATCGGTATCCCCGGAGTTGAACAGGATCGGGCCGCCGGTGCTGCCGTCGATGACGGGACAGATCACCAGGCTCAGCTCGTCGATCAGGCCAGCCCGCAGCAGCGCGCCGTTCGCGCCGCCTCCGCCCTCCAGCATGATCCGCTCGATGCCGAGCTCGCGATTGAGCGTCTCCAGCGCCGCCGCGAGATCGACCTCGGTCTTGCCGGCGAAGATGTAGGACACGCCGTCGGCGCGCAGCCCGGCGAGGTGACGATCGGGCACCCCCTCGGTCAGAATCACCAGGATCGGATCGCCACCGATATCCTTGCGCGCCCACACCGCCTTGCCCTTGGCGTCGAGAAAGATCCCCCACGCCTTGGCCTCGCGCTGCGCGAACCAGTTTTCGCGCGGGAACACCTGGTCGGTCGGCGGGTAGTGCGGTTCCTTGCTCTTGGCAAACTCCTGCGCCGTGACGCGGCCGCACAGCCACGAGCCGCCGCCCATCTGGTCATGCAGGCGCTCGAACAGGTTGGGCACGACGTTGACCTTGGGCCGCCAGCGGCTCCCCCAGATGCGACCATCGACGCTGCTGACCATGTGGCAAAGGACGTAAGGCTTCATGCCTCGCAGCTTAGCCGAAAGCCGATCCTCAGGAGAATCCGGGAAACGACAACTGCCCGCCTCCGCCTCCTCCCGAGCCCAGCGGCAGGCGCGCGAGATGCCGATGTGTCGTCTTGCCCAGCAGGCTGTGCACGAGGACGACCTCGCGGGCCGTCCAGGTGATCGGAGCGACCTCACGGGACGGCAGGATCGCCTTGCTCCGCCACAATGTCATGTGAGGCATGAACGGCGGCTTCTTCTCGACGCCGGGAGGCGTCAGCACATCCCGAAGGCGCGTCGACAGTGCCTCAAGACCGGCAACGCCCTTGCCGCCATGCAGGACGAAGGCGCCGCCGCTGAGGCTCCGTGCGCGCGTGAAGGCGATCTGGAAGGCCGGCATCTCGACGTAGCTGGCTCGACGGACAAGCGTGGCGATGAATTCCGGCGGCGGCGGAAGCAAGGCATCTCCAACATGCCAAAGAGTGACATGCAGATGTTCCGGCAAGACCTCCGTGCCGGCGAAGCCCGATTCTTCCCGGAGTTTCCGGCGAGCGTCGCCAATCATGTCGACGGTCTTCGCGTCCGGCTTCACTGCGAAAAACAGACGGTCGGTGGCTCGCACAGAAGTCATCTCATCCCTCCTTCAAAGTGAAATGCCCTGCGCGGCTTTCGCTCAAGCGAGCTTGGCGTAGAGATAGGTTTCCTGTTTCGCCGGATCGCTGGCCGTCGCGCCGTAGACTTCCCAGTTCACGCCGGCGAGCTGCAGCTTCTCGGCGGCACACCATTCGAAGACCTTCTGCCACGCCGCGCCCATTCCATCGAAGGGACCGGTCATCACGTAGTGCACGGCGCGCCCGGCCGGCAGCTCGGATGCCACGACCTCGCCATTCGTCCCGATCGGCTTCGAGACGATCGTCCCCGGCTCCATCGACAGCACGCCATCGACCGGAGGCTGCCAGCGCGTGCAGGTGAGTCCGAGCGCTCCGGCGTCGAGCTTCGGCAGGGCCTCGTTGATCTTCGCGCGGGCCGACTGGTGCGCCTGCATGAGCTGGTTCATGGGGGCGGCGACCTTGACCACGGCGGTGAGCTGACGATCGACGGTGACGATGCTGCAATCAGATGACATTTAACTCTCCCGTTACATAACTTGTTAGTTATGGTTAGCGCAGGCTGAGAGAACGTGTCAACCGCGACGATCTCAGCCGAGGGGAATCCGGGCCACGTGACGGTGCGTCGTCTGACCGACGAGGCTGTGCACCAGCACGATCTCGCGAACCGTCCAGGCGATGGGCTCGACCGGCTCGGCTTCGATGTGCCGGCCGTCGTAGAGCAGCGTCACGTGCGGCGTATAGCGACGGGCCGGCCGCGGTGTGTCGTCGAGCGAATCGCTCAGGCGCTGCTGCAGCACTTCCATGCCGACCGTCGAATCGTCGCCCGTCAGCACCAGCGCCCCGTTGGAGAAGCTCATCAGCCGATCGAAGGCGACACGGAACGACGGCATCGGGATTTCCCCGGCACGCGCCATCCAGCCGTCGATCTCGTCCGCGTCCGGCAGCCCATGCCCTTCATGGACGGTCGCCAGGGTGACGTGGAAATGCCCGGTCTTGAGAAGGCGGCCTGTGAGGCCATGCCGGGCACGCCAGGCCGCGGCTTGCTCGGAGATCCGTTCGGCCGTCTCGGCATCGGGCAGGACCGCGAAGAACAGCCGGTCGGTGAAGCTCTGGCGGGTGCGGCGCAGGCCGGCATGACGCCGGCTGAGACGGTCCACACTGAGGCGCGACAGGCCCTGCTCCGGCCGCGGCGCCAGCGGCAGGCGTCCTCCGAACGTCTCGATCGTCGCTCCGAAAAGTGCGCCCAATTCCGCCTCCCTGATCATTTGTTCATGTTATGTTCCTATTGGGGATAAGGCAAGGGCTGCGGGCAGGCTGGAAACATTTGATACGATGGGCGGATGCAGATCCGTGGCTTCTACGAATTCGGCCATACCCTCGACGTGCTCGATGCGGAGAGCCATGGCTTCGCGCCGGCCGACGTGGCGCACGTCGACCGGTTCTGGGCCCATGGCGACATGCACGACAGTTCGGCGGGGTTCGTGCTGCAGCTCCGTGACGGCCGCCATGCCTATGCGGAGTTCCTGCACTGGCACGGCTTCGAGCAGGACGAGGATTTCCGGATCGACGTCGAGATTCTGGACGGTGCCGATCTGCCGACCGCGCCGCTGAAGGAACCCCTCCCCGGCGCCGAGCCCTGGCCGCCGGGCGGCTGGTCAGCCGAGACGGCCCATCTCGACCGCCTGCTCCTTCAGGGCGACCCGGACTGAGCTATTTCTTCGTCGCCTGCTCGCGCAGCGTCTCGGCGATCCTCTTGGCGTCGTAGGTCGGATAAAACTCGGTGCGGAACGCCTTCCATGCGCCCTGCTCCACCGCACGATTGACCTCGCGCAGCCGCGCCGGCGGCACGCGCAGGGTCACGATGTAGCCCAGGCCCATCGCGATGTACCAGGACTCGACCTGGATGCCCTCGGGCGGGAACTTCGCCCAGAAGCCCTGCTCCGTCTGGATCTTGTTGATCTCGTCCAGATTCATCGTCTGGTCATGCCGCATGATGACCGTGAGCAGGATGTAGTCCGACGGCGTGGCCGAAGGGCCCGGCACCGCGGCAGGCGGCGGCGGAGTCTGGGCCGCAGCCGGCAGGGTGAACGAGACACCTGTAAGCATTGCGATGGCGAGCCAGACTCCGAGTCGCTTCATGCCGATCTCCTACTTGATCGTGATCTCCGTCGAGCCGAGACCTTCGAACTCGGTCTTGGCGACACCAGAGCCCGGCAGGAACGCCGGCGGATGAACCGAACCAGTGAGGATCATGTCGCCGGCCTTGAGCTGCCTGCCATGCTTGTTGAGCGCATTGGCGAGCCAGGCGAGCGAGATCATCGCACCGCCCATGACGGCGCTGCCGGGACCGGACGCCAGTTCCTTGCCGTCGAGCGTCGAGCGGCCCTTGAGGCCGGCAAAGTCGAGCTTCTGCCAGTCCTTGATCTCGGTGCCGACGACCAGCGCCGCCTGCAGCACATTGTCGGCGATGCGCGCGGGGCCGGTCATCTTGGTGACGTCGGCATAGCGGTTGTCGACCAGCTCCATGCCGCAATGGAGCGCGCCGACATGGGCGCGGATGCTGTCAGCGGTGTAGGGCGCACCGCCGGCCGGCGCGTCCTTCGAGATGCGGGCAACCAGTTCGGGCTCGATGCCGGGCTTCAGCGGCCATCCCTTCTCGAACGATGCACCGCTCTGGCGCAGGCCGCTGTGATAGACGCCGGCAAAGACCGGCCCCGAGAGCTTCAGCGGCTCGTACTGCGTCGGCAAGGTCAGCGCCACCTTCCAGCCGGCGAACTTGTCGCCGGCCGCGGCATAGAGATCGTGGACCGCGAACTGGACCTTATAGGCGTCGGCCTCCGAGAGGTTGGCCGTCGCTGCAATGATGTCCATCGGCTTCTGCGAGCGCCTTCCCTCGGCGATCTTTTCGGCGAGGGCGGCGATTTCCTTGGCGTCCACGGCAATTCTCCTGACTTGAGCGAGCGATACGCTTACTTGACGGTGATCTCGGCGCCGCCCAGTCCGACGAACTCGGTCCTGGCAACGCCGGCTCCCGGCAGGAACTGCGGCGGGTGCACCGAGCCGGTGAGGATCATGTCGCCGGCCTTGAGCTGCTTGCCGCTGGCGATCAGCTTGTTGGCAAGCCAGGCGAGCGAGATCATCGCGCCGCCCATCACGTTGCTGCCGGGGCCGGCGCCGATCTCCTTGCCCTCGAACTCCGAGCGACCCTTCACGTTGACGAAGTCGGTCTTCTGCCAGTCCTTGATCTCGGTCCCGACGACGCAAGCCGCCTGCAGCACATCGTCGACGATGCGGCCCGGGCCGCCCAGCTTGGAGACGTCGCCGTAGCGATTCTCGACGACTTCCATGCCGCAATAGAGATTGGAGACGAAGCCCATGATCGACTGGGCGGTGTATTCCGTGCCGGCCGGCACGTCCTTGCCCATGCGCGCGACCATCTCGCATTCGACGCCGGCCTTCAGCGGCCAGCCCTTCTCGAACACCACGCCGCTCTGCTTGATGCCGCTGGTGTAGAGGCCGGCGAAGGCCGGGCCCGAGAGCTTCAGCGGCTCGTACTGCGCGGGAACGGCGAAGGCGACCTTCCAGCCCGCGAGCTTCCAGCCGGCGGCCTCGAGCTTGTCGTGGACCGCGAACTGGACCTTGTAGGCATCGGCTTCGGAGAGGCTGGCCGTTGCGTCGGCGAGCCAGTCCATCGTCGTCTTCGAGCGCCGACCTTCGACAATCCGGTCGGCGAGTGCGGCGATTTCCTTGGCGTCCACGGCAATTCCCTCCTGATTTGAGGGAGGGATAATTGCCGTGTCGCCGTGTCAGTGCAAGCGAAGCAGGCCCTGCTCAGGCCGCCTTCGCCGCATGGTAGTTGGCGTAGAAGCTCTCGCCCTTCGCCGCCATGTCGCGCAGCAGCTTCGGGACCTCGAACTGCGCGCCGTACTTTTTGGCGAAGTCGTCGCATTCGGCGACAAACTTCTTGATGCCGACCTGGTCGATCAGGCTGATCGCCCCGCCGGTCTGCGGCGCGAAACCCAGGCCCATGATCGAGCCCACGTCGCCGTCCTGCGGGTTGGTCAGCACGTTGCTTTCGAGACAGCGCGCGGTGTCGACCGCCTGGACATAGAGCAGGCGCTTCTTGATCTCGTCTTCCTTCTCGCGCTTGTCCTCGCCCTCGCCGTAGAGGAGCTTCGGATCGGCCGGGAAGTACTTCTGCAGCTCCGGCCACAGGCGCTTCTTGCCGTCGGCCGGATAGTCGTAGAAGCCCTTGCCGTTCTTGCGGCCGAAGCGCTCCAGCTTCTTGACCATCAGCTCGAGGATATCCTCGGTGCCGCCGCCCTCGAACTTCTGGCCGGCCGCCTCGGCGTCGCGACGAGTCTGGTCCATGATCTTCCACGACAGGTCGATGGCGACCTCGTCGTTCAGCGACAGCGGGCCGACCGGCATGCCGGCATAGCGCGCGCAGTTCTCGATCATGGCGGCAGGCACGCCCTCCTTCAGCATGCGGTGGCCTTCGCTGATGAAGGCGCCGCAGACGCGGGAGGTGAAGAAGCCGCGGCTGTCGTTCACGACGATCGGCGTCTTGCGGATCTTCTGGACGAGGTCCATCGCGCGGGCGAGCGTCTCGGGCGACGTCTTCTTGCCGACGATGATCTCGACCAGCGGCATCTTCTCGACCGGCGAGAAGAAGTGCAGGCCGATGAACTGCTCCGGCCGCGACGAGGCCTCGGCGAGGCCGGTGATCGGCAGCGTCGAGGTGTTGGACGCGAACACCGCGGTCTTCGGCAGAGCGGCCTCGGCCTTCTTGGTCGCCTCGGCCTTGACCTCACGGTTCTCGAACACGGCCTCGATCACGATGTCGCAGTCCTTGAGCGCACCGAAGTCCGGCGTCGCCGTGACCTTCGCGAGCAGCGCGTCGCACTTGGCCTGGTCCATGCGGCCGCGCTTCACGAGCTTGCCCAGCTCTTCGGCGATGTGGGCCTTGCCCTTGTCGGCCGCCGCCTGGTCGCGGTCGAGCAGCACGATGTCGAGGCCGGCCTGCACCGAGACGGTGGCGATGCCGGCGCCCATCAGGCCGGCGCCCAGCACGCCGATCTTCTTGTATTCCTGCTTCGGCACGCCCTTGGGCCGGCGCACCAGCTTGTTGGCTTCCTGCAGGCCGAAGAACAGCGTGCGGATCATGCTCTTGGCGACGGGATCGCGCAGCAGCGAGACGAAGTAGCGCGTCTCGACCTTGAGCGCGGAGTCGAACGGGAGCTGCAGGCCTTCATAGACGCAGCTCATGATCGCCTTCGGCGCCGGATAGACGCCATTGGTCTTGCCGCGAATCATGGCGCTGCCGCCGATGAAGGTCATGACGCCCGGCGGGCTCCAGACCTGGCCACCGGGGAAGCCCGGCGTCTTGAAGCCCTTGCGGTCCCACGGCTGCACCGCGCGGCCGTCGATCGGCTTGGCGCCCTTGCCGGCATATTCCGGTACGACCTGCTCGGTCGGCGGCGCGGTCAGCCACGCCTTGGCGCGGGCCAGCAGCTCGCCCGCCGGAACGACCTCGTGGATCAGGCCGAGGTTCTTGGCGGCGTCGACCGTGAGGTCCTTGCCTTCGAGCAGGATCGGTGCGGCGTTCTGCACGCCGATCAGGCGCGGAATGCGCTGCGTGCCGCCGCCGCCTGGCAGCAGGCCGATCTTCACCTCGGGCTGACCGACCTTGGTCTTCGGATTGGCCGCGGCGATGCGGTAATGCGTGGCGAGGCAGATCTCGAAGCCGCCACCCAGCGCCGTGCCGTTGATCGCCGCGACGATCGGCTTGCCGCCGGTCTCCTGCTGGCGAAACATCTTCTGGAGCTGGCTGAACTGCTCCATCAGCTTCGACGCATCGGACGTGTCGAGGCTCAGGATCATCTCGAGGTCGGCGCCGGCAATGAAGCTGTCCTTGCCCGACGTTATGATGATGCCCTTGACCTTCTCGTCCTTCAGTGCGGTGCCGAGCGCGCCGGCATAGGCCGTCATCGAGGCCTCGTTCAGCACGTTCATCGCGCGGTTGGGCATGTCCCAGGTGATGGTGGCGATGCCGTCCGAATCGACGTTGTAGTTGATCATAGTAGTAGTCCTTTCATGGTCGCCCGGACCGCGGGCCTCCAGGCCCGCATCAGAGTCATGAGCGGGCCTGGAGGCCCGCGGTCCGTATGAGCGTTAGACGCGCTCGATGATGGTGGCCGTGCCCATGCCGCCGCCGACGCAGAGCGTGGCGAGGCCGGTCGAGAGGTTGCGGCGCTCGAGCTCGTCGAGCAGCGTGCCGAGGATCATCGCGCCGGTGGCGCCCAGCGGATGGCCCATGGCGATCGCGCCGCCGTTCACGTTGATCTTGTCGTGCGGCATCTTGAGGATCTGCATGTAGCGCAGCACGACGGCGGCGAAGGCCTCGTTCAGCTCGAACAGGTCGATGTCGTTCACCGACATGCCCGCGCGCTTCAGCGCCTTCTCCGAAGCCGGCGCCGGGCCGGTCAGCATGATCGCCGGCTCCGAGCCGATCGACGCGAAGGAGCGGATGCGGGCGCGCGGCTTGAGGCCGGCCTTCTCGCCGAACTCCTTGGTGCCGAGCAGGATCGCGGCGGCGCCGTCGACGATGCCCGACGAGTTGCCGGCATGATGGACGTGCGTCAGCTTCTCGATCTCGGGATAGCGCTGCTGCGCCACCGCGTTGAAGCCCGGCATCACCTCGCCCTGCATCTTGAAGCTGGGCTCCAGCGAGGCCAGCGTCTGCATGGTCGTGGTCGGGCGCATCAACTCGTCATGGGCCAGCAGCTCGATGCCGTTCTGGTCCTTCACCGGCACGATCGACTTCTTGAAGTAGCCGGCGTCCCAGGCGGCCTTGGCGCGCTTCTGCGACTCGACGGCGTAGCTGTCGACGTCGTCGCGGCTCATGCCGTACTTGGTCGCGATCAGGTCGGCCGAGATGCCCTGCGGCACGAAGTACATCGGGATCGCCACGGCCGGATCGACCGCCCAGGCACCGCCATCCGAACCCATCGGCACGCGGCTCATGCTCTCGACGCCGCCGCCGATCGCGGCCTGGCTCTGGCCCGACATGACCTGCGCCGCCGCCATGTTGGTGGCTTCGAGGCCCGAGGCGCAGAAGCGGTTGATCTGCACGCCCGAGACGCTCTCGGCATAGCCCGCCATTACCGACGCGGTGCGCGCGATGTCGGCACCCTGCTCGCCGATCGGCATCACACAGCCCAGGACGATGTCGTCGACCAGGTGCGTGTCGAGCTTGTTGCGGTCGCGCACGGCCTGAAGCGCGGTGACGGCCAGACGCACCGGCGTCACTTCATGCAGGGAGCCGTCCTTGCGGCCCTTGCCACGCGGCGTGCGGACGGCGTCGTAAATGTATGCGTCGGTCATGTCGGTCTCCTTATTCCAAAACTTAAAGCGTGCGGCCGATCAGCTCTTTCATGATCTCGTTGGTGCCGCCGTAGATCTTCTGCACGCGGGCGTCGGCGTAGAGACGCGCGATCGGGAATTCCCACATGTAGCCGTAGCCGCCGTGGAACTGCAGGCACTCGTCGATCAGCTCGCACTGCAGCTCGGTCGTCCAGTACTTGGCCATCGCCGCGGTCGCGACGTCGAGCTCGCCCTTGAGATGCCTCGCCACGCAATCGTCGACGAACACGCGCGCGATATGGGCCTTGGTCTTGAGTTCCGCCAGCTTGAAGCGCGTGTTCTGGAAATCGATGATCTGCTTTCCGAACGCCTTGCGCTCCTTCACGTAGGCGAGCGTATGTTCCAGCGCCGCTTCGATCGCCGCCACCGCCTGGATGGCGATGACCAGCCGCTCCTGCGGAAGCTGCTGCATCAACTGCACGAAGCCCATACCCGGCCCACCGAGCAGATGATCGGCCGGCACGCGCACGTCCTGGAAGAACAGTTCCGACGTGTCCTGCGCCTTCATCCCGATCTTCTCGAGATTGCGGCCGCGCTTGAAACCTTCGCTCTTCGTCTCGACGGCGATTAGCGACGTGCCCTTGGCGCCGAGCGCGGGATCGGTCTTGGCGACGACGATCACCAGGTCGGCGAGCTGGCCGTTGGAGATGAACGTCTTGGAACCGTTGATGACCCAATGGTTGCCGTCCATGACGGCGGTCGTCTTGACCGACTGCAGATCCGAGCCCGTGCCCGGCTCGGTCATGGCGATGGCCGTGACCAGCTCGCCCGAACAGGCCTTCGGGATCCACTTCTTCTTTTGCTCCTCGGTGCCGTAGTGGAGCAGGTAAGGAACGACGATGTCGTTATGCAGCGAGAAGGCCGGACCCGACGCCAGCGCGCGGCCCTGCTCCTCGATCATGATGGCGCTGTAGAGGAAATCGGCGCCGGCGCCGCCATAGGCCTCCGGCATGGTCATGCCCAGAAGCCCCTGCTCGCCCGCCTTGCGCCACAGCTCGCGCGGCACGATCCCCTCCTCCTCCCACTTCATGTGGAACGGAGTCACTTCCTTCTCGAAAAAGCGCCGGCAGGTGTCGCGGAACATCTGGTGTTCGGGCGTGTAATGCGCGGCCAAAGCGGTCACGAGCGTCGTCCTCCAACGAACAGGATAGTCAGTCTTCTTGGGAGGACTGTGGGCTGCCGACGGTTTATCCGCCAGTGACTCGGGATGTAGTTTACCTTTACGTAAACGTCAACGCACAGAACCGGCGAAGGACGCGAAGTTTCGCGTGCAGAACCGGGCGCTGGGGGCTACGGAGCGCGGCCATGACCATCGAAAATGAAGAGCAACTCGAAAAGCTGCGTGTCATCGGCAAACTGGTGGCCCGCACCCTGACGGCCATGGGCGAAGCGCTGGAACCCGGCATGACCACCAAGGAACTGGACGACCTTGGCCGCGCCCTGCTGGAAAAGGAAGGCGCACGCTCCGCGCCCGAACTCACCTACAACTTCCCCGGCGCGACCTGCATTTCGGTCGGTCCCGACTGCGCGCACGGCATTCCGGACGGCACGAAGGTCAAGGCGGGCGACCTGATCAACATCGACGTCTCGGCCGAGCTCGACGGCTTTTTCGGCGACACCGGCGCGAGCTTCGCCGTTCCTCCGACCAGCCCGCGCATCGAACGCCTCTGCGAGGATGGCCGCCGCGCCATGTGGGCCGGCATTCGCGCCGTAAAGCCCGGCGCGCGGCTGAACGAGGTCGGCCGGGCGATAGAGACCTTCGCCCAGAAGAACGGCTACAGCCTCGTCCGCAACCTCGCGAGCCACGGTGTCGGCCGGTCGCTGCACGACGAGCCGTCGGAAATCCCGACCTGGTACGAGAAGCGCGACCGCCGCAAGATCACCGAGGGTCTCGTCTTCACGATCGAGCCCTTCCTGTCGCTCGGCGCCGACTACGTCGACCAGCTCGACGATGGCTGGACGCTGTGCCCTCCCGGACACGAAGCCACCGTGCAGTACGAACACACGCTGGTCGCGACCCGCCGCGGACCGTTGATCCTGACGCTCGCGTGAGCGCGAAGCCCGGCCGCTACTTCACCGCTACTTGACGGTGGGACAGGCCGCCGCGGGCAAGCGTGAATCGCAGACGCTGACGTCCTCGATGTATTTCTTGATCGTTTCCAGCCGATCAGGCGACGGCACCGAGCGCACGGCACGCTGCACGACGTAGAAACTGTCGTTGCCCTTGATCGCCTTCAGCATCGCCGTCTCCGGCTTGCCCGTCGAGGCGAGCAAGGGACAGCGCAGTAGGACCGACGCGGACTCGTAGCCGTTCACCTTGCCGGTCGTGACCGGCGTCGACGTGCTGCCCTTGCAGGCGCCGGACCACTGCTTCTGCATGGCATTGAGGAACTGCGACGGCTCGATGTCCTTGCGGCTCAGGAAGACCTGGACCGTGACCATCTCCGTCCAGTTCTGCACCGTCTCCGCGGACGGCACGAACTCCTGCATGTTCATGCCGTTCTTGGAGTCCTTGAAGCCGAGCTTGAAGCCTTGCGGCATGCCGACCAGCAGGTTCTCGTTCTTGAGCTGCTGCGCCTGCAGCGCACTGCCGCCGAGGCACATCGACAGGCCGAGACCTGCTGCCGCCCACTTGCTCCGCTTCGTCATCCAGATCCCCTGCAAGGTTGCAGGGGATTGAACGGCGATTGAGCGCCGCTGTTCCCTGTCGGCTCTCTATTCGACCGTCGTCGCGCTCAGCCCCAGCATCGCGCGACGGCGCAGCCACTGGCTCGGACGATAGCGGTCGTCGCCGGTGATCGCCTGGATCTGCACCAGGATCTCGTGGCACTCCTTGACGCCCAGCCAGTCGGCCAGCGCCAGCGGGCCGCGCGGATAGTTGAGGCCGAGCGTCATCGCCGTGTCGACGTCGGCGGCCGAGGCGATGCCAATCATCGCCATCTCGCAGCCGAGATTGGCGATCATCGAGCACATGCGCTGGGCGATGAAGCCGGGCGAATCCTTGATCACCGTCACCTTGGTGCCTGACTTGGCGAGCAGCGCCACGGTGGCGTCGCGGATGGCCGGATCGAAGCCCGGCGCCATCATGATCGTGATGCGCTTGGAGACGTCGCCGGTCAGGTCGACCGCGACGGTACGCTTCGGATCGAGGCCAAGCTCGATGGCCGTCGTCGTGCAGTCCTTGCCGATCGGCGCGACGAGGATCGGGCTCTTGCCGTCGTCGGCCGCCAGCATCTTGGCGCCGTCGCCGCTCACCAGGCCGAGCAGCTTCTTGTTGTGCGTGTCCATGATGACGACGCTCGACGCCGGCACGTGCGAGGTCGGATGGTCGGCGCCCGAATCGATCTTGGCGCCCTTCTCGTCGTAGCCGTACCAGCCGCCGCCGGTCTTGCGGCCGAGCTTGCCCGCCGCATAGAGGCTCTCGTGATAAGGGCTCGGCGTCATGCGCCGGTCATGGAAGAAGCCTTCGTAGATGATCTTGCGCGCCGGGAAGTTCACGTCGATGCCGGTGAGGTCCATCAGCTCGAACGGTCCCATGCGGAAGCCGCAGCTGTCGCGCATGACGGCGTCGACCTGCGAGGGCGTCGCGCGGCCTTCCTGCATGATACGCAAGCCTTCGGTGCCGATCGCGGTGCCGCCAAGATTGACCAGGAAGCCCGGCGTGTCGCCGACCACGACCGGCACGCGCGTCTGACGCTTGCCCAGCGCCACCATGGCGTCGACCACCCACTGCGCGGTGTCGGCGGCGCGGATGACCTCGACCAGCTTCATCAGCGGCACGGGGTTGAAGTAGTGCATGCCGCAGATGCGGTCGCGATGCTTCAGCGAGCGCGCGATCGAGGCGATGCGGATCGACGAGGTGTTCGAGGCCAGGATGGCGTCGGGCGCGATCACCGCCTCGAGTTCGCCGAACAGCTTCTGCTTCACCTCGAGATTCTCGAACACCGCCTCGACGACGACGTGGCAGCCCTTGAGGTCCTCGATCTTGTCGGCGACGCCGAGGTTGGCGTCGGTCTTCGCCAGATCGGCATCGGTGAGGCGGCCCTTCGCGACCAGCCCCTTCAGCGTGTCGAGGATCGCGGCCTTGGCCTTCGCCGCACCGCCGGGTGCGGCGTCGAACATGATGGCCTTCATGCCGCCCTGCGCAGTGACCTGCGCAATGCCACGGCCCATGGCGCCGGTTCCCACGACGCCGACGGTGAGATCGGCGCGGTTGATGTCGAGACTCATACTTCCTCCAAACAATCGACTGTCGTCTTCAAAGCAACGGTGTCATCCCGAGCGCAGCGAGGGATCCTTCAGGGCCTCGCGAAGGATCCCTCGCTGCGCTCGGGATGACAATCAGTTCGCAAACCCGGCCGTCTTCAGGCCGTCCTTGATTTCATCCAGCACCGCCGGATCTTCGATCGTGGCCGGCAGGGTCCACGGTTGGCTGTCGGCCATCTTCTGCATCGTGCCGCGCAGGATCTTGCCGGAGCGTGTCTTGGGCAGCCGCTGCACGACCAGCGCGCTCTTGAAGAAGGCGACCGGCCCGATGCGGTCGCGCACCATCTGCACGACCTCGTTGGTGATCTCCTGCGATGGCCGGTTGACGCCGGCCTTCAACACCAGGAAGCCGAGCGGCACCTGACCCTTCAGCTCGTCGGCGATGCCGATCACCGCGCATTCGGCGACGTCGTTGTGTGCCCCCAGCACTTCCTCGATCTGCCCCGTCGAGAGGCGATGGCCGGCGACGTTGATCACGTCATCGACACGCGTCATCACCGAGACGTAGCCATCGGCATCGATGAAGCCTGCATCGCCGGTTTTGTAGTAGCCGGGGAACTCGCTCATGTAGCTCTGCTTGTAGCGCTCGTCGGCGTTCCACAGCGTCGGGAAGGTTCCCGGTGGCAGCGGCAGCTTGCCGGCCAATGCGCCGACCTCACCGGCCTTCATCTGATGGCCGTTCTCGTCGAGCACGTCGAGATGCCAGCCCGGTGACGGCACCGAGGTCGAACCGAGCTTCACCGGCATCGGATCGAGGCCCTGGAAATTGCCGCAGATCGCCCAGCCGGTCTCGGTCTGCCACCAGTGATCGACCACCGGCACGCCGAGAAGCTTCTGCGCCCATTCGACGGTCGGCGGATCGCCGCGCTCGCCCGCCAGGAACAGCGTGCGGAACTTCGAGAGGTCGTACTGCTTCAGCAGCTTGCCGTCGGGATCCTCGCGCTTGATCGCGCGGAACGCGGTCGGCGCGGTGAACAGCGCCATCGCCTTGTGCTCGGAGATCACGCGCCAGAAGGCGCCAGCGTCGGGTGTACCGACCGGCTTGCCCTCGTAAAGGATCGAAGTCGCGCCGTGGATCAGCGGCCCGTAGACGATGTAGCTGTGGCCCACGACCCAGCCCACGTCCGAGGCGCACCAGTACACTTCGCCCGGCTCGACGCCGTAGAGGTTCTTCATCGACCAGGCGAGCGCCACGCAGTAGCCGCCGGTATCGCGCACCACGCCCTTGGGCTGCCCGGTCGTGCCCGACGTGTAGAGAATGTAGAGCGGATCGGTCGCCTTCACCGGCACGCATTGCGCGGGCTGTGCCGCCGCGAGCGCCTCGTTCCAGTCGAGGTCGCGACCGGCCACCATCGTCGCGGCGCATTGCGGCCGCTGCAGGAGAATGACTCGCGGCACCTTGTGCGCCGCCTGCTCGATCGCCTGATCGACCAGCGGCTTGTACTGCACGATGCGCGTCGGCTCGATGCCGCACGAGGCAGTGAGGATGAGCTTCGGCACGCAATCGTCGATGCGGCTCGACAGTTCCTTGGCCGCAAAGCCGCCGAACACCACCGAGTGAACCGCTCCAATGCGCGCGCAGGCGAGCATCGCCATCACCGCTTCGGGGATCATCGGCATGTAGAGGATGACGCGATCACCCTTGCCCACGCCTTGCGCGGCGATCATGCCCGCAATGCGCGCCACGTGATCGCGCAGTTCGCGGTAGGTGAAGGTCTTCTTCGTGTTGGTGAGCGGCGAATCGTAGATCAGCGCCGCCTGCTCGGCGCGCCCGCCCTCGACATGACGGTCCAGCGCATTGTGGCAGGCGTTGAGTTCACCGCCCTCGAACCAGCGATAGAAAGGCGGATTGGCGCCGTCGAGCACCTTGTCCCAGCGCTTCGTCCAGTCGATTGCGGCCGCCTGCTCCGCCCAGAAACCTTCCGGGTCGCTGAGCGAGCGCGCATGCACGGCGCGATACTTGTCCCCGACGGCCATGAGGTTTCTTCTCCCTTGTCGCAGGCAGGATTAACGCCGGGCATGGACGGCCGCAATCCGGATGTGGGACGATGGCGCATACGGAGGATTTCGATGCGCAGACATTTCATGGCAAGCCTGCTGGCCAGCCTCACGGCGACGGCGTTCCTGGCAGCCACGGCCAATGCCCAGGCACCGGCACAGTCCCAGATACCCACTCTGACTCTGGCCGCTGGCCCTGCGACCGCGGCCACTGGCTGGATCGACTACAAGCCCGAGGGCGGCCGCTTCCGCGTCGACATGCCGACCTTGCCGAAGATCACCATCGTCCAGGTCCCGATCGGCAACAACAACACCGTGCCGATGACCGAGGCGACCTCGGTCGTCCGGCAGGTCGCCTATTCCGCCTCGTATACCGACTATCCCGCCACCGTCACCAAGGGTGCGGCGGCCGAAGTCATCCTGAACCAGGTGCGCAACGGCGCGGGCCAGAGCGCCACCATCCGCGACGAGAAGAAGCTGCAGCTCGGCCGCGCCGAGGGCCGCGAATACACCGTCGTGCAGAGCAATGGCAGCGTCTCCATCACACGCATCTACTGGTCGCGCGGCCGACTCTTCCAGGTACTGGTCGAGGGCAAGGCTGGCATCGAAACCCAGCCTGCGACGCGCCACTTCCTGGAGTCGTTCGCGCTGGTTCAGTAACCAGCTCATGCGCTGACGAGGCTGTCGCCTCGTCCGTCTCCCCGCTATCCTCCCGGCAACAAAATGTTCCTGGGAGGGAACGATGATCGGTCGCCGTGAGGTGACATTGGGCGCGCTCGCCGCGCTCGCGTCGACGCGTGTGCAGGCTCAATCCACCAATTGGCCCGCCAAGCCGATCCGCCTGATCGTGCCCTACGGGCCTGGCGGCTCGGCCGATCAGGTCGCCCGCCTCTACGCCGAGAAGATGAGCGCATCGCTCGGCCAGCAGATCATCGTCGAGGACAAGCCCGGCGCATCCGGCGGTGTCGGCGCACAGATGGTCGCGACCTCTCCGCCCGACGGCTACACGCTTCTCCTGTCGCCGACCGCGATCATGGCGATCACGCCGGCAGCACGAAAGGTGCCGTACAATCCCGAAGACCTCGTGGCCGTCGCGCGCCTGTCAACACCGATCCTCGTCGTCACCTTGACCAATGCGCTGGGCGTCAAGGACTGGGCCGGCTTCGTGGCGCTGGCCAAGGCGAACCCGGGCAAATACTGGTTCGGCTCGTCGGGCCTCGGCACCATCACCCATCTCACCGGCGAAGTGCTGACCCGTGCCGCCGGTATCCAGATGCAGCACTCGCCCTACAAGACCATCGTCGATGCGACGGGCGACGTGTTCGACGGTCGCATCCAGATGGTCTTCGATCCCTCCTTCGTGCCCTACGCCAAGGCCGGCAAGGTGCGCGCCGCCTTCGTCGACCAGCCGTCGCGGATGGCCGATCTTCCCGACACGCCGACCGCGACCGAGGTCGGCCTCGATCTCAAGGGTTTCAGGGCGCGCAGCTGGTTCGGCCTGTTCGCGCCCAAGGGCACGCCCGAGCCCGTCCTGAAGCGACTGTCGGATGCTGCGGCACAGGCCGCTTCACTGCCCGACATGAAGGAGAAATTGCTCCTCGTGGCGCAGAACGTGGATCATCAATCCAACGTCGAGTTTGCGCGTCAGGTGCGCGAGGACCAGGCTTATTTCGCAAAGCTGCTGAAGGACCTCGATATCAAGCTGGAGTAGTCGCGGCGCCCTGTGAGAGAGTGCCGCCACCCAAGGAGGCAGACGGAAGCGATCATGGCCAAGCGCAAGTCGGGAAAAGGCAGCAGCAAGTCGAAGGCTCCGGCCAAGCGCAAGGTCGCCGCCAAGGCGAAGAAGCCGGTCCGTCGCGTCGCGAAGAAAGTCGCGCCGAAGAAGGCCGCTGCGCCCCGGAAGGTCGTTGCCCCCAAAAAGATCGAGGCGCACAAGCCCCTCGCCCGTCCCGGCCTGCGCCGTTCGGTGAAGAGCCGCACGTCGGTCACGCGTCTCGCGCCACCGCGCCCGGTCTCGCACAAGGCGGCGCTCGCCGCCCAGAACATCTACGAGCGCGATCTCGACAAGACGCCCGCGAACTACGCAGCCCTCACGCCGCTGCAGTTCATCGAGCGCGCCGCCAGCGTCTATCCCGACCACCTTGCGCTGATCCACGGCGAGCGCCGCCAGACCTGGTCGGAGACCTACGCACGCTGCCGTCGCCTCGCCTCGGCGCTGGTGAAGGTTGGCATCGGCGTCGGCGACACCGTGGCGATCATGGCGCCCAACATCCCCGAGATGTACGAGGCGCATTTCGGCGTGCCTATGAGCGGCGGCGTGCTGAACTCGCTGAACACGCGTCTCGACGCGGCGATGGTCGCCTTCATCATCGACCATAGCGAGACCAAGGTGTTCCTGGTCGACCGCGAGTTCCATCGCGTCGTCACCGAGGCGCTGGCGATCGCCAAGACCCAGCCGCTGGTCGTCGACATCGACGATCCCGAATGCGAGGACCGCGCGCAGATCGGCGACACGACCTGGGAAGAGTTCATCGCCGACGGCGATCCCGATTTCGCCTGGGCCTACCCCGCCGACGAATGGAACGCGATCACGCTCAACTACACGTCGGGCACGACCGGCAACCCCAAGGGCGTCGTCTACAGTCATCGCGGCGCGACGATCTCGTCCTACGGCAACGCCACGCAATGGCCGATCGGCCTGCACCCGGTCTATCTCTGGACCTTGCCGATGTTCCACTGCAACGGCTGGTGCTTCCCGTGGACGCTGGCGCTGGTCGCCGGCACCTCCGTCTGCCTGCGCCGTCCCGCCGCCAAGCCGATCTTCGATTCGCTGGCCGACAATGGCGTGACCCATATGTGCGGCGCGCCGATCATCATGCAGCTCATCATCGGTGCGACGCCGGCTGAACGGCGGCCGCTCGCGCGCAAGGTCGAGTTCATGACCGCCGCCTCGCCGCCGCCCGCCGCCGTGCTCGAGGCGCTGGAGAAGCAGAACTTCCGCGTGACGCACGTCTATGGCCTGACCGAGGTCTATGGCCCCGCCACCGTCTGCTCGTGGCACGAGGACTGGGACGCACTGCCGGCGCACGACCGTGCGCGGCTGAAGGCGCGCCAGGGCGTGCGCTATGCCGCCGAGGACGGCGTCACGGTGATGGATCCGAAGACCATGAAGGAAGTGCCGCGCGACGGCACGACCATGGGCGAGGTGATGTTCCGCGGCAACCTCACAATGAAGGGCTATCTCAAGAACCCGGCCGCCACGCGCGATGCCTTCGCCAACGGCTGGTTCCATTCCGGCGACCTCGGCGTGATGCACGAGGACGGCTATATCGAGCTGCGCGACCGCTCCAAGGACATCATCATCTCGGGCGGCGAGAACATCTCGACCATCGAGGTCGAGGGCGTGATCATCGCCCACCCGGCTGTCGCCAACGCCGCCGTCGTCGCCAAGCCCGACGAGAAATGGGGCGAGACGCCCTGCGCCTTCGTCATGCTGAAGCCCGGTACGACGGCCAGCGCCGAGGACATCATCGCCCACTGCCGCGCCAATCTCGCCAGCTACAAGTGCCCGCGCTTCGTCGTCTTCCGTGATCTTCCGATGACCTCGACCGGCAAGGTGCAGAAGTTCGTCCTGCGCGAATGGGCCAAGGCGGCCTAGCGCGGCCAAACTGACGCGGCCCCTGCAGCAACAACTGCAAACCATCGCGCCGCCATAATCGCCGGGCTAATTTCCGCTTCCCATGCCCGGCGAAACAACGCTCATCGTGACGACCCGCAGCGGCGTGCGCCCCTTGGGCGTGCGCGGCGAGCCGTTGCACAATGCAGCGCCGCAGTTGCGCCGGGTCGTACGTCGTCGCCTGGGCGACGCGGCCGCCGACCTGTTGGCCGATCCGCAGTTACACGAGAACGATGGCGCCATCGACTGGTACGCTGGCTGGTCAGGTCCCGTACGCGCCGTCGACAATCTCGATCCCGCCGAACGCAACGCCGTGCTGGCCAAGGTCGAAGCCACGCTCGCCGAGATCCGGCGGTTGGGCGACCTGCTGGCGGGCCACGGTCCGAAGGAAGAAACCGGCGTCGTCGGCCTGTCCCTGAAACTGGCGGCGCGCGCGCCGTCGCCAGCCTTCGTCTTTCTCGTCGGCGATCGCCCGGTCATCGTCGCCTGGGGCTACGAGAAAGAAGCCGCCAACGCGCTCCTGCCGCTGGCTCTGGCCCGCGTTCCCGACGCGCGCCCGCCGGAACTGCGTGCCGAGCGCCGCCCGGTTCTCGACGCGACCCAGGTCGCGCCGGCCGCGTCGCTGCCCGCCGTCATTCCCGCCGCCGGTGTGCCGTGGTGGCGCACGCTCGCTCTCGCCGTGCCGCTGCTGCTGCTCCTGCTGGGCGGTGCCTGGCTCCTGCGCGGCTTGCTGCCGGTTGATCCCGACGTCGCCATCGCCACGCGCGAGGGCCCCGCCGGCCCGCCGGCGCCGGAAGCGCTGCCGGATCCGGTTCCGGTGCTGAAGACCGCCTATTCGGCTGAGCAATCACGCGAACGCGTCCTCAAGGTCGAACTGGCGCTCGCGGAAGCCGAACTGAAGAAGCGCATCGCCGACTGCAAGCCGCCCGAACCGCCCAAGCCACCGCAGGTCGCCGCCGCGCCGCCGCCGATCATCCCGCCGACGCCTGCTCCCGCTCCTCCGAAGGTGACACCGCCGCAGCCGGCGCCCCAGCCGCGCAATCCGGGCGACAACCGCCTGCGCCTGCCGAATTCGCCGACCAACGATTACTCCTTCATGCAGGGCTGCTGGCGCACCGATCCGTTCCGCCACGAAGCGCTACAGATGCAGCCCGGCATCTCGTCCTATTGCTTCGACGCCAACGGCGGCGGCCAGCTCGAATGGCGGCGCGGCCGGACGGCCTGCCGCACGCGAGCACAGGCGCGTTTCGAGGGCGCCGTGCTGCGCCTGCGCGATGCCGACTCCACCTGCAACGACGGCTCGCGCTGGTTCTCCGACCAGCTCGTCTGCCAGCGCGGCGCCGACAACGTGGCGGTGTGCAGCGGCCAGTCGCGCAACGCCTACGGCGCGCCTATCACCTGGTCGGTCAATCTGCACAAGCTGAACTGAGCCAGCTAATGGGCGGCTGAGGTAAAGTCGGTTCCGGCACCGCGACGCCTCGCCTAGAGTGCGCGCCGTCCCCCTCTTCATCCGGTAGCTTCAGTGTCCCTTTCCGCGCGCGTGACGTGGCGCAGTTTTCAGGCCGGCGCGTTGCGCATGATCCTGCCCGGCCTCGCCTCCCTTCCGTTCGGGATCGGCTTCGGCGTCGCCGCCGCGCAAAAGGGCCTCAGTGCGTTCGAGACGACGCTGATGAGCTTCACCGTCATGGCCGGAACCAGCCAGATGGTGGCGCTCGACATCTGGGCGCAGCCTTTGCCGCTGATCGCGCTCGCCGTCTCGGTGTTCGTGGCCAACCTCCGTTACTTCGTGATGGGCGCGGCGCTGCAGCCGCATCTTCCGCATCTGCCCTGGTGGCTGCAGCCACCTGTCTGGTACGTGACGGTCGACCAGAACTGGGCGGTGAACATCGCCGAATACCGGAGCGGCCATGGCGATCTCGGCAAGTTCCTGGGCGGCGGCTTCGTCATGGCCTGCATCTGGTCGGGCTCGACCCTGGCGGGACATCTCGCGGCCGGCGGTATCCTCTCCGATCCAACGATGGCCAAGCGCCTCGGCCTCGACTTCGTGGGCATCGCCGTGTTTGTCGTGGTCGCGACCATCCTGTTCCGCGGCAAGCGCGACATCGCGCCGTGGATGGTGGCAATCGCCACCGCACTTGCCGCCAAATGGCTGATCGGCGGCAACTGGTACATCGTCATCGGCGGACTGGCCGGCGGCATCTTCGGCGCACTGCGAGACCTCAGGAAAGACGATGTCCGCCAATCCTGAGAATCTCATTGCGATCTTCGTGATGGCGCTCGCGGCGATGGCCGCGAAGGGCGGCGGCTTCATCGCCATGCGCTGGCTCGGCCGTCATCGCTTCGTGACCGCATTGCTCGATCACGCGCCGGGCGCGGTGCTGGTGTCGGCCGCCATCGTCCCGCTCGTTCAAGCAGGCGGCGCCTTCATCGTCGGCGCGGTTGTCGGCGCCGTACTGACCCGGAAGGTCGGAGGATTTACCCCCGGTCTGTTCGGAGCCGTCGGCGCCGTGGCGCTGGCCCGCTGGGCGGGCCTCACCTGAAGATGTCGGTGGTGATTGTCGTCAGTGCGACGTGTCGGGCTCGCTGAGGCGGACGATCTCGTCCTTGATCATGAGCTTGCGCTTTTTGAGGCTGCAAACCGCATCGTCATCGGGATGCGGCCGGGTGATCTCTTGATGGATCGCTTGCTCAAGAGTGGCGTGCTTGCTCTTGAGCGCTTCGATGTGGTCCACGGTGCTCATAGTCGGATACCTCCGAGTTTGTTTGCGGGGACAGCAGAAGTCTGACTCCGACATTGGGGTAGAGTCACGCCAAATCAACCCGTTCATCAACCGGCCGTTACAGATTGTGCATAATCCCGGAACAGCCATGAGCGTTGCGCCGGTTTCCAGGATCGACACAGGCGAACAAAATTGTGGGCCGTCAAAAGCGCGCCATGCGTAGCGTCATGAAGCATCGCGAAGCGGGCCTGGTCCGCGACGAACCTCATGTAAACCCTTCATTGGGCAGCTCAATTTCGCATACCCCACGCATGAATATTGCACAACACTAGAACATTGTTGAGCGAGTTAAACGCACGTCCACTTCGAAGCCACTGGCGCTGAGCTATTTCTGGAAGGCCTTTTCCTGGTCCGGGATCACTGCCGGCCCGACGCCTGGACACTTTACCCGGGTAAAACTCAATCATATGCTCGATTTGGTAGCGTGTACTTTACGTACGATACTGCAATCGAACTATCGAGACTGTCATGAGTTTCACCAACGACCTCGCCGCTTTCCTCGATTTCGGCGCTGCCCTCAAATTCATGGGCCTGTTACTGGCCTTGACGATCCTGGTCTTCGCGATCTGCCTGACCTTCGTCATAGGTCGTGAACTAGTGCGCTGCACGCCGGATTGGATCAGGGCCAAATCGAACAGGATGAGTGCCGGTCTCGCTAGCGAACCGAACACATGGACCGACATCCTGAAGCGCAAAGAGTTCCTCGGTATTGCCGATTGGTTCATCACGCGTTTCTCGGTGATCGGTGTTATCGGCGTCTTCCTGGCGGGTGGCGCGGCCTGGCTGGACCAGGGCAAGTTCTCGCTGGGTATGCGCGTGCTGGCCCTAAGCATCATGTTCGGCGCAGCGAGCTTGGTCGGCGGCTGGCTACTGGGCCTATTGTTCGGCGTACCTCGTACCGTTGCCCGGCTTGATGACACCACCCCGGCCGCGCCGGCGCCTGTCGAAGGACAGCCTGCCACACCGGCAACTCCACCGGCGCCCCCCCGGCCTCGGCCCGTAAGTGGCGTGAACACCAACCTCACGGACATTTCCGACTGGTTGACCAAGACAATCGTCGGTGTCGGCTTGACCCAGCTTTATCAGGTGCCGACTTTCCTTTGGTCTACCGCCGGCAAACTCAACACGCATGGCTTCCAGTGGGAAACCCACGGGCAGCTGCTCGCTCTTGCGCTGTTCATCTATTTCGCCGTCGGCGGCTTCTGGCTAGGCTACGTCGCCACGCGCACCGTGCTGACGGAACTTCTCAACCAGATCGACGGTGTCGGCCGGGAGACAGCCCAGACGGCCGTCGCTTTGTCCGATCTTAACATCGGCTATTCCGGCGTCATCGAACCGGCGCCGCCCGGCTCGCTTCTGGCGTCGGCCGACGCCGCCCTTTTGAGTGTGTCACGTGAATCCCTGACCAGCCCGCTCGAGATCGCCGCCTGGGGCGCCGCGGCGGCGCGTGCGGGGCGGATGCCGGAGGCGAGGCGCGCCTTGGAACTCGTTCACTCCATGGTCCCGGGAGATCCGGTCTACCGCCAGCTTCTGGCGAAGGTCTACTCGGCAATGGGTGATCGCAGGGCCTCGCAGCAACTGGGGCCCGACCCGTGGCTCGAAGTCTTCAACGCGCTCTATGAGGAGCCGCCTAACGGCTTCACCACTGCTATCGAGAAAGGCGAAGCGCTCGCCATGAAGGAAGGAGCAGGTGCTCCGAAGAGCGCTTCCCTGCATCTGTGGCTGGCCTGTGCCTACGGCCAGAAATATGGTCACCAGCAGAGGGCATCGGCGTCGGCTGATACGCTTGCCGAAATTAGGCAGAAAGCACTCGATGAGTGCAGAACGGCGATCACGATCGATCCCAACGTGCGCCCCACCCTGCAACGCATCTGGAATGCGCCAGCGGACGCCACCGACAATGACCTGGCCGTCTTCAAGGACGACCCGGAGTTCAAGAGCCTGCTGGGCTGATTACGTCATCAGGTCCAGGGAGCGAGCGGTAGGACGTTGGTAACGACTTTCTTGTCTTCGCGGTCGAACACCTCGATGGCATCGCCATTGCGGTCGAAAAGTCGGACTTTCAAAACCGTTTCCGACTTATCGATGTCGATTCGGCAAAAATTGTCTTCCTGCGTGAATCCCCACGAGCGGTAATTCATCTCCCCGCCGTCGAATGGAAACGGATCTCGCTGGTTTGGCGCCTTTGAATCGTGAACATAGTTGTTCGGATTGCCGTCAGCGAACGGGAATGGCCAATAGAAGGCGGACGATGTGATGTCGTAGGCGACAAGCCCGGTGTCGACGCCATCGCGCTCGAAGGTCAGCCGGGCCGTGTTCGCGCAGTGAATGTCACCGGTAAGGAAAATGACATTCTGTATCCTGCTCGAGACAATTCGATTAATGATGGCTTGCCGTGTGTTCGGGAATGCAGGCCACGAGTCGCTGCCATCGCGTCGCACGGCGTTGGCCGAGAACAGGCTGGCCGCCGCCGCTCCCGGAGCCGCATCCAGCCGCTCGCTCATGTCGTTGGGACAGAACACGCTAGAGGACGTGACGAACTTGGGCGTGTCCCCATAGGCCTTCTGCTGATCGTCCAGCCAATCCAGAAAGATATCGAGCTGGCTCCGGTGCGCAATGTCGATGGTCGGCATGCCGAGCATGTGGTTGTCGGCGAGTCCGGCTTTTTCGTCCTTGAAGCGCTCGTTGCGAGTGTCGAGGACGAAGAATGGATAACCGCCGCAGGCGAAACGGTAGTAAGGGCGCAGGCCATAGGATCGCGGACTATGGCTCCACTGGTAGCTCATGTAAGCGCCGATGGCGAAATTGTAGAGCGTCCGTTCCTTGTCGATCCGGTCCTGCGTCCAGTTGTCCTCGATCTCATGATCGTCGAGGATCATGTAGTTCGGCGCCGTGCGCAGAAGCTGTCTCATGTTCGGAGACGAAAATGCCGTCCGGTAGCGCTCCTGAAACTCCTCGTAGGTGTCGGCCCGCCCGATCGGCACCGAGCGGTTAAACTTGTCGGCATAAATCTGATCGCCGACCATCAAAGTGAAGCGCGGCGGCGGATCGGCACTGGCAGGATCGAACTGCTTCACCATGTGTTCGAAGATCCGATCGGCATCCTTGATCTTCCACAACAATCCCGGATACCGGCACGACCCGAAGAGAAACGACAGCTTGTCCTGCCGCTTGCCGTTCACCGCCCCATCATGAGGGCCGGGATGAGGGAAAGTGCGGATCGTTACCTCGCACTGGTCCGCGGTGAGATCGAGGAGGCGTGGACCAATGTTCTCGATAGGTGGCAGGATCTTCGCCAGTTCCGCGTCGCTGATCGTTTCCGCATCCGGTGCCGGATCATCTGTGGTCAGGGTTGCCATTCGCACGCGGTAGGTCGTATCCGGCTTCAGCGACATCGGGGCGCCGTGATCTTCGGGCTTCACTCCGTCGGTTGGGAATTTTCCGAGTTCGACGTCGAACCCGAGCACGAAGGTTCCGCAACGATCGTATTCACGCGGCAGGCGAAAATAATAAGCCGGAGAGATCGTGACTTTGCCACCGGTCCCCTCCTTCACCACCCCGAGGACGCCGACGGTCCGTCGGCTGGATGCAAGTTCACCCGACCGGTCTTCGACGTCCGCCGCTTGAATCCAGAGTCGACAGGAATCATGGGTCGTGTGGCCGATCAGAGGACCAAGTCCCGGCGGACGAAGGACAGACATCGATGCTCCCCCTGCTCAGGTGGCTGCCTCAATCATAGCTGTAGAATGGGTAAGAACAACATCCTATAGTAGCAAATCGTCGTGTTCTGGCTTGATGGGGAATGCTGTCCCTACAACCCGACAGCCTGCGCTACTTCGGGCGATGTCAGTGAGGGGAAGGTTGCCGCCATCAAAGTCGCGACGGCCTTGCGATCCTTGTCGTCGGGTACAACTCCCAGACACACTGCATAGACACCAAGATTGCCGACGGCCGCGCGCAGGCGCTTCTCCGGCGGCCGATCGCGATCCGCAGGCGGCATATGCAGGTTCGCAAGCTTGATCTGTTCGGCATGCTCTGCCGCCAGTTCGGCGTCGGCCACGCGGCGGCGGACGGCATCCACCGTCTCGGGCAGCGCGCCCTGCCAGGTCTCGTTCTTCAGCCGCCGCCGCATCTCGCGCAGCGGCTTCACGATCCCGGATTGCCAGGAGTCGCTCGCGGCCAGGATGCCGCGCAACCGATCGGCGGTGAGGGTCGGCCGGCCCGAGGCGCCCAGCCAGCAGCAGAACAGCAGGATATTGACGTCGCAGCCGCGGCGCTCCTGCAGGTCGAGGCAGGCCTCGGCCACGCCTTCGCCGGCATAGAGCTCGAGCGAGAAATTCCAGAACGGGTGAGGCAGAAAATCCGACACGGCTGATAGGCCTTTGGGCGCTTCCCTTTGGGCGGGCGAAGGGGTACACGGCCGGGAGCGACGTGGCTAGCCTGCCTGGACGAGTGCGCCCCGCATGAATGACCTGACGTCGTCGGACCCGCCGGACGCCGAGACCATCAAGGCCAAGCTAGAGGGCCTGAAGAGCGAGCATCGCGATCTCGACGAGGTGATCGATCGCCTGATCGAGAAGCCGCCGTTCGACCAGCTCCAACTCCAGCGCCTGAAGAAGCGCAAGCTCGGCCTCAAGGATCAGATCCTGCGACTGGAAAGCCAGCTCATTCCCGATATCATCGCCTGAGAAGAGCATGGCCAAGAAAATCACCAAACGCCGCCCGACGCCCAAGCCGGTGATCGGACTGATCATGGGCAGCCAGTCCGACTGGACGACCATGCGCCACGCCGCCGAGACCCTGGAGGCGCTGGGCGTCCCGTTCGAAGCACGCATCATTTCCGCACACCGGACGCCGAAGCGCATGATGGACTATGCGTCGGGCGCCAAGGCGCGCGGCCTGAAGGTGATCATCGCCGGCGCGGGCGGAGCCGCCCATCTTCCCGGCATGACCGCGGCCATGACGCCGCTGCCCGTTCTCGGCGTTCCGGTCGAGAGCGCGGCGTTGAAGGGCCAAGACAGCCTTCTTTCCATTGTCCAGATGCCGGCTGGCATACCCGTCGGCACCCTGGCGATCGGCCGGGCCGGGTCGGTCAATGCTGCCTTGCTGGCTGCCTCGATCGTTGGTCTTGGCGACGCCAAGATCATGTCGGCGCTGGAAGCCTGGCGGGCTCGCCAGACACTGGCCGTCGCCAAGATCCCCACCGACAGCCCCGCTCCCACTCACTGATGCCGGCCCGGAAGCCTCTGCCGCCGGGATCGACGATCGGCATCCTGGGCGGCGGCCAATTGGGCCGTATGACCGCCCTGGCCGCCGCGCGCCTAGGCTACCGCTGTATTGTCTACGCCCCCGACGACCATCCGATCGCTGCGCAGGTCTGCGCCGCTCACGTCAAAGGTGAGTACGACGATGCCGGCGCCCTCGCCCGGTTCGCCGCTCAGGTCGACGCGGTCACCTACGAATTCGAGAACGTGCCCGAGGGCGCCGTCCTGGAATGCGAGAAGCTGAAGCCGGTCCGTCCCGGCGTGAAGCCGATCCACTTCGCCCAGCACCGGCTCCGGGAAAAGGACTTCCTGCGCAAGCTCGGCATCGGCACGGCCGATTACCAGCCCATCCGCTCCGAGGCCGACATCTCGGCCGCCACCGCCCTGCCCGGCATCCTCAAGACCTGTACCGAGGGCTATGACGGCAAGGGACAGGCGCGCGTGACGGACAAGGCGAGCCTGTCCGCCGCCTGGGAAAAGCTCGGCCGGCGCGAATGCATCCTCGAGGCGCTGGTCGACTTCGAATGCGAGGTCTCGGCCATCGTGGCGCGCGGCCTCGACGGCACGACGCGCTGCTTCCCCATCGGCATCAACGCCCATCGCGACGGCATCCTGCGCACCACCACCGTGCCCTCGGGCCTGCCGGCCGCGACGCTGGCCATCGCCGAGGGCTTCGGCATCGAACTGGCGAAGGGCCTCGACCTGGTCGGGCTCGTGGCGCTGGAGATGTTCGTAACCAAGGACGGGAAGGTCCTCGCCAACGAGATGGCGCCGCGGCCGCACAATTCCGGGCACTGGACCATGGACGCCTGCGCCACCAGCCAGTTCGAGCAGTTGGTGCGCGCCGTCTGCGGACTTCCGCTGGGTTCGGTCGAGGTGCTGGCGCCGTCGCGCATGGAAAATTTGATCGGCGACGAGGCCAACGACTGGCCGCGCTATCTCGCCGAGCCGACGGCCCGGCTGCACCTCTACGGCAAGGCGGAGGCCCGCCCCGGCCGCAAGATGGGCCACGTCACCTACGTGCTACCGGGCGTGCCGCCGTCCGCCCCGGCCGCTTCGGACCGCTCCACGACCTGATCTGCCGCTTCAGCTTCTCGAACTTCATCACGTCGTCGATGCGGCGGTCGAGAAAGGCCCAGGTCGCCTCGGAGTCGGGCGAGCGGTCGTTCAGCCAATAGAGCAGCGTCGAGGAATAGACGCCCGCCAGGGTGGCGCGCTTGGTGTAGAAATTGAAGTCGGTGCTGGTGTCGCCGGCGGCGTACCACATGGCATCGACCGTCCTGTAGAGCAGCTTCAGCGCCAGCCCGGCATTGAACGGCAGCGACAGCATGGAGAGCGCCCGGCGCGCCGATTCCCGCTGGCCCACGTGGCGCTCCAGCCGGATGCGGACGGCCGCGGTGATACGATCACGGATCTTGAGGGAAGCGGCGCCCTCCTTCTCCATGTCGGCGACCATCCGCTGGTCGGCCCGCTCGCTGAGATAGGTCAGGACCTGCAGGGGACCGCCCGGAAACAGCCGGTCCGCTTCCCCCGCCGGCAGGTCGATCCCGCGTCCGGCCGCTGTAAGAGCCGCCCGGGTCCAGCCCTCGAAGGTCGCCTCGGCCGAAACTTGGTCGGCCAGCCGGTCCCGCAGGGCGGAGTCAGGGTCGATTTCCGGTAAAATTGGGGGTGTTTGCTCGGTCATAACGTGAAATATAGCCCCTCGACGGGGGGTTCCCAAGGGTATCGCCCTGTGATACCTACGCCGCCTCTGGAATTCCGGCCCCGGGACATCTGTGGGCCAAGCCGCATTGGAAGGAAGCGATCGAAGTGCAGGTTCTCGTTCGTGAAAACAACGTCGATCAGGCGCTGCGCGTCCTGAAGAAGAAGATGCAGCGCGAAGGTATCTTCCGCGAGATGAAGCTCCGCCGCAATTACGAGAAGCCCAGCGAGCGCCGCGCCCGCGAGCGCGCCGAGGCCATCCGTCGCACGCGCAAGCTGATGCGCAAGCGCATGGAGCGCGAGGGCTACTAGTCCTCCCTTCTCCGCACGAAACGACAACCCCCGGCATTCCCGGGGGTTTTTGTTTGGCCGGATCAGGCGTCCAGCAATTCCAGGATCGCCGCTTCCAGTTCCGCGATGTCTGTGACGACCACATCGGGCGCCTCGGCCGCCGACCGTGGGCGCTGACGGCGCCAGCGCCCCGATCGGAACTGGATGGTCGCCATACCGGCGGCCTTGGCGGGTGCGATATCGATGTCGATCCGGTCACCCACCAGTATGCATTCGGCTGGCGGCACGTCGGCATCGCGCGTGAACAGCGCAGCGAGCCCTGCCCGCTCCAGCCGCTCCCAGCGCGGCTCACGCGCGACCAGCACGAGCCCGCGCGCCAGCAGGCGCTTCAACAGTTCCCCGATCCCGGGCCTGAGCTGGAAGGCGTCGAGCTGTCCCGTCATTGCCTCGACGCGTCGCGCCACGCGCGCGACCGTCGAGGGCTCGCCGCCGCACAGCGACTCGATCATGTGAGAGGGAACATCCGGCGCGAAGGCCGCGACCGCCTGTGCAGAGGCCTCTTCGACCATCGCGGAATCGACGCGAATGCCTTCCATTCCGCAGGCCGAGGCAATGGCGCCATCGAGCGCCATCTCCCAGGCGAATTCGAGATCGACCGCGCCGCCGATATCGAAGATGACGGCGCGATAGCTTGGATCTGTTGGCATCACCGGTTTCAGCATCTCGTCGTTCCGACACCCGTGAAGCGGTCCCCGAACGGCCTCGAGGCGATGTTCCACAGGCACTGCCATCTTTCCTGATCGTGAAGAAGAGCCACGTCCGGATCGACCGGCCTGCCGTTACGCCACTTCCCGTCGAAGCGCCGCCCATCGCGCGTCACGAAAACGCCCATCCCTTCCGGAACGCCGTTGGTCCAGTTGCCTTCGTACTGTCCTTGCGGTCCCCGGGCGATGCTCTTGCCCGTGAGCTGTCCCTGATACCAGCGATCTTCCAAGCGATAACCGCCGGGCGCCGTCAGCACGCCTCTGGTCCAGCTCCCCAAGTCCCATTTGCCGCTGTAGCGCCGGCCGTCGGGATAGATTGCTACTCCCTCGCGCAGTTCGCCGTTCTTCCACGTGCCTTCGTATTTAATTCCATTTTCGGTTAACTCGCCCTGCCCTGTGATGCGGCCTCCCTCCATTTGTCCCGAATAGCGCACCGTCAGCCTGCCATCGCGAAACCATTCGAGGACACCCGGGCCCTGGGCGCGCCCCTCGACACACGGCCCGGTCCAGGCGGCGGTCGTCGTTTTCGCGCGCCTCCAATGCCTGTCGTCATACCGATTGCGCACGTCGCATTGCGCTGCCGCTTCGATCCAGCGTGGCGGATTGAGAAGGGCGAAGGGCGACGCCAGAAGGGCAACGAACAATACCAGGCCGATCGCGAACGGCGCCCGCCCCGGCAGACGGGTGAACAGAGATCCGTAGCTCATTTCAGGCGACGGATCGGGATCGGCCGTCCCCCATCGGCGGATCGCCGCGTTTACAGCCAGGAGCACCTGCTCCGGTTCCATGTCGAGGCCGGTGGAGGCGAGCGGGTAGTATTTGGGGCGTAATCCGGTGTCTGGCCCCAGCCATCGCGGCTTGCCGGCATCCAGCCGAGCGTAGAAGGATCGCGGATCGACAAGCTGCAACGCAACGATCGGCACGGTTACCCGCTGGCTGCCCTCGATCGCGGCATGAGCCCCCTTGATGTCGGACCACAGGATGAGATCCGGCGAGCGCCCCCGGTAGGCCGTGATCCCCTTATCGGAGATCTGGATCGCAAAGGGCACGGGCCGGACCAGGTTCCGGATGGCAACGTAAAGACCGGACGCGCCAACTGCGAAGATGATGAAGCCGTACACATAGGCGGCTTCAGGGTGCGTCAGAACGAACGACCGCCACAGCCACCAGCCAAGCCCCGAGAACCCGATGGCCATGACGATGCTGATCATCCCGCCCACGACGGGCGAGCCGAACGGCATCTTCTGATGGATGGTGACTGTCTCTGACGGAGAAGGCCTTGCCCCTTCCCCCGGCGGTGCAGCGGCTTGCGCCGGCTCGCTAATGCGCCGAGCCCTCGAGCGCCTTCACGATGTTCTCGCACATCACCTTGGCGTCGGCGAAGAGCATCATCGTGTTGTCGCGGAAGAACAGCTCGTTATCGACGCCGGCATAGCCCGAGGCCATGCCACGCTTCACGAACAGCACGGTCTGCGCCTTCTCGACGTCGAGGATCGGCATGCCGTAGATCGCGCTCTTCGGGTCGGTCTTGGCCGCCGGATTGGTCACGTCGTTGGCGCCGATCACGAAGGCCACGTCGGTCGAGGCGAAGTCGCGGTTGATGTCGTCGAGCTCGAAGACCTCGTCGTAGGGCACGTTGGCCTCGGCCAGCAGCACGTTCATGTGGCCGGGCATGCGGCCGGCCACCGGATGGATGGCGTAGCGGACCTGCACGCCTTCCTTCTTCAGAAGGTCGGACATCTCGCGCAGCGCGTGCTGGGCCTGCGCCACCGCCATGCCGTAGCCCGGCACGATGATGACGGACTGCGCGTTCTTCATCAGGAAGGCCGCGTCCTCGGCAGAGCCCGCCTTGACCGGCTTGTCGTTCTTCGCTGCCGGGCCGCCGGCCGCCGCGCTGTCGGTGCCGAAGCCGCCCAGGATCACGTTGAAGATCGAGCGGTTCATGCCCTTGCACATGATGTAGCTCAGGATCGCGCCCGAGGAGCCCACCAGCGCGCCGGTCACGATCAGCGCGGTGTTGCCCAGGGTGAAGCCGATGCCGGCCGCCGCCCATCCTGAATAGGAATTGAGCATCGACACCACGACCGGCATGTCGGCACCGCCGATCGGCAGGATCAGCAGGAAGCCCAGCGCCAGCGACAGCACGACCAGCAGGACGAAAGTCGAGGGATGGCCGCGCATCGCGAACCAGACCAGCAGGACCACCAGCGCGATGCCCAGCAGCGCATTCAGCGGATGCTGGCCCTTGAAGACCAGCGGCGAGCCGGTCACCAGCCCCTGCAGCTTGGCGAAGGCCACGACCGAGCCGGTAAAGGTGATAGCGCCGATCACGGTGCCCAGGCCCATCTCGATCAGGCTCTGGGCCTTGATCTTGCCGGGCAGACCGATGCCGAATGCCTCGGGTGAGAGGAACGCGGCGGCGGCCACGAAGACCGCGGCGAGACCGACCAGCGAATGGAAGGCCGCCACGAGCTGCGGCAGCGCCGTCATCTGGATGCGCAGCGCCACGAAGGTGCCGACCGCGCCGCCGATCACCAGACCGGCGAGGATCAGCCAGGGCGAGACGACACCGGGCGAAAGGACGGTGACGCCGATCGCGATCACCATGCCGACGATGCCGTAGAGATTGCCGCCGCGCGACGTGGTCGGCGACGAGAGACCGCGCAGCGCCATGATGAAGCAGATAGCGGCGATCAGATAGCCGTAGGCGGCCAGTTCCTGGGTGAACATCCCTGCTGCTCCCGCCGACTACTTCTTGACCGGCTTCTTCTTGAACATCGACAGCATCCGGTGCGTGACGATGAACCCGCCGAAGATGTTCACGGCGGCGAGCGCCACCGCGATGAAGCCGAAGAGCTGCGCCGCGCCCAGGCCTTTGAGGCCCGCCGCCAACAGCGCGCCGACGATGATCACGGAGGAAACCGCGTTGGTCACGGCCATCAGCGGCGAATGCAGCGCCGGCGTCACCCGCCAGACCACGTAGTAGCCCACGAAGCAGGACAGGGCGAAGATCGTCAGCAACGCCACGAACGGCATATGGCCGTCGGGCACCGCGACCGGGCTCGCCGCGGCCGCGTCGGTGATCTGCTGCGCCATGAGCTTGAGCTGGGCGGCGACGTCCTGCGCCTGGGTTGCGAGCTTGGAGGCCTCGCCTGCGATCTTGTCGTCCATGGGCCGCTCCTAAGCCTGGGTCAGCGAGGGGTGCACGATCTGCCCGTCGCGGGTGACCAGCGTACCCTTCACGACCTCGTCCTCGAGGTTGATCGTGAGCGCCTTGGTCTCCTTGTCGACCATCGGCGTGATGAAGTTGAGCAGGTTGCGCGAGAACAGCGCCGAGGCATCCGTCGGCAGCTCGCCGGGCAGGTTGGCCGGACCGACGATCTTCACGCCGTATTTCTCGACCACCTTGCCGAACTCGGAGAGCGGGCAGTTGCCGCCTTGTTCAACGGCCATGTCGACGATCACCGAGCCGGGCTTCATGGTCTTCACCATCTCCTCGCTGACCAGCACCGGCGCCTTGCGGCCGGGGATCAGCGCGGTGGTGACCACGATGTCCTGCAGCTTGATATGGTCGGCCACCAGCGCCGCCTGCTTGGCCTGGTACTCCGGGCTCATCTGCTTGGCATAGCCGCCCGCCGTCTCGGCTGCCTTGAACTCCTCGTCCTCGACCGCCACGAACTTGGCGCCGAGCGACTGGACCTGCTCCTTGGTGGCCGGGCGCACGTCGGTCGCGGTGACGATCGAGCCCAGGCGCCGCGCCGTCGCGATCGCCTGCAGGCCCGCCACGCCCACGCCCATGATGAAGCTGCGCGACGGCGCCAGGGTGCCGCCAGGGGTCATCATCTGCGGGAAGATGCGGCCGTAATTGTTGGCCGCCAGCAGGACCGCCTTGTAGCCGGCGAGGTTGGCCTGCGAGGAAAGGATGTCCATCGACTGGGCGCGCGTGATGCGCGGGATCAGCTCGAGTGCGAACGAGGTCACACCGCGCGACGCCAGCGCCTGCACCAATTCACGGTTGGTGAGGGCGCCGAGCGGCGACATCAGGGTCTGGCCCTGGCGCAGCAGGCCGAGCTCGTCGAGCCCTTCCTCGGCCGTCATCGGCCGCTGGATCTTGAAGACGATATCGCCCGCGGCGATGGCCGAAGCCGCATCCGGCACGATCGTCGCGCCGGCCTCGCTATAGGCCTGGTCGGTATAGGCCGCGACGGTCCCCGCCCCTGCCTCTATCGTGATCTCCGCGCCCAGCGCTTTCAGCTTCTTGACGGTCTCGGGAGTGGCGGCCACGCGGGTTTCGTGGGGCCGGCGTTCTTTGACAATGGCGATTTTCATGGAGCGCTTTGGATCCGTTTGAACGCGGCGGGACGCTTCGTGCGCCGCACCTTGCACAGCGTTCCGTTCTTTGCCAAGGCGGTTTTTCGCCGCGTGGAAGCCCCACGCTTACGGTCCGTCATGCCGCGTGCTAGGGCTCTACCATGGCTGAGCAACCCCACATCCTGACCGGTTTCCATTTCACCAAGACGACGCTCGCCTCCTTCGGGGAGCGCTGCAGGATCGTCGGGCAGATGCACAGTCCCACACCCACCCCGGCCGACATCCCGCCCGGCACCGCCGCCACCGTGCAGGCGATCGTCAGCACCGGCAGCGTCGGCATCTCCGACGCGATGATGGCCGCCCTGCCCCGGCTCTCGCTGTTCTGCTGCTACGGCACCGGCTACGAGCGCGTCGATCTGGAGGCCGCCCGCCGGCGCGGCATCATGATCACCCACGGTGCCGACGCCAACGCGCCGGACGTCGCCGAACTGGCGCTCGGCATCCTGCTGGCCTCGACCCGCCGGCTGGTGCGCGCCGACAAGATGATCCGTCGTGGCGAGTGGAAGCAACGCATCCCCAACCGGTTCGGCCCGATCGCCGGCCTGACCGGCGGCAAGGTCGGCATCCTGGGCCTCGGCGCCATCGGCCTGGAGTTCGCCAAGCGCATAAAAGGTTTCGACGTCGAGATCGGCTACTGCAACCGCAGCAAGCGCGGCGACGTCGATTTCCGGTATTTCCCCGACGTGATGAAGCTCGCGACCTGGTGCGACTATCTGATCGTCTGCCTGCGCTCGGACGCCTCGAACCGGCACATCATCAATGCCGACGTGCTGAAGGCGCTGGGCCCGCGCGGGCATGTGGTCAACATCTCGCGCGGCTGGGCGGTCGACGAGGCAGCGGTGGCCCACGCGCTGCGCAACGACATCATCGAAGGCGCGGCGCTCGACGTGTTCGACGAGGAGCCCTACACCGGCACCGAACTGCTCGACCTCGACAAGCTGGTGATGACGCCGCATTTCGGCGGCGGCACCGAGCACGCACAGCGCCGCATGACCGACCTGGTGTGCCGCAACCTCGACAATCACTTCGCCGGCAAGCCGGTCGTTTCGCCGGTGGCCGAGTTGCGCGAGTGGGCCAATTCTCCCGAGGCGCCGAAGCCGCGCTAGTTCGGCGGGTCCTTGCCGATGACGATGCGCGGGCCGGTGTATTTTGCCGGCGTGTCGAACCAGACGTCGAAGTAAGCACGCAACGCCGACGGGTAGCGCCGCAGAATCGTGACGATGCTGTAGGCGCGCACAACATCTTGCGCCTCGAAGCCCCAGGCCTCGATGCCCTGTTCGCGGGCGAGGAAGATCGCGCGGGAAAGATGGAAGCGCTGTGACACGATGATCATGCGCGTCTGACCGAACACCGATTCCGCCCGCAGGACCGAGTCGAGGGTGCGCAGGCCCGCGAAGTCGCGATAGATCGCCTCGGCCGGTACGCCGCGCTTGATCAGGCCGTCCCGCATCGCCGTCGGCTCATCGTAGTCGACACGGCTGTTGTCGCCGCTCACCAGCAGGTACTTCACCTTGCCGGTCTTGTAGAGCGCGGCCGCCGCATCGAGCCGGTAGACGAAGTAGCGGTTGGGACCGCCCTCGGGCCCGATCGGCGCGGCACCCAGGACCAGCGCCACCGGCACGTCGGGCAGCGTGGCGACGTCGGCGCTGATGTAAGGCGCGGCGATGGCCTCGAGCCGGCGCTCGGCAACCCAGGACAGGAGGGACAACAGGAGTGCTATCGCGCCCAGCGCGAGCACCGCGTACAACATCAGCCGCATGTCATCGCCTTGATCGCACTCCCCGCCGCCCCTAGAGAGCCAAGCATGCCCCGCCTCAGCACCGCCGAAGCCACGGTCGAAACCCTCCTGCGCCACGGCCTCGACACGGTATATGCCCTGCCCGGCCTGCATCAGGATCCGCTGTTCGACGCCTTCTATCATGCTTCGGACCGGCTGCGGGTGATCCATCCACGCCACGAGCAGACGGCGGCCTACATGGCGCTGGGCGCGGCGCTCGCGACCGGCAAGCCGCAGGCGTTCGGTGTCGTGCCTGGCCCTGGCCTGCTCAACGCCGGCGCGGCGCTGCTCACCGCGTACGGCATGAATGCGCCGGTGATCGGCCTGATCGGCCAGATCCCGCAGGCCGACATCGACAAGGGCCACGGCCATCTGCACGAGATCCACGATCAGTTGGGCCTCATGCGCCACATCACCAAATGGGCCGAGCGCATCCGCAGCCCGCAGGAAGCGCCCACCCTGGTCAGCCAGGCGATCTGGCACGCGACCTCGGGCCGACCGCGTCCCGTCGCGCTGGAATGCGCGCTCGACACCTGGGCCAAGCGCAGCGAGGTCGTGATTCCCGACGGACCGCTGCCCCTGCCACCCGAGACGATCGACGACGAGATGGTCGAGACGGCCGCGAAGATCCTCGGCAATGCGGAACGGCCGATCATCGTGCTGGGCGGCGGTGCGATGGATGCAACCGCCGAGGTGATCAGGCTCGCGGAGATACTCGAAGCGCCGGTCAGCTCTTATCGGCGCGGCCGAGGGATCATTCCCTCGTCGCACCGTCTCGCCGTCGACATGCCGATCGGCCATCGCTTGTGGAAGGACGCCGACGCCGTGCTGGCAATTGGCACGCGCTTCTTCATCCAGAACGGCAGCTGGGGCATCGACGACAAGCTCAAGGTCGTGCGGGTCGATATCGATCCCGACGAACCGGAGCGTTTCCGCAAGCCCGACGCCGCGCTCGTCGGCGATGCCGCGCCGCAGCTTCGCGCGCTGATCGCGGCGCTCGCCCGGCACAATCGCAAGCGGACCTCGCGCGCCGACGAACTTGCCGGCCATCGTGCCTGGCTGGCCGAACGCCTGTCGCGCCTGGAGCCGCAACTCTCGTTCCTGAAGGCGATCCGCAACGCGCTGCCGGAAGACGGCATCTTCGTCGACGAAGTCTCGCAGATGGGCTTCGCCTCGCGCGTCGCCCTCCCCTTCGAGAAGCCGCGCACGTTCCTGTCGCCCGGCTATCAGGACAATCTCGGCTGGGGCTTTGGCACGGCGCTGGGCGCCAAGGCCGCGATGCCCGACCGCAAGGTGCTGGCGATCGCGGGCGACGGCGGCTTCATGTACCAGGTTGGCGAACTCGCGACCGCCGTCCGTCACAATATCGCGGTCGTCGTGGTGGTGTTCGACAATGGTGCCTTCGGCAACGTGAAGCGCATCCAGCAGCAGAGCTACGGTAACCGGCTGATCGCCTCGGACCTGCAGAATCCCGACTTCGGAAAGCTGGCCGATTCGTTCGGTATCGCCTCGTTCAAGGCGCTCGACGCAAGGCAACTGGAAGACGTGTTGCACAAGGCGTTCGCCCTGAATGCACCGGCCCTGGTGTGGGTCCCCCACGGTGACGTGCCGAGCCCGTGGGACATGATCATGATGCCGAGAGTACGAGGGTAATGGAGCTTCCGCGTCGCCCGCAGGCCGTCATCTTCGACATGGACGGCCTCATCTTCGATACCGAGCATCTCTATCAGGAAGCGATCATGGAGGCCGCCCGGGAAGTCGGCCAGCCGATGACGGCGGAGATCTTCCACGGCATGATCGGCAGGCCGTGGCTGCTGACGCGCCAGTTCCTCGTCGAACATTACGGACCGTCTTTCGCCGTCGACGCATTCAGGGCCGCCTGGAATCGCCATTTCGACGTGATCGTCGAGACGCGCCTGTCGCTGAAGCCGGGCGTGGTCGAGCTGCTGGAAGTGCTCGATCAACTGGACCTGCCCCGTGCCATCGCCACGTCCTCTGCGCACAGCACGGTCCGGCATCATCTGGCGGCTCACAAGTTGACCGATCGTTTTCACCATGTCGTGGCGCATGGCGACTACGCGGCCGGCAAGCCGGCGCCCGATCCCTACCTCAAGGCGGCGGCATTGCTGGGCGTCGCTCCGGGCGACTGCCTGGCGCTGGAGGATTCGCACAATGGAGTGAGGTCGGCCGCCGCAGCCGGCGCCATGACCGTGATGGTGCCCGACCTGCTCGAGGCCACCGACGAGATCAACGAACTCTGCGCGCTGGTCCTGCCGGACCTGCACGCTGTCCGCCACCTCATCAATCGATAGCGTCGGCCGTCTTGTCGAGCGGGTAAGCCACGACGTCGCCCGCGACCGGCACGATCTTGGCCGTCGCGCTGGTCACCCGGACCGGAAAGGCCACGACGCCACAGCCCGACAAGGCCGCTGCCATAGCCAGAAGCACCGCGGCACCGACAAGACGCTTGGGATGGAGAATGCGGGTCATCATGCCCTGAAAACGCCCGTGAGCCGGAATCGTTGCAGCCTACCGCAGCGCAGCAAGAACCTCGCGGAAACCCGTGCGGCAGGTAAAACCCAGCACGCGCTTGGCCTTGCTCGCGTCGTAAACACGATCGATCGTGTCGAACATCGTCCAACCGAGCCGTTCATAGAGCGCGCGATATTCAGGGAACAAGCGAGCCACCACTGACGGCGCATCCACGATCAACTCGCGGCAGTCCTCGCGGCCGAAAGGTGTAGGCGCAGAGACGATGAACGTGTCGAAGCCGATGTCCTTCGCCTTCGCGAGCGCCACGACATGCGCCTCGGCCGCATCCTCGACGCTAAGGCGCCGGAACAGGAACTCGTTGGCCTTGGTGTTCTCACCCGACTGCCTGATGGCATGCGCCATGTCGTCTTCCTCGGGGAAGAAACGCGAGGTACGCAACACGAGCACGGGCAGCTTGTGCAAATGATTGAACAGACGGCACAGTTCCTCGGCCGCGAGCTTGGTGACGCCGTAGATGTTGCGTGGCTTAAGCGGCGCCATCGTCTCGTCGATCCACACCGCCTCCTTCGCGCCGCCCGCCTTCCCGTCGCGGATCTCCTGCGAGATCATCAGCGACGTCGTCGACGTGAAGACGAAGCGGTCGACCGCAGAGCCCGGCGCCACCGCCTCCTCCAGCAGGTTCAGCGTGCCTTGCACGTTGACGGCGACGAACTCCGAATTGTCGTGGGTCTCGATGTGCGGCTTGTGACGCGCGGCAGCGTGCACGATCGCGGTGATGCCCTCGTCCTCGATCACGTGACGGACCAGAGCGCGATCGACGACCGAGCCCACGACGGAAGTGGTCGCACCGGGCTCGGGATCGAGGCCCACGACCCTGTGCCCGTCGCGGACAAGCCGGGGTACCAGGGTCTGGCCAAGCCAGCCCGACGAACCGGTGACGAGGATGTTCACGCGAGCCCGACTTCTTTCAGGGCCAGGTCCTGCCGTGCGGCCAACGCACCGACGTCGAAGCCCTCGATCAGGTTCTCGAAGAGCTGGTGCCAGTTGATCGAGGCACGGAGATGGATGAACACCGAGCCGAGGCCGATCGCGGCGCGGTCCATGAACACGAATTCGCGCGGCGGCCGCACGCCGCCCATCTTGCGCAGCTCGCCGAACACGTTCTGCGCCATCTCGCGACCGTAACCTTCGGCCATGCCCTCGGTAAGGCGGCGCGGTCGATCGTCCATCAGCGGTCCGTAGAGGAAGGCGGCCCAGCGATTGAGGATGGCGACCATTTCCTTGCTGAGACCGGTAAAGCCCCAATCCTCGTAGGCCGCAACGGCTCGCGCCTCGTCGTCGGTCATCAGTGCGCGGTAGAGCTCGATGGAGCCGCGCACGAAGCGCGGCGGGAAGATGCGGATACAGCCAAAATCCATCAGGTTCACCGAACCGTCCGGCCGTACCGAATAGTTGCCGAGATGCGGGTCGCCATGGATCGCGCCGTAGAAATAGAACGGCACGTACCAGGCCCGGAACATCGCGATGGCAAGCGCGTCGCGCTCCTCCTGCGAGCGGGTCTTCCAGTTGAGCAGCGGCTCGCCGCTCAGCCAGTCCATGGTCAGCAGGCGCTCGGTCGAATGCGAAGCCACGACGCCAGGCACGTGCACCTGGCTCTCGTCGCGCAGCATGTGGCGGTAGAGCGCGGCATGCTTTGCTTCGCGGCGATAGTCGAGCTCCTCGCGCAGGCGGTTGGTGATCTCGGCATGGATTTCGTCGGTGCGGATCGCCGGATCGAAGCGCTGGCCGATCGCGAACACCATCTTGAGCTGGTTGAGATCGGCTTCGAGTGCCGAAGTCATATCGGGATATTGCAGCTTCGCCGCCACTTCGCGCCCGTCGAGCAGCGACGCGCGATGGACTTGGCCCAGCGAGGCGGCAAACGACGCCTCCTTGTCGAAGCGCGCGAACTTCGCCTGCCAATCCGGTCCCAGCTCCGAGGCCATGCGACGGCGAACGAAGGCCCAGCCCATGGCGGGTGCGTTGGCCTGCAACTGTGCAAGCTCGCGGGCATATTCAGGCGGCAGCGCATCGGGGATGGTGGCGAGCAGCTGCGCTGCCTTCATCAACGGGCCTTTCAGCCCGCCCAACGCCGCCTTCAGTTCGCCGGCATGCTTGTCGCGGTCGAGGTTGAAGCCGAGATAGCGCTGCCCCGCGAGCTTGACCGCCAGCCCGCCGACCGACGTGCCGACCCGCGCATAGCGGCCGAGCCGCCCGCCGAGGGAATCGCCTTCGTCTGCCATCGCGGCCTACAGCTTCTCCAGCTCGTCGATGAAGCCCGAGATGACGTCGAGTCCCTTGTCCCAGAAGGCGGGATCCGAGGCATCGAGGCCGAACGGCGCTAAAAGTTCCTTGTGCCGCTTCACGCCGCCCGAGCGCAGCATGTCGAGGTACTTCTCCTGGAAGCCGTCGGGCTTGGCCTGATAGGCAGCGTAAAGCGAGTTCACCAGGCAGTCGCCGAACGCGTAGGCGTAGACGTAGAACGGCGAATGAATAAAGTGCCCGATATACGACCAGTAATACTTGTACTCGTCGTCGTAGCGGAAAGCCGGACCGAGGCTCTCCTTCTGCACCGCCATCCAGATCTCGCCGATCGCATCGGGCGTCAGCTCACCCTCGCGGCGCGCCATGTGGATGCGCGATTCGAAATCGTAGAACGCGATCTGGCGCACCACGGTGTTCAGCATGTCCTCGACCTTGCCGGCCAGCATCGCCTTGCGCGTGGCCTTGTCCGGCGCGGTCTTGAGCAGCGACTGGAAGGTCAGCATCTCGCCGAACACCGACGCGGTCTCGGCAAGCGTCAGCGGCGTGTCAGCCATCAGCGGACCCTGCTTGGCCGCCAGGACCTGATGCACGCCGTGTCCCAGCTCGTGCGCCAGCGTCATCACGTCCCGCACCTTCCCCTGGTAGTTCAGCAGGAGATAGGGATGCGCCGACGGCACCGTCGGATGGGCGAAAGCGCCCGGAGACTTGCCCGGCCGCGCCGGCGCATCGATCCAGCCGGTGCCGAAGAACTTGCGCCCGACATCGGCCAGCTCGGGCGAGAAAGCGTGATAGGCGTCGAGCACGATCTTCTCGGCCTCGGGCCACGGGATCGTACGGTCGTCATGCTCGGGCAGCGGCGCGTTGCGGTCCCAGTAGGGCATCGTCTCGACGCCGAACCACTTGGCCTTCAGCTTGTAGTAACGGTGCGCGAGCTTCGGATAGGCGGCCTTCACCGACGCGGCGAGCGCATCGACGACCTCGTCCTCGACCACGTTGGCGAGGTTGCGGAACGATTGCGGCCTTGCGTACTTGCGCCAGCGGTCGTCGATCTCCTTGTCCTTGATCAGCGTGTTGGTGACCAGCGAGAAGACCGCGATATTGTCGCCCTGCACCTTGCCGAACGACTTGGCGGCTTCCTTGCGCACCGCGGCGTCCTTGTTCGACAGCTTGTCGAGGATCTGCGGCTCGCTCAGCATCTCGTTGCCGAACGGATAGCGCAGGCGCGCGATCGTCTCGTCGAACAGGCGCGACCAGGCGCTGCTGCCGACCACCGACTGGTCGTGCTGGAACTTCTCGAGCTCGTCGGAAAGCTGGTGCGGCCGGAACAGGCGCGCGTCGCGCAGCCACGGCGCGTACTTGGCGAGCTCCGGCGCCTTCAGCTTCTCTGCGAGATCGGCATCCTCGATCTTGTTGATCTCCAGCCGGAAGAACAGGAGCTTGGAGCCGACGTCGTTCAGCTTCTCGGAGATGTCCTGCGCGAAGCGATTGCGCTCGGGGTCGGACTGGTCCTGCGCCGAGTAGAGCTGCGCGTAGGAGCCGATGCGGCCCAGCAGGTCGCTCATCGCTTCGAGGCGCACGATCGCGCCGCCCAGCGCCTTCCCATCGAGCCCGACGATCTTGCCCTCGTAATCCCTGGCAAAAGCATCCGCTTCGGCGGCGGCGCGCTTCAGGTCGGCGTTAAGATCCGTCCCGCTCGGACTGGAATAGAGGTCGGCCAAGTTCCAGGTCGGCAGATCGCCCAGCACAACGTTCATCCAAAAACTCCCTGCGTCGCCCCTGATATGGGGGGCCGATCGTGGCGTGGCTAGAGGAAGCGCCGGATCTCGGCCACCCGATCTACCACGCTTCCCGGCTCGACGGGCACCAGCTCGAAGCCGTGCGCACGATAGGTGCGCTCATGCACCGCCTCGAAGCGAAGCGCGTCCTCCAGCCCGATCCGCCGTGCCGCCGTCGGCTCGACGAAGCCCATCAGCCGCACGAAAAAGACGCGCCGGTCATAAAATCCCGTTCGCTTCAGCTCCTCGATCTCCCGTCCCAGCAGGTCGGAGGGCGGATGGCCGAGGAACGTCGCCAGCGCCTCGGTGCAAAAGGCGGACCGGTCGTGGAACTGCGTCTCGCCCGACGCCGTCAGGCGCCGCTCTCGCTGGAGGGTCACGATACGGTCGATGAAACCCGGGTCGGTCCACGGCTCGGCGACGCCCCTGGCCTGCTCCAGCGCGATCACGTCGGTCGCCGCTTCCTCGACCGTCCCGAATCCTTCGGTCTCGAGTTGTCGCAGGAGCGTCGTCTTTCCCGCCCCGGGCGCGCCGGTCAGGATGAAGCGGCGCATCAGAGCCGGTTGTAGGCCTTGAACCAGTCGACGAAGAGCGGAATGCCCTGGTCGACGGTCACCTTGGGGGCCCAGCCGAAATCGCGGGTCGTATCGTCGATGTCGGCGGCCGTCTCCTGCATGTCGCCCGGTTCGCCGGGTTTCAGCTCGATAACAGCCTTCCTGCCCAGCGCCTTCTCGAACAGTGCGATCACGTCGGTGATCTCCTCGCTGCGCGAGGCGCCAAGATTGTAGAGCCGATGGCGGGCGGTCTCGGGCGGCTTGTCGAGTGCTGCCAGGGTGCCGGACACGATGTCGTCGATGTAACTGAAATCGCGCCGCAGCTTGCCGTGGTGATAGAGGTCGATCGTGCGGCCCTCGTGGATCGCGCGGGCGAAGATATACGGCGACATGTCGGGCCGGCCCCACGGCCCGTAGACCGTGAAATAGCGCAGGCCGGTGGCCTTGAGCCCGTACTGGTGGACGTAGGTCTCGGTCATCAGCTCGTCGGCCCGCTTGGTGGCGGCATAGAGCGAGACCGGATGGTCGACCGGGTCCTCGACGGCGAAGGGGATCTTGATGTTGCCGCCGTAGACCGACGAGGACGAGGCATAGACCAGGTGCTTGAGCTGCGGCCCCAGCCGGCGGGCCAGTTCGAGCAGGACGACCTGCCCCATCACGTTGGTCTGCACGTAGATATAGGGATCGACCTTGGAATGGCGGATGCCCGGCTGGGCGGCCAGGTGGACGATCCGGTCGATGTCGCCGTGACGGTCGGCCAGCCCCTGCATTACCGCGCGGTCGGAGATATCGGCCTCGACGAAGGTGAACCCGGCCGTCTCGCGCAGCGGCTTGACCCGGGCGAACTTCAGGACCGGGTCGTAGTAGTCGCTGAAATTGTCGATGCCGATCACCGTCTCGCCTCGGGCAAGCAGGGCGCGGGCGACGTGGGAGCCGATAAAGCCGGCGACACCGGTAACAAGGACTGAAGTCATGCGGCCGGACGCTTACAACATTTCACTTGGCGGTGACACCGTGAAACGGCAACGGCACTTACCCCGGCATCGGCGGACGTAAAACGTCGTTTTTGTGCCACCTCCGCGTTCCGCATTGCCCGGAACGTGCAAACGTCGCTACCGTCCCCATATTGAAATGTCAGGGAGGTTGCCATGCCCCTCGCGGTGACCCTGGACGACAAGTACGTACTGGAACGTGGACGCGTTTACCTGACCGGGACGCAGGCGCTGGTGCGCCTCCCCATGATGCAGCGCCAACGCGACCTCGCGGCCGGCCTCAACACCGGCGGCTACATCTCCGGCTATCGCGGCTCGCCGCTGGGCGGCTTCGACCAGGCGCTGTGGCAAGCCAAGAAATTCATCAAGAAGAGCCACATCGAGTTCCAGCCGGGCGTCAACGAGGACCTGGCCGCGACCGCCCTGTGGGGCACCCAGCAGATCCACCTCTATCCCGGCGCACGATACGACGGCGTTTTCGGCATGTGGTATGGCAAGGGCCCGGGCGTCGACCGTTCGGGCGACGTCCTGAAGCACGCCAACTACGCCGGCACGTCCAAGCATGGTGGCATCGTGGCCCTCGCGGGCGACGACCACATGGCCAAATCCTCGACCGTCGCCCACCAGAGCGAGCCGGCCTTCATGTCGGCCGGCATCCCGGTCATCCACCCGGCTGGCGTCCAGGAATATCTCGACTGGGGCCTCCACGCCTTCGCGATGTCGCGTTACTCGGGCCTATGGGTCGCCTTCAAGGTCCTGAGCGAGACCGTCGACAGCTCCGCCTCGGTCTACATCGACCCGCACCGGGTCGAGATCCACACGCCCACCGACTTCGTCCTGCCGCCCGACGGCGTGCATATCCGCTGGCCCGACGACTGGCTGGGCCAGGAGCGCCGCGTCGTCACGGTGAAGCAGCCCGCGGCACTCGCCTACTGGCGCGCCAACCGGCTCGACCGGCTGATGCTCGGCCGTCCCGACGCCCGCTTCGGCATCGTCACCGTCGGCAAATCCTATCTCGACGTGCGCCAGGCGCTGGACGAGCTAGGCCTCGACGACGCCGAGGCCGAGCGCCTGGGCCTCGCCATCTACAAGGTCGGCATGGTCTGGCCGCTGGAGACCGAGGGCGCCACCGCCTTCGCCGCCGGCAAGCGCGAGATCCTCGTCATCGAGGAGAAGCGCGCCCTGATCGAGCAGCAGCTCAAGGACGCGCTGTTCAACGCCCCCGCCGACCGCCGCCCCGTCGTGGTCGGCAAGACCGACGAGCGCGGCCAGATGCTGCTCAAGACCGACGGCGAGCTGACGCCCTTCGAGATCGCCTCGGCCATCGTCGCGCGCTTCGGCCTCGACTCATTCAGCAGCCGCACCAAGGAGCGCTTCGAAGCACTGAAGCGCCGTGCCGGCCGCCAGGTGCGCAACGAGGCCGGACTCGCCCGCGTCCCCTATTTCTGCTCCGGCTGCCCCCACAATACGTCGACCAAGGTGCCCGACGGTTCGATGGCGATGGCCGGCATCGGCTGCCACACACTCGCCATCGGCATGGAGCGCAACACCAAGACCTTCACCCACATGGGCGCCGAGGGCGCGCCGTGGGTCGGCGCCAGCCACTTCACCGACATGCCGCACGTCTTCCAGAACCTGGGCGACGGCACCTACTTCCATTCGGGCTATCTCGCGATCCGTCACGCGGTGGCGACCAACACCACCATCACCTACAAGATCCTCTACAACGACGCCGTCGCCATGACCGGCGGCCAGCCGCACGACGGCAACGTCCATCCCTGGACGATCAGCCAGCAGGTCCATGCCGAGGGCGTGCGCCGCATCGCGCTGGTGAGCGACGATCCCGACAAGTATCCGATCGGCACCGAATGGGCGCCGCACGTCACCTTCCATCACCGCGACCAGCTCGACGAAGTGCAACGCGAGCTGCGCGAGTACAAGGGCGTCTCGGTCCTGATCTACGACCAGACCTGCGCCGCCGAGAAGCGCCGCCGCCGCAAGCGCGGCACCTTCCCCGACCCCAACAAGCGCGTCTTCATCAACGAGGCCGTGTGCGAAGGCTGCGGCGACTGCTCCGTGAAGTCGAACTGCCTCTCGGTCGTGCCGGTCGAGACCGAGTTCGGCCGCAAGCGCGCCATCGACCAGTCGTCCTGCAACAAGGATTTCTCCTGCCTGAACGGCTTCTGCCCGTCGTTCGTCAGCGTCGAAGGCGGCTCGCTGAAGAAGGGCAAGGCGGTCGCCGCGAAGAAGACCGACGCTGCTACGGCCACGCCTGAGCCCGAGATGCCGGCCGCGCCGTCGTTGCCGTCGGTCGAGGACAAGCCCTACGGCGTTCTCATCACCGGCATCGGCGGCACCGGCGTCGTCACCATCGGCGCCATCATGGGCATGGCCGCCCATATCGAGGGCAAGGGCGCGACCGTGCTCGACCAGCTCGGCATGGCCCAGAAGGGCGGCGCGGTCATCAGCCACGTCCGCATCGGCGCGAATCCCGAGGCACTGCACGCCGTGCGCCTGGCTGCCGGCGGCGCCAACGTCCTGCTGGGCTGCGACCTCGTCGTCAGCGCCAGCCCTAACGCGCTGGCGAGCCTCGAGCCCGGCGTCTCACATGCCGTCGTCAACACGCACGAGACCATCACCGGCGAGTTCACCCGCCATCCCGACCTCGCCTTCCCGGCCAACACGCTGAAGCTCTCGGTCGAGGCCGCGGCCGGCGCCGACGGTGTCGAGTTCCTCGACGCGACCGGCATCGCCACGGCGCTGATGGGCGATTCGATCGCCACCAACATGTTCGTGCTGGGCTACGCCTACCAGAAGGGCCTGATCCCGCTCGCCCACGAGTCGATCGAGCGCGCCATCGAGCTGAATGGCGCCGCCGTGCCGATGAACCTCGCCGCCTTCCGCTGGGGCCGCCGCGCCGCCAACGACCGCGCCGCCGTCGAGAAGCTGGTCGCGCCGAAGGAGACGAAGAACAACGTCGTCGTCTTCGCCCGCACCCAGCCGAAGACGCTCGACGAGATCGTGGCCTCGCGCACCAGGCACCTGACCGGCTACCAGAACGCCGCCCTCGCCCAGCGTTACAAGGCGCTGGTCGACAAGGTCCGCGCCGCCGAACAGAAGACCGGCCTGACTGGCCTCGCCGAATCCGTCGCGCTCTATTACGCCAAGCTGCTCTCCTACAAGGACGAGTACGAGGTCGCGCGCCTCTACACCGAGGCCGCCTTCCAGGCCGGCCTCAGCAAGCAGTTCGACGGCGACTACAAGCTCAAATTCCACCTCGCCCCGCCGCTCTTCTCCAGCCGCGATCCGCAGACGGGCCAGCTCATCAAGCAGGAGTTCGGCGCCTGGATGCTCCCGGCCTTCCGGATTCTGGCGAAGCTCAAGGGCCTGCGCGGTACCGCCTTCGACGTCTTCGGCTACACCGAGGAACGCAAGACCGAACGCCGCCTGATCGCCGACTACGAGACGCTGATCACCGAACTGCTGGCGACCCTGTCAGCCCAGAACCACGCCCTCGCGATCAAGCTCGCCTCCATCCCCGACGACATCCGCGGCTACGGCCACGTGAAGGACGCGCACCTGGTAAAGGCCAAGAAGAAGGAAGCCGACCTGCTCCACCAGTGGCGCAACCCGGAAGCGATGAAGGCGGCGGCGGAGTAGCAGCAAGCCTGCCACTGGGCCCGCCAGCGGCCATTTCTATCGGCGGCTGGCCGTCTCTTCCTGCGGAACAGCCCCTATTTGCATGGAGTGCATTTAAGGTCATGCTTTCCCGTGGAGGAACGCACCATGAAATTCGGCATCTTCTACGAACTGCAACTGCCCCGTCCGTGGGCGCCGGGTGACGAGCATCGGCTCTATCAGAACGCACTCGACCAGATCGAGCTGGCGGACCGGCTGGGCTACGACCATGCGTGGCAGGTCGAGCATCACTTCCTCGAAGAGTATTCACACTCGCCGAGCCCCGAATCCTTCCTCGCCGCAGCGAGCCAGCGGACGAAGAACATCCGGTTGGGCCACGGCATCTTCCAAGTGACGACCAACCATCCCACGCGCGTCGCCGAGCGTGTGGCCACGCTCGACCTGCTGTCGAACGGGCGCTGCGAGTTCGGCATGGGCGAAAGCGCCTCGATCACCGAGCTGGAGCCGTTCGGCGTCACCATGGAGAACAAGCGCGAGATCTTCGAGGAAGCGGTCCGCGCCATCATGCCGATGTTCAAGGACGGGCCCAGCGAGCACCAGGGCAAGGTCTGGAACATCCCGTTGCGCATGGTCGTGCCGAAGCCGCTGCAGAAGCCGCATCCGCCGCTGTGGGTCGCCTGCTCGCAGCTGCAGACGCTGACCAAGGCCGGCGAATGGGGCATGGGCGCGCTCGGCTTCCAGTTCGTCTCGGCCGACGCCGCGCACGCCTGGGTGCACGCCTACTACAACGCCTTCGTGAAGCGGCAGAAGAAGCTTACCGACTACAAGACCAACCCGAACATCGCGCTGGTCAGCTTCTTCATGTGCGCCAAGACCGACGAGGAGGCGCGCGAGCGCGCCGACGGCGACACGTTCTTCCAGTTCGCGCTGCGCTTCTACGGCGCGTCGGCAGGCCGGCGGCGGCCGCCCGCCGGCACGGTCAACATGTGGGACGAGTACAACAAGTGGAAGAAGGAGAACCCGGAGCAGCATGCCGCGTCGCTGCGCGGCGGCCTGATCGGCTCTCCCGAAACCATCCGGCGCAAGCTGAAGAAGTTCCAGGCCTCGAACATCGACCAGGTCGTGCTGCTGAACCAGGCCGGCCGCAACGAGCATTCGCATATCTGCGAATCGCTCGAACTGTTCGCCAAGGAAGTGATGCCCGAGTTCCAGGGCGCCCACCCTGAGCTGCTGAAGTGGAAGGAGCGCGTGCTAAACCGCGACATCGAGCTGGAAGAAATCGATACGACGGCTTTCACCGATCGCTACGGCGGCACGATGAAGGCCATCACGCCGGCCACACAGGGCGTGCGCGCCGCGGAGTGACGGCGCGCCGCTTTAGCGGACGGCCTGGTCGAGGTGCTCCAGCGGGAGCGCCCCGCCCGCCTTCAGGGTCTGGATCGCGATGGTGCTCTTCACCTCGCGGACCAGCGGCAGGTTCAGCAGCTTGCCCACCAGGAAACGCTGGTAGGCATCGAGGTCGGGCACGGTGACCTCCAGCAGGTAGTCGGCCTCGCCGGCGACCATGTGGCAGGCGATGACTTCCGGGCAGGCGACCGCCTGCTCCTCGAAGCTGGTCGCGCGGTCGTCGGCATGGCCCTCGATCTTCACGCCGACGAAGACAGTGAGACCGAGACCGATCCGCTTGCGGCCCAGCATGCCGCGATAGCCTTCGATATATCCCTCGCGCTCCAACCGGTTGACCCGGCGCAGGCAGGGCGACGGCGACAGGCCGATCTTCTCGGCGAGGTCGACGTTGCTCAGTCGGCCGTCGGCCTGCAGGGCCGACAGAATGCGCCGGTCGATGGCGTCGAGATCCTCGTTTGGCACGCTCCCGCTCCTTGCCTTTCCAGTACGCAATATCGTGCCAAAAGATGAGGTTAAACGAGGCATAAAAGCAAGGACATACCCTCTGGTATCGCTGGAATGTAGCCGCCCTTCACAGGAGCCAGACATGACCCAGCACGACGGACTCGAGAGCTTTTCCATCCCCGGCGCGATCGCCGAGACGCTCCAGCGTTATATCGATGGTGCCCGGACAGGCGACATCGCCCTGCTGCGCTCGGCCTTCGCCGAGGGCGCGCGCGTGAGCGGCAGCTATGGCGGCAAGCCGGTCACGTGGAGCCTGGGCGAGTTCTGCGACGCCGTCGCCAAGGGCGGGCCGGCGCCCGGACTCGAGGCCCGCATCGTGTCGATCGATCCGGCGGGAGGGGCCGCCATGGCGCGCCTGGAAGCGCTCAACTGGCGCGGTACGCGCTACACCGACTTCTTCGTGATGGTCCGGCGCGAGGATGGCTGGCGGATCGATAGCAAGGTTTTCCACGCGCACGCCCGCGCCTGAGCGCTTCGTGCCGGCCGGTGGAAAAGGTTCCCTCCGGTCGCAGCAATGTCACAGACGGCACCGCACAAGTGCTGTTTGAGTTCGCTAGTGAACCCACAAACGGAAAACCGCACCGGAGATGCGGCGAGTTGATGTTGCCCTGCGGACAGGAATGGGCCTCTAGTTGTGCGAGGGGAAGACGATGTCACGCAGTTTGGAAGCTCCGCTTAGTCCCAACGAGGAGGTGACGTTGCGCCGTGTCGCGCTCGGCATTTCCCCGATGAAGGATCTCGCCCCGCGCGACCTCACCCGCCTGACCTCCCTCTCACTGGTTGAGATCGATGCCGGCGTGCCACGGCTCACGGATGTGGGCCGCCAGCGCTATCGCGCCCTGCCGCGCGCCGGCAGTGCGAAGGATGTGTCCTCGTATGAGGCGATGATTGCCGCCGTCGGCGAGAGGTTGCGCAAGACGGCCGATAAGACTTCTGAATAAGCATCTCGTCGGCACTGACTTTTCGCCAACTCCGGCAACTGGTCGGGTGAGCCTCGCGTTCCTCAGGCACCCCACCATCGAACAGGAGAGAGCGATGACCGACCTCACCATCACGCCGAAGAATCTGATCGCCGCCGAGCGCGTCAACGGCACCGACGTCTACAACCTCCAGGGCGACAAGCTCGGCACCGTCGAGGACATCATGATCGACAAGGTGAGCGGCCGCGCCATCTATGCGGTCATGTCGTTCGGCGGCTTCCTCGGCATCGGCGAGAAGCACCATCCGCTGCCGTGGTCGACGCTGAAGTACGACGAACGCCAGGGCGGCTATGTCGTGGCGCTCGACAAGAAGATCCTGGAAGACGCACCGGCCTACGACGATACCGAGGATTTCCGCTGGACGCCCGACTACGGCCGCCAGATCGACAAGTACTACGGCGTGCCGACCTACTGGTAAACGCGATACCCGTACGTGCCGGCCGGTTGTCCCTTCAGGGACGATCGGCCGGCATTTCTATGGCGTGACGTTCTGGCAGCCCGCGCCCTGCCAGCGATAGCCTTGCGCCGATCCCGACGCCATCGTCCACTCGACGATGCAGCTCTGGCGCACCAGGGTCGGCGGGAAACCGCCCATCGCGACCCAGAGACCGCCTCCCCAGCCCCAACCCCACCCACCGAAACGCTGGTACATGGGCGGCATGCCGGGATCGATGTAGGACGTGTCCCACCGCCATTGCAGGATCTTGGTGCCATCCTCGAGCTGGTAGGTATTGTCCGGGATGCGGCCCATGCTGCCGAGCAGCTTCGCTTCGGACGCGCCGGCCATCGCGCGCAACTGGCTGTCGAAGACCGCCTCGCGCTCCGCGCGCGTGGCACATCCGGCCGTCAGGGTCGCGAGACCCACGACGAGAGCGAAAGCCTTGAACAGCCGCGCGGTGGACATGGCGTCCATTCTAGCGCGCCGCGCACCGGCTTTCACCGCTATCTGATGGCGCCGAGCTTGATCTTGCACTCAACGGTGAGCTGGTTCGTGCGCTGGTCGTTGCAGGGCTTTTGCCGCTCGATCAGGACGGCGGACCAGTAGAAGACGAACACGCCCAGAATCCAGACGGTGATCGACCACCCCATGGCGCTGTCGAGCCGCTGATGGAAAGCCGGCGTCGCACGCGCTGGCGCCGCGATCGAAACGGCCGCCCGCACCGCCATGATGGTGAGTGGGAAAGTCGCCGCGCCGGATGCGAAGTAGAGAAGGATGACCGTGAGCGCGCTCATCTCACCAGGTCAGCTTCGGCATCGGAATCGGCCCGTTCTGCTTGGGCGCCCAGCCGCGCGCCTGCATGCAGTCGGCCATCATGCGCTCGAAATTGTACTTGTAGCCCTGGTTGGCCATGTCCGAGTAAAGGCCCTGCTGGCCATAGCGTTCGCGCTCGGCCGAGAAGGTCGCGCGACGCTGGTCGTCGATGTTGCGATCCTGCTGCGCGATGGCGCGCACCTGGCTGCGGCACTGCGCTTCGTCCGCGCTGAACTGCCCCTCGGTGGCGCCCTGCTTGCTGAAGTCCTTTGGCGCACAGGCGGACACTGCCGCCGCCGCCATCACGAGGACGATGGCGAGCTTCATGTGGCCCCCGCCAACGCCGCCTCGATGGCCTTCAATGCGTCGGATGCTTTCGCACCGTCCGGGCCGCCGCCCTGCGCCATGTCGGGCCGGCCGCCGCCGCCCTTGCCGCCGAGCGCCGCGACGCCCGCCTTCACGAGTTCGACCGCGCTGTGGGTCTTGGCGAGATCTTCCGTCACGCCGACCACGGCCGAAGCCTTGCCGTCCTCGACGCCGATCAGCGCCACGACGCCCGAGCCCAGCTTCTTCTTGAACTCGTCGGCCATGCCCTTGAGATCCTTGCCGGGCACGCCGTTCAGCACGCGGCCGATCAGCTTGACGCCGCCGACATCGCGCACTTCGTCGGCGGCAGAACCGCCGCCCGAGCCGCCGCCGGCCAGCGCCAACGCCTTGCGCGCGTCGGACAGTTCGCGCTCGATCTTCTTCTGGCCCTCGACCAGCGCGGCCAGGCGCGCCGGCAGATCTTCCGGCCGCACCTTCAAGGTCGCCGCCGCCTCGACCAGCAGGTCGGCCTGGTGGCGGACATGCGCCTCGGCGGCATTGCCGGCCAGCGCCTCGATGCGGCGGACGCCCGCCGCGACCGCGCCCTCGCCCACGATCTTGAACAGGCCGATGTCGCCGGTGCGGCGCGCATGCGTGCCGCCGCAGAGTTCGACCGAATACTTCTCGCCACCGGGCACGTTGGCGTCGCCGCCCATCGAGAGCACGCGGACCTCGTCGCCGTACTTCTCGCCGAACAGCGCCATCGCGCCGGCGGCAATCGCCTCGTCCGGCGTCATGAGCCGCGTCTCGACCGCCGAGTTGTGGCGGATGCGATCGTTCACCTCGTCCTCGATCTTGCGCAGCTCCTCGGCCGACACCGCCTTGGTGTGGCTGATGTCGAAGCGCAGGCGGTCGGGCGCGACCAGCGAGCCCTTCTGCGTGACGTGATTGCCGAGATGACGGCGCAGCGCCTCGTGCAGCAGATGGGTTGCCGAATGGTGCGCGCGCAACTGGGCGCGGCGGATCGGGTCGATGGTCATGACCAGATCGTCGCCGACCTTGAGCTCGCCCTTCACGAGCTTGGCGTGATGGGCATGCAGGTCGCCGACCATCTTCTGGACGTCGGTGACCTCGGCCTCGTTGTTGCCGCTCACCAGCTTGCCGGTGTCGCCCTGCTGGCCGCCCGACTCGGCATAGAACGGCGTCTGGTTGGTCAGGATCCAGCCGGTTTGCCCCGCCTTCAGCGAGGTGACTTCCTTGCCGTCGAGCAGGATCGCCTTGATCTGGCCCTCGGCGCGCTCGGTGTCGTAGCCCAGGAACTCGGTGGCGCCGGCCTTCTGGCGCACGTCGAACCAGATCGCCTGGTCGGCGGTCTCGCCCGAGCCCGCCCAGGCGGCACGCGCCTTGGCGCGCTGCTCTTCCATCGAGGTCTCGAAGCCCGCCGTGTCGACCTTGATGTCGCGCGCGCGCAGCACGTCCTGCGTGAGGTCGAGCGGGAAGCCGAACGTGTCGTAGAGCTTGAACGCGACCTCGCCCTTCAAGGTGCCGCCGGCGCTCAGCCCCTTGGTCTCGTCCTCGAGCAGCTTGAGGCCGGTGCCCAGCGTCTTCTTGAAGCGCGTCTCCTCGAGCTTCAGCGTCTCGGTGATCAGCGGCTGGGCGCGCGACAGTTCGGGATAGGCGTCGCCCATCTCGTGCACCAGCGTCGGCACCAGCTTGAAGATCACCGGGTCCTGCGCACCCAGGATGTGGGCGTGGCGCATGGCGCGGCGCATGATACGGCGAAGCACGTAGCCACGGCCTTCGTTCGACGGCAGCACGCCATCGGCGATCAGGAACGAGGTCGCGCGCAGATGGTCGGCGATGACCTTGAGCGAGGCGCTCTGGGCGCCGTCGGGATCGACGTTGATCTCGTGCGCGGTCGCCTCGATCAGGGCGCGGAACAGGTCGATGTCGTAGTTGTTGTGCTTGTGCTGCAGGACGGTCGCGAGACGCTCCAGGCCCATGCCGGTGTCGATCGAGGGCTTGGGCAGCGCGACGCGCTCTTCCTTGGTCACCTGCTCGAATTGCATGAAGACCAGGTTCCAGATCTCGATGAACCGGTCGCCGTCCTGGTCGGGGCTGCCCGGCGGGCCGCCGGGGATGCCCTCGCCGTGATCGTAGAAGATCTCCGAGCACGGGCCGCAGGGGCCGGTGTCGCCCATCGCCCAGAAATTGTCCGAGGTCGGGATGCGGATAATCTTGTCGTCGGACAGACCCGCGATCTTCTTCCAGTGACCGGCCGCCTCGTCGTCGGTGTGATACACCGTGACCAGCAGCTTCTCCTTGGGCAGGCCGTAGTCCTTGGTCAGGAGGTTCCAGGCCAGCTCGATCGCGTGTTCCTTGAAATAGTCGCCGAACGAGAAGTTACCGAGCATCTCGAAGAAGGTGTGGTGGCGGGCGGTGTAGCCCACGTTCTCGAGGTCGTTGTGCTTGCCGCCGGCGCGCACGCACTTCTGCGAGGTCGCCGCCCGCGAATAGGAGCGCGTTTCCAGCCCGGTGAAGACGTTCTTGAACTGCACCATGCCGGCGTTCGTGAACATCAGCGTCGGGTCGTTGCGCGGCACCAACGGGCTCGACTCAACGACTTCGTGGCCGTTCTTGCGGAAGTACTCTAGGAAGGTACGACGGATTTCGCTGACGCTTTGCATGCCGGCCTTGTAGCGTGCGCCAGCCCGCCAAGTCCAGAACAGGGAACCCAGGGGAAATGGCCGCCGAGGCCCATTCTACCGCCACTCTTCGCCTCTCCGTGGGCGACCTCAGGATCGCCCACCCGATCACCGTTCCGACCGGCCCGGTGGCCGCGGCGGAGGTCGTGCCGGCGCTGCAGGGGCTGGTGAACGCGGTGGTCACCGCGGCCGAGGCGGGAAAGGCGATTTCCTGCCGCAAGGGTTGCGGCGCCTGCTGCCGCCAGCTCGTGCCGATCTCCCGCACGGAGGCTGAACGGTTGATGGTGACGGTCGGGGCGCTGCCGGCCGAACGGCGCGCCGTGCTCGACGCCCGCTTCGCCGCCGCCGAAGCCGCCCTTGCCGCCGCCGACCTGAAGGAACGCAAGGGCCGTCCCGACCGCGAGATGTCGACCGGCTACTTCGCGCTGGGCATCCCCTGCCCGTTCCTCGAGGAGGAAAGCTGCTCGATCCATCCGGACCGGCCGCTGGTCTGCCGCGAATATCTCGTCACGTCGCCGGCCGAACTCTGCGCCGGCCCCGCGCAGGAAGGGGTGACGCCGGTGCCGGTGCCGAAGGTATCGCTGGCGGCGCGCGGCCTGCAGGACGAGCGCGAGGACTGGTTTCCGCTGGCGCTGCTGATGGATTGGGCGAAGACGCGGCCCAGAGCTGGAGCGCGGCGCACGGGTCCGGAATGGATCCAGAAGTTCCTGCAGGGGATGTCGCGGAAGCGACCCTAACAAAAGCCCCGACTCAACCCCGGTATCAGCACCTGGATTCTTTCTGAACCGTGCGGGCTCTCGCGCCTCGCGACTTGTAACCAAGCCGCTTGAAGGCGCTGCCGCCCGCCCCGCCCATTCTTTTGCGCGCCTTCGCGCGCAAAAGAATGGGCGGTACCGCGCGTGGGTGCGGTACCGCCCTTAGGGACCCGGAGACAGGGGATCGGGGTTCCCTATTCCTCGTCGTCGTCCTCTTCCTTGCCGCCTTCCATCAAGGCGTTGGCGAGGATGCCGGCATTGGCACGCACCTTGTTCTCGATCGCATTCGCGACCTCGGGGTGCTCCTTGAGGTAATTCTTGGCGTTCTCGCGGCCCTGGCCGATGCGGGTGCCGTCGTAAGAGTACCAGGAGCCCGATTTCTCGACGACGCCGGCCTTCTCGCCGAGGTCGATCAGCTCGCCGCTCTTGGAGACGCCCTCGCCGTACATGATGTCGAATTCGACGACCTTGAACGGCGGCGCCACCTTGTTCTTCACGACCTTGACGCGCGTGGCGTTGCCGACGACTTCATCCTTGTCCTTCAGCGCACCGATGCGGCGGATGTCGAGACGGACCGAGGCGTAGAACTTCAGCGCATTGCCACCGGTCGTCGTCTCGGGGCTGCCGAACATGACGCCGATCTTCATGCGGATCTGGTTGATGAAGATCACCAGCGTGTTCGACTTGGAGATCGACGCGGTGAGCTTGCGCAGCGCCTGGCTCATCAGGCGGGCATGCAGGCCTGGCAACGAATCACCCATCTCGCCTTCGAGCTCGGCGCGCGGCACGAGGGCGGCCACCGAGTCGATGACCAGCACGTCGACGGCGCCGGAGCGCACCAGCGTGTCGGCGATTTCGAGCGCCTGCTCGCCGGCGTCGGGCTGCGAGATCAGCAGGTTGCCGATGTCGACGCCCAGCTTCTTGGCGTAACCGGGATCGAGCGCATGCTCGGCATCGATGAAGGCGCAGGAGCCGCTCTTCTTCTGCGCCTCGGCGATGACGTGCAGCGCAAGCGTCGTCTTGCCCGAGCTTTCCGGTCCGTAGATTTCGACGATGCGCCCCTTGGGCAGGCCGCCGATGCCGAGCGCGATGTCGAGGCCCAGCGAGCCGGTCGAGATCGCTTCGATTTCCAGCGCCTCGCGCTGGCCCAACTTCATGATGGAGCCCTTGCCGAAGGCGCGCTCGATCTGGGCGAGAGCGGCGTCCAGCGCCTTGTTCTTGCTTTCCATGCCTTCTTTTTCGACCACCTTGAGCATCGCCGACATTGGCTCTCTCCTTCTTCCCATGCCCCTGTCAGGAGCGGCAATGCGGATAAGTCCGCAGCGGGCTAGAACGTCCGATGGCGCCAATGTACCCATTTTGTTCCATCCGGCAATGGAACAATTAACCCTCTGAAAGAACTAATGTTCTTGACACAAGTTCTAGATATGTTCCCTGAGGATTATCCCCGATTCGGGATAGTTCCGCTCATGCAATGAACGGGTGCCAAGTCTCGACGGGCCGCTATTTGGGCCCCAGCAGCCCGGCCGTCTTCAGCCCCGCGATGCCCGCGGGATCGTAGCCGATCTCCGACAGCACCTCGTCATTGTGCTGGCCGATCTCGGGCGGATTGGACACCAGCGGCGGCCGCCAGCCCATCATCTGGAAGGGCAGCAGCGGCAACTGGGTCTGCACGCCGCCCGGCAAGGTCGTCGGCGCCAGCGAGCCGTTGGCCAGGAGGTGCGGATGGTCGAACAGGTCCTGAGGCCGGGCGACCGGCGCGAAGGAGATGTCGGCGTCGAGGCACATCTGTTCGAGCGCTTCCTTGGTGTAGGCCTTGAACACTTCGGCGACCTTCGGCACCAGCCACGGCCGCGCCTCGATGCGCAGGTTGTTGGTCGCGAGCTTCGGGTCGGCCGCCAGTTCCGGCTGCTTGAAGAACTCGCAGAAGCGCTTCCACTGGCCGTCGCTGGTGATGCCGATGAAGACTTGTAGCCCGTCGGCCGTGTTGAATATCTCGTAGACCGCCCACGAACTCACGCGCTCGGGCATCGGCGGCGGCGCGGCGCCGTTGAGCGCGGTGATCGCGAGATGCTGGCCCATCAGGAAGACGACGGATTCGAACAGCGCGCTCTCGACCAGACCGCCCTTCCCCGTGCGGTCGCGCTGCTTCAGCGCCAGTACCGTGCCGAAGGCGCCGAACATGCCGCCCACGATGTCGATCACCGACGTGCCGGCGCGCAGCGGCCGGCCGCTGGGACCGGTCATGTAGGCGAGCCCGCCCATCATCTGCACGACCTCGTCGAGTGCGGGCCGCTTCTCATAAGGCCCGGGCAGGAAACCCTTCAGCGCGCAATAGACGAGGCGCGGGTTGATCTTCTCGAGGTCCGCGGGCCCGAGCTTGCGCTTGGCCATCGAGCCCGGCGCGAAGTTCTCGATCAGCACGTCGGCCTTCTCGAGCAGCTTCACCAGCACCTTGCGGCCTTCGGGCGAATCCGCATCGAGCGCGAGGCTCTTCTTGTTGCGGTTGAAGTAGCCGAAGAAGCCGGCGCCGAAGCCGCGCAGCTTGCGCGTGCGGTCGCCGTCGACCGGTTCGACCTTGATCACCTCGGCACCGAGGTCGGCCAGGATCATGCCGCAGGACGGTCCCAGGATCGTGTGGGTCAGTTCGACGACGCGGACGCCCTTCAGGGGCGGTTCAAACGATGAGGTCATGCCCCATCAAATACCTCACCCCGCCGGGGCGAGCCACGTATCGATATCCTTGGTGAACGGCAGGCCCGCGGCTTCGCCCAGCACCTGATGGCCGACGCCGGCGCCGACCAGGAAGGCTTCCTGATGCGGGACGGCATTGGCCTTGAGCATCGTGCGGATCGCCTTGCCGTCATGGCCCCAGCCGATCGCCTCGACCTTGCCGTCGAAGGCGCGATTCACGGTCGACAGGAACTGCGCGCGCTCCTCGTCGGTGAGCGCCGGCACGGCATCGATATCGCCCAGCAAAAACAGCCGGCCGCCGAACTTCGCGACCAAAGCGGCCACCGAATTGCGGGCCTCGACGATGATCTCCCGGTTGGGTCCGCGGCGCACGCGGGCCGCAAGCGACAGCGGCATCACCGCGGCGCCGAGATTGGCGCCGGTGTTCATCAGCGCTGCGGTCAGTTCCTTGTAGGTGATCCCGAGGCGTTCTGCCCGGCGCACGCGCATTTTTGCGATTTCGGGACTGGGCGTCTTCCAGGCCTTGGCGGCGGCGCGACGCCACACCCAGGCCCCCCACGACATGTCGAAAGTCGGCCCGTTATTGTGCCCGATGCCGGGACGGCGTAGCAGGACCTCGACATTTGCATGCCGGGTCGCAAGACGGTCGAAACGATCACCCATTGCGCCTATTGTATCGCAAATTTGATGCCGGAATCGAGGAGCGAGGCGTGGACGATTTTCAGGTCGATGTGTTGGTGGTGGGTGCCGGAAATGCGGCGGCGTGCGCGGCCCTGGCGGCGCGCGAGACGGGCGCTTCGGTCGCCATGCTGGAGGCCGCTCCCGAAGCCGAACGCGGTGGCAACAGCACCTACACGGCCGGCGCCATGCGCGTGGTGTTCCACGGTGTCGACGACCTGGTCCAGCTCTACGACCTGACCGAGGACGAGAAGCGTGACGTCGATTTCGGCAGCTATTCGGCCGACGAGTTCCTCGACGACATGGGCCGCGTGACCAACTACCGCTGCGACCCCGAACTGACCGACATCCTGATCGGCCGCTCCTTCGAGACGATGAAGTGGATGCGCTCCAAGGGCGTGCGCTTCCAGCCCTCCTACGGCCGCCAGGCCTTCAAGGTGAACGGCAAGTACAAGTTCTGGGGCGGCCTCGCGGTCGAAGCCTGGGGCGGCGGGCCGGGCCTGGTCGATCTCGAGCACAAGGCGGCGGTGAAGGCCGGCATTCCGATCCACTACGAGACGGCGGCGGTGTCGCTGATCGAGGAAGACGGCGTCGTGCGTGGCGTCATCGCCCGCCACAAGGGCCGCAAGGTAAAGATCGGCGCCAAGGCGGTCGTGCTGGCCTGCGGCGGCTTCGAGAGCAACGCCGAGATGCGCACGCGCTACCTCGGGCCGACCTGGGATCTCGCCAAGGTGCGCGGCACCCGCTTCAACACCGGCGCCGGCATCAACATGGCGCTGGCGATCGGCGCCAAGCCGCACGGCAACTGGTCGGGCGGCCACGCCGTCGGCTGGGACATGAACGCGCCGGAGTTCGGCGACCTCGATGTCGGCGACAACTTCCAGAAGCACTCCTACCCGCTCGGCATCATGGTGAATGCCAACGGCCTGCGCTTCGTCGACGAGGGTGCGGACTTCCGCAACTACACCTACGCCAAGTACGGCGCGGTGATCCTGTCGCAGCCGCAGCAGTTTGCGTGGCAGATCTTCGATTCCAAGGTGCTCGACAAGCTGCGCGACGAATACCGCATCAAGCGCATGACCAAGGTGAGCTCCGACACGATCGAGGGCCTGGCCAAGAAGCTCGAGGGCGTCGACGAGCAGCAGTTCCTCAAGACCATCAAGGAATGGAACGCAGCCGTGATGACCGAGGTGCCGTTCAACCCGGCGATCAAGGACGGCCGCGGCACCCGCGGTCTTGCCGTGCCGAAGAGCAACTGGGCCAACACGATCGACCAAGGCCCGTTCGAGGCCTATGCCGTGACCTGCGGCCTCACCTTCACCTTCGGCGGCCTGAAGATCAGCAACGAGGGCGAGGTCGAGAACACCGACGGCCAGGCGATCCCCGGCTTGTTCGCCGCGGGTGAGCTGGTCGGCGGGCTGTTCTATCACAACTATCCCGGCGGCACGGGCCTGGTGTCCGGCGCGGTACTGGGCAAGCTCGCGGGCGACGGCGCCGGCAAGTACGTCGCCGGCAAGAACTAGGTTGAAAAAGCCGCAGCACACTTGCTGCGAATTCGGATTGGCCGCAAGGTCAGGTCCATGATTGCGCGACGCGGATCAACCGCGCGCGCCTCAGGAGGAAGTAGATGTTCCAGGTAACCCGACGTCACGCCCTGGCCCTCGGCGGCTCGTCCCTGCTGATGCCACAGGCCTTGCGTGCCCAGACGGCCTGGCCGACCGGCCCGGTCACCTTCGTCGTCGGCTACGCCGCCGGCGGCAGCACCGACATCAATGCCCGCGAACTGGCGAACGTCATGACGCCGGTGATCGGCCAGCAGATCATCATCGACAACAAGGGCGGCGCGGCCGGCTCGATCGGCCTGCGCGCCGTCGCCAACGCCAAGCCGGACGGCCAGACGATCTTCGTCGCCGTCGGCACCAACGTGATCATCAATCCGCACGTCCAGAAGGGCATGATCGACACGCTCGCCACCCTGGCGCCGATCTGCCAGATCACCGACTACCAGTACGTGCTGGTCGTCGGTAACTCGGTGCCGGTCAAGAACGCGGCCGAACTGGTGGCGCTGGCCAAGAAGGATCCCGAGAAGCTCACCTACTCGTCGTCGGGCGTGGGCGGCAACAATCACCTGGCCGGCGCGCTGTTCGCCGAAGCCGCCGGGGTCAAGCTGACCCACGTGCCCTACAAGGGCACCGGACCGGCGGTCGCCGACGTGATCAGCGGCCAGATCACCATGAACTTCTCGTCGCTGCCGCCGGCGGTCTCGCAGGTCAAGGGTGGCAACCTCAAGGCGCTGGCAGTGACCGGCAACAAGCGCATCAAGTCGCTGCCCGACGTGCCGACCCTGAAGGAACAGGGCATCGACGTCGTGGTGACCAGCTGGCAGGGCCTGTTCGCCCCGGCCAAGACGCCGGCCGACATCCTCGACAAGATCGACAAGGCCACCAAGGAAGCGATGAAGAATCCGAAGTGGGAGGAAGCGCTCGCCCGCGACGGCCTGGAAATGCCGCCCGATCGCACCCGCGCCGAGTTCACCAAGTTCGTCGCCGACGAGCATGCCTTCTGGGGCACGACCCTGAAGAAGCTCAACATCCAGATGGAGTGACGGCCCAAGGCCGTCATCCCGAGCAGTTGCGAGGGATCTTTTAAGGCCGGCGCGGTCCCTACCGCTTCGGCACCATACAAAAGCCCTGCGCCTCGATGCCGAGCGCAGGATTGAACTTCGAACGGAAGTTCTCCATCGCGATCGCCGCCGTCAGTTCGACGATCTGCGCATCGGTGAAGTGCCGCTTCAGCGCTTCGACCAGCTCCGCGTCGACCTTCCGGTCGGTGTAGGTGATGCACTCGGCATATTCGAGCGCCAGGCGCTCGGCCTCGCTGAACAGCTTGCTGTCACGCCAGCTTGTGACCTCGCCGAGCTTCTCCAGGCCGCCTTCCGTGGTTTCCAGCACACGGCCGGAATTGATGTCGATTCAAAACGGACAGCCGTTGATCGTGGCGACCCGCACATAGAGCAGCGCCGGCAACCCCTTGGGCAGCAGCCCCGACTGCTCGATCGATTGCCCGAGCATGCCGGCCGCGCGCAGGATCGGCGGGCAATGCGCCATCACCTTGGTCGGATTGAGCAGGCCGCCGAACATCTCGCGCTGCCGGTCGAAGACCTCCTTGAGCGTGGGGTCGCCGCCATCTTCCTCGATCTCGCTGACACGCGGCATGGTCGCTCTCCTCATGGTCCGGGCAGCGGACTGTAGCAGGCCTCAGGCTGTCCCATGAAGGTCGGGCCGAACGATCAGCCAGAAGACGACGGCTGACGCCAGCGCACAGGTCAGCACGAACGGCAGCAGGAAGGCGAGATTGGCCAGCAGGTTCAGCCAGGCGCTGTTGGCGGCATTGCCCTCGGAGCCCGCCAGCCCGGCGAACACGCCGAGGAAGACCAGGCCCAGCGCCAGGCCGGCCAGCGCGTAGGCACGCAGCCGGTTCCAGCCACGCCGGCGCATGACGAGGAAGGCCGGCAGGCCGACAAGCAGGGCGAACGGATAGGAGATGTAGCCCGCGAAGGCCGCGTATCCCAACGTCTGGGCGTTGCCGCCGGCGACCAGGACGACCCCGGCCAGGATAAGCGCCGGCGTCATCGGCGCGACCACGAAGCCCGCCACGGTACGATACGCCCTGCTGCGCGCGGACGGCATCCCACGTCTCCCCGCGGCCGGATCGGTGAATCCGGTCCGGCCCTCGTCCTTAGCGTCAGACGATCAGGAAGTCAGTGTGGTCGAGCATCCCGCCCTGCAGGTTCTGCATCGTCGCGAAGACGACGGCCGCGCCGGCGCCCGAGCCGTCGGCGTCGTACATCACGTTGCCCGTGGCGCTGTTGAAGATAATGCGGTCGTTCGCATCCAGCGCCGCGGTGCCGTTGACGAAGGCGCCCGCATCGAGTGGCCCCTCCGCGGCAAGTTGCGTGAAGATGGCGTTGTCCAGGTTGAAGTGATCCTGGCCGTGCCAGTAATAGACGATCGTGGCGAGGTTGCCCGCCCCGATCGCCGAGTCGAACACATAGGTGTCGCCCTGGCCCAGCCCGACGATGGTGTCGATGCCGCCGCGGCCGTTGAAGATGTCAGCTCCGAGCAACCCGTCGATGTAGTTGTTGCCGCTGTTTCCGATCAGCGTATCGTTCTGATAGGAGCCCGCGAGATTTTCGATCGAGATGTAGTTGTCGCCGGCAGCATCGCCGGTATTGATCGACGAGTTCTCGAGCGAGGCCGTCACGCCGTTGGCGTCATAGTATCCGACCAGGTCCGTACCGGCGCCGCCATTCACCAGATCGGCGCCCGATCCCGCCAGGAGCTGGTCGTTTCCGTCGCCACCATTCAGCACATCGTCACCGGCGCCGCCGTAGAGAACGTCGTCGCCCGCTCCTCCGTTTATCGTGTCGTTGCCGCCTGCACCGAAGAAGTTCTGGATACCGTCGGTTCCGTTGAATGTGTCGTTGAACTCGGATCCGAAGATGTCGTTTACGTTCGTAAACGTGTCCGTCGACGTATCGGCCCCGTACGTAGCGACCACAGTGCCCGAAGTCGCACTGCTCATGTTGACCGTGATGCCTCCGGTCGCGTGCGTATAGTAGATTCCGGTGGCCGTCATCGTGCCCGCAGGATTGAATGTCGGGGCACCGGTGATCGTGTCGGCCCCGCCGAAGCCTTCGAAGAAGTTGAAGTCATCGGACGTGTCGCCCGCCGTGCCGGCGTTGTAGGCGGAGGCATCGTAGGTATCGGCGAAGTTCGATCCGTAGATGCCCTCGATGGAGATGAGCGTGTCCTGGCCGCCGCCGCCGTTAACCATTCCAGTCGCCATGTTGACGCTGATGCCGAAGTTCGCGCTGTCGTACCGCGAGATATCGCTGAACCCGCCGCCGTTTATCGTGTCGTTGCCGAATCCGCCGATGAAGACATCATTGGTGGTGTCGGAGCCGGTCAGAACGTCGTTGAACCCGGACCCGATCAATCCGTCGATATTGGTGAAAGTATCGCCGAACGCCTCACCCGTGTTCAGGCTCGGATTGGCGAGAGAGACCGTCACCCCGGCGGAAGAGTTGGCGTAGGACGCGTAGTCGGTGTCCTCGAAGGACATGTGCTGGCCGGCACCGCCGTTCAGCGTGTCCGCACCGAGGCCGCCGATCAGGATGTTGCTGGTGACGTCGCCGGTCAGGGTGTCGTTGAAGTTCGAGCCGATCACGCCCTCGATCGTGGTGAAGTGATCGCCCAGCGCATCTCCCAGGAATCCCGCGCTGGCCAGGATGACGCTCACGGCCGAGCTTGCGTTGCGGTAGGAGGCATAGTCGAAGCCTGCGCCGCCGATCAGGAAGTCCGCTCCGGCGCCGCCTTCCAGAATGTCGTCGCCGGCGCCGCCGTTCATGAAGTCGTTGCCGCCCTGACCGAAGAAATTGTCGGCCCCGCTGCCGCCGTTGAAATTGTCGTTGAAGTTGCCGCCATTGATTCCGCCGACGCCGGTAAAGGTGTCAGTCGCGGTATTGCTGCCGTATGTCGCCGACACGGTGCCGGATCCCTGCCCGGTCGTCGCGACGTTGACGGCGGCGCTCGTATTGAAATAGTCGAGGTAGGTGTTGCCGTTGCCGATCACTTGATCGGCACCGCCCTGGCCCTCGAAGCGATTGAAGTTTCCGGACGAGCCGGCGTTTGTGCTGCTGCCCGAGAAGCCCGTCGCGTCGAAGCGGTCGTCGAACTCCGAGCCACGGATACGTTCGATCGAATCGAGCGTATCGGAGCCGATATTCGATCCCGGTGCGCGGCCGGTCACGGTGCCGGCCGCCAGGTTCACGTCGATCGCCATGCGGGCACCGCCGTCGTACTCGACGATGTCCATGTTGCCGCCACCGTGGAAGACGTCGTCGCCGCCGTCACCGCCGTCGAAAATCTCGACGTTGTTCGTGCCGGTGAACGAGTCGTTGTAGCTCGAGCCGATGAAGCGGTTGACGTTGGTGAGCTGATCCGTACCGACACCGCCGCCCGTCGCCGTTCCCGTGTAGCTGTTGCCCACAAGGCTCAGGACGATCGTCACCGCGCTGGTTGCGTCGGAATAAAGCACTTCGGTGTTGTTGTTGCCGATGATCGTATCGTTGCCGCCGCCGCCGCGAATGAGCTGGTAACCGCTGAAGTCACCGGCGCGGGCCGAAGCGCCGGAGTAGTTCGTTGCGTCGAACGTATCGGCGAGCGACGTGCCGTAGATGCCTTCGATGTTGAACATCGAATCGGTATCGATGATCCCGGCCTGGCCGGTGACCGTACCCGCCACCCAGTTGACCGAAATGCCCTGCGACAGGCCCGTCACCGTGCTGTAGTCGACCCTGTCGGTGGCGCCATCGGTCGCGGCCGTCGGCGCGTTGCCATAGAACGTGTCGTTGCCCGCGCCGCCGAAGAAGGTGTCCGCGCCACCATTGCCGATCAGGACATTGGCGTCCGAGTTGCCGAGCAGGAAGTCGGCAAAGTTCGATCCGGTGAGGTTCTCGATCGAGATGTAGGTATCGCCTGCGGCCTCGCCGGTATTGGCAATCGGCAGCGACGTATCGAGCGATGCCGTCACGCCCGCCGTCGCATTGTTGTAGGAAGCGGTGTCGATGCCGCCGCCGCCGTCGAGTTGGTCGGCGCCACCCTGGCCGCGCAGGTTGTTGTTGTTGCCGTCACCGATCAGGATATCGTTGAACGACGATCCGCCAAGGTTCTCGATCGACGTATAGGTGTCGCCGGCCGCTTCGCCGGTATTGGCCGCCGGATTGGCGAGGGAAACCGTCAGACCGACCGAAGAGTTCTGATAGCCCGCGGTATCGGTACCAAAGCCGCCATCGAGTTGGTCGGCCCCGGCATTGCCCACCAGCCAGTTGTCGCCGCTATTGCCGATGAGGATGTCGGCGAAAGTGCTGCCGATGAGACCTTCGATGGTCACATAGACGTCGCCCGCCGCCTCGCCGGTATTCATCGCGGGACTGTCAAGCGAGGCCGTGAGGCCGACCGTGGAGTTGAAGTACGACGCATAGTCGAAGCCGTTACCGCCTTCGAGATAGTCGGCGCCGAGATTGCCGCGCAACTGGTTGTCGTTGTTGTCGCCGATGAGGACATCGTCGAAATTCGAGCCCGAGAGCGCCTCGATCGATATGTAGACGTCGCCTGCGGCTTCACCGGTATTGTTGAAGGACGCGATCAGGGACGCCTGGACGCCGCTCGTCGCGTTGTTGTAGCCGGCATAGTCGAAACCATCGCCGCCATTCAGCGTGTCGAAACCAAGTCCGCCGAGCAGCCAGTTGTTTGACGCATTGCCGATCAAGGTGTCGTCGAAGTTCGAGCCGACCAAGCCCTCGATCGAGATGTAGGTGTCGCCGGCCGCCTCGCCGGTATTGCTGCCCGGCGCGATCAGGGATGCGGTCACCGCCACGCTGGCATTGGTGTATCCGGCGTAGTCGAAGCCCGCGCCGCCATCCAGGATGTCGGCGCCGCCGTTGCCGAGGAGCGTGTTGTCGCCGCTGTTGCCGGTCAGCACGTCGTTGAAGGCGGAGCCCGACAGATTCTCGATGGAGATGTAGGTATCGCCCGCCGCCTCGCCGGTATTGCTGCCGGGATTGGCAAGCGAGACCGTGAGGCCGGCGCTGGCCGTGAAATACGACGCCGTGTCGCGCCCCGCCCCGCCGTCCAGCACGTCCGCGCCTGCGAGGCCCCTCAGGGAATTGTCATTGGCGTCGCCAGTCAGCTTGTCGTCGAAGGCCGAACCCTCCAGGCGCTCGATCCCGATATAGCTGTCTCCAGCCGCCTCGCCCGTGTTGTCGGCGGGGGTCGCCAGCGAAACCGTCAGGCCTGCCGTCGCATTCTTGTACGAGGCCCAATCACCACTGCCGGCACCGCCATTGAGGACGTCCGCCCCCAGGCCGCCGATCAGCGTGTCGTCGCCACTACCGCCGACCAGCGTATCGTTGCCGCCCAGGCCGCTTAGCGTGTCGCCGGAGGCGCCGCCGGTGATCGTGTTGGCAAGCGCGTTGCCGGTTCCGGTGAAGGCGCCATCGCCGATGAACGTGAGATTGTCGGTGACGGAGTCGAGCGTGTAGCTCGTCATCGCCGTCTCGACCGTAGTCGAACCGGTGGTCTGGACCTGATCGATACCCTTGCCCGCGAGAGCGGCATTCTCGGCCGGAGTCAGGGTCGCAATGTTTGCCGAGGTGTCGGCCAGGGTGACGAAATCAGCCTGCGTCAGGGTCACCGTTCCGAGCGCACGATACTGCGCGACCGAGAGGGTCAGCGTGTCGTCGGTCGCATTGATCGCGTCGATGCCCTTGCTTCTCAAAGCAGTGATCTCGGCAGGCGTCAGCGCGCCCAGCACCAGGCCCGTGTCGGTGAGCGTGACGACGTCCGCCGTGATCAGCGTCACCGTCCCCAGTGCCTGGTATTGGGCCAGACTCAGCGCCAGCGCATTTTCGGTGGCGTGGATCTTGTCGATGCCCTTGTCCGCCAGTGCCGCAAAGTCGCTGGCGAGGAGCGCCTGCAGGTTTGCGCTCGTGTCGGTCAGCGTGACGACATCCGAGGCGGTCAACGTCACCGCGCCGAGGGCATTGGTCTTGGCGATCGTCAGCGCCAGCGCATTGGTTGTGGAATCGATCTTGTCGACGCCCTTGCCCGCCAGCGCGGCAAAGTCGACCGCCGTCGCCGCTTCGAGATTGGTCGCCGAATCCGCGATCGTGATCACGTCACCGGCGGTCAGCGTAACCGAACCCAGCGCCTGCAGCTTGGCCAGCGTCAACGACAGCGCATTGGTCGTCGAGTTGATGACGTCGATGCCCTTGCCGGCCAGCGCCGCGATTTGCGTGGCCGAAAGTGTCGCCAGATTGGCGCCATCGTCGAGCAGCGTGATCGTATCGGCGGCGGTCAGGGTCACCGTACCGAGGGCCAGGTACTTGGCAACGGTCAGCGACAGCACGTCGTCCGTGGCGTCGATCTTGTCGACGCCCTTGCCGGCGAGAGCGCCGATGGTCCCGTCGGAGAGCCCGGCGATGTTCGCGCCGGTATCCGCGAGCGTCACCACGTCGGCGGCCGTCAGCATGCCGGCGGGCAGGCTGGCGAGCTGGGCCGCCGTCAGGGAGAGCGCATTGTCGGTGGCGTCGATCTTGTCGACACCCTTCGTGACCAGTGCTTCGAAGGCCGCGACCGACAGGGCGGCGATATTCGCGCCGGTGTCGCGCAGGGTCACAGTATCGCCCGCGGTCAGGGTAATGACCCCGAGCGCGCCATACTGGGCGGCGGTAAGGACCAGCGAATCGTTGGTCGCATCCAGCCGGTCGATCCCCTTGGCCGCCAGATCGCCAAGCTGCAGCGGCGTCAGCTCGCCCAGGCGACCTCCCGCATCCGCCAGTACGACGATATCGCCGGCGGTAAACGTCATTGCACCCAATGCCAGGGCCTGCGCCCTGTTCAGCAGGACCGAGTCGTCAGTCGCATCGAGCCGGTCGACACCCTTGGTCGACAGTGCCGTCAATTGCGCCGCGGTGAGCGCCGCGATCTCGGCGCCGGTGCCGGTCACCGTGATGACGTCCGCCGCGGTCAGACTCACGGCACCCAGGGCCTGCGCCTGCGCAATCGACAATGCGAGCGCGTTGTTGGTCGAATCGAGCCAGTCGATGCCCTTGCCCGCTAGACCCGTGATGTCGGCCACCGACAGTCCAGCCAGCGTCGTGGCGGCATCCGACAGGGTCACCACGTCGCCGCTGTTCAGCGTCACCGTGCCCAGCGCCTGCAGCCTCGCCAGCGAGATGGTCAAGACATTGTCCGTCGCGTTGATCGTGTCGACGCCTTTGCCGGCAAGTGCGCCAAGCTGGGCCAGCGTCAAGGTCGCGAGATTGGCGCCGGTATCAGCCAGGATGACCGTATCGTCGGCCGTCAGGGTCACGGTGCTCAGCGCCTGATACTGCGCCACCGAGAACGTCAGCGACCCATTGGTGCTGTCGATCTTGTCGATGCCTTTGCCCGCTAGGCCCGAGATCGTGGCGGCCGTCATGGCGCCCAGGACGGTGCTGGTGTCGGCGAGCGTCACCACGTCCGCCGTCGTCAGCATGCCCGGCACGACGCCGGCGAGCCTCGAAAGGCTGAGAGTGAGGACATTGTCGGTGGCATCGATCTTGTCGATGCCTCTCTCGACCAGCGTCTGGAAGTCCGCCACCGACAGGGCGCCGATATTGGCCCCGGTGTCACGCAGGAACACGAAGTCGCCGGCGGTCAGGAGAATGTCGCCCAGGGCGCCGTATTGTGCGGCGGTGAGGACCAGCGAATCGTTGGTCGCGTCGAGCCGATCGACGCCCTTGGATTCCAGATCGGCGATCTGCTCCGGCGTCAGCTCGACCAACCGCCCGCCGGCATCCGCCACCACGACGACATCCTCGGCGGCCAGCTTGAGCGTGCCCAGCGCCAGGGCCTGCGCCTTGGTCAAGGTGAGCGAATCGTTGGTCGCGTCGAGCCGGTCGACGCCCTTGGTTCCAAGGCTGACGAGTTGCGGCACGGTCAGCGCCGCGAGTTCTGCCCCCGTGCCGCTCACGGTCACGACATCGGTGGGAGACAGAACCCCGCTACCCAGTGCCAGGATTTGCGCCACCGACAGGGTCAGGGCGTTGTCCGTGGCGTTGAACTTGTCGACGAAATTCGCGGCGAGCGCGGTGACCTCGGCGACCGAGAGGCTGGCCAGGTTCGCGCCCGTATCGGCCAGCGTCACCACATCCGCAGAGGTAAGCTTGATCGTCGTGCCCAGCGCACGATACTGCGCGACGGTCAGGGAGAGTGCGTTGTCGCTCGCGTTGATATTGTCGACGCCGGCCACCGCCGCCGCGGCAAGTTCAGACGGAGTCAGCGTCGCAAGGTTCGCGCCGGTATCCGTCAGCGAGACGACATCAGCCGCCGTCAGCGTGATCGAGCCCAGGGCGCGGACCTGCGCCACGGTGAGCGCCAGCGCGTTGTCGGTGGCATCGAGCACGTCGACCTTGCCCGCCATGTCGGTGAGCTGCGCCGGCGTATAGAGCTTCAGCTTCGCGCTCGTGTCGGCCAGCGTAACCGCGAGGCCGCTGTCGATCGACGTGAACTTTGCGAACTGTGTCGTGCTCATCCGCACCGTGCCGGTGCCGGTCAGCGTGACGGCCTCGATGTCCAGCAAGGACGGGAAACGCGTCGTGAGATCGACGTTGCCGCTGGTGACGACGTTCAGCGTATCGACGCCGGCATACATGAAGAACGCATCGATCCGCGTGAACTGGTCGATATTGACAGTGAGTGTCTCGTCGCCCGTCCCGCCAAATACCTGCAACGACTCGACATTGGAGATCGTGGGCTTGGTCGCCCCCGAAATGTCGACCGCGCCTTCGAACCGGATCTTGACCGTATCAGCACCACCGCCGGCATCGAACGTGTCGAAGGAGACGAATTGGGCGGCGCTCAGCGTGATCGTGTCGGCGCCGCTGCTGCCGAGGAACTGTTCGACACCCGTGACCGTGGAGCGCGAGAAATCGAGCGTCGTCGTGTTGAAGAGACCGAGCGTATCGACGCCTGCTCCACCGTCGATGATGTAGCCGACGGCAGTGCCGCCGATGTTGATCTGGTCGTTGTCGTCGCCGCCCAGCAGCGTCTTCACGCCGGTACCGACCGCCTCGACATTCAGCGTGTCGTTGCCTGCTCCACCGGAGGCCGTGCTGGTCCCGTTCGCCCCGAGTTGCAGCGTGTCGGCGCCGCCATTGCCGTTCAACGTATCGTTGCCGCCGTTGCCGAAGGCGGTATCGCTGAATTCGGTGCCGTCGAATGTCTCGCTCGCGGAAGTGCCAGTGAAATTAGCCATGTGCCCGCGTACCCCCAAGGTAAAATCGCCACACCGAAGCAGGCCGCGTCACGCGGCCGAAGCTTTACGCTATTGGGATTTCAGGCAGCACTTTGCGATCGGCAGTTTCCTGCCACCGACGGACGGGACGCCCACACAAGCGCCCGTCAAATGTCACGCATTTGCGAAGCCAATTCCCCAACTACCCACTTACAGTCCCAGCGCAAGTAGAGGGAAAATCGAATCGCTTGTAAATCACCAACCACCCGCAACTCACGACAAATTGCGGATGCTCAGTCACATCCCGTACACAATCGGTATCGGAATGCACTCGATCTGTAGTGTGGGCAGCCGTGGGATAGCTGCCCACTCCTACCGCGAAAGCCTGCGATGGGCTTTCGCGGCGTCGAGAAGATGACGCTAGAAACCGAGCGCCTTGGACTGCACCACACCTTCGATGCCACCGATCTTGCCCATCAGCTCGGGCGAGATCGGCTGGTCGACCTGGACCAGCGCGATGGCCGAACCGCCCGGCTTATCGCGGCCGAGATGGAAGGTCGCGATGTTGACCTTGCCCTCGCCCAGCAGCGTGCCCAGGCGACCGATGAAGCCCGGCTTGTCGTCGTTGGTGATGTAGAGCATGTGCGGCGCGAACTCGGCGTCGATCTCGATGCCCTTGATCTCGACGATGCGCGGATGCTTGCCGCCGAACAGCGTACCCGTGACAGAGCGTGTGTATTTTTCCGTCGTGACCGAGAGGCGGATCATCGAATTGTAGTCGGTCTCGCGCTCGTGCTTGACCTCGGCCACTTCGACGCCGCGCTCGCGCGCGATCACCGGGGCGTTGACCATGTTCACCGAGGTGAGCTGCGGACGCAGCACGCCCATCAGCGCCACCTGGGTCAGCGGCTTGACGTTGAGCTTCGCCACCTGGCCTTCGTATTCGATCGAGACGGCCTTGATGTCGGTGTCCGTGAGCTGGCCCGCGAACGAACCCAGCTTCTCGGCAAGGTCGAGATACGGCGCGAGCTTGGGCGCGTCTTCGGCCGAGACGTTCGGCATGTTGAGCGAGTTGGTGACGGCGCCGGTCAGCAGATAGTCGGCCATTTGCTCGGCAACCTGCAGCGCCACGTTCTCCTGCGCTTCCACCGTCGAGGCGCCGAGATGCGGCGTGCAGACGAGGTTCGGTGCGCCGAACAGCACGTTGGTCTTGGCCGGCTCCTCGACGAACACGTCGAAGCCCGCGCCGGCGATGTGGCCCGAGACCAGCAGGTCGCGCACCGCCAGCTCATCGACCAGACCGCCGCGCGCGCAGTTGACGATGCGCACGCCCTTCTTGGTCTTCATCAGGTTGGCGCGCGACAGGATGTTCTTGGTCTGCTCGGTGAGCGGCGTGTGCACCGTGATGAAGTCGGCGCGGGCCAGCACCTGCTCCAGCGTCGCCTTCTCGACGCCGAGTTCGGTGGCGCGCTGGTCGCTCAGGAACGGGTCATAGGCCACGACGCGCATCTTGAGGCCGATGGCGCGCTCGGCGACGATCGAGCCGATGTTGCCGCATCCGATCAGGCCCAGCGTCTTGAAGCTGAGCTCGGTGCCCATGAACTTGTTCTTCTCCCACTTGCCGGCCTGCGTGCTGGTATTGGCCTCCGGCACCTGGCGGGCGACGGCGAACATCAGCGCGATGGCGTGCTCGGCGGTGGTGATGGCGTTGCCGAACGGCGTGTTCATCACGACGACGCCGTGCGCGGTGGCGGCCTTGATGTCGACATTGTCGACGCCGATGCCGGCGCGGCCGACGACCTTCAGCTTCTTGGCCTCGGCCAGCACTTCGGCAGTGACCTTGGTGGCCGAGCGGATCGCCAGACCTTCATAGTTGCCGATGATGGCGCGCAGCTCGGCGGGCTTCAGGCCCGGCTTGAAATCGACGTCACAGCCACGCTCCGAGAAGATTTCGACGGAACGCGGGGACAGCTCATCGGAAATGAGAACCTTGGGCTTGGCCATGACTGGCTCCTCTGGAGAATATTTGAAGGTGTCAGCGGACCGCGGGCCTCCAGGCCCGCTCATGAGCGGGCCTGGAGGCCCGCGGTCCGTTTGAAAGTCGCTGTTTAAGCGGCCTTGGCGCCGAACTCGCGCTCGATCTCGGCATAGGCCCAGTCGAGCCACGGCAGCAGCGCTTCGAGATCGGCCTTCTCGACCGTCGCGCCGCACCAGATGCGCAGGCCCGGAGGGGCGTCGCGGTACGAGCCGACGTCGTAGCCGGCCTTCTCGGTCTCGAGCAGATCGCCCATCTTCTTCGCCGCCGCGGCCTGCTTGTCGGCTGCCAGCGAAGTGAACCACGGCGCCTTGATCACAAGGCATACCGAGGTGTTGGAGCGGATCGCCTTGTCGGTGGCCAGGAAGGCAGCCCACGGACGCTCGGCGACGAACTTCTCGAGCACGCCGAGATTGCCCTCGGAGCGGGCCATCAGACCCTTCAGCCCGCCGACGCCCTCGCCCCACTTCAGGCCGTCGATCGCGTCCTCGATGCAGAGCAGCGACGGCGTGTTGATCGTGTCGCCCTTGAAGATGGCTTCGGAGAACTTGCCGCCCGAGGTCAGGCGGAAGATCTTCGGCATCGGCCAGGCCGGCGTGTAGCTTTCGAGGCGCTGGATGGCGCGCGGCGACAGCACGAGCATGCCGTGCGCGCCTTCGCCGCCCATGACCTTCTGCCAGGACCAGGTGACGACATCGAGCTTGGCCCACGGCAGGTCCATCGCGAACACGGCCGAAGTCGCGTCGCAAATCGCGAGGCCCTCACGATTGTCGGCGATCCAGTCGCCGTTGGGGACCTTCACGCCCGAGGTCGTGCCGTTCCAGGTGAAGACGACGTCATGCGTCCAGTCGACCGCCTTGAGGTCGGCGATCTGGCCGTAGGGCGCCTTGAGGGTGCGGGTGTCCTTGAGCTTGAGCTGCTTCACCACGTCGGTGACCCAGCCCTCGCCGAAGCTTTCCCAGGTCAGCATGTCGACCGGGCGGGCGCCGAGCAGCGACCACAGTGCCATCTCGACGGCGCCGGTGTCGGACGCGGGAACGATGGCGATGCGATGGTCGGCGGGAATGCCGAGGATCGCGCGCGTGCGATCGACTGCTTCGACAATCTTCTTCTTGCCGAGCTTCGAACGATGGGACCGCCCGACGGCGGCATCTTTGAGAACTTCCGGTGTCCAACCCGGACGCTTGGCGCAGGGGCCCGAGGAAAAGTCGGGACGCGCAGGACGCAGAGACGGCTTCGTCATTGTCAGTTCTCCCTTACAGAAGAAATGCACTCCGGTGGGGGAGCGTGGCCCGCGGCCGATATACGGGCCGACGGGTGTGGCGTCAATGTGGAGAGATTGTCGCGCTTCTGCTCAGCGACGCCGCAGCTCGTAGTAGGTTCCGGCGATCGGGTCGCTGAAGACCTCGGTCGCCGTGAAGTCCTCGTGCAGCATCCGGTAGATCGCATCGGTACGGCCGGCGGCTGCAACCGTGCCGAGATAGGCCGCCAAGACGTCGGGCGGCCACGACCACATGTCGGCGACAACGACTCGATAGCCGCGATCGAGCGCCAGATCGATGTCGCGCTTGATCGCCGCCGCATGCTCGGCGCCCGTCCAGCCGGGATGGCGAATCGCGCCGGCATTGACGGCGATCCACTTGAACTTCGGATCGGCCGAGGGTGCGGGCGGGATCGCGACCTTGTTGTCCCAATCCCACGTGCGGCTCCACAATGCGTACTTCCAGGTCGTGATCGGTTCGTAGCCGAAATAGAGGAAGACGCTGGAGTCCGGCGGGAAGCGCTTCTCCAGGGCCGCCGTCGCCGCGAGCCATCGCGTGTCCTCGCCGCGCCACTTAGCGAGCGCCGGGACGTTCCAGGCAAACGGCGCGAACGACAGGAGTGTGAGCATGACGGCAGCACCGCGCGGCGACGGCAGCAGGGCCGCCAGCAGCGACGCCCAGGCCACCGCGAGCCAGGGCATCACGTTGAGCTGCATCTGAGGATCCTGCGGCTGCGAATAGAAGTTCAGGACCTGCCCTGCTCCCAGCGTGCCGAGGAAGACGACGGCGACGGCACGCAACCGCGGTTCGTTGCGACGAGGCCACAGGACGATCACGCTCGCGATGAAGATCGCGGCCTGGACGAGCACGGAAAGCGCCAGCGGCAACAGGGCCTCGCGCGCCGATCCCGGGTCGACGAAGCCGCCGACAAGCAGGAAGTAGTTGCCGACGCCGGACAGCATCATCCAGGTCTTGTCCCAGGTGATGCCCGCCCAACCGGTGGCGACGCCCTTCCCGGTCCACAGAATGTCGTGCAGCCCGATCGCACCGTTATGGCCCTCCCACAGGAGCTGGACGATGCCCGATGTGGCGAGGACGGAGATCAGCAGCACGAGCACATGACCGAGCCGTCGCCGCATCGGCTCCGGTGCGACCAGCAGAGCCAGCACCAGCGCCGGCAGGGTCGGAAACATCAACCGCCATTCGATCAGCCAGCCCAGGGTGAACACGGCGCCGACGATCGCGATCCGCTTCCAGGTCGGCCGGTCGAACCAGAGTCCGGCCAGCGCCATCGAGGCGAGGACGAACACGTAGCCCGGCATGATGTCCTCGCTGATGACCGACAGCAGCAGGACGAAGCCGCATCCGAGATGGAACACCGACGTGAGCACGGCAACGAGCGCGTTGCCGGTCAGGCGATGGACAAACGCATAGATCACGACGGTGCCAAGGCTCGCCCAGAAGGCATTGAGATAGGCGAACTGCTTCCACGGCACGCCGCGCAGGATGCCGAGCGCATCGAGCAGCCGGGCGCTCACGCCATAGAGCGGAAAGAACAGATAGTTCGATTGATCGAGACGCGCGGTCGACGGCGAGGCGATCCAGGGTTCGGCCTGGATGCTCTTGTACATGCCGTTGGCGCTGATGATGTGGACGTTCTGCAGCCATCCGATCAGGCCACACAGCACCAGCAGGGACAGCGCGAACGCCAGCAGCAACTGCCAGGCTGGCGCCGCCTTCGTCACTAGTGCTTGCGGCCGACCAGGGTAACGGCGCCTTCGGGACCGAACGTCTCGGTATGCGGGCAGCCGCGGGCCATCGTGAAGACGTCTCCGGGACGATAGGTCTGGCTCTTGCCGTCCCAGGCGAGCGTGATCGCGCCGTCGATCACCATCGCCTTTACGTCGTAGGGATGGCTGTGCTCGGTGTTGTGCTTCGGCCCCTGGGTCGTGCCGGTGAGGATCTCGTCGTAGCCGTCACGCTTCAGCTCGGTTTCGAAAACCTGGCGATCCATCCATCCCTCCTAGGCCGCTTTGCGGGCCGCCACCGCATATTGCGCGCCCATGGGCAGCCATGTCAGCAGGCGATCGACACCCCGGAGGGCGGCGATGCCGGGTGGCATGAACATGAGGTAGTCAGTGTCGAGCTCGTAACGCGCGGCATCGAGCAGCCCGTGCCGCACTTCGTTGGCGTCGAGCAGGATGGCGTTGCGGTCGATCGGGGTGCGGGCGATCACGTGGCGCACCAGCGGGTTGCGGGGATTATGCTCGAAGACATAGAGCCGCCCGCCCGGCTTCAGAACGCGGCCGAGTTCAGCATAGACCGCCGGCCGGTCCTCGATCGGCACGTGATGCAGCACGGCGCTGATCATGGCGATGTCGAACTGCCCATCGGCGAAGGGCGTGCTGGCGCCCTGCTGCGGCGCCAGTTGCGGCGGCGCCCCCAGCTCGCGCGGCCAGCGCTTCTCGACCTGCTGCAACATGCCGGTCGAGATGTCACAACCAGTGAAGGACCCTTTCGCGCCGTGCCCAATCAGCACGCGCATCAGGCTGCCGACGCCGCAACCATAGTCGAGCACGGACAGCCCGCCGGTGCGCAAGCCCGGCTCGCGGCGCAGTAGCCAGCGCGCCTTCACGGCGATGAACTGGTCGGGCGAGCTGCCGAGCATGCGCTTGATCGGATTGTCGAGCCCGCCCTGGTACTCGGCGGCATAGTCGTCGAACTCAGCCGGTTCGCCCGACCAGGATTGCGGATCGGGCGCGCTCATTTCGGACCACCGACGATGTCGCGGATCATGAACAGCGGCCGTCCCTTGCTCTGGTCGTAGAGCCGGCCGAGATAGGCGCCGATGACGCCCAGCATCAGGAACTGCATGCCCCCCAGCAGGCCGACCGCGGCCATCAGCGACGTCCAGCCCGGCAGCGTGTGGCCGTTCAGCCAGCCGACGATCGAGTAGAGGAAGAAGCAGAAGCCCAATCCCGCCATGACCCAGCCGATGGTCATCGACATCATCAGCGGCACCACCGAGAAAGAGGTGATGGCGTCGGCGGCAAAGCGGACCATCTTGGCCAGAGGATACTTGCTCTCGCCGGCCACGCGCGCATGACGGTCGTAGACCAGTGGAACCTGCCGACCACCGATCCAGGCCACCATGCCGCGAATGAAGCGGTGACGCTCAGGCATGGCCAACAGCAGGTCGAGCACGCGCCGCGTCATCAACCGGAAGTCACCGGCATCGGCCGGAATTTCCACATCGGTCAGGCGACCGATCAAACGATAGAAGGCCGCGGCGGTGGCGCGCTTGAACAGGCTCTCGCCGTCGCGCTGGCGACGCTGGCCGTAGACCACGTCGGCGCCTTCGTCGACCAGCTTCATCATGTCGACCAGGAGCTCCGGCGGATCCTGCAGGTCGGCGTCGATGATCATGATGCGCTCGCCGCGGCAGACCGAGAGGCCGGCGGTCAGGGCGAGCTGGTGGCCGTGGTTGCGCATCAGGCGCACCGCCACGATGCGGGGATCCCGGGCGGCGGCTTCGGCCATGACATCCCAGGTGCGATCGCGCGAGCCGTCGTCGACCAGCACGACCTCGCTCGCGCCGCCGATCCCGTCGAGAACCGCGCAGACACGGCGCAGAAACTCGGGCAAGGCGTCCTGCTCGTTGTAGCAGGGCGCGACGACGGAAATGGCCGGGCGTGGGGCGGGACTCATGCCGGGAGCAATAACCCATGCGGAACGGGAAAACGAGCCGTCCCTCAGCCGCCTCCCCGCCCATCTCCCAATCGGGGGCGCAATGGGCTATCAAGCGGCACCATGACATCCAACGACAACGACCATCGCGGCCTGCTGCCCGCAGGCCTCGCCGACCTGCTGCCTCCCGACGCCGCACGGGAGGCGCGGGCCATCGACATCGCCATCGAGCGGTTTGCCGCCTTCGGCTACGAGCGGGTCAAGCCCCCTCTGGTAGAATTCGAGGAGTCGCTGCTGGGCGGCCCTGGCGCCGCCCTCTCGCCGCAGACCTTCCGGCTCATGGATCCGGTGTCGCAACGCATGATGGGCGTGCGTCCCGACATGACGGTCCAGGTGGCACGCATCGCCGTCACGCGGCTGAAGCACGAGCCCCGCCCCTTGCGCCTGTCCTACGGCGGCAACGTGATCCGCGTGCGCGGCAGCGCGCTCAAGCCGGAGCGCCAGTTCGCCCAGGTCGGGACTGAGCTGATCGGCGTCGACAGCGCCGAGGCCGATGCCGAGGCCGTCCTTCTGGTGGTCGATGCGCTGCGCGCGATCGGCGTTTCGGACCTGACGGTCGACCTCAACCTGCCCACGCTCGTCGCTGCGGTCGCAAGCGGACTGAAGCAACCCGAAGAAGCGATGGCCCGGCTGCGCCGCGCGCTCGACCGCAAGGACGAAGGCGGCATCGCCAAGGCGGGTGTCGACAAGAAGTCGGCCGATCTTTTCGCCGGCCTGCTGCGCGCCGCCGGCCCTGCTGACAAGGGTCTCGATCAGCTCGCCAAGCTCAAGCTGCCGGACGCCGCCGCTGCGGAAGCGGCCCGCCTCGCCGAGGTCGTGAAGCTTGTCGCTGCCGCCGAGGACGACCTGCCGCTCACCATCGATCCCGTCGAGTATCGCGGTCTCGAATACCAGACCGGCGTGTCCTTCTCGGTCTTCGCCCTCAAGGGGCGTGAGGAATTGGCACGGGGTGGCCGCTATTCCGCGGGCTATCCCGAGGACGGCGTCAGCGAGTCGGCGACTGGCTTCACCGTTTACATGGATGCCGTGCTCGCGGCTTCCGCAGCGCCGCCGGAGAGGCCGCGCCTCTACGTCGGGCTGGGAACACCATGGGCCAACGCCGCGCCCTGGCAGGCGAAGGGCTATGCCGTCGTGCGCGCTGTCGTCGCAGCCGACGAGCCGCGCACCGAGGCCAAACGCCTGCGCTGCAGCCATGCGCTGATCGACGGCGAGGCCGTTCCCCTCTGAGGATGCATTTCGCCTCGCTCGGGGCGAGGGGAAGTGCTATCCGACATCACGCCTCTCCGGAACCGGCCCCGGGGAGGCGTTTTCGTGTGTGAAGGGAACTGGCCGAAGGAAAACAGGCAATGGCCAACGTGGCAGTGATCGGCGCCCAGTGGGGCGACGAAGGCAAAGGCAAGATCGTCGATTGGCTGAGCGAGCGCGCCGAGGTCGTGGTGCGCTTCCAGGGCGGTCATAATGCCGGCCATACGCTGGTCATCGGCAACCAGACCTACAAGCTGGCGCTGTTGCCGTCGGGCGTGGTGCGCGAAGGCAAGCTCTCGATCATCGGCAACGGTGTGGTGATCGATCCGTGGCATTTCCTCGAAGAGGTGAGGAAGGTCAACGAGCAGGGCCTGTCGGTGACACCGGCCAGCCTGAAGATCGCCAACCACGCCGTGCTGATCCTGCCGCTGCACCGCGACCTCGACGGCTGGCGCGAGGACGCGCCGGGCGTCATCCGCGTCGGCACGACGCGGCGCGGCATCGGTCCCGCCTACGAAGACAAGGTCGGCCGCCGCGCCATCCGCGTCGGCGACCTCGCCGAACCGGACATGCTGCCGCTCAAGGTCAACACGCTGCTCGCGCATCACAACGCGCTGCGCCAGGGCCTCGGCCAGCCGCAGATCGACGCCGCCAAGCTGACCGCCGAGCTGCTCGAGCTGGCGCCGAAGCTCCTGCCCTTCGCGGAAGACGTCTGGGAGCGGCTCGACGGACTGCGCGCCGCCGGCAAGCGCATCCTGTTCGAAGGTGCGCAGGCCACGATGCTCGACATCGACCACGGCACCTATCCCTACGTCACCTCGTCCAACACGGTGGCGGCGCAGGCGATGATCGGCAGCGGCATGGGCAACGGCTCGGTCGGCTACGTGCTGGGCATCGCCAAGGCCTACACGACGCGCGTCGGCGATGGGCCCTTCCCCACCGAACTGACCGACGCGATCGGCCAGGGGCTGGGCGATCGCGGCAAGGAATTCGGCACCAACACCGGCCGGCGGCGGCGCTGCGGCTGGTTCGATGCGGTGATGGTGCGCCAGGCCGTGAAGCTGAACGGCATCGACGGCATCGCGCTCACCAAGCTCGACGTGCTCGATGGCGAGAAGGTCATCAAGGTCTGCGTCGGCTACGAACTGGACGGCAAGCGCATCGAGCGCTTCCCCTTCACCATGGGCGCGCAGGCCAAGCTGAAGCCGATCTGGGAAGAGTTCGAGGGCTGGAGCGAGAGCACCCAGGGTGCGCGCTCCTTCGCCGAACTGCCGGCGACCTGCATCAAGTACGTGCGGCGCGTCGAGGAACTGGTTGGTTGCCCGGTGGCGCTGCTCAGCACCAGCCCGCAGCGCGAGGACACGATCCTGATGACCGATCCGTTCCGCGACTGATCGTGGAACAGCTCAACGAACTCCTGACGCGAGCCAATCTCGGCACCTGGGACAGCTGGAGCATGCAGTATCGCGTGCTCGCGGTGGTCATCGGCCTGCTCGTCGCCTACTGGGCGCTGCAGGTGCTCCTGCCGGTCGTGTTGCGTGTCCTGCGACCGTTCATCTTCCTGGCGATCATCCTCGCCGCGGTCTGGGCCCTCTTCCCGACCGAGACCTGCTCGATCGAGATCCTGTCCAAGATCCCGATGATCTGCGCGCGTTGAGGCGGTTTATCCGTCGCCCTGAGCGAAGCGCAGCGTAGCCGAAGGGCCTCTTTTCCTCTTGGCAGAAAAGAGGTCCTTCGACTGCGCACCTGCGGTGCTCCGCTCAGGACGACGGGCGCGTCCTACTTCAAGCTCACGTTCGTCAGGTCGACGAACCAGGACTGCGCCGGCACGAAGCCCTGCACGTTCTTGCTGAAGGCGCGCGGATTGAGATCGTGCACGATGTAGAGCCACGGCGGGTTGTCGACCAGGCGCTCGTGCGCGGCCTTGAAGTTCTGCAGGATCGTGGCGTCGTCGGTCGCTTCCGCCAAGGTGGCGAGGGCGGCCTCGAACTTGTCGTCCTTCCACTGCTCGAAGTTCGAGCCGCTCGGCGAGAAATTGGCGGCGGCAAAATAGCGATACATCATGCCTACGTCGCTCGACGGCGAGCTGACGTTGAGGCCCATCGCACCGTTCAGCGACGGAGCATCGGGTGTCGCGCGGCTGGCGTTCAGCAGCACCTGCCATTCGACCGCATCGACCTGGACATCGACGCCGCAGGCCTGCTTCAGATTCTCCTGCAGCGCCTCGTTCATCGGCAGCGGAAGCATCTGGCCCGAGCCCGAGGTCGAGATCATAACCTTGAACGACAGCGGCTTCTGCGGTGTGAAGCCGGCTTCGGCCAGCAGCTTCTTGCCCTTCGCCGGATCGAACGTATAGCGGTTCTCGGGATTGCCGAATGCGGCATCCGTGGGCTTCAGCCAACCGACCGACGGCTCGGCGGTACCGTTCAGCATGGACACGATGGCGCCGCGGTCGATGCAGTAGTTCAGCGCCTGGCGCACGCGAACGTCAGCCAGCGGGCTGTTCTTGGCGGCCATATTGTAGAACCACGGCCAGACGTGCGGATACGAATTGGTCGAGATCACGTAGCCCGCCTGCTTCAGCGACGGGATGCCATCCGGCGGCGGCACCTCGATCCAGTCGACCCGACCGGAGCGCAGCGCGGCCAGGCGCGTGTTGGCCTCGGGAATCGGCAGCAAAAGGACCGCGTCGACCTTGGCCTTCTTCGCCGCGTCCCAGTACTCGTCGTTGCGGGCAAGCGACACCGATTGGCGCGGCACGACCTTGGTGATCTTGAACGGTCCGGTGCCGGCGCCGCCGGCCGCGGCCACCTTGTTCCAGTCCTTGCCGGCCTTGTCCCACTGCGTGGGCGAGGCGGTCAGGATGTAAGGCACCATCCAAGGAAAATACGAGGCGACGACCGTCGTGGTGAGCGCCACGGTGTTGTCGTCGATCTTCTTGTAGCTGGCGAGGATCGGCACGCGCGAGCGCATGATGCCGGCGGCATTCGCCTCGAACTGCGCACTGTCCTTGTTGAAGATGCGTTCGAGGTTCCAGATCACCGCGTCGGCGTTGAAGTCGGTGCCATCGTGGAATTTCACGCCCTTACGAAGATTGAAGATCCAGGTCTTCTTGTCGTCCGGCGCCTGCTTCCAGCTCTCGGCGAGGCCGGGCCGCAGGGTCGCGAGCTGATCCGACTTCGAGAGGTCGAACAGAACCAGGCCCTCGAAGATCGGGAAGCCCAGGAAGCGCATGCCCTCGAAGCCGTTGTTGGGCATGCCGGTGGTGGTCGGAATGTCCGACGCCGTCATGGCGATGCGGAGCGTCTTCTCCTGGGCCTGAGTTGCCGACAGAGGCAACAAGGATGCGGCGGCCAATGCCACGGCGAGACGGAATCGGCGAAGGCTCATGCTTATGCTCCTGAAATCTGCTCCCCAGGTGCGATATGCAATCAGCGGGCCATCAATTCCTCGAAGCGGTTGAGATAGTCCCGGGCATGCGCTTTGTAGTCCGCACCGGGGATTTGCAGGTGAGCGTCGGAAACCATGGCCCACATGGCCTCGCGCAGGGCGCTGGCCGCCTTCATGGCCTGGAAGGACCGGCGCAGGTCGGCTGAAACCTTGCCCTCGAAATAGGCATCCAGCAGTGCCGCATCTTCGGCCTCGCCGAAGGCTCCGTTGGCCGAGAGATTGGCCAGGTCGAACATGGCCGTGCCGAAGCCGCCATACTCCCAGTCGATCAGCCAGAGGCGCTGGCCGTCGTCCATCACGTTGCCGGGCAGCAGATCGTGGTGGCCGAAGATGATGGGCATCGGCACTTGCGTGGCTTCCAGCACCCGGTTCACCTCCAGGTAGCGCGGGACGTCGGCGGCGAACGGGCTGTCGGCCGCCGCGATCGTGCGTCCATAGTCGCGGATCACGTGGAAGACCGAGAAGAAATTCGGCGGACCGCTGAGATGCTGGCCGACGTCGCGGTGACATGTCTGCAGCAGCGGCGCGAGGCGATCGATGTTCGCGCGCAGGTCCGCTTCAGTGAAGGTCTGTCCTTCGATCAGGCGCATCACCAGGATGCCAGGCTCGGTATGGATCACTTCGGGCGAGAGACCGGCGGCATGCGCGGCGATCGAAGCGGCCCGTTCGCGATCGCGAAAGACGTGATGGACGGGAATGTCGTCGCCGCAGCGCACGACGAATTTTTCGCCGGCATCCTCGACCACGTAGGAAAGATTGGTCAGCCCGCCCGTCAGCGGCGCCATCGTCACCGGGCCGCGCCAGCACGGCAGCGCCGCGATCCTCTGCTCGAGGTCAGTCACGGGCTTTTCGCATCGCGGCGTGGTCTCCCAACCGTCATCCACTCGATCATTTCACGAGGCACGGCGGCACGCTACCCTCGCCGCCTTCTCAAGGAGGAAATGAATGCCCGACGCACGCGTCACCAACACCATCACCGGCCGCGACGCCTTCCTGCGGGTGCTGAGCGACGAAGGCGTCACCAAGATGTTCGGCAATCCCGGCACGACCGAACTGCCGATCATGCATGCCCTCTCCTCGGCGCCGGAGATGGGCTACGTGCTGGCCCTCCAGGAAGCCGTCGTGATCGCCATGGCCGACGGCTATGCCCGTGCCTCCGGCAAGCTGGTGTCGTGCAACGTCCACGTGGCGCCGGGCCTCGGCAACGCCATCGGCTCGATCTACACCTCGATGATGTCGGGCACGCCCATGATCGTGACCGCCGGCCAGCAGGAACAGGGCCATGGCCTCACCGAGCCCCTGCTCTACGCGCCGCTGGTGCCGATCGCCCAGCCGGTCGTGAAATGGGCCACCGAGGTCAGCCGCATCGAGGACCTGCCGCGCATCCTGCGCCGCGCCGCCAAGGTCGCCCTGACCGCGCCGACCGGCCCGGTCTTCATCTCCCTGCCGGGCGACATCCTGAACAATGAAGCCGCCATCGACATGGGCGACGTGACCCGCGTCGACACCGCCGTGCGCCCGAGCGACGCCGCGCTCGAGCAACTCGCCAAGCGCCTGCTCTCGGCCAAGAAGCCGGTCATCCTCGCCGGCCACGAGATCGCGACTTCCGATGCCTTTGCCGAGGCGGCCGAGCTTGCTGAGACTCTGGGTGCGCCGGTGCTGCAGCAGACCGTGGCCTGGGGGGCGCATTTCCCGTCCGAGCATCCCGCCTATCTGGGTGCACTGAACCGCGACCAGAAGTATGTCCGCCGCGTTCTCTCCGACTACGACCTGATGCTCTGCGTCGGCGCCGATGTGCTCAAGATGTCGGTGTGGAGCGAGACCGAGCCGCTGCCGGAGACGACGAAGGTGGCGATGATCGGCCTGCGCGACTGGGAGATGGGCAAGAACTTCCCGGCCGAGATCGCGCTGCGCGCCGACGTGAAGGAAACCCTCAAGGCGCTCATCCCGCTTCTGAAGAAGCTGGGTGGCAAGCAGCTCGCCGACCAGGCCAAGGCCTCCCTGGCCGAGATCTCCACGCGCAACTGGAGCGCCCAGCGCGCCCAGAAGGCCGCCAAGGTCGCGACGCCCACCACCACGCCGCTGCCGGCGGAATGGGTGATGATGCGCCTCAGCGACAAGCTGCCGAAGGACGCCATCGTGGTCGAGGAAGGCCTCACCAGCACGATGACCCTGCCGAGCTACTTCGCCTTCCGCGACAAGAACAGCTTCTTCGGCAATGTCAGCGGCGGCATCGGCTGGGGCATCGCCGCGGCCGTCGGCGTGCAGATCGCCGAGCCCAAGCGCCGCGTCGTGGCGGTGATCGGCGACGGCAGCGCCATGTACTCGATCTCCGCGCTGTGGAGCGCCGCCAACCAGAAGCTGCCGGTGATCTTCCTGATCACCAACAACGAGGGCTACCAGATCCTCAAGAACCGCCTGAAGCTATTCCACGGCAACGACACGCCGATCGGCATGGACTTCAACGACCCGCCGATGAACATCGCCAAGATCGCCGAGGGTTTCGGCCTTCCCGCCGAGCGGGTCGATACGGCGGAAGGCTTCGACGCCGCCCTCGACCGGGCGCTGGCGCGGACGGACGGACCGACGCTGATCGAGGCGATGGTGAAGCGGACCTAGCGGGAGGCATCGATGTCGGCCGTCAGGCACGCTTTCGTCGAGACACGCGGCTTCCCGACCCACGTCGCGGAAGCCGGCAACGGCCCGCCGCTGCTCCTGCTGCACGGCTGGCCGGAGTTCTGGGCGACCTGGGAGCCGATGTTCGAGCGGCTGGGCGATCGCTTCCGCCTGATCGCGCCCGACTTTCGCGGCTTCGGCGAAAGCGGCAACCCGACCTCCGGCCCCTCGGACCAGGCCGGACCGGACGTGCTGGCCGACGACATCGTGGCCCTGCTCGATCGCCTCGGCATCGCGAAAGCAGGCTTCGTCGGCCACGATGTCGGCGCCTATGTGATGCAGCGGCTGGCGATCCGTCACCCCGACCGGGTGGCCGGACTGTTCTTCTTCAACTGCGGCACCCATGGCGTCGGCGCGCGCTGGCGAGATCCCGCGCAAATCAACGAGATCTGGTACCAGACCTTCCACCAGATGCCGTTCGCGCCCTCCATCGTCGGCGCGTCACGCGATTCCTGCCGGGCCTACTTCCGGCATTTCCTGACGCACTGGTGCCATCGCAAGGAGGCATTCGACGGCGTGCTGGAACGCTGGGTCGACAACTTCATGCGCCCCGGCAATCTCCAGGGCGGCTTCAACTGGTACATCTCGCAGAATGCCGGGCGTTTGGCCGTCATGGCGGGCACGGCGCCCAAGCCACCCATGATCACCCAGCCCACGCGGGTCTTGTGGGGCCGGCACGATCCGGTGCTGAAGTCTTCGTGGATCGATGTCGTCGGGAACTACTTTCAGGACGTGGACGCCGGCATCGCGGAAGATGCCGGCCACTTCGTTCACTACGAGCAGCCCGATCTCGCCGCGGCGGAGATCGCAAAGTTCTTCGAGAAGATCGGTTACCGCTAGAACCGAACGGATCGCAACTTGTGGAACATCGAAAAGAAGTGAAGCCTGTACTCATGGCCGAGGGGGAACGGAGCGAGGTCCGCGCCCCTGACGGCACCCGGCTCGCCGTCTACGAATGGGGAAACCCGTCAGGACCTGAAATGGTGCTGATACACGGGTTCGCGCAGTCTCACCTTTGCTTTGAACCGCAGTTTTGCAGCACGCTCGCCAGCCACTGCCGCATTATCGCTTTCGACTTGCGCGGTCACGGCAGCTCCGCTCAGCCGGCCGATCCCGCCGCATACCGTGAAAACCGTGTTTGGGCAGACGACATCGCCGCCGTGCTGTCGGCAAAGGGTCTCGTGCGGCCTGTTCTGGTCGGATGGTCGATGGGTGGGCGAGTCATTCGCCAGTACCTGATGACCTACGGCGATGGCCGGCTGGGGGGCGTGAACTTCGTCGCCTCGCAGGTGATCGAGGAGCCGCACTTTCGCGGCCCGTCGGCCCCGAAACCGCTGCCGGAAGAATTGTCACTCGCGGGCGAGATCGAAGCGGCCATCGCCTTCCTCGATGGCTGCTACGGTCGCAAGCCCGATGAGCACTCGTTTCGAAAAGCGTTGGCCTACAACATGAAGGTGCCGGCGGCCGTACGCCGGGCTATCCGCGGCTGGTCGACCGACGCCACCGCAACGCGCGCTTCGCTCGCAAAGCTCCAGGTACCTGTTCTGGTCACGCACGGCCGCGCGGACACGGTGGTGTTGCCGGCCGCCGCGGAAGCGGTCGCATCGATCGTGCCGCATGCGACACTGTCGTGGTTCGAAGACTGCGGCCACTCGCCCTTCTGCGAAGATGCTCCACGCTTCAACCGTGAACTGCTGGCTTTCGTGGCGTCCTGCCAAGAAGCGTGAGTACCGGAGACTCTGTACGGCCCACCTCGGGGGACGTGCGTAACAGCCCAAACGAAACCGGCCGTCGCAGCGGAGGCTGGACGGCCGGTGGAAGCTATGTGGAGGGGCTCACGCCCTTTCCGGTTACCGCGCCGCGGCCGGCTGAGTGGACGGCCGCGCCGCCGCCTCGACGACCATGTTCTTCATGGCCTTCTGCAGCTTGTCGAAGGCGCGCACCTCGATCTGGCGCACGCGCTCGCGGCTGATGCCGTACTTGGCCGACAGGTCCTCGAGCGTCTTCGGCTCGTCGACCAGGCGACGCTCCACGATGATGTGACGCTCGCGGTCGGTGAGCTGCTTCAGGGCACCGGCCAGCATGTGCTTGCGCTGGCCGAGTTCCTGGCTCTCGCCGAGTCGGGCTTCCTGGTTGGGCGCATCGTCGACCAGCCAGTCCTGCCACTCCATGTCGCCCTCGGCCTTCACCGGGGCGTTGAGCGACGAGTCCGGACCGGAGAGGCGGCGGTTCATGTTCACCACCTCCTCCTCAGGCACGCCGAGGCGGGTGGCGATCTTGGTCACCTGCTCGGGCGTCAGGTCGCCTTCCTCGATGGCCTGCATCTGGCCTTTGAGCTTGCGCAGGTTGAAGAACAGCTTCTTCTGCGCCGCCGTGGTGCCCATCTTCACGAGCGACCAGCTGTGCAGGATGTATTCCTGGATCGAGGCGCGGATCCACCACATGGCATAAGTGGCCAGGCGGAAGCCGCGATCCGGGTCGAAGCGCTTCACCGCCTGCATCATGCCGACGTTGCCCTCGGAAATGAGCTCGGCGACCGGCAGGCCGTAGCCGCGATAGCCCATGGCGATCTTGGCGACGAGGCGCAGATGGCTGGTGACGAGGCGATGCGCGGCTTTCGAATCGCCGTGCTCGCGCCAGCGCTTGGCCAGCATGAATTCTTCCTGGGGCTCCAGCAGGGGAAACTTCCGGATGTCCGACAGGTATCGGCTGAGATTGCCCTCCGGCGTCAGGGATGACGGCAGGGAGGGAAGATTTGCGGTGGCTGTACTCATGGCTACTCCCCCTTTCGTACGCGGGAACGCCGGTGAACGAGCATTTAGCACTCTCGTCCCCCGACTGCTAAATCCGACTGTAGAAGTCGGAATGGCCCCGGGTCAATATAAATCCTACTAATCCCCTCGGGTATTGGGGGCTTTACTTAACGCTGTTCAGCGTTCCCACCAACTTCAGAAAGTCCTGAGGCAATTCTGTGGCGAACCTCATGTCTTTCCCCGTGATTGGGTGCCGAAAACCGAGCACAGATGCGTGAAGCGCCTGCCTTGGGAAGCTTCTCAACGCCTCCGGGGCACTGCCGTTGCGGGATTTGCGGCCGTAGACCGGATCCCCGACCACCGGACAACCGAGATGAGCCATATGGACGCGCACCTGGTGGGTCCGGCCGGTGCCCAGCTTGGCGCCGACCAGGCTGGCGATCGGCGCGATCGGCTGGCCGAAACGCTTCTCCAGCCAGTACTCGGTGAAAGCGGCCCGTCCCCCGCTCTTGCGGACCGCCATGCGCTTGCGGTCCACAGGGTGCCGTCCCAGCGCCGCCTCGACCGTCCCACGCTCGGGTCGGGGCGCTCCCCAGACCAGCGCCTTGTAGATCCGCTCCAGGTCGTGGGCGGCGAACAGCTTGGACAGGGCGTGATGGGTGCGGTCGTTCTTGGCCGCCACCATGACGCCCGACGTGTCCTTGTCGAGCCGGTGGACAATACCCGGCCGCCGGACGCCACCGATGCCCGAGAGGCTGTCGCCGCAATGGGCCAGCAGCGCGTTCACCAGCGTGCGGTCGGGATTGCCCGGCGCGGGATGGACGACCATGCCCGCGGGCTTGTTCAGGACCAGCAGGTCGGCGTCCTCGAACAGGACCTCCAGCGCCATGTCCTGCGCCACCGGCACCGCCGGTTCGGGCTCGGGAATATCGACGACGAAGACCTCGCCGCTTTTGACCTTGCGGGACGGCTCTTCTATCGTCCGCCCTCCCGCCAGCGCCACGCGGCGACCCTCGATCAACGCCTTCACGCGGCTGCGCGTGAGGGCGGGCAAGGCAGCAGCCAGCGCGCGGTCCAGCCGTTCGCCGGCGGCGCTCTCGTCGAAGGTCACGGTGTGGCGACCGGCGTCGCTCATGGAGTTTTCTTGGCGTCCTCTACTCAGGCCTCTACACCGCTCTGGCTCAAGGTGCTGGTGATTGGAATGGGCCTGCTGATCGTGGTGGGCTTTGTCGTCGCCGTGGCCGAGATCGCCCGGCGCATCTCTACGCCCAACGCCGCCCGTTCGCCAGCATCGGCCTCCGGCGAAGGTTTTGCCGAACGAATCGCCCTGCCCTCCGGCGCCCGCGTCGTCTCGATGAACGCCGTCGGCGACCGCCTCGTGGTGCATGTCGAGTCCCAGGGCGGGCCGTCCGCCGCCTATGTCGTCGATCCGCGCAGCGGCACGCTGCTGGGCAAGATCGAATTTCCGCCGGGAGCCGGCCGCTAGGCAGCCCTCCACGGCGCTTCAACAGTTTCAAAAGGACAAGGAATGAATTTCCGCAGCGACAACGAAGTGGGCGCGCATCCCATCATTCTGGATGCCGTGACGCGGGCCTTTTCGGGCGGCAGCACGGCGCCGTCCTATGGCGCCGACGACTGGACGCACAATGTCGAACGCCGCCTGCGGGACATCTTCGAGAAGCCCGACCTCGTGGCCTTTCCGGTGGCCACCGGCACCGCCGCCAACTCGCTGGCGCTGTCCTGCTGCACGCCGTCCTGGGGCTCGATCTACTGCCACGCCGAGGCGCATATCGTCGTCGACGAAGCCAACGCGCCGGAATTCTTCACCTCGGGCGCCAAGCTCTGCACGATCCCCGGCCCTGCCGGAAAGATGGACCAGAAGAAGCTGGCCGAGGCGCTGGCCCAGCCGGTCTACGGCGTCGTGCATCACCCGCAGCCGGCGGCCGTCAGCATCACCCAGGCCACCGAATGCGGCACGGTCTACGGTCCCGACGAAGTAGCCTCGATCGCCACGACGGCGCACCGCCACGGGCTGAAGCTGCACATGGACGGCGCCCGTTTCGCCAACGCCGTATCCTATGTCGGCTGCTCGGCGGCCGAGCTCTCCTGGATGGCGGGCGTCAATGTGCTGAGCCTGGGCGCCACCAAGAACGGCGCGCTGGCGGCCGAGGTGGTCGTGTTCTTCGAGCCGGAACTGGCGCGCGAGTTCGAGTTCCGACGCAAGCGCGGTGGCCACCTCTTTTCCAAGATGCGGTTCCTGTCGGCCCAGCTCGAGGCCTACCTGACCGACGGGCTGTGGCTCGCCAATGCCCAACACGCCAACACCATGGCGCGCCGCCTCGTCGCCGGGCTGACGCCGCTGAAGGGCACCCAGCTCCTCTACCCGGTCGACGCCAACGAGATTTTCGTCATCCTTCCGGCGCGGATGCATGATGCGCTTCAGGCCGCAGGGGCGCAGTATCATCCCTGGACGTCGGACCGGCCCGGCGAGCGCGCTTATCGCCTCGTCACGGCCTTCGACACCGAACAGACGACCGTCGACCGCTTCCTGAGTATCGCCAAGAAAGCAGCGTGAGCGTTCCATGACCCATCAGCGTACCCTGACCGCCGCCCACTGGGGCGTCTACGAAGTCGAATACGACGACAAGGGACAGGCGACGAAGCTCCATCCCTTCTCCAAGGACCCCGATCCCTCGCCGATCGGCCTGCACATGCTGTCCGACGAAGTCGCGCGCATGCGGGTGCGCCGGCCGGCCTTCCGCAAGAGCTGGCTGGAACACGGGCCCGGTGCGAACAGCGAGAAGCGTGGGCAGGAACCGTTCATCGAAGTGCCGTGGGATGAGGCGCTCGATATGGTCGCCGCCGAACTCAAGCGTGTGAAGGACGCGCACTCGAACCGCTCGATCTTCGGCGGTTCCTACGGATGGTCGAGCGCCGGCCGCTTTCATCACGCGCAGAGCCAGGTCCATCGCTTCCTGAATGCGCTCGGCGGCTATGTCCGCCACCAGGATTCCTACAGCCTGGGTGCTGCGCGCGTGCTGATGCCGCACATCGTGGCCAGCATGGAAGACCTGATGGCGATGCACACGACGTGGGAAGTCCTCGCCGATCACTGCAAGCTGTTCGTCACCTTCGGCGGCGCGCCGCACAAGAATGCGCAGATCAGCGCCGGCGGCGCCATGGTGCATCGCCTCAAGGACGGCCTCTACGGCATGCGCGCCAACGGCGTGCGCTTCATCAACATCACGCCGACCGCCGAGGACCTCGACACCGGCGGCGATTTCGAATGGCTGGCGATCAAGCCGAACACCGACGCCGCGATGATCCTGGCGCTCTGCCATGTGCTCTACACCGAGAAGCTCTACGACCGGGAGTTCCTCGACCGCTGCACCGTCGGCTTCGACAAGTTCGCGCCGTCGCTCGCGGACAAGACGCCGGAATGGGCCGAGAAGATCACCGGCATCTCCGCCGTTCGAATCCGTGCGCTGGCCCGCGAGATGGCGGCGACCCGCACCACGGTGAATATCAACTGGTCGCTGCAGCGCTCGCATCACGGCGAGCAGCCCTTCTGGGCGCTGGTGTCGCTCGCCTGCATGCTGGGCCAGATCGGCCTGCCGGGCGGTGGCTTCGGCGCGAGCTACGGCCCGACCAACGGCATGGGCAGCAACTCTCCGTTGCTGGCGGGCCCGACCCTGTCGCAAGGCACCAACGCGGTCTCCGACTTCATCCCGGTCGCCCGCTTCACCGACATGCTGCTCAATCCGGGGGCCAAGATTCCGTACAACGGGAAGGTCGTCACCTACCCCGACATCAAGCTGATCTACTGGGCGGGCGGCAATCCGTTCCATCACCACCAGGATCTCAACCGCCTGCGGACGGCCTGGGCCAAGCCCGAGACCATCATCTTCAACGAGCAGTTCTGGACGCCGGCCGCGAAGATGGCCGACATCGTGCTGCCCGCGACCACCGGCCTCGAGCGCGACGATATCGGCTACGCGCGACGCGAGCCCTTCCTGATCGCCATGAAGAAGGCGCGCGAGCCGATCGGCGAGGCGCGCGACGACTACTGGATCTTCTCGGAGATCACCCGCCGTCTCGGCGCCGCCGACGTCTACACCGAGGGCCGGGATGCGATGCAGTGGCTCGTCCACATGCACGAGGAAAGCCGCGAGAAGTCGGCCAAGATGGGCGTCGAGCTGCCGTCGTTCGACGAATTCTGGGAGGCCGGCATCGCCAAGGTCCCTGGCGTGAACCACGACCCGGTGATGCTCGAGAAGTTCCGAGCCGATCCGGCCGCGCATCCGCTCCGCACGCCGTCGGGCAAGATCGAGATCTTCTCCGAGAAGATCGCGTCGTTCGGCTACGACGACTGCCCCGGTCACGCGACCTGGATGGAGCCGATCGAATGGCTGGGCTCCAAGACGGCCGAGCGCTATCCGCTGCACATGCTGTCGGACCAGCCGACCGACAAGCTGCACAGCCAGCTCGACCACAGTCCGCATGCCAAGGCGACCAAGGTTAAGGGCCGACAGCCGGTCACGATGAATCCGCAGGACGCCGCCGCGCGCGGCATCTCCGACGGCGACCTGCTGCGCGTCTTCAACGATCGCGGCGCCTGCATCGCCTCGGCCCGTCTTTCGGATCGCATCCGCCGCGGTGTGGTGCGGCTGTCGACCGGCGCGTGGTTCGACCCGCAGGATTCCGGCTCCAACACGCCGCTGGAAAAGCACGGCAATCCCAACGCGCTCACCCTCGATATCCCCGCCTCGAAGCTCAGCCAGGGCTGCATCGCGCAGACCTGCCTGGTCGAGATCGAGCGGTTCGACGGGGTGGCGCCAGCGGTGACGGCACACCAGCTCCCCGCCTTCTCGGGACGTTAAAGGAAAGGGCTTCAAAGGCTTCGCTTCGCCATTGACAAGGCATGCGTTTCATCTGCAAATGCGAGTGACTTGCAACTTAAGGAGCGAGCGAAGATGGACCAGATGGTGACGCTGCATTCCGCAGGCGATGTTTCCCGTTCGAAGCCCGAGCGCGATTCCATGAGCATCGAGAGCAGCACGCTCATGGCCGGCCGCCGTGAACTGATCATCCGCCACGGCGCCAGCACCTATCGTCTGCGCGTGACGGCGTCCGAGAAGCTGATCCTCACGAAGTAGGCCCGACGGTCGGGGGCGATGTTGGACATGCGACATCGCTCCGCTTTGGAGCACGCAAGCGACCGCAGGCTCGCACGCGGCTCAACTGTCAGCCTCAATCACAGGCTGTAGCCTCCCTTCTGGTCCCTGGAAGTGCTAATCGTCTCCGGGGAGCCGATCGGGGAGTGGCAAGGGTGGACAGGACGTCACGGCGGGACGGGCTCGACGGGCCACGCCCGGCAAGAGCAGCGATGCCAAGACGGCACCTGCTGAACGGCGGTACCGCACTCGGCGCCTCCCTGCTGCTGTCACGGACGGCAGACGCACAACACCAACATCACGTGCCGTCGCCCGCCCCGGCACGGCCGCAAGTGCAGCAGGCCCAGGCGCAACCACGGCCCGCGCCGCGCCCACAGCACGATCATTCCGCGATGGGCCTCGATCCCGGTCCCATCGTCGAGCCCCCTCCGCCCGCGATGGATCAGCCGCTGGTCGAACCCGAGGTGCGACGCTCGGTCAATGGCGTGCTGCAGACCACGCTGTCCTGCCGCTACGCCTACAAGGATATCGGCGGCCAGCGTCTGTACCTGCGCAGCTACGAGGGTGCGCCGTACGGTCCCACCCTGCGCATGAAGCCCGGCGAAACGCTGAAGATCCGGATGGCCAACGAGTTCCCGCCCAACCGCGATCCCATGCCAGCGAACTTCGCGATCCCGCACCAGTTCAACAACACGAACTTCCATTTCCACGGCGCGCATTGCAGCCCGAGCGGCATTGCCGACAACGTCATGCGTTCGATGCAGCCGGGCAAGAAGTACGACATCGAGATCGCGCTGCCGAAGGACCATACGCCGGGCACCTACTGGTACCATCCGCACCATCACGGCGGCGCCGACGTGCAGATGGCCAGTGGCATGGCCGGCGCGATCATCGTCGAGGGCGACTTCGCGGATGTTCCCGAGATCGCTGCCGCCCGCGAGCGCGTGATGCTGATGTCGCAGGTCGTGTTCGATGCCTTCGGCATGATCGAGAATTTCGCGACCCTGTTCCCGGAGACGGCGACCCGCTTCCTCGCGATCAACGGCCAGCGCCGACCGACGATCGAGATGCGGCCGGGCGAAGTGCAGCGCTGGCGCCTGGTCGGCTCGCAGTACCAGGACGACATGTTGCTCGAACTCGAGAAGCACGACCTGAACGTCATCGCCTACGACGGCATCGCGCTCCGCAACATGCAGTCGCTGAAGACGCTGCTGTTCGCGCCCGGCCAGCGCGCCGACATCCTCGTGCAGGCGGGCGCGCCCGGCACCTACGAATTCCGCGCCCTGCCGTACGACCAGGGCCATCCCTCCCCGGTCGGCCCGCTCGCCCGCGTCGTCGTCTCGGGCGATCCGATGCCGATGAAGCTGCCGGCACGCCTGCCCAAGCCGCCGCTGGAGGACATCAAGGACAGCGAGCTCACCGGCCGCCGCACCCTCGTCCTGTCTGCGATCTCACCGGAGGCCGACGCCGCCGGCCACTGGCAGGAATTCAAATTCTTCGTCGACGGCAAGAGCTTCGACCCGAACCGCATCGACCAGCGGGTGAAGCTGGGCGCGGTCGAGGAATGGACGATCGTCAACACGCACGAGCACGACGATCACGTATTCCATATCCACACCAACCCGTTCCAGGTGACGCAGATTAACGGCGAGCCGCAGAAGGATCTGCTGTGGCGCGATTCGGTCATTGTGACCCGCAAGGGCGGCAGCGTCGTCTTCCGCTCCCGGTTCCTCGATTACACCGGCATCTTCATGCTCCACTGCCACATGATGAACCATGAGGAGATGGGCATGATGCAGACCGTCGAGGTCTACAAGGAGTGATGCTCCAATGAACCTCAACACCATCGCGGAAGTGAAGCGACCGGCTTCCGCCGACGAGATCGGCCCGTGGCGCCCGAACTATGCGTGGCTGGCGGGCGGCACCTGGCTGTTCTCCGAGCCGCAGGTGACGACGGACACGCTGATCGACCTCGACTCGCTGGGTTGGGCGCCCCTCACCGCGACGGCGGCAGGGCTGGAGATCGCCGCCACGTGTCGCGTCGCTGATCTGCATGCCTTCAAGGGGCCGACGGACTGGAAGGCGGTGCCGCTGTTCCGCGACTGCATCAACGCGTTCCTGATGTCCTTCAAGATATGGAACGCCGCGACGATCGGCGGAAACGTCGTCATGTCGCTGCCGGCCGGCGCGATGATCTCCCTGACAGCGGCCCTCGAAGGCGTCTGCACTTTGTGGCCGCGCGATGGTGCTCCCCGGCAGGTTCCGGTCGTCGACTTCGTGACGGGCAATCATAGGAACGTTCTGCAGCCCGGCGAACTGCTGCGCTCGATCCACCTGCCGGCGACCGCGCTCACGAAGCGCTACGCCATGCGCCAGATGTCCCTCACCCATCTCGGGCGCTCGGCAGCGCTGATCGTCGCGACCGTCGATGATGACGGGAAAGACTTTCTCCTGACCGTCACGGCGTCGACGCCGCGCCCTGTGCATCTGCGCTTCGACCGGACGCCGACGGCCACCGAACTGCGCCAGGCGATCGACGAGCGCTTGCCGGCCGACGGCTACTTCCAGGACGTGCACGGCTCGGCCGCCTACAAGCGGCACATCACCTATTTCTTCGTCGAGCAGATCCGCGCGGAACTCGCATGAGCAAGTACGACGTCAACGGCCATCTCTATGCGGCCGAGCCGCGACCCGGCCAGTGTCTGCGTACCTTCCTGCGCGACCTCGAAGTGTTCGGCGTCAAGAAGGGTTGCGACGCGGGAGACTGCGGCGCCTGCACGGTCTGGATCGACGGCAAGCCCTTCCATTCCTGCCTCGTCCCGGCCTTCCGCGCCGAGGGCCGCAAGGTCACGACCATCGAGGGGCTTGCCGCCAATGGCGAAATGCACCCGATCCAGAAGGCCTTCCACGACGCCCAGGCCTTCCAGTGCGGTTTTTGCGCCGCCGGCATGATCATGACCACGGCGACCTTCTGCCAGGAGCAGAAGGACGACCTGCCTCACGCACTCAAGGGCAATCTCTGCCGCTGCACTGGCTATCGCTCGATCACCGATGCGCTTAACGGGAAATCCAACATCGAGCCCGACATTGCGGGCAAGGCCTGCGGCGCCAGCCTGCCCAACCCGTTCACGGATGCCATCCTGACCGGCAAGGCCCGCTACACGATGGACGTCGCGATGGAGGGCATGCTGCACCTCAAGGTGCTGCGCTCGCCGCACGCCCATGCGCGCATCATCGCCATCGACAAGACGGCGGCGCTGGCCGTGCCCGGTGTCGTCGCCGTCTATGCCTGGGAAGACGTGCCACGCCGCCTCTACAGCACGGCGCTGCACGAGGACCATCTCGTCGACCCCGACGACACCTACATGCTCGACAACGTCGCGCGCTTCGCGGGCCAGCGCATCGCCGCCGTGGTCGCCGAGAGCGAGGGTGCCGCGGAAGCAGGCTGCCGCGCGCTGCGCGTCGAATACGAGCTGCTGCCGGCCGTGTTCGATCCGGAGCAGGCCATGGAGCCGGGTGCGCCCCTTCTCCACGACAAGGACGTCGTCACCAGCAGCGGCAACATCTACTGCACCCTTCAGGGCGAGATCGGCGATGTCGCCAAGGGCTTCGCGGACGCCGAGGTCACGCACGAAATGACCTATTCGACGTCGCGCGTGCAGCATGTCCATCTCGAGACCCACGGCTCGATCGCCTGGCAGGGCGAGGACAAGCGCTGGCACGTGCGGACCAGTTCGCAGGGGCCGTTCGCTGCCCAGAAGAAGCTCTGCTACCTGATGGGCCTCACCACGCGCGAACTGCACGTCTTCACCGAGAGGGTCGGCGGCGGGTTTGGCGGCAAGCAGGAGATGATCTCGGAAGATCTCGTCCTGTTCGCGACCATGAAGCTCGGCCGGCCCGTGAAGTGGGAATGGACGCGCGAAGACGAATTCCTCGGCGCCACGACGCGCCATCAGATGACGACCCACGTCAAGATCGGCGCCCGCAAGGACGGCACGCTGACGGCCATGGACGTGCGCGTCGTGTCCAATACGGGCGCCTACGGCAACCACGGCGGCGAAACGCTGGCCGCCGCGATGGGCAGCCCGATCGCCGCCTATCGCTGCCCGAACAAGAAGGGCGCGGGTTACGCCGTCTACACCAACATGGTGCCGGGCGGCGGCTTCCGCGGCTACGGCGCCTCGCAGACCACCTTCGCCATCGAATGCGCCATCGACGAGCTGGCGCGCATTCTCGGCATCGATCCGGTCGAGATGCGCCGCAGGAACATCGTGCGCGTGGGCGACAACGTCGAATCGATCTGGCAGGAACCCAGCGACGCGAGCTTCGGCAGCTACGGCATCGACGAATGCCTCGACATCGTCGAGCGCGAGCTGGCCAAGGGCAACGGCGTCCCCAAGCCCGAGGGCGAGCACTGGGCCGAGGGCACGGGCGTCGCCCTTGCGATGCTCGAATGCGGCCCGCCGACCGAACATCGTTCCGGCGCGGAGATGCGGCTCCTTGCCGACGGCACCTATCACCTGGCCGTCGGATCGTCGGAGATGGGCAACGGCATCACCACGGCGCACAAGCAGATGGCCGCCGCCGTCATGGGCGTGCGCGCCGGCGACATCGCCATCATCAACGCCGATACCGATCGCACGCCTTACGACACAGGCACCTTCGCCAGCACGGGCACCGTCGTCGCGGGCAAGGCCGTCCACATCGCCGCGCAAGCGATGTGCGAGGACATCATCGCCTTCGCCAGCCGCCATACCGGCGCGGCGCCCGAACATTGCCGGCTGGACGGCGACGCGGTGGTCTGCGGCAACGAGCGGATTCTGCTGAGCGAGCTTCATGCGGCCGGGGCGGCGATCGATCATCGCTTTGCCGTCACCCGCAAAGCCTATCTCTCGCCGCGCACCATCGCCTTCAATGTGCAGGGCGTCCGGCTCGCGGTCCATCGGGTCACCGGCGAGATCCGCATCCTGCACAGCGTCCATGCCGCCGATATCGGCCGGCCGATCAATCCCATGCAGTGCCGGGGTCAGCTCGACGGCGCGGTCGCCATGGGCTACGGCTGGGCGCTGACGGAGAACATGGTCCACGACGAGGGCCACATGGTGAACCCGCAACTGCGCAACTACCGCATCCCGGCCTACGCCGACACGCCTCACACCGACATCTTCTTCGCCGGCACGATCGACACGATCGGTCCCCTGGGAGCCAAGTCCCAGGGCGAATGCGGCATCAACCCGATCGCACCCGCAGTGTCGAACGCGCTGGCGAATGCGACCGGCGTCCGCTTCGCCCACCTGCCGTTCACGCCTGATCGGCTCTTCGCCAAGCTCGCGGACCAGCGGTGAGCGGCGCGGCGACCTCGCCCGGACGCAGCGTCAGCATCGTGACGCAGACCTGCGTACGGCCGGAGCGCGCCGAGGATTTCGCGCGCTGGCAGGGCGAGACCAGCAGCTTCATCCAGGGCTTCCCGGGCTTCATCGAGCAGCGCCTGCTGCCGCCCAATCCGCCCCTGCAGGTCGACTGGGTGATCCTGCAGCGCTTCGCGAGCCTGCCCGAGGCGCAGCGTTGGCTGGCGTCGGCCGAACGCCAGAAGCGCATCGAGGGCGCGGCCCCCATGCTGGTCGGCCGCGACGACGTACACATCGTCCAGGACCAGGCCGATGGCGTCAGGCGCGCCCCGGTCTCGACCATCATTTCCACGCGGGTGAAGCCCGGCAAGGAAGCAGCCTACCGGGCGTGGGAGCGCAAGATCGCCGCCGCGCAGTCCAAGGCCCCCGGCCTGCAGGGCTACCGGTTCGAGCCGCCGGTACCGGGCGTTCAGGAGGATTTCGTCGCCATCCTGCGCTTCGACACCGAGGCCAACCTGCAGGCCTGGCTGGACTCACCCGTGCGAAAGACGCTGATCGACGAGGCCACGCCCCTCACCGACGAATTCCATTCGCGCATCGCCAGCTCGGGCTTCGAACAGTGGTTCCGCGATGGCGGCGCCGCCGACAGCGCTCTTCCCGTGTGGAAGATGAACATGCTGGTCCTGCTGATGCTCTACCCGATCGTCATGCTGTTCGGGTACTTCGTCGGCACGCCGCTGCTCGACCGGTTCTTCGGGTTACCCTTCGCGGTCTCCCTCTTCCTCGGCAATGTCGTGAGCGTCGTCCTGACGGGTTTCCTGGTCCCCTGGATCGCCGGCCATTTCGGCTGGTGGCTCAGTCCCGCGCCCGAGCACAAGCTGCGCATCAACGCGCTGGGCGCCACCCTCCTCGCGGCGCTCTATGCCGCCATGGTCTTCCTCTTCCTCCGCCTGCTCTGACCCTCGCCGCGGCCAGCGGACGCCCCGACTCTGCGCTATGGTCGGGCAACAAAAGAGGAAACGTCAGAATGCCGGAACCACAACGCCTCGACACGACGCGTTTGCAGAAGATCGCCCAGGCCTACTGGGAGAGTGCGGCCCTGATGGCCGCGGTCGAACTCGAGATCTTCACCGCCATCGCCCACGGCCATGACACGATTCCTGCCGTGGCGAAGGCGGCCGGGATCTCCGATCGCAATGCCGAGCGGTTGTTGACCGTCCTTGCCGCCATGACGCTGCTGTCGCGCGACGGCGACCGCTTCGCCAACGCCGCCGACGTCCAGCGCTTCCTGGTGAAGGACGGTGAGCGCTATGCAGGCCCGTGGATACTGTTCACCAAGCCGCGCTGGAAGGCGTTCGGCGAACTCTCGGAGCGCCTGCGCGACCCGCAGGAGAACCGGCTCGGCGCCTATGTGAACTTCACGGTCGAGGATGCACGCCGCTATCACGCCGCCACCTATTCGATCGGCATGGGCGCGGCACGCCTGTTCAGCCGCAGCGTCGACCTTTCGGCCCGCAAGCTGATGCTCGATCTCGGCGGCGGCTCCGGCGCCTACAGTATCGTTGCCACCAAAACCTTTCCCGGCCTCAAGGCGATCGTCCTCGACCTGCCTCCGGTCACGGTCGTGGCCGATGAATACATTGCCGCCAACGGCGCCGCCGAGCGCGTCAGCACCCTGCCCGGCGACTTCACCGAGACCGCCTTCCCGCAGGGCGTCGATGTCGTCGTCATGGCGAGCAACCTGCCGCAATACGAACCCGCCCTGATCCGGCTGGTCGTCGCCAAGGCCTTCGCAGCCCTCATGCCGGGCGGCGAGATGCACCTGATCGGCGAGACCCTGCACGACGACAGGAGCGGCCCGGTCTCGGCCGCGCTGTGGGGTCTGAACGAGGCGATCCAGAACAGCACCGGCCGCGCTCACACGGAATCCGAGGTGAAGGGATATCTGCAGGACGCCGGCTTCGTGGACGTCATCGCCCACCCGTTCGTCCCTGGCGTTCTGTCCCGGATCGCGGGCCGCAAACCGGCCTGACACGAGCCGGGGGCATCCAGCTTCATTGGATGCAAAGTCGGCGACCATAAGTTCGGATATGTCGCGGCCCGCCGGCGAACAGGCGTCCGCGTCCTCCCCGAAGCTCGAGCCCCTGACTCCCGCCGGGCCGCCGCCCCTTCTTGCGCCTGCCCGGCAGGCCCGCCAGAGTCGATCGTCCCAGCAGGGCGGAGGTCCCATGGCCAGGCGTCTCAGTGCCGACGAAGTCTCACGCTATCGCCGCGACGGGTTCCATTTCCCCGTTCGCGTGCTGTCGCCGAAAGAGGCGCGCGCCTGTCGCAATCACCTTGAAGAGCATGAGCGGGCGACGGGAGGTCCCATCGCCGGCAACATGCGCCACAAGGTGCATCTGCTGTTCACCTGGGCGAACGCCCTGGCGCGCCATCCCGCGATCCTCGACGCGGTGGAGGATGTCATCGGTCCGGACATCCTGTGCTGGAGCAGCACCTTCTTCATCAAGGAGGCGCACTCGCCCTCCTTCGTGTCGTGGCATCAGGACGCCACCTATTGGGGCCTCAGCACCGACGAGGTGATCACGGCCTGGGTGGCCTTCGCCGACGCGCCCGTCGAGAGCGGCGCCATGAAGTTCTGGCCGGGAAGCCATCTCAAGAAGCAGATCGAGCATCGAGACACGTTCGACGAGAACAACCTGCTGAGCCGCGGCCAGGAGATCGCCGTCGAGGTGCCGGAGGGCGCCGGCGTCGACGTCGCCCTACGCGCCGGGGAGATGTCGCTGCATCACGTGCTGCTCGCCCATGCGTCGGGGCCGAACACGACCGGCGATCGCCGCATCGGGCTGGCACTGCGCTACATCCCCCCGCATGTCCGGCAGCTCAAGGTGCGTGACTCCGCGACGCTGGTGCGCGGACGCGATCGCTACGGAAACTTCGACCCGGAGCCCGCCCCTCGGGCCGATCTCGATGCGGCGGCGCTCACCACCCACAAGGAGGCAGTTGAGCGTTCTGCGAAGGCGCTTTATTCCGGCACCGACCGGACGACTTTTCGCGCCTAGGCAGGAGCAGGATTTGAACGCTTGGAAACCGGGGCGCCGCCTCGTCGTGGCAGCCGCGCTGGCGGCCGCCTTCAACGCGGCCACCGCGACGGCGCAAACGGCAACGGCCCAGGCTTTCGTGGAAGGCCTCTACAGGCCGTATCTCAACAAGGCTTTCAAGGGACAGCCCTACGAACAGACGGCCCGCTTCTTCGTGCCCGCGCTGGCCCAGGCCATGGACCGCGACTATCGCGAGGCCAAGCGCCGCAACGAGGTGCCGACCCTGAACGGCGACCCCTTCGTCGACGCGCAGGACTGGGAGATCTCGAAGCTGTCAGTCGACGTAACGGCCAGGGACGACACAGCGACCGCCCGGGTGTCGTTCCAGAACTTCGGCGAGACCAAGCGCGTGGTGCTGGAGCTGGCGAAGACGCCGGTGGGCTGGCGCATCGCCGAGATCAAGGCGCCCAGCGGCTCCCTGAAGGCGCTCTACAAGCTCAGGTAACGATTGGTCAATGGCGCCAGCTCGAGTCGACCTTGTCCAGCTTGCGCACCAGCGCCGCGAACTCCAGGTCGCCGATGCCGACCGCCGATTCCATCTCCGAGAAACGGTCCATGTCGGCGCCCGACTTGGCCGCCAGATTGTCGCCCAGCACGTTGAGCGTTCCGGCCGCGGCCGCGTCGAGCTGAATCTGGCAGGCGCGCTCCAGGCGATAGAGGCGCAGGAAGGCTTCCGGCACCGAGCGGCCCGTGGTCAGCAGGCCGTGGTTGCGCAGCATCATCGCCTGGTTGTTGCCGAGGTTTTTTAGCAGCCGGTCGCGCTCGTCGAGATCGAGGCTGGGGCCTTCATAGTCATGGTACGAGAGCTTGCCGTGGAAGGCAGTCGCCACCATTGACACCGGCAGCAGCCCATCCTTCAGCGCGCAGACCGCCATGCCGGCCCGCGTATGAGTGTGCATCACCACCTTGTGCCGGTCGGCATGGGCCATGTGGACGGCCGAATGGATGACGAAGCCCGCATAGTTCACCGGATGCGGGCTCGGCTCGACGATCTTGCCGTCGAGGTCGATCTTCACCAGGTTCGAGGCCGTCACCTCGTCGTAGTTGAGACCGTAGGGATTGATCAGGAAGTGCGGCGCCTCGCCCGGCACGCGCGCCGTGAGATGGCCGTAGATCAGTTCGGTCCAGCCGAAATGGTCGATCAGCCGGTAGGCGGCGGCGAGCTGCCGGCGCAGCACCCACTCGCCATCGGCCGGCGGCAGCGAATGAATGTCGATGCCGGTGAGCGGCAGTTCGGAAGCGATCGGCATGTCCATGGCGGGTCCTCCGGCGACGGCTGCAAAATACTATCGGGCGTATTCTTCGGCGGCGATGGCGAAATTGACGTTCTGGGCGTCCCTGATCATGAAGGTCGTGATCCCGATCAGGTTGCCCTGCGCGTCGAACAGTCCGCCGCCCGACGATCCGCGCGAGATCGGCGCCGACGTCTGTACCAGGCGTTGATTGTCTTTCACGCGCTTCGACGAGACGATGCCGTCGGCGAGGGTCAGTTCGAGGCCACGCGGCGCGCCGATCGTGAACACCCGCTCGCCCACCTTGACGTCGGCGTAAGGCCGCACCCGCACCCACTTGGGCAGCGGCTCCGGCGGGCCGCCGACCCGGAGCACGCACCGGTCGGCACTCGGGTTCGCCGAGATCACCGCGGCCTCGAAGCGAACCCCTTCGCGCTCGATCGTCACCGTCGTGGCATTTTCCACGACGTGGCAGTTGGTCAGCAGCTCGCGGTCGCTGATGGCGATGGCCGATCCCAGCGACTTCTCCGCCTTGACCACGTAGACCGCGGCACCCGCCTTCTCGAACACCTCATAAGGCTTCAACTCGCTGCCGTCCCCCAGCACGAGCCGGACCGCAGAGGATTTTCCCGAACGATCGCCAACGTTGGGGCCAGCGGACGGTCGCGGCTGAGCCGGCGACGGCGGCGGCGACACCGACGGCTGGGCGGGTGGAATCGGCGGTGCGGGCGGCACCGGTGATGGCGGCGCGGCAGCGGAGGTGGAGGCGCCGGGCGGCGTGCCTGAGCCACCGCCATACCGGGCCGTGCAGTTCAGGACTTCGCTGAGCGCGGCGTAGGTGCCGTCCAGATTGAAAGCGTAGGTGTTGCCCTGCGCGCGGACGGTCATCCGGTTGCCCTTGCGCATCACGTCGAACAGCTCTTCCTTGGCCGGAAGCTCGGCCAGCGCCAGGTTCTCAGTCGCCGCAACGGCCCGCAACGGAAACGGACCTGCATTGTCGACGAGCACCGACACGTCGACGGCCTGGCCCTTGGTGAATCGCCACGATTCGTGGGTCCAGCCGACGCGCCAGCTATAGTCGCCCGACACCGAGAAAAGCATGCGGATGCCGCTCTTGTAGGGCGCGGATATCGCACAGTGCGAAAACTTGCCGGACCGGTCATGGGCGCTCAGCGACCACCCGCCGACCGTCGCCCGCGATCCCGGAATGAGATCGGCCCATGCGACACCGTGCCAGGAACAAGCAGCAACCAGGGCGACAGCTAGGGCGCGTTTCATGAGGCAATCCATGTGGACGACGACTGAGACGTTAGTTCCGAAAGTCTGCCACAGATACTGAAAGAGTCGAGCCACGCGGGTGGTGTTGCACCGAACCGTGAGAAAGCCGCCGAAACAGGGCCCATGACCGGGGTTGCGTCGGCGCTCCCATTCGACTATCAGTCCCGCTTCTGGCTCTAGCTCCCTTCGTCTAGAGGCCTAGGACGTGGCCCTCTCAAGGCTAAAACACGGGTTCGAATCCCGTAGGGAGCGCCAGCCGGAAACCTCGATGAAATCGAGATTTTACGGCTCGCCGGGTCGATGCACCCGGCTCGAGACCGGACGCGTCATTTGTAGACAAGTCGCGCCGTGCCCGTCTGGTTCGAACGGATGAAGTTGCAGCTCATGCACGTCTTGGGCAGCGTGCCGGAATTGAAGGTCGCCCGAAGCTTCTGGTAGCCGTCGCCATTCCAGCATTCCTCGAACGACCTGGCATGAATGGAGCCGAGTTCAGGCACAGTTCGCGACTGGCCGCACGGCTTCACGCGGCCATCGACCAGGATCATCGCCCGGTCGTACATCAGCCGGCAGTGGCCTTCGACGGAAGTGGTGCCGTGCAGGTTCCAGTAGGTGTCCTTGTGCCCGAGTCGGACCGCGGCCTTGAGACTCGGCCCCGTCGGCAGGTCGAGCGGGATGCGGACCGAGATGCCCAGTTCCTTACCGACACGCCGTGTCTCGGCCATGTAGTGGTTGGTCCTCTCGGGATCGCCCGTCAGGCCCTGCTCCTGCGTCCACGGCAGATCGTGGAAGGGAACCAGCCAGGCCGCCTGCAGTTCCTGGCCGCCATGCTCCTTGGTGAAGCGGACGAGATCGGGAAGCTGGTGGATGTTGCACTTCAGCATGACCACGCCAATGATCAGCTTGAGGTCGGGGCTGCGATACTTGTTGATGTGATCGAGGCCGCGCAGCAGCTTGTCCCACTTCCCGCGCAGCCGGACATATTCGTAGGTCTCCTGGTCGACGCCATCGACCGAGACAGTCAGCGTGGTGAAGGTCTGGCCGATCAGGCTGCCGAGCCGGTCGGTGATCAGGTTCGCATTGGTCACGGTGTTGAGGCGAACGCCTTCGTCGCGGAAGACCTCCAGCACTTGCTCGATCTGCGGATGAAGGAACGGCTCGCCGCCGCCGTGCAGTTTGCAGTCGCTGATGAAAGGCAGGGCCGGCCTCAGCCGCTCCAGCGTCTCGAACTTGATGAACGTGCGGTCGCGCCCGCGGCCCGGCCGGGTGATCGAGCAGGTCCGGCAGCGGATGTTGCAGGCCGTCGCCAGCTCGACATGGATGAGCTTGGGATAGTTGCTCAGGACCAGATCGCCGCGCCCGTGGTTGCCGCGCATATAGTCGAGATTGCGCTTCTTCAGGAGCGCCAGCATTCCGAAGGCCTTTACGCCGGCGACGGCGATCGCATGCAGGCGCTTGGATCTCGTCTTGAACGCCGCCACATCGAGAAGACGAAGCTGCGAATCCGAACGGGCGAAGCGCGATCCCGGCAGCAGGCTGCCGGAAGGAGCCGCAATGGCCGAGAAGAGCGCACGAACGATCTTCGAGCCGGTTCTCAATGAGACCGTCCTCAGGATCGAGTGATGGCTCAGCTCGGTCGCGATATCCCGGTAGATGCTTTTCGGCATCCAGCTCGCGGGCCAGGGTTCGCGCGTCGTCTGCGCAAGCCACCGGTAGGCATGATCGAGCTGGCGCTGAAACCTTTCGATCTGATCGCTGGCCTGCGGGGCGCGCCGCCAGCGCCCAGGCGGGATCGCGATCTCGGCCAACACCCGGGCGTAGATCGAAACGAGGAGGATTTCCTGGACGATGACTTCGTCGGAGAAGGCCCGTTGCAACGCCGCCCGGCACCGGTCGATCGCCGCTCGCGCCTCCTCCTCGCTTGCAAAGGCTGGGAGCGCACCATTTTGCGACCTGGATGGTGTCGCGGCGACCAGCTCTACTGCCGGCTCCGAAAGCGGCTCTCGATCCAGGACAAGCATTCTGCGTGTCTCCCTGACATCGGTGAGAGGACGACAACCAGGCCGGGAGCGGCTCTGGAATATTCGCCAAGTCTGAACCTGTCAGGTGACGGCGTCACGTCAGAATCGACGTTCCACCTCGCAAGGTACACGCGCCGGGATTGCATGGCGTCACCCCCTACGCGGGGGTTGCAGCTACGGAGGCAGCACGGTGGAGTGGTCCCAGCGCTAGGCCGCTTCGCCTCTCAACTGCGCCAGCCCGCGCCGCATCAGCGCCTTGGTGTAGCGTTCGCGCGTGATCACCGGCACCACGGCATTCTTGTCGGGAGGAGACGCGAACACGGCGCTCAATTCCTTCAGCTCGGCCTCGGCGAGCTTGAAGTTGCCGCGCTTCATGTAGCCCAGGGCGCGGAACAGCCGCTCCTCCTCGAGGTAGTTGGGCTCACGGTTCCAGTCGTCGAGCTGATGCAGCGCCGCCGCGAAACGCGCCAGGACCGTCGCCTTGAATTGGGAAGTCACTCGATACATGCCTAATATCCGCCCGATCCTGTTGCCAGAAGCGATGGTGCGCGCGCCGCCTCCGGGCCGCAAGCGCCGTGGCCGCGGCCCTTCTCGATTGGCTGAAGATTTTGAGCTTTCCCGCCCTTTTCCCGGATCTGGACGAAAAACCGAAAGGCCGCCTGGTCGATCTTGCCCTCCTCGTGACCGGCAGCGCCGCGGTCCTGATCGCCATCATCCTGTGGTTCGACAATGCGCAGGGCGGACTGACGGGCAACGGCGTCTTCAAGAGCCTCGAGTTGAAGCCGTGGGTGGCCGATCCGGCCAACGCCCCGCTCTACGCGTCGAATTACCTGTTCTATCCCGCCTATGGCGCGCTCTGCCGGCTGCTCGACCTGCTGGGCGTCTTCGCCGGCGACCCAAGACGCCAGCTCACCATCCTGAATGCGGCCAGCGCGAGCCTCTGCGTCGGGGTCGCCTACCTGCTGGCACGGGCGATCACCGGCGACCGGCGCGTGGCGTTGCTGACCGGGCTGTTTCACCTGTCGACCAGCCACGTGATGTTCCTGGCCATCGTCAACGAGGACATCATGCCGAGCTACACGGTGATGTTCGCTGCGATGTCGCTGGGCGCGGTGTGGCTCGCCCGGCCGACGATGACGCGCGTCCTCGCGGTCTCGGTCCTGTTCTCGATCGGCTGGCTGTTCGAATGGCGGCTGATGTTCCCCACCCTGCCGGCCATGCTGGCGGCACTTTGGTTCTGCGAGCCGCGCTGGGGCCGGCGCCTCGGCTGGGTGGCGCTGTTCGTCGCCGGCATGGTCGCGACGGCTGCCGTCGTCGCGCTCGCCTGGCGCGGGCATGCGGGCGCGGTCGGGCCAATCGATCTCATCTGGACCGGCAAGGCGGTGCGCTCGGTGTGGGCGGGCTTCACCTGGCCCAAGGTCGGCTATCTGTGGGACGGCATCGTGGCCTACCTGCTGGGAACCGGCGTCACGACATTCGACACGATCCCGGGTTGGGACATCTGGCGCTTCGCCACGAGCTTCTGGCTGTTGGCCCTCGCCGGGATTGCCGGTTCGACGCTGTGGCATGCCCGCGGCGACGGTCGCGCCCGCGCGCTTCTGGCGGTGTTCGGCGTCACTTTCCTCGCGGGCTCGGTGTTCAACCTCTATTCCCAGCCGCAGGATCCGCAGATGCAGATCAACGTCATGGCCTGGGTCACGCCGGCCTGGGCGCTGACCCTGCTCGCGGTGCGGCGACGCTGGCCCGCGCGCGGGCTCGCGGCGATGGCCGGCCTCACCGTGGCGCTGTTCGCCTACAATGTCTGGAGCATTGCACCGCTGCGCGGGCTCGACACCAAATGGCGTCTCGCCATCGAACGGCTGGAACAGCACGGCGATCCGGCCCGCACCGTCTTCCTGCTGCACGATTTCGACTGGACGATGGTCTACGCCTCGCTGCACTGGGGCACGTCCGAGCCCGGCGTCGCGCAGCTCGGCCCCGCGCCACAGGCGTTACCGAAATTCAAATGGATCGGCTTCACCGGCGAGGTCCTGCGCCATCCCGACTGGAGCACCGAACGGCACGTCGAGGCCCTGCGGCGGCAGATCGATCGCGCCCTGGAGCTCGGCTACGAGGTGCAAGTCGTGCGCCTCTGGGACATTCCCGAGGCGCAGCTTCTGACGGAAACCGGCATGGTGGCCGACGCCACCCGTCTCGGTGCGCTGCAGCGCCTGCTGCGCACCGACTATGTCGCGACACCGGTATCCGTCGATGCCGTGGCGGGATCGGTCTACCGGCTGCAGCGCGCAGCCGGCCGATAGGTCCTACATCGCGGCCTGCTGGATGCGCCGCTCGTCGAGGCCGACGGAGCGTGCGGTCTCCACGATCGCAGCCCAGGTGTCGTCCGGCAGCGGCACGCCCTCGGCGAGACGCTTGGCGCGGGTCCGCGACTCCTGCTCGCCCGGCACCAGGATCTCGACACCCGGCGTCGCGGGCTTGGAGCCCTTCACGAAGCCCACATACTTGGCGATGTCGGTCGGGAAGAAGCCCTCGGCGTCGAACACCTTCGGGTCGACGTAGAAGGACAGCATACCGTTGGCGAAACGGCCGCGCTTGGGATCGGTCGCGCCCGTGCCCGACAGCGAGCCACCCAGGATCTCGCACATGAAGGCGAGGCCCGAGCCCTTGTGGTCGCCGAACGCACGGATGGCACCGGTGCCCTTGCTGTGGTCGCGCGGGCCCGTCGGCGTGTAGTCGCCGTAGAGCAGGTGAGGATCGGCGCTGGGTTGGCCGTCCGGGCCGATCAGCGCTCCTTCCGGCAGCTTCTTGCCGCCCTGGCTGGTCACCAGCACCTTGCCCTCGGCCACGATCGAGGTCGCGAAGTCGAGGACCAGCGGATCCTCGCCCGGCCGCGGAACGCCGACGCAATAGGGCGCGGTCGAGAAACGCCGCTCGACGCCGCCGAACGGCGCCACGAGGACGCTGCCGGAGGCGTTTACGAAGTGGACCGAGACGAGGCCCGCTTCGGCCGCCATCTCCGCCCAGTCGCCGACCCGGCCGACATGGCCGGCATTGCGCAGCGTCACGGCCGAGAGGCCGTTCTTCAGGCACTTGTCGATGCCGATCCGCACGGCCTGCGGCGTCACGGTCTGGCCAAAGCCGTACTTGCCGTCGACCACGGCGATCACCGGCGTGTCGACCAGCACATCGACCTTCACGTCGGCGATGACGGTGCCGGTCTTCTTCTGCGTGGCGTAGCGCGGCACGCGCACCACGCCGTGGCTGTCATGGCCCGACAGGTTGGCGCTGACGAGGTAGCGGCCGATGCGAGCGCCCTCTTCTTTCGAGCATCCCGCGGTGGCAAAGATGTCCGCGACGAAGGATTCGAGTTCCTTCGCATTGATCGTCACGTTGCCCATGTCAGGACTTGCCGCGCTGCAGGTTGGCGACGTAGCCGCGGTTCCAGGTCGGGGTGATCCAGACCTCGTTGATCGTGATGTGCGCCGGCGCGCAGGCGACGTAGCGGATCAGGTCGCCGACATCCTCCGACTGCGCCATGCGCTTGCGCTCGGCCGGGGTGATCGGCACCGGTCGCTTGTCGAGGATCGGCGTTGCGACTTCGCCCGGCAGCAGCGCGCAGGAGCGGATACCGTTGACGCATTCCTCCTGATTGATGGTGTGGCTCATCGCGACGACGCCGTGCTTGGCGGCCGAATAGGCCGGGCCCGACAGCAGGCTCGGATGGCGCCCGGCCATCGAGGAGGTGTGGATCAGCACACCGTCCTTGCGCTTGCGCATCATCGGCAGCACCGCGGTCGTGCAATAGAAGGCGCTGGCGAGATTGCCGTCGATCACCAGCTCGGCATCGGCCGGTGTCAGCTTGGCCCACTGGCGCTTCAGGATGTTGAGGCCGGCGTTGTTCACCAGGATGTCGCAACGGCCGTACTTCTTCTCGATCTCCTTGGCGATCTTGGTGACCGCGGCCGCCTTCATCAGGTCACCCGGCTTCACGTCGGACGTGCCGCCGGCCTTCTTGATCATGGCCGCCGTTTCCTTGAGTGGCGCGCTGCGCCGGCCGGTCAGCACGATCGTGGCGCCCTCTTTCGCCAGCGCGACCGCCGCCGCCTGCCCGATGCCCGATCCGGCGCCCGTCACCCACGCGACCTTGCCCGTCAGAGTACCCATCACGCTCTCTCCTCGTTCTCTCTGAAATTCATTGTTCCCGAATGCCGTCCGGCCTCAGCCGCGCAGACAAAATCCTACGCCTTCGGCATCCAGCCGTCGCGTGGAGATGCGCAATGATTGCGGACGTTCGCCCGCAAGGCGACACGCCGGCAGCGCAATGAACGCTCCCGGTAGCCGATGCCTCAGAGCACCTTGCCGGTGCCGTCGTCGATCAGGTGCATGTTGCTGAGATCGGCACGGAGCTTCATCGACCGTGCCGCCGCGGCACCGGCGTTTGGATTGACGCGGCCACAGACTTCGCGGCCGTTCACCGTGAAGTAGACCAGCGTTTCCATGCCCATCGGCTCGACCACGTCGATCACCATGTCGAAGTCGTGCTGGTTGGGCTCGATGTGCGGACGGGTCTCCGCGATATGCTCAGGCCGCAGACCCAGCATCAGGTTGGACTTGCCGACATGGGCCGTGTAGCGCGACGTGCGCTCGGCCGGCACCGGGAAAGACAGCGTGTCGTTCAGGCGCACGCGCAATGCGCCCGCCGCCTGCTCGAGTTGGCAGGAGATGAAGTTCATGGCCGGCGAACCGATGAAGCCCGCGACGAACTTGGTCGCCGGCGAGTGGTAGAGATCGTTCGGCGAACCGACCTGCTCGATCAGGCCGCCGTTCATCACCACCACGCGGTCGGCCAGGGTCATCGCCTCGACCTGGTCGTGGGTGACGTAGACGGTCGTCGTGCGGACCTTCTGGTGGACCTTCTTGATCTCGGTGCGCATCTGCACGCGCAGCTTGGCGTCGAGATTCGACAGCGGTTCGTCGAACAGGAACACCTTGGGATCGCGCACGATGGCGCGGCCCATGGCAACGCGCTGGCGCTGGCCGCCCGAGAGCTGCTTGGGCTTGCGGTCGAGCAGCTCGGTGATGTCGAGGATCTGCGCCGCCTGCTTCACCCGCTTGTCGATCTCGTCCTTCGGCGTCTTCTTGAGCTTCAGGCCGAACGACATGTTCTCGTAGACGTTCATGTGCGGATAGAGCGCGTAGTTCTGGAACACCATGGCGATGTCCCGGTCCTTGGGCGGCACGTCGTTGACGACGTCGCCGCCGATCGCGATATCGCCGCCGCTGATCTCCTCGAGACCGGCGATCATGCGAAGCGTCGTGCTCTTGCCGCAGCCCGACGGGCCGACCAGCACGATGAACTCCTTGTCGGTGATGTCGAGATCGATGCCGCGGACGGCGAGGACTTCATCGTACTTCTTGACGACCTTACGCAGTGTTACCTGAGCCATGTTTACTCTATCCCTTGGTCGCACCGGCCGTCAGGCCGGCAATGTAGTAGTCCATGAGGAAGGCATAGATGATGAGCGGCGGCGCGGCGCCCAGCAGCGCACCGGTCATGATCTGCCCCCAGTTGAAGACGTCACCCTTGATCAGCGTCGTGATGATGCCGACCGGCAGCACCAGTTCGCTGGCCGAGGTGGTGAAGGCCAGCGGGTAGAGGAACTGCGCCCAGGCCACGGTGAAGGTGAAGATCGTCGCCGCGATGATGCCGGGAAGCGCGACCGGGATGAAGATCTTGGTCAGGGTCTGCATCCAGGTGGCGCCATCGATCAGCGCCGCCTCGTCCAGCTCCTTCGGGATCGACGCGAAGTAGCCGATCATGATCCAGGTGGCGAACGGCACGGTGAGCGTCGGATAGAGGATGATCATCGTCCACCAGTGGTTCATCAGTTGGACGCCGGTCACCTCGTTCACCCAGGCGAACATCTTGAACAGCGGGATGAACAGCAGGGTTTCCGGGATCAGGTAGGTCAGGAACACGCCGGTGGCCAGCGTCGCCGATCCCCAGAACTTCATGCGCGCGAGCGCGAAGGCCGCGATCACGCTGATCATCATGGTCAGGATGACGACGCAGATCGACACGATCGCGGAGTTCCGGAAGAAGACCAGGAACTGGTTCTGCGACAGGAGGTCGATGTAGTTCTGGATCGTCGGATTGCTGATCCACCAGGGATTCGTCGCCGCCGATATCTCCTGGCTGGTCTTCAGCGAGGTCAGCAGCATGTAGATCGGCGGCATCAGGAAGAAGATCGCGAACAGCACGAGGAAGAAATAGGACCAGCGCAGCGCCCAGGCCCTGTCGCGGCTCATGCTGCCGTACTTGGGGCGGGTCGGCGCCCCGGTTGCGACTGCGGTGTTGGCCATCAGACTTCACTCCCCCGCTTGGTGATGTCGCGCAGGATGAAGGTCGCGGCGACGGCCAGGATCGGCACCATGAACAGCGACACGGCGGCGCCGAGCGGTATGTCACCGCCCTCGATGCCGACGCGGAAGGCCCAGGTGCCGAAGATGTGCGTACTGTTGAGCGGACCGCCCGCCGTCAGCACGCGCACGATGTCGAAGTTCGCGAAGGTGACGATCAGCGAGAACAGCGCGGTGATCGCGATGATGTTGCGCATCATCGGCAGGGTCACGTACCAGATGCGCTGCCACCAGGTGGCGCCGTCGATCGAGGCCGCCTCGTAGAGCTGTTCGGGCACCGACTTCAGCGCCGCGAGGTACATGATCATGAAGAACGGCGAGCCGATCCACACATTGACCAGGATCACCGAGAAGCGCGCCCAGCCGGCCTCGCCGGTCCACGGGATGTTGCCGATGCCGAACAGCGCCAGGATCCAGTTCAGCGCGCTGTAGGACGGATCGAACAGCCACAGCCAGGCGAGCGTGCTCATGGCCGGCGGAATGACCCACGGAACGAGGAGCATGCCGCGCCACTTGCGCTGGCCCTTCGAGGGAATGTTGTGGACGAAGTGGGCGACCACGAAGCCGATGATGGCCTTGAAGATCACCGCCGTGATGGCGAACAGGCAGGACTGGTAGACGACCAGCCAGAACGTATCGCGGCCGAACAGGAACTCGAAGTTCCCGAAGCCGACGAAGCGCGTCATGCCCTTGTTCAGGGTCGCGAGATAGACGGCAAAGCCCGCGGGATACGCGACCAAAATCGCCAGGAGCAGGATCAGTGGCAGCGCCATCAGGAAGGCGATGGTCGACTTGCGCTGCATGAGTTTGTGCAGGCTGCTCCGACGATCGCCTGCGAGGACGGCCGGATTGCGGGCGGCGATATCTGCCATGGGGTACTCCCGGCGGCGGGACGGATGGTGCAGTCGCGGGGACGCCGCCTCGGGCGGCGCCCCCTACGGATGCGGGACGACGCGTCAGTTGCGCGAGAAGCCCTCGAGCTCCTTGGCGGCCCAGTCGAGCGTCTTGTCCATGGCTTCGCCCTTGGCGTACCGGACGATCATCTGCGTCTGGATGGCCTGGGTGTAGATCTGCTCGGCGATCTTGTGCGGTGCGGGCGCCGCGGCGATCGAGAGCGTCTGGTGGTTGTGCGGGTTCGGGTAGTGGTAGAGCGTGCCCTTCGGCGGCCCTTCCTCGGCCCAGACCTTGAAGGTCGTGAGGTTGGCGAAGGCCGGCAGGTCATAACCCTGTGAGGCGTTGACCATCTTCTCCGCGGCACTCGCCTGCGACAGGTAGGTGATCAGGCTCTTGGCGGCCGGCTGGTTCTTGCTGAAGTTCCAGACGCCCCAGAAGTACGGCAGGAACGGCGCGTAGCGGCCCTTCGGACCGACCGGGAAGCCGTGCGTCCAGAGCTGCTCGGCGACCTGCGGCGCGTCGCGCTTGGCGACGGCCCAGGCGCTGGGCGGGTTCATGATCAGCGAGCCCTGGCCCGAGACGATGAACTTGTTGTTCGACGCGTCGTCCCACGACGGCACGTCGGGCGGCAGGAAGGCCATCAGCTTCTTGTAGTAATCGAGCGCCTGGCGGACCTGGTCGTTCTTCACGACGATGTCGCCCTTGGCGTTGACGAGCTGCGCACCGAAGGCGTGGAAGATCGCGCCGGCCGTGTCGACATTGTCCGAGGTCGTGCCAAGGCCGATGCCGAACGGGTTGCCGCCCTTCTGGCACGCTTCCGCCGCTTTCAGGAAGGTGTCGAGGTTCCAGCCGTCGGCCTTGGGGGCCTCGCCGGCCGGGTACATCGCCTGGATGTCGATGCCGGCATGCTTCTTCAGGAGGTCGATGCGCGAGCACGGGCCCTTGATCTGGCTGCCTGCGGTCGCCGGGACGGCGAGCCACTTGCCGTCGACCTTGCCGAGATATTCGACCGTGCCGTTGACGGCACCGTTGGTCTTGATCAGCGGCTCCATGATGTCGTTCATGGGCACGAGCTGGTCGGAATAACGGGCCGGCAACCAGGTCGAAAAAGCGAGCACGTCATGGCCCGACTTCGCCGTGCTTTCGGCCGCCGTGGTGAGCAGCAGCTTGTTGCCCTGGGAGGTGATGAAGTCCATCGAGACTTCAACTTTCTCCTTTTCGGCCCACTCCTTCACGAGGTCCTCGGTCGCCTTGTTGGCGCCCGGCACCCAGTGATCCCAGAATCCGACGGAGAGCTTGCCCGCGGCGTAGGCGCCCCGGACAAACGGCGCGGCCACGAACGCTGCGGAAGCCGCAGCAGTACCGGCCACGAATCGACGACGATTGACCTTCCTCGAGACCATGTTTCCTCCTCAGAGCCGTTTCGAACGGCCGATTAACCCAGCCCGCGTCTGTGCGAAGGCGATGGCTCTCATGCGGAGCCTTGGCATCGATGCTATGCACAAGACGCCGGGCAAGCAATGCATTTTGACATGCGGTCGTCATTTGAGCGGGATTTGACAGGCTGCAGGGAGACTTGGATGCTCCGCCGCCTCGCGCCGGAGCGGGGCCTGCAATTCCTGCGAGAATTCGCTGTAAAATACATCCGGCCGAATGCCACCGCCGGCCCGCTCGGCAGCCAGTTTTGAAAGAAGCGTACGCCTCCTCATGAATACCGTTCCGACCGCCAATCCCTGGCTCGCCGCCGTCGCCCCCTCGCCCATCGGCGAGACCAAGCGCTGGGTGCTGAACCGCACCTTCCCCGCCGACCGGCCGCTGATCGATCTCAGCCAGGCCGTACCGGGCTATCCGCCGGCGCTCGAGCTGCGCCAGCATCTCGGCCAGTTGCTGCTCGATCCGACGATGCACGGCTACACGCCGATCCTCGGCATGCCGGTGCTGCGTGAGGCCTATGCGGGCCACCTCTCGGAATTCTACGGCGCGCCGATCGCGCCCGGCGAAGTCGGCATCACCTCGGGCTGCAACCAGGCCTTCTGCCTGGCGCTGATGAGCATCGCCAAGGCCGGCGACCAGGTGATCCTGCCGCGTCCGCATTACTTCAATCACGACATGTGGATGCGCATGCAGGGCGTCGAGCCGGTGTCGCTCGACTTCCGGCCGGGCTCCGGCGCGGTGCCGAATGCCGAGGATGCCGAGAAGCTGATCGGACCGCGCACCCGCGCCATCATCCTGATCTCGCCCAACAACCCGACGGGCGCGGTCTATCCGCCGGCCACGATCCACGCCTTCTATGAACTCGCGAAGAAGCACGGCATCGCCCTGCTGCTCGACGAGACCTACAAGGATTTCCTGCCGCAGGGAGAGCGGCCGCACGATCTCTTCAGCCGGCCCGACTGGCGCGGCACGCTCGTGCACCTCTACAGCTTCTCCAAGGTGTTCGCGCTGACGGGTTATCGCGTGGGCGGCGTCACCGCCGGCGCCGGCCTGATGGCCGAGATCGAGAAGGCGATGGACTGCGTCTCGATCTGCCCGCCGCGGCTTGCGCAGGAGGCCGCGCTCTACGGACTGCGCAACCTGCTGCCCTGGGCTCGCAACAACACCGCCGGCCTGAAGGCGCGCGCCGACATGCTGGGCCAGGGCCTGGAGCGCTCCAACCGCTGGCGCCTCGTCAGCATCGGTGCCTACTTCGCCTACGTGGAGCACCCGTTCGCGGGCACGCCCTCGACCGAGGTCTCCAAGCGCATGGCCGACGAGGAGAACCTGCTCACCATCCCCGGCGACATGTTCGGCGCGGGCCAGGAGCGCTTCATCCGCCTCGCCTTCGCCAATGTCACCGACGACAAGATCCCGACGGTGCTGGAGCGGCTGGAGCGATTCGGCGTGTGAGGCCGATCCCGCGCCTCACTCCTTGCGCAGGATCTTCTCCATCGCCTTGCCCTTCGCCAGCTCGTCGATGAGTTTGTCGAGGTAGCGGATCTCGCGCATGGTCGGTTCCTCGACCTCCTCTACGCGAACGCCGCAGACGACGCCCTTGATGAGGGCGCGCGACGGATTGGGTTTCGGGGCGTTGGCAAAGAAAGTCTCGAAGTCGGTCTGCTTCTTGATCTGAGAGTCCAGCGCCTTGGCGCTGTAGCCGGTCAGCCAGGCGATGATCTGGTCGACCTCGGCCTTCGTGCGCCCCTTCCTCTCCGCCTTGGTGACGTAGAGCGGGTAAACGCTCGCGAAGCTCGTCGTGTAGATGCGATGCTTTGCCATGACGGCGATGCTAGCCTATCCGCCGACGCCATCAACGCCCTCACGAGGATTCCCCCAATGCCGCACGCGACGACGCCGGATGGCGTGAAACTCTATTACGAGGAAGCCGGCACCGGCACGCCGATCCTGTTCGTCCACGAATATTGTGGCGACTGGCGCGCCTGGGAGCCGCAGATGCGGTTCTTCGCCCGCCGCCATCGCTGCATCACCTACTCGTTCCGCGGCTATCCCGGCTCCGACGTGCCGGCCTCCGGCGACATGTACGGCCAGCAGTTCGCCGTCGACGACGCCCTGCACATGCTCGACCACCTGAAGATCCCGAAGGCGCACATCGTCGGCCTGTCGCAGGGCGCCTTCGCGACCGCGCATTTCGGCCGCTGCTATGCCGACCGCGCTCTATCGCTCACCCTGGCGGGCGTCGGCTCCGGTGCAGGCCGCGACGGGCATGAGCAGTTCAAGAAAGACGCGGTGACGACGGCCGGGCTCATCCGCAAGGATGGCATGGCGAAGTACGCCGAGAGCCTGACGACCAATCCGACGCGCTCGCGCTTCAAGGTGAAGGATCCACGCGGCTTCGCCGAGTTCACCAAGCATCTCTCCGATCATCCCGACGTCGGCGCCGCCAACACCATGGAGAATTACCAGGGCAAGCGGCCGTCGCTCTACGACTTCGAGGAGGAATGGAAGAAGCTCGACGTGCCGACGCTCATCATCTGCGGCGACGAGGACGATCCTTGCCTGCAGCCGAGCCTCTACCTGAAGCGCGTCCTGCCCAACGCCGGCCTCGCGATGTTCGCCAAGACCGGCCATGCCGTGAACATCGAGGAACCGGACGCGTTCAACCGCGAGCTCTGGAACTTCATCATCATGTCGGAAGCCGGCAAGTGGACCGGACGGCAGCCCGTCGCCGCCGGCGCGGGCCTTATCTGACCGTTACGGCGTGATTGAGCGGGCCATGGCCGCGTCCGAAGCCGGGCGCGGTCTCGATGGCCTTGCGGACATAGTCGCGCGCACGGGCGACGGCATCGTGCAGCGTCATCTTCTGGGCGAGGCCCGCGGCGATCGCCGAAGCCAGCGTGCAGCCGGTGCCATGGGTGCTGCGGCTGTCGATACGCGCATCCTCGAAACGGTCGAACTTCCCATCGTGAAACAGCAGGTCGACCACGCGGTCGCCCTCAAGATGGCCGCCCTTCATCAGCACGGCCTTTGCACCAAGCGCGGCAAGCCGTTCGGCCGCGCGCTTCATGTCGGCCTCGACGCGAACGGGAAATCCCACCAGCACCTCGGCTTCAGGAAGGTTGGGCGTGATCAGCGCCGCCATCGGCAGGAGCGTGTCGCGCAGCGCCGCTTCCGCCTCGGTCAGCAGCAGCCGGTGACCGCCCTTGGCCACCATCACCGGATCGACCACCAGCGGCACGCCGGCGGCATGCTTCCGCAAGTTCGCGGCCACGACCTCGATCACCTCGGCGCTGTGCAGCATGCCAGTCTTCAGCGCGTCGGCGCCGATGTCGGTCAGCACGACCTCGATCTGCTGCGCGATGAACGCCGGATCGATGCCGATGACGCCATGCACGCCTTCGGTGTTCTGCGCCGTGAGCGCGGTGATGGCGGTGGCGGCAAAACCGTTCATCGCGGTGACGGCCTTGATGTCGGCCTGGATGCCCGCGCCGCCGCCGGAATCGGAACCGGCGACGATCAGCACGCGGCCCTTCATGCCGCCTGCCGGGGAATCGCCTCGATGATCTGGTCGACGACGCTGCGGACGAGATCGGAATCGTCGCCCTCGGCCATGACGCGGATGAGAGGCTCGGTGCCGGACTTGCGCACCAGGATGCGCCCGCTCTTGCCGAGCTTGGCCTCGGCCGAGGCGATCGCCTTTACGACGGGCGCAGCATCGAGCGCGGCCGTCGCGTCGACCACGCGGACGTTCTTCAGGAGCTGCGGCACCGGCTCGAAGGCGCGGAATAACTCGCTCGCCGGCTTGCCCACCTGGATCAGCGCGGCCAGCGCCTGCAGCGCCGCCATCAGCCCGTCGCCGGTCGTGGCATGGTCGGTCATGATGATGTGGCCGGACTGCTCGCCGCCGAGATTGTATCCGTCGGCCCGCATGCGCTCGAGGACGTAGCGGTCGCCGACCTGGGTGCGCACCAGCTTGAGCTTGCGCGCATCGAGGTAGCGCTCGAGGCCAAGGTTGGACATCACCGTCGCCACGACACCGCCGCCGGAGAGCCGGCCGCTCTGCGTCCACTGGTCGGCGATCGTCGCCATGAGCTGGTCGCCGTCGATCACCTGCCCGTTCTCGGCCACCATGATGACCCGGTCGGCATCGCCATCGAGGCCGATGCCGATATGGGCGTGGTGAGCGACGACCTGCTCCTGCAGGACGCCGGGATGCGTCGAGCCGCAATTGCCGTTGATGTTGAAACCGTCCGGCGAGACGCCGACGCGGATGACTTCCGCGCCGAGTTCGGAGAGCACCGTCGGCGCCACCTTGTAGGCCGCGCCATTGGCGCAATCGACGACCACCTTGAGGTCGCTGAGATCGAGGCCGCGCGGCGCCGACGCCTTGACTGCCTCGATGTAGCGTCCCTGCACGTCATCGAGTCTCTGCGCCCGCCCGATCAGAGCCGCGTCGGCGAGCTTGAGGTCCGACGGCGCCATCACGAGCGCCTGAATCTCGGCTTCCACGGCATCGGAGAGCTTGAAGCCGTCGGGACCGAACAGCTTGATGCCGTTGTCCTCGTAGGGATTGTGCGACGCCGAGATCATCACGCCGACATCGGCGCGCATCGACCGCGTGAGGAAGCCGACCGCCGGCGTCGGAATGGGGCCCAGCAGGAACACGTCGACGCCGACCGACAGGAAGCCCGCCGTCAGCGCCTGTTCCAGCATGTAGCCCGAGAGGCGCGTGTCCTTGCCGATGACGGCACGATTGCGATGGGCGCCGCGACGGAACACCTGTCCGGCGGCCATGCCGATACGCATCGCCATTTCGGCGGTCATCGGAGCGGTGTTTGCACGACCGCGAACGCCGTCGGTGCCGAAAAGAGAACGAGCCATGACGGCCGTTTTACCGCATCGCCTCGAAGACCGCGAGGGCTTGCCGGGTGGCGACGACATTGTGCACGCGCACGATCGATGCGCCCCGCCGCACCGCCTCGACCGCCAGCCAGGCCGAAGCCGGATCGCGATCGGCCGGTTTCTCGAGGCCCGTCAGCCGGCCGATGAAGCTCTTGCGCGACGAACCCACTAGCACCGGATAGCCCGCATCGGCCAGCCGCCCGGCGCCCGCGATCAGCGCGAGTTCCTCCTCGACCTTCTTGCCGAAGCCGAGGCCGGGATCGAGCGCGATGCGCTCGCGACGAACGCCTGCCGCCTCACAGACGGCGGCGCGGTCCAGCAGGAAGCGACGGACATCCTCGACGACGTTGTCGTAGGCCGGGCCGGCGTAGCGCTCTTCAGGGGTGCCGCGTCGGTGCATCAGCACGACATCAGCGCCGGCTTGGACGACCGCCGGCAGCATCGCCTCATCGTCGCGCAGGGCCGAGACGTCGTTGACGATGCGCGCACCCGCCGCGAGGCCCGCACGTGCGACGGACGCCCGCCGCGTGTCGAGCGATATGACCGCGCCCTGCCGCGCCAGCCCCTCGACGACGGGAAGGATGCGCCGCTGTTCTTCCTCGGGAGAGACCGCCGCCGAGCCGGGGCGCGTCGACTCACCGCCGACATCCAGGATGTCGGCGCCCTCGGCCATCAGGCGCAGGCCATCTTCTATGGCCCGCGCGGGGTCGAGGCGTTCACCGCCGTCGGAAAAAGAGTCGGGCGTCACGTTCACGATCGCCATCACGAGAGGGCGATCGAGGGCGAGGCCCGCGAAGCCGGGCGTCAAACGCCCGGCTGAGGCTCGGGATTGGCACCCGGCGCGGGGCCGGCGCTGGTCGGGACCGATGCACGGCGGCGGCGATCGGACGAACCCGCTCCGCCGGTGTCGTCGCGCACGACCTTCTCGCCGCGCAGGATCGTGCCGATCTCGTCGTTGCTCAGCGTCTCGTACTCGAGCAGCGCCTTGGAGATCGTGTGCAGGTCCTCGAGACGCTCCGTCAGGATCGTGCGGGCACGGCCCTCGGCCTCCTCGATCAGGCGGCGAACCTCCTGGTCGATGAGCTGCGCGGTCGCCTCGGAGATGTTCTGCGTCTGCGTCACGGCGTGACCCAGGAAGACCTCCTGCTCGTTCGCCTGGTAGCGGACGCGGCCGAGCTTCTCGGACATGCCGTAGGCGGTGATCATGCCGCGCGCGGTCTGGGTCGCGACCTGGATGTCGCTGGCGGCACCCGTCGTCACGTTCTCCGGACCGAACACCAGCTCCTCGGCGAGGCGGCCGCCGAACATGATGGCTAGGCGCGACTCGAGGTACTGCTTGGTGTGACTGAGGTGATCGCGCTCAGGCAGCTGCATGGTGACGCCCAACGCGCGACCACGCGGGATGATCGTGACCTTGTGCAGCGGATCGCTCTTCGGCACGTGCATGGCGACCAGCGCATGGCCCGCCTCGTGATAGGCCGTGAGCGTCTTCTCCTCGTCGGTCATCGCCATCGAGCGGCGCTCGGTGCCCATCAACACCTTGTCCTTGGCGTATTCGAAGTCGCCCATCGTCACGAGGCGCTTGCCCACGCGCGCGGCGCGCAGGGCGGCCTCGTTCACGAGGTTGGCGAGATCGGCGCCGGAGAAGCCCGGCGTACCGCGGGCCAGCACGCGCGGATCGACGTCCGGCGCCAGCGGCACCTTGCGCATGTGGACCTTGAGGATCTTCTCACGACCGCCGACGTCCGGATTCGGCACCATGACCTGGCGATCGAAGCGGCCCGGACGCAGCAGCGCCGGATCGAGCACGTCGGGACGGTTGGTGGCGGCGATCAGGATCACGCCCTCGTTCGCCTCGAAGCCGTCCATCTCGACCAGCAGCTGGTTCAGCGTCTGCTCGCGCTCGTCGTTGCCGCCGCCCAGGCCCGCGCCACGATGGCGGCCGACGGCGTCGATTTCGTCGATGAACACGATGCAGGGCGCGTTCTTCTTGGCCTGCTCGAACATGTCGCGCACGCGGCTCGCGCCGACGCCCACGAACATCTCGACGAAGTCGGAGCCCGAGATGGTGAAGAACGGCACGTTGGCCTCGCCCGCGATGGCGCGTGCCAGCAGCGTCTTACCGGTACCCGGGGGACCGACCAGCAAGCAGCCCTTGGGAATCTTGCCGCCCAGGCGCTGGAACTTCTGCGGGTCCTTCAGGAAGTCGACGATCTCCTCGAGTTCGCCCTTGGCCTCGTCGATGCCGGCGACGTCGTCGAAGGTGACGCGGCCGTGCTTCTCCGTCAGCAGGCGCGCCTTCGATTTGCCGAAGCCCATGGCGCGGCCGGTGCCGCTCTGCATCTGGCGCAGGAAGAAGATGTAGACGCCGACCAGCACGAGCACGGGCAGCCAGCTCACGAAGATGCTGCCGAGGTTGACGCCCTCTTCCGCCGGGCCCGCATCGACGCGGTCGACGTTCTTGATGAGCATCGGCATCAGCTGGTCATCGGGCGGCGTGCTCGGCGCGTAGGTCGAGAACTTCTGAACGCCGTTGCGCGGCTCGCGGAAGGTGCCGCTGATCGTGTTGCCCTGGATGCGGACATCCTGGATCTGCCGCTGCTCGACCGCCCGGACGAACTCGGAATACGAGATCGTGTTGCCGGGAGAACGGGTCGTTCCGCCCTGGAAGACGCTGTAGAGCAGCGCCAGCAGCAGGACGATGACGATCCAGAGGGCAGCGTTACGATTGAACGGGTTCACTGATGGCTTCCGTTAAATGGGGCTACGATCAAGATGGGTTGCGGCCGCCGGGTCGCAAGCGAAAAATACAGCGGGAATCAAGGGCTGCCGTCCATTCCTGCCATTTTCGGGCCGGACAATCCACATCAGCCGCCGCGAGTCGGCAGCCTGACGCAGGGCAAATTGGCAGCCCGCCAGGGTAAAATCCCGGGCGCGGCCGGATTTACCGCGCTCCGGCCCGCCCGCCAGCCGGACCAGCGCCCGGTCCAGCCGGTCCCGTCGGGGCGGATGATCGCTGCCCCCCAGGGCCTGGACGACGCGGCTCACCAGCCGGCGGCGCAGATCGAGGGGCAGCCGCTCGACGGCCTCCCGGTCGACGGCGACGCTTCCGTCCTCCCGAGATTCCAGCAGCCCGACGCCGGCCCGTGCGGCCTTGGCCTCCTCGCCGGCCCTCACCTGGTCTGCATCCGACGGGTCAGCCGCCACGCCGCCCGCCAGCCGCAGGCGCGCCCGCTCGAAGCGTGGATCGGTGTTGGACGGATCGTCGATCCAGCCGATGCCTCGCTCCGCAAGCGTGGCCGACAGTCGCCGCCGCGGCACGGCCAGGAGCGGCCGCAGGAGACGGACTTCCGGCCACTCCACGAGCGCCGCCATGCCGGCGAGCCCGTCGGGGCCGCTGGCGCGGGACGCCCGCATCGCGATGGTCTCGGCCTGGTCGTCGGCGTGATGGGCCACCAGCAGGTGCAGGATGCCGCGGTCGCGGCAGGCCTCGCGCAGCAGCCGATAGCGCGCTTCACGGGCGGCTTCCTGCAGCCCGGCCTGCGGCTTTGCGCCGGTCCAGCGCAGCACGACGCTCTCGATGCCCTGACACTTCAGCACATCGGCCGTCAGCTTCGCCTCATCGGCCGCTTCGGCTCGCAGTCCATGGTCGACGATCAGCGCCAGCGCACGGCCGCCTCTCCCCGTGGCCCAGGCGTGCGCCAGCAGCGCGAGGCTGAGCGAATCGCGGCCGCCTGAAACGGCAACCGCGAGATCGGGATATGTCTCGAAAGGCGCAAACGGCGCCATCAGGCGCGCGAAGGTCTCCCCGTCGACCGGCCGAGAGTCGGCAGGCTCGCTCACCCGCAGGCGTTCTTCGTCCGCTCCTGCTCGATCCGCCGCTTCTGCAGATCGGTCGCGCGCGGATAGTCCTGGTTGAAGCGCGCGAACACCGCGCAGGCATCGGGCTTGCGGCCCAGCATGGACATCGTGATGCCGAGCTTCAGCAGGTTGTCGGGCCCCTTCGGGCTCGTCTTGTAGATTTTGTAGCCCTCGGCGAAGGCCGTCAGCGCGTTGTTGTAGTCGCGGCGGGCGTAATAGGTCTCGCCCAGCCAGTACTGCGCGTTGCCGGCCAGCTTGCTCTGGGGATTGCGCTGGACGAACGTCTTGAAGCCGCGCTCGGCGCCGGCATAGTCGTTCTCCTGCAGCTTCTTGAAGGCCTCGTCGTAGAGCTGCTCACCCGAGGCCTGCGCGCCGGCGGCCGGCGTGGGCGTCGGACCCGGAGGCGCCGCGGGAGCGCCGGGGGCTGCCGTCAGACCGCCGGGACGCGGCGCCGCGCCCCCCGGCTTGCCGCCGCCACCCTTCTCGAGCTGGTCGATGCGATACTCGTAGTCGGCCTGCATCTTCTCCATCTGCTGCTGCAGCGTCGCGTTGCGATGCTGAAGCTGCTCGATCTGGCCGGTCATCATCGTGAGCGACTGCTGGAGCTGGTTGAGCCGGTCTTCCAGGTAGACGGCATCGCCTCCCCGTTGCGCCGCCGCGGCGGTCGGCAGGGCAAGGGCGACAAGGAGGACAAACCGGGACGAAAGGATCTTCATGGTCAGCGCTTTGTTCACATCAAACGCGGCCATTTTCAGGCATCGCCGCCCCGCCTCCAAACGAAAATGCTCCAAATGAAAACGCCGGTCGCATGCGACCGGCGTTTCCTTCACTCGACCTCGGTCCGAGGCGGGTTCTACTCGAGCGCCGTGACGGCGCGGCGGTTACGCGCCCAGGCCGCTTCGTCGGAGCCGACCGGATCGGGACGCTCCTTGCCGTAGCTGACCGTCTTGATGCGCGCCGCGGGGATACCCTGGGCGATCAGGTACTGGCGCGCCGCGTTGGCGCGACGCTCGCCGAGCGCCAGGTTGTACTCGCGCGTGCCGCGCTCGTCGCAATGGCCTTCGACGGTGATCTGGTAATTCGTGTACTTCTTCAGCCACTCGGCCTGACGGTTCAGCGTCTGGCGACCGTCTTCGCGAACGGTGGACGAATCGGTGTCATAGAACACCCGGTCGCCGACGTTCTGGCGGAAGTCGCCGACCGAGCCGGGCGTCACGGATGTGGAGGCCGCCGATGCTGTCTGCGTCTCGTTGTTGCTGCAGGCTGCGATGAGGAACATCGCTGCAAGGGCCGACAAAGCCTTGATCATGCTCATATTTCGATCCACTCCCTGACAGAAGCGACCCGGGCGAAAGCCACGCACGGGTCGACGCGGGTTACCATATACGTCGTTACTGCGGAATCAACGGTGACCATGCAGGGTCCGACGCGTCCGTCGGCGTCGGCACCTGCCGTTCGAAGCGGCCGGTGATGTCGACCTGATGCAGCGTCGCCGAGCCCGCCCGACCGCCCGAACTGGGTTGCTGGCGGAAGAACATCAACACGCGTCCGTTGGGCGCCCAGGTCGGTCCTTCGACCAGGAAGCCGTTGGCCAGCATGCGCTCGCCGCTGCCGTCCGACCGCATCACGCCGATGCCGAAACCGCCGGCCGAGATCTTGGTGAAGGCGATGAAGTCGCCGCGCGGCGACCAGACCGGCGTGGCGTAGCGGCCCTCGCCGAAGCTGACCCGCCGTTCGCCGCCGCCGCCGGCGCTCATGATGTAGAGCTGCTGGGCGCCGCCGCGGTCGGAGTTGAACACGATCTGCGAGCCGTCGGCCGAGAAGCACGGCGAGGTGTCGATGGCCGGCGAGTTGGTCAGGCGGCGAAGCTGGCGGCCGCGCACGTCCATCTCGTAGATATTGGTGCGGCCGTTCTCGGCGATGCTCATCACGACCTTGGAGCCATCCGGCGAAAAGCGCGGCGCGAAGCTCATGCCCGGGAAGTTGCCGAGCAGCTCGCGGCGGCCGCTGTCGACGTTCTGCAGGTAGACGCGCGGCGGGCCGTTGTTCTCGCCGTACGCCATGTAGACGATTTCCTGCAAGGTCGGCGAGAAGCGCGGCGTGAGCGCAATGGTCTTGCCGTCGGTGATGTAGCGGTTGTTGGCGCCATCCTGGTCCATGATGGCGATGCGCTTGACGCGATTGCCGGCCGGGCCGGTCTCGGAGACGTAGGCGATGCGGGTGTCGAAGTACCCCTCCTCGCCGGTCACGCGCTTGTAGATGGCGTCGGAGATGATGTGCGCGAGGCGACGCCAGTTGCTGGGCTGGCTGGTGAACGACAGGCCGGTGGCCTGCTGGCTGGTGACGACGTCCCACAGGCGGAAGTCGACCTTGATGTTGCCGCCGACCGACGCGACCTGGCCGACCACCAGGCCGGCCGCGCCGACGCTGCGCCAGTCCTGGAAGCGCGGCGGCGCCGTCGCATCGATATCCTGCTGGATGTAGGCGCTGGACGGGATGACGCGGAACAGGCCGGAATTCTGCAGGTTGTTGCGGATGACGCCCGCCATCTGGGCGCCCACCGGGTCGCCCTTGAAATCGACGATGGCGATCGGCACCGGCTCGAAGCTCGGCCGCGTCATGTCGATCGTGAGCTGCGCGCGCGCCGTGCTCGCAATGCCGGCGGTGGCGAGAGCCACACCGCCCAGCAGGGTCGTCCGTCGGGGAAGCATCATGTGGGACCTCTTCATCTTAAGGTTTCTGTAGCGCGAGGGGTCTTAGTAATCGCGTGGGTCGAAATTGAACGTGATCGATTTCCAGCTGGTGAACTTCTCTGGCGAAAGCGGCCAGGGCTGGCAACGCGGATTCATGATGGCGCGGTGCGCCGCATCGGCGGCGGCACGATACACCGGATCGCTGTTGTAGCGACCGGGATCGCGCAGTTCAGCCTTCACCGGCGTGCCGTTCTGATTCATGTCGACGACGAACGAAATGATCATAGCTTGGTCACGGGAACCGCCCTGCGTGTTCCAGCACGGGCGGATCTTCTGGCGTACGCCCTCGATCTCGCTCGCCGTCACGACGGTGGCAAAGTTCGGCGCGGCCGGCGCCTGGCGCGTGACCTGCTGCACCGGCTTGGGGCTCTGCTCGGGCGTCTGAACCTTATTCTTCGAATCCTTGTTCTTCAGGATGTCGTCGATCATCGAATCGACGGTCTGCTTGGGCGGCGTCGGCTTCGGCGGCGGCGGCTTGGGCGGCTCGGGCTTCTTCACCTCGGGCGCAGGCTTCGGCGGCTCGGGCGGCTTCTCGACCTTCGGTGGCTCCGGCTCCTTGGGCTTCATCGCCACAAGATCCTCGACCGGCTTGGCGGCTTCGGTCTTGGGCTTCTCTTCAGGCTTGGGCGGCGTAGGCGGGGCCGGCTTCTCGACGACCTCGGGCGGCTTGGGCGTGGGCGGTGTCGGCGGCGGCTCGCCCGACTTCGGCGGCGGCGCCTTGGTCGTCTCCTGGGCGATCGGCACGTCCTTGGGCTGCGGCGGCGGATTACCCAGGGTCGGCGCCGCAGCCTTCGCCGCGATCGCCTCGAACTCGACCATCACCGGCTCAGGTTCCAGCGGCGGCGTGCGGCCGAAGAAGTCGAGATTGAGCACCGCCGCCGCCAGCACGAAGACATGCACCATCGCCGACACAATGGCCGGTGTGCGCATCTCGATGCTGGCGGGGTGGCGTGACACCATCGTCCTCTTCGTATCGGTCGACTAGCGCCGCTGCGCCGGCGCCTGGGGTTGTGGCGTGGGCGCGGGCGCGCGCGGTGCCGTTTGCCCCGGCGCCGCCGGGCTCACGGTCCCACCGCCACGGCCCAGAGCCTGCGCCTGCTCGCCGAGCAGGCCGAGCTGCCGGAAGCCGCTGTCGATCACCACGCCCATGACCTCCATCATCTTTCCGTAGTCGACGCTCTTGTCACCGCGCATGAACACGCGCTGGTCGGGCTTCTCCTCGTGGATCGCCTTCAGCTTGGCGCCCAGTTCGGCGACGTCGTACTTGGTCTCGCCCAGGAACACCTCGCCCTGTGAATTGACCGACACGACCATCGGCTCGTCCTTGCCGCCGACCTGCGTCGCGCTGGTCTTCGGCAGGTCGACCGGCACGCCGACCTGGAGCAGCGGCGCGGTGACCATGAAGATGATCAGCAACACCAGCATGACGTCGACCAGCGGTGTCACGTTGATGTCGGCAATGGGCGTATACCCACGCCGCCGGAACTTGCTGCCCGACGAGTTGCCGCCAGGTGCCGGGATGATGCCCGACATCAGACCTGTTCCTCGAGCTGACGCGACAGGATGGTGATGAACTCACCGGCGAACGCCTCGAGCTGCTGGGCGTAGCGCGAGACCTGGCCCGACAGGATGTTGTAGGCGGCGGCGGCGGGAATGGCCGCGACCAGGCCGATCGCGGTGGCGAACAGCGCCTCCGAGATGCCGGGCGCCACGACCGCCAATGAAGTGTTCTTCGACTGCGCGATGTGGCTGAAGCTGTTCATGATGCCCCACACCGTGCCGAACAGGCCCACGAAGGTGGCGTTGGCGCCGACGGTGGCCAGGAACCCCAGCCGCTTCTCGATCGCCTCCATCTCGCGCTGGATGGTGACGCCCATCACCTGCTCGATGCGCTGGCGGAGCGCCGCGCGTGCCGTGGCGCTCGAGGCCAGCCCCTTGGAGACCGACCGCCGCCATTCGCGCATGGCGGCGGAGAAGATGCTCGACATCGGATCGTCCGGCTTGGCGCCGACGCGGTCGTAGAGATCTTCCAGCGAGACGCCGGACCAGAACGTGTCCTCGAACGTCTGGGCGCTGCGCTTCAGCGAACGAAGGCGGAGAACCTTTTCGAAGATGATCGCCCATGACCAGAACGAGGCCAGCATGAGCAGGATCATGATGCCTTTGACGACCCAGTCGGCCTGCATGAACAGGCCGTAGACGGACATGTCGATAGTCCCCGTGCCGCCGCCGAGGGGGGCTCCGGCGACCTGCGCAAACGCGTCCATTTATGTTCTCCGTTGGTTCAAGAGGGTTGTATCCGAATATGGCGTGAGCGGGGCGATCCGCTCGCTGCAACCTGGGCCAGGGCAGTCCGCACGAGCGGCGGCAATCGGACAGGCCGACCGCCCTCGCCCATGCAGGCGACGACGAGTTCGGCTCGAACCAGGGTCTCTTCGCCGCGGCGTGCGTGCTGGATCATGTCCAGCGACGCGCCGCGCAATTCTCCGCAGCTGGTGACGATCTCGATTGTATCGTCGAGCCGCGCGGGCTTCAGGTAGTCGATGGCGCAGCGGCGCACCACCCAGTTGATGCCGCGCTCCTCGCGCAGCGCCGTGTGCTGCTGTCCCAGCAGCCGCAGCATCTCGGTGCGGCCGCGCTCCAGGAAGCGCAGCCAGTTGGCGTAGTAGACGATGCCGGCGGCATCGGTGTCCTCGTAGTAGACGCGCAGCGGCAACACGTGGGTGCCCTCGTCGATGCGCCCGGACATCGGCGCGGCGTTCACGCGTCCTCCGCCGGCCCACCGCCGGCCAGCAGGTCGAGCTGCTGCTTCTGTCCCTTGGGTATCTGCATGCCGACGTGACGATAGCCGCCCTCGGACAGCAACCTGCCGCGCGGCGTGCGCATCAACAGGCCGAGCTGCATCAGATAGGGCTCGATCACGTCTTCGATCACGTCGCGCTGTTCGGACAGGGCCGCGGCGAGCGTCTCGGCGCCCACCGGACCGCCGCCGTAATTCTCGGCGATGCAGACGAGGTAGCGGCGATCCATGGCGTCGAGCCCGCGCCCGTCGACCTCGAGCCGCGTCAGCGCTTCGTCGGCCACCCGCGCGTTGACCGTGGCATGGCCGCCGACGGCGGCGAAGTCGCGAACCCGGCGCAGCAGGCGGTTGGCCACACGCGGCGTGCCGCGCGAGCGCTTGGCGATCTCGGCGCTGCCGTCGGGCGCCAGCGACATCTTCAGGACGCGGGCGGCGCGCTGGACGATCGTCTCGAGTTCGGCCGGTTCGTAGAACACCATGCGCAGCGGAATGCCGAAGCGCTCGCGCAAGGGGCGCGTCATCAGGCCCGATCGCGTGGTCGCGCCCACGAGCGTGAACGGCGGCAGCTCGATGCGTACCGACCGGGCCGCGGGCCCCTCGCCGATCATCAGATCGAGCTGGAAATCCTCCATCGCAGGATAGAGGACCTCCTCGATTGCAGGATTGAGACGATGGATCTCGTCGATGAACAGTACGTCGTGCGGCTGTAGATTCGTGAGCTGCGCGGCGAGGTCACCGGCCTTCTGGATCACCGGGCCCGAGGTCGCGCGAAATCCCGCGCCCATCTCGCGCGCCACGATCTGCGCCATCGTCGTCTTGCCGAGGCCCGGCGGCCCATGCAGCAGGACGTGATCGAGTGCCTCGCCTCGCCCCTTGGCGGCAGCGATGAAGATCTTGAGGTTCTCGCGGACCTGCTTCTGGCCGATGAAGTCGTCGAGCGTCTGCGGGCGCAGCGCCAGTTCGGCCGCATCCTCCTCGGAGCGCTTGGCCGTCACGAGACGGTCGGGCACGGCGTTCATCGCGCAAGCTCCTGTAGGCCGGCACGGATCACGGCATCGAGCGGCGCCTCGGCGCCGAGGCGCTGCGTGACGCGGGCGACGGCGCCGAATGCCTCGACGCGCTTGTAGCCGAGGTTGACCAGGGCGGAGACCGCGTCCTCGTTGATCGAACCTGGCGCGCTCGACGGGGCGCCGGGTTTGGCGTCCGTGGCGGCCACCGGCTTGATACCGAAAGCAGCGGCCTTGTCCTTCAACTCGGTCGCCAGGCGCGCCGCGAGCTTGGGACCGACACCGGCGGGACGGCTGAGGGTCGCGCGATCCTGCGCGGCGATCGCGCGGGCGATCTCGTCGGGCGAGAGGGTGGAGAGGATCGACAGCGCCACGCGCGCGCCCACGCCCTGCACGGTCGTCAGGATGCGGAACCAGTCGCGCTCCGCCGTTTCGAGGAAGCCATAGAGCGAGATCGCGTCCTCGCGCACGATCGTCTCGACCAGCATCGTCGCCGGTCCACCGACCGCGAGATCGCGCAAGGTGCGCGCCGAGGCCGAGACGAGATAGCCGACTCCGCCCACATCGATGACGGCGCTGTCCGGATCGACCGAATCGACCATGCCCTTCAGCTTGGCGATCACAGCGCGGCCTCGATCCGTCGCGCCGTGGCGCGGTGATGGGCGTGGCAGATCGCGATCGCCAGCGCATCCGCGGCATCGTTCTTCGCATCGACGCCGGGCAGCAACCGGCCGACCATCATGGCGACCTGGTGCTTGTCGGCGTGGCCGGCGCCAACCACCGACTTCTTCACGAGATTGGCCGAATACTCGAAGACCTGCAGGCCGACGCGCGCCGGCGCCAGCATGACCACGCCGCGCGCCTGACCGAGCTTCAGTGTCGAACCCGGATTGACGTTCACGAAGGTCTCCTCGACCGCGGCCTCGAAAGGCTGCTGCGCTTCGATGACGCCGGCGACGCCCTCGAACAAATCCTTCAACCGCTCTGCCAAGGTGCCGGCGGTGGCGACCTTGACGACGCCGTGCGCCACATGGCGCAGGCGGTTGCCCTCGACCTCGATCACGCCCCAGCCGGTCAACCGCAGGCCGGGGTCGAGGCCGATCAGTCTCATTCCGCCCGGCTCAGGCCGCGAACTTCGCCAAAGCGTCGTCGGACACTTCGAAGTTGGCGTAGACGTTCTGCACGTCGTCGTTGTCTTCCAGGGCCGAGATGAGGTCGACCATGGTCTCGACCGTGTCGCCCTCGATCGGCGCGCCAGTCTTGGGCCGCCAGGTCAGCTTGGCGACGCTGGGCTGGCCCAGCGACTTTTCCAGCGCCTCGCGCACCAGGTTGAAATCGTCCTGCGCGCAGTAGATCTCGTGGACGCCGTCTTCGCCCTCGCCGCTCACCACGTCGTCGGCGCCGGCCTCGATCGCCTTCTCCATCACCTCGTCGGCGGTGCCGACGGAGAGCGGGAAGCGGAACTCGCCCAGCCGGTCGAACATGAACGACACGCTGTTGGATTCACCCAGGTTGCCGCCATGCTTGGAGAAGATCGAGCGAACCTCGCCCGCGGTACGGTTGCGGTTGTTCGTCAGCGCCTCGACGATCACGGCGACGCCGGCGGGGCCATAGCCCTCGTAGCGCACCTCGTCGTAGTTCGCGTCCGCATCGGGGCCCGAGCCACGCTTGATCGCGCGATCGATCGTGTCGCGGGTCATGTTGGCATCGCGCGCGGCGATCACGGCCGCGCGCAGGCGCGGATTCGAGGCCGGATCCGCAGCGCCCAGCCGGGCAGCCGTCGTGATCTCTCGGATCAACTTGGTGAAGATCTTGGCCCGCACGGCGTCCTGACGCCCTTTGCGGTGCATGATGTTCTTGAATTGGGAATGCCCCGCCATCGCCGACAACCAGATTAAGTAACGAGATGAGCCGGCTATACCACTTCTCGTGGGTTTTGGCAGGCTAGAGAGGCTGCGGAGACGGTATCGGGACAAAAAAAGGCGGGGGCCGAAGCCCCCGCTAAAAAACGTCGGAACCTTGATTCCGACGCCCCCTCTAACCTTGAAGACAGCTCGCCGATGCGGCGAAAAATCGTTTAACTTCAAAAGGATGCCGGTTTTTCCCCAGGCCGTCAATGACCCTCTTTCAGCCACCGCTAATAGCTATGCACGCACCCTGTGGGATACAAGATGCTGGAAAGTCAGGCCGCCGGGGAGAGCCTCCCCCCCACCCGGACCGGCCGGATCGACTTGGCGAGGCCCGTCCGGTCGTCGGTTTCGACAATCGCCGCGCACAAAGTGCCCTCGCCCTCGGCCGGCGACAGGCGTTCGCCCGGCATTTTCCGGATGAATCGCTGCATCGCGACCTCCTTCTTCATGCCGATCACGCTGTCATAGTCGCCGCACATGCCGACGTCGGTCTGGTAGGCGGTCCCGCCGGGCAGCACCCAGCCGTCGGCCGTCGGGACATGGCTGTGGCTGCCCAGCACCGTCGAGGCGCGGCCGTCGCAGAAATGCCCGATCGACTGCTTCTCGCTGGTCGCCTCGCCGTGGACGTCGACCAGGATCAGGTTGGCGCCGCGGCCCAGCGCATATTTCGAGAGTTCTGCATCGAGGGCGCGGAACGGATCGTCGAGCGCGTCCATGAACAGCCGGCACATCACGTTGATCACCACGATCTTCAGGCCGCGCGGCGTCTGGAACAGGTTGGCGCCCCACCCCGGCGTACCCGGCGGGAAGTTGATCGGCCGCAGCAGGCGCTTGTCCTGCGCGATGTAGGGAATGATCTCGCGCTGGTCCCAGGCGTGATTGCCGGTGGTGATGCAATCGACGCCGGCCTCGTGCAGTTCGGCGCAGATCTTGGCGGTGATGCCGAAACCCGCCGCCGCGTTCTCGCCGTTCACCACGACGAAATCGAGCCCGAGTTCGCGCCGCAGCCGCGGGACTTCCTTGACGACCGCGTCGCGGCCGGCGCGGCCGACGATGTCGCCGCAAAACATGATTTTCATGCGCTAGACAAAGGCGCAAGCGCGCCGGTCGGTCAACAGCCAATCCAGCCGCTGGTCATCGGCGCCGTGCGGAACTTCCGGCACGAGCTGCAGATCGAAGCCCAGTCCGATCGCCGTCACCTGCCGTCGCTTGCGGAGATGATCGAGCGTGCGGTCGTAGAAGCCGCCGCCATATCCCAGCCGCCAGCCCTCGCCGTCGCAGGCCAGCAGCGGCACGAGCAGGACATCGGGTTCCAGGGCCTCGCAGCGCGCCGCGGGCTGCAGAGTGCCGAACACGCCCGCTTCCAGCGGATCGCCCGGCTTCCAGGCGCGAAACAGCAGCCGCTGGTCCCGCCCCTGCACGACCGGCAGCGCCATCTGGCAGCCTTCGTCGAACAGCGCTTCCATCAGCGGCCGGATGTCGATCTCGTCCTTGATCGGCCAGAAACCCGCGACGACGGCGGGCAGTTCGACGGGTCGTTCAAGAAGGAAAATGCTCAGCAGGCCGTCGGCGGCGAGGCGCCGGTCGTCCTCGCCAAGCGCCTGTCGCTTCGCCCGCATCTCGCGGCGTAGCGCTTGCTTGCCATCGATCAGGGTCATGTTGGCAGAAGAAGCAAGGTGGGGCGGCTCCACGATGGGCCGTGGCTCGAAGAACCTCCAAGGCCTGCAAAAGCAGGTGGGCGTCGTGTAGCCAAGACCAGGGTCAAGGCCAGGAACAACTCCCAGGAGTTCTTATTGGCCCCGGGGTTTTTAGCGAACCACGCGCCGCGCAGAAATCCGCCCCACGTCCAATGTAGGGACTCGGGGCGGCCGTCGCAATGAGTGGCCCCAACGTCTAGGCCGCGCCCGACACCTTCTTCGACATCTTGTCGACGCGCGCCGTGATCAGGTCCTCGAGCGCGGTGGCCAGCGTCTCGGCGCTGTCGGTGGCGCTCGCACGGGCCGTTTCCGCGGCCTTGGCGACACCGCGCGCCTCGCGGCTTTCCTCGGCCAGCAGCAGCGAGGCGAACACGAGGAGCTTGAATTCGGGCGTGCCGGGAAGCTGGCGGCGAAGCTCGCTCACCTTCTCTTCGACATAGGCGGCCAGTTCCTGGACGCGCGCTTCCTCGCCTTCGCCACAGGCGAGATCGTAGGTGCGGCCACCAATCTGAACCGAAACTTGCGGCATTTCCGCTTCTCCTGTTTTTTTGCGCCTTATGCGGCGTCTGAGGGGATCGGCACTCTGCCACGTCGCCGGCGGCGACGCACTCCCCCCGGGCTGGGGAGGAAACGGCAGAACGGTCAGGACTGGTCGGCGGCGAGCAGCGAGCGGATATATTCCATCGCCCGTTCGAGACGGGTCTCGACCTCGATCGCCACCCGCTTCAGCTCTTCGTGCTCGCCCTCGACCTTCGCGAGGCGGGCGGCAAGCTCGTCGGAACGCTCGCGTTCGACCCGCAGCCGCTCATCGACCATCGACTCGAGCCGGCTGAGCGCGCTGTCTACACGGTCCTTTGCGCTGGCTGCCCTGGACATCGCTCCCCCGACAGCGGATCGCCGTTCGTTCGCCGGCTGAATCTGCTCCATCGACCAAGGATAGGAGGTGTGCCTGTTAGCGGTCAACATCTTGGCCCTGTGGAGGGTAAAAGCCCGCAATATGTTGGCTTTGCCTCAGGTTTTGCGCATTGACGCGCCAAGGGGTGGTCGTCATGTTGCGCGCCATTCGAAAAACCATACGGTATGCGCACAAAATGACCGACCAGAACGCTGCCCCACGCGACATGGCGAACGCCATCAGGGCACTGGCCATGGACGCCGTGCAGCAGGCGGATTCGGGTCATCCCGGCATGCCGATGGGCATGGCCGATGTGGCCACGGTCCTGTTCTCCAAGTTCCTGAAGTTCGACGCCTCCGAGCCCAACTGGCCCGATCGCGACCGCTTCATCCTGTCGGCCGGCCACGGCTCGATGCTGCTCTACTCGCTGCTGCATCTGACCGGCTACGCCGACATGACCCTCGACGAGCTGAAGAAGTTCCGTCAGCTCGGCGCCCGCACCGCCGGCCATCCCGAGTACGGCCATGCCAGCGGCATCGAGACGACGACCGGCCCGCTCGGCCAGGGTCTCGGCAATTCGGTCGGCTTCGCGCTGGCCGAGCGTGCGCTCGCCGAGCGCTTCGGCCGCGACGTGGTCGACCACTTCACCTACGTGATCGCCGGCGACGGCTGCCTGATGGAAGGCGTCGGCCAGGAAGCCATCACGCTGGCCGGCCACCTCGGCCTCGGCCGCCTGATCGTCCTGTTCGACGACAACGGCATCTCGATCGACGGCCCGACCTCTCTGTCGACCTCGGAAGATCACAAGAAGCGCTTCGCCGCTGCCGGCTGGCATGTGCTCTCGGTCGACGGCCACGATGCCGAGGCCGTGACGCGCGCGATCCGCAAGGCCCGCAACGTCACCGACAAGCCCTCGCTGATCGCCTGCAAGACGGTGATCGGCTACGGCGCGCCGACCAAGGCCGGCACCGCCGCCACGCACGGCTCGCCGCTCGGCAAGGACGAGATCGCCGGCGCCCGCGCCAAGCTTGGATGGAACCACGGCCCGTTCGACATTCCCGAGGCGATCTTCTCCGCCTGGCGCAAGATCGGCGCGCGCGGCAAGTCGGCCCGCCGAAAGTGGAACAAGAACCTCGCCGCCATGGCCCCCGAGGATCGCGCCGAGTTCGACCGCCGCCAGAAGGGCGACCTGCCGCCCGCCGTCGGCGAGGCGATCACGGCGTTCAAGGCCAAACTTGCCGCCGAGAAGCCCTCCTGGGCCACGCGCAAGTCGAGTCAGGAAGCGCTCGAGGTCATCAATCCGGTGCTGCCCGACACGGTCGGCGGCTCGGCCGACCTGACCGGCTCGAACAACACCAAGACCGCCACCCTGAAGGGCGCCTCGCGCACCGAAGCGGCCGGCCGCTACGTCTATTACGGCATCCGCGAGCACGCGATGGCCGCGGCGATGAACGGCATGTCGCTGCATGGCGGCGTCATCCCCTACGGCGGCACCTTCATGGTGTTCACCGATTATTGCCGCCCCTCGATCCGCCTCTCGGCGCTGATGGGCGTGCGGGTCATCTACGTGATGACGCACGATTCGATCGGCCTCGGCGAGGACGGCCCGACCCACCAGCCGGTCGAGCACCTCCCTGCCCTGCGCGCCATTCCCAACCTGCAGGTGTTGCGTCCCGCCGACGCCATCGAGACAGCGGAATGCTGGCAGATCGCACTCGAATCCAAGCACACGCCGAGCGTTCTTGCGCTCACCCGTCAGAACCTGCCGACCCTGCGCGGCGCCGGCGACGAGAACCTGTGCGCCAAGGGCGCCTATATCCTGGCCGGTGAAGAATCCGCGCCGATCCGCCTGATCGCGTCGGGCTCGGAAGTACAGCTCGCCCTCGCGGCGCGCGACCTTCTCGCCAAGGACGGCAAGGAGGCCGCCGTGGTCTCCATGCCGTCGTGGGAGTTGTTCGCGGCGCAGGACGACACATATCGCAACAAGGTCATGGGCGGCGACGGCACGATCCGCGTCGCCTGCGAAGCGGCAACCGGCTTCGGCTGGGAGCGCTGGCTCGGCGCCAAGGGCGCGTTCGTGGGCATGAAGGGCTTCGGCGCTTCGGCCAAGGCGTCCGAGCTCTACAAGCATTTCGGCATCACGCCCGAGGCGATCGCGGAAGCGGCGCGTCGGCTGGCGCAATAACGGAGGGAAGAAGATGGCTGTTCGTGTTGCAATCAACGGCTTCGGCCGCATCGGCCGCAATGTGCTGCGCGCCATCATCGAGTCGGGCCGCAAGGACATCGAGGTCGTCGCGATCAACGATCTCGGCCCGGTCGAAACCAATGCCCATCTCTTCCGCTTCGACTCGGTGCACGGCCGCTTCAACGGCGAAGTGAAGGTCGCCGGCGACACGATCGATGTCGGCCGCGGCCCGATCAAGGTCACTGCCGAGCGCGATCCCGCCAAGCTGCCGCACAAGGCGATGGGCGTCGACATCGCCCTCGAGTGCACCGGCATCTTCACCTCGAAGGACAAGGCCTCGGCCCACCTGACCGCCGGCGCCAAGCGCGTCCTGGTCTCGGCCCCCGCCGACAACGCCGACCTCACGGTCGTCTACGGTGTGAATCACGACAAGCTCACCAAGGATCACATCGTCGTCTCGAACGCCTCGTGCACGACGAACTGCCTGGCGCCGGTCGCCAAGGTCCTGAACGACGCGGTCGGCATCGACCACGGCTTCATGACGACGATCCACGCCTACACCGGCGACCAGCCGACGCTCGACACGATGCACAAGGACATGTACCGCGGCCGCGCCGCGGCGCTGTCGATGATCCCGACCTCCACGGGTGCGGCCAAGGCCGTCGGCCTCGTGCTGCCGGAACTGAACGGCAAGCTCGACGGCGTCTCGATCCGCGTGCCGACGCCGAACGTCTCGTGCATCGACTTCAAGTTCGTCGCCAAGCGCAAGACGGACAAGGAAGAGATCAACAAGGCCATCAAGCTGGCCGCCGGCAACCAGCTCAAGGGCATCCTGGGCTGGACCGATCAGCCGAACGTCTCGATCGACTTCAATCACGACAGCCACTCGTCGACCTTCCACATGGACCAGACCAAGGTGCTGGAAGGCACGCTGGTCCGCGTCATGAGCTGGTACGACAACGAGTGGGGCTTCTCCAACCGCATGGCCGACACGGCCGTGGCTATGGGTAAGCTCTAGGGGCCAAGCTCTAGGCCGATCCGGATCTATCCACGATGAGACGACGGGCGCCCCACGGGGCGCCCGTTTTCGTTGGAGGATGCGACGACCTCCGTCCCTCAGTCCCGATCCGTCCGCCGCGCCTTGATGCCGCGAAACGCCTCCGGCAGGTCGATGGGCTTCTGCTCAAGCGGGCGCGACGCCTGCAAGTCCACGAGGCCTGCCAGATGCCCAAGCATCAACTTCGCGGCCTTGTCGGCCTTGCCGCCCAGGATCGCCTCGGCGATGTCGCCATGGTCGTGCGGCCCGGCGCAGTTGGTGAGCTGCTGCGGGGCCGCGAGCGAGAAGTGCATGGTCGAGCGCGTCAGCAGGCCACGCAGCAGGCGCGTCAGCTCGTCGTTGCCGCAGAGTTCGGCGAGCAGGACGTGGAACTCGCCTGACAGCTCGAACAGGCGTCCGCGATCGTCGCGGCGCGTCGCCACCTTCTCCTCGGTGACATGCGCCTTGAGGCGCTTCGCCGCCGCCGCCGTATGGCCCTCGCTCAGACGGCGCACGATGGCTGCCTCCAGCATCGAGCGCACGTCGTAGATCTCGCGCATCTCCTCGACCGTGAGCGACGGCACGAAGGTGCCGCGGTTGGGGATCGCGGTCAGCCAGCCCTCGTGCACCAGCCGATGCAGCGCCTTGCGCACGCGCTCGCGGCTGACGCCGAGCACGCGCGCCAGCGCCGGCTCCTGCAGCTTGGTGCCGGGTGCAAGGCGGCCCATGTGCATCGCCCGCCTGATTGCCCCGTACACCGCCTCGTCGGCGGCGACGTCGCCCTTTCTCGCCTTACGCGGCATCGATCTCCTCCACCGCGGCGACCAGCAGCCGAAGGCCTTGCGCAAAGTCGGCGAGATCCATCGCCTCGTCCGGATTGTGGCTGCCGTGATCGTTGCGCACGAAGATCATCGCAGTCGGCACGCCCATGATGCCGAACACCGCCGAATCATGCCCCGCCCCGCTCGCCATCGACAGCGTCTCGACGTTCAGGTCCCGCGCCAACCGTTCGAGCCGTGCGCGATGCGTGCCGTCGATCGGACCGGGCTTCGCATTGGTGAAGGCGCCGAGATCGATCGTGACGCCGCGCCGCGTGCCGATCTCCTGCGCGATCTCCCGCAATCGCCGGTCGATGGCGAGCAGCACGTCATTGTCCTCGCTGCGGATGTCCATCGAGAACCAGACTTCGCCCGGGATCTTGGTCATCGTGTGCACGGCGGTATCGGTATGGAACTGGCCCACCGTGCAGACCAGATCCTTGCTCGCCGCCTCGTGCTCCAGCCACAGCGCTTCCAGGCGCGACACGAACTCGACGCCGGCCAGCAGCGCATCGTTGCGCAGCAATCGTGGTTCGGCGCCGGCATGACCGTAGCGGCCGACGATATGCGCATCGCGATAACGGAGGTTGCCGCGGATGCCCGTCACGATCCCGACCGGCAGCCCACGCTTCACCAGCACCGGCCCCTGCTCGATGTGCAGCTCGAGGAAACAAGCGATCTGCGCGGGATCGAGCTGCCGCTCGCGATTGCGGATACGGTCGGGCTTGAAACCTGACTCCCGCATGTGTTCGGCCAGAGTCCGGCCGGTGTCGGGACGCCGGCAGCCATCGAGTGCCTCGGGTTCGAGCAGGCCGAACACGGCCCGGCTGCCGATATAAGGCGCGGGAAACCACGATAGCTCCTCGGCGCGCACGCCCATCACCGTGATGTCACGGCGCGGCCGGCGGCCCGCGCGATGCCAGCGCGCCAGCATCGCCATGCCCGCGACGACGCCTGCCGCGCCATCGTAGTTGCCACCCTCGGGCACCGAGTCGAGATGCGAGCCCGTCATGATGGCCGGCAGCGACCGGTCCTGCCCCGGCAGGGTCAGATAGAGATTGCCCGCCGCATCGATCCGCTTTTCCAGCCCCAGTGTCTGGCCGATGCCTTGCATCAGGTCATGCGCCATCTGCTCGCCCTCGCCATACGACGCGCGGGTGACGCCAAGGCGGCTTCTGGAATGGGTGCGAAGGTGTTCGAACCACTGGCCTGCAAGGGCCGTTTCAGGATCGAGATCGCGATGGAGATCAGTCATGGGCCTGTCGAGAGCTGGTAAAATTATGTGCACATTACGTCAAGAAATGTGCACATCCGTCTGGAGCACGACATGCAAGCCGTGAGCCAGACACGCGATCTGGTCGGCTACGGCGGCACGCCACCGGCCTGGAAGCTGCCCGGCGGCGCCCGGCTCGCGGTCTCCCTGGTGATCAATTTCGAGGAAGGCGCGGAGTTGGCCGTCAGCGACGGCGATCCGCAAGCCGAGAAGATCTCGGAGGTGGTGAGCGTGGTGCCGCCCGGACGCTGGGACCAGGGCAACGAGCAGATCTTCGCCTACGGCATGCGCGCCGGGATCTGGCGCATGCTGGCGGCGCTTGAGAAGCACCGGCGGCCCGTCACCTTCTACATGTGCGGCCGGGCGGTCGAGCGCCTGCCACAGGTCGCGAGACGCATCGTCGAGGCCGGCCACGAGGCGGCCTGCCACGGCTGGCGGTGGCGTCCCCATGCCGACTACGCCGACCGGGACAGCGAACTGAACGACCTGCGGCGCTGCGTAGAAGTCATGGAAAGCGCGACAGGGCAGCGTCCCAAGGGCTTCTTCTGCCGCGGCAGCGAAAGCCCTGAGTCGCGCTCCATCCTGCGCGAGCTGGGCTTCGGCTATGCCAGCAACGGCTTCGACGACGACCTGCCCTACTGGGACAAGTCGGACGCCCGGCACCCGCTCCTGGTGGTGCCCTACGCGCTCGACAGCAACGACATGAAGTTCTTCCATCCCAACGGCTTCGTGCGCGCCGACGAGATGGTCGACTATGTGCGCGACGCCATCGACATGCTGATCGAGGAAGGCGAGGCCGGCCATCCGAAGCTGCTGAACATCGGCTGGCACCTGCGCATCGCCGGCCGCCCCGGCCGTTTCGCCGCCTTCAAGCGCGTGCTCGCGCTGCTCGATTCCTACGGGGACAAAGTGTGGATCGCGCGGCGCGATGCCATCGCGCAGTCGTGGCGAGAGCAGTTCCCGGCATGAACGATCCGCCGATGGTTGGCATGCCCCTTGCGTTTGCGCTGAACGGGAGGCGGCACAGTTGCAGGAAGCATTGAAAACCAACGCGGCACGCACGCTGGACGTCGAGGATCTGAGCGTCCGCTACGGAACGTCGACCGCGGTCGACGGCGTGACGCTCGCCATCGAGCCCGGCGAGGTCGTGGCCCTGCTCGGCCCGTCTGGTTGCGGCAAGACCACCCTGCTCCGCGTGATCGCGGGCTTCGTACGCCAAGCCGCCGGCCGGGTGCGGGTCGACGGCGCGGTGATCGACCATCTGCCGCCCAACCAGCGCAACATCGGCATCGTCTTCCAGAACTACGCCCTCTTCCCGCACATGACGGTGGCGGAAAACGTGGCCTACGGCCTGCGCGCCCGTGGCGTTCACGGCCCCGAGGTGCAGGCCAAGGTCTCGCGCTTCCTCGAGACCGTCCAGCTCGGCGCCTTCCACGAGCGCCTGCCCCGCCAGCTCTCGGGCGGCCAGCAGCAGCGCGTCGCGCTTGCCCGGGCGCTTGCCATCGAACCGTCGATCCTGCTGCTCGACGAGCCCTTCGCCGCGCTCGACCGCAACCTGCGTCTCGACATGCAGATCGAGATCAAGCGCCTGCAGCGGACGCTCGGCCTCACCACCATCCTGGTGACGCACGACCAGGACGAGGCGATGAGCGTCGCCGACCGCATCGCCGTCATGAACAAGGGCAAGGTCGAGCAGTTCGACACGCCCGTCTCGATCTACGACCGGCCGCAGACGCTGTTCGTGAATGGCTTCATCGGCACCACCAACCTGATGAACGGCAAGGTGGCCTCGCTGCAGAACGGCACCGCGACGGTGGTGCTGGATGCCGGCGCCAGCCTTACCCTGCCAGCGCCCGCCGGTGTCGGCCTCGGCGCGCCCGTTCTGATGTCGGTGCGGCCTGAGCAACTGGCGCTTTCCGCTGTTCCCGGTCCCGATACCTGGAAGATCGAGCCCGGCCTCGCCCTGCCGATCGGCGCGCAGCTCGTCCACGAGGCCCGCACCGCCGACGGCGCTTTCCTCAAGATCATCGAGCCGCGCCGCGCCGTCATGGGCGAGGCCGCCCGCGCCTACTGCACCCTCGCTGCCGACGCCCGCCCCACCCTGTTCCCGCGTTCCACCTGACAACCACGGAGATCCTTCCATGTTCAGCCGCAGACATCTGCTCGCCGGCGCCACCGCCCTCGGAGGCGCCTCCTTGCTCCCCTCGATCGCTCACGCAAAGGGCAGCGTCGCCGCCGCCATCTACCCCGGCAGCTGGGAGGAAGCCTTCCGCGCCATCGTCGCGCCGGCCCTGAAGAAGAAGGACAGCGTCGACCTCGAGCTGCAGCCGCTCTTCGCCGTCGACCAGGTCGCGAAGGCCAAGGCCGCGCGCGGCGCCCCGCCGTTCGACGCCTTCGTGCTCGATCCGGGTCCGCGCATCACCGCGATCCAGGACGGGCTGTTCGACAAGCTCGACGCCAAGAAGATCTCCAACGCTTCCAAGCTGCCGGCCGGGCTGGTCGACGAATGGGGCGTCGGCGTCAACGCGCAGGTCGTGGGCATCGCCTACAATCCCAAGAAGGTTCCGGCACCCAAGGGCTGGAAGGATCTCTTCACCGATCCGTGGGTGTCGCGCCTCGGCCTGACCGGCTTCCAGACGACCTTCGGCACGGTGTCGCTGATCGAGATCGCCAAGGTGTTCGGCGGCTCGGAAACCAACATCGAACCCGCGCTCGTCGAGCTGAAGAAGGTCCTGCCGAAGATCGCCGCCGTCGGCCAGCCGGCCGCCATGCCGAGCCTGTTCCAGCAAGGCCAGTGCGACGTGATGTATACCAACACCCAGACCGTCGCGACCTTGAAGGGCCGCGGCGTCGACATCGAGTTCGTGAAGCCCGAGACGGGCGCCATCACTTTCCTGACGACCCTGCACATCGCCAAGGGCGCCGGCGACGTCGAGAACGCCTACAAGTACATCGACATCGTCGCCGGCAAGGAAGTGCAGGAGGCTCTCACCAAGCCGCCGTACAACTTCATCCCGGTGAACAAGGACGTCCCGCTCCCCGACTACCTGCCGATGAAGAACCTCGACGAGATGTCGACCTACATCCGTCACGACTGGGCCAAGATCAATCCGCTGCGCGCCGGCTGGATCGAGAAGTTCAACAAGGAAATGGCGAAGTGAAAAAGCTGGCAGAGTGGCAGCTCGCGCTGCCGCTCGCGCTGGCCTTTGCATCGATCTTCCTGGCGCCGCTCCTCATGCTGGTCGGCGTCAGCTTCTTCAACGACGACAAGATCAGCCAGCCGGGATTCGGCCAGTGGGCCAAGTTCCTCGGCGATCCCTTCAGCTACAAGGTGATCGCCGACACGATGCTGCTTGGCCTGAAGACGGTGTGCGCCACCATCGTGATCGGCTATCCGTTGGCACTTATCTATCTCGATGCGGGACCGCGCCTGCAGAAGGTGCTGATCTTCATCATCGTCATGCCGCTGCTGCTCTCCGTGGTGGTCCGCACCTTCGCCTGGATCGTGGTGCTGGGTCGCGAGGGCGTGGTCAACACGCTGCTGATGCAGCTCGGCATCATCTCCGAACCGCTGCGCCTGCTGCAGACCGAGCTCGGGCTCGTGATCTCGCTGACCCAGATCGAGATGCCGCTGATGCTCCTGCCGCTGATCAGCGTGATGTCGCGGCTCGATCCCAACCTGCGCGACGCCTCCTCCGCCCTCGGCGCCTCGCGCTGGCGGACGCTGTTCAAGGTGATCGTGCCGCTCAGCATGCCGGGCCTGGTCGCGGGCTGCCTGCTGGTGTTTGCAAGCTCCACCACCGCCTTTATCTCGCAGACCGTGATCGGCGGCGTGCGCCTGATCTACCTGCCGCTGCTGATCTGGCAACAGTCGCTGGTCGTCTTCAACTGGCCCTTCGCCGCCGTGGTGTCGCTCACCCTGCTCGTGTCGGTACTGACGGTGGTGAGCGCGCTCTCCTATCTCGGCCGTCGCTCCGGAGGCTACGTCCATGGGTAGGCGCCGCAGCATCGGCGATCTGTCCTACAGCATCGTGATCGGCACGCTGGCGGCGCTGGCGCTGCTGATCATCGTGGCGCCGGTGGTGATCGTGCTCACGACCTCCTTCACCGAGGGCCGCTCGCTGAAGTTCCCGCCGACTGGCTTCTCCCTGCAATGGTACGAGGCGCTGTTCGACGAATCGAAATCGCGCCAGATCCATCGCGCTGTCTACAATTCGCTCGAAGTGGCAGCCTGGTCGACCGGCTTCGGCATCCTGTTCGGCAGCATGGCGTCGCTCGGGCTGGCGCGCAGCCGCCACAAGCTCGCACGCGCGGCCGACGGGCTCTTCATGTCGCCGCTGGTCCTGCCCGGGCTCACTTTCGGCCTGGCGGCGTTGATGTACTTCACCTTGATCGGCTTCCGGCCGTCCATAAACCTGATCATTGCCGGCCACATGATCGTGACCGTGCCGTTCATCATTCGGACGACCTCCGCCAGCATCTCGCAGCTCGATCCGGCGCTGAACGACAGCTCGCAGAGCCTGGGGGCGAGCTGGTTCTACACCTTGCGCCGCGTGACCCTGCCGCTGATCGCGCCCGGTATCTTCGCCGGTGCGTTCCTCGCTTTCATGGCGTCGATCGACAACGTGCCGGTATCGCTTTTCCTGTCGACGGCGCGCACCGACATGCTGCCCATCCGCATGTGGGGCATGATGGAATCCACGCTCGATCCGCGCATCGCCGCGGTGTCGGGCGTGTTGATCGCCGCGGCCTTCCTGTTGATGCTGATCATGGAATGGACGGTGGGATTGACCCGCCGCATGCGCGACTGACGAGGACCCGCCAATGGAACTGATCCCCCAGCCCCTCACGAAAGAAGCCTTCGCCCCCTTCGGCGACGTGATCGACGTGCCCGACACGGCCGGCCGCACCTACTACGAGGAGGCGCTCGGCAACCTGCGGCCGACCGCGCATGCGAGTATCTCGGTCAGCATGAAGGCCGAGACGCCGGACCGGCCGCTGCGCAGCGACTACATGGAGCGCCACGAATTCTCCTCCCAGACCTTCATGCCGCTCGATGTCGAGCGCTGGCTGATCATCGTGGCGCCGCATGCGGCCGCGGGCGGTCCCGACGTCGGCGGCATGAAAGCCTTCGTCGCCACCGGCAAGCAGGGAGTCACCTATCGTCCCGACACCTGGCATCACGGCCTCACCGTGCTCGACCGCCCCGGCCGCTTCGCCGTCTTCATGTGGCGGGACGGCGGCAAGGGCGACGAGGAGTTCGTGCCAGTGCCGCCCTTCACCGTCCGCATTCCCTGAGCCATGCTGGAGTTTCACGATGCCCTACGAGGTCCGCCGCGATTTCATCGGCTACGGCGCCAATCCGCCCGATCCGAAATGGCCCAACGGGGCGCGCATCGCGGTGAACTTCGTCATGAACTACGAGGAGGGCTCTGAGCCCTCCATCCAGGACGGCGAGGGCCATACCGAGATCGGTCTCAGCGACGCCGCCGGCATGGGCCAGTCGATCCAGGGCCGCGATCTCGCGGCCGAGGGCCTGTTCGAATATGGCAGCCGGGTCGGCTTCTGGCGCCTGATGCGTCTCTTCCAGGAGCGCGGCCTGCCAATGACGATCTTCGGCTGCGGTCTCGCCATGGAGCGCAATCCCGAGGCCTCGGCCGCCATCGCCAAGTCGGGCTTCGACGTCTGCTCGCATGGCTGGCGCTGGATCAAGCATTACGAGCTCGACGAGGCGACCGAGCGCGAACACATCCGCAAGGCGATCGCCGCCATCCAGAAGATGACCGGCGAGCGGCCGCTCGGCTGGTACTGCCGCTATGGACCCGGCGTGAACACGCGCCGCCTCGTGGTCGAGGAAGGCGGCTTCCTCTACGACAGCGACTATTACGGCGAGGAGCTGCCCTTCTGGCTCACCGTCGACGGCAAGCCGCAGCTCGTGGTGCCCTACTCCGTCACCAACAATGACGGCCAGTTCGCCGCCTCGATCGGCACGTCGGACCAGTGGTTCTCCTTCGTGCGCGATGCCTTCGACATGCTCTACCGGGAAGGCGCCACGCAGCCCAAGATGATGTCGATCGGCCTGCACATGCGCCTGATCGGCCATCCCGCGCGCGCGGTCGGCTTGCAGCGGCTGCTCGACCATATCCAGAAACACGAGGGCGTCTGGGTGACCCGCCGCCTCGACATCGCGCGCCACTGGATCAAGACCCATCCCTATCCGGGCAAGGGCTTGAATGAGTAGTATCGCCACGCCATGGCGGACGAAATCGTGCTGGTACGCGACTGGAAACAGACCGAAGCCGCGCTGCTGGCAGCGCGCGCTTCCGGCACGGCGCCTGTCTTGCTGACGCCCGAGAACGCGGCCGCGATTTATGGCGCGGGCTATCTCGGCGCGCTGCAAACGCGGGCGCGCGAGGAATTCCCCGACGTGCCGTTCACGCTGATCGTCGATTGCGGTGACACGCCGGGCTACGCGCTGGCCTGCCTGCGCGCCGGCGTGAGCACGATCTCGATGGCCACGCACAACGACAAGATCGCCGACATTGCCCGCCAGATGGGCGCCGAATTGGTAAGGAGACCTTGATGAGCTGGGAACCGACACGCGACCTCATCGGCTACGGCCCCAATCCGCCCGATCCGAAATGGCCCGGCGGCGCGCGCATCGCCATCAACTTCGTCGTGAACTACGAGGAAGGCTCGGAACCGTCCGTGCAGGACGGCGAGGGTTACACCGAAACCGGCCTCACCGAATCGAGCACCTCCTCGCAGGGGCTGAAGGGCCGCGACCTCGCCGGTGAAGGCATGTTCGAGTTCGGCAGCCGAGTCGGTTTCTGGCGCATCCACCGCGCCTTCCAGGAACGCGGGATGCCGCTCACTGTGTTCGGCTGTGCGCTAGCGCTGGAACGCAATCCGCTGGCTGCGCAGGCGATCAAGGCCGCGGGCTGGGACGTCTGCTGCCACGGCTGGCGCTGGGTACGCCACTTCCAGCTCTCCGAGGCCGAGGAGCGCGAGCACATCCAGAAGGCCATCAAGTCGCTGGAGCAGACCGTCGGCGAGCGCCCGGCCGGCTGGTACTGCCGCTATGGACCGAGCGTGAACACCCGCCGCCTGCTGATCGAGGAAGGCGGCTTCACCTACGACAGCGACTATTACGGAGAGGAGCTGCCGTTCTGGCAAACCGTCGAAGGCAAGCCGCACCTGATCGTGCCCTATTCACTGACCAACAACGACGGCAAGTACGCCGCCGGCATGGTCCATTCCGAGCAATGGTTCGGCTTGGTGAAGGACGCCTTCGACGTCCTCTACAAGGAAGGCGCCACGCAGCCCAAGATGATGTCGGTCGGTTTGCACCAGCGCCTGATCGGTCACCCTGCGCGCATGGCCGGTCTCTGGCGCTTCCTCGACTATGTCCAGAAACAACAGGGCGTCTGGGTCACCCGGCGCCTCGACATCGCCAAGCACTGGATCGCGACGCACCCGTACCCGGGCAAGGGCCTCAACGAATAGCCTTCAGGGCTTTGCGCGCCCGGCAACCATGCGGACCTTGCCGGGCGACGCGAACCAGATCGATGCGGCGCCCAGGGCGCTGAAGCCCAGTGCCACCGCGAAGGCGATGCGATAGGCGCCTTCGACATCGTACAGCACGCCGGTGACCCACGGTCCCGCGGCGCCGCCGGCCAACAGCGAAACCATGATGATGCTGAAGATCGAGCCGAAGTGCGGGCCTTCGAAGATCTCGGCCACCACCGAGCCCATCAGGCTGGTGAAGGAATAGCCCAGCACGCCCTGCGACAGGACCATCAGATAGAGCAGCGGCTGCGACGGCCCGGCGCCGAGCGCCAGGAGCGCCGCATAGCAGATCACGAAGCCTGCGCCCGCGATGGTCCAGACGATCTCGCGGCCGATGCGATCCGACAGGGCGCCGAGCAGGATTTGTCCCGGAATGCCCACCATCGCCACGAGACCCAGCGCCCAGGCCGACTGCATGGGGCTGAAGCCGATCTCGACGAGGTACTTCGTCTGGTGGACCTGCACCGCGTACCAGGCATAGCCCGTGCTGAAGAAGCCGATGCAGAGCCACCAGAAGCGATGCGTCCGCACCGCCTTGCCCACCGTCCATTCGATGGCGGCCCATTTCGGATCGACGATGGCGGCCGCCCGGCGCGCGGCGGCCGCACCCGCTTCTTTCGCGCCGTCGGGCAGGAGGCCCAGATCCTGCGGCCGCTTGGTCACGAACAGGTTGATCGGCAGCAGCACGAACAGCGTCATCAGCCCGAGCGCCCAGCAGGCGCTGCGCCAGCCGTCTTTCAGGATGATCGTCTGCAGCCACGGCAGGATCAGGATCGCGCCGACGCCGACGCCGGAAAACGCCAGCCCGGTTGCCAGCGCCCGGCGGCGCACGAACCAGTTGGGCAGATACTGCGACTGCACGGAAAAGCTCATGCAGTTCGCGCCGGCGCCCACCAGCACGCCGAGCGTCGCGTAGAGCTGCCAGGGCGCACTGATCACCGTGGCGCCCAGCAGGCCCGCCGCCGTCAGCACGACGCCGATCTCGATCACGAAGCGCGGGCCCCGCCGGTCCATGGTCCGGCCGACGACCGGGCTGATCACGGCCGAGATCAGGAAGCCGAAGGAAAACGCGCCCGCCGCCAGGCCGCGGTCCCAGCCGAATTCGTCGACGATGGGCGGGAACATCAGCGAGAAGGCCGTTCGGGTGGTCACGCTGACCGCCACCGTCAGGAAGGCGATCGCGATGATCACCCAGCCGAAGAAGAACGGCAGGCGTGCCGCGAATGACTTGGGCGGCATGGGCGACGAGGGAGACGGCACCGACTTTTCCTTTATCCGTTTCGCCAGTCGCGTTGTGGCTTTAGGAGTACCCAGCCTGTCCACAGCTCCGCCCCGGGGTCAATAACGTGGCAGGTAGTCGTCAGCGGCAGGGCTTGAACCGGCCCGCCGGCACCGCTATCACCGGCTCCGTTTCCCCTCGAATGAACTGCTTTGGGAGCTGGCCCGTGAAAATCACCCGTACCGTCAAGAAGATCCTCGACAACTACGAGAGCGATTGCCCCGGCACCAAGGCCAACCTGGCCCGTATCCTGATGCACGGCCGCCTCGGCGGTTCGGGCAAGATGGTGATCCTCCCGGTCGACCAGGGCTTCGAGCATGGCCCGGCCCGCTCCTTCGCGCCGAACCCGGACGCCTACGATCCGCACTATCACTACCAGCTGGCCATCGACGCCGGCCTGAACGCTTACGCAGCCCCCCTCGGCCCGCTCGAAGCCGGCGCCGACACCTTCGCGGGCGCCATCCCGACCATCCTCAAGGTCAACTCGGCCAACTCGCTGTCGACCAACAAGGACCAGGCCGTGACGGCCACCGTGGCCGACGCGCTGCGCCTCGGCTGCTCGGCGATCGGCTTCACGATCTATCCGGGCGCCGAAGACCAGTACGAGATGATGGAAGAGATCCGCGAGCTGTCGGCGGAAGCCAAGGCGGTCGGCCTCGCCGTCGTCATGTGGTCCTATCCGCGCGGCGGCAAGCTCGACAAGGCCGGCGAGACGGCGATGGACGTCTGCGCCTACGCCGCCCACATCGCGGCCCTGCTCGGCGCCCACATCATCAAGGTGAAGCCGCCGACGAACGTGCTGTGGCAGCCCGAGGCGAAGGCCGCCTACGAGAAGGCCAAGGTCGACATCTCGACCCTGCCCGCGCGCATCAAGCACGTAATGCAGGCGACCTTCAACGGCCGCCGCATCGTCGTCTTCTCCGGCGGCGAAGCGAAGGACCTCGAGGGTCTGTTCAACGAAGTCCGCGGCCTGCGCGACGGCGGCGCCAACGGCTCGATCATCGGCCGTAACACCTTCCAGCGCCCGCGCGAGGAAGCGCTCGACATGCTCGACAAGATCATCGCGATCTATCAGGGCAAGATGTAAAGACGGCTATCCGCCGATCCACGAAGGGCGCTGGGCAACCAGCGCCCTTTTTGTTTGTCGGTCGTCCAACTCGGCTGACGAAGTCGTTTACTGAGAAGCCTCCCCGAAAAACCCACACAATATCTGATGATCAGGTAACTCGGCTCATCGTTAGTCGACGCAGATGCAAAGTCCGGCTCCATAATACAACTTGGCGGCGCACCCATGGCATGCGTTCTTGACGGGTGCGCGATCTACCACCTACAACCGGTGGTCACTGGGGATGATCGCATTGCCGCTCGTCGAGATTACCGCTCACCAAATTCTTGCCTCTCGCGGCATACCCAACGACGCGAAGGTGTGGCCGAGTCGGGAGCAAAGCGGCAACAGGGTGGAACCTTTGGCCCAGCCCCATTTTGATGTTCCGTTCCGCCTGGTCCCAGGAGAGAATGTCTTCACAATTGGCTCCTGCTTTGCTCGGAACGTTGAGGCTAAGCTCCTCGATTTTGGCTACAAGCTCCCGGCCTTAGAAATCTTCAAGCGAGAGGATTTCGCCAAGATCGGTTCAAGTGCTCTGAATAACTACGGAGTACCGTCGATCTATCAAGAACTAGCGTGGGCCCTCGATCCATCGTTCCCCTTCGTGGCAGAAGCCAACTTCAGCGAAGTTTCTCCCGGCAAGTTTGTCGATAATCATCTGCCCATTGGCATCCGGCCTGCGGCAATTGAGGATGTTGCCGGCCGCCGCGAGGCGGTGCGCCAAGCGATGGGGTGCATAAAGAATTGCCGGGTCGTGATCATCACCCTCGGACTAACCGAGGTTTGGTACGATAAGAGGCATGCACTTTACATCAACACCCGTCCGCTCATTAGCTCGTTGAGGGCCGAGCCAGATCGCTATGTGTTGCGAGTGCTGACCTTTGACGAAACCATAGGCTATTTGCGCAAAATCGCCGACGTCATCGACACCTTTGGCCGTTCCGAAACTCAAATCATTTTGACGGTTTCGCCGGTGCCTATGAGTTCTACTTATCGGTCTGTCGACGTAATGGTGGCCAATACTTACTCCAAGAGCGTTCTCCGTACCGCCGCCGAACATCTGGTTGCGGAGCGTTTGAACGTTCATTACTTCCCGAGCTACGAAAGCTTCGTGCTATCCGATCGCAATCGTGCCTTTAAGGACGACATGATTCATGCTCGGCGGGAACTCATCGACCTTAACGTCGGTCGCATGGTGAACGATTACTCTCGTCAAAAAGCGAACTCCCATGCTGACAGCAGCACCAACACGAACAGCACAGATGCAGCGACTTTTCTGGCGCACATCAAAGAGGCAACCGCGAACAATCCCGTCTTGAAGTGGCATCTTCTTGAGAAGGGCTACGCTCACCACAAAAATGACTTCGCCTATGCGAGAACCTACATTCAAACAGCCCTTTACCGAAAGGCGTGGGAGCTGGCCAGAGTGGCGCTTAATGAAGCACCGGGCCAATGGCCACCGCTGCAAAGAGAACTCCTCGAAGCCGAGCTTCTGATTGGAGAAGAAAAGCTCACCAATGCGAAGGCCGTACTTCAGAACCTCAAACTAGGCGAACTGAGCAAGTTAAATGCAGACGCGCGCCGCGCATACTTTCTTCTAGTGAAGGTCAACATCGGATTGAAGAACATGGACGCGGCCCATGATGCGGCTGTCGTGTACTCGCGGGAAATCGCCAAGCGTGGCGGGCGCAACCTCGTATTCGAAATATTGGCGCGCGGTTACAAGGATGCCGATCGCTTGGAAGAAGCCGCTCACTACTATGCCCAAGCCCTTGAAGTCAGCCGCACTGACCTTGTGATGCTCGACTATGCAGACGTTTTGACGAGACTGAAGCGATTCAAAGCTGCGCACACAATACTTTCTTCAGCGTTCTGCGAGAATGTCAAACTACGCCGACGGAAAGAATTACTCCTGACATTGATCCCAGCAGATCTCGCTTAGCAGGCTAAATCGTCCCTGCATGGGGCAGTAGGCCACACGAAGACAGCAGTGCGTGCCGCGCGTCTCTAGTCGGCCGGATAGATTCCGTGCAGGACCGTATCGAAGTGATCCTCGATCGCGGTGGTGCAGCTGCAGGATTTTCCCCGTAGCGCGGTCTCGTCGTTCACCTTGAAGACGCCGCGCCGGGTCTCGATGATTCCCTGCTCGCGGAACTGGCGCACCACGCGGGTGACGAAGGTGCGGCCGGCGCCCAGCATCTGTGCCAGCTGATCCTGCGTCATCTGGAATTCCGAACCGCTCGTGCGCGCCATCGCCGCCAGCAGCCATTTCGCCGTCCGCTGGCTGATCGTATGCGAGGCATTGCAGGCCGCCGTCTGGAAAACCTGGGCCAGCATGCAATCGGAGTAACGTGAGAACCAGTGGCGCAGCGCGATGGACTCGAGCTTGGCCGACTCCAACGCCGACGTCTTGATGCGCAGGAACCGTCCGCTGGCGCGCACCTGCGAGGTGGCAAAGGCCGGGAGCCTGCCGTTGGAAACCACCCCGCCGATGGCGCCCTCGCGCCCGACCAGTGCGACTTCGATGTTCGAGCCGCTCTCCTCGACCCAAACGCAGAAGCTCGCCATCGCCGCGCCGCACGGGAACCACGTCTGCACCACGTCTTCACCGGCCTTCTGGAGGATATCCTTTGCCTCCAGATCCACGACCACCATGTGCGGCGCCAGTCGCTTGCGATCGTCTTCCTTCAGGATGGCCAGGAGCGCGTTGCCAAGAAGATCTTCCGCGGTAGGTGCAGTCATTGATCGAATCTCCCGACGAGGTCACGCGGACTGTCGACTTGTGGACCGACGCGATGCGTCAGCCATGGTACCGAACTCGCCGCTTACGCGAGGAGAGGATCATAACGAAGTGAGTGCGTCGCTCGACGCAAAATCCGTCCTGGTTGTCGAAGATCAATTCCTGATCGCCATGGATGCCGAACAGGCCTTGCAAAAATCGGGGGCCGTCGATGTGCGCCTGGCTTCATCCGTTCAAGACGCACTTCGGATTCTCGCAAGCTTCACACCGGACGTCGCCGTCCTGGATTTCGTCCTGAGCGACGGTACCGCGATCGAGGTCGCGAAGGCGCTGACGGAGCTACAGGTGCCGTTCGTGTTTGCGACCGGCTACGGCAGCGACGTGCCGATACCGGCGCCGTACAGACATGTTCCCGTCGTGCGAAAGCCGTTCAGTGCCGACGATCTGGTGTCGCAACTCAACCTGGCCATTGCAGCGGGTCCCCGGAAGACCTGACTAGAGCAGGCCGTTGTCGCGGACGTACTTCGCGATCTCCTGCGAGATCAGCTCGTGGGCGGCCCGGTTCGGATGGCCGTCGCCGACGATGTAGAGGTTGATGCCCTTGTCCCTCTCCCGCTGGAAGGCTTCGGTGAGGTCGAGCAGCCGGGTGTCGCCCACGACGCGCTGCAGGGCCTCAGGCGCCGAATAGTAGTTCGTCGGCAGATAGACCACGAGAAGCTCGGCATCGATCTCGTCGGCCGACCGCTGCATCTCGCGCAGCAGGAATGCCAGCGCCTCTTCCTTCTTCTCCTGGCTCGGCGTGCTGTAAGCGGCGCGGCCATATTCGATGCGGCCGCGGATCACGTCGATGCCGTGCGACAGCCACGTCAACGGATTCATGAAGTCGCCGGCGAGATGGCGCTGGAAGCGCTGGACGCCGTTGCTGCCCGGCGGAGCGATCAACGGCTCACCCGCCTCGTTCCACGCGACATGGGAGGCGCTGAAGCAGAACGGATAGTAGGACGGAAGGCACGGCATGACGTTGCGTTCGAAATGGTGCGCAATGATCCCGTAGACGATGAGCTTCGGCGCGAGGTCGCTGTTGCGCCGCAGGATCTGCAGCGATTGGGTGGTGCCGTAAGCAGCCATCGCGAAGTTCGAAACGCCGGTATCGAGCTCGCGCGCCAGGTGCCGGGCGTAGGTGTCCTCGTTGGGCAGCGCATAGCCCCAGGTGAACGAATCGCCGATCGCCAGCACATCGACCTGCTCGGGGCTGCGTTGGCCCGGCCCGTCGACCCGGGCGCCGCGGTCGTCGGTGTAGATGTCGAAGGCGAAGGTCTGGCGGTCGCGCACCGCAGGATAGATGCGCCGGGCGTGCGAGCTGGGATTGGCGGTGGCGCCGATCTCGGGATCGAAAACCAGGAGGCGGTCGCCTTCCGACAGCAGCGGAATGCTGGGAATGGTCAGATAGCCGGCGACGGCAATGCCCACGAGGAGGCTGACGGCGGTCGACGCTACCGCCAAAAGAACGGTCTTCCTGACTTTACGCATGATCCCTGGCGAGATGGCTCGTTCGTAGTTAGCCGGCGTCCCGGCGGGAAGGCAATGCAGCGTTTCCGCGCGCCCTCTCGACGCCAGACCGCGATGCGCCTACACCACGGACAAAATCAGGCAGACCCTCGTGAACACTCGTCTCTATCTCATCTCCCCCGCCCTCATCGAACATCCGTCGATCTTCGCTGACGAGCTGCGCGCCGCCCTCGACGGTGGCGACGTCGCGGCCTTCCAGCTCCGGCTGAAGGACGTTTCCGATGACGCGATTGCCCGCGCCGCCGACACGCTGCGCCCGATCTGCCAGCAGCGCGACGTGGCGTTCATCATGAACGACCGGCCCGATCTCGCGGTGAAGCTCGACTGCGACGGCGTCCATGTCGGCCAGGACGACATGCCCTACGCCGAGGCGCGCCGCATCGTGGGGCCGAACCGCCAGGTCGGCATCACCTGCAAGGACTCGCGGCACCTCGCCATGGAAGCGGCCGAAGCCGGCGCCGACTACGTGGCCTTCGGCGCGTTCTTCACCTCGACGACCAAGCAGGTCACGACTCCCGCCAGCCTCGAGATCCTCGAATGGTGGACCGAGATCATGCAGGTGCCCAGCGTGGCGATCGGCGGCATCACGGTCGAGAACTGCACGCCGGTGGTGAAGGCCGGCGCCGACTTCCTCGCCGTCGCTGGCGGCGTGTGGAACCACAAGGACGGTCCCAAGGCGGCCGTGCAGGCCTTCAACGAGATCTTCGCGGCACACCCGTCAGCGAACGGGTAACCACAGAACGTCCTCGATGTGGGGCGCGCCGGTCGCCAGCATCACCAGGCGATCGAAGCCCAGAGCGATGCCGGAACAATCCGGCAGGCCATGGTCGAGCGCCGCGAGGAAGTCGTCGTCGACCGGCCAGCGCACGCCGTAGAGATTTTCCTTCTGGTCCATGTCGGCCACGAGCCGTTCGCGCTGGATTTGCGGATCGGTGAGTTCGCCGAAGGCATTGGCCAATTCGACACCACAGACATAGAGCTCGAAGCGCTCCGCGACCCTGGGATCGCCGGGCTTGGCGCGCGCAAGGGCCGCCATCGAGATCGGATACTCGCAGAGGATGGTCGGCCGGCCCATGCCGAGCCGGTGCTCGATCTTCTCGAACATGATGCGGAAGAACACGTCTTCCCAACTGTCGCCGGCATGCATGGCGACGCCCGACGCGCCGGACAGCGCCTCGGCATTGCCCAGCGTCGCGAACAGGTCGACGCCCGCGTACCGCACGAAGGCGTCCGGCACCGTCAGCCGCTCCGGCTCGGCGAAAGGATCGCAGGTGTGGTCGCCCCAGCGCAGCTCGCGAACACCGAGCGTGGCCAGGAGCGACGCGCAATCGGCCATGATCGTCTCGTAGCCGACTCCCGCGCGATACCATTCGAGCATCGTGAATTCGGGATGATGCAGCGCCGAGCCCTCGGCATTGCGGAACACGCGCGCGAACTGGAAGATCTTCGGCAGGCCACCGGCCAGCAGCTTCTTCATCGCGAACTCGGGCGAGCTGTGCAGCCAGCGTTCGCGCGCCTCGCCGTCGGGCAATTCCCATTCCGTGGCGAAGCCGGTGAGATGGACCTCGGCGCCGGGCGCGGCCTGCAGGATCGGCGTTTCGACCTCGATGAAGCCCTCATTCGCGAACCACTGACGCATCGCCGCCAGCACGCGTGCACGCGCCCGCAGATAGGGCAGACGCCGGGAGAGCTTGTCGGGACGCCACTCGGTCATGTCGGACCATCGCACGCAGGCGACACCACGTGTAGGGTGTCGCGATGACGCCTGCCCAGGTCGATGCCTATTGCCGAAAGCTGCCGGCCGCGACGCGGACCGTGCAATGGGAGGGCGTCACCGTGTTCAAGGTCGGTGGCAAGATGTTCTGCCTGATCGGGCCACCCGGCCATTCGGTGGCGCGCATCTGCTTCAAATGTCCGCCGGAGCATTTCGAGGCGCTGTCACATGCCAAGGGCTTCAAACCGGCGCCCTACCTGGCCCGTGCGAAATGGGTCGCCCTCGAGGATCCGTCGGTCCTGACGCCGGCCGAGACCCGCGCTTACCTGAAGCAGGCGCACGCGGTCATCGCGGCGGCCCTGCCGAAGAAGAAACAGGCCGAATTGGGCCTGAAATAGCCCCGAAAGGCCCCGGATGGGCCGGTTGCGACCCCGGGCTGCCTTTGATAGAAGGCCCGCGCCGGCCTCGTCCCGCCGCCAGCGGGAGAGGCCGAATTCCATTCATCCGAGACAGCGGTAGGGCCGGGTAACTCCATGAAAGTCCAAGTCAATTCCATCCGAGCCGGCAACGTCCTCGAGTACAACGGCAAGCTCTGGGTCGCCTCCAAGGTGCAGCACATCAGCCCCGGCAAGGGCGGCGCGTTCGTGGCCATCGAGGCCAAGGCGCTGCGCGAGGGCAACAAGCTGCAGGAGCGCTTCCGCTCGGGCGAGACCATCGAGCGCGTCCATATCGACGAGCGCGAGTGCACCTACCTGTTCAAGGACGAGAACGGCTTCACGTTCATGGACAAGGAAACCTTCGAGCAGCTCGTGGTCGGCGCCGACGTCCTCGACGAGGACCAGTCGCGCTGGCTGCAGGACGGCATGGAAGTGACCGTGTCGCTCTATGAAGGTACCCCGGTTGGCGCCGAGCTGCCGAAGACCGTCATCCTCGCCGTCACCGAGGCCGACGCCGTGGTGAAGGGCCAGACCGCCTCCTCTTCCTACAAGCCGGCCATCGTCGAGGGCGGCATCCGCGTGATGGTGCCGCCGCACATCGGTGTGGGCACGCGCCTCGTGATCAACACGGAAGAAGGCACCTACATGGAACGCGCCAAGGATTAGGCGCGTACCCGTGGCCCTCCCCACCAATCGTCCCCCGCGCGAGACCCCGGTCGCCCGCGTCGGCCGCGCCCCGATGGGCGAGGCCCGCGAACGCTCGGGCCCGCCCGAACGCAAGTCGCTGGCGCAACGTTCGGCCACGATCACCGTGATGATCCGCGCCGCCTTTGCCGCGGCGAAGAATCTCAAGCGCGACTTCGGCGAAGTCGAGCATCTGCAGATCTCCGAGAAGGGTCCCGGCGACTTCGTGAGCCACGCCGACATCAAGGCCGAGCGCACCCTGCGCGCCGAGCTGTCGCGCGTCCGCCCCGACTACGGCTTCCTCGGCGAGGAAGGCGGCGAGACCAAGGGCGACGGCCGCAACCGCTGGATCGTCGATCCGCTCGACGGCACGACCAACTTCCTGCACGGCGTCCCGCACTTCGCCATCTCGATCGCGCTCGAGCGCGAAAAGGAGATCATCGCGGGCGTCATCTACCAGCCGATCTCCGACGAGCTGTTCTGGGCCGAGAAGGGCAACGGCGCCTATATCGACACGCCGAACGCCCGGTCGCGGCGCCTGCGTGTCTCGGGCCGCAAGGACCCGGCGCGCGGCCTGATCGGCACCGGCATTCCCCATATCGGCAAGGCCAACCACGCCGCCTATCACGCCAAGCTGGCGGCCGTGACCGAACGCACCGCCGGTGTTCGTCGCTGGGGCGCCGCCGCGCTCGACCTCGCCTTCGTGGCGGCCGGTCGCTACGACGCCTTCTTCGAGTTCGGCCTCGCGCCGTGGGACGTCGCCGCGGGCATCCTGATGGTGCGCGAAGCGGGTGGCATCGTGGGCGACATTGCGGGCCAGCCCTACGAGCTGGGCGGTCCGTCGATCCTCGCCAGCAACTTCGGTCTGCGCGACCCGATGGTCGAGATCCTGAGCAAGGCCTAACGGCCCTTCAGGATATCGCGCGCCAGGCGCGCGACCGTGCGCGCCGCGAGTGTCACCGGTCGCTGCGTGCCGACGGCCAGCCAAGTCGCCTGTTCCAGGGTCGGCTTGACGATGCGCGATGCCGCGAAGGCGGAGCCCGCCATCTCGCGCTCCACATAGGGGCGCGGAAAGACCGTGCAGAGGCCGCAGCGCATGACGGCCTCGCGCAGGATCGCCGACGAGCTTCCCTCCAGCACGAAGTTCAGCGACACGCCAAGACGCGCGGCCTGTTCGCTCATCACCGTGGTCAGGCCGTTCGGCCGGACAGGCCCGCACAGCGCCACGCCGTCGAGCGCGCGGAACGGAACGTCCTTCTGCTTCAGCGAGGGATGCCCCTTCGGACCGACCAGCATCATGTCGCAGCGGGACACCAATTCGGCGCCGCGGACCGCGCCGCGGCGGTAGCGATTGAAGATCGCCACTTCGACCTGGCCGTTGGCGATCCACGCCTCGATCTGTCCGCTATAGGCTTCGTGTACGCGCAGGCGGATGCGGGGATAGGCCGCCAGCACCTTTGCCGTCAGGGCGCTGACCAGCGGCTGCGCCCAGCCCGGCACGACGCCGAGATCGACACTGCCCACCGGACTGGCGCCCTCGCCACGGGCCTCGGCCGCAAGCTGCTCGGCCTCCGCCAGGACTGCCCGCGCACGTGGCAGCAGCGCCTCGCCCAACTCGGTCGGCTTCACGCCGCGTCCGGTGCGATGAAACAGGCGACCGCCCAGTTCCTTTTCCAGGGCCGAGACCTGACGGCTCAGCACGGATTGCGCCACGCCTTCGGCCGCCGCCGCGCGACTGAAGCCGCCGCCATCGGCCACGCTACAAAATGCCCGCACGCCTTTCAGGTCCATCGCCGCTCCGTTTGAAACCGGCGACACGAGTGTAGCGGCCGCGATGTGCCTGTCGTGTGCGCATTCGTCCGCAGCTCCATGGCCGCGAGCGGTTGAGCCTCAAGATTCCATTCGGTATGGTCGATTGCCAAATCCCTTGGAAAGGCAATTGGTTATGCCCCCCTCTTCGGTCGCTGCACGCAGCCTGGCTCTCGCCGTGATCGGCGTCGGCGCTGCGTCGTTTGCGGCCCAGGGGCAGAACGTCACCGCCTTCAATCCCTATTCCGGCGTCGGCCTGCCGGGCGGCAGTCCGGTCCCGCAGCAATACGCTCCCCCGGTCGTCTCTGCGCCCGCGAACGTGGCGGGACCGGCCGCGGGTCCGGCCTTCAATCCCTGGTCCTCTCGCGGCCCGGCGCCCGCGGCGCCGCAGACCGCGACGGCCGCTTATGCGGCTCCCTCTTCCAGCCCGGCCGCCTCGCTGCCGCCGCCCCCGCCCGGACCGATCGCGAGCCGCGTCATCGCCGTCCCGGAACTGCCAACGAAACGCAAATCGGCCGCTGTCCAGAAGGCGAGCGCTGCACCGATACCCGCGGCCAAGCCCGCGCCCAAGGCATCGGCGCCAGCACCGGCCATCGCGGCACCCGCTCCCGTTCCGGCGGCGAAACCCGCTCCAGCCATCGCAGCCGCGCCCGCCGCTCCTGTGGCAACGCCGACTCCCGCACCGGTGCCACCGGTTGCTGCAGCACCTGCCGTGACAACGCCGCCGCCGGCTCCGGCCGTCGTCGCTCCACCCGCAGCGCCGCCCGTGGCGACAGCGCCCGCCCCTGCGCCCACACCGGCTCCGGCGCCGCCCGCGGCCCCCGAGCAGAAGATGGCGGCGCTTGCCCCGGCGCCCGCGCCACAGCCGCCGGCTCCTCCGGCACGCGCGCCCATCGCTGCGACGGTCGCCTTCACCGCCCAGTCCGCCGAACTTTCGGATGCGTCCAAGCTGGAACTGGATCGCGTTTCCAAGGCCATCCTCGATCGCGGCCCGCGCCAGGTCGAGTTGCGCGCCTTTACCGGCAACGGCGATCCGGCGGATCGCAAGATCTCGCTGGCGCGCGCGCTGATCGTGCGCACCTACCTGATCGACAAGGGCGTGAAAGCGAAGATCGAAGTCGCCGCCTTCGCCGGCGACGGCAACGAGCGGGTCGAAATCCTGGTGCCCAACACATGATCGCCAGCATGCGGCTCACCGGCACCGGGAGATGGCATGAGTAATCCGCTTCCGTATCTCGTCCGCATGCTGCTGTTCCTGGCGGTGGTGGCCTGCATCGCCTACCTCCTCCACCATGACCTGCTGCGCGTGTTCATGAACACGCCGATCCTCAACAGCGTCATCGTCGGCGTCCTGGTCATCGGCATCTTCTTCGTCATGCGCCAGGTCATCGCGCTGTGGCCCGAAGTGCGCTGGCTTCGGCGCTTCCAGCATCGCGAAGCCGGCGCCCCGCCGCTCGACACCAGCTCGATCGAGCTGATGGCGCCGATGGCCGCCATGATGGGCGAACGCCAGGACAATTTCCGCCTGTCGCCCACGGCAACGCGCGCCATGCTCGACGGCATCGCCAGCCGCCTCGACGAGCGGCGCGAACTCAGCCGATACATGATCGGCCTGCTGATCTTCCTCGGCCTGCTCGGCACCTTCTGGGGCCTGCTCGAGACGATCGGCGCGGTGGCCGACGCCATCGTCGGCATGCAGGTGACCGGCGGCGATGCCGTGCAGATGTTCGCCAAGCTGAAGCAGGGTATCGAAGGGCCGCTCAAGGGCATGTCGACCGCCTTTGGCGCCTCGCTGTTCGGCCTCTCCGGCTCGCTCGTGCTGGGCTTCCTCGAACTGCAGGCCAGTCAGGCGCAGGGCCGCTTCCATACCGAACTCGAGGAATGGCTGGCCGGCGTGACGCGGCTCTCCAGCGGCACCCTGCAGACCGAAGGCGATCAAGGCGTCTCGGCCTATGTCGAGGCGCTGCTGGAGCGCACCGCCGACGGTCTCGACGATCTCGCCCGCACGCTGCGCCGCAGCGAGGAAGGCCGCGAACAGGCCGCCGCCGCCAATTCCGCCCTGGTCGAGCGTCTGTCGGCCCTGACCGAAAGCATGCGTTCGCAGCAGGCGCTGCTGGCGCGGCTCGCCGAGCAATCGATCGAGCTGCGCGGCACGGTCGCGCGCCTGACCGAGCGCAAGCCGGAGACTGATAGCGACGCGCTGCTGGCGCACCAGCGCAACCTCGAGGCCGGCCTCGCCCGGCTGATCGACGAAAGCGTGCGCAGCCGCACGGCGCTGGCCGACGAGCTGCGCGGCGAGTTCCGCCTGCTCGCCCGCACCATCGCCTCGACGCGCGGCACGACGCCGCCGGGCGAAGGCTAACCGCCATGGCGGCCGCATCCCGCCGCCGCGGTGGAGGAGGCGCCGACTACACGTGGCCGGGCTATGTCGACGCGCTGACGACATTGCTGATGGTGCTGATCTTCCTGCTGTCGCTGTTCAGCGTCGCGCAGTTCACGCTGACCGACACGCTGAGCACCCGCGACAGCGCCATCGATGCCCTCAACAAGCAGCTCGGCAACCTGGCCAGCGTGCTGTCGCTCGAGAAAGCCGCGAGCGATGGCCTGAAGCAGGACCTCGAGAAACTCACCCTGCAGCTCCGCCAGAGCCAGGCCGAACGCGACCGGCTGGGTGCGGATCTCACGACTCAGCGCGGCGCGGCCGATGCGCTCAAGATCGAGCGCGACGCCCTCACCGAGCGCCTGACCTCGATGCTGGCGGAGCGCGACCGGCTCGCCTCCTCGCTCGAAAGCTCCAACAAGGAAGCGGCCGCCAAGGCCGGCGACCTGCAGAAGGAGATCGAACGCCAGAGGCTGGAGCTCACGCGGCTCGCCGCTTCGCTGGCCGCCGCCAACCAGGACAAGGGCAAGCTGTTCGGCGACCTCACCGAGGAGCAGAAGCTCACCGCCGAGCAGAAGGCCGCCGTGGTGCGCCTCACCGCCGAGCTGGCGGCCCTCAAGGACGAGCTCGCGCGCCTCAGTACCGCGCTCGACGCCGCCGACGTGAAGGCCAAGGACCAGCAGGCGCAGATCGTCGATCTCGGCCAGAAGCTCAATCGCGCGCTGGCCAGCAAGGTCGAGGAGCTGGCGCGCTACCGGTCCGAATTCTTCGGCAAGCTGCGCGAAGCTCTGCGCGGGCAGCGCGACGTGCAGATCGTCGGCGACCGCTTCATCTTCCAGTCCGAAGTGCTCTTCCCCTCGGGCTCGGCCAAGCTGCAGGAAAGCGGCGAGAAGCAGCTCGCCAGCGTGGCCAAGCGCCTGGTCGAGATCGCCGCCACGATCCCCAAGGACATCAACTGGGTCCTGCAGGTCGACGGCCACACCGACAACAAGCCGATCAGCAACGCGACTTATCCATCGAACTGGGAACTCTCGGCCGCCCGCGCCATCGCCGTTGTGAAGTTCCTGAACAGCGAGGGAATCCCGAACAGCCGTCTCGTGGCGGCGGGCTACGGCGAATACCAGCCGCTCTCGTCCACCGACACGACGCGCAACCGGCGCATCGAGCTGAAGCTCACCAACCGGTAAGGCCGGCTCCTGGCTCGGGCCCTTCGAGCCTGGCTCAGTTCCGGCGTTCGGGAATGCGGGCGATGACCTTGATCTCGAAATCGAAGCCGGCCAACCAGGTCACGCCGATGGCGGTCCAGGTCGGATAGGGAGAGTCGCCGAACGCTTTCTCTTTCACTGCCATTACCGCCGGGAACTGGGCCTCCGGGTCGGTATGGAAAGTGGTGACATCGACGACATCGTCGAGTGTGGCGCCCGCCGCTTTCAAGACAGCCGACAGATTGTCGAACGCCCGCTGCACCTGTTGCTCGAAAACAGGTTCCGGCGAGCCGTCTTCCTTGCTGCCGACCTGCCCCGAGACGAAGAGCATGTCGCCTGAGCGGACAGCCGCGGAATAGCGGTATTTTTCGTAGAGGGCCTGCCGGCCCGCGGGGAAGATCGCTTCGCGTTGGTTCATCTTTCGCTCCATTGATATACGCTCCGTATGTCAGCATATGGGAGCATACGCTCCGTATGTCAATTGACATACGAAGCGTATGTCACCGGAGGCGGTCGTGGCTAAACGGGCAGAAATGGTCGAGGAATCGAAAGGCAAACTGGTGAAAGCGGCGCGGCGCGCCTTTGCCACCAAAGGCTATGCGGCGGCTTCGATGGATGACCTAACGTCCGACGCCGGGCTGACGCGAGGCGCCCTCTATCACAACTTCGGAGACAAGAAGGGACTACTGCAGGCCGTCATCGACCAGATCGATGGGGAAATGCTGGCGCGGATGCGTATCGCACAGGCCAAGGCGAAGACCCCCTGGGAGGCGTTTCTGGACGAGGGTGTCGCCTACATCGAGATGGCCCTTGAGCCGGAAATCCAGCGGATCATGCTGCTGGATGGGCCGGCCGTGCTCGGCGATCCGTCGCAATGGCCGAACCAGACCGCATGCCTGCGCACCACCACCGAGACGATCGAAACGCTTATCCAAAACGGCACGGTCAAGCCGGTGGACGCCGAAGCCGCTGCCCGCCTGGTAAACGGCGCGGCCCTCAATGCCGCGCTCTGGATCGCGGCGGCGGACGATCCGAAGGCCGTTTTCGCAAAAGCCGTGGACGCATTCCGGACGCTTGTAGCCGGCCTGCGGCGTTCGCAGGCCTGAGTTGAAGGATTACAGGAGACCGAGTCTCTTCAGTTCAGCCGCCATCTCCACCGGCATATCGGCGGTATCGCCGCTCGACAGATCCGGCGGGGCACGCTCGGGGTCGAGATAGCGCCAGCCCTGGAAGGCCTTGCAGGCGCGCGGTGCGGTCTGGATCAGGGTGCGCTTGAGCTTGATGCGGCAGAACTTCTTGCCGCTCTCCTCGTCGAAATCGTCCTCGAAGCCGATCAGCTCCTGGCGGACGCGGATGACGCCGCGGATCACCCAGTAGAGCGAGCCGCCCAGCAGGTCCTCGCCTCGTCGCGGCGAGTTGCGCGTGTAGACCCAATGCGGCGAGCGCGCCGTCTGCCGGCGCTCCTTGCGCCGGGCCGCCTGGACCTTCTTCATGTGGGCAAGATCGTCGACGCCGACCGCGAGCTTGATGAGATGCAACGCCATCGCTTGCGCTTAGTACGCCGGACACCCCTTGCTCAAGCGCCGGCTATCCACAGCGTGACCTTCCCGCCACAGCCTGCGAGAATTGCAGACCGGGCGTCAGACTCCACATTGTTTGCACAATCCGCGCTCTACTGTCCGGTCGCTTTATCGCGAGGGTTCTTATGAATCGGTCGACGCTGGCTGCCTTGGTTGTGGCCCTGATGCTGGGTTCTGGCATTGCGGGTTATCTGATCGGGAGGCCGGGCGATTCGGTCGACCGCCCCGCACCAACCCGCACCGCGACGACGACCACGACGCCTCCGGCCGCGGCACCTGCCGCTCCGCCGACGGCGGCCGCTCCTCCCGCCACACCCACCGTCACGCCCTCCGTCACGCCCACCCAGGCCGGCAACCCATCGGCCGCGCCGACGCCGATCGCACAGCCGCCGGCGCTGCCCTCTGATCCTTTCACTTTCCGTCGCGTCGGGGTCGATTCCTCCCGCTCGGAAGCGGAAGCCTGCCTTGCCTTCAACAAGCCGCTCGCCGGCGGCGACGTTAAGTATGGCGACTTCATCCGCGTCGAGCCCGAGGCGAAGACGGCGTTGCGCACCGTCGACGACCGGCTGTGCATCGCGGGCCTGACCTACGGCCAGGACTACACCGTGAAATTGCTGGCGGGCTTCCCTGGCAGCAACGGCGAGAAGCTGCGCGAGGAGCAGAGCGTCAGCGTGGCGCTGGGCGCCCGCCCCGCCGTCGTGAACCTGCCCGGCAAAGGCTTCATCCTGCCGCGCGGTAGTGCCGCCGGCCTGCCCGTCACCACCATCAACGTCTCCAAGGTCGGCATCTCGGTCTATCGCGTGAACGAGCGCGGCATCGATCGCTTTTCGTCCGACCGCGCCTATGACGTGTCGTTCCCCGGTTCCGAGCCGATCACCGAGACGTGGTCGCTGCGCAGCTGGCTGAACGGCAACAACGGCGCCGAGCAATGGACCGGCACGATGGAAGTGCGCAACGCGCCCAACCAGGCCGTCGTCACCGCCTTCCCAATCCGCGAGACGATCAAGGACTGGAAGCCCGGCGCCTACTTCGTCGTGGTGTGGAACGCCGCCAAGCCGCCGTCGCGCGACTATGACGACGACGAGACGATGACCGGCGCCGCCGCCGGCATGTGGGTGATCGACACCGACATCGGCCTGACATCCTTCAGTGGCGACGACGGCCTCAACGTCTTCGCGCGCTCGCTCCAGACCGCCCAGCCGATGGCGGGCATCGAGGTCACCGTCCTGTCGCGCGGCAACGAGCCGATCGGCAAGATGGTCACCGGCGCCGACGGCCGCGCCTCGTTTGCCGCCGGCTTGCTCAAAGGCACGGGCGCGGCCGAAGCGGTCGCGGTCATGGCGCAGGATCCCGCCAAGAAGGAATTCGCGCGCCTCGAACTCACCAAGGCGGCCTTCGATCTCTCCGACCGTGGCGTCGATGGACGGGCGCAGCCCGGCCCGGTCGATGCCTTCCTCTACACCGAGCGCGGCATCTATCGCCCCGGCGAGACCGTGCAGCTCATGGCGCTGATGCGCGACGACGCGGCCAATGCGCTCTCGAACCTGCCCGTCACCCTGATCGTGAAGCGCCCCGACGGCAGCGAGTTCACGCGCTTCACCCATGCCCTGCAGGGCTCGGGCGCCGTCTCGCAGGCGATCGACCTGCCGAAATCCTCGCGCCGCGGCCGCTGGTCGGTCGCCGCCCATATCGATCCCAAGGGCGCGCCCGTCGGCCGGGTCGAGTTCTCTGTCGAGGATTTCGTCCCGGAGAAGCTCAAGATCGAGCTGACCTCCGAGCAGGAGATCATCAAGCCCGGCACCGTGAACAAGTTCGGCCTCTCGGCCGACTTCCTCTACGGCGCGCCGGCCTCCGACCTGCCCGTCGAGGGCGACATGCGCATCACGGTCGACGACACGCCCTTCCCCGCCTTCGCCAAGTACCGGTTTGGCCCCGAGGAAGCGCGCCAGAAATTCGAGCCGCCGTTCATCGAGCTGAAGGGCGAAGATACCGACCAGGCGGGCAAGTCGCGCCTCGAATGGGCCGGCAGCCTCGCCAATGACACGGTCCTGCCGTTGCGGGCCTCCGTGCAGGCCCGCGTCTTCGAGCCGGGTGGCGGCCGTGCGACCAAGACCGACAAGGTCGTGCCGGTCCGCACGCGCGACACCTATCTCGGCGTCGCGTCCACTTTCGACGGCCGCTATTCCCGCGAAGGGTTTGACACCGAGTTCGACCTGATCGCCGTCGACGGCAGCGGCAAGCAGATCGCGCGCCCGTCGGTCGAGTACCGCATCGAGCGCATCGTCTTTGCCTATCAATGGTACCAGGTCGATGGCCGCTGGCGCTGGCAGTCGATCCAGAACATCCGCCTCGTCACCTCCGAGAAGGTGACGTTGAAGGCCGACGCTCCTGTCCGCCTGTCGCAGCGTCTCGACTGGGGGCAGTACAAGCTCACCGTCGTCGACAACGACGCCAACACCACGACCAGCCTCACCTTCTATGTCGGCTGGTACGGCGGCGATTCGACCGAGGAAGCGCCCGACACGCTGCGCGTCGCCAGCGACCGGCAGAACTATGCGCCGGGTGACAATGCCCGCCTGCGCATCGAGGCGCCCTTCGCCGGCGAGGCGTTGATCGCCGTCGCCACCGACCGCATCGTCTCGACCCAGTCGGTGCAGGTGCCGGCGGGCGGCGCGACCGTCGAGATCCCGGTGAAGGCCGAATGGGGCGCCGGCGCCTATGCGCTGGTCACTGCCTGGCGGCCGCTGTCCGCACCCGCGGAACGCACGCCCACGCGCGCGATAGGCGCCACATGGCTCGGCCTCAATCCGGCCCTGCGCACGCTCGCCGTCCAGATCGGCACGCCGGAAAAGATCACCCCGCGCCAGCGCATCGACGTGCCGGTGAAGGTGTCCAACCTGCAGGCCGGCCAGGACGCGTTCGTGACCTTGGCCGCGGTCGACGAGGGCATCCTCCAGCTCACGCGCTACAAGACGCCCAATCCGGCCGACTACTATTTCGGCAAGCGCCGGCTCGGCGTTTCCATGCGCGACGATTACGGCCGCCTGCTCGACACGCGCGCCGATGAACTCGGCCGCATCCGGGCTGGCGGCGACGCCGGCGAGATCGGCGGTCTCGACCTCGTGCCGACACGCACCGTGGCGCTGTTCAGCGGACCGGTGAAACTCGACGCCAATGGCGAAGCGAAGATCGGCCTCGATATCCCCGACTTCATCGGCCAGCTCCGGCTGATGGCGGTCGCCTACGACAAGACCCGCGTCGGCTCGGGCGAACAGCGCCTGTTCGTGCGCGACGCCGTCACCGCCGACGCCGTGCTGCCGCGCTTCCTCGCGCCGAAGGACATCGGAAGGGTGGCGCTGTCGCTGCACAATGTCGATGGCCAGGCGGGCGACTACCGCGTGACGTTGACCGCCACCGGCTCGGTCTCGCTCGAGCGTTCGGTCAGCGAGACCAAGCGGCTGGCCGCCAACCAGCGCGAGCTGCTGACCTGGCCGCTACGGGCCGGCGACGCCGGCTTCGGCAAGGTCACCGTCGCCGTCCAGGGTCCCGGCAACTTCAATGTCCAGCGCGAATGGGACATCCAGGTGCGGCCGGCGCAGACGCCCAGCGCGGTCGACACGGTCGCGCGCCTGGGACCGGGCAACGAAGCCACGGTCGACCGCAACGTGATCGCGGCCTTCGCGCCCGGCACGGCGCAGGTCAGCACCTCGCTGACCCGCATCCCCGGCATCGACGTCGCGGGGCTGCTGCGCTCGCTCGACAAGTATCCGTTCGGCTGCATCGAGCAGACGACCAGCCGCGCCATGCCGCTGCTCTACTACAATGACGTGGCGCTGCTCGGGTACGGCCCGACCGACCCGCGCATCAACGACCGCGTGCAGGACGCCATCTATCGGATCGTCGACATGCAGCTGGCCGACGGCTCGTTCGGCATGTGGGGTCCCTTCTCCACCCCGGCCGCCGAATGGCTGCAGACCTACGTGCTGGACTTCCTGGTCCGCGCCAACCAGCAGCAGATGGCGGTGCCGTCGGCGTCGCTGCAGCGGGCCCTGGGCTGGCTCAACAGGACCGCCGACAAGTTCTCGCCCAACGCCCAGGCCTATGCCTGGTACGTGCTGGCGAAGTCCGGCTACGCCGATCCCGGCCGTGTCCGCTACTTCCAGGACACGAAGGCGTCGGAGATGAAGGGCGGCATCGCCTGGGCGATGCTGGCCGCGGCGCTGAACCAGGTGGGTGAGCCGGGCCGCGCCCGTCTCGCCTTCGCCTCGGCGCGCCAGAAGATCGACGAGCGCGATCCGTCCGACTATTACGGCTCGCCGCTGCGCAATCGCGCCGCCCTCGTGACCCTGGCGGTCGAGGCAGGCGGTCGCGACGGCCTGACCGAGATGACGAACCTCGTGGGCGATCGTCTCGCCGCATCGATCGGCCTGACCACCACGCAGGAACAGGCGTGGCTGGTGATGGCCGCGCGCGCGATGAGCGGCAGCGCCCAGCTCAGCTACTCGGTCGATGGCCAGCAGCGTCAGGCGGCGACCGAGCCGGTGACGATCAACCCCGACGCGGCGGCGCTCGCCCGCGGCCTGAAACTGCGCAACGACAGTGATCGTCCGATCTGGATGCAGGTGACGGCGCGCGGCGTGCCGCTCGATCCGCAGCCCGCGGCCACTTCCGGCATCAGCGTCCAGCGCGAGTATTTCAAGCTGAACGGCGAGACCAGTACGCTCGCCCGTGTCCGGCAGAACGAGCGCTTCATCGTCTCGATCTCCGGCCGCAACCTGGAGGGCGGCTACCATGAGGTGGCGCTGCTCGACCTGCTGCCGGCCGGCTTCGAGATCGAATCGGTGCTGAACGAAGAGACGGTGAAGTCTTTCCCGTTCCTCACCGACTTGACCGAGACCCGCGTTTCCGAAGCCCGCGACGACCGCTTCTTCGCGTCCTTCAACATGGGCACGCGGCCTTATCTGACCTGGTGGGATTCCTCTGCCAAGAACCCGAACTCCTATCATGTCGCCTACATCGTGCGCGCCGTGACGCCCGGCACCTACGCGGTGCCCGCGACCAACGTCTCGGACATGTACGCGCCGCGGATCTTCGGACGGACCGGGATGCGCTCGCTCACGATCCTGCCGCCGGAGACGAAGTAGCCGGCATGCGCTTCAAGCGCCTCCTCGCGGGCCTTGCCGTCGTCGCCACGACCGTGGCAGCGACGGGGCTGGCGCTCGACCACGCCTTCCCACCCGACCTGACGCGCTATCAGGACCGGTCGACGGAGGTCGTCGACGCCAACGGCCGCCTGTTGCGCGCCTTCACGACGGCGGATGGCAAGTGGCGGCTGAAGGCGACGGTCGACGAGGTCGATCCGCTCTATCTCGGCCTGCTCAAGGCCTACGAGGATCGCCGCTTCGACGATCATTGGGGCGTCGATCCCTTTGCCGCGCTACGGGCGGCATGGCAGCTCGCCGAGCGCGGCCGCATCGTCTCAGGCGCGTCGACGATTTCGATGCAGGCGGCCCGCCTGCTCGACCCCAGGCCGCGCAGCTTCACGACCAAGGCGATCCAGTCGGCGCGCGCGCTGCAACTGGAGTGGCGTTACTCCAAGTTCGAAATACTGGCGATCTACCTCACGCTCGCCCCGATGGGCGGCAACCTCGAAGGCGTGCGCGCAGCCTCACTTGCCTATTTCGGCAAGGAGCCGCGCCAGCTCAGTGCCGCCGAAGCCGCACTCCTCGTGGCTATCCCGCAGTCGCCGGAGCGGCGGCGTCCCGATCGCGCTTCCGCCGTCGCGCAGGCCGCGCGCGACCGCGTGCTGGAGCGCGGCCTCGAGCATGGCGTGATCGACGCGCCCCTGCTCGCCATGGCACGCAGCCGTCCCGCGCCCGACCGCCGCCTCGCTCTGCCAATGCAGGCGCCGCATCTCTCGGCCTGGCTGGCCAGCCAGTCGCCGGGCGCCGTGGTGCCGACCACCGTGCGCTATGAGTTGCAGCAGTCGCTGGGCCAGCTCGTGCGCGAGGAGCGCCGGGCCTTCGGCGACGGCGCCGAGATCGCGATGGTCGCGCTCGACAACCGGACCGGCGGCGTCGTGGCCTGGCTGGGCGGTGACAATTTCTTCGGTCGCGCCGGACAGGTCGATCTCGTGCGCGCCCGCCGCTCGCCGGGCTCGGCGCTAAAGCCGCTGATCTACGCCATGGCGTTCGACGATCGCACGCTCCATCCCGAGACGCTGGTCGAGGACGTGCCGGTACGCTTCCGCGACTGGCTGCCACGCAATTTCGACCGCGACCATCAGGGCGCCGTCACCGTGCGCCGCGCGCTGCAGCAGTCTCTGAACGTGCCGGCCGTGCTGGCGCTGGAGAAGGTCGGCCCGCAGCGCTTCCTCTCCACCCTGCGCACCGCTGGCGTTTCCCCCGGCCTGCCGCCGGGCGACAACGGTAATTCGCTGGGCGTGGCGCTCGGCAGCGCCACCGTGTCGCCGCTCGAGATGGCCGGGCTCTATGCCGGCCTCGCCAACGGCGGCACCTTCGCGCCCCCGCAGGTCCGCCGCGACCGGCCCAAGCCCGACGCCCTGCGCCTCGTGGGCCCGACCGCAGCCTGGTATGTCTCCGACGTGCTGGCCGAAGCGCCTTTACCCGAAGGCTTCGCGTCGCTGCCCGTGGCGCTGCGCGACCGCCGCATCGCCTTCAAGACCGGCACCTCCGCCGGCTATCGCGACGCTTGGGCCGCCGGCTACAGCGCCAACTGGACGGTGGTCGTCTGGGTCGGACATGCCGACGGCACGCCCCGCCCCGGCCAGCTCGGGCGGCTCTCGGCGCTGCCTGTCCTGCTCAAGGCGTTCGGTCGCCTGCCGGGCGAGGACAATCGCGCGATCCGCCCGCCGGCCGATGCGATCAAGGTCGCCTCCCATCGTGAACTGCCGCCGCGCATGCGCACGCTTGCGCCCTATGCGGAGACGAACGGTGGCCCGCGCATCGCCTATCCGCCGGCCGATGCCCGCATCGAGCTCGCTGCACGCGAGGCCGTGCCGCTGAACGCGATGGGTGGCCAGGGCCGCCTGCGCTGGCTGGTCGACGGCCGCCCGCTCGACGGCAACCAGTGGGTGCCCGACAACGCCGGCACTGTGCGTCTCGCCGTCGTCGATGAGGCCGGACGATCCACCGCGGTGACGGTCAGGATCGTTCAGCGGCAGTAGCTGCGATCAGACGGCGAAAGCCAGAGCGACCGATCCGACGAGCAGCAGCGAGAACGCCACGTTGATGATTCGGTTGGTGCGCGGATCGCGGAAGAAGCGCGTGAGCGCCGCACCCGCCAGCAGCCAGGCGACATTCACCAGGGCAATGACGACCGTCAGCAGGACAAGTTTCAGCGCCACGTCCGCGCCGAGGCGCCCCGGCAGCAGGGTGAAGCCCGAATAGAGCGCCGCCATCGCGACATAGCCCTTGGGATTGACCAACGACAACAGCAGGCCCGCGGTCAAAGTGGGTGGCGCGCTGCGCCCGCCCTCTTCCGACAGAGGCGGGGCGTTGGCGATGCGCCAGGCGAGCCACAGGAAATAAAGCGCCGCCAGGATCGCCACGACCGGCGCGACACCAGGAACCGCCAGCAGCAGCCCGACCATGCCGCTTGCCACCAGCGCCATCACGGCGACCATACCCAGCACGATCCCCACGAGATACGCGAGGCCACGTCGCGCGCCGAAGGCGGCGCCGGCGGCAGCAAGACTGAGGGTCGCCGGGCCGGGGCTGCCGGCCAGCGCGATCGCCGCGATCAGGAAACCGGGAAGAGCATCCATGCCGGCGATTTGACGCCGGACATGGAACTCCGTCTTGAACGTTCGTGAGGCTTCCGCAAGCGAAACGGAATTCTTGTCATCCTGAGCGCAGCGAAGGATCTCACGCCAGCGACAGACTCCTTTGATCGCTGTGCCAGGTCCTTCGCTGCGCTCAGGACGACATTGAGAAGTCGTCCTACGCAGCCACCTTCGCCTTGAGCGCCTGCGCCACCTTGGAGGCGGGCTCGCGGCCCAGCGCCGTGCAGATCTCGCGGCCGGCCTTGGCGATGGCGTCGAGATCGACGCCGTGTTCGATGCCGAGACCGTTCAGAAGATAGATCACGTCTTCGGTACCGACATTGCCTGATGCGCCCTTGGCGTAAGGGCAACCGCCGAGGCCTGCAACCGCGGTGTCGAACACGGCAATGCCGCGCTCCATGACGGCCAGGATATTGGCCAGCGACTGGCCGTAGGTGTCGTGGAAGTGCGCGGCGATCTTTTCGCGCGGCATCTTCTCCGCCACGGCGTCGATCATGGCGACGCATTCGCCCGGCGTGCCGACGCCGATCGTGTCGCCGAGCGAGACCTCGTAGCAGCCCATGCGGAACAGGCGGTCCGACACTTCGGCGACCTTCGCGGGCGAGACCTTGCCGTCATAGGGACAGGCGATCACGGTCGAGACGTAGCCGCGCACCTTCATGCCGTGCTTCTGCGCGGCTTCCATCACCGGCGCGAAGCGCTCGAAGCTCTCGTCGATCGAGCAGTTGGTGTTCTTGCGGCAGAAGGCTTCCGAAGCCGCGGTGAAGATCGCGATCTCGCCGACATTGGCCTCGACAGCGCCGTTCATGCCCTGCTTGTTGGGCACCAGCACCGGATAGCTCACGCCCGCCTTGCGCTGGATACGCGCCATCACCTGGTCGGTGTTGGCCATCTGCGGCACCCACTTGGGCGACACGAAGCTGCCGGCCTCGACCGCCGAATGACCGGCGGCGGAAAGCGCGTCGATCAGGGCCACCTTGGCTTCGACCGGCACCGGCTTCGCTTCGTTCTGCAGCCCATCGCGCGGCCCGACTTCGACGAGCCGCACGCGCTTGGGGTGATTCATGGTTACCTCCCGTTACTGGCGCCACATACTGCACCAGCGGGAAGCCCGCCAGACAGGAATTTCGCCGTTACGGCGTCTGCGAAATATGCGCGGTGCGATCGTGTCCGGGATGGCTGAACATGATCTCCAGGGTGCGCAGATAGGTATGCAGGCCGGCGTCCTGGATCGGCAGGACGTGGGCGTCCGCACCCGATTCGTTGTGATGCGAATGCCAGTAGCCGGGCGGCGTGATGAAGCTGGCGCCGGGCGCCCAGTCCTCGCGGCGGCCGTTCTTGATCATGCCGGACTCGTCGAGCTCGGTGCCGATCATCGTGTAGCAGCCCGGTTTGCAGTCGATCACGAAGTCCAGCGCCACCGACTCGTGGCGGTGCGGGTACTGCACCGCATCCTTCGGCAGGAGGCCGAACATCGTCCACATCGTGTGGGTGATGGTGCGGGTGGCTGGAAAGTTCTTGTTGGCCAGCAGGACGCTGACGCGATTGGCGTTCGCCGTCTTCGGATTGGTCGCGATCTCGTCGAGCTTCTGCTGCGCCTTGCCGTGCTGATAGAAGGTGGGCTTGAAGCGCGCGACCGTCGGCGCCGCGCCGAGATAGCGCAGCAGCGGTGCGTCATGCACCCAGTAGAGCCCCGCCTCGCCGTCGGAATGATGCATCGCATGGCCGTGCGCCGGCAGGACCATGTAGTCGCCCTGCGACCAGTGGATGGTCTCGCCGCACGCGTCCGTGCGGCCATTGCCGCGGTACACGAAGAAAACCTGGCTGGTCGCCTCGGCCGAGGTCATCAGCGAGCCGCGCACGATGCGGATGAAGTTGGCGCAGAGGGCCGGGCTACTCGCCGGCCCGACGATCCCCAGTTCGTCGCTGACATCGAGCGGCTGAACGCGCGTCGGGCCCTCGTCGAAGAAGGACGGCGAGAAGGTCCGGTAGGGCACCGGCGGGATGATGCCCTGGCTGATCGGATTGGCGGCCGAGCTGTAATCGAAATACTGCGCGTCGCTCGTCAACAGGTCGTAATTGGGGAAACTCTCGATACCAGCCACAAAGACCTCCTCGTCTGGAATCCACGTAGGACTCGGTCCATTCAGGACCAGGACAGTCTTGTAGCCTCGCCGTATTTCAAATCCACGAAGTCATGCGGTCGCGGGTTTGACCTAGACCACCGTCTCCTTGAGCTTGCCTCCGCGCTTCAGCACGAAGGCGACGGCCGCCAGCGCCAGCACGGTGAAGGCGATCAATAGCGTCGCCACGGCGGTGATGGTGGGGTTCACCTCGAGGATCAGTTCGTTGAACATCTTCTTCGGCACGGTCTCGTACTTGCCGGCAATGAACGAGGTCACGATCACCTCGTCGAAGCTGCCGATGAAGGCGAAGATCCAGGCCGCAAAGACGGACGGCGCCAGGTTGGGCAGCACGACCTTGCGCATCGTGTAGCCCCAGGAGGCGCCGAGGCTCCAGGCCACCTGCTCGATCCGCTGATCGAACTCGCGGATCGCCACGCCCAGCACCATCATCACCAGTGGCACGTTGAGCAGCGTATGGGCGATCACGAGCCCCACCAGCGAGCCCAGCAGGCCGACCTTGGCGAAGGCAAGATAGAGAGCGATGGCCACGATGATGGTGGGCACGATCAGCGGCGCCATGAAGTTGCCTTCGGCCCAGTCGCGCCCCTTGAAGCTGCCGCGACGCAGTCCGTAAGCCGCCAGCCCACCCAGGACCAGTGCCGCCACCGAGGAGATCGCCGCGACAAAGACCGAGGTCCACATCGCCTCCATCCAGCGCGAATCGCCGAAGAAGGTCTCGTACCAGCGCAGCGACAGGCTGGGCGGCGGGAACGTCAGTGCTCGCGCCGAGGAGAAGGACATCGGGATCACGATGAGCAGCGGCACCGTCAGGAAGACGAGCCCGAAGATGCCCATCGCAGCCAGGCCGCGCCGCGCCCAGATCGAGCCGCCGATCGTCTCGCGGTTCATGCCGAGGCCTTGCGATCGAGGCGGCGATAGGCCGCGAAGATCGCCAGCGTCACGATCAGCAGGATCGTCGAGATCGCCGAGGCCTGCTCCCAGCGCGGGATCTGGTTGATCAGCGTGTCGAGCAGGTTGGAGATCATCGGCACCCTGCCGCCACCCAGGATCGCGGGCGTCACGTAGAAGCCGAGACAGAGAATGAAGACCAATAGCGCCCCCGCGGCCAGGGCCGGCAGGGTGAGCGGGAAATAGACCTTCCAGAAGATGGTACGCGGCGGCGCACCCAGCGAGGCCGCGGCCTGCAGCAGGCGATCGTCGATGCGCAGCATGGCGGCGAACAGCGGCAGCACGAGGAACGGCAGCAGCACGTTGGCCATGCCGATCGTCACGCCCAACTCATTATAGAGGAAGGAGACCGGCGCGTCGGTAAGCCCGCTCCACTGCAGGGCGCGGTTCACGATGCCGCCGTTGCCCAGCACGACGATCCAAGCGTAGGTCCGGACGAGGATCGACACCCAGAACGGCAGCACGACCAGCGCCAGCGCGATCATGCGGCCGCGGCTGCCGAGCCCGCGCATCCAGTGCGCCAGCGGATAACCGATGATGATGTTGGCGATGGTCGCGATCAGCGCGATACGCATCGTGTTGCCCAGCACGCGCAGATAGACCGGCGCCTCGAGCAGACCTTCATAGTGTTCGAGCGTGAAGCCCCGCCCCTTCTCCCAGAAGGCGAGGCCCAGCATGTAGACGATGGGCGCGTTGAAGGCGACGACCATCAGCACCAGCAGCGGCGCGATGAAGGAGAAGCCGTTGGCGCGCACTACTCCTCTCCTCCCCATTCAAATGGGGAAGTGGCGCGGTAATCCGCGACGAAGGGGTCATGAGCACCACGAGCGATGCCTATGACCCCTCCGTCGGCGTAAGACGCCGACACCTCCCCATTTGAATGGGGAGGCGTGCGATTCACCGCCTTCGTCATCACAGGCTGAGCTTGAAGGCTTCCCACTTCTTGTTAACGGCCTCGCCGTTGGCCGCCCACCATTCGGCGTTCTGGAACCACTGGATCGACTTGTTCTGCTTGCTCGACGGGAACTCCGAGAGCTTGTCCTTGGGCAGCAGCGCGTCGAGCTCGGGGCTCGGGCCGGTGTAGGAGATCACCGTCGCCGCCTTCGCCTGGTTTTCCGGCAGCGACATCTCGTGCATCAGCTTGTAGGCCGCCGCCCGATCCTCGGGCTTGGAGCCCTTCACGATCGAGAAGTAGGACAGGTCGGCCATGCCGCCCTCGAAGTTGCACCCGAAGGCGGGATCGCCGACGACGCGGCCCGACCAGCAGATCACGTACTGGACTTCGTTGTCCTTCATGAGCTGCGGCGGCTGAGCGCCCGCCTTCCACCAGACGGCGATGTCCTTCTTGATCTCGTTCAGCTTCTTGAAGCCGGTCTCGACGTCGAGTGGGAACAGCTTGTCGGCCGGCACGCCGGTCGCCATGACGGCGAACGGCAGGCTGTAGTGCGGGAAGTCCGGCAGGCAGCGCTTGCCCGGGAAGGCCTTGGTGTCGAAGAACTCGGTCCAGTTCTTCGGCGCCTTGGCGCCGGCGCGCCACGCCATGATCGTCGAGAAGTATTGATAGCCGAAGCCGTACTCGTTCTTGGCCTCGGGAAACATCGGCGCGGGATTGACGGCCGCCCAGTCGATCGGCTCGATCAGCTTCAGGTTACGCGCCTGCACCAGCGTGCCCGAGCCGATTTCCATCAGCACGGTGCTGGTCTGGCCGCTTTCGACCAGCGCCCGCAGCTTGCCCAGCGAATTCGGGCTCTCGCGGATGACCTTGATGCCGGTCTTCTTGGTGAACGGCTCGATATAGCCGACCTCGATCGACTCACCGGACTTGCCGCCCGACTCGATCATGCGGATTTCCTTGACCTGCGCACGCGCGGTCCCGGACAGGAGGCTCACGGCCGGCAGAGCGGCGGCCGCACCGACGAAAGTACGTCTCTTCATTTCGATCCCCTCTATGTTACCGGCCAGACATCGGCCGCTTCCCATGAAACGCTGACACGCTCTCCCGGCGCGTGGGCCGTGCCGAGGAACGGCACGGCGACCACCACCGACTGATTGCCTTCGAGGGCCAGGTGGTAGCGCACCATCTGCCCGAGATAGATCGCCTCCACGACGCGCGCGGGTTTGCCCTGAACCTGGCCCTGCCCCTCGCCCGCCAGCCGCACGCGCTCCGGCCGCACCACGCCCTGGCGGCCGTCGGGCAAGGCGACGAAGTTGGCGATGCCTAAAAACTCCGCCACGAAACGGTTCGCGGGCTTGAGATAGGCCTCGGCCGGCGCCGCGACCTGCTGCGTGCGCCCCTTGTCGAGCACCATGATGCGGTCCGACAGCGACAGTGCCTCTTCCTGGTCGTGCGTCACCAGAAGCGTCGTGACACCGAGCGAACGCTGGAGCTGCTTCAGCTCGACCTGCAGCTCCTCGCGCAGCTTGCGATCGAGCGCGCCCAGCGGCTCGTCGAGCAGGAGGATGTCCGGCTTGAACACGACGGCACGCGCCAGCGCCACGCGCTGCTGCTGGCCACCGGAAAGCTGCGACGGGCGGCGGTTCTCCAGACCGTCGAGGCGGACCAGTTTTAGCGCATCGCGCGCCAGCCGGTCGGCCTCGGCTCCACCGATCTTGCGGACGCCGAGCGGAAACAGAACATTCTGCAGAACCGTCATGTGCGGGAACAGCGCGTAGGACTGGAAGACCAGCCCGATATTGCGCTCCTGCGCCGTCGCGTTGGTGACGTCGCGCCCGCCGATGAAGATTTGCCCCGAGGTCGGCCGGTTGAGGCCGGCAATCAGCGACAGCAAGGTCGTCTTGCCCGAGCCGCTTGGTCCCAGGATCGTAACGAATTCGCCTTGCGTCACCGAGAGGTCGACGGAGTCCGCCGCGGCAAAGGTGCCGTAGCGTTTGGTCACTCCTTCGAGGCGGATATCCGACATCTAGGCGCGTGCCACTTTCGCCATGGCGCGGTCCGCGGCGGCGAGAGTCTCATCGATGACCGATTTGTCGTGGGCCGTGGAGAGGAACCATTTGCCGGCCTGCTGGGCGCGCACGCCCTCTTCCTGCAGGGCAGCGTGAAGCGTCAGCATGCGGTCGCGATCGCAGGCCGCCGACTCGCGATAGTTCCGCGGCGCCGTGCCGGACGTGAAGAAGGTCTGGAAGATCGCCGGCATGCCCTGCACCAGGATCGGCAGCTTGTGCTTGGTCGCGAGCGACGAGAGCCCCTGCATCAATTCCTTTCCACGTGCTTCGAGATCGCGATAGACCGCGCCGTCGTTCGCTTCGAGGATATCCAGTGCCGCAAGGGACGCCGCCATGCTCTGGACGTTACCGTTATAGGTACCCCCGTGCATCACGCCCTTGTCGAGCAGCGTGTCCATGATGTCGCGCCGTCCGGCGACCATGGCGAGCGGGAAGCCCGCGGCGACCGCCTTCGCATAGATGCTGAGATCGGCCGTCACACCGAATTTGCCCTGCGCACCGCGCAGGCCGACGCGGAAGCCGGTGATGACCTCGTCGCAGATGAACAGCGCGCCGTGCTTGGTACAAAGCGCACGGACGCCCTCGAGATAGCCGGGCGCCGGCGGAATGGCGCCGCCATTCACCATCACCGGCTCCATGATCACGGCGGCGATCTCGCCGCGATGGCGCTCCAGCGTCTGCTCCAGCAGATCGAGATCGTTCCAGGCGCAGACCGCGACGTCGCCCAGCACGCTCGCCGGCATGCCGGGCGAGCCGGCAACCGGCACCGGCGCATTGGCGGGCCCCGCTTCGTTGAGCGGCGGCCGGGCGCTGATATAGGCCTGGTCGCTCCAGCCGTGATAGTGGCCCTCGAACTTCAGGATCTTGGTCCGGCCGGTGAAGGCGCGGGCGAGGCGGAAGGCCATCAGCACCGCCTCGGTGCCCGACGTCGAGAAGCGCACGACCTCGGCGCCCGGCAGCAGGCCGCACAGGCGTTCGGCAAGTTCGGTCTCGCGCGGATGCTGCGCGGCGAAGAGCTGGCCCTCGCCCAACGAGGCCGCGACGGCATCGACGACCTTCTTCGGCGCGTGGCCCAGAATGGCCGGGCCGTTGCCCAGCACGTAATCGATATGCACGTTGCCATCGACGTCGTAGAGGCGCGCGCCCTCGCCACGGGCGAAGAACAGCGGCACCGGGACGCTGGCGTAGCGCACATTGCTGCTGACGCCGCCGGCCAGGTGCTTTCGGGTCTTTTCGTAGAGCGCGATGGATTTCGCGTAGGAGCGCATGTCCCTCACCCAGCAAAAACAATGCCCACGGCAGCGGGGCGCCGCAGAATAATGTGATCACAAATCCGGGGAAGCGTAGCCGCCACTTCTCACCCCAGCAATGCATTTTTGTGATCACAAATTTGGAAAGCGTGCGCTAAGCTTCGCCACCGATGCGCCGTTCCGCCACCGCTCCGGATGCCGCCGACACCTCACTTCGCCAGCAGGTGTACGATTCGTTGCGCGAGGCGTTGACCGCAGGACGCTTCGCTCCTGGACAGAAAGTGACCTTCCGTTATGTCGCGGGCGTGCTTGGCGTCAGCCTCACCCCGGTGCGCGAGGCGCTACGTCGCCTGGTGGCCGAAGGCGCCTTCGAGATGAACCCCAACCGCTCGGTGCGCGTGCCGCTGATGACCCGTGACAAGGTCCTCGAGCTGCGCGACATCCGCATGGAGCTGGAAGGCCTCGCCTCGGCCAAGGCGGCGCTCGTGGCGACGCGCAGCCAGATTGCCGATATCCGGCGCGCCGCCCGCGAGATCATCGTCGCGCGCAATCGCGGCGACAGCGCCACCGACCGCCAGAAGGTGCGCGAGTTCCATTTCGCCGTCTATGCCGCGGCCCGCCAGCCCAACCTGCTGCGCCTGATCGAAAGCCTGTGGCTGCAGACCGGGCCCTACATGAACCTGCTCTATCCCGACTTCATCGCCTCCTCGCGCGGACCGGCCGGCCGGCAACGTCTGATCGAGGCATTGCAGGCGCGCGACGCCACGGCCGCCCGCCGCGAGATGGCGGACGACATTCGCCGCGCCCTTTCCTATGTCGCCGACCTCGCCGACGAGAACGGCAACATCGCACCGGCGGCCCCGGTGATCGCCAAAAAGCGACGCAGCCCGTCGGCGGGCGCCGCAGCCTTCGAAATCCGAGTTACCTGATCAGGAGAAGAACATGGCCACACAGCTCAGCAATCAACGCATCGCCTGGTTCAACGGCAAGTTCGTGCCCGAAAACCAGGTCATGATCCCGTTCCGCGACCGTAGCTGGAAATACGGCGACGGCGCCTTCGACATGACCCGCACCTTCAACGGCGTGCCGTTCCGCCTGAAGGAGCATATCGACCGCTTCTATCGCTCGCTGCGCTACCTGCAGATCGATCCCGGTCTCTCGGCCAAGGAAATGGTCGCGCACAGCGAGGAAGTCGTGGCGCGCAACGAGCACCTGCGCGCCGAGGTCGGCGACTGGTGGCTGGGCCAGCGGGTCAGCCGCGGCGTCGATGCGGTCGGCGACGAGGGCTGGGACAATGTCGGCCCGCAGGTCGTGATCGAGATGCTGCCGCTGCCGCTCGCCAAGCGCGGCAAGCTCTACCGCGAGGGCGCCGAGGCGATGACCACGACGGCGCGCCGCATCGCCCCGTCGATGCTGTCGCCGCGCGCCAAGACGCACAACTATCTCAACATGATCATGGCCGAGAAGCCGATCAAGGCGCTCAATCCCGACGCCTGGCCGATCCTGCTCGACGAGAACGGCAACCTGGCCGAGGGCCTGGGCAGCAACATCTTCATCGTGCGCGAGGGCCAGCTCTTCACCCCGTCGGAGCGCTACGTGCTGCCGGGTGTCAGCCGCCAGATGACCATGGATATGGCCAAGCAGCTCGGCATCGAGTGCACGCCGGGCGACGTCGACCTGTTCGACGCCGCCAATGCCGAGGAGATGTTCCTCACCTCGACCAGCCTGTGCATCCTGCCGGTCAAGAGCTTCAACGGCGCGCCGGTCGGCGACGGCAAGGCGCCGGGCCCGATCACGAAAAAGCTGATCGACGCCTACTCCAAGAGCGTCGGCTGCGATTTCGTGGCCCAGTACCTGAAGTTCTCGCAGTAGCGAACGGCGCCTTCGCAGGTGCATGGAGAGGGGGACGACTTCCCCCTCTCGCGGGCGTAGACTCCTCCGCGTGGTAGATCGCGCTCCGCCGTGATCACGACGGACGCGACCTTCGAACTTCGTTCGCAAGGAGGCAGTCATGGCCATGCAGAACCACGTGCGTAATCCCCTCGAATGGGGATGGGACCACCTGAAGCAGACAAGCCAGGCCGTCGGATCGGCGGCCGATACGCTGGACGGAGCCTGGGAGGATCGCGCCTCCACCGTTCCCACGGTGCGCCGCATCACCGCCGACGATGTCGGCGACGCCCTCGCCAAGGGCTTCCGCGATTTCGGTGCCTGCCGCACCGACATCATGATGCTCTGCCTGCTCTATCCGATCGCGGGCCTTGCGATTTCGCGCATGGCCTTCGACTATGGGATGCTGGCGCTGGTGTTCCCGCTGATCGCGGGCTTCGCGCTGGTCGCGCCGATTTTCGGTCTCGGCCTCTACGAGATCAGCCGGCGCCGCGAACGTGGCCTCGACACCCACTGGACCGACGCCTTCGCCGTCGCGCGCTCGCCCAACATCGGCTCGATCATGGTGATGGGCTTCCTGCTGCTGGCGATCTTCTGCCTGTGGCTGTTCGCGGCGAACCTGCTCTACACCGTCACCCTCGGCCCCGATGCGCCGGTTTCGGCCCAGGCCTTCGTGCGCGATGCGCTGACCACGCCGCAGGGCCTGACGATGACCTTCGTCGGTATCGGCGTGGGCTTCCTGTTCGCCCTGGTCGTGCTGGTGATCGGCGTCGTGTCGCTGCCGCTGCTGCTCGACCGCAATGTCGGCGTCGGCACCGCCATCGCGACGTCGGTGCGCGCGGTACGGATGAACCCGGGACCGATGGCGATGTGGGGCATCATCGTCGCGGCAAGCCTGGCGTTCGGTGCCCTGCCGCTGCTGATCGGTCTCGCCATCGCATTGCCGGTACTAGGCCACGCGACGTGGCACCTCTATAGAAAGGTCGTCGTCTAACAAGAAGAAGCAAAAGAGGGGGAGAATGCTCGACTGGAGCGTGAAACAGCCGGCCGACGGCGTCGTCGTCGCGCCGGACGAGCGGCTGCCGTGGCCGCAGACCGTGGCGCTGGGCATCCAGCATGTGGTGGCGATGTTTGGCGCCACCGTGCTGGGGCCCCTGCTGATGGGCTTCGATCCCAACGTCGCCATTCTGATGAGCGGCGTCGGCACCCTGATCTTCTTCGCCTTCGTAGGCGGCAAGGTGCCGAGCTATGTCGGCTCCTCCTTCGCCTTCATCTCCGTCGTGGCGGCGGCGACCGGCTATGCCGGCCAGGGCGCCAACGCCAATATCGCGATGGCGCTGGGCGGCATCGTGGTCTGCGGCGCGCTTTACGCGCTGATCGGGCTGATCGTGATGGCGAGCGGCACGGGCTGGATCGAGCGGCTGATGCCGCCGGTCGTGACCGGCGCCGTGGTCGCCGTGATCGGCCTCAACCTCGCCGCCGTGCCGGTCAAGAACATGGCGCCGACCTCGTTCGATGCCTGGATGCAGGCGGTGACCTTCGTGAGCATCGCGCTGGTCGCGGTCTTCACGCGCGGCATGACGCGGCGCCTGCTGGTGCTGGTCGGGCTGGTCATCGCCACCATCGCCTATGCCGTGCTGGCCAACGGGCTGGGCTGGGGCAAACCGGTGAGCGGCGAGCTGCTGGCCAAGGCTGCCTGGTTCGGCTCCCCCGCTTTCGCGGCACCTGTCTTCGACACCAGGGCGATCGTGTTGATCGCGCCGGTCGCGCTGATCCTGGTCGCCGAGAATCTCGGCCACCTGCGCGCCGTCAGCGCCATGACCGGCCGCAACATGGATCCCCATGTCGGGCGCGCCTTCCTGGGCGACGGCGTCGCGACCATGGTGGCGGGCAGCGTCGGCGGCACCGGCGTCACGACCTATGCCGAAAATATCGGCGTGATGGCCGCGACCCGCATCTACTCGACCGCGCTGTTCGTGGTCGCGGGCCTGTTCGCGATCTTGCTCGGCTTCTCGCCCAAGTTCGGCGCGCTGATCCACACCATCCCGCTGCCGGTGATGGGCGGCGTCAGCATCGTGGTGTTCGGCCTCATCGCCGTCGCCGGCGCCAAGATCTGGGTCGACAACAAGGTCGACTTCACGGAGAGCCGCAATCTCATGGTCGCCGGCATCACCCTCGTCCTGGGCACCGGCGACTTCACCCTGAAGTTCGGCGACTTCGCCATGGGCGGGATCGGCACGGCGACCTTCGGCGCGATTTTGCTGAACGCGGTGCTGGGAGCTGCGCGGCGGTAAAGCAAAAGCTCGTCGTCTCGACCGGAGCCGAGCGCAGCTCGGCGGAGTGGAGAGACCTTTTTTCGCCCGTTAGACGTCTATTGGCGGAAAAGAGGTCTCTCCGCTCCGCGCTGCGCGCTCCGGTCGAGACGACGGGTTTACCGTTCGATACGCGTTGTCTCTAAGCGCGGCGCCAGACGATCTGTTGCGTGCGGGCGGTGCCGGCGGCGAAGTCCGGGCCCGACAGGGTCAGCCGGTCACCGTCCAGCTTGATGTGTCGTGTCGAGCGCAAGCCGACCAGCGCCTTGTTGGTCGACAGCTCGATATTGTGGAACACAGTGCCATCGGCCAGCTCGTAGCGGCCCGCATAGGCAAAGCATTCGCTCGCATCGGCGCGCATGATGGTCGCGCTCACCTGCCCCTGCGGCGTGTAGAGGATGTAACCGCGCGCATCGGCACCCATCGGAAACTCCGGCGGGCGGCCGTCCTCGTAGAGGTACGACCAGCTCTCGAGCCGCCAGCCGCCCAGCAGGGCGCTCATTCGAACTCGACCAGTTCGGCGCCTTCCGGCACCTGCTCGCCCACGGCGTAGCGCAGGCTCTTCACCGTGCCGTCGGCCGGGGCCGCCAGCGTGTGCTCCATCTTCATGGCTTCGAGCACCAGCAGCGCCTGGCCCTTGCTCACCGTGTCGCCGGCCTTCACGCGCAAGTCGATGATCTTGCCCGGCAGCGGCGCCCGCACCATCGCATCGGCGGAGGCCGTCGCCTCGTACTGCGTGACGTCGAGCGGATCGACCAGCCGCAGCCGCCGGGCGCCGCCCTCCATGAACAGCGTGTAGTCGATGCCGCCGTCCAGGGCGGTGCGCCGGACCACCGTGGCCGCGAACGTATCCTCGTCCAGCCCGACCGACAGGCGACCATCCGCCAGACGCTGCACCCGCGCTTCGCGCGCGCCGCCCGGCAATTCGAGCCGCAGGCCACCGGCGCGCAGCCGGCGCGCGAGCACGATCACCTCGCGCTCGCCATCCTTCCAGCGCACTTCCTCATGGCCTTCGTCGAGCAGGCGGAAGCCGTTCTGATCGTTCCAGGGCGACCAGGGATCGCTCTCCGCGGGCTTGGCCGCGTCCTGCCATTCCAGCAGGCGCGCCAGGGTCGCGACGGCAAAAGCGCGGTCGCCGGCCGGCTCCGGCTTGATGAACAAGGTCGCGCGATGGCGCTCGATGAAGCCCGTATCGACTTCGCCGCCCACGAAAGCCGGATGCGAGCACAGCGCCTTCAGCAGCGCCGAATTGGTCGTGACGCCGACCACCTCGGTCTCGCCCATCAAAGCCGCCATGCGCCGCATCGCCGAGGCGCGATCGCGGTCGTGCACGATCACCTTGGCGATCATCGGATCGTAGAACGGCGTCACCGTGTCGCCCTGGCGCACGCCGGTATCGACGCGCACATGCGCGCCCTCCTCCGGCAGCTTGAGGTGCACCAGTGTGCCGGTCGAGGGCAGGAAGTTGCGCGCCGGGTCCTCGGCGTAGAGCCGGACTTCCACGGCGTGCCCGTCGATGCGCAGCTCGTCCTGTGTCAGCGGCATCTTTCCGCCGGCCGCCACCACGAGCTGCCATTCGACCAGATCCTGGCCGGTGATGGCCTCGGTCACCGGATGCTCGACCTGCAGGCGGGTGTTCATCTCCATGAAGAAGAAAGTGCCGTCCTGATCGGCGATGAACTCGACCGTGCCGGCGCCCTGGTAACCAATGGCCTTCGCGGCAGCGACCGCCGCCTCGCCCATCTGCTTGCGCCGCCCCGGATCCATGTTGGGGGCCGGCGCCTCCTCGATCACCTTCTGGTGGCGGCGCTGGATCGAGCAGTCGCGCTCGAACAGGTAGAGGCAGCCGCCGTGCCCGTCGGCGAAAACCTGGATCTCGATATGACGCGGCCGCGTCAGGTACTTCTCGACCAGCACATGGTCGTCGGCGAACGAGGCCTTCGCCTCGCGCTTGGCGCCCGCCAGCGCGTCGGCGAACTTTTCCGCGCTCTCGACCACGCGCATGCCCTTGCCGCCGCCACCCGCCGACGCCTTGATCAGCACGGGGAAGCCGATCTTCGCGGCCTCGGCTGCCAGCAGCTCCGGCGACTGGTCGTCGCCGTGATAGCCCGGCACCAGCGGCACCCGGGCCTTTTCCATGATCTTCTTGGCTTCGCTCTTGGAGCCCATGGCGCGGATCGAGGCGACCGGCGGTCCGATGAAGACGATGCCCGCCTTGGCGCAGGCCTCTGCAAAGCCCGCATTCTCGGACAGGAAGCCGTAACCCGGATGCACCGCCTGCGCGCCCGTGCGCTTCGCCGCATCGATGATCTTGTCGGCCACGAGATAGCTCTCGCGCGCCGCCGAGGGGCCGATATGCACGGCCTCATCGGCCATCGCGACGTGACGGGCGTTGCGGTCGGCGTCCGAGTAAACAGCCACCGTCTTGATGCCGAGTCGCTTCGCCGTCTTGATGACCCGGCAGGCGATCTCGCCGCGATTGGCGATCAGGATCTTGGAGAACATCAGAGAGCCCACTTCGGTTTACGCTTGGCGAGGAAGGCGCTCATGCCCTCGATCGCCTCTTCGGTCGTGCACTGGACGGCGACCTGCTCGCCGATCAGTTCCGCCACCGGGCCGTTGTGCGGCATGAAATCGATCTCGGTGACGAGCTTCTTGATCAAGGTCTGGACCGATGGCGCGCCCAGGCGCAGTTCTTCGGCAAGTGCTGCAACGGTGGCATCGAGCACATCCTCCTCGACCACCTGGTCGACAAGGCCGATGCGCAAAGCTGTAGCGGAATCGAATGTGCCGCCGTGCATCAGGAGCTGCCGCGCCATGCGTGGGCCGACCGCCTGAATCAGTACGGGGATGGCAATGCCTGCCAGCAAGCCGTTGCGCGCCGACGTCAGGCCGAAACGCGCCGAAGAGACGGCGATCGAAAAGTCACAGGCCAGCATCAGCCCCACGCCACCGCCCACCGCCGCGCCCTGGATACGTGCGATTGACGGTTTGGGGAAATCGTAGACCGCCTGAATGGCCGCCATCAGTGAATCGGCACCGACCTTGCGGGTGATGGAATCGAGTTCCGGCCAGGTCAGGACCCAGTTGAAGTCGCCGCCGCCGCAGAAGACCGGCCCTTCGCTCGCCACCACGAGCATGCGCACGGCGTCATCGGCGGCAAAGGCCTCGACGGCATCGATGATGGCGTGGGCCATGTCGCCATCGAAGGAGTTCATCTCCTTCGGCCGGTTGAGCGTGAGCGTGGCCACGCCACGCTCGATCTTCGTCAGGATGGTATCGGTCATCGCAATCCCATCACATCCTGAAGACGCCGAACTTGGTGGGGCCGATCGGCTGGTTCATCGAGGCCGACAGAGCGAGGCCCAGGGTCATACGCGTGTCGACGGGATCGAGGATGCCGTCGTCCCACAGCCGGGCCGAGGCATAGTACGGATGCCCCTCGCGCTCGTACTGCTCACGGATCGGCTGCTTGAACCTGTCTTCCTCTTCCTTCGACCAGGCACCGCCCTTGGCTTCGATATTGTCGCGCCGGACCGTGGCCAGCACGCTGGCCGCCTGCTCGCCGCCCATCACCGAGATACGCGCCGAGGGCCACATCCACAGGAAGCGCGGGCTGTAGGCACGGCCGCACATACCGTAGTTGCCGGCGCCGTAGCTGCCGCCGACGATCACGGTGAACTTCGGCACGTTCACCGTGGAAACGGCGGTCACCATCTTGGCGCCGTCGCGCGCGATGCCGCCCGCCTCGTACTTCTTGCCAACCATGAAGCCGGTGATGTTCTGAAGGAACAGCAGCGGGATGCCGCGCTGGCCGCACAGTTCGATGAAATGCGCCGCCTTCAGCGCCGACTCGTTGAACAGGATGCCGTTGTTGGCGACGATGCCGACCGGATAGCCCCAGATGCGCGCGAAGCCGGTGACGATGGTGGTGCCGTAGAGGTGCTTGAACTCGTCGAGCTCGCTGCCGTCGACCAGCCGCGCGATGATCTCGCGAATGTCGTAGGGCGTGCGGGTGTCCATCGGGACCACGCCGTAGAGCTCGTCGGCGGAATATTTCGGATCGCGCGGCGGCAGCAGCGACGCCGACGGAGACTTCTTCCAGTTGAGGTTGGCCACGATGCGGCGGGCGATGCCCAGCGCATGGCTGTCGTTGTGGGCATAGTGATCGGCGACGCCCGAGGTACGGGCATGGACGTCGGCGCCGCCCAGATCCTCGGCGCTCACGATCTCGCCGATCGCGGCCTTCACCAGCGGCGGGCCAGCGAGGAAGATCGTGCCCTGCTTGCGCACGATCACCGTCTCGTCGCTCATCGCCGGCACGTAGGCGCCGCCGGCCGTGCACGAGCCCATCACCACCGCGACCTGCGGGATGCCCTGCGCCGACATGTTGGCCTGGTTGTAGAAAATGCGGCCGAAATGGTTCTTGTCGGGAAACACTTCCGGCCATTGCGGCAGGTTGGCGCCGCCCGAGTCGACGAGATAGAGGCAGGGAAGCCGGTTCTCCATCGCCACTTCCTGGGCGCGGAGATGCTTCTTCACCGTCATCGGATAGTAGGTGCCGCCCTTCACGGTGGCATCGTTGCAGACGATCACGCACTCGACGCCGCTGACGCGGCCGATGCCGGTGATCACGCCCGAGCCCGGCGCCTCGTTGTCGTACATGTCGAGCGCGGCGAGCGGCGACAGTTCGAGGAAGGGCGATCCCGGATCGAGCAGCGCCCGCACCCGCTCGCGGGGCAGCAGCTTGCCACGCGCGACGTGGCGCTTGCGCGACTCCTCACCGCCGCCCAGGCGGACAGTGTCGGTGCGGCGACGCAAATCCTCGACCTGTGCGCGCATCGCTTCGGCGTTGCGCTTGAAGGTGTCGGAGCGGGTGTCGATCTGGGAGGAAAGTACAGTCATGCCCGGGCAAACTGCCCGGACCGGTGACCGGGTGCAAGCCGGCGGTTACGGCAGGCGAGAGAGTGACCGCCAGTGCGCGCCCTGGGCCATGAAGGCCCGCTGGTTGGCGAGTGCAGCTGCGAAGTCGGGATCGCGATCGGCCAGTTCCTTGACCACGATGTCGCTGTTCTTGCGGAAGGCCGCCAGCACGCTCGGCGACCATTCGCGGACGACCACGCCGGACGATTTCAGCTTCTCCAGCGCCAGGCCCTGGACGTTGGGCGAGCGGCCGAGCATCCAGGCGATGTTCGCCTGGCAAGCCGTCTCGATCTGCGCCCGGACCGAGGCCGGCAGGGCCGCCCACTTGTCCTTGCGCATCAGGAAGTCGAGGACGGCCGAGGGCTGCTGCCAGCCCGGCATGTAGTAAGGCAGGCCGAGCTTGTCGAAGCCGAGGGCGGCGTCCATGGCGGGCGTCGACATCTCGCCGCCGTCCACATTGCCCTGCTGCAGCTTGTAGAAGAACTCACCCGGCGGCAGCGGCACCGGCGTCGCGCCCATCCGGGCGATCACGTCGGCCGCCAGCTTGCCGTAGCGCAGGCGCTGGCCCTTGAAGTCGGCGACGGTGTTGACCTCGCCCCGGAACCAGCCGCCGCCCTTGGGGCCCTGGATGCCGCAGGGAATGCCGGCCACGCCCAGCTTGTCGTAGGCCTCACGGTGGATGCGGGAGCCGTCGCCCTCGAGCATCCAGGAGGTCATGTCCTCCGGGCCGAGGCCAAACGGAACGGTCGCGAAGACATTGAAGACAGGCGCCTTGCTGGCGGCATAGCCCGACCAGGTGAAAGCGGCTTCCAGGTCGCCTGAAACGATGGCGTCCAGCATGTCCGCCGTCGGCGTCACCCGCCCCGGCTCGACGATCTTGATGGAGAAGGCCCCGGCCGTCATGTGCTTGAGGGTCCGGGTGAACACCCGCACGCCCTCGCCCGAACCCGGCAAAGCGGGGTTGAAGGCGGTCTGCATCTGGATGACCCGGCCAGTCGAGGCGGCGGCCACGTTCTTGGCCGGCGGCTTGCTGTCCTGAGCGAAAGCACCGCCTGCCACCGCCAGCAACGCTGAGGTGAATGCTATTAGTTTCAAAAGGTTACGGCGCACGACCGACCATCCGTCGCCCGGCTCCCCCAAGTTCCCCCGGACCGCTTTTGCGGCCTTCACACCGCATGATGTTGGCACGCGGGATGACCGGGAACAAGCGAAAGGCGGGCCTATAAGGCTGCCAAACCACGGCCGATCAGGATGCGCTGGACGTCGCTGGTGCCCTCGTAGATCTGGCAGACGCGGACGTCGCGCCAGATCTTCTCCACCAGGTAATCGGAAACGTATCCGTAGCCGCCGTGGATCTGAATCGCGGCCGAGCAGACTTCCTCGGCCATCTCGGACGCATATAGCTTAGCCATTGCGGCCTCGGTGAGGCATGAACGGCCGGCATCGCGCAGCGTTGCCGCATGCAGAACCATCTGCCGCGCGACCGCAACCTTGGTCGCCATGTCGGCCAGCCGAAACAGGACGGCCTGATGATTCGCGATCTTGGTGCCGAAGGCTTCGCGCTCCTGGGCGTAGCTGCGTGCGGCCTCGAACGCAGCGCGCGCCATGCCGACCGACTGTGCAGCGATGCCGATGCGCCCGACCGAGAGGTTGGCCAGCGCCACGCGATAGCCCTCGCCCTCGCCGCCCAGCATCGCGTCGGCGCCGACCGCGCAGTCCTCGAAGGCGATCTGGCAGGTGTCGGAGGATTTCTGGCCGAGCTTCTTCTCGACCGAAGCGACGCGATAGCCCGGCGCGTTCGTCGGCACGATGAAGCAGGAGATGCCGCGCTTGGACGACGACGGATCAGTGACGGCGAAGACCAGCGCCATGTCGGCGGTACGGCCCGAGGTGATGAACTGCTTCACGCCGTTCAGCACCCAGCCATTGCCGCGCCGCTCGGCCCGCGTCTTGAGGTTGGAGGCGTCGGAACCGGCGTGCGGCTCGGTGAGGCAGAAGGCACCCAGCATCTCGCCGCGCGCCAGCGGCTTCAGCCATTTCTCCTTTTGCTCGGGCGAGCCATAGGCCAGCAGCGCCGCGCAGTCGGGCGAGTTGTTGACGCTCATCACGGTCGAGAGCCCGCCGTCGGCCGCCGCGATCTCCTCCAACGCCAGTACGTAGGACACCATGTCGGCGCCGGCGCCGCCCCATTCGGGAGGCACCGTCATGCCCATGAAGCCGAGGCGTCCCATCTCCGCCAGCAGCGACCGCGGAATCTCGCCAGCCGCTTCCCAGGCCCGCGTATGCGGCAGCACCTGCTCCTGCGCGAAGGCGCGGGCGGTGTCGCGGATCAGCTCCTGTTCTTCGCTGAGCAGCATGGCTACCAGGGCAGCTCGGCGCCGTCGTAGTTGAAGAACCGGCCATTGTCGGAGGTCTTCAGCCCTTCGATCACTTTCACCATGGCCGGCACGCTCTGCTCGATGGTGAGGGTGGCGCCGCCGCCGCCCATGTCGGTCTGCACCCAGCCCGGATGCAGCACGACGCAGATCAGGCCCTTGGAGGCCGTGTCCTTCGACAGGCTCTTCCATTCCATGTTGAGCGCCGTCTTGCTGGCGCGGTAGGCATAACGCGCACCGTCATTGTGCGTGATGCTGCCCAGGCGGCTGGAGATCGCGACCAGCTTGCGGTCCTTCGAGGCGGCGACATGGTCGACGAAGGCCTCGGCCATCATCAGCGGCGCCAGCGCGTTCACCTCGAATGTGTCGCGCCAGACCTTGGGATCGATGCGGCCGAGATCACCGGCCTCGCGTCCCGCCACGCCGGCGTTGCAGATCAGCACGTCGATCGCCTCGCCCTTGAGCTTGGCCGCCAGCGCCTTCACCGCCGCGTAGTCGGTGACCTCGAGCTGGTGGGCATGGATGTCGCCCTTGACCTGCTTCAGCGCCTCCGGCGCGCGGGCGCAGGCGTGCACCTTGAACCCCTTGGCGGCGTACTGCTTCACGAAGTCGAGGCCGAGGCCGCGCGCGGCGCCGGTGATCAGGACTGTGCTCATCGCATGCTCCTTCGATTTGGCAGGGACGCCCTAGCGGCGTGTCGACATCATCCGGGCGCGCTGGCGCTGCCAGTCGCGATCCTTGATCGATTGGCGCTTGTCGTGCGCCTGCTTGCCGGAGGCCAGAGCGATCTCGATCTTGGCGCGGCCGCGCGGGTTGAAATAGACCAGCAACGGCACGACGGTGCGGCCCTCGCGCTGGATGGCGCCGATCAACTTGTTGATCTGGGCACGATGCAGCAGCAGTTTCCGCGCCCGGCGCGGTTCGTGGTTGTTGCGGTTGCCCGAGGCGTAGATCGGAATGTTGGCATTGACCAGCCAGGCCTCGCCGCCCTCTTCCGTGACGTAGGACTCGGCGATCGTGCTGCGCCCGCCGCGCAGCGACTTGACCTCGGTGCCGGTCAGCGCGATGCCGGCCTCGAAGGTCTCCTCGATGAAGTAGTTGTGCCGCGCCTTGCGGTTCTGGGCCACAACGGTGCGGTCCAGTTCCGGTTTCTTGGCCACAGGACGCTCGTGAGTTTCTAGGACTCTCTATTTAGTTAGTGAGGCCGGCATGTACCATGGCTTCCTGCACGGCCTTCTTGCTGCTCTCGGCGATCGGCACCATCGGCAGCCGCATCTCGGCGCTGCACTGGCCGATCAGCTCGGCGGCGTACTTCACCGGACCCGGGCTCGTCTCGCAGAACATCGCCTTGTGCAGCGGCATCAGCCGGTCCTGCAGTTCGAACGCCTTGTCGAGGTCGCGCTTCTTCCACGCATCGTGCATGTCGCCGCACAGGCGCGGCGCGACGTTGGCCGTCACCGAGATGCAGCCGTCACCGCCCTGGGCCAGGAAGCCCAGCGCGCTCGCATCCTCGCCCGAGAGCTGGACGAAGCCCTTCTTCGCCTTGAGGCGGGTCAGCGTCGGGCGGGCCATGTCGTAGCTCGCGTCCTTGATGCCGATAATGTTCTTCACCTGCGACAGCCTGATCACCGTCTCGACCTGCATGTCGCCACCGGTCCGCGGCGGCACGTTGTAGAGCAGGATCGGAATGTCGACGGCCTCGGCCACCGCCTTGAAATGCTGGAACAGGCCTTCCTGGGTCGGCTTGTTGTAATAGGGCACGACCAGCATGGCGGCGTCGGCGCCGGCCTTCTTGGCATGCTGGGTGAGTTCGATCGCCTCGGCGGTCGAGTTCGAACCGGTGCCGGCGATCACAGGGACGCCCGAGCCCTTGGCCGCGCTGATGCAGATTTCGATGACGCGCTTGTGCTCTTCCATCGACAGGGTCGGCGATTCGCCGGTGGTGCCGCACGGAACGAGCCCGTCGGTGCCTTCCTTGATCTGCCAGGCCACGAACTTCTCGAATCCCTTCTCGTCCACCGATCCGTTCTTGAACGGTGTAATCAGCGCAACGAGCGATCCGGTGAACATGGCCTTCCTCCGATTTTCCCTTGATAATTCACTCTAGGCTTCGGGGTTTGGCGCTGCAAGGTGAGCAACTTGCCATTGTGATGCCGCAACTCCCTGCCTACGATTCCTAGCGTGAAAAACAACAAATCCCCCCTCATCTTGCTCGCGGCCCTGCTCGCGACCGCCCCCGCCCTGGCCCAGACGGCGGCGCCCACGACCGGCGTGCGGCGGCTGCCGGGCGACGTCGAGAAGCTCTCGCCGCCTTCTCCCGCACCGACCGTGCAGGGAAGCAGCGGCGCGGCCGCGCCCGTCGTGGCTCCCCTGACCTCCCAGCCCATCGCCGCCGCTCCGCTGAATGCCGCGGAGACCGCCGCCTTCGCCGCCGCGCTAAAAGCGATCGACGAGAACCGCTGGGCCGATGCGCAGGTCGCGGTCGCGAACTTCCGCAATCCTCTGCTCGATCGCTACGTCGCCTGGAGCATCCTGCGCGCCGCGCCGAAGACCGAGGCGAGCTTCGCCGCGACCTGGCGCTTCCTGCGCGAACAGCCCGACTGGCCCGAACCCGAGGTGCTACGCCGCCAGGCCGAGGAGCGGATCGGTCCGGAGACTCCCGCCACCGAAATCGTGCGCTACTTCACGGCGTTCCCGCCGCTCACCAGCACCGGCCACATGCGCCGGCTCGAAGCTGCCAGCACCGCCGCGCCCGGCGACGTCGCCCGCTTCGCACGCGACACCTGGCAGACCGCCACGCTGCGCGGCTCCGACGAGAACGACTTCCTCAATCGCTACGCCCAGCTTCTGACCGGGCCCGACCAGATCGCCCGCTTCGACCGCATCCTGCGCGAGGGACGCCTGGAGATTGCGCGCGGCCTCGTGCCCAAGCTGCCGCCGGACTATCAGCCGGTCGCCAACGCACGCCTTGCGATGGCGACGAAGGCGGCCGATGCCGGCACACTCCTGAAGGCCGTCTCGCCCGCGCGCCTCGCCGAAGCCCCGCTGCGCTTCGAGCGCATGCAGTGGATACGGCGCACCGGCACGCTCGACGAGGCCAAGGCGGCCCTCTCCGGACAGATCCCCAACCAGACCGACGCCTGGTGGAACGAACGCAATCTCGTCGTCCGCGCCCTGCTCGATGCCAACCGTCCGGCCGACGCCTATGCCGTCGCCGTCAACCACGGCCTCACCAAGGGCGTCGCGTTCGCCGAGGGCGAGTTCCTCGCGGGCTGGATCGCGCTACGCCAGCTCAAGAAGCCGGCCGATGCGCTGAAGCATTTCTCCACGCTGTATGACGGCGTCTCGACCGACATCTCGAAGAGCCGCGGCGCCTACTGGCTCGCCCGCACCTACGAGGCGGCCAAGCAGACCAAGGACGCCAACGACTGGTATGCGCGCGCTGCCGGTTTCGGCCAGACATTCTATGGCCAGCTTGCCGCCAAGAAGCTCCAGGGCGTCAGCCCCAAGCTGCCGGTCGACCCTGTCCCGACGACCGCCGAGACGCAGGCGCTGGCTGGCCGCGAGCTTACGGTCATGGCGCGCTATCTCGGCCAGGCCGGCGACTACGATCGCGCGCGGCCCTTCCTGCTGCGCCTCGCGCGCTCGATCACGGCGCCGGGTGAAGTGGCGGCGCTGGCCCAGCTCGCCCTCGAACTGAAGCGGCCCGATGTCGGCCTTACCGTGGCGCGGCGCGGCGCCGAGAACGGCGTGGTGCTGTTCGACGCGGCCTTCCCGATCGTCGATCTCGGCCCCACCAGTTCGATCGAGCGCCCGTTGGCCTTGGCGCTCACCAAGCAGGAGAGCTCGTTCAACGCCGGCGCGGTCTCGACATCGGGCGCGCTCGGCCTGATGCAGCTCCTGCCCGGCACGGCGCGCGACGTCGCGGGCCGCGCGAACGTGCCCTTCATCCAGGACAAGCTGACGCGCGATCCCGCCTACAACGTCCAGCTCGGCAGCCAGTATCTCGCCGAGATGCTGCAGCGCTTCGGCGGTTCCTACGAGCTGGCGCTCGCGGCCTACAATGCCGGCCCCAACCGGGTGGCGCGCTGGCTCGAATCGGGCGGCGACCCGCGCACCGCGAAGATCGACATGGTCGACTGGATCGAGATGATCCCCTTCCGCGAGACCCGCAACTACGTGCAGCGCATCATGGAAGGCGTGAACGTCTACCGCGACCGCCTGAACGGCCAGTTCAAGACCGTGCCGCCGGCGACCGGGCGGTCGTAGATCCGGGGACTGCCGTCAGAAACGTTCGGTGCGGCGCGGCGTTTGACCCTCGTCCAATTCCTCCGAGGTAAGCCATGACCGATGCCCTGCTCCTCGCCTGTCCTCGCTGCAGCACGCTGAACCGCTTTCCCCGTGAAAAGCTGGCGGCGGGCAACACCGGCAAATGCGGCCAGTGCGGCTCGCCGTTGTTCGACGGCCATCCCGTCGCCCTCGATGCCGCGAGCTTCGGAGCCCATGCCGAAAAGAGCGACCTGCCGGTGCTGGTCGACTTCTGGGCGCCGTGGTGCGGCCCCTGCAAGGCGATGGCGCCGCAGTTCGAGAAAGCGGCAGCCCGCCTCGAACCCGCCGTCCGATTGGCCAAGGTCAACACCGACGACGAGCAGGAGCTCGCCAGCCGCTTCGGAATCCAGGGCATTCCGACCATGATCCTGTTTCATCACGGCAAGCCGATTGCGCGCCAATCCGGCGCCATGGACGCGAGCGCCATCGAGCGTTGGACGCGCGACGCCCTCGCGCGCTGAGACTGTCGCGGCGGCTCCTGCCTTATCCCGCAATTCGCTGCACGGCAGCCGCCGGCAGTGCGCCCTTGTTCACCGCTGCAATCGCTTCCTCCAGGTGCTGGATCGTCGAGTAGCCGACCAGCATCGCCGAGACATTCGGGTGCGAGATCACGAAGCGCTCGCCGAGTTCGGTGAGGCTCGCGGCACCTGCTTCCTTCACCAGCGGCTCCAACTTCTGCGCGCGCGCCACGTCGCCCGCAAAGTCAGGCGCCGAGCCGATCGGCGGGACCTGCTGCTGCGCCAGCGGATGGCGGTCGGTCGTGCCGGCGAGCGCACCACCCGCGAGCGCGCGGATGACGATGGTGCCCATGTCGGCGGCCTTCGCGCGATCGAGCAGGCGGCCATAGTCGAGGCCGGGCGCGCCCTTCGGCATCGGGCCACCGGCGCTGGGGTTCAGCGCGTTGTAGACGACCTGCACCGTATCGAAGAGCTTCGAGTCGACGGCCTTCAGGAGCGCGGCGGGTTCGCCCACGCCGCTGAAGCCGATGAAGCGCGTCTTGCCTTGCTTGCGCAGTTTCTCCAGCGCCGGCACCACCTCGTTCAGCGCGATCTCGACGTCGAGATTGTCGCCACCGTCCTTGGCCGTCAGTGGATTGTGGAGCTGCAGCAGGTCGACATGGTCGCGGCCCATGCGCTTCAGGCTTTCCTCGGTCGAGCGGATGACGAGGCCCGCGACGTCGGCGCGATCGGCGGCGGTCAGGCGGAACTTGGTGCCGACGACGACATCGGCCTTCAGCGCCTTCAGCACGCGGCCGAGATTCTTCTCCGACTCGCCGTCACCGTAGCGCGCGGCGGTGTCGAAGTAATTGACGCCGGCCTCGATGGCGCGCGCCACGGCGCGCTCCTGGTCGTTCGCCGCGCCCTTGGTGAACAACCCGCCCACCGCACCGGCGCCGTAGCCCAGCACCGAAACCTCAAGGCCCGTCCGGCCAAGCCTGCGCTTCTGCATCTCTTCCTCCACGATCATTTGATTGGTGTGGCGCGGCTTTGGGCTCGCGCAGGTAACGGCTCAGTCTTCGACCCAGACCTGGCCCTTCTCGTTGTCCACGACGACATGGTTGTCGTAGTAGGTGACGGTCGGCCTGGCGCCGAAGGCCGCCTCCATGCGGGTCTCCCACTCCGGCGTGTACCAGGCGCGGGCCGCCTGTTCGGAATCCCAGATGTAGACCCCGCCCCCGCCGGCCTCGCCGTTGAGGTAGTACTTCTTCAGCAGGCCCTTGGCGCCCAGCGCCGTGTAGGTCGGCGCCGACTTCCGCGCGGCCTCGACCGCAGCATTCCGGGGGCGCTTCGACATGGGGATTTGAACGATGGCGATGAACATGCTTGTTAGCCTACGGTCTACGTTCCCGCGGAGCAATTGAATGGCCGCTGCCCTGCCCGGCATCGAGATGTGCGTCTTTGACGCCTACGGCACGCTGTTCGATTTCAACTCGGCGGTGGCGCGCCATCGCAGGGCGGTCGGGCCTTCCGCTGGTGCACTGTCTGAGATGTGGCGACAGAAGCAGATCCAGTACACGTGGCTGCGCAACGCCATGGGCGCCTATGCGCCGTTCTGGCAGGTGACCGGCGAAGCACTCGACCATTGCCTGGCCGCGCATCGCATCGCCGACGCCTCCGTGCGCGAGCGGTTGATGGGCGCCTACCTGGCGCTCGAACCATTCCCCGAGGCGCCCGGCATGTTGGCCTGCCTGTCACGCGCCGGCATGCGCACCGCGATCCTGTCCAACGGCAATCCCGGCATGCTCGATCCGATGGTCGCGGCCTCGGGCCTCGCCAACCATTTCGAGGCCGTCCTGAGCGTCGACCCGGCGCAGGCTTTCAAGCCCGATCCCCGGGTCTATCGCCTCGTCGAAGCGCGTTTCGGCGTCACGCCCGACAAAGTCTGCTTCCTGTCGTCGAACTGCTGGGATGCCCATGGCGCCGCGCAGTTCGGATTCAAAGCGGTCTGGGTGAACCGCACCGGCGCGCCCGACGACGGGCTGCCGGGCGCGCTCGCCGCCCAGGTGCGCGATCTTTCCGACCTTCCTGACCTGATTGGTGTTCAACGATGAGTTCGCTGCCGACTTTTGCCACCCCGACCTTCGCTGACGTTCAAGCCGCCGCCCGCCGTCTCGAAGGCGTCACGATCCGCACGCCCCTGCTCGAAAACGAGCGCGTCAACCGCAAGCTGGGCGGCCGCCTCTTCCTCAAGGCCGAGTGCCTGCAGCGCACCGGCTCGTTCAAGCTGCGCGGCGCCTACAATTTCCTCGCCTCGATGAGCGAGGCCGATCGCGCCAAGGGCGTGGTCGGCTGGTCGTCGGGCAACCACGCGCAAGGACTGGCCGAGGCGGCGCGCCTGCTCGGCATGAAGGCCACCATCGTGATGCCGGCCGATGCGCCGGCGCTCAAGGTCGCCAACACGCGCGCCAGCGACGCCGAGATCGTGCTCTACGACCGGGTGAAGGACAGCCGCGAGGAGATCGGCCAGGGCATCGCCACCAAGACCGGCGCCACCATCGTGCCACCCTACGACCATCCCTGGATCCTGACCGGCCAGGGCACCGCCGGCCTCGAGATCGCCGAGCAGGCCAAGGCACTGGGCGTCACGCTCGATGCCGTCGCCGCGCCCTGCTCCGGCGGTGGCCTGGCGACCGGCGTGGCGCTGGGCGTCAAGGGCATCAGCCCCTCGACCAGTGTCCATGCCGGCGAGCCCGCAGGCTTCGACGACCTCGCCCGGTCGCTGGCCACGGGAACGAAGCAGAAGAACGAGAAGCTCTCGGGCTCGATCTGCGACGCGCTGCTGGCGCCGACGCCGGGCGACGTCACCTTCCCGCTGGCGCAGAAGGTCCTGGGACCGGGCCTCGTCGTCACCGACGAGGAAGTGCTGGATGCGATGGAACTGGCGTTCCGCGAGTTCAAGCTGGTGGTCGAACCGGGTGGCGCCGTGGCGCTCGCCGCCGCCCTCACCGGCAAGCTGCCCGTTCAGGGTCGCGCCGTCGCCGTGGTCTGCTCCGGCGGCAATGTCGATCACGCGACCTTCAAGCGGGCGCTGGAGCGGATGGGCCGCGCCGCCGGATGACGATGTCGCGGCGCAACCGCCGCGAATGGCGGATCATCCTCTGGATCAGTCTCGCCAGCGCCGTGATCAGCGCCTACTTTGGCTATGCCGTGGCGTCGGCCGACGAACCGCCGATGAGGGGCGCCCTCCAGGGCATTCTCACGTCATTGCTGATCGCCACGCCGATTACGTTCTTCGAGGTGCGGCGCGCACGTATCAACACGCTCGGCTGGATGCGCCGCCTGCCTCTCGCCAGCTATTTCATCGTCAAGGTCGTCTTCTACTGCGTCGTCATCGTCGCGGGCCTGATCCTGTCCCGCCTGCTGATGTCGATCGGCGAGTCGAAGATCGTCATCTTCGATCCGATCTTTCGCAATTCTGTCCTCTTCGCCATCGGCATGTCGGTGTTCGGCAACCTTATCGTCGAGACCGGCCGACTGCTGGGCTTCGGCACGCTGAAGAACCTGCTGGTCGGGCGCTATGCCCAACCCCGAAGCGAGCAGAAGGCTTTCCTGCTGATCGACATGAAGGATTCGACGGGGCTCGCCGAGAGGCTGGGCGCGATCCGCTTCCACGAGCTTCTCAACGCCTTCTTCCGTGACGTCGCCGACGCTTCGTTGGAATGCGACGCGGAGATCCACAAATACGTGGGCGACGAGGTGATCATGACCTGGCCCGCCGGACCCGCCCTCCGCGAGGGCGACTGCCTCGCCTGCCCTTTCCTCGCCCGCAGGTACATCGCCCGAAATGCCGCGCGCTATCGCGACAGGTTCGGGGCCGTCCCGGAGTTCCGCGCGGCGCTGCACTATGGAGAGATCGTTGCTGGCGAAATCGGCGACGTGCGCCGCGAGATCGCCTATGTCGGCGACACGCTGAACGTCGCCGCGCGCCTGCTCGAAGCTTCCAAGAGCCTTCACCGCGACGTGCTGGTGTCGACCGAGTTGCTGGCCCTGGTCCGTCTGCCGACCGACATCGAGGCCGAGAAGCTGCCGACGCTGTCTATTCGCGGTCGCGACGCACCGCTGGAGATTGCCGCGCTATCGCTGCGCGTCGGCCAGGATCAGGTCTGAGGCCTTTTCGCCGATCATCATGCAGGCGGCATTGGTGTTGCCCGACACCAGGGTCGGCATGACGGAGGCGTCGGCGACACGCAGCCCCCGGACGCCCTGCACGCGGAGCTGCGGGTCGACCACCGATCCGGCATCGTGGCCCATGCGGCAGGTGCCGACCGGATGATAGGCCGACTGGCCTTCGCGACGCGCGTAGTCGAGGAAATCCTCGTCGCTCCACACTTCCACGCCCGGCAGCATCTCGTCGGTGATGATGCGGGCCAGGGCGAAGCTGCGGGTGATCCGGCGGGAGAACTTGCCGGCGGCGACGACGGCCCGCCGGTCGGTCTCGGCCGAGAGGTAATTGGCCACGATGGCTGGCGGCGTCGCCGGGTCGCGCGCGGTGATCCTTATATGACCGCGGCTTTCCGGCCTCGACTGGTTGGCAAGAAGGGTGAAGCCGGGAAAAGGATGCGGGCCCTTGTCCATGCGGTCGAGCGACCACGGGAAGAAATGGATCTGCGTGTCGGGCTCCTCCGACTGCGGCAACAGCCGCGCGAAGGCGCCCGCGAAGGCCGGCATTGCCGTCAGCGGACCGACCCTCGCCGCCGCATAGAGGAGTGCCGCGCCGATGCGCCTGTGAAGGGCGCCGAGTTCGTCGTTCAGCGAGATCTGCCACCATGTCCTGTAGGTCGAGCGGATGCAGAAATGGTCCTGCAGGTTCTCGCCGACGCCCGGCAGGTCGCGGACTACGGGGATGCCAAGGGCGGAGAGATGCGCGCCCGCGCCGATGCCCGAAAGCTGCAGGATCTGCGGCGAGCCGATGGCGCCGGCGCACAGGATCACTTCGCTGCGCGCGCGCGCGATCCGGCTCTTGCCGCGAACCTGGTAGGCGACGCCGATGGCACGGCCATCCTCGATCACCACGCGCTCGACCAGAGCCCGGGTCACGACATGGCAGTTCGAGCGGCGGCGCGCCGGCGCGACATAGGCGGTGCCCGTAGAATTGCGCCGGCCGTCGCTTGCCGTGGCGTGATAATAACCGGCGCCGGCCTGCTGCTGCGCGCCGTTGAAGTCCGATGTCGAGGCGAGGCCGACCTCGGTGCAGGCCTCGAGGAACGCGACGCCCAGCTCGTTGGGATAGTTGCCCTGGGTGATCTTGACCGGGCCGCTGCCGCCGTGGAGTTCCGTCTCGCCGCCGGCGTAGGATTCCAGCCGCCTGAAATAGGGCAGGCAATCCTCGAACGACCAGCCCTCGTTGCCCATCTGGCGCCACTGGTCGTAGTCCGAGGCGAGGCCGCGGATATAGACCATGCCGTTGATCGCGCTCGAACCGCCCACGACCTTGCCGCGTGGCCAGTAGATGCGGCGGCCGCCGAGCTGCGCCTCGGGCTGGGTGGAGAATTTCCAGTTGAGGGCGGGGTTGAGGAAGGTCTTGGCGAAGCCGGCCGGGATCGACAGCCAGGGGCTCTTGGCCTCCGGGCCAGCCTCCAGCAACAGGACGGAATGGCGTCCCGTCGCCGTCAGGCGCTCAACGATAGGGCCGCCGGAGGACCCCGCCCCTACGACGACGAAATCAAACTCATCCATCCTTGTGCTTGCTAGGCGACTTCAGCCACGCGAGCAAGCTGCCGAGAATGCCTTTGGGGAGGAAGATGATGAAGAGGACCAGCAGGACGCCGTAAACCAGGTTGTCCCAGCCGACCGCCTTGGTGCCGAAACCGATGCGCAGCACCTCGGCCAGCAGGATGGTGATGATGGCGCCGATCGTGGGTCCCAGCGCCACGTAGATGCCGCCGACCACGGCCGCGAACACCATTTGCAGAGAGACCGCAATTCCGCTGACCGTGTCGGGGGAAATGAACATCTGGTACTGGCCGTAGAGGGCCCCCGCCATCGCCGTCATGACCGCGCTGAGCACGGTGATGCGCAGTTTTTCGGCCGTCACGTTGACGCCCGCGGCGGCGGCGGCGTCCTCGTCCTCGGAGATCGCCTCCATCGCGTACCGGCTCATGCTGCGATCGATCCAGTACCAGATCGCCAGCCCGCCGGCCCAGACGCCGAGCGCGATCAGGTACCACACGACCTTGTCGTCGAATTGCAGGGCCAGGAGGTGGCTGCCCTTGGTGCGCTCCGGCGTGTAGCCCAGCGATCCGCCGGTATAGTCGCGGGTGGCGATGATGATCTGCAGCACGATGCCCGAGAGGGCGAGCGTCACCAGCGCGAAATAGTGGCCGGTGATGCGGAAGCGGAAGCACGGATAGGCCACGACCAGTGCCAGGGCGCCAGCACAGAGCATGGCGGCCGGAATGCCGATCCACGGCGAGACGCCGAGATGGTTCCACAGCAGCGCCGTCACATAGGCGCCGACGCCCATGAAGCCGCCATGGCCCAGCGACACCAGACCGAAGCGCCCCATCATCGACCACGATGTGTAGGCGAACGACCAGATGAGGATCAGCACGAGGATGTGCAGGTGATAAGGGTCGCGATAGACGAAGGGAAGCGCGACCAGCGCCACCAGGCCGATCCCCCAGGCAAGCTGCTTGTTCATGGGCGCTTCGCCAGCAGGCCGGCGGGGCGGATGAACATCATGACGATGAAGAAGGCGAAGGCGAGCACGTAGCCCCATTCGAGGTCGGAGAAGAGGCCGCCCAGCGAGATGATCTCGGCAAAGACGAAGGCGGCGACGAAGCCGCCGACGAAGTTGCCGAGCCCGCCCAGCACGCAGATCAGGAAGGTGATCGGCCCGAACGACAGACCGACGAACGGATGCACGTCGTACTGCAGCACCAGCAGGCAGGCCGCGAGACCCGCGAGGCCGCCGCCCAGCGCCGAGGTCACGAGGTAGATCTTCTTCGTGTCGACGCCCATCAGCGCCATGATCTGGCGGTCCTGTGCGATCGCGCGGATGGCGGTACCGGTGTAGGTTCGCGTCATGAAGAGATAGACCGCGACCATGCCGATCAGCGCCGCGCCAAACGCCAGCAGGCGGGCGTAGCTGAAGTGCATCTCGCCCAGCGCCAGCACCGGCAGGCGGATGCCGAGATTGCGGAAGTCGATGCCGAAGGCGACGGTCGCGAAGCTCTGCAGCACGAACAGCACGCCGCCGGTGGCGAGAAGCTGGTTGATCGGCGGCGCAGAGAGCAGCGGCGCGATCACCAGGAAATGCAGCGCCGCCCCCATCGCCGCGACCAGCAGGATGCAGATCGGCGCCGCGACCCAGTATGGCAGGTGATAGACCGAGAACAGGTAGTACATGCCGTACATCCCGATCATCACCAGCTCGGCGTAGCAGATCCACGTCACGTCGATGACGCCGAAGATCAGGTTGAGGCCGAGCGCCAGCAGGGCCAGCACGCCGCCCAGCAGGATGCCGTTGACCAGCGCTTCAAGCAGGTAGATGTCGAAAATTTCGAGGAATGACCCCATTACCGTCTCCTCATCGGACCGCGGGCCTCCAGGCCCGCCTCATGAGCGGGCCTGGAGGCCCGCGGTCCGTCTGAAACGAACTCAAACACCGAGATAGGCCTGCCGGATGGAATCGTCGGCCAGCAGGTCGGCCGACGTGCCGGAGGCGCGGATCGAGCCGGCCTCCAGCAGATAGGCGCGATCCACGACCTGCAGCACCTGCTGCACGTTCTGCTCGACGATCAGCACCGTGAGGCCACCGGCCCGGATGCGCTTCACCAGCTCGAACACCTGCTGCACCACGACGGGCGCGAGACCCGCCGACGGCTCGTCGAGCAGCAGCAGCTTGGGGTCGCTCATCAGCGCGCGGCCGATGGCGCACATCTGCTGCTCGCCGCCGGACATCGTGCCGGCAAGCTGGTTGCGCCGTTCCTTCATGCGCGGGAACAGGTCGAACACGAAGTCCATGCGCTCGCGGTAGCGGGCGCGCGCCTCGGGCATGAAGGCGCCCATGCGAAGATTGTCCTCGACGCTGAGCCGCGGGAACAGGCGACGGTTCTCCGGCACGTGGGCGATGCCGAGGCTGACGATGCGATGCGCCGCGGTCGTCAGCACGTCGGTACCCTGCATCTTGATCGAGCCCTTGGTCGGGCGGATCAGGCCGGAGATCACGCGCATCAAGGTCGTCTTGCCGGCGCCGTTGGGGCCGATGACACCCACCGCCTCGCCCGCCTTGACGTCGAGGTCGACGCCGAACAGCGCCTGGAACCTGCCGTAGCCGGCGTCGATCGATCGGAGTTCAAGCATGTCGCGACCCCGTCAGCGCTTGGCCGAGCCGGCGGCAGCCGCCGCGGCGGCCGTGGCCTGCGTGGAGTGCGCGTCGGTGCCGAGATAGACCTCGACGACGCGGGGATCGTGCGAGACGTCGCTCGGCAGGCCCTCGGCGATCTTCTCGCCGTGGTCGAGCACCATGACGCGGTCCACCACGCGCATCAGCACGCCCATGATGTGCTCGACCCAGATGATGGTGATGCCGAGTTCGGTGCGGATCTTGCGCAGCATGTCGGCGGCCTGGTCCATCTCGGCCTCGTCGAGACCGCCCAGGCTCTCGTCGGCCAGCAGGAGCTTCGGCCCCGTGGCGATGGCCTTGGCGAGTTCGAGCTTCTTGAGGCCGGCGGCGCCCAGCCCGTCGACGCTGGCCTGGCGATCGGTCGGCAGGCCGACCATGTCGAGCGCCCGCTCGGCGGCTTCCTCGGCCTTGGCCAGGCTGTGGCTGCCCTGGCCGTAATAGCCCGCCAGCGCCACGTTCTCGAAGATGGTGAGGCGACGGAACGGGCGCGGGATCTGGAAGGTGCGCCCGACGCCGCTGTTGATGATGCGGTGCGACGGCAGGCCCGAGATTTCGCGGCCGTCGAACTTGATCGACCCCGCGCTCGGCGGGAACGTCCCCGACAGCATGTTGAAGATCGTGCTTTTTCCCGAGCCGTTCGGGCCGATCAGGCCGAGAATCTCGCCCTGGTCGACCTTGAACGACACGTTGTTCACGGCCGTGAAGCCGCCAAAACGCTTTACCAAACCCTCTACAACCAGCACGGCCCGCCCTCTCCCGTTTGCGGCCGCGGCCTACTGGTTGCTGAAGCCCGAGGTCTTGGGCAGCGGCAGCACCGGCTCGCGCTGCTGCTGGCTCTTCGGCCAGACGACGTAGGACTTGTCGTCGACGTACTGGATGATGACGGGGAACGAGCGCTCGTTCTGGCCGGCGATCGGCGAGCCCTCGCCTGCGAACTTCACGCCGAAGCCCAGCATCGTGCCGCCTTCCGGCAGGTCGACCTCGAGGGCCGCCTTGCGCAGAGCGTCGGGATCGACGCCGCCATGGTTCTTGATGGCGCGCGGCAGGACCTCGGTGAAGAACACGTAGGTGTTCGACGCGGCGATGCCGACGTGGGCGGAGCGGATCGCGACCCCCGGCTTGATCTTGTCGAACTCCTCGCCGACCATCTTGATCACCGGCGGCAGCTTGGGATTGAGGCCGTCGGCCTTGGCCAGCCAGATCGAGATCGGGTCGATGTTGAACACGTAGTTCACATCGCTGCCCATGCCGTCCTTCAGCTTCTCGTAGACGCCGTAGCCCGCGCCGTGGCCGACCAGCGCGCCGAACTTCAGGCCCTGCTCGCGCGCCTGGCGGGCGAACAGCGTGATGTCGGGGTTGTAGCCGGTATGGAAGATCACGTCCGGACGGGCGCGCTTCAGCTTGGTCACCAGCGCCGAAAGATCGGGCGCGGTGGCCGAATAGCCTTCCTTCATGACGATGTTGAAGCCGGCCTTCTTGGAGCCCGCCTCGTTACCCTTCGAGACGTCGACGCCGTAGGAGCCGTCCTCGTGGATGATCGCCACGCGCATGTCCTTCGGTTCCTTGCCGAACTTGGACTTGGCGTGCTTCTCGATCATGTCGGCCGCCATCTGGCCGAACTGCTGGCCCGAAGCCTGCGGGCGGAACGTGTATTTCAGGTTCTTGTTTTCGACCACGCCCGTCGAAATGCAGGTGGTGATCCACATGAAGCTCTTGAGCTGCTCGACGCGGGCCGCCACCGGCACGCATTGCGCCGAGGAGAAGAAGCCCAGCACGAGATTGACCTTCTCCTGCTCGATCAGGCGAACCGCCTCGTTGATGGCGACGTCGGGCTTGCTCTGCGCGTCGGCGTAGACGGCCTCGATCTTGTAGCCCTCGACCCCACCCTGCTTGATGAAGTTGTCGATCATGATCTTGGCGCCGGTGTAGTTCAGCTCCGAGCCGCCGCCGGCCAGCGGGCCGGTCAGGTCGAAGATGACGCCGATCTTGATCTTCTTTTCCTGGGCCTGGGCGGAGACCGCCATGCCCAACGCCGCGACGGCGGCGATTGCCCCCCCCAGAATGCGGACAGCCCTACGCACGAGCATAAACTCCTCCCATAACTTTTAATATTTCTTGTCCCCATCACAGGGAACACGGGAGGTTCTGTCAAGCGTTTCGCGTCAGCGATCTTCTCCCGGCGTTAGAATCTCGAACATCATTCCCGACGGCGGATCCATCATCGCAAACAGCGCGCCGAGCTTCGGGATCTCTCCTTCGAGCTTCAGCGCACCGCTCGCCAGCGCATCGGGAATGGTGAGCTTGCGCATCACGATCTGGTCCATCGTCGCGCGCGTCGTCGTCACCGAAACGTCGGCCTTGGCCGCCGTCTCGCCCATGCGATGCGTGAGCGTGCTGTGCTTGAGCGTCAGCGCCAGCGTCTCGTTGCGATCGGTGAAGCGCCAGTTGACGACCAGCGACTGCCCCGCCGCCTTCGCAGCATCGAGGCGGATCGCCATCAGGTCGAAGAAGACGTCGCTGGTCAGGCCCGCCAACGTGTCGGCGCCCATGCCAGGACGCACCGGCATCTGGAAGACGCCATGGCGCAATTCCTGCGCGCCATAGAGGAAGGCGTTGCGCCAGGTCGCCGACTCCGCCTGGTAGCCCATCTGCTCCAGCGCATCGGCGCAGAGCGCGCGGGCTTCCTTGTTGCCGGGCTCGGCGTAGACGACCTCCTTCATCACCTGGGCGACCCAACGGAACTCGCCCTTGGCGAAGTCGGCGCGCGCCTTCTCCATCACCGCGGCCGCGCCGCCCATGTATTCGACGAACTTCCGCGCCGCCGGCGCCGGCGGCAGCGGATGCAGGTTGCACGGGTTGCCGTCGTACCAAGAGAGATAACGCTGGTAGACCGCCTTAACGTTATGGCTGACCGAGCCGTAATAGCCGCGCACCGACCAGCGCTCGGCGAGGCCCGGCGGCAGGTCGATCACCTCGGCGATCTCGGCCGGCCGCCAGCCGCGATTCATGTAGCGTAGCGTCTGGTCGTGGATGTGCTTGTAGAGGTCGCGCTGCGCCTCGAGGTAGTCGATGATCTTGCTGTTGCCCCAGGTCGGCCAGTGATGCTGGCCGATCAGGATCATCGTCTTGGGCCCGTACATCGCGATCGCGTCGCCGATATACTTGGCCCAGATGCGCGGATCGCGCGCCACCGCGCCGCGCAGCGGGATGAAGTTGTGCAGCAACGGGCAGGCATTCTCCGCCATGTTGAGCACGCCGAGCTGCGGATAGAACATGTGCATCTCGGCCGGCGCCTCGGTCTCGGGCGCGAGCTGGAAGACGATCTCGATGCCGTCGATCGTATGCGTCTCGACCGCCTTCTCGATCGACTGCGTCGGCGCGATCAGGCCCGGCGTGCCGCGCGCCACGCTCTTGCCGAGGCCGGCATCGACTTGGCCGCGCGCGCCGCGCGGCAGCATCGTACCGAACTGAAACTGCGCGCGCCGCGACATCGGCGGTCCCGCCAGCACGTTCTCGCCCGAGATCGCTTCCATGAAGCCCGCCGGCGCGATCACCCGTGCCTTGCCCGCCTTCACGTCAGCCTCGTCGACCACGCCACGCACGCCGCCGTAATGGTCGATATGGCTGTGCGTGTAGATGACGGCGACCACCGGCTTGCGCGGCCGGTGCGCGTAATAGAGGTCGAGTGCGGCGCGAGAAACCTCGGCGGTGGTCAGCGGGTCGATCAGGATGAGGCCGCTGTCGCCCTCGATCACCGTCATGTTGGCGATGTCGAAGCCGCGCAGTTGGTAGAGCCGGTCCGTGACCTTGAACAGGCCGTTGGCAAGGTTGAGCCGCGCCATGCGCCACAGGCTGGGATTGACCGTGTTGGGCGCCAGCTCGCCGTCGATGAAGGCGTATTCGCCCAGGTTCCACAGCACCGTGCCGCCGCCGGTGCGCACGATCCCTTCCGGCACTTCGGCGATCAGGCCGCGCTTGGCCATGTCGAAGTCCGCCGTGTTGCCGAAGGGCAGACGCGCCGCCATCGCCTCGTTGGCGGCTCTGGTTGCGGGTTCGGCGTCGCGGGCGGCGTCGAGATGGGAGGAAGGAACCGGTACGGACGACGCGGACGCCATGAACTTTAACCCTCAGCCTTGATGTCGTTTTCCTTGACCACCCTGGTCCAGCGCTCGGTCTCGGACTTCACCCGATCGAGATAGGCCTGTGGCGTGCTGCCCGTCGTGAAGAAGCCGAGTTCGGCGAACTTCTTCTTCACCGCCGGGTCTTTGAGCGTTTCGAGACAAAGCTCATTCAGTCTCTCGACGATGGGCGCCGGCAGGCCGGCCGGTCCCACGAGTCCGAAGAAGGCCGCGCTTTCGAGGTCCTTCATGCCAAGCTCGGCCACGGTCGGCACGTCGGGGCAGACGGTCGAGCGTTCGGGCGAAGCCACGGCAATGCCGGTCAGGCGGCCGGCCGCGACATGCGTGCCGGTCGGCATCACCACGTCGACCATGATCGGCACGTGGCCGCCCATGACGTCGCGCAACGCATCGGCCGCGCCCTTGTAGGTGACGCTCTCGAGGTTGAGCTTGTTACGCGTGCGGAACAGCTCGCCCCACAGATGCGGCTGGTTGCCCATGCCCGACGTGGCGTAACGCACGCGCTGCGGTTGCTTGTTCACGTACTCGGCGAACTCGGCATAGTTCTTCGCGGGCAAGGTCTTGCTGTCGATCGCCAGGAGATCGGGGATGTCGACCAGGGTCGAGATCATCTGGAAATCCTTCAGCGGATCGAACGGCTGCTTCAGGCCGAGCGCCACGTTGGTCGCCATCGTGGCCGCGCCCAGCAGCAGCGTGTTGCCGTCGGGCTTGGCCTTCGCGACCACGTCCATGCCGATGATGGTGTTGCCGCCGCCCTTGTTCTCGACGATCACCTGCTGGCCGAGCAGTCCCGTCAGCTTCTCGGCGACGATGCGCCCGGCCGCGTCGGTCGAGCCACCGGCCACGTAAGGAACAACGAGCTTGATGGGCTGGTTGGGCCAGGCCTGTGCCCGGACCGCGGAAGCACCGACAATCGTCCAGCCGGCGGCGCCCGCCAGCACAACACGTCTTTTCAGCATGATGAAACGCTAACCCTCGACCTTGATATTGTTGTCCTTGACCACCTTGGTCCACCGCTCGGTCTCGAACTTGAGCTTCTCGAGATAGGCCTCGGGGGTGCTGCCGGTCATGAAGAAGCCCAGCTCGCTGTACTTCTTGATGACCTCGGGATCCTTGACGATCTGCTGCACCAGCCCGTTCAGCCGGTCGACGATCGGGCGCGGCACGCCGGCCGGCGCCACGATGCCGTAGAACACCGCACTCTCCATGTCCTTCATGCCGATCTCTGCCACCGTCGGCACATCGGGGCAGATGGTCGAGCGCTGCGCGGAAGCCACGACGATGCCGGTCATGCGGCCCGCGGCGACATGGTTGCCCGTCGGCAGCACGACGTCGATGATCACCGGCACATGGCCGCCCATCACGTCGCGCAGCGTGTCGGCCACGCCCTTGTAGGCGACATTCTCCATCTTGAGCCCGGTGCGGGCGCGGAACAGCTCGCCCCACAGATGCGGCTGGTTGCCGACGCCGGAGGTGCCGTAACGCACCTTCTGCGGCTGCTTGTTCACCCATTCGATGAACTCGGCGTAATTGCGGACCGGCACGTCCTTGTTGACGGCGATCATGTCGGGAATGTCCGCGACAGTGGAGATCGGCTGGAAGTCCTTCAGCGGATCGTAGGGCTGCTTGAGGCCAAGCGCCGCATTGGTCGCCAGTGTCGTGGTGCCGAGCAGCAGCGTATGGCCGTCGGGCTTGGACTTGGCCACCACTTCCATGCCGATGATGGTGTTGCCGCCACCCCGGTTCTCGACGATCACCTGCTGGCCGAGCAGCGCGCCCATCTTCTCGGCGACGATGCGGCCGGCGGTATCGGTCGCACCGCCCGGAATATAAGGAACGACGATGCGGATCGGCTGGCTGGGCCAGGCCTGGGCGCGGACCGCTGAAGCGCCGACGATCGTCCAGCCGGCGGCTCCCGCCAGCACAGTGCGTCTCTTGAGCATTGCGTCCACCCTTCCTCTTTATCGTTGCGGGAAGGATCGCAAACGCAAGACGGCCGCGCAATCAGGCGCGGCCGTCGATTCTTATTGCAGTGAACCCTGTCTATTCGGCGGGCTTGGGCGCCGCCGCGATCGTGTGCACGTCCTTCTCGCTGGGCAGCATCGACAGAGCCAGGAACGAGCAGAAAGCGACGCCCGCCAGCACCGAGAGCAGCACGGGGAAGCCTGCGTCCTTCACCAGCGGACCGATCAGCGCCACGACGAACGAGCTGACGCCGAACCCGATCGCCAGGCGAACGCCGGTGACCCGGCTGCGCATGCGGTCGTCGATGTAGCGCACGATCATCGCGTCGGTGAACGGGATGGCGCCGAACACCAGCAGCATGAAGGCGATGGCCGTCAAGAACAGCGCCCAGCCCTGCACCTGCGAGGCGATCAGGAACAGCGGCACCTGCAGCAGCACGATCGGCAGGTAGATGTTCTTCAGCGGATAGCGGTCGATCAGCTTGCCGACCACGAGCTGTGCCAGCGAGGCCAGCGAGAAGATGATGAACAGCATGGTGGCCAGCATCGTCGGATCCTGCGCGATGCTCTTGGCGCGGTTGGCTAAAAGCTCGCCGTTTCCGTTGGTCGTGAAATTGAAGATGATGCTGCCGGTCACCGCGGTGAAGGTCATGATCGCGAACACGCGCGCCATCACCGACGGCGGCAGGTCGAGCATCTTGGCCTTGCGCTTGGCCGGAGCCTCTTCCTCGCGCGGCACCAGCAGGACGAAGGCCGCGGCGCAGACCAGGCAGATCACACCCGGGATGATGAACGCCGCCTGCCAGCCGAAGCGCTGGGCGATATAGACCGACAGGCCCGCCGCGATCGCGATGCCCATGTTGCCGGCCAGACCGTTCACGCCGATCGTGAAGCCGGGGTTCTTGGCCTTCTGGACCAGCATCGGGATGCCGACCGGGTGATAGATCGAGGCGAAGGCGCCCATCAGGGTCAGCGCCGCGCCGATCTGCCACTTGTTGGTGCAGAGCGCGATGATCAGGGCCGAGACGCCCATGCCGACGAAGAAGATCACCATCATGATCCAGCGGCCCCAATGGTCGCCGAGGCGGCCGCTGACGATCGAGCCCGCGCCGAACATGAAGAGTGCGCCGTAGTTGAACGGCGTGAGCTCGGTCCACTCCACGCCCCAGACGCCGGCGATGACGCCCCAGGAATAGGCGAAGACCACCAGGATCCAGTGATCCATGGCGTGGCCGATGTTGAGCAGGATCGAGGTGGGACTTCCGTGGCTCATCTTGTTGGTTCCTCCAGACCTGACAGAGTAGGCGTGGCCGGCCTGTCTGTCTTGCGCTAGATTGCCAACCAATGTCGCAAAACCGCCAAGCCGATCCGCGCTCGACCAATCCCGAGGACTACCAGCGGGTGCCGCGGGCCGTCGCGGCGATGCCCAAGGACTTCGCCAACGGCTACGAAATCGCACCGCATCGCCATCGCCGCGCCCAGCTCATCTACGCCACGGTCGGCACGATGCGCATTTCGACCGAGGCCGCGGTCTGGGTAGTCCCGCCGCAGCGCGCTTTGTGGATGCCGCCGGGCGTGCGCCATTCCATCGTGATGTCGGGCGACGTCACGATGCGCACTCTCTATCTGCGCCAGGATGCGGCGGCCGGCATGCCCGACGTCTGCCGGGTGCTGCACATCTCTCCCCTGCTGCGCGAGTTGATCGTGCGGGCGACCGAGCTGCCGGTGCATTACGACGAGCGCGGCGCGGCCGGCCATGTCGTGGCGTTGATCCTCGACGAGCTGCACCACGAACCGTCCCTGCCGCTTCATCTCCCGATGCCGCGAGACAAGCGCCTGCATCGCCTCTGTTCGGCACTGCTCGCCCATCCGGGCGACCAGCGCACGCTGGAAGACTGGGCGGGCTCGGCGAATGCCAGCCCGCGCACACTGGCCCGATTGTTCGTGACGGAAACCAGCCTGACGTTCGGCGCGTGGCGCCAGCAGGCGCGCGTGCTCGAAGCGATGGGGCGTCTCAGCGGTGGCCAGGCCGTGACGGACGTCGCACTCGACCTTGGCTACGACAGCGTCAGCGCCTTCAGCGCGATGTTCCGCAGAGCGTCAGGAGTATCCCCAAGTGCTTATCGACCGGCGCGCTAAAAGCCCTGTGTGTTGTGAGGGGATTTTGCACGGTATTGCAAATGGTTAGCAAAGAAGATTGCTTGACGCTGAATGGTAATAATCCCCCAATGCGCCCCCTGTTTAGGGTAATCTAAATCGTCGTTTACCGGAGTGTGTCGCTGCTCCCCGCCGCCGCCTGGAGTTTATGTTGAAGCCGACCGATATCGCCAATCCCGACTACTTCCATAAGGTCGTCGATTGCCAATGGGCGTGTCCTGCTCATACGCCCGTCCCTGAGTACATCAGGCTGATCGCGCACGGACGCTATTCCGATGCGTACATGATCAACTGGAAATCCAACGTCTTCCCGGGAATCCTGGGCCGGACCTGCGATCGCCCCTGCGAGCCGGCTTGCCGGCGCAGCCGCGTCGAGGACGAGACCCTGGTGAAGGGCAAGAAGGAGCCGGTTGCGATCTGCCGCCTGAAGCGCGTCGCCGCCGACTACAAGGACGATGAGGACATCAACGCCAAGATGCCCAAGGCGCCGGAGAAGAACGGCCGCCGCATCGCCTGCATCGGTGGCGGCCCCTCGTCCCTCACCGTGACGCGCGACCTTGCGGTGCTGGGCTACGAGATCGTCATCTACGACCAGGATCCCAAGCTCGGCGGCTTCATCCGCACGCAGATTCCGCACTTCCGTCTTCCTGAGTCGGTGATCGACCAGGAGGTCGGCTACATCACCGGCATCGGCAACGTCGAGTTCCGCCATCAACGCGTCGACTCGCTGAAGGCCGTGCTGGCCGAAGGCTACGACGCGGTGTTCGTCGGTTCCGGCGCGCCGCGCGGCCGCGACCTCGACGTGCCCGGCCGCAAGGAAGCGGCCGCCAACATCCATATCGGCCTCGACTGGCTGTCGTCGGTCTCGTTCGGCCACATCACCAAGGTCGGCAAGCGCGTGATCGTGCTGGGCGGCGGCAACACCGCGATGGACTGCTGCCGCACCGCTCGTCGCCTCGGCGGCGACGACGTGAAGGTGATCGTCCGCTCCGGCTTCGACGAGATGAAGGCGTCGCCGTGGGAGAAGGAAGACGCGATCGGCGAGGACATTCCCATCCTCAACATGCTCGTACCGAAGGAAGTCCGCCACGAGGGCGGCAAGATCCAGGGTGTGCTGTTCGAGAAGGTGGTCGCCAAGTACGACGACAAGGGCCGCCGTTCGCTGGTCCCGTCGGGCGAGCCCGACGAGTTCCACGAGTGCGACGACGTGCTGGTCGCGATCGGCCAGGAGAACGCCTTCCCGTGGATCGAGAAGGACGCCGGCATCGAGTTCGACAAGTGGGGCCTGCCCCAGCTCAACGAAGCGACCTTCGCCAGCACGCATCCGAAGGTGTTCTTCGGCGGCGACGCGGCGTTCGGCCCGAAGAACATCATCTGGGCGGCCGCGCACGGCCACGACGCGGCGATCTCCATCCACAAGATGCTGATCGGCGAGAACCCCGAGGATCGCCCCGCCCCCGGCGTGAACATCGCCAGCCAGAAGATGGGCATCCACGAGTGGAGCTACGACAACGCTCCGACCATCGACCATCGCCTGAAGGTCCCGCATCGCCCCAAGCAGGAAGCGCTGAAGGACATCATGGCCGAGGTCGAGCTGGGCTTCGATCCGCAGCTCGCCTTCAAGGAAGCGCAGCGCTGCCTGAACTGCGACGTCCAGACGGTGTTCAGCGGCCAGCTCTGCATCGAATGCGACGCCTGCGTCGACATCTGCCCGATGGACTGCATCACCTTCACCGAGAACGCCGACGAGAAGGAGCTGCGCCACCACCTGACGGCGCCGGCGATGAACCCGACCCAGGACCTCTATATCGGCGACGGCCTGAAAACCCAGCGCGTGATGGTCAAGGACGAGGACGTCTGCCTGCACTGCGGGCTGTGCGCCGAGCGTTGCCCCACCGGCGCGTGGGACATGCGCAAGTACTACACTGAAATGACTCACGCGGGGCACGCATGCCACAAGCAATAGCCGCCGTTAACGACTTCGTCGTCAAGTTCGCGAACGTCAACGGATCCGGATCGGCCTCGGCCAACGAACTCTTCGCCCGGTCGATCCTGCGCATGGGCGTGCCCGTCAGCCCGCGCAACATCTTCCCCTCTAACATCCAGGGTCTTCCGACCTGGTACGAGGTCCGCGTCACCGAGAAGGGTTATCTCGGTCGTCGTGGCGGCGTCGACATGATGGTCGCCATGAACCCGCAGACCTGGGCCGAGGACGTGAAGGAAATCACGCCCGGCGGCTACCTGTTCTACGATTCGACCAAGCCGATGCCGGCGTCGATGTTCCGCGAGGACATCAACGTGATCGGCGTGCCGCTGACGGCGATCACCAACGCCACCTACACCGACGCCCGCCAGCGCCAGTTGTTCAAGAACATCATCTATGTCGGCGCGCTCTCGGTGCTGCTAGACATCGACGAGAAGCAGATCCAGCGGCTGTTCAGCGAGCAGTTCAAGGGCAAGGAAAAGCTAATCGACTCCAACGTCAAGGCGATGAACCTCGGCCGTGACTGGGTGAAGCAGCACATCGATCCCGACCTGGTGAAGATCAAGGTCAAGCATGCCGACAATGTCGGCGACCGCATCTTCGTCGAGGGCAACAGCGCGGCCGCGCTCGGCGCCGTCTACGGCGGCGCCACGGTCTGCGCCTGGTATCCCATCACGCCGTCCTCGTCGCTGGCCGAGGCCTTCCAGGCCCATTGCAAGAAGCTCCGCCACGACAAGGAGACCGGCAAGGCCAAGTACGCGATCGTGCAGGCCGAGGACGAGCTCGCCTCGATCGGCATGGTGATCGGCGCCGCCTGGAACGGCGCGCGCTCCTTCACCGCGACCTCCGGCCCCGGCATCTCGCTGATGACCGAGTTCATCGGCCTCGCCTACTTCGCCGAAGTCCCGGCGGTGCTGGTCAACGTGCAGCGTGGCGGTCCCTCGACCGGCATGCCGACGCGCACGCAGCAGTCGGACCTGCTGGGCTGCGCCTACGCCTCGAACGGCGACACCAAGCACGTGCTGCTGTTCCCCGAGGATCCGCGCGAGTGCTTCGAGTTCACCGCCGACGCGCTCGACCTCGCCGACCGCCTGCAGACGCCGATCTTCGTCATGACCGATCTCGACATCGGCATGAACCATCGGCTGTGCAAGCCGTTCGCCTGGGACGAGAACCGCGATCTCGACCGCGGCAAGGTGATGACCGCCGAGGATCTCGACGCGGGCAAGACCTTTGGCCGCTACCTCGACGTCGACGGCGACGGCATCCCGTTCCGCACCTATCCGGGCACGCACCCGACCAAGGGCTCCTACTTCACGCGCGGCACGACCAAGGACGAGTTCGCGCGCTACTCGGAGGAAGGCCCGGTCTATGTGCGCAACATGGAACGGCTGCAGAAGAAGTGGGAGACCGCGAAGAAGATCGCGCCGCAGCCGCTGCGCTATTCCTCGCCCAAGCCGACCCGCTTCGGCGTGATCTATTTCGGCTCGACCAGCCCGGCGATGGACGAGGCGCTCGACCATCTCGAGGCCGAGGGCCATCACGTCAACGCGCTGCGTGTGCGGTCCTTCCCGTTCGCGCAGAGTGTCGAGGACTTCATCCACGAGCACGACCGCGTGTTCATCGTGGAGCAGAACCGCGACGGCCAACTCCGCATCATGCTGATGGGCGAATACACGCTCGACGCCCGCAAGCTCGTCCCGGTGCTGCACTATGACGGCACGCCGATCACGGCACGCTTCATCGCCGGCGACATCGCCAAGAAGCTCAGTCAGTTCAAGGTTGTCTCCTTCGACAAGGCCGCGTCATGACCTACATCGCCAAGCCCCGGCTCCATCACCCTTCGCTGGTCAAGAACAAGGCGGGCTTCACCCGCCGCGACTACGAGGGCGCCGTCTCGACGCTGTGCGCCGGTTGCGGCCACGACTCGATCAGCGCCGCGATCATCCAGGCCTGCTACGAACTCGACATCCTGCCCCACCAGGTGGCGAAGCTCTCGGGCATCGGCTGCTCGTCGAAGTCGCCGACCTACTTCGTGGGCGCCAGCCACGGCTTCAACACCGTGCACGGCCGCATGCCGTCGGTAATGACCGGCGCCAACCTGGCCAACCGCGACCTGATCTACATGGGCGTGTCGGGCGACGGCGACTCCGCCTCGATCGGCCTCGGCCAGTTCGCCCACGTCATGCGGCGCGGCGTGAACATGACCTACATCGTCATGAACAACGGCGTGTACGGCCTCACCAAGGGCCAGTTCTCCGCCACCGCCGACAAGGGCTCGATCAGCAAGAAGGGCGTCTCGAACCCCGACTCCTCGATCGACATGGTGTCGCTCGCCATCCTGATGGGCGCCACCTTCGTCGGCCGCTCTTTCTCGGGCGACAAGCACCAGCTCGTGCCGCTCATCAAGGCGGCGATGGACCACAAGGGCGCGGCCTTCCTCGACGTCATCAGCCCCTGCGTGGCCTTCAACAACCATCCGGGCTCGACCAAGAGCTACGACTATGTGCGCGAGCACAACGAGGCGCTGAACCGCATCGACTTCATCGAGACCCGCGAGGAGATCACCACCGACTACGAGCCGGGCTCCATGAAGATCGTGCAGCAGCACGACGGCTCGCTCCTGCGCCTGCGCAAGCTCGGCGAGGAGTACGATCCGTCCGACAAGGTCTCGGCGATGAAGCGCATCCAGGAAGGCATGCATGCCGGCGAGGTCGTGACCGGCCTGCTCTACGTCGACCCGACGCCGAGCGACCTGCACGCCAACCTCAACACGGTCGACGTGCCCCTGAACACGCTGAACGCTCCTGAACTCTGCCCGGGCACCTCGGCACTCGACAAGATCAACGCGAGCCTGCGCTAGTCCGCACGCCGAAAGCAAAGAGCGCGCGTCCCTCAGGGGCGCGCTCTTTTGATTCGGGAGTCTTTCGGGCGAAGAAAAATCGGCTTCCTCCCCATTCAAATGGGGAGGTGTCGTCGTCTTAAGACGACGGAGGGGTCATAGGTTTGCGACGCCATGACCCCATCGCCCCGTATGACGGGACACTTCCCCATTTGAATGGGGAAGCAAGCGAGGCGTGATCGTTCAACCCGTTTCAGAAAGGCCTCTAAAGGTCGACCCTTTCCTCGGCGACCGACTTGCGCTTCTCCATGTTGAAACGGCCGGCGTAGATTGGACGTTCGCCGGTCGTCGGGCCGGGATACTGCACGATCAGGATCTCGCCGCCGGTCTCGGTCTTGAACTCGCCCTCGAAGTGCGGGTCGGGGTGATAGAGCATCGTGCCCGCCGGGCACGTGCGGCCGTCGATCACGAACTCGCCCTTCAGCACCAGCCAAACCTGCGCAAAGCCGTGATAGTGCTCGGGATGATAGGCGCCCGGCTCCAGCCGCAGGATGCCGGCATTGGGCTGCGTCGGATCCTCGGGCCGGGGATGGAACAGCATCTTGCCGGTCTCGCCCGGCCAGCGGATCGTCTCCCATTCGATCTCGTCGAGATGGCGCACCTGGTAGGCCTTGTGGTCGCGGCGCGAGGCCTCGCGCGTCGTGTCCAGCGCGGCATTGGCCGCCGCCGTGTCGGGAACGTGCTTGCTCATGGCTTGCTTTCCTCCTTCGGTTTTTTCTCTTTGAGTCCCGGTGCCGAGAGATGCCACCAGTCCGGCACGTTCGCCGCCTCGGCCGGCCGCGCGACCGACATCAGCACATGCGCCTGCCCGCGCCCGGCATTCTCGGCGCGGTGCGGCTGCTGCGAATCGATCAGGATGCCGTCGCCGGCCTTCAGCCGGTACGTCGCCTCGCCGACATGGAACAGCACCTCCCCCGACAGCACGTAGCAATGCTCCTGGCCGGGATGGGACACCGTCGCTTCCATGCCCTTGGCGCGCGGGAAGACGAGGTGGAAGACCTCCATGCGGTCGAGCGGCGCGCCGCCGCCGAGATGGCGCCAGCGATAACCCGTCGCCGCAACCTCCTCGAGATCGCCACCCTCGGCGCGATGCACCGCCACCCGCGTCATCGCCGGCGCGCCCTCGTTGGGAAACAGCTCGTGCATGCCGAGTCCCAGCACCTCGGCAAGCTGGATCAGGTTGGCGATCGAGGCCGCGGCCTGTCCTCGCTCGAGCTTCGAGAGGAACCCTTCGGAGACGCCCGCGCGGCCCGCGACGTTGGCCAGGGTGAGGCCCGCACCGGTCCGCGCCGCGCGCAGGCGGCGGCCGATGTCTCGTGTCGTCCGGGCGATCTTGTCCATGGCGGGGAGGCTAGCCCGGACTTTCCTGTGAGGCAAGACACCTGTCTTGGGATGCAATCCGGATTTCCGCTACTGTCTCGCCATGGACGACACCGCAAAAGGCTTTGCGCTGGGCGACGCGGGCTTCTTTCCCTGGGGCACGCGCTTCGACGCGATCGTCGCAACCGCCACGGACCCGGGCTACTGCAGCCATTCCTTGCCCTGCACCGAAGCCCTCGGCTTCGCCACCGGCTCGGCCGAGATCACGGCCTCCCAGCCCAACCGGCCGATCCTGACGGTCACCTATCAGCTGGCAGCCGGCGCGATCGCCGCCAAGGAAGTCCTGGCCGGGCTGGTGAAGCGCCTCGGCGCACCGCAGGAAATCGAGCGCGACGAGCTTTCCCCTTATGCAAGCTCGCCCGACCATGTCGTGCTGTACGCCACCTGGACGACGGGCGACGACATCTCGATCGGACTCTCGATCTACGGTGCACCGCGCGACACCGAATTCGGCGACAGTATCGGCGCGCTCTATCTGGGCTGGGGCGACCTCGAGGCCGCCGCCGCGCCCTGGGTCGCCGATTGGCAGGCGGCCAATGAAGAGGTCGCGCGGGCTGCGCTGTCGCCGGGAACGGTCGAGACCTTCACCGTCGCCTACGATGTGCTGACGGCCGATGCCGAGGATCCGCATCGCATCGCCAACCGCTGCCTGCACACGCGCGACCTGCTCGACACGCCCGAGCCTCTCGCCCGCAGGCTCGGCGAGAAGGACTTCGCGCTGTGGAGCGACGCCACGGGCCAGCGCTGGCATCTCTCGACCGCCGCCTGCACCGTGGTGCTGGGCCGGCCCGGCACCTCCACGGTGAAGGTCGCCAGCGTCGAGCCGGCGCGCGGCGGTGGCTATGCCTCGATCGACGTCGGCCCCTGGTGGGTGCGCGACGCCTGGAAGTCGCGCACCGTCGAGGAGGCCGTCCACGCCCTTGAGCGCGTGCCCGGCCTCACCATCGAACGCTCGTCAGGTCACGACGTTTAGCGTCCCCGTCTCGCCCGGCGCACGCTTCAGGTCGAGGCGGGTCGCATGCCACTCGCGCAGCGACGGCCGATGGCCGATCGACACGACGGTCGCCTGCGGCAGCCGCTCCTTCAGCACGCCGTAGACCGCGGCCTCGTTGGCTTCGTCCAGCGAGGCTGTGGCCTCGTCGAGGAACAGCCAGTCAGGCTTGAACACCAGCGCCCGCGCGATGGCGAGCCGCTGCTGCTCGCCACCGGACAGGATGTTGCCCCAATGCGCCTCCTCGTCGAGGCGGCTTGCGAGATGGCCGAGCCGAGCCGCCTCCAGCGCCTGCACGATGTCGGCGTCCGTGGCGGTCGAGTTCTCGTCGGGATACTTCACCGCGTCGCGCAGGGTGGCGATCGGGATGTAGGGTTTCTGCGGCAGGAACAGCACGCGCGCGCCCGCCGGGATCAGCACCTTGCCGTGGCCAAACGGCCAGATGCCGGCCAGCGCGCGGAACAGCGTGCTCTTGCCCGAGCCGCTGGTGCCCGAGATCAGCGTCCACGCGCCCTTCGGCAGGGTGAGGTTCAGGTCCTTCAGCAGCGCCTGCCCGTTGGGCAGTGCCAGATCGACGCCGCTGGTGCCGACATCGGCACGACCGGTTTCGGCCGTGACCGTGATCTGCTCCGCCGGCTTCTCCTCGATGGCGGTCTGCAGGCCCCTCAACCGGTCCATCACCGCGCGCAACTCGGCCACGTTGGTGTAGTTGTCGAGGAAGAACGACAGCGCCGTCTGGACCTGCCCGAAAGCCTGCGCCGTCTGCATGACGACGCCCAAGGTGATGGCACCTGCGAAGAAGCGCGGGGCGATCACGATGTAGGGGAAGATGATGGCAACCTGGGCGTAGCCGATCTGGTAGAAGACGAGCTGTGTCTCGGTCAGCAGCACGCGCCAGGCATTATTGAAGACGTCGGTGAACTTCTCTTCGAGCACCTCGTTCTCGCGCGGCTCGCCGCGATAGAGCGCAATGCCCTCGGCGTTCTCGCGCACCCGCATCAGCCCGAAGCGGAAGTTCGCCTCGTAGCGCTGTTGCAGGAAGTTGAGCGGGATCAGTCGACGGCCGACCAGGTTGGCAAGCCAGGTGCCCACGAAGGCGTAGAGCAGCGCCGCCCAGACCATGTAGCCCGGGATCACGACATCGAGGCCGATGGCGGACAGCGAGATTGGCCCGGAGAGCTCCCAGAGGATGAACAGGAACGACACCAGGGTCGCCACGGCGCTGATCAGTCCCAGCAGCAGGGTCATGGTGTAGAGGCCGAGCAGCCGCAGATCCTCGGCGATGCGCTGGTCGGCGTTGTCGACCTTGCGCTCGAGCTCGATGCGGTAGTAGCCGCGGCCGTCCAGCCAGTGCGAGAGATAGTGGCCGGTCAGCCACCGCCGCCACCTGAGGCGCAGATAGGGGCTGACCAGCCCGCGCGCCACGCCGAAGGCGATGGCGAGCGCCGCGATCCAGCCGAAATTGACCATCTCGATCCAGAACGCGGCCTCGTCCTTGTTCTGCAGGCTGTCGTAGAAGCGCCGGTTCCACTCGCTGTAGGCGACGTTGACCACCACGCTCGCGAGGGTGAGCGCGATCGCGCCGACCAGCAGGCCGATGGCGATCCAGCGCTCCTCCGAGCGGAAATACGGAACGACCAGCCGCCACCAGTCTCCAAAGTAGGAACTCACGCTTTTCATGCAGGAAATCCTTTCGGGCCGCACACTGCCGAGACAGGGCGACGATGACAACGGCGTCTGCGGCAGCTATAGCGCCGCACGATGGAAGCTACTCCTCTCGCCTCACGCCGCGCCGCAGTCGATGTGATGATGGCCTGCCTCGACAAGGGCCAGCCGCTCGACGACGCCCTGGGCCAGCATCGCGGCTTTACCGCGCTCGATCCGCGCGACCGCGCCTTCGTGCGCCTCCTGCTCGCCACCACCCTGCGCCATCTCGGCGAAATCGAGGGCGTGCTCTCCGGGCTGATCACCAAGCCGCTGGATGGCGCCAACGCGGTCGGCCGCCAGGTCCTGCGCCTGGGCGCCGCCCAGTTGATGTTCCTCGGCACGCCGCCGCACGCCGCCGTCGATACCTCGGTACGGCTGGTCGAGGATGCCGGCCTGCATCACCTGAAGGGCCTGGTGAACGCCGTCCTGCGCCGCATTTCGCGCGACGGCGACGCCCTGCTGGTGGATCGCGATCCCGCCCGGCTCAACACGCCGCGGTGGCTGTGGGAGAGCTGGATCCACGCCTATGGCGAGGATACGACGCGCGCCATCGCCGCCGCGCATCTGACCGAGGCGCCGCTCGACCTCACGGTGCGCCGGGATGCCGATTTCTGGGCGGGCCAGCTCGAGGCCGAGAAGCTGCCCACCGGCACGCTGCGGCGGAAGGGCGGCGGCCACATCGCCGAGCTGCCCGGTTTCACCGAAGGCACATGGTGGGTGCAGGATGCCGCCGCCGCCCTGCCCGCGCGGCTGCTGGGCGACATCACCGACAAGCGCGTCGCCGATCTCTGCGCCGCACCGGGCGGCAAGACGATGCAGCTCTGCGCGGCCGGCGCCCAGGTGACGGCCGTCGACATCTCGGCCCGGCGCATGACGCGCCTCGGTGAAAACCTCGCGCGCGCCGGCCTGTCGGCCAATCTTGTGACGGCCGATGCCAGCAAGTGGACGCCTGAGGAAAAATTCGACGCCATCCTGCTCGATGCACCCTGCTCCGGCACCGGCACGCTGCGCCGCCATCCCGACATCGCCTGGCTGAAGGACGATGAGGATGTCGCGCGGCTGACGGTCACGCAGGACCGCCTGTTGGTACGCGCACTCGAAATGCTGAAGCCCGGCGGCACTCTCGTCTATGCCGTCTGCTCGCTGCAGGAGGACGAAGGCGTCGAGCGGATCAACGCGCTGCTCGTGCGCAATCCCCAGGTCAAGCGCGTCCGCGTCACGCCGGCCGAACTGCCGGGCCTCGAGGACGCCATCACTCCACGAGGCGACGTCCGCACCCTGCCCTTCATGTGGTCCGAGCGCGGCGGCCTCGACGGCTTCTACGTCGCAAGGCTGACGTCTTAGACGGACCGCGGGCCTCCGGGCCCGCTCATGAGCGGAGCTGGAGCTCCGCGGTCCTTCTGATCAGACTCTTGAGCTCGGGCTGTAGAACGGCTGGTGCTTCGACGGGTCCATGTAGTTCTCGTAGAACTTGCGGGCGTGCGGCAGCAGCGCGACCGAGAGCTTGCGGCGCTCGACCTCGTCGTCGGCCAGCGCCTTGCTGAGATCGTCGTGCAGCGCCTTCAGCGCCGCGGTCTTGTCGACCTTGGTGAAGAGACCGTCCTTGTAGATCACCTCGCCGTCGCACATCGTCATGGTGACGGCCTGCTGCTTGGCGCGCTGCACGACCGCGTCGAGCGTCGGCGTCATCTCGTCGAGATAGGGATAGGCGACGCTCTCCCAGTCGATCAGCACCATGTCGGCGGCCTTGCCGACTTCCAGCGTGCCGAGACTATCACCGAACGGCGTCGTCTTCGCCCCGCCCACCGTCGCCATGCGCAGCACCTGCGCCATGGTCGGCACGTCGGCCTCGACCATGCCGGGCACGCGGTGCGCGCGCAGCACCAGCTTCAGTTCCTGCAGCATGTCGCGGTCGTCGTTGATGCCGGCCTCGTCGAGGCCGATCGCGGTGTTGATGCCCTTCTTCTCGAAGTGATTGAGCGCCGCCACGCCCGAGCGCAGGCGGAAGTTGGACGAGCAGTTGTGGCAGACGCAGCCCTTGGCCTCGGCCAGCCGATCGATGTCCTTCTCGTTCAGCCAGACGCCGTGACCCAGGGTCAGCCGCTCGTTCACCATGCCGAAGCGGTCGATATATTCCAGCGCCGTGCAGTTGCCGCGCCGCCAGGCATATTCCTTCTGATAGGCCGTCTCGAGCAAGTGCATGTGCATCGGCGCGTTGTACTCGGCCGAGGTCTCGCTGAGCTTCGTCAGAGCCGCGTCCGAGCACCAGTGCAGGTTGGCCGGTGCGAGCTGGATCTTCACCCGGCGCTTGTTGTGATGCTGCGAATGGAAGGACTTGAACATGTCCATCGCATCGTCGAGGCCCATCTTGAACCGGTCGAACCAGCGCTGCATCGGGCCCTGCAGCTCCTTCGGCAGGCTTTTAACAAACTCCTCGTCGGCCTGGTAAACGAGCCGGTTCTGGTCGCGCACCGCGTAGCAGTAGCTGACCCGCATGCCGACATCTTCGTAGGCCTTGATCGTCTCGGTCGCGCGCTTCTCGACGTCGGGCAGCGTGCCCGGCATCCAGCCCTGGATGTGCTGCACCGTGGTGATGCCCGAGCCGATCATCTCGAAGGCCGAATAGAGCGTGTCGAGATAGAGGTCGAGGTTGCGGATCACCATGCGCGTGATGAACCACAGTTCCAGCGGCATGTCGGGCGAGCCGAGCTGGACCGGCGTCAGGCCGACATGGTGATGGCCGTTCACGAAGCCCGGCAGCAAGATCTCCTTGCCCGTGCCGATCACCGGCACCGTCGGGTGCTTCCGGTGCAGATCGTCGTAGGTGCCGACCTCGACGATGACGCCATCCTCCTGCAGGACGGCGCCGTCCTTGATCTCGTTCCAGGTGAAACGGTCCTTGGTGCCCGTGATGGCGGCGCGGCTACGGATCAGGCTGGTGGCCATGGTTCGGCTTCTCCTTTGATGAATGATTACGAAATCAGGCGGTGACGGCGAGCGCTTCCTGTTCAGCGAAGGCGCGGTCGACCTCGTCGCGCAGCAGGTCGGTGAGCTGGATCCTTAGATCCTCCGCTTCGCGCGAGAAGAGATTGCGCGGGCGCGGCAGGTCGATCGGCACGATGGTCTTGATGCGACCCGGCCGCGACGTGAACACGACGACCCGGTCGGCCAGCGCCACCGCCTCGTCGATGTGATGCGTCACGAACAGGACCGAGGCGCCCGAATCGCGCCAGACATCGAGCAGGAAATCCTGCATGCGGGCCCGCGTCTGCACGTCGAGCGCCGCGAAGGGCTCGTCCATCAGCAGCACCTTGGGCCGCATGGCGAGCGCGCGCGCCACCGCCACCCGCTGGCGCATGCCGCCCGACAGCTCATCCGGCCGCTTGTCCATGGCAGCCTTCAGGCCGACGCGCTGCAGCGCCTCGGCGGCGACGGCCCGGCGTTCCTCCTTGCTTGCGCCCTTGATCGACAGGCCGAAGCTCACGTTTTCCCAGACCGTCAGCCACGGGAAGAGCGAGGTCTCCTGGAAGATCAGGCTGCGCTCGGGCGACGGCGTCTCGACGAGATCGCCGAACGACCAGACCCGCCCCTCGGTCGCGTCCTCGAGACCGGCGATCAGATAGAGCAAGGTGCTCTTGCCGCAGCCCGAGGGGCCGAGAAAGACCACGAACTCGCCCGGCGCCACGTCGAGGTCGATGTCGGTCAGGGCGTTGTGGGCGCGCCTCGTGCCGGCCGCCCAGGTCTTGCCGACGCCGCGGCAGACCACGGCGTCCTTGGACGAAAAAGTCGGTGGGGCATCATCAAAGGCCACGCAGCTTCTCCTTGGTGTCGGGCAGCCAGTAGAGGATGCGCCGCTGGGCCTGGCGTAGCAGCCAGTCGAAGGCGAAGCCCAGCACGCCGATCACCGCGATGGTGAAGAACACCAGCGACGGGTTGAAGGTGTTGCGCGCCAGCATGATGACCTGGCCCATGCCGTAGCCAACGCCCGTCGACTCGGCGACCAGCACGACCATCCAGGCGCCGAACAGGTTCATCCGCAGGACCTGCAGCATGCCGGGCAGGATCGCCGGCACGATGACCCGCCAGTAGATCTGCCGCTTCGACGCGCCCATCGTGCGCGCGACGTTGATGAAGTTGGGGCTGACGCCGTCGATCTGGGCGACCGTGGCCAGCACCATGTGGAAGAACAGCGCCACCACGACCATGAAGATGGCCGGCGCGTTGCCGATGCCGAACAGGAAGATCGCGACCGGCAGCCAGGCGATCGGCGAGACCGGCGACAGCAGGGTGATGGTCGGCAGCACCAGCTTGTCGAAGAAATGGTAGTAGCGGATCAGCACGCCCATGCCGATCGCCAGCACCGACGCCATCGCGAGGCCGACGAAGACGCGGGCGGTCGTGGCGCCCACCGTGATCATCACCGATTCGAAGGCCGAGGGGCCGGCATTCATCGCCTGCCCGACCTGCCAGCGCGTGGCGGTGTTGAAGAACTTGCCCTGCTCCGCGAGGTTGCCGAGGAAGATGTGCGGCGGCGGCAGCAGCTTCGGGTCGGCCCAGCCGAAGAACCAGCAGGCCTCCCAGATCCCGGCGAACAGGCTGATCGACAGGATCGTCCACCAGGCCTTGGTCAGCCATTCCAGGTTGACGAGCCCTGGGTAGGAGCGGGAAACCGCCGCCGGGCGGGATGTCCCGGCGGCGGAACCCGATGGCTCGCTGTCGCGTGTGACGACGGCCATCAGGCGGACTTGTACTTGAGCTTGCCGTAGAGGTCGGGATTCTCCTTGATGACCTCTTCCAGAAGCGTCCAGTCGATCGCGTCGCGGCCGGGCTTCTTCTTGATGTAGCCCATCTCCATGACGCTGTCGGTGCGCTGCAGGATGAAGTCGGTCTGGCTGCGCGCATCGACGATCGCGGGCTGCTTGCCCTGGGCGATCTTCGCGTTCTCCATCGAGGTCTTGTAGTACTTGCCTACAAGCTCCTTCAGCACGTCGTCGGTCTTGGTCTCGGCCTCGAGCTGGGCCTGCATCATGCTCTTGATGACGGCCTTGAGGCCGGCGGGATTGTCCTTCATCAGGCTGGCGCGCGAGGCCAGCACGCAGTCGGTGTAGCCCTTGCCGTAGAGGTCGACGCCGTTGGTCAGCATCACCGCGCCCTTGACGTCGTTCACCAGCGCCGTGGCGTAGGGCTCGATCGTGCAGATCCAGTCGATGGCGCCCGCCTTGAAGGCCTCGACGGCTTCCGGCGTGTTGCCCATGTAGCGGACCTTCACGTCCTTGAAGGAGACGCCGTGCTTCTTCAGGTAGTCGTAGGGCATGACCTCCAGCGTATCGAGCTGGAAGGTGCCGAGCGTCTTGCCCTTGAGCTTCTCGGGCGAATCGAGACCCGGGCGCGCGACGATCGCGCAGCCCTCGACACCGCCGCCGGCCACGATCTTGACCGGCGCGCCGGCGTCATAGAGCGCCATGAAGCTGGTGTAGGGCATCAGGCCGAGATCGACCTGGCCCATGCCGAGGAAGGTCACCATCTCGGCCGAGGTCGGCGTGTTCACGAACACCAGCTCGGTGCCGGCGTCCTTGGCGAACTGTCGCGAATGGGCGAGGAACAAGTTGAGATTGCAGAAGCCCGTGCCGTGGGTCGACTTCAGCGCCGGCCCGGCGTGAGCGGGGCCGCTCAGCAGCATGCCCGGCCCCGCCGCCATGGTGATGGTGCTGACGGCGGCGGCGGCCTTCAGGAAACCACGGCGTGACGGCGCGGCGGCACCGGCAAAGTTCATCTGGGACAGGTTCGGGAAATGCGTACAGCCGATGCGATCACACATGGAGAGCCTCCTCGGGCAGCGGAGATTTTTGAACTTGGAATGCTGGGTTCTGGCGATTCTGCGACTGACAACTCCTTGTCGGTCGCCACTCGGCGCGACCGTCCTCAAAGGTGCCGGCACGCCAACCGAGAAGAATCGCGCTAGCGCGATTCTGCGCTGCTGATTTTTAAGCAAGGGATGTGCCAGCGCCCGAAAGCAGCGATGGCATCGTGTGTCGGCCGCGCGGCCACGCGGCCTCAGGTCAATTCCTGACCACGCGCGCTATTTCTTGATCAGGACTTCTTCATCATGGCGCGATGCCGCTGCCGTTCGATGTGTCCGAGATAGAGGCCCGAGCAGATGATCACACCCGCCCCGACCCAGGTCCAGAAGTCGGGAAAGTCGCCGAACACGAGATAGCCCAGCAGCGCCGCACCCAGCAGCTGCACGTAATTGAAGGGCGCCACGACGGCGGCCGGCGCCTGGCTGTAGGCGATGGTCAGGAAGTAGTGGCCGACGCCCGCCATGATGCCCATGCCGACGAACAGCACCCAGTGCCAGCCGAAGGTCGGCGTCACCCATTCGAACGGCAGCATCGGCAACGCCACCGCGGTGCCCACGATGGTGGCCATCGTCGCCGAGGAATCGGGCCGCTCGGCCTGGCCGTAGCGCCGCGAGAAGAGCTGATAGAGCGAGCTGCAGATCGTGCTGCCGACGATCCACAGCGAATGCCATTCGAAATGCGCCGAGCCCGGCCGCACCACGATCAGCGCGCCGACGAAGCCGATGACCACAGCGCCCCAGCGCTTGGGCCCGACCGGCTCGCCTAGGAATTTCGAGGACAGCGCCGTGACGATCAGCGGGCTGGTGAGCGAGATCGAGGCGGCCGAGGCCAGCGGCATGTCGACGATGCCGTGGAAATAGAGGAACGACGAGAAGAACAGCAGCAGCCCGCGCACGATCTGGCTCGGCACGTTGTGCCAGCGGAACAGCGCGAGACCCGCCCGTGGCAGGAAGATCGCCATCATGAAGACGAAGGCGAAGACGTAGCGGCCCCAGATGACCTCGATGACCGGATAGGTCTGGCTCAGCGTCTTGGACATGGCGTTCAGGACGGAAAAGCACAGGACCGAAAAGATAATCGACAGAATGGCCCGCAGGATCCGGTCGGTCGGCGGAGGCGCGTCAACTTTCATCGCGGCCAAACTAGCGCCCCCCACCCGCCGAACAAGCGCCTGAGGCGGACAACGCAATCCCGGCAGGCGCATGGGTCCGCCCTGCAGATGGCATGGGCCGTGAACAGACCTCTGCTGGTCCTCAGGCCTCCCGGTCCGCCTTCATCTCCTCGTCGCTCGGCCACAGCATCAGCGAGACGAGCATGAGGATTCCCAGCCCGCCGGTAATGCCCACGAAGCGGTCGACCCCCGGCATGATGCTGCTGGGCGGCGCCAGCCCCTGGATCATCGTGATGATGAACACGAAGGTGAACTGGGTCCCGACATAGCCCACTCCCCGCTTGCCCATCTGGACGTGCATGCCGATCCAGACCACGGCGGCGATCAGCCCCAGCCACCACAGGAACGACTCGACCTGGAGGGCGAGACAGGCCAGCGCCACGATGCCGCCCATCAGGCAGCCCAGGAAACGATGCAGAGACCGCTCGGCGACCTGGTGGCGCGTGCCGAGCCCGCCCTCGGCGATCAGCGGCGCCGACATGACGACGGCGATGGTGACCGCCATCTGCGAGATGTCCGGCAGGTCGATGGCGATCCAGATTTCCAGCACGGCGACCACGGCAATCGCCGAGCGCAGGCCGTGCAGCACCGACGGCCATTGCGCGCCCAGCAGGTGGCGCCATCCCGGCGCTGTGGGAGGTTTATCGGCGTGCCAGTCCTGCAGGACGTTGGCCACGATGATCGCCGACGTGACGCCGATCGCCACGTCGAGCACGCGGTAGACCGAGATTTCGAGGGCCTGCTGCGGATTGTCCAGGCTCATCAGGAGCACCATGCTCGAGGTGATGGTCATGAACAGCCAGGCGAGGCCATGCGGGCTGACCTGCATGGCGATCACGCCCAGCATGGTCGTCGCGGCCAGGAACAGGCACAGCGCGAAATGATCGTAGGGCAGCCAGCGCGCCATGACGAAGCCCATGGCCGCGCCGATCACGGTGCCGGTCATGCGCAGCAGGCCGCGGCGTACCGAGCCGGCGCCGGTCGCCATCAGGGACATGTAGCCGCTGATCGCGGACCACCAGGGCGAGTCCATCTGCAGCAGCAGCGCCAGGGTCGTCGACAGCACGACCGACGAGGCCGCCACGACACCCTGGCGATTGCGCACCGGGTCCTCGCCCAGCTCGGCCAGCTCCTGAAAGAACCGTGTGAGCGTCTCGCCGATCATGCGGCGGCCCTCGGCGAAATCGTCGATCACGCCCTGGGCGAAGGCCCACTTCACGGGAAAATCACCGTCCGCGCGTCGGCGCCCATGTAGAGCTTGAAGCCGGGCGGCGGGTCTTCCAGCACGATCGTCACCGGGATCCGGCGCTGCAGGCGGATCCAGTCGGTCGTCGGCGCGACATAGGGCAGGAGCTTTTCGACGCCGGGCTCGCGGCTGAAGCCGCGCGCGATGCCGGTGATTTTGGCCTTGTGGAAGTGCCACGGCGCGCTGTCGAGCCAGACCCAGGCCGTGCCGCCGATCTTCAGGTCGCGGATATAATACTGCTTGTAGTTGGCCATGATACGCCAGGCATCAGCGTCGACGATGCCGATGATCGGCACGTTGATCGTGGCCATGTCACCCTTGCGCAGCGTGAGGTTGGTGATCGGCCCGTTGGTCGGCGAGAGCACCACGGTGCGGTCGAGGTTCCACTGCGCCGACGCCAGTTGCGCCTTCGCCAGCTCGAGCGACGCCTGATGGGCGCCGATGTCGGTCTGCGCCTTGGCGATGGCGACGGTGGAGATCGTCATCTCGGCCTGCGACCGGCGCAGCTCGTCGTTCGCGCGGTCGAGCTCGGCGCGCGGCGCATATTCGCGCTTGGCGAGATCGGAGAACCGGCTCTGTTCCTGCAGGGCGTAGGTGTGGCTCGACGTCGAGGATTGCAGGGTCGCCTGGGCCGTCGCCAGCTGCTCCTGCGAGACCTTGAGCTCGGCCTCGGCGCGATCCATCTGCGCCTTCCACTGATTGACCACGAGCTGGAACGGCACCGGGTCGATCGTGAACAGCCTGTCGCCGACCTTGACCTCCTGGTTGTCGACGACGTGGACCTCGATGACCTGGCCGGTCACCTGCGGCGCCACCGCCACCAGGTCGGAGCGGACATAGGCATCGTCGGTATAGGCGACGAAATAGGTGAAGACCTCGTAGAGGATGAACAGGCCGAGGATCGTGCCGCCGACGGTGATCAGCCGGTGCAGCCGGCTGGTCTCCTTCGCCGGCCGCTTCGGCGGCGGAGCCACGGGAGCGGGCGATGGGGCCGGTGTGGGTTCGGCCGTTGGGCTGGCAATGACGGGCGACGGCGCCGCTGGCACGGTCGCCGGCTTTACAGGCAGTTCCGATGGAGGCGCGGTCTCAGGCGCCGTCTGTCCGGGCGGGGTCACGTCGGGTGGCATCGCACCCCGAAAGTACCGCGTCCGGGGCTAGAAGCCCATGCCCTTGATCTTGACCGCCAGCGCCGAGACCGAGAACGGCTTGCCGAGGAAGTTCACGCCGGCATCGATGACGCCGTGATGAACGATCGCATTGGCGGTGTAGCCCGTCGTGTAGAGCACCTTGAGATCGGGCCGTCGCGCCAGCACCGCTTCAGCCAGCTGGCGGCCGTTCATGCCGCCGGGCAAGCCGACATCGGTGAACAGAAGCTGGATGTCGCGATGCTGCTCGAGCTGGCGCAGCGCCTGCTCGCCATCGCCCGCCTCGTAGACGGTGCAGCCGCATTCGCGGCAGGCGGCCACGGCGAATTCGCGCACGACGGGATCGTCCTCGACCACCAGCACGACCGGCCCCGCCCCTGCCGCGACGGTGACCGCCGGCGCGAGTTCCGGGACTACGCTCGCTTCGGCCTGGGCCCGCGGCAGATAGACCTTCACCGTCGAACCGTGGCCCAGCTCGCTGTAGATCTTCAGGTGGCCGCCGATCTGCTTCACGTAACCGTAGGTCATGCTGAGGCCGAGGCCCGTGCCCTGCCCGCGCTCCTTGGTGGTGAAGAACGGCTCGAAGGCCCGCGCGATCGTGTGCTGGTCCATGCCGGTGCCGGTATCGGACACCGCGATCATCACGAACTGGCCGGGCGAGACCTCGGCGTTGGCGGCGGCATAGGCGTCGTCGAGATGGGCGTTCGCCGTCTCGATCGTGAGCGTTCCGCCACCCGGCATCGCGTCGCGCGCATTGATCGCGAGATTGAGCACCGCCGCCTCGAGCTGGGCCGGATCGGCGGTCGCCCGCCACAGGCCGCCGCTCAGCACCGTCTCGATCTGCACCGTCTCGCCGAGCGTGCGCCGCAGCAGCTCCGACATGCCGGTCACCAGGCGGTTGGCATCGATCGATTCGATCTGCAACGGCTGCTGGCGCGAAAAGGCCAGCATGCGCTGGGTCAGCGTCGCAGCCCGCGACACCCCGGTCTTGGCAAGGTCGAGGAAGCGGACCACGTCCGGCGACGGCTGCGGCACGCGCCGTCCGACCATCTCGATTGCGCCGCCGATGCCGGTCAGCAGATTGTTGAAATCGTGGGCGATGCCGGCCGTGAGCTGGCCGACCGCGGTCATCTTCTGCGACTGGCGCAGGCTCTCTTCCGCCGCCGCGCGCCGGATCTGTTCCTCACGCAGCCGTTCCAGCGTCTCGCCCTGGCTCGCCGCCCGCTTCGAAGCAAGCAGCGCCAGGGCGAACAAGGCCAGGGTCGCCGGCAGGCCAAACAGCAGATGCGACAGCATGCGATGCATCCAGGCCTCGCGCATCGCGTCGCTGGCGACGCCTACCGCCACATAGACCGGAAGATCCGGCAGCTTGCGATAGACGACGGTTCGCGCGACGCCGTCGAAGCTTCCCTTGGGGTTGCTGTAGCTGCCGCTGTCGCGATCCAGCGCGATCGCCTGCATGAACTTCGAGCCGGGCTCGAGACGGGTCGCCGTGCCGGGAGACGTCGGGAAGCGCGCCAGCAATTCGCCGTCGGCGCGGACCAGCGACGTCGTGTAGTTGTCGGTCTCCGCGGCCTGCTCGAACAGCTTGGCGAAATAGGCCGGCGGAATGGCGACCAGCACGACGCCGTCGAAGCCGCCGTCCGGACGCTGCCGCCGCTCGCTGTACTGGAAGATGTCGGAACTCTTAATCCGGCTGCGGAACGTCTCGCTGACGTAGCGCATCTCCTTGCCGTCGCGATGGGCGATGAAATAGGGCCGGTCGGCGGCCGAGACGTTGGCCGGCATCGGGAAGACGTTGGCGGCGGCGAGCGGGCGGCCTTCCTTGTCGAGGATGAACACGTCCTCGACCTGCGGCAGCTTGCGGATCAGATGCTGGAGCTGCTCGTGCAGCTTGGCCTCGTTCTGCCGGATCTCGCTGTCGTTCATGTCGTCGATCAGGCCCAGCACGTTGCTCACCACGAGCTGCTGGGTCTCGAACGTCGCCCGGGCACCGACATAGAGAAGGTCGAGGGTCCGCGACAGACGCTCCTCGTACTGGCGCTGCGTGTCGCCATAGGCCAGCCAGCTCGCCCCGATGAACAGCAGCACCGGCACAACGACGGTGGCGGCCAGAAGGACGAAGGAGGCATCCGCAGCCGTCGTGCCGCGAAGCGTCCAGGTCTGCAGTTTCAGGAGCCGCCGCACGTGCGCCTACTGTCCCTTCTGGATGAGGGAGAGCACGAAGTTGGAAAGCTCCGACGCGCTGTAGGGCTTGGGAAACGAATGCATCTTGATGCCGGGCGGCAGGTTGCTTGGCCCCGACGCGCCCGAGCAGCGGATGATCGGCACGTCGGGACGATGGAGCGCCGCCGCCTCGATCACCTTTTCACCCGACATGTCGGGAAGGCCGATATCGACGATGATGGCCGCGAGCGGCTTGTCGCCCTGCACGACGTCGAGGGCCTCGCGCCCGGTCGCCGCCTCGATGCAGTCGATGCCGACATCGGCCAGCGAATCGACCAGGACGGCGCGGATCAGGAACTCGTCTTCAGCCAGCAAAACACTCGACATGAACAGCCCTATTCCGCCGCCTTGGCCATGCCGGTCTGGGGCTTGAACGGCAGGATCGTTGTGGCGCGCGCGGCGGGCAACGGCAAGGGCGGGGTTTCCACACCCAGCGCCTTCGCCGCGTTCCACGCCCAGCGCGGGTCGAGCAGGAACGGCCGCGCGTGCGCCGTGCAGTCTGCTTCGCCTGCCGCGATGATCTTCTCGGCCTGCTCCGGTTCGGTGATGAGACCCACGGCCCAGGTCTTGATGCCCGCTTCCTTGCGGATGCGGGCCGAGAAACCGACGTGGTAGCCAGGTGCGATTGCGATCTTCTGGCCCGGCGAGTTGCCGCCCGAGCTGACATCGATGAAGTCGCAGCCCAGCGCCTTGAGCTGACGGGCCGTCTCGATCGAATCCTCGATGGTGATGCCGCCCTCGACCCATTCGATCGCCGACAGCCGCATGCCCAGCGCCTTCTCGGCAGGCCACACCTTGCGAATGGCTTCGAACACTTCGAGCGGGAAGCGACGGCGCTTCTCGGCGGTGCCGCCATACTCGTCGGTGCGGTGGTTGCTGAGCGGCGACAGGAACTGGTTGAGGCAGTAGCCGTGCGCGCCGTGCAGCTCAACCACGTCGAAGCCCAGCCGCAGGCTACGTTCGGCGGCATCGACGAAGGCCTGCTTCACGCGCTTCAGGCCGACGGCGTCGAGCGCCACGGGCGTATGCCACTTTGCGGCCGGATCGTAGGCCAGCGCCGACGGGCCGTAGGTCGTCCACGGGAGATCCGGCGCATCCGCCTGACTGAGCGGACCGCCGCCCTTCCACGGGCGTTGCGCCGAAGCCTTGCGGCCGGCATGGGCAAGCTGCACGCCGAGCTTCACGCCCGGCATCCAGCCGCGCACCCAGTCGATCACGGGCTTCAGCGCGGCTTCGTTCTCGTCGCTGTAGAGGCCGAGGCAGCCCTGCGTGATGCGGCCCTCGCGCTCGACATGCGTGGCCTCGAGGCAGAGCAGGCCCGCGCCCGACATGGCGAGCATGCCGTAGTGCACCTGGTGCCAGGGCTGCGCGCTGCCATCGACGGCCGAGTACTGGCACATCGGCGAGACGACGATGCGGTTAGGCAGCGTGACGCCGCCGAGCTCGACGGGAGTGAAGAGTTGGGCGGTCATGGTGTTCCCTGGAAGATCAGCCGTTGATCGAAGGTCCGGCTTCGTGGCCAAGCCACTCCTCGATCAGGCGGCGCGCGATCGAATCGCGGCGCGGCATGAAGAAGGAGCCGTCCTTCGGAAGGTTTTCGGTGCGCAGCTCCTCGCGGCTCATCCAACGCGCGCTTTCGAGCTCGGATTCGTTGACGCTGAAATCCATCGACTCGGCCTCGGCGTGGAAGCCGATCATCACCGACGCCGGGAACGGCCAAGGCTGGGACGAGCGGTAGATGACGTCCTTCACCTTGACCTTCACTTCCTCGTAGACCTCGCGTGCCACGGCATCCTCGAAGCTCTCGCCGGGCTCGACGAAGCCCGCCAGGGTCGAGTGCATGCCGCGCGGGAAATGCTTGCCGCGGCCCAGCAGGCACTTGTCGCCGTGATGGACCAGCATGATCACCGCGGGATCGGTGCGCGGGAAGGTCTCGGTCTTGCAGTTCTCGTTGGTGCACATGCGCACGTGGCCGCCGCGCGTCACCTTGGTGCTGGCGCCGCAGACGCCGCAGTAGCGGTGGCGGCGGTGCCAGTAGGTCATGCCGCGCGCATAGGCGAGGATCGAGCCCTCGCGCGCGAACAGCAGCGGGCCGACCTGGCGCAGGTCGACGAACTCGCCCAGGTCCGTCAGCGGCACGTCCTTGCCGGTGACGTCGACGGCGAAGTACGGCGTGCCCTCGACATAGCCCAGGAAGATCTGGACGTCGGCCGAGTTGGCGATCGCGCGCCCCATCATACCCTGGAGGAAGACGGCTTCCGGATTGCCGCCGGTCTTCACCAGGTTCTTCTCCGTGTCGATCGGCACGAAGCGTGCGGCCCCCGAGGAGGCCAGTTCGATCATCCGTTCATCGTCCTCGCGCTCGTGGCTGGCGCGGTCGATTTCGGCGCTGGAATAGGGATTTCTTGGGTTTCTCATAGGCCGCGGACCGTGCCACAGGCCCGCCGCCACCGCAATTGGATCAGGCGGCTAACGCGCGCTCCAGCACCTGTGCCACGTGTATCGCCTGACGGTCCGACCCGTCGGCGATCTGGTGCCGGCACGAGGTGCCGTCGGCCACGACCAGCGTCTGTGCATCGGCCTTGCGCACCGCCGGCAGCAGCGACAGCTCGGCCATGGCGATCGAGGTCTCGTAGTGCTCGGCCTCGTAGCCGAAGCTGCCGGCCATGCCGCAGCAGCTCGATTCGATGGGCGTCACGGCGAGGTCGGGCACCAGCGACAGCACTTCCTGCACCGCGCTCATCGCCCCGAAGGCCTTCTGATGGCAGTGGCCATGCAGCAGCGCCTTCTTCTCGGACAGCGGCTGGAGGTCGAGTTCGAGACGCCCCGCCTTCTTCTCCCGCGCGAGGAACTCCTCGAACAGCACGGCGTGCGCCGCGACTTCCTCGGCATCCTCTCCGAGGCCCATCGCCAGGAATTCGTCCCGCAGGGTGAACAGGCACGACGGTTCGAGCCCGATGATCGGCACGCCCTTCTGCGCGAACGGCCGGAGCGCGTTCAGGGTGCGCATCGCCTCGCCCCTCGCCCGCTCCACCTGGCCCGTCGCCAGATAAGTCCGGCCACAGCACAGCGCCGGTGCGCCGATGGTCGGCCAGGCCACCGCGACGCGATGACCGGCGGCGGTCAGCACGCGCCGCGCGGCATGCAGGATCTCGGGCTCGAAATTGCTCGAGAAGGTGTCGGCGAAGATCACCACCGTGGCGTCGCGATCGTCGACCTCGGTGGTCGACAGGAACGTGTCGCTCCGCCACTGCGGCAGGCGGCGCTGCTTGGCGAAGCCGAGATAGGACTGCACGAACCAGGCGGCGTTGAACAGCCATGGCATGCGCCGCGCCCACGGCGCCATCGACGGCGTGCCGCCGATCAGCCGGTCGCGCCACGAAAGGCCACGCGCCATGCGGCGCGCCGACTTCACCTCGATCTTCATGCGCGCCATGTCGACGCCGGTCGGGCAGTCGCGCTTGCAGCCCTTGCAGCTCACGCAAAGGTCCATCGCCGCGGCGACCGCGTCGGAGCGCAAGCCCTCGGACCCGAGCTGTCCGGACAGAGCCAGGCGAAGCGTGTTGGCCCGGCCGCGCGTCAGGTGCTTTTCGTCGCGCGTCACGCGGAAGGACGGGCACATGGTGCCGGCATCGAACTTCCGGCAATGGCCGTTGTTGTTGCACATCTCGGCGGCCTTCGCGAAGCCGCCGGCCAGGTCGCCGCCGGTGCCGGGTGCGGTCGTGATTTCGGTGACGGGATCGGTCTGGACGTTCCATGCCGACCAGTCGAGCGCCGGCTCGTACTTGATCGATTCGTAACCCGGCTTGAAGCGGAACAGCGAGCGGTCGTCCATGCGCGAGGCACGGACGATCTTGCCCGGATTCATGATGTTCTCGGGATCGAACAGGTCCTTCACCTGCTCGAAGGCCTTGGTGAGGCGTGGCCCGAACTGCCAGGCCACCCACTCCGAGCGCACCAGCCCGTCACCGTGTTCGCCCGAGAAGGCGCCCTTGTATTCGCGCACCAGCGCCGAGGCCTCCTCGGCGATCGCGCGCATCTTCTCCGCACCGTCGCGGCGCATGTCGAGGATCGGCCGCACATGCAGGGTGCCGACGGAGGCGTGGGCGTACCACGTGCCGCGCGTGCCATGCTTGCCGAACACGTCGGTCAGGCGCTGCGTGTAATCCGCGAGATGCTCGAGCGGGACGGCGCAGTCCTCGATGAAGGAGACGGGCTTACCGTCGCCCTTCATCGACATCATGATGTTGAGGCCGGCCTTGCGGACCTCCCACAGCTCCGACTGCGGCTTGGGCTCCGGCATCTCGACGACGCTGCCGGGCATGCCGAGATCGGCCATCAGCTCGACGAGGCGCGCGAGATCGCGCAGCTGGGCCTCGCGCTCCTCGCCCGCGAACTCGACCAGAAGGATCGCCTCGGGCTTGCCGATCAGTGCCCGCTCGATCACCGGCCGGAAGGCGGGATTGGCGCGCGCCAGCTCGATCATCGTGCGATCGACCAGCTCCACCGCGGCGGGCTTCAGCTTCACGATGTGCTGGGCGCTGTCCATCGCCTTGTAGAAGCTGGGGAAGTTCACGACGCCCAGCGTCTTGTGCTTCGGCAAGGGCGAAAGGTTGAGCGTCATCCGCTCGGTCACCGCCAGCGTGCCCTCGCTACCAACAAGAAGGTGCGCGAGGTTCACCGAATTGTCGGTCGTGTAGGGCCGCTCCGATTGCGGGAAGAAGATGTCGAGGTTGTAGCCGCTGACCCGGCGCATCACGTGGGGGTACATGCGCTCGATCTCGGCGCGCTCGGCGAAGGCCAGCGCCGCCACCTTGTCGGCGATCGCACGCACCGCCTCGGGCATGTCTTCCGGCCGGCCCGATCCGAAATGCGCCCGCTGGCCGTTGGCCAGCAGCGCGTCGATCGACGCCACGTTGTGCACCATGTTGCCGTAGCGGATCGAACGCGAGCCGCAGGAATTGTTGCCGGCCATGCCGCCCAGGGTGCACTGCGCCGAGGTCGAGACGTCGACCGGATACCAGAGCCCGTGCGGCTTCAGCCACGCGTTGAGCTGGTCGAGCACGACGCCCGGCTGAACCGTGACCTGCGCCTTCTCCTTGTCGAAGCCCACGATCTCGCGGAGATATTTCGAGCAGTCGATGACCAGCGCATCGCCCACCGTCTGCCCGCACTGCGACGTGCCTGCACCGCGCGGCAGGATCGCGGCCTTGGCATCGCGCGCGATGTCGACGGCGAGCCCGAGATCGGCCTCATCACGCGGCACGACCACGCCCACCGGCTCGATCTGATAGATCGACGCATCGGTCGAGTAGCGCCCCCGCGAGGCCCTGTCGAACAGCACCTCGCCCTTCAGGCTGCGACGCAGATTTTGCTCGAGACTGGCCATGGCTACCAACGCCTAAAATTGCCCTCTCCGCCCGCGTCACACGCGGGGGGAGAGGGAGGGGACCCGCGCGTAAGCGTGGGGAGGGAGAGGTGGGTCATGGCGCCCGAAGAAGCGCTTCGATCTCCGCCCAGACACCCTCTGGATTCGCCACCATCTCGTTCGCCCAGAACCGCACGACCCGCCAGCCAAGCTGTTCCATTGCCGCTGTACGCCGCGCGTCCGCTTCGACCTGAAACGCGTGTTGCTCGCCGTCGATCTCGATAACCAGTTTCTTCGCAACACAAGCGAAGTCCGCAAAATAAGGACCTATCGGATGCTGGCGCCTGAACTTCACGCCACCCATTCGCTTGGCGCGCAGTAACTCCCAACAGACTTGCTCGGCCCGACTGCCGTCCCGACGGAGTTCTCGCGATCTCGTCGTGCGGTGTTCCGGCATCCGACCCACCTCTCCCTCCCCGCGCTTCGCGCGGGTCCCCTCCCTCTCCCCCCGCGTATGACGCGGGCGGAGAGGGCGTGGTGTTCAAAAGCGGCGGCATGGGAGGGATGCTCTCAATCCTCAGTCGAGTTTCACACCGGCCGCTGCGACGACCTTCTGCCACTTTTCGATTTCGGTGCGGATGCGCTTGGCGAACTCCGCTTGCGACTCGCCGCCGACCTGCGCCAGCTGTTCCTTCCAGATCGCCTGGAGCTTCGGGTTGCCCAGCGCCTTCACGATCTCGTCGTACATGCGCTTCACGATCGGCTCGGGCGTTCCCTTGATCGCCCACAGTCCGTACCAGGTCGACACGATCCAGGCCGGCACGCCGATCTCGGCCGCGGTCGGCATATCGGGGAACTCAGGCACGCGCTTGTCGGTGGCGACGGCGAGGCCCAGGAGCTTGCCGGCCTTGATCTGCTGCGCCGAGGTGCCCATGCCGTCGAACATCATGTCGGCGTTGCCGGCGAGCAGGTCCTGCATCGCCGGGCCCGCGCCGCGATAGGGCACGTGGACGATCTCGGTCTTGGTCTCGAGTTTGAACAGTTCGCCCGCGAGGTGATGCGCCGTGCCGGCGCCGGCCGAAGCGTAGTTCACCTTGTTCGGGTTGGCCTTCAGGTAGGCGATGAACTCGGCCGCGGTCTTCGCCGGCACCTTGTTCGGGTTGATCGAGATCACCTGCGGCACCAGCGCGATCATGGTGATCGGCTCGAAGTTCTTCTCGAGGTCGTAGTCGAGGTTCTTGTAGACCGACGGGGCGATGGTGTGATGGATCGCGCCCACGAAGAAGGTCTGGCCGTCGGGCTTCATCTTGGCGGCCTGCGAGGCGCCGACCGTGCCGCCCGCACCGCCCTTGTTGTCGATCAGGATCTGCACGCCGAGCTGCTCGCCGACCTGGGCGGCCAGCGGCCGTGCGAAGACGTCGGTGCCGCCGCCGGCCGGGAACGGGTTGACCCAGGTGATCGGACCGTTCGGCCAGCCCTGCTGGGCGCGGGCCACGGCGGGCGCCGCCAGCGTCGCGGCGAGGCCGAGCTTGAGGGCTTTGCGGCGCGAGGTTGAGAAACTCGACGTCATGGCTCTTTTCCTCCCAGAAGGTTCTTGTCGTCTCTGTTGTCCATTGAATCGAGGACGGCCTGCTGCTTGGCACGCAGGTGCCCCACGAGCAGGTCACGTAGCGCAGCGCCGTCCCGGGCGGCAAGCGCTTCGATCATGGAACGATGTTCAGAGACGGCCTGATCCCACTTGGCCGGGTTGAGGTTGGAGCGAAATCTGAGCGCGTGCAGGCGTGCATTGATGGTGCGGTAGGTCTGTTCCAGGACCGCATTGTCCGCCAGCGCGTTCAGCCGGTCGTGGATCAGGCGGTTGGTCCGGTAATAGGCCGGCAGGTCGCGGTTGGCATGGGCCGCTTCCATCTCTCCCTGCAGGGCGCGCAAATCGGCGACGTCGGCGTCGGTGACCCGGGCCACGGCGAGCTCCCCCGCCAGGCCCTCGAGCGCCCCCATCACCTCGAAGGCGCCGCGAACATCCTCGCGCGACAGCGCCACGACCTGGGCGCCCTTGTTGGGCAACTGGACCAGCAGGCCGTCGGCCGCGAGCATGCGGAAGGCCTCGCGCAGCGGCGTGCGGGAGACGCCCAGCCGCTCGCTCAGTTCGCGCTCGTTCAACTTGGCGCCCGGCACTAGCTCGCCCTCGATGATGAGGGTGCGCAGCCGCTCGGCCGCCGCCTCGGGCAGGGTCAAACGCGCAATCGGGAACGTCGAGCCATCCATCTCTGGACTCACTCTGGCATATTGTATACAAAATGCAACAGCGAAGCCGAAAGGAACTTTCCGATGCGCCTGAACTCACACCCCGCCGGACGTCATTTCCTGCAAATTCCCGGTCCGACCAACGTCCCCGACCGCATTCTTCGCGCGATGGATTATCCGACGATCGATCATCGCGGCCCCGAGTTCAACGCGCTGGCCAAGAAAGTCCTTCGCTCGGTTCGCCAGGTTTTCCAGACAAAACAACCAGTTATCGTCTATCCCGCATCCGGAACCGGAGCTTGGGAAGCGGCCCTCGTAAACACCCTGTCGCCCGGCGATCTTGTGCTGATGTGGGAGACCGGCCACTTCGCTTCTCTGTGGAAGAAGATGGCCGACAAGCTTGGAATCAAATCGGAATTCATGGGTGGCGACTGGCGCAAGCCGGCCGATCCCGCTGCCATCGAGAAGCGCCTGAAGGAAGATACCGGCCACGCCATCAAGGCGGTCTGCATCGTCCACAACGAGACCTCGACGGGCGTGGTGAGCGACATCTCGGCGGTCCGGCGCGCCATCGACGCGGCCAAGCACCCCGCCCTCCTCCTGGTCGACACGATCTCCTCGCTGGGGTCGGTCGACTATCGCCATGACGCCTGGGGCGTCGACGTGACGGTGGCGGGCTCGCAGAAGGGCCTGATGCTTCCGCCGGGCCTCTCCTTCAACGCGGTGAGCGAGAAGGCTATCGAGGTGTCGAAGTCCTCGAAGATGGTGAAGGCTTTCTGGAACTGGGACGAGATGCTGACGGCCAACGCCAACGGCTGGTTCCCCTACACGCCCGCCACCAACCTGCTCTATGGCCTGAGCGAAGCCTGCGACATGCTGCTCGAAGAAGGCCTCGACGCGGTGTTCGCCCGCCACACCCGCCACGCCGAGGCGACGCGCACCGCCGTCACGGCCTGGGGCCTCGAGATCCTGTGCAGCGATCCCAAGGCCTATTCGGGCTCGCTGACCGCGATCGTCATGCCCGAGGGCCATGACGCCGACGCCTTCCGCAAGGTCGCGTTGGAGAACTTCAACATGTCGCTCGGCCAGGGCCTGACCAAGGTCGCGGGCAAGGTGTTCCGCATCGGCCATCTCGGTGACTTCAACGACCTGATGCTGATGGGCACCCTCTCCGGCGTCGAGATGGCGCTGGGCCTCGCCAAGGTCCCGCACAAGGAAGGCGGCGCGCAGGCCGCCATGAACTACCTGCGCGACACCGCGCCGGGCGCCCGGAAGGCCTGAGCGGATGGCCGATCCGATGCGCCTCTACGTCACGCCGGCCTCGCCCTGGGTCCGGCGTGTCCGGATCTGCATCGAAGAACTGGGGATCGGCGACCGCTTCGAATACGTCCAGACGAAGTGGCCGCACGCCTGGGGCACGCGGACCGTGGAGATGCCCGCCGACTTCGTGCAGGCAACGCCTGCCATGCGCATCCCCGCGCTGGTCGCCGACGACGTCACACTGACCGACTCCCATTCGATCTGCGACTACCTCGACGGCAAGTTCGGCCACCATCGCCTCCTCGCGGCGGACGGGCCTGAGCGGTGGCGGGCGCTCGAGATCAACGCGCTGGCCTCAGCGATCCTGGAAGCGCAGATCATGCGCCGCGCCGAACTGCTGCGCACCGGCGCCGACCGTTCCGACGACTTCATCGCCAAGATGCGCGACCGCGGACTGAGATGTTTCGCGATTCTGGACAAAAAAATGTCGCCGAACGGCGACATTTTCGGACTGGCCGAGATCACATCTGCCGTCGCCTGCGGCTACGACGAATGGCGCTACGGGCCGGGCTGGCGTGACGCGGCCCCGAAGCTCGCCGCCTGGTACGATATCGTCGCGCAGCGCCCCTCGATGAAGGCGACCGAACCGGCCGAGACGCCGCAGCGCTGACGCCACGGTACCGATTTACCCTCCAGCGGTATTCGCGAACCGCAAACATTGGTTGTGCTGTCCGATAGCGGACTTCACCCGCCAGAGTTGCAACTCAAAGACTGACCCGAAGTTACTCCGTCATCGACCGACTTCCGTCCTCACGTGCGGAGCGCTCAATGACCGAACTCGCGACATCACGGCGTCACCTGCTGAAAGCGGCGGGCATCGTAACGGGCACAGTCACCGCCTACGTCCCCGCAAAGGCCTCGGCCGACTGCATCCTGGGCATCATCTGCATAGGCGGCGGTGGCGGCAGCAGTGGCGGTGGTGGATCGGGCGGCAGCAGCGGCGGCACCTGCTTTCATCGCGGCACGAAGGTCCTGACGACCAAGGGCTATCGCACGGTCGAAACGCTCAAGGTCGGCGATTTCCTGCCGTCGCGCTTCGGCGGTCCCCTGCCCCTTCGGCGCATCGAGAGCTTCACCGTGCATCGCAATCCGGCCGGCGACTGGCCGGAAGAGACACGGATGGTTCGCGTGAGCCGCAGCGCGCTGGCCGACAACGAACCGTCGGCCGACCTCTACGTGACCTGCTCGCACGCCTTCTTCCTCGACGGCGTACTGATCCGGATCGGCAGCCTCGTGAACGGCACGACGATCGCGTTCGACGATGCGCCCGGCCGCGACTCGCTCGACTTCTTCCATTTCGAGTTCGACCGACATGACGTGATCGATGCCGAAGGCGCCGCCGCGGAATCGCTCCAGGCCGCGGGCATGCAAGCGTGCGCACCGATCCTGGAGTTTCGCGGCGGCCGCAGCCGGCTCAGCTCGCGGCTGCGCAGCGCGGCGGCGCCGATCATCGACCGGCGCCAGCCTCTCGACCTGATTCGTGACCGGCTCGAGGAACGCGCCGGCGCCTGAGAAGCCTAGCCCGGGATCGAGAGCGGCGCCGGATCGCCACCGACCGGCCGACGCAGGCAGGCGACATGATGACCGGGCGCCACTTCGAGTAGCGGCGGCGACGTCACGCGGCATTCCGCCGTCGCATAGAGGCAACGCGTGTGGAAGTGGCAGCCGGGCGGCGGCTTGGCCGGACTCGGCACGTCGCCCTGCACGATCCTCTTCCTCTTGCGGCGGCGCGTGGGGTCGGGCGCGGTCGCGGCCGACAGCAGCGCCTCGGTGTAGGGGTGCAGCGGCTGCGTGAAGAGCGTGCGCTTGTCCGTCAGCTCGACAATGCGGCCGAGATACATCACGGCGATGCGGTGGCTGATGTGGCGCATGACCGCGAGGTCATGGCTGATGAACAGATAGGCGAGCCCGTATTCTTCCTGCAGGTCGATCAGCAAGTTCAGCACCTGCGCCTGCACCGACACGTCGAGCGCCGAGACCGGCTCGTCGGCCACGATTACGTCGGGATTGACCGACAGCGCCTTGGCGATACCGAGCCGCTGGCGCTGACCGCCGGAAAATTCGTGCGCGTATTTGCGCATCGCCTCGGGGCGCAAGCCGACGCGGCGGAACAGTTGCGCCACCCGCTCGTCGCGCGCCGCGCCCCGGGCGATGCCGAAATTCTCCAGCGGTTCGCCCACGATCGTGCCCGACGGCAGGCGCGGGTTCATCGAGGAGTACGGATCCTGGAAGATCGTCTGGATGCGCCGGCGATGCGGCCACATCGCGCCGGGCTTCAGGGTGGTGACGTCCTCGCCAGCCAGCACGATCTTCCCGGCAGTCGGCTCGATCAGCTTCAGCACGACCTTGCCGATCGTCGACTTGCCACAGCCCGATTCGCCCACCAGGCCCAGCGTCTCGCCGCGCCGGATCGAGAAGGTGACGCCATCGACCGCCTTCACCGCGCCGACCTGGCGCTGCAACAGGCCACCATGGATCGGGAAGTGCTTTACCAGCCCTTCGACCTGCAGGACGGGGGTATCGCTCATGCCGCCCTCCTCACGCTGTCGATCTCCCAGCAGGCGACGAGGTGCCCTGCCCCGGCGTCGATCAGTGGCGGTGCCTCGCGGCGGCAGCGGTCGGTGGCGAAGCCGCAGCGCGGCGCGAAGGCGCACCCGATGATCGGCTGGGTGAGGATCGGCACGAGGCCCGGGATCTCCTGAAGGCGCGGCCGCGTGCCGGCGGCATCGGCCTCGACATCGAGCCGCGGGATCGCCCGCATCAGCCCGCGCGTATAGGGATGCAACGGCTCGGCGAAGAGCTGGTCGACCGAAGCCTGCTCGACCTTGCGGCCGGCATACATGACCACGACCCGCTCCGTCGTCTCGGCCACGACGCCGAGATCGTGAGTGATCAGGACGATCGCGGTGCCGGTCTTCTCCTTGAGCTCGAGCATGAGGTCGAGGATCTGCGCCTGGATTGTGACGTCGAGCGCCGTCGTCGGCTCGTCGGCGATCAGCACCTGCGGATCGCAGGACAGCGCCATCGCGATCATGACCCTCTGGCGCATGCCGCCCGAGAGCTGGTGGGGATATTCGTCGAGCCGGCGCCGCGCGTCGGCGATGCGCACCAGGTCGAGCATCTCGAACGCCCGCTCCCGCCCCGCCTTCCACGACACGCCGAGATGGCGCACGACGTTCTCTGCGATCTGGGTACCGACGGTCAGGACCGGGTTGAGGCTGGTCATCGGCTCCTGGAAGATCATCGAGATGCGATGACCGCGCAGGCGCTTCATCTCCGCCTCGGTGAGCGTCGTGAGCTCCTCGCCCTCGAACTTGATCGAGCCCGAGGCAATGCGGCCGGTCTCCGGCGGGATCAGCCGCAGGATCGACATCGCCGTCACCGACTTGCCGCAGCCTGATTCGCCCACGATGCCCAGGGTCTCGCCGCGCGCCACGTCGAACGACACGCCGTCGACGGCACGCACCACGCCGTCCAGCGTGCTGAACTGGGTATGGAGGTCGCGAACCTCGAGGATCGCGCCGGGGTTCGCGCTCACAGGCGCCTCGCCAGACGCGGGTCGAGCCGGTCGCGCAGACCGTCGCCCAGCAGGTTCACCGCCAGCACCGTGACCGCGAGGAAAGCGCCGGGGATCATGATCGTCCAGGGCGCGATCTGAAAGAAGGTGCGGCCCTGGGCGATGATGTTGCCCCAGCTCGGCACCTCGGGCGGCACGCCGGCGCCGAGGAAGCTGAGCCCCGCTTCGATCAGCATCGCCGAGGCACAGACATACGTCGATTGCACGATCAGCGGCGCCAGTGTGTTGGGCAGGATGTGGCGCGTCATCAGCTTCCAGTTCTTCGTGCCGCCGGCGATGGCGCTCTCGATATAGGGCTGGGCCCGGATCGACAGCACGACCGCGCGCACCACACGTACGACGCGCGGCACCTCGGGGATCACGATGGCCACGATCACGATGCCGAGGCCCGGACGCGACAGGGTGATCAGTGCGATGGCGAGCAGGATCGACGGGATGGCCATCAGCCCGTCCATGATGCGCATCACCAGCGCATCGACCTTGCGGAAGTAGCCGCAGGCGAGACCAAGCGCGAGGCCCAGGATGCTGGAGAAAGCCGCCACCGAGAGTCCGACGATCAGCGACACGCGCGCGCCGTAGATGGTGCGGGAGAAGACGTCGCGGCCGAACTGGTCGGTGCCGAACCACCAGCGCTCCGACGGCGGCCGCAGCCGGTTGACCGGCGCGATCTTGAACGGGTCGTTGGTGGCGATGTACGGCGCGAATATCGCCATCACGATCAGGACGGAGAGCAGCACCGCGCCGAACGCGATCGTCGGATTGCGCCGGATCGCCTTCCACAGCGAGAAGCGGCGGGCGGCGGGCAGAGCGAGGTCGTCGGTAACTACGGCCATGTCAGTACCGGATCCGCGGATCGAGGAAGGCGTAGGAGATGTCGATGATCAGGTTCACCAGCACCTTGGCGCCGGCAAAGACCAGGATCAGCCCCTGCACCACCGGATAGTCGCGCTTCAGCACGGCGTCGACCGTGAGGCGGCCGAGGCCCGGAATGTTGAACACCGTCTCGGTGATGACGACGCCCGAGATCAGGAGAGCGATGCCGATGCCGATCACGGTGACGATGGGCACGGCGGCGTTCTTCAGCGCATGCAGCAGCAGCACGCGGTCGGTCGCCAGGCCCTTGGAATTGGCCGTGCGGATATAATCCTGCGACAGCACTTCCAGCATCGAGGCGCGGGTCGTGCGGGCAATCAGCGCCATGTAGGTGATGCCCAGCGCCAATGACGGCAGGATCAGGCTCTGGACGAAGGGCCAGAACCCTTCCTTGATCGGCGTATAACCCTGAACTGGCAGCATCTGCCATTGCACGGCAAAGAAGTAGATCAGGATATAGGCCAGCACGAAGGTCGGCATCGCGAAGCCCAGCACGGCAAAGCCCATGGCCAGCCGGTCCACCAATTTGCGCACCTTCCACGCGGCCAGCACACCGATCGGAATGGCCATCGCCACGGCCACGAACAGGGTCGAGAGCGTGAGGGCGACCGTCGGCTCGAGACGCTGCGAGATCAGCCGCGTCACGGGAAGGTTGGAGAAGATCGAGACGCCCATGTCGCCGCGCACGAGCTGGGTCGTCCAGACGAAGAACTGCTCGACCATCGGCCGGTCGAGACCGAGCTTGGCGCGGACCGAGGCGATCGCCTCGGTCGTGGCGTCCTCGCCGGCGATAATCGCGGCCGGATCGCCCGGTGCGAAGCGCAGCAGGAAGAACACGAACAGCGCCACCACGGCCATGACGGGCAGCGTGGCAAGCAGGCGACGGATGATATAGGCGGTCATGACGAGGCCTTGCCCGGGTCAGGCAAGGCCTCCCTGCGTGCGACGGCTACGCGTACTCGAAACGGCATTATTTCTTCGTGATTCCCCAGAGCACGGCGAGACCCGTGTTCGGCACGATGCCCTCGATGCGGTCGGCACGATAGGCGAGCGGCGTGTCCCACTGGCCGAACGGGATGTAGACGACCTGCTCCATCGCGCGTGCCTGCAGCTCGTTGGCGATCTTCTTCCGCTCTTCCTCGGTCTGCGCCATGCCGAAGGCGCTGCGCAGTTCCTCGATCTTGGCGTCACAGGGCCAGCCGAACAGGCCCTTGTCGCAGGCCGCGCCGATCCAGGTGTGCAGCACCGGATTGGCCGAGCCGACGCCGCCCGAAGTGGTGACGAAGATGTTCCAGCCGCCCTGGGCCGGCGGGTCCTTCTTGGCGCGGCGCGTGACGACCGAGCCCCAGTCCATCGACTGCGCGTCGACGTTGATGCCGGCCTCGCGCATCGCCTGGATCAGCACCTGGGTCGCCGGCGTGATCGTGGCGTGGTCGGTCGCCGACAGGACGGTGATCGGTTCGCCCTTGTAGCCGGCTTCCTTGAGGAGCTGCATCGCCTTCTTGGGATTGTACTCCTTCATCCACTCGCGGCCGCCGGCGCTGTCGTAGGGGCCGCCGCAGGTCAGGAGCGCCGGGCAGACCTTGTAGTATTTCGGGTCGCCGACGATGGCGCGCAGGAAGTCTTCCTGGTTGATCAGGTAGTACATCGCCTGCCGCGCCTTCACATTGTCGAACGGCGGCTGGAGATGGTTGAGGCGGATGAAGCCCTGCGTGCTGTCGATCTTGCCGGTCTTCATCAGCTTCACGCCCTTGGCCTTCTCCAGCAGGGGGAGGAAGTCGTTGCTCGGCGCCTCGTAGAAATCGATCTCGCCGTTGATCAGCGCCGACATCGCGGTCTGCGGATCGGAGATCCAGACCAGCTCGATGCGGTCGACGCCCGGGATCTTGGCGCCGGCGAAGGACGACGGCGCCTCGGTGCGCGGCTGGTAGTCCTTGTTCTTGAGGTAGACGGCCTTGCTGCCCGGAACCCACTGGTCCTTGGCGAAGACGTAGGGGCCGGAACCGACCGATTCCTTGACCTGCTGCTGCGGATCGGTGAGCGCATCCTTCTCGCGCATGATCGCCGCGATCGAGCTGCCGCTCTTGCCGAGCGACTCGAGCACCATGCCGTAAGGCTCCTTCAGCACCATGGTGAAGGTCTTGTCGTCGACCGGCTCCATCTTAGCGACGAAGCCCATCAGGCGCTGGCCGACGCCGTCCTTGGCGCCCCAGCGCTTCAGCGAGGCGATGACGTCCTTGGTCGTGACAGGAGAGCCGTCATGGAACTTGAGGCCGTCGCGCAGCGTGAAGGTGTAGGTCAGCTTGTCCGGGCTGATTTCATACTTCCCAACCATCTGAGGCTGGGGCTTCTGGTCGGAATCGTTGCCGAACAGCGTGTCGTAGACCAGCGCGCCATGGATGTTGGCGATCGTCTGGGTGGTCCAGACCGGGTCGATGACGCGCACGTCGGCGTGCATCACCGCCTTGAGGACCTTCTCCTGCGCCTGGGCCGGCGCCTGGACGGCGGCGAACGGCAGCGCCAGCGCCAGCGCGCCCGCGAAGACTCGGTTGAACATTTTAAACACTCCCTTACTCCCCGCAGAGAGTATGCAAAGCCACGCTCCGCTTTGTCCAGCGCGACGCTCTTCCCTGCTCATTGGACCGCGGGCCTCCAGGCCCGCCTCATGAGCGGGCCTGGAGGCCCGCGGTCCGACTTAGAAGATCAGCCCGCGCGGCTTGGCGCCTTCGTCGAGCGGCCAGATCGGACGTTGGACCTTTGTGTAAGGCACCTTGCGATGATCGCGCGGCAGCGGGCCGGTCGATTCGACGTAGATCACTTTCTTGGCAATCGGGCCGTAGGCCGCCATGAAATGGTTCGTCGACTTCACCACGACGAGCTTCCGCTCGGTCGGATCGATCCCGAGGTTGGTGAACAGTTCCAGCCCGGTCGCCTGCGTGCGATTGGCAATCAGCACGACCTCGACGCCGCCAATGCGAATTGCCGCACAGTCGCCGACCGAGACCTGCGTCGGCCCGAACCGCTGCCAGGCATCGCGCTTCAGGCCAATGATCTCGACCTCGGCATCGATCGGCTGGCCGGAACTGGGCGCGATCTTGCCGCCGAAACGCAAGCCGATGCGGGCGCAGAGACCGGCGTCGAAGCAGATGCGGACGGCGATCGGATCCCAGATCGGCCCGAGGCAGGCGCTCTCGACGTCCTTATCGATCAGGTGCCGCAGGATGTCGGTATTGTCCGACGGCGCCCCGCCACCAGCATTGTCCGACGGATCGGCGATCACGACCGGCAGGTCGTTGAAGGCGACGCCCTCGCCGATGCCGGCCGCCACACTCAACGACTGAGGCGCGGTCTTGCCGCGCAGGGCTACCAGCTCCTCGCCCAGCGAGGTCGCCAGCGCATCGGCCTTCTTCTTGTCGCCGTCGGCGATCACCAGAACGCGCGTGCCGATCTCGGGAACGTCGCCGTAGGGAAAGCAGTGCGCGATCGAGACGGAAAGGATGCCGTCCTTGCCCTCCATCGCCATGATCCGGTCGACGATGCCACGCATCGGCTGCATCGTCGTCGGATAGCTCTGGATCTGGCGGCAGTCGTAGACCGACATGACCGGCTTGATCTTGCCGCGCAGCGTCGCCAGCACGAGATCGAGCACATCTTCGGCGCGCTCGACGACGTCGGTGTGGGGAAATTCCTTGTAGAGCACGATGATGTCGGCCTGGGACACGCGCTTCATCGTGAGATGGCAGTGCGGGTCGAGCTCGACGCCGATCACGCAGTTCGGCCCGACCAGGGCGCGGCAGCGTTCGATGATGTCGCCTTCGACGTCGTCGTAACCGTGCGCCACCATCGCGCCGTGCAGGCCGAGCAGCAGCCCGTCGACCGGCAGCGCCGCCTTGAGCTGGCCCAGGATCTCATCGCGCATGGTCTCGTAGTCGGCGCGATTGGTCGTGCCGGCGGGGCTGGCGGCAAAGCAGCTCCCTTCGATCAGCTCGAAGCCTTCCGCCTTGGCGCGGGCCCGCGCCACGAACAGCGGCGCGGTGCACATGCGCGGCGCGTCGGTCGGATGCTCGCCCGCCCCGAAGAACACCGACTCGCGATAATTCTCCAGGCTCGTCGGCAAGGGGGAGAAGGTGTTGGTTTCGGTGGCCAGCGTGGCCGAGAACAGACGCATGGTGCTCCTAGGGGACGATACCGGCGGGTAGGGAAACACAGTGCCGGGCAATCGCGCCCGGCGTCGTCAGCCATATCGAGTCGCGATGACCGGCGATATGACGAAGCGCGCGCTTGAGGTGCCGCAGCCGATGCGGCTGGCCCACGATATAGGCGTGCAGCGCGATGCCCATGACAAGCGGCCGCTCCTGCGACAGTTCCATCATCTCGTCGAACTGGTCGATCAGGATGTCGGCGAACTGGGCGGCGCCATCCTTGCGTCCGACGATCGAAGGAATGTCGTTGGCTTCCTGAGGATAGGGCACCGCAAGGATGCGCTTGTCATTGCGGCAGCGGAACCAGATCGGCTGGTCGTCCATGCACCAGTCCAGAAGGTAGCGATAACCCGCTTCGGCCAGCAGGTCGGGCGTGACGTGACTGTGTGAAATCCACGGCCCCAGCCAGCCTTCCGGCGCGCGGCCCTCGGCGTCCGCCAGACGTTTGGTCGCCTCGCCGATCAACGCCCGCTCGCCCACTTCGTCGAGCACGCCCTGACGCTCGGCATTGGTGCGTCCATGGCCCACGATCTCGTCGCCGCGCGCCCGGCAGGCCGCGATCAGCTCCGGCGCATAGTCGTACATCGAGCTGTTGACCAGGGCCGCCATCGGCAGCTTCAGGGCGTCGAAGGCGTCGAGCATGTACCAGGCGCCGACGCGATTGCCATAATCGCGCCACGCGAAGTTGAGAACGTCGGGATGTGGACCACCCGGCGCCAGTTCAGCCCCAAGACCCTCGCCATAAGAAAAATGCTCGAGATTGAGCGCAAAGTAGACGGCGAGCCGTCGGCCAGCCGGCCAGGAGTAATCGGCGCGGCCCCGCAGGGGGACATAGCTGTAACGGTCGTGTGTTCGCAGTTCCATCCCGACAAATTAACGTCGCAAACCACGAAGGGCTACGGTTTCACCATGCTCAATCGAGTGCTGTCGGCTGCCGCCACGGGCTGCATGCTTCTGCTCACCGGTTCGCCGGCCTTCGCCTACTATTCGAAGGATTCCTACGAAGCCGAAGTCACCTTCACCAGCATGGTCGAGATCGCCTCGGACACGCCGGAATACATCCTGTTGCCCTCCTACATCAACCGGCAGCTCGTGTATCTCGCCGGCCCGCTGCAGGCCGCCCCGAAGAAAGCCGCCGCCAAGAACGACGCAAAGGTCGACGTTCTCGGCAAGTATCGCGACGACAAGACCGGCAAGCACTATGTGCGCTATCGCTACACCGGCACTTTCGTTCTCGATAATGGCCTTCAGGATACTGTGAAAATCCGCCTGCCCCTCAATCTCGACGAGGTGTGGGATCGCTCGACCGACAAGTGCTTCAGCTGGGGCGAGAAATATCGCATGGCCTACTTCTGGGCGCCGCTGAACAAGGGATGCCCGCTGGTCGACGGGGTCGACTATTCCACGGCAGACGGCACGATCGTCGCGAAGCGGCCCAACAGCGCCAACACCGCGCCCGCGTACGAACGGCTGACCAACGGCAATGGCGAAATCCGCATCGTCCTGGCCTACGGCGCCGACGACGACAAGAACGGCAACATCGCTCCCGAAAAGAACAACCCCGACTACAATGCCGCCAACTACCGCGACATCCGCAAGTACTTGACAGGCCAGGGCTTCGCGGTGCGCACGGTTCCCACCGACGAGCGCGCGCGTGAATGCGGCACGACGAAATCCCTCGCCGCCTCGCCGGGCCTCGTCGAGGAATTCACCCGCCAGGATGGGGCGCGCAAAGTCGTCGTCCGCCTGTTCTGGGGCGTCACCAACATCGGCGAGGACAGCGTCGCCTTCTTCTGCATGGCGAAGGAAGCAGCGGAGCGCGGCTCCCTGTTCCTATATGCAGGACACTCGCGGGTCGGCCTGCTGGACCTCACTTACATGGGCGAGCAGATCGGTGCGCCCATCAAGATGAACAAGGACCAGTACCAGATCTACGCTTTCTTCGGCTGCTCGAGCTACAGCTACTACAATCTCTCCTATTTCGCGGCGAAGGCCACGACGGCCGATCCCGAGGGCACGCGGAACGCCAACATAATCACCAACGGCATCACTGGCTCGTTCAGCTCGATGACGGACTTCACGACCAAGACCCTGTCGCCGATCCTCAACTGGTCCGCCCGCGGCACCAGGGCGAGCTGGCAGCAGATCATGAACTCCTACTCGGAGCGGTTCCTGACCGGCGTCAACGGCGACCAGTAGAGCCGGATTTCACACGGCCGGGCGACGACTCCGCGCACCTACGGGCCGTAGCGCCGCAACGATGGATGAGCTACGGTCGCAGTCTTAATGAAGAAGCCGCACCCTTCCAGGCTGCGGACGAGCCGGGAGGAAGAACACGTTGACGGCGACGAGTGCTGCCGCTTTGCCTGCGACCACGGAAGCCGCGCCGACACAGCGCCGGTGGGCCGTACCGCTTTGGGTCGGCGGACTGCTGATCATCCTGGCCTTCCTGGTCATCTATCCGCTGCTGATGCTGTTCTTCGGCGCGATCAGCGATTCCAATCCGGTGATCGACGGGTTCGGCAAGTTCAATCCCTCGCTGACCCACTTCCTCGCGGTGCTGGGCAACGAGAACGTCCGCCTCGCCTTCTTCAATGCGCTGGTGGCCTGCGGCGGCGGCACGTTGCTCGCGGTCGTGATCGGACTCACCTTCTCGTGGATCGTCGTGCGCACCAACACGCCGTTTAAGGGCTTCATCGCCGGCGCCAGCATGATCCCGCTGTTCGTGCCGCCGCTCGTGGCGGGCGTCGCCTGGAGCATCCTGGGGTCGCCCAAGACCGGTCTGCTGAACACCGCGCTCAAGTGGATCGGCATCGACTTCCGCTTCGACTTCTATTCGATGGCGGGCCTGATCCTGGTCTTCGGCTTCTACTACGCGCCCTATGTCTACATGTTCACCGCCTCGGCGCTCAGGAACATGGACCCGAGCCTCGAGGAGGCTTCCGAAGTCTCGGGCGCCTCGGCCTTCACGACGCTCTTCACCGTCACCTTCCCGCTGATCGCGCCGGCGATCCTGGCGGGCTCGCTGCTTTCCTTCGTGGTGATGCTCGGCATCTACGGCATCCCCGCCGCGCTGGGCGCGCCGGCCAATATCAGCGTGCTCACGACCTATATCTTCAAGCTCACCGCCTGGAGCCCGCCGCTCTACAACACGGCCGCCGCCGTCGCGATCCTGCTGATGATGGTCACGGCCATCTTCGTGTGGGCACAGCAGCGCGTCCTGTCGGGCCGCAGCTTCGCCACCGTGGCCGGCAAGGCCTTCCGCCCGCGCAGCCTGAACCTCGGGCCGTGGCGCTGGTTCACCTTCGGCCTCGCCCTCGTCTACCTGTTCATCGTCGTCGTGCTGCCCACGATCGCCCTGGTGATCGCGGCCTTCCGCCGGTTCCTGTTCTTCAAGGACTTCGACGCGGTCTTCGACATGAAGGCCTATAGCTGGGTGCACTTCAATTCGATCTTCGACAATCCGCTGACGATGGTTTCCATCTGGAACACCATGAAGGTCGGCGTGATCACGGCGGTGGTCGGCGGCGTCCTGGCCTTCGCCATCGGCTACACGATCAACCGCACGCAGGTGCCGGGCCGCAAGGTGATCGACATGCTGTCGACCATCCCGGTCGCCATTCCCGGCCTGGTCGTCGGCGTCGCCTATCTGTGGGCCTGGATCGGCCTGCCCGGCGGCCTCTACGGCACGATCTGGATCCTGGCGCTGGCTTTCGTGGCGCGCTTCATCCCCGACACGGTCAAGGCGCTGTCGACCTCGTTCATGCAGATCCATCGCGAGCTCGAGGAAGCGGCGTGGATCTGCGGCCGCGGCCTGCTCAGCACCATCGCCACGATCATGGTGCCGCTGGCCCGACCCGGCATCGTCGCGTCGATGACGCTCCTGTTCGTGCTGTCGGTGCGCGAACTGGGTTCGTCGCTGTTCCTCTACACCAGCGACACGACCGTGATGGCCGTGCTGCTGCTCGACTATTACGAGGGCGGAAACGTCGGCAAGACCGCCGCCTTCAGCCTGGTGCAGACCGTGATTCTCGCGGTGCTGCTGGGCATTACCACCTGGCTTTCCCGCGGAGCTGCCGAGAGCAGCGCTCGCGCGGGCTGATAAACGACAACGATCGGAGGAAAAGACAATGAAGCGTAGAACCGTACTGGCCGGCATCGCCGGCGCCGCCGCAACGGCCGCACTCCCCGCCCGCGCCCAGCAGGAGCAGTTCGGCTCCAAGGAGCTGATCGCCGCCGCCGAGAAGGAAGGCGGCCTGACGCTCTACACGGCCGACTTCGCCGAGACGCAGCAGGAAGTGATCAAGGAGTTCAACAAGCGCTTCCCGAAGATCAAGGTCGCGATGGTCCGCGCCCCGGGCGGCCAGCTCATCACCCGCATCAAGACCGAAGCCGCCGCCGACAAGCTCGGCGCCGACGTGGTCAACCATTCCGACCGCGGCCTGATGCTCGAGATCGCCGATCTCTTCCAGGACTACTCGCCGCCGAACGCCGCCGACTATCGCACCGACGTGATGGTCTCGCCGAAGCTGTGGCCGGGCGTCACGCTGGGTTGGGCGATCGCCTACAACACCCAGCTCGTGAAGAACGCCCCCAAGACCTGGATGGATCTCACCAAGCCCGAATACAAGAACAAGCAGATCGGCCAGGTGATCGGACCGTCGGGTGGCACGACCTGGACCCGCATCATGTTCGAGCGCCAGGTGCTGGGCGAAGACTACTGGAAGAAGCAGGCCGAGCTCGGCATCGCCCTCTACCCGTCGGGCGCGCCCTGCTCCGACGCGCTGGTGCGTGGCGAAGTCTCGATCGCGCCGCTGCTCTACAACATCATCTACACCAAGATCGTCGAGGGAGCGCCCGCCGAGGCCATCTTCGCGCCTGAGGGCGTGCCGATCGTCCCGTACGCCGACGGCATCACCAAGTCGTCGAAGAACCCGAATGCCGCGCGGCTGTTCATGAACTGGCGCCTGTCGAAGGAAGGCCAGACCTTCATGATCAACAAGCTCGGCAACATCACCTCCCTGAAGGAGCCGCCGGCCTATCCGAAGGGCTGGGATCCGAAGGTCATCAAGGTCTGGGTGCCGAAGTTCGAGGAGTTCGACAAGCTGCGCGCCACCTGGATGGAAGAGTGGAACAAGACCTACGGGTATCGCCAGTGAGCGCTGCGCTTCTCGTCGAGAGCCTGGTCAAGAAGTTCGGGACCGGCAAGGCGGCCGTCGATGGCGTGAACTTCGACGTGCCGGCGGGCGAGATCGTGGTGCTGCTGGGGCCTTCGGGTTGCGGCAAGACCACGACCTTGCGCTGCGTTGCGGGTCTCGAACATCCGACCGGCGGCCGCATCTCGATCGGCGGCCGCGTCGTGTCGGAGCCCGAGCGCGGCACCTTGGTGAGCCCGCGCGAACGCGACATCGGCATGGTGTTTCAGTCCTATGCGGTCTGGCCGCACATGACGGTGCACCAGAACGTCGCCTATCCGCTGAAGCATCGCCGCAAGGGCGGTGGCGGCGACATCGACAGCAAGGTCCGCGAGACCCTGGAGCTGGTCGGCCTGGGCGAATATGCCCAGCGGCCGGTGACGTCGCTGTCGGGCGGCCAGATGCAGCGCGTCGCCCTGGCGCGCAGCCTCGTCTATCGGCCGCAGCTCCTGCTGCTCGACGAGCCGCTGTCCAACCTCGATTCCAAGCTGCGCATCCGCCTGCGCGACGAGCTGCGCCGCATCCTGAAGATGACCGGCATGACCGGCCTCTATGTGACGCACGACCAGTCCGAGGCCGTGGTGCTGGGCGACCGGATCGGCGTCATGAAGGACGGCAAGCTGCTGCAGATGGCGCCCCCGGGCGAGATCTACAACAGACCGGCCGATTCCTTCGTCGCCAACTTCACCGGCGCGTCGAACCTGCTGAAGGGCAAGGTGCTGGAGCGCAAGGGCGAGCAGGCCGTGATCGATCTCGGTGCGGCCGGCCGCATCGAAGCCTGGACGCCGCAGCCGCTCTCGGCCGGCGACAATGCCCGCATCGCGCTGCGCGCCGAGAATATCCGCCTCGGCGAGCGCGGCCCGGCCAACTGCTTCACCGGCCGCGTGATCGAGCGCCGCTATCAGGGCATGCAGACCGTCTACGACGTCGAGTTCGGCGGCCACAAGCTCGAGGTGCTGGAACTCGGCACCGCCGCGCGCCACAGCGACGGCGAGGTCGCGATCACGATGCCGCCCGACAGCTGCTGGGCCTATCGCGACGACGGGCAGGCGACCGCCGACTGAGGACAGGAAGCGCCGTCGCGAGCGGCGCTTCCCTCTCTCTTCCGCTGCCCGGGCGGAATCAACGATGCCGGCTCGACGTCCTGCGGTGCCGCGATCAGCACGCCCTTTGGCGTCGTCTTTGGATCGCCGTCGAGATAGTCCCTCGAAATGTACGCGCCGTGAGTGACGAAGGTGCGTGGAAAATCGAGGTCGGCCAGCGTCGTGCCAAGCTGGCGATGGACCCATGCGCCGGCCAGGTACAATTGCGCCGCCGTCAGCAGCGCCACCACGATGAAAGCCGTTATGGGAAAGCGCGGCATCGCAGCCCCGACCATCAGCGGCACGACGAGCAGCGGCGCGAACAGCACGAAGCGCGGACTCGACAGTTCGTCATAGACCCAGGTGATGTTGAACAGGATCAGCAGCATCGCCGCCGCCAGGGCCACGAAGGCCAATGCGAACCGCAGCGCCGTGGCCTGCTTCGCACTCGCCAGGAAGCAGGCAACGGCACACAGCACGATCCAGCCCGCAAGGCCGGCGTGATACCGCCCGCTCACCAGCAGATCGCCGGGACCGCTTAGCAACTGAACAAGGTAGTCGCCGACCCCGAACCTTCCGACATCCCAACCGAGGGGATGACTGCCGGATTGGCTGAGCAGATGACGAAGCGTCCCCCAGAGGACGAGCGGGACGCCGCCCGCGATCGCCGCCAGCGCGAACCGCCTGGTCCGCCAGATCATCACCATGGAGGCGGCTGCAATGAAGGCGATGCAGGCATTGTGGGCGAGCATCATCAGCGTTCCGACGATGGCGAGCGTTGCGGCGTCGCGTATTTCCGCGCGTGCTCCACTGAAGCTCCACAGCGCCTGAAGGTATATCGGCAGCAGCAGGTACACGACGTTATGGGCCAACACGACCGACTCGTTCACCGCGATGAACGCGCCGATGAAGACGCCCACCACCAGCGCGGCTTTCGGCGGCAACGCCGGCGCGCTGTCGCCGATCAATCGACCGGCCAGCCGCGACCAGAGCCAGGCCTGCGCCACGATCAGCACGCCGTTTGCCACGACGAGGCCCGCGCCCGTCGGGCCGAAAGGGATGGTCCAGAGCGCCAGATAGGCTGAATAAAGCGGCGGCCAGGAAACGATCGGTTCGCCGGAAAGCGTGCGATATCCGTGGCCGTCGGCCAGCGACACGGCCGCCTGCCACAAGGCCCAGCCGTCTCCGGAAAGCCCGATCCCCTGCCAGTGCAGCAGGATGAAAAGGGCGGCCGCGACCAGCGCCGCAACGACCGTCATCGATGATTGATGGTCATCGCGTCAGGCCGTCGTCGACCGAAGCACGGCACGGAGCGCCGCGATCAAGGGCGCGTCGTGCTTGGGCAGCAGGACCTGCGGATCGAGCGTGAGAACACCGCGTGCGGCGTGCCGCTCAGACAGGTGGACCGGCGGATCGCTGTTCTGCAGCTTCGCGCTGACGACCAGCGCATCGGGCATGGAGATCTCCAGCACCGGCACGCGGCCGGTCTGCGCCGCCGGCACCAGCTTCACGTCGAAGCCGTTCAACGACGCCGCCATCGCTTCCAGCCGCCTCTCGAGCGCGGCATTGGCAGCCGCGTCATCGGCTTCCACGAAGCGCTCCAGCGCCACGAGCAAGCCAACGATCTCCTCCTTCCCGGCCTTGAAGCCGCGACCGATCCCATGATGCGGGACGCCGCGCAGATTGGCGCGGTCGACCAGGCGCGGTGGCGACCACGTATCGGGCGCCACATCCATGTCGAGTTGCTGCAGCAGCGCCGAGGCCACGAGATCTCGCCGGCCGGCCAGGATGCCGGATGCCTGCGGGCCGCCCAGCGCCTTGCCGCCGGAGAACGCCACGAGATCGACGCCCATGTCGATGAAGCGCCGCAGGTTTTCCTTGGGCGGCAACTGCGCCGCCGCATCGACGATCAGGGGAATCCCATTGGCGTGGCATGTCGCGATGGCGACCGGCAGGTCGACGATGCTGCCTGCATTGACCGAAAAGGCCATCGCCACGACCGACGGCGACAATGCGGCCTCGATCTCCCAGGCTTCCAGCCCGCGCACCCCGGCGCCGGTGCCACGATCGTTGTGGCCGATATCGACCAGCCGCGCGCCCGACGCGGCCAGCGCATGGGCGTAACCGGTTCGCTGGGTGCGCGGGATCAGGATGTCATGCGGAAAGCCGCCGGCATGCGGCAGCGCTGCCATCTTCGCGATGTCCCAGCGGGCGATCGAAGCCGCCGCCGCGAGCGTGAGCGCCGCGGCCGCACCCGTCGTGACGAGCCCCGCCTCGGCACCGGTCGCCGCCGCGATGCGCCCGCTTGCGGCATCCTGCAATTCGCCGATGTCGACCGACGCGCGCGAAGCTGCGGCCATGGCGGCCACGACTTCCGGCGCCATCACCGCGCCACCCAGCCGCGTCAGTGCACCGGCCGCATTGATGCGCCGCCGCACGCCCAGAAGTTCGTAAGGATCCGTCTCGCTCATGCGGCGAGCTTAGCCCAGCCGCTCAGACCCGCCCAATGATCGCGATCGGGCCGCCGCCCGCCGGCCCCTGGTGCTCGGCGCCGCCGGAGACATAAAGCATCGTGTCGCCCAAAACGCCGGCCAGCACGCCGCCCACCAGCGCCCTGGCATGGCGGGTCGAATGGATGTCGCTGTCGTCCAGCATCGTGTGCCGCCGCCCGCGAATCGCGCCCGACGGTGCGGCTTCCGCCTTGGCCAGCACCGCCGTCACGTCGTCGCCAGCCACGCCGAGGCGCCCCAGGATGCGATGCGCCGCGCCGGCATCGATCGCGTCGCGCATCACGTCGTGGTCGATCACCAGGTCGCCGGACCAGCCGGCGGCATTGCCGAGCACGACGATCTCGTTGCGCAGCAGTTCGACGCCCGCCGAGGTGCTGGCGACCCGCGAATAGAGCGACCAGTCGTGGCAGATCGCCTCCTCCGGTGCGTCCCTGATCTCGCCCAGTGCCAGGGCGACGCCCAACGCCGAGGCGCCGCGCGACAGGGCCATCGAATGGTAGGTGTCGCCGGTCGCCGTCGTCGCGCCCCGCTTCGTGGCCTCCTCGATACGCTCCTTGGTCAGCAGCGGACACTTGATCTGCACGAAGTGCACGTCGGCGGGCGTGGCGATGCCAGCATCCTTCAGGGCGAGCGTCACGGCCGCTGCCGTCTCCTCGATCTGGGCCGCGCGACCGATCTCCTCAGGCTTGAAGGGCCGCGTGAGGCCGACGCCGATGGCGAGCCGCGGTACTGTTGCGGCAGCGTCGGACACCGTCTCGCGACAGAAGACGATCAGGTGCGGCGACAGCCCACCCTCGGTGCCGCCCGACATCACGATGGCGACCCGCTTCTCGATCTCCGCCAGCGTACGGCCAAGCGCTTCCGCCAGCACCAGCTTCAACGCCAGGGTGGCGTAACCGCGGGTGAAATCGTTGACGCAGCCATTGCCCTCGGTCTTGCCGACGATGGCGACGATGGTCTTCGCGTCAACCTCGCCCGAAGCGATCGCGGAAGCGAGCGGCGCGGTATCCTGCGGGCCGGCCGTCGGCAGGCGCAGCACTCTCGTCCGGCGCGGCATCTCAGGCCGCCTTGCCGGCGTCGCTGCCGTGACGCGTCCGGCGGCGGCGCAGCCACGTGACCGACAGAAGCGACAGCGCGATCACGACCACGGACACACCGGTGGTGACGGTACCCAGCGCATAGAGCACCGGCGTCGTCACGTTGGTGGTCATGCCGTAGATCTCGAGCGGCAGGGTGTTGAAGGTGCCGGCCGTGTAGAGGCTGCGCGCGAACTCATCGTAGGAGAGCGTGAAGCCGAACAGGCCGACGCCGATCAGGCTCGGCAGCAGGATCGGCACGACGACGTGCCGGATCGTCTGCCACGAGGTCGCGCCCAGGTCGCGCGCGGCTTCCTCATAGCGCCGGTCGAAGCGGTTGAAGACCGCGAACATGATTAAAAGGCCGAACGGCAGGGTCCAGGTCAGGTGCGCACCGAAGGCCGAGCTGTACCAGGCGGGTTCCCAGCCCAGCACGCGATACAGCAGGCCGATACCCAGGCTGATCAGAATCGAGGGCACGATCAGGCTGGCGATCGCGAGGTAGAAGATGATCGCAGAGCCGCGAAAGCGCGAGCGGAAGGCGAGGCCTGCCGAGAAGGACGCCACGACCGTCACCAGCATGGTGGCGAAACCCAGGATCAGCGACCGCTGCAGCGAGCCCGCGAAGTCGCCGACCATCTGCTTCTCGAACAGGTTCTTGAACCAGTGCAGCGAGACGCCGTTCATCGGGAAGGTGAGCCCGCCCGACGGTCCCTGGAACGACAGGATCAGGATGGTCAGCGTCGGCCCGTAGAGGAACAGCACGAACAGGCAGAAGAAGGCGCCGAGGAGCCAGAAGGCGGGACCGCGCTTGCCGTGCTGCACGTCACAGCTCCTTGCGGATGTCGACCATGCGCATCATGGCGGCGACGATGAACAGGACCAGCAGGAGCAGCACGACGGCATTCGCCGCGGCGGCCGGATACTGCAGCAGCGACATGGCGTTCGCCATCATCAGGCCGACCGAGGCGCTGAGGCCCCCGCTCATCATGCGCACGGTGACGAAGTCGCCCATCACGATGGTGACGACGAAGATCGAGCCGATGGCGATGCCCGGTTTGCACAACGGCAGGATGACGTTGACCAGCGTCTGCCAGCCGGTCGCGCCGGCATCGCGCGCCGCTTCGAGCAGGCTGCGGTCGATGCGCATCATCGAGTTGAAGATCGGCACCACCATGAACAGCGTGTAGAGGTGGACATAGGCCAGCACGACGGAGAAATCGGAATAGAGCAGGAACTCGAGCGGCTGATTGATCAGCCCGAGATTCATCAGCGTGGTGTTGGCGAGCCCGTGGCGGCCGAGGAACGGGATCCACGAGATCATGCGGATGACGTTCGAGGTCCAGAACGGGATGGTGCAGAGCAGGAACAGCACCGTCTGCATCGTGGACGAGCGCACATGGAAGGCCACGAAATAGGCGACGGTGAAGCCGATCCCGAGCGTCAGCGCCCAGGTGATCAGCGCAAACTGGATGGTCTGGAAATAGGTGCGCCACGTCACCGGCGAGAGCAGCAGCTCCTCGTAGTTCTGCAGCAGGAAGGCCGGAATGATCTGGGTCGTGTTGTAGTCGAAGAAGCTCACCACCACGATCGTGGCGATCGGGACGATGAGGAACAGCAGGAAAACCAGCGCGAGCGGCGCGACCTGCAGGTAAGTGACCCAGATTTTTACGCGGGACATTCGGTGGCGAGGCGCCGCCGATGAACGAACATCGGCGGCGCCCTCTCCTACGCTTTGCTTTCGATCAGGCGGCGATGAACTGATTCCACTTCTGGACCATGTAACGATCCTCATCCATCACCGCGTTCCAGCAGGCGACGGCGCCCATGCGGTCGTAGAACGAGCCGCCATCGCGCACCGCGCCGGCCTTCTCGACGATCTGGCCCTGCGGGTTCTTGATGTCGCCCTGCGCGGGCTTGCCTTCCATCCAGAAGCCCCACTCGTCGGCCGTCATGTTGGCCTTGGCCGTCTCGAGCACCGCCGAGTAGTAGCCCTGGCGATTGAGGAAGGCGCCGACCCAGCCGGACAGGTACCAGTTGATGTAGTCGTAGGCCGCGTCGAGCTGCGCGCCCTGCAGATGCTTGGCGAGCGCCAGGCCGCCGCCCCAGGCGCGATAGCCCTCTTTCAGCGGCTGGTAGGTGCAGGGCACGCCCTTGCCGCGCACCGCCGAGACCGCCGGCGACCACATCGACTGGATCACGACCTCGCCCGAGGTCATCAGGTTCACCGACTCGTCGAAGGTCTTCCAGAAGGCGCGGAACTGGCCGTCCTTCTTGGTCTTGATCAGGAAATCGATGGTCTTGTCGATCTCCGCCTTGGTCATGTTGCCCTTGTCGCCGTACTTCACGATCCCGGCGGCCTCGCAGATCATCGCGGCGTCCATGATGCCGATCGACGGGATATTCAGGATCGACGTCTTGCCCTTGAACTTCGGATCGAGGATGTCCTTCCACGAATCGATCTTGCGGCCGACCAGGTCGGGCCGGATGCCGAGCGTGTCGGCGTTGTAGATCGTCGGCACGATCGTGAACCACTGGGTCTGGCCCTTGGCGAACTTGGTCGAACCCGCGCCCTCGACGAAGCTCACGGTGCTGGGCGCCGTGCCCTGGGCGATGACGCTGTCGGGCTTCAGCTTGCCACTGGTAAAGATCGGCACGATCTTGTCGAACAGCTTGATCTTCTTGACGTCCATCGCCTGCAGCGTGTTGGCGCCGAAGACCTTCTTGATCATCCAGTATTCGATATCGCCGATGTCGAAGGAGTTCGGCTGCGTCACGACGCGCTGCACGACGGCGTCGGAATCGAGCGCCGTCATCTGCAGCGTGATGCCGAGGTCGGCCTTGCACTTCTCCGCGATCTCGTTGATCGCCGACACGCCGGTGCCGCACTGGCGCAGCACGATGTTTTTGTTGTTCTGCGCCCAGATCACCGGGAAGCCGGTGATCGCGCCGCTGCCGATCGCGGCGCCCGCGATGCCGGCTGTGCCCTTGAGCATGCCGCGGCGTCCGATGCCGCCGTTCGATTTCCGAGCCATCTGTTCTTCCTCCTGTTGCGACGGCGCGGGGCCGCCTCCCTTACTCAACGGCCGAGGACGTGAACGTCCTCGGGCTTCCACGACAGAATGACGGGCTCTCCGGGCCGCACCGGCGACGCATCGAAGCGCGCCTCCGAAAGCGTGGCCGACAGCGTTTCGAGTCCGGTGACGTCGATGCCGACCTGCACGGTCGAGCCGAGATACTCGACGGAGCGCGTGACGCCCTGCAGCGACGTGATGCCGGCTTCGCCGGACGTGCCGGGCTGCACCGACATGCGGTCGGCGCGGATGGCGACGAACGGCCCCTCGCCCGCACCGGCGCGCGCCACCGCGGCGGGCAGCACGTTGTGGCCGCCGATGAACTTGGCGACGAAGGCCGAGGCCGGCTTGTTGAAGACTTCGCGCGGCGGGGCCGCCTGTTCGATCTTGCCGCCGTTCATCACGACGACGAGGTCGGCCAGCGCCATCGCCTCGTCCTGGCTGTGCGTCACATGGATGAAGCTGATGCCGAGCCGCGTTTGCAGGCTCTTCAGTTCCTCGCGCATCTTGATGCGCAGGAAGGGATCGAGCGCCGACAGCGGCTCGTCGAGCAGCAGGACCTGCGGATCGGTGATCAGCGCCCGCGCCAGCGCCACGCGCTGTTGCTGCCCGCCGGAAAGCTGGGCCGGCAGGCGGCCGGCATAGGCGTCCATGTGCACGCGCTTCAGCATCTCGACAGCGCGGGCCCGACGCGTCTCCTTGTCGACGCCGCGCATCTTCAGGCTGAAGGCTACATTGTCGGTGCAATCGAGATGCGGAAAGAGCGCGTAGCTCTGGAACATCATCGCCGTGCCCCGTGCCGCCGGCGGGAGCACGGTGATGTTCTCGTTGCCCAGGATGATGTCGCCCTCGGACGCCTCCTCGTGGCCCGCGATCATGCGCAAGGTCGTGGTCTTGCCGCAGCCGCTGGGGCCCAGAAGACAACAATAGGAGCCGGCGGGGATGCGCAGGCCGATCGAATCGACCGCCACTGTCTCGCCGTAGCGCTTGGTCAGGGAAACGAGTTCAATGTCGGGCTGCTTGGCCATGCCATCGGGGAAGCAAGCTGTATGCCAGCACTGTAAAATTGCCTGGGGACAGGGCTGCGGCCGGACCGGCGTTGGCGCGGCTCTTGCTCCCCTCCGGCCAATGCGAAGCAAAGGGAGGCTGCGATGCGGTTGATCGGCGTGGACGTGGGCGGCACCTTCACGGATCTGGTCTTTGCCGACACCGAGGCCGGCCGTACCGCCGTGCACAAGGTCTCGACCACGCCCGACGATCCGTCGCGTGGCGTCGTGCAGGGCCTCATGGCGCTCTGCGACAAGTATTCGATCCCGCGCGAGACCATCGACACCGTGTTCCACGGCACGACCATCGCCACCAACGCGATCCTCGAGCATGACGGCGCGGTCACCGGCATGATCACCACCGGCGGCTATCGCGACATCCTGCATATCGGCCGCCACCAGCGGCCGCAGCATTACTCGATCATGCAGGACATTCCCTGGCAGGACCGGCCGCTGGTGAAGCGCCGCCATCGCAAGACGGTGACGGAACGGCTGGTGCCGCCGCGTGGCGAGGTGCTGGAGCCGCTCGACGAGGACGGCGTGCGCCAGGCCGTTCGCGAGTTGAAGGAGGCCGGCGTCCAGGCGATCGCGATCTGCTTCCTCTTTTCCTATCTGGACGCCAGCCACGAGGCGCGCGCGATGGAGATCGTGCGCGAGGAATATCCCGAGTGCTTCGCCACCACCTCTTCGTCGGTGTCGCCGCAGTTCCGCGAGTTCGAGCGCTTCACGACCACGGCGATGAACGCCTTCGTCGGCCCGAAAGTACGCAACTACGTGACCCGGCTCGAATCGGAGATCGAGGCCTCGGGCTTCAAGGCCGACCTGCGCATCATGGCCTCCAACGGCGGTGTCGCGACGCCAGCTATGGTGGCTGAGCGGCCGGTACTCACCCTTCTGTCAGGCCCGGCCGCCGGCGTGATCGGCGGCGACTGGGCTGGCGCGCTCTCGGAAAAGCGCAACCTCATCACCTTCGACGTCGGCGGCACCTCGGCCGATATCGGCATCGTCACCGAGGGCGGCTTCGGCGAGGCGACGGCGCGCGACACGTGGATCGCGGGCTTCCCGGTGCTGGTCCCGATGATCGACGTGCACACGATCGGCGCCGGCGGCGGTTCGATCGCCTATGTCGACCAGGCCGGCGCCTTCAAGGTCGGCCCGCGCTCGGCCGGCGCCGTGCCCGGTCCCGCCGCCTACGGCCGCGGCGGCACGCGCGCCACGGTGACCGACGCCAATGTCGTGCTGGGCCGCCTCGACAAGGGCAACTTCCTGGGCGGCGGCATGTCGCTCGACGAGGTCGCGGCCCGGCGCGTGATCGGCGAACTGGCGCGCGAGCTTGGCCTCTCCGACCGCGAGGCAGCCGAAGGCGTGGTCACGCTCATCAACGCCAACATGGCCAACGCCATCCGCTCCCGCACCGTCCAGAAGGGCATCGATCCGCGCAACTACGCGCTGGTGGCGTTCGGTGGCGCGGGACCGCTGCACGGCGCGGAGGTCGCCGACATGCTGGGCGTCACCGAGGTGATCGTGCCGCCCCATCCCGGCATCACCTCCGCGGTCGGCCTGCTGATCAGCGACCTGCGCTACGACGCCATCCGCACCTCGTTCCAGGTCTCGGGCGCCGCCGATCTTTCACGCATCAACGCCGATTTCGACGCCATGGCGAAGGAGCTTGCCGGGCGCTTCACCGCCGACGGCATCGATCTCGCGCAGGTAAGGTTCGAGCGGCGCGGCGACCTGCGCTACGTCGGCCAGGGTTACGAACTCCGGGTCACCTTCCCAGATGGACTCCTCGACGAGGCCGCCCTCGCCAAGGCCTTCGAGGCCTTCCACGAGGTCCACAAGCGCGAGTACGGACATCACTTCGCCGACTCCGCGATCGAGATCGTGAACCTGCGCGTGGTCGGCGCGGCCAGCGCCGCCACCATCGCCAAGCCCGTGCCCGACGGCGCCCGTTCGCTGGAGGCGGCGACCGTCCGCTCCGGCAACGGCACCTTCCGCGTCGACGGCAAGCTCGCCGACTACCCGACGACCTTCTACCGCCGCGACCTGCTGCCGGTCGGCGAACGCATCCCCGGTCCGGCCATCGTACTTCAAATGGACACCACGACGGTCGTGCCGCCGCACTTCAGCTTCGAAGCCGACACCGCCGGCAATCTCATGATCCGCAAGGAGGCCAAGCAATGAGCACCGCCCCCGCCCGCCAGCCCGCGACCAAGCCCGATCGCATCGACCCGATCACCACCAGCGTGATCCAAGGCGCGCTCGAGAACATCGCCGTCGAGATGGGCTACAAGCTGATGCGCATGAGCTACTCCTCGATCATCCGCGAGTCGGAGGATTTCGGAGCGGCCCTCGTCGATGCGGAAGGAAGAGGTCTTGCCGAATCGGCGCAGTCGACGCCGCTGCAGTCCGGCCCGATCCCCGGTTATGTGCGCGGCATCCAGCGCATCCTGAAGGAGCGTGGCGACACGATCCGGCCCGGCGACGTCATCATGCACAACGACGCCTATTCCGGCGCCAGTCACGGACCGGACGTCGCTTTCATCGTGCCGGTGTTCGTGGCCGGCCGGCTGATCGCTTTCGCGGCGACCACGGCACACCATCTCGACATCGGTGCGCTGTCGCCCGGCTCCTGCGGCATCGTCGAGGCGATCGACGCCTATGCCGAGGGCCTGCAGTTCAAGGCCATCAAGGTCTACGACCGCGGCGTGCGCAACGACGCGGTGTGGCAGATCGTGCGCGACAATATCCGCGCCTCGGACCTCGTGGTCGGCGACATGGATGCCCAGGTGGCCGCCGCCCGCATCGGCGCGGAACGCATGGTCGAGCTGGTCGAGCGCTATGGGCTCGAAACCTTCGATCAGGCCTGCGACGCGCTGATGGACCATGCCGAGCGACTGATGCGGCAGGCGATCGCCAAACTGCCCGACGGCGTCTATCGCGCCGAGACCGCCATCGACGGCTATCTCGACAGCGACGATCCCTCCAAGAAGGAACTGCCGATCGTCGTCACCATCACCAAGAAAGACGACTCCCTCGTCGTCGACCTCACCGGCACGGCGCCGCAGGTGCCCGACCGGCCGATCAACATGCCGCTCGAAGGCACCGCCGACATTGCGATCTGGCTCACCATCCGGTCCGTGCTTCTCGATACCGAGGTCCACGGCCACATCCCGGTGAATGCCGGCCTCATCCGGCCGATCACCATCGTAGCGCCCAAGGGATGCCTCGCCAACCCGACCTTCCCCGCCCCCACCATCGCGCGCTTCTGCCCAGGCAATCAGCTCGCCGACACGGTGATGAAGGCGCTGTCGGCCGCGATGCCGGGCAACGTCTCGGCCGGTATCGGCAACCTCAAGGTCATCGCCTTCTCCGGCCTCAAGGACGGGACGCACTGGGTGCACATGGAGATCTTCGAGGGCTCCTATGGCGGGCGCCTCGGCAAGGACGGCATGGACGCCGTCGACACGCTCTACGCCAATACGCGCAACAACCCGATCGAGGACATCGAGACCCACCTACCGTTGCGCGTGCTGCGCTACGAGCTGCGCGAGGATGTGGCCGGCGCCGGCAAGTGGCGCGGCGGCCTGGGCTCGGTGCGCGAGTTCACTTTCCTCAGCGAGGGCGGTGCCTCGGTCGAGGGCGAAGGCCATCGCTATCGTCCCTGGGGCTTTCTCGGCGGCAGCGAAGGCATGCCGGCCAAGCTCGACCTGATGATGCCCGGCCATGCCGACCGCGCACTCCCGTCGAAGGTCCCGCACATGAACATCGGCAAGGACGGCCGCTTCGTCTGCTACGGCCCGGCCGGCGGCGGCTACGGCAACCCGCTGGAGCGCGATCCAGCCGATGTCGCCGACGACGTGCTCGACGGCGTGATCTCGGTCGAGACCGCGCTCAGGGACTATGGCGTCGTGATCTCGGCCAAGGGCATCGTCGATGCCGAGGCGACGCTGAAGGCGCGAGCCCGCTGAGCCTCAGAAGCTTGCGGCGCCGCCGTCGATTGGCACCTCGATGCCGGTGATGTAGCTCGCCTCATCCGACGCCAGGAAAAGGACGGCGCGCGCCACTTCCCCGGCGGTGCCGAAGCGCTTCATCGGATTGCCGGCGACCCATTGCTGTTTCGTCGCGGCAAGGTCGTTTCCGCTCACGCCAAACGTCTCGAAGATCGGCGTGTCGATGGGACCGGGGCTCACCACGTTGACCCGGATCCCCCGGTCGACGAGTTCGGCGCCAAGACTGCGTCCCAGCGAGCGCGTGGCGGCCTTGCTCGCCGAATAGACCGTAGCAGTCGCCACACCCTTGCCCGACGCCAGCGAGGCGTTGAGCACGATGGCGCCGCCGCGTCGCATCAACGGCAGCGCCTTCTGCACCGTGAAGTACAGGCCCTTCACATTTGTGTTCATGATGCCGTCCCAGTCGGACTCGGTCACCGCCTCGATCGGCGCAAAGCGGGCGATACCGGCATTGGCGAACAGCACGTCGATGCGTCCCTTGCGGCTCTCGACCTCGCGCATCAGCGCCTCGATGTCCTGCAGGCGCGAGACGTCGGCCACGACGCCGATGGCTTTCGCCCCGATCTCCGACACGGCGGCATCGAGCTTGCGCCGGTCGCGGCCGGAGATCACCACGTCAGCGCCCTCGGCGGCAAAGGCCTTCGCCGCGCCCAGACCCAGCCCGCTGTTGCCGCCGGTGACGAGCACCACCTTGCCGTCGAATCTCGTCGCCATCGTGCGGCCCCCTTACGTGATTTGCGGCGCAGTATACGTCTATTGGCAGGACGCGACTTCTGATCCATCAAGGCGCGATGGATTATCAGCTCAAAGGCCGGACCTGCCTCGTGTCCGGCGCAAGTTCCGGCATCGGCGCCGGCGTCGTCAGGCTCCTGGCCCAGCAAGGCGCGCGCGTCGTCGCCACGGCGCGACGGGCCGAGAAGATCGAACGGCTCGACGGCGTGACCGTCGTTGCGGGCGACGTCACCGACAAGGCCGATCTTGCGCGCATCGTCTCCGAGGCCGGCACGGCGCTCGGTCCCATCGATATCCTGGCGAACTGCGCCGGCGGCTCGCGGCCGACCGGGCCGGATGCCGCCGAGGATGTCTGGGAGGAGGCCTTCGCCCTCAACTTCACGGCGGCGCGGCTGCTCACCAAGGCGCTGCTGCCGGCGATGCGGGCGCGCAAGTGGGGCCGGATCGTCAACATCAGCGGCTCGATGGAGCCGCGCGGCCTCAACGCCGCCATCGCCGCCAAGGCCGCTCTTCATCTTTGGGCGAAAGGCCTGTCCTGCGACGTGGCGGCCGACGGCGTCACCGTCAACACCATCCAGCCCGGCCGCATCAACAGCGAGCAGATCCTGCAGAAGCTCCATCCGACCGAGGAAGCACGCCGCACCTTCATCGAACGCAACATCCCGATCGGCTATTTCGGCGAGCCCGAGGATGTCGCCAGTCTCGTCGCCTTCCTCGCCTCTCCGGCCGCGCGCTACATCACCGGCGCCGTGATCCCGGTCGATGGCGGCATGCACTATTTCGGGCACTGAGGGTCGCGATGAAACAGCATGGCCAGATGCGCCTCGGCGTCTTCGTGCAGACGCCCGGTCATCATGTCGGAGGCTGGCGTCATCCGGATGCCGATGCGCGCACGCCCAACCTCGCGCTGATGCAGCACATCGCCGCCACGGCGGAAGCGGCCAAGTTCGACATGTTCTTCCTGGGCGATGGTTTCGCCACCGGCTACGGCGAGCATCCCTCGACCATCGGCAAGTTCGAGCCGCTCGGCCTCTTGTCCGCGCTCGCGATGGGCACGAAGCGCCTCGGCCTCGCGGCGACCGCTTCGACCACCTACGCCGAGCCCTATCACGTGGCCCGTGGCTTCGCCTCGCTCGACCATCTCTCCGGCGGGCGCGCCGGCTGGAACGTGGTGACGACGGCCTACTCGAAATCCAGCGCCGTGTTCGGCCGCCAGCATCCGCCGCATGCCGAGCGCTATGCGATGGCGGAAGAGTTCGTCGAGGCCTGCCGCCTCCTGTGGGACAGTTGGGACGACGACGCCTTCATCGCCGACAAGGAGGCCGGCCTCTTCGTGCGGCCGGGCAGCCTCCACGTGCCGGCCTTCGAGGGGAAATATTTCTCGATCCAGGGCGCGCTCAACGTGCCGCGGCCGCCGCAGGGCCATCCGGTGTTGATCCAGGCGGGCTCCTCGGGTCCCGGCCAGGCGCTCGCGGCGCGCATCGCCGACGTCGTCTTCACGGCGCAGAACGACCTCACCGAAGCGCAGGCTTTCTATAAGAGCGTGAAGGCGCAGCTCGCGGACAATGGACGTGGGCCCCGGGCGGGCCTGGTGATGCCGGGCGCGATGCCGGTGGTGGGGCGGACCGAGAAGGAGGCGCAGGAGATCTTCGCCGAGCTCAACCGCAACATCGACACCGCGCAGGCCTTCACCGTCCTGTCGGAACGGCTGGGCGCTGACATGTCGGTCCATCCGCTCGACGGTCCCGTGCCGGACGTGCCGGAGACCGAGCATCTCAAGAGCCGCGCGGCCCTGCTGATCCAGATGGCGCGGCGCGAGAACCTGACCCTGCGCCAGCTCTTCCACCGGGTCGCCGCGGCGCGCGGGCATCTCCTGCCGATCGGTACGCCGCTCCAGATCGCGGACGTGCTGGAGAAGTGGTTCCGCGAAGGAGGCGCCGACGGCTTCAACGTCATGCCGCCGTTCTTTCCCGGCCAGTTCGACGCCTTCGCTCAGGGTGTCGTGCCGATCCTGCAGGAGCGTGGCCTGTTCCGTGCCGACTACTCCGGCGCCACGCTGCGCGACCATCTCGGTCTGGAGCGGCCGGCGGACCGCCGCGGACGATAAAATAACCCATTTGAATCAACGGCTTGACCACAGTTATCCCGGGTCTGCACTCCGCCCTTGCGCCGGGCGGTGCGACTCCTGATATAACGACCTCGAGGGGCCGATGTGGGCGGAGCAGTCGCCAACCCGGTCAGATCCGGAAGGAAGCAGCCGTAACGAATTCGCTTCGGGTCATGTCGGTCTCTCACCCGTTCCCCTGCGCGCGCCGCCGCGGAGGGCGGGCGGCCCAGGCGCGATGACCGCCGGGCCTTAAGGGGTCACGGCGCAGAATAGCGGGTGATCGCCATGGCCAAGGCCACCACGGGCTCGGAAGACCCGGCACTCCCGTATCGTGTCCTAGCCCGCAAATACCGTCCCGTCGATTTCACGACCCTGGTCGGCCAGGAAGCAATGGTGCGCACCCTGCGCAACGCCATCGCCACCGGCCGCATCGCGCATGCCTTCATGCTCACCGGCGTGCGTGGCGTCGGCAAGACGACGACCGCCCGCATCATCGCCCGCGCTCTGAATTGCATCGGCCCCGACGGCAAAGGCGGCCCGACCGTCGATCCCTGCGGCGTCTGCGACAACTGCAAGGCCATCACCGAAGACCGCCATGTCGACGTGATCGAGATGGATGCGGCCTCCCGCACCGGCATCGACGATGTACGCGAGCTGATCGAGGGCGTGCGCTACCGCCCGGTCTCGGCGCGCTACAAGGTCTACATCATCGACGAAGTGCACATGCTGTCGGAGAAGGCCTTCAACGCGTTGCTGAAGACGCTGGAAGAGCCGCCGCCGCACGTGAAGTTCCTGTTCGCCACCACCGAGATCCGCAAGGTGCCGGTAACGGTGCTGTCGCGCTGCCAGCGCTTCGATCTGAAGCGCGTGCCGCAGGAAACGCTGGTCGAGCATTTCGGCAAGATCGCGCAGGCCGAGAAGGTCGAGATCTCGCCCGAGGCGCTGACCCTGCTGGCGCGCGCCGCCGACGGCTCGGTGCGCGACGGCCTCTCCATGCTCGACCAGGCAATCGCCCATGGCGGCGGCGTGGTCGACGCCGCTCAGGTCCGCGACATGCTGGGTCTCGCCGACCGCAGCCGCGTGCTCGAACTGTTCGAGAAGGTGATGCGCGGCGACGCCCCCGCCGTGGTCGCGGCGCTGGGCGAGATGCACGATTCCGGCGCCGATTCCGTGGTCGTGCTGCAGGACCTGCTGGAACTCACGCACTGGGTGACGCGCCTCAAGGTGGCACCCGAAGCCGCCGCCTCCACCGCCGACAGCGAGCGCGCGCAAGGGCTCGCCATGGCCGGCAAACTTTCCATGGCGTCGCTCACGCGCGCCTGGACCCTGCTGCTCAAGGGCCTGCAGGAGACGCTGGCCGCGCCCTCACCGCTGCGCGCCGCCGAGATGGCGCTGATCCGCCTCTGCTACGTGGCCGACCTCCCCTCGCCCGGCGACGCCATCAAGGCGCTGCAGAATGGCGGCGGTGTTCCGGCCGGTGCTGGCGCCCCGGCGCCAAGAGGCAATGGCGGTGGCGGCGGTGGAGCCGCCGCGCGCCTCGCGACCCAGCCCGTCACGGCGGTCGCCGCCCAGGCGGCCCCGGCGATGCCGGCGCCGCGCAACTTCACCGAGGTTGTGGCGCTGTTCGAGACCCGGCGCGAGGCGCGGCTGGTGCACAGCCTGATGCATCATGTCCACGAAGTGCGCTGCGAGCCTGGCCTGATCGAGTTCCGCCCGGAGCCGCGCGCGCCGACCGATCTCGCGCCGCGCCTCAGCGAGCTGCTGAGCCAGTGGACCGGCCGCCGCTGGATCGCCTCGGTCTCCAGCGCCGAGGGCAAGCCGACCCTCATCCAGCAGAAGGCGACCAAGGCCGACGACCTGCGCAGCTCCGCCGGGAACAACGAGCTGGTGATGGCCATATTGAAGACATTCCCCGGCGCCAAGCTCGATGCGGTGAAGCGCAAGGGCGAGCAGACGTCCATGGTGGGCGAGTTCATCACCGAAGAGCCGCCCCCCGCCGAGGAATACCCGGCCGACGACGATATCCCGGAAAGCGAGTACTGATGTTCGACAAGCTCAAGGACCTTGGCGGCCTGATGCAGCAGGCCCAGCAGATGCAGCAGAAGATGCAGGAGCTGCAGGTGGCGCTCGAGCGCCTGGAGATCGTGGGCTCGTCGGGCGCCGGCCTGGTCAAGGTGACGGTCAACGGCAAGAACGAGACGCGCAAGGTCGAGATCGACGCCTCGCTGTTCAAGCCCGAGGACAAGGGCGTGGTCGAGGACCTGATCGTGGCCGCCGCCAACGACGCGCGCGGCAAGGTCGAGCAGACCGTGCAGGAGCAGATGCGCGACATCACCGGCGGCCTGCCGCTGCCGCCGGGCTTCAAGCTCTAGTCGACGCGATGAACGGGCCCGAGATCGAGCGGCTGATCCAGCTCCTCGGCCGCTTGCCGGGACTTGGTCCGCGCTCGGCGCGACGCGTCGCGCTGCATCTTCTGAAGAAGCGCGAGACGCTGATGCAGCCGCTGGGCGCGGCGCTGGCCGACGCGGCGCGCGCCATCCGCGCCTGCGGCGTCTGCGGCAATCTCGACACGATCGATCCCTGCTCGATCTGCGCGGACTCGCGTCGCGACGCCGGCCTGATCTGCGTCGTCGAGGATGTCGGCGACCTGTGGGCCATGGAGCGCGGCCGCATCTTCTCCGGCCGCTACCACGTGCTGGGCGGCTCGCTGTCGGCGCTCGACGGCATCGGACCCGAGGAACTGAACATCGGCAGTCTGGTGAAGCGCGTCGCCGCCGGCGGCGTGCGCGAGATCATCATGGCGACCAACGCCACGGTCGACGGCCAGACGACGGCGCACTATCTCGCCGAACGGCTGGCCGAACACGACGTGCCGCTGACGCGGTTGGCGCACGGCGTGCCGGTGGGTGGCGAACTCGACTGGCTGGACGACGGCACGCTGGCCACCGCGTTCAAGGCGCGGCGAGCTCTCTAGCGGCATCCTCATGAGCTACGAAACCCTCGCCGCCATCGCCGTCGCCCTGGGCGCCGGCTGGGCGAGCGGGTTGAACACCTATGCCGCCGTGCTGGTCCTCGGTGCCGCGCAGCGCCTGGGCTTCGTGACCCTGCCGCATGATTTGCAGGTGCTGGGATCGCCCTGGGTGCTGGGCGTGGCGGGGATCCTGTTCGCGCTCAATTTCTTCGCCGACAAGATCCCCTACATCGACAGCATCAACGACGCGCTACAGACCTTCGTGCGCATTCCGGCCGGCGCGCTGCTGGCCTATGGCGCGGCCGGCGGTCTCAGCCCCGAGGTCGCGATCATCGCCGGGCTTCTCGGCGGCACGCTCGCGGCCGGCACCCATGTGGCCAAGACCGGCACGCGCGCGCTGATCAACACCTCGCCCGAACCGTTCAGTAACGTGTTCGCCTCGCTGGGCGAGGACGTCACAGTGTTCGGCGGGCTGGCGCTGGCGATCGCCCATCCGATCACTTTTTTGTGCCTGCTGGCGCTGTTCGTGATCCTGCTCATATGGCTGCTGCCGAAATTGATCCGGCTCGCCCTGGTGCCGTTTCGCCGGTTGGCACGGGCCCGCCAAAAACCTTGACCCGGACGCCCGTCGTCGACCTAAGGCGTAAGAACTGCCGCTTTCCTTCGCCGTCCCGAGGGGTACACTCCTAGCCGCAAGCACATGTTCATCCGTCAGAACATCCAGTCCCTTCGGTTCTTCCGCACGACGCCGGCGATGCGCTGCCCGTACTTGCCGCATCGCCTGGAGACCAAGCTCGTCACCGAGTTGAGCGGACCGGATGCGATTTCCCAGCACGACACGCTGACCGACGCCGGCTTCCGCCGCTCGCACCACTTCGTCTACAAGCCGCTGTGTGACGGTTGCAGAGCGTGTGTGCCGGTTCGCATCCGGGTGCGGGACTTCGAGCCCAGCCGGGCGCAGCGCCGCATCCAGCGCCGCAACGAGCATGTCCACGCGACCGAAGTGCAGGCCCTGGCGACCGGCGAACAGTTCTCGCTGTTTTCACGCTATGTGCTGACGCGCCACCGCGACGGCGACATGGCCGACATGGATTTCGACGACTACCGCGCCATGGTCGAGGAAAGCCCGGTCGAGACGGCGATCATCGAGTTCCGGGACGATTCGGCCGACGGGCGGCTGGTCGGCGCCTGCCTCGTCGACTGGCTGTCGACCGGCGTGTCGGCGGTCTACAGCTTCTTCGATCCGCAGGACCCGCGGCGGGGCCTCGGCACGCATATGATCCTGTGGCTCGCCAATGCCGCGGCCAAGCGCGGCCTGCCCTACGTCTATCTCGGCTACTGGATCGCCGATTCCACGAAGATGGCCTACAAGCAGTCGTTCCGGCCGCTGGAATTCTTCGGCCCCGACGGCTGGACGGAATTGCCTACGGCATAGGCACTGCAGCCGCGGTGGAGCGACTTGACGCACTTTCTCCGCCACGCGGACCCTTGCGGGCTCTGGCATCGCCCAGCGGACCACGTTAAGAGAGTCCATCCGTCGGCGAGAACGGATGGTCGGCCAAAAAAGAACTCGCATGCAGGGGAGACGGGATGCGCTCATTGCTGGCATTCAGCGCGCTTATCGACGCGTTAAACGAAAAAATCGGCGGTCTATGTAACTGGCTTGTCCTGCTGGCCTGCGTCGTCAGCGCCGGCAATGCCATGGTCCGCTACGCCTACGATACGAGCTCGAACGCCTGGCTCGAGATCCAGTGGTACATGTTCGCCGTGATCGTGATGCTCGGCGCCTCCTACACGATGAAGCGCAACGAGCATGTCCGGGTCGACATCTTCTACATGACCTTGAGCCGCCGCGGGCAGCTCTGGGTCGACATCCTCGGCACGCTGGTCTTCCTCCTCCCGACCTGCACCATCCTGGCCTGGCTGAGCTGGCCGTTCTTCATGCAGTCGTTCAACGTGAACGAGCATTCCTCGAATGCCGGCGGACTGCTGCGCTGGCCGATCAAGCTGGTGCTGCCGGTGGGCTTCGCCCTGGTGGCCCTGCAGGGCCTTTCCGAACTCATCAAGCGTGTGGCGTTCCTCAACGGATACCCCGTGGATAGCCTCGAAGCTCATTACGAGAGGCCCACGCAATGATCCCGTTGGAGTGGATGCCGCCGCTGATGTTCGGCGGCCTGGTCGTCTTCATGCTGATCGGTTATCCGGTCGCCTTTTCCCTCTGCGCCGTCGGCTTCTTCTTCGGCTTCCTGTCGATCGACATGGGCTATTTCACGATGGCCTTCATGCAGGCCATCCCCGGCCGTGTGTTCGGTTCGATCCTGTCGAACGAGCTGCTGCTCGCCATCCCGTTCTTCACCTTCATGGGCGCCATCCTGGAGAAATGCGGGTTGGCGGAGGACATGCTCGAATCGATGGGCCAGCTGTTCGGCCCCATCAAGGGCGGGCTGGGCTACTCGACCATCATCGTGGGCTTCATCCTCGGCGCCATCACCGGCACCGTGGCCGCGCAGGTCATCGCCATGGCGCTGATCACCCTGCCGGTGATGATGCGCTACAAGTACGACATGCGTTACGCGACCGGCGTACTGGCCGCGTCGGGCACGATCACGCAGCTCGTGCCGCCCTCGCTGGTGCTGATCGTGCTGGCCGACCAGCTCGGCCGGTCGGTCGGCGACATGTATCTCGGCGCCTGGGGCCCCTCGCTCCTGCAGATCGCGCTGTTCGCCGGCTACACCTTCTATGTGACGATCGTGAAGCCGGAGGCCCTGCCCCCGGTGCCACGGACGCTGTTCGGCAAGGCACTTCTGGTCAAGTGCGCCTGGGGCATCATCCCCGCCGCCGTGCTCATCTTCCTGGTGCTCGGCACCATCATGATGGGCCTGGCGACCCCGACCGAGGCAGGCGCGATGGGCACGATCGGTGCGATCGTCCTGGCGGTGGTGCGCAATGCACCGCTCACCAAGTTCGATCGCATCATGTTCTTCGGTGGCTGCGCCGCCGCGATCATCGGCGCCCTGATCGGCACCGTGGCCTTCAAGTCGTTCGCCTTCAAGGTCGCCTTCACGATCATGTTCGCCTCGATCATCTGGCTGTGCTGGCGAGCCTGGCAGGAGAAGGACCTGCGTGACCTGATCGTCCAGGCCTTCCAGGCGACGATGCGCATCACCGCGATGGTCGCCTTCATCCTGGTCGGCGCCACCTGCTTCTCGATCACCTTCCAGGGTGTCGACGGCAACCTCTGGGTCGAGCACCTGATGTCGAGCCTGCCGGGCGGCGTCTGGGGCTTCCTGATCGTCGTGAACCTGTTCGTGTTCTTCCTGGCGTTCTTCCTCGATTTCTTCGAGATCGCCTTCATCATCATCCCGATGCTCGCGCCGGTGGCCCAGAAGCTGCTCGCGCCGGTCGTCGGGGCCGATGCCGCCCTCATCTGGTTCGGCGTCATGCTCTGCGTGAACATGCAGACCTCGTTCATGCACCCGCCCTTCGGCTTCGCGCTGTTCTACCTGCGCAGCGTGGCGCCCAAGGAAGTGAAGAGCTCGGACATCTACTGGGGCTCGATCCCCTGGGTGCTGCTGCAGCTCATCATGGTGGCGATCGTGATCGCGGTGCCGCAGTCGGTGACCTACTTCCTCGACAAGCCGAGCGGGATCGATCCCAGCAAGGTGACGATCGAGCTGCAGGCGCCGCCATCGGAAGACTCGGCCCCGCCGGTGTTCGGGGCGCCGCCTAAATAAGGGGTAACTCCCTCCCACGAAGAAAACGACACTCGCCCGCCGGCACCACCGGCGGGCGTTTTCTTTGGTATCCTGCGCCCATGATGCTGGTCTTCAGAACGGCGCTCCTTTGGAGCGCGAAGAAACCGGATGCGTCATACACGCAGCCTTCACGCCCTACGTTCGTGCCTTGGGCCGCGAGCTCCCAGCCGATGGACCTCAGGTCTCGATTGCTTCCCCATTCCGATGGGGAAGTGCCCCGTCTTACGGGGCGATGGGGTCATGGGCGTCGCAAAGCTATGACCCCTCCGTCGCCGTACGACGGCGCCACCTCCCCATTTGAATGGGGAGGAAAACGATTCTTACGATACCAAACAAAAAAGCCCCGCCAATCGGCGGGGCTTTCTCTTTGTGCGCTTCGCTGTTAGCGGCCGGCGGCCGACATGGCGAAGTTGAAGTTGTCGAACGTGTTCTCGGCGACGCGGAACCACAGGTTCTCGTCGGAACGGAACGCCTTCAGGCTGTCGTAGATCTTCTTGAACTTCGGATCCTTGGCCGAGAGTTCGTCGTAGTACTTGTAGGCCTCGTTGAAGCACGGCTCGAGGACCGAGCGCGGGAACGGCCGCAGCTCGGCGCCGCCGGCCACCAGACGGCGCAGCGCCGCCGGGTTGCTGGCGTCGTACTTCGGCACCATCCAGGACGTGACCAGGCCGGACGCGACCTCGACCATGCTCTGATAGTTCTTGGGCAGCTTCTCCCATGCCTGGTTGTTGATGTAGAGCGAGCCGCCGGAGCAGCCTTCCCACCAGCCGGGGTAGTAGTAGTACTTGGCGACCTTGTTGAAGCCGAGCTTCTCGTCGTCATACGGGCCGACCCATTCGCAGGCGTCGATCGTGCCCTTTTCCAGCGCCGGATAGATGTCGCCGCCGGCGATCTGCTGCGGCACCACGCCGAGACGCTCCAGGATCAGGCCCGCGAAGCCGCCGACGCGGAACTTCAGGCCCTTCATGTCGTCCATCGACTTGATTTCCTTGCGGAACCAGCCGCCCATCTGGCAGCCCGTGCCGCCGAAGACGAAGGAGCGGAAATTGTACTCCTTGTAGAAGTCGTTGATCAGCTGGTGGCCGCCGCCGAAATAGAGCCAGGCGTAGAGCTGGCGCTGGTTGAGCGAGAACGGCAGGCCGGTCTCGAACACGAAGTTCGGATGCTTGCCGAAATAGTAGTAGGCGGCGGTCTGGCCGGCCTCGACGGTGCCGTTCTGGACGGCGTCGGCGACCTGCAGGCCCGGGACGATTTCGCCGGCGGCGAAGGCGCGGACCTGGAACTTGCCGTCGGACATCTCGCCGATGACCTTGGCGAACAGCTCGGAGCCGCCATAGAGCGTGTCGAGCGACTTCGGGAAGCTCGACGTCAGACGCCACTTCACTTCCGGCATGCTCTGGGCGATCGCCGGCGCGGCGACCGTGGTCGCTGCCGCAACTCCCGCGGCGCCCACGCCCGCGGTCTTGATAAACTTCCTGCGTTGCATTTTTCTGTTTCCTCCCGTGGTTGCCTTTATGGCCCCCTTCAGCAACTGCAACACTGGCATGCGAAATTGGCTTTGAAAAGCTCCCGCATGCCGAAAAACCCTTAAATATCTGCAATGTTCCACGCGTCAGCGCCGTGGTTTGGGCAACAAAAAAGCCCCGCCGAAGCGGGGCTTTTCGACCGGCGGACGCCGGCTGGTTTCTAGAGCTTATTGGCCGCCGACTGGCGCGCCATGAAGTTGTCGAACGTGTTCTCGGCCACGCGGAACCACAGCACCTCCTCGTTCCGGAAGGGCTTCCACGAGTCGTAGACCTTCTTGAACTTCGGGTTCTTGGCGATGGTCTCGGCATAGAGTTCGTTGGCCGAGTTGAAGCACGCTTCCATCACCGCCTGCGGGAACGGCAGGAACTTCGTTCCGGCCGCGACCAGCTCGCGCAGCGCGCGCGGGTTCTGGGCGTCGTACTTGGCGACCGACCAGCTCACCGTGTCGCCGGCAGCCGCCGCGACGGCTTCCTTGTACATCGGCGGAAGCGCCTCGTAGGCCTTGTCACCGCAGTAGAGCGACAGCGCCGCGCAGCCTTCCCACCAGCCGGGATAGTAGTAGTACGGCGCGACCTTGTTGAAGCCGAGCTTCTGGTCGTCGTACGGACCGACCCACTCGGCCGCATCGATCGTGCCCTTTTCGAGCGCCGGATAGATGTCGCCGCCGGCGATCTGCTGCGGCACCACGCCGAGCTTCGCCATGACCTGGCCGGCGAAGCCGCCGATGCGCATCTTCACGCCCTTCAGGTCGTCGACGGTCTTGATCTCCTTGCGCCACCATCCGCCCATCTGGGCGCCGGTGTGGCTCATCAGGAAGGAGGTCATCTTGTATTCCTTGTAGAAGTCCCGCATCAGCTCGAGACCGCCACCGAAATAGACCCACGCATTGTGCTGGCGGGTGTTGAGGCCGAACGGCAGCGCCGTGTCGAAGGCGAAGGTCGGGTCCTTGCCGACATAGTAGTAGGCGGCGGTGTGGCCGCACTCGACCGTCTCGTTCTGGACGGCGTCGACGACCTGCAGGCCCGGGACGATTTCGCCGGCGGCGAAGACGCGGATCTGGAACTTGTTGTCGGTGAGGGCGGCAACGCGCTTGGCGAAGTACTCACCCGCGCCGTAGATCGTGTCGAGCGACTTGGGGAAGCTCGACGCCATGCGCCACTTCACCTCGGGCATCGACTGGGCAACCGCCGGGGCGGCCAGGACGCCGGCAGTGGCGACCGTCGCACCGCCGACTCCGGCCGTGCGCAAGAATTTGCGACGTTGCATTTGGAATATCTCCCTAAAGTCTCTTACTTCTGAACGCGCTTCTGCAACGCGAACCACCTTGGCGGCGCCGGTTTATCGCATAGCGCAACGGCGATGAAAAGCAGTTGCCGGGAGCCTGCAGACAAAGAAAAACCCCGCCGAAGCGGGGTTTTCCGAAGCTTTTACAGGGGCTTGGGCTCAGAGCTTCCCGGCCGCCGACTGGCGCGCCATGAAGTTGTCGAGCGTGTTCTCGGCGACGCGGAACCACAGGACTTCCTCGGCGCGGAACGGCTTCCACGTTTCGAAGATCTTCTTGAACTTCGGGTTCTTCTCGTTGAGCTGCGCGAACACGTCGTTGGTCGCGTTGTAGCAGGCCTCGAGGATCTGCGGCGAGAACGGCAGCAGCTTGGTGCCGGAAGCGACCAGCTCACGAACCGCCTTCGGGTTCTGAGCGTCGTACTTCGACAGCATCGAGGTGTGCGCCTTGGCGGCGGCGGCCTCGACGATCGCCTGGTACGACTTCGGCAGTTCCGCCCACTTCGTGGTGTTCACGTAGGCCGAGAGCTGCGGACCGGCTTCCCACCAGCCCGGATAGTAGTAGTTCGGCGCGACCTTGTTGAAGCCGAGCTTCTGGTCGTCGTACGGGCCGACCCACTCGGCGGCATCGATCGTGCCCTTCTCGAGGGCCGGATAGATGTCGCCACCAGCGATCTGCTGCGGCACCACGCCAAGCTTGGTCAGCACTTCACCGGCGAAGCCGCTGACGCGGAACTTCAGGCCCTTGAGGTCGTCGACGGTCTTGATCTCCTTGCGGAACCAGCCGCCCATCTGGGCGCCGGTGTTGCCGCACGGGATCGAGTGGATGTTGTAGTCCTTGAAGAAGTCGTTCATCGCCTGACGACCGCCGCCCCAGTTCCACCAGGCATCCTGCTGGCGGGCGTTGAGGCCGAACGGCACGGCGCAATCGAGCGCGAAGGTCAGGTCCTTGCCGACGTAGTAGTAGGACGCGGTGTGGCCCATCTCGACGGTGCCGTTCTGGACGGCGTCGGCGACCTGCAGGCCCGGGACGATCTCACCAGCGGCGAACAGGCGAATCTGGAACTTGCCGTCGGTCGCGTCGGAAACGTACTTCGTGAAGAGCTCGCCCGACCCGTAGATCGTGTCGAGCGACTTCGGGAAGCTCGACGCCATACGCCACTTGAGCTCGGGCGACGACTGCGCGATGGCCGGAGCGGCCAGCGCACCGGTGGCGGCGACGGCGGCGGTGCCGACGCCGGCCGTACGGATGAATTTGCGACGCTGCATAAACTTGGACTCCCAGATCGTGAGCAGGACGGCACGGATGCCGCCTGAATTGCGCGGCTTATGACATGCGCGCCATGCCTGGCGAAAGGTTCAACGCATGAGCAATAAGGTGAGCGCCAATGCGCCCACTGCAATGCGGTACCAGGCAAAAACGGTAAAGCCGTGGCGGCTGATGAACTGCACGAAGGCGCGCACGACCAGCATCGCCGAAACGAAGGCGGCGACGAAGCCCAGGGCGATGATGCCGCCATGGTCCCAGCTCAGCGACGACCAGTTCTTGAACAGGTCGTAGACCGTCGCCCCGAGCATGGTGGGCATCGCCAGGAAGAACGAGAACTCGGCAGCCGTCGCACGATCCACGCGGAAAGCGCGGGCGCCCATGATGGTCGAGCCGGCACGCGATACGCCCGGGATCATCGCCAGGCATTGGCACAGGCCGATGTAGAAAGCGGTCTTGAGGTCGACATCGTCGAGCGTCTTGATGCGCGGGCGCTGCGCGAACCTCTCGATAACCAGGATGGCGATGCCGCCCACGATCAGGGCGATGGCGACCACCCACGGATTGAACAACACCGATTTGATGTACTTGTGGGCCGCGACGCCGATGACCGCCGCCGGCAGGAAGGCCACCACGATGGCCGTGGCGAAGCGGATCGCCGGCTTGTCGCGCCGCAGGACGCCTTCGACCGTCGTCCAGATCTTCGCGCGATAGAGAAGGCAGACCGCGAGGATCGCGCCGAGCTGGATCACGATCTCGAAGACCTTGCCGGGCGGTCCCTGGAAGTGGAGCACATCCTCGGCAAGGATGATGTGTCCCGTCGACGAGACGGGCAGGAACTCGGTGAGACCTTCGACAACGCCGATCAGCAGCGCCTTCCAGATCAGCGTCAGGTCCATTTCTAGTCCTTAAATCGTTTGGCCCGCGGCCAGCCCTTCTCGGGCATGCGCCCCGCCTGCGCGCGCTCGCCCCGCCAGAACTTCAGCTCGCTCGCCGGGATGAGGCGGTTGGCCCACGGCAATCCGTCCGCAAGGACGAAGGCCTGCGCGTCGGAGAGCTGGTCGCCCTTCGACTTCTGCAACAGCACGCCCCTGCCCCGGCCCATCTCGGGCACTTGGTCGAGCGGGAAGATCAGCAGCTTGCGGCCTTCGCTCAGCACCGCGATCGAGTTCGCGCCCTCGGGCACAATATTGAAGGCCTGCGCCTTCTCCTTGTCTGCGAGATTCAGGACGCCCTTGCCGTTCTTGGTCTGCGCCACGACCTCGTCTTCCGGCACGATGAAGCCGCGCCCGGCATCCGATGCGACCAGGAACTTGCGGCCGCCCTTCAGCACTTCGAGCTGAACGATGTCCTGGTCGTTGCCCAGTTCGATCATCAGACGGATCGGCTCGCCGTGGCCGCGCGCGCTCGGCAGCCGGTCGCAGCCGATCGTGTAGAAGCGGCCGTTTGTGCCGAACAGCAGGATCTTGTCGGTCGACTGGGCGTGCATGGCAAAGCGCGCCGCGTCGCCTTCCTTGTATTTCAGCTCACCGGCGGCCTTGTCGTCGAGATGGCCCTTGGCGGCGCGGATCCAGCCCTTCTCGGACAGGACGACCGTGACCGGCTCGCGCTCGACGAAATCGTCCATCGTGTGCTCGATCTCGGCCGGCGCGTCGGCCAGCTCGGTGCGGCGGCGACCGAGTTCGGTCTTGCCGCCGAACTTCTTCTTGGTCTCGCGCACCTCGTCGGCGATCGCGTTCCACTGCAGCTCGTCGCTCTTCAGCAGCGCCTTGAGGTCCTTGCGCTCGGCGCTCAGCTTCTTGTGCTCGCCGCGGATCTCGAACTCCTCGAGCCGGCGCAACGCGCGCAGCCGCATGTTCAGGATCGCTTCGGCCTGCATGTCGGTGAGGCCGAAAGCCTTGATCATCTTGGGCTTGGGCTCGTCTTCCTCGCGGATGATCTTGATCAGCTTGTCGAGGTTCAGATAGGCGATCAGGTAGCCGTCGAGGATCTCCAGGCGGCGCTCGATGGCGGCCAGCCGGAAGGTCGAGCGCCGGATCAGCACCTCGCGCCGGTGATCGAGGAAGGCCTGCAGTGCCTCGCGCAGGTCCATCACGCGCGGCGTGTTGTCCTTGTCGAGCACGTTCAGGTTCAGCGGGAAGCGCGTCTCGAGGTCGCTGAGCTTGAAGAGCTGCTCCATCAGCAGCTCGGCCGGGACATTGCCGGTCTTGGGCTCCAGCACGATGCGCACGTCGTCGGCCGACTCGTCGCGCACGTCCTCGAGGATCGGCAGCTTCTTGGCGTTGATGATCTCGGCGATCCGCTCGATCAGCCGGCCCTTCTGGACCTGATACGGGATCTGCGTGACGACGATGCGGTACTGGCCGCGCGGAAGCTGCTCGACTTCCCACTTGGCGCGCAGGCGGAAGGCGCCGCGGCCGGTCTTGTAGGCCTCGACGATCGATTCGCGCGGTTCGACCAGGATGCCACCGGTCGGGAAGTCCGGCCCCTTTACCAGGTCGACCAGCGTCTCGATGCGCGAGTTCGGCGTCTTGATGAGATGCAGCAGCGCGTCGCACAGCTCGCCGACATTGTGCGGCGGGATCGACGTCGCCATGCCGACGGCAATACCGGCAGCACCATTGGCGAGGAGATTGGGGAAGCCACCGGGAAGCACGATCGGCTCCTCGGTCGAGCCGTCGTAGTTGGGCCGGAAATCGACGGCGTTCTCGTCGATGCCGCCCAGCAGCGCCTCGGCGACCTCGGTGAGGCGGGCCTCGGTGTAACGCATCGCGGCGGGGTTATCGCCGTCGATGTTGCCGAAGTTGCCCTGGCCCTCGATCAGCGGATAGCGCGCGGCGAATTCCTGGGCGAGGCGCACCAGCGCGTCGTAGATCGACTGGTCGCCGTGCGGGTGATACTGGCCGATCACGTCGCCGACGACGCGGGCGCTCTTCTTGAAGGCGCTGTTCGGGTCCAGCCGGAGCTGGCGCATCGCGTACATCAGGCGGCGATGCACGGGCTTCAGCCCGTCACGCACGTCCGGCAGCGACCGCGACATGATGGTCGACAGCGCATAGGACAGGTAACGCTCGGAGAGCGCCTGCCCGAATTGCACCGGCTTTACCTCGGCCAGTTGGACGACGTTGTTGCGCTTTGCCATGGACCAGACTGACGAGGGGTAAGGACCGCAGTTCGAGCCACGGCCGTGATTATTCTAGCGTTGGAGCGATTCCATAAATCTCGACCGTGCGGGAGGCAAGGGCTTGTTGTGCGGCCAAAACACGTGCCGTTCGAGGAAAAAGCCCGTCAGGTCGAGACCCTGGCGCAGTTCGTCGTCATCCGACGGTAACCCGCCGGTGGATAGAAACGCCGGCAGGGCCAGCAGCTTCTCCTTGTAAGGGCCGGCAGCCTCCTGCGAGACGGCCCGGCCGGTCTTCGGGGAGACGTAGGCCAGGTTCTCGGTCGACCCGGTGGCTGCGCATTTCTCGAGATCGAGGCCGAAGCCAAGTTCCTGCAGCAGCCCGAGTTCGAGGCGGACATAGATCGCGGGCCAGCCGGGATGGCCCAGCACGCCGAGGAACGCCCGGAACCCGTCGAACATCGCGGGATGCGGCTCGCGCTCCGGCAAGGCGGCGTCGATCACGGCGCAGGCCGCCGCGAGGCCGGCCAGTTCGGCGGCATCGTCCATGGCGCGCGCGGCATGCGGCTCGCGCAGTTCGCCTGAATAATTGCCGAGCTGTTCGGGAAGGCGCCCCCGCCAGCCGACCTCGACCAGGTTGCCGGATTGCCAGACCGGACGGGCGCGCCGCGAGACGCCGCCGGGCACGAAGCCCGAATGGCGACCATGCTCCCGCGTCAGTAGCGACACGACGAGGCCCGTCTCCCCATGAGACCGCGCCGTCAGCACGATGCCTTCGTCGTTCCAATCCATGGGCCTGTATGACGCGTCCCGGGAAATCGCGCTAGGTTGGGCACCATGCCGAAACTGAGACGCCGGGCGCTACTGGGGGCAGGCGCGCTCGCCACCCTGCCCTCTCGCCTCTTCGCCCAGACCGCCGCGTCCTCTCGCCCCCGCCTGCTGCAGGGTGTGCAGTCGGGCGATGTCGGCGGCGACAGCGCGACCCTGTGGAGCCGCGCCGACCGGCCGGCCCGCATGATCGTCGAATATGCGACGACGGAGAGCTTCGCTGGCGCGACGCGCCTTCAGGGACCCGAGGCTCTCGCCGCGACCGAGTTCACATCGCGCGTCCGCCTGAACGGATTGCCGGCGGGACAAACCATTTTCTACCGCATTGCCTTTGCCGCCGACGGTGCGACGAGCGACTGGGTATCCGGACGCTTCCGCACGCCGGCGACCGCAAAAGGCGATGTGAGTTTCGTCTGGTCGGCCGACACGGTGGGCCAGGGCTGGGGCATCAATCCGGATGTCGGCGGCATGACGATCTACGAGACGATGCGCTCGCTCGCGCCCGACTTCTTCGTGCATTGCGGCGACACGATCTATGCCGACGATCCGATCGCGCCGGAGAAGAAACTGCCGGACGGCCGTATCTGGAAGAACCTCACGACCGAGGCGAAGTCGAAGGTCGCCGAGACGCTGGCCGACTTCCGCGGCAACCATCTCTACAATTTCCTCGACGGCAACCTCCGTCGCTTCAATGCCGAGGTCCCGATGATCGCCCTGTGGGACGATCACGACGTCCTCGACAACTGGTACTGGGAGAGGCGCGTCGACGAGGACCCGCGCTACCGGGAAAAGAGCGTGGGCGTGATGGCGCAGAAGGCCGAGCGCGCCTTTCGCGAGTTCATGCCGCTGGCCGACGGGCTCGACGGCACGATGCGCCTGTTCCGCAAGTTCTCGTTCGGACCGCAACTCGATCTCTTCCGCCTCGACATGAGGAGCTTCCGGGCGCCCAACGGCCCGAACCGGCAGGAGTTCGGCGGCCAGAGCACGGCCTTTCTCGGCATCGAGCAGATCATCTGGCTGAAGCAGGCGCTCAAGGCCTCCACGGCTACGTGGAAAATCGTCGCCGCGGACATGCCGCTGGGGCTCGTCGTCTATGACGACTGGCGCCGCAAGTCCGGCTTCGAAGCCGTCGCCAACGCCGACGACGGCCCGCCGCTGGGACGCGAACTGGAGATCGCCGACCTTCTGTCGTTCCTGAAGCGAGAGGACATCCGTAACGTCCACTGGATCACCGCCGACGTGCACTATCCCGCCACCCACCGCTACGATCCCGCGCGCGCGGCCTTCCAGGATTTCACGCCGTTCTACGAATTCGTGTCGGGCCCGCTCTGCGCCGGCGGCTTCGGCCCCAATGCGCTCGACGGCACGTTCGGGCCGCAGGTCGTGTTCCAGAAGGTGCCGCCGACCGGCCGCTTCGATCTCTCGCCTCTCGAAGGCTCATGCCATTTCGGGCACGTGAAGATCGACGGAAGCTCAGGCGTGATGACGGTCAGTCACCGCGACGCGGCCGGCACCGTCATCCATTCGCTTGAGCTGGCACCAACTTAACCGTCGTCTCGACCGGAGCACCGAAGGTGCGGAGTGGAGAGACCTTCTCTCCACGAAAAGCCAACAATTCGTTGAGAGAAGATCTCTCCACTCCGCGCTGCGCGCTCCGGTCGAGATGACGGGAGTTACGACTGGTAGTCGAGGCCGATCGTCTTGTAGTGCGAGGGATCGTCGGCCCAGCGCTCGCTCACCTTCACGTGCAGGAAGAGGTGCACCGGGCGCTCAAGCATCTGCGACAGCTCGTGACGAGCGCGCGCGCCGATCTGCTTGATGCGCGCGCCACCCTTGCCGAGGAAGATCGCGCGCTGGCCCTCGCGCTGGACATGGATGATCTGCTCGACGCGAACGCTGCCGTCGGGACGATCCTCCCACTTCTCGGTCTCGACCGCCGCCTCGTAGGGCAGTTCCTGGTGAAGCTGCAGGAACACCTGCTCGCGCGTCACTTCGGCGGCCAGCAAGCGCAGCGGCAGGTCGGCCGCCTGATCCTCCGGGTACAGGAACGGTCCCGGCGGCACGGCGAGCGCAAAGGCGGCTAAAAGATCGCCGACGCCGTCGGCCTTGAGTGCGCTCACCATGAAGGTGCGCTCGAACGGGACGATGGCGTTCAGCTCGGCCGTCAGCGCCAGCAAGGTCTCGCGCGCGACCAGGTCGATCTTGTTCAAGACCAGGATGCGCGGCGTCTTCGAATCCTTCAGCCGCTCGGCGATCGCCTTCGTCTCCTGCCCGATGCCGCGCTCGGCATCGACCACCAGCGCCACCAGGTCGGCATCGTCGGCGCCCTGCCAGGCGGCGGCGACCATGGCGCGTTCCAGGCGGCGCTTGGCGACGCGGAAGATGCCCGGCGTGTCGACCAGGATGACCTGCGCGCGAGAGGGGCCCTCGCCGGTGTCGGGAACGTCGGCCATGGCGATGCCGATCACGCGCATGCGCGTGGTCTGCACCTTCGGCGACACGATGCTCACCTTCGAGCCGACCAGCCCGTTCACCAGCGTCGACTTCCCGGCATTCGGCGCGCCGACGACGGCGACGAACCCGGCCCGCGTTGCAGGCGTGCTCATGCCCTGTCCAACCTTTCCAGTAATGCCATGGCGGCTAGGCGTTCGGCCTCGCGCTTGCTGCCGCCACGGCCGCGCGCGGGATCGTGTCCCTTGAGGGTTACATCGACCACGAACACCGGCGCATGCGGCGGTCCCTCGCGGTCGATCTCGACATAGGCCGGCAGCGGCAGGCGACGGGCCTGCGCCCATTCCTGCAACGCCGTCTTCGGGTCGCGCGGCGCCACCGCCTGGCTGCTCAGCCGATCGCCCCACAAAAGCTCCACGCTCGCCGCCGCCGCTTCGAGGCCTGCATCCAGGAACACTGCGCCAAGCAGCGCCTCCAGCGCATCGGCCATGATGTTGGGTTTGACGCTATGGCCGTGCGCGCGCTCGGAATCGCCCAGCCGCAGATGGTCGCCGAGACCGATGGCCGTCGCGATCTCGACCAGCGTCTCGGCCCGCACCAGCGAAGCGTGGCGCCGCGCCAGCTCGCCTTCCCGCTCGTGCGGAAAGCGGCGCAGCAGGAGATCGGCCATGGCCAGCGACAGCACCCGGTCGCCCAGGAATTCCAGTCGTTCGTTGCCGTTGGGGAAGGCGGCCTTCAGCTCGGGCCGCCGGTCGAGGGCACTGCGATGGGTCAGCGCCTCGGCGGCCAACGCGGCGCGCACGAACACATGACCCACACCCTTCGACAGCGCCGTCAGATCGACGTCGGTCGAACTCAGTGGATTGCCATGAAGAAGCGGTTCCAGCGTATCGCCTGAGGCCATTTCCATGGCTCCAGCCAGCCTGCGGCCGACGGATCGTGCGAGAAGAAGATGAACTCCGCCCGGCCCACGAGATTCTCCGAGGGCACGTACCAGCCGAGCTGGTCGCGGTCGCGCGTCGAGCCGGAGAAGTCGCGCAGCATCAGCCGCGTTCGACTGTCGAGCGAGTCGTCGCGATTGTCACCCATGACGAAGTAACTGCCGGCCGGCACGAGGAACTCCGGCGTGTTGTCGGCCATGCCGTCGTCGCGATACTCAAGCACCGTGTAGCGGCGGCCGTTGGGCAGGGTCTCGCTGTAGAGCGTGCCCTTCTGGTAGTGGCCGTTGTTGCCCTTCACATAGTCGCCGATCTTCAGGCGATCGACCGCCACGCCGTTGATGTGCAGCAGGCCGTTCGTCACCTGGATGCGATCGCCCGGCATGCCGACGATGCGCTTGATGTAGTCGGTGCGGTTGACGCCCTGGCCCTGGTCGCCGGGATACTTGAACACGGCGACGTCACCGCGCTCCGGCGGGGCACCGAAGATGCGGCCCGAAAAGACGCCGAGCGAAAAAGGGAAGGAGTGCTTGCTGTACCCGTACGAGTACTTCGAGACGAACAGGTAGTCGCCGACCAGCAGGGTCGGGATCATCGAGCCGCTGGGAATGTTGAACGGCTCGATGGCGAACGTCCGCACGACCAGTGCGATCAGAACGGCATAGACCACCGTCCGGACGGTTTCTCCCCATCCGCCGGTCTTCTCCTGTCCCCGCTTCCGACGCTCAGCCACGTCCGTCATCGCCGTACCAGTTTGAACAAGCCGGGCCTATAGCAGGACCCGGACGCCCTGTCTCCCGCCCCAACCGCGGCATGGGAGCCTTGCGAATTGCTGAAAGCGCCCTGCGGATCATGCCGCCGGCACCGCCGAGATGATCACGATCGCCTGGGCCAGCGGGTATTCGTCCGTGATGCTGAGGTCGATTTGCGCCGTCATGCCAGCCGGTGTGATCTTTTGCAGCCGCGCCAGCGCCCCGCCCGTCAGGGCCAGGGTGGGCTTGCCGCTTTTCTGGTTGATCACGCCCATGTCACGCCAGAAGACCCCTGCCCGCAGCCCGGTGCCCAGCGCCTTGGCGCAGGCCTCCTTGGCGGCGAACCGCTTGGCATAGCTTGCGGCACGGGTCGCCCGGCCCTCGGAGCGCTTTTGTTCAATCTCGGTGAAAACACGCTGCACGAAGCGATCGCCGAACCGCTCCAGCGATTTCTCGATGCGCCGGATGTCGCAGAGGTCGTTTCCGAGGCCGATGATCACGCGGCGGCTCCCCCGGCGCGCGCGGCATCCATGATGCGCCGCATCTCGCGGATCGCCGGCTCCAGGCCCACGAAAATCGCCTCGCCGATCAGGAAGTGACCGATGTTCAGTTCGCGGACCTCGGGGATGGCCGCAACCGGCGCCACGTCGGCATAGCTCAGCCCATGGCCGGCATGGCATTCGAGCCCGAGCTTCGCGCACAGGGCGGCGGCATTGCGTATGCGCTGCAACTCGGCCTGCTTGGGCTCGCCCTCGATCTCGCAATAGCGGCCGGTGTGCAATTCGACGACGGGTGCACCCAGCGTGACCGCCGCCTCGAGCTGGCGCGGATCGGCCTCGATGAACAGCGAGACCCGGATGCCGGCGTCGCGCAGGCGGGCGACCATCGGCTTCAGGTGATTGTGCTGGCCGGCCGCGTCGAGCCCGCCCTCCGTGGTCCGCTCCTCGCGCTTCTCGGGCACGATACAGGCGGCATGTGGCTTGTGACGCAGGGCGATGTCGACCATCTCCTGGGTCGCCGCCATCTCGAAGTTGAGCGGCACCTTGAGGTCGCGCATCAGCCCCTCGATGTCGGCATCGATGATGTGGCGCCGATCCTCGCGCAGATGGGCGGTGATGCCGTCGGCACCGGCCGCCTCGGCCAGGCGCGCCGCGCGCAGCGGATCGGGCAGATGGCCGCCGCGCGCGTTACGCACGGTGGCGACGTGATCGATGTTGACGCCAAGACGCAGGGGATTGGACGCAGTCATACGCATCTTTCGCTGGAAAGGGACGAGGAAGCCGTCAATTGCGCGCGCGTTCGACGGCGTTGATGGCAGGAGTGGCGCGCAGCGCCGCCGTAATGTCGGCAAGATGCTTCACGTCGGCGACCTCGACATCGATCACCATGTCGAAGAAGTCCATCGACCGGTTGACGATGCGCAGGTTGGAGATGTTGCCCTCGTGGCGGGCGATCACGGTCGACAGGCTCGACAGGCTACCGGGCTGGTTGGACACGGTGATCTTGAGCCGGCCCGTGTAGACGCCGCCGTCGCCCTCGTTCACCGAGTCCCAGCCGACGTCGATCCAGCGCTCGGGCGCCTCGGAGAAGCTCTCCAGCGTGGCGCAGTCGATCGTGTGGATGGTGACACCCTTGCCGGTCGTGATGATGCCGACGATGCGGTCGCCGGGCAGCGGATGGCAACAGCGCGCGAAGTGCACCGCCATGCCCGGGATCAGTCCGCGGATGGCGATCTGACCCGGCTCCTGCTTGCCCCCTCGTCCGCCCTCAGTGGCCTTGCCGGACTTGGCGCGGGCGCGCGAGATCGGCACGACGTCGGCCCCGCCCTTGCGCGGCTGCTTCAGCCCCGGATAGACGGCCGTCAGCACCTCGCGGGCGCCCACGAGTCCGGCGCCGACCGTCGCGATGAGATCGTCCGACGAGGCCTGCTTGAAATTGAAGCGCACGCCGTCGAGGCCCTTGTCGGTGACCTCGTAGCCTTCCTCGTGGAAGGCCTTCTCGAGCAGCGACTTGCCGAGCTGGATGTACTGTTCGCGCTGGCGAACGCGGATGAAGCGCCGGATCGCGGCCTTGGCCTTGCCGGTGACGACGAAGCGCTCCCAGGTCGGCGACGGCGTCTGCGCCTTGGAGGTGACGATATCGACCTGGTCGCCGTTGGAGAGCTGCGTGCGCAACGGCAGCATGCGACCGTTGATCTTGGCGCCGACGCAGGTATCGCCCACCTGGCTGTGCACCGCATAGGCGAAGTCGATCGGCGTCGCACCGCGCGGCAGGGCGATCAGCTTGCCTTTCGGCGTGAAGCAGAAGACCTGGTCCTGGAACATCTCGAGCTTGGTGTGCTCGAGGAACTCCTCGGCGTTGGGCGCCTTGTCGAGGATGTCCATGAGGCTGCGCAGCCATGCATATTGCGGCGCGTCGGTCGAAGGGCCGCCCTGCTTGTAGATCCAGTGCGCCGCCACACCACGCTCGGCCTGGTCCTGCATGTCCTCGGTGCGGATCTGAATCTCGATGCGCTGGGCGAGCGGCCCGATTACGCCGGTGTGCAGCGAACGATAGCCGTTGGGCTTGGGAACCGAGATGTAGTCCTTGAAGCGTTGCGGCAGCACTTGATACTTGCCGTGCAGCAGGCCGAGCGCCTGGTAGCACTGCGCAACGTCGGCGACGATGATGCGGAACGCCATGATGTCGGCGAGCTGTTCGAACGACACGTTCTTCGTCTGCATCTTGCGCCAGATCGAATAAGGCGTCTTCTCGCGGCCCGAGACCTGCGCGTTGAGGCCCCCTTCCTTTAGCGTCTTCACCAGCTCGACTTCGATCTGGGGCACCAGCTTGTCGCCGCGCTCGCGCAGGTAGCCCTGCCGCGCCAGCACCGAAGTGCGGCCGTCGGGATTGAGCTCGCCGAAGGCCAGTTCCTCGAGTTCGCGCTTCACCTTCTCCATGCCGATGCGCGAGGCGAGCGGCGCATAGAGGTCCATGGTCTCGCGCGCGATGCGGCGGCGCCGTGCCGGCTCCTTGATGTGATGCAGGGTGCGCATGTTGTGGAGACGGTCGGCGAGCTTCACCAGCAGCACGCGGATGTCCGACGACATGGCCAGCACCAGCTTGCGCAGGTTCTCGGCTTCCTTGGTGCTCTCGGACTGGATCTCCAGTCGCGAGAGCTTGGTGACGCCGTCGACCAGCCGCGCGATGTCCTCGCCGAACAGGCCCGCGATCTCGTCGCGCGTGGCGTCGGTATCCTCGAGCGTGTCGTGCAGCAGGCCGGTCACGATCGAGGCGGTGTCGAGCCGCATCTCGGACAGGATGCCGGCGACCTCGACGGGATGGGAGAAATACGGATCGCCCGAGGCGCGCAGCTGGTTGCCGTGCTTCTTGAGGCCGTACACATAGGCGCGGTTCAGCACGTCCTCGTCCGCATCCGGATCGTAGGCCTGCACCCGCTCGACAAGTTCAAACTGACGAATCATGGCAATCACCCACTATATGGGGACGATTGCGTTCACTCCACGACGTTTGCACGAATAGCAGGCTGAACCCTGTTAGGGCTCAGCCTTCCGCGGGCTATTCCGTGACGTCGTCTTCCTCGGCCATCGGCAGGGCCTTCGGCTGGGCGGCTTCCGCACCGCCCTGCGCCAGCGCCGCCGCCAGCTCCTGCTCGAGCTCGGCCATCTCGTTGACCTCCTCGGGCTTGTCGACGTCGGCGTGCTTCTGCATGCCGGAGATGAGCGAGTCCTTCAGGGCGGCCTGGTCGAGCTTGACCTCGGCGATCTCGCGCAGCGCCACGACCGGGTTCTTGTCGCGATCGCGGTCGAGCGTGATCTGGGCGCCGGCCGAGATGTCCCGGGCGCGCTGCGAGGCGAACATGACGAGCTCGAAACGGTTGGGGATCTGCACGATGCAGTCTTCGACGGTGACACGCGCCATGGCGGGAACCTCAGATTTCGCGGGAGCCGCGGGTTATACCCTCCCCGGCCCAAAAGGCAAGCCAACCGGCCCGGAAGCAGCCTAGAACCGGTGGGCGACCTGGTCGGCCGGCAGGGCGGCCAGCAGATCCTGGATCGACGCTCCCGACGCGGGATGGCGCCAGCCGGGAGCCAGATCGGCCAGCGGCCGCAGGACAAAGGCCCTATCCGCCATACGGGGATGCGGCAGGGTCGCCTTTCCGGGGCCTGGCGCGGCTATTTCCCCCTGATAATCGAGTAAATCCAGGTCGATCAGCCGGGGGGCGTTGGGCACGCTGCGGACGCGGCCGAACAGGTCCTCGATCTCGTGCAGGGTGGCCAGCAGCTCGTCCGCGGGCAGCCGGGTCGCGATCTCGGCGACCACGTTCACGTACCAGGGCTGATCCGAAACCGGCACCGGCGCCGTCCGGTACCAGGGCGAATAACGCAGCACTCGGACCTCATGCCGGTCCAGCTCCAGCAGGGCCGCCTGCAACGTCTCGCGGGGAGACGCGTAGGACGGATGAGGCAGGTTGGCCCCGGCGCCTATGAAAATCGGCTGACGGCCCGTGTTGTCCACCAGCGAACTCCTCCAACCCCTTGTGATCTAAAGGTTAACAACCTACTCTTAATATGCTTTCGGAGAGGCGTGGGTTACCAGCCTTCCGCTGCTACATAAATTTTTCGCTCGGTCTGCGCATATTCTTTCAAAGGGTTTGACCGCCATGAAGGGCAATTTTTACGAGAACGAGCGCGTGGCGCTGTTCATCGACGGCGCCAATCTCTACTCGGCCGCGCGTTCCCTGGGCTTCGACATCGACTACCGCCGCCTCCTGAAGGTCTTCCGGGAAAAGGGCCGGCTGGTTCGTGCCTACTACTACACCGCCCTGGTCGAGGATCAGGAATATTCGCCGATCCGCCCGCTGATCGATTGGCTGGATTACAACGGCTACACCATGGTCACCAAGCCGGCCAAGGAATTCACCGATGCCATGGGTCGCCGCAAGATCAAGGGCAACATGGACATCGAGTTGGCCATCGACGTGCTCGAAATGGCCGACCATCTCGACCACGTGATTCTGTTCTCGGGCGACGGCGACTTCCGCCGGCTGGTCGAGGCGGTGCAGCGCCGCGGACTCCGCGTCTCGGTCGTCAGCACCATCAAGTCCGCCCCGCCGATGGTGGCCGACGAGCTGCGCCGCCAGGCCGATGACTTCATCGAACTGTCCGAACTCGCGCCCCTGATCGCCCGCAACCCGTCGGAGCGCGCTCCGCGCCCGGCCACCGCGCCTCGTGAATCGGATGCCGAGGACGACGACGCGCCGTCCGAATCGCTGATGCGCTCGGCCTGAGGCCATCCACTTAAGTGCCCGCGCCAGCTTTCGAAGAGCCGCCGCTCGATTGCCCGCGCTGTCCGAGGCTCGCGGACTTCCGTCACGACCTGCAGGGCAAGCATCCCGACTGGAAGAACGCGCCCGTACGTTCGTTCGGCAAGCTCGACGCACGGCTGCTGATCGTCGGACTGGCGCCGGGCATGAAGGGCGCCAACCGCACCGGCCGTCCCTTCACCGGCGACTATGCCGGCGACCTCCTCTACTCGACCCTGCTGAAGTTCGGCTTCGCGAAGGGCGTCTTCCGCGCCGATCCCAATGACGGGCTGGAACTGGTCGACTGCCGCATCGCCAACGCGGTGCGCTGCCTGCCGCCGGAAAACAAGCCGCTGCCGATCGAGTTCACCGCCTGCCGTCCGTTCCTGCAGGCCGAACTGGCCGTCATGCCGGAACTGAAGATTCTCGTGGCGCTGGGCAAGGGCGCCCACGACCAGATCCTGCGCGCCCTGACGGTGCGACCGGCCGGCGCCTATCCGTTCATCCATAACCGGCTGCACAAGCTACCGACGGGCCTGATGCTCGCCGACAGCTATCACTGCTCGCGCTACAACACGAACACCGGCCGGCTCACGACCGAGATGTTCCACCAGGTCTTCGACGGCGTCCGCAAGGCGCTGGACGCCTGAAACCTAGAGCGCTGCTTCGATCGCCGAGGTGATCTCGCTGGAGGACGGACGTACGCGGCTGGGCCAGGCGCCCAGCAGGCTGCCGTCCTTGCCGATCAGGTATTTGTGGAAGTTCCACTTGGGCGCGGCGCCCTCGCCTGCCTCGGCGGCGATCCAGCGATAGAGCGGATGCGCCTCGGCGCCGATCACCTTCTGCTTCGCGGTGAGCGGAAAGCCTACGCCGTACATCGACTCGCAGAACTTCGCGATCTCGCCCTGGCTGCGCGGCTCCTGCGCGCCGAAGTCGTTCGACGGCACGCCCAGCACGACGAGGCCCTTGGGGCCGTAGGTCTCATGCAGCTTCTGCAGGTCGGTGTATTGCGGCGTGAACCCGCAATAGGAGGCGACGTTCACCAGCAGGACGGGCTTGCCGGCGAGGCTCTTGAGATCGAGCGGCTTGCCGTCGATCGCGGTGAAGGAGAAGTCGTGCGCGCCCATCGTAAACCGCCTCCCGTCAGATTTCGTCGTCGTAGCGCTGCTCCCGCCACGGGTCGCCGTAATTGTGATAGCCGCGCACTTCCCAGAAGCCCGGCTTGTCCATGATGGAGAATTCGATGCGCTTGATCCACTTGGCGCTCTTCCAGAAATAGAGCTTCGGGATCACGACCCGCAGCGGCCCGCCATGCTCGCGGCTGATCGGCTCGCCGTTCCAGCTCCAGACGAGCATGACGTCCTCGGCCGCGAAGTCGGCCAGCGGCACGTTGGTCTTGTAGGTGTCGTAGGAGTGGAAGATCACATGCTCGGCCGACGCCTTGGGCTTCACCAGGGCGATCAGGTCGCGGGCGCTGACGCCCTCCCATTTGTTGTCGTAGCGCGACCAGGCCGTGACGCAGTGAATGTCGGTCGTGAGTTCGGTCTTCGGCAGCGTCTTGAATTCGTCCCATGTCAGGGTGACGGGATTCTCGACCTCGCCGTCGACGAACAGGCGCCACGCGTGCGTCGGGATCTCGGGCTGGATGCCGAGGTCGAGGACGGGCCAGGTCTCGACCAGGCGTTGACCCGGCGGCAAGCGCTCGGCGGGAGCAGCCGTCGTACCGGTCAGCAGGCGACCGTCCTCGGCCCACTTCTGCTTGGCGTCGATCAGCTTCGTCTTCAGCGTCCCGGACAGGGTGACATCGTCGTCGGCCATGGAACCTCTCAGATGCTGCGACCCGCTTTCTCCCAGTAGGGCGCCCGAAGCTTGCGTTTGAATATCTTGCCCGAATCCTCGCGCGGCAGGGCCGCGCTGAACTCGACCACCCTGGGCACTTTGTAGCGTGCCAGATGCTCCGCAAGATAGGCACGAACCGCGCCGGCATCGAGGGTCACGCCGCCGGCCGGCTCGACATGGGCGCAAATCTGCTCGCCGAATTCCTCGTCCGGGATGCCGAACACCGCGCAGTCGCGCACGCCCGGCATCTGGATCAGCGCGCCCTCGATCTCCGCCGGATAGATGTTCACGCCGCCCGAGATGATCATGTCGCGCTTGCGATCGCACAGGAACAGGAAGCCATCTGCGTCGAGATAGCCCACGTCGCCCACCGTCACGAGATCTCCCAAGGCGATCTCGCGCCGCTTGGCATCGTCGTTGTTGTAGGTGAACTCTGAAAGATGGGGTCCGCGCAGGTAGATTTCGCCGACCTCGCCCTGCTTCACGTCGCGTCCCTCTTCGTCGACGATGCGCAGGATGCCGCCGGGCACCATCCGACCGACGGTGCCAGGCTTGCGCAGGGCTTCTTCAGAACCGTGCCAGACGACGACGCCGGTTTCGGTCGCGCCGTAGTATTCGTTGATGACCGGTCCCCACCATTCGATCATCTGCCGCTTCACGGCGGGCGCGCACGGCGCCGCGCCGTGGCTGACAAACCGCAGCGACGAGACGTCGTAGCGCTGGCGCACGTCGGCAGGCAGCCGCAGCAGGCGCACGAACATCGTCGGCACGATGTGCATGTGGGTGATCCCGTGCTTGGCGATCAGCCGCAGCATGTCCTCAGCCTCGAAGCGCGGCTGCAGCACCATGTGCAGGCCAAGCCGCGCACTCGCCATGCCGTAGGCGGCGGGCGCAGAGTGATACATCGGACCGTTCATCAGGACGACGATCGCGGGATCGGGCTTCAGCCCCCAGAACATTGCGGCTTCCTGCGCGCCCGCGGCCTGCTGTTCGGGCGTGCTGGGCTGGCGACGCACGCCCTTGGGGCGGCCCGTCGTGCCGGACGTGTAGATCATGCTGCCGCGCGCGGCGCGCGGCGGCTCGGTCCGCGGCGGGAAAGCAGCCACGAAGGCGCCCCAGGCTTCGGCGCCGTCGGGCACGCGCAGCTTCTCGGGCGCGACACCATAGGCGGCGGCGATCTCGGCGGGCGTGGGCACCGCGAAGACCTTCACGCTCTCGGGGATGCCGCCGGCAATCTGCGCCAGCAGATCGGTGTGTGCGACCAGCACTGAGGCCCCGCTGTCGCGCAGGATGTAGTTCGCCTCGTCGGGCGTGAAGTGCCAGTTGATCGGCACGGCATAGGCGCCGAGCTGGCTCGCGGCCATGTTGACTTCGAAGGTCGCGAAGTCGTTGCGCAGCATCAGTGCCACGCTGCCGTTCTCGCCGACGCCGATCGCCGACAATCCGCTCGCCGCCCGCGCGGCATTGGCCTGGATCTCCGCCCAACTCCGGAACCGGTCGCCTGCCGTAACGCCTGCCGTCATCGTTTCTTCCCTGTTTTCTTTGGGGGCGCCATCGCACCCTTGAACATCAGCATGCCGTGGAAGCCCGCCAGCGTCCGGATATCCGGCGCGTGATCGAGCATGCCGGCCTGCTGCAGCATGACCAGCCCGTGCGCGGCCGCCCACATCGACCAGCCGTACAGCGCGGGATCGACGTCGATCAGCCCCGCCTTCGCCATCTCCTCAGCCTGGAGCGTCACGAAGCCGCGCGCCCGCTGGGCCTCGCGCATCAGGTCGGGATGCTCGTCGCTTATCGGCTGGTCGATCTCGAACATGATGCGGTAGGCGTGGCGATGCTCGGCGGCAAAGCGCAGATAGGCGTCGCCGACGCGGCGGGCGCTGTCGAGCGGCCCCTCCCCCTTGGAAGCGGCGGCCTCGAGCGCATCGGCGAAACGGCCGAACGCCTCCGCCCGCACCGTCGCCAGGATGTCGGCCTTGTCCTTGAAATAGCGATAGGGCGTCTTCGGGCTACAGCCCAGCGCCTCGGCGAGCTGGCGCATGGTGACGCCCTCGTAGCCGAAGCGGGCGAAACGCTCGGTGGCGACCCGGCACAATTCGGCGCGGAAGTCGGCGATGTCTTTTTCGGTCAGATAACGCGGCATCGGAGGCTTTCCATACACACTGTGTACGAAAAAGCCCCCGTCAGGTCAAATCCTGTCGTCGGTCAGGCCGTCTCGGCGAACAGCTCGCGGCCGATCAGCATGCGGCGGATCTCGCTGGTGCCGGCGCCGATCTCGTAGAGCTTGGCGTCGCGCAGCAGGCGGCCCGCCGGATAGTCGTTGATGTAGCCGTTGCCCCCCAGGAGCTGGATTGCGTCGAGCGCGATCAGGGTCGCCTTCTCGGCGGCGTAGAGGATCGCGCCGGCCGAATCCTTGCGCGTGGTCTGGCCGCGGTCGCAGGCCTTGGCGACGGCATACACATACGACTTGCAGGCGTTCATCGTGGTGTACATGTCGGCGAGCTTGCCCTGCACGAGCTGGAACTCGCCGATCGCCTGGCCGAACTGCTTACGCTCGTGGACGTAAGGAACGACGATGTCCATCGCCGCCTGCATGATGCCGATCGGCCCCGCCGCCAGCACGGCGCGCTCGTAGTCGAGGCCGCTCATCAGCACGTTGACGCCCTTGCCGACCGCGCCCAGCACGTTCTCCTCGGGGATCTCGCAATCCTCGAACACCAGCTCGCCGGTCGACGAGCCGCGCATGCCCATCTTGTCGAGCTTCTGCGCGACCTTGAAGCCCTTGCGGTCGGTCTCGACGATGAAGGTGGTGATGCCGCGCGACCCTGCCGCCGGATCGGTCTTGGCGTAGACCACGATCAACTGCGCATCGGGGCTGTTGGTGATCCACATCTTGGTGCCGTTCAGGACGTAGCGGTCGCCCTTCTTCTCGGCCCGCAGCTTCATCGACACGACGTCGGAGCCCGCGCCCGACTCGCTCATCGCGAGGCTGCCGACATGCTCGCCGGAGATCAGCTTCGGCAGGAAGCGCTTCTTCTGCTTGTCGGTGCCGGTGCGGCGGATCTGGTTGATGCAGAGGTTCGAGTGCGCGCCATAGCTCAGGCCGACCGCGGCCGAGGCGCGGCTGATCTCTTCCACGGCGATGACATGCTCGAGATAGCCGAGGCCGGAGCCGCCGAACTCCTCCTCGACGGTGATGCCGTGCAGGCCGAGCTCGCCCATCTTGGGCCAGAGTTCGCGCGGGAAGCGGTCGCTCTTGTCGATTTCGGCGGCGATCGGCGCGACTTCGCTGGAAGCGAAACGCTGGACCTGGTCGCGCAGCGCGTCGGCGGTCTCGCCCAGGCCGAAGTCGAACGGCGGCATCGCATTCGGGATCATGATCTGTCTTACCTGTTGAATGGACTAGGACTTGGAGCCGAGCTTGACGTGGATGCGGACCAGCTTCCACTCGCCATCCGACGGGATGAACTCCAGCTCGAACAGCAGTTTGGAGGGTTCGGTCGGGAAGCTGCCCTTCGCCACCAGCTTGCCGTCCCCGTCGATCGCGGGCGCCGGATCGTAAGCGGGCTTCATGGCGGCGATGATGTCGAAGTCGGCGTTGTTCTGGCTGAACTCCCTGAACGTCTCCTTGAGCTTCTCCGGCGAGAATTGCTGGCGGAACGGCTTGGAGAGCTTGGCATGCAGCACCGAATAGTTTCCGGTCACGTTGGCGTCGTTCAGGGTGAGCAGCGACGCCTTGACCAGGGTTTCCAGGATGCGATCGGGCGGCACCTTGTTCTGCGCCTGCACCGCCGTTGCGGTCAGCAGCAGGACGAACGCACCCACCAGGCGAACGATTGCCGACATGAAGGACCTCCGCCGGAAACGATACCTCAAAGCAGGAAGATCGTCGCCAGTCCGAGGAAGGTCAGGAAGCCGGTCACGTCGGTGACCATGGTCAGGAAAACAGTCGACGAGACGGCAGGATCGACGCCGAATTTCTGCAGGCCGAGCGGGATCAATGAACCCGCGAGCGCCGCGGCCAGCAGGTTGCAGATCATGGCGGCGGCAATCACGCCACCCAGCCGCCAGTCGTGGAACACCAGGATCACGCCGATGGCCAGCAGCGCGGCGAACAACAGCCCGTTCAGGCCGCCGACCACCGCCTCCTTGCCGATGAAGCGCAGCACGTTGGCCGCCGTCAGCTCGCCCATGGCCAGCGCCCGAACCGTCACGGTGACGGTCTGGATGCCGGCGTTGCCGCCCATCGACGCCACGATCGGCATGAGGACGGCCAGGATCACGATCTTCTCGATCGTGCCCTCGAACTGGCCGATGACGCAGGACGCCACTAGCGCGGTGGCGACGTTGACCAGCAGCCACGGTGCCCTCAGCCAGGTCGTGCGCAGCGTGTCGGCGTGCATGTCGTCGGAACCGACGCCGCCCATCTTCAGCAGGTCTTCCTCCGCTTCCTCGTCGATCACGTCGACGACGTCGTCGACCATGATCACGCCCTGCAGCCGGCCGTCGTCGTCGACGACCGGACAGGAGACCAGGTTCTTGTCGCGGAAGACGTGCGCCACCTCGGCCTGGTCGGCCATCGCCGGCAGCGACGGGATGTCGGGATCGACGATGTCGAGGATCGGCACGGGCCGCTTGGTGCGCAGCATGCGGCCGAGCGGCACCGATCCGCGCAGCCGCCCCGCCCCGTCGACGACAAAGATGTCGTAGACGTCATCGGGCAGGTCAGTCGCCTCGCGGCAGAAGTCGATCACCTGGCCCACGGTCCAGCTGTCGGCGACCTTGACCAGCGAGCGCTGCATGAGGCGCCCGGCTGTATCCTCGGGGTAAGCCAAGGCGCGCTCGATGTCGGCGCGCTCCTCGGCTGGCAGCTCCGCCAGGACCTCCTGCCGTTCGTCCTCTGACAGGTCCTCGAGGATGGTGGCCGCGTCGTCGGCCTCGAGTTCGCGCGCGGCGGCCGCGATTTCCTTGCTGTCGAGCTGGTCGAGAACGTCCTCGAGGACTTCCTCGTCGAGCTCGGTCAGGGTTTCGGGGTCGAGGTCGGCCTTGAGGATGCCGATCAGCGTGTCGCGCTCGGCTTCCGAAATCTGTTCGAGGATCGAGGCCTGGCCGGTGGCGCTGAGATTGGCCAGCAGCTCCCGCGCTTCTTCCGGCCTGTTTTCGACGAGGGCCGCCTCGACACGCCGAACGAGTTCCGGCGTCACTTCATCGACGAGATCGATCTCGCCGCTCATCCACGCGCCTCGGCGAGGCGTTGCGCTTCGACCACCGCCAGGGCGGTCATGTTGAGGATGCCGCGGGCGGTGACCGACGGCGTCAGCACATGCGCCGGCAGGTCGGTGCCGAGCAGCATCGGCCCGATATGCAGACCGTCGGCGCCGTCCTTCAGCAGGTTGAAGGAGATGTTGGCGGAGTCGAGCGACGGACAGACGACCAGATTCGCCACTTCCTTGAGCTTGGAGCGCGGGAAGACGCCCTGGCGGATCTCGGTGTCCAGTGCGGCATCGCCGTGCATCTCGCCGTCGACCTCGAGCGTCGGCGCGCGCTGGTGCAGGATCTTGACCGCCGCGGCCATCTTCTTGGCCGAGGGATGGTCGGAGCTGCCGAAGCTCGAATGCGAGATCAGCGCGACCTTGGGCTGGATGCCGAAGCGCAGCACCTCGTCCGCCGCCAGCAGCGTGATCTCGGCCAGCGTCTCGGGATCGGGATCGTAGTTCACGTAGGTGTCGGCGATGAACAGCGAGCGGGTCGGCATGACCAGCAGGCTGAGTGCCGCCATATTCTTCACACCCTCGCGCAGGCCGATGACATCGCGCACATGGGCGAGATGGGTGCGGAAGCGGCCATAGGCGCCGGCGATCATCGCGTCGGCGTCGCCGAGCTTCACCGCGAGCGCGGCGATCAGGGTCGGGCTGGAGCGCACGAGGTTGCGCGCCGTCGGCTCGGTGACGCCGCGCCGCTCCATCAGCTCGTGATAGGCGCCCCAGTATTTGTCGTAACGCGGATCGTTGGACGGATCGACGAGTTCGGCATCGACGCCCGGCTGGAAGCGGAGGCCGAGCCGCTCGGCGCGGCGGCGCACGATTTCCGGGCGGCCGATCAGGATCGGCTTGGCGATGCCCTCGTCGAGGATGATCTGCACGGCGCGCAGGACGCGATCGTCCTCGCCCGCGCTGAAGATCACCCGCTTCGGATCGGAGCGCGCCTGCTCGAACACCGGCCGCATGACCAGGCCCGACTTGAAGACGAACTGATTGAGCTGCTGGCGGTAGGCATCGAAGTCGGTGATCGGCCGCGTGGCGACACCGCTGTCCATGGCGGCCTTCGCAACGGCCGGCGCCAGCTCGACGATCAGGCGCGGATCGAACGGCTTGGGAATGATCTGGGTCGGGCCGAAGCCGCCCGCCTGGTCGCCGAAGGCGCGCGCCACCACCTCGGAGGGCTCCTTGCGCGCGAGCGAGGCCAGTGCCCGCACGCAGGCGATCTTCATCTCGTCGTTGACGGTGGTCGCGCCGACATCCAGCGCCCCGCGGAAGATGTAGGGGAAGCAGAGGACGTTGTTGACCTGGTTGGGATAGTCGCTGCGGCCGGTCGCCATGATGGCGTCGTCGCGCACGCTGGCGACATCTTCCGGCGAGATCTCGGGATTGGGATTGGCCAGCGCGAAGATCAGCGGCTTGGCGGCCATGCGGGCCACCATCTCGGGCTTCAGCACGCCGGCGGCCGAGAGGCCCAGGAACACATCGGCCCCCTCGATCACTTCGCCAAGGGTCCGCGCCTGGGTCTCGCGGGAGTAGCGCTCCTTCCACGGGTCCATCAGCTCGTTGCGGCCCTTCCAGACCACGCCAACGATGTCGGTGACCCAGATGTTCTCGCGCGGCAGGCCGAGCTTCTCCAGCACGCCGAGGCAGGACAGCGCCGCGGCGCCCGCACCCGATACGACCAGCTTCACCTTGGCGATGTCCTTGCCGACCAGCGACAGCGCATTCAGCAGCGCGGCGCCGACGATGATGGCGGTGCCATGCTGGTCGTCGTGGAACACCGGGATCTTCATCCGCTCGCGCAGCTTCTGCTCGACGTAGAAGCACTCCGGCGCCTTGATGTCCTCGAGATTGATGCCGCCGAAGGTCGGCTCGAGCGAAGCGACGATGTCGACCAGCTTCTCCTGCTCAAGCTCGGCGATTTCGATGTCGAAGACATCGATGCCGGCGAACTTCTTGAAGAGGACGCCCTTGCCCTCCATCACCGGCTTGGCGGCCAGCGGACCGATGGCACCGAGGCCCAGCACGGCGGTGCCGTTGGTCACGACGGCGACGAGATTGGCTCGCGCGGTGAGTTCGGCGGCCGTCGCGGGATCGCGCACGATCTCGTTGCAGGCGGCCGCGACGCCCGGCGAATAGGCCAGCGAGAGGTCGCGCTGTGTCGCCAGCGGCTTGGTCGGAACGACCTCGATTTTGCCGGGTCTCGGCAGGCGATGGTATCGGAGAGCGCTTTCGCTGAGTTCGTCCGCCAAAACTCGTCTCCCCGCCTCAAAAACAAAAGGGCCGCCGGTTGGGATTTACCAACAGGCGGCGACCTCTCGTCTACCTTTTCGTTTCGATCCGGCGATGGTGCGGCCAAGAAGACTCGAACTTCCACGCCTCGCGGCACTAGCACCTCAAGCTAGCGCGTCTACCAATTCCGCCATGGCCGCGCCGGATCGATGGCGCGGGGGATACCAAATCGCCTCCCCAGTGGCAAGGCGGGCTTGCATGAAGGCCCGGAAGTACCGATTTTGCTGCAATGAACCGGCCCGAATGGCGCATCTCCGACAGCGCCGTCCCCTATGACGAAGCCCTCGCCGCCATGGAAACGCGCGTCGCCGACATCCGTGCGGGACGGGCCAGCGAAATGATCTGGCTGCTGGAGCACCCGCCGCTCTACACGGCCGGCACCAGTGCCCGCACCCAGGACCTGCTGGAACCGGCACGCTTCCCGGTCCATGTAGCGGGCCGCGGCGGCCAATACACCTATCACGGGCCCGGCCAGCGGGTGGCCTATGCGATGCTCGACCTCAGGGCGCGCCGCCAGGACGTGCGCCGCTATGTCTCCGACCTCGAGGAATGGACGATCCGCACTCTGGGCCGCTTCAACGTGAAGGCGGAACGGCGCGTGGGCCGTGTCGGCGTCTGGGTCGTGCGGCCGGACAAGCCGCCTTTGCCCGACGGCACGCCGCGCGAGGACAAGATCGCGGCCATCGGCGTGCGTATTCGCCACTGGGTGGCGTTCCACGGTATCTCGATCAACGTCGAGCCGGATCTTTCGCACTATGCGGGAATCGTTCCTTGCGGCATCGCCGACCATGGCGTGACATCGCTGGTCGATCTCGGCCTGCCGGTGACCCTGGCCGACCTCGACGCGGCGCTGGCCGAGACGTTCGAAGAGGTATTCGGCGAAATCAGGCCGTCGGCAGCCGCGTAAAGCCAGTCGGCAACACATCGAGATCGACCGGCTCGACGTCGACCGCGTCCACCCGCGCCAGCGTCGGTCCGCGCCGGCAGGCTTCGATCATCTTGCCCACGGCGTCTTCGTCGCCCACGACCAGCGCCTCGACCGAGCCGTCCGTGCGGTTGCGCACCCAGCCGCTCACACCGAGCCGCCGGCCGGTCTCGATCGCCCAGTCGCGATAGCCGACGCCCTGGACCCTGCCGCTGATCGCGAGGCGCGCCTGCAGCGTCATGCTCACTCGAACTCGATGATTTTCTGATCGACGCGCAGGCTGTCGCCCGGCATGGAATGCAGCATCTTGACGACGCCATCGCGCGTGGCGCGCAGCACGTTCTCCATCTTCATCGCTTCGACGACGGCCAGCGCCTCGCCCGCCTTGACCTCCTGCCCCTCGTTGACCGCGACCGAGGCGAGCAGGCCCGGCATTGGCGCCAGCAGGAACTTCGACGTGTCGGGCGTGGTCTTGACCGGCATCAGCGCGTAGAGCTCGGCCTGCCGCGGCGTCAGCACCAGCGCATCCGCCTGCCCGCCCTCGTGCATCAGGCGCCAGCCCGATCCCTGCACATCGACCTGCACCACGACCGCCTGTCCATCGACGAGACCGCGCAACAGCGGGTCGCCGGGGGCCCAGTCGGTTTCGATCGCAAGCTTCCGCTCGCCGACGGTGATCGCGTAGTGCCCGTATTGTCCGACCACGGACAGAGGCACGGGCTCATGGTTCAGGATGACGACCTTGTCTTCATCCGGCGGGATCAGCTCCGAATAGGGCTTGTACCGATCCGGCAACCTGGCCGGCCGGCTCGAGCGCCCGCGTTCGCTGCTCGCGAGGTCCAGCACGGCGGCCATGGCAGCGAGCACCACTGGATCCTTCGGCGGCAAATGCTTGGCCGTGAAGCCGCCCTTGAATTCCTCGGCGATGAAGTTGGTCGTGAGATTGCCGGCCACGAAGCGCGGATGCGCCATCAACGCCGCCAGGAACGGCACGTTGTGCGCCACGCCGCGCACGTAGAACTCGTCGAGGGCACGGCGCATGCGGCCGATCGCGTCGGTGCGTGTCTCGCCGTAGCTGCAAAGCTTGGCGATCATCGGATCGTAGAAGGCAGAAATCTCGCCGCCCTCGAAGACGCCGGTATCGACCCGCACGTCGAGGCCGGGCGCGGGCTCGCGATACTTCACGAGGCGCCCCGTGGAGGGCAGGAAGTTGCGGAACGGATCCTCGGCATAGAGCCGCGCCTCGACGGCCCACCCCTTGAGCTTCACGTCCTTCTGCTGCAGCGGCAGCCTCTCGCCCGCCGCCACGCGGATCATCAGCTCGACCAGGTCGAGGCCGGTGATCAGCTCGGTCACCGGATGCTCGACCTGCAGGCGCGTGTTCATCTCGAGGAAGTAGAACTTGCGGTGCTTGTCGACGATGAACTCGACGGTGCCGGCGCTCTTGTACTTGACGGCCTTGGCCAGGGCGACGGCCTGCTCGCCCATCGCCTTGCGCGTCCTGGCGTCGAGGAACGGGCTCGGCGCCTCCTCGATCACCTTCTGGTGGCGGCGCTGGATCGAGCACTCGCGCTCCCAGAGGTAGACGCACTCGCCACGCCCGTCGGCCATGAGCTGGATCTCGATGTGCCGCGGCTCCTCGATGTACTTCTCGATGAAGACGCGATCGTCGGCGAACGAGGCCTTGGCCTCGCTGCTCGCCGATCCGAATCCCTCATGCGCCTCGGCGTCGTTGTAGGCGATGCGCATGCCCTTGCCGCCGCCGCCGGCCGAGGCCTTGATCATGACCGGGTAGCCGATCTTCTGGGCGATCTTCACCGCTTCGTCGGCGTTGGGAATGGCCGCCAGATGGCCAGGCACGGTGCTGACGCCGGCCTTCTGTGCGAGCTTCTTGGACTCGATCTTGTCGCCCATCGCGTGGATGGCGCGGGCATTGGGCCCGATGAAGACGATGCCTTCCTGCACCAGGGCCTTCTGGAAGTCCTGGTTTTCCGAGAGGAAGCCGTAGCCCGGATGCACGGCCTGGGCGCCGGTCTGCTTGCAGGCCGCCACGATCCTGTCGATCTGCAGGTAGGACTGCGCCGAGGGCGCCGGCCCGATCAGCACCGCTTCATCGGCCTCGCGCACATGCAGCGCGCCGGCATCGGCTTCCGAATAGACCGCCACGGTCTTGATCCCGAGCCGCTTGCAGGTGCGGATGACGCGGCAGGCGATCTCGCCGCGATTTGCGATGAGGATCTTGTCGAACAGCGGACCGCCCGGGACAGGTTTGCGGACCGGAGCCTTCTTCGGGACGACGCTCTTCGACCTGCTGGCGCCTTTCGCGGTCTTCGCGACCTTCTTCCTGGCGGCCATTCTCACGTTCCTTCTTTGCTGCGATCGAAGACACCCCTGGCCCACAACGAATGGGCGATGATCAGGGGCAGCCAGACGATGAGGACCCAGAGCCACCACGGATACTGGCGGCTCACGATGAAGTTGAGCGGGATGATCACGAGCAGCGTCAGCAGGCCCACGATCTGGTGCTTGCGAACGATCCGGGTGCGCCTCACGCGCTCTTCGGGCGACAGGTGAACCACGTTCCGATCACAGAGGCAGGTTGCCGTGCTTGCGCCACGGATTCTCGAGCTTCTTGGTCTCGAGCGTGGCCAGCGCCTTGCAGATCCGGCGGCGCGTGCCGTGCGGCATGATCACGTCGTCGATGAAGCCGCGCCGGGCGGCCACGAACGGATTGGCGAACTTCTCGCGATATTCCTCGGTGCGCGCCGCGATCTTCTCGGCGTCGCCGAGGTCCGAGCGGAAGATGATCTCGACCGCGCCCTTAGCGCCCATCACCGCGATCTCCGCGCCCGGCCAGGCGTAGTTCACATCGCCGCGCAGGTGCTTGGACGCCATCACGTCGTAGGCGCCGCCATAGGCCTTGCGGGTGATCACCGTCACCTTAGGCACCGTCGCCTCGGCATAGGCATAGAGCAGCTTGGCGCCGTGCTTGATGATGCCGCCATATTCCTGCGTCGTGCCCGGCAGGAAGCCCGGCACGTCGACCAAAGTCACGATCGGGATGTTGAAGGCGTCGCAGAAGCGCACGAAGCGTCCGGCCTTGCGCGAGCTGTCGATGTCGAGGCAGCCCGCCAGCACCATCGGCTGGTTGGCGACGAAGCCCACCGTGCGCCCGTCCATGCGGCCGAAGCCGATCACCATGTTCGCCGCCCACTCGGGCGCGAGCTCGAAGAAATCGCCCTCGTCGACGATCTTCAGGATCAGTTCCTTGATGTCGTACGGCTTGTTGGGATTCTCCGGCACCAGCGTGTCGAGCGAGGCATCGTCGCGGTCGGCCGGATCGATCGTCGCGCGGACCGGCGCCTTCTCGCGGTTGTTCAGCGGCAGGAAATCGATAAAGCGGCGAAGCTGCAGCAGCGCGTCGATGTCGTTCTCGAAGGCAAGATCGGCGACGCCCGACTTCTGCGTGTGCGTGAGCGCACCGCCCAGCTCCTCCTGCGTCACGGTCTCGTGCGTGACGGTCTTCACCACGTCGGGACCCGTGACGAACATGTAGGAACTGTCCTTCACCATGAAGATGAAGTCGGTGATGGCTGGCGAGTAGACCGCACCGCCGGCGCAGGGTCCCATGATCATCGAGATCTGCGGAATGACGCCCGAGGCCAGCACGTTGCGCTGGAACACGTCGGCATAGCCCGCGAGCGAGTCGACACCCTCCTGGATGCGGGCGCCACCGGAGTCGTTCAGGCCGAGCAGCGGCGCGCCGACCTTCATCGCCATGTCCATGACTTTGCAGATCTTGGCGGCATGCATGCCCGACAGGGCGCCGCCGAAGACCGTGAAGTCCTGGCTGTACACATAGACGAGGCGGCCGTTGATCGTGCCGTGGCCGGTGACCACGCCGTCGCCCGGGATCTTCTGGCCCTCCATGCCGAAGTCGGTCGAGCGATGCTCGACGAACATGTCGTATTCCTCGAACGAACCGGCATCGAGCAGCACTTCGATGCGCTCGCGGGCCGTCAGCTTGCCCTTGGCATGCTGCGTGTCGACACGGCGCGGGCCGCCGCCCTGACGCGCCGCCTCGCGCCTGCGCTCGAGCTCCTGCAACATTTTCTGCATCGATATCTCCGGCCTTCAAGGGTCAGTTTTCGGCCAATCGCGCGGTTGCGTCTAGCGGAGGAATCGCTTCTCGTTGTCCTTGACCGTTCCCATGCCCTGCAAATCGAAGACCTCATCGACCGTGGGTATCTTCGCCTCGACGCCGTGGATGCCGCCATCCTTGCGGATCTGCGCGAAGGTCGCGCGCATCGCGCCGACCGAGGCACGGATCGCGTGGTTGCCCCAGATCAGCAGCCCGACCTTCTTCAGCTCCCTCACCCGCGCCACTGTCATCTGCGGATAGGCGGTCGGCACCAGCGCGATCGGCACCTTGCCGTCCCACGCCTTGATGAAGGCCTCGATCTCGTCCGGCGTCTTCTGCTTGGAATGGACGAGGATCAGGTCGGCGCCCGCGGCCTCATAGGCCCGCGCGCGCTTCAGCGCCTCGTCCTGGCCGAGACCGGCGATCAGCGCTTCGGTGCGGGCCACGACGACGAGATCGGGATCGCGGCGGGCCGAGCGGGCCGCCTCGATCTTGCCCTGGAATTCTTCGATCCGGACCATGTCCTGCCGGCCGCCCGCGATCAGGCTGGTGACCTTGGGGAAGCTCTTGTCCTCCATCACGATCGCACCGACGCCGGCGCGCTCGTACTGCTCCACGGCGTAGAGCACGTTGATGGCGTTGCCGAAGCCGGTGTCGATGTCGGCCACCACCGGCAGGCCCGACCGATCGGCCATGGCGCGGGTCATGTCGAGATGCTGGGTCATCGACACGACGCTGACGTCCGGCACGCCGTACATCGCGGAGAGTTCGAAGCCCGACGCCCAGATCGCATCGAAGCCCGCTTCGGCCGCGAGCATCGCCGACAGCGGGCTGTGCGCCGCCATCGCCTCGACGAGTCCGTTCTTCGCCATAACCTGCCGCAGCCTGGTGCCCGCTCCCATGATCCCTCTCTCAGCCGCGCAGACGCGCGTTTTCCAATAATGAAAGGAAGCGCGCACCCGCCTCGATATCCCGACGCACGCCTTCGCGTTGTTTCTCCGCCGTCGGATCGTCGCCCCAGCGATCGATCTGGTAAAGCTCGTCGGTCTGCGCGGCTTCAAAAGCGCCGACCGCATCGAGACGGCCATCCGACACCGCCAGCGCGATCACGACCGATCCCGCGATGTGCGTGAGATTGTAGAGCGCCGACAAAGCGAGATCGCCGTGCGCGGCCACTGCCTCGTGCAGCTTCGCTTTCGCCTCCTCCGCCTGTTCGACGAAGCCGATACCCTCGACATTGACGAGACGGGCGCCATGGCGTTCCGCAGCCCAATCGAGCAACGGCTGCCAGCGATCCCGCTGAAGCTTCACCAGACTGTCCGGCGCCGAAGCGCGGTAGCAGAGCAGATCCGACCCCGCATACTTCGACGTATCGGTGATCACCTCGGCGCGGCGCGTGACGACGCGGTCGATGCCGGTCGCCGCCAGCCGCGTGAGCGGCAGGTGGGCGGCGTTGATCTCGGCCTTCTCCGGGACACCGGCCCATTCGGCGGCGATCGCCTCGGCCAGCGCGCGCGTCGGCACGACCAGTGTCGCCTTCGCCGGCGTGCGCATCGGCTTACCATCGAGCAGGACGCGAAAACCGCCTTCGCCCTCGTCGACCGCCGTCTCTTTGTAAAAGCGCTTCATTCAGCTTCCGGATGGGGTTAGCGGGCGGGAGTGCGCGGCGGCGTGGTCGTTTGGCCGGGCTGCCGCGCCGCCCGCTGGCGAATGTCCGACGCCGGCGCCGGCAACTGGGCGCGCAGCCCCGGCCGCAGGGCCTCGACACGCGGCGCCAGTACGGCACAGGCGTTGGCGCCGGCCTGCCGTCCCGCCTGCGACACCTGCGCAACGAGGCTCGGGACCGTGCCTGCGCCGACCAACAGCTTGGACATGTTGGGATCGAGTGCGCTGGCCGTCTGCTTGCCCGCACCGCCCTTGATGCGCAGCGGCGACGCCAGCACCGCGTTCTGATTGTCGCGCGCTTCCGGCGCCAGGATGAATTCCCAGCCTTCGGTGCGCAGATGCAGGTAACCGCCACCGACCAGCACGCCGCGTGGCGTGTCGACGACCAGGCGGCGCAGATTGGCGACGCCGCCGCTCACGTCGAAACGGCCGGCGATGCAATTGAACGGCACGCCGGCATCGCCGCCGCCCAGCAGCCGCTGCGTCTCCGGCGGCCAGTTCACGAGCTGGCTGTGAGGCCACAAGCCCTTGCCCATCGAGATGTCGATCGAGCCGCTGGCCGAATTCAGCGCATCGCGCGTCGTCCGGCCGCCACCGCGCAGCCGAAGATCGACGTCGGCGACACCGTCTCGCAGGCCGAGATCGAGACCCAGCAGGGAGGACAGCTCGCCGAGCGACACGCGGTTCGCGGTGGCCGTCAGCGTGGTCTGGCCGATGCGTCCCGCCGGATCGTAGACGAGATCGACGCCGGCCGATCCTCCGCCGACCGTCGCGGCGGCGCGGAACGTGAAGCGCGTCTCGCCCGACACCAGGGTCACCGACGCGTTCTGCATCTTGGCGCCGAGCCCCACGACCTCGCCCAGCCGCACCGTGACCGACAAAGCGGAGCGGCCGAGCCAGCTCGCGACAAAGGGCATCGCCGGGATGAGGCGCGGCGGCGGCGCGCCGGGCGGAGGCGTTGCCGCGGCGGGCGTCGCACCGGCTGGCGGCGCCTTCAATTCCGAAACATCGAGACGCGTTATGTCGGCATTTACCGCGATCGTGGCCGTGCCCTTGCGATCGATGCGGAAGAGCGCCTCGCCCGCCGCCTCGCTCGAGCCGACCTTCAGGCTCTGGACCTCGACCTTGAAGCCGTTGCGCTGGGTCGAAGCCTTGGTGACCATCGAATAAGGACCGCCCGACGGCACCGGCAGGCGAACATAGGGCCCGAGCGCAGAGACATCCGGCCCCTCGCCGTTGATCTGCAACGACGTGCCCTTGGCGTTGATGCTGCCCTTGATCGAGATCTTGCCGCCGCCGAACCCGCCCTGCAGGTCGATGTTGCCCGGCAGCCCGGCCATCCAGCCGTTGAACGAACCGGCCGTGCCCGTGAGATCCATCGGCACGCCCTGCGCGACGCCGAACCGGCCGTCGACCTGCAAGGTCTGGTTGGGTGCCGGCGACTTTAGGGTCGCGTTCGGAATCTCGATCACGACCGGCGGGCGACCCTGACCTTCAGACACTGTCAAGATGGAGTCACGGACCTCGACCGTGCTGATCCAGGGAAACGCCGCCGTCGTGCGCAGCCGCAGCGAACGGTTCTCGCCGGGATGCGGGCCCGAGCCATCCGGTGGCGGCAGCATTTCCAAATTGGCATCGCCTACATCGTTGCGTTCGACGAGGATGTCGGCGCCCTCGAGCACGATCTTGCCGATCTTCACCTCGCCCAGGAACAGCGAGAACGGATCGAGGAAGAGCGTCATGCGACGCACGCGGGCGAGATCGGGCCGCGACCCCCACGGAGCGTTGGAGAGGGTCACGCCCTCCGCGACCATCGCGGGCTCGCTGCCGAGCTTCACGGTGAGCGGCACGCGGGCCGACAGCTCGCGCCCCGTCACTTTGCGGACCTGTTCGGTCAGCCGCGCCTGATAGCGCGAGAGATCCCGTGTGGCGGCCCAGATGACGCCCGCGACGGCAGCGACTGGCACTGCTACCGCCGTGATAATCGCCAATCGCCTCCAGGGTATCCGCATCCTGCCCGATTCTCGCTCAAACACCGTCCGTAGAGAAGCCAAATGCCTCGACGGTGCGGCGGAAGTGAGGTGGCAGCTCGGCTTGCGCCTTCAGCTCGCCCTTCCCCGACGGATGCGGCAGCGTCAGGCGCCGGGCGTGGAGATGGAGTTTCCGCGAGTCGGCGACCGCCGACAGGAGCGCCTCTTCGCCTCCGTATTTGCGGTCTCCGAGGATCGGACAGCCGATCTCGGCGCAGTGAACGCGGAGCTGATGGGTTCGACCGGTTCGCGGCCACAGCGCCATCATGGCCGCACGCCGGCCGGCGCTATCGACCACGCGGAAGTGGGTCAGCGCCTTCTGGCCGTTCTCCTCGTCGACCTGCATCAGCTCGCGATCGAAAGCGCCCGGCCGCTTGGCCAGCGGCAGGTTGATCGCGCCCTCCTTCTTGGGCGGCACGCCGACCACGATCGCCCAGTAGAGCTTCTCGGTCTCACGGTCGCGGAACGACTCGGCAAGACGCTTGGCCGCCTGCCCGGTGCGCGCGATCAGCAGCAGGCCGCTGGTGTCCTTGTCGAGCCGGTGGACGAGCTTCGGCCGCTGCTCGAAGCCGAAGCGCAGCCCGTCGAGCATGCCGTCGATGTGCTTCTCGGTGCCGCTCCCGCCCTGGACGGCGAGGCCCGGCGGCTTGTTCAGCACGATCACATGGTCGTCACGATGAATGACCATCTTCTGGATCTCGGCGGCATCGCGATCCGAGATGGTGGGACCGGCCGGAGAAGAAGACGCTCGCACCTTGGGCGCCGGCGAGTTCGAGACGCCGGGCGGCAGACGGATCGCCTGGCCCGGCTCGACCCGATCCTTGCCTTCGGCACGCTTGCCGTCGATGCGGACCTGGCCGGTGCGCAGCAGCTTCTGCAACGCGCCATGGCTCAGGTCAGGGAAATGGCGCTGGAACCAGCGGTCGAGGCGCATCCCGGCTTCGTCGTCGGACACGTCGCGGGTCTGGACCTTGCCCTGAACTTGGCGGGTACCACTGCTGGCGGGGCTGTCGCTCATGGCGCGCAACCTAAGGGACAAGCTACACAGGGTCCATGGAATCGGTGTCTTTCGACACGCTGACTTTCGATCATCCGACCGCCAGCCGGCCGGCCCGAATTTCCGCGACCCTGCACATTCCCGCCGACCGGCCGGGACCGGCGCCCTGCATGGTGATCCTGACCAGCAGCGCGGGCGTCCAGCGTCACCGCGAGCATTATTATGCCAACCTGCTGAACGAAGCCGGCACGGCGGCGCTGATCGTCGACAGCTTCAAGGGCCGGGGCGTGCGGCGCACCGTGGCCGACCAGTCGCTGGTGTCGGCGGCACAGATGGAGGGCGACGCCTTTGCCGCCCTCGCCCTCCTGCGCGCCGATCCGCGCCTCGATCCGGGGCGCATCGGCATCATGGGCGTCTCCAAGGGCGGCGTGGCGACGCTCAATGCCGCCATCGCCGTCCGGCAGCGCTGGCGCCACGGCTTCCCGCACCTCTTCGACCTCCACGTCGCCCTCTGTCCCGGCGCGACGGCGCAGCACCGCGATCCGACGACCCACGGGCGGCCGATGTTCTTCATGCTGGCCGCCAAGGACGACTACACGCCCGCCGAGCTCGCCATCGACTATGCCGAGCGCATGCGCGCGGCCGGCAACACCCGGATCAAGGTGAAGGTCTACGGCAGCGCCCATCATGGGTGGGAGTCGCTGGGCCCGGTTTTCGACATCAAGGACGCCGAGAACTGGTCGCGCTGCCGCAACATCATCGAGGATGACGGCCGTCATTTCGTCCCGGCCCTCGACCGCGCGATGGAGGAACCGGACTTCCAGGCCTGGGCCCGCGCGCATTGTGTCACCCGGGGCGCCCGGGCCGGCGGCGGGACGGCGGACCTGAAGCAGCGCGCCAGTGCCGATCTTGTGACCTTCCTGGCCACCCACGGTTTTGCCGCCTGATGGACGAATCGGCCGGTTCCGGCTATACCTCAGGTGTGATCCGCTTCAATTTTTTCGCCGCTTTCCTGGCGTTCGCGCTCTCCTTCGCGGGAGCTTCGTCCTCTTACGCCTCGGGCGTTCTGTGGACTGGATCCAGCCAGGCGACGGCTCGCGCCGAAGCCTTGCTGAAGGCGCTGAAGAGCGCCGGCGAGCACGGGCTCGATCCCAACTGGTACGGCGTCGCCGATGTCGAGAAGGCGATGGCGCCGGGCGCCGATCCGGCCGCCGCGGAAGCGCTCATCTCGGCGGCCTTCGTCGCCTATGCCAGTGACGTGTCGACCGGCCGCGTTCGCGCCAACCGGGTCGACAAGGACATCGACATCATCCAGCGCAAGGCCGACAAGGCCGACCTGCTGCAGGCCGCCGCCGACGCGCCCGATTTCGCCGTCTACCTGGCGTCGCTGCCGCCGAAGGGCGACTACCCCGCCCTGCAGAAGGCGCTGGCCGCCTGGCGCGAGAAGCGCGGCAAGGTCGCGTACACGCCGATGGCCGACGGCACCGCGCTCAAGCCCAACATGATCGACAGCCGCGTGCCGGTCTTGCGCAAGCGCCTGGCCGAACTCGACTTCACCGTGCCCCCGGCCGGCGCCGTGGCCGACCTCTACGACGAGCCGCTGGTCGCCGTCGTGAAGTCGTACCAGGAGATGAAGGGCCTGACCGTCGATGGCGTCATCGGCGCCAAGACCGTCCGTTCGCTCAACACCACGGTCGACGAGCGCATCGAGCAGATCGTCGCCAATCTCGAGCGCCGCCGCTGGCTGCCGGAAGACCTCGGGAGCCGCTACGTCTACGTGAACACCGGCGACTACTCGATGGTGTTCGTGAACGAGGGCAAGGTCGCGTTCCAGAGCCAGGTCATCGTCGGCACGCCCAAGGACCCGACGCCGGAAATCCAGTCGGTGATGCGCGGCTTCCAGACCAATCCCTACTGGACCGTGCCGTCGTCGATCGCGGGCGAGGAATACCTGCCGATCCTGCGCCGCGATCCCAACGCGCTGGCCGGCAGCGGCTTCAAGATCTTCGCGAACTGGAGCAACGACGAAGAGGTCGATCCCAACACGATCGACTGGAGCTCGATCCATCCCAAGGCCTTCCCGTACCGCATCCGGCAGGATTCGGGTGCGTCGAACGCGCTGGGCTACATCTTCTTTCCGTTCGCCAACAAGTACGGCATCTACATGCACGATACGGCGAGCCGCTGGCTGTTCACCGAGGGCAGCCGCAACTTCAGCCACGGCTGCATCCGCCTGCAGAACCCGCTCGACTTCGTCGAGAAGGTCTTCAACGGCAAGAACGGCTTCAGCAAGGAGCGTGTCCAGCAGGTGATTAATGCGAACCAGCAGGCCCACTACACCTTCCCCGAGTCGATCACGCTCTACGTGACCTACCGGACCGTCAGCGCGAACGCCGAGGGCGTTCCGACCTTCCGCGACGACGTCTACGGCCGCGACAAGCGCGTCGTGAAGGCGATGGCGAAGCCCTGAGGCCGAGCTTCACTCGGCCTAACGCTTCTTTTCCCTGAGCTTCTTCCAGTAGTCGAGGCGCTTCACGATCTCGCGCTCGAAGCCGCGCTCGACCGGCTGATAGAACTCCTCGCGGGCCATGCCGTCGGGGAAGTAGTTCTGGCCCGAGAAGCCGTCGGCGGCATTGTGGTCGTACTCGTAGCCCTTGCCGTAGCCGATCTCCTTCATGAGCTTGGTCGGCGCATTCAGGATGTGCATCGGTGGCGTCAGCGAGCCGTGGGTCTTGGCAGCGCGCTTGGCGGCCCCATACGCGACGTAGCCCGCGTTCGATTTGGGCGCGGTGCCGAGATAGATTACGGCCTGCGCGATCGCGAGTTCGCCCTCGGGTGAGCCAAGCCGATCGTAGGTCTCCCACGCCGCCAAGGTCTGGGTCAGCGCCTGCGGATCGGCCATGCCGATGTCCTCGACGGCGAAGCGCACGAGGCGGCGGGCGATGTATTTCGGATCCTCGCCGCCATCGAGCATGCGCGCGAACCAGTAGAGCGCGGCATCGACGTCCGATCCGCGCAGCGACTTGTGCAGCGCGCTGATCAGGTTGTAGTGCGCCTCTTGCGTCTTGTCGTAGAGCGGCGCGCGCTTCTGCAGCAGGGTCGCCAGCCGCGACGGCGGCACCGGCCCCTTGTCCTTGAGCTGGGCGAGTTGCTCGGCAAGGCCGATCATGTAGCGCCCGTCGCCGTCGGCCATGGCGAACAGCGCCTGACGCCCGGTCTCGTCGATCGGCAGCGGCCGGCCCAGCGCCTCCTCGGCCCGCGCCAGCACGGCCGACAGGGCCGCGTCGTCGAGCCGGCGCAGGACCAGCACCTGGCAGCGCGACAGAAGCGCGGCGTTCAGCTCGAACGACGGGTTCTCGGTGGTGGCGCCGATCAGCGTCACCGTGCCGTCCTCGACATAAGGCAGGAAGCCGTCCTGCTGGGCGCGGTTGAAGCGATGGATCTCGTCGACGAACAGCAAGGTCCCCTTGCCGTCCTTGCGACGCTGGCGGGCCGCCTCGAACACGCGGCGCAGGTCGGCGACGCCGGAGAACACCGCCGACAGCGGCTCGAAATGCAGGTCGACGGCTTCCGCCAGCAGGCGCGCGATGGTGGTCTTGCCGCAGCCCGGTGGGCCCCAGAGGATCAGCGAGCCGAGCTTGCGGGCCTCCAGCATACGGCCGAGCGGCCCTTCGGGGCCGAGCAGATGATCCTGTCCCAGGATCTCGCCCAGCGTCTTGGGACGCAGGCGTTCGGCGAGCGGCGTCGGGGCGAGCGAGGCGAAGAGTTCAGCCGGCACGACGACCCGACGCCCTGCCGGCTCAGCGGAACTGGACGGGGAAGATCACGCCGTCGCGGCCGACGCTGATGCTGTTGATGCCGCTGGCGACGCGCTTCTTGAGATCGGCCACGTTCTTCACCTCCTGGCCGTTGACCGCCAGGATCATGTCGCCGGGACGCACAAAGCGGCTGGCATAAGCGCCGTTCTTCACCTCGACGATGATGATGCCCGGGCGCCATTCCGCCAGCCCCATCTCCTCGGCGACGGCCGGCGACATGTTGACGACGGAAGCGCCCGACAGAGGCTGCCGTCCATCGAGTTCCGAAAGATCGCGCGGCGGATCCTCGGGCGGGGCCGCGAGCTTCAGCTGGACGATCGTTTCCTTGCCGCCGCGCATGACCTTCACCGGCACGACCGAACCCACGTTGAGCGTCGAAAGCCGGAAGCGCAGCGCCGCCTCGTCGTCGATCGCCTGCTCGCGGATGCCGACGATCACGTCGTTGCGCTTGAGCCCTGCGTCGGCGCCGGGACCATTGGCGTAGACTTCCTTGACCACGAGACCCGCGGGCCGCGACAGGCCGAAGCCCGAGGCGAGGTCGGGCGTCACCCGCTGCATGCTGACGCCGAGCCAGGGACGCACGATGCGGCCGCCGGTGGTACCGGTCGCAATGATGCGCTCGACGATGTTCGAGGGCGTGGCGAAGCCGATGCCGACCGAGCCGCCGCTCTGCGAATAGATCGCCGTGTTGATGCCGATCAGGCGGCCGTCGAGCGAGACCAGCGCGCCGCCCGAATTGCCCGGGTTGATGGCCGCATCGGTCTGCAGGAAGAAGTTCGAATCGTTGATGCCACCGGCGCTGCGCGCCACCGCCGAGACGATGCCGCTGGTCACGGTCTGGTTCAGGCCGAACGGATTGCCGATCGCCAGCACGACGTCACCGACCTCGATCGAGTCGGAATCGCGCAACTCGAGGAAGGGAAACTTCTCCTCCGCGCCCTCGATGCGCAGGAGCGCCAGGTCATAGCGCTCGTCCTGGGTGACAAGCTTCGCCTCGAACTCGCGGCGGTCGGCCAGCACGACGCGGATCTCGTCGGCGCCCTTCACGACATGCGCGTTGGTGACGATCAGCCCGTCGGGCCGCACCAGCACGCCGGAGCCCAGCGAGTTCTGCACCCGGTCACCGCCCTGCTGGGGCACACCGGGAAAAGGGAACGGCAGGCGGCGCTGCACGCGGGCGGTGGTGGTCGTGTAGATGTTGACCACGGCCGGCGAGACCTTCTTGACCAGCGGCGCGTAGGAATAGGCGAGTTCGGTCCTCGAGCTGGGCAGCCCCTGTGCCTGGACCGCCGGGGGCAGCGAAACCGCCGCACCGCATCCCACGAGAACCGCCGCCAGAATTACCCGCCGAATCATCCATTCATCTCCTTGGTCGGGCCGGATTTGCGGACTCTCTTATGGCAAATCAAGGGCCGATTGGGATGGCATATCGATTGCAGGGCTTGCGTACAACGCGCCAGCCATTGGCGCGAGGGGAAACCGGAGCGCTTCATGAAACTGACCCGTCGTACCGTCCTGGCCGCCTCGGCAGCCACCCTGGGCTCGTCCCTCGCCGCACCCGCCGTCAAGGCGAGCCCCGGCTGGCCGACCAAGCAGCCGATCAAGCTGATCGCCACCTTCCCGCCCGGCGGCACCGCCGACACGATTTCGCGCATCCTGGCGCCCAAGCTCTCGGCCGCCCTCGGCACCCAGGTGGTGGTCGAGAACCGGCCGGGCGCTGGCGGCACGATCGGCTCGGACCTCGCCGCCAAGGCCGCCCCGGACGGCTACACACTCGTGATCTCGCATGCCTCGCCGCTGGGCATTGCGCCCGGCATCTATCCAAAGCTGCCGTACAACGTGGTCACCGATTTCACCCACGTGACCCTGATTGGCCACACGCCCAACGTCCTGATCGTGCCGGGCGATTCGCCTTACAAGACGCTGGCCGACTACATTGCCGCCGCCAAGGCCAAGCCCGACGAGATCGCCTTCGGCAGCTCGGGCATCGGCTCCAACACCCACCTGATGGGCGAGCTCCTGGGCACCCTGGCCGGCATCAAGCTGAAGCACGTTCCCTATCGCGGCTCCGCGCCGTCGCTGCAGGACATGCTGGCCGGCGCCATCCCCTCGATGTTCGATCCGATCACGACCAACGTGCCGCACATCAATTCCGGCAAGGTCCGCCTGCTGGCGGTCAGCTCCGACAAGCGCCTCGACATGTACCCGAACGCGCCGACCTTCGCCGAGCAGGGCTTCCCCAAGATGACGACCTCGACCTGGGTCGGCGTCTCGGGCCCCAAGGGCATGTCACCCGACGTCGTGGCGCGGCTCTACGACGAGCTGCAGAAGGCCTACAAGGCGCCCGAGGTCGTGGAACGCTTTAAGGAAGTTGTGCTGCTGCCCGGCGACAAGCCGATGACGCCCGCCGAATACACGGCCTTCGTCGGCGAGTTCGCGACCCTGTGGGCGGGCGTCAGCAAGTCGGCCGGCATCGAACTCGAGCTGGGCTGAGCGCCGTCACCGGCGGGCGGCGTCCACCAGCCGGTCCGTCGCCTCCTCGATCCGCTCGCGCAGCGTGTTCATGAAGACATCCCGCCCCAGTCCGGGCGGGATGGCCGGCAGGATTTCGACGTCGATCACGCCCGGGCGCTTGATGAACTTGCGGCGGCCCCAGAACAGGCCGGAGTTGAGTGCCACCGGCACGACCGGCACGCCCAACTGACGGTACAGCGCCGCCGTCCCCACTTGATAAGGCCGTTCATCGCCAACCGCCACGCGCGTGCCTTCTGGAAAGATCAGCACCGAGCGGCCCTCGGCCAGGGTCGCCTTTGCCTGCTTGATCAGCCCGCGCAGCGCCTTGGAACCGTCGCCCCTCTCCACCGCGATGTTGCCGACCCGCGCCATCGCCCAGCCGACGACCGGGATCAGCACCAGTTCGCGCTTCATGACGGTGGCGGCGCCGGGAAACAGCCGCGAGAAGGCCAGCGTCTCCCACGAGGACTGGTGCTTGCAGGCAAAGATGACCGGCCCGGCCGGCATGTTTTCCAATCCGCCGACGCGGTGCGTCAGGCGGCAGGTGATCCTGAGCCACCACAGGCAGAAGTCGATCCAGAACAGCGACCACGCGACCACGAAGCGCCGGGGCATGAGGAGGATCGGCGATCCGACGATGGCGATGATCGTCGTGCCGACATACCAACCGACGTTGAAAAAGAATGAGCGCAGCCCGAGGCCAATCATTTCAAATGTATGCGTGAACGACGTGTTGCTTGTACGCCAAGTTTTAGTGGCCTAGTGTCCGCTCGCAAAGCACATCTGGTGGGGCATCCCCCGCTTATCATGCAAGTTACCTGTTCAAACTGCAGCGCTCGTTACGCCGTCGACCCGACCGCGATCGGCCCGACCGGCCGTACCGTCCAGTGCGTCCGCTGTAACCACCGCTGGTTTCAGGAGCTGGACGCACCGAAAGCGACAGCAAAGGCCGCGCAGGCCGATGCGGCGCCCGCGCCGACCGTCGCCGCCGTGCCCGATTTCGTCATCCGTCCGGTTACGCCAGGCAGCGGCCTTCCGGCCGTCATCGCGCCGCGCAAGAGGAACTGGGGCACGTGGATCGCCTTTGCGATCGTCTTCGGCGTGCTGGCCGGCGGCGCGGGCTACGCCTACCGCGACACCATCAAGGCCCGCCTGCCCGCGTCGTGGCGGACGATGCTCCACCTCGATGCCGCGGCGCGCGATACGCCCGCCCGCGATACCCCGGCGCGCGCCCAGGTCGGGGTCGACATGGCCGCCACCAAGATCGACCTGGTCGACGGGCGCTACGTCGTCCAGGGCGAACTGGTCAATACCGGCACGGCGCCTGGCTCGACCAGCCGCCTGAAGCTGGTCTTCCGCGCCGGCAACGAAATCCTGGCCGAGCGCGCCCTGCCGCTGGTCGAAGGTCCGATCGCTCCGGGTGCCCGAAAGAGTTTCAGCCTGCCGCTGGACGAGCCTCCGTCCGGGGCGACCAACATCATACCGACCGTCGACTGATGCCCGATCGCACGACCGCCGACCGCCCGACCGTTTCCATCCGCTTCTCCGCCGCCGAGATCGCGACGCGCGTCGAGGAGATGGCCGTCGACCTTGCCGGCAAGCTAGAGACCGACACCCTGGTCGTCTCCGTCCTGAAGGGCAGCTTCGTCTTCGCCGCCGACCTGATCCGGGCGCTGAGCCGCAACGGCGCGGACTGGTCGATGGATTTCCTCACCCTCTCGAGCTACGGCACCGGGACCCAAACGAGCGGCAGTGTCCGCATCGTGCGCGACATCGTGGACGACGTGCGCAATCGCGACGTGCTGCTGGTCGACGACATCCTCGAGTCCGGCTTCACCCTCAGCTTCGCCAAGAAGCTGCTGGAAGAACGCGGCGCCCGCCGCGTCTCGATCTGCACCCTGCTCGACAAGCCCGGCAAACGGCGCACCGCGCTGGCCGCCGACTTCGTGGGCTTCGAGGCGGGCGACGAGTTCCTCGTCGGCTACGGCCTCGACTGGGCCCACCGCTTCCGCGGCCTGCCGTATATCGGCGTGGTGGAGAAGACGGCGGGGTAGCCGGCTCGAAGCCGCTCAACGGAGCGCGCAACTCCAGTTGCGCTCATCCCTTGCTGATCGACAAAGCTTGAGCGCAACTGGAGTTGCGCGCTCCAATGAAGCCGCTCGGCAGAAGACCTAGTACGTCTTCAGCAGCCGGTCGATGTAATCGAGCTCTTCCTTCGGACGCTGCTGGTCGCCGGCGCGGCGGCGCAGTTCGTCGAGAATCTCGCGGCTGCGCTGGCGGTCGAGTTCGAGCGGCACCTTGTCAGCGCCCGAGTCGATCGCATCGCCATAGTTGCCGTCGGAACGGCCCAGCGGATCGCGATCCTCGCTGCGGCGCTCGCGCTCCTCGATCTCGGCGATGTCCTGGTTGTTGCCGGGGCCGCGCTGCTGGCGCATCTGCTCGGCCATGTCGCCCATGCCCTGCTGCAGATTGTCGAGCGCGCGGCGCTGGGCACGCGACGCCTCGCGCGGGTCGCCACGGCGAAGCGCGTCCTCGGCCTCGCGCATCGAGCGCTCGGCGCGGCCCAGCGACTCGGGCATCTGCATGCCGTTCTCGTCGAGCTTCTTCATGAAGTCGCCGAGCTGGCCGCGCAGGCCTTCCTGCTGGCCGCGCTGCTGATCGCCCCACTGGCCCTGACCCTGGCCTTGGCCGGGCTGCTGGCCCTGCCCCTGCTGCCCTTGCTGGCCCTGCTGACCGCGTTGACCCTGCTGGCCTTGCTGTCCCTGTTGCCCTTGCTGGCCACGCTGGCCTTGTTGGCCCTGCTGACGGCCCTCGCGCTCGGACTCGCCCAGAAGCTGGTTCTGCCGCCGCGACAGCCGGTCGAGCTGGTTCATCATCTCGCGGCCCTGTTGGCTGCCCTGCCCCTGCTGGCCGCGCTGTCCCTGCTGCTGGCGTTGCTGGCCGTTGGGGTTCGCCATCATCGGGGTGGCGTTCTCCATCATTTTGCGCAGCTCCTCGAGCATGCGCTTGGCCTCTTCGCGCTGGCCGTTCTTTGCCATCTCGCGAATCTTGTCGAGCATCTTCTGCAGGTCGTCGCCGGTGATAGTGTTGTTCGGATCCATCTTCTCCGCCTGCTCTTCCATGCGGCGGCGCTCGTCGGGATCCTTCATCTTCTCGGCCAGTTCGCGCTGCCAACGCGCCATCGCGTCGTAGAGCTGCTGGATCAGCTTCTCGATCTCCTCGTCGCCGGCCTGACGCTGCATGGCGTCGCGCAGTTCCTGGCGGGCCTGCTCGACGGCACGCTCGGCATCCGACGTGGCGCCGCTCTCGAGGCGCATGGCGAGGTCCCAGAGGAGTTTCTGGGTGTCGGTGATCGTTTCCTTGTTGTCGTTCTGCGCGAGCCGCACCGAGCCGATACGCAGGCCAAGCTGGACGACCGGGTCCTCGCGGTAGCTCTTCGGGCTCGCATGGACCAGGCGCATGCCGTCGGCGACGTCGATGCGATAGCCCTTGGGATCGCGGGTCAGCGCCTTGCGCAGCACGATCAGCGCGCGCGCCGTCGGGTCGTTGAACACGCGCTCCGGCAGCAGGAAGGTCTCGACCGAGCTACGACCCTTCTGGCCCAGCGCATCGGTGGCGAACAGCATCACCGTGACCTTGAGGCCGGCCCAGGGATGGCTGGTGAGGTCGCGCACGAAGGTGTCGGAGATCTTCTTGGAATTGCCCGCGACCGGCAGGTCGATGCGCATCACTTCCGGTTCTTCGTCGCTGCTCAGCGCATCGTCGCCCAGCACGCTGCCGTGCAGGCGCATCTGGAGCTGGACGCCGGTCACGCCGAAATCGTCGCCGGCGAGGTACTCGATCTTGGTCGACCACTTGTCGACACCGATCGGCCGGGTGAAGTCGATGGTCGGGGCGAGGTCGGGAATGACGTGGAGCTTCCAGCGCGCCTGTTCGTCGCCGCGCGCCTGCAGGGTGATCTGCTTGCCTTCGGTGATGACCTCTTCGACCTGGTACTTGCCCTTGCTGACGGTCGAGAACTCGGTCGTCTTGCCGTCGATCGACAGAACCGGCGGCTTGCGGCCGCGCGTGTCGTCGACGAAGCCCGCAATCTTGCTGCCGACAGGAATGCGCAGGACCTTGTCGTGCTCGGCCATGTCCAGATAGACCGGCGGCTTGCCGGTATAGGCCGGCGGCGCGATCCACAGGTTGGCGACGACCGGCGGTGGCGGCGGGAACGCCGGCGTCACGGCGGCGGCCATGCGGTCGCTGCGCCAGCCGCCCGCGATGGCGATGGCGACGACCAGGGCCAGCACCGGCACGAAGCGCAGCGCCCACTTGTCGAGACTGGCGAGGCCGGGATGGGCCGCCTTGTTGCTCAGGGCCGCGAGGCGCTCGGCCTCACGGCGGCGATGGGCTTCCCAAAGGGCCACGGCCATCGGGTCGGAGCTGCCGGCGGCCAGATGGTCCTGCACGGCGGCCAGCGGCCGGTGCGGAATGTTGCTGTCGCGCTCGAGGCGGCGGGTCGCCTCTTCCCGCGTGGGCCAGGAGAAATCACGCAGGCGCCACCAGGCGAGGCCGGCGAAAGCCAGCGCCAAGGCTGCCAGGATGCCGGTATGCACCCAGGGATCGAGGCCGGCGAACAGGTCGAGATGGGCCGCGGCGACGAACAGGGCCACGAAGGACAGCAGCGGCACGAAGCGTGGCCACAGGCCCTCCCACGCCAGGGCAGCCCACGCCAAACCGATCTTGCGCCCCAATCCGGGGGCCTCGATCGTCGAAGTGGTCTGGCTGGCGTCCATCGACGTCCTTTCGTTCAGGCCTTTTTCGGCTCCATCCAAGGCGGAAACCGCTCGGCGGAGATCATCTCTTCGACAGTGGGCCTCGGTCGCGTAACCGCAAACCTCGTGCCATCCACCATCACCTCGGGCACCAACGGACGGCTGTTGTAGCTGGAAGCCATCACCGCCCCATAAGCGCCCGCCGAGCGTATCATGACGAGGTCTCCGGCAGCCAGCGGCGGCAGATCACGATTCTGAGCCAGGAAGTCGCCGGATTCGCAGATGGGACCGACAATGTCGCAACGGATCGTGGCCGCATCGGGGCGTGGCTCGCGAACCGGCAGGATATCGTGCCAGGCCTCGTAGAGCGTCGGCCGGATGAGGTCGTTCATCGCCGCATCCACGATGACGAAAGTCTTGGCGGAACCGGGCTTCACGAGGATCACCTCGCCCACCAGCACGCCCGCTTCGCCCACCAGCCGGCGTCCCGGCTCGAAGGCCAGTTCGCAGCCGAGGCCTTCGGTCTCGCGCGCGATCACAGCCATGAAGTCGGCGATCGAGGGCGGCTTCTCGTCGGCATAAACAATCCCCAGGCCGCCGCCGATGTCGAACCGGTCGATCGTGTGGCCGTCCTGGCGAAGCTGCCCGATCAGTTCGCGCACGCGCACGATGGCGTCGCGGTAGGGCGTGAGCGAGGTGAGCTGCGAGCCGATATGCATCGCCACGCCCACGACGTTCAGGTTGGGCAGGCGGCCGGCCAGCGCAAAGGCCTCGCGCGCGAGATCGATGTCGATGCCGAACTTGTTCTCCTTGCGGCCCGTCGTGATCTTGGCGTGCGTCTTGGCATCGACGTCGGGATTCACACGGATGGTGATGTCGGCCTTCAGGCCGAGCTGGCCCGCCACCGCGTTAAGCGTCTCGAGTTCGGCCGAGCTCTCGACGTTGATCTGCCCGACGCCGGCCTCGAGCGCCGCCATCAGCTCCGACGCCTTCTTGCCGACGCCGGAATAGATGATGCGCCTGGCCGGGATGCCGGCGGCCAGCGCCCGCTTCATCTCGCCGACCGAAACGATGTCGGCGCCCGCCCCCATCTCGCCGAACAGGCGGATGACGGCCAGGTTGCTGTTCGCCTTCATCGCGTAGGCGACGCTGGCGTTCATGCCCTTGATGCCGTCGGCGAATTCCTTCCAGCCGGCGCGCAGTGCGCCAGCGGAATAGCAATAGAACGGCGTGCCGACCTGCGTGGCGATGGTGGCGAGTGCGACGCTCTCGGCGTGCATCTCACCGTTCTTGTAAGCGAAGAAACTCATCGTCATCGTCCCCCCGCCTTGCCGAGGAAGCGGCGGCGCGCCTCGCCGACGGCCCGCTCGACATTGGCCGGCGCGGTGCCGCCCAGGCTCTTGCGGGCGTTGACCGACGCCTCGACGGTCAGCACGCGATAGACGCTGCGATCGATCTTGGGCTCCACCGCCTGCATCTCCTGAAGCGACAGCTTGTCGAGATCGATGCCCTTGTCCGACGCGATGCCGACCAGACGGCCGGTCACGTGATGGGCCTGGCGAAACGGCAGGCCCACCTTGCGCACCAGCCAGTCGGCGAGATCGGTCGCCACGGAGTAATCGGCCGAGGCCACGGCGCGCATGCGCTCCGGGTTGGCCTTGAGGTCGCGGATCATGCCGGTCATGGCCGCGATGCCCAGCTCCAGCGAATCGGCGGCGTCGAACAGCGGTTCCTTGTCCTCCTGCATGTCCTTGCCATAGGTCAGCGGCAGGCCCTTCAGGATGGTGGTGAGCGCCACGAAGGCGCCGACGATGCGGCCGACCTTGGCGCGCGTCAGCTCGGCGGCGTCGGGATTGCGCTTCTGCGGCATGATCGAGCTGCCGGTCGTGAAAGCGTCTGACAGCGAGATGAAGCGGAACGGCGCGGAGCACCAGATCACGATCTCCTCGGAGAGGCGCGACAGGTGAACGGCGGTCGTCGACGCGGCGGCGATGAACTCGATCACGTAGTCGCGGTCGGACACGGCATCGAGTGAGTTGGCCATCGGCCGGTCGAAGCCCAGCGCCTTGGCGGTCTTGCGCGGATCGATCGGATGTGGCGAGCCGGCAAGTGCTGCGGCGCCCAGCGGCGATTCGTTGAGGCGCGCGCGGCAGTCGGCGAAGCGGCTGCGGTCGCGGCCGATCATCTCGACATAGGCCATCAGATGATGACCGAAGGTGATCGGCTGCGCCGTCTGCAGGTGCGTGAAGCCCGGCATGATCGTCGACGAATACTGGTCGGCGCGGTCGATCAGCGCCGTCTGCAGGTCGCGCAGCATCAGCTCGAACTTGTCGATCGTGTCGCGCACCCACAGGCGCACATCGAGCGCGATCTGGTCGTTGCGCGAGCGCGCGGTGTGCAACCGGCCGCCGGTCGGACCGATGATGTCGGTCAGCCGCTGCTCGACGTTGAAATGGATGTCCTCGAGCTTGGTCGAGAACTTGAACTTGCCGCTCTCGATCTCGGCCTTGACCTGCGCCAGCCCGCGCTTGATGGCGCGGCCGTCCTTGGCCGTCAGGATGCCCTGGGCCACCAACATGTCACAGTGCGCCACGGAGCCTGCGATATCCTGCGCATAGAGCCGCCGGTCGAAACCGATGGAGGCGTTGATTTTCTCCATGATTTCCGCGGGGCCCAGCTTGTACCGGCCGCCCCACATCGTGTTGGAGCGACGATTGGAGCCATCCTTGGATGCTCGCGCAGTCGTGTTCTTCCGTGCCATGAATTACGCCATATATCCTTTTAGGAACGCGGCTTATGGCACATCCCCAACGAGATTTCCTCCCCGGCAGACGGCTGATCCTGGCAGGCGGCCTGGCCGCCCTCGCCCTGCCCGTCGTCGCGGGGCAGGCCTTCGCCGGGGTGAAGCCGGACATGGCCAAGGGCGCCATGGAGCGCTTCAAGGTCGCCAAGACGCCCAAGCCCCTGCCCGACCTCGAAATCCAGAACGCCGACGACAAGCCGCTGAAGCTCAGCGACTTCAAGGGCAAGGCAGTGCTCCTGAACTTCTGGGCGACGTGGTGCGCGCCCTGCGTGAAGGAAATGCCGAGCCTCGACCGGCTGCAGGCGGCGCTGCCGAAGGACAAGTTCCTGATCGTGCCGCTGTCGATCGACGGACCGTCCAAGCCCAAGGTCGCGCCCTTCTACAAGGACCAGAAGCTCAAGAACCTCGGCATCTACTTCGACAAGGGCCGCAAGACGATGCAGGGCCTCGACGTCACCCTGCTGCCGACCTCGATCCTGGTCGACGCCAAGGGCCGCGAGCTCGGCCGCATCGAGGGCGATGCCGACTGGGACATGCCTGAGTCGATCGCGCTCATGAAGGCGGCGATCGGCAAGGGTTGACGAGAAGCGCTGACAGGAGCGAAGTCCCGCCGCGTTCGTGCATAATGCGGCCAACATGACGCCGCCCCCCGGGATATCCGACGCCGTTGCCATCGAACTCAACGCGGTGCTCCTTGCCCTGACGGGGAACCAGCCGCTGGTCCTCACCCTGGAAGACGGCGCGCTGCTGCCGTCGGGTCCCTTCGCGACCGAGCATCCGACCCTGCAGAGCGGCGTGCGCGCTTGGGTCGAGCGGCAAACCAACCACCCGCTGGGATACGTCGAGCAGCTCTATACGTTCGCCGACCGCAACCGCCCCGGCTCCGACGGACGGCAACGCGTCGTGTCGATCAGCTATCTCGGCCTCACCCGCGAACGCCTGTCGGCCGGTGCGCGCGATCCGGAATGGCGCAGCTGGTATCGCTATTTCCCGTGGGAAGACTGGCGGGCCGGCCCCTCGCCGCTGGTCGCCGAATCCATCCTGCCACAACTCGCAAAATGGGTGGGCGCCGCCCCCGACACGGCGAGCCGGCGCGAACGCCAGCAGCGGGTCGAGGTGAACTTCGGCGACGGAATCGAAAGCTGGAACGAAGAGCTCGTCCTCCAGCGCTATGAGCTGCTCTACGAGGCGGGCCTGGTGCCCGAAGCGAAGCAGCCGGCGGCCGAGAACGTGCCGGGCATGCCGATGCGCCACGACCATCGCCGGATCCTCGCCACCGGCATCGCGCGGCTCAGGGCCAAGATCAAATACCGGCCCGTCTTCTTCGAGTTGATGCCAACCGAGTTCACGCTCCTGCAGCTCCAGCGCGCCGTCGAGGCGCTGGCCGGACGGCCGATGCACAAGCAGAACTTCCGCCGCCTCATCGACCTGCAGGGCCTGGTCGAGCCGACGGGCGCCTCCACCTCGGAAGCGCGCGGCAGGCCCGCCAAGTTGTTCCGCTTCCGCCGCGAAGTGGTGCTCGAACGCGCCGTCGCCGGCTCCAAGCTCCCCCTCTCCCGACCGATCTGACGACTTGACCGAAATAATGCTCATTCCTAGTATAAATCTCTAAATGCTCCTTTTGAGCATTATGAGGTGTCAGATGTCGTTGTCCGCTTCGCCGGGCCTGATGGCCCGAACCGCCCCGCTCTATGACCGCGTAAAATCGGTGATCCCGTCGATCGAATGGCCGGCCTTTGCCGAGGACATCGACGCCATCCTGGCGCTGAAGCGCGAACGGGATGCCGTGATCCTAGCGCACAACTACCAGACGCCCGAGATCTTCCACTGCGTGGCCGACATCGTGGGCGACAGCCTGGCGCTGGCCCGCGAGGCCATGAAGGTCGATGCCGGGACGATCGTCCTGGCCGGCGTCCACTTCATGGCCGAGACGGCGAAGCTCCTGAACCCGGCCAAGCGCGTGCTGATCCCCGACCTCGGCGCCGGCTGCTCGCTCGCCGCCTCGATCACCGCCGCCGACGTCCGGCTGCTGCGCCAGCGCTATCCCGGCGTTCCGGTCGTCACCTATGTGAACACCTCGGCCGCGGTGAAGGCCGAGAGCGACATCTGCTGCACCTCCGGCAATGCCCGGAAGATCGTCGAGAGCCTCGGCGTGCCGAAGGTCATCATGCTGCCCGACGAATATCTCGCGCAGAACATCGCAGCCGAAACCGGCGTCGAGATCGTCACCTGGGCCGGGCACTGCGAGGTGCACGAACGCTTCACGGCGCGCGACATCCGGCAACTGCGCGCGGGCCATCCCGGCATCGTCGTGCTGGCCCATCCCGAATGCCCGCCCGAGGTCGTGGGCGAGTCCGATTTCACCGGCTCGACCGCGGCGATGATCGACTATGTCGACGTGAAGCGGCCAGCGCGGGTCGTCCTCGTGACCGAATGCTCGATGAGCGACAACGTCGCCGTCCAGCATCCCGATGTCGAGTTCATCCGGCCCTGCAATCTCTGCCCGCACATGAAGCAGATCACCCTGCCGAAGATCCGCCGCACGCTCGAGACGATGCTGCACGAAGTGACGATCGATCCCGCGGTGGCGCAGCCGGCCCGGCGCGCCGTCGAACGCATGCTGGAAATCTGAGGCCATGACGATGATCCCTTCTCTCCCCGCTCTGCTCGTCGAACCGGCCGTCCGCGCCGCCCTCCTCGAAGATCTCGGCCGAGCCGGCGATCTCACGACCGACGCGATCGTGCCGGCAACGGCACAGGCAAAGACCGTCATGGTCGCGCGCCAGCCCGGCGTCGTGGCGGGCCTCGCGGCGGCAGCAACGGCCTTCCGGCTGGTCGATCCGTCGATCGAGGTGACCGTCGAACGGCCGGACGGCACGACCCTCGCGCCTGGCGATCGCATCGCGACCATCACCGGTCCGGCGCGCGGCATGCTGACCGCCGAGCGCGTCGCGCTGAACTTCCTAGGGCATCTGAGCGGCGTCGCCAGCGGCGCGGCGACGCTCGTCGAAGCAGTGCGCGGCCACAAGGCGCGCATCTGCTGCACGCGCAAGACCATGCCGGGTCTGCGCGCGCTGCAGAAACATGCCGTGCGCGTCGGCGGCGGCATGAACCATCGCTTCGGCCTCGACGATGGCGTCCTCATCAAGGACAACCATGTCGCCGTGGCCGGCGGCATCCGGCCGGCGATCCTCGCGGCACGGCGCGGCGTCGGTCATCTGGTGAAGATCGAAGTCGAGGTCGATACGCTCGATCAGCTCGAAGAGGCGCTGGCGACCGGGGTCGATGCCGTCCTGCTCGACAACATGACGCCGGACCAGCTCGCCACGGCGGTCCGCATGATCGACGGGCGCGCCATCGCCGAAGCCTCCGGCCGCATCACGCCGCAGACGGCGCCGGCCATCGCGGCCAGCGGCGTCGATCTCATCTCAGCCGGCTGGCTGACGCACAGCGCCAGCGTCCTCGACATCGGCCTCGACTGGCAGAGCTAGATCGCTTTCCTCCCCATTCAAATGGGGAGGTGTCGGCTGAGCTCCGCTCAGCCCATCAGTTGCTCACTTCGCAGTGCTTGTTCAGTTCCTTGCAGATACGAAGCACGGCCTGAACGATGAGCGGTGCCGTCGAACTCTCGCCCTTACCGGCATGGCCCGCGATCAACAGTTGCGAGACGTCGTCGTTGAACGGCACGACGTTCAAGGTCGCCGTGCGATCTCCTTCAGCAATCTGGATGCGCCGGGCGCCGGGGTCCTGCATGAGAATGCGGACTGCATTGTTCCTGCGTGCGTGGTCGAGCGCCACCGCGAAGACCCTGTCGGCCGACGCGTCGAGGATGACTGTCGCGAAGTCATAGCCGGCGCGGCCATCCGGCTGGCTGCCCTCGGTCATCTGGTGGATGCGGCCCAGCGCCTTGCGGGCGACGAACACCCATTGCGCCTCGGCGGGCGCGAACGGCAGCGCCAGGCTCGCGAGCACGATGGCGGCAACGAACGGCTTGAAGATCTGGCGCATGTATCGGCTCCCCGGTGGAAGCCGCAGTTTACGCGAGTGTCGCCAGCGATGAAGCCGAGAATGGCGCCAGTTCGGAGAAGCGGCCGGCGCGGACCTTGGCGGCCCATTGCGGATCCGCGAGCAATGCACGCCCGACCGCGACCAGATCGAACTCGTCCCGCTCCAGCCGCGCTTCGAGTTCACCGAGATCGCCGATCTCGGAATCCTCGCGCGTCCGGAAGGTCTGCACGAAGTCGGCGCCCTTGAGGCCGACCGAGCCCACGGTGATCGTGGGCCTGCCGGTGAGCTTCTTGGTCCAGCCCGCGAGGTTGAGCGTCGAGCCCTCGAACTCGGGCTCCCAGAAGCGGCGCGTGGAGCAATGGAAGATGTCGGTGCCGGCGGCGGTGAGCGGCTCGAGGAAGCGCGCCAGCTCGTCGGGCGTCAACGCCAGCCGCGCCGTGAAGTCCTGCTGCTTCCACTGCGAGAAGCGGAAGATGATCGGGTAGTCCGCACCGACGCGGGCGCGGATCGCCTTCACGATGTCGGCCGCGAAGCGCGTGCGCTGCACGAAGTCGCCGCCCCATGCATCCTCACGCTTGTTCGCGCCTTCCCAGAAGAACTGGTCGACCAGGTAGCCGTGTGCGCCATGGACCTCGACGGCGTCGAAGCCGATCTCCTTGGCAACGCCTGCGGCGCGCGCGAAGGCATCGATCGTGTCGGCGATGTCGGCATCGCTCATCGGCGGGCCGACCTGCTTGCCGGACGCCGCCAGGCCCGACGGGCCATCGGACGGCGCTTCGGGGTTACGGCCGGTGCCGCTCTTGCGCATCATGCCCTGGTGCCAGAGCTGCGGCGCGATCTTGCCGCCGGCGCCATGGACCTCCGCAACCACGCGCCGCCAGCCGTCGAGGCTCGCCGGCGAATGGAAGTCGGGCACGTTGGTGTCGTTGGAGGCGGCCGGCCGGTCGACCGTCGTGCCCTCGGTGACGATCAACCCGACGCCACCCTCGGCGCGGCGGCGATAATAGGCCGCGACATCAGCACCCGGGATGCTGTCGGGACTCTTGGAGCGCGTCATCGGCGCCATCACCAGCCGGTTGGCCAGCGACTTGGACGTGAAGGGACGGAAGAGCGCGCTGGTCATGGGGGTCTCGCTCAGGGGAAGGCGACGTCGCCGTAAGGATAGAACTTCTTCAGGTCGACGTGCTTGTAGGGCAGGCCATCCAGCCGCACCGTGCCGAGGAAAGGCTCGACCGGCTCGACCAGCAGGATCGTCTTGGCGAAGCCGCTATCGTCGAAGCCGCGCCGGAAGTGCACGCGCGACTTGATGGCGATCGCCTTGAACTGCCCGAGGTCGAAACCCGGGCCTGCCAGTTCCGACGGCTCGACGATCTGCGTCAGATAGCGGCTGATCAGCACGACGTTGCCGCGACCGAAGCCGACGCTGACCCACAAGGTGCCACGCGCCTCCGCGACGCCGACCACCTTGCCTGTGATACGCACCGGCAGGCCGGCCGATTCGTCGGCGAGGCCGCCGATCTCGCGATCGAACGCGTCGCCCACTTTCACGCCCGCGGTCTTCAACTCGTCGATGGCCCTGGCGTCGGCGATGGTGGCGATCAGCGTGTCCGAGAGGTCCTGCTCGACCACTTCCTTCAGGATCCAGGTCGCATAGCCCGAGCGATCGCTGTGGTCGGCGAGCACGACGGGCGTCTCGCCGCGCGCCATGGCGTCCTTGGCGAGCCGGACGCCCTCGGGAATCGGATGGACCTTGGCGGTATTGAGCAGCGCCTCGCGGCGGCGCCAGGCCCAGGATGACATGTCGTCGGCGACCTTGCGGGCCAACGCCGCATTGCCGTTGGTCATGACCTGAAAAGTAAGACCGACATCGGGCACGTCGGCGAAGGGAAAGCCGAAGAAGACGTTCACATAGACATCGGGTTCGCGCGCTTCCCACACGAGCGCGCGCTGCACCAGGTCCATCCACGGTGAGGCGCCGGTCCATTGCAGCACGGTCGGCGTGATGATCGGCACCTTCACCGTCACCGTGGCCGGCGCGTAATCGCCGCGGATCGCGCGCACCAGCATGCGCGCCGCACGCTGGCCCTGCAGATGGCTGTCGTAGTGCGGGAAGTATTTGACCGTGAAGGCCATGTCGGCCTGGGCCAGGAACTCGGCATCCTCGTTGCCATGCGGATCGAAGGTGCCGACGATGAAGGCCGCGCGGCCGACCACCTCGCGCACCCGCCGCGCGATGTCGGCTTCCGGCCGCGCCACGCCGCGCACGCCCATCGCGCCGTGCAGGCTGAGATAGACGCCGTCGAACGGCCCCTGCTCCCTGAGGCCCGCGATCATGCGGTCAAGGAAGGTCTCGTAGGCTTCTTCCGTAATCCAGCCCGAGCCGGTGCCGGTGCGCGGCCACAGCGGCGATTCGATGCCGACAAGCTCGACGCCGTCATACTCGCGCGCCACCTTCACGAACCCACCCATGTAGGACTTGGGATCGTGCGCCAGCAGCTTTTCGCCGCTGGCGGGTGAACCGGGATAGGTGAAATCGGCGAGCGTGGTGTCGTTCGGAAGGAACGTCACCGTCTCGTGGGCGAACTGCAGGACGGCGATACGCATCGCGCCGCCCGCCTCCTTAGCGCGTCGGAACCGGGCGTTCGCCGGAATAGTCGTAGAAGCCGCGCTTGACCTTGCGGCCGATCCAACCGGCCTCGACATACTTCACGAGCAGCGGGCACGGGCGATACTTGGAATCGGCCAGGCCCTCGTGCAGCACCTGCATCACCGACAGGCAGGTATCGAGGCCGATGAAGTCGGCGAGTTCCAGCGGGCCCATCGGATGGTTGGCGCCCAGCTTCATGCCGGTGTCGATCGCCTCGACGTTGCCGACGCCCTCGTAGAGCGCATAGACCGCCTCGTTGATCATCGGCAGCAGGATGCGGTTCACGATGAAGGCCGGGAAGTCCTCGGCATTGACCGGCTTCTTGTCGAGCTTGACCACGACCTCGCGGACCGTGCGGAAGGTCTCTTCTTCCGTCGCGATGCCGCGGATCAGCTCGACCAGGCCCATCAGCGGGACCGGGTTCATGAAGTGCATGCCCATGAACTTGCCGGGACGGTCGGTCACCGCGGCGAGCCTCGTCACCGAGATCGACGAGGTGTTGGTGGCGAGCAGGACGTTGGCCGGCAGGCCCTCGCAGACCTTCTTGAAGATCTCGCGCTTCACCGCCTCGTTCTCGGTCGCCGCTTCGACGATCAGGTCGCAGTCGGCGAACGGCTTGTAGTCGGTGGCGGTCGAGATACGTCCGAGCGCCGCATCCTTGTCCTCGGGGCGGATCATGCCGCGGCTGATCTGCCGGTCCATGTTCCGTCCGATCGCGTCGATGCCCTTGTCGAGATGGGACTGGTCGATATCCGCGAGGCGGATCTCGTATCCCTTCAACGCGCAGACATGGGCGATGCCGCTGCCCATCTGGCCAGCGCCGATGACGCCGATGCGCTTGATCATGATGGGTATCCTCGGGTTACTTTACTTTTTCTCGACCGCGGCGGTCAGCTCGGGGACGATCTGGAACAGGTCGCCCACGATGCCGTAATCGGCAACCTGGAAGATCGGCGCTTCCTCGTCCTTGTTGATCGCGACGATGGTCTTGCTGTCCTTCATGCCGGCGAGATGCTGGATCGCGCCGGAGATGCCGATGGCGATGTAGAGGTCGGGCGCCACCACCTTGCCGGTCTGGCCGACCTGGTAGTCGTTCGGCACGTAACCCGCATCGACCGCGGCGCGGCTGGCGCCGAGTCCGGCGCCGAGCTTGTCGGCCAGGGTCTCGAGCATCTTGAAGTTCTCGCCGCTCTGCAGGCCACGGCCGCCGCTGACGACGATCTTGGCGCTGGTCAGCTCGGGGCGCTCGCTCTTGGAGAGCTCGGCGCCGACGAAGGACGACAGGCCCGCGGTGCCGGTGCCGGCGATCTGCTCGATCGCGGCCGAACCGCCGCCCGCCGCCGCCTTGAAGTTGGTCGGACGCACGGTGACGATCTTGATCTTGTCGGCGGTCTGGACGGTGGCCATCGCGTTGCCGGCATAGATCGGACGCACGAAGGTGTCGGGCGAGACAACCTGGATCGCCTCGGAGACCTGCGCGACGTCGAGCAGGGCCGCGACGCGCGGCGCCACGTTCTTGCCGACCGAGTCGGCCGCCATCACGACGTGGCTGTAGTTCGGCGCGAGCTTCACGACGAGCGGCGCGATGTCCTCGGCCAGCCAGTTGGCGTAGGCCGCATCTTCGGCCTGCAGCACCTTGGCGACGCCCTGGATCGCAGCGGCCGACTTGGCGGCCTCGCCGGCGTTGCTGCCAGCCACCAGGACATGAACCTCGGGGTCCATCTGGGCCGCGGCGGCCACGGCGTTGAAGACGTTGGCGCGAACGGTCTTGCCGTCATGCGCGGCGACAACGAGGACGGCCATCTCAGATCACTCCCGCTTCGTTGCGCAGCTTCTCGACCAGCTCCGCGACGGTCTTCACCTTGATGCCGGCCTTGCGCTTCGGCGGCTCTTCGACCTTCAGGGTCTTGAGGCGCGGCGCGACGTCGACACCCAGCGCGTCGGGCGCCAGCGTCTCGATCGGCTTCTTCTTGGCCTTCATGATGTTGGGAAGCGACGCGTAGCGCGGCTCGTTCAGGCGCAGGTCGGTGGTGATCACCGCCGGCATCTTGATCTTGATGTTCTCGAGGCCGCCGTCGACCTCGCGCTTCACCTCGACCGAGCCGTCGGCGACGTTCAGCTTGTTGGCGAAGGTGCCGACCGACCAGCCGAGCAGCGCGGCCAGCATCTGGCCGGTGGCGTTGGAGTCGTCGTCGATCGCCTGCTTGCCGACGATCACCAGGCCGGGCTGTTCCTTGTCGACCACCGCCTTGAGCAGCTTGGCGACGGCCAGCGGCTGCAGTTCGACGTCGGTCTGGACGAGGACGCCGCGGTCGGCGCCCATGGCGAGCGCGGTGCGGATCGTCTCCTGGCACTGGGCCGGGCCGGCGGAGAAAGCGATGATTTCGGTCGCTGCGCCCTTCTCTTTCATGCGGATCGCCTCTTCCACGGCGATCTCATCGAAGGGATTCATGGACATCTTGACGTTAGCCGTCTCGACACCCGTGTTGTCGGCCTTTACGCGGATCTTGACGTTGTAGTCGATGACCCGCTTGACCGCGACCAGCACTTTCATCGCGTTGCGCCTATCGGTGAGTTGCGGCCGGACTGTTCCCGTCCGGCGAAGGGGTTTTCGTGTAGGGGTGTTGAGCCGATCATGTCAAGGCTATGGCGCACTGCACAAAATCGCAGGGTGAAAGATTTTTCCCCTATCTTTCAACAGCTTGGCTGATTAGCGCGCGCCGCCCGGCACCCACAGCACATCTGCTGCGCCATTGTCGTTGAGCCTCCGGGCCAGCACGAAGAGGTGGTCGGACAGGCGATTGATGTACTTGATCGCCTCCCGATTGACCTCCTGCTCGATGGCCAGCCGGGTCATGCACCGCTCGGCGCGCCGCGCCACGGTCCGCGCCAGGTGCAACCACGACGCAGCCTCGCTGCCGCCCGGCAGGATGAAAGAGTTGAGCGGCTGCAACTCGGCATTCATCGCATCGATCTCGCGTTCGAGACGCTCGACCTGCGACGCGACCATGCGCAGCGCCGGCTCGTCGCGCTTGGTCTTGCCTTCCGGCGTGCACAGATCGGCGCCGAGATCGAACAGGTCATTCTGGATGCGGCCCAGCATCGCGTCAGCCTCAGCAAGACGCGCATCGCCGCCACCGGCGCGCGCGATGGCGTTGCGCGCAAGGCCGATCACGGAGTTCGCTTCGTCCGTCGTGCCATAGGCTTCGACGCGGATGTCGTGCTTGGCCACGCGCTCGCCGCGACCGAGCGAGGTCTGCCCCGTGTCGCCACCCCGCGTGTAGATGCGATTGAGCGTGACCGCCATCGCCTAGCCCCGGCTTGCAAGATACCAGAGCAGGATCAGCACAACGGTGAGCAACTGCAGGCGCACGCGCCACCACATGAACTTGTTACTGCGACGGCTGCCCTCGATGTTGCCGTCCTGGTTCTGGCTCATGTTGATGAGACCGGCGAACAGCATACCGAGCGTGGCGAACGCCGACACCAGCACGAGGACGAAAAGGACGTTGGCGAGGGTCATGGGCTTTTATCCCGCATTGTGCCGACCCGCGCCAGTACGGGCGCCCGCCCAGGGCCGCGCATCGCGCGAGGCTGCCGTGCCGGTGGCGAGGCGGAAGATCGTCTCGGCCGTCTGCTCGGCGGACCAGAGTGCTGCATGCACGGTGCCGTACTCGACCGGCTCGGTCGCCTCACCCGCGAAGAACACGCGGTTGCCGAGCGGCCGTGCATGCGCGGTGCAATCGTCGGGATCGCTGCCGACACCGGGATAGGAATATCCGCCGCGCGACCACGGATCGCTCAGCCAGCGCGGGAAGACCATCGCCTCGGGCTCGGGAATGTCGTCACCGAACATCGCGCGCAGGGATCTCATGGCAACGGCGGTCACTTCCGCGTCGCTCGCCTCGCGGTCGAGATGGATGGCGGTATGGCCGTTGCAGAAGCTCAGCAGGATCGGCAGGCCGGTCTCCTGCTGATGACTGACGAAGGTGTTGAAACCGCCGCGCCTCTCCGGCGAGTCAGGCAACCGCCCGAACCATTTCGGCGACTCCGGCCAGAAGCGATGCGGAAAGCGAAGGTAGATCTTGCCGAGTACACCGGCGCCGTAGCCGATGCGACCGATGGCGATGCGCTGCAATTCCGGCGGGAGCGGATCGAGCGCCGGCAGTCCGGCGCGCAGCAAACCGACCGGCACTGCGATCACAGCACGGTCCGCTTCGATACGCTCGCCGCTCTGCAGAATCGCCGTCACGCCGTTGCCCGTCCAGACGACGCGTTCGACGGCGGCGGCCTGACGGATGTCGAGCCCATGCGCCACGTCGTCGACGAGTTGCCGGTAGCCGCCCTTGGGCTGGGCATTGCGTTCGAGGCCCTCGGTCGGAAACCACTCCTCCGCCGCCACCGCATCCCACGGCGCACTCTGCACGCCCTCGCTCATCTCGACAAAGGTCGCGACGACCAGCCGGTCGATGACTGGCAGCCACGAAGCCGTCAGCAACGGCTCGACAGCCTCGCGCACCGAGATCGAGCGCGGACCGCGAATGCGGGTCAGCGCCTTGCTCTTCCAGCCCGCCCATTCGATGGCGGTCTTGAAGGCCATCCGGCCCAGCACCGCGCGGCGGCGCTGGCCTTCGCGCGTCGGTGAGGTCGCACGCTTGTCGATCAGCAGCCGGTCGCCCTGGTTCTCAACCAGCTCGACGCCGAGCTTCTCGCACCACAAAGTGAGCGGATTGCCATCGACGCCGTGCACCCAGGAACCGCCGAGGTCGACCGGCGCACCGACACGATCGTCGGTCCAGGTACGGCCACCGATGCGGCCCCGCGCTTCGAGTACGCTGACGACAAAGCCCGAATCGTGCAGCAGCCGCGCCGCGACCAGGCCGGCCATGCCGGCGCCGACGACGACGACCCGCTCGCCGTTGCCCGCGCCCATCGACCAGGAGCCGGTCACGCTCATATCCGCGGTGTCCAGGCCAGCATCGGCAGCGACGACATCGCGTCGAACGTCCGCCCACCGGCCGCACGCAACGTCTCGGCATCCGCATAGGGAGCGCCGACATAGGCCAGCGCGCGCATGCCCGCCGAACGCGCCGCCTGGATGCCGGGCAGCGAATCCTCGACCACCGTGCAGTCGAACGGCTGCTGGTCCATCTGGATGGCGGCGTGCAGAAAGAGATCGGGGAACGGTTTTCCGCGCGGCACGTGGCTCGAGCTGAAGATCCTTCCCTCGAAGCGCTCCCACAGGCCGGTGATGCCCAGGGTCACCCGCATCTTGTCGAGCCCGCCTGAGCTCGCGACGCAGGTCTGGAGGCCCGCCGCCTCGATCGCGTCGATCGCTTCCGCGACGCCAGGCACCGCCCGCAGCGGCGCATCGCGAAAGGCCTGCAACGTGTCGGCCTGCAGCCGGTCGACGAAATCGGCCGGCAAGGCGCGGCCAAGTTCGGCCTCGACGATCTCCACGCAGGATTTCATCGAGCGGCCCATCAGGCGGCGCATCGTGTCCTCGACACTCCAGTCGAGCCCCTCGCGACCGAGCGCGTGGGCGAAGCAGGTGTTGGCGAGGGGCTCGCTGTCGACCAGCACCCCGTCGCAATCGAATATGACCAGCACGCCCCGAGGAGTATCAGTAAGGCTTGTCGCCTGCCACCGTGACGCGGTTGCCGCTGCGGGTGTGCGGCCAGTAGTCCCACATCGCGCGATGCTGAACGCAGCGATTGTCCCAGAACGCGATGGAATTCTCCTGCCAGCGGAAGCGGCACTGGAAGAGCGGGTTTTCCATGTGTTCGTAGAGATAGCGCAGGATCGCGTCGCTCTCGTCGCGCGGCAGGCCGACCAGCGAGCGGGTGAAGCCGCGATTGACGTAGAGCGCCTTCTTGCCCGTCACCGGATGCGTCCGCACCACCGGATGCACGGCGCGCGGATACTCCGGCTTCTCGACCACGTTGAAGTTCTTGTAGAGACCGCGATAGACCGACTCGCCGTCATGGACCGCGGTCAGTCCGTCGAGATAGGTCTTCATGCGATCCGACAGCGATTCGTAGGCCGCGTACATGCTGGCGAACAGCGTGTCGCCGCCCTTGGGCGGAGCCTTCTTGATATAGAGGATGCTGCCCATCGGCGGCTCGAGATCGCAGCTCACGTCGGTGTGCCAGCCCTCGCCGTTGGCGCGCGGAGAGTCCTTGTCGGCGTGGATGATCATCAGCTCGGGCTTGCCGGGTTCGCTGGGTGCCGCGGGATGGGTGTGCAGGTCGCCGAACAGGCGGCCGAACGCCAGGTGCTGATCCTGGCTGATGTGCTGGTCGCGGAAGAAGATCACCGAATTCTCGGCCAGCGCCCGATGGATCTCGTCCTGCTGCCGGTTAGACAACGGCTTGCTGAGATCGATGCCGCCGATCTCGGCGCCGAGGATCGGCGTCAGCTTGTCGATGGTGATCGTCTCGTACGGTGCGCTCTCGTCGGCGTTGTGACGATAACGCGGGCCGGCATTGGCGCTCAGGGATCCTGCCATGGCTCTCTCCTACTCAACCTTGATGTTGGCACGACGAATGATCTGCCCCCACCGCTCCTTCTCGGAGCGCGTGAAGGCGGCAAAGTTCTCGGGGCTCATCAGCTTGGGCGTCCCGCCCAGCGCCGCGAGCCTCTCCAGCACCTCGGGCTGCGCCGCGACAGTGTGAAGGTCGGCATTGATGCGCTGCACGATCTCGCGCGGCGTGGCCCTGGGCACATAGAAGCCGGTCCAGGTCGTGAGCTGCACGTCGGGGAAACCCGCCTCGACCGCCGTCGGCATGTCGGGCACGGCGGCATAGCGCTCGCTGTCGGTGACGAACAATCCCTTCAGCGCGCCACGGTCCATCGCGATCTTGGCGTTGACCGTGTCGATCATCATGAAAGTGAGCAGGCCGCTCTGCACATCGGGGATGGCTTGCGGGTTGCTCTTGTAGCCGACATAGACCGCGTCGACACCGGCCGCCATCTTGTAGAGTTCGGACGCCACGCGCGCCGGCAACGCGCCCGCGCCGTAATTGTACTTGCCGGGTTCGGCTTTGAGTCTCGCCGTCAGTTCGGCCGCCGTGTTGATCGGGCTGTTCCTGTCGACCAGCAGCACGAAGGGCGAGGTGCCCATGCGCGAGATCGCCTGGAAATCCTCGACCGGATCATAGGGCAGCTTGTCGTAGATCGCTGGATTGACGGCCTGCGTCATCGCCGAGGTGGCGAAGATCGTGAGCCCGTCAGGCTTCGCGCGCGCCACCGACTCGGCGGCCGGAATGCCGTTGCCACCGCCCTTGTTGTCGATGACGACCGGCTGGCCCCACAGTGCCGAGAGCCGTTCGGAATAGATGCGCGCACTGATGTCGGTGGCGGCGCCCGCCGGGAACGGCACGACCATCGTGACCCGGCCCGCAGGGAATTTCTGCGCGCGTACGATCGCCGGCGCCGCGAAGGCCGCAACGCCCAGTCCCATCCCGAACCGCCGTCTGCCGAACATGCTTCCTCGTCGTTTCTTGTTGTCGTGAAGGCTAGACCCTTTTGCGGCGGCCCGCCGGGCTTAAGTCGACAGAATCCGTATTACGGAATAGCGTCCCGTGCATGGCCATCGAACCCGTCCGCCGCAGTTTCGCGATCCTCGAGGCGCTCAGCCGGCGCCCGCACGGCACGATTGCGGCTTTGGCGGACGAGACCGGCCTGCCCCGCCCCACCGTCGCCCGCCTGCTCGGCACACTCGTCGAACTGGGGTACGCGACGCAGGTGTCGCGGCTGATCGGCTACCGGCTGACCGACCGCGTGCTGGGTCTCGCCCAGGGCATCCGCTTCATCGATCGTTTCGTCGACGCGGCCGCACCGCACCTGCATCGCTTCACGCAGACGCATGGCTGGCCGCTCTATCTCGGGGCGGTCAGCCATCGGGCGATCACGATCCGCTATTCGACCGCCGCCGAGAGTCCGATGTCATTCGAGCGCACCGCGCTGCACCGGCGCAGCCCCATCCTGTCGGGCGCACTCGGCCGCGCCTGGCTCGCTTTCTCCGCAGAAGATGAGCGCCGCGCGATCCTGCGCGATCTCGGCGTGCGCTACGATGCGAAACTGGCCGCCGACTTCGCGCGCATCAAGCGCGACGGGCACGCCTTCGCGGTCCTGCCGCGGGCGGGCCGGCTGCAGGGCATCGCCGTTCCGATCCGCAAGCGCGATCGCGTGCTGGGCTGCATCTCGATGCGGTTCGTGCGTTCGGCCATGAGCGAGGCCGAAGCCGGTGCGCGTTTCGGCGCACCGCTCGCGGCACTCGCACGCGCCATCGCCACGGACGCCGCAAGCTAGTAGCTTGCGCCAAAATCATCGTCGGCACTTCTGGAGGAAACATGACGACGTTCGACGCCATCGCGACGCAGGCCGTGCGCAAAGCCGCTCATCTGGAGCCGGGCTTCGTGCACAAGGCCGACATCGAGGCCACCGCGCGCAAGCTGGCGGCTCGCAAGAAGAAGCCCAACATCCTGATCTACCTGATGGACGATGTCGGCTGGGGCGACTTCGGTTGCTACGGCGGCGGCGTGGCCGTGGGCGCACCGACGCCCAACTTCGACAAGATCGCGCGCGGCGGGCTGCAGCTCACGTCCTGCTATTCGGAACCTTCCTGCTCGCCTTCGCGCGCCACGCTGCACACCGGCCGCGTGCCCAACCGCCATGGCCTGCACCGTCCGCCGATGTATGGTGAACCCGGTGGCCTGCAGGGCGAGATCACGCTGCCGATGCTGCTCAGCCAGGCCGGCTACACGACGCAGGCCGTCGGCAAGTGGCATCTTGGAGAAAACGTCGAGAGCCAGCCGCAGCATGTCGGCTACGACGATTTCTACGGCTTCCTCTCGGTGTCCGACATGTACACCGAGTGGCGCGACCCGCATTTCTTCCCCGAGATCGTCTATTCGGAAGCGCGCACCGAGTGGATCAAGAACATGCCGTTCAATCGCTGCTTCGTACACGCGACCAAGGGCAAGGAACTGACCAACGTCGAGGAGGTGACGATCCCCGTCCTCTCCGAACTCGACGAGAAGTGGTGCAAATACTCCGAGGAGTTCATCGCCAAGCAGGCCAAGGCTGACAAGCCGTGGCTGCTCTATCACTGCACGCGCGGCGCCCACTTCGATAACTATCCGAACGAAAAGTATCTCGGGAAGTCGCCGGCAAAGCATCCCTACAAGGACACGCTGCTCGAACTGGACGAGATCATGGGCCGCCTGGTCGAGGCGCTGCGCAAGTCGGGCCAGCTCGAGGACACGCTGATCTTCATCTCGTCCGACAACGGCCCGCACATGGAGACGTGGCCGGACGCGGCCTTCACGCCGTTCCGCTGCGCCAAGGGCTCGACCTGGGAAGGCGGCGTGCGCGTTCCCGGCCTGATGTACTGGCCCGGCACGATCGACGCCGGCCGCCAGAGCGACGGGCTGTTCGACTTCAATGACATCGTGCCGACCGCACTCGGCCTCGCGGGGGCGTCGGACCTGCTGCCGTCCGACCGTTACATCGACGGCATCGACCAGAGTTCTTTCCTGCTGGCGCCCGACGGTCTCTCGAACCGCAAGTACCATTACTACTGGCTCAGCCAGACCTTCTCGGGCATGCGCTGCGGCGAATACAAGATGGTGCTGTCGGCCACGAGCGACAACGCAACCGACGCCTTTGGCACCGGCGGCTTCACCGGCGTGCTGGAACGCTACGCCTATCCGAAGCTGTTCAACCTCTATCTCGATCCGAAAGAGCAGCACAATTACCTGACGCGCAAGCTGGCCTACATCGAGGCGTTCCAGCTCGGCATGCGCAACCACCTGGGCACGTTCAAGAAGTACCCCGCGAAGAAGGTCATGGGCATCAAGGTCGCCGACAAGCGCGACTGAGGTCGTTTGCGACATGATGAAGAAGAGCACCCCGCCCGCCAGTCCCGACGCCTACGTGAAGGCGTTGCGGGGCTGGCGGCGTGAGTGCGTCGAGACACTGCGCGAAACTGTCCGCGCAGCGTCAGCCTTCGAGGAAGCCATCAAGTGGGGCCACCTCGTCTACTTCGCGCACGGCCCCGTCCTCCTGATCCGCGCCGAGGAAGAGAGAGTCCTGTTCGGCTTCTGGCGCGGAAAGCGCCTGCAAACGATCGAGCCCCGGCTGAAGCCGGGTGGAAAGTATGAAATGGCCACCCTGGAACTTCGCAAGGACGTGACCATCGATGCGAAGACGGTCCGTCACCTCGCCCTCGAGGCCAGCTCGCTCAACAAGACCTTGGGCGACCCGACCAATATCTAGGCACGTGAAACTGTCGTCCTGAGCGCGGCGAAGGACCTCACAGAGCGACCAAAGTGCTCCATTGCTGGCGTGAGATCCTTCGCTGCGCTCAGGATGACATGAGATAGACGACCTCAGAGATTGGCGGCGTCGACCACGCGGCACATGGCATTGCGGACATAGTTCGAATCCGCCGTCTGGCCGGCCTGGATCATGAAGACGGCATCGACCCGCGTGCCGCCGCCGGACTTGCGGGCGGAGATCCGCAGGGTCTGGGGACGTCCCGAACCGCTCGTCTCCTGCACGGCGGTGAGCGCGCCGGCCTCGGCATCGACGCCGATATTGCTGAAACCCTCCGCCAGCATGGCGGCGCGCAGGTTCTTGAGCGCGGCGGCCTGCGGCAGGTTGGGAAACTCCCGCCAGGTGCGGAAGTTCATCGCCGTGACGCGCGCCGTTCCCTCGACGACGAAGTTCCGCTGGCAGTCACTTTGCACCATGCCCTGTCCCCAGGCCGATACGGACGCGAAGGCAGCAACGACGGCGCAAGCGGCGGCGAACAACCTCATAAGCCCTCCAAAAACACGGCAAAAGGTTTCATCGCATAGCATGTGATTCGGGGGATAAGTGCTTCTCCGCCCTGCGGAAATCCCACATTGCCGGTCCGGCGGAGTCGCGGCACCCTTCGCAGGTAAACGGTCGTTTACCAAGCAGCTCGAGTTTAGGGAGAGCGCACCATGAAGCTCATGTGGTTCCACCTGATGCCGTACACGGAGCTTCCAGCGGACTTCAACAAGAAGCACCCGTCCGTGTGGGTCGACATCCATTCGTCGCTGTTCGACCCCAAGCGGGCGCACCACATGTACAACGACTTCATGGACGAGCTCGAATACGCCGCCGAGCTCGGCTACGACGCGATCTGCGTGAACGAGCATCATTCCAACGGCTACGGCCTGATGCCCTCGCCCAACCTGATCGCCTCCTCACTCGCGCGCCGCACAACCGACACCGCCCTCTGCGTCATGGGCAACTCGCTGGCGCTCTACAATCCGCCGACGCGGGTCGCCGAAGAGTTCGCGATGATCGACTGCATCTCGGGTGGCCGGCTGATCGCGGGCTTCCCGGTCGGCTCGCCGATGGACACCTGCTACGCCTACGGCCAGAACCCGAGCCTGCTGCGCGAGCGCTATCTCGAGGCGCACGACCTGGTGAAGAAGGCGTGGACCGAGAAGGACACGTTCGCCTTCAACGGCCGCTACAACCAGCAGCGCTACGTCAACATCTGGCCGCGCCCGATCCAGGACGACCCGCATCCGCCGATCTGGATTCCCGGCGGCGGCTCGGTCGAGACGTGGCGGTGGTGCGCTGAGATGGACTACGTCTACTGCTACCTCTCGTACTACGGCTACAAGGCCGGCCTCGCGACGATGCAGGGCTTCTGGGACGAGATGGAGAAGCTCGGCAAGGACCGCAATCCCTACCGCGCCGGCTTCCTGCAGTTCGTCGGCGTGGCCGAGAGCCGCCAGCAGGCGCTCGACCTCTATACGGAGCCGGCCGAGTATTTCTACGGCCGCTGCCTGCACATCGATCCGCGCTTCGCCCAGCCGCCCGGGTACACGACCGAGGCGACCCAGCGCGCCGGCATCCAGAGCATGGTGTCGAAGGCCGCCAACGTCGCCAATCCGGCGGCCAAGGCGGCGCTCAAGGCCACCAACATGAAGGACATCGTCGACGGCGGGTACGTCATCATCGGCACGGCCGACGAAGTGGCGGAGCAGATCCGCCACGTGGCGACCAGCCTCAACGTCGGCAACCTGATGCTGCTGCTTCAGTACGGCAACATGGGCAAGGACCTCACCAAGTACAACACGCGCCTGTTCGCCGAGCAGGTGATGCCGAAGGTGAAGGGCCTGTTCGGCGAGTGGGAAAACAAGTGGTGGCCCAAGCCGATGGCCAAGAGCCAGCGCGCCGCGATCTCGCCGTTCCGTCCGCAAACCGTCGCCGCGGAGTAGTCGCTTGTCCCAGCCTGCAACGACCACCGTCGACGTCAACGGCCACCCCTGCCGCGTCTGGACCAAGGGCAAGGGCCCCAAGCTCGGCTTCCTGGCAGGCCTCGGCGGCCTGCCGCGCTGGTTGCCGTTCCTCGACCGGCTGGCCGAAAGCCGGACCGTCATCGCGCCGTCCCTGCCCGGCTATCCTGGGGCAACCGGCCACACCGAACTCGACACGCATCTCGACTGGGTGCTGGCGGTCCGTCAGCTCGTCGACAAAGCGGGCCTCGCCGGCGCCGACCTGGTCGGCGCCTCGGTCGGCGGCGCCTTTGCCGCCGAAATGGCGGCGATCTTCCCCGGCCATGTCGGCAAGCTCGCCCTGATCGCCCCGTTCGGCCTGTTCGACGACAAGGAGCCCGCCGAGGATCCCTGGGCGCAGCGCAAGGACGTGCTGCCCGGCCTGATGTGCGCCGAGGCGGCCAACTGGCACAACCTGGTCGCCGCGCCCGACGGCGCCAATTCGGTGGAATGGCCGATTGAGATGACCCGGGCCTCCGAGGCCGCCGCGCGGGCCTTCTGGCCGCTCGGCAACACGCGGCTGGAAAAGCGGCTGGGCCTGATCGCGGCACCGACTCTGATCCTGTGGGGCGAGCGGGACGGCCTGCTGCCGCCGAGTTATGCCACGAAGTTTGCGGAGGGGATCAACGGCGCCACACGCGTCGAAACCGTCGCGAATGCCGGCCATCTGGCCTATCTCGACCAGCCCGATGCGGTCGCGAAGGCCGTGCTGGCGCATTTTGCCTGAAAACCTCACGCCCTTGGTGGTTGCTTCGCCGGTTCGGATCGCTATTGTCCGGCGCGTTAGGGGTTTTGCGAGGTACACGGCAATGACGATCCGTTCGATGAAGATGACCGCAGGCGTTTCCTTGTTCGCGGCGGTTCTGGCGATCGGCGTGGCGCTGCCCGAGCGGCAGGCGTCGGCCCAGGTGACGGCCGTGCCGCGCGAGGGCGTGGCCTTCAACAACGTGGTCACGCAGCGGGTCAAGATCGAGTCGGCCGATCCGGAAAGCCGCACCGTCGCCTTCACCATGCCGAACGGCCAGCTCGAGATCCTCCCGGTCTCCGACGCCGTCAAGAACCTGGATGCGATCGACGACGGTTCGTTTGCCAACGTCACCTACTCCGAGGTGGTGACCATGCTGAACCTGCGCCAGAAGGGCCCGGGCGCGCAGCTCGCCCGCAAGGACCAGATGGGCGCGACGAACCAGACCGACGTCGAGGCCGGCCGCTTCACGCTCACGGTCGTCGGCGTCGACCTCGGCAAGAATTCCGTCTCGGTGATCGACGGCCGCGGCGGCCCGGTCCGCACCTACACGGCCAATTCGATCGCCAAGCAGGACATGCTGAAGAAGATCAAGGTGGGCGATGTCGTGATCGGCATGACGACGCCGCTGACGATCACGTCGATCACGCCGGCGCGCTGATCGCTCCTACAGACCGAATCGAAACGGCCGGCATTCGCCGGCCGTTTTCTTTTGTGCGTCAGGCGACGTTCACGTCTTCCCAGAAGCCGATCCAGTGATCGACGGGCTTCATCTTTTCCTGGGGCGCCTCGTAGGACCAGGCGGCACGCGGGCTGCGCGTCCCACCCTCGACCACATCGTAGAACTGCACGCCGTGCGGACACTTGAGGTCGCTACCGGTCTTGGGCGTCAGCTTCAGCAGATCCATTCGCACCGTGTCGCGCGGGAAATAGCGATAGCCGTCGACCTCGAGCGTGCGATCGCTCTCGGCGATGACCTTGCCTTGCCAGATTGCCTTCATGACGACCTTCCCGTCTTGAATGTAGGTCTCAGTATTGGTCGCGCCGCCTCACCCAGCTCATCGTGAATGCAAGCCCGTCCTCGTCGCGGCCTTTCGAGGTCAGATCCAGCAGATGGTAAGTGCCGTTCAGCATGTCAACGCCGCGGGCATAGGTCGAATAGGTGTGATAGATCGCACCGTCGTCGTCCCGGCGGAAGGCGCTGAAGCCCGGCATCTCGCCGGGGCCGACCTTCATCGTCCCGAAATTGTAGTCGACGCCGTCCTCGCCCGGCCGTGAACTCACCTTGTAGTCGAAGTTGAAGTCGCTTCCGCCCGAGGACACCCAGCGGAAGGTCCAGCCCATCCGCCGGCGGTAGGCATCGAGCGTCGCCAGCGGCGCCCGTGAAACGGCGACGAAGGCCGTGTCGCGATGCGCGAGATGGATATCGATCCCGTTGAAGTTGTCGCCCCAGAAGGAGCAGCTCTTGCAGCCCTCGGTCCAGTCCGGACCGAACATGAAGTGATAGACGAGGAGCTGCCCGTGTCCGCCGAACAGGTCGGCGAGCGACACGCGCCCCTCGGCCGCCTCGAAGGCATAATCCTTCTCGACCCGCTCCCAGGGCAGCGCCCGGCGCTGGCGCGACAGCTCGTCCCGCAGCCGCGTGAATTCCTTTTCCTTCGCCAGCAGTTCGCGGCTGGCCGCGAGCCAGGCCTCGTGCGAGACGACGGGATGCGTGGTCATGCTGCCCTCCCGAGGAAAGCCACGAGCTTGTCGAACGTGCCGGCCCAGCCGCGCTGGTGATTGCCGAAGCTGTTCTCGTCGACGAACGGCCCATGGACCAGGATCAGCTCGGTGCGGCTGCCGAGGGCCCGCAGCTCGACGCGGACCGTGGTTTCATGGCCGCGCGGTTTCGCGAAATCGCCATCGGCATGATGGGCCCAGGTGAAGACGAGCCGCTCGGGCCGCACGACCTCGAGATAGACGCCCGAAGAGGAGAAGACGCCGCCGGAAAAGCGACCGTCGACCCGCCACGCGCCGCCCCGCCGGACGTCGATCTCGCAGACCGTGATCTCAACGCCGGGCGGGCACATCCACTGGACGAACAGGTCCTGCTTCGTCCACGCGTCGAACACGCGGTCGCGCGATGCATCGAAAATCCGGCTGACATGCAGCGTGTTGTTATCGAGCCTTGCGTCGGGCATGGGGCTTTCCTTTCGTCGGCTTGGGAGCGGGTTCCGGTTCGGTGCGATTCAGGAAGGCGTCGAGCCGGTCGAAGCTCGCCTCCCAGAACTTGCGGTAGTGCTCGATCCAGTCGGCCGCGGCGCGCAGCCCCTCGCCGCGCAGCTCGCAACGGCGCCATTGCGCCTCGGTGTGGCGCTCGATCAGCCCGGCATCCGTCAGCACCTTGAGATGCCGCGACACCGCCGGCAGCGACATCTCGAACGGCTCGGCCAGCTCGCCGACCGTGGCACCGCCACTGGCAAGTCGCGCGAGGATCGCGCGCCGGGTTGGGTCGGCGAGGGCTGAGAAGGTCTGGGAGAGCGCATCCATATTTAACAATTATGTTAAATACAGAAGACCGTCAAGTCATTACCCGGCACGTCGTCGACGACCGCAATCGCGTGGCACATCATTGCGACCCGCGATTGAAGGCCGCGGCGTCGACCTTTAAGAAAGCGCGCCCTGCACGGAGCTGAAGCGTATGGAGTCGATCTACCGCGTCGAAGGCGCCATTGCCGAGACGAGCACCTTTGCCGGCGGTCCGTGGAGTCCGAAACTCCAGCACGGCGCGGCGCCATCATCGCTGATCTGCTGGGCGGTCGAACGCCTGCCCTCGCCTGTGCCGATGCGCGTCGCCCGTCTCACCGTCGACCTGATGCGGCCGGTGCCGGTCGCGCCGCTCACCATCGAAACGGAGATCGTCCGCGAGGGCCGCAAGATCCAGCTCGTGTCGCTGCGCCTGCTCGCCGACGGCGCCGAGGTCGTGCGCGCGAGCGCGCTGCGCATCCGCGTCGATCCGAAGGAGATGCCGGCCATCGCCAACGGGCCGCCGGTCGAACTTCCGATGCCGGAACTCTGCGCCCCGCCCGAATTCTTCGCGACCGAGACGCCGTTCCTGAAGGGTATCGAGATGCGCACGGCGAAGGGCGGCTTCCGCATCCCCGGCCCGGCCGCCGTCTGGTATCGCGCGACGCGCCCCATCGTGGAGGGCGCGGACATCTCGCCCCTGATGCGCGCCGTAATCGCCGCCGATTTCTGCAACGGCACCTCGTCGGTCTTCGACATGAACGAGTGGACGTTCATCAATGCCGACCTGACCGTCAGCCTCGGCCGCGAGCCGGTCGGCGAATGGGTGCTGCTCGATGCCGAGACCTGGATCGGCCCCGACTCGGTCGGCATCGCCGCCGCACGACTGGCCGATTGCCAGGGCTATTTCGGCCGCGCCGTGCAGAGCATCATCTTCGAGAAGCGCTGAAGGAGGCCATCATGCTGATCGTGCTCGCCGACGCCCGGTTCGATCCCGCCCAGGCCGCCGATGTCGCGGCCGTCGCACGTCCGATGGTCGAGGCCTCGCGCGCCGAAGCCGGATGCGCCGGCTACGACTATGCCTTCGACATGCTCGAACCCGGCCTGATGCGCGTGCGCGAATGGTGGAAGGACGAGCAGGCGCTGAAGGACCATTTCGCGACGCCGCACATGGCCGTCTTCCTCAAGGCGCTGCGCGCGCTCAAGCCGAAGTCGGTCGCCATCAAGTGCCACGAGCTCGGTCCCGAGCGGCCGATGCCGAACGGCTAGTTCATATCCGTTTTGAACCAGCGCATCAGAATGCGCTAGCCCCGCTTCCAAGTCGTGCCCTTCGGCCCGTCCTCGAGGATCACGCCCTTGGCTTTGAGGTCGTCGCGAATGCGGTCGGACTCCTTGAAGTCCTTGGCCTTGCGCGCGGCCTGACGGGCGGCGATCGCGGCTTCGATCTCGGCGTCCGACGGGCCGTCGGCCGCTGCGGCCGGCGTCCAGCGGAACCATGCCTCGGGATCCTGCTGCAGCAGGCCGAGCGCCGACGCGCCGGCCTTCAGCTCCGAGGGATCGCGCAACTGGTGCAGCGCGCTGATGGCGAGCGGCGTGTTGAGATCGTCGGACAGGGCGTCCTCGACCGAGGCCGGGATAGCCTTCTCCTCCAGCGCCTTGCCGCGCATCAGCCCGTACCAGCGGTCGAGCGTGCCCTTGGCCTGGGCCAGCCCCTCATGCGTGAAGTCCAGCGGCTGGCGGTACTGCGCCGTGAGCAGCAGCAGGCGGATCACCTCGCCGGGATACTGGTCGAGCAGCTCGTGCACGGTGAAGAAGTTGCCGAGCGACTTGCTCATCTTCTCGCCGGAGATGTTCAGGAAGCCGTTGTGCATCCAGTACTTCGCCATGATGGCGTGACCGAAGGCGCTGCGGCTCTGCGCGATCTCGTTCTCGTGGTGCGGGAAGATGAGGTCGAGCCCGCCGGCATGGATGTCGAAGGTCTCGCCGAGCAGCGCGCCGCTCATGGCCGAGCACTCGATGTGCCAGCCCGGACGGCCGCGGCCCCACGGGCTCGGCCATCCCGCCTGCGCATCGGTCGAAGGCTTCCACAGCACGAAGTCGGCGGGATCCTTCTTGTAGGGCGCCACCTCGACCCGCGCGCCGGCGATCAGCTCGTCGTGCGAGCGGCGCGACAGGCGGCCATAGTCTTCCATGCTGGGCACGTCGAACAGCACGTGTCCCTCGGCAGCGTAGGCATGGCCGCGGGCGACCAGTCGCTCGATCAGCGCGATCATCTCGCCGACATATTTCGTGGCGCGCGGCTCGACGTCGGGCGACAGCGCGCCGAGGCGGCCCATGTCGCTCTGATAGGCGGCGGCCGTGCGCGCCGTCAGCGCGTCGATCGACTCCTTGTTCTCGGCGGCGCGCACCATGATCTTGTCGTCGATGTCCGTGATGTTGCGGACATAGGTGACCTTCGGATGGCGGCGCTTCAGCAGGCGGTACAGCACGTCGAACACGACGACCGGCCGCGCATTGCCGATATGGACGTAGTCATAGACCGTCGGGCCGCAGACATAGAGGCGGACATGCGACGGATCGATGGGCGCGAACGGCTCTTTCTCGCGCGACAGCGTGTTGTAAACGACGAGGGACATCGCCCCTTCTCCCGACTCAAATACGAACGAAGGCTAACAGGGCCCGCTGGGCCTCAGGCCTCGATACATCGCGCGGTGCGCGCGCCGGGAAGAAAGAACTGCGACATGGGGGCAATCTATACGATGGGTTCTTGCCGCGCAATTCGGACCCCGTGACAAGGCTTTCCAGGCCTGCCGGACCCTGGCCGCGACTTGTGGCTGCGGGTCGTTGGCGGGTCAGGCCGGCTCCGCTAGTCTCCCGCTCCAGAAAAGTTCAACGGGAGGAAATAAAATGAAGCGCCGCCAACTGATCGTCGCGGGTGCCGCCGCCTTCGCCGCGCCGAGCCTCGCCCGCGCCCAGGCCAAATTTCCCGACAAGCCGATCCGCTTCGTCATTCCGTTCGCGCCGGCCGGCCCGACCGACATCATCGGCCGCATGGCCGCCGAGAAGCTGACGGCGATCCTCGGCCAGCAGGTCATCGTCGACAACAAGGCCGGCGCCGCCGGCTCGATCGGCGCGGTCGACGTGAAGAACGCCAAGCCCGACGGCTACACGCTGCTCTGCGCGCCCTCCTCCACGCACGCCATCAACCCGACCGCCTTCGCCAAGCCGGCCTACGATGCGGTGAAGGATTTCACGCCGATCTCCTCGATCTGCGTCAATCCGCTGGTGCTGGTCGCTCGCATGGACATGCCCGACACGGTGATGGGCCTGGTCGAGCTGATGAAGAAGAACCCGGGCAAGTATTCCTACGGTTCCTCGGGCGCCGGCTCGATCATCAATCTCGCCGGCGAGTATTTTAAGCGCGAGGTCGGCGGCATGGACGTCGAGCACATCCCCTACAAGGGATCGATGCCGGCGCTGCAGGACATGATGGGCGGCCAGACCGCCTGGATGTTCGAGACCTTCAGCACGACACTGCCGCTCCACAAGGCCGGCAAGGTCCGCATCCTCGCCTATGCCTACTCCAAGCGCGCGCCGATCGCCCCGGACGTTCCGACGATGATCGAGGCCGGCGTGAAGGGCTACGAGGCCTATACGTTCAACCTGATCCTGGGACCGGCCAACGTGCCGCAGCCGGTGGTCGAGGTGCTCGACCAGGCGTCGCGCCGGATGATGAAGGATCCGGCCACCATCAAATTCCTGGAAGACATCGCGGCGGTGCCGACGACCGACACGACGCCCGAGCTCACGGCGAAGTTCATCCGCGACGAGATCGCGAAGTGGGCGCCGGTCATTCGCGACGCCGGCATCAAGATCGAATAGGGCGAGGCCTCGCCCGGAGGCTCAGCGATACCCAGCCGGCGGCGGCACATTGCCCGGCGCCGGGGTGATCGGGGCCTGCTGCGGCATTTGCGACGGCGTCGGCAGGTTCATGCTGTTGGGGCCGGTCGTCGTGCCTTCGCTGGAGGAAGCCACGCGACCCGGCGCGTTGGCACCCGTCGTGCTGATGTAATAGCCCGCGACAGCGTTGGAATTGTCGCCCGCGGTCTTGGCCGGCACGTCGATGATGCCTACGCGCTGGCCACTCTTGTCGATCCGGTAGCCTTCCGCATCGAGCTGATGGCCTTCGTTGTCGACGCGGATACCGCCCGGCTGGACCCGATAGGACGGCGGCGGCGTCGTTTCACCGTAGAGGGGCTGGGGCAGCGGATCGCAGGCCGCGAGCATCGTAACGCCAAGCGCCGCAGCCAGAATACGTCTCGCAGCCATCAAACCCCCTCATCGTGTCGTCGACTGCGGGCTGATGATGTTGCCGCTGCGGTCGAGCCGATTTCCCTGGCCATCATAGCGGAAACCATACTCGTCACGGAAGGCCTCAACGCCGGCCGGCGGGGTCGGCTGGTAGGCCGGCGCCGGGGTGCTGTAGGTGGTGGTCGAAACCGTCGTCGCCGGTCCGTAATAGGTCGGGGCGGCCGGCGGGGTCGTGTAATAGGTGGTCGTCGAATAGCCGGGCGCGGGGACAGGGCCCGGAACCGTGGTCACATAGGCCTGGTCGCGGTAGCGGCGGGCGTCGAGTTCACGACCGACGCAGCGGTCGTACATCGAGCTGCCGGGCGTCAGACCGTAGGAATAGCAGGCGTTGCGGGCATCGGAATCGAGGCTGGCGGCGGTGTAGCCGACCGGAACCCGGCCCTGGGCGCGGGCGGCGGCCTCGCGGGAAACGCAGCGATTGTAGTTGTCCGTGCCGACCCGGAAACCGTAGTCGATACAGGCCTGCTCGGAGCTGCTCACCGCATAGGGTGCGCTGGCCGTGCGGGTTTCGTAGGTGGTGCTGCTGCAGGCGGCGGCCGACACGCCGAGGGCTGCGACGGCCAAGAACTTCGGGACGTTCATGAGGGGATCCTCCAGGGAATTTCCTGGCCTCGGAACGTGCCCCGGGTACTGCAGGTTCCCTGCGCGATCTATGCCGCCTTCTTGTTGACCACCCCGTCCCTGAGTTCACGGCGCAGGATCTTGCCGACATTGGTCTTGGGCAGGTCGGCCCGGAACTCGATGTACTTCGGCCGCTTGTAGCCGGTCAGCTCCTCGTGACAGTAGGCCGCCAGCGCCTCCTTGGTGAGGGCGGGGTCCTTCTTCACCACGAACAGCATCACCGCCTCGCCCGAGTTCGCATCCGGAACGCCGACCACCGCGCATTCCAGCACGCCCGGATGGGCCGCGACGACCTCCTCGACCTCGTTGGGATAGACGTTGAAACCCGAGACCAGGATCATGTCCTTCTTGCGATCCACGATCTTGATGTAGCCGCGCTCGTCCATGATGCCGATGTCGCCCGACTTGAAGAAGCCGTCGGGCGTCATGACCTTCGCGGTCTCCTCCGGCTGCTGCCAGTAGTCCCGCATGACCTGCGGGCCGCGGATCGCGATCTCGCCCCGCTCTCCCAGCGCCACGTCCTTGCCGGCATCGTCCAGGATGCGGATTTCGACGTTGGGCAACGGCAGGCCGATCGTGCCGGTATAGGCCTCCGAGTCGGTCGGATTGCAGGTGACGCCGGCCGAGGTCTCGCTGAGACCGTAGCCTTCGCAGACCGGGCAGCCGGTGACGGCGAGCCATTTCTTCGCCACCGCCTCCTGCACCGCCGTACCGCCACCGTTCGAGATGACCAGCTCGGAGAAATCGAGCTTGGCGAACTCCGCGTTGTTGGCCAGCCCGTTGAACAGCGTGTTCACCGCCGGAAAAATGTTCAGTTTGTACTTCGCCAGGTCCTTGATGGTGCCCGCGAGATCGCGCGGATTGGGGATCAGCACGTTGAGCGCACCGGTGCGCATACCGAGCAGGCCACAGGTCACGAAGGCGAACACGTGATAGAGCGGCAGGGCGCACACGATGGTGAGCTGGCCTCTGATCTTCCTGCGCTTCAGCCCCGGTTGCATCCACGCTTCCGACGCCAGCAGGTTGGCGACCAGCGTGCGATGGAGCAGCGTCGCGCCCTTCGACACGCCGGTCGTACCGCCGGTGTACTGCAGCACCGCGACGTCATCGGGACCGAGCTGCGGCTTGGCCAGGGTCATCACGCGGCCAGCACTGACGACATCGTTGAACTTCACATGCCCCGGCAACGACCAGGCCGGCACCATCTTGCGCATCGTGCGGACGACGAAGTTGACGATCAGGTCCTTGGGGAACCCCAGCAGGTCGCCCATCGACGCGACCACAACATGCTTGATGCCGGTATGCGCGATGACTTGTTGAAGCGTCGTCGCGAAATTCTCGAGGATGATGATGGCCTCGGCGCCGGAGTCCGTCAGTTGATGCTCGAGCTCGCGCGCGGTGTAGAGCGGATTGACGTTGACGGCGATGAAGCCCGCCCGCAGCACGGCGGCGACGGCCACCGGATACTGCAGCACGTTCGGCATCATGATCGCGACGCGTGCGCCGCGCTTCAGCCCCTTGCCTTGCAGCCACGCAGCCAGCGCCGTGGACAGGGAGTCGATCTCGCCGAAGGTGAGAGCCTTGTCCATGCAGACATAGGCCTTCTTGTCGCGATGCTTGGAAAAGCTTTCCTCGAACAGTGAGACGACGCTGGGATAGGCCGACGGGTCGATGTCCGTCGGCACGCCCGGCGGATAGCTCTTGAGCCAGAAGCGGTCCATGTCGTTCCTCCCAGAACGGTATTGGACCCGACTATAGCGTCGGCTCACGAAAAAAGGCCCGTCCTTGCGGACGGGCCTTCTCTCCAGAAGATGCGAGCGTCTTAGGCCGCAGTCTTGGTGAACTTCTCGATGCGCTCTTGGACGGGGCGAACGACGTCGTCGGCCGACTTGCGGACGAACGCGCCGAGGTCCTGCGCCTGGGCGATGCGGGTCTCGAGACGGCCGCGCCAGTACTTGGCCGAGACGTCGAACGCCTCGAGCGGCGACTTGGCCGACAGGAAGTCGCGCATCGCGGCGAAGCCGGCGTCGGCGTCTTCCTTGGCGACGTCGAGGAGCTTCAGGCCGGCCTTGGTGCTGCCGTCACGGGCCTGCGTCAGCTGGGTGTTCAGCTCTTCCGACGCGGTCTGCGCGGCCTTGCTGATCTTCTCGAAGCCTTCAGTGGCCTTGCGGACGCCGATCTGGGCGAACTCGCGGACGCGCTCGTTGGCAGCCTTGGTGGTCTCGTTGGCGTGCTCGATCACGGTGTCGATGGCGGCGGTGTTGGTGGTCATGGCGTAGGGTCCTGCAATTGGTTGGTGTGGTCTCGAATGGCGATGGGGCGTATATGGGATCGCCATTGTGCGATGCAACATAAATTTGTGCGTTGCGGCGAACAAAATAGATTATTCATATATTTCAATTACTTATGATTGCCCCACGGTAGACGCCTCTTGCCTTCCGGGACCCTGCCGGAGGACAAATTGTCCAACGACGAACAACAGGCGGACCGTGGGAGGACGCCAATGGACCTGCAGCAGCTTTCCGGAATCGACGCATCGTTTCTGTATCTGGAGACGCCCGAGACCCCCATGCACGTGGCGGGGCTCACCTATTTCGAACTGCCGCCCGGCTTCGAAGGCAGCTTCTACCAGCACTTCCGGAAGTTCTTCGAAAGCCGGCTGCACACGATCCCGATCTTCTCCAAGCGCCTAGCCCCCTCGCTCTACGATCTCGACCATCCCGGCTGGGTCGACGAGGCCACGATCGACCTCGACTACCACCTGCGCGAGACGGCCCTGCCCTCGCCCGGCACCGAGGAGCAACTTGAAGAGGTGATCTCGCGGCTGCACGCCAACACTCTCGATCGCAGCCGGCCGCTCTGGCAGTTCTACGTCATCACCGGTCTCCAGAATGGCCAGGGCGTTCTCTATTCAAAGGTGCACCACGCCGCGATCGACGGCGGCGCCGGCATGGCGATCAACAAGGCGCTCTACGATGTGAGCGCCACGCCGCGCGACGTGCCGCCGCCGCCGCCCAAGGCCGCCGCGACGACCAGCGCGCCCAGTTCGCCGACGGCGGTCGATCCGCTGAAGGGCATCTCCGACATCATGGGCAACATGATGCGCCAGCAGCTGAAGATGTGGCAGGCGGCGCCCGACATCATGAACTCGATGACCAACGCCTTCCTCGGCAAGCCCGGCGAAATGCCGAAGGCATTGAGCACGCTGCAGAGCCTCGTCAGCCAGCTTCCGACGCTCAATGCGCCCAAGACGCCGTTCAACGCCACGATCACGCGCGAGCGCAGCTACGCCGCGCGCACGATCTCGCTCAGCGACACCAAGGCCATCGCCAAGGCGAGCGGCGCCAAGCTGAACGACGTGGTGATGGCGGTGTGCAGCGGCGCGCTGCGCCGTTACCTGCAGGAGAAGGGCCAGCTTCCCGACAAGCCTTTGATCGCCGGCGTGCCGATCAGCCTGCGCGAACCCGGCGACACGCGGCAGAACAACCAGGTCTCCGGCATGCTCTGCCAGCTCGCCACCGAAGTGGCCGATCCGGCGGAGCGGCTGCGCGCCATCGTGAAGTCGTCGACCGAGTCCAAGCAGATCGCGGGCACGTTCCGCGATGCCGCACCACAGGATTTCGCCTTCGTGGGCGCCCCCATCCTGTTGCAGCTCATGATGCTGGTGTACGGACGCAGCGGGCTCGCCGACAAGCTGCCGATGCCGATGAACGTCACCATCTCCAACGTGCCCGGCCCGCCGATGGCGCTCTACTGCGCCGGCGCCAAGGTGACGGCGCTGCATCCGGTTTCCATCCCCGCCCACGGGGCCGCGCTCAACATCACCGTGCAGAGCTACATGGATGCGCTCAACTTCGGCCTGACCGCCGACCGGCGCGCGGTTCCCGATGTTGCACGGCTCGGCGATTATCTCGTCGAGGCGACCGACGAGCTGAAGCGAGCGGTCGCGCCCGGTTGAAACCCTTCCGCACGCTCCCGATATGTGAAACTCTTGTGGCAACCAACAAGGAGCCAAAATGACGGCTGTCGCTGAAGCGCTGCGTCCTCCCTCGCGGACGCTGCTGTTCCTCGAAGGGCGCGCCCTTCAGGAGCTTGGTGCCTTCATGTTGCTGCGGCCGTGGCTCGCCGCCGCCCCGCGCGGCGATGGTCATCCCGTCCTCGTTCTTCCTGGCCTGATGGCCGGCGATCTCTCGACGCAGCCGCTGCGCTCCTTCCTCAAGGACCATGGCTATGCCGTGCATGGCTGGAAGCAGGGCCGCAATCTAGGCCTTCGTCCCGGCATCGAAGCCGGCATGCTGGATCGGGTCGAGGAACTCTACGAGCGTCACGGACGGCGCAAGATCAGCCTGGTCGGCTGGAGCCTGGGCGGCATCTATGCCCGCCAGCTCGCCAAGATGGTTCCCGACAAGGTGCGTTCGGTGATCAGCCTCGGCAGCCCCTTCTCGGGCAGTCCGAAGGCGACCAACGCCTGGCGCGTCTACGAATTCGCCTCGGGCCGGAGCGTCGAGGACAGCGACCACCAGATGGCGGGCGCGCTGGCCGCTCCGCCGCCGGTTCCGACCACGTCGGTGTTCAGCCGCACCGACGGGATCTGCGCCTGGCAGACCTGCATCAACGAAGAGAGCGAGCAGGTCGAGAACATCGAGGTCTATGGCAGCCACTGCGGGCTCGGCCATCATCCGGCGGCCGTCTATGCGGTCGCCGACCGTCTCGCCCAGCCGGAAGGCCAGTGGAAGAAGTTCGATCGCTCCGGCTGGAAGAGCCTCGTCTTCCCGGACTGGCGGCGGGGTTAAAACCATTTCCTCATCCTGAGGAGCCGCGCGTAGCGCGGCGTCTCGAAGGATGGGCAACGGACATGGTGCTTGTACCCACCCTTCGAGACGCGCTCCTACGGAGCGCTCCTCAGGGTGAGGTCGTGACTACGACTTCTTCTCGACGCTGGCGCGGATCTCCTCGTAGGATTCCTTCATCCGCTCCTGCACGATCTTGAAGGCTTCGGTGCTGGACTTCTGGACCAGCTCCGCGATGTCCTTGGTGTTGGCGATCGCCGCTTCCATCGCCTTCTTCGCGAACTCGGCCTGCTTGGCCATGACTTCCTGCGGATTGCCGCCCGGCTTGTAGGACTGCGCCATCTCGGCCATGTCCTTCATCGCGGCCTCGAAGATTTCCCGCTGCTTCTGCGCGATCTCGTTCGCGCCGCCGGCCATCGCCTGCCAGGACTTGGTCATGGCCTCCAGGTTCTTCTGCTGGTGCTCCATGATCTTCGTCATGTCGAAAGACGGGACCTTGAGCTGCTCGCCGAATTTCTTGAACATGTCGGTGAAGTTCTGTGCTGGATCGGCCATGCGAACCTCCTGTCAATTTAGAGGTGCAGCTTCAACCCCTGCTCCAGCGCGTGCAAGGCCAAACCGGCAAGACCACCGATCATTGCACCATTGAAACGGATATATTGCAGGTCGCGTCCGACCGTCAGCTCGATGCGGCCGATCAGCACGTCGATGTCCCACGATTTCACCTGATCGGCGATGAAGCGCCCGACGCCGCTCTTCTGACTCTGCACGAAATCTGCGAGCACCCGCACCATGCCGCGGTTGATCTCCGCACGGATCGCGGGATCGCGCGCGAGCTGGCTGCCGACATCGACCAGCATGGCTTCGAGTTGCCGGCGGACCTGGCTGTCGCCGTTGCGTGAATCCTGTTCGAGGAAGGATCGCACGCTGTCCCAGGCGCCCTCGGCCATGGTCGCGATTTCCGGCCGCGCCAGCAGGTCGCGCTTCAGGCTCTCGGCGCGGCGCGCGAAGGACTTGGAGGTGCGCAGATTGGCAATGAAGCCTGCAACAAAAGTGTCGAACTCCTGTCGCAAAGGATGGCTCTTGTCGGCGCGCGCATCCTTGATGAAGGCGGTGGTCGAGGCCACGATCTTGCGCAGCAGATAGGCATCGGCGCGATAGAGATTGAACAGTGCCGGCAGCTCCTGGCGGATCTTCTCGCGCATTGCCGCCAGCGTCTCCTCGTTGGCCAGCACCTTCTCCAGCGCCACCAGCAGCTCGTCCAACAGGCGCTGATGACGCCCCTTCTCGGTGATCGCGCTCAAGAGACCAGCCGACAGCGGCGCCAGCTCGATCCGCTCCAGCTCGGCCTTCGCGCGCTGGCCGAGGAATCCCTTGAGGCCGGACTGATCGATTGCCGACAGGGCCTGCGGCACCATCCGCAACATGAAGCCTGCCAACGCGGCGCTGCGTTCGCGATCGCTCAGCCAATCGGCCACGAGAGCGGCAAAATCGACTTCACGCAGACGCGCCTCGACCGGCTCGGGTGCCAGGAAGTTGGTCTCGATGAACTCGCCGAGATTCTCGGCGATGCGATGATGGTTGCGTGGCACGATCGCGGTGTGCGGGATCGGCAGGCCGAGCGGCCGCCGGAACAGCGCCACGATGGCGTACCAGTCTGCGAGCCCGCCGACCGTCGCCGCCGCGGCAAAGGCCGCGACGTAACCCCAGGCCCAGTGAAGCGGCTCATAATGGCGCGCCACGACGAACAGCGCGGCGGTCGCCACCAGCAGCAGGGTCGCCGCGAGCTTGACCCGTCGCAGCGAGCGTGCGCGTTCGGCGTCGCGGGTCAGCTGCTCGCCCACACGTCCAGCACGTAGCGATTGTCAGCCGCGAGCTTCGCCATCCAGGCCTCGCCCGCTGCCTCGTTGGTGCCCGTCTTCTCGCGATGCATCTCGATCAAGGTCCGCTTCACGTCCGGCTCCATTCGCCCGCCGTCGCCACAGATATAGACGATCGCGCCCTGTTCAATGAGAGCGGACACCTTTTCGGCCTGGGCTTTCAGCAGATCCTGCACGTAGGCTTTCTTTCCGTCGTGACGCGAGAAGGCGACCTGCAGGTCAACGAGGCCCGCTTCGGCCTGTTCCTTGAGTTCGTCAGCGTAGATGAAGTCCTGCTCCGGATGGCGGCAGCCGAAGAACAGCATCGCCGGTCCCAGCGCGCGGTTCTGCGCCTTGAGTGCCGCCCGCTCGCGCAGGAAGCCGCGGAACGGCGCGAGGCCCGTGCCCGGCCCGATCATGACGATCGGCGCCGCCGGATCGACCGGCAGCCGGAAGCCCACCTTCGTCTCCTTCACGAAGGCCTGCACCGTCGATCCGGCCGACTGGCGCGCCAGATGGTTGGAGCAGATGCCGTGATAGAGGCCCGAACCCGACCGCGCCGGTCCCTCGACCACCGCGACCGTCACCGAGCAGCGCGCGCCGTCGGCCGCCGGCGAGGACGAGATCGAGTAATAGCGCGGCGTCATCAGCGGCATCATTTCGAGGAACGCCGCGAACGGCAGCTCGCAGGCCGGGAACTCTTCCAGGAGGTCGAGCACCGACTTGCGCTTGGCCAGGATCTCGGGCCGGAAGCGCTCCTCCTCCAGCAACGCTTCGAGCTTGGGACGCGTGAACGGACACCGCGTGTGCAGCGCCATCGTCTGGATCTGCTTGCGCGTCGCGGGAAGCTGCAGCTCGAGATAATCGGACAGGAGGCGATGGACCGAGATCGCCTCGCCGGTCGGCAGCGAAGCGCGGCGTCCCTCGGCCGCCGCCAGTTCGACATAGGCACCCGGCGCGAAGCCAAAGCGGCGGACCGCCCGCTCGATCAGCCCGGCGCCGTTCTGGGGCACGATGCTGAGATGATCGCCGGCGCGATAGCTCACACCGTCCGGCAGCAGGACCTCGATGTGCCGGGTGCTGCGGCCCGAGGCTTCGGGGTTCTGCAGCTCGCGATTGGCGAGGACCTGCATGGGCAGCGCGCCGCTGCCGCCGATGATCGGATTGACCGGCAGCTTGTCGACCGGCTGGACTTGGTAGAGCGGTTCCTGGGCAGCACCGCTATCGGCTTCCAGTTTTACGCCGAGCTTCTCGGCCACGGCCGGCAGCATCGGCTCGTACCAGGACTGGAAGTTGCCATCGAGGTCTTCGCGGGCGTCGCCCTCGCCGCGCGCGTGCAGCCGCTCCGCGCCTCGGGCTGCCATCAGCTCGTCGATCTGGCGCGGGATCGACTGATAGGTCGAGGCCCAGTCGCGGTTGCCGCAGCCGAACACGGTATATCGCACACCTTCCAGCGCGCCCGGCGCGGCGTCCTTCAGGCTGGCCAGGAACTGCACGGCATTGTCCGGCGGTCCGCCATTGTAGGACGCGCAGACGATCGCCACCGCGCCTTCGGTCGGCAAGCGGCCCGCCATGTCGTCGAGGCCGGCCAGGGTCGTGGCGAAGCCAGCCGCCTCGGCATCCTCGGCGATCGTACGCGCGAGTTCCTCGGCCGTGCCCATGTTCGAGCCGAACAGCACGGCGAGCTTGGTGCCGTGGCTTGCGGCGGCTTTCCGCGCTGCCTTCTTCGGCGCAGGCTTGGCAGTGGCCACCGGCCGGCCGCTGCCGCGCACGATGTCGGGACGCAGCCGCACCCGCATCACCAAGCCCTCGGGCTTGATGGTGAGCGATTCCTTGATCTTGAGCTGGTAGCGCGTGTGATCGACCAGTCGGAAGCGCTGCAGGATCATGCCGAGCACGAGCGTCGCCTCGGTCATGGCGAACTGCCGGCCGATGCAAGCGCGCTGGCCGTTGCCGAACGGCTTGAAGGCATGACTCGGCATCTTGGCCTCGCGCTCGGGCGCGAAGTTGTCCGGATTGAAGACTTCCGCCTGCGGTCCCCAGACCGACTTGTCGCGATGGAGCATCGCGGTCAGCACGGTGACGAAGGTGCGCTTGCGCAGCTTGTATTTCCCGCCGATCGTCTCGTTCTGGTACGGGTAGAGGCCGAAGGCCGGTGCGGTCGGCCATAGCCGCAGCGATTCCTTCAGGATCTGGCCGATATAGACGAGCTGGTTGACCTGTTGCGCGGTGGGCTTGGCGTTCACGTCGCGGCCCAGCACACGATCGACCTCCTCGTAGGCCTTCTGCAGCACGTGCGGATTGTTCAGCAGGAAGTAGACGGCGAAGGACAGCATTCCGCTCGTGGTCTCGTGACCGGCGATCAGGAAGGTGTTCATCTGGTAGCGGATGTTGACGTCGTCGAGCCGCTCGCCGGTCTGCTTGTCGAGCCCGCTCAGCATGAAGCCCAGCAGGTCGGGCTTGGCATCGTCGTCGGCCGGGACCTCGCGGCGCTTCTTGATGATGCGGTCGGCGATGCCGTTCATGAAGCCAACATCTTCCTCGAGCTTCCTGCGGGTCTTGCGCTGGGTGATGTCCTCCAGCGGCAGGCCGCGCATCTTCATCACCGCTTCGAGCGCGCGCACCAGCGATTCGACATAGGGGTGGTTGTCGCTGCGGTAGAACGAGTTGAAGCGGTAGTTGAAGCCGCACAGGCCGATCGTGTCGAGGGTGAGCGCGGTCATGTCCCGCACCACGTCGATCTCCTCGTCGGCGTTCAGCCGCTCCCACTTGGTCACGAGCTGGTCGGCGATGTCGAGCATGCCTTCGTGATAGGTCTGCATCATGCGGTGCGCGAAGGTCGGCAGCAGGATGTTGTGCGCCTTCTGCCAGTTCGGCTCCTGCGTCTCGGCGGTGAACAGCGCGTCGCCGCCCAGCATGCGGACCCGGCGCAGCGAGCCGCGGACCGCCTTGTCGAACCGCTTCTCGTCGCACAGCTCGGCCACCAGGTCGGCGCCGGACACGACGACCAGGGGCGTGCCCATCATGTCCAGCCAGAAGATCGGCCCTTGCTCGCGGGAAATGCGCATCAGGTCCTGGACCGGCGCCCCGCCGTCGACGGTCAGCATGTTGCCGAGCAGCGGCGTGCGCGGCGGATGGGGAATCGGGTGCAGTTTGTTTCGCGCCATGAGGCGTCGTTCCTCCCAGTCTTGAGGTCCTTATAGCAAGGGACCGGGGTTTCTGTCGTATAGTCCCAGCAAATGCCTGTTCCCGGGAGGAAGCCTTGAAAGTTGGATATATCGGCGTCGGCAACATGGGTGGCCCCATGTGCCGCAACCTCATCAAGCGCAGCAATCATTCGGTCACGGTGTTCGACCTGAATCCCGAGGCCGTGAAGACCTGCACCGACCTGGGCGCGACGGCCGGCAAGTCCATCGCCGACGTGACCAAGGGCGCCGACATCGTCATGACGTCGCTGCCCATGCCGCGCGATGTCGAGGCCGTGACCCTGGGCGACAACGGTATCCTGGCGAATGCCAGCAAGGGCCAGACCTACATCGACCTCAGCACCAACGCGCCCTCGATGGTGAAGAAGATCGGCGCCGCCATGGCCGCCAAGGGCATCGCCATGCTCGACGCGCCGGTGAGCGGCGGCACGGTCGGCGCCGAGGCCGCGACCATCGCCATCATGGTGGGCGGCGACAAGAAGGTGTTCGACGACGCGCTGCCGGTGCTGCAGTCGTTCAGCGCCAACGTGATCCACATGGGCGAGCTCGGCACCGGCACGGTGGCCAAGCTGGTCAACAACATGATGGCCTTCTGCAACGCCGCGGCCGCCGCCGAAGGGCTGATGCTGGGCGTCACCGCGGGCCTCGATCCTCAGAAACTCGTGCAGGTGATCGCCAGCTCAAGCGGCAACTCCTCGGTCTTCAAGGCTTTCTCCGAGCGTGCCCTGTCGGGCAAGTTCTCGCCGCCCTCCTTCGCGCTCAACCTCGCGCACAAGGACCTGCACCTCGCGATGGAACTGGCCGACGAACTCGACGTGCCGCTGCCGCAGGGCTCCGCCACGCACAACCTGCAGCGCATGGCCCGCCGCATGGGCCTCGGCAACAACGACAGCTCGGCGATCCTGCAGGTCTACGAGTCGGTGCTGAAGAAGACGGTGAAGCCTTAAGCCAGGTGCTTCGCGATCAGGCGCGCGACGAGGTCGGCATGGGTGCTGGCCACGTCGTGATCGCCGCCCGGTACGATTTCCAGACGAGCGTCCGGCAGACGTGACGCGAGATGTTCACCCACGGCGACGGGGCTGACCGCGTCGCTGTCACCCCAGATCAGCAGGGTCGGCACCGCGATCCTCTCAACCGGCAAGGGCGCAGCCGCAACGCCGTCGGTGATCCACGCCGCGGCCTTCGGGAAGGACTTGCGGTAGTCGGCACGCCAGTCCGAGGCGCCCAGCCCCTTCATGTCGACGCCGCCCGAGGTCACGCACAGGACCAGCCGGCGCACCAGGTCCGGCCGCTCCAGCGCGATCTGCGCCGCCATCACGCCGCCCATTGACTGGGCCACGAGATCGACCGGCCCGTCCATCTTCGCCGTCACCAGCCGCTTCAGATCTTCGAGGCCGCGGATCGCCGGGTCGTGCGGCTGGGCACCGAGGCCCGGCCAGCCGAAATGTTCCTTGGGCCAGTCCGACGGTAGCGCGTTGGCGACCGGCTTCCAGAAGTTCGGCGACCCGCCGGCGCCCGGCAGGAACAGGATCTTTGGTCTGGTCATGATCAGAGCCCCAGCTTGCTCATGAAGGGCGGCAAGGTCCGCCCGATCGACAGGAGGTAGCGGCCCATCGCGCCGGCCACCTGCTTCACGGCCGGCCGCGCACTCATGCGGTCGCGCCAGACATGCAGGCGTGTCAGCTCGGCGGAAACCGGCGCGCCCATGCGTTCGCCGAAGAGCTGCGCCATGTAGAGAGCGATGTCGGCGTAGCTATAGGCGCCAGCCAGCCATTCCTGCCCGCAGATGGTGTTCTCCATCTCGGCGTAGAAGCGCGCAGCGGCGTCGTGCGCGCCGGGCGCCTTGGGATCGCTCATCAACCGGATGATGTGCGGGAAGTAGACCTCGTCGGACTTGTGCTCCAGCAGCCGCGCCCGGGCGCGCGCCCGCGGTTCGGATGGCCAGAGCGCGGGGTCACGCTTCAGCGATTCCAGATACTCGAAGATCTGCGTCGAATCGAACAGCTCCAGGTCACCGTCGATCAGCACCGGCACCTGTCGCTTGGGGTTGATGCGCACGACCTCGGGATGCTTCGGCTCGTAGAGCGTCTTCATCTCGAAGGGCACCATCTCGAGCTCGAAGGCGAAGCCCTTCTCGCGAAGGGCGATCTCGGCCTTGGCGCCGAACATGCTGAGGGGACCGGAATAAAGCTTCATGAGCCCCCTTAACGCGCGGTGATTTCTACATCAACACGAACATGCCGATCGCGGCGGCTGCCATCAGTGCTAGCGTCAACCAGCCCAGGACGCGCTGCCAGAGGCTCGCCGTGAACTCGCCCATAATCTCCTTGCGAGATGCCACGATCATCATGGCGCCGATGATCGGCACGACGATCACGCCGTTCAGCACCGCGCTCCAGATCAGCGCCTTGATCGGGTCGATCGGCAACAGCACGACACCGAGACCCGCCAGGATCGCCGCCGCGATGGTAAGGTAGAATGGCCTCGCCTCGCTGTGATGGTGTTCGAGGCCGACCTTCCAGCGCCGTACCTCGCCCAGCGCATAGGCCGCCGATCCCGCCAGCACCGGCACGGCCAGCAGGCCCGTGCCGATGATGCCCAGGCTGAACAGCAGGAAGGCCGCCTCGCCCGCGATCGGCTTCAACGCCTCGGCGGCCTGCTGCGTGCTCTCGACGTTCGTCTTGCCGTTGGCGTTCAGTGTCGCGGCCGTCGTCAGCATGATGAAGAAGGCCACCAGATTCGACATGGCCATGCCGATGCCGGTCTCCCAGCCGATGCGCGTCAGCTCGCGCGGCGCCTGCTCGGGATTGTCCTTGAGCGGCCCGGCCTCGTCGTCGCCTTCCTCTTCCTCGACTTCCTGTGAGCTCTGCCAGAAGAAGAGATAGGGGCTGATCGTGGTGCCGAGCAGCGCGACGATCAGGGTCACGGTCTCCTTGTCGAACGCGAACTTCGGCACCAGCGCACCGACGCCGACCGCGCGCCAGTCGAGATGGGCGGTGAAGACGACACCGACATAGGCGAACAGCGAGAAGGTCAGGTACTTCAGGAAGCCCACATAACGGCTGTAGGGGATGAACACGATCGCCAGCACCGAGGCGATCGCGAACGCGAACGTGAAGACCACCTGCCCCCCGCCGACCAGCATCGCCACCGCCGCGCCCATGGCGGAGAGGTCAGCACCGATATTGATCACGTTGGCGATGAACAGGAGGAGGACGGCGCCCAGCACGACAGGGCGCGGGAAGCTTCGACACATGTTGGCGGCGAGGCCGCGCCCGGTGACCCTTCCGATGCGCGCGCTGACGGACTGCACCGCGAGCATCAGCGGCCAGGTGAGGACGACAGTCCAGAGAAGCCCGAACCCGGCCTGCGCGCCCGCCTGGGAATAGGTCGCGATGCCACTGGGATCGTCGTCGGCCGCACCGGTGATGACACCGGGACCGACTCGCTTGATTAGTCCCTGCGTGTTGGTAGCAACCATGGACCCGGCAAACGCCTTGTCTGACGAATCGGTTCCGCAACCTCGACGGCAATGTCCGGAACGGTGCCATCCGGCAACACTTTTGCCTCAGTCACTCTGCATTCACTGCACTCTCAGGCGAATGGCCGCGGCCCCTCATAGTCACCGACATAGCTCACATGGGTGATCAACCCGGTGGCTGGTCGCCACAGATGAAGCGCCACGCCCGGCGGATCCATCGTCATGGAGAGCTTGGCGCCCTCGCGCAGGTCGAGCGAGGCCTGATGGGCGGTGCTGGGTGCGATCGACGCCATGGTGCCGGCCCAGCGCACCTGGATCGGCCGGTGCACGTGGCCGCACAGCACGCGCTCGACATTGCCGTGCGCCCGCACGAGCGCCTCCAGCCGCTCCCCGCCCTCGAGCAGGCGGGCCGCGTCGAGCGGTTCGATGCCGACGTCGAACGGCGGATGATGCATGAAGAGCAAGGTCGTGCGGTCGCTTTCGGCCAGCCGTGCCTCGAGCCAGTCCAGGCGTTCGTCGCAGAGCGCGCCGTGGCCCTTGCCGACGACCAGCGTATCCAGCGCGATCAACCGCAGTGGCCGGTCATCGACGGCATATTGCAGGAAACCAACGCTCGGCAGGTAGGCATGTTCGGGGAATGCCTCGCGCAAGGCGTCACGCGCATCGTGATTACCCGGGATGAGATAGAACGGCATCGAGAGCTTCGACAGCAGGCGCTTCAGGTTCGCGTATTCCGCGGGCGCGCCCTTGTCGACGAGGTCTCCCGTCACCAGCGCAATGTCGGGCCGCGGATCGAGGGCATTCACGTGCGCCACCGCGCGCTCGAGAAAGCCCTGCGTGTCGATGCGACCGTAGAGCCGTTCGCCCTCGGGCTTAATGTGAGGATCGGAGATTTGTACGATCAGCATGTCCATCCTTGGCCTGTCTTGGGCACGGTCTTGCCGGCTGGTTCTGGCCAAGACTATGTACAAGAGATGAGGCGATTCCCAGATGAGCGGTGAACGGCCGAGGGTCGCGACCGTTACGAGGCGCTCGTGCGGGAACTGGCGCGGCGGGCAGAGGATTTGCGCCGCCAGGGTATCGCACCCGAGACGATCGCGCGGACGATGCATGCCGAGCGCCGTGCGCTGTCGACCCAGTTCAAGGAGATCACGCCCGAGCCCCTGCGGACCGTGATCCATGACCGCACGGTCGCCGTCTATGGCGATCCGCTGGGACCGACCATCGAGTTCCTGAGGGCGCAGGGAAAAAGCTGGGACGAGATCATCGACGGCGCCACACGCCATGGCCCGTTGCCGGGCTCAGCGCCGGAGGACGCCTAGGCGCTGTCCTTCAGGTGGAAGGGCAAGGACGCCAGTTCCGGCGCCAGTTCCTTGACCTCGTCGAAGAACACGATGAAGTGGCGCGCCACCACCCTCTGCAGCTCGCCATCCGGCTGATCGTCGCCGTCCGCCGTCGTCATTTCCATCCCGTCCCTGGTCCGCACCCAGAGCAGGGTATTCTGCGGCGCATCCGGCAGCCCTTCGAAGCTCAGCAGCCCGAAAGCGACCGCCTGCCGCCGACGTGCGTGCTGGGCCAGCGCATTGTCCTTCAGGAGATCGCACAGGGCGAAAGCGAGCCGTCCCTGCGTGCCGTCCGTCAGGGTCACGTCATATTCGCGCGTCGCCAAACGCCCCAGCTCATCGTTCACGTCGAACTCCTGACCCTATCCCCTGAATCCGTTCACGATGGGATATCGGCGTTCGCGGCTGATATTTCGAGAGGTGATTTTGACGCCGGGCGGCGCCTGCCGGCGCTTGTATTCGGCACCCTCCAGCAGGCGCCAGACGCGATCCACGATCGCCGGATCGTGGCCCTCCTTCGCCAGCGCCGCCGTGTCGAGATCGCGCTCGATCAGCCCCTTCAGGATCGCGTCGAGCTTGGGATAGGGTGGCAGCGAATCGGAGTCCTTCTGGTCGGGCCGCAGCTCGGCCGACGGCGGCTTGTCGATGATCCGGCGCGGAATCACGACGCCGGGGCGGCCAAGCGCTCCCACCGGCAGATGCTCGTTGCGCCAGCGGCAGAGCTCGAACACCGTGGTCTTGTAGACGTCCTTCAGCACGTTGTAGCCGCCGCACATGTCGCCGTAGAGCGTGGCGTAGCCCACGGCCATCTCCGACTTGTTGCCGGTCGTCACCACCATGCCGCCCAACTTGTTCGACACCGCCATCAGGGTGACGCCGCGGGCGCGGCTCTGGATGTTCTCCTCGGTCACGTCCTCTGCGCGGTTGCCGAACAGCGGCGTCAGCATGCCACGAAAGGCCTCCATCGCCGGGCCGATGTCGACGATGTCGTAACGAATGCCGATCGCGCGGGCGCAGGCCTCGGCATCCTCCAGCGAGTCGCGGCTGGTATAGGGCGACGGCATCATGATCGCGTGCACGCGCTCGGGCCCCAGCGCGTCGGCCGCGACCGCCGCGGTGATCGCCGAATCGACGCCGCCTGAAAGACCGATCACCACCGACGGGAAGCCGGTCTTGTTCACATAGTCGCGCAGGCCCAGCACCATCGCCTGGTAGATCGATTCGAGCTGGTCGAGCTCGCGCGCGATCGGTCCTGGCTGACATTCCCAGCCGCCGGCGTCCCGCCTGAACTCAATCGTGGCGACTTCCTCGGCGAAGGAAGCGAGCTTGGCCTTGAGCGAGCGGTCGGCGCCCAGCGCGAAGGAGCCGCCATCGTAGACGACCTCGTCCTGGCCGCCCACCTGATTGAGATAGACGAAGGGCAGACCACTCTCGACGACGCGCTTCACGCCGAGCTGTACGCGCACATCGGTCTTGCCGACCTCGTAGGGCGAACCGTTGGGCACGAGCAGGATCTCGCCGCCGGTCTCGGCGATGCATTCAACCACGTCGGGCGTCCAGACATCCTCGCAGATCGGCACGCCGATGCGGACGCCCCGGAAGATCAACGGCCCGGGCATCGGGCCGGGCGAGAAGACGCGCTTGTCGTCGAAGACGCCGTAGTTCGGCAGGTCGACCTTGTAGCGCTTGCCGACGATCTCGCCTTTGTCGAGCGCGACGATGGCATTGTAGAGCTTGCCGTCCTCGCGCCACGGCGTGGTGACGAACGCCGCGGGACCGCCGTCGCGCGTGTCGGCGCGCAACGCTTCGACCGCGTCGTGGCAGGCCTGTTGGAAGGCGGGTTTCAGGACGAGGTCCTCGGGGAAGTAGCCCGCCAGCACCATCTCGGAGAAGAGCACCAGATCGGCGCCCTGTTTCGCTGCCTCCGCTCGCGCGGCCCGCACCTTGGCGAGATTGCCCGCCACATCGCCGACCTTGGGATTGAGCTGCGCCAATCCGACCTTGAGTGTGTCCGTCATATCGCAGCGAGTGTGACGCGATTCGAGGGAGCATTCATCCGCATTTCTGCTGCGCCCTCCATATACCGGGAATATGCCTTCGCGATGCGCTGCGTATTTGACGGCGGCCCGCCCTGACGGTCAGCATCCGCTCCAGTTCGATGCACGGGGGAGCGCCATGAAGATCACGATCCTGGACGACTATTTCGACACGCTGCGCACCCTGCCCTGCTTCGCCAAGCTTGCGGGCCACGATGTCACGATCTGGAACGACCACGAACAGGACGTCGACCGCCTGGCCAAGCGACTAGCCGACACCGAGGTGCTGGTCCTGTTCCGCGAGCGCACGCAGATCCGCACGCCGCTGCTGGAGCGGCTGCCCAAGCTCCGGCTGATCAGCCAGCGCAGCGTCTATCCGCACATCGACATCGACACCTGCACGCGGCTCGGCATCATCGTCTCGTCGAGCCAGCATGCCGGCACACCCTCCTATGCCGCGGCGGAACTGACCTGGGCGCTGGCGCTCGCCGCGTCGCGCCTGCTGCCGCAGCAGATCGAGGCGCTGAAGACCGGCCGCTGGCAGATGGGCGTCGGCTCGACCCTGCGCGGCAAGACCCTGGGCATCTACGGCTATGGCCGCATCGGCGCGACGGTCGCGGGCTACGGCCGCGCCTTCGGCATGCGCGTCCTCGTCTGGGCACGCGAGAAGACGTTGGCCGATGCTCGGCGCGACGGTCACGACGTGGCGCCGGACAAGCAGACGTTCTTCCGGGAATGCGACGTGCTCTCGCTGCACATGCGGCTGGTCGATGCGACCCGCGGCATCGTCACCCGCACCGACCTTGCCGAGATGAAGCCGACCGCGATCCTGGTGAATACCAGCCGCGCGCCGTTGATCGAGCCCGGCGCACTCGTCGCCGCGCTGCAGGCCGGCCGGCCGGGCATGGCCGCGGTGGACGTGTTCGAGAAGGAGCCGGTGGTCGACACCGACCATCCGCTGCTCAACATGCCCAACGTCATCGCCACGCCGCATATTGGCTACGTGTCGCGCGATGAATATGAGGTGCAGTTCACCGACATCTTCGACCAGATCGTCGACTATGCCGGCGGCGCGCCCAGCAACGTCGTCAATCCCGCCGTGCTCGCCAACGCGCGGCGCTGATCAGCTTTCGGCGTGCTCGCGCAGCGCCGTGCCGAATGCCTGGAACAAGGCACGGTTGATCGGATTGGTCTGCGGATCGTACTCGGCGTGCCACTGCACGCCGACGGCGAAGGCGGGCGCCTCCGAAATACAGATCGCCTCGATCGTGCCGTCCTCGGCCACGCCTTCGATGGCGACCCGCTTGCCGGGATCGAGGATCCCCTGCCCGTGCAGCGAATTCACGCGAATGCACTCGCAGCCCAGCAACTTCGCGAAGTAGCCATCGCGCACGAGTTGAACCTCGTGCCGGTCGGCGAACACGACCGTCGGATCGGGATGGACCTCGCCGTTCGCGAGCCGCGGCATGCGATGGTTCATGCGGCCGGGGATGTCGCGGATCTCCGGATGCAGCGAACCGCCGAAGGCCACGTTCATTTCCTGGAAGCCGCGGCAGATGCCGAAGATCGGCACGCCGCGCTCGACGCAGGCCTCGATCAGTCCGAGCGCCATCGCGTCGCGATCCTGGTCGTAGGGCTCGTGGGCGGGATGCGGTTCGATTCCGAAGCGCGTGGGATGGACATTCGCGCGCGCGCCGGTGAGCAGGATGCCATCGACCGCGCCCAGCAGGGCCTCGATATCGGTGATGTCGGGCGTGCCGGCGAACATCAGCGGCAGGGCGCCGGCCACTTCGGCGATCGCCCGCATGTTTCGCTGTCCCACGAGCTGGACATTGTGCCGGTCGTTGACGACGCCGGAGTTGCCGATCACCCCGACCACGGGCTTCTTGGTGCTGGAAATCAACGCTCGCCTACTTGGATATCGGATAGCCGATAATGGCACCGGCGTCGGCGGCGAGCGAGTCCGCTGTCACGGGTTTGCATTGACAGAGGCACCCGCTGGTGCGTGAATCACTTCACCGTATGCAGCAGGGAGGTTTAGATGCTTCCACCGAAGCAACGTGCCGCAAGGATTGCCGACGCAATCGTTCGGGCATCGGCATAGCGGCACATACGAACGGCACGGCGGGAGCGGCCTCCAGCGGGTCGCATCAGTTGGGCATGACCCCAAACCGGCCGCTCCCGGCGTTCGCTTTTTCCTGATTTCTCCAGAGACGACTTGTCGAAAGACTACTTGGCCGCCGTCACCTCGACCTCGACCAGCATCGAGGGATCGGCAAGTCCCGCCACGACCAGCAGGGTCGACGCCGGATAGGGCTCCTGCCCGACATATTTGCCGCGCACTTCCCGGAAGGCCGGGATGAAGCGGCTGTCCGTAAGGAACACGGTGAGCTTGACGATATCGCGGAAGTCCATGCCGGCGGCCTTCAGCACCTCGCCGATATTCTTCCAGACCTGCTCGCTCTGCTTTTCGATGCCGTCCTGCAGCTTTCCGGCTGAATCGACGCCGACCTGACCCGACACGTGCAGCACGCGCGCGTCCGGCGGCACCTCGACGCCGAGGCTGTATTTGCCGGCGACGGACACGGACTTGGGATTGTGGAACTTGATGGTCATGCCGGGCTCTCCATTGTAAGGGAGGCGCACGGTTTCAGGTCGGAGAGCATGGCGTCAAGCACCAAGCCCGTTCACATCATCGGCGGCGGTCTCGCGGGCAGCGAGGCGGCGTGGCAGCTCGCACAGGCGGGCGTGCCGGTGGTGCTGCACGAGATGCGGCCGGTGCGCGGCACCGAGGCTCATCTCACCGACAGCCTCGCCGAGCTGGTCTGCTCCAACTCCTTCCGCTCCGACGATGCCGCCAACAACGCCGTCGGCGTGATCCACGAGGAAATGCGCCGCGCCGGCTCGCTGATCATGCGCTCGGCCGACGCGCACAAGCTCCCGGCCGGTGGCGCACTCGCCGTCGACCGCCATGGCTTCTCGGCGGCCGTGCAGGAGACCCTGCTCGCCCATCCGCTGGTGACGCTGGAGCGCGGCGAAGTCGCGGGCCTTCCGCCCGAGGAGTGGGACAGCGTCATCGTGGCGACCGGTCCCCTCACCTCGCCGGCGCTCGCCGAGGCCATCGCCAAGATTACTGGTGAGGAATCCCTCGCCTTCTTCGACGCCATCGCGCCGATCGTCCACCACGAGAGCATCGACCAGTCGATCGCCTGGAAGCAGTCGCGCTACGACAAGGTCGGCCCCGGCAATGTCGAGGGCAGCGACGGCGCCGACTACTTCAACTGTCCGATGGACAAGCCGCAGTACGAAGCGTTCGTCGCGGCGCTGCTGGCTGGCGAGAAGACCGAGTTCAAGCAGTGGGAACACAACACGCCCTACTTCCAGGGCTGCCAGCCCATCGAGGTCATCGCCTCGACCGGGCCGCAGAGCCTGCGCTTCGGACCGATGAAGCCCGTCGGCCTGCGCGATCCGCGGACCGGCCATCGCCCCTGGGCCGTGGTGCAGCTCCGCCAGGACAATGCGCTCGGCACCCTTTGGAACATCGTGGGCTTTCAGACCAAGCTGAAGCACGGCGAGCAGACGCGCATCTTCCGCACCATTCCCGGTCTCGAGAAGGCCGAGTTCGCGCGGCTGGGCGGCCTGCACCGCAACACCTTCCTCAACAGCCCGCGCCTGCTCGACGGCATGTTGCGTCTCAAGGCGATGCCGCGGCTTCGCTTCGCCGGCCAGATCACCGGTTGCGAAGGCTATGTCGAAAGTGCCGCCGTCGGCCTGATGACCGGGAGATTTGCGGCGGCTGAGCGTCTCGGCCGCGTGCAGGCCGCTCCCCCGCCCACCACCGCGATGGGCGCCCTGCTGGGCCATATCACCGGCGGCGCCGACGCCACGACCTTCCAGCCGATGAACATCAACTTCGGCCTGTTTCCGCCCATCGCCGGCAGCTTCAAGGGCAAGGAGCGCAAGCAGGCGATGGCAGTACGGGCGCTCGCCGACTTCGATCGCTGGCTCGGCCAGCAGCACGCGCCGATCGCCGCCTGACCGGCGTCAGAGCTTGCCCGCGATGTAGCGCTGGAGGGTCGGGCCGATCAGCGCCACGATCTGCTCGCGCGTCATGACAACCACCGGCGGCACTTTTAGGACGTAGCGCGCGACCGCCAGCCCCAGAATCTGGGTGGCCACCAGGCCTGCCCGCATCGGCAACTCGGGCGACGGCACGAGGGTTGCGAGCATCGGCACCACCTGAGCAATGAAGATGGTGCGGATCTGCTGCGCCGCCGCCTCGTTCGAGGTCGCGGCCCGCAGCAGGATGACGAGACTGCCGCCGCCGCGCGGTCCCTCCCACATGTCGAGGAAGTGCGCGATCAGGGTCTCGCCGATGCGGTTCGGCTTCACGGACGCGATGTCGGGCAGCTGGAGATCGAAGGCGGCCGCCTCGGCGAACAGCCCGTCCTTGCTGCCGAAGTAGCGGATCACCATCGCCGGATCGATCGAGGCGCGGGCGGCGACATCCCGGACGGTCGTGCGGTCGTAGCCCTGCTGGGCAAAAAGGTCCCGCGCCGCGGCGAGGATCGCCGCGCGGGTCCGTTCCGATTTCGTCGGGGTCGCGGGGCCTGTCGCCATTCCCCGGATGAATGCCAACGTTCGTTGACAAACGCAATCCGGAAGCATAAGTCAACGATCGTTGACTTATTGGCTCCGACTTCTAGGGATCCTAATGACGACCGACGCCCTGCGCATCGTTCACAGCGAATTCCAGTTCCCACGCGTAAAGCTCGTCGCGCCGAGTTCCTCCGTGTTCCTGCACATCGCGGCCGAGGTCGACCGGCGGCCGGGGTTCCTGCCCGGAAGTGCTGCCAAGCGGCACCTGCTGACGGTGTGCAAGGCGGCCTGCGGGCAGCTCGCACGCGAGCCCGGCGTCGCGAGTGCCGTCGTGTTCCGCGAACTGATCGCCCCGCCCGGCCTCGGCAAATACGCCAGGGAGCGCGCCGACCGGCTGCACATCGCCCGCTTCGACGTCGCCGTGCTGATCGAGTGCGTCGATGCGGAGGCCGTGGCGGCGGTCCGGCGGCATCCCATCTACGTCGGGATGCGACGCGCGATCGATGAGGCCGCCTCCTACGTCCACGCCATCGTGGCCCGCAATACAAGGCGCATCGGCGCCGTCGATCACACGCGGCCGGGCGTCTTCCTGTTCAATCACTTCGTGGCCGACAGCCTGACGCAGAACCTTGCGGTGTGGGACTATACGGCGGGCTGGTTCCAGGCCGAGACCGGCCTCGACAACTCGACGGTGCTGCTGCCGGAGGATGGCAGCGGATCGCAGTACACCATCATCAATCACTGCCGATGGGACCGGCTCGGCGACGTGCTGCCCTCGCTGATCTTCAAGAAGAGCTTCCGCAGCTACGTGCTCGAGAACTTTGCGGCGAACAACGTCGCGGCGATGCCGATCCTGTATCGGCTGGTATAGGCAAGGAGAGACACACGATGCGCCTGATACAACCCCATCCCGCGTCAGCCCTTCTGGGGCTTCGCGCCATGAAGACCGTCGCCTCGGCGACCGGACCGATGAGCCCGGTGCGACGCGCATTGCTCGATGCCGCGCGGCGTGTCGTCCTGCGCATCGACGCCGACATCGACGGGCTCGCGCCCGTCACGCCTGCCGAGTTCGCCGCGGGTTTCGCGCAGGGCCCGCTTCGCGAGCAGTTCACCAACGGCATGATGGTGATGGCGCTCGCCGACGGTGTGCCGCCGCGCGAGATGGTGGCGGTGGTCGAGGCCTTCGCGAAGGCGCTCGGCGTTTCGACGCCGGCGCTGACCGATATCCGCCTGCTCGCCGAGCAGCACATGACGCTGTTCAAGCTCGACTTCCTGCGGCGCAGCCAGATTGCCGACATCATGAAGAACCAGCTCGAGCAGAAGGGAGCGCTGGGCCTGGCCAAGGCCGTGCTCACCCTGCGCGGCGTCCTGGAAGACCCGGCGCTCGCCGCGCGGTATCGCGCCTGGAACGATCTGCCCGAGGGAACGCTCGGCCGCGCCCTGGTCCAGTTCTATGCCAAAAACGGTTTTAGCCTGCCGGGCGAGCGCAAGGGTTTCCCCGAGGCCGGTCTCTATCACGACCTCTGCCACGTGCTGGGCGGCTACGACACGGACCCCGAGGGCGAGGTTCAGGTCGCCTGCTTCACCGCGGGGTTCAAGCAGAAGACACCGATCTTCATCATCCTGTTCGCCGTGCTGCTCTTCAGCACGGGGGTGAACGTTCGACCGTCGAACGAGGACTTCACGACAGTGGGCGTCCTGGGAAATCCCGGCATGGCCGAGCGCATGTTTGCCGCCATCGAGCGCGGCAACAAGGTCAACCAGGACCTCTCCGACAAGTGGGACTACTGGGCCTATGTAGCGCTGCCACTCGATGAGGCGCGGCGACGGCTGAACATCGTGCAGGCAGGCTGAACTGCCGAAACAATCCGTAACGTTCGGCAATGTTGGGTAACCAAACGTTATTTCACAGTCGGGCCGCGAAGGAGTGTGATGCGTCACCCCCTTCGACGGAGAAACCCATGCAGGCCGTTCAGGAACTGGTCGCCCCTCTCGCTCCCGCTACCGCGCCGTCTCTGCAGTACGACGTCATGCGCGAGATATTCACCCTGCTGTCGCCCTACTATGCCGGCGGCAAGCCGATCACCCCGCAGACCGTGATCTCCAAGGGGCTGACCGTCGATTCGCTCACGCTCATGGACGTGATCATGGAGCTCGAGGACCGGTTCGACGTCACCATCCCGATGAACGTCATCGCCGACATCGTGACCATCGACCAGCTCGCCGAGGCCGTCGTTTCGCAGCGCGCGGCGCGCTGAAAACTCCCTACCCCATGAGATAAGTTCGCGAGCACGCGGCGCGGCGCGTGCTACTTAGCCTGCAATGACTCCCGCAGAACGCCGGCAAATGATGCTGGCCGGGCCCATCGTGCCCACCATCCTCACTCTCGCCACCCCGAACGTGCTGAACGTGGCCATGCAGAGCCTCGTCAGCATCACCGACGGCTATTTCATCGGCCAGCTCGGCGTCGTCGACCTCGCCGCCCTGGCATTGGTGTTCCCGACCCAGATGACGCTCGGCATGATGTCGGCCGGGGCCATGGGCGGCGGTATCTCCTCCTCGGTGGCCCGTGCCCTGGGCTCGGGCAACAAGGCAGGCGCCGAGGCGGCGGCCGCGCATGCGCTGGCCATCGCCATCGGCATGGCGGCACTGTTCGGCATCGTGTTCGTGGGCTTCGGCCGCCAGATCTACGGCGCGCTGGGCGGCAGCGGCGCCGCCCTCGACCGCGCCGAGGCCTTTTCCACCATCCTGTTTTCGGGTTGCGTCGCCCACTGGGTCGCCAATTCGATGGCCTCGGTGCTGCGCGGCACCGGCGACATGAAAACGCCCGGCTTCGCACTGGTCGTGACGGCGGCCATCCAGATCCCTCTCACCGGCACGCTTACGCTGGGCTGGTTCGGCCTGCCGTCCTTCGGCATCCGCGGCCCGGCCATCGCCGCCGTGATCGTCTTTGCCCTTGCCGCCCTCTGGATGCTCTCGAAGCTGACCGGCGCGAAGGCGCCGTTGCGGCTGCGCTGGCCGGTCGACGGCTTCCGCTGGCGCTATTTCCGCGACATCCTGAAGGTCGGCCTGATCGCCTGTCTCGTGGTCATCCTCACGAACGGCACCGTGCTGGTCGTCACCGGCCTGATCGGGCGCGAGGGCGACGCCGCCATCGCGGGTTACGGCATCGGCTCGCGGCTGGAATACATGCTGATCCCGATCAGCTTCGGCATCGGCGCCACCCTCACCGCGCTGGTCGGCACCAATATCGGCGCCAAGCAATACGCCCGCGCCCAGCGCATGGCCTGGACCGGCGCCTTCATGGCCGGCGCCGTCGCCGCCACCATCGGCATCATCGTGGCGATCTGGCCGGACCTCTGGCTCGGCCTGTTCACCAGCAACCCGGCCGTGCTGGCCTCGGGCCGCCACTATCTCAGCATCGTCGGCCCGGCCTACGGCTTCTTCGGCCTCGCCATGGCGCTCTACTTCGCCTCGCAGGGCACCGGCGAGATGATCTGGCCGGTCGCCGCCAACCTCACCCGCATCACCATCGCGGGCGGTGGCAGCCTGCTGGCCCTCGACCATTTCGGCTGGGGCGTCTCGGGCCTCTACACCTGCGTCGCGACGGGCATCGTGGCCTTCTCGGCGGTCCTCGCCTTCTCGACCACGCGCCGCGCCTGGACGGGTCGAAGCTCAGCCTAGCCGCATCGACAGTTCGACGTCCTCGGCGAAGGGCACCGACAGGTAGCCCCGCGCCGGCGACCGGACGCGCGACAGGTATTCAGGGCTCCAGTCGGCATTGTCGGCAACGATGAGCGCGCCGGCGCGCAGGTTCGATTCCAACAGGTCGAGAACGGCCGGATAGAGGCCCTTCGCCCCGTCGAGCAGGACGAGATCGATCGCGGACGGCAAGTCCTTCGCCAGCGTTTCCAGGGCATCGCCTTCGCGAAGATCGACCAGGTCGGTCATGCCGGCGGCAGAGATGTTCGCCCTCGCTCGGGCGACCTTGGACGCCTCGAATTCGCAGGTCACGAGACGCCCGCCGCCATTGTCTCTGAGGGCCGCCGCGAGATGCAGCGTCGAGACACCGAACGAAGTGCCAAACTCGACGATGTTCCGGGCGCCGCTCGAACGCGCGAGCATGTAGAGCAACGTCCCGGTCTCGCGCGACACGGCCAGCGGGAAATCCTTCGCCCGCTCATAGAAGGCGCGATAGTTGGTCTTGCTGGCCATCATCGCAGACCGTTCTTCGGGCGACAGACTGCTCATTTCCTGGCGAACGGCTGAAACGGAAGCGGCGGCTTCGGCAAACAGCCCGTCGAGGACGGGCGCGAGCGGTGAAGAAGCGAGTGTGTTTTTCATGAGTCCTTCCGGAAGAATGTGTGTGCGGCTAAAATACGAATGATTCGTCGCATTCACCATTCGCGTTCCGGACAGTCACCATGGGCACTCGCAAAACACCCCGTATTTCCTCGCGGAAAGAGCCCCGGCAGACCCGCTCGGCGCAGCTCGTTTCCGACATCCTCGAAGCGGCGGTTCGTGTTTTGACGCGAGAAGGCGCGCGGCGTTTCACGACCGCGCGCGTGGCCGAACGGGCCGGCGTCAGCGTCGGCTCGCTCTACCAGTATTTTCCCAACAAGGAGGCCATCCTCTTCCGGCTGCAGACCGACGAATGGCGACAGACGAGCGGCCTCCTCCAGAACATGCTGGCCGACCGCAGCCTGCCGCCCACCGAACGGTTGCGTGCCGTCGTGCGCGCCTTCTTCCAATCGGAGGTCGAGGAAGCAGCTCTCCGCGTCGCACTCGCCGACGCCGCACCGCTCTATCGCGACGCCCCCGAGACGGAGGCGCACCGCAAGGCCGGCCGCCGCCAGGTGATGCTGTTCATGCGCGAGGCCTTGCCCAGGGTCTCGTCCCGGGATCGCAGCGCCGCGGCGGACATCATGATGATGTCGATGGGTGCGGTCGGCGCCCAGGTGTCGGAAGAGGCGCGCCCGGCCGCCGAGGTCGAACGGCTCGCCTCGGCGATGGGCGACATGTTCGCCGCCTATCTCGACCGGCTGAATTCCACGTCCGTATCGTCCTGAAACCAGGCACTTTGGTCCGCAGTAAGTGCTTGTTCGGCCCCAACGCCCTTGGCATCGTGCGCGCCTTCAAACCAATGGGAGATCTGAGATGAGCGACGCCAACAAACTTTCGGGACTGCAGCTTCGCTCCCTGATCTCCAAGGAAGGCCAGCTCGAACTGTCGCTCGCCCGGGTCGACATTCCGGAGCCCGGTCCCGACCAGGTCGTGGTCAAGGTCGAGGCGACTCCGATCAACCCGTCCGACCTCGGCCTGCTCACCGGCCCCGCCGACCTCAGCAAGGCCCAGTCGAGCGGCAGTGGCGAGGGCATCAAGGTGACGGCTCCGGTCTCCGCCGCGGCGTTGCCGTTCCTCGCGACCCGGCTGGGCGAGTCGCTGCCCGTCGGCAACGAAGCCGCGGGCACCGTGATCAAGGCCGGTTCTTCCGATGCGGCGCAGGCCCTCAAGGGCAAGCTGGTGTCGATGGTCGGCGGCTCGATGTACGCACAGTACCGCCTGCTGAATGCGCGCGACTGCCAGCCCCTCCCCGCCGGCACGACAGCGGCCGAAGGCGCCTCGTGGTTCGTCAATCCGCTGACGGCGCTCGGCATGACCGAGACGATGAAGCGCGAGGGCCACAAGGCGCTGGTGCACACGGCGGCCGCCTCCAACCTCGGCCAGATGCTGAACAAGATCTGCAACGAGGACGGGATCGGCCTCGTGAACATCGTGCGCAGCGCCGAGCAGGCCAAGCTGCTGAAGGACATCGGCGCCAAGCATGTCGTCGATTCGAGCGCCGCGAGCTTCAACGACGATCTGGTGCAGGCGCTGGTCGAGACCGGCGCCACGATTGCCTTCGACGCGATCGGCGGCGGCAAGCTCGCCAGCCAGATTCTTACCGCGATGGAAATCGCCATCAACAAGACGGCCACGACCTACAATCGCTACGGCTCCTCCGTACACAAGCAGGTCTATGTCTATGGCAGCCTCAGTACCGGCGCGGTCGAGCTCACGCGTAACTACGGCATGGCCTGGGGCGTGGGCGGCTGGCTGCTGACGCCGTTCCTGCAGAAGATCGGCCGCCCCGACCAGATGCGCCTGCGCGAGCGGGTGGTGAATTCGCTCAAGACGACGTTCGCCAGCCACTACACCCAGACCATCTCGCTGCCGGAAGCGCTCGATCTCAAGAACCTCACCGCCTATTCCAAGCGTGCGACCGGCGAGAAGTTCCTGATCAACCCGAACAAGGCGTAACGAGGGATGGCGCGCGAAACCGGAGACAGTGTCCGCGGCCGCGCGCCGTACCTGCCGATCCACAAGCGACCGAAGCTCGTCCTGCCGGGCGATGCGCGCGTCGCCGTCTGGACGATCGTGAATGTCGAGAACTGGAGTCCGGCCGGTGCGATGCCGCGCACCGTCCTGCCGCCCCCGATGGGCCAGCCGCTGCTGCCCGACGTGCCCAACTGGGCATGGCACGAATACGGGATGAGGGTCGGCTTCTGGCGTTTTCTCGAGACGCTGACCGCACGCAAGCTCAAGGCGACTTTTGCCGTGAACGGCACGGCCTGCGAGCTCTACCCCGAAGCCTGCCAGGCGGCGCACGAGGCCGGCTGGGATTTCATGGGCCATGGCTGGGTGCAGAAGCCGATGCACCGGGTCGAGGACCAGAAGAGCGCCATCGCCGACACGATCCGCGCCATCAAGGAGTTCACCGGCAAGCCGCCGCGCGGCTGGGAAAGCCCTGGCCTCACCGAGACCGACGAGACGCTCGATCTGCTGGCGGAAGCCGGCATCGAGTATGTCGCCGACTGGGTGATGGATGAGCAGCCGCTGCCGCTCAAGACCGCGCACGGCGAGATCGTCTCCGTGCCCTACACGGTCGAGATCAACGACGTCGTCATCAGCGCCGTGCAGCAGCAGCCTTCCGATGAAATCTATCGCCGCGGCCGCGATCAGTTCGATCGTCTCTATCTCGACGGCAAGACTGCACCGCGTGTGATGGCGATCTCGATCCATCCCTACCTCACGGGCGTGCCGCACCGGATCAAGTATCTGGAGATGCTCTACGACTACATCCTCGGCCACGAGGGTGTCGTGATGTGGACGGGCGCCGAGATTCTCGACTGGTATCGCACGCAGGTTCCGGCGAAGCCTTAGTTGTCGTCCTGAGCGCAGCGAAGGACCTGACGTAACGACCAGAAGGCTGCGTAGCCCACGCTAGATCCTTCGCTGCGCTCAGGATGACAAGAGCAGATGCACTGAAATCACATTGACGCTTTTGCCTGCGTCAATGAGCACAGCCATGTCAGCTTCGTGTAAGCGGAATGCCGCGCTGTGGCCCTCTTTGCGGCGCGGACTATCGCATGCGTCCGCCGGCTCGCATGAACGGCGAGAGCGCTTCCGCCTCGCCCAGAGAAGGCCGACCGCAAATGAAGAAATCGATGTTGGCCAAGTTCGCTGGCACAGGATTGGCAATCGTCATCGCCGTTGCGGGCTATGTGTTCCTTCATCAGAGCGGCAATACCAATGCAAGGGCATCGGTGTCCGCGCCTCCCGTGCCCGTCACCTCGGGCATCGCCGAAACCAAGGACGTGCCCGTCCTCGTGCGGGGCCTCGGTACCGTGCAGGCCTTCAAGACGGTCACCATCAAGGCGCGGGTCGACGGGCAGATCGTCAAGGTCCTGTTCAAGGAAGGCCAGGACGTCACGGCCGGTACGCCGCTCTTCCAGATCGATCCCCGCCCCTTCCAGGCAACCCTCGATTCGGCCACCGCCGCGAAGACACGCAACGAAGCGCTGCTTCTCGGCGCGCAACTCGACCTCGAACGCTACAGCAAGCTGACGGGGTCGGGCTTCCAGTCACGCCAGAGCGTCGACCAGCAACAGGCCACCGTCGACGGATTGAAGGGATCGATCGCCGTCGATCAGGCGGCGATCGACACGGCCAAGCTGAACCTCTCTTATGCCGACATCCGCGCGCCGATCGACGGCCGCACCGGACAGCTTCTCGTCGACCTCGGTAATCTCGTCCAATCTTCGCAGAGCACGAACCTGGTCAGCATCACCCAGATCAAGCCGATCTTCGTGAACTTCACCGTGCCGCAGGATTACGCGGAGGCGATCCGCCGCAACCAGGCCGTCAAGCCGCTCGCCGTCTACGCCTATGCCAGCGACGACAAGAAGCTGCTGGCCACGGGCGAGGTCTCTCTGATCGACAACCAGATCGACGTCGCCACCGGCACGCTGCGCATGAAGGGGACGTTCCAGAACACCGACGAGGCCTTGTGGCCCGGTGAGTTCGTGAACGTGCGCCTGGTCCTGTCGATGAAGAACAGCGCCGTGACCGTGCCGCAGCGCGCCATCATGCAGGGTCCGTCCGGCTACTATGCCTACGTCATCCGCCCCGACAGCACGGTGGAGCGGCGCGACGTCGAAACCTCGGGCATGCAGGACGGCGTCGCGATCATCGACAAGGGCATCTCCGCCGGCGAGAAGATCGTGGTCGACGGCCAGTACCGGCTGTCCAACGGCGCCGCCGTCAAGATCGACCCGGAGAAGCCGTCGGCGCAAACACCGCCCGCGACTCCGGCCCCGCCGAAGGCGGGCTGACGCCATGAACATTTCCGAGACCTACATCCGCCGGCCGATCGCCACGTCCCTGCTGATGCTGGGTCTGCTGGTGTTCGGTGCCGCGACCTACAATCTCCTGCCCGTGGCGGCCCTGCCCAACGTCGACTTCCCGACCATCACCGTCTCCGCAACCCTGCCCGGCGCCAGCCCGGAAACGATGGCCTCGTCGGTCGCGACGCCGCTGGAGCAGCAGTTCGCCGCGATCCCGGGCCTCGCCTCGATGAACTCGACCAGCGGCCTCGGCACCACGTCGATCGCGCTGCAGTTCAACCTCGGCCGCAACATCGACGGCGCCGCCACCGACGTACAGACGGCCATCAATGCCGCCAGCGGCCTTCTCCCGAAGGACCTGCCGAACCCGCCGACCTACAGGAAGGTCAATCCGGCCGACCGCGCGGTCCTGATCTATGCCGTCCAGTCCGACGACATGCCGATCTACAAGGTCGACGACTACGCCTTCACCATTCTGGCGCAGAAGATTTCGGCAATCCCGGGCGTGTCCCAGGTGCTGGTGGGCGGACAGCAGGATTTCGCGGTCCGCATCCAGGCCAATCCCTCCGCCCTCGCCGCCCACGGGATCGGGCTCGAGGACGTGCGGCTGGCCGTCAACAATGCGACTCTGAACCAGGCCAAGGGCAACTTCGAGAACGAGCATCAGTCGTTCACCATCGACACCAACGACCAGCTCTTCAAAGCCGACACCTACAAGCAGATCATCGTCGCCTACCGCAACGGCGCGCCGGTCAAACTCACCGACATCGGCGACGTGATCGACGCCACCAAGGCGCCGCGCAGCGGCGCCTGGTACAACGGCAAGCGTTCCGAGCTCCTCCTGGTGTTCCGCCAGCCCGGCGCCAACACCGTGGAGATCGTCGACACGATCAAGGCGCAGATGCCGCGCCTGCTCGCCTCAGCCCCCAAGGGCGTGAAGGTCGACCTGGTCTCCGACCGCTCGCAGTCGATCCGCGATTCCGTCGCCGACGTCCAGTTCACCCTGGTGCTCACCATCGGCCTGGTGGTGATGGTGATCTTCATCTTCCTGCGCCACCTGTGGGCCACGATCATCCCCAGCATCACCGTACCGCTGTCGCTCGTGGGCACCTTCGGCGTGATGTACGTCCTCGACTACAGCATCGACAATCTCTCGCTGATGGGCCTCACCATTGCCGTCGGCTTCGTCGTCGACGATGCGATCGTCATGATCGAGAACATCGTTCGCTACATCGAGGAAGGCGAGACGCCGTTCAACGCCGCGCTGAAGGGCGCGGGCCAGATCGGGTTCACCATTATCTCGATCACCTTCTCGCTGATCGCGGTGTTCATCCCGCTGCTGTTCATGGGCGGCATCGTCGGTCGCCTGTTCCGCGAGTTCGCCGTCACCGTCACGGTGGCGGTGATCATGTCGGCCTTCGTGTCACTCACCCTGACGCCCGTGATGTGCGCGCAGTTCCTGAAGCGCGAGAAGCAAGGTCACAAACGCGGCCGGCTCGACCAGATGTGCGAAGACGTGTTCGAGGCCGTCGTGCGCGGCTACGACCGCGGCCTGCAATGGGTTTTCCGCCACCAGCCGCTGATGCTGCTCGCAACCGTCGTCCTGATCGGCGTCACAGGCTACCTGTACGCGGTCATTCCCAAGGGATTCTTCCCCGAGCAGGATACCGGCTTCATCTTCGCCCAGGGCGAGGCGCGACAGGACATTTCCTTCGCGGCCATGGCCGATCTGCAGACGCAGCTCTCCGCCATCATCCAGCAGGATCCCGCGGTTTCGGGCGTCGTGGGCTTCGTCGGTTCGACCGGCGGCAATTCGTCGGAAAACACCGCCCGCATGTTCATCCAGCTAAAACCTTTCAGCGAGCGTGATGCCTCGGCGCAGGAGATCATCCAGCGGCTCAGGCCGAAGGTGGCGGCGGTCCAGGGCGTGAAATTCTTCATGCAGGCCGGCCAGGACATCAACGTGGGTGGCCGTCTCAGCAAGACCGAGTTCCAGTACACGCTGACCTCGACCGACGTCGAGGAGCTGAACCACTGGGCGCCGATCATCGAGCAGAACATGGCCAAGCTGCCGGAGCTGCAGGACGTCACCTCCGACCAGCAGATCGCCGCACCCCACATCGCGATCGACATCGACCGCGACACGGCCTCGCGGCTCGGCGTCAGCCTCGCGTTGATCGACCAGACGCTCTACGACGCCTTCGGTCAGCGCCAGGTGGCGACGATCTATACGTCGAGCACGCAGTACAAGGTCGTGCTCGAGGTCCTGCCCTCGTTCCAGGCCGACCCGGCCGCGCTGTCGCGCATCTACGTCACCAGCAACACCGGCACGCAGGTGCCGCTGGGCACGCTGGCGCGCTTCACCAACCGGGTCGCGCCGCTCACCGTCAGCCACCAGGGCCAGTTCCCCGCCGTCACCGTGTCGTTCAACCTCGCGCCCGGCGTGGCGCTGGGCGAAGCGGTCGACAAGATCAAGCAGATGCAGGCCGACCTGCACACGCCGGTCACGCTGGACGGCGCCTTCCAGGGAACGGCTCAGGCCTTCCAGTCGTCGCTGTCATCGACGCCGTTGCTGATCGCTGCGGCGATCCTGGCCGTCTACATCGTGCTGGGCATGCTCTACGAGAGCTACGTGCATCCCATCACCATCCTGTCGGCCCTGCCCTCGGCCGGCGTGGGTGCACTGGCGATGCTGATGCTGTTCCACTACGACCTCAGCGTCATCGCGCTGATCGGTATCATCCTGTTGATCGGCATCGTGAAGAAGAACGCAATCATGATGATCGACTTCGCGCTGGAGGCGGAGCGCGAACGCGGAAAGACGCCGCTGGAGGCGATCCACGAAGCCTGCCTGCTGCGCTTCCGGCCAATCATGATGACGACCTTTGCCGCCATCGGCGGCGGCCTGCCGCTCGCCATCGGCCAGGGTGCGGGCTCCGAGCTGCGCCGGCCGCTGGGCATCGCCATCGTCGGCGGCCTGCTCGTCTCGCAATGGCTGACGCTCTACACCACGCCGGTCATCTATCTCTATCTCGACCGCCTGCAGCAAAGGCTGAACGCCCGCAAACGGAAGCCAGCCAAGGACGCGGCTCCGGAAGCTCCCGGCCTGCACCCGGCCGAATGAGCCAATAATGTCCGCGGAGCAGGACCCTTTCGACCGGGAAGACGAGGAGCGCGAAGCAGCCGGACGCCGCAAGAGCCTGATCGCGCTGGCGGTGATGGCGCTTCTGCTATTGGGCGGAGTCGTGTTGACGCACGAACTGCGCAAGGCCTCGCAGCTCCAGGATTGCCTGATGACCAAGGCGACGAACTGCACCCGCATCGACGATGCTGCGCAGATCGACCCCCGCTGACGGCGGGCGCCTCAGAGATCTGCGGGCGCGCCCGCGTCGTAGTCGTAAAGCCAGGCGATGTTGTCGAGGGAGCGGTCGCCGCCGTTGGCCATCCCGGCGTCACGCGCCTCCTGGTCCGGCCCATCAGGCAGGTGGAACCGCACGCGGTTGACGGCACTCGCCTCCTGCAGGCGCGTCGCCCGCGGCTTGCGTAGCTCTTCATAGCGACGCAGCGCGCCGGGTATGTCGTCAGACTGCTTCGAGAGGATCGCCGCCAGCGTCGCGCCATCCTCGATCGCCTGCGCCGCCCCCTGCGCCATCATCGGCAGCATCGGATGGCAGGCGTCGCCCAGCAGCGCGACACGCCCCTGCGTCCATGCCGGCAGCGGCGCGCGATCGTGCAGGGCCCAGATGAAGGTCTCGGGGAAGGCCTGGATCAACCCGCGCACCGTCGGATGCCAGCCTTCGTACCGTGCTGCGACGTCGGCCACGTTGCCCTTGTCCGTCCACGACTCGCTTGTCCATGTGCCCTGCTCGACGATGCAGACGACGTTCATCAGTCGCTTCGCCGACACCCAGTAATGAACGCAGTGTCCGCCCGGCCCCATCCAGTTGTGCGAGGCGACTTCGATGTCGAGATGCGCGATGCGATCGGCCGGCACCAGGCCGCGCCACGCGACGCAACCGGTGAAGCGTGGCTTCTCCGGCCCGAAGGTGAGATGACGCACCCGGGAATGGATACCGTCGGCGCCGATCAGCAGGTCCGCCTCGGCCGACACGCCGTTCTCGAAACGCGCAACGATGCGCTCGCCCTTCTCCTCGATGCCGGCGAGGCGATGGCCGGCATGCGCCCGCTCCGGCGGCATCGCCTCGGCCAGCAGGAACGCCAGATCGCCGCGGTGGAAATGATAGTACGGCGCGCCGAACCGCTGCTCGACCTCGGGGCCCAGCGGCGCACGCTGCAGGGTGCGCCCGTCGTCCCAGCGCTTCTGATGGACGGCCAGCGGCCGCACGCCCCAGCGCTCCATCGACTCCCGGAGGCCCAGCCGGTGCAGCAGGCGCGAGGCGTTGGGGCTGATCTGCAGGCCGGCGCCGATCTCGCCGAAGCGCGGCGCCTGCTCGTAGACCTGGACGTCGAAGCCGGCTTTCAGCAGGGCGAGCCCCGCCGAGAGGCCGCCGATGCCGCCGCCGACGATCGCGATGCGCAATGCGCTCACGCGCGCTTCGCCGCGGCTTCCTTCTCGGCCATCTTCTGCTTCAGCTGCTCGGGCGTGAGACGGACGATGTGTTCGTTCTGGTGGCTGAAGATGTCGTACTTCGCGACATCGAGATCCTCGAGCACGATCTCGCGGTCGAGCACCTTCTGCTTCCAGACGAGATGCTCGGCCTCGGCGGCATGGAACTCCGGCATCACCTCGCGGGCGAAGAGGTCGAGCGAATCGCAGATGTCCTGATGGCTGGTCTTGCCGGCCTGGTTCAGCAGGATCACCTGGTCGACACGGCTCGCCTGGAACTGGCGCAGCTTGCGGCGAATCGTTTCGGGCGAGCCGATCAGACCCGATTCGAGGGCCTTCTTCTCCTCCGGTCCGCCGCGCCAGGCCTGGTACTCGTCCCACAGGTTCGAGGTGCCCGGCGCGTCGACGCCTTTGCGGCCATAATAGGAGAGCGCGAAGATGAAGAAGGTCCAGCCGGCGGCCTTGGCTTCGGCCTCCTCGTCGGTGGGTGCGCACATGAAGCCCGACACCATCGCGACGTTGGGATTGCTCGGATAGTCGGTGAGCTTCTTCGAGTTGTTCAGCAGGTTGTTGTAATACTTGTGCACCCAGGCGCGCGCCGCTTCCGGCGTCACGAAGGTGAAGCCGAGCGCGCCCATGCCCCATTCGCCGGCCTTGCCGATCGTCTGGATGTTCGAGCAGGCGACCCAGAGCGGCGGATGCGGCTTCTGGAACGGCTTGGGGATCACATTGCGCGCCGGGAAGTCGTAATACTGGCCGTGGAACTCCCAGCTCTCCTTCGAGAACATCGGGACGATGGCCTTCACGGCCTCCTCCCAGCGCTCACGCTTGTCGCGCACGCGGATGTTGAAGGGATGCAGTTCGGCCGGTCCCGCCGCCTCGCCCATACCGAGTTCGACGCGTCCACCCGACAGCAGGTCGAGCGTCGAGACCTTTTCGGCGACGCGGTGCGGGTTGTTGGTGGTGAGCTGGATCACGCCATGGCCGAGGCGGATGCGCTTGGTGCGCTGGCTGGCAGCGCCTAAAAACACTTCCGGCGCGGAGGAGTGGGAATACTCCTCCAGGAAGTGATGCTCGACCTCCCAGGCGTAATCGTAGCCAAGCCTGTCGGCGAGCTCGATCTGGGTCAGCGAGTCCTGAAGAAGCTGGTACTCGCTCTTTTCGCCCCAGGGCCTGGGGAGCTGGTGTTCGTAGAAGATGCCGAACTTCATTGGGGCGTTTCCTCTAAGCGGCTTTGCAGAAACCCGAGATGCTGTCGACGAGCCTGGGCACCATCTGCTCCGGCACGTCGTGACCCCAGCCCGGATAGGTCTCGATCTTCGCGCCCGGCACGAGGCCCGCAACGTCGCGGCCGCATTCGACCGGCAGCAGCGGATCGTCCTCGCCGTGCAGCACCAGCGTCGGCACCTTGACCGTCTTCAGCAGATCGACCCTCGGCCCCGAGGCCATGATCGCGAGGTACTGCCGCGCGGCGCCCGGCGGATAGTAGCGGCGGTCGATGTTGCGTTCGACCAGGGCGCGCACGGCGGCAGGATCGGCCGGGAAACCCGGGCTGCCGATCACGGTGCGCAGCTTGATCGCGTGCGCGATGAGCTGCTCGCGCGCCAATCCTTCCGGCTGCGACGACAGCATCGCCACCGCCTCGGGCTTGCCCATCGGCAGGCCGATGCGGCCGCTGGTCGACATGATGGAAACCAGCGAGCGCGTGCGCGCCGGATAGGTCGCGGCGATCACCTGGGCGATCATGCCGCCCATCGAGGCGCCGACCATGTGTGCGCGATCGATGTCGAGCGCATCGAGCAGGCCGATCGCGTCGGCGGCCATGTCAGGCAGCAGATAAGGTGCGTCGACCTTCTGGCCCTTCATCAGCTTGGCGAAGGCCTCCATCAGGTTGGGCACGCCCGCTTTGTCGAAATCCGTCGAGAGACCGACGTCGCGATTGTCGTAGCGCACGACGAAGAAGCCCTTGGCGGCCAATCCCTCGCACAGCGATTCCGGCCAGAGCGTGAGTTGCGCACCCAGTCCCATGATGAGCAGGAGGGCCGGATCTCCCTTCCTGCCGAACGTCTCGTACTCGATCTCGATGCCGTTAGCCTTGGTGCGCGCCACGCTTCCTCCCGGGTTATCCGTCAGTATCGCCCGCGCTTGGCCGCCCACCAATAGGCCAGCGGCCGCCGCAGCGGCCCCATGGGTTTGCCCAGCGAGAGGGCCGGCAGCAGGATCGGCAGCGCGACGGGATCGATCTTGTGGCGCAGCGCGCGGGCATCGCCCACGAGCTGGTCGCGCTCGGGCCCCTCGCCCATCAGCCAGGCTGCCGCGATCGCGTGCGCCGCCTGCCGCGAGGGCGCGTCCTCGGCGCCCAGCACCGACAGTTCGAGATCGGCCAGCGCATGTCCCGCCGTCATCACGTCGAGCGGCCCTTCGATCTCTTCCTCGCGGGCATCGATCAGTTTGACGAGGCTTTCCAACGTGAGCCCGTGCCGCCGGATGGTTTCGCTCAGCAATTCGACGATCGGCTGTGCGCGCGGCTTGCCCGTTCCGGCGGCTTCCGCCATCGCCTCGCGCCACCATTCCAGCCGGATGCGCGCCAGCATCGGCTCCCGGGTCACGCTGCGCGTGCGCGCCAGCTCGTGGTCGAAAGCCAGCAGCGACAGCAGCCCGCTGCGCTGCGGCTCCGGCGCGAACAGGGCGCCGAGAAAGCGCTCGCGGTCGGCGTCCCGCACGAGGTCGAGCACATATCGGTGCGAGGCTTCGGGGGCCTGGTAGGAGTGCGAGGGGGGTGCTGACATCGGGGGATTAAACGCTGAGGTGCGACCGTTGAACGCAGGCCGGGTTGAGTTTACAATATGACCATCGAGGATTCTTCAATCCTCTCAATAAGATAAAAGGGGATGTTCAACATGGGTGCCTTGTTTACCTCTCTTGGGCGCACCGTTTCCGCAGGTATCGTGATTCTGATTTTGATCGTGGTCGTCGCCGGCGCCGTGACCGGACAGTCGATCAAGATCGATCATGCCTATGCGACGGTCATCATGCGGTGGCTGCACGTGGTTTGCGGCGTCATGTGGATCGGACTGCTCTGGTACCTGAACTTCGTGCAGGTGCCCACCATGCCGAAGATCCAGCCGACCGAAAGCCGGACGGCGATCACCAAGTTCATCGCCCCGACCGTCCTGTGGTGGTTCCGCTACGCCGCCCTCGCCACCGTCGTGACCGGCCTGCTGCTCGCCACGATGAACAAGTACATCGTCGAGGCGCTGACGCTGCGTCCCGGCTTCATCATGATCGGCGTCGGCATGTGGATGGCGATGGTCATGGCCTTCAACGTCTGGTTCATCATCTGGCCGAACCAGCAGAAGATCCTGGGCCTCGTCGAAGCCACCGCCGAGGAGAAGGCCGCGGCGGCGCCGAAGGCGCTCTACGCCAGCCGCTTCAACACCATGTTCTCGATCGGCATGCTCTACTGCATGGTGGCGCAGCAGAACGCGCCCATCTGATCGACATCGATCGGGATCGGCTTGAGCCGGAGATGAGTTGGGCGAGAAGCGATTCCAGCCTGGGACGCTTCTGACCAACCATCTTCGGATCACTATGCTTCCTGCGTAGGGCCGGCGACCGAGTTGGCGGCGCGGTCCAGTCCGTATCGTTCCTCAGATACGTGAAACGCCTTCTGCGGCTCGCAGCGCCTGATCCTCGATCTGGATGGTGCTGTGAGACAGGCCGTACGTGTCGCGCATGGCGGCCTGCGCGGCCGCGAGAGTTTCCCGCGAACGGGCCATGTCGTCGATCACGAGGTGGCAGCTCATGGAGTCGACGCCGGACGTAATGGTCCAGACGTGAAGGTCGTGGACCGCCGTCACGCCGGGGATGGCGAGCAGCGTCTTTTCCAGCAGCGCTAGGTCGACATGGGGCGGCGTGCCTTCCATCAGGATATGGACGGCCTCGCGCAGCAGCATCCAGGTGCGCGGGATAATGAACAGACCGATGCCGGCACCGATCAGGGGATCGGCGAGCGTCCATCCGGTGAAAAGGATCACGACGGCGGCGATCAGGACGCCGAGCGATCCCAGCATGTCGCTCATCACCTCGAAGTAGGCGCCCTTGACGTTGAGGCTGTCCGACGAACCCGCCGACAGCAGCTTCATGCTGATGAGATTGACGACGAGGCCGGCGATGGCGACCGCTATCATCGGCCCCGCGAGGACCGGCGGCGGATTCAGGAAGCGATCGTAGGCCTCGTAGAGCACGAAGAACGTCACGACGAGCAGGACGACCGCGTTGGCCAGCGCCGACAGCACCTCCATGCGGATATAGCCGAACGTCTTCTGCGGCGTCGCCGGACGCTCGCCGAAGTTGATGGCCATGAGGGCAAGGGCAAGGCCGCCGGCGTCCGTCAGCATGTGCGCGGCGTCGGCGATCAGCGCCAGGCTGCCGGTGACCAGGCCACCGATCACCTCGACCAGCATGAACGAGGCCGTCAGAACCAGCGCCCACTTCAGGCGCGTCTTGTGCTGGGCGGCGGCCGATCCGCCCGCCGGCGGGCGAGAAACATGGGAATGCCCGGAGCCGTGGGAATGTCCCGAACCGTGAGAATGCCCTCCTGCCATGATCGTCTCCTCGAGGCCGGTGCTGATCTGCGTTCCGTTTAGACCAGGCTACAGGTCAGACGGATGACAGGCTCGCCCACTACCTTATCGCTTCAGATACCCGCGCAGCGCCCTCAAAAACTCCGCCGGGTGTTCGACCTGAGGCAGGTGCCCCGCTTCCGGGATCGTCACAAGCTTCGATTTCTCCAGCGACGGCCGCATCTTGTGCGCGCCGTGTTTGTCGATGACCGGCGTGCGGTCGGCCTCGCCCCAGATCAGAAGAACCGTTCCCTTCGGCGGCGGGCAGGCCACCTCCCCCGACAGAAGGACATCGAGAACGCGGTCGGCATCGTCGCGCGTGAAGCTCGCGAGCGATTGCACAATCCCGGCCGGCGCCTTGCCTTGATCATGGAAGGCGAGCGCCACGACGCCGGGGCCATAATGCTGGCGCAGCAGGTTGGCGCGGGCCATTGCTCGCATCGGCGACTTGCCGGCAAGCCAGCGCAGCATCTTCGAGTAGGCCGGCGGCTGGTAGCCGTTCACCAGCACGAGGCCGGCCGCGCGTTCGGGATACTGGCCGGCGAAGCGCCAGGCGATGGTGGCCCCCAGTGAATTGCCGACGAGCGTGGCGCGTTCGATGCCCATTGCCGTCAGCAGCTCGGCAAGCCATTCGGCGTAGGCGCCGAAGGTCGGCAGTCCCTCGGCCGAACCGATGGGCGGCAGCTCCGGCGCGACGACGAGATGCGTGCGCTCGAGATCGTCGGTGACGGTCGACCAGTAGGCTTCCGCGCCCGCCCATCCGCCATGCAGCAGCACGATTGCCTCGCCGGTGCCACCGGTCCAGACTCGCGCCGGGCGCTGTCCGAGCAGGATTGTTCTTTGCTCCAATTCACGCCCTCTGAACAATTGAAGCGGGAGATATAGAAGATGGCCACGACGCGGAGAACAGCCTTGGTGACCGGCGCAGGCCGAAATATCGGCCGGGCCTGTGTGCTGACACTCGCCAGGATGGGCTACGACGTCGTGATCAACGGCTCGTCCGACCGCAAGGCCTGCGAGTCCGTCGCCAAGGAAGCGACGGCCGCCGGCGTCGAGGCGATGGTTGCCATGGCCGATGTCGGCAGCCCCGAGGAATGCCGCCGCATGGCCCAGGAGGCGATCGCGAAGTTCGGCTCGGTCGACGTGCTGGTGAACAATGCAGCACTTCGCCCGGCCAAGCCCTTCCTGGAAATGAGCGAGGCCGACTGGCGCCGCGTGATCTCGGTCGATCTCGACGCCGCCGTGTGGCTGGCGCAGGCCTGCCTGCCCGGCATGGTGAAGAAGGGCTGGGGCCGCATCGTCAACTTCACCGGCATGAACGCCATGCACGGCTATGCCGGCCGCGCGCCGGTCTCGGTCGCCAAGCACGGCGTCTGGGGCCTCACCAAGGCGCTGGGCAAGGAATTCGGCCCCAAGGGCATCACCGTCAACGCGATCTCGCCGGGTCCGATCTCCGCCGACGTCGAGGATGACGGCGAGTCGAACCATCATCGCCTGGAGACCATGGCCAAGGTCCCGCTCGGCCGCATGGGCACTCCCGCCGAGGTCGCCTCGGTGCTCGGCATGCTGGTCTCGGACGGCGGCGCCTACGTGAACTGCCAGATGCTCCAGGTGAACGGCGGCGGGCAGACCTGACGACGCTTTGTCATCCTGAGCGGAGCGCAGCGTAGTCGAAGGATCTCTTTTCCGGCGCACGACCTGTTGAAGCGAAAAGAGGTCCTTCGACTGCGCGCCTGCGGCGCTTCGCTCAGGACGACGGGCTTCCTACTCCATCGGCAGGCCGGTGGTTCGGGCGATGGCGCTCCATCGCTCGACCTCGGCCTTCACGAAGTCGCCAAAGGCCTGGCGGCTTTCGAGATTGATGCTGGCGCCCTGCTCCTGCCAGATGCGCTTGATGTCGGGTTCTGCGAGCGCGGCCTGGACGGCGCCATGCAGCGCGTCGAGCGGCGCGGCCAGCGTCGCCTTGGGCGCGAACAGGCCGTACCAGGTGCTGACCTCGAAATCCTTTACGCCGGCCTCGGCAAAGGTCGGCACGTCGGGCAGCACGCTCTCGCGCTTGGCGGTCGCGACGGCGAGCGCGCGCAGGCGGCCCGACTGGACGTAGGAAGCGATGGTGCTGAGCGGCTGGAAGGTCGCATCGAGCTGGCCCGCCAGAAGGTCCTGCAGCGCCGGCCCGCCGCCGCGATAGGGCACGTGCATCAGCTTGATGCCGGTGCGCCGTTGCAGCAGCTCGATGGCGAGATGCGGCATGGTGCCGAGGCCCGAGGAGCCGATGTTGATCGTGTCCGGCGCCTTGCGTGCCGCCGCGAGGAAAGCGGCGAGGTCCTTCACGTCGAACTTGGCCGGATTGACCACCAGCCCGACCGGCACCTTGGCGATGTTGCTGACCGGTGCGAAGTCGCGCAGCAGGTCGAAGCCCGAGTCGGCATAGACGACGGTCGCGAAGGACTGCGCACTGTTGGCAACCAGCAAGGTGCAGCCGTCGGGACGCGCGCGCGCCACCACCATGCCGCCCAGGGTGCCGCCGGCACCGCTTCGATTCTCGACCACCACGGGCTGTCCGAGACTCTGGCTGACATGCGCCGCGACGGGCCGCGCGAAGGTGTCGTTCGAGCCGCCCGGCGGGAACGGCACGATCCAGTTCATCGACCGTGGCGGCCGCCATTGCTGCGCATGCGCGGAACCCATCGCGCTCAGAGTCAGTATCCCGCCCAGCGCGGAACGACGCGAAAGAGACATCGGCTTCACTCCATCTGGACGTTGGCGGCCTTGGCGATACGGCTCCATCGCTCGACCTCGCGGCCGATGAAGTTCGCGAAGTCGGCGCGGCTCTCGAGTTCGACCCGCGCGCCGTGCTCGGCCCACAGGCGCTTCACCTCGTCCGATCCCAGCGCTTGCTGCACGGCGGCATGGATACGATCGAGGATGGCGTCGGGTGTGCGGGCCGGCGCGAACAGGCCGAACCAGGTGGTGATGCGAAAGTCGGGCAATCCCGCCTCGTGCGCCGTCGGCACGTCCGGCAACAGGGCGTCGCGACGGCGATTGATCACCGCCAGCGCCTTGAGCTTGCCCGAGCGCACATAGCTCGCCACCGCGGTCACCAGCACGAAGGCGGCGCCGATCTGGCCGGCCAGCAGGTCCTGCAGCATCGGTGCGCCGCCGCGATAGGGAACGTGCGTCAGCTTCACGCCGGCCCGCCCCTCGAACAGGCCGATGGCGAGATGGTTGACGGTGCCGAGGCCGGCCGAGCCGATGTCGATGGCGCCGGGCGCCTTGCGGGCCATGGCGATGAAGGCTTCGAGGTTCGACGCGTCGACCTTCGACGGGTTGATCACCAGCGCGTAGGGCACGCGGCCGAAGGCGGCGATCGGTGCGAAGTCGCGCAGGAAGTCGAAACCGGCGCGCGGATAGACGGTCGGCGCATAGGCGAGACCGGTGTCGCCCACCAGCAACGTGTAGCCGTCGGGCGCCGCACGGGCCGCGACTGCGGCACCGACCGTGCCGCCGGCCCCGCTGCGATTTTCGATCACCACCGCTTCGCCGATCGAGTCCGACACGCGCGCGGCGATCGGGCGGGCGAACATGTCGGAACCGCCGCCGGCCGGGAACGGCACGATCCACGAGACGGCGCGGGTCGGCCATTCGTCGCTGGCGCGGGCCGTGCCCGCGGTTGCGGCCAGCGCACCGGCCAGGGTGGCGCGGCGTGTGATGCGGAGACCTGTCATTCCATCTGGACCTTGGCGTCGCGGGCGATGCGGCCCCAACGCTCTATGTCGAGGGCGACGAACTTGCCGAACTCCTCACGGCTTTCGAGTTCGACCCGGGCACCCTGCTCCACCCACACCTGCTTCACGTCGGGCTGCCCCAGCGCTTCCTGGAGGACGCCGTGCATGCGGTCGAGAATGGCGACGGGCGTCGCGCGCGGCGCGAACAGGCCGTACCAGGAGCTGGCGCGGAAATCGGCGACGCCCGCTTCCATGAAGGTCGGCACGTCTGGCAGCAGCGGCTCGCGACGGCGTCCCGCCACGGCCAGCACGCGGCTCTTGCCGGTGCGCACCAGCCCCGCGACCGAGGTCACCGGCATGAACAGCGCATCGACCTGGCCCGCCAGCAGGTCCTGCAGCGCGGGCGCTGAGCCACGATAAGGCACATGGTTGAGTTTTATGCTGGCGCGCGCCTGCAGCATCTCGATGGCGAGGTGCGGCACGGTGCCGAGGCCCGCCGAGGCGATGTCGATGCCGCCCGGCTTCTTCCTCGCCGCGTCGATGAACTGCGGCAGGGTCGTCACGTCGAGCCGTGCCGGGTTGATCGCCAGCACCTGGACCACGCGAGCGAAGGCGCTGATCGGCACAAAGTCGCGGCCGAAGTCGAAGCCCGCCTTGGGGTAGAGCTGCGTGGCGTAGGTCATGCCGGTGTAGCCGACCAGCATCGTGTAGCCGTCGGGTGCTGCCCGGGCGACGGCGGCCGCGGCAACGGTCCCGCCCGCGCCGCTTCGATTGTCGATCACGATCGTCTGGCCGAGCTTGGTGCCGGCATAGGCGCCGAGCGGCCGCGAGAAGGCATCGGTCGGGCCGCCCGCCGGGAACGGCAGCAGCCACGAGATCGGGCGCTCCGGCCAGCCGGCCGCACGGGCGGACGCACCGATGCCCGCCATCACCAACCCGCCCAGCAGGCTACGCCGTGCAATCCCCCTCATGCGGGCGGGAGCTTAGCGGGCGGGCGCGGCGGCGCAACACCGCCGCTCCCCTCCGGGCTTACTGCGGCTCGATCTTCGCGAGCTTGATGTACTTGGTCCAATCCTCACGTTCCTTCGCCACGAAGGCATCGCACTGCTCGATGCCCCAGTTCTGCGGCGGCGGGATGAAGCCAAGCTGCTTCACGCGCTCGAGGATCGCCGGCTCGTAGATCGCGTCCATGATGAGCCGGTTCAGCTTCTTCTTGATGTCGTCGGGCGTCTCCTTGCGCACGGAGAAGCACGAGTAGGCGATGATCACGTAGCTCGGATAGGTCTCGGCGATGGCCGGGACGTCCGGGAAGAGCGGCGAGCGCTCCTTCGAGGTGACGGCCAGCGCACGCACATAGCCCGAACGCACGTAGCTCTCGCCCACCACCTGGTCGGGGAACACGCAGTCGACGCGACCGGCGTTGAGGTCCTGGATCGAGGCGACGGCGTCGCGATAGGCGACTTCCTCGAACTTCACGCCGGTCGTCACCTCGAACAGGGCGGCCGGGACGCGCGAGGAGGCGTTGCCGTAACCGGAGAAGAGCGGCTTGGGTTGCTTCTTGGCGTACTCGACGAACTCCGCCACCGTCTTGTACGGCGCATCGGGCTTCACCAGCATGAAGTTGCCGGTCGCGCCGTTGACGGCGACCGTCGTGAAATCCGACGGCTCGTAGGTCATGGTCTTGTAGAGGCTGGGATTGGCGCCCAGCGTGCTGGTCGAGCCGAGCAGCAGCGTGTAGCCGTCGGCTGGCGAGTTCTTGACCTGCGTCGTGCCGATCATGCCGGTGGCGCCAGCCTTGTTTTCGACGACGAAGGGCTTGCCCGTAACGGTCTCGAGCTGCTTGCCGATCAGGCGGGCGATGATGTCGGTCGAGCCGCCCGGGCCGAACGGCACGAGAATTTTCACGACGCGGGCGGGATAGGCTTCCTGGGCCCGCGCACCAGTATCCAGCGCGGCGGCGACCGGAAGGCTGCCCAGCGCGGCCAGAACATTTCTACGCTTCATTCATACGCTCCTCGATCCATACGGGACCCGTATAAGTCGGGACGGACAAAAGGCGAGCTATGTTTGCCTATCGTTTCGGAGAGCGACCACTTCCACAAAAAAGCCCTCCTCCGATCGCTCGGAGGAGGGCCAATTCCCGCAAGCTGCGGAGATTTTACATGCCGAGCTGGCTGATGAACTTGGTGTTCAGGTAGGCCTCGAGCGCCTCGATGCCGCCCTCCGAACCGTAGCCCGAGTCCTTCATGCCGCCGAACGGAACTTCCGGCAGGGCGAGGCCATGATGGTTGATCGACACCATGCCGCTTTCGAAGGCGGCGCCGACCTTGGTCATGGTCTTGCTGTTGGTCGTGTAGGCGTAAGCCGCGAGGCCCCACGGCAGACGGTTGGCTTCCTTCATCACGCCGTCGAAATCCTTGAACGGCGAGATCGGGGCCAGCGGGCCGAACGGCTCGTCGTTCATGATCTTGGCGTCGAGCGGCACGTCGGTCAGAACGGTCGGCTCGTAGAAGTAGCCCTTGTTGCCCTTGCGCTGGCCGCCGGTCTGGATCTTGGCGCCCTTGGCGATGGCGTCGCTGACGAAGCCGTCGATCGCATGCAGGCGGCGCTCGGCGACGAGCGGGCCCATGCGGGTGTCGGCGTCGAGGCCGTTACCGACCTTGATGTTCTTGGCGTAGGCCGTGAACTTCTCGACGAACTCCGGATAGACCTTCTCGTGCACCAGGAAGCGGGTCGGCGCGACGCAGACCTGTCCGGCGTTGCGGAACTTGTTGGCGCCCAGGATGTTCACCGCCTGGTCGACGTCGGCATCCTCGAACACGATGGCCGGCGAATGGCCGCCCAGTTCCATGGTGACGCGCTTCATGTGCGCGCCGGCGAGAGCGGCGAGCTGCTTGCCGACCGGCGTCGAGCCGGTAAACGTCACCTTCTTGATGATCGGATGCGGGATCAGATATTCGCTGATCTCCGACGGCACGCCGTAGACGAGCTGGATGACGCCCGCCGGCACGCCGGCGTCGACGAAAGCCTTGATCAGCTGGGCGCACGATCCGGGCGTGTCTTCCGGTCCCTTGACGATGATCGAGCAGCCGGTGGCAAGTGCTGCCGAGGCCTTGCGCACCACCTGGTTGATCGGGAAGTTCCACGGCGTGAAGGCCGCGACCGGGCCGACCGGCTCCTTGGTCACGAGCTGGTAGACGTTCTCGAAGCGGGCCGGGACGATGCGGCCGTAGGTGCGGCGGCCTTCCTCGGCCATCCACTCGATGATGTCGGCGGCGAGCATGGTCTCGCCCTTGGCCTCGATCACCGGCTTGCCCTGCTCCATCGTCATGATGGGCGCGATCTCGTCGGCGCGCTGGCGGATCAGCTCGGCGGCCTTGCGCATGATCTTGTAGCGGTCGAACGGCGAGACCTTGCGCCACTGCTGGAAGCCCTTCTCCGCGGCCTCGAGCGCGCGATCGAGATCGGCCTTCTCGGCATGGGCCACCTGGCCGATGACTTCTTCCGTCGCCGGATTGATGACCGGGATCGTCCGGCCCTTGGCGCCCTTGGTCCAGGCGCCGTCGATCATCAGGGATACGTCGCTATAGCTCGTCATTCTTGGTTCTCCTCCGTCTTCTCTAACTTCCGCGATAGGTCGAATAGCTCCACGGCGTGCAGAGCAGCGGCACGTGATAATGCCCCTCCGGCTCGGCAATGGAAAAGCGTAAAGGCACGATATCGAGAAAAGGCGGGTCGCCTTGCTCTATGCCCCTGTTGCGAAAGTGGTCACCCACCGCGAACCGCAATTCGTAGCGGCCGATCGGCAGGGGCCGCCCGCCGATCAGCGGCGCATCGGTGCGGCCGTCGGCATTGGTCACTGACGTGGCGATGCGATGGGCACGGTCGCCGGTGAATTCGTAGAGCTCGATGGCGACGCCGACCGCCGGCTGTCCAGCATGGGTGTCGAGCACATGGGTGCTGAGCCGCCCGTTGACCTTGAGCGCCCCCTCCCCGCTCACCTTGGCCGCCATGCGCAGCCGCGTGATGAGCGAGATCTCCTCCAGCGCGGCGGCGAATTCGGTCTCGGCATCGTGACGCAGGCGGCGCTCGAACTGGTTCAGGATCGAATCGCGGGTGTGGCGGCGCACGCAGACGATGAAGGGGAAGTCGAACTTCTCCTTGTAGGCATCGTTCAGTCGATGGAAGCGCGCGAACTCCTCCTCCGACAAGGTGTCGAGCCCGACGCTCGCCTGCTCGTGCCGCGACTCTTCGGTCAACGCGCCGGCGCGGGCCGCCTTGCCGGCAAGGTCGGGATGCCCGCGCAGGAAATCGAGCTGGCGGTCGCGGGGTGTTGCGCGGACCACGCCCATCATCGCCTCGTGCAGCGCCGTGACGGTCGCAAAGGGTCGCTGGGCGGCGGCGGCCTCGGCGATCCAGGGCGCCAGTTCGAACGTGTCGCCGACCGCGGCCGAAAAGTCCGCAGGGACCGCGCGATTGAGGTCGTCGAGTGCGTGGATCATCCCGGCCGACCTAGCATGCCCGAAAGACCGTCTCTATAGTCCCGGCCAGCAAAATCCATTGGGAGGAGCCGCAATGACCGGCCGCAACTTCACTCGCCGTCGCCTCGGACAGACCGCTCTCGCGGGCGCCACGCTGCTCGGCGCCCATCTGCCGCTGCGCGAGGCTTTCGCCCAGGGTGCGCCGGCCAATCTCAAGGTCGGCCTGCTGCTGCCGACCTCGGGCCTCCAGGCGCAGATCGGCCAGGCCTGCAAGCGCGGCGCCGACGTCGCCAACGACGTGTTCGCCGACATGAAGCTGCCGGTGAAGCTCGACATCGTGAACTACGACACCGAGACCAAGCCGGACGTCGCCCGCACCCAGGCCGAGAAGGCGATGGACGCGGGCTGCCATATCCTCGTCGGCGCCTTCGATTCCGGCCAGACCATCGCCATCGCCCAGGTCTGCGAGCAGCGCGGCGTGCCGCTGGTCGTGAACATCGCGGCCGCGCCGCAGATCACCGAGCAGGGCTACAAGTTCGTCGTGCGCAACTTCCCGACCGCGCCGATGCTGATCACCGGCGCGCTGGCGCTGCACAAGGAGATCTTCAAGGTCTCGGGCAAGACGCCAAAGACCGCCGTGCTGATGAGCGTGAACGACACGTTCGGCACCTCGATGATCAACGGCATCAAGGCGCTCTTCCCCAAGCTCGACATGCCCTACGAGCTGGTCGACACGATCAGCTACGACGTCGGCGCCAAGGACCTCGCGGTCGAGGTCGCCAAGGCCAAGGCCACCAAGGCCGAGCTGCTGCTGCCGGTCAGCCGCCTGAACGACGCCAAGCTGCTGGTGCAGGAAATGGTGAAGCAGCGCTGGGAGCCGATGGGCGTCCTGAACCCCGGCGCGCCCGGTCTCTACGAGCAGGACTTCCTCAAGACCATGGGCAAGTACGGCGAGTTCATGATCTCGAACGTGCCGTGGCTCGATCCGAAGTCGGCGATGACCGCCTCGCTCGAGAAGCGCCACGCCGCGAAGTACCCGAACGACCAGCTCGACCTCAACGGCGGCTTCACCTTCGAGGGCATCCTGATCGCCGCGCAGGCCTGGCTCGCCGCCAAATCGACCAAGCCCGGCGACCTGATGGAGGCGCTGCGCAAGATCAAGATCGACCAGCACGTCATGGTCGGCGGTCCGATCCAGTTCGACTCCAAGGGCCAGAACGTCAACATCAAGGCCACCGCCGTCGAGAACCTGAAGCGCAAGCCGACGGTCGTGCTGCCCCTCGAATCGGCCGCCGCCCCGCTCGTCTTCCCGATGCCGCCGTGGAACGACAAGCGCCGCACCTGATCGAGCAATTGTCTCGGACGCGCTCATCCTTCCCTCTCCGCCGCGCAGCGGGGGAGAGGGCGGGGCCCATTGCGAAGCAATGGGAGGGTGAGGTGGTCTTCTCTTTGGACACCTCGCCGACGCAGCCACCTATGACCCACCTCACCCAGCCTCTCCCCCCGCTTCGCGGGCGGAGAGGAGCATGAGCTGATGACCGCCGACTTTCTTCTCTCGCTCGCCCAGGCGATCACCAAGGGCCTGTTGACCGGCATGGTCTACGGGCTGATGGCGCTTGGCCTATCGGTGATCTTCGGCGTGATGCGCGTCGTGAACTTCGCGCACGGCGAGATGATGGTCGTCGGCATGTATCTCGCCTGGATGGGCTTCGAGTACCTGCAGGTCTCGCCGATGCTGAGCCTGCCGGTGATCGCGGTGATCTTCTTCGGCGCGGGCTATGCGCTGCAGCGCACGGTGATTTCGCCGTTCATCGGCCGGCCCGAGCACCAGCAATTCCTGCTGCTGCTGGCCATCGCCATCCTGCTGGTCAATGCCTCGCTGGTGATCGCCGGGCCCGACGCGCGCGGCGTGCAGATGGACTCGCAGTTCGATTCCTACGAGTTCGGTCCCTTCGTCTTCGATGCGGTGCGCGTGCATGCGGCCCTGACCGCCATCGTCATTGCCGGGCTTCTCTGGCTGTTCTTCACCCGCACCCGCACCGGCAAGTCGATCCGCGCCGCCGCCGACAACAATCTCGGCGCGCTGGTCGTCGGCCTCGACGTGCGCCGTCTCTACGCCTTCACCTTTGGCGTCGGGGCGGCCTGCGTGGGCGCGGCAGGCGCGCTGATGATCACCATCATCCCGGTGACGCCGTTCCTCGCCGCCGAATACACGCTGCTGGCCTTCGTCATCGTGATCGTGGGCGGGCTCGGCAGCATGACCGGTGCGCTGGCCGGCGGGCTCCTGATCGGCGTCAGCGAGGCGGTGGCGGGTCTCCTGCTCCAGCCATCGCTTAAAAGCATGGTGAGCTTCGGCATCCTGATCCTCGTCCTGCTGCTGCGGCCGCAGGGCCTGTTCGGGAAGAAGGGCCCATGAGCCTGCTCGCGCGCCTCACCGACGGCGTGCCGGCCCGCTCCCTCTGGGGCCTGGGCGTGCTGCTGGTCCTGCTGCTGGTCGCGCCGGTGCTGCTCGGCAAATACGCCCTCTCGGTCTTGATCCTGGTCCTCTACTTCGCCTATGTCGGCCAGGCTTGGAACATCATGATGGGCTTCGCCGGCCAGCTCTCGCTCGGCCACGCGCTCTATGCCGGGGTCGGCGGCTACATCGCGGCCGGGCTTTTCTTCCACTATGGCCTGGGGCCCTGGGCCGGCGTGTTCGTTGCCGTGCTGGCGGCGTCGGTGGCGGGATCGATCGTCGGCTATCTCGGCTTCCGCTTCTCGCTGGCCGGCGTCTATTTCGCGCTGCTCACCATCGCCTTCAGCGAGTTCACGCGCATCGCCTTCGACCATTGGGGCTGGGCCGGCGGTTCGGGCGGCCTGTTCCTAAAAGTCGATGCCACGACCGACATCCTGAACCTGCGCGGCGGCCCGCTCCTCTTCTATTATGTGATCCTGGCGCTGGCCGTGGGCGCCTTCATCCTCTGCCGCGCCCTGCTGGAAAGCCGGCTCGGCCGCTACTGGCTCGCCATCCGCGAAGACCCGGAAGCCGCGCAAGCGGTCGGCGTTCCCGTCCTGCGCTGCAAGATGATCGCGGTCGTGATCTCGGCGGCCCTGACGGCGCTCGCGGGCGTGTGGAACGCCTTCTACTACAACAACCTCTTCCCCGAGACGGCCTTCGCCATGGGCCGTTCGATCGAGTTCACCCTGGCGCCAATCATCGGCGGGTTGGGCACGCTGTTCGGACCGGTCGTCGGCGCGGTGGTGCTGACGGGCCTCGGCGAGATCTTCACCGACCTCAGCGAGGTCTTCCACGTCTCGGGCCTGAAACAGATCTTCTATGGCCTCGCGCTGCTGGTGATCGTGATGTACCGCCCGGCCGGCGTCTGGCCGTGGCTCGCCGAACGCTTCGGCTTCGGGGAGAAGAAGCAGTGAGCGGCGCGCGGCTCGAACTCGACGGCATCGGCAAGAGCTTCCGTGGTCTCCGCGCCGTGCACGACGTCTCGTTCGACGTGCCGGCCGGCGCCATCAACGCGCTGATCGGCCCCAACGGCGCGGGCAAGACCACGATCTTCAACATGATCGCGGGTGTCTATCGCCCCGATGCCGGCAGCGTGCGTCTCGACGGAAGGCAGGTCTCCGGCCTGCGACCCGACCTCGTCTGCGATGCCGGCGTCGGCCGCACCTTCCAGATCGTGAAGCCGTTCAAGGGCCTCAGCGTGCTGGAGAACGTGACCGTGGGCGCACTGCACCGCCGCCCTCGCCTTCCCGACGCGCGCGCCTACGCCGCCGACATATTGATGCAGCTCGGCCTGCACGACCGTCGCCACCAGGCGGCGGAGAGCCTCACGCTCCCCGACCGCAAGCGCCTCGAAGTGGCGCGGGCGCTCGCCACCGAGCCCAAGCTGCTGCTGCTCGACGAGGTGATGGCGGGCCTGCGGCCGACCGAGATCGACGTGATGGTTTCCTTCCTGCAGGACCTCAACCGGCGCACCGGACTCACGGTGCTGCTGATCGAGCATGTGATGCGCGCGGTGATGGCGCTCGCCTCGAACATCGTCGTGGTGAGTTACGGCGAGAAGATCGCCGAGGGCACGCCGGCCGAGATCGCGCGGCACCAGGCCGTGCTCGACGTCTATCTCGGCGAGGCCGAGCTCGCATGAATGCGCCGCTCCTCAAGGTCGAGAACCTCGACCTCTTCTACGGCGACGCGCAGGCGCTGGCCGGCGTTTCGCTCGAGATCGCCCAGGGCGAGGTCGTTGCCATCGTCGGCGCCAACGGCGCGGGCAAGAGCTCGCTGATCCGCTCGATCCACGGCATCGAGAAGCCGGCGCGCGGCCATGTCCGTTTCGACGGCACCGACATCACCGGCTGGCCGTCCTATCGCGTGTGCGAGGCGGGCGTCGGCCATGTCGCAGAGGGACGCCAGGTCTTCCCCAATCTCTCGGTGCTGGAGAATCTCGAGATGGGCGCGACGCCCAAGCGAGCACGCTCCCTGGAGAAGCAGACGCTGGACCGCGTCTTCGCCATGTTCCCGCGCCTGGCCGAACGACGGCGGCAGGCGGCCGGCACGCTGTCGGGCGGCGAGCAGCAGATGCTGGCGATCGGCCGCTGCCTGATGGGCCAGCCGCGCCTCATCATGTTCGACGAGCCCTCGCTCGGCCTCGCGCCCACCATCGTGCAGGAGGTCTTCCGCATCGTGCGCCGGCTGAACGAGGAAGGCCTCACCATCCTGCTGGTCGAGCAGAACGTTATGGCTTCGCTGCGCGTCGCCCATCGCGGCTACGTGCTGGAAAACGGCCGCATCGAACTCGAAGGCCCCGGCGCCGACCTCCTGACCAACGACCGCGTTCGCCAAGCGTATCTCGGGCTCTGACGGGCTCTGTTGACGACACTGGCGCCGCGGCGCAGCTTGCGGTTTCCGGTACTGACGCTGTCGCGTGTCGACGCGGATCGGTCCGGGATGGCGCTGGTTCCTCCCGACGACGGGACGACCGCCCTCCCCGGCACACATTGCCAATTGGGGAAGAAACGAAATGAATCGTAGAGACATGCTCAAGGCCGGCCTCGCCGCCGGCGCTCTCGGACTCGCGCCGCGCCTCGCGTCCGCGCAGGCCGCCACCTACGCGCCGGTGCCGAAGGGCTGGCGCACCTATGTGCTTACGACACGCGTCGAGCCGACGGCCGGCGCCACCAGGGCGTGGATCCCGCTGCCGACCTTCGAGGCGCCCGACTGGCAGCGCCCCGGCAACGTCACCTGGACAGGCAATGCCCGCGTCACCGAGCGCGTGCGCGATCCCAGGTACGGCGCAGAGATGCTGCGGGTCGAATGGGCGGCCGACCAGCAGTCGCCGCTGATCGAGATCGTGGCGCAGGTCCAGGCGCAGAACCGCTCGGTCGTGCCGGGCCAGGGCAACGCCGCGCCGCTCAGCGACGCCGAGCGCAAGCTGAACCTGATGCCGACCACCTTCCTGCCGACCGACGGCATCGTGAAGGAGACCGCCGACGAGATCGTGCGCGGCAAGCAGGGCGAGGTCGCCAAGGCGCGCGCGATCTACGACTGGGTGGTCGAGAACACGTTCCGCAACGCCAAGACCCTGGGCTGCGGCGTCGGCGACATCACGACGATGATCAGGACCGGCAACCTGAACGGCAAGTGTGCCGACCTGAACGCGCTCTATGTCGGCCTCGCCCGCTCGGTCGGCCTGCCGGCGCGCGACGTCTATGGCATCCGCGTCGTGCCGTCGGAGTTCGGCTTCAAGGCGCTGGGCGCGGGCTCGGAGGTCGTGTCCAAGGCGCAGCATTGCCGCGCCGAGGTCTGGCTCAGCGGCTCGGGTTGGACGCCGGTCGATCCCGCCGACGTGCGCAAGGTCGTGCTGGAGGAGCCGCCGACGAACCTCGCGATGACCGACCCCAAGGTGGTGGCGGCGCGGCGCGCGCTGTTCGGCGCCTGGGAAGGCAACTGGCTCGCCTACAACGTCGCGCACGACGTGAAGCTGCCGGGCTCGAAGGAAGACCCGATCGCCTTCCTGATGTACCCGCAGGCCGAGAACCGCGCGGGCTTCCTCGATTCGCTCGATCCGGACAAGTTCAAGTACCGCATCACCGCGCGTGAATTGACGGCCTGAATGACATGACTGCGGTCGGGCGGGGCATTCCGCTCCGCCCCGATCCGCATTATACCGGCGCATGACCGCATCGACCGACGAGGCGCCCGCCGGATCTCTGGCCGGATCTCCGGCAAAGGCGCCCGCCAGCCTCGTGTATCGCTACTACTTCGCGATGTCGGTGCCGTTCCTGATCGACCTGTTCACCCTGGTCGTCTACTGCCTCCTGAACGACGCGCTGCAGGTCTTCCTGCCGTCCCTGGCGGTCTCGGCTCTCTTCCTGATCGTCGGTGTGGGCTTCGGCGCCTGGTTGCTGATCCGGCCGATCCGCCTGTTCATCGAGGGCCGCGCCGCCTTCGCCGACATCGAGTTCAGCCTGTCGCGGCTGCCGCGCCATTCGGCGTTCGTGATCGGCGCGACCTACGGGCCGATGATGGCGCTGCGGCTGCTGTCCCATCGCCTCGACATCACCTTCGGCGCCACGCTTCAACAGGTCGCCTGGCCGGACGTGATCGCCAACCTGACGGTCGGCACCGGCTTCCTGGTCGTGCTGACCTTCTTCCTGGTCGCGGCCTATCTCGACCATCTCTGCGAGCAGCTCTTCCGCATCCGCGGCGTCAACATCTCGCACTTCAAGGGCCGCTTCAGCCGCAAGGTGGCGATGGCGCTGCTGTTCGTCACCTTCGCCACCATGGTCCTCATCATCGCCGACGTGCTGAGTTATTCCGGCGAGCGTCTGGTCCGCGAGGTCACGTCCGACATCGCCACCTCGGCGCTGGGCGCGGCCTTCATGTATCGCTGGATCTCGCAGGCGCTGACGCGGCCGATCACGCGACTGGACATCGGCCTGCGCCGGGTTGCCGACAACGACTACTCGGTGCGCCTACCGGTGACCTCGAACGACGAGCTGGGCCACGCCGCCAGCCGCTTCAACCAGATGGTCGAAGGCCTCGCCGAGAAGGCCTATCTGCGCGACACGTTCGGCAAATATGTCAGCGAGACGGTCGCCGCCTCGATCCTGTCGAACCGCGGCAATACCGGCCGCAGCATCGACACCACCGCCGAGGCGACCCTGATGTTCACCGACATCCGGGGCTTCACCGGCCTGTCGGAAAGCCTCAAGCCCGCCGAGGTCGCGGAGGTGCTGAACGCCTATCTGCGCACCATCGTGCCGATAATCCAGCGCCATGGCGGCATCGTGAACAGCTTCATCGGCGACGGCTTGTTCGCGAGCTTCGGCCTGCCCCGGCCGCTGGAGCGCCATGCGGCGGCAGCGATCGCGGCGGCGATCGACATCCAGGTCGCGCTCGACGCGGCGGACTTCGCGCATGGCCACGACCTGCATACGCGCATCGGCATCAATACCGGCCCGGTGATCGGCGTCACGATCGGCACGGATAATCGCCTCAGCTACACCCTGCTGGGCGACGCCGTGAACGTCGCGGCACGCATCGAACAGCTCAACAAGAAGTTCGGCACGCGCATCCTTGCCGCCGAGAGCACCGTGCTGGCCGCCGGCGCGCGGGCCTCCTGCGAGCGCCTCGGCACCACCGACGTGCGCGGCCATCACGACGATATCGTCGTCTACAGGATCGGCCCGGCCGAAGATCCAGCATGAGCGACACCCTCCAGATCGTCCCGCCGACCGCCGAAGGCATCGCCGCGATCCGGCGGCGCTATCTCCTGATGGCGATCTCCTGCGCCGCGGTCGACTTCGTCTTCACCCTGCTGTTCATCTTCCTGACCGACGGCTGGTTCTTCGCGATCCGCTCCCTGGGCGCCGGCCTCCTCCTGCTGGGCGGCGTGAACTATTTCCTGGCCAACCGCCTGTTCGCGCCGATCCTGTCGTTCCTGGAAGGCCACACCTCGTTCGAGGACACCCAGCGGCGCATCACCCAGTTGCCGCTGCTCACGGCGCAGAACGTGCTGATCCTGATGGCGACCCTCACGGTCTTCCGCCTGGGATCGAGCTACCTGTTCAACGACCCGGCGGTCAGCCACATGCCGGTGCCGTCGCTCAGCGACGTGCTCACGCTCTGCGTGATCCTGCCGGTCTTCCACTTCACCTATACCTATTTCATCATCAGCGACTATCTCGGCAGTCTCTGCGGCTTCATCTTCCGCCACTACGGGCGCACGCTCGCCCTGTTCTTCGGCAGCTACGCCGTCAAGCTGATCGTGGCACTCCTGGTGATCTCGATCGCGCCGATGGCGGCGATCGTGGTCGACCTCTTCTCCTATGAAGGCGACCGGCTGCGCTTCGAGATCAGTAACGACGTGGCCGTCGCCCTGATGGGCGTGGCGCTCACGGCCTATTTCATCACGCGCTCGATGCTGCGGCCGATCCGCATCCTGACCGGTGCGATGGAAAAGGTCGCGAGCGGCGACCTCAGCCAGCGCGTTCCCGTCACCTCCAACGACGAGGTCGGCGCGCTCACCGGCCAGTTCAACAACATGGTCGAGGGCCTGCGCGAGCGCGAGCGCATCCGCGAGACCTTCGGCCGCTATGTCGACGAGAGCGTCGCCTCCACCATCCTGCGCCGCGAGGGCGAAGGCGTGCTGACCGGCGAGATGCGCGAGGCGACCGTGCTGTTCACCGACATCGCGGGCTTCACCACCATCGCCGAGCACTTGCAGCCCGACGAGCTCATCGTGGCGCTGAACGAATATCTCGAGACGGTGCTGGCGCCGATCCGCGCCCATGGCGGCACCGTCAACACCTTCATCGGCGACGGGTTGTTCGCCTCGTTCAACATGCCGCTGGCCTGCGAGGGCCATGCCGCCGCCGCGGTGCGCGCCGCGATCGACATCCAGCGCGCCGTCAACAGCCGCACCTTCGGCGACATGGGCATGGCCTTCGCGACCCGCGTCGGCATCTGCACCGGCGGCGTGATCGGCGGCTCGGTCGGCGCAGGCCAGCGCATGAGCTTCACTCTGCTGGGCGATACGGTGAACCTGGCCTCGCGGCTCGAAGAGTTGAACAAGCACCACGGCACGCGCATTCTCGTTTCGGACAGCACCTGCTCGGCCTGTGGCGACGAATTCACGTTCAACGCGCTGGGCAACGTTGCCGTTCGCGGCCGCAGCGATGCGGTCACCATCTTCAGTGTCGATCCCAACAGCCAGGCAAGAAGTTCATGACCGCATCCGGATTGTCGCCCGACCAGGTGAAGCTGCAGGCCCATGCCCGCGAACTCGCGGCAGGCCCCGTCACCAAGCGCGCCGCCGAGGTCGACCGCACCGAGCAGTATCCCTGGGACAATGTCGAGCTGCTGAAGGACGCCAAGCTGATCGGCATGACAATCCCCACGCAGTATGGCGGCCAGGGCAAGAACTGGCTCGACGCCGTGCTCGCCATCGAGGCCCTTTCCTCGGCCTGCGCCGTCACCGGCCGCATCGCCGTCGAGACCAACATGGGCGCGATCAGCGCGGTGATGGCCTACGGCTCGGAAGAGCAGAAGAAGATGTGCGCCGACATGGTGCTGGCGGGCGACAAGCCGGCCATCTGCATCACCGAGCCCGACGCCGGCTCCGACGCCAACGGCATGACCACGCGCGCCGACAAGAAGGGCAACCGCTACGTCCTCAACGGCCGCAAGCACTGGATCACCGGCGGCGGCGTCTCGCGCCTGCACCTGATCTTCGCCAAGGTTTACGACGAGAAGGGCACGTTCGAGGGCATCGGCGGCTTTTTAGCGATCCGCGACGAGACCAAGGGCCTCAAGATCACCAAGCGCGAGCCGACCATGGGCCTGCGCGGCATTCCCGAGGCGGTGATCGACCTCGAGGACATGGACGTGCCGCCGTCGGCACTGGTGATCCCGCCGCGCGGCCTGAAGAAGGGCTTCGCCGACCTGATGACGGCCTACAACAGCCAGCGGGTCGGCGCCGCCACCGTGGCGCTCGGCATCGCCGACGGCGCCTATCAGCTGGCGCTCGACTGGTCGGAGAAGCGGCACCAGTTCGGCCGCCCGATCAACGAGTTCCAGGGCCTGCAGTGGAAGCTCGCCGACATGTCGATCAAGCTCTCGGCCGCGCGCGCCCTCGTCTACAACGCCGCGCGCTCGGGCGAAGGCGGCTTCCCCGACATGCTGATGGCCGCGCAAGCCAAGGTCTTCACCTCGGAGAGCGCCATCCAGATCGTGAACGACGCCCTGCAGTTCTTCGGCGCTCGCGGCTACAGCCGTGAACTGCCGCTCGAACGCATGGCCCGCGACGTCCGCATGTTCACGATCGGCGGCGGCACCGCGGAAGTCCTGCGCAACGTCGTGGCCGGCGCGCTGCTGAAGAAGAAGCTGCCGCAGACGCGCGACGGGTGGGACAAGGCCTGATCGCGAGGACGGCGACGTCTCTTCTTGTCATCCTGAGCGCAGCGAAGGATCTCACGCCGGCGACAGAGCCGTTTGGTCGTTCGCCTAGGTCCTTCGCTTCGCTCAGGACGACCGTCGCTATCGACCGAACCTGTTCCACTGACCGTCCTTGCCCTGCATCAGGACGAACTCCTTGCCCTTCCGGCTGGTGTCGTCACGCGGGGTGCAGGCGATCGAGATCCATGACTGGAAGTCCCAGCGCGCCGAGCAGCTCTCGGTCGCGCAGGGCAGCTCGATCTCCGCTTCCGTCGCGAGACCATCGCCCGACGGCGCGAAGATCGACAACGTGCCGCGCGCCGGCTGGAGCGAGCACGCGACCGTCAGGAACCGCTTCTTGTCCGACGCCCAGACCGGCGCGCCGTGGACGGTGAACAGCCGGCCTGTGCGTTTCATCACCAGCGTCCAGGTGAAATCGTCGGCGCCCGGCGTGCGCACGACATAGAAACGGCCGGGATCGTCGTAGCGCTCGTAGAGATACTGATGGCCCGCATCGCCATAGGGACAGTCCTGCAGCTCGATCGCCTTGCCGCCATCGATCGCCAGCCGCAGCCGGTCGCCCTCGCGCGAGACGTTGGGCACGTCGGCCCGCAGGCGCGGCGCCTCCTGCGGCCATCCGCTCGTCCGGCTCTCGCGCTCATAGGCGGGATCGAGCGCACCGTTCGGCACGCAGGCTTTCGGCTTCTCACCTGCCATCTGCGCAAACGCGAGGCGCGGCAGCAGCAGGACGGCGAGACAAATCAGACGCGCGCGCATGCGAGCCTCTCAAATGGGCCGCTTCAGCATCGGCTCCAGACTGACCGAACGCAACGTCGCTTCGCCCGTTCATCCACCATAGTTCCGCGGCCAGCCGGTCAGTTCGGCTTATTGGTCGCTGCCCAAGATTCGTCGAGCAGTTGTTCCCAGAGGCGCTCGATATTAGGATTCCCTTCATCGAACGCGCGTGCCATCGCGACATCGGCGATTGCCTTGTCGATCATTCCCAAACGCCTGAAAAGTTGGCCTCGGCCTGCGTAGGCGATCGGGTTCGTCGGATTGAGATCGATAGATCGATTGAAGTCGGACAAGGCCATCTGATCTTCGCGAAGCATCGAATACAGCGCAGCGCGATTGACGAACGCTCGATCGAAAGTCGGATCCAGGCGAAGGGCCTCGTCCAGATCGCTCAATGCTTTTGCGTGCTGCTGCCCCAGAATATACCCGATGCCACGACTGACAAGCGCTTCGACCTTATAGTGTGCTTTTGATTCCAAAGCAGTTGCGACGACCGTGCAGGCTTCGATGAAGCGGTCATCGGATGAGGGTGGGCCTGAGGCGATCTGAAGGGCTTCTTCGAATTCCATGAGCTGATAATTTATAATTGTGTTTTTGATAGTCAATCGACCTTTGATTGTATTCTCATCGGCCTCCGATGTCGAAGATCAGCCAACGTGCGATGACCCGAGCAACGTCTCCAGGCTGACTGAACGCAACGTGGCCTCGGCGATTTCGTCGATCTCGGTGAGGACTCTTTGGAGCGCGGCGCCGATCTCGGTGTCCTCGCCCGCCTCCTTGGCGCGATTGCCCGGCGCAGGCTCGAACAGGGCGATGATGTCCATGAGGGTGATGCGCCGACGGTTGCCGGTGAAGCGGTAGCCGCCGGCAGCCCCGCGCCCACCCTGTACGAGACCGGCGGCGGACAACGTGCCCAGGACCTTGGCAAGCGAGTGAGTCGAGACGCCGAAGCGCTCGGCTAGATCAGAGGCGGATAGCGTGCGCGCCGGATCGCGCGCCAGTTCGAGGATGGCGTAGAGTCCCAGCCGCGTCGCCGTCTGCAACTTCACAGCAATTCCTTGTCGAGTTGCAGCGACGGACCCGCGACCATGCCTTGGGCGCGGAAGAAGGAGAGGATCAGATGGTCCTTGCGGTCGACCAGGGTGCGCACGCGCGTCACGCCCTGCTGCTTGAAGCGCGCCGCCAGCGCCTCGAACAGCGCACTGCCGACGCCTTTGAGACGCGCCTTCGGATCGACCTGGATGGCGAACACCCAGCCGGCGGCAGGCTGGCCGAATTCCCAGGCGCGGACCTCGCCGGCGATGAAGCCGGCCAGCGTCCCTTTTGCCGTCTCGGCCACCAGGAAATGCCGCTCCGGCGCCAGCATCTCGCGCCAGTAATCGGGCTTGTCGGACCCGGTCAGGCGCGCATCCAGCGCGGAAATCGCTGTCAGATTAGAGGCTTGGGCAGGGCGGATTGCGACCATGTCTGGGGAGAAGAATGACCTTGCGACGGGGAAAGTAAATAAGTATTTCAGTACCGAATTACAGAAATAGGGAATGCCATGGACCCCGCCGCCGCGCCCATCGACTTCCGCACCGATCCCTCCCGCTACAAGCACTGGAAGCTCACGCTCGAGAACGGCGTCGCCTATCTCACGATGGACGTGAACGAGGATGGCGGGCTCAAGCCCGGCTACAAGCTCAAGCTCAATTCCTACGATCTCGGCGTCGACATCGAGCTGGCCGACGCGGTGCAGCGCCTGCGCTTCGAGCATCCCGAGATCGGCGCCGTGGTGATCCGCTCCCAGCGCGACCGCATCTTCTGCTCCGGCGCCAACATCAACATGCTTGGCCTGTCGACGCATGACCACAAGGTGAACTTCTGCAAGTTCACCAACGAGACGCGTCTGTCGATCGAGGATGCGAGCGAGCATTCCGGCCAGACCTATATCTGCTCGATCAACGGCATCGCCGCGGGCGGCGGCTACGAGCTGGCGCTGGCCTGCGAGCAGATCCTGCTGGCCGACGACGGATCGAGCGCGGTATCGCTGCCCGAGCTGCCGTTGCTCGCGGTGCTGCCGGGCACCGGCGGTCTCACCCGCCTCGTCGACAAGCGCATGGTCCGTCGCGACCATGCCGACTTCTTCTGCACCACCGCCGAGGGCCTGCGCGGCAAGCGCGCCCGCGACTGGCGGCTGGTCGACCAGCTCATCGCGCCGTCGAAGCTCGTCGAGCAGACGCAGAAGATCGCCGAGGAAGTCGCCGCCAAGTCGTCACGCCCGAAGGCGGCCAAGGGCATCGCGCTGCCGGCCGTGGAGCGCCAGTTCGACGGCGACACGCTGCGCTACGGCCATCTCACCGTCGAGATCGACCGCGAGGGCCGCTCGGCGAAGTTCCGCCTCAACGGCCCCACTTCTGCCCCGCCGTCCGACGTGCACGCGGAAGGCGCCGCCTTCTGGCCGCTGGCGCTGGCGCGCGAGTTCGACGACGCGATGATGCATCTGCGTCTCAACGAGACCGAGATCGGCACCTGGGTGCTGACCAGCCAGGGCGACGCCGCGCTGGTCGAGGCTTACGACGCGTTGCTGGCGGAAGGCACCGACGACTGGCTGGTGCGCGAGATCGTGCTCTACTGGAAGCGCACCCTGAAGCGCCTCGACGTGAGCTCGCGCAGCCTGATCGCGCTGATCGAGCCCGGCTCCTGCTTCACCGGCACCCTGCTCGAGGTCGCGCTGGCGGCCGACCGCTCCTACATGCTGGACGGCGTGTTCGAGGGCTCGAACCTGCCGGCCGCCACCTTGCGGCTCACCGACATGAACTTCGGCCCCTATCCGATGGGCAACGGGCTGACGCGGCTCTCGACCCGTTTCCTCAACGATCCCGATCATGTCGAAGCGCTCAAGGACCAGAGTCGCGAACCGCTGGACGCCGCGGCGGCCGACGAGGCCGGCCTCGTCACTTTCACGCCGGACGACATCGACTGGGAGGACGAGGTTCGCCTCGCCGTCGAGGAGCGCGCCGGCTTCTCGCCCGACGGGCTGATCGGCATGGAAGCCAACCTGCGCTTCCCCGGCCCCGAGACGATGGAGACCAAGATCTTCGCGCGCCTCTCGGCCTGGCAGAACTGGATCTTCCAGCGCCCCAACGCCACCGGCCCCGAGGGTGCGCTGAAACTTTACGGCACGGGCAAGCAGAGCAAGTACGACCGCAAGCGGGCTTAAGGAACAACGGAGGCAATCATGGCCATCGACTACAGCCAGCTCATTCCCAACAACGTCGATCTCTCGTCGGACCGCCGCCTGCAGCGCGCGCTGGAGAACTGGCAGCCGCGCTTCCTCGACTGGTGGAAGGACATGGGGCCCGACGGCACCTCGGCCTTCGACGTCTATCTGCGCACCGCCATCTCGACCGATTCGAACGGCTGGGCGAACTTCGGCTACGTGAAGATGCCGGAATATCGCTGGGGCATCTTCCTCGCCGACCGCGATCCCAATCGCGAGATCGCCTTCGGCGACAACAAGGGCAAGCCCGCCTGGCAGGACGTGCCCGGCGAACTGCGCTCGACCTTGCGCCGCCTGATCGTGACCCAAGGCGACACCGAGCCCGCGTCGGTCGAGCAGCAGCGGCTGCTGGGCAAGACCGCGCCCTCGCTCTACGACCTGCGCAACCTGTTCCAGATCAACGTCGAGGAAGGCCGTCATCTCTGGGCGATGGTCTACCTGCTGCACGCCTATTTCGGCCGCGACGGCCGCGAGGAAGCGGAGGCTATGCTGGAGCGACACTCGGGGGATCCCGACAAGCCGCGCATCCTCGGTGCCTTCAACGAGGCGACGCCGGACTGGCTCTCCTTCTTCATGTTCACCTACTTCACCGACCGCGACGGCAAGTACCAGCTCGCGTCGCTGGCCGAGTCGGGCTTCGATCCGCTGGCCCGATCCTGCCGCTTCATGCTGACCGAGGAAGCGCACCACATGTTCGTGGGCGAGACCGGCGTCGGCCGCATCCTCCAGCGCACTTGCGAGCTGATGAAGGAGCACAAGACCGACGACGTGCGCAGCCTGGGCGGCATAGACCTGCCGACCATGCAGAAGTATCTCAACTTCCACTTCTCGGTGTCGCTCGACCTGTTCGGCCAGGAAGCCTCGACCAACGCGGCCAACTACTACACGCAAGGCGTGAAGGGCCGCTATCTCGAGACGCGCGTCGACGACGACCACCTGCTGACCAACGCCACCTACGAGATCGAGACCGTCGAGGACGGCCGCATCGTGAAGAAGGCGGTCCCCGCCCTGCAGGCGCTGAACGAACGGCTGCGCCAGGATTACATCGAAGACTGCGCCCGCGGCGTGCTGCGCTGGAACAAGGCGATCGAGCGCGCCGGCATCAACTTCGAGATGACCCTGCCGCACCGCGCCTTCGACCGGCAGATCGGCGCCTTCGCCGGCCTGCGCGTCTCGCCCGACGGCAAGGTCCTCTCCGAGGCCGAGTGGAATGCCAACAAGGACAGGTGGCTGCCGACCGACGAGGACCGTGCCTACGTCACCTCGCTGATGGGCGCCGCCGTGACCCAGCCCGGCCAGTTCGCCCACTGGATCGCCCCGCCGGCGCGTGGCATCAACAACCAGCCCGGCGACTTCGAGTACGTCCGCTTCAACTGAGGCCGCGCGATCGGTTGAAGGGTCGCGGTTACTGCAACATGATGACGGTTGCAGTTATGCAGGGCCGAAGTGACACGACCGACGCTGGAAGAGGTTCGAAAACGCGAGGTCTCCCGGGAATTCCGCCGGAAGCGCCGATGGTTCGGCTTCGGCCTCTCCGCTCTCACGTTCGTGTATCTGCTCGGGCTCTGGCTCTTTACCGAGTTCGGCGGCGACTCCAGCCTATCCGGGATATTTATCGTGATTTCCGGGACGGTCGGCATGTGGCCTGCCGCCGCTCTAACCTATTCGATGACCCAGAAGGACCTGCCTCCAAGTCTGCCAGTCAAGCTTCGCGATGTGGTGCGCCATGTCGTTATCGTCCCTCTCATCGCGTTCCCCGTCGCCAGCTTCACCCTGGGCTTCCTCACGAAAGGGGTCAGCCCGGATTCCATTGCCGTGGGATTGATTGTCCTCGCTGGCCTCGTGGTCAAAACCTTCAGCAGTGCCAAGATTGCGCTAACGTTGATCGCCCCCTGCCTCCTCATCACCTGCGGTTGGTCAGCGGCCTATCTCTACCTGATCCGGCCAAGATACTTCGCCGCGACCGGCTAACCTCTTTGCCCAAATAAAAGACCCGCCTGCGCTTGGGGTCGCAGGCGGGTCGGGAAGCCTCCGGGTGTGACGGAGGCTGGGAGCCGCGTGGGATGGCGGCACGGGGAGATTGTGCCTTATCGGTACGGCCGCGGTTGTGATCAGGCTGTGACGAACAACGCAGGCCCCTGCACGCTCTCCCTTCAGACGGGCTGAACCGCAAATGGATTGCGCCCGAGCCGCGGTCTGGGGCACCTTGCGCGCGAGAATTTACAGAAAGCCTGCAAGGACATGAATTTGAGCCCCATCGAGTTTGCCGCCATTGCCTTCGTCTGCATCCTGGCCAGCGCAATTAGTGGCGCCCTTCTGCGCACGCGCCTGCCCGAGGCTCATGTCAGCGGCGATTCCAAGGACGTGATCAAGCTGTCGATCGCGCTGGTCGCCACCATGTCGGCGCTGGTGCTGGCGCTGCTCTTCGCCTCGACCCGCACGTCGTTCGAGCGCACCAGCGGCCTGGTGAGCCGCCTGACCGCCGACATCGTCGAGCTCGATAGGGTGTTGAAGCACTACGGGCCGGAGGCGCAGCCGGTGCGGACGGCCTTGCGTTCGGAGATCCAGCCTATGATCGATTCGATCTGGCGCGACGAGGCCATTGCGCGTGGCGTCAAGTTCGACGACCAATCGAAGGCGCCGGAAGAGGAAGTGCTGTTCATGCTGCAGGACCTGCAGCCGACGAACTCCAAGCAGCGTGCGCTTCAGGCCCGCGCCATCCAGGTCAGTTCCGACCTCGCGCAGACCCAACTCTCACTGTTCGCCCAGCCGACGGATTCGATCTCCAACACGTTCCTGATCGTGTTGATCATCTGGCTGATGTTCATCTTCGGAATCTTCAGCATGTCGGCGCCGCCCAACCCGACACTGTTCGTCGTGATCGCGATCTGCATCCTCTCCGCGTCGGCAGCCTTCTACCTGATCCTCGAACTTGGCCTTCCGTTCGGTGGACTGATGCAGCTCTCCAACGAGCCTCTAAGGAACGCGCTCAAGTAGAACGGGCGAAGATCAGGGGCCCTTGTCGGCCTTGATGCGCTCGATGAGCGACTTGAGGCGCGGATCGGAGACGGTGGTGGCGTGCAGCGGCACCAGCGCGTCGGTGAATCCCTTGAAGTCGATGTCGTTGACGACGAGGACGCCCGCCGCCTCGGCCGTGCGTCGGGCGGCGGCCTCGTGGTCGTCCCAGAGACGACGATAATAAGCCACCGAATCGCGCGCGGCCGCGCGGATGATCGCCTTGTCGTCGGTGCTGAGCGTGTCCCAGACGCGCCGCGAGAAGAGCAGCACGCCGGGCGAACGCACATGCTCGGTCGGGCTGAACCACTTGGCCACGCGATGATGCTGCGACGCGACCAGGGACGACCAGTTCCCGTCGGCCACGTCGATGATGCCCGCGCGCATCGAGGCCTCGCCCCGGAACAGCGGCATCACGACCGGCTGCGCGCCCATCGCCCGCACCATCGGCGCCCAGTTCGAGGATTGCTGGACGCGATACTTGAGGCCGCGCAGGTCGGCCGGCGTGCGCACCGGCTTGGTCCCGTAGGTCGATCTCGGGCCGACGTCGTAGAAACAGAGGCCGATGAAACCCGCGCGCTCGAGCGAGGCCAGGATCTCGTCGCCGATCGCCCCGTCGAGCACCCGCCGCTCGTGCGCGGTCGAGCGAAAGACATAGGGCAGCGTGAGCACGACTGTGGCCGGCGCCGCGCTGTTCAGCGCGGCGAGATTGACTCGCGCCATGTCGAGCGTGCCGTTGCGGAGCTGGCCCAGCGTGTAGCTCTCGGTCTCCTGATCGTCGGCGCCGAGGTTCGACACGATCAGGCGTCCGCCGCTTCGTTCACGCACCAGGTCGCCCATGTAGGCGACGCCGCGCACGGTGGGATAATCGTTCGGGAAGATGTCCGACGAGGTGAAATCGCGGGCCAGCACCGGAAATCCGATCGCCAAGGTCGCTAGCCCAACTGCAAACGCACTGAGACGCATGAACCGCCTTGCTCCTCGAAACCCATCTGTCATCAACCGAACACACGAATAAAAGGTTGCACGCCCGGGTAAGATTTCTGCAAATAAAGTTGGGATCGCTCAGGAAGCGGGTGTGACGGGGCTGCAGGCCGCAACCTGCCGGCAGCTCTTGCCGATGTCGCCGGCACCCGGATCGGGCAGTCCGGGCACGCGCATGTTGAGGCATAGAAGCGCCTCGCGTTCGCCATCCGCGATCGCCCCGCCTATCTGCGCCCAGTCGCCGGCGCGCCTCGATTCCGGACGGCGACCGTCGTCGAGGAGGCCGTGGGCCGCGAGTGCCGCGTTCGCGGAGTCCAGGTCGCGCCTGAGGCGAGGCAACGCTCCCATCGCGAGTTGCCGCACGGCCATGCACTGGCCGGCGTCGGTGCCGCAGGGGGCCGCCGACATGTACTCGTAGGCCACCACACGGGCCTGCGCGACGCCGACGCAGTAAGCGGCGCGGGTCTCGTCGGCGGTAAGCGGGTCGGCATGGGCTCCGGCCGCGCCGCACAGCGCAAGGGCCAGGAGCAGGGTTCGTGTCACGTCCCTGACCCTAGAGCATGTCGGCGACCGCGAGATGACTATCTGCGCATACCAAGGAGAGCGGATTGCGCCGGTATCGCCCCGCGGAGCAACCATGCCATGGCCGCCCTGTTGTAGGACCGCATCCAACGAGGGAGACGGAAATGAAGACGGTGAGCCGGTCCTACGACAGCTACGCGCAGGCACGCGCGGCCGTGGACGCCATCGAGAAGGCAGGCATCCCGCCCACCGACGTGAGCTTCATCGCCAACAAATATGTCAGCGCCGACTATGACGATGTCGATGCCGTCTCCGACACCGCTGCGGGCGCGGGCATCGGCGGTGTGGTCGGCGGCGGCGCCGGCCTTTTAGCGGGTCTCGGCCTGCTGGCGATCCCAGGCCTCGGTCCCGTGGTCGCGGCCGGCTGGCTGGCGGCGACCGCCGTCGGGGCCGCTGCGGGCGTGGCGACGGGCGGCATCGTGGGCGCACTGGTCAGCGCCGGCGTCGACGAGGAACATGCGGCCGTCTATTCGGAATCGATCCGCCGCGGCGGTACGCTGGTTACGGTGCGCGTGCCCGACGACCAGGTCGCGCGCATCGAAGGGCTGATGTCCATTCATCGCCCGATCGATCCGGTCGAACGCGCGGCGGCCTATCGTCGGGAAGGCTGGACGACGTTCGATCCCGACGCGCCGGCCTATCGTCCGAACGAGAGCGAGATCGAGCGCATGCGCCGCGACTGGCGCGACGAGGGCATGGGCAAGCAGGTCTGACTAGAGCGTTCCGCCTGCGATCATGTCGAAGCGCGAACGGATTTCCGACACGGTCGGCGCCTTGTCGGCTTCCATCTCGGGATACTCCTTGGCGAGATCCACTCGGTCGAACTCGTTGAGATGAAGGTCGGCGGCCGCATGATCGTCGGGCAGCGCGTTCAGGGCATTGTGCAGATGGAAGATGTGCCAGTGCGCGGGACCGGCTAGCGCGCCGGATTCGAGATGTGCGAGCCGCGCCTGAAAGCGCTGCAGGACCTTCTTCCGTTCTTCCGACATGACATGCCTCCTGTATTCATTGGGCGCGCATCGTGCGCGACCCGCAGGTTTACGGCAAGCCGCCAGGTTCCTCAGTGATCAGCGCTTGAAGATGGCCACCGCGAGCAATGCGGCGAAGGCAACAAGACCCGAGGCCAAGCCTGCGCCGATCGTGAGCGGGATGCGACGACGCCGATGCTTCTTCGCCAGCAGGCTGAGATGCTCGCGGCGCGTCATTCCTCCGGGGAAATCATACTTGTCGGGTGGATTGTCTATGTTCTTCGTGGCCCGCCACCAGCCCCAGCCGGCGCCGCCTACGGTGAACACCGCCACGATGATCAGGATGAGATCCATTAGCCCATCGTAGCAACGCGGCTTGCATGACGCACGCGCGTTTGAATCAACAGGATATAAGGCTTCATTTTGGATGAAGCCTGTAACGGCAGCGTCTTTTCGCGGCTAGCCCTTGCGATTGTTGTAGAAAATAAGCGCCAAGGTCGTGATCCCGAATATGAAGGTCACGAGTGTCACAGTGCTCACTATGTATAGAGCTGTGTGCATGGCTTGAATCAACGTCCCATGGCACTCAGCGTTGCCCGCACTTTGCGAGAAACTTCCGGTGTGTCCTGGCGTTAACACCCCATAGACACACACGAAAGGAAACCTGCTCATGCGAAAGCTCAGCCTTGCCGTCGTGGTCGGTGGCCTCGCCCTTATGCCCCTCTCCGCGATGAGCCAGAACATCGCCTCGGCGCCGAATACGGCCGCGAACTCGGACCATATGCTGTTCATGGAAAATGGCACCACGCGCGTGCCCGCCTCCGCCATGGACACGGTTCGCAGCGCCGCCGACGCCGCCAAGGCCGCACCTGTGATGATCGAGGGCCGCGCCGACTACGCCAATGCCGTGAAGCAGGAGCTGGTCCGCCAGGGCGCGCCCGCCGAAGCCATCACCATCCGCCCGGTCGCCGTGAAGCCGCTGGCCAAAGCTGGTGACGGCGTGACCGATCCGACGGACCGCCGTGTCGAGATCAAGTTCTAGCTCATCTGGAGATTTCATCCACGAACGACGCCCGCCCGGGACGACCCGGGCGGGCGTTTTCGTTGGGAAGCGAACGGACAAAATGAAAGCCCGCCCTGGTAAACCAGGGCGGGCTCCTGCAGCCCCTCGGGGGAGAGGGACGGTTACTGGAACCGTCAAAGGCTGCGATGAGACAACGCGGCACCCGGCGGCGGGTTGCACACGAATTACAAGAACGGCATCACCAGCAAAAAAGAGCCGAATCCGACCATGGCGGTCAGGAAAATCGTGGGCGCCCAGACGATGTCGCCCTCCTGAAGGATGGGCGAGAGCACGTTGTTTTCCCGATCTTCCACGCGGGCCTCCTTTTAATCGGCCGAAACGCGGCCCTCGCGATCCACGGTCAAAACGACTTCAGTCTTTCCTCGCATCGCCCGTGCGCGCCACGTGCCGTCAGGCCCCGGTGCAATGGCTTTGACCGACCTGTAGCCGTCGGCCTCAATGGCGCTCTTGGCGAAGCGGTTCGCTTCACTATCCACAGGCTGGGCCTGGTCGCTTTGTGTGACCGGCGTTGTCACCGCCGCAGTCTCGGTAACGGCAGGGATCACCACCGGCGGACGCTCGCGCATCTGGAACGGCACGGGCGCCTGACGGGCTTCCACGACCGCGGACTTCCCGGCGACTGGCGAGGCCACAGGGATAGAAACCCCGGAACCCGAAGCAGTTGCAGCCTTTGCCGAAGATTTCAGGGGTATTCCGTCAGGCAGTGGGGCGAAGACGTGCGCCCCTGCCACGCCGGCCAAAAGAACGGTGGAAGCGAGAACGAAGAGGATGCCTTGCTTCATCGAAGTCTGTCCTTGGCGAGATTTCTGGCCTGCTTAACGCCGGAATGGCCCCCGGCGTTGCGAGTCCGCCCGCCGGTCAGCTATCGAGAGGGTCCAGGCTTTCTCGCGGGTCCCGAAATGGCGCTTCCGTCAGGTATCTCCTTCTCCCCGACCCATGCCGTCGAGCTGCCGGCGCGCTTCAACGTGGCCGTCCCGTTCATCGACCGGCATCTGGCCGAGGGCCGCGGCTCGAAGGCGGCGATCCGCACGTCGCACGAGACCGTGACCTTTGCCGAGCTGGCCGAGCGGGTGAACCGGACGGGCAATGCCCTGCTGGCGCTCGGGCTCAAGCCCGGCGACCGGCTGCTGATGGTGGTGAAGGACTGCCCGGCCTTCTTTTATCTCTTCTGGGGCGCCATCAAGGCCGGCATCGTGCCGGTGCCGCCCAACACGCTGCTGCGCGCGCCCGACTACGCCTACATGGTCGAGGATTCGGGCTGCCGCCTCGTCGTCTATTCTTCCGAGTTCGCCGGTGAAATCGAACCGGCACTGAAGCAGCTCGGAGCAAAAGCGCCGACGTCGATGACCGTCGACGCCTTCCTCGCCGAGATGGCGAACGCCTCCCCCATTCTCGAGCCGCGCCTCGCCGCGCCCGAGGACGATTGCTTCTGGCTCTATTCGTCGGGCTCGACCGGCCGGCCGAAGGGCGCGGTCCATGCGCAGCGCGACATGGTGGTGACCAGCGAGCTCTACGGCGTGCGCGTGCTGGGCGTTACGGAACAGGACATCAGCTATTCCGCCGCCAAGCTGTTCTTCGCCTACGGCCAGGGTAACGGCATGACCTTCCCGCTATGGGTTGGCGGCATCGCGATCCTCGACGATCGCCGCCCGACGCCGGACACGACCTTCACCAACATCGAGACCTTCAAGCCCACCATCTATTACGGCGTGCCGACGCTCTACGCCGCGCAGCTCGCGGTGCTGGAGACCGGCAAGCGCGACCTGTCGAGCTTGCGCGCTTGCGTCTCGGCGGGCGAAGCGCTGCCCGCCGACATGCTGCGGCGCTGGAAGGAACGGACCGGCACGACGATCCTCGACGGCATCGGCTCGACCGAGGCGCTGCACATCTTCATCGGCAACCGGCTCGACGATTTCCGCGCCGGCACCAGCGGCAAGCCGGTGCCGGGCTACGAAGTGCGCATCCTCGACGAGAACGGCGATGCCGTCGCGAAGGGCGAGAGCGGCCGGCTGTGGATCAAGGCGGAGTCGGCGGCCAAGTATTACTGGAACAAGCCCGAGAAGACGGCGGAGACGATGGTGAACGGCTGGCTCAACACCGGCGACACCTATCGCGAGGATGCCGACGGCTATTTCATCTACGAGGGCCGCAGCGACGACATGCTGAAGGTCGGCGGCATCTGGTGTTCGCCGGTCGAGATCGAGAACTGCCTGGTCGGCCATCCCGCGATCCTCGAAGCTGCCGTCGTCGGCCAGGCCGACGAACAGGCGCTGATCAAGCCCAAGGCGATCGTGGTGCTGAAGCAGCCCGGCGAGGCCGGCGCCGCCCTCACCGACGCGCTGATGGCGCACTGCAAGCAGACGCTGGCGCCGTACAAGTATCCGCGCTGGGTCGAATATGTGAGCGAGCTGCCCAAGACGGCGACCGGAAAGATCCAGCGCTTCAAGCTGCGGGGATAAGCAAATGCTCCGTCGTCTCGACCGGAGCGCGCAGCGCGGAGTGGAGAGACCTTCTCTCTACCAAAAGCCAGAAAATTGTAGAACCAAGGTCTCTCCACTCCGCCTCGCTGCGCGAGGCTCCGGTCGAGACGACGGAATTTTTTAGCGCGACTTCAGTGGCCTCCGTTCCGCAGATCCGGCCGTTCAGAGCCCCCGACCTCGACGCCTGCTACGCGATCTCGCTGGCGACCGGGCTCGCCGGCGGCGACGCCTCGCACCTCTATCGCGATCCGAAGATGATGGGGCACATCTACATTGCCCCCTATGCGACGCTCGAACCGGGCCTGACCTTCGTCGTCGAGGATGCAGAGGGCGTTGCCGGGTTCGTGGCCGGCGTCACCGACACCGTCGCGTGGGAAGAGCGGCTGGAGCGCGATTGGTGGCCAAGCCTGCGCGCGCTTTATCCCGATCCCTCCGGCCTGCCGCCGGAGTCCATAAGCCCGGATCAGCGGCGGGCGGCGATGATCCACCATCCGTCGCGAGCGCCGGCCGATATCGTGACGCGCTATCCCGGCCACCTGCACATGAACCTGCTGCCACGCCTGCAGCGTCGCGGCGCAGGATCGGCGCTGTTTGCGACCTGGCTCGAGGCGGCCCGGCACCACGGCGCGGGCCCTCTCCATGTCGGCGTCAACCGCGCCAACAACGGTGCGGTGCCGTTCTGGCAGAAGCTCGGCTTCGTAGCCCTCGACCGGCCCGCCGCGCCGCAGGAACGCACCCTCTGGATGGGCCGCGACGGCCAATAAGCCGTTGTTGGGGCCCGTATTTTCAGCTTTTATAGCGATCAAGGGAAACAGGGAGCGTCGGCTCATGAAGAACAAATTGTTTGGGACCGCAACAATTGCGGCCGTGGCGGCGCTCAGCCTGCCGGCGGCGGCCCAGAGCCCGATCAAGGTCGGTTTCGTCAGCACCTTTTCGGGCCCGCAGGCCGCGATCGGCGAGGACATGCGCCGCTCGGTCGAACTCGCCAAGGAGCATCTCGGCGGCAAGATGGGCGGCAAGCCCTTCGAGATCATCTACGAGGACGACCAGTTCAAGCCCGACGTCGGCAAGGCGCGTTCCGAAAAGCTCGTCCAGCAGGACAAGGTGAACTTCGTCGCCGGCTACATCTGGTCGAACGTGCTGCTGGCCTCGCTCAAGACCGTGGCCGACGAGGGCGACACGATCATGATCTCGGCCAATGCCGGGCCGTCGCAGATCGCGGGCGAGCTCTGCAACAAGAACTTCTTCTCGACCTCGTGGCAGAACGACCAGACGCCGATGGCGATGGGCGAGTATCTCAACACCAAGGGCGTGAAGAGCCTCTACCTGGTCGGCCCCAACTATGCCGCCGGCAAGGACATGCTCGCGGGCGTGAAGCGCACCTACAAGGGCCAGATCGTCAGCGAGGACTTCACCAAGTGGCCTGACCAGCTCGACTTCTCGGCCGAGCTGACCAAGATCGCCGCCGCCAAGCCCGACGGCATCTTCATCTTCTATCCCGGCGCGCACGGCGTTCAGTTCGTGAAGCAGTGGGCGCAGTCGGGCCTCAACAAGACCGTGCCGCTCTACCAGGTGTTCTCGATCGACGCGATCACGCTGCCGCAGCAGGGCGACCTTGCGCTCGGCACGCTCGGCGCGCAGGAGTGGGTCAACGACCTGCCGAACGAGGCCAACAAGAAGTACGTCGAGGACTTCAAGAAGAAGCACGGCGTCTACCCGTCCTACTACGGCGCGCAGAGCTATGACGCGATCATGCTGATGGCCTCGGCCGCCGAGGCGCTGAAGGGCGACCTGTCGAACAAGGACAAGGTCCGCGCCGAGATGAAGAAGGCGAACTTCAAGTCGGTCCGCGGCGACTTCAAGTTCGGCAACAACAACTTCCCGATCGAGAACTTTTACATCCAGGAAGCGGTCAAGGATCCGCAAGGCATGATGACGGTGAAGACCATCGCCACCGCCGTGAAGAACGCGGTCGATCCCTTCGCCGACAAGTGCCCGATGAAGTGAAGTTCGTCGTCGAACCAATGACGGGAGCGCGGCGACGCGCTCCCGTTTTGTTTGAGGAATAGATGGAATACCTGCTGCTCCAGGTGCTGAACGGCGTACAGCTCGGCCTGCTGATGTTCCTGCTCGCGGCCGGGCTGACCCTGACCCTGGGCATCATGGACCTGGTCAACCTGGCGCACGGCTCGCTCTACATGATGGGCGCCTACATCGCCTGGACATTGATCGGCGTCACCGATTCCTTCGTGCTCGGCACCTTGCTGGCGCTGCCGGCGACCTTCCTGCTGGGCGTCGTGGTCGAGGCCATCGTCATCCGGCGCCTCTACGCGCGCGACCATCTCACCCAGGTGCTGGCGACTTTCGGCCTGATCCTGTTCTTCAACGAGCTGGTGCGTGCGCTGTGGGGCCCCGGCGGCAAGAGCATCGCGGTGCCGCCGTTCCTCAATCGCACCATAGAAATCCTGCCGGGCGTGCCCTACCCCGCCTACCGCTTCGCCATCATCGTCGTCGGCGCGGTCGTGGCGATCCTGCTGGCCTGGCTGGTAGCGCGCACGCGGCTCGGCATGCTGATCCGCGCCGGCGCCTCCAACCGCCGCATGATCGGTGCGCTGGGCGTCAACATCGAGCTGCTTTTCACCCTGGTGTTCGGCCTGGGTGCGGTGTTCGCAGGCCTCGCCGGCCTGATGGCCGCGCCCATCGCCTCGGTGCGCATCGGCATGGGCGACGACATCCTGATCCTCGCCCTGGTCATCATCGTCATCGGCGGCATCGGCTCGATCAAAGGCGCCTTCATCGCCGCGATGATCGTCGGCCAGATCGACATCGTCGGCCGCGCCTTCCTGCCGGGCTTCCTGAAGACCTTCATGAGCTCCAGCGCCGCGTCGAGCGCCGCGCCCGCGATCTCGCAGGTGCTGGTCTACGTACTGATGGCCGCCGTGCTGGTGTGGCGGCCGACCGGCCTGTTCGGGCAGCGCCAATGATGGCGGCCCTTCGCACGCCGCGCGGGATCGCGACGGTGTTGATCCTGCTGGCGCTGGCGGCCCTGCCGATGCTGACCCAGGCCTTCGACCAGCGCTATCTCCTGTCGATCGGCACGCGCATCGTGATCTGGTCGATCGCCGCGGTCAGCCTCAACATGATCCTGGGCTATGGCGGGCTGGTGAGCTTCGGCCATGCGGTGTTCTTCGGCATCGGCGGCTATGCGGTCGGCATCCTGTCGGCGCACGGCGTCTCCAGCGGCTGGATCCAGTGGCCGGTCGCGCTGCTCGCCGCGACGGCGTGGGCCGCCCTGATCGGCGCGCTGTCGCTCCGCACGCGCGGTCTCTACTTCATCATGATCACCTTGGCTTTCGCCCAGCTCCTCTACTACGTGGCCGGCGGGCTCGAAGCCTATGGCGGCGACGACGGGCTCAATATCAGCCGCAGCCGCTTCCCCGGCCTGATCGACCTGCGCGACAAGGCGAGCTTCTACTGGCTGTGCTTGGCGCTGCTCTGCGCCAGCCTGTGGTTCTGCGGCCGCTACGCCAACTCCCGCTTCGGGCTGGTGATCCGCGGCGCCAAGTCCAACGAGCTGCGCATGACCGCGCTGGGCTTCCCGGTGTTCCGTTACCGGCTCGCCGCCTTCACCATCGCCGGCACGCTGGGTGGCCTCTCGGGCATCCTGCTGGCCAACGAGGGCGCCTATGTCTCGCCCGCCATGATGTCGTGGATGAAGTCGGGCGACCTCATCGTCATCGTCGTGCTGGGCGGCATGGGCACGGTGTTCGGCCCGCTCTACGGCACGATCGCCTTCTTCGTGCTGGAAGAGTCGCTGCCGCCGCTCCTCAACATGCTCCACAAGGGTTGGGGCGAATACTGGATGATCGTGTTCGGCCCGCTGCTGGTCCTGATCGCGCTCTACGCACGCGGCGGCATCGATTCGCTGCTGGGGCGCCACCATGACTGAGCCCCTGCTGCGCACCGAGCGCCTCGTGAAGCGCTATGGCGGCCTGTTAGCCACCGACAACGTCTCGATCGACGTGCGGCCGGGCGAGATCCACGCGCTGATCGGGCCGAACGGTGCGGGCAAGACCACGCTTGTTCATCAACTCACCGGCGTCGTCGCGCCCGATTCCGGCGCCATCCACTTCGCCGGGCAGGACGTCACGCGCGTGCCCACGCACGCGCGCGTGCGGCTGGGCCTCGGCCGCTCCTTCCAGATCACCTCGGTGCTGCGCGAGTTCACGGCGCTGGAGAACGTGGCGCTGGCGGTGCAGGGCCATGCCGGCCATTCCTTCCGTTTCCTGGCCGATGCACGCCGCGACGACAGCCTGCGCGGCCCCGCCCGCCGCCTGCTCGACGAGGTCGGCCTCGGCGACCGCGCCACCACCCTCGCCTCCTCGCTGAGCCATGGCGAGCAGCGCCAGCTCGAGATCGCCATGGCGCTGGCCGGCGATCCCACTTTGCTGCTGCTCGACGAGCCGATGGCCGGCATGGGCGTCGAGGAGAGCCAGCGGCTGATCGGCTTCCTGCGGGCGCTGAAGCAGAAGCATGCCATGCTGCTGATCGAGCACGACATGGACGCGGTGTTCCAACTCGCCGACCGCATCACCGTGCTGGTCTATGGCCGCGCCATCGCCAGCGGCACGCCCGACGACATCCGCGGCAACGCGGAAGTCCGCCAGGCCTATCTCGGCGAGGAGATGACCTGATGCTGAAGGTCCGCGACCTCGACGCCTTCTACGGGCCGAGCCAGGCGCTGTTCGGCATGGAACTCGCCATCGAGGCCGGCCAGGTCGTGACGCTGATGGGCCGCAACGGCATGGGCAAGACCACGACCGTGCACACGATCATGGGCCTGATGCCGGCGCGCCGCGGTACGGTCGAATTCGAGGGCGGCCGGGTCGACGGAATGCCCGCGTTCCGCATCGCCCGGCTCGGTCTCGGCCTCGTCCCCGAGGGACGGCAGATCTTCCCCAACCTCTCGGTGCGCGAGAACCTGCTAGCCGCCAGCGCCAACCGCACGTCCCGGCCGAACCCCTGGACCATTGCCCGCGTCTTCGAGTTCTTCCCGCGTCTGGCCGAGCGCCAGCGGAACATGGGCAATCAACTTTCGGGCGGCGAGCAGCAGATGCTGGCGATCGGCCGCGCGCTGATGACCAATCCGAAATTGCTGATCCTCGACGAGGCGACCGAGGGTCTGGCGCCGTTGATCCGGCAGGAGATCTGGTCCTGCCTCGGCCGCCTGAAGAGCGAGGGCCAGGCGATCCTCGTCATCGACAAGAACGTCTCCGCCCTGATCCCGCTCGCCGACCGCCACCACATCGTCGAGAAGGGCCGCGTCGTCTGGGCCGGTTCGTCCCAGGCGCTGGCCGGGGACAAGGACCTGCAGCACAGGTATCTTGGCGTCTGATCCCGCGGAGTTGTCGATGCGTCTGCCTGCTCTCACCCCGTTGCTTGCTTCGTTGCTCGTTCTCGCCGCTGCCAGCCCGGTTGCCGCCCAGGGCTCCGTAAACGTCTACAACTGGTCGGATTACATCGCCGAGGACCAGCTCAAGGACTTCACCAAGGACACCGGCATCAAGGTCAACTACACGACCTACGACAGCAACGAGATCCTCGACGCCAAGCTGCGCACCGGCAAGTCGGGCTACGACATCGTCGTACCGACGGCCTCGCCCTTCTTCGTGCGCCAGCTCCAGGCCAACATCTTCGCAACGCTCGACAAGTCGAAGCTGAAGAACTGGAAGAACCTCGATCCCGAGATCATGACGGCGCTGGCCACCTACGATCCCGGCAATGCCCATGCCGTTCCCTGGATGTGGGGCACCATCGGCATCGGCTACAACGTCGCGGAGATCAAGAAGCGCATGCCGGACGCGCCGGTCGATTCGCTGCGCATGGTCTTCGATCCGGCGGTCGTCTCGAAGTTCCAGGATTGCGGCGTCATGCTGCTCGACAGCGCCACCGACATGCTGCCGGCGGCGCTGAAATATCTCGGCCTCGATCCCGATTCGAAGAAGCCCGACGATCTCGCCAAGGCGGCCGACGTCATCAAGGCGGTTCGCCCCTACGTCCGCAAGTTCCATTCGTCGGAGTACATCAACGCGCTGGCCGGCGGGAACATCTGCCTCGCCTTCGGCTTCTCGGGCGACGTCTTCCAGGCGCGCGACCGCGGCGCCAAGGCCGCCAGCAAGGTCGACATCGCTTATGCCATCCCGAAGGAGGGCGCGATGCTGTGGATCGACGTCGTCGCCATTCCCAAGGACGCGCCCAACCAGGCCAACGCCTATCGCTTCCTCGACTTCATGCTGGAGGCCAAGGTTGCCGCCGCATCGAGCGAGTTGACCGGCTACGCCAACGGCAACAAGGCGGCCTTCGCCCTGCTCCCGAAGGACATTTCTGAGAACCCGCTGATCTATCCGCCGCAGAGCGTGCGCGCCAAGTTCTACACCATCACCGCCGGCACGGCCGAACAGACGCGCGAGCGCACGCGGCTGTGGACCTCGGTGAAGACGGGTCACTGATTTTGAACGCTGGCCCGATCGTCCGTATCGAGGGACTGACCAAGCGCTTCGGGCCGATCGTCGCCGTCGACAGGGTCGACCTCGAGATCGCGCGCGGCGAGCTGTTCGCACTGCTGGGCGGCTCGGGCTGCGGCAAGACCACTCTGCTGCGCATGTTGGCGGGCTTCGAGACGCCCGACGAGGGCCGCCTGTTCATCGATGGCCAGGACATGACCAACGTGCCGCCCTACCGGCGGCCGGTGAACATGATGTTCCAGTCCTACGCCCTGTTCCCGCACATGGATGTGGCGGCGAACGTCGGCTACGGGCTGCGCCGTGACGGGGTGAAAGCGCCGGAGATCGCCGCTCGGGTCGCCGAGATCCTGAAGCTGGTGCACCTGCAGGACCATGCCAGGCGCAAACCCTCGCAGCTCTCTGGCGGCCAGCGCCAGCGGGTGGCGCTCGCACGCGCGCTGGTGAAGCGGCCCAAGCTGCTGCTGCTCGACGAGCCGCTGGCCGCGCTAGACCGCAAGCTGCGCGAGGGCACGCGCTTCGAGATGGTGCGCCTGCAGGAACAGCTCGGCCTCACCTTCGTGATGGTGACGCACGACCAGGAAGAGGCCATGTCGATGGCGACGCGGCTGGCCGTGATGAATGCCGGCCGCATCGCCCAGATCGGCACGCCGCACGAGGTCTACGAGCATCCTGCCTCGCGCTTCGTTGCCGACTTCATCGGCATCGCCAACCTGATCGCGCTGCCGGGCGGCGGCTGGATAGCGCTGCGGCCGGAGAAGATCGTGCTCGCCGCCGCGCGGCCCGACCTGCCGCAGGCCGTGGCCGGCAAAATCGTCGACGTCGCCTATGAAGGCGACCGCTCGCTCTATCACGTCGCCACCGACGGCCACGGCACGATGATCGTATCGACGGCCAACATCAGCCGCACCGCCAGCGAGGCCTTTGCGCGCGGCCAGCAGGTCTGGCTCGGCTGGGCCGACGAAGCCGGCCAGAGGCTGGAGGCGTAGCGCATGCGCTTCGTCATCGCGTTACCGTTTCTCTGGCTCGGCCTCTTCTTCCTGCTGCCCTGCGCGCTGGTGCTGGCGATCGCGCTGGGCAGCATCGCGCCTGATTCGGTGCCGCCAGTCGAGCTGGGCTTCGGCTTCAAGAACTTCGCGCTACTCTTCTCCGACGATCTCTATCTCGCGGCGTGGCTCTCCTCGCTCAGGATCGCCGCGACCTCGACCCTGGTGGCGCTGCTGCTGGGCTATCCGATGGCCTACGCCATCGCGCGCGCCGCGCCCAACCGGCGGCCGCTGCTGCTGATGCTGGTCGTGCTGCCCTTCTGGACCTCTTTCCTGATCCGCATTTACGCCTGGATGGGCCTGCTGGCGGACAACGGCCTGATCGACCAGTTCCTGCGCTGGACGGGAATTGCCGACAATCCGGGCACGATCCTCGGCACCGAATGGGCGGTGCATCTCGGCATCGTCTACGCCTACCTGCCGTTCATGGTGCTGCCGCTCTACGCGACACTGGAGAAGCTCGACGACAGCCTGCTCGAAGCCGCGGCAGATCTCGGGGCCAAACCTCTGGCCGCCTTCCTCACCGTCACGCTTCCGTTGTCGCTACCGGGCATCGTCGCCGGCTGCCTCCTCGTGTTCATCCCCGCGGTCGGTGAGTTCGTAATCCCCGACCTGCTGGGCGGCACCGAGACGCTGATGATCGGCAAGGTCTTGTGGGACGAATTCTTCACCAACGGCGACTGGCCGCTCGCCTCGGCGGTCGCGGTCTGCCTGCTGGTGCTGCTGGTGGGCCCAATCGCGGTCTTCCAGCGCAACCAGGCGCGCAGCCTCGAGCGACGCACATGAGGGCGGCGCCATGAATGGCCGCGCCCGCTTCGCCTTCGGCATGCTGGCCTTCGGCTATGCCTTCCTCTACCTGCCGATCGCACTGGTGATCGTCTATTCGTTCAACGACTCGCGCCTCGTCACCGTCTGGTCGGGCTTCTCGCTGAAATGGTGGCACGCGCTTTTCGCCAACGAGGCGATGCTGCAAGCCGCCTGGCTGTCGCTGCGCATCGCCCTGGTGAGCGCCACCTGCGCCGCCCTGATCGGGCTGGCCGCCGGCTACGCGCTGGTGCGCGCGCCGCGCTTCCCCGGCCGCACCCTGTTCGGCAGCCTCGTGATCGCCCCCATGGTGATGCCCGAGGTCGTCATGGGCATCTCGATGCTGCTGCTGTTCGTCGGCTCCGAGCAGGTGTTCGGCGGGCCGGACCGCGGCTTCCTCACCATCGCCATCGCCCACACGACTTTCTCGATCGCCTTCGTGGCCATCGTCGTGCAGGCCCGCCTCACCGACTTCGACCGGGCGCTGGAAGAGGCGGCGATGGACCTCGGCGCCACGCCCTGGGTCACCTTCCGGACCATAACCCTGCCGCTGATCGCGCCGGCCGTCGGCTCGGGCTGGCTGCTCGCCTTCACATTGTCGTTGGACGATTTGATCCTGACGCAGTTCGTCGCGGGCGCGCAGTCGCAGACGCTGCCGATGCGCGTCTACTCCAGCGTCCGCCTCGGCGTCGATCCCCAGATCAACGTGCTCGCCACTATCGTGGTGACCATCGCGGCCTGTGCCCTGATCCTCTCCGGCTGGCTGACGCGCCGGCGGCCGGCATAGGGAAGACCATCATGCTCCGGTACCAGATCGCACGATTACTTGGCCTCGTGCGAAAACCAACCGTTCCCCCGGCATTCGATGAGTTCTGGTCGGCGATGCAGGACTGCGAGGCACGGATTCGTGAAATCGAGAAGTCAGCCCGGGGTATCGAGGCTGTTCTCCGGGCCTTTCAGATCCTCAAGCCAAGAGTGGACATGGAAATCGAGCCCAAGGGCGATCCGCTCGAGTCGGTGCACGTTCAACTGCCTGTCGGAGGATGGCACGATATTTCCTACCAGGACGGCCTCTATCATGATTTCTGGGCACAATTTCCCGAAACCGATCTGATCCGATATGAAAGCCTGGAACAGCTCGTCTGGAGTGTCACGGGCGTGACGATCCCCAGGATTTATCTGAGGGCCTATCGTTGGGCCGAGCGCCGCGGGCGACTGGGAATAAATCCGAAGACAGGCAAGGTTGTCGGCGTGCCGACCAACGCGATCGAAGCGGAAACCTCGAAGGAATTCGAGAAGATCGACGGGGTATGGCGGGGGAAACGCTGACGGGGCGATCGTTGCGATCTGTGCATTGATCACCGGCCGGCTGGCTGACGCGGCGGAAAGTTTGAGCTAAGAAAACCTTCTCAGGGAGGAAAAAATGCTTCGTTCGGGAACGTCCAAGCCGTCGCGTCGTAGCGTACTGAAGGGGGTCGGAATGGCCACTGTCGGTGCGTCGTTGGGAGCTTCCCTGCCGCCGGTCGGCGCCGCTCATGCTCAGGGTGCGCCGGCGGCCGCCAAGGGACCGAAGCTTCTCGAGATGGAGGGCAAGGCCAAGCTCGCGGTGCTGGGCGACAAGCCGCTCGTGGCCGAGACGCAGGCCGAGCTGCTCGACGACAACGTCACGCCGACCAACAAGCTGTTCATCCGCAACAACGGCCAGGTGCCCGACGTCACGGGCGATCCCAAAGCGTGGAAGGTGAAGATCGACGGCGAGGTCAACACGCCGCTGGAGATCACCGTCGGCGACCTGATGACCAAGTTCCCCGCCGTCACCTACCAGCTGATGCTGGAATGCGGCGGCAACGGCCGCTCCTTCTTCTCGCCCGACGCGCGCGGCAACCAGTGGACCAACGGCGGCGCCGGCTGCCCGATGTGGACCGGCGTGCGCCTGGCCGACGTGCTGAAGAGCGCGGGCCTGAAGCCCTCCGCCACCTATATCGGCAGCTACGGCGCCGACCCGACCCTGGCGGGCGAAACCGACAAGCCCTCGATCTCGCGCGGCGTGCCGATCGCCAAGGCGATGGAAGAGCACACGCTGATCGCCTTCAAGCTGAACGGCCAGGACATGCCGCTGATCCACGGCGCGCCCGTTCGCCTCGTCGTGCCGGGCTGGCCCGCCTCGACCTCGATCAAGTGGCTGAACCGCATCTGGGTTCGCGACAAGGAGCATGACGGCCCCGGCATGGGTGGCTTCTCCTACCGCGTGCCGAAGACGCCGATCGTGCCCGGCAGCAAGGGCAACGAGAAGGACATGGCGATCCTGGAATCGATGCCGGTGCGTTCGGTCATCACCTTCCCGGCCGACGGCTCCAAGCTCACCTCGCGCAAGCTCGACCTGCGCGGCCATGCCTGGGCCGGCGACTTCGACATCAAGAGCGTCGATATCTCGACCGACTACGGCGTCACCTGGAAGCCGGCCAAGGTCGATGCGCCCGCCAACAAGTTTGCGTGGCAGAACTTCAGCGCCTCGATCGATCTGCCGACCACCGGCTATTACGAGGTGTGGGCCAAGGCGACCGACAGCAAGGGCGTGACGCAGCCCTTCCAGGCCGCCAACTGGAACCCGCAGGGTTACGGCGCCAACCCGATCAACCGCATCCGGGTGCTCGTCGAATCTTGAGCCAGATCAACATCACGCATGCCGTCGTCGTCACCCTGACGGCGACGTTCCTCCTGCTCGCCTTCGACCGCGCCGGCGAACTGCGCAAGGACAAGTATGTCTACGTGCCGCCGGCGCCCAAGGTGGCGGCAGCGGCGGCCGTGGTCGATCCCGACAAGGGCAAGCCGCCGCCGCACAACGACAAGGTCGAGGACCTGCCCGAGGGCAAGAACCGCGAGCTGACGTTCTATACCTGCACGGCCTGCCACGGCGTCGCGTTGATCAAGGCGCAGGGCCTGACGCGCGAACTCTGGGACTCGACCCTCGACCTGATGGTCGAGAAGCACCGCATGCCGCCGATCAAGGCCGCGGAACGCAATGAGATCCTCGACTATCTGGCAGAGAACTTCCCGCCGCGTCGTAAAGGGCGCGGCAACGACAATCCGTTCCTGAAGTAGTCATCAAACGGACCGCGGGCCTCCAGGCCCGCCTCATGATCATGAGCGGGTCTGGAGACCCGCGGTCCGCGCCCACTTCTCCGACCAGACGTGCAGCGGCAGGAATAGCCGCAGCAGTTCGTTGCCAAGCGCCGTGAGCCGGTAGCCCACCGCCTCGTCGAGTTCGACCAGCTTGGCCTCGCGCAGCTCGGCCAGCCGCGTGTTCACGATGGTCGGGCTGGCGCCGATCAGGTCCTGCAGCTCGCGGAAGCGCCTGGGTTCCTCACGCAGCTCCCAGACGATGCGTAGGGTCCAGCGCCGGCCCAGCAGGTCGAGCAGCATCATGATCGGCCGGCCGGTCGTCGAGCCGCGCACCCGCTTCACCATCTATTACACTCCGTTACTACATTTTCTGTAGCGCCGGCCATTTGCGCCCGCTACGGAATATGTAGCATCGCGAAAGGACACCGACCATGCCCCGCATCGCTCCCGCCGAAGCGCCCTACACGCCCGACATCGCCGCCGCCCTGGCCCGCATCATGCCGGCGGGCGTGCCGCCGCTCGTCCTGTTCCGGACGATGGCGCGCAATCCCCGCATCTTCGAACGGATCTTCGCTGGCGGGCTTTTGGACAAAGGCGCGCTGTCGCTGCGTCAGCGCGAGCTGGTGATCGACCGCACGACGGCGCGGCTGGGCGCGGAATACGAATGGGGCGTCCACATCGCCTTCTTCGCCGACAAGGTCGGCCTCGATGCAACGCAGGCCGCGGCCACCGTCCACGGGCCTGCGGACGCGCCCTGCTGGACCGCCGGCGAGCAGGCGCTGCTGGCCGCCGTCGACGACCTCGTCGATCGCCGCACGATCGATGACGCGACATGGGGCGCGCTCGCCACGCATTTCGATGAAGCACAGATCCTCGAGATCATCGCGCTCGCGGGCTACTACCACACGATCAGCTTTCTCTGCCGTGCGCTGAAACTGCCGCTCGAAGCCTACGGCGCGCGCTTTCCTAGCGCTTCTTCTTCGTGAGTCGGTCGACCGTCAGGATCAGCAAGCCGAACACGAGCCCCCAGAAGGCCGAGCCGACGCCCATCAGGGTGACGCCCGAGACCGTGACCGCCAAGGTGCCTGCCGCCGCGAGCCGGTCCTGTTCGCCCGCCAGCGCGATGCCCAGCGCCCCCGCCGTCGAGCCCAGCAGCGCCGTGCCCGCCACGGTGGCCAGCAATGCTGGCGGCAACGCGCCGAACAGGCCGACCAGCGAGGCACCGAACAGCGCGATCAGGCCCCAGAACACGGCGTAGAACGGCCCCGCCTTCCAGCGCTGCGCCGGATCGGGATGCGCGTCGGGGCCGGTGCAGAGCGCCGCCGAGATCGCCGCGAGGTTCGAGGTGTGCGCGCCAAGGAACGCCGTGGCGAGCGACGCCGCGCCCGTGACGCCCAGGATCGGCTGGGTCGGCGGCTGGTAGCCCGAGCCGCGCAGCACCGCGAAGCCCGGCAGGTTCTGCGACGCCATGGTGACGAGATAGAGCGGCACGCCGAGGCCGATCAACGTCGCCACGTCCCAGGCCGGCGCGGTCACGACCAGCGTCGAAAGCCCGATCGGCGGCAACGGCTTCACCAGGCCCAGCGACCAGGCGAGCAACGCGCCCGCCACCAGCACGATCAGCGACACCAGCGCCGGATAGAAGGCGCGCGCCACCAGGAACAGCGCGATCAGCGGCAGCACAAGCAGCGGCGAGGTCGGCACATGCTCGACCATCGCCATCACCAGGCGCAGCAGGATGCCCGCCAGCATGGCGGCGGCGATGCTGCCGGGGATCTTCCCGATCAATTGCCCGATGGGACGCACCGCCGCCGTGAGCAGGATCAGCAGCGCCGCCAGAACGAAGGCGCCGACCGCCGCCGCGAAGCTCGGCACGCCCGAGGTCGAGGCGATCAGCGCGGCGCCCGGCGTCGACCAGGCGGTGATGATCGGCATGCGGTAGCGGATGCTGAGCAGCAACGCGCTCGCCGCCGTCGCGAGGCCGAGCCCCGACACCCACGAGCTCGCCTGATCGGGCGTCGCGCCGACGGCCTGCGCCGCCGCCAGCACGACCGGCAAGGTCCCGCCCACGCCGGCAATCGTCGCGACCAGCGCGGCGGCCGCAACCGAAATCAGCCCACCGGATTTCACTTATGCATTCGCCCGTTCGACCATCGCCTGCAGCAGGATCTGCGCGCCGGCGCCGACGTCGCCCTTGCTCGCATCCTCGATCTCGTTGTGGCTGACGCCGTCCTTGCAGGGCACGAACACCATCGCCGTCGGCGCGACGCGGCTCACGTAGCAGGCGTCGTGGCCGGCGCCGCTCACGATGTCCATGTGCGGATAGCCCGCCTGCTCCGCGCCGCGGCGTACTGCGTCGACCAGTTCCTTGGCGAAGGGCGACGGTGGGAAATACCAGATCTGCTCGATCTTCACTTCGAGCCGGTGACGCTTGGCGATATCGGCCGCGGCGGCGCGCATCTCGGCGTCCATCTTGGTGAGTTCGGCATCGTCGGGATGGCGGAAATCGACCGTCATGAAGACGCGGCCCGGGATCGTGTTGCGCGCCTGCGGCAGGCTGTCGATCACGCCGATGGTGGAGCGGCCATTCGGCCGGTTGCCGATGGTGCGCGCGGCCACGATCAGCTCGGCGGCGCCGACCAGCGCATCGCGGCGGCCTTCCATCGGCGTCGTGCCGGCATGGCTCTCCATCCCCGTCCAGTTGATCTCGTACCAGCGCTGGCCCTGCGCGCCCGTGACCACGCCGATCGTCTTCTTCTCGCGCTCCAGGATCGGGCCCTGCTCGATATGCGCCTCGAAGAAGGCGCCGACCGGCCGGCCGCCCACCGGCTCCTTGCCGTCATAGCCGATCTGCTTCAGCGCCTCGCCGAAGGTGACGCCGTCGCGATCCTTGATCGACAGCGCATGCTCCAGCGTGAAGGCGCCGCCGAACACGCCCGAGGCGACCATCGCCGGCGCGAAGCGGCAGCCTTCCTCGTTGGTCCAGACCGCGACCTCGATCGGCGCCTCGGTGACGTAGTTGGAATCGTGCAGCACGCGCAGCACCTCCAGCCCCGCCATCACGCCATAGGCGCCGTCGAACTTGCCGCCGGTCGGCTGGGTGTCGAGATGCGAGCCGGTCATGACCGGCGGCTTCGCCGGATCGCGGCCCTCGCGGCGTGCGAAAACATTGCCGAGCTGGTCGACCTTGATGGTGCAGCCCGCCTCCTTGGCCCAGCGCACGAACAGGTCACGGCCCTGCCGGTCGAGATCGGTCAGCGCGATGCGGCAGACACCGCCCTTTTCGGTGCCGCCGATCTGCCCGAGCTCCATCAGGCTCGACCACAGACGGTCGTGATCTACGCGGAGATTGGGGCGGTCGCTGGCGGTCATGGGCTACGGACTCCGGCTCGGGAACAAGCCGCGACCATAGCAAATGCCAGCCAGCGAAACGAAGCGCTTGAGCGGGCCTGCGTCGTCTTGCATGGGTGAGGTCCAGGAGGAATTTCATCGCATGCTTCCGCTGTCCGACACGCTCGTTCTCGACCTCACGCAAGTCATCGCCGGTCCCACGGCTGGCCAGATTCTGGGCGACATGGGCGCCGACGTGATCAAGGTCGAACCGCTGAACGGCGAGCATTTCCGGCCGCATTTCGGCGGCGCCTGGGTGCCCTCTATGAACCGCAACAAGCGTGGCCTGGCGATCGACCTGCGCAGTGAGGGCGGCAAGGACGTGCTGATGCGGCTGGTGAAGAAGGCCGACGTGTTCATGGAAGCCTTCACGCCGGGTGTGATCGACAAGCTGGGCTTCGGCTGGGACACGGTGTCCAAGGTCAATCCGCAGACGATCTATGCCTCGATCTCGGGCTACGGCCAGACCGGCCCCTACTCGCCGCGCGCCGGCTACGATCCCTGCATCCAGGCCGAGATCGGCCTGATGGATGCGACCGGGCCCTACCAGGGCGAGATGTGCCGCGTCGGCACCGCACCGATCGACTATTCGACCGGCCTCGCCTGCGCCGGCGGCATCGCCTTCGCGCTGCTGCACCGGATCAAGACCGGCAAGGGCCAGCGCCTCGACCTGTCGCTGTTCGATGTCGGCATGCACCTGATGAGCCACTGGATCACCAACCATGGGCTGACCGGCGAGAACCCGGAGCGCATGGGCACGTCGAACACGATCCTCTGCCCGCTGCGCGTCTTCCCGACCAAGACGCAGCCGGTGTTCGTGGCCGGCACCAACGATGCCTTCTGGCGCCTGCTCTGCACGGCGCTCGGCAAGCAGGACTGGCTGGCCGACAAACGCTTCAAGACCAATGCCGGCCGCGTCGCCCATCGCGGCATCGTCGAGCCGATGATCGAGGCCTACTTCCTGGAGCACACCGCCGACGAGCTTCTGGACAAGCTCATCCCCGCCGGCATGCCCTGCTCCGCGGCCTACAAGGTGAGCGACGTGATGGCCTCCGATCACGCCAGGGCGCGCGGCAGCGTGCTGGAGATCGACTATCCCGGCATCGGCCCGGTGAAGTCCGCCGCCAACCCGATCAAGCTTTCCGATGCGCCGGTCGAGACGCGGCAGAAGTCCCCCGGTATCGGCGAGCACACGGTCGAGATCATGCGCGAGGTCGGCTATAGCGATGACGAGATCGCCGCGCTGAGAAACGCCAAGGCGGTCGTGACCGCCTGACGAAGAAAACTGCGAGGTCGATGCCGTGAAGATCGTCTATTCCGAGAAGCACGCCCAGCACGACCCGCAGAACTTCATCGTGCGCGGCACCAAGCTGCGCAGCGCCGAGCAGCCCGAGCGCGCGACGCGCCTGCTGGCCGCCGCCAAGGCCTCCGGCCACACGATCCTGCCGCCGCGGTCGTATGGCCCGGCGCCGGCCGCGACGGTGCACACGCCGGAATACATCGACTTCCTGCAGATCGCCGCGCGCGAATGGGCGAAGCTGCCGGGCGCCAGCCCCGAGGTCGTGCCCAACGTCCATCCGGCCCGCGCCCATGCCTCCTATCCGAAGGCGTTGGCCGGCCGCGCCGGCTGGCACCAGGTCGACATGGCCTGCCCGATCGGCCCGCACACCTGGGATGCGGCGCTCGCCGCCACCGAGGTCGCGGCCACCGTGGCCGACATGGTGCTGGCGGGCGAAAGCCACGCCTATGCGCTCTGCCGGCCGCCGGGCCATCACGCCTATGCCGACATGGCGGGCGGCTTCTGCTTCCTGAACAACACCGCCGTCGCCGCGCAGCGCCTGCGCGGCAAACACCAGCGCGTGGCGATCTTCGACGTCGACGTGCATCACGGCAACGGCACGCAGGGCATCTTCTACGAGCGCGACGACGTGCTCACCGTCTCCATCCACGCCGATCCCGACAATTACTACCCGTTCTTCTGGGGCCACGCGCACGAGCACGGCGCCGGCAAGGGCCAGGGCTTCAACCTCAACATGCCGCTGCCGCTCGGCTCGCCCGACGCGCCGTGGCTCGAAGCCGGCGACAAGGCCCTCGCCCGCATCCGCGAGTTCCAGCCCACGGCGCTGGTCGTGGCCCTGGGCCTCGACGCCAGCGAGAGCGATCCGCTGCAGGGCCTGAAGGTCACGGGCCCGGGCTTCCATGCCATGGCCGAGAAGATCGCCCGCATGGGCCTGCCGACGGTGCTGGTGCAGGAGGGTGGCTATCTCGGCGACGATCTCGGCCGCAACCTCGTGCAGTTCCTCTCAGGCTTCGAGAAGGGGCGCGGCTAAGAAATATCCGTCGTCCTGAGCGGAGCCCCCCAGAGGGCGGCGTAGTCGAAGGACCTCTTTTCCGGCGCACGGTGTGTGGAAGCGAAAAGAGGTCCTTCGACTTCGCGCCTTCGGCGCTTCGCTCAGGACGACGGGCTTTGTAAATCAATCGACCTGCGCGCCGGCGGCCGTCACGACCTTGCGCCATTTCTCGATCTCGGCCTCGACGAAGGCCTTGGTCTCGGTGGGCGTGAGCTGGTCGCTGGCTTCGACGTTCAGCGCCTTCAGCCGTTCGCCCAGCGTCGGGTCGGCCAGCGCCTTGTAGACCGAGGCGTTGAGGCGGCGAACGATGTCGGCCGGCGTGCCGGCGGGCACCGCGATGACGTTCCAGGTGCCACCCACGAAATCGTCGAGACCCGCCTCCTTCATGGTCGGGATATCCGGCATCACTGTGCTGCGCTTGTCGGCCATCAGCCCGACCGGCACGAGCTGGCCCGCCCGCACGTGTTCCATGACCGGGCCCAGCGTGCCGAACATCAGCGCATGCCGACCGGCCAGCAGGTCCTGCAGCGCCGGACCGGTGCCGCGATAGGGAACGTGCAGGATGTCGACGCCGGTGCGCGTCTTGAACAGTTCGCCGGCGAGATGATTGGTCGTGCCGTTGCCGGACGACGGATAGCTCGCCTTGCCGGGCTCCGCCTTCAGCCTGGCGATCAGCTCCGGCAACTTGGTCGGCTGCCCCACCGGCACCAGCAAGGCCATCGGCGCGAGGCCGACGAGGGCCACCAGTTCGAAGTCCTTCACCGGATGATAGGGCAAGGTCTTGTAGAGCGAGATGTTGATGCCGTGCGTCGCGGCCGTGCCGAATAGCAGCGTGTAGCCATCGGGCTTCGACTTGGCGACCATTTCGGTTCCGACATTGCCGCCGGCGCCGCCCTTGTTGTCGATGATGACCTGCTGGCCGAGGTCGGCCGCCATGCCGACCGCGACGACGCGCGCGATCAGGTCGGTCGGGCCGCCCGGCGGGAACGGCACCACCATGCGCAGCGGCTTGTCGGGATACTGCGCGGAGGCCTGCCCGGCGGACAAAAGCGCTACGGCGCCAACGAGAAGCGAAGCGAGAACAGAACGCATATCAGTCCACCTTGGCGCCGGCAGCGCGGATGACGTCGCGCCATTTGGCGATCTCCGCCGTCACGAAGGCGCGCGTGCTGGCCGGCGTGGAATCGGTGACCGCCTCGATGCCGAGCTGCAGCAGCCGTTCCGCTACCACGGGACTGGCCAGCGCCTTGTTGATGGCGGTGTTCAACCGGTCGACGATCGGCTTGGGCGTGCCGGCCGGAACCGCCACGATGTTCCAGGTGCCGCCCACGAAGTCGGCGAGCCCCGCCTCCGCCGCGGTCGGCACGTCGGGACGCGCCTGGCTGCGCTTGTCGGCCATGATGACGACGGCATAGAGCTTGCCGGCCTTGATCTGTTCCAGCGACGTGCCGAACGAATCGAACATGAAGGTCACACGGCCGCCCATCAGGTCCTGCAGCGCCGGCCCCGACCCGCGATAGGGCACGTGTGTCGCCTCGACCCCGGCTCGCGTCTTGAACAGCTCACCGGCCAGATGGTTGGTCGTGCCGTTGCCCGACGACGCGTAGCTCGACTTGCCTTTCTCGGCCTTCAGCTTGGCGATCAGCTCGGGCAGCGTGCGCGGCTGCTCGGGCGAAACCAGCAGCACCATCGGCACGAGGCCGGCCAGCGCCACCAGCTCGAAGTCCTTCAGCGGATCGTAGGGAAGCTGGTCGTAGAGCGAGACGTTGATGCCATGCGTCGCGGCCGTGCCGAACAGCAGCGTGTAGCCGTCGGGCTTCGACTTGGCGACCTGCTCGGTACCGACGGTACCGCCGGCGCCGCCCTTGTTCTCGATCACGACCTGCTGGCCGAGCTGCTCGGACAGCGCCACCGACAGGACGCGCGCGAAGACGTCGGTCGGCCCGCCCGGCGGGAACGGCACGACAAGCTTCACCGGCTTGTCCGGATACTGCTGCGCCAGCGCGGGCGCGCACGACAGCATCAGCGCCAGCCCTCCGGCCAGCACACGCCTCGTCAACGTCATGTTTCCTCCGGTTATTCTTTTCTTGGTCGGGCACAGAGCGTGACGAGGCGTCAGTGGGTCGTCACCTCCTTCATGGTGACGAAGTTGTAGGACGGCGGACGCGGGCTGCTACGCCACTTGTCCATGTCCTCGTAGCGGTCGCGCAGCGAGGCGGGATAGTCGGTGAAGGCCGGCGTGCGCAGCCACAGGCGCAGCAGGTGCCGCCTGCGCTCCTGCTCGGCGTGATCGACGTAGGCCGTGCGCGAATGGAGCACGCAGTAATTGTTCACGAACTGGATGTCGCCGCGCTCCAGCTTCATGTCGAGGCGGAACACCGGATCCTTGCAATAGGCCGCCATCATATCGAGCGCCTCGATCTGCAGCTCGGTGAGGCGCGGCACCTCGTTGAAGCGCTGCGCGGAGTCGATGAAGGTGCGGTTGTAGCGGTTGAACATCCGGCCCTTGTGCCAGATGAAGATCGGCGTGATGTAATAGGGCTTCTGCCCCATCGACTCCTCGCCGCGCCGGTCGGCGTAGAAGGGCTGCGAGAGAACCTTCACGAGGTCGGGTCGCGAGCGCAGCATCGCATTGTAGACGGCGACCGAACTAGCGACCGCCGAGAGACCGCCGCTCTGTGCCGTCTCGAGGCAGCAGAGGCCGACGATATCGCAGGAGTCGTTGTGGAACGGCAGCAGCGAAGCGGTCTGGTAGCCGCGCGCATGCATGTCCTTGTACTGGTCGCGGCCGAGATCGCGGACATGACCCAGCACGTCGCCCTGCGCATTCTGCGCCACCGCGCGCCCGAAATGCGCGCCGATGCCCCAGTAGATCAGGCCCATCTCCTCGGCGCTGTAGCGGTCGCGCGGTAGGCCGCGGAGCAGCAGGATGCCGAGGCCGTTCTCGATCTCGGTCTGCATCAGCCGAAGCGTCCGTCCGAACTGCTTCAGCGGGAAGTCTTCCTTGCCGATGTCCGGGATCTGCTTGCCCGTCGACTGGAGATGGCGCAGCGCCGCGTCGAGTTCGGCGATCTCGGAGTCGCTCAGCCGGTAGATCCACTCGTCGCTCTTCTGCAGGTCCTGACCGAGCCAGGCCGAGCGGCCGACGACTTCCTCCAGTTCCATTTCCTTCATGGGGCCATCCTCCGTCTGAATGTCGACATTATTAATTATGGACATTCAGGCACGGAGTCGCTGGAAGCAAGAGGGAAATCCCGCTAGACGGTTCCAATCCATGGCGATGCCTATCCAGAAGACCTACGACATCTATGCCACCCTGCCCGCGCAGATCGCGGTGCGGATCGGGCAGGCCATTGTCGAGAACGAATTCAGCCCCGGCCAGAAGCTGCGCGAGGTCGATCTCGCCTCTGCCTTCGGGGTCAGCCGGGCCTCGGTCCGCGAGGCGCTGCGCATCGTCGAGCGCGAGGGGCTGGTGACGATCCTGCCTCAGCGCGGCGCGCAGGTGACGGCGCTCAGCGCCGACGAAGTCCAGGACATCTTCGACATCCGCGCCCGGCTGATGGGCCTGGCCTGCGAGCGTCTGGTGGCCGCCCTTCCCGCTGCCGGAAGACCCGAACTGGAGCGTCTGTACGCCGACCTCGAAAGAGCGTTCGACGATGCCGAGGCCTATGCCCGCGCCAGCCTGGCGATCAGCGAGTTCTGCGTGCGCAACGCCGGCAGCCGGCGGCTGGCCGACCTGGTCCTGTCCTTCGGCCGCCAGACCGCGCGCTACACCAAGCTCAGCCTCTCGACCGTCGAACGCCGCCAGCAATCGATCGCCAACTGGCGCGGCCTCGTCCAGTCGATCCTCGCCGGCAATGCCAAGGACGCCGAGGGCTTTGCCCGCCAACTCGTGTTCGACACCCGCGACACCGCGCTCAGCATGCTGGCGGACGCCACGGCCGAGGCCGCCCGACAGGGTTGATACGTTTCCCGGGGCGTGAGGCCGACGCAAACTGCGCTATGGTCGCGAGATGGCGCGCCTTGCGTCCACTTCTAGCGTGAACGGGAAACGACACATGGCACGGACGATTGCCGACCTCATGGCCGAAACCCTGCTGGCAGCAGGCGTCGAGCGCATCTACGGCGTGGCAGGCGACTCGCTGAACGGCTTCACCGACTCGCTGCGCCGGATGAAGAAGCCCGACTGGGTCCACATGCGCCACGAGGAAGCCGGCGCGTTCGCCGCCGGCGCCGAGGCACATCTCACCGGCAAGCTCGCCGTCTGCGCGGGAAGCTGCGGCCCCGGCAACATGCACCTCGTCAACGGCCTGTTCGATTGCTACCGCAGCCGCGTGCCGGTGCTGGCCATCGCCGCGCATATCCCGAGCGCCGAGATCGGCGGACACTATTTCCAGGAGACGCATCCGGAGCAGCTCTTCGCCGAGTGTGCGCATTACGTCGAGACCGTCAGCGTTCCCGAGCAGATGCCGCGCGTGCTGGAAAAGGCGATCCGCATCGCCATCGCCGAGAAAGGCGTGGCGGTCATCGTCATTCCGGGCGACGTCGCCCTGCTCAAGACGGAGGTCGAGGCCGGCAAATGGTTTGCACCCAGCCCGCCGGTCGTCCGCCCCTCCGACGCCGACCTCGATGCGCTGGCCGACCTGCTCAACGGCGGCAGCAAGGTCACCATGATGTGCGGTGCGGGCTGCGCCGGCGCCCATGATGCCGTCGTCGAACTGGCGCGCACGCTGAACGCCCCCATCGTGCACTCGCTGCGCGGCAAAGAGCATGTCGAGTACGACAATCCGTTCGACGTCGGCATGACCGGCCTGATCGGCTTCTCGTCGGGCTATGCTGCGATGAAGGAGTGCGACACGCTCCTGCTTCTGGGCACCGACTTTCCCTACCGCCAGTTCTATCCCGAGAAGGCCCGCGTCGCGCAGGTCGACATCCGGCCGGAAAGCCTGGGCAATCGCTGCCGCCTCGACATCGGCGTCGTGGGCGATGTCGGCGACACGATCGCGGCGTTGCTGCCGCGCCTCAAGGCAAGAACGGACCGTAGTTTCCTCGACGCTGCCCTCGCCCACTACCGCAAGGCGCGCGCCGATCTCGACGAACTCGCCGAAGGCCGCCCCGACGGCAAGCAGATCCATCCGCAATATGTCGCCCGCCTGCTCAGTGAGCTGGCCGACGAGGATGCGATCTTCACCTGCGACGTCGGCACCCAGTCGGTCTGGGCGGCGCGCTATCTCAAGATGAACGGCAAGCGCCGCCTGATCGGCTCGTTCAACCATGCCTCGATGGCCAACGCGATGCCGCAGGCGATCGGCGCGCAGGCGTCGCACAAAGGACGCCAGGTCGTGTCGATGTCCGGCGACGGCGGCTTCGCCATGCTGATGGGCGACTTCATCAGCCTTTCGCAGCTCGGCCTGCCGGTGAAGGTGGTGGTGCTGAACAACGGCACCCTGGGCTTCGTCGAACTGGAGATGAAGGCGGCGGGCTTCGTCGACACCGCGGTCGATCTCAAGAACCCGAACTTCGCGGCGATGGCCGAGGCGATGGGCGTAAAGGGCTTCCGGGTCGAGGACCCGGCCAGGCTCGAAGGCGTGCTGCGCGAAGCGCTGGCCCACAAGGGTCCCGTGCTGGTCGACGTGGTGAGCGCCCGCCAGGAACTCGTCATGCCGCCCAAGACCACGCTCGAGCAGGCCTACGGCTTCAGCATGTTCCTGATGCGAGCCGTGATGGACGGCCGTGCCAAGGAACTCATCGATCTCGCACGGACCAATCTCAGGATCTGAGCGCGGTCGACGCAAGCTGGGCAATCGCGAGATCGAGCCGGGGCTCGTCGCCATCGCCGAGGATCCACACGGCCGATAAACCGGTGAAGGCGAGTGTCCATTTCAGCAACCGCGTGCGATCGAGAGCGGCGGCTGTGGCGATGACCTCGACCTGTCGCGCGAAGCGGCCGGGAGCGAGAGCCGTCGCTTCGTCGGGATCGCGCAGGATGTTGACGAAATCGAAAGCGCGGTCGCCCCGCAGGCCCTTTGGATCGATGACGAGCCAGCCGCGCGGACCGGCATCCAGCACGTTCTCATGATGGATGTCGCCGTGGAGCACCACGGGCTCACGCTTCACGGCCAATAGATCGCGGGCGACGTCGCGTGCTTCGGCGATGAGGTCATCCCGGTTCGATGACTGAAGCAGTGGCTTGAACCAGATGTCGAGCGGCACGAGATCTGGCGGCAACGGCGCGCGATGATCGTGCAAGCGTCTCGTGGCCTCGCAGAGGATGCGCGTTGCCTCGTCGTCGCTGTCTCCGCCGGCGCGCGCCAACGCGGCCAGCGAGCGCGGACCTGTGGCGCGTTCGAGCAACAACACGCCGTCGTCCTCAGCCAACACGCGGGCAGCGCCATCGCCATCCCACCAGGCCATCAACCGGCAGCCGCGACGTTCTTCCGGTTCATGCGCAATCTTCAGCATGGCCGGCACGCCGTCATGTCGCACCGGCAGCAGCAGGCTGCTGTGGGTTCTCAGCAGCTCGCCGTCGGCTGAAAGATTCCAGCGTGCGAGCCAAGGTGCGGGATCGGCCGGATCAGTCGCCGCCATTCCCGCCGACGACGTAGACGGTGAGCTTCTCAGGCAGCGTGTCGTGTGCGACCTCTATGGTGCGGCTGTTGGGCCAGACGAAGACGGCGTCCTGGTCGGCCATCAGCTCCTCGAAGCGCGCGACCTGGCCGCGCCCCCAATAGTGCATGGGCAGCACGATGCGCGGCTGGACCTGGCGGATGACCTCGACCATCACCGGCAGGCCGACCGTGTAGGCACCGTCGATCGGCACCATCAGCACGTCGATGCGGCCGAGTTCGTCGAGATGTTCCTTGGTCAGCCGGTGATGCAGATGGCCGAGATGGGCGATGCAGAGATCGCCGATGGTGAAGGTGAAGATCGAGTTGCCGTTGATGCGCGCGGCGCCGCCGCCCCAGTCGCGCGCATTGGTCGGCAGGTTTGTGACCTTGAGGTCCTTCAGCGACACGTCGTGGCGCGCCTCGGTCTCGCCGTTCTCGCTGGGCCAGCCGCGCAGCACGTAGGTGATCCCGTCCTCGGGCGTGTCGGTGTAGTGCGTCGAGTGCGCGTTGTTCATCGTCACGATGTCGGGCTTGCGGCCGAAGCCGTTCAGCCCGTTGTAGTCGGTGATCGCGCGCACGCCCTGCGGCGTGTCGATCTCGAAACTGGCATGACCGAGGAAGGTGACGATGGCGCGGCTCGCCGTGTCGGCCGCCATCTGCGTCCCGTCGAGCGAGGCCATTTGCACGCCCCGCCCCTGCAGGGTGGGGCCGAGCTCGACCAGGTTCTTGGAACAGCGCGCCAGCGCCGGTCCCGCCAGCAGGGCGAAGGCGGTGGCGCAAAGAGCGGCGACGGACAAACGAAGAGTCATGGGGCCTCCGTGGCTGGACGGCAGCTTCTCCCCAGATGCAGGCGATATGCCAGCACTGACTCCCGTTGACTCTCGCCCGAAGGAGAAATAGAACAAAAGAAGAACATTCTATCCCCAATCCCATTCCAGCCTGACGAGGGGGCGATGCCGGTCATTTCCCCGAATATCCCTGCTTCCCCTGCCGCCAACGATCTGGCCGCCCCGCTGCCTGCCGCCCTGCGCGAGAAAGTGCGCCGGCTGGAGCGCTCCCACAGCGTCCAGCGACGCGGACGGGCCGCCGCGGTCCCGCTCGGTATTGCCGCCATCGACGCGCTGTTGCCCGAAGGCGGATTGCTGACGGGCGCCCTGCACGAGATCGAGGCGGGCCCGGCTCCCTCCGGCCGCGTGGCGCCACACGATGGCGCGGCCTTGGGCTTTGCCGCCCATCTGCTCGGCCGCTTCGGGCCGGGCACGATCCTGTGGTGCCGCCGTCCCACCGGCATCTTCGATGCCGCACCCTACGCCCCGGCGCTCTCTTCCTGGTTCGATCCGGCGCGTCTGCTGATGGTCACGGCGTCGCGCGATGAGGATCTCTTCTGGGCGATGGAGGAAGGGCTGCGCTGTCCCGGCATCGCAGCCGTCGTGGGCGAGACGCGCGCCGCCGATCCCACGGCCGGCCGGCGCCTGTCGCTCGCGGCCGAGAAGAACGGCGTGCCCGCCCTGCTGCTGCGCGCCCAGCCCGCACCGCCGCAAAGCGTGTGCGCGACGCGCTGGCGGATCACCTCCGCGTCGTCGTGCTCGACGCCGGGTCTCAAGGATGTCGGCGCCGCGCGCTGGCGCCTCGAACTCCGGCGCAACCGCTTCGGCACGCCGTCCGCCGATGAAACACCGTCCTGGCTCCTGGAGTGGAACGATGAAACGCATTGTCTCGCTGTGGTTCCCCAAGCTCTCCACGGACCGGCTGGCGCGCGCTTCGAAGAAAGAATGGTCGGATAGAGCCGCCGCCACCGTCGTCTGGCGCGACGGCTGCCCGCGTCTTGCCGCCCTCAATCCGCACGCGCGTGCCGCGGGCCTGCGTGCGCGCATGCGGCTGGCCGATGCGCGCGCGCTGCTGCCCGATCTCGTCACCGAAGCGGCCGAACCGCAGGCCGATCTTCGCCTGATCGAGACGATCGCGAACTGGTGCGATCGCTATACGCCCTGGGTCGCGATCGATCCGACGGGCGGCGCACTGGCCGAGGACATCGAAACCGCCTGCAGCGCCGGCGGCTTCGGCGGCGATGCCGGCCTATTGCTCGACGTGACCGGCTGCACGCATCTGTTCGGCGAGGGCGAAAGCGGCGAGCGTGCCCTGCTGGCCGATCTCGTCACGCGGCTGGCCCGCCGCGATCTTTCCTGCCGCGCCGCGATGGCCGACACGGCGGGCGCGGCTTGGGCGCTGGCGCGCTTCGCCGAACGCCAGGCCGATCTCTTCTGCCCCGCGCGTGGCCAGCGCAGCGCCCTGGCGTCCTTGCCGGTCGAGGGACTGCGTCTCGATCCTCCGATCCTGGAGACCTTCCTGAAGCTCGGACTGCGTCGCATCGGCGACCTTTATCCGATGCCGCGCGCGCCGCTCGTCCGCCGCTTCGGCGACCAGCCGGTGCGCCGCGTCGACCAGGCGCTGGGCACGCTCGACGAGCCGATCGAGCCGCGCCGCCTGCCGCCGGCCTTCCGCACGCGCCTCGCCTTTGCCGAGCCGATCGGCCGCGCCGAGGACATAACCGCCGCGACCAGCCGCCTGCTGGCTGCCCTCTGCCGGCAGTTCGAGCAGGCGGGCGTCGGCGCGCGCCAGCTCGAGATCGCGCTCTACCGCGTCGACGGTTCGGTCGATCGCACGTCGATCGGCACCAGCCGCCCCAACCGCGACAATCCCAAGCTGATGAAGCTGTTCGAGGAGAGGCTGGGCGAACTCGATCCAGGCTTCGGAGTCGAGCTGATGATCCTCTCGGCGCCCGAGGTCGAGGCGTGGAGCGGCACGCAGGACGCGCTGCCCGATCAGGATTCGCCCGGTGTCGCCGCCGGCGCGGACGGCACGATCGATCTCGCCGACCGGCTGGCGCTGCGGCTGGGCGCGGAGAATGTCGTGCGGCTGCTGACGCGCGACAGCCATCTGCCCGAGCGCGTCCAGGTCGCCGCGCCCGTTTCGATGAAGCCTGCCGCGGCGGGCGCCTGGCGGCGCGTCGCGACCCTCAAGGGCGCGCGCCCGACCCGCCTGCTGCAGCGGCCCGAGCCGGTCGAGGTGACGGCCTTCGTGCCGGACGATCCGCCGTCGCTGTTCCGCTGGCGGCGCCATGCCCATCGCATCGTGCGCGCCGACGGGCCGGAGCGGATTGCCGACGAATGGTGGCGGCCTCGCTCCGACGGCAGCCGCCCGCCGGCCGGCACCCTGCCGCTGGTGCGCGACTATTACCGCGTGGAGGACGATGACGGCGGCCGCTTCTGGCTGTTCCGCGACGGGCCCTACCAGCTCGCCGCCGACGGCAAGCCGACGGCCCGCTGGTTCCTCCACGGTTTTTGCGCCTGAAAGGGGAGAGGAAAATGGAAGCAGCAACGGAAACGGAAACGACAACGGTCAAGGCGACGAACAAGCGTGGCACCACACTCACCATCCGCGGCCTCGACGTCGCGATCATCGATCGCCTGAAAGTCCATGCGCGCGCCAAGGGCCGCTCGCTCGAATCGGACCTGCGAGACCTGCTCACCTATGCGTCGGGCCAACCGCTGGTGCTCAATGCGCTGGCCGAGGCCGACCGCATCGCCGCCATGACGCCGATGCGGACTCCCGCGCTCCAGGCCGGAGGTCGGCAATGATCGTCGTCGTCGATCCCGGCGTCGCCATCAAATGGTTCGTCGAGGAGCCGCTGCGGCCGCAGGCGCGCTCGCTGCTGGCCAACCGGCACGAGGTGATCGCGCCCGACATCCTGATCGCGGGCGTCGCCGAACTGGCCTGGAAGAAGGCGACGCGTGGCGAGATCACGGTCGAGCAGGCCGAACCGATCGTGCGCAACATCGCGCTGCCCTCGTTCGTCTCGGCCTTCGTCGAATCGCCGCAATTGCGCACGCGGGCGCTCGCCATCGCGCTCCAGTGCGGCCGGCCGGTTCATCAATGCTTCTACGCTGCTTGTGCCGAAGCCGTGAAAGCGCCGCTGGTCAGTGCCGACGAGGATTTCCTGCAGGCCCTGAAGAGTGAGGGGATCGGAGTGCATGGCGTGCCGCTTTCCCGGGCGCACGAACTCGTCGATCCCTGATGCCATGGACTACGCCGAGCTCCAGGTCACGACCAACTACAGCTTCCTGCGCAGTGGCTCGCACCCGCAGGAGCTGGTCGAACGCGCCATCGAGCTCGGCCACACCGCTATCGGTATCACCGACCGCAATACGCTGGCCGGCGTCGTGCGCGCCTTCGCGGCCTCGCGCCATGAGGAGCATCGCAAAGATCCCGGGATGGACAGGATCAAGCTTCTAGTCGGCAGCCGTCTCGAAACGCGCGACGGCTATTCGCTGCTCGTCTATCCGACCGATCTCGACGCCTACAAGCGCCTGTCCCGCCTACTGACCCTGGGCAATCGCAGAACAGAGAAAGGCCAGTGCGACATCGGCTTCGACGATCTCGTCGAGTATGCCGAAGGTCTCGTGGCGATCGTGCTGCCGCCGCGCAAACCGGAGGAGCAGGCCTTTCGTGACCGACTACGGAAGCTCGCAGAACTTTTCGAAGATCGCTGCTACCTCGCGGCCTCCATGCTCTATCGCGGTGATGATGCACGCCGCCTGGCCCAGCTCGATAACCTCGCCACGGAAGCGGGCGTCAAATTCGTCGCCACCAACGACGTGCACTATCACGTCCCCGAACGGCGGGCGCTGCAGGACGTCGTGACGGCCATTCGGCTGGGCTGCACAGTCGAGGAATTGGGCTTCCGCCGCTTCGCCAGTGCCGAGCGCCATCTCAAGGACCCGGCCGAGATGGCGCGCTTGTTCCGCCGCCATCCGCATGCGATCGCGGCCACGCAGGAGATCGCAAAGCGCTGCGGCTTCTCGCTGCGACAGCTCACCTATCAGTATCCGGTCGTCTACGAGGGTGGCGAGACGCCGATGGACAAGCTCAAGCGCCTCACCTGGGAGGGCGCGGACTGGCGTTATCCGGATGGTGTTCCTGAAGACGTGAAGAGCACGATCCGAAAGGAATTCGAACTCATCGCCCTCAAGGAAATCGCGCCTTACTTCCTGACGGTGCACGAGATCGTCATGGAAGCCCGCAGGCGCGAAATCCTTTGCCAGGGACGCGGTTCGGCGGCCAATTCCGCGGTCTGCTATTGTCTTGGCATCACTTCGGTGAATCCAAAGGAAACGAAAGTGCTGTTCGAGCGCTTCCTTTCCAATACGCGCAACGAGCCCCCCGATATCGACGTCGATTTCGAGCACGAGCGCCGCGAACAGATCATCCAGTGGATCTACGACACCAAGAGCCGTGAGCGGGCTGCCCTGGCCGCGACGGTGATCTCCTTCCGGAGTCGCAGCGCCATCCGTGAAGTCGGCAAGGTGCTGGGCCTCTCACCCGACACGGTCGGCGTGATGGCCGACACGGTGTGGGGCATGGGATCGAGCGGCGTGAAGGTCGAGCATGTGCGCGAGGCCGGCCTCGATCCGACGGACCCGCGCATCATGCTGGCGCTCGAACTGTCGGCGGCCCTGTGCGGTTTCCCGCGCCATCTCTCGCAGCATGTCGGCGGCTTCGTGCTGACCGAGGGCCGCCTCGATGAATTGGTGCCTATCCAGAATGCTGCGATGGAGAAGCGCACCGTCGTCGAGTGGGACAAGGACGATCTCGACGTGCTGAACATCTACAAGGTCGACGTGCTGGCGCTCGGCATGCTGACGGCGCTGCGCAAGGGGTTCGCCCTGATCGACAGGCATTTCGGAGAAAAGCTGTCCCTCAACATGCGGCCGGACGATCCAAAGGTCTACGAGATGCTGTGCCGCGCCGATTCGGTCGGTGTGTTCCAGGTCGAGAGCCGGGCGCAGATGTCGATGTTGCCGCGCCTGAAGCCCCGAGAGTATTACGATCTGGTCGTCGAGGTGGCGATCGTGCGGCCGGGCCCCATCCAGGGCGGCATGGTTCACCCCTACCTGAAGAACCGGGCCAATCGTGACGCGGTCATCTATCCCAAGCCGGAGCTCAAGGCTGTCCTGAAGCGGACGCTGGGGGTCCCGCTGTTCCAGGAACAGGCGATGCAGATCGCCATGGTCGGCGCGGGCTTTTCGGCGGAGAAGGCCGACGAACTGCGCCGCGCCATGGCGACGTTCCGGCACAACGGCACGATCTACAAGTTCAAGGCTCCTTTCATCGAAGGCATGAAAGGAAACGGCTACGAAGAGGAATTCGCCGAACGCTGCTTCAAGCAGATCGAGGGATTCGGCGAGTACGGCTTTCCCGAAAGCCACGCCGCGAGCTTCGCGATCCTCGTCTATGCCTCGTCCTACGTGAAGCATTACTATCCCGAGGTCTTCGCCGCGGCTTTGCTCAACTCCCAGCCGATGGGCTTCTATGCACCTGCCCAGCTCGTGCGCGACGCGGAAGAGCATGGCGTCGAGGTGCGTCCGCCCGATATCAACGCAAGCGACCACGACTGCACACTGGAGCCCGGGAAGAACAATCGCTGTGCACTTCGCCTTGGCCTACGCCAGGTGACAGGGCTTTCCGAGGAAGCGGCCAACAGGATGGTCAAACGGCGCGGCGACGAACCCTATCGAGATCCCGCCGACCTGTGGCGGCGCAGTGGCCTCACCAAGCGGCAGATCATCGCCCTGGCCCGCGCCGATGCCTTCGCGTCACTCGGCCTTACGCGGCGCGACGTGTTGTGGGCGGTGCGCGGCTTCTCGGATGGACAGTTGCCACTGCTCGACCGACAGCCGCAGATGCGCGACCTCGAACCGACCGTCACCTTGCCGGCGCTGACTCTCGGCGAGCAGGTGGTGGACGATTACAGCAGCTTCTCGATGTCGCTGCGCTCGCATCCGATGGAGCTGTTGCGGGCAACCTTTGCGACACGGGGGCTCTCCAGCACGGAAGCGTTGAAAGCCGCCGGAAACAACGACCTTCTCACGCTGGCCGGCCTCGTGCTGGTGCGACAACGACCGGGCACGGCCTCGGGCGTGGTGTTCGTTACCCTGGAAGACGAGTTCGGCATCGCCAACCTCGTGGTCTGGCCCAAGGTGTTCGACGCGCATCGTCGCATTGTGATGGGCGCACGGTTGATGGGCGTGCGCGGTCGCGTCCAATGCCAGGGGGAGAAAGATTACAAGGTGATCCATCTCGTCGCCGAGCAGGTGTGGGATCTTTCGGCCGACCTCGATTCGATCTCCGAGCTCGACCTGTTCCACTTGACCCGCGGTCGCGGCGACGAGGTCCGCACCGATCCCGGCGACCGCCGGGTGAAGGTCGCGGAAGCCAATGCCACGCGCCATCGCTCCAGCAGGAGTGCGCCATCCAAACCCGACTACGACCGCAGCCGCATCGTCCTCGACCGGCCCAAGATCCGCATCCATAGCCGGGACTTCCACTGAGTCTGACGGCCGGCCTGCTTGCGCGCGCTTTCTCTACCCCTTCGGCACCCACACCTCGACCCGCGTATTCGTCGCGGCGTCGAGCATGCGGGTTTCACGCAGCACCATCCCGTGCTTCTGCAGCACCTCTTCCGCCGTCGCGTTCTTGCCGACACCGGGGAAGACTGGCCGGCCGCGCGGCACGCTGCCCTCGGCGTGCGTCAGGTAGAAGGCGTCGTAGCCGATGTTGAGGAACAGGCCGAACACGTCAGTGCCGCCGACGACGGCCAGGGTCCCATTCTGGATGTTGAGCTTCAGCCACGCTTCCTCGAACGGCGCCGAGGCGGGATTCCACAACACGGCGTTGGTGTTGGCCGGATCGGCGATCACACGCTCGACGCGGCGCGTCAGGACGATGCGCCGGCGCGCGGCTTCTTTCGGCCCGCCCTCGGACGAATGCCGGCCGTTGGCGACCGCGGACGCGCGGTCGACCGAGTCCTGGTAGAATTTCTGGTCGGCCGGAATCTTCAGGTTCTCGGGAAACGAGCCATCCGAAGCCGCGATCATGCCCTCGCTGGAAATGATCGCGAATCCCTCGATGCGCGGTCTGGTCATGGCCTGCCCCTGAAAACACCTGATTCGCCGGGTAACGGACGCCCCGGCGAATGGATGCGGCGCAGCCTAGCGCAAATGGAAGCGGCGGGGAAAAGCCCCGCCGCCGCCACTCGCCGAAGGATGGGGCTTTAGCCCTTCGGCAGGAGGACCGTGTCGATCACGTGGATGACGCCGTTCGACTGCTTCACGTCGGCGATCGTCACCGTGGCCACGTTGCCGTTCTCGTCGGTGAGCGTGATCTTGTCGCCCATCATCTTGGCCTGCAGCACACAGCCGCCGACCGTCTTGACGGGATGCGTGCCCTTGTCGTCAGCGATCATCTTGGCAATGGCCGGCGACATCGCGTTGGCGGCGACGACATGGCAGGTCAGGATCTTGGTGAGCTTGGCCTTGTTCTCGGGCTTCACCAGCATCTCGACGGTGCCCGGCGGCAGCTTGGCGAAGGCGGCGTTGGTCGGCGCGAAGACGGTGAACGGGCCCGGGCCCTGCAGCGTCTCGACGAGGCCCGCGGCCTTCACGGCGGCGACCAGCGTGGTGTGATCCTTGGAATTGACCGCGTTGTCGACGATCGTCTTGTTGGCATACATCGGCGCGCCGCCGACCATCGGGTTGGCCGGCGCCGACGCGGCCGGAGCCATCGTCTGGGCAAAGGCGGGAGCGACCGAGAGCACGCACAGGGCCGCAGCCGCGATCAGCGTATGACGCTTGAGCATATGTTTTCTCCAGTTGGATGATTTCTTCTGTCTTGTGACCGACGACGGCGCGCTCGCCGCCGGCCCGAGAGGACTACAAGTCTTGCAGCCTCTTCACCGTGTGGTACGCCCTTGTTCCAAAGCCGGTTCATCGCGCGCCTCACACTCTTTCGTGACGGCGTCGAGAACGAATTAAGTGATCCAAGGGAGAAGCGTCATGCGCGTTACCGATCTCAGGACCGTCCTCGTCGAGGTGCCGCTCGACCGGCCGACGCGCAATTCGAGCGGCGTCAGCAACGACCGCATCGGCGCGGTGCTGATCTTCGTCGACACTGACGTTGGCGTGACCGGCGAGAGCTTCCTGTTCACCCTGGGAGGACGGCGAATCGAAGTGCTGCGCGCGATGGTCGATAGCCTGAAGCCCGCGCTGGTCGGTGAAGACATCCGCTATGCAGAGCGCTTCTGGGAGCGCATGTGGCGCGAGCTCTATTTCCTTGGCCACAAGGGCGTAACGATCTTCGGTCTCGCCGGTGTCGACACCGCTTTGTGGGACGCCAAGGGCAAGGCGCTCGGCCAGTCGGTCACCCACATGCTGGGCGCCGCGCACGAGCGTATCCCCGTCTATTCCAGCGCTGGCCTCTGGCTCTCCGCGACACCCGACGAGCTGGCGAAGGAAGCGGCCGGCTACATGGCCGAGGGTTTCGGCGGCGTGAAGATGCGGGTCGGCAAGAAGCACGTCGAGGAAGACGTCGAACGCGTCGCCGCGGTGCGCAAGGCGATCGGCCCCAGGGTCTCGCTGATGTGCGACGCCAGCCGAGGCTTCACCGCCGACCATGCGATCCGGCTCGGCCGCAAGCTCGAAGCCTTCGACCTCACCTGGTTCGAGGAGCCGGTCGCGCCCTACGACCATCGCGGCTCGGCCCGGGTCGCGGCGGCGCTCGACACGCCGATCGCCAGCGGCGAGACCGAGGCGACGCGTTACGGCTTCCGCGAGATGCTGGCGCACGGTGCGGCCGACATCTGGATGGCCGACCTCGGCAGGGTCGGCGGCGTCAGCGAATTCGTGAAGGTGGCGCATCTGGCAGCCGCGCACGACATCGCGATCTCCAACCATCTCTTCACGCAGCAGAGCATCGGCATCCTCGGAGCCTTCGCCAACACGACCTGGCTCGAATACATGCCGTGGACGTCGAAGCTCTATCGCGAGGCGATCAAGGTCGAGGACGGCTGCATCGCCGTGCCGGACCGCCCCGGCCTCGGCTTCACTTTCGATCCCGACGCGATCGAGCGCTATCGGGTGCGCTGAGATCGCGTGCTAGGGTCGACGGGAACCATAGAGGACTGATCAGCGATGACCGCGTACAAGGACTTCAAGCCGCTCACCTTCCACGACGCCGCGAAGCGATTCGCCGACGGCAGCGATACGCCGCGCGCCTATCTCGACCGCTGCCTGGAGACGGTGGCGACGCGCGAGCCGGTGGTGAAGGCCTTTACCGCGATCAACGAAGCCGGCGCCCGCGAGGCCGCAGACGCCAGCGCCGCGCGCTGGAAGGCCGGCAAGCCGCTCTCCTCGATCGACGGCATGCCGCTCGCCATCAAGGATCTGCTTGAGACCAAGGACATGCCCACGCAGATGGGCTGCGAGGCCTTCAAGGGCAATTTCCCCAAGCGCGACAACGCGGCCGTCTGGGCGCTGCGCCAGGCTGGCGCGGTGATCCTCGCCAAGGCGGTGACGGCAGAACTTGGCGGCTCGCATCCCGGCGCCACGACCAATCCGTTCGATGCCACCCGCACGCCGGGCGGTTCGTCCTCCGGTTCGGCCGCGGCCGTCGGCGCCAACATGGTGCCGGCCGCCATCGGCACGCAGGTCGGCGGCTCCATCATCCGTCCCGCCGCCTATTGCGGAAACTATGCGCTGAAGCCGACGCAGGGCGGCATCAATCGCGGCGAGCGCCAGGCCACCAGCCAGAGCACGCACGGCCCGCACGCCAACTCGCTGCAGGACATGTGGCAGGTCGCGATCGAGATCGCCAAGCGCGCCGGCGGCGATCGCGGCGAAGTCGGCCTGATGGGCCCCTCCTCGCTCCCCGCCGCCGTGAAGCCCAACCGCCTCGTGGTGCTGGAGACCGAGGGCTGGGTCGAGGTCGACGATCCTACCAAGGCGGCCTTCGACGGCGTGCTGAAGCAGCTCCGCGATGCCGGCATCGAGTTGATCCGCCGCAAGGATCATCCCTGGGTCGAGGCGCTGGAACAATCGATCGCCAACGGCCGCAACGTCTGCGGTGGCGTCACGAGCTGGGAGAATCGCTGGGGCCAGCGCGGTATCGTCGACAACAATCCGGCCGGCGTCAGCGAACGCGCCAAGGCGACGCTCGCCAAAGCCGAGAAGATGACCATGGACGACTATCGCATGGCGCTGCTGGCGCGACAGAACGCCCAGCGCATGCACGCGACCATGGCGCCGCTGGCCGATGCCGCGATCACGCTGTCCTGCCCCGGCCCCGCACCGGTCTGGGCCGGTGACGTGCCGGGCCAACCGCTGGCGCCGCGTCCCACCGGCGACTTCGTGTTCAACGCGCCGAGCTCGATGCTGTTCTCGCCGGTCGTCACCGTGCCGCTGATGAGCGTCGCCGGCATGCCGGTCGGCCTGCAGCTCATGGGCCAGCAGCACGAGGACGCCCGCATGACCGGCCTCGCCCGCTGGTTCGACGAGAACCTGAAGCGGGTCGCGGCCTGAGCCTCTTCGAGGGTGGTGGATATTCCACCACCCACCTCATGCTGAGGAGCGCTCCGCAGGAGCGCGTCTCAAAGCATGGGCATGGGCACGAGCACCGCGTCTGATGCCCACCCTTCGAGACGGCCGCTCTGCGACCTCCTCAGGGTGAGGTGGTGCGGCTAGCTACTCCGGCTTCATGCCCAGCGCGACGATGCGCGGGATGAGGGTCGCCTTCAGGCGCTCGTAGTCGATCATGACTTCCTCGTGGCCCATCGGCTTCTCCACGAGGGCAAAGCTGTCCATCATCTTCTTGCCGGGCTCGGAATCGGCGGCGGCCACCCACAGGTCGGACATCCTCTTCACGATGTCCTTGGGCGTCGCGGCGGGCGCCGCCAGCGCCAGCCAGCCGGAGACCGTGAAGGCATCGTCGTCAAAGCCCTGCTCGCGCGAGGTCGGCGTGTCGGGCAGTGCGCGGGCGCGCACTCGCGACGGCGCGGCGATGCCGCGCACGTCGCCCTTCACGATCAGCGCGTTCATCGCCTGCGGACTGCCCATGGCGGCCTGCAGCGAGCCCGCGCCCATGTCCTGCCACATCGGCGCTTCGCCTTTGTAGGTCACGATCTCCATCGTGAGCCCGTACTTCTCGTTCATCGTCTGGGCGAAAATGTGGGCCGAGGAGCCCATCGCCCACGAACCGAAGTTCACCTTGTTCTTCTTGGCGTACTCGATGAACGACTTCAGGTCCTTGACCTCGGCCGGCAGCGACTTGTGCACGACCACCGGCAACACGCCCGAGGAAGTGCCGGAGACGACGGTGAGGTCCTTGTCGGGATCGAAGCCCAGCGTCTTGAACATCACCCGGTTCTGGATGAGCGTGCTCGAGACCGAATGCAGGAAGGTGTAGCCGTCGGCCGGCGCGCGGGCGACGAGGGCCGCGCCGATATTGCCGCTGGCGCCCGGCTTGTTGTCGATCATCACCTGCTGGCCGGTCGCCTGGCTGACGGACTGGCCGAAGGCGCGCGCGATGCCGTCGGTGAGGCCGCCTGCGGGGAAATTCACGATGATGGTGATCGGCTTGTTGGGCCACGCACCACCTTGCGCACGCACGATCGACGGCGCGGCGACGAACAGGCTGGCGCCCGCACCGGCCCGCAGCAGGCCACGACGGGTGGTCGTTACGTTGGACATTTTCTCATAGCCTCCCAGTTTCGTTTTTATGCGGCGATGCATAGCGGCTGCTTTTGGGAGCGGCTAGGCTGTGTATCTGCACCTATCTCCGCACGGCGAAACCCGTGACCGCTGGGCGGCGCAGTCAGAGATTGCTAAGACCACCCGTCCAAACCGGCACTCATCAGGGAAGAGAACGCCCATGTCCGACGCTGTCATACGCTCCAAAGAGGGGCGGATCGGAATCCTCACCATCAACAATCCGCCGGTGAATGCGCTGGCCTCGGCGGTGCGCGCCGGCATCAAGGAGGGCGTCGAGGCGTTCGGCCAGGATTCCAGCGTCGATGCCATCGTGCTGATCGGCGGCGGCCGCACCTTCATCGCCGGTGCCGACATCCGCGAGTTCGGCAAGCCGCCGTCGGGCCCGAACCTGAACGACGTCATCTCCACGATGGAAAATTCGCCCAAGCTGATCGTCGCGGCCCTGCACGGCACGCCGCTGGGCGGCGGCCTCGAGACGGCGCTGGGCGCGCACTATCGCGTCGCCATGCCGACCACGCGCATGGGCCTGCCGGAAGTGCATCTCGGCCTCCTGCCGGGCGCCGGCGGCACTCAGCGCCTGCCGCGCCTGACCGGCGCCAAGTACGCGCTCGACGCCATGCTCTCGGGCCGTCACATCCCGGCCGCCGAAGCCAAGAGCAAGGGCATCGTCGACGCCATCGTCGAAGGCGATGACCTGCTGAAGGGCGCGATCGCTCATGCCGAGATGTTGCTGGCGCAGAAGGCGCCGCTGCGCCGCGTCCGCGACCTCACGGTCAACCTCGAATCGCCGGACCTGTTCGCCGAGACCGAGAAGTCGATCGCCCGCAAGGCGCGCGGCTTCAAGGCGCCGTGGAACATCATCAAGACGGTGCAGGCCGCCGTCGAACTGCCGTTCGACGAAGGCATGAAGCGCGAGCGCGAGCTGTTCACCGAACTGCTGACCTCGTCTGAGTCGGCGGCGCAGCGCTATTACTTCTTTGCCGAGCGCGAGGCCGCCAAGGTGAAGGACGTGCCGGCCGACACGCCGCAGCGCGAGATCAAGACCGGCGGCATCATCGGCGCCGGCACGATGGGCGGCGGCATCGCCATGAACTTCGCCAATGCCGGCGTTCCCGTGACGATGCTGGAGACCAGCCAGGAAGCGCTCGACCGCGGCCTCAAGACGATCCGCACCAACTACGAGAACACCGCCAAGCGTGGCGGCATGAAGGCCGAGGACGTCGAGAAGCGCATGGCGCTGATCACGCCGACCCTCGACTACAACGCGCTCAAGGACGCCGACGTCATCATCGAGGCGGTGTTCGAGACGATGGAAGTCAAGGAAGCCGTCTTCAAGAAGCTCGACGAGGTCGCCAAGCCCGGCGCCATCCTGGCCACCAACACCTCGGGTCTCGACGTCAACCAGATCGCCTCCTACACGCAGCGCCCCGGCGACGTGATCGGCATGCACTTCTTCTCGCCGGCCAACGTCATGAAGCTCCTGGAGAACGTGCGCGGCAAGGCGACCGAGAATGACGTCATCGCCACGGTCATGTCGTTCTCCAAGAAGATCGGCAAGATTCCGGTCCTCGTCGGCGTCTGCGAAGGCTTCGTCGGCAACCGCATGCTGCGGATGCGCGGCGTGCAGTCGGCCTACATGATGGAGGAAGGCGCCCTTCCCCAGCAGATCGACAAGGTGATCTACGACTACGGCTTCCCGATGGGCCCGTTCGCGATGAGCGACCTCGCCGGCAACGACGTGGGCTGGCGCATCCGCCAGGGCAAGAAGGACAAGGAAAAGCGCAACGTCCGCTACACCGGCTACGTCGCCGATGCGATCTGCGAGATGGGCCGCTTCGGCCAGAAGACCGGCGCGGGCTACTACAAGTACAATCTGCCCGACCGCACGCCGATCCCCGACCCCGAGGTCGAGAAGATCATCGAGGAGACCTCGAAGAAGCTCGGCATCACCCGCCGCGCCATCTCCGACCAGGAGATCCTGGAGCGCGCGCTCTATCCGATGGTGAACGAGGGCGCCAAGATCCTCGAAGAGGGCATGGCCCAGCGCTCGCTCGACATCGACGTTATCTGGGTCAACGGCTACGGCTGGCCGGTCTATCGCGGCGGCCCGATGTGGTGGGCCGACAATGTGGTCGGCCTCAAGACCATCCACGACGCGCTGCTGAAGTACCGCGACGCTTCCGGCGACCCGTTCTGGGAACCGGCACCGCTGCTCAAGAAGCTGGTGCAGGAAGGCAAGAAGTTCTCTAGCGTCTGACGTCAATTCGCCGGCGCCCCCTCCCTGTCGAAGGGAGGGGAAAGGCGGCACCAAGGTTCTATCTGGAAGGAAACTCAAATGGCTGATGCAGTAATCGTCTCCACCGCCCGCACGCCGATCGGCAAGGCGTTCCGCGGTATCTTCAACGACACGCACGGCGCCGACATGGGCGCGCACGTGATCAAGCATGCCGCCGAGCGCGCCAAGGTCGACCTCGGCGAAGTCGAGGACGTGATCCTGGGCTGCGCGGCGCCGGAAGGCACCACGGGCTCCAATGTCGCCCGCGTTTCCGCCATGCGCGCCGGCGCGCCGGTCAGCGTCTCGGGCGTGACCGTCAACCGCTTCTGCTCCTCGGGCCTGCAGACCATCTCGATGGCGGCCCAGCGCGTGCTGGTCGACAAGGTGCCGGTGATGATCGCCGGCGGCCTCGAGTCGGTGTCGCTGGTCCAGGGCCCTCCGGGCGGCAACAAGAACCGCCTGGTGAACCCGTGGGTGCAGGAACACGTTCCGGGCATCTATCACGCCATGATCACGACGGCCGACACGGTCGCCGCCCGTTACAAGATCAGCCGCGAGGCGCAGGACGAATACTCACTGCAGAGCCAGCTCCGCACCGCGGCCGCCCAGCAGGCCGGCAAGTTCGACGACGAGATCGTGGCGATGGAGACCACGATGCTGGTCACCGACAAGAACACCAAGGAGACCACCAAGAAGACGGTGAAGCTCGACAAGGACGAGGGCAATCGTCCCGACACGACGCTGGAAGGTCTCGCCAAGCTGCAGCCCGTCGCCGGTCCCGACAAGTGGATCACCGCCGGCAACGCCAGCCAGCTCTCGGACGGCGCCTCGGCCTCGGTCATCATGAGCGATGCCGAAGCCGCCAAGCGCGGCCTGAAGCCGCTCGGCATCTACAAGGGCCTGGTCGTCGCCGGCTGCGAGCCCGACGAAATGGGCATCGGTCCCGTCTACGCGATCCCGAAGCTCCTGAAGCGTTTCGGCCTCAAGATGGACGACATCGACCTCTGGGAGCTGAACGAGGCCTTCGCGGTGCAGGTGCTCTACTGCCGCGACAAGCTCGGCATCCCCAACGAGAAGCTGAACGTCAACGGCGGCTCGATCTCGATCGGCCATCCCTTCGGCATGACCGGCGCCCGCTGCACCGGCCACGCCCTCATCGAGGGCCGCCGCCGCAAGGCCAAGAACGTCGTCGTGACCATGTGCATCGGCGGCGGCATGGGCGCCGCCGGCCTGTTCGAGGTCGTGCAGTAAGCTTCGGCGAATAGGTTCGGAAAGAGCCTCCTCTGCTCCGGCGGAGGAGGCTTTTTCTTTGCGCGCTCAGCCCAGCATGACGTCGAGGAACATCATCAGCACGAGCCCGATCATAAGGCCGACGGTGCCGTGGTTCTCGAAGCCGCGGCGGTGGGTTTCGGGGATGATCTCGTCGCTGATGACGAAGATCATCGCGCCGCCGGCATAGGCCAGCCCCCAGGGCAGGAGCGATTGTGCGATGGTGACGGCGCCGGCGCCTAACAGGCCGCCGATCGGCTCGACCAGTCCGGTCAGCAGCGCAACGAAGAAGGCCTGCCCCTTGCTGTAGTTCAAAGTGAGCAGCGCGACGGCGACGGCCAGCCCTTCCGGCATGTTCTGGAGGCCGATGCCGATGGCCAGCGCCACCGCCTTGCCGAGATCGTCGCCGCCGAAACCGACGCCGACCGCCAATCCTTCGGGAAAGTTGTGCAGGGTGATCGCGATCACGAACAGCCAGATGCGCCGCACGCGCTGGGTCAGCGGCCCCTGCCGGCCCAGCACGAAATGCTCGTGCGGCAGGTAGCGATGGACCATCCAGAGGCTCGTCGCGCCGAACAGGATGCCGGCGATCACCAGCGTGACGGCGCCCAGCTTTGAGGCGCCCTGCTCTTGCGCCACGTCGATGCCGGGAATGATCAGCGAGAAGAACGAAGCCGCCAGCATCACGCCGGCGGCGAAGCCCAGCATGACGTCCTGTGCCTGATCCGAGAGTTTGCGGATGACGAGGATCGGGATCGCGCCGATCGCGGTGGCGAGGCCCGCCAGAAGGCTGGCCAGCGCCCCCGCCAGGATCGGTGACGACGCGGCAAATGTCGAAAACATCGGAACTCCCTCACCGACACGAAGAACGGTCTGGCGAGAGAGCGGGACCTCGCGCCGAAGCGCGATGGGAGGACTATAGCGCAGATCAGCGCCGGTTGCGGCGCAGATCCTCCTCGTCCTTCCACATCATGTATTGCGGGCCGAGATCGGAGATCTTGGTGGCGCCGATCTGCGCCATGCTGATGTCGACCTCGCGCCTGAAGATCTGCAGCGCCTTGGCCGCACCCGGGATGCCGCCCGCCGTCACGCCATAGAGCGTGGGGCGGCCGACGAACACGAACTTGGCGCCCATGCAGAGCGCGATGATGGCGTCGAGGCCGCGGCGGACGCCGCCGTCGAACATCACCGTCATCTTGTCGCCGACCGCGTCGCGGATCGCCGGCAGTACCTCGAGCGGCGACGGCGCCAGGTCGAGCTGGCGCGCGCCGTGGTTGGAGACCATGACGCCGTCGACGCCCATCGAATGGGCGCGGATCGCGTCGTCGGGATGCATGATGCCCTTCAGCACGAAGTTGCCCTTCCACAGTTCGCGGAAGCGCTCGACGTCCTTCCAGCTCATCGGCGCACGGTTCTGGTAGGCCACCATGTCGGCCACCTTGTCGGCCGAGGCGTCGGGGCCGGCATACTTCGCCCAGTTCGAGAAATAGGGCGTGCCGTGCTTCAGCCACTGCATCATCCAGGCCGGATGGGTCAGCGCCTCGAACTTGCTCTTCCAGGTGAGCTTGAGCGGGCGCGTCCAGCCGTTGCGCGTGTTGCGCTCGCGGTTGGAGCCCTCGGGCACGTCGACCGTGAAGACCAGGGTGCGCAGGCCGGCGTCGGCCGAGCGCTTGATGAGGTCTTCCGAGACGTTCTGGTCCTTGGCGGAATAGAGCTGGTACCAGCCATGGTCGGGGGCGAGCTTGCCGAGATCCTCGATCGAACCGGTGCTGGAGCCCGACATGATGAACGGCACGTTGGCGTCGCGCGCGGCCTCGGCCAGCATCAGGTCGGCGCCGTGCCGGAACAGGCCGGCGAGGCCCGTGGGGGCGATGCCGATGGGGCTGGAATAATTGCGGCCGAACAGGGTCGTGGACTGGTCGCGCACAGAGACGTCGACCAGGTAGCGCGGCACGATCCGCGCCTTGCGGAAGGCCTGCTCGTTGGTGGTGAGGCCGACCTCGTCGTCGGTACCGCCCTCGATGAAATCATAGGCGATCTTGGGCAGCCGCTTCTTCGCGAGCTTGCGCAGGTCCTCGATATTGACGACGTCTTCCATTGATTATGACTCCCGCTTGACGCCAATTTTGCCGTTCTTTGATGCTGCGGGCCAGCGGTGTTAGGGGACTCGCCATGCAAATCAGGCACGCAAGACCGGGCGACGAAGCCCAGCTCGCCTTCCTTCTGGAGGATCACGAGCGTCACTACGGCAACCCCGTCGCCGAGGGGGCGGGCGCCGCCGGGGCGTCCTTCCTGACCGCCGCGCCGCCAGGCGGCACGACGTGCCTGGTCGCGGAACGCGACGGGAAGCTCCTAGGCTTCGCCATCCTGAACCCCTTCTTCCCGGCGCCCAACCTCACCCACGGCCTGTTCCTGAAGGAGCTCTACGTGACCGGCGAGGCCCGGTCGGCCGGGGTCGGCGAGAAGCTGATCGAGGCCATCCAGGCGCTCGCCCGGGAGCGCGGCTGCTCGCGGGTGATCTGGACCACCGGCGAGGGCAACTCCGGGTCGCAGCGCTTCTACGACCGTCTCGGCATGCGGCGTGAGAAAAAGGTCTATTACGTGATGGACCCTTGAGTTAGCGTTGTCGAAACGAAACGAAACGGAGGATGCGTCATGGAGTTGACCGACCAGCAGGTCGAACAGTTCGATCGCGACGGGTTCCTCGTCTTCCCCAATCTGTTCGACCGCAACGAGGTCGCCGTCCTGCGCCGCGAGGTCGCCCGGCTCTCGGGCGTGCAGAGCGAAGAGGTCGTCCGCGAGCATACCGGCGGCGTCCGCACGATCTTCCGCGTCCATGAGGATGACGGCCCGACCCGCTCCAAACCCTTCCACGCGCTGGTCCGCACGCCGCGCCTGCTGCGGCCCGTGCAGCAGGTGCTGAAGGACGACGGCGTCTACGTCTATCACACCAAGATCAACACCAAGCCCGCCATCGAGGGCACGGTCTGGCAGTGGCACCAGGATTACGGCTCGTGGATGCGCGACGGCTGCCGCCGTCCCGACATGGCGACCTTCAACCTGATGATGACCGACACGACGGAGATGGGCGGCGCGCTCTACCTCATCCCGGGCAGCCACAAGATCGGCCGCATCGAGCCGGTCTATGACGAATCGACCTCGTACAAGTTCTGGGCGATGCCCAAGCAGCGCATGATCGAGATCCTGAAGAACTCGCCCGAGCCGATCGCCGTCACCGGCCAGGCCGGCACCTGCGTGCTGTTCCATTGCAACGTCCTGCACGCCTCCGGCCACAACCTCTCGGCCGACGACCGCTGGCACATCTACGTCTCGTGCAACACGGTCGCCAACAAGCCCGCGCTCAGCGACAACCCGCGGCCGGACTGGGTCGTGTCGCGCAACTGGAATCCCCTCCCGCTCGAGGCAGACGACGGGGTTTTGAAAGCGGCGTGATACAAGGATCGCGCCTGCAGGAAACGTCTGTAATTTGATTCGCCGCTATCTGGCCGAGATCGACACGCTCCGCGCCATCGCGGTGACACTGGTCGTCCTGTTCCACGCCTATCCGAAGCTCGTGCCCAACGGCTTCCTGGGCGTGGACATCTTCTTCGTCATCTCGGGCTACGTCATCTCGCGCGCCTACCTCTTCCCGATCCTCGAGAAGCGCGCGAGCCTGGCCGACTTCTATTCCGCCCGCTTCCGCCGCCTGGCGCCGGCGCTGTTCCTGACTGTCGGCGTCACGACCGCCGCCGCCTTCTTCCTGCTGATGCCGCGCGACCTGATGAACCTCGCGCAGTCGCTGATCGCCCAGCCGTTCTACGTCCAGAACTTCTACTACTGGAGCGTCGGCGATTACTTCTCCCTGCCGCTGCAGAAGCCGCTGCTGCACACCTGGAGCCTGGCGGTCGAGGAACAGTTCTACCTGGTCTTCGGCGGCCTCTTCCTGCTGACGGCGGGACGGCGCCGGCTGTTCTGGCCGCTGCTCATCGGCGTGCCCACTTTGTCGCTGCTCTTCTACTTCGCCGTCGACACGACCGGCCTCTCGCCGCGCACCGCCTTCTACCTCCTGCCCGGCCGGCTCTGGCAGCTCGGCCTCGGCATCCTGGCCTTCTGCATCGTGCGCAAGTATCGCGAGGGCCCGGAGCAGTCGCGGCCCCTCCTGTCCCTTCTGGCAATCGGCATCATCGCCATCGTGCCGTTCATCCCGACGGGAAAGGCCGGGCTCGCCACGACGGCACAGACGCTGGTCGCCTGCAGCGCGACCGCCTGGGCGCTGGCGCTGATCGAGCTGAACACCGGCCACTTCGCCCTCCTGCGGATCCGGGCTGTCCGCTACATCGGCAAGATCTCCTACCCGCTCTATCTCTGGCACTGGCCGCCACTCTCGCTGCTCGCCACCGTCATGGATCGTCCGCCCAATGCCTTCGAATCGACGCTGGCGATGATCCTCGCCGTCGTGCTGGCGAGCCTGACCTATCACTTCGTCGAGACGCCGATCCGCTCGCGCACCGTGATCGCCAATCGGCGCGCTTTGTTCCGCGCCTTCTGCACCGTGTCGCTCGCGACCCTGGCCGTCGGCACGGTGATCCTCGCCACCAACGGCGCGACGTTCCGCTATCCCGACCGGATCGCCGTGCTGTTCTCCGCCGAGCAGGACCGCGTCTCGGGCCGATGCCCGCTGGTCGACCAGATCCTCCATCCGCTGGAACGAATCTGCCTCGTGAACACAGCGCCTCCGGGTCCGGGCATCCTCGTCCTGGGCGATTCGCACGCCGACCAGTATCTCGACGTGCTAGCCGCCATGGGCAATTCCTATGGCGTGCCCGTCTACTACGCGCGCAAGGCCCGCAACCTCATCGGCCAGTTCGGTCCGGGCAAGTGGAGCACGCCGGCCGAATTGCAGTCGCTGCTCGAGGCGGCGAAGGCGCGCAACATCACCACCGTCATCTCGCTGTCGACCTGGACGCCGACGCCGCGCGAGGACGTGGCGGCCTTCGAAGGGAATGCCGACGCAATCCTGGCGGCCGGCCTGCGCATCGCCTTCGTCGAGCGCACGCCGATCTCCAAGACGCAGCATCCGTCGTACCGGGCGAAGGTCGCGCTGGAAGACCGCAACGCATCGACCGCGACCCTCCCGCAAAGCGACTACCGCGAACAGATCGAGGGCCTGCGCAGGATCCTGGCCGGGCTGAAGGAGCGCCATCCGCAGACCGTCACCATCCTGTCGCCCGAACCCCTGCTGTGTGCGAACGGCACCTGTGCGACCGACACCGATGGACGGCCCAACTATTTTGACGACAATCACGTGACGCAGATCGCCGCCCGGCGCATCGCCCCCATGTTCAAGGAAACCTTCGCCAGTGTCGCCGCCAAGCGTTGAGCCCCCGCGTTCCCTGATCCTCCACCAGTACGACTTCTCGAGCTTCGCGGAAAAAGCCCGCGCGATGATGGGCTTCAAGGGCCTCGCCTGGCGCGCCGTCGAGACGCCGCCCATCGCCCCCAAGCCCAAGCTGACGCCGCTGACCGGCGGCTATCGCCGCGCGCCGGTGCTGCAGGACGGCGCCGACGTGTGGTGCGATACCAAGCTGATCGCGCGCGAGCTGGAACGGCGCACGCCGCAGCCCTCGTTGTTCCCCGTCGCGACAGCGGGAACGGCGGATGTCGTTTCCTGGTGGGCCGAGCAGCAATTCATGCGGCCGACGGCGCTCTACGTGTCGGGCATCAACGCCGACAACATGCCCGAAGGCCTGCACGCCGATCGCGCCCAGGTCCATGGTGTGCCGCTTCCGTCGGTCGATGCCGTGCGCAAGGCGGCGCCCCGGAACCTCCACGTCATACGGCCGCAGCTCAAGTGGCTCGCCGGCATGCTGGCCGACGGCCGTCCTTACCTGCTGGGCGACGCGCCCTGCATCGCCGACTTCTCGGCCTACTCCGTGGTCTGGTTCCTGGGCGCGCGCCCGATCGATTGCCGGCCCGAACTCGATCCCTATCCGCGCCTGATCGCCTGGCGCGACCGCATGGCCGCGATCGGCCACGGCAACCGCACCAACATCGATGCCGACGTGGCGCTGGCCGAGGCGTGCGCCGCGACGCCTGCGACGCCGCGCCCCTCGCAGCCGCAGGACGGCGATCCCCTCCCCGGCCAGCGCGCCCGCGTGCGCGCCAACGACAATGCCAAGGACTGGATCGAGGGCGAGGTGACCTTCATCGACGCCGACGAGATCTCGCTGCTGTGCGAGAACGACGAAGTCGGCCAGGTCGCGGTGCACTTCCCGCGGCTGGGGTACGACTGGCGGAAGGCCTGATCTACCCGTCGTCCTTCGACTGCGCCGCCCTGCGGGCGGCTTCGCTCAGGACGACGGACTTTGGAACCGCTCGATGCCGAGCCCGTCGATCGGCGTGTTGGTCGAACCCGTCGCCACCAACTCCGCCATCATCGCACCGGTGCCCGGTCCGAGCTGGAAGCCGTGGGTCGAGAAGCCGAACTGGTGGAACACGCCTTCCGAGGTCGAACTCTTGCCGACGACGGGAATGCCGTCGGGCATGTAGGCCTCGATGCCCGCCCAGGCGCGCACGATGGTGGCCTCGTGCATTGCCGGGAACAGCTCCCATACGGTGCGCGCGCTGATCGCGAGCTTCTGCCAGTCGAGCACCGTCTCGTTGCTGTCGCGGTACGGCGTCGCGAGATGGCCGCCGCCGATCACGACGGTGCCGTTCTCCAGTTGCTTGAAGGAGAGCTTGCGGCCGCGAAGGATCACCACCGGCTTGATGAAGGCGGGCAGCCGACTGGTCACCATCAGCATCGGCGCCACGACGTTCAGCGGCACGGGCTCGCCCAGCATCGCGGCAATGCGGTCGGCCCAGGCGCCGGCGGCGTTGACGATCTTCGGGGCCTCGAACGCACCGGCCGACGTCTCGACCCGCCAGTTGGCGCCGACCTTCGTGAGGCCGGTGACCGTCACGCCCTCGACGACCTCCGCACCCTTCTCGACGGCGCGACGGCGAAACGCCTGCGTCGTGCGGAACGGATCGGCGGCGCCGTCGCGGCGCGAGACCACGCCACCAGGGCAATGCTCGGACACCGCCGGCACGAGGCGGCGCAGCTCGGCGGCGTCTATAAGCTCCTCGTGCACGAAGCCGCGCAAGTTGAGATCGTCGACCCGCTCGCGGAAGCCCGAAAGCTCGGCGTCGCTCTCGGCCACCAGCACGGTGCCGTGCGCCTCGAAGCCGCAATCGTCGCCGACCAGCTCCTCGATACCTTCCCAGATGTCCATCGAGGAGATCGACAGCGGGATCTCATGAATGTCGCGCGCGAGCTGGCGCACGCCGCCCGCATTCACGCCCGAGGCATGGCGGCCGGCATAGTCCTTCTCGATCAGGATCGGCTTCAGGCCGCGCAGCGCCAGGTGCAGCGCCGTCGAGCAGCCATGGATGCCGCCACCGATGATCACGACATCGGCGGTGCGGGCCATCCTAGCGCTCCACGGCCTTGCGCTCGGCTTCGCTGATCGGCAGCGAGGCGAGTTCGGCAAGCGTGATCGGCTTCACCGGCGGGCGCAGGCGGTAGTAGCCGACCTCGTCGAGGGTCGTCCCGCGCTCGGCCGCGATCAGCTCGGTGATGGTGAGACCGCACAGCCTGCCCTGGCACGGGCCCATGCCGCAGCGCAGGAACGCCTTCATCTGGTTCGGTCCCTCGCAGCCCATCCGCGCTGTGTCGCGCACCTGCTTCGCGGTGACCTCCTCGCAGCGGCAGGCGATCGTGTCGCCCTCGGGTTGGCGGAACGAGTCGGCAGGCCGGTTCAGCCAGTCGAGGAAGGAGCGCCCCATCTCCTCGCGTTGCAAGGTTTGGCGGATGGCCTGCGTGTCCGGCAGGGTCGCGTCGGGCCGCAGCGCGCGCACCGCGGCGATGGCGGCGATGCGACCGCGTTCGGCGGCGGCGGTGCCGCCCGCAATGCCGGCGCCGTCGCCCGCCACGGCAATGCCGGGCACGGAGCTGCCGAAATCCGTGTCGAGCACGGGCACGAAGCAGAGCTGACGGTCGTTCCAGACATGCGCCACGCCCGCGGCGTTGGCGAGGTTCACATTGGGCACGACGCCCTGGTGCAACAGCAGCAGGTCGACCGGCAGGCGACGCGTCTCGCCGCCGCCCGAGAACACGACCTCGCGCACCCGGTCGGTGCCGACGGCCTCGATCGAGTCGGCGCGATGGATCGGCACCTTGGCGCGGACCTCGCGCAGCAGCGCCAGCCCCTTGGCGAAATACGGCGACAGCGCGAAGTCGGGCAGATGGAACATCGCCTGCAGCCAGTTGCGCCGCGGCGTGGTGTCGAGGATGGCGTCGATCTTGCCGCCGGCGCGCAAGGTCTGCGCCGCCAGCAACCAGAGCAGTGGGCCGCTGCCGGCCATTACGGTGCGGCCCGAGGCGACCAGCCCCTGCGCCTTCAATGCGGTTTGCGCGCCACCGGCCGTCATGACACCCGGCAGGGTCCAGCCGGGAATCGGGAACGGCCGTTCCTGCGAACCGGTGGCGATGATCACGCGGCCGGCCTCGATCATGCGCGCCTTGCCCGCGATCGAGACGCCGACGATGCGCTGCCGGTCGAGGCTCCATACCGTGGCGCCGTTCACGATCAGCGCGCCGCTGGCCTTGGCCTCGTTGGCGAGCTTCGTGCCGTCCCAGTAATCCTCGCCCAGGATCGCGCGATCCTTCACGGGCGTCGACGTGATGGCGCGATAGATCTGCCCGCCGACGCCGGGATTCTCGTCGAACAGCACCGTCGACACGCCCGCGCGCGCGGCCAGCGCCGCCGCGGCGAGGCCCGCCGGGCCGCCGCCGATAACGACGAGATCGTAGGACGAAGCGAGATCGGCCGCCGCGGTCATCGCCCCGCCTCCCGGCGACCGAGTTGCGTCTCGACCTTCATGCCCTCGCGCACCGGGATCAGGCAGCTCTGCCGGCTGCCGACGCCGTCGACCGTGACGAGGCAGTCGAAGCACACGCCCATCAGGCAATAGGGCGCACGCGGCGCGCCCGTGACGGGCGTCGTGCGGCAATGGTCGATGCCCGCGGCGATCAGGGCCGCCGCGACCGTGTCGCCCGCGCGTGCCGCGACGGGTTTGCCGTCGACGGTGATGCCGACCGCAGGGCTGCTGTCAGCCAGCCGCTTGAACATGGAACCTCCGGGCACTGAAGGGAGCGACGAGCGAGGCGTCGAGGGCGCCGCGCGCGATCATCGGCGCAATGGTGAGCGCGTGGTTGGCGGCCAGGGTGACGCCGGAATGGCAGCACACGGTGAAGGCGCCGGGATGGGTCTTGGATTCGTCGTAGATCGGAAAGCCGTCCTGGGTCATGACGCGGATCGCGCTCCAGGTGCGCACGACGTTCACGTTGGCGAGCAGCGGGAACTGGCGCACCGCCCTTTCAGCCTCGGTGGCGCTGACGCCGATCGTGAGGCCGCTCGGATCGACGCTCTCTTCCTTGGAATCGCCGATCATCACCGTGCCCTCGTCGGTCTGCCGCAGCGTAACGACAGGATGATTGAGGAACGGCCGCAGCCGCTCGGTGACGACGATCTGGCCGCGCTCCGGCTTCATCGGCGCCTCGAGCCCGACCATCGGCGCCAGCCGCATGTTGGCGTTGCCGGCGGCCAGCGCGACCTTGGCGGCGCGGATCTCGCCGTGCGGCGTGGACAGCCGGAACTCGCCGCCTTCGCGGACGATGTTCTCGACCCGATGGCTCGGCAGGTAAGTGACGCCCCGTGCGTTGAGCGCGGTGTGCAGGGTGCGGAACAAGCGCAGCGAATTCACGTGGCCGTCGAGTTCGCAGAAGCTGCCACCCACCACCTCGGGCCCGATGTCAGGCAGCATCGCCTTGACCTGGTCGTGGGTCAGGATCTCGGTCTTGTAGTCGACGATGCCGGGCTGGTTGTGCAGGCGCTTCAGGTTGTTGGCGCGCGTCTCCAGTTCCTTCTCCGACAGGCAGAGATGGAAGCCGCCGGGCCGCTGGAACGAGACGTCGAGGCCAGTCTCCTGCTTGAGCAGGTCAGAGAAACCACGCCAGGCATTCGAGGACCGGATCGTCCAGCCGGCATAGGGCGCGAGGCCGAGCCCCTTGCTCTGCACCCAAACGAGCGCGAAGTTGCCGCGACTGGCACGCACCGCGCGGTCGCCCTCGTCGAGCACGACGACCTTGCAGCCCTCGCGCGCCAGGCCCCAGGCGGTGGCGACGCCGACCAGCCCGCCGCCCACCACGGCGACATCGAATTCGTCGCCTGTTCCTGCGTTAGCGGCCATGACCGGCGCTCCTTCCCACGAGCAGGCGTTCGAGGCCAAAGGCGCGGTCGAGCACCAGCAGCGCCAACACGGTGACGGCGATGACGCAGGCCGACACCGAGGTCACCAGCGGATCGATATTGTCTTGGATGTAGAGGAACATGCGCACCGGCAGCGTCTCGGTGCCGGGTGCGGCGATGAACACGGTCATCGTGACCTCGTCGAACGAATTGATGAAAGCCAGCGCCCAGCCGCTGACGAGGCCCGGCAGGACCAGCGGCAGGGTGATGCGGCGCAGGACGGTGCTTTCCGAAGCGCCGAGCGACACCGCGGCATGCTCGATCGAACGGTCGAGCCCGACCGCCGAGGCGAGCGTGAGGCGCAGCGCGAAGGGCAGCACGACCACGATGTGCGACAGAACGAGGCCAGTGAAGGTGCCGCCGAGGCCGATCTGGGTGAAGAAGCGCAGGAAGGCGATGCCCAGAACCAGATGCGGGATCATCAGCGGCGACATGAACAGCGCCGTCAGACCCTCGCGGCCCGGGAAGCGGTAGCGCGCGATGGCGAGCGCCGCCGGCACCGAGATTGCCACTGCGATCGCCGAGGAGATCGCGCCGAGCCACAGGCTGCGCCAGAAGGCCGAGATGAACTCCGGGTAGCGCGCGATCGCATAGAACCAGCGCAACGACCAGACATCCGTCGGGAACGACAGAAAGCCCTCGGGCGTGAAGGCCACCCAGCAGACGACCAGGATCGGCGCCAGCATGAAGGTCACGAACAGCGTGTGGTAGGCCAGCGCAATGGGGCCGTTGCGGCTCATGCGAAGACCTGCGCGTAGCGGCGTTCGACCAGCCGGTTGGCGCCCCAGACGATGGCGACCAGCGCCAGCAACAGCAGCACCGCGACGGCGGCGCCCAGCGGCCAGTTCAGCGTGTTCAGGAACTCGTCGTAGGCCAGCGTGGACGCGACCTTGAGACGGCGGCCGCCGATGATGGCGGGCGTGGCGAAGGCGCTGGCGGCCAGCGCGAAAACGATCACCGCACCCGAGAGGATGCCGGGCATCACCTGCGGCAACACGATGCGGCGCAGCACGGTGAAGGGCCCCGCCCCCAGCGCCACCGCCGCGTTCTCGATCTGCGGATCGAGCCGCTGCAGCGAGGCCCAGACGGCCAGCACCATGTAGGGCATCAGCACATGCGCCAGAGCGACCACGATGCCGGTCTCGGTGAACATGAAGGGCAGCGGCGCCGATATCAGCCCCATGCCCATCAGCGCCTTGTTCACCAGACCCGAATTGCCGCCGAACAGCAGCGCCCAGCCGAGCGTGCGCGCGACCACCGAGATCAGCAGCGGGCCCAGGATCACCAGCAGGAAGATGCCGCGCCAGGGGCTGCGCATGCGGTTCAGGATGTAGGCTTCCGGCGCACCGAACAGCGCCGCCAGCAGGGTCACGAAGAAGGCGATGCGGAAGGTCCGCGCGAACATCTCGTGGAAGTACGAGTCGCCCAATACCTCCTGCCAGTTCTTCAGGATGAAGACCGGCTCGATGCCCTTGTACTGGCCCCAGTCGTGGAACGAGAGCAGCACCGTCATGCCGAGCGGCACGATCACGACGCCGGCGAACAGGACCAGCGCCGGCAGGCAGAGGAAGTACGGCGCCGCCTTCACGCGCGGCCCTCCCAGCCGAGATGCACCGCATCGCCCTCGCCCGGCATCGCCTCGCCGGTGTTCTGGCGGATCACCGTCACGAGACCCGACGCGGTCTCGACCTGATAGAGCCAGTGGTTGCCCTGGAAGATGCGCGTGCGCACCGTGCCGGGAAGACCGGCGGCCGCAAACGAGATGCGCTCGGGCCGCACGGTGGCGCCGTTCACGAGGTTGGTCTTGCCGAGGAAATTGGCGACGAAGGGCGTCGCGGGACGCTCGTAGGCTTCGTGCGGCGGGCCGATCTGCTCGGCCTTGCCCTGGTTCATCACCACGATGCGGTCCGACAGCGCCATCGCCTCAGCCTGGTCGTGCGTCACCAGGATCGTCGTCGTGCCGACCGTGCGCTGGATCTGGCGCAGTTCGATCTGCATGCCCTCGCGCAATTTGGCGTCGAGGTTGGAAAGCGGCTCGTCGAGCAGCAGCACCTGCGGCCGGATCACCAGCGCGCGGGCCAGCGCCACGCGCTGCTGCTGCCCACCCGACATCTGGCGCGGAAAGCGCGTCGTGAAGGCAGCCAGCCCGACCAGTTCCAGCGTCTCGCCGACACGGGTCTTGCGCTCCGCCGCGGCGACGCCCTGCATCTCGAGGCCGAAGCCGACATTCTCCGCCACCGTCATGTGCGGAAACAGCGCATAGCTCTGGAACACGATGCCGAGGCCGCGCTTGGCGGGCTTCACCGCCAGCAGGTCCTTGCCGCCGAGGCGGATCGCGCCGGACGTCGGCTCGACGAAGCCGGCGATCATCTGGAGCGTCGTGGTCTTGCCGCAACCGGAGGGGCCGAGCAGCGCCACGAACTCACCCTTCTCGACCCCGAGCGTCAGCCCGTCGACGGCGTTGTGCGTTCCGAACGACTTGGTGAGCTTCTCGAGGTCGAGGAACGCCATCTAGTCGGCTCGATGCGAGGCGATGCGATCCATCGTCTCGCGATGCAGCCGGTAGAAGGCGTCCTGCGGCTGGTCCATGTCGAGGATCTCGGCCTCCGGTGCGCGCAGGAACAGCCCGCGGAACACACGCCCGATGGCGCCGTGCGCGAATACGGCGACCGGGCGCTGCTGCGCCAGCTCGACGATGTCGTCCAGCGCCGCCTGGGCGCGGGCCGCGGCCATGATGTAGTTCTCGCCGCCCGGCGGCTCGTAGCGCCAGCGATCGAGCCGCCGCGCCGCCATCTGTCCCGGCCAGCGCGCCTCGATCTCCGGTCCCGTCAGTCCATCCCAGTCGCCCCAGCTCATCTCGCGCAGGCGATGGTCGAAACTCTCTTCGTCGTGGCGCAGGCCCGCCTCTTCGGCGGCCAGCGCCAGGGTCTCGCGCACGCGGCCGAGCGGACTCGACCGCACGACGACATCAGCAGGCGCATGACCGGCGGCTTGCAGTTCCCTCGCGAGGGCACGGCCCATGGCGCGGGCCTGCTCACGCCCTGCTTCGGTCAGCGGTGAATCGAGAATGCCCTGTGCGCGCTTCTCGGCGTTCCAGACAGTCTCGCCATGGCGAAACACATAGACGGGATGATGCACGACGACTCTCTCTGAGGCTTAGCGCTCGACCTCGCGGTTCCAGCGCTTGGTCCAGTCGTCGCGGGCCGCGTTGATCGCGTCCCAGTCGGGCGCGATGATCAGCTTGGCGCGCTCGCCGACCGGCGCCATCTTCAGCTCCGGCATGTTGACGTCGACCTTGGTGTTGACCGGGCCGTTGCCCATTTCCTTGGCCATGCCGGTCTGCACCGGCGCCGACACCAGCAGCTTGATCATCTCGTGGGCCAGCGGATTGACCGAGGCCTTGGCGACCGGGCAGGCCGAGGCGAGCAGGATGGGCGAGCCTTCCTTCGGATAGATGAAGTCGACCGGGAAGCCGGTGTTGGCGAAGGCCTGCACGCGGCCGGTGCCCCACACCGCGATGTTGGCCTGACCCGACTGGAACAGCTCGGTCATCTTGCCGGGCGACGGCTCATAGACCAGCACGTTTGGGTTGACGTCGTTCTTCATCACCTTGAAGCCCGGCTCGATGTTCTTCTCGCCGCCGCCGTTCATGCGGGCGAACATCATCAGCGTGTAGAGCCCGTAGGTGTTGTTGATCGGCGGGATCACGAGCTGCTTCTTGAATTTCGGATCCTTGAGGTCGTTCCACGAAGTCGGGATCGGCCAGCCCTTCTCCTTGAAGACCTTGGTGTTGATCATGAAGCCGGTGCCGGTCTGGCCGACGGCGACCGCCTTGTCGTCCTTGAACAGCGCCGCGGGATAGAGCTCGCTCTTGTCCATGCCCTGGATGGGCGCACAGAAGCCGAGCTGGATCGCCTGGTACATGACGCCGTCGTCCATGATGGCGACGTCGATCACCTGGTTGCCCTTCTGGGCCTGCAGCTTGGCCAAGGTGTCCGTCGAGTTGCCGGCGACATACTCGACCTTCACGCCGTGCTTCTTCTCGAATTCGGGAAAGACTTCCTTGCGCAGGTGGCTGTCCCAGACGCCGCCATAGGCGGCCACGGTGAGCGTCTTCTGTTGCGCGAAGGCAGGCGCGGCCAGCACCATCAGCGCGGCGGCGATGCGGATGGACTTCAGCATTCCCAACTCCCTCAGTTCCCCTCTGGAAAGCATAGCATGAACGTCAGCTCGTGCTTGTTGTAATGCAGATGCAGGACTCGTGCCCCCGGCAGCGCGGCGAAGGCCGCGGCCGTCTCGTGGTCGGTCTCGCCCTGGAACTTGATGGTGCAGACGAAGTTCTTCACCAGCCCGGAGGCCCGCCACTTCTCGACCAGCCTGAACAACCGCGCCGGGTAGCAGATGATATCGGAGAACAGCCAGTCGACCGGGCCGATGCTGGCCGGTTCCAGTGCAAACGCACTCTCGCCGCGCCATTCGACACCCGGCATCGCCGCCACCTTGGGGTCGAGCGGCGCCTTGTCGATGGCAATGACGTGCGCGCCGAGCTTGGCCAGCACCCAGGTCCAGCCGCCCGGACAGGCGCCGAGATCGAGACAGCGTTCGCCCGGCTGCGGCCAGCGGCGCAGGCGCACCAGCGCCTCCCACAGTTTCAGGTAGGCGCGACTCGGCGGTCCGACCTTGTCCTCGATCAGCTCGACCTCGCCGTTGGCGAAGGGCGAGCTGCACGCAGCGGCCGCCAGCATCCGGTCGGGCGCCAGCAGGGTCCACGATCCGAGCGGCGCCGTCGGCGCGGCCGTGGGGAAGACCACCGGCTTGGCCGAGACGTGCGGCAGCTTCTCCTGGATGAGTGCCGCGCGACGATGATGGAGCGGTGCGTACATGGCCCAGTTGCGCTGGATGTCGCGTAGCGACTTCGCCGCCGTGCCGATCGAGGCGACCGGCAGCTCGATGCAGTCGTGCCAGATGTTCGCGGCCCATGCCGCTTGCACCGGCGGCGCGTCGGACAGGAGGAGACGGCCGTGCGTCGCGCGGATCTCGACGCCGTTCCGCGCCAGTTCCTCGTGCAACTGGCTCTCCAGTCCATCGACGGCGAGATAGGCCGTGGTCACGCAGTCTCTCGAAGATTGAACATAATCAATATCAATGTAACAGGCCGGCCATGGAAAATCCGTCAAACCCCATGCTAGCGTTATTCATCAACGGAGGGAGAGAGTCATGTTCACCAAACGGTTCCTGATCGCCGCCGCGCTCGCAGGGTCGCTCGCGACCGCCGGCGCCGCGTTCGCGCAGAGCCAGCCGATCGTCGGCATCTCGACGGTCACCACCTATTCCATCGACGCGACCATCACCGCGATCGACACGACCAAGCGCACCGTGACCTTCACCGGCCCGGCCGGCCGTTCACTGACGGCCAACGTCAGCCCCGGCGTCAAGATGGACACCAGCAAGGTCGGCGACGCCGTCTCGGCCGCGTTCGAGAACAAGCTGACCTTCGTGCTGTCCGGCCCGAACGCCAGCACGCCGCGCGACCGCGACATGAGCGTCACCGCCGCCGCCACGTCGAACAACAGCGCCGCCGGCGTCAAGGCCGACCAGACCGTCGCCAATTGGTGGGTGACGGGCGTCAATGCTTCGGCCGGCACGATCTCGGTCGTGAATCCCACGGGCGGCGAAGTGCAGACCTACTCGGCGGCGACGCCGGAAGGCCGCGCGCAGCTTCCCCGGGTCAAGACCGGCGACAAGCTGACCGCCATCGACACGTCGGTGCTGGTCGTGGCGATCACGCCGAAGAAGTAACGACTCAAAGAGACGGTTCTGCGCTCCCGGGGCTCACCGGCTCCGGGAGTTCAGCCGCCGCGGCGGGTCAGGCTGCCGCGCATCACGCCGCTGGTCGTGCGCAGTTCCAGCATCACACTGTCACCGGCCGCCCGGCCGGTCGCGGTGAAGGAGACCATGGAGCAATCCTGGCTCTCATAGGCTTTTCCGGCTCCGGAAATGTCGCCGTTCGGCGACACGGCGAGCGACAGTGCCGAGGTCCCGCATCCCGGATGGTTGATGCGGCCGATCAGCTGGCCGCCGGCAATACTCAGTTCCGCCGTCACCACCCCCGGCACCTCCGCCATGCCGGTCGTCGACATGCCGCCGCCATAGACCCCGTCATGCGAGCCGGTGGCCCTCGGCGCGGCTGAGGATGCTTGCGGTGCTGTCATCGAGCCAGGTGTGCGCGCACCAGGCGCGGCCGGCGCCGGAGCTTCGCGAAACAGAGCCGGGACTTGGGCCGCGGTGAGATAGCCCGTCGCGGCATGGCCTTTGGCTTTCTGCCAGGCCGCGATCATCTCTCGCGAGCGCTGGCCGAACGTGCCATCGGCGCCGCGCGTGTCGTAACCTAGCGAGGTCAGCACCGTCTGGATGCGCTGGCGGTCGGCGGTGATGAGCTGCAGCGCCTCCTCGCCCTCGCGCGCGGCCACCGCCGGATCGACTTCCGGCGTGGGCGTGGTGGCAGCCGCGGCCTGTGGCGCGGCGGGCGCGCTCTCAGCGGTCTGCTTGGGCGCGACGGCGTAGTACGCGCCCCCCAGCGCCAGCACGACGACGGCCGCCGCCGCCAGCAACGCAGGCTTCCAGCGACGCGGTGGCGTGACCGCAAGGGCCACCGGCTGGGTGGGTGACGTCGGAGGGGTGGGTGGTGTCGGCGGTGTGGGTGGCGTCGGCGGCAGCGTCGGCTGCGGCATGACCACCGTCGCCTCCGTGTCCGCCATCGCGCCGCCCAGCAATGCCCGCCACGCGGCGATCGACTGCGGCCGTTCGTCGAAGCGCACGGCCAGGCCCGCATCGATGCCAGCGAGAAGCTGCTGGGGGAACGCCGAGAGCTGGAGGCCGGTCAGCGGCTGGTAGGTGTCCTCCAGCAGGCGATCGAAAGCGCTGGGCGGCGCCTTGCCGGTGATGGCGTGATGCAGCGTCGCCGCCAGCCCGTAGATATCCGTCCACGGCCCCTGCTTGCCGGTGGTGAACTGCTCGGGCGCGGCATAGCCCGGCGTGAATATCGCCGTCATGGTCGAGGAGCGGCCGGCGATCGCCAGGCGCGCGGCGCCGAAATCGATCAAGGTCGGCACGCCGGCCTCGCTCAGCAGGAGATTGCCGGGCTTGATGTCGCGATGCAGGTAGCCGGTCGCATGGACCTGCTGCAGCCCCTCGAGCAGCGGCGGCAGGAACGTCTCGACCTCGTGCGACGAGAGCGGACCGCGGCTCTTCACCCGATCCTCGAGGGTGCCGCCACGCACCAGCTCCATCACCATGTAGGACGTGCCGTTGGCCTCGACGAAGTCGAAGACCTTCACGATCGCCGGCGCGTCATGAAGGCTGGCCAATGTCCGGCCCTCGGCCACGAAGCGCTCGCGGCCCCACGAGAAATCCTCCGCGACCTCGGTGGAACGCGGCAGGACCGACGCGCCATCCTGGCGAACCGCAAGCGCCGGCGGCAGGTATTCCTTCAGGGCCACTTCGCGGTCGAGTTGGGTGTCGCGGACGCGATAGGTGATGCCGAAGCCACCCTGCCCCAGCACTTCCAGGACCTCGTAGCGGCCGACCACCCGTCCCGGCGCCAGCGCCACATAGTCGACGACGGCTTCGGCCGGAGCGGCAGGCGACCCGGCAGGTTTATCGGCGGGCTTCTGGCCCGAATCGTCGTCCTTGATATGCATGTCACTCCTGCCCCTCACAGCAACGATCTGGGAAGGCTGGCGTTCCTCAGATACCCGCCAGAGGAAATTGCAGTGGAGTCATCCATGGCACAGGCCTTCAAGATCCTCGACGAAACCCCGGAACCCGCTCTCTACGAGTCGGAAATCCGCGTGCCTACGGCAGGAACCTGGCTCGGTCTCGGCGCCGGCATCCTCGTCGTCGTGGCCGGATTCGTCTGGACGATCCTGTAGCGACACCCCGAGAGGCGAGCTAACCTCCGGACAACACGGAGGAATTTCATGGCGAAGTTCGGTATCGGGCAGTCTGTGCGCAGGGTCGAGGACCCGCGACTTCTGACAGGCGGCGGTCGCTACACCGACGACACCAAGCTTTCGGCCCCGGCCGCCCGCGCCTACGTGCTGCGCTCGCCACATGCCCATGCCGACATCAAGAGCATCGACACCTCGGCCGCGAAGACTGCGCCCGGCGTATTGCTGGTCCTGACCGGCGAGGAGGTGAAGGTAGCCGGCTACGGAGACCTTCCCTGCCTCGTCCCCGTCACCAACCGCGACGGCACGCCCCGGGGCGAGACGCCCCGCCCGATGCTGGCCCAGGGCCGCGTCCGCCATGTCGGCGATCCGGTGGCGCTGGTCGTCGCCGAGACACTGGAGCAGGCGAAGGACGCCGCCGAGCTGATCGAGATCGACTACGCGCCGCGCCCGCACACGGTCGGCACCTTCGAATCGGCGCAGCCCGGCGCGCCGCTGGTCCACGACCACATCAAGGACAACCTCGTCTTCGACTGGGAGATGGGCGACCGCGCGCGCACCGAAGCGGCTTTCGCCAAGGCCGATCGCGTCGTGAAGCTCGAGATTGTGAACAACCGCCTGGTCGTGAATTCGATGGAGCCGCGCGGCGCCATCTGCGAGTACGACCCGGCTGACGACCGCTCGACGCTGTGGGTCTCCTCGCAGGGCGTCAGCGTCATCCGCCCCGTCGTTGCCGACATGATCCTGAAGATCGGCCAGTCCAAGCTGCGCGTTCGCACTGGCGACGTGGGCGGCGGCTTCGGCATGAAGATCTTCGTGCATCCGGAATATCCGCTGGTCGTGTGGGCCAGCCGCGCGCTGAAGCGTACCGTGAAGTGGATTCCCGATCGCCAGGAGGCGTTCCTGTCGGATGTGCAAGGCCGCGACCACGTCTCGCTGGCGGAGATGGCGCTCGACAAGGAAGCCAAGTTCCTCGGCCTGCGCGTCACCACGCATGCCGCGCTCGGCGCCTATCTCAGCCATTTCGGCGCGTTCATCCCGACCATGGCGGGCAGCGGCATGCTGGCCGGCCTCTACCAGACGCCCACGATCTACGTGAACGTGAAGGGCGTGATGACCAACACCGTGCCGACCGATGCCTATCGCGGCGCCGGCCGTCCGGAGGCCGCCTATCTGCTCGAGCGCTTCGTCGACCATATCGGCCGTGAGACCGGCTTGGGACCGGCCGAGATTCGCAAGCGCAACCTCGTGAAGCCGAACCAGATCCCGTGGAACACGGCGCTGGGCGACACTTTCGATTCGGGCGACTTCGACAACGTGATGCTGAAGGGCATGGAGAAGGCCGACTGGAAGGGCTTCCCTGCCCGCCGCGCCGCCTCACTGGCCAAAGGCAAATGGCGCGGCATGGGCATGGCGACCTATGTCGAGAAGTGCTCGGGCGGCGCGCCGGAGAGCGCCATCGCGAAGTTCAACGACGACGACACGATCACCGTGTTCGTCGGCGTGCAGACCAATGGCCAGGGCCATGAGACGGCCTTCACGCAGATCATGTCGGCGCGGCTCGGCGTCGATGCCGATCGCATCCGCATCGTGCAGGGCGATTCGGACTTCACGCCCGAGGGCATGACCGGCGGCAGCCGCTCGATCCCGGTCGCGGGTGCCGCCGTGCTGGGCGTCAGCGACAACATCATCGAGAAGGGCAAGCTGGTCGCCGCGTCGGCGATGGAAGCGGCGGCGGGCGACATCGAATATGCCGACGCCACTTTCCGCATCGTCGGCACCGACCGCACGATGAGCCTGTTCGACGTGGCGCGCGCCGCCCGCGATCCCAAGCATGTGCCGGAGGGCGGCAAGCCCGGCCTCGACGATGCGTTCACGCGTACGCCCGAGGCCGCGACCTTCCCCAACGGTTGCCATGTCTGCGAGCTGGAAGTCGATCCCGACACCGGCACGCTCGAGATCCTGAACTATTCGATCATGGACGATTTCGGCACGGCGCTTAACCCGCTGCTGCTGCAGGGCCAGGTCCATGGCGGCGTCGGACAGGGCGTCGGACAGGCGCTGACCGAGAAGACGATCTACGATCACGACTCGGGCCAGCTCATGAGCGGTTCGTTCATGGATTACGCGCTGCCGCGTGCCGACGTGGTGCCGCATGTGAAATTCGACATGCACAACAGCCTGTGCACGACCAATCCGTTGGGCGTGAAGGGCGCGGGCGAGGCCGGCGCGATCGGCGCGCCGCCGTCCGTGATCAACGCCATCGTCGACGCGATCTATCCGCACACCGGCCTGAAGCATATTGATATGCCGGTCACGGCGTCGTCTTTGTGGGCCGCCATCGATGCCCATCGTGCCAGGAAAGCAGCGTAGAAAAGCATGACCGACAAAGCGAACGACCCGACCCTCGCCTCCGCCCTCGCCGATTCGGTGAAGGCGATCGATGCCGACTACAGCGAGGAGATGCGCGAACTGCGCGCCCTCTTCGAGGAAGCGCGACTGGAAGCCGAGAAGGACGAGCCGAGCGACGTGAAGCTGAAGGCGCTACTCAACGACGCCAACGAGATGGCGCGCACCTTTGCAACGCTCGATCCGGCCTGGGGCGCCGTCCAGCGCGTCGCGCGCCTGTTCGGCATTCTCTAGCCGGCGGCTCCCGGTGTCGGTCGAATTCCTGATCACGACACTGGTCATCGTGGCCTCGCCCGGCACCGGCGTGCTCTACACGCTGGCCGCCGGCCTTTCCCGAGGACCACGCGCCAGCGTCGTGGCGGCGTTCGGCTGCACCCTGGGGATCGTGCCCCATCTCGCCGCGGCGATCCTGGGACTTGCGGCGCTGCTGCATGCCAGCGCGCTCGCCTTCGACATCTTCAAGTATGCCGGCGTCGCCTATCTGCTCTACATGGCGTGGAGCGCCTGGCGCGAACGCGGGCCGCTCAGCCTCGAAAGCAACGAGGCGCCGCGCTCGGACCTGCAGGTGACGGTTCATGCCGTGCTGATCAACCTGCTCAACCCCAAGCTCTCGATCTTCTTTTTCGCCTTCCTGCCGCAGTTCGTGCACGCCGACGATCCCAACGCGCTGCCCGACATGCTGGCGCTCAGCGGCGTATTCATGCTCGCGACGTTCGTTGTCTTCGTTATCTATGGACTGTTCGCGGCGTCGGTACGCCGTCAGGTCCTGTCGCGCCCCGCGATCGTCACCTGGATGAGGCGGACCTTCGCCGCCGCCTTCGTGGCGTTAGGCGCCAAGCTCGCCCTGACGGAGCGATAGGGCTCCGTCGAAGCCCGATCTCCGCCGTTCGATAGCACGCCGGATCGCGCGGGTCGCCTTCGCGTCGAGAAAGAAGGCGCGCTCGCTGCGATAGTTTTCGTAGCGCGCCACCTCGATCGCACCGACGGCTTTGGCGAGCCGGTCGGCGTCGATCTTGCGCTCGAAGGCGCAATGGATCGCCGGACCGCATTCATCCTCCACCGTGCGGACGGAATAGTGGCCCTGCGGTGGAAAGGTGACGATCAGGTCGTGGAGTGCACGTGCCGTCTCGACGATCGGCTGCCCGCCGTCGTCGGCCTGGCCCAGGACCAGGTAGGGACTGATGTCCTCGAGGGTGTTGCTCTCGCTCATGCAGGATCAACGATAGGTGCGCTGCAATAGTTGCGTCCATCTTGTGACTCGAAAGGCTCCGGCAACCATTCCCTGTGGTCGGCGTTCCTAAAGCGCACGAGTTGAACCGCGGATGTACCGGTGAGCTCGTAAAGGCCCGCCCGGCATATGCTGGAGCGGGTCTTTTGCGTTGCCTACGCGACTTTTTCGGCTCACTCGTCTATGACTCCGGCATCCGATTCAGCCCCGGAGTCTGCCGTGCGTACCCTCTTCCGTTCGGGCGTTCTCGCAGCCGCCCTGCTCACAAGCCTTCCCGCCGTCGCGCAGGATACCGTTTCCATCGGCGGCATGACCAAGCATGCGTTCGGCATACCCGTGTCGTTCGAGAACGGCGACACGTTCTGCCTCATCAGGTTCGAGGACGATCGCGGCCGGCCCTTCCGCGAGCCAGCGGATTTCGAACTGTGCGCGCAGGAAAAGTCGCTGAAGGGCAAGCGCCTTGCGCTCACCTACAGGGCCACGCGCGTTCAGTCGCCATCCTGCCAGGGCGACCCCGACTGCAAGAAGAGCGACATGGTCGTGCTGGTCGTCGCGGTGAAGCCGACGACGATCGGGACGAACCCGCCGCCGCCTCCGCCGCCCGCCCCTCCGGCGCCCACTCCCGCCCAGCAGGCGAACAGGCAGACATCCTTCTGCACGACGGCGGAGACGGTCGTCTTCAGTTGCTACACCAGCCCCATCAAGCTGGTGTCGGTCTGTGCCTCGAAGGATGCCGCGCCGGCCAAGGGTTACGTGCAGTACCGAACCGGCAATCCCGACGCGAAAACTCCGATCGATCTCACGCTTCCGGCCGCCCAGATCCCGCCGCCACAGGCGGCCAATGGCGACACGCTCTCCTTCTCCGGCGGCGGCGGCGCGTGGCTGCGTGTCTCGACCGCGACCATCGGCTTCGTCGTCTACACCGGTATCGGCAAGTGGGGACCGCGCGGCGAGACGCAGGAGAAGGCCGGCATGGTCGTCGAGCGCGACGGCAAGCAGGTCGCCAACCTGAAGTGCACCGGCAAGCCGACCAGCCTGCTCGGCCCCGACTGGTTCACGAAGGTCGGCATCAAGCCCGGCAACCGCGACTTCGATCTGCCCGAATGACGATCCACGTGAAGAGAGACCTCCCGATGTCCCGCCCGCTGAAGACCCTGGCCGCTGCCTTCGCGCTCTGCCTGTCGACCCTGGCCGGCGCGCAGGCGCAGGAACCGTGGCGCGCCTACGAAGGGCTGGAAGCGATCGAGATCCCGTTCGCCAATGGCCATATCTCGATGGCGCACGTGCCGCAGATCTGGCTCAGCCTGAACGGCGCCCGGCCGCGCTGGTTCGGCATGGACACCGGCTCGACCGGCATCGTGACCTCGGCCGAGCATTTCATTCCCGGCCCCAACGACGTCTCCCAGGGTCCGGGACGCCTCGTCTACAACAGCAGCGGCCGCGTTCTCGAGGGCGAGCACTGGTTGACCGACGTCGTGATCCGTCGCAACGAGCACACGCCGGTCGCCACGGCGCGCGTCCAGGTCCTGCGCGTCAATCGCATCACCTGTCTCGAACATGCGCGCGACTGTCGCCCGGAGAACGAGCCGCGCAACGTCGGCTTCATGGGCATCGGCTTCGACCGCGGCAAGGCCCAGGCCACCGCCGACAACACCTCGCCCAAAAACCCGTTCGTGAGCCTCGTCTCGCTCGCCTCCGGCCGGCCGGTGAGTTCGGTGCGGCAGGGCTATGTCATCACGCGCACCGGCGTGCATCTCGGCATGACGCCTGAGCTGACGCGCCACATGGCCTTCGTGAAGCTGACGCCCAAGGCGCATCCGGCCGGCATTCCCGACTGGAACGGCGCGCCCATGACCGTCTCGGTCAACGGCGTCACCGGTCGCGGCACCATGCTGATGGATACCGGCATCGACTACATGTTCCTGTCTCCGCCGCAGGGCACCGGGCTGGAGCGCGGCCGCCGCGCGCCCGAGGGCACGCGCATCGAGCTTTTGATGCCCGACCGCCAGCGCCCGCAACCGGCCTTCTACACCTTCCATGTCGGCCGCCGCGGCAACCCGCTCCATCCCGAGCGGGTCGAGGTGGTGCACGACGCCACCATCTTCGTGAACACCGGCCGCATGTTCCTGGAGGGCTTCGACTACCTCTACGACGCCGCCGGCGGCTATGTCGGCTACGGCTGGAACGGCCGGGTCAGCCATGAATATGGCGGCGTGACGCCGGGCTCCTACGGCCCTCGCGAATAAAATTCGACAGCAGTGTCGGGACGGGGCGACGCCGTTCGTCCTTGGGACAGAACGACCTCACAGGAGCCTGAAATGACCGCCACGCCTGCCGCCGCCGCCGCCAACGACCGCGAACTCGTCCTGACGCGCCTCATCGATGTGCCGCGCGAAAAACTCTACCGCTGCTGGACCGAGCCGGCGCTGCTGATGCAGTGGTTCGCGCCCAAGCCCTACATCACGCCCAAGGCCAAGATGGACGTGCGTCCCGGCGGCGCCAACCTGATCGTGATGCGCGGGCCCGACGGTCAGGACATGCCCAATCGCGGCATCTATCTCGAGGTCGTGCCGAACGAGCGGCTGGTGTTCACCGACGCCTTCACCGAGGCGTGGCAGCCTTCGGCCAAGCCGTTCATGACGGTGATCCTCACCTTCGAAAACAAGGACGGCAAGACGCTCTACACCGCGCGCGTCCGGCACTGGACGGTCGAGGATCGCGAGATGCACGAGAAGATGGGCTTCCATCAGGGCTGGGGCATCTGCGCCGACCAGCTCGCCGCGCTGGCCGCGACACTCTGACGGTCCATGCAACGACCGCGTCCTCCGGGGGTTGAGTTCAAAACACTCCCTCGGAGGATCCGATGATCAGGAACACCCTCATCGCCATTTTTGCCTGCGTTGCCATCGCAGGAACGGTGCACGCCCAAACGGGCGGGCCGGGTTCGAGCAGCGGCGGCATGTCGACATCGCCCGCTCCGGCCGGCACCTCACCGACCGTTCCGACGAGCCCGCCCGCCTCGCCGCCGGCCGCCTCACCGGTCAGCCCGTCGCCGACCACGCCCGGCGCACCGAGCGCAGGCCAGCCCGGCGTCGGCTCCGACACCAACCGTCAGGCACCGCCCCCGGGCACGCGCTAACTGTCGCCTTTAATTGTCGTCCTGAGCGCAGCGAAGGACCTCACAGAGCGACCAAAGGACTCCGTTGCTAGCGTTAGATCCTTCGCTACGCTCAGGATGACAGGTGCGACCTATTCCACGGTCATATTCGCTTCGCGCACGATCGCCTCGTAGCGCTTGCGTTCGGCGGTGATGAAATCGGCGAACTCGGCCGGCGTACCGGCGACCATGTCGCCGCCCTGGCTGGCGACCACCGACTTCGCGCCTTCGGTCGCGCAGGCCTTCACCGTCTCGTCGGCGATCTTCTTCACCAGTTCGGGCGGCATGCCCTTCGGTCCCAGCAACCCGTACCAGGCGACGGATTCGTAGCCGGGCACGCCCGCTTCGGCCACGGTCGGCAGCTCGGGATAGTATTGGCTGCGCTTGGCCGAGCTGACGGCCAGCGCCCGCATCTTGCCGGTGGTGATCAGCTCCTTCGAGTTGGGCTGCGTGATCATCATGTTGACGTTGCCGGCCATCAGGTCGAGCTGCCCCGGATTGCCGCCCTTGTAGGCGACATGCGTCAGGTTGAGCTTGGCCATGTGCGCGAACAGCGCGCCGGCGAGATGCTGCGAGGAGCCGTTGCCGCCCGAGGCATAGGTGAGCGGCGGCTGTGCGGTCTTCGCCAGCTCGATCAGCTCCGGCAGCGTGTTGGCCTTGACCGACGGATGCACCAGCACGAGCTGCGGGAAGGTCGCGAGCAGGCTTATGGGCGTAAAATCGTTCACGCCGTCATAGGGCAGCTTCTTGTAGATCAGCGGATTGATCGCGTGACCCATCGCCACGACGCTGAGCGTGTAGCCGTCACCCGGCGCCTTGGCGACGATCTCGCCCGCCACGACGCCGTTGGCGCCGGCGCGATTGTCGGCCACCACGGGCTGGCCCCAGGCCTGCGCGAAATGCTGGCCGACGGCGCGCGCCATCAGGTCGGTGGTGCCGCCCGCGGCGAACGGGATGACCATGCGAATCTGCTTGTCGGGGTACGCGCCCTGGGCGCGGACGATGGCGGGCGCGACCGACGGCGCGAGCGCGAGGGCGGCGGCGCCCCGCAGGAAAGACGAACGCTTCATTGCAGATAGTATCCCGACGGTGTGCCCTTGACGGTGGTGCGCTCGAGGTGGCGGATCTGGCCTTCCTGATAGTCGCCGAGCGCGATGTGCATGGTGCAGCGATTGTCCCAGAGGATGATGTCGTCCTGCTGCCACTGGTGGCGATAGACGAACTGCGGCCGGGTCGCGTGGCGCACCAGATAGTCGATCAGGGGCCGGCTCTCCTCCGGCGTCATGTCGACGAAGCACGAGACCTTCTCGCCGATATAGAGCGCCTTGCGGCCGGTCTCGGGATGCACGCGCACCACCGGCTGGGCGATCGGCGGATTGATCTTGCGCTGCTCCTTCTCGCGATCGGAGTTCGGATCGTCGACCTTGCGGCTGCCGGTATGGATGCCGTGCAGCCCCTCGACGATCTTCTTCATCCCGTCCGACAGCGTGTCGTAGGCGAGGTACATGTTGGTGAACATCGTGTCGCCGCCGACCGGCGGGATCGTGATGCCGCGCAGCAGCGAGCCGAGCGACGGCACCGGCGTGAACGACATGTCCGAATGCCACTGCTGGCCGGTATATTTCGACGCCGACTGCTTGCCGTCCTTCTCCGGGATGTTCGTCACCAGCAGCAGCTCGGGATAGTCGGGGTGCCGGTCGCGCGGCAGCGAGTCGTGATTGTCGAGTTCACCGAAGCGGCGGCTGAAGGCGATGTGCTGCTCGCGCGAGATCTTCTGCTTGCGGAACAGCAGGATGCCGCTTTCGAGGAAGGTCCGGTGGATCTGGTCGAATTCGGAGTTGCTGAGCGGCTGGGCGAGATCGACGCCCTGGATCTCCGCGCCGAGTGCGTGGGAGAGAGGCCTGACGGAGAGCGGCATGGATGGGTCCTCACCGGGAGTGAATTTTACCGACCGTGCGCCCGACGCGGCTTTGCCGTCAAGAAATCCGGCCGCGGCCTGCGGAACATGCGACGCAAACGCGCTATAGAGGCCGGGAATGATCGCGCTGCTTCACAAGACCATCGTCGGCACCATCCGTCGCCTGCCCCTGCCCGCCGCCAAGCTCTGCTTTCGCGGCTACAACAAGGTGCTGCGGATGCTGGCGCCCGAGCATCTGGCCACGACCTATTTCGGCGCGAAGATCCACTGCAATCCGAACGACCTGATCCAGCGGATGATCCTGCATTTCGGCGTGTGGGAACCCGACGTTTCCGGGGTCATCGAACAGAACCTGGCGCCGGGCGACGTGTTCGTCGATATCGGCGCCAACATCGGCTACGACACGCTCCTCGCCGCCTCGCGCGTCGGCCCCCAGGGCACGGTCATCTCGATCGAGGCCTCGCCGCGCACCTTCGCGCTGCTGCAACGGAACATCGCAGCCAATCCGTTCGCCGCCAATGTTCGCGCCGTCAACGCGGCGGTCTCCGACCAGCCCGGCACGCTCGACCTTTACGAAGTCAATGAAGCCAATATCGGCGCGGCGACCACGCTCGCATCGCGCGGCGGCAAGCTGGTGGCCTCGGTCGAGGCGCTGCCGCTGGAGCAGATTTTGGCGCCGCACGAGCTGGCCCTGCTGCGGCTGATCAAGATGGACGTCGAAGGCGCCGAGCCGCCGATCCTGCGTCACCTGCTGGACCAGATCGCGATCTATCCGCCGACCCTGGAGATCATTGTCGAAGCCAGTCCCGAGGACGACTTCGAGGCCTGGCGCGATGTCTTCGAGCAGATGCGCGCCGCGGGCTTCAACGCCTGGGCGATCGAGAACGACTACGAACTCGACTGGTACCTGCGCTGGCGCCGCCCGGCGAAGCTGCAGCGCGTCGACGCCATGCCGACACGGCAACAGGACCTCCTGTTCACGCGTCGTTAAGCCACGCTCGCCAGCACCGCTTCGCGCAGCACGCGCAGCGGTGACACCGACTGATCGGGCGTGTCGTAGTTGCCGGCGGTCACTGCCACCACGAGATCCAGACCGGGGAAGACCCAGAGGCGCTGGCCGCCGTTGCCATAGGCGCCATTGAAGCGTTCGAGCCGATTGCGGCTCCAGCCCGGGCCGGACGGAACCGTGAAGGCGATGTCACCCATGTACCACTGGTAGCCGTAGCGGCGGATTTCATCGCAGCTCACATATTGAATCGTTGCGCGCTCGACCCATTCCTTCGGCACGATTCGCCTGCCGTCGATCTCGCCGCCCTGCAGCACGAGCTGGCCGATGCGCGCCAGGTCGCGGGGCCGCAGGCGCAGACCAGAGGCTGCGAAGGGTTCGTCCCTGGCATCGGTCAGCCATTCGCTGGGGCCGAGGCCCAACGGATCGAACAATGCCTCGCGCGCGAAGTCGTGCAGCGTCCTGGCCGTGCCTTGTGCGATCATCCGGCCCAGCAGCGCCGTGGCGCCGCCAGTGTAGACCCAGCGCGTGCCCGGCTCGAACACCACCGGCCGCTCCAGCACGTAACGATACCGGTCGGGCGCGAGGTCCATCGCGACTTCGCTGTTGGCGGGACCTGTGTAGGGCACGCTGAGTTCGTCCCAGTCGGTGCCCATGGTCATCGTCAGCACATGATGCACCGTCCACTTCGCACGGTCCGGATCGGCCGCGAGGTCGGCATAGTCGGGGAACGAACGCAGCAGCGGCGCCTCGGGCGGCGGGACCTTTCCCTGCGCCAGCGCCACACCGTAGAGCAGGCCCACGATGCTCTTCGAGACCGAACGCAGGTCGTGCAGCGTGTCGGGACCGAAGGCGATGGTGCCGAGCGAGCGCCCGCGCGCCCAAACGGCTCCGTCGAAGTAGCGTTCGAGCACCAGCTTGCCGCCGCGCGCCACCACGACGCCGTGCACGTTGGAGATGCGCTTGTCGGACATCAGTGCGTCGAGCCTGCTCGGGAGATCCGGCGCGAAGCCCGATGCTTCGGGCAATTGCGTCTGCCACGACGCGGATGGGGCAGACGAAATCGACGGCGCCATGACGAGTGCTCCAAGCGATGAGAGACGGGCGGGCGATCGAGAAATCGCACCGTTACCTTTCGAACATTAGCACTCAGTGTTCAAAAAGTGCCGTTCTACGGAACCCCATCGGCATCAGATCACAGGTTTAACTCACCCTCTGCAACGGAACGATCGCTACGAATCGGTCGTTGGATACCGCAGCCGAACAGCTGGAGTAATTTTACCTATACGGAGTGTGGCAATGAAACGGGATTGGGACTGGCGGCGAACACGTGCCGCCGTATGTACGGCAGCCCTTTTCGCCCTGACGGTGCAGACAGCAGCCCAGGCACGCGAAAGCGACCAGCAGGCTGCCCTCGCAGCTTCTTCACCGGCGCCGACGTGCGTGGACAAGGCCGATACCGCCCCCGCCACCCGCATCGTCGCATGTACTCTCGCCATCGATGCAAAGAACCTGAAAGGCAGTGAGCTCGCAGCCGCCCATCTCAATCGCGGGCAGGCCTATCGCGCCGTCGGCGACCAGGCGCGCGCCGCGTCGGACTATGGCGAAGCGATCCGCCTGTTCGAAGAGTCCACCAAGACGGCGTCACTCAATTCCAACCAGTTCCTGCAGCGCGGCATCGCCTATCACGCGACCGACGATACCGAGCGCGCGCTCTCGGACTATGACGAGGCGATCCGCCTCGACACCGGTAATGCGCTGGCCCATGTCGATCGCGGCATCCTGATCGCCACGCGCAAGGCCGACATGCGCAAGGCGATCGGCGACTTCGACAAGGCGCTGGCCCTCGTGCCCGACAATGTCGATACGCTGATCCTGCGCGGCAACGCCTACACGTCGGTGGGCGAGCATGGCCGCGCGCTGGCCGATCTCGACCGCGCCGCCGAGCTGGCGCCCGACAATCCCCGTGCCTTCATGGTGCGTGGTCTGGTCAACGCCCGCCTCGGCGACATGCAGCGCGCCTTCGCCGACTACAACATGGCGCTGTCGCTCGATCCGAAATATGTCGACGCGCTGGTCAATCGCGCGGCGATCTATTCGATGAGGGGCGCCAACGACAAGGCGCTTGCCGATCTCAACCAGGCGATCGAGCTGCAGCCCGATCACGCGCTCGCCAACTACAATCGCGGCTACGCGAACTTCGCCCGTGAGGACTACGACAAGGCGATTGCGGACTACACGCGCGCCATCAAGGCCGATGGGCGCATGAGCTGGGCCTACAACAATCGCTGCCTGACTCGCATGGTCGTGGGCAAGGACCTTGCCGATGCGCTGTCGGATTGCGACGAGGCGTTGAAGCTGCAGCCCGACAATGTCCAGACTCGCGAGACGCGCGGCTTTATCTATCTGAAGCTCGGCGAGAAGGACATCGCGCTGCGCGAGTACGAGACTGCCCTGCGCAGCGATCCGGACCGTCCGCTCGCCCTCTATGGACGCGGCCTCGCCCGCGTGGCCAAGGGCGACGTGAAGGCCGGCGAGACCGACAAGGCCGCGGCGCGCGCGCTGATGCCCGCCGTCGATCGCCAATTCGCAAGCTACGGCCTGAAGTAGAGGCCGTAGCTTACGAGGCGCGCCACAGCGCCTTCAACGGACCGTCCGCTCCCGCGACGGGATCCATCTCCGGCAACGGCACCGCCGCCACCGCGCCGCGGGCCGCCTCCATCCCCATCTCGCCCGGCCGCTTCTGATCGAAGCGGCCGTTGCGCGGATAGGCGCCGATAACCAGCAGGTCGGCGCTGGCCGCGATGCGCTGGTGGCCCATGCCCGCCGGCAACACCACGACATCACCGGCCGCGACGTCGAGCACGCGGCCCGGTGCGCCACCGAAACGAACGCTTGCGTGTCCCGCGGCGATGCCCAGCACCTCATGCGTGCCGGTATGAAAATGGAGGAACGGATAGATGCCGTTGCGCCAGCCGTTGATCCATCCGTGCGCGGCGAACGTACCCTCGAACCAGCGCGTCGCGTCGTTTGCGCCGTCAGGCACCGCCGCGCGGTACACGAGTAACGGTAGCGTCGAATTGTTCGGCGTCTCGTCGTCGCCGTCGAAGCGGAATGTGGCGGGATCGGGCGTCTTCATGGGCACGGCACTCCATACCTCCGGACCGGGATTGGCAACCTTCCGCTCCCACATCGTTGACTAGGGAAGATCGAGGAGAAGGACATGCGCTACCAAGTCCAACCCGCGACCTCTGCCGACGTTGCCCATGTGGCGACCCTGCTGGAGGACGAACCCGCTTCCCTGGATTGGCCCGAGACGGATCCGAGCCATCGCCTCCTGGAAGTGTGCGCCTTCAGCACGCAGATCTGGGCGGCGCGCCGCCTGAGCGACGGTGAGACGAGCGCCCTTTGGGGTGTCACGCCGCGACTCGACAATCCCGAGATCGGCTACCTGTGGATGCTGGCCGTAGCGTCGTTCGAAGGCGATTCGCGCGAGTTCGCGATGCTCTGCCGTCTCGTCTTCACCGAAATGCTCGACCAGTTCCCGCGGCTGGAGCAGCACATCGATGCGCGCAAGGATCGGACCCTCGATCTCCTGCGAGGCTTGGGCTTTCACATCGGCCGGCCCGAGCGACAGCTCGGCTCGTCGACGACCCTGCATCACGTGTGGCTGGACTCGGACCAGTTCAGCCACCTATCGAACCGTCCAAGCGGCACGTCGGCGATGATCCACTAGTCCGAAAAATAGAAAGCCCCGCCGCCATTTCAGGCGCGGGGCCAGATTATCCGCCGTTCAGTCACCATTACATCCGTGGCTCACCCCGGCGGACGCCCGCGACCAATCTGATCGCTGGGACTGAACTAATATGGACCTGCTTTTACAGACTTCAAGGGGCCATACGCTCTGCACTTAACTTTGCCATCTCTTTTTGGTTTGCGAACGGATCGCAGGTCTGCCTAACGTGTGCCCCTTCGGGGGAGATCATATGTCGCAAAATCGTCGTTCGTTGCCCGCACTGGCCCGCCTCTTGCCGTCGGGCGCGCTGGGACTGTCGGCTGGTCTGGCTGCCGCCGATGCGGGCGCCACCGTTGCCGCGCCGGCCAACGAAAAGGCCTCGGTCGCCGAACGCCTCCAGTCACTGCGCACCGACGTATCGGGCGCCCTCGAACAGTATCGCAAGGATGGCGCGCCCTTCGTGGCCGTCGACGCCGAGCAGCAGCTTGCCTGGTGGGGCAACGGCGGCTGGCGCAACGGTGGCTGGCGCAATGGCGGTTGGGGCAACGGCGGCTGGCATAACGGCTGGCACAACTGGTGATCATGTCCACCACGCCTGAAATCGGCATGGTGGTCGTGCAGCCGACGCCCTTCTGCAATATCGCCTGCACCTACTGTTATCTGCCCGACCGCTCCAACAAGCACGTCATCGCCCAAACGACGGTGACGCGGCTGTTCGAGCAGATCTTCGCGTCGGGCTGGTCCTGTCCCGAGATCACCGTGATCTGGCACGCCGGCGAGCCGCTCGTGGTGCCGGTCTCGTTCTATCGCGAGGCCTTCGCGACGATCGAGCAGATGCGGCCGGCGACGGTCCATATCAAGCATTCGTTCCAGACCAACGGCACGCTGATCAATGCCGAGTGGTGCGCTCTCTTCAAGGAATGGGGCGTCGGCGTCGGCGTGAGCCTCGACGGGCCGCGCGAGCTGCACGATCTCCATCGCAAGAGCCGCAGCGGCAAAGGCACCTACGACAAGACGATCGCCGGCATCCGGTCCTTGCGCGAGAACAACGTGGAATTCCACGTGATCTCGGTATTGTCGCACACCAGCCTCGACCAGCCCGAAGAGCTGCTCGACTTCTACCTGTCCGAAGGCATCGACCAGATCTGCTTCAACGTCGAGGAATCCGAGGGCGATCACGTCTCGAGCCTCTTCCACGGCCCCGAACTGCGCCGACGCTACGCCGCCTTCCTGCGCACCTTCTGGCACCTCGCCCGCAAGAGCGGCCGCGTCCGCTTCGTGCGCGAGATCGACCTCGCCCTGCCGCGCATGTTCCGGCCCGAGGGCGTGCCGACGCGCAACATCCAGACCGAACCGCTGGCGATGCTGAACGTCGACAGCCACGGCAACGTCTCGAGCTTCAGCCCCGAGCTGCTCGGCCTGAAGAACAAGGACTACAGCGACTTCCTCCTGGGCAACATCAACTTCCAGTCCCTCCAGGAAATCCGCGACACCTGTCTCGCCTCGCCGCTCTACCGCGACATCGCCGCGGGCGTGCAGGCCTGCAGCAAGTCTTGCGATTATTTCTCGGTGTGCGGCGGCGGTGCGCCGGTGAACAAGCTGTTCGAGAACGGCAGCTTCGCGGGCACCGAGACGTCCTATTGCACGCTGACGCAGATGGTGCCGACCGACATCATCCTCGAAGCCTACGATCGCCTCGAGCGCAGCGCGGCCGTCGTGCCGCCGCAGACCGCCCTTTCGTTTTCGTCTGTCCAGAGCGGCGACGCAGCCGCCTAGCTATCGAGGAAACCATGGACCGTTTGAAGCTCTTCGCCCTGACCACTTTGGTGGCTGCAGGTTCGATGCTGGGCGCCGCCCAGTTGAGTGCGCAACAGCGCCCGGCGCAGGGCGGATCGGCCCCGCCGCCGCAGGCCACGCCCTCCACGCCCAAGGATGCCGGCCCGACACCGGGCGGCGGCGCACCGGGACAGGAAGGCAGCCGCCCCTTCCCCGTCATGTTCGTCACCAGCGTCGAACTGATCCGTTCGACCCGCGACGGCGGCATGGACATCATCCGCGCCCGTGGCCTCGTCACCTCCAACGGCTGGAGCGAACCGCATCTCCTGCCGATCACCCGCGGCGAAGGCATCGACGGCATGCTCGACCTGATCTTCCAGGCCGGCGCGCCGCAGGAAATGGCCCCGCTCGGCCCGTTCATGGTGGTCGAGGCGATTCTCCCCGTGGCCAACGGCCATCCCTACAAGGGCATCCGCGTTCGCTCGGGCTATAACGCCGTCACCCTGAAGACGCTTCCGGGCGTCTCCGAGGTCGCGCCGCCGAAGGAAGATTGCGCCAAGTGCCTGGGCAAGTACTTCCAGGCCAAGGGCGCCGCGGCCCCCGCCGGCCAGGCTGCCGGCAACGTCATCAAGGAACAGGATCTGCCGTACCCGCTGCGCATCATCCGCCCGGCCGACGGCATCCCGAGCTACGACTACGAGCCTAACCGTCTGACCCTCGTGCTCTCGGAGGCCGGTCAGATCATCGACGCCGCCTGGGACTGACGGCGCATCCAAGTCTTTCGCAAACGGTCATCGAAGTTTCGATTGCCAATTTTCAGGGGCTTGCGCACGCTGCAGCCCTCTCCAGGGAGATAGGAATGTCAAAGGATCGACGTACACTCCGGACACTGGCGCAGCTCCTGCCGTCGGGCGCTCTCGGCCTCTCGGTCAGCCTCGCCGCCGCCGATGCATCGGCCACCACCACCACCGGTCCCGAAGACGCCAACAAGGCGTCGGTGGCGGACCGCCTGCAGTCGATCCGGACCGATGTCCTCGGCGCAGTGGAACAGTATCGCAAGGACGGTGAGCCGTTCGTCGCCGTCGACCCCGAGCAGCAGCTCGCCTGGTGGGGCAACGGCTGGCACCGCGGCTGGGGCTGGGGCGGCTGGCGCAACGGCGGCTGGGGCAATGGCTGGCACAATGGCGGCTGGGGCAACGGCGGTTGGGGCAACGGCTGGCACAACGGCTGGCACAACTGGTAAGGCCGCCCGTCCTCACCCACCCAAATACCCTTCAGCCTTCCGCTATCGAGGACGCCATGACCGCCAAGAAGCTTTTTGCCCTCGCCTCCCTGGTCGCCGCCGGTGCCCTGCTGGGCGGCAGCCTGACCGCCAACGCGCAACAGCAGGCGCCGCAGGCCACGCCGTCGACGCCGAAGGATGCCGGCCCGACGCCGGGCGGCGGCGCACCTGGACCGGAAGGCACACGTCCCTTCCCGGTGATGTTCGTCACCAGCGTCGAACTGATCCGTTCGACCCGTGACGGCGGCATGGACATCATCCGCGCCCGTGGCCTCGTCACCTCCAACGGCTGGAGCGAACCGCATCTTCTGCCGATCACCCGCGGCGAAGGCATCGACGGCATGCTCGACCTGATCTTCCAGGCCGGCGCGCCGCAGGAAATGGCCCCGCTTGGCCCGTTCATGGTCGTCGAGGCGATCCTGCCGGTGGCCAACGGCCATCCCTACAAGGGCATCCGCGTTCGCTCGGGCTACAACGCCGTCACCCTGAAGACGCTTCCGGGCGTCTCCGAGGTCGCGCCGCCGAAGGAAGACTGCGCCAAGTGCCTCGGCAAGTACTTCCAGGCCAAGGGCGCCACGGCCCCCGCCGGCCAGGCCGCCGGCAGTGTCGTGAAGGAAGAGGACCTTCCCTACCCGCTGCGCATCATTCGCCCGACGGACGGCATCCCGAGCTACGACTACGAACCCAACCGCCTGACCCTCGTCCTTTCGGAAGCCGGTCAGATCATCGACGCCGCCTGGGACTGAGACGAAATCAGGTTCCTCCCCATTCAAATGGGGAGGTGGCGGCGTCCTACGCCGTCGAAGGGGTCATGGCGTTGCAAAGCCCATGACCCCATCGCCCCGTATGACGGGGCACTTCCCCATCCGAATGGGGAAGCAGGGAGACTTTAAATAGGCGCCAGCGCATGTCGTAGCGGGCCGCTCGACACCTGCATCAGCCCATCGAAGGGTTGGCCCAATTCCAGAATCAGATAGATCGCACTGGCCGCTGAAAGCGCGCAGAAGAAAAGCACGCTCAGCATCGTGCCGTTGGCATCCGCCGACATCGCGAAGGTGCCGAAGATGAAGCACAGCCACAGCACCAGCACGAACACGAAGGGCTTGGAGAGCGAGTCCTGCGGGTGCGAGAAAAGCGTGAGCTGGATCTGCGCCAAGGCGTTGCTGACGGTCGAGGCACGGGCCTGCAGCGAAGTCTGCAGCGGATCGCGCGGCACCAACTGACGCAGCTTGGTGATGACCTGCGCCTCGGAGGCCGAGCTCTGCGCCGGCGTCTCGCCGGGCACCGCGTCGTCGCGCCAGATCGTGTTCACGATGGCGGCAACGTCCTGGCGGAGGGCCTGCCGCAGCGCCACGCCGTCGGCGCCGTAATCCTTGAGTAGGCGATCGAGTTCGATGACGTTGGCGGTGAGCTGACCGACCTGGCTGTTGGTCGCCTCGTAGGATGCGCGCGTCGAGGCGAAGAGCAGCGCCGTCACCAGCGCGGCCATCGTGGCCACCAGCGCGGTCGCGAGCTTGATGACGTCCTTGGAATCGCCGCTCAGATGTTTCTCGGGCAGCTTGTGGCGGAGGAAGACACCGGCGGCGACACTGGTCAGGATCAGACCGAGAGCAAGTAGCGCGACTGCGACGGCACTCAACTTCTCACCTCTTACAAGCCCGGGACGTCTCGTTAATATAATCGCAATGAGCCTACCGGGGACACCTTACCAGACCGTTACGGCCGACTACTTCGCCCGCCGCGGCCTGCGTCGCTATGCCGGCGTGTTCTCGCTGTGGGCATTGGGCGTGGGCGCGGTGATCTCCGGCCACTATTCCGGCTGGAACCTCGGCCTGCTGGCCGGCGGCTGGGGCGGCTACGCGCTGGCCGGCTGCATCATCGCTGTCATGTATCTCGGCCTCGTCTTCTGCATCGCCGAGATGGCCGCGGCGCTTCCCCATACCGGCGGCGCCTATTCCTTCGCGCGCGCCTCGATGGGCCCATGGGGCGGCTTCGTCACGGGGCTCTGCGAGAACGTCGAATACGTGCTGACGCCGGCCGTCATCGTCTCGTTCCTGGCGACGTATCTCGCGGCGGTGTTCGAAACGCCGCCGGCCTGGCTGCCGGCTTACTGGGTCGCGGGCTATGCGGTGTTCGTGGCGCTGAACGTCTGGGGCGTCGAGCTTTCGTTCAGGGTCACTGTCGTCGTCACGCTCGCGTCGCTCGCCTGCCTCGCGGTGTTCTGGATCTCCGCACTGCCCGTCGCCGACTTCAGCCGCCATGCGCTCAACATCGGCGCTGCACCCGACGGCAAGCCCGTCGAACTCGCGAACGGGGGTGGGCCTCTCCTGCCCTTCGGCTTGCAGGGCGCGCTGGCGGCGCTGCCCTTCGCGGTCTGGCTGTTTCTCGCGATCGAACAGCTTCCGCTGGCCGCCGAGGAAGCGATGGATCCGTCGCGCGACATCCCGCGCGGCATCGTGGCCGGGCTGCTGACGCTCTTCGTCTCCGCCGGTCTTACGGTTTGGCTCAATTCATCGGTGGCGCCGGGCAGCTTCCAGCTCGCGAGCTCGGGCGAGCCATTGCTCGACGGCTTCCGCGCGACCTTCGGCAACGGGCTGGCCAAGCTGCTGGCGCTGGTCGCCTGCGTCGGCCTGATCGCCAGCTTCCACACCATCCTCTTCGCCAAGGGCCGGCAGATCTATTCGCTGTCGCGCGCCGGCTATTTCCCGCGCTTCCTGTCGGTCACCCATCCGCGCCACAAGACGCCGCATGTCGCGCTGATCGCCGGCTCGGCCGTGGCGCTGCTGATCATGTTCGCGCTGTGGTTCGGCATGGGCGCCGAGAAAGGCGCGGCGACCATCCAGGGCATGCTGCTCAACATGGCGGTCGCGGGCGCGATGCTCTCCTACCTGCTGCAGGCCATCAGCTTCCTGGTGCTGCGCGCGCGATTGCCGGGTCTCGCGCGCCCCTATCGCTCGCCGCTCGGATTGGCCGGCGCCGTGGTCACCATCGTCATCGCCGCCATCACGCTCGCCTATCAGCTGCTCGACCCGGTGTTCGTGTCGGGCGTGCTGGGCGTCGGCGCGTGGTTCGCGGTGGGGATCGTGTGGTTCGCGCTGGTGGGCCGGCGCCGGCTGGTCCTGTCGCCCGAGGAAGCCTTCGCCCTGAAGGCGAGCGAATCAGTCGCTGACTGAGGCGCTGGCGGCTTTCGCTTCGAGCTCGCGCTCGGCCATGCTGGCGGTGACCTGCTTGCGGAAGCGGTCGAACTCCGGCCCGCGCAACTGGGCGCGCTTCAGTTCGGGATGGGTTGTCGGATTGACCGGCTTGCCGTCGACCTGAAGCTCGAAATGCAGATGCGCGCCGGTCGAGCGGCCGGTGCTGCCGACGAAGCCGATCACGTCGCCGCGCGAGACCATCATGCCGGGCTGCAGGCCGCGGGCGAACGCGGAGAGATGGCCGTACACCGTGGCCAGCTTGCCGCCATGCTCGATGCGGATCCAGTTGCCGTAGCGTCCGTTCGGCGCGGCGCCGACGACGAGGCCGTCGGCCGCCGCCTGGACCGGCGTGCCGGACGGCGCCACCAGGTCGACGCCGTCATGCATGTAGAGCGAGCGCGACGACGAGGAGCGCGGCGTCAGCGCGAAGGACGGAACGGCCGGGCGCCCATAGGACGAACCACCGTAGGACGAGCCGCCGTATGAAGAGGCGCCCGGCGAAGGGGCGAAGCCGGTCGCGATGCTGGCGCGCGGCATGTCGAGCGCACCGCCTGTCGGCAGGCCGGGCGGCAGGCCCGGTCGCTGCAACGGGCCACCGGCGCCCTGCGGCTTGCCGCCGTAGGACGGCGGCGGTTGGTCGAACGGATCGGCGCGCAGGCCGAAGCCCGACGAGATCGAGATGCTGTCGAGCGGCAAACGGAAGGACGGCGGTGTCGCGGACTGGCCGCTCGCCATCCAGAAACGCTCGTGGCCGTCGCGGGTGCGGAAGCGATGGATCGCCATGACGCCCTTGGGCGTGCGCAGCTCCATCCAGAGGACGCGGCCGACATCGAGCGGCGCCCCACCCTGGGTGAAGGTCCGCTCGAAGCGGACATAGAACCTGTCGCCATCGCGCATTTCCTTGGTGAGGTCGACCGAGGTGGCGAGAGCCTGCATGGCCTCCAGCATGGCCGGCGCGGGAACGCCTGCAGCCGCGGCGGAGGCCTCCAGCGACCCACCGGAAATCACCCCGGCAATGCCGATCCGGCGCTCGAACGGCAGGTAGGCCTGGTAGCGCTCGTCCTCCTGCCCGTCGCCCAGCAGGGCATCGGCAACGACGCGGCCGGAGGCCTGCACTTCTTCCGGGACCGGGCCGGCCGAGACCGGCGGCGGGACGTTGTCGGCGATGGCGATGAGCGGCTGCGGCGGCGTGATCTCGATCGCCATGGCCCGCTCGAGCAACCCGGCCACCGAGGCGAGCTGCAGGAAATGAAAGTGGTCGCGCAGGGCGGCCGCGGCGGAAGGCTGGTCGTAGAGCGGCAACGGCGGCGCGCCCAGCAGCCTGTGCTCGGCAGCGTGCGCCAGCTCACCCCACGACCTGTCGCCGGCGATGCCCTGGGACATCCCGCCAAAAAGCAATGAGACGGCAAAAGCCGCAGCGACCGAGGGTCGTGACATCCAGTCCTTCTTATTAGGGCCGACGCCGGGGCATCTCTCGTGACCGCCGCGTGGTTCCGGAGTTTACCGCACTTGCGGGGCCGGTTTCCATGCCCGGACTCGCTTTTCCGCTTCCATGATTTGCGCAGGGTTCATGCGCGCAGACAGGGTCGCGAGGTCCTTTTTGGCCTGGTCGAGCCGGTCCTGGTTCTTCGCCGTGTAGCGATCGATCGACAGCTTGATCCATTTGTAGGCTTCGACATCGTCGCGGGGCGGGATGCCCTCGCCGAACCCCAGCATGAAGCCGATATTGTTCTGGGCGCGGGCATAGCCCTGCTTGGCGGCGGCAAGATAGAGGCGCGCGGCCTCGTTGAGGTTGCGCGGCACGCCCTCGCCGCTCCAGTACATCGCACCCAGCAGGGTCTGCGCCTCGGCGTTGCCTTTGCCCGCCCAGACCTTCCAGATCCGCGCGGCCGTCGCCATGTCCTTGCGCTCGTAGGCCCCCGCCGCCTGACGCATCTCTTCTTCCAGCGATTGCGCCAGCGAGGGCATCGCCAGGGCCGTGAAAAGGAGCGCGAGCAGAGCGGAAAAGACCGTTTTCATGACGCCATGATATGACTTCAAGTCAGCCGCGCTGCAAGCAACGGCGCCGCCGGGACCGGCGTTGGACCTGCAGGAACAAGCCACATGCAGGTTCGCCATGGCCACCACCATCGACACGCCCGAGATTCCCGCCCAGGAACTGCGCGAGCATCAGGAGACCTTCCACAGCTTCAGCAAGCTGGTCCTGTTCGCCGTCCTTCACATCACGTTGATCCTCGCCTGCCTGGCGCTGGGCCTGGTGGGTCACATTCCCGTGCTGGCCGCGATCCTGGGAGTTGGCGGCACGCTGGCGCTGCTCATCGGCTTCGCCATCACCAGCTAGGCGCGTTTTGACTTCGCCCGACGTGCGCTGGCGGCAAACATCTCCTTGGTCGTCGTCGGACGCTTGTGCTTCTTGAGGAGGTCGGCGACCGCCTCGTCGAAAAGTTCCTGCAAGGTCATGCTCTTGTCCGATGCCAGCAGCTCGAGGGCCGTCAGGCTCGCCGGCTCAATCTGAATCATCTTCCGCATGACATCTCCTATCGCGGAATGGGCGTGTCGCGGCGCGCGCCATAGACATGAGTCCAAGCCCGCGTGAATTCCGCGCCCAGCAGGAAGATCAGCGTCGAATAGAAGATCCACAGCAGCAGCACGATCAGCGCGCCGGCGGCGCCGAAGCTCGTGGCCACGTCGGTCTGGCCGATATAGAGCGCGATCAGGTATTTGCCGCCTTCGAACAGCCCGGTGGCCATCAGCGCGCCGACCGCGACGTCGCGCCAGCGGATCGGCGTGTCGGGCAGGATCTTGTACATCACGGCGAACATGCCGGAGATCAGCACGATCGAGACCACGATGTCGGTCGCCTGCACCGCGAACTCGGCGACGGGAAACCGGTACTTCAGGAACTTGCCCAGCGCCGTCAGCGCCGCACTCAGCGCCAGCGAGACCATCAGCACGAAGCCCAAGGTGATCACCAGGCCGAAGCTCGACAAACGTGCCCGCAGCAGGCGGGACATGGTCGAGCGTGTCGACTTCGCCTTCCAGATCGCGTTCAGCGCCGACTGCACCTCGCCGAACACGCCGCTGGCCGCGAGCAGGATGGTGAACAGCCCGATCAGGGTGGCGAGCAGGCCGGACATGCGATCGCTGGCGCTGCGGATCATCGCCTGCATCGCCTCCGCCGTGTCGCGTCCCATGAGGCCGCTCAACTGATCGACGACGGCGCCTTGCGCGGCCTCCTGGCCGAACACCAGCCCGGCGATGGCAATGACGAGCAGCAGGGTCGGCGCCAGCGAGAACAGTGTAAAATAGGCGATCGATGCGCCGCGACTGAAAGCGTCGTCGTCGATGAACCCTTCGACGGTCTCGATCAGCAGCCGCCGGATACGACCCAGGGGTGTAAGCGCTTCCACCCGCGGAAAACGCAGTTATGCGGAAATCGCTCCCACTTCCGAACGTCGTTGTGACATGTTTCGCCCGTATCCGCCGGGTACGTGTTTTTCTAGGATTTCGACATGACCCGTTCCAGCCGCCGTCTGGTCCTCGCCGCCGCCTTTGCCCTGCTCGCTCCGCTGCCCGTCCTCGCGCAGCCCGCACCTGACACGCTCCAGAAGGTCGAGATTCTGCTCGACTGGAAGGCGCTGCCGACCTTCGCGGGCTTCTATCTCGCCCGCGAGATGGGCGCCTTCGAGCGGCGCGGCCTCGAAGTCACCTTCTCGGAGACCCAGGGCGCGATCTCCTCGGCGGAGATGATCGGCGCCGGCAAGCAATACTGGATCGGTTCGTCGAGCGGCATCGCCACGGCGATCGGCCGCTCCAAGGGCGTGCCGGTCAAGAGCCTCGCGGTCTATTACGCCAAGACGCCGACCGTGATCTTCACCCGCGGCGAGGACCGCATCGCCCATCCGCGCGACCTCTACGGCAAGACGCTGGGCCTCGTGCCCGGCAGCATCACCAACGAGGAATTCCGCGCCCTGCTCGCGGCCAACAAGCTCGACCGCAGCAAGATCACCGAAACGACGGTCGCCTGGAATGCCTATGACCTCGTGGAGAAGAAGGTCGATGCCTTGATCGACTATGACGAGATGGCGCCGGCCGAGCTGATCGCCGAGGGCCGCCGCATCACCATGATCCGGCTGAGCGACTTCGGCGTGAAGGCTTATAGCCTCAACCTCATCGTCAACGACGCCGCCTGGGCCGACCCGGCCCGGCGCGAGACCGCCAAGAAGATCGCGGAGGCCGTCCAGGAAGGCTACAACATGGTGCGCGAGCGGCCGGGCGACGCCGCCTCGCATTTCTCCCGCATCTTCCCGCGCCTGGCGCCCCGCTACGTCGACCGCAGCATGGCGACCGTCTCTCAACAGCTCTCGGGTCCACCTACCGGCCAGCAGACCCGCGCCGGCTGGGAAGCGACGCTCGCGACGCTGGAGCAACTCGGCCTGCTCGCCAAGCCGATCACCGTGGATGACGTGGCGATCCTTAACTGAGAAATCGCAATCTGTCGTCCTGAGCGCAGCGAAGGACCTCACCTGGCGATCAAAGATCTACGTTGCTGGCGTGAGATCCTTCGCTTCGCTCAGGATGACAACTAGGGCCGCTTAACCCGCCGGTCGCGACTGCGGCCGGGCGTGCAGGCGGTTGGCGGCGGCGATCACGACCGTGGTGATCGCCACCATCGTGAGGCTGAGCACCGCGATGGCGCCGACGTCGCCGCTTTCCTTCAGGTCGAAGATCAGCACCGACAGGACCTTGGTCTCCGAGGTGAACAGGATCACGGCGGCCGAGAGTTCGCGGATGGTGGCCACGAAGATGAAGCACCAGGTCGCGATCACGGCCGAGCGCAGCAGCGGCGCGGTGATGTCGGCCAGGGTGCGCAGGCGCGTCGCGCCCAGCATGCGGCCCGCCTCCTCCAGCTCCGGATGCACGGCGTGGAAAGCCGAGCCGAGCTGCTGGTACGCCGCCGGCAATTCGATGGTCACGAAGGCGATCAGCAGGATCCACAGCGTGCCGTAGAGCGCGAGCGGCGGGCGCGTATAGGCGAGGAACAGGCCGACGCCCAGCACGATGCCCGGGATGGCGAGCGGCGCGGTCGCGAGGAAGCCCAGCACGCGATAGCCGCGTACCGCCTTGCGCGCCACGATGTAGGCGATCATCAGCGCCAGCAGCGCACCCAGGGTGGCCGTGGAGACGGCCAGCAGGAAGGTGTTCTTCAGCGCCGGCATCGTCGAGCTGAGTTCGAGGAAGGTGAACTTCACATTGTGCAGCGTGATCGTCTCCGGCCCGACGATGCGCGACGCGACGCGCGAGAAGGCGGAATTGAACAGCGCCGCGTAAGGCAGGAACAGCGGCATGGCGAGGACGAACAGCGCCAAGGCGACGGCCGGAATACGCAGCCAGCCCAGCCGGATCTGCCGCGGTGCGCCGTACTTGCCGCCCAGCACGGCATAGCCGCGCCGGCCGAGCGCCATCGCCTGCGCGCGCAGAAGCAGCACCGTCAGCACCAGCAGCGGCACCGAGGCCGCGGCCGCCAGTTCCGGCTTGGGCGGAAACTGGAACAGGCTCCAGATGCGCGTCGTCAGCGTGTGGAAGCCCGCGGGAATGGCGAGGATGGCGGGCGAACCGAACAGATTCAGCGCCTGCAGAAAGGCCACCAGCGCGCCGGCCAGCAACACCGGCAGCGCCAGCGGCACAGTGATCAGGCGTGCGGTCTGCCAGGTCTTGGCGCCCAGCATCGAGGAAGCGTCTTCCAGCTCGCCCGGCATGCGGTCGAGCGCATTGGCGACCAGGATGAAGACGTAGGGAAACGTGTAGCAGGAGATGACGAAGATCAGCCCGGTGAGGCTGTAGATGTCGAACAGCGCCTCGTCGGACGGCATGTCGGTCATCATGCGCCAGAGCTGGTTCAGCAGGCCCGAGTTGGGCGCGGCCAGCATTTCCCACGCAATGGCGCCGACGAAGGGCGGCGTCACCAGCGAGGCCATGACCAGGGTACGGATCGTGCGCGCGAGCGGCATGTCGGTACGCGCCACCAGCCAGCCGAGCGGCGCCGCGACCAGGCAGCAGATCGCGCTCACCGAACAGGAGATGATGAGCGTCGTGATCAGCGGGTCGACGAAGGTGGGATCGGTGAACAGCGCCACGAAGTTGGCGAGCGTGATCCCGCCGTCCTTGGCCGTCAGGCTGACGACCAGCAGCCAGCCGACCGGCAGCACGATCATCACCGCCAGGAGGGCGGCGACGGCGACCAGGACGGGGCGCGAAAGATCGAAGCTGCGCGTCATACCTTGAAGTAACGCTGGTAGCGCGTCTTGATCTCGTCCGCCTGCTTCTCGACCGCGACCGGGTCTTCCGGCAGCGTCTTGATCGACGACAGTGGCGGCCGGCCGGCCTTGGCCTTGACCAGCTTGTTGGCAGGGTACTGGCCGCTCACGTTGACGATGAACTCCTGGCCCTCGGGCGACATCATCCAGCCGACCAGCAGGCGCGCGGCGTTGGGATTGGGCGCGGCCTTGAAGATCGTCACGGGATTGGAGATCTGCGGCGTGCCCTCGACCGCATGCACGACCTCGATCGGCGAGCCGCGCTCCTTGGCCATCCAGAAGAGATAGTCGCTGCCGTCGACGGCAATGGCGCGCTCGCCCGCCTCGATGCGCTTGGGCGGCTCGGTCGCCGACTGGACCTGCAGCACCTTCTGCTTGGAGAGCTTCTCAAAATACTCCCAGCCCAGCGCTTTCGCGAGCTGCTGGGTCGCGGTCATGATCGTGCCGGAATAGCCCGGATGGCCCTTCACGAGCTTGCCCGTGTATTTGGGCCCTAGCAGGTCGACGAAGCCCTTGGGCGCGTCCTCGGGCTTGATCATGCTGGTGTTGTAGGCGATCGCCGACAGATGCGTGCGCTGATTGACGAAGGCGGCATCGGCGTCGCGCTGGTCGGCCGGCAGGTTCTCCGCCATGTCGGGCGTCAGGAACGGCTCGAGCCAGCCCTGCTGCTTCCACACGATGAAGTGCGCGGCGTCGGAGCTGTTCACCACGTCGACCCGACGGATGTTGCTGCCGACTTCCTGGCCGATGCGGTTGAACAGCCGCTCCGCGCCGGTGCGTTCGACCGCAACCTTGATGCCGGGATACTTGGCCTCGAACGCCTTGGCCATCGGCTCGCCGACCGATAGGTCCATCGCCGTGTAATAGGTGACCTTGCCTTCCTTCTTGGCGGCTTCGATCAGCTCCGGTGTGATCGCCGTGGTCGGAGGTGCGGCGGACAGGACACGCGCGCCGAACGGCGCGAGGATGGTGGAGGCCGCAGCGGCGGCGACGAATTGACGACGGCGCATGGGCTACACCTTGAAGTATTTGACGTACTGGGCCTTGATCGCGTCGGCCTGGTCGGCAACGACGCTCGCCTCTTCCTTCATCGTCTTGATGTCGGAGAACTTCTTCATGTCGGGCCGGTCCACGGCCTGCGGATGCGCCGAACGCAGCGCGCCGACATCGATGTTGAGCTGCTGCGCCTCGCGCGTCATCGACCAGGCCTGGAACAGGCGCGCGGCATTGGGGTTCGGTGCGTTGGCCATCACCGCCGACGGCCCGGTGATCAGCGGCGTGCCTTCGGTCGCGTAAACGATCTCGACCGGCTCGCCGCGCGTCTTCAGGTCCTCGACGACGTATTCACCGCCATCGGCCATGATCGCGCGTTCGCCCTGGGCCAGCTTCTTGGGCGGCTCGGTCGCCGACTGGACCTGCATCACCTTCTGCTTCGCGAGCTTCTCGAACCACGGCCAGCCGAGGTCGCGGCTGAGCTGCTGCGTCGCGGTCATGATGGTGCCGCTGTAGCCCGGATGCGCCTTCACGATCTTGCCCATCCATTTCGGATCGAGCAGGTCGGCGTAGGATTTCGGCGCGTCCTCGGCCTTCACCAGCTTGGTGTTGTAGGCGATCGGCGAGAGCGTGATGCGCCACGCGGCGTACATGCCGTCGGGGTCCTTGTGGACGGCGGGAAAGAATTGCGCCACGTCCTCCGGCACGAACGCCGCCAGCATGTTGGCGCGCTTCCACACGATGAAGTGCGCGGCGTCGGTGCTGTTCACCACGTCGCAGTTATAGATCTTGTTCTGGAACTCCTGGCCGATGCGCTGGAAGTTGCGCTCCGCGCCCGAGCGCTCGACCTTCATGGTGACGCCCGGATACTTGGCCTCGAAGGCCTTGGCGACTTTCTCGCCCAGGGTCAGGTCGACCGACGTGTACCAGGAGAACTTGCCTTCCTTCTTCGCCGCGTCGATCAGGGCTTGCGTGATCTTGGTCGGCTCCGGCGGTGCGGCGCGCACCGGCGTGATGAAGGAACTTGCGGCCATCGCCGTCGAGGCGGCGAGCACATGGCGCCGCGTCAGCTTACTCGTCATGGATCATTCCTCCGCCAATGCCCGGCATTGTTCCGCCGGCAGGTGCAGCCAGACCGACTGACCCGGCGCAATGTTGTGGCCGGGCGGCGCCGTCACGCGCAGTTCCGTCCTGTCGTCGAGCGCGACCGTGTAGTCGCGCGTCGACCCCAGGAAGACCTGCCGCGTCACCGTGCCGTGAAGGTGATTCTCCATCCCCGACGGTGGCGATTCGAGGGCGATGCCGATCTCGTGCTGGCGCACCGAGACGGCGACCGGCCGGCCGGTCACGAGCGGACGCCCGATCGTGCGCAGCACGCCGCCGGCCACTGAGACGCGGTTGTCGTCGATGGCGGTCGCGGCGAGCACGTTCGAGCCGCCGATGAAGCGCGCGACGAACTCCGAGCGCGGCCGCGCGTAGATCTCTTCCGGCGGTCCCAACTGCTCGACCTTGCCCTTGTTCATCACCGCGATGAGATCGGCCGTGGTCATGGCCTCAGACTGGTCGTGCGTCACATAGACGGTCGTGTAACGGTACTGGTCGTGCAGGCGGCGGATCTCGAAGCGCATCTCCTCGCGCAGGTTGGCGTCGAGGTTGGACAGCGGCTCGTCGAGCAGCAGCGTCTCGGGCTCCACCACCAGCGCACGCGCCAGTGACACCCGCTGCTGCTGGCCGCCCGACAGCTCGCCAGGATAGCGATCGGCCAGCGCCTCGAGGCGCGCGGTCGAGAGGATCGCCTTGAGCTTGGAGTCGATCGTCGCGCGGTCGAGCTTCCGGATCTTGAGGCCATAGGCCACGTTCTCCGCCACGGTCATGTGCGGCCACAGCGCGTAGCTCTGGAAGATCATCGACATCTTGCGGCCTTCGGGAGGCACCGTGCGGGAAGGCGAGGACAGGACCTTGCCGCCGACCAGGATTTCGCCTGCCGATGGTTCAATGAAGCCCGCGATCAACCGCAGGGTAGTGGTCTTTCCGCAGCCCGACGGGCCCAGCAGGCAGACGAGCTGGCCGTGTTCCACGCGCAGCGACACATCGTCGACCGCGACGGCAGCGCCGTAGTGCTTGGAAAGGCCTTTCAGCTCGACTGAGGCCACGATTCCTCCCTGTTCGTCACACCTTATTCAAATCGATCCGCGCGCGCTATATTCCCGGCCTCATCGGAAGGAATACCGGCATGCAGGAACAGAAAATCATCGGACGCCGCGAGGGCGCCGTCGGCCATCTCGTCTTCAACAACCCGGCCAAGCTCAACGCGGTATCCCTCGATATGTGGGAAGGCTTCGTCAACATCCTGAAGGACTTCGCCAAGGATCCCGAGATCCGCTGCGTCGTGGTGAGCGGCTCCGGCGGCAAGGCCTTCGTCTCCGGCGCCGACATCTCCAAGTTCGAGAGCGAGCGCGCCAACGCCGAGGCGCAGGTGCGCTACGACGCCATCTCCAAGGAAGGCTACGAGGCGCTCTACGACTTCCCCAAGCCGACCATCGCCAAGATCACCGGCTACTGCATCGGCGGCGGCATGAACCTCGCGGCCTGCTGCGACCTGCGCTACTCCAACGAAGGCGCGCGCTTCGGCGTGCCGGCCGCCAAGCTCGGCCTGGGCTACGGCTTCCTGCGCATCGAGCGCTTCTCGCGCATCGTGGGCCTGCCGCGCGCCATGGAGTTCCTGTTCACCGCCAAGCAGTATTCCTCGAAGGAAGCCTACGACATGGGCCTGGTGCACGGCGTCGCCGCCGATGCCGAGCTCGACGCCATGGTCGACGGCATCACCGGCGCCATCGCCCAGAACGCCCCGCTCACCATCGCGCTCGCCAAGGCCGCGGCGCGCGAGATCGCCAAGCCCGAGTCCAAGCAGGACCATGCGAAGCTCGACAAGATGGCCGAGGCCTGTTTCGACAGCGAGGACTTCAAGGAAGGCCGCCGCGCCTTCATGGAAAAGCGCCGGCCCGTCTTCAAAGGAAAATAAGCGCCGGCGCCCCGAGCGAAGCCGAGGGGCCTCTCATCGATCCCATAAGAGATCCCTCCACTCCGCTTCGCTCCGGTCGGGATGACGGAAATTTTTGAAAAGGTAAACAACATGACCGCCCTTCCCCTGTCCCACCTCACCGTCCTCGACCTCACGGCGCACCGCGCCGGCCCGACCGCCGTGCGCCAGCTCGCCGACTGGGGCGCGCACGTGATCAAGATCGAGCCGCCGCCCGCCGACGGCGGCAAGAACGATTCCATGGGCGGTGCGCGCCACGGCTTCGATTTCCAGAACCTGCACCGCAACAAGAAGTCGATGACGCTCAACCTCAAGAGCGCCGAGGGCCATGCGATCTTCATGAAGCTCGCGGCCAAGGCCGACGTCATCGTCGAGAACTACCGCTCCGACGTGAAGCACCGTCTCAAGGTCGACTACGACACCGTGGCCAAGGTCAACCCGCGCATCATCTACGGCTCGATCGCGGGCTTCGGCCAGAGCGGGCCCGACGCGGCGCGTCCCGGCGTCGACCAGATCGCCCAGGGCATGGGCGGCCTGATGTCGATCACCGGCGAGCCGGGCCGCGGGCCGATGCGCGTCGGCATTCCCATCGCCGACCTCACCTCGGGTCTGCTGCTTGCGCAAGCGATCATGCTGGCGCTGTTCACGCGCGAGCGCACCGGCAAGGGCCAGTGGGTCCACACCTCGCTGATCGAGGCGCAGATCTTCATGCTCGACTTCCAGGCCTCGCGCTGGCTGATGAAGGGCGAGGTTGCCAAACAGGCCGGAAACGACCATCCGACCAGCATCCCGACCGGCGTGTTCCCCACCAAGGACGGCTACATCAACATCGCCGCCGCCGGCGACAAGATGTGGAAGCGTGCGGCGGAAGCACTCGGCGCCAAGGCGCTGATCGACCATCCCGAGCATGCGACCCCGGCGCTGCGCTCGCAGAACCGCAAGGCGCTGAACGAGCGGCTGGCCGAGGTCACCAAGACCAACACCAGCGCGCATTGGATCGAGTCGCTGAACAAGGCAGGCGTCCCCTGCGGTCCGATCAACACGATCGACATGACCTTCGCCGAACCGCAGGTCCAGCATCTCGGCATCGCCCGCCCGGTGAAGCATCCCGCGCTGGGCGACATCAAGGTGGTCGGCCAGCCGATCAACCTCTCGGACTACCCGCAGCCCAAGTCGCTCAACCCGACGCCGGACCTCGGCCAGCACACCGACGAGGTGCTGACGGGCCTGGGCTACGACGCGAAGGCGATCGAAGGCTTCAAGTCGGGCGGCGCGGTCTAACAATCATTGGAGCGCGCCGCTGGAGTGGCTCACTCCAGGTTGGCGCACGACCATCCACGCTCGACGCCGCTGCGGTAGTTCCCGCAGCAGCGGCCGGGCGGGCTCAGTCAGGGCCGCCGCGCGAGAGCCAGACCGACGCCCGCTCCCTATAGCGGAATGAGCGCCGCCGCCACCCGCCGGCCTTCGGCCAGCAGCACGTTGTAGATGCGGCAGGCCGATCCGGTATCGACCACTTCCAACCCCATGCCGGCCGCCTTCAGGGCGGCACGCAGAGCCGGCGGCACGAACACCGCGCGCGCGCCACAGCCCAGTACAAGGAGCTCCGTCGGGATCGCCGCCTCGCGCAGCGACGCCAGGCTCTCGAGCGAGAGGTCCTCGGCGCGCGTCACGGTCCAGGGATAGGTCGCTGGCGGCGTCACCAGCACCGGCGACTGCCATTCGCGCTCGCTGATCAGGAAGCGACCGGGACCGTAGCTGCGGATGTACTGGACCTGCTTGGGGTCCGGTGTCGGCAGGCTCTTGTCGGCGGGTCCCGGGAGCGGCGGCTTCACGCCCCGGCCTGCTCCGTCTTGTCGGCCTTGTCCGCCTTGTCGTCGGCCGGGCGGAGCTGGTCGGAGCGCAGGCCGAGATAGACGAGGCCCGCACAGGCCACCCAGACCGACGAGTAGGTGCCGACGATGACGCCCCACAGCATCGCCACCGAGAAACTGTGCAGCACCGGCCCGCCGAACAGCACCAGCGCGCCCACCGCCACGAACACCGTGGCCGAGGTCATCAAGGTGCGAGACAGCGTCTCATTGATGCTGTGGTTCAGCAGGTCGAGCAGCGGCATCTTCTTGTAGCGGCGCATATTCTCGCGCACGCGGTCGAAGATCACGACGGTGTCGTTGATCGAGTAGCCCGCGATGGTCAGCACCGCGGCCAGCGCCGTGAGGCTGAAATCCAGCTGGAACAGCACGAAGATGCCGATGGTCGAGATGACGTCGTGCAGCATGGCGATCAGCGCACCGATCGCGAACTGCCATTCGAAGCGCACCCAGACGTAGATGGCGATCGCAACCATGGTCGCGATCACCGCCCAGATGCCGCTGCGCATCAGCTCGTCGCCGATCTTGGGACCGACCGACTCGGTGCCGCGCAGCTCGTAGTTGGTGCCGATCGCATCCTCGACCAGCTTGATGGCGACCTGCTGGCACCATTCGGCGCGCTGCTCGACCGACATGTCGATCTTGGCGGTATTGGTCGACCCGCGCGGAAGCTGGCGCTCCTGCAGCGTCAGGCCGGCGCGGCTGACGGCATCGCGCCAGTTGGCGGCGTCGAGCGCGGTCGGCGACGTGAACTCGACATCGCCCGTCCCGGCGGCACCCGGCTTCACCTGCCAACCCTGGCCGGCGCGCTTCTGCATCACGCGCTGGGCGCCCGCGACGCACTGGTTGTCGCCTTCCTGGCGCTGGACGCGGATCAGGACGGTGCTGGGATCGCCGAATTCCTGCAGCGACACCTCGCCGACGCCCAGGGCGCCGACGGTGTTACGCAGCTGGTCGAGCTCGGCCTTGCCGTCCTTGGCCTTGGCCTGGATGGCGATGCCGCCTTTGAAGTCGATGCCGAAGTTAAGGCCGAGCGTGAGCACGCCGACGATCGAAACGACGTTGATCAAAGTCGAGATGACCAGCGCGGCGCGGCGCTGGCCGAGGAAGTCGAACTTCTTCTTGAAGGCGAACAGGCGGACGGGCTTCCACATGACAGTCGCCTCAGATCACGAGTTCGGAGGGGCGACGCCAGCGCACCCAGACCGCGAGCAGCATGCGCGTGAAGATCGTCGAGCTGAACATCGAGGTGATGATGCCGAGCGTCAGCGTCGTGGCGAAGCCGCGGATCGGGCCCGAGCCGAAGCCGAACAGCAGGACGCCGGCGATGAGGGTCGTCAGGTTGGCGTCGATGATCGCCGACATCGCCTTCTCGTAACCCGTGGCGAGCGAACTGAACGGGGAGCGACCCAGGGCCTTCTCCTCGCGCACGCGCTCATAGATCAGCACGTTGGCGTCGACGGCGAGGCCCGCCGTCAGGACGAGGCCCGCGATGCCCGGCAGCGTGAGCGAGGCTCCGAGGATCGACATGCCCGCGAACACCATCAGCAGGTTGACCAACATAGCAAGGTTGGCGAAGCCGCCGAACACCGGGCCGTAGGCCACGAACATGAAGATCGCCACCAGCGCCGTGCCGACCAGCGCGGCGACCGTGCCGGCCTGGATGGCATCCGCACCCAGGTCGGCGCCGACGGTGCTTTCCTGGATGATGCTGAGCGTCGCCGGCAGCGCGCCGGAGCGCAGCAGCAGCGACTGCTCCTGCGTCTGCTGGGTCGTGAAGCTGCCGGTGATGATGCCGCTGCCGCCGCAGATCGCGCTCTGCACGACCGGGGCGCTGATGATCTCACCGTCGAGTTGGATCGCCAGGCGCTTGCCGATGTTGGCGCGGGTGGCGGCGCAGAAAGCGCGGCCGCCGGCCGAATTGAAGGTGAAGCTGATGATCGGGCGGCCACCCTGCTGCTGCTCGAAGGTGGCCTTCGAATCGTCGAGGTCCTCGCCGCCGACGACGACGCGCTTCAGGACCGGCAGGCACTGCGGCTGGTAACGGCGGCAGACCTGCTCCGGCGACAGCCGCGGGTTGGAGTTCTGGATGTCTTCCCAGGCCTTCGGGTTGGTGCGACGCAGTTCCTGCATGCCCTCTCGCGTCGGCACCAGGAAGGTGGTCGGCGGCACGGTCTGCGGGATGTTCTGGCCGGTCGCGGCCACGTCCTCGTTCACCAGATGGAAGGTCAGCTTGGCGGTCTGGTTGATCTTGCGCTTGAGGTCGGTCGTGTCCTTGATGCCCGGCACCTGCAGCAGGATGCGCTCGTCGCCCTGGCGCGTGATGGTGGGCTCGAGCGTGCCGGTCTCGTCGACGCGACGGCGAAGGATTTCGATCGACTGGTCGATCACTTCCTTCTTCCGCTTGGCCAGCTCCTGGTCGGAATAGGCCACGCGGATCGTGTCGCCGCTGCCGGAGACGACGAGCGACGGATCGACGGCGCGGATCGCCTCGATCGCCTTGGCGCGGCTCGCCTCGTCGCGCAGGCTGACGATCAGCGCGCGGCCGGGCTCGACGGTGACGTCCTTGATCTGCACCTGCTGCTTGCGCATCTCGGCGCGCACGGAATCGGACAAGTTGGTCAGACGCTCGTTCAGCACCGAGCGTAGGTCGGCTTCCAGCAGGAAGTGCGCACCGCCGCGCAGGTCGAGGCCGAGGTTGATGCGGCTGTTCGCATACCAGTGCGGCATGTGATCGAGCACGCTGGGCGGCAGCAGGTTCGGCAGCGCGAACAGCGCCGACAACAGCGTGATGCCGGCGATGACGAGCGTTTGCCAGCGCGGAAGATTGAGCATGCCGACCTAGCCTCTCCGGCTGTTACTTCTTGCCGCCGCCGAACAGGCTGCCCAGCAGGCTCTTGCGCTCCGGCGCGGGAGCGGGCGGAGGCAGCAGCGGCTTGTCGTCGTCTTCGCTGGACTCCTTCGGCCCGCGCACCGATTCGCCGCGCGACACGATATCCGTGATGGTCTGCTTGATGATGCGAACCCGCACGCCCTCGGCAAGTTCCACCTGGACCTCGTTGTCCGAGATCACCTTGGTGACCAGGCCGATGATGCCGCCACCGGTGACGACGCGGTCGCCGCGCTTCACGCCGGACAGCATCTCGCGCTGTGCGCGCACCTTGGCCTGCTGCGGACGGATCAGCAGGAAGTAGAAGACGACGAAGATGAGGACCAGCGGGAAGAGCTGGACGAGGAAATCCCCGCCGCCGCCACCAGCGCCCTGCGCCCACGCCTGTGAAATGAACATCTTCTGCTCCCGAATCTTCCGGCCGTCGAAAAAGCGCGCGGACTATAGCGGTCTTCCCCCGCTTTGCAACGCAAGCAGGGGGCGATAAGGTCGCCCCCCTTTCAGCGGCCCGGCGACGATGGATCAAGACCTTAAAGCCACTATTTCACGCATTGCGGCAGCCCTCGACCGTCTGGCGCCCCCGCTTCCGGCCGGCGCCGACATCAATGGAGCCGAAGCCTATGTCTGGCACGCGGTCGGTCACCGCCTGGAAGCGGTCCCCAAGGTGAACCGCGTAAACCTCGATCTCCTGGTCGGCATCGACCGCCAGAAGGAGACACTGGTCGAGAACACCCGCCGCTTCGCCAAGGGCCTGCCGGCCAACAACGCGCTGCTCTGGGGATCGCGCGGCGCGGGCAAGAGCTCGATCGTGAAGGCCGTGCACGCCCATGTGAACCGCGAGATGGGCGGACCGCCGGGGCCGCTGGCCCTGATCGAGATCCATCGCGAGGACATCCCGTCCCTGCCCGCGCTGCTCACCATGATCCGCGACTCCAGCCGTCGCTTCATCGTGTTCTGCGACGACCTCTCGTTCGACGGCCAGGACGCCGCCTACAAGTCGCTGAAGGCCGTGCTCGACGGCGGCATCGAGGGCCGGCCGGACAATGTCGTCTTCTACGCGACCTCGAACCGGCGCCACCTGATGCCGCGCGACATGATCGAGAACGAGCGCTCGACAGCGATCAATCCGTCCGAAGCCGTCGAGGAGAAGGTCTCGCTGTCGGACCGCTTCGGCCTGTGGCTCGGCTTCCACAATGCCGACCAGGACACGTTCTTCTCGATGATCGAGGGCTATTGCGAGTTCTACGGGCTCGACGTGCCGAAGGAAGAGCTGCGCAAGCAGGCGGTCGAATGGTCGATCACCCGCGGCTCGCGCTCGGGCCGCGTCGCCTGGCAGTTCATCCAGGAAATCGCCGGACGACTCGGCAAGAAACTGGGGTAGCGATGGAGCGACTGGGATGAGCGATCCCGAAGACGTGATGTTCTCGCCCGCGGTGAAGGCGGAGCAGACGCGTCTCGGGTCGCGCGCCCAGTTCGAGGGCCGGACATGGAACACGGAGATCACCGACGATCTCCGCCAGTTCCTCGGCGTCATCGACACGTTCTTCTTCGCGACGGCCAGCGCTGACGGCCGACCTTATATACAGCATCGCGGCGGGCCGCCGGGCTTTCTGAAACCGATCGGCACCAACACGCTGGCCTTCGCCGACTTTGCGGGCAACCACCAGTACATCTCCCTGGGTCATCTCCGGGAGAACGACCAGGCCCACATCTTCATCCTGCACTTCGCCACCCAGCAGCGGCTGAAACTGTGGGGCCGGGCCCGCATCATCGAGGGCGACCTCGAACTGATGGAACGCCTGGTCGACCCGCGCTACCGGGCACGGCCGATGCGGGCGATCGCCTTCACCATCGAGGCCTGGGACATCAACTGCCGCCAGCACATCGTCCCCCGCTACAGCGAGGCTGAAATCGCGCCCGCCGTCGACCAGCTCGCGAAGCGGATCAAGGAGCTGGAAGAGGAAGTGGCGCGGCTGAAAGGCCAATAAATAAAGCGCAATGTCGTCCTGAGCGCAGCGAAGGACCTAGCGGAACGACCAGACGACTCTGTAGCTGACGCGAGATCCTTCACTTCGCTCAGGATGACAAGGCTAGGCACGGTCCTTGCTTCCCCCGATTCGATTAGGGGGAACTGCCTATGAACAAGTCGTCCACGACCAAGTCCCGGACCGCCGTCCTCAATCGCCGCACCATCCTCGCGGCTGCGGGCGCCGCGACAGCCGCCCTCGCCGCACCGCGCATCCTGCGCGCGCAGGGGAAGGAACTCGTGGTCGGCGGCGCCGCCAGCCACAAGGGCTTCGTCGAAACCATCATCGCCCCGGTCGTCGAGAAGAAGTTCTCCTGCAAGGTCGTGTTCGAGGGATCGCGCTCGCTGGTCAATCTCGAGAAGATGCAGAAGAACAAGGACAAGCAGTACCTGTCGGTCGTCATGATGGACGATCCGGTCATGATCCCGGCCGTCGCCGAGGGCCTGCTCGATCCGCTGACCGCCGCCAAGGTGCCGAACCTCGCCGCCCTGAAGCCCGGCACGATCCACATGGACGGCATGTGGTGCAACTACCTCCAGCCGTGGCTGGGCATCGCCTACAATCCGCAGGCCATGAAGGTAGCACCGACATCATGGGCCGACGTCTACGATCCCAAGTACAAGGGCCGGGTCATCCTGCCGTCGCTGCAGAACACCGAAGGCCTCGCCAACCTGTTCATGGCGGCCTTCCTCGCCACCGGAAAACCGATGGCCGAGGCGCAGAAGGACATCGATGCCGGCTTCAAGAAGCTGGTGACCATCAAGCCCAACCTGCTGACCGCCTACACGCAGATGCCGCAGGCCTACAACCTGCTGGAACAGGGCGAGGGCTTCATGATCTCCAGCGCGATCTCGCAGGTGGCGCTGGAGCGCAAGGCCGCCGGCGCGCCGGTCGAGATCGCCGTGCCGAAGGAAGGCATCTTCGCCATGCCGTCGGGCGTCGCCCTGGTGAAGGGCGGGCCGCAGCCGGACCTGGCCGCCGGCTACATCAACGAGATGATCGGGCCGGAGATCCAGGCCAAGCTTTCGGCCGCCACCTACTCGCTGCCGACCAACAAGGACACGCCCGTGCCGGCCGGCGCACCGACCAACGCGACCATCTTCGGCATCGACTGGAAGTTCGTCGCCGACAATCGCGCCGAATGGGTGAAGCGCTGGGACCGCGACATGGCGATGTAGTCGACAGGCCGCATCGTGACCTCCGACTCCTTCCTCGATGTTGCCGGCGCCGAGAAATCCTTCGGCGGCGTGACCGTGCTGGGCGGCGTGGACCTCCAGGTCGCCGCCGGCGAGTTCATCTCACTGCTGGGTCCCTCGGGATGCGGCAAGACCACCCTGCTCCGCATCGTCGCCGGCCTGCTGGCGGCCGACCGCGGCGCCATCCGGCTCGATGGTGAGGAGATCGGCGCACGGCCGCCGCACCGGCGCGACGTCGGTGTCGTCTTCCAGAACTACGCCCTCTTCCCGCACCTGACGGTGGCCGAGAACATCGCCTTCGGCCTCAAGGCGCGGAAGCATCCCGCCGGCGGGATCGGTCCGACGGTGAAACGCTTCCTTTCGCTGGTCCATCTCAACGACTTCGCCGACCGCTCCGTGCGCGCCCTGTCGGGCGGCCAGCAGCAGCGCGTGGCCGTTGCACGGGCGCTTGCGGTGAAGCCCAAGCTGCTGCTGCTCGACGAACCCTTCTCGGCGCTCGACCGCAAGCTGCGCGAGAACATGCAGATCGAGCTGCGCCGCCTGCTGCGCGAGCTGGGCATCACCGCCGTCTTCGTCACGCACGACCAGGACGAGGCACTCACCATGTCCGACCGCATCGCCGTGATGAACAAGGGCGCGATCGAGCAGCTGGCGGAGCCGGCCACGATCTATCGCTCGCCCGCGACCTCGTTCGTGCTCGAATTCGTCGGTCTCTCCTCGCGTCTCAACGGCATGGTTGTGGGCCAGGACTACGACCACGTCGTCGTCGATACCGCGTTCGGTCCGCTGCGCGCGCCCGGCAGCTTCGTGGCCGGGGCCCCCGTGGTGCTCGCGGTACGTCCGGAGCGCATCAAGGTGAACACGGGCGGGGACTATGCGCTGGTCGCCCGCCTGCGCGACGCGGTGTTCCAGGGATCGAAGGTCCAGCTCCATTTCGAGGCGAAGGACGGCGACCATCTCATGGTCGAGACGGCCGATCTTTCCGAAGGATTGCCGCCGCCGGGTACCGAGATGCGCCTGGGCTGGGCGGTCGCCGACACGCTGATCTATCCGGCGCCATGACGACGAAGAGCGCGCCCTCGCCGTGGCGGGATCCGGTCGCCCTCCTCGCGGTGCCGGCCGTCCTCTACCTGCTGGTCATCTACGCCTTCCCGCTGCTCTGGCTGTTCATGAAGAGCCTGACCGGTCCCACCGGATTCACGGTCCAGCCCTATGTTTCGTTCCTGAGCGACCCCTTCAACTGGCGGGTCGTCGGCAACACGCTCAGGGTCGCCGGCTGGGTCACCCTCGTCTGCTTCCTGATCGGCTATCCCGCCGCCTTTGCCCTCGCCCGCGCAGGCTCGGTCCTGCAGATCGTGATGCTGGTCTCGATCATCCTGCCACTCTCGATCGGCGCGGTGGTCAAGGCCTTCGCCTGGCAGATCGTGCTGCGCCGCGATGGCGTGGTCGCGCAGCTCCTCGTCGGCGTCGGCATCTGGGACGAACCGCAGCGGCTCCTGTTCACCGAGACCGGACTGGTGCTGGGCGCGGCCAACATCTTCCTGCCGTTCATGATCCTGCCGATTTACTCCGTGGTGAAGCTGATCGATCCGCGCCTCAGCGAGGCCGGCGCGACCCTGGGCGCCACGCCGCTCTATCGCTTCACCCACGTCACCCTGCCGCTCACCCTGCCGGGCGTTGTCTCGGGCATCGCCTTCGTCTTTTCAATGAGCGTGTCGATGTTCGTCATTCCCTCGCTGTTGATCGGCGACCGGTTCCAGACGCTGTCGACCCTGATGGGCCGGTCCTTCCTGCTGATGCGCAACGAGCAGCTCGGCTCGACCACGGCGGTCATCCTGCTGGTGCTGGCCGTCTCCATCGTCGTCGGATCGACCTGGTTGGCGCGACGGATCGGAGGCAGCACGACATGACCGCCATCGAGCGTGCTTCGCAGTATTTCGTCTGGTTCATCGCGGGCTTCACCGTCGTCTTCCTGATGACGCCGCTCATCGTCACCGTGCTGGTGTCGTTCGGCTCGACCACGGTCTTCACCCTGCCGCCGCCCGACTGGTCGATGCGCTGGTACGAGCGGCTCGCGAACATGCGGGGCCTCCTGCCGGCATTGATCGTCTCGCTGCAGATCGCCGCCGTCTCGACGGCCATCGCCATGATCCTGGGAACCCTGTGCGCCATTGCCCTGGTGCGGGGACGCTTCCCCGGTCGCGAGACGATCTCGACCTTCCTCGTCTCGCCGCTGATGCTGCCAGGCCTCGTCATCGGCATCGCCATGCTGCAGGGCTTCAAGGCAATGGGCCTGCGCGACGTCTATGCCAGCCTGCTGGTGGCACACGTCGTCATCACGCTGCCCTACGTCGTGCGTACCGTCGTCGGCGCGCTGTCGCTGTTCGACTTCTCGCTGATCGACGCGGCGAGGACCCTGGGCTGCTCCTATCCGGCGGCGCTGACGCGCGTGCTGGTGCCCGCCCTCGCCCCGGCGTTCCTGACCTCGGGCATGTTCGCGTTCCTCGCCTCGATGGACAATTACCCGATCTCGATCTTCTTCACCGACGCCTGGACCAAGACCCTGCCGATCCAGATGCTGCAGTACGTCGAGGAGCGACCCGATCCGACAATCGCCGCGATCTCGGCCTGCCTCGTGCTGCTGGCGATCGTGGCCCTGGTGATCGGCGACCGTCTCGTGGGCTTGCGCAAGCTCGCCGACTTCTGAAGATACCCAAATGAAAATCCTCGTCGCCAATCCCAACACGTCCACCGGCGTGACCGACCGGCTGGTCGCTTCCGGCAAACTCGTCGCCAGCGCCGGCACCGAACTGCAGCCAATGACCGCGCCGCGCGGCGTGCCTTACATCGCCACGCGCGCGGAAGCCGCGATCGGCAGCGCCATGATGCTGGAAATGCTGGCCGAACGGCGCGGCACATTCGACGCCGCCATCGTCGCGGCCTTCGGCGATCCCGGCCTCGGTGGCGCGCGCGAGCTGTTCGACTTCCCGGTCGTCGGCATGGCCGAGGCCGCGATGCTGGTGGCCTGCACCCTCGGCCGGAAGTTCGCGATCGTGAGCTTCGCCAAGGCGCTCGAACCGTGGTTCGCAGAGATCGTCGACTGGCACGGCATGTCCGGCCGCTGCGCCGCCATCCGCACGCCGGACGAAGGCTTCCGTTCGATCGACGACGTACAGCACGAGAAGGAACAGGTGCTGATCGATCTCGCGCTGGGCACGGTGAAGAACGACGGCGCCGACGTCGTCATCCTCGCGGGCGCTCCCCTCGCGGGTCTCGCCAACACCATCCGCGACCGCGTGCCCGTGCCATTGGTCGACGGCATCCAGGCCGCGGTGACGATGGCCGAGGGCCTCGTGCGGCTCAATCCGCGCAAGGCGACGCAGGGCACTTACCGCCGTCCCGCCGCCAAGGATTCCAAAGGCCTATCCGGGCCCCTGGCCGACGTGATCGGCCACAAGGACTCGTAACACCGATGCGCGACCTCAAGGGCTATGGCCGCACGCCGCCCGATCCGAAATGGCCGAACGGCGCCCGCGTAGCCGTCTCCTTCGTGATCAACTTCGAGGAAGGCGCGGAGATGTCGTTGTCGGCGGGCGACGCCCACAACGAGAAGGTCTACGAGGTCACCGACGAGGTCGTGGGCGTTCCCGACCGGTGCATGGAGTCGCATTTCGAGTACGGCACCAAGGCCGCTTGGTGGCGCATCGCCGATTCGCTGGAGCGGCTCGGCGTGCCGGCGACCGTCAGCACCTGCGGGCTTGCCGCCGAACTCTCGCCCTGGCTGATCCAGGACGCCGTGGCGCGCGGCCATGAGATCTCCTGCCATGGCTGGCGTTGGGAAAAGCATGCCCACATGGAGGAGGCGAAGGAACGCGAGATCATCGCCCGCACCGTCAAGGCGCTGACCGAGATTGCAGGGACGCGCCCCGTCGGCTGGCACACGCGCTCGACGCCCTCTCCCAACACCCGTCGCCTGCTCGTCGAAGAAGGCGGCTTCCTCTACGACAGCGACGACTACTCCGACGACCTGCCCTTCCATGTCGAGGTCTCGGGCAAGCGGCACCTGGTGCTGCCCTACAGCTTCGACACCAACGACATGCACTATCACCAGGGCTTCCATCGCTTCGTGTCGGCACGCGACTTCGCCGACTACACGAGCGATGCCTTCGACACGCTGTGGGCCGAGGGCGAGCGGTCGCCGAAGATGATGTCGATCGGCCTGCACCTGCGCATGATCGGCCGGCCCGGCCGCATCGCCGCGCTCGACCGCATCGTGTCTCACATGAAGCAGAAGGGCGGCGCCTGGTTCGCCACACGCCGCCAGATCGCCGAGCACTGGCAGGCGCGGTTTCCCGCCTGACCGCGCCGCGGACGTCCTAGAACGTCGAGCAGCTCAGCTTCGCGCCGATGTACCGGCAGTGGGTCATACGCGGCTGGCCCAATCCGTTGACCATCTGCTGCTGCATGAAGATCGCCTGCTGGTTCTGCGTCCAGGCGGCCAGCGCGATGACGGCCTGCTCACGACGCGCCAGCTCGGCGGTGTCGGAGCGATCGAGGCCGCGTCCGACGGCGTCCGCCGCCGCGATCTGCTGGGCGGCGCCCTCCACCTGTGCGGCATAGCCCGCGCGCGCGAACTCGCCCCAGGTCAGCTTGCCTTCGATCAGGCCGGCCACGACGGCATCCTGCTTGGCATAGCCATCGGCGATGGCGCCAACCAGGAGCGGGTCCTGCTTCCCGGCCGTCTGCAGGCTGATCTGGCGGCAGGTCGTAAGGTCACGATGATAGGCATAGACGTTCGCGACCTCGTCCGGCGTCGCCTTCGAGGTGTTCGCCTGCTGGGCCATGGTGGGCTCGCCGTTCACAAGGAGCCCGCCCAGCACACCAACCGGGCGGCTGCCCGACACTCTGCTGAAACAGGCGTCGGCGACTTTCGTGTCCTCGGTGCCAGCCGGCCTGACGAGGCTCGAATCGGCCAGGGCGGCGGTCGCGCAAGCAACCGTCGAGATGGCAACCATCACCACAAACAGCGTCTTCGTTTCAGCCATCATTTCCCGGACAGTCCTCTCGCCGCTCCTTCAGCGCGCGCCTCTCTAGGCGAAGCAACCGCAAGAAGCACGCCGCTTCAGCAGCATGCGTGCGGGTCGGAACGACGCAGTCACCATTGCTTCTCTTTCACAAGGAAGCATCTTTCACAGCGAGTGAGATCGGGAAGGCTAAGCCTTCACCTTCGGCCGCACGATCTTGATCGTGGAGGTTGAGTGGACGATCAGGCGGCCCTTCTCGTCCTTGAGTTCGCCGTCGAGGAAGCCGACCGAGCCGCCCCAGCGCATCACGCGCCCCTCGGCATAGACGATGCCCGGCCCCATCGCCTCGAAGAAGCTGATCTTGAGTTCGAGCGTCGGCACGGCGACGCCGAGCTTGCCCTTCACGATCGCCGCGTTGGCCATCGCGGTATCGACCATGCCGGTCAGGAAGCCGCCCTGGCAGATGCGGCCCTGCGAATGGCAGAAGGCCGGCACGACCTCGAAACGGAACCGCGCATAGCCGCGCGTCGAATCGATATCGAGCAGTTCGCCGTTCAGCGTCTTCAAAGCTTCGGGCGGATTGGCGCGAAGAATCTCGAGCATCTCGGAGTCGTGCACGAAGTCCTTGGCGGCGTTCTGGAAGTCGGGATGGGCTGAGCTCATGGGGCGCGGACTATAACGAACGGGCAGACGCCCGCACCTTTTCCAGCAGGTCGATCAGCGTCCGCGTTTCGGCCGTCGAAAGGCTCGACGCGATTCGATTCTCGTGGGCGCGAACCAGCCTGACGAACCGGGCGAGCGCCTTTTCTCCAGACGCCGTCAGCGCCAGCGCATGGGTGCGCCCGTCGGTCGGAGACGGGCGGCGCACCAGGAGATCGCGCGCCTGCAAGCGGTCGAGGATCGGCACCAAGGTTGAGCGGTCGATGCCGAGCGCGCGCGCCAGTGCCATCTGGCTCAAGCCGGCATTGCGGTCGACCAATACCAGCAGGCCGAACTCGCCCGGCGTCAACGCCTCGCCCGCCTTGGCGAAGGTCGCGGCGAAGTCGGCAAAGACGGCGGACTGGGTGCGGCGCAGCGCATAGCCCATCAGCGAGGGCAGCAGGCCGCGATCGAGCGGCGCTGACCGGGCCGGCTTGTCCTTGGATGCGGGCTGTGGACGGGCCATCGCCCAAGTGGTAGACGGAGATTGTTTGGGGAGCAAACAAATTCGCCGCCGCACAAGATGAGCTTCAAGGTTCGCATTGCCTCCGCCGACCGCACGATTGACGTGCCGACCGGCGCCACCATCCTGGAAGCCGCGCTCGACGCCGGCATCTCCTATCCGTTCGGCTGCCAGTCGGGGAACTGCGGCGCCTGCAAGTCGCACCTCGTGAAGGGCGAGGTGACGATGGAGGGTTACTCCGAGTTCGCGCTCTCCGACGAGGAGAAGTCGCGCGGCCTGATCCTCGCCTGCCGCGCCGTGCCCTGGGACGAGAGCGAAGTCGCCTGGCTTGAGGAAGACGACCTGATCGTCCATCCGCGCCGCCTCCTTAGCAGCAAGGTCGTGTCGCTCGACGACGCCACGCACGACATCAAGCGCATCCGCCTCGAGATCGTCTCGGGTGGTCCCTTCGACTTCTCGGCCGGCCAGTTCGCCTCGGTCACTTTCGAAGGCTGTCCGCCGCGCGACTATTCGATGGCCAACGTGCCGGGAGATCCCATTCTCGAATTCCACATCCGCCGCACCGCCGGCGGCGCCACCAGCGCCCACGTCGCGGAGAAGCTCAAGGTCGGCGACACGGTGAGGGTCGAGGGTCCCTTCGGCCCCTCGTACCTGCGCGAGAGCCATCGCGGTCCGATCATCGCGGTGGCCGGCGGCTCGGGCATGGCGCCGATCAAGTCGGTGGTCGAGCGCGCGCTGCAGAAGGAACTGCCGCAGCACATCTATCTCTATTTCGGCGTCCGCAGCGAACGCGACCTCTACCTGCACGACCACTTTGCGGCGCTCGCGGAGAAGCACAAGAACCTGCACTTCGTGCCGGTGCTGAGCGAGGGCGACGGTCCGGGCCGGCGGCAGGGCCTCGTTCACGAGGCCGTCGCGCAGGACTTCGACGAGGTCGACGGCTGCAAGGCCTATCTCGCCGGCCCGCCGGTGATGGTCGAGGCCGCGACGCTCCTGCTGGAACAGCGCGGCATGCGCCGCATCGATATCCATGCCGACGCCTTCTACACGGCGGCGGAAATGGCAACCGCAGGCAAGAAAACGGGAGCGGAACAATGAGCGGTCTTCTGCAGGGAAGGGTCGCCATCGTCACCGGCGCCGGCCGCGGCATCGGCCGCGCCATCGCCGAGCAGCTGGTGGCCGAAGGCGCCAAGATCATTGTGGCCGACAATGGCGCGTCGATCTCGGGCGATGGCGGCGATCCAGAAGTGGCGCGCACGGCCGCCAAGGAGCTGAACGACAAGGCGGGCGCGAAGAACGCACTGGCCTTCACCGAAAGCGTCGCCTCGCCCGGTGTCGGCAAGCAGCTCGTCGACCTCGCGGTGAAGACCTTCGGCGGCATCGACATCGTCGTGAACAACGCCGCCATCCTGCGCGACGCCTTCGTCTTCCGCGCCGATCCAGCCGACTGGGACGCGGTGATCCGCACCAATCTCTCTTCGGCCTTCTACCTGATCAACGCGGCCTCCGGCGTCATGCGCGACCAGGGCAAGACCGGACGCGGCGGCAAGGACGGCTACGACTGGGGTCGCATCGTCAACATGGTCTCCTCGGCCGGCCTCTACGGCAATCTCGGCCAGGCCGCCTATGCCAGCGCCAAGGCGGGCCTGTTTGGCCTGACGCGCGTCACCGCCATGGACCTCGCGCGCGCGCAGATCACCGCCAATGCCGTGGCACCGTTCGCCCGCACCCGCGTCACCGATATCATCCAGCCCGCCAACGAGGCGCAGACGACTTACAAGGAACGCGCCCTCAAGATTGGCGCTCACCACGTCGCCAATCTCGTGACGGCGCTCTGCTCGCCGGCGGGCAAGCCCATCACCGGCCAGTTGCTGGGCGTGCGCGGCCGCGAAGTCTTCCTGTTCGGCCAGCCACGCCCGATCGCCCAGCTCGAAGCCGGTGCACCGGATGCCCTGGCCGGCGACATCGCCGGCAAACTCGGCGGCCAGTTCACCGATCTCACGACCGATCTCGAAGCCTTCAATACCGAACCTCTCGTCTGAGGAGAGCCACCGTGACCCAGTCCATCATCGTCAAGACCGTCGAAGAGCTGAAGGACGCACCCGAGGAGTATCGCGAGGCCATCGGCAAGCTTGTGATCAGCCATGCCGTGAACGAACTCTACGGCGCCCAGGTGTTCGACGAGCCGGCCATCGCCTACGCGCCGACGCCCTACGCCAAGTGGCTGACCTGCCGCGTCGCCATGGAGGAATACGGCCATCACGTGCGCTTCAAGCAGCTCGGCGTGCAGATGGGTATCCCCGAGGAGCGCATGGTGCCGGGCACGGGCAAGCGGCCGCTCTCAATCTTCGAGTTCCCGCTGAAGAACTGGCAGGAGTTCGTCGCCATCAAGCTGCTGGCCGACTTGGCCGAGATCCTGCAGGTCGAAGACCTGCTCCACTGCACCTTCCATCCGCTGCGCAACCTCGCGCGTGCGACGATGCCGGAGGAGCGCTTCCACGCGCAGTTCGGCGAGGACTTCACCGCCGAGCTGATCAAGACACCCGAAGGCAAGGCCTCGCTTCAGGCCGCCATCGACGAATACTTCCCGTATCTTCCCTCGTTCTTCGGCGGCTCGAAGTCGCGCAACAACGACATCTTCCGCAAGTGGAACATCAAGCAGCGCACCAACGACGAGATGCGCGCCGACTTCATGAACCGCGCCTCCGAGGTCACCGCCAAGTACGGCCTCACTCTGCCGGAGGTGCGGCAGGCGGCGTGACCTCGGTCGTCGCCCTGCCGCGCACCGTCCTCGACCGGCTGACGGCGGAGATTCGTGCGGCCTCGTGGTTCGCCGCTCTCGGCGAACCGCTGACCGACGGCGATCGCACCGACGCCGCATCCTATGCCGCTTCACTCGGCTTTGATGGTCTGGACAGCGGCATCGCACGGGACTGGCCGGAAGCGGAGGCGATGCTGAAGGGGCCCGACTGGTCGCCGCTCTGGTGGGATCGCGAGGAGGCCGTGCGTCGTGAGCTGCTGCAGCGCGCGGAAGCCCGCTATCCCGAGCGCGCTTTGTGGACCGCGCTCACGGAGCTCACCACCGAAGCCGGCGAACTGGTGCACGGCAAGGCGGCCACCGCGGCCGGTCGCATGGGCGACGCGGCCAAGGCGTCGGTCCATGTTGCGGCAGGTGCGGCCTCGCAGGCAGTCTATCAGCTCGCCGTTGCGCGACTGGCCGGCGAACAGGGCTCGCCCTTCGAAAGCAAGTTTCGTCTGTTCGCCGCGGGGCGCTGGCCGCTCGGCATTGTGGGGACTAGGCTGATCCTCTTCTGAAGGAGAGGCTCAGCATGAGTTCCCATACCGCGCCGTCGCGCACGGTCGGTCGGTTGAAGCGGCCGTTCGGCAATCTCTACTACGAGGTCTCGGGCAGCGGCCCGGCGCTGGTCTTCGCGCACGGGCTGGGTGGCAATCAACTGAGCTGGTGGCAGCAGGTGGCGTACTTCGCACCGAACTACACATGCGTCAGCTTCGCCCATCGCGGCTTCGCGCCTTCGGATCCCGTCGCAGCCGGCGTCGATCCCGCCGACTATGCCGGCGATCTCGCCGCGCTGATCGATCATCTCGGCTTCGCCGACGTGCGCCTCGTCGGGCAGTCGATGGGCGGCTGGACGATGCTCGAATATGCGCTGGCGCATCAGGATCGCGTGAAGGCGCTGGTGCTGAGCTCCACCTCCGGCACGATCGACCGGCGTGGCGCCGATCCATCGGGTGGCGCGAAGTACGATGCGTGGTTCGCGGCGGCCGAAGCGGCGATCGCCGCCGGCATGGCTCGCGGCATCCATCCGGCGATGGGCGAACGGGCGGCCGAGCGCTTCCCGGCCCTGCATCTTCTCTATCGCAGCGTCGACGAGATGGCGGGCACGCTCGACAAGGAGAAGCTGCGCGCGGGCCTGCGCCGCACGGCGACGCGCACCCTGACCGAGTTCAAGACGTTCCGCGTGCCGACGTTGCTGATCGCCGGTGGCGAGGACGTCGTCTTCCCGCCCTTCCTGGCAAGCGCCATCGCGACAAGCCTGCCCTGCGGCGAAGCCCACACGATTGCCGATGCCGGACACTCGCCCTATTTCGAGCAGGCCGTTAAATTCAACACGCTGGTCGACGCGTTCCTCGCGCGACAGCGCTAGGAGGTTTCGTTGTCCCAGGACAATCCGCGTATCGCCGTTCTCGGCTTCGCCATCGAGTGCAACCGCTTCTCGCCGGTGACGACGGCGGAGGATTTCGAACACGACGTCGACATCCGCGGCAATCGCATCGTGAGCGAGGCGCGCTCGGGCAAGTCGATCACCATGCCCGATCTGCCCGGCTTCTTCGACGAGATGGACCGCACCGGCAACTGGACGCCCGTTCCGTTGCGCGTGTCGCTGGCCCAGCCCGGCGGCCCGGTCGAGGAGCAGTTCTTCAAGGCGTATCTCGCCGAGATCGAGGCCGGCCTGAAGTCGGTCCTGCCGGTCGACGCGATCTTCGTCTCCTGCCATGGCGCCGCACTGGCGCAGGGCACCGACGATCCCGACGGCGACCTGTTCGAGATCCTGCGCCGCGTCGCCGGTCCCGACGTGCCGATCGTCTCGGTGTTCGACCTGCACGCCAACGTCTCGCGCCGGATGACCGATAATCTCAGCGCCTTCGTGGGCTATCTCGAGAACCCGCACATCGACATCTACGAGCGCGGCGTCGAGGCGGCCAAGCACATGCGCGAGCTGCTGACCGGCGTGAAGACGGCGATCGAGATGGTGAAGATCCCGCTGGTGCCGCCGCAGATCGCGCTGCTGACCGCGAAGGGCCCCTATGCCGACCTGATCAACTACGGCCAGACCAAGGTCGGGGGCGACATCCTGAACGTCTCGGTGATGGCGGGCTTCGCCTACAGCGACAGCCCCAAGAACGGCCTCACCGCCGTCGTCACCGCGCGCAACGGCAACCGCAAGGCGGCGGCCGACCTCGCGCTCGACATCGCCCAGCGCGCCTGGGGCATGAGGGAGCGCTTCAAGCGCGAGGCGATGACCCTGGCCGACGCGGTGCAGTTCGCGGTCTCGGTCGGCCGCGACCGCCGCCGCAAGCCGATCATCCTGGCCGACGTCGCCGACAATCCCGGCGGCGGCGGGCGTGGCAACACGACTTATCTGTTGCGGGCCCTCAAGGGCGCCAAGGCGCAGGGCGTGTATTTCGGCGTGTTCAACGACGCCGCCCTCGCCGCCCAGGCGCACGAGCTGGGCGAAGGCGCGATCTTCAACGCCTCCTTCAACACGCAAGAGCACCAGGAATTCTCCCTGCCGTTCGATTGCGAGGCGAAGGTCGTGAAGCTGTCCGACGGCCAGTATGTCGGCCGTCGCGGCGTGCTGCGGAACGTCTCTGCCGACATGGGGCCGTCTGCCCTGCTCAACCTCGGCGGCATCCTGATCGTCGTCATCAGCATCCGCTGCCAGTGCATGGACCCGCGCCAGTTCGAGATGTTTGGCTTGGACATTGCACAGGCCCGCACGGTGGTCGTGAAGAGCCGCGGCCACTTCCGCGGCGGTTTCGACGAGTTCTTCCAGCCGGGCCAGATCTACGAAGTCGATTGTCCGGGCCTGACCTCGCCGGTGCTGGCGAACTTCACCTGGACCAAGCTGCCGCGGCCCGTCTATCCGCTCGACGAGGAAACGACCTGGAGCCCGCCGGCGTCCGCTTAGGGAGTGTTGCGTATGTTGCGTCGTTCATTGCTGGCCCTCGCGGCCCTTTGCGTTCCTGTTCTCGCGATCGCGCCGGCTCATGCTCAGTCGGGTACCGCGGCCAACAAGACGCTGCGCGTCGTGATGCAGTCGGATCTGAAAATCCTCGATCCGATCTGGACGACGGCCTACATCGTCCGCAACCACGGCTACATGATCTACGACACGCTGTTCGCGCTCGACGCCAAGCTCGAGCCGCAGCCCCAGATGGTCGATAGCTGGACGCTCAGCGACGACAAGCTCACCTGGACCTTCAAGCTGCGTGACGGGCTGAAGTGGCACGACGGCCAGCCGGTGACCTCGGCCGACGTCATCCCCTCGATCAAGCGCTGGACGGAACGCGACACCTTGGGCGGCCTGCTGGCCAAGCAGACGCAGGAAATAAAGGCAATCGACGACAAGACCTTCCAGATCGTCCTGAAGGAGCCGTTCGCCATCATGCTGAAGGCGATCGGCAAGCCGAGCTCGACACCGCTGCTCATCATGCCCGAGCGCGTGGCCAAGACGCCGTCGAACCAGCAGATCTCCGACTTCACCGGCTCGGGCCCCTTCGTCTTCAAGAAGGACGAATGGAAGGCCGGCGAGAAGGTCGTCTATGTGCGCTTCGCCGACTACAAGCCGCGCGCCGAGCCGCCGTCGGGTCTCGCCGGCGGCAAGGTCGCCAAGCTCGACCGGGTCGAGTGGGTCTCGATCCCCGACACGCAGACCGCGATCAACGCACTGCAGCAGGGCGAGATCGACATGATCGAGCAACCCTCGCACGACCTGCTGCCGGTGCTCGAGAAGGACAAGAACATCGAGATCGTCAATCTCGACAAGCTCGGCAACACCTACGTGCTGCGCTTCAACTGGAAGCAGCCGCCGTTCAACGACGTCCGCATCCGCCGCGCCGCCGAGGTCGCGCTGAACCAGAAGGACTTCCTGCAGGGCGTGATCGGCGACCCGCGCTACTACCAGGTCTGCAAGGCCGTCTTCGGGTGCGGCACGCCGTTCGAGAATTCGGCCGGCATGGACGGCATCCTGGAATCGAACTTCGAGGAATCGAAGAAGATGCTGAAGGAGGCCGGCTACGACGGCACGCCGATCGTGCTGCTGCAGTCGACCGACCTCGCCGTGCTGACCAACCTCGCGCCGATCGCCAAGACGCTGCTGGAGCGCGGCGGCTTCAAGGTCGACATGCAGTCGATGGATTGGCAGACGGTCGTCAGCCGCCGCTCCAAGAAGGACCCGATCGCCCAGGGTGGTTGGAACATCTCGATGACGGCGGCGGCAGCGGTGCTGCTGATCGATCCGATCAACAACCACTATGCCGAGGCGAGCGGCGACCGCGCCCAGTTCGGCTGGCCGCTCGACGAGGAGATCGAGCGGCTGCGGATGGCCTTCACCCGCGAGAGCGATCCCGCGAAGCAGAAGGAGATCGCCGTGCAGGTCCAGAAGCGCATGATGGACCAGGGCGTGACCGTCCCGCTCGGCCAGTACCTGCAGCCGATGGCGCGCCGCAAGGGCGTGACGGGCAACCTCGAATCGCCCATCACGGTCTTCTGGAACGTCGAGAAGAAGTAGTCGGATCTTTTCGGACCGCGGGCCTCCAGGCCCGCCTCATGAGCGGGCCTGGAGGCCCGCGGTCCGAAGAACTACTTGTCCGGCAGCGGGATGAACTCGGGATCTCCCGCCACCATGGCGAAGCGCTTCTCGCGCCAGTCTTCCTTGGCCTTCTCGATGCGCTCCTTGCTCGAGGAGACGAAGTTCCACCAGATGTGACGCGGGCCATCGATCGCGGCGCCGCCCAGCAGCATCGCCTTGGCGCCGTCGGGACCGGCCAGCGCCTCGACCGTCTGGCCGGGCGCCAGCACCGCAAGGTCGCCGACACCGAACTGGCTTTCGCCCACGACGATCATGCCTTCGGCGACATAGATCGCGCGCTCCTCGTGGTCGGGCGTCACCTTCAGCGCGGCGCCCGCTTTCATCTCCACGCCGACATAGAAGATCGGCGAGAAATGCGTGGTCGGCGCGGTGCGACCGGCATAGGTGCCGACGATCAGGCGCAACGCCGAGCCTCCTTCCGTCCACGACGGCAACCTCGCCGCCTCGACATGCTCGAAGGCCGGCGCGGTCTCTTCGTGTGACTTGGGCAGCGCCACCCAGGTCTGGACGCCGTGCATGCGGAAGCCGGTCGCGCGCATCTCCGGCTCGGTCCGCTCGCTGTGCACGATGCCGCTGCCGGCGGTCATCCAGTTGACGTCGCCCGGCCGGATCGCCTGCGAATAGCCCAGGCTGTCGCGGTGATAGATGCCGCCGTCGAACAGATAGGTGACGGTCGCGAGGCCGATGTGCGGATGCGGCCGCACCTCCATGCCGCCACCTGGCGGCACGTCCATCGGCCCGAAATGGTCGAGGAAGATGAACGGCCCGACGGTGCGCCGCTTCACGCTGGGCAGCACGCGTCGGACGGCGAAGCCGCCGCCCAGGTCGTGGGCCCGCCCCTGGATCAGGAGCTCGATCGGATCGGCCATCTTGTTCTCCCTCTACGCCTGTGCTGCAACCAACGCGTCATGCCAGCACCCGCCCGCGACCTCTCGCCTTTCTTCGCCCCCAACAGCATCGCCATCGTGGGCGCCGGCGAACGGGCCACCTCCTCCGGTGGCGCGGTCATGCAGATGCTCCGTCAGGCCGGTTATGGCGGAAGGGTCGTGCCGGTCAATCCCAAGGGCGGAACGATATTCGGTTACGAATCGGTGACCTCGATCGCCGCCATCGAACCCGCGGTCGATCTCGCGGTGATCGTGATCCGGCCCGACGCGATCCTCGAGGCGGTCGGGCAAGCCGCCGACCGTGGCATTCGCAACCTGCTGATCCTGCCGGGCGGGTTTGCCGAGGCGGGCCCGGCCGGCGTGGCGCGCAACGAGGCGCTGCTGAAGCTCGCGGCCGAGCGCGGCCTGACCATCGCCGGCCCCAACTGCGCCGGCATCATCCATCTGGATCCCGCCCGGCCCTTCGCCGCCACTTTCCTGCGTGACCTGCCGCCCGGCGCGACGGCTGCTGGTGCCGGTAACGGCCTCGCCTTCATCTCCCAGTCCGGCGCACTGGCCGAGGAGTTCATCGACAAGGCCAACGCGCGCGGCTTGCCCCTCGTCTCGGTGGTCTCGGTCGGCAATGCCGTCCATCTCGGCGTCGAGGACTATCTCGGCTGGCTGGGCGAGCGGCCCGAGATCGGCACGGCGCTGCTCTACATCGAGTCGATCGAGGACCACGAGCGCTTCCGCGAGGTCGCCCGGCGCGTCTCGGCGACCAAGCCGGTGATTGCCCTGTTCGGCGGCCGCACCGAGATAGGCGGCCGGGCCGCTGCCGCCCATACCGGCGCCGTCGCCAACGACGATGCAGCCATCGACGCCTTCTGCGCCTCCTGCGGTATCGTCCGGGTCAAAAGCCTGCGGCGGCTGCTGCTGGCCGCCAAGGCGTTCGGGCGGTTCCCTCAGGGGCTGGGCCCCCGGACGCTCATCCTGTCCAATTCCGGCGGTCCGGGCGTGCTCTGCGCCGACCAGGCCGGTCTGGAGGGGCTGGAGCTCGCGGCGCTTCCTACAGCCATGGCCGACGTGCTGCGCCAGCAACTGCCGGCCGAAGCCTCGGTCGCCAACCCGATCGACCTGCTGGCGGACGCGCGCGAGGACCGGTTCGGCCTCGCCTTCGAGGCCGCCATGGCCCACGCCGCCCAGGCCTACGACATGGTCCTGATGATCCATGTCGTGCCCTTCATGGTCGACGCCCAGCCGGTCATCGCGCGGCTGGCAGAGCTGGCATCCCGGGCGCCGCTGCCGGCGATGCACAGCATGATGGGCACGCTCCCCGACAAGGAAGCGTGGTTCGCCACCATGGAGCGAGCGGGCGTCCCGATGTTCAACGACGTGGAGGAAATGGCGGAGGCCGCCGGCCTCTTAGCGCGCTACCCCGTTCTTCGCATTGCAGCAAAATTGGAAAGGTTGCCCCCTGTGACCTTTAAAGACCGCAGACGCGCCTGAGGCTGAAAGCCTAACATTTCCAACATGTTAGGTGGTTTTCACGGGTGTTGCATTTTTGCAACTTTTTGTTGGACTTGTGGATACTCCGTGGCCAAAGTGCCCCTCAAGCGGGGCACGCGGGGGGCATCGACCGGGGGAGGTCGATGGATCGCTAGTCGCCTCAAAGTCAATTTGTAGCGTTCAATGGAATGGGAGAGGCCGACCGATGACGTCCAACATGACGCGTCCCAAACGCGCCTATTGCTGGCGAACCGTCCGCACCTTCGTGGCAGCGACCTTTGCAATCTCTTCGATCTTCTGCGCCGCCGGCGCCATGGCCCAGGTGAAGGCGCCGCCCAAGAACCAGCTCAAGAAACCCGCTCCCCGGGCCGCCGCTCCGTCCACCGCCCCCAGTGAAGACGTCCAGGCCTTTTCGATCGCGGCCGACAGCTCGGTCGCCCAGCAGCTCATCCTTCTCCGCGTCGACCCGAACGACGCCCAGGCCGCCGCCGACGCGGTCGGCAAGGCGCTCAGCCAGCCCGAGGTGAAGGCCGCCAGCTCCGGACGTGCCGTGCTCGCCCCCCAGGGCGCCGGCCAGCCCAAGCGCCTCGTGTCCCTCCAGCTCTATTCCAACAAGTCGCTGGCCGTCGATCTGGCCCGCGGCAATGACGGATCGTTCGGCTTCAAGCTCGCCCCGGGTGCCACCGAGGACGACGACGAGCGCGTCTCGAGCCTGCCGGGCTCGGCGCCGTCGACGGCCGGTGCCGGCGCCCGCTCCGTGGTGGCCGATTCGGTCAAGACCATGAAGACGAGCAGCGCCACGCTCGCCACCACCCTCGCCCCGACCGGCGCCAATCCAGCGGCACTCAAGGACCTCTTCCAGGCGCTTTCCGGCTTCTCTGCCGCCGCCGCCAAGATCGACGTCGTCCAGGGCCGGACCGTCGACGGCACGCCGCGCGTCCTCGTCGCCAGCCTGGGCGAAGGCGCGGCCAAGCAATCCTTCTGGTGGTTCGCGCCGCCGAACCAGCCCGAAGGCTGGTTCGACGATCAGGGCCGCCGCCTCGGCGGCACGGCGCTGGCCAACCCGCGACCGGAAGCACGCATGTCCTCGCCGTTCGGTACGCGCCATTATTACGGCCGCAAGAGCAGCAACGCCTTCCACAACGGCCTCGATTTCGAGGGCAAGACCGGCGAGCCGATCTATTCGGCAGCCGATGGCACGATCAATCACCAGGGCTGGTACTTCAACTATGGCCGGACGGTGAAGATCAGCCACGCCGACAATTTCGAGACCCTGTACGCGCACATGTCGCGCTTCGCCGACGGCGTCGGCCCGGGCTCGAAAGTCCGCAAGGGCGACCTGATCGGCTATATCGGCTCTACCGGCCGGTCGACCGGAGCCCATCTGCACTTCTCCGTGATCGTGAACGGCCAGTTCGTCGATCCCGCGCCCTACATCTCCGAGAAGGGCGGCAACAACACGCTGGTCGGCGAGCAGCTCGTCTCCTATCGGCAGTGGCAGCAGGAGATCAAGCGCGCGTCCGATCGCGGCCGCAGCAGCAGCGGCAACCCCTATCCGGGCCTCCAGGGCGCCGAGCCGTGGTCGTCGAACCCCTTCTCGTCGCGCTCCGCCGACCGCCTCTAAGCGGCCATAGTCGGGCGCGCAGCGCCGTTGCGCGCGCCCAGTTGTTCGCCTAGGAATTGCGTCATCGATCCTGAACGGCCGCATCAATGGCCGACGGGACGTCAGAGGCAACCACGAGGGAAGGCATAATGTTCAACAAAATGATGGCCGGCATCGTCGCCGCCGGTCTGGTCGGCGTCGCCGGTACGGCGTACGCGGGCAAGGATCTCGATGCGATCAAGGCGCGCGGCCAGCTCATCTGCGGCGTCAGCACCGGTGTCGCGGGCTTCGCGGCGGCCGACAGCCAGGGCAAGTGGACCGGCATCGACGTCGATGTCTGCCGCGCCGTCGCGGCTGCGATCTTCGGCGATGCCGACAAGGTCAAGTTCGTGCCGACCACCGCCCAGCAGCGCTTCACCGCGCTCCAGTCGGGTGAGGTCGATCTCCTGGTCCGCACCACCACCTACACGCTGACCCGCGACACCGCGCTCGGCTTCGATTTCACGGGCATCAACTACTACGATGGCCAGGGCTTCATGGTGAACAAGAAGCTCGGCGTGAAGAGCGCCAAGGAGCTGAACGGCGCCACGGTCTGCGTGCAGCCGGGCACCACCACCGAGCTCAACCTCGCCGACTACTTCCGTGCCAACAAGATGACCTTCAAGCCGGTCGTCATCGAGAAGATCGAGGAGGTCCGCGCCGCCTTCTTCGCCGGCCGCTGCGACGTGTTCACGACCGACGCCTCGGGCCTCTACGCCACGCGCGCGGCGAACGCGCCGACGCCGGATGACTACATCATCCTGCCGGAAATCATCTCGAAGGAGCCGCTGGGCCCGGTCGTCCGTCATGGCGACAACCAGTTCGCCGACATCGTGCGCTGGTCGCTGTACGCCATGCTCGAGGCCGAGGAATACGGCATCACGTCCAAGAACGTCGACGAGATGCTGAAGAGCGACAACCCCTCGATCAAGCGCATCCTCGGCGTCACGCCGGGCATGGGCAAGGCGCTCGGCGTCGACGAGAAGTGGGTCTACAACATCATCAAGCAGGTCGGTAACTACGGCGAGGTCTTCGACCGCACCGTCGGCATGGGCTCGCCGCTCAAGATCGCGCGCGGCCAGAACGCGCTGTGGACCCAGGGCGGTCTGCAGTACGCCCCGCCGATCCGCTAAGCTTCCCGATACGACAACACTGCGAACCGCCGCCCGAGAGGGCGGCGGTTTTCGTTTGGGCCCTCGCCGAAGGTTATCCCGGTGCTTTGGCCTACGGCTTGCAAGCCCCCGGAAGAAGGCGGCATTGTGGTGATCCAAAAACAGGGGGTGAAATGCACAAGAAGATCGTAGCCGCAGTCGCCGGTCTGGCCGCCACTGTCTTCGGCGCCGCCGGGACGGCCCATGCGGGCAAGGACCTCGACGCCATCAGGGCGCGCGGCACGCTGAATTGCGGTGTCGGCATCGGCACGGCGGGCTTCATGCTGGCCGACAGCCAGGGCAAGTGGAAAGGCCTCTCGGTCGACGTCTGCCGCGCCGTCGCGGCCGCCATCTTCGGCGACGCCGACAAGGTCAGGTACATCCCCCTCACCTCGCAGCAGCGCTTCACCGCCGTGCAGTCGAGCGAAGTCGACATGGTGATGGGCAACGCCACCTACACGCTGACCCGCGACACGGCGCTCGGCCTCGATTTCACCGGCGTCTATTACTATGACGGCCAGGGCTTCCTGGTCCCGAAGAAGCTCGGCGTGAAGAGCGCCAAGGAGCTGAACGGCGCCACGGTCTGCGTGGCCCCCGGGACCACCACCGAACTCAACCTCGCCGACTACTTCCGCACCAACAAGATGACCTTCAAGCCGGTCGTCATCGAGAAGGTCGACGAGATCCGGTCCGCGTTCTTCTCCGGCCGTTGCGACGTCTACACGACCGACGCGTCGAGCCTCGCCGCGACCCGGGCCGCCAACGTGCCGCCGCCGCAGACCTTCGACGACTACGTCATCCTGCCGGAAATCATCTCCAAGGAGCCGCTGGGCCCGGTCGTGCGCCACGGCGACAACCAGTTCGCAGACATCGTGCGCTGGGCGTTCTACGCCATGCTCGAGGCCGAGGAATACGGCATCACGTCCAAGAACGTCGACGAGATGCTGAAGAGCGACAATCCCAGCATCAAGCGCATCCTCGGCGTCACGCCGGGCATGGGCAAGGCGCTCGGGGTCGACGAGAAGTGGGTCTACAACATCATCAAGCAGGTCGGTAACTACGGCGAGGCCTTCGACCGCAACGTCGGCATGGGCTCACCGCTCAAGATCCCGCGCGGCCAGAACGCGCTGTGGACACAGGGCGGCTTGCAGTACGCCCCGCCGATCCGTTAGTGGGTGCGATTGGGGACAAGAGACGGTGGGATTTGCCCGGTTGCGCCCGGGTAATTCCCACCTACACTGAGGGCAATATCGGGCAGATAACGCCCGCGCGGACAATCCGCATCGGGCAGGGGGAATAGCGTATGGCAGTCGAGACTCTCGGCTCTGCGCCACGTGTGAAAGTGGCTCCGTGGAACGATCCGGTCATTCGAGGCTGGGTCTTCCAGATCATCGTGGTCGGCGCCGTCGGGTTCCTTGCCTGGTATCTGGTCAGCAACACCATCGACAATCTGCAGCGCCAGAAGATCGCGAGCGGCTTCCACTATCTGGAGCGGGAAGCCGGCTTCGAGATCGGCGACACGATGATCGAGTATTCGCCGGCGAGCACCTACGCCCGCGCGATCTGGGTCGGCATCCTCAACACGCTGCGCGTCGCCGTCCTCGGCATCCTGCTCAGCACCATCCTCGGTACGCTGGTCGGCGTCGGGCGGCTCTCGCCCAACTGGCTGCTCAGCCGGATCTGCGCCTGGTACGTCGAAGCGTTCCGCAACGTGCCGCTGCTGCTGTGGCTGTTCCTCTTCTACAAGCTGATCAGCGAAGCCTTTCCCGGCCCGCGGCAGGCGATCTCGCTGCTCTGGAGCAGCGTGTTCCTCAGCAATCGCGGTGTCTATTTCCCGGTCCCGATGGCCGATCCCATCCATAAATGGATGGGCCTCGCCTTCCTGGTGGCCATTGCCGCCGCATGGGCCGTCAATCGCTGGGGCAAGAAGCGCCAGGAAGCCACAGGCCAGCCCTTCCCCGCCATTTCGGCGAGCCTCGGCATCCTGATCGGCCTGCCCTTCATCGTCTGGCTGATCGGCGGCGCGCCGCATCATCTGAGCTGGCCCGAGCTGAAGGGCTTCAACTTCTCCGGCGGCACCGTCATCCAGCCCGAGTTCACCGCGCTGCTGGTGGGTCTCGTGCTCTACACGTCCGCCTTCGTGGCCGAGATCGTCCGCTCCGGCATCCTGGCCCTGCACAAGGGCCAGAGCGAGGCTGCCGCGGCGCTCGGCCTGTCGCGCGGCCAGTCGATGCGGCTGGTGCTGTTGCCGCAGGCGCTGCGCGTCATCGTCCCGCCGATGACCAGCCAGTATCTCAACATCACCAAGAACAGCTCGCTCGCCATCGCGATCGGCTACCCCGACCTCGTCGCCTCGGTGAACGTCACGATCAACCAGACCGGCCAGGCGATCGAGAACATCCTGATCATCATGGCCGCTTACCTCTCGGTCAGCCTTTCGATCTCGGCGTTCATGAACTGGTACAATAAACGTATCGCCCTGAGGGAGCGCTGAGCATGACTGACGCAATGCCAGTCGGCGACCGCAAGCCGCTCGCCCCGCCGGTCGACGAGACCGGAGTCCTGGGCTGGGCCCGCAAGAACCTGTTCTCGAGCTGGGGCAACGGCATCACCACGGTGGTGCTGATCGCCGCCGTCGCCTGGATCCTCTCCTGGTTCCTCGAATGGGCGCTGTTCACCGCCAACTTCACGGCCTCGACCGGCGCCGAATGCCGTGGCGGGGGCGCCTGCTGGGCGCTGATCCGCGAGAAGTTCCGCTACATCTTCTTCGGCTCGTTCCCCTACGAGCAGCATTGGCGGCCGCTGTTCGCGGTCATCGCCATGCTGGCGATGCTGGTGCTGAGCGCCGACCGGCGCATGTGGAACTGGCGCCTGCTGGTCATCTGGGGCGTCGGCTCGTTCATCACCTTCATCCTGATGTTCGGCCAGATCCACATCCCGCTGAGCCTCATCCTGTTCATCGCCGCGGTCGGCGGCGGCATCGGCCTCGCCCTGCGCAGCGCGCTCGCCGAGCCCGCCGAGCGGTTCGCCTATTACGGTCTGCTCGGCATCGGCGTGCTCGGCCTGGCACTCCGGATCGTGGGTGTGCTGCCCAAGTGGAGCATCGCCATCGCGCCGTTCAGCTACGTCGAGACCAGCCTGTGGGGCGGCCTGCCGGTGACGCTGATCCTGGCCACCTACGGCCTGGTCTTCGCGTTCCCTTACGGCGTCCTTCTGGCGCTCGGCCGGCGCTCCAACCTGCCCCTGATCAAGGGCCTGTGCGTGGGCTTCATCGAGTTGATCCGCGGCGTGCCGCTGATCAGCCTGCTGATCATGGCCTCGGTCATGCTGCCGCTGTTCCTGCCTTCCGGCACGACCATCGACAAGTTCCTGCGCGCCCAGGTCGCCGTCATCCTCTTTGCAGGCGCCTACATCGCCGAGGTTATCCGCGGCGGCCTGCAGTCGTTGCCCAAGGGCCAGTTCGAGGCGGCCGACGCGATGGGCCTCAACTACCCGCAGAAGACGCTGCTGATCATCCTGCCGCAGGCGCTGCGCGTGGTGATCCCGCCGCTCATCAACACCTTCATCGGCTTCTTCAAGGACACGTCGCTGGTGCTGATCATCGGCATCTTCGACTTCCTGAACACCGCCAACCAGGCGCTGGTCGATCCCAACTGGGCAGGCTTCCCGGGCGAGGTCTACCTGTTCGCCGCCTTCGTCTACTTCATCTTCTGTTTCTCGATGTCGCGGTACAGCAAGTACCTCGAGTTCGAGCTCAACAAGGGTACGCGCCGCTAGGCGCCGTCAGGGAGCAACTCATGGCCGCAACCGCGCGCGATCTCTCGAAGCTCGAATCGGTGATCCAGCTCAAGGGCGTCAACAAGTGGTACGGACAGTTCCACGTGCTGACCGACATCAATCTCGACGTGAAGGAAGGCGAGAAGATCGTCATTTGCGGACCGTCGGGCTCGGGCAAGTCGACCCTGATCCGCTGCATCAACCGGCTGGAAGAGCACCAGCAGGGCGACATCGTGGTGCACGGCGTCACCCTGTCGAACGACGTGAAGAACATCGAGGCGATCCGCCGCGAAGTCGGCATGGTCTTCCAGTCGTTCAACCTCTTCCCGCACCTCACCATCCTCGACAACCTCACCCTGGCGCCGATCTGGGTGAAGAAGATGCCGAAGAAGGATGCCGAGGAGATCGCGATGGGCCTGCTGAAGCGGGTGCGCATCCCCGAGCAGGCGCTGAAGTATCCCGGCCAGCTCTCGGGCGGCCAGCAGCAGCGCGTGGCGATCGCCCGTGCGCTCTGCATGCGGCCCAAGATCATGCTGTTCGACGAGCCGACCTCGGCGCTCGATCCCGAGATGGTGAAGGAAGTGCTCGACGTCATGATCGAGCTGGCCCGCGAAGGCATGACCATGCTCTGCGTCACCCACGAAATGGGCTTCGCCCGCGCCGTTGCCGACCGGGTGATCTTCATGGACCGCGGCGAGATCGTCGAACAGAACGAGCCGGAAGAGTTCTTCGCCAATCCCCGGAACGAGCGCACCAAGCTCTTCCTCGGCCAGATCCTGCACAATCACTGACCGCCCCGGCGTCAGCGTCCGCTGACGCAATTGTGGCGAATTGAGGGAAGCGGCATTTCGGCCGCAACCCTGCGAACTCTCTTCGTGTTAGTCCATCAGCAACACAGGAGAGCGCCATGCGAGTCACTGGCATCATCGCGGCGGCCCTCATGGCCGCAACCGTCGCCGGCTGTGCGTCGGAATCCTACTACGGTCCGAACGGCAGCTACCCGTACCGTTCGCAGGCCTACGCCCCAGGCTACACGACCTATTATTCGTCGCCGGCGCCGAGCTATTACGCGCCGCCGGGCTCGTACCGGACCACGACGTACCAGTACAACTACGCCCAGCAGCCGACCTATTCGCAGCGCGGCTATGACGGCTACTGGGATTACCAGCGCAACTACCGCGGCATCCACGCGGCGCCGGAGCTTTAGGCTCCGAGCGTCTCGCGGATCACGCCACACACCTCGTCGACCGCTTCGACCGGCATGTGCGGTCCCATGGGCAGGCTGAGCACGGTCTCGGCCAGCTTCTCGGCGAGGGGATATGTCCCCTTGCCCTGGCCGAGGTCGGCATAGGCTTCCTGAAGATGGGGCGGGATCGGATAGTGAATGAGCGATCCGATGCCGGCCTTTTCCATCGCCTTCTGGACGTCGGCGCGACGGTTCGTGCGCACCACGTAGAGGTGCCAGACCGGCTCGGCCCATTGAGGGACATGAGGAAGGCCGAGGCTTGGAATGTCGGCGAGCTTGTCGTCGTAGCGGGCGGCGATGACGCGGCGCCGATCGTTCCATTCGTCGAGCTTGGGCAGCTTGGCGCGAAGGAACGCGGCCTGCAGCTCATCGAGGCGCGAGTTCTGCCCGCGCTCGAGGTTCACATACTTCACCCGGCTGCCGTAGTTGCGCAGCACGCGCAGCCGCTCGGCGAGCTTGGGATCGTCGGTCGTGACCGCGCCACCGTCACCGAACGCTCCGATGTTCTTGCTGGGAAAGAAGCTGTGGGCGCCGGCGTCCCCGAGCGATCCGGCCCGCCGCCCGCGCACTCGCGATCCCTGGGCCTGGGCCACGTCCTCGACGACCCTGAGGCCACGCTTGGCCGCCAGCGCCATGATCGCGTCCATGTCGGCCGGCTGACCATAAAGATGAACCGGCATGATCGCCTTGGTGCGCGGCGTCAGTGCCGCCGCGATGCGATCGGGATCGATGTTCGGGCCGCCGGGTGTCGGCTCGACCGGCACAACCTTCGCGCCGACCGCCGTCACCGCGAGCCATGTCGCGATGTAGGTGTTGGACGGCACGATGACTTCGTCGCCGGCGCCGATGTCCCAGGCGCGCAGCGTCATCTCAAGCGCCTCGAGACCGTTGCCGAGGCCGACACAATGCTTGGTGCCGCAGAAGGCGGCGTACTCGTTCTCGAAGGCCTCGACCTCCTTGCCGAGCACGAACCAGCCGGACTCCATCACGCGCGCATAGGCGGCGTCGAGCTCGGGCTTGAGCTCGGTGTAGACCGACTTCATGTCGAGGAAGGGGATCATGCGCCCCTCGCGGCCGCAGCCTCGCGCTTGAAGGCTTCGTAGTCGCGCAGGTACTCGCTCTCGTCGTACAGGGTCGAGGCGATGACCAGGATGACCGTCTGCGGCGCGAAGTGGGTCAGCTCGTGCCAGACCATCGGCCCGATGTGCAGCGCCCGTCCCGGATCGTTGAGGACGACCGTCTCCTTCACCTTGCCGTCGTCGAGATGCACCTGACAGGACCCGTTCATCACCAGCGTGACCAGATGCGACTCGCGATGGCCGTGCCGGCCACGCCATTGGTCGGGCGCGATGTCGTGCAGCCAGAAGAGGCGCCGCACCGTGAAGCCCAACTGGTGGTCGAACTCGAGGAAGTTGATCTTGCCGCGTACGTCGCCCCTGCCGGGAACCGACAGCCAGCGGCAATTCGAGATGTTGAGGTGAGGAAGGGACATGTCGGGCATGGCAGAGCCTGTCCTAGCGTTTCATCGTTTGTAGTTTTCGCCACTGCATGTAGACGACGCCGCTGAGCGCGACGAGCCCACCGGCGATCTGGTAGGCGTTGGGAATGAAGCCATAGGTCATTGACCATAATACGGCGAAAAACGGCACGAGATTGACCCAGAGCGACGCAATTGCAACACCCAGACGGCTCGCGCCGACGTTCCAGAGATAAGCGCCCATCCCGCTCGCGAAGACGGCAACCAGCAGGAGTTGCGTCCACACCCAGAGGTCGCTGACGGCAAACGGCGAATGCGCCCAGCCCAAGCCGACCAGCGTCGCACTCGCAAGCACCATCCACCCCAGCGCCGACAGCGACGCGACATAGGCCCGGTGGAGCTGGCTGGCCCGGTCGAACCAGGCCTGCGCCTTCAGGCTGTAGAGCGTCCAGAGCGCGTTGGAGGCCAGCACCACGATCTCGCCGCCGCCCAAGGTCAACGCGCCCCGGCCGAACAGGCTCCCCGCCGCCAGGATCGCTCCGCCCGTGAGTGTCAGCGCCAGCGCAACACCGAAGCCCGGATCGAAGCGCATTCCCGTCATCAGGCGGACGGTCACGGCGGCGACCAGCGGCCCCGCGACCTGCACGGCAGCCGCCGAGATCGGATTGCTGAACTTGATGCCCAGCAGGAAGATCGTGAAGAAGCCGCTCATCATCAGGCCGAGCAGCAGGAAGCGCTTCAGCCCGACCTCGATCCGGAGCTTGCCGGCGCCTTCCACCAGGACCAGCAGCAGGCCCAACACCGTCACCGCCACCAAGGTGCGAACCGTCAGCATCGGCACGATGTCGAAATGCTGCAGCATCACCTTGGAAACAGGGACGTTGGCGCCCCAGGCCAGGCCCACGAACACCATCGCGGCGAAGGCGCCCAGCATGTGCTTGTGGTCGGTCATCGCCGCGCCGCCCGCGTCTGGCGGATTTGCAGCTGGGCGATGCCCGCCAGGACGATGACGCCGCCCACCACCTGCAGCCAGCTCGGCTCACGTCCCATCAGCGCGGCGAGGCCGATGGCGAAGACGGGCGCCGAATTGGCGAACAGCGAGGCCACGGGCACGCCGACCAGCGAGACGCCGGTGTTCCAGAGCAGCACCGCCACCGCAACGCCCAGCACGCCGATCCACGCCACCATGATCCATTCGGAAGGTGTCGGCGCGCGCGTCGGCCAGGTGAGGCCGCCCAGTGCCCAGACGACCGCGCAGACCACGCCCAGCAGCACGCTCGCCACCGTGGAGGTGAGTGCCGACAGCGCGATCTGGCCGCGATCGGAGAGCCATTGCTGAGCGCGGATCGAGTACCAGCTCCAGCAGAGCTGGGCGATCACCAGCAGGATCTCACCGCCCTCGAGGCCGAAGGCGTTGGCGGCCCGGCCGGGCGTGCCGACCACGACGACGATGCCGCCGGCCACGACCAGCAGAAGCGTGAGCCCGAATCCCGACGGCGTCGTGGCCCCCAGCATCACGCGCGACAGCAGGGTCGCCCAGATCGGCCCGCACATCAGCACGATCGCCGAAGTGGCCGGATGGGCGTGCGCCACGCCGAACGTGTAGAGCACCGAGAAGGCGGTCATCGCCGTCCCCAGTTTCAGCAGCCGCCCCCAATCGAGCGGCCGCGGCGCTGCCACCGGCTTCGTGCTGAGGAACACCGCCAGCCAGAGCACGGGCAGGCCCAGGATGTAGCGCGACCAGGAGAGCAGCCAGTTGTCGTAATGCTCGGCCAGCGCCGCCAGCACCGGGATCATCGATCCCCAGATCAGCGCAGCCAGCAGCAGGACAAGGCTGGCACGCCGCAGCGCGCCGACGGATGGGCCCATCGGGTTGTGCCGCTCAGCCGGCCGTGCGCCGGCGGACGGCCTCGTAGCCGACACGGCAATCCTTGTAGACGTCGGGCTTCTCGGTCGAGACGCGCGCCTCGGCGACCTGCGGCTGGGCGAGACAGAGATCGAGGATGGCCTCGACCAGCGTCTCCTGCAGGTTGAAGTGTCGACTTGCCGCGAGCGTCGTGATGCCGTCGTGGATCAGGTCGTAGTTCAGCACGTTGGCGATATCGTCGCCGGCTTCGCGTTCGGGCTGCTTCAGCAGCAGATCGACGTTGATGACGACCGCCTGCGGCTTCTCCAGCTCGAAATCGTAGATGCCGATCGAGACCTGCAGACGCAGGTCGCGGATGAAAATGCGGCGCTCGGTCATGCCGGCCATGGTTACTTCTTCTTTTTCCTGTCGAAGGCAATGTCGCGCGGGCGACCCGTCAGATGCTCGCCGCCATCGACGATGATCGTGTCGCCGGTGTAGCTCGGCGTCGCCACGATGAAACGCAGGGCGCGGACCAGATCCTCGACCGTGACACCCACCCCCAGCGGGTTGGCGGCATGCTGCTCGGCAAAGCGCGCATCGGTCTGGCTGCCGCTGCGCAGGGTGAGGCCGGGCGCGATGCCCGCCACCCGCAGTCGCGGCGCGAAGGATTGCGCCAATAGGGTCGTCAGTCCCTGCAGTCCCACCTTGGAGAGCGTGTAGGTGAGAAAGTCCGGATTGAGGTTGAACAGCTTCTGGTCGAGCACGTTCACGACCAGGCCGGTCTCGCTCTCGGGAAGTTGCCGCGCCAGTGCCTGTGACAGCAGCAGCGGCGCCCTCAGGTTGATCGCCATGTGCAGGTCGAAATCGGCCGCGGTGGCCGTCGGCGCCCGGTCGAGCCTGAACAGCGAGGCGCTGTTCACCAGGCAGGTCAGCGTCACGCCGGGCGCCTGGCACTTGCCGATCAGCGCCTCGGTCTGCCGTGCGGACGCCAGATCGGCTTTCACCGCCTTGGCTTGGCCGCCGGCCGCCCGGATCGAAGCGACGGTCTCGCGCGCTCCGGCGGCCGAATCCTTGTGATGCACGAACACGAAGAAGCCGTCGGCCGCCAGCGCCAGTGCCAGCGCGCGGCCGATCCGTACCCCCGCCCCGGTGACCAAAGCGCCTTTCATGCTGCGACACCCGCCCTTGGTGACTGAAAGAGGCGGCGGTTCTAGCATGCGACCATGAATTCGTCCCCGTTCGAAACCGTAGACTGCGTTGTGATCGGCGCAGGTGTTGTCGGCCTTGCCGTCGCCCGCGCACTGGCCCTGGCGGGCCGTGAGGTCATCGTCGTGGAGGCCGCCGATGCCATCGGCACCGAAACGAGCTCGCGCAACTCCGAGGTCATCCACGCCGGCATCTACTACCCCAAGGGCAGCCTGATGGCGCGCTCCTGCGTCGCCGGCCGGCGCATGCTCTATGCCTATTGCAAGGACCATGGCGTGCCGCATCTCAATTGCGGCAAGCTGATCGTGGCGACCAACCAGGCCGAGAGCGAGAAGCTGGCCGAGATCAAGGGCCGCGCCGAGGCCAACGGCGTCGAGGGCATGCGCTTCCTGAGCGCCGCTGAGGCGATTGCCATGGAGCCCAACCTGCAGTGCACCGCGGCGCTGTTCTCGCCCAGCACCGGCATCGTCGACAGCCATTCCTACATGCTGGCGCTGCAAGGCGATGCCGAGAGCCACGGCGCGATGTTCGCCTTCAACAGTCCCGTCAAGAGCGGCCGCGTCGTCGACGGCGGCGTCGAGATCGAGGTCGGCGGAACCGAGCCGATGAACCTGCGTTGCCGGCTGCTGATCAATGCGGCGGGCCTGCATGCACCGACCTTGGCGAAAAAGATCGTGGGCATGCCATCCGAGCACATTCCGACCGCGTACTACGCCAAAGGAAACTACTTCACCTTGACCGGCCGCTCCCCCTTCTCCCGCCTCATCTACCCGGTTCCCGTGCCGGGCGGCCTTGGCGTGCACATCACCGTCGACATGGGCGGCCAGGCGAAGTTCGGCCCCGACGTCGAGTGGATCGACGGCATCGAATACACGGTCGATCCGCATCGCGCCGACAAGTTCTATGCCGCCGTCCGCAAGTACTGGCCCGGCATCAAGGACGGTTCGCTACAGCCCGGCTATGCCGGCATCCGCCCCAAGATCGTGCCGCAGGGTGCGCCGGCGCAGGACTTCACCATCACCGGCCCGGCCGACCATGGCGTGCAAGGCCTCATCAACCTGTTCGGCATCGAATCGCCCGGCCTCACCGCCTCGCTGGCGCTGGCCGATCAGGTTCGCGACATCGCCTCGACGGCATGACGCTGGCACGCCGAGGCCTCATCGCCAGCGTCCTCGGCCTGCTCGGCGGCTGCTCTCCCGCAGCGCTTCTGAACACGACGGTCTCGCGTCAGGGCTACAAGCTCGAAGCCGATATTCCCTACGGCCCCCTTACGCGCCAGAAGCTCGACGTCTACACGCCCGATCAGCCACGTGCAGATGGCAAGTCGGTGATCTTCTTCTACGGTGGCTCCTGGGATTCCGGCGCCAAGGGCGACTACCTCTTCGTCGGCCAGGCGCTGGCAGCGCGCGGCATCACCACCATCATTCCCGACTACCGCCTCTATCCCGAGGTTCTCTACCCGACCTTCCTCGATGACTCGGCTTCGGCGACGGCATGGGCCACCCGGAAAGTCGGCACGGAAAAACTGTTCGTCGCCGGCCACTCGGCAGGCGCCTACAACGCGATCATGATGGTTGCCAACACGCCCTATCTCGCGGCCGCCGGCGTCGACCGAATGAAGTTGGCAGGCGGCATCGGCATCGCGGGGCCCTACGATTTCCTCCCGCTGACTTCGCGCAAGCTGCAGGAGATTTTCGGCGGCGCGGATCGCCGCGAGACCCAGCCCATTACCTATGCCCGCGCGCCCCTGCCGCCGATCCTCCTCCTGCACGGCACGACGGACACGACGGTAAAACCCTTCAACAGCGAGAGGCTTGCCGAGGCGTGGCGACAGGCGGGCGGCAAGGCTGAGCTAAAACTCTATCCCGAGGTCGAACATATCGGCATTGTCGGCGCCTTCTCCGGCCTGTTGCGCGGCCGTGCGCCCACGCTCGAAGACATGATTTCGTTCATCGACCGGACCTGACCTGCGCTGGATCGCTTTGCGGAAGGGATAGCCATGGTGCGGTCTGTGGGCTGGCCGCCGCCGCGCCGGTTCGCTAATGCTTGGGAAAGTTACCCAAGAGGAAACGGCCAGATGATCAAGACGCGCTTCACCGAGATGTTCGGCATCAAGCACCCGATCGTGCAGGGCGGCATGCAGTGGGTCGGCCGCGCCGAACTCGCTTCCGCCGTGTCCAACGCCGGCGCGCTCGGCATCCTGACCGGCCTGACGCAACCGACGCCCGACGACCTGCGCAAGGAGATCAAGCGCTGCCGCGAGATGACCGACCAGCCGTTCGGCGTGAACCTCACCATCCTGCCGACGCTCGTGCCGCGTCCCTACGGCGAGTACATCGACGCCATCATCGATTCGGGTATCAAGATCGTCGAGACGGCGGGCAACAATCCCAAGCCATTCCTGCCCAAGCTGAAGGAAGCCGGCGTCAAGGTGATCCACAAGTGCACTTCGGTCCGCCACGGCATCTCGGCTGAAAAGGTCGGCGTCGATGCGATCTCGATGGACGGCTTCGAATGCGCCGGCCATCCCGGCGAGGACGACGTGCCGAATCTCGTGCTGCTGCCGGCCGCGGCCGACGTCATCAAGATCCCGATGATCGCCTCGGGCGGCTTCGCCGATGCGCGCGGCCTCGTGGCGGCGCTGGCGCTGGGCTGCGAGGGCGTCAACATGGGCACCCGCTTCATGGCGACCAAGGAAGCGCCGATCCACCAGAACGTGAAGGAGAAGATCGTCTCCTCCAACGAGCGCAGCACCTCGCTGATCCTGCGCACCATGCGCAACACCAGCCGCGTCTACGGCAACAGCATCGCCAAGAAGACGATCGAGATGGAAGGCGAAGGCAAGACCATCCAGGAGATCGGCCCGTTCGTCGCCGGCGCCAAGGGCAAGGTCGTCTACGAGACCGGCGACCTCGAGCACGGCATCTGGTCGGCCGGCACCTGCATGGGCCTGATCAACGACATCCCGAGCTGCAAGGAGCTGGTCGAGCGCATCGTCGGCGAGGCCGAGCAGATGATCCGCGGCCGCCTCGCGAAGTCGCTCGCGGCCTGAGCCACGCGAAGCGAGATCGGGCGCGACCTAGCTCGGGCGCGCCCGATGACGCTTCCAGCCACGCCAGGCGATGCCGCCGATCGGCGGCAAGAGACAAAGCGCAACGGTAATGATCGCCAGTTGCGCAATGAGGCAGGCCCAGCCGGGCCGAGGGTTCACGACGCACCCCCAGTCGAGCCCCATGAAAACGAGTGCCGCCAACAGGACAGGATTGGTGAGCACGGCAACCGCCCAGAGTTTCAGGGCCGGCGCGTCGACGCCAGGCTTCCACTGGCACACCAACGAACTCACGACCGAGCCGAGCAGCATTCCGATGCCGCAAATCAGCATGGCCTCGGGCGCGAGGAAGGCGCCTGCCCCAGCGCCCACCAGGAGGGCGCTGACGAGGTGACCCATGACGAAGGGGCGGATACGCAGCATTGATCCTCAGCCGGCGATCAGCCTGGCGACCGCTTCGGGATGGCTATCGAGCATGCCGTGGTTGGCGCCGGCAAGCGCGTCGAGGCGGGCGTTGGGCAGGAGCTTCAACAAGCCGCGGCCGATCGCCCGCACGACTTCCGGACTCCTGTCGCCACAGATCACCAGAACCGGCGGCGTGAACGCCGCGAGCTGCGAGGCCGTCACCGAGTCGTTGAAGCCGCTGCGCACGTCGAGCGCGTTGCGCGCGGCATTGGCGTCGAGATAGGCGCGCACCGGATCGGGCATCCGGGCAAAGGCCTGGTCGCCGAACCAGTAGTCGACCATCAGCCGAACGACGCCGGGCTCGCCCTCCAGGGCGCGGCGCGCATAGTCGTCGAAGTGCGCCGTCGCGGGGTCGAGCGCTTCCCGATCGTCGGTAAGCTGGAGCGCGCGGAAGAACACCGGCTCGAACAGGACCATCTTCGCGATCGTTCCGGGCGCGGCCTGCATCGCCGCCTGGATCGCGATGACTCCCCCGAAGGAATGCGCGACCAGACGAACGGGCTCGCCGGCGCTTTCGACAAGCCGGGCCACCGCCGCGCCCATCAGGGCCGCGCGGCCCACCGGCTCATCCGGCACGCCCTCCGAGCTGCCATAGCCGGGCAGGTCGACGGCCAGCAGGCGGAAGTGGTCGCGAAGATGGGGCGCGATGCGGCCCCAGGAGCGGTTGTCGCCAGGCGAGCCGTGAACCAGCACAACAGGAGGCCCGCTCCCCTCGTCGCGGTAGTTGAGCTTCTTGCCGGAGGGCAATTCGAGAAGAGGCATCAGCGAGGTCCGTTCTGTACCAGCAAGGTCACGTGCCATGTGCCAGCACCTTACCGCTGCCGGCAACAGGAGGGGCAATCAGCAGTTGCCATTTCCATGTATATACAATTATTGTAGATACATATTACGATGCCCCGAAAAGCTCAATCCCCCAAATCGTTGCGGACCGATGCCCGCGCCGCCCTCGCATCCTGCGCCGGCTGGAACGCCCGGCTGGCGGCACGGCGGATCACGCAGTTCCTCGAACAGCGCATGGAAGGCGCCGGTCTCTCCTTCGCGCAGTTCGGCCTGATGGCCGAGATCGCCTCGGCCGCCGACGACACGATCAGCGCATTGGCCGCACGCATGGGCCTCGACCAGTCAACACTGTCCCGCACCCTGCGCACACTCGAAGCCGACGGGCTGGTCGAGATCGCCGTTACCGAAGGCGACCAGCGCAAACGCATGGTCTGGCTCACCGAGACCGGCGCCCGGCGCCTGGAAGCGGCCCTCGTTTCTTGGCGGCAGGCCCATGCCGAACTGGGCAAACTCATGCCCGTCGATCTTGCGCGGCGTCTCGCGCTGGAGGCTGAAAAACTATGAGCAACTCCGCCCTTCTCGACAGCCGCACCGCCTGGATCACGGCGTCCGCGGCGCTTGCAATCCTGACGCTGTGCTACGGCGCACCGCTGGTCTCGGTGGTCGCCATGAAGCCGATCGCGGCGGAACTCGAAACCTCACGTTCGGGTCCGGCCGGCGCTGGCTCCATGGTCTATATCGGCGCGGCCTTCGGCGGCATCGTCGCGGGTTGGCTCGCGGGCAAGCTCGGCGTGCGCCGTGTCGTGATCTTCGGCGGCACCATGGTGGGCGCAGGCCTGATCCTCTCCTCGTCCGGCGGCATCTTCGAGCTCTATGCCGGGCACGGCGTGCTGATGGGCCTGTTCGGCACGGCCTGCATGTTCTCGCCGCTGATCACCTATGTGAGCCGCTGGTTCGAGCGTCGCCGAGGTGCCGCCGTGGCTCTGATCTCCTCGGGTCAGGCCGTCGCCGGCGCGATCTGGCCGCCGATCCTGCAGCTCGGCGTCGACAGCTTCGGCTGGCGCTGGACGATGGTCGCGTTCGCAATCCTCACGGTCATCGCGGTGGTGGCGCTCACGCTCGTCTTCCTGCATCCGCCGCCCGAGGAATCGGCAGCGGCGGTGAGCGCCTCGGACCGGCCGCAGGCGAGCGGCGACGTCCTCGGCATGCCGCGCAACCGGCTGATGATCCTGCTGATGGCCGCGGTATTCTGCTGCTGCGTGCCCATGGCGGTACCGATGCACCACGTCCCTGCTTTCTGCAGTGACCTCGGCATGACACCACAATATGGCGCGGCGATGCTGTCGGTCTTGCTGGGCTGCGCCTTCCTGGCGCGACAGTTCTGGGGCTGGGTCGCGGATCGCATTGGCGGCCTGCAGACCTTGCTATGGAGTTCGCTCGTCCAGGCAACGGGGCTGGCCGGCTTCCTCCTGACAAAGGATCAAGCCGCCCTGTTCGCCATCTCGGCCATCTTCGGCATCGGCCTGTCGGGGCTGCTGCCGGCCTATGTCATCGCCGTGCGTGAATACTATCCGGTCGAGGAAGCCAACTGGCGCATCCCCACCGTCCTGTTCGCCGGCCTTTTAGGCATGGCGACGGGCGGCTGGGGTGCGGGCTTCCTCTACGACGCGTTCGCGGGCTACCTGCCCGCCTTCGCCGTCGGGATGGCGTTCAATCTCGCCAATCTCGCGGTCCTGTTATTCCTGGTCTCGCGCACTCACACCAGATTGATGCGGCAACCGCAGACTTCGACCTGAGCAGGGCCCATCTTGCGGCCGCGCTTCTCGGCCGCCGCAAGCACGCGCTCGCGATCGACCACGGTCACGTCGTAGGCCGACACGCCCGGCCCACGCCCGTCGACGATCGGTACGAAGCGGATCTGCGAACCGTCGAGCCGGATGATGTTGTCGACGGCCGGCCGGTCGAGGATCCGCGACCAGGCGGCAGCAGCGCCGTCGGGATCGTCATGCTGGATCTCGACGCCCGCGAGCCCGTTGGTGACGTCCGAGCGTTTATGCTTAACCCAGTCCTTCTCCGCGGGCGGCCACCACAAAGCGGGATCGGTGCCCGCCGGGGCGAAGGTCGTGTCGATCGACAGCAGCACGCCGTTCGTGTCCGAGGGATGGAAGTGCGTGTACTGGTATTCGGGCAGGTCCTTCTCGGCCACGGCGCGTACACCGAGGGCGGTGACACGCTGGCGCTCGGCGGCAGCATCGGGCACCTGCAGGATCACCATGTAGCCGCCATCGCCATGGCGACGCTCGATGTAGCGTCCGGCCGATGTCCCTTCCTTGAAGGGCGAGACGATCTCGAGGAAGTCGTTGCCGGTCGGGCAGACCACGTTGGCCAGCCCCCATTTTGCGACACCGGGATCGCGATAGGCGACCTCGATGCCCAGGATGTCGCACAGCTCCTCAGCGGAGCTCTCCAGGTCTTTGCAGACGAAGACGCACTGCCTCAGTCTCATGGCTTCGCTCCCATTCCGTTGTTGTACCGTCTATCGTAACGCCATGCGGACCGTTTGGACCATGAGCTTCGTCGCAGCGGCCGCGCTCTCCTTCTGTTTTCCCGATTTCGTCATCTTTCGCTTCACGCAAGCTGTGATCTGGTCGATCGCGTTGGTCGGCCTCGTCATCCTGTGTGGCATCAGCGGACAGTTCTCGCTGGCCCAGGCCGCCTTGTTCGGGATCGGCGGCTACGGCGCTGCGATCCTCGCGACCCACACGCCGCTTTCGCCCTATGCTGGCCTCGCGCTCGCGCCGCTTCTGGGCTTTGTTGCAGGCTATGGCGTCGGCCGCGTCGCCAGTCCGCACACCCTCTGGACCCAGGCCCTCGTCACTTTCGCCTTCGCCATCGCCTTTCCGCAGTTCTTGCGCTGGCCACCCATCGAGCAATGGACCGGCGGCGTGCAGGGCCTCTATCTCGATTTCCCGACGCCGCCCTTCAGCCAGCTCAGCAACGATCGCTGGGCCTTCCTGATGGCGCTGGGGGTGCTCGCGACGGGGATCTGGCTGGCTCACAATCTGATCAACAGCCGATCAGGCCGAGCGTTGCGTGCCGCACGGGATAACGACATCGCGGCGGAGGCACAGGGCATCCTCGTGCCGCAAGCGCGCGCCAAGGCTTCAGGCATCGCCGGCGCCTATCTCGCCGTCGCGGGCTGCCTGTCGGCCTGGCAATTCGGGTATGTGGGACCGGGCGGCTACAATTTCGCGCTCTCAGTCCAGATGCTATTCGGCCTGGTGATCGGCGGCATGCATTCGCCGGGCGGCGCGATCCTGGGTGGCCTGTTCCTGCAGTTCTTTCCCGACGTGACGGCGGGACTGGGCAAGGGCTACTCGGCCCTGCTCTACGGCGTGCTGCTGATCGCCGCCATGGTCGCGATGCCCGACGGCGTGGCGGGCGCGCTGGCCCGCCTCGCCGCCTGGCTTAAACTCAGACGCCCTTGAAGTTCGGCGCGCGCTTCTCGACGAACGCGCGGGCGGCTTCCTTGTGGTCCTCGGTCTCGCCGGTACGGATCATGCGCGCGGCTTCGCTGTCGAGCGCCTCGGAGAGCGTGCCCTCTTCCGCGACCTTCATGTTCTTCTTGGCGTGCCACCAGGCGACGCGCGGACCGGCCGCCAGCTTCTTGGCGAAGGCCATCGTCTCGGCATCGAGGTTGGCGTCGTCGATGATCCGGGTCGCGAGGCCGAGCTTCTCGATCTGTTCGGCGTTCAGGATCTCGGCGGTGAAGTAGAGCTCGCGGGCCTTCGACGTGCCGACCAGCTTGTGCAGGAAATAGTGCGAGCCGAAATCGCCCGAGAAGCCGACCTTGGCGAAGGCCGTCGTCATGCGCGCGCTCTTGCCGGCGAAGCGCATGTCGGCGGCGAGGGCCAGCGAGAGGCCGGCGCCGGCGGCGACGCCATTCACCATGGCGATCGTGGGCTTGCCCATTTCGTGAAGCAGCTCGGAGACCTGCATGCGCACACGGATGTCGTGAACCTTGTCCTCGTAGGTCTTGTCCTGGTCGCGGCCCGCCGCCATCGACTTCACGTCGCCACCGGCGCAGAAGGCCTTGTCGCCGGCGCCGCGCACGACGACGCAGCCGATGCTGCGGTCACCCGCCGCCTGCTCGAGCGATTCAGTCAGCGCGTTCATCATGTCGCGGCTCAGCGCGTTCATGGCTTCGGGACGGTTCAGCACGATCTTCATCACGCCGTCTTCGACGGTCTTGATCAGGTGGGACATCGACTTCCTCCGGGATTGCGATTGGCGGGTGTTGCGGCGAATGTTTCCCAAACCAATGAGTCACGCAACGACATTCCGTCTTGCTGGGCGGAACCACGCCGGGAGGGCATCCGAGCCATGAAATACGAGACCCTGCTGACCGATCTTTCAGACGGCGTGATGACCGTGACGCTCAACCGTCCCGACAAGCTCAACGCCTTCTCGACCACGATGAGCCGTGAACTCATCGACTTCTTCCAGCACGTGAATGCGATGGATGAGGTTCGCGCCATCGTGGTCACCGGCGCCGGCCGCGCCTTCTGTGCCGGGGCCGACATCTCGGGCGGCACCGCCGCCTTCCAGGTCTGGAACGACGGCAGCAAGCCACAGAAGCGCGAGGCGAGCGATTCGATCACGCTGGCCATCTTCAATTGCCTGAAGCCGATCGTGGCCGCGATCAACGGCGCCGCCGTGGGCGTCGGCATCACCATGTGCCTGCCGATGGACGTCCGCATGATGTCGAGCAGCGCCCGCATCGGCTTCGTCTTCAACAAGCGCGGCATGGCGATGGAGGCTGGGAGCTGCTGGTTCCTGCCGCGCCTCGTCGGCATGCAGCAGGCGCAGGAATGGGTGATGACCGCCGAGCTGTTCGGCGCGGACGAGGCCCTGAAAGGCGGCCTCGTCCGGTCCGTCCATGCGCCCGAAGAGCTGTTGCCCGCGGCGCAAGCGCTGGCCGCGAAGTTCGCCGCGTCGACTTCTTCGGCGGTGGCCGCCGCGGTCAACCGGCGCCTGATGTGGACCATGTGGGGTGCGCAGGATCCGCTCGACGCCGTGACGCTCGACCTGCAATGCGTCGGCCATCTCGCGGCCGGCGCCGATGCGCAGGAGGGCATCAAGTCGTTCTTCGAAAAGCGTGCGCCCGACTTTCCCTTGAAGCCCTCGAAGGACATGCCGCCCTTCGGGCCATGGGCTCAAGCCGCCGGCGGCAACAAGTAGACGCCGGGCTCGGCCGACAGGTTCTGCTTGATGCGACGGCTGACCTCGTCGGCCAGCACCTCGGACTTGCCCGCTTCAAGCGCCTCGAGCGTCGCCTTCACCACGTCCTCGGGCTTCGACTTCGGCGCCATCACAGCGCGCACCATGTCGGTGTCCATGTAGCCGACATGCAGGGCGAGGACCTGCGTGCCCTGGCCGCGCAGCTCGTGGCGCAGGCCGTTGCTGAACGACCAGGCCGCGGCCTTGGAGGCGGCATAGGTCGACGAGGTCGGGAACGCGACCCAGCTCAACGCCGACAGCACGTTCACGATTGCGCCGCCGCCGTTGCGGCCGAGGATGGGCGCGAAGGCGCGGCTGACGAGCACCGGCCCGAAGAAGTTGGTCTCGAACTCCGCTCGCGCCGCCTCGACGCCATTGTCGCCGAGAAAGCCCGAACCGCGGATGATGCCGGCGTTGTTGATCACGAGATCGACGTCACCGAGATCGCGCGCGACAGCCGCCACTTCCTCGGGCTTGGTCACGTCGAGCTGGATCGGCTGGACGCCCGCCTGCTTGATCGACGAAGGGTCCCGCGCGGCCGCATAGACCTTGCGCGCACCGCCGGCGAGAAGTGCCTGGGTAAAGGCGCGGCCCAGGCCACGATTGGCGCCGGTCACGAGGGCAACTGAGTTCTGGATTTTCACGACACGTCTCCAATGGTCAAGATGACCGGTCGTCTTAAGTTGGGATCGACGCTGGCGCTCTTCGAGAGAGTTTTTCTGTGTCAGGCGAGAATTTTGTTGAAGACGACGGACATGAAGGCGTCGAGCGGCGCCGGCCCCTTCTCGACCTTGGACCGCAGCACCGCGCCCTCCCAGGCGTCGAGCAGGAAGGAGGCCAGCGTGGCGGCGGGGATATCGCGGCTGACATCGCCCGCTTTCTGGGCCTCGGCGATGACCGTCGCGATGTCCTTCGTCCAGTCGGCCAGCGCCGCATCAAGCGCCGCCCGGATATGCGCGCTCTGGCCCGAAAGCTCGGCGCTGAAGTTACCGAGCAGGCAGCCCCGGTTAAATCCCGTTGCCGGTCCGAGCTGGTTCAAGGCCTTGAAATGGGCCCGCAGTCGGGCGAGCGGCGCGCCCTTGCCGCCGAGCAGCTCCTGCCGCCGTTCCGCGCCCCTGGCGGCGTAGCGCTCCACCACCTCGACGCCGAGCGCGTCCTTGCTCTCGAAGTGATTGTAGAACGACCCTTTCGGCACTTTGGCGGCATCGGTGATGTCCTGCACGCCGGTGGCGTTGAACCCGTTCTTGTGCAGCGCTTCGAGCGCGGCGGTCAGCAGCTTCTCGCGGACGTCGATCTTCTGGGTCATGCCTTTCGATATGACCGGTCACCTTGGCTTTTCAAGCCCGCAGCGAGGCCACCAGGGCCCGGCCGATCGCGGCCGGCGACTTCTTTCCCGGGCGATACCAGGTCGGAGTCCAGTTGAGCGCGCCCAGGAGCTGCAGGCGCCAGATCGTTCGATCGGTGCCGGCGGCGAGCGGCAGGGCAGCGACCAGATCGACGAAGCGCCGCTCGTAGCCGTCGCGCATCACCACCAGCCGGCGGCGCAGCTTCGGATCGAGCTGGCTGAGATCGGCCGTCATGACGGCAGCATGCGCACTGTCGGCCAGCAGCGACTTCAGGTGCGCCACGCAGGCCACCTCGAGCCGTGCCCAGGGCTCCTGCAACCCTTCCAGCGCGGCATCGACCGCGCTGCCGATCTCGGCCACGCCCTCCTCGTACACCGCCGCGATCAGGTCTTTCTTGGAGGGGAAGTGATAGTACATCGAGCCCGCAAGCATGCCGGCCTCGCCCGCGATGTCGCGCATCGAGGTGGCGTCGAAGCCGCCGCGCGCGAACAGGCGGGCCGAGACGGCCATCAGGGTCTCACGGGACATGGACCATTCTAGCCACCAAACACTTGTTTGGTAAACCGGGCGGCGCTAGCCTCGCCTCATGACCTACGTCTTCGACCTCGGCAATCCCGCGACCAACGCCAATCCGTTCCCGGAGTTCGCGCGCCTCAGGGCCGAGGATCCGGTCCACTGGTCGCCGGCGATGAAGGCCTGGATCATCACGCGCTATGCCGACGTGAAGCAGGTGGCCCTGAACAACCGGCAGATCTCCGCCGACCGGCTGACACCCTTCTTCAAGACGAACGTCGAATACCAGCGCGGCTCCATCGAGAGCCTGGTGCGCTATCTCAACCACTGGATGGTGTTCCGCGATCCGCCCGATCACACGCGGCTGCGGCGGCTGTTCAACAAGGCCTTTACGCCGACCTCGGTGTCAAACCTGCGGCCCAACATCGAGGACATCGTCAGCCACCTGATCGACGGCATGGAAGCCAAGGCGCACCGCGGCGAGACCGTCGACTACATCGCCGACTTCGCCTATCCCCTGCCCGCCTCGGTGATCATGGATCTGCTGGGCGTGCCGCGCGCCGACCTCGAACGGGTGAAGGTCTGGTCCGACGACATTGCGCTGTTCATCGGCACCGCCCAGGTCGCGGGCAACAAGTACCTGCGGGCCGAATCGGGTGCCAAGGCGATGTCGGACTATTTCCGCACCCTCGTCGAGGCGCGCACTGCCGAGCCGCGCGACGACATGATCACCCATCTCGTGCTGGCGCGCGACGACCGCGATGCGCTCACGACCGACGAGATCATCGGCACCTGCATTCTCCTGCTGTTTGCCGGCCACGAAACCACCAGCAACCTGATCGGCAATGGCTTCCTCTATTCGATGAAGAACCGCGACCAGTGGGAGCGGCTGATCGCCGATCCGTCGCTGGCCGAAAGCGCCGTCGAGGAATTCCTGCGCTATGACGGCCCGTCAGGCGCCTTCGCCCGCGTCGCCGCCGCCGATCTCGAGATGGGCGGCAAGACGATCCGCGAGGGCCAGCGCGTCTTCGCCTTCATGAACTCCGCCAACCGCGATCCCGAGGCCTTCGCCGATCCCGAGCGGTTCGACATCGGCCGGCCACAGAACCCGCACGTCACCTTCGGCCATGGCATCCATTTCTGCCTCGGCGCGCCGCTGGCGCGGCTGGAGGCCCAGATCGCCGCCATTCGTCTGAGCGAAAGACAGCCTCACATCAGGCTATGCGGAGCTGAGCCGGAATGGCACGATTCGCTGATCTTGCGCGGCGTGAAGGCGCTGCCTGTCCAGCTCGGCTGAAGGAGAAACATGCGGGCGATGATCTGCCGCCAATGGGGCGGCCCCGAAGACTTGCGACTTGAAGACGTCGAGTCGCCGTCCCTGAAGCCCGGCCAGGTCCGTATCCGGATCAAGGCGGCAGGCGTCAGCTTCGCCACCACGCTGATCATCGCGGGCAAGTACCAGCGCCGCCCGCCCTTCCCCTTCGCGCCCGGCACCGAGGCGGCAGGCATCGTCACCGAGGTCGATCCGGCCTGCAAAAGGGTCAAGGTCGGTGACGAGGTCGTGGCCGTGCTCGACTGGGGCGGCCTTGCCGAGGAAGTCGTCGCCCACGAGGTCAACGTCTTCCCCAAGCCGCGCAATGTGGGCTTCGTCGAGGCGATCCAGCTCGCCATCTCCTATCCGACCTCGGCCGGCGCGCTCACCTGGCCCGAGGCGCTCGACGTGCAATCCGGTCACACACTGCTGGTCCATGCCGCGGCCGGCGGCGTCGGCATGGCGGCGGTCGAGATCGGCAAGATCCTGGGCGCCACGGTGATCGCCACCGCGGGCGGCGCGCGCAAGACCGAATTCGCCAAGGCGCACGGCGCCGACCATGTGATCGACTACAGCGCCACCGATTTCCGCGAGGAAGTGCTGAAGATCACCGGTGGCCGCGGCGTCGACCGGGTCTACGATCCCGTAGGCGGCGACGTCTTCACTCAATCGCTACGCTGCATGGCGGTGGGCGGCCGCATCTGCCCCATCGGCTTTGCCAGCGGCACGATCCCGCAGATCCCCGCCAACATCCTGCTGGTGAAGACGCTGGCCGTGATGGGCTTCAACTACGGTTACTACGTCGGCTGGAGCCCGCACGATGCGCGCTTCGAAGAAGCGCATCGCACCTTCGCCCTGGCGGAGCGGATTCGCGGCTGGTGCGAACAGGGATTGTGCCGGCCGCATGTCGACCGGACCTTCGCCCTTCCCGAAGCCCCGCAAGCGATGCGCGCGCTGCTGGAGCGCAGCGTCACCGGCCGCGTCGCGATCGAGATGAGCTGACGCCTACTTCTTCGTCAGCTTGCCTTCGAAGACACAGTAGCCGTCGAGCTTGATCTTGGAATCGCCTTCCTTGATCTGGCCGATGACATCCATCATGCCGCCGCCGCCGACCATCGCGGCGGTCTTGATGGCGCCGCTCTTGCTGAGGGTCGTCTCGAAGGTGCGCTCGGGGCGGCCTTCCTGCTGGAACTTGCCTTTCACCGCATCGCCGTCGACCGTGACGTCGATCACCATCTTGTAGGTCGGGCACTTGCCGCTGCCGGGGACGTTCGTGCCGTAACCGGTCCATGTGTAGGCGACCGGCTCCGCCTGCGCCGCGCCGGCGACAAGCAAAAGGGCCACGGTCGTTGCTGCAAAGGTCCGGGTCATCGATCTGGCTCCAGGAAAGGGAGAATTCTGAGGGGCGACCTTAACCAAGTTCTTCGAGAAAATCGCCGTTTTGAAGGCATTTCTGTTTCAGTCCTGCTGCAGGGTGCTAGCGGCCGGTGAAGGTCGGTTCCCGCTTCTCAAGGAAGGCCTTGATGCCCTCCTTCATGTCCTGGGTCTGCATCAGCGGCAGGAGCTGCAGGAAGACGTGATGGACATGCTCGTTGAAGGGCTCGTTCCACGCCATGCGCATCATCCGCTTTGCCGCCTGGATGGCGAGCGGCGCATTGGCGGCAATCTCCAGCGCCAGCTCTCGCGCCGCGCCCATGACGTCGGCGTCCGGCACGACCTTGTTCACCAGGCCGATCTCCAGCGACTGCGCCGCGCTCAAGGTCCGGCCGGTGAAGATGAGCTCGGCGGCCTTCGCCCAGCCCAGCATCCGCGGCAGATACCAGGTGCCGCCGGACTCCGGCAGGACGCCCCGCTTGGCGTAGGAGGCCGCCAGCTTTGCCGATTGCGCCATGACCCTGATGTCGGCGCCCAGCGCCAGGTCGAGCCCGTAACCGGCGGCCGAGCCGTTGAGAGCGCAGATCACCGGCTTGTCCATGGCATGCAGGACCGGCGGCGGCGTGTTGCGCAGGTCGATGTTGGTCAAGGTGGCGCCGGAGCCGACGCCCAGATTGTCGGTGCCCTTGCTCTGCGCCTCGAGGTTCAGGCCGGCGCAGAAGGCGCGGCCCGTCCCGGTCAGGATCGCGACGCGGACGTCGCGGTCCTCGTTGGCCTTCACCAGCGCATCGGTGAGCTGCTTCAGCATCGGACCGGAGATGGTGTTCATGCGCTGCGGCGCATTCAGCGTGATGGTCGCGATCGCGCCGTCGACGGCGTAGAGCAGTTCCTCCGGCATTACCGAAGCTGTGGGCTGGGCCGCAAACTGGCTCATGTTTCCTCCCTCTGGCGATTGCCGCTATGGTGGCGCAGGAGATACAGACACGCCATGCAAAACCGTTTCATCGACCTTTACAGTGACACCAAGACCAAGCCCTCGCCCGGTATGCGGAAGGCGATGGCCGATGCCGAAGTGGGCGACGAGCAGAAGATGGAAGACCCGACGGTCAACCGCCTGCGCGACAAAGTCTGCGAACTTCTCGGCAAGGAAGACGCCGTGTTCCTACCCAGCGGCACGATGGGCAACCAGATCGCCATCCGCGTCCATTGCCGGCTGGGCGACGAGGTGATTGCCGACCGCACCGCCCATATCATCAACGCCGAGTCGGGCGGCACCGCCGCCAACGCCGGCGTCATGATCCGCATGCTCGATGGCCCGTACGGAGTCTTCACCGGCGAGCAGGTCAAGGAAGCCATCCGCGATCCCAACAGCCGCAACGCTCCACGCTCGCGCCTCGTGTCGATCGAGAACACCTCGAACGGCGGTTGCGGCACCGTCTGGCCGCTCGCCACCATGCAGGGCGTGACCAAGGTCGCCCGCGGCGCAGGGCTCAGCCTGCACATGGACGGCGCGCGCCTGGCCAACGCCTGCGTGCAGTCCGGCACCAAGGCCAAGGACTATGGCGCGTGCGTCGACTCGTTGTGGCTCGACTACACCAAGGGCCTCGGCGCACCGGTCGGTGCCAGCCTGGCGGGATCGAAGGAGTTCATCCACGAGGCCTGGCGCCAGAAGCAGATGCTGGGCGGCTCGATGCGCCAGTCCGGCATCATCGCCGCCGCAGCCCTCTACGCCCTCGAGCACAACTGGGATCGCCTCGCCGAGGACCACGACAATGCACGTCACCTCTCCGAAGGCATCGCCAACATCAAGGGCCTGAAGATCGACGTGCCGCGCATGGAGACGAACCTGATCTTCTTCGAGGTGACCAAGCCCGGCTGGACGCCGGCGCGCCTGGTCGAGGCCTGCAAGGAGCGCGGCGTCGGCATGGGCACCGCGGCGGGCAACCGCGTCCGCGCGGTGACGCATCTCGACGTCAACAAGGCCGACATCGACAGCGCGCTGAAGGTGATCAGCGACGCGCTGGCCGCCTAAACGGCCGCACGAGGGTCACGGCGCGGCGTGTCCGCGCCGGACCCACTCCTGCACCAGGAAGCGGACATCGAAGATCGGCTTGCTGTCGTAGCCCCGGCCGGCCCAGCAGAACTGGCGTTGTTCGAGGTTGCGGTCGGCGACCAGACGGATGCCCGCTTCGAGATCGCCGCGCCGCGCGAGCGAGACGGCCAGCAGCCCCTGGAGCGTGTCGCGCAGGCAGGCTCCGTCCTTCGCGGGCAACTGCGCCAGTTCACGCGGAAGCTGGCGCGTCACGGCCTCGATCTCCGACGAGGCCCCTTCCCAGGCCAGTGCGTCGACGATCTCGAGCAGCCGGCGGCTTGCCTCGTTGGCGTCCGCGCTCTTGCGCAGGCCGACGAGGGTCGGGACGTCCGTGTCGTCGCCCAGCTCGCGCAACAGCATGACGCCGACGAAGATGTCGGACACGCCGAACGCCCCCGCGCCGCCGGCAACGAACGATCGCAGCATCGCCTTGGCCTTCTCGACCTGCTCCTGCAGCATCAGGAGCCTGAGCGCGGCGAGGTCCTTGCTGGGAAAGACATCGAGATAGGCATCGAGCGCCGCGACGGCGCGCGCTCGCAGGCCGGCATTCTCCAGGGCCTCGATGAGGGAGATCAGGCGCCATCCGTCGAACTCGATCGCCGCCGGATCTGAATCGACCAGCGCATGGGCATCGGCGACCTTGCCCTCGAGCACCAGCGCGACGAGCTGAAGGCGCGCGAGGAGCTTGGGATTCGTCCGATCAATTGTCTGCCGCTCGGGCTCGTCGAGAGAGGTCAGGCGCCGCACGAAGCCCGACTGGGGGTAGGCGTTGAAGAACGCCATGACCCAGTCCAGGCTCAACGACTTCGCCGCCGTGTCGTCGATTGCACCGCCCGCCGCCACGCGCGCAAGGATCAGCGATTGCCGCGCCCAGTACCACGCAAGCGCCGCGCCGTTGTTGCGGCGCGCAGCGTCGGTCTGCGTATCGGTGGCGAGGATGGCGGCATTGGTGAGATCGATGCCATTCTCGCGCACGCTCTTGTCGAAGATGGCGATCAACTGGTCGATCAGCTCAACCGACCGCTCGCCCGCGCTCGCGCCGGCCACCGATTCGGCGAGGGCGACGAGATAGGGCTGGCCTGGCGTCGTGCCCGAAGGCTCCGCGCTCAGCTTGAAGGCCGACTGCCAGTACACGCTGCGCGCCTGCCAGCGGCGCGCAAAGTCGCGATTGAGCGTCCAGTCGCAATCGCCATAGTCCGTCGACACGCGGCGCTCGGGAGAGAACTGGCGCGGCTCGACCGCCCCGATCACCTTGCGGACGAGACGCTCGACCTCGACGCTGTCGCCCCGGCGGGCTGCCACCACGGCAAGCCGCACCAGGATCTCCGGCCCCGCCGGGGCGCGGCGCGTGGTCTGCGTCATCGTCCGGTTTGCCCGCTGCTCGGCTTCCGCAGCAGCACCGAGGTCCGCAAGCCGTGGGCCGATCGCATAGTCGAGTTCGGGTTCGGTGAGACGGATGGCGACCTGCCGGGCGAGCGACCTGTGACCCCGCTGGCACAGCCAGTTGATGCCGAGACTGCGATTGACGATGCCTGCCGCCTCGCCCACGCCCGGCTGCATCGACTGGAAGAACCAAGTCATCGCATCCGCGTCGTTGGCGCGCATGAGCTGCCCGAAATATTGCTGGTCGATGCGCTCGCCGGAGGACAGTCCGGAATATTGCCGGTCGATGAGGAAGATGCGCTGCAGGTCGTCGCGCTCTTCCGCGAGGCTCTTCGCCGCGCTCAGCCCGCCTTCGATCACCTCGCGATCGCCGGAAAGCGGCTTGTCGGTCGCCGCCTTGTCGGCAAGGGCGTCGTCGATCGTCCTCAGCCGATCCGCCGCCTCGTACTGGCGATGGGTCGACGGCAGCGACAGCAGCGCGAGATAGCCCTCGATCTGCAGCCGTCGCTTCAGGTCGGCATTCGCCTCGCGCTGCGCCTTGCCGAGATGCGCATCGACCAGCTCGATCGCCCGGCTAAGCGTCGTGCGACCGCCCGGTGCCTGGGCATGGCCGGCCGAGGGCGCCGAGATGCCGTGCATCCCGACCGCCGCCGCCAAGGCAAACTTGATCCAAAGCCTAGATTTCATCGTCGATGCTGGTCGCCGGAACCGGTGTATAACGCTCGTTAGCGAACGACTGAGAGCATTTGGTGGCAAAGACTACAACAACCTGCGCGGTTCGGCACGGGACCCCTTTCCTGCACGTTCCGACCCGATGAACGTGGCCCTCAAGCTCGGTCACTCCATCACGCGTCGTGAAGATCAGCGGTTCCTGACCGGTCGCGGGCGCTATACCGACAACACCGCGCCGGCCGACGCGCTTGCGGTCCTGTTCGTTCGCTCGCCGCATGCGCATGCACGTATCGTGAGCATCGACACGCACGCGGCGCTGGCCTCGCCCGGCGTCGCCGCAGTCTACACCGCGCAGGATCTTTTAGCCGACAAGGTCGGCCACCTGCCGGCCGTCAGCGAGATCAAGGACGAGGCCGGCAATCGCCATCGCGAGCCGCAGCACTTGCCCATGCCGGTCGGCAAGGTCCGGCATGTCGGCGACATCGCCGCCATGATCGTGGCCGACACGATCGACAATGCACGCGACGCGGCCGAGGCGCTCGGCATCGACTACGAGGAACTGCCCGCCGTCGTGACCGCCGCGCAGGCCCAGGCGCCCGGCGCGCCCCTGGTGCATGACGACGTCCCCGGCAACCTGATGTGCCGCTGGGGCAAGGGCGACGGCGCCGTCACGGACGCTGCCTTCGCGCGCGCGGCCCATGTCTCGACGCTCTCCATCCGCTCGCCGCGCCAGATCGTGCACTACATGGAAACGCGCGCGGCCTGGTCGAGCTACGACGCCGTGGACGATCTCGTCACCGTGACCTTCGCCTCGCAGGGCGTACAGATCCCTCACCGCCTGATGTGCGAGCGTGTCCTGGACATCCCCAAGGAGAAGTTGCGGCTGGTCACCGAGGATGTCGGCGGTGGCTTCGGGCCAAAATTCCCGATCTATGCCGAATCGACCCTGATCGCCTGGGCGACACGCAAGCTCGGGCGCGGCCTGCGCTGGATCTGCGAGCGCGCCGAACTCTCGCTGGCCGACAGCCATGCCCGCGACCTGGTGGCCACGGCGGACCTCGCCCTCGACAAGGACGGCCGCTTCATCGGCCTGCGCGTGAGGGCCCAGGCCAACTACGGCGCCTATGTCTCGATGTTCGCGCCGACCATTCCGACCACGGGCCTCGCAAAGGTGATCTCCGGCCTCTACCGGATCCCCGCCATCCGCGTCGATTTCGATTGCGTGTTCAGCAACACCGTGCCGGTCGATGCCATCCGCGGCGCCGGCAAGCCCGAGGCACTGTTCCTCCTGGAACGCCTTGTGGATCTCGCCGCCCACGAGACCGGCCGCACGCCGGTCGAACTGCGCCGCCTCAACCTGCTGCGCGCCGACGAGATGCCCTATGCCGCCGCAAGCGGCTACACCTACGACGCCGCCGATTGCACCCGGCTGTTCGAGACCGCGCTCGAGATCGCCGACGAGGCGGGCTTCGCCGTCCGGCGCGCGGCCAGCGAGGCCGTTGGCAAGCGCCGCGGACTTGGCTTCTCCTGCCATCTCCATGGCACCGGCGGCATCGCCGACGAGCATGTCGTCGTGAACGTCGAGGCCGACCGGCTGATCGCGCGCGTCGGCACGCAGAGCCAGGGCCAGGGCCACGAGACGGTGTTCGCGCAGATTCTCTCGGCCGCGCTCGACGTGCCCCCCGATCGCATCGAGGTCCGCCAGGGCGATACGCGCAGCATCCCGCGGGGCGGTGGCACCGGCGGTTCGTCCTCGACCATCATCAGCGGCACGACGCTCAAGCGCGCCGCCGACGTCGTGATCCAGCGCGGCCGCGATCTCGCCGCCGAGCGGCTGGAAACGTCGCCGGCGGACATCGCCTATCGCAACGGCGCCTTCGAGATCGTGGGCACCGACCGGCGCATCGGCCTGTTCGAGCTGGCCGCCTGGAAGCCGTTCGAGGGCGACGCCGTGTTCGCCGACAAGATCGAATCCTTTCCCACCGGCGTGATGGTTTGCGAGGTCGAGGTCGATCCCGAAACCGGCACGACGCATATCGACCGGTTCCTGGCCGTCGCCGATTGCGGCCCCGTGGTGAATCCGCGGCTGCTCACGGGCCAGATGCATGGCGGCATCGCGCATGGGCTCGGCAATGCGCTGATGGAAGAAGCGCTCTATGACGAGGAGACCGGCCAGCTCCTGAGCGGCACCTTGATGGACTATGCCCTGCCGCGCGCCGACGACGTGCCGAACTTCCAGGTCGAGACGATCGTCACGCTCTCGCCCAACAATTCGCTGGGCTTCAAGGGCGTCGGCGAATTGCCGACCAACGGCGCACCGGCCGCCCTGGGCAACGCCGTGCTCGATGCGTTGCGACCGCTGGGTGTGCGCCACATCGACATGCCGCTGACCGCTGCGAAAGTCTGGACGGCGCTGCAAGCCGTGACAGGAGACCGAAAGGTCGGCTAGCTTCCTTCCCAAGAAAAGGGAGGAAACAATGACCAACAAGATAGCCGCCGCGCTCGCCGGCGCGTTGCTGCTGTTCGCGACCGGTGCCCACGCACAGGCCGGATGGCCCAACAAGCCGATCAAGCTCGTGGCGCCCTATCCGCCGGGCGGCCAGACCGACGTCGCGTCGCGCTACTTCGCCGAGAAGCTTTCCGGCGTGCTGGGCCAGCAGATCATCGTCGACAACAAGCCCGGCGCCAACGGCATGGTCGGCATGGAAATTGTCAAGAACCTGCCGGGCGATGGCTACACCTTCGTCTACGTGAACTCGTCGATGATGTGCATCAATCCGTACGTCTACAAGAAGATCCCCTATGACGGCTTCAAGGACTTCATGCCGGTGACGCAGCATGGGCTGGCGCCGCTCGCCATGGTCGTGCCGCCGTCCCTCAACCTGAAATCGGTGAAGGAATTCGTCGACTGGGCCAAGGAGCGCAAGGGCAAGGTGAACTTCGCATCGTTCGGCAACGGTTCCTCGTCGCACATCTGGGGCGAGATGCTGAACCAGGCCGAGAAGCTCGACATGACCCACGTCCCCTACAAGGGCGCAGGTCCCGCGGTGCAGGACGTCGTGGCCGGGCACATCCCGATGACCATCCAGGACCTTGCCGCCAGCGGCGGTGCGATCAACGGCGGCAAGCTGACGCCGCTGGCCGTCACCTCGGCGCAGCGCTGGCCGCGCCTGCCCAACGTGCCGACCTTCGAGGAGGCCGGCTACAAGATCAACCTGACCGGCTGGAACGGCATCATGGCGCCGGCCGGCACGCCCAAGGAAATCGTCGAGCGACTGAGCGCGGAAATCCGCAAGTTGGTGCAGACGCCCGAGGGCAAGGAGAAGCTTCTCGACATGGGCCTGATCGCCACCGGTACGACGCCGGCCGAAATGGGCGAGATCATGAGGACCGGCTGCGCCGCCTGGGGCGACGCCGTGAAGCGCGCCGGCGTCGAGCCGGAGTGAGCTAGCGCACGGTCTTCAATTGCTGTCGTCCTGAGCACAGCGAAGGACCTAGCCGGGCGACCAAAGGACTCCGTAGCTGGCGTGAGATCCTTCGCTTCGCTCAGGATGACAAAATGAATTTGCTAGCGCCTCGAAAGCCGGTCAAGGGCCGCCGCGATCGCCTCGCGCGTCGCGGCGGGCTGCTCGGCGATGGCATGGCCCAGCAGGTCGAGCTGACGGCGCAGTGTGTGCACCTGGTCGACCAGATCGACCACGGTCTCGACGGACTCGTCGTTGAAGCCCAGCTCATCGACCAGCTCGCCGAGCAGGCGAGCGCGCGCCACGTCGATCTGCTCAAAACTCCAGCTGTCGCCGCTGTTCGCAGGGCGCAGCAGGCCGCGCGATACCCAGCGTTCGACATGGACTTCCGTCAGCTGACCGTGCTGACGCAGCAGTTCGTCCAACGTCGTCATGTGAACTGCTCCATCTCCTTGCGCGGATCGTAGGCGCGACCCGCCTCCCAGCCCTCGAGGAATTCCTTCAGCTTGTCGTCCGCCTTCTCGGGCAGGACGACCTTGAGCTTCACATACTGGTCGCCGCGCTGGCCCGACTTGCGGTCGAGCAGGCCCCGGCCTTTCAGCCGCAACGAGGTGCCGGTGTTCGAGCCGGCCGGCACGTTCAGCATCACCGCACCGCCCACCGTCGGCACCTTCACCTTGCCACCGAGCGTGGCTTCGGTGACCGTGACCGGCAGCTCGACATGGATGTCATTGTCGCGCGGCTGGAAGAAAGCGTGCGGGTCGACGTGGATCTCGACATAGGCGTCGCCGGCCGGACGGCCCTGCGACCCCGGCATGCCCTGCCCCTTGAGGCGCAGTGTCTGGCCGTCGGTCGTGCCCTCGGGCACGTCGATATCGAGCGTCTTGCCGTCGGGCAGGTTGACCCGCTGCTTGCCGCCTCTCGCGGCGACGAGGAACGGCACGCGCAGACTGTAGGTGACCGGCATGCCACCCATGTCGAAGCCGCCGCCGCCGAAACCCGGACCGCCGCCACCGCCGAAGCCGCGGCGCTCACCGAACATCTCCGAAAAGATGCCGCCCATGTCGACGAAGGACTCGTGGCCGGCGGCATGCTCGTACTTGCCGCCACGGCCACCCGCCTGATCACGATAGAAGCCGCGCGGCGGCATCTCCTGGCCGGTGCCGTCGATCTCGCCCGCGTCGAAGCGCCGGCGTTTCTCCGGATCGGAGAGAATGTCGTTGGCCTGGCCGATCTCCTTGAACTTGGCTTCGGCCGCCTTATCGCCGGGATTGAGGTCGGGATGGTGTTTCTTGGCGAGCTTGCGGAACGCCTTGCGGATGTCGTCGTCCGTGGCGGTCCTCGGCACGCCCAGGACGGAATATGGATCGCTCATAGCCCTACAGATGTGGTGTGAATTGCACGCTTACAAGCCCCTCAGAGGCCCAGCACCGCCTTGGCGATGATGTTGCGCTGGATTTCATTGGAGCCGGCATAGATCGTCGAAGCGCGGTTGTTGAGATAGAGCGGCGTGGCGGTGATGCCCCATTCCGGCGTGACAGTCGGCTCGTTGTGGCCGATCTCGCGCGCCTCGGGCTCGAAGGGCGCGGCATACCAGGCCAGCGCCTCGACGCCGAGATGGTCGAGCTTCTGCAGGGTCTCGCTGCCCCGGATCTTCATCGCCGAGGAAACGGCGCCGGGATTGCGGCCCTGGCTGAGGTCGGAGAGGACCTGCATCTCGATCATCTCCAGCGCTTGGATCTCCATCTCGGCCTCGGCCAGCCGTTCGACGAAGCCGCGCTCTTCGATCAGGCGGCCTGCGCCGTCGGCCGCCTCCTCGCGGGCGATCCGCTTCACGTCCTCGATGCGGGCATAGAGGTTGGGCGTGTAGGCGTCGCCGCCGCGCTCGAACTCGAGCAGATACTTGGCGACCGTCCAGCCGGCATTCTCCGGCCCGATCCGGTTGGCCACTGGCGTGCGCACATTGTCGAGGAACACCTGATTGACCTCGTGGTCGCCGGCCAGAGTCAGGATCGGCGCGACAGTGAGGCCCTGCGCCTTCATCGAATCGATCAGCACGAAGGAGATGCCATCCTGCGGCTTGCCCTCGGTCGAGGTCCGGACCAGGCAGAACATGTGGTCGGCGACATGCGCGCCGGTCGTCCAGATCTTGGTGCCGTTGATCACATAGTCGTCGCCGTCACGCTCGGCCTTGGTCTTGAGGCTGGCGAGATCGGAGCCCGAGCCCGGTTCGGAGTAGCCCTGGCAGAAGGTGATGTCGCCGGACACGATGCGCGGCAGGTACTTGGCCTTCTGCTCCGGCGTGCCGAATTTCATGATCACCGGGCCGACCATGCGCAGGCCCATGGAAAAGATGCGCGGCGCGTCGGCAGCGATGCATTCGCGGCTGAAGATGTAGCGCTCCGTCGCGCTCCAGCCGGTGCCGCCATGTTCCTTGGGCCAGCTCGGCGCCGACCAGCCGCGGCGCGCCAGGATTTTGTGCCAGCGCAGACCGGCTGCAAAGTCGGCGAAGACACCGCCCGTCTTACGCCCGGCCTCGCGCAGATCCTCGGTCAGATTCTCGTCGAGGAAGCGGCGGACCTCGTCGCGGAAGGCCTCGTCTTGCTTGCTGAGCGCCAGATCCATGAGCGTCCTCCCCTGCTTCGTTCCGCAGAGGCTAGCGACCGCCGCCACGGCCCGTCCAGTGTACGGCTGACATGGGCTTCCGACGGGCGGTATGGTTCTTGCCTCGCAGAGCGTATCCGAACGCGGAGGTCGCCGTGGCCCGTCTGGTTGGTCTGATCGCCCTTCTACTCCTCGCACTGCCGGCGGCGGCGCAGGAGCCCAAGGAAGTCGACCTCGCGCTGGTGATGGCGATCGACATCTCGGGCAGCATCGATCCCGACGAGGCCAAGCTGCAGCGCCAGGGCTATGTCGAGGCCTTCAGCGATCCCATCATCATCAAGGCGATCCTGGGCGGCAATCACGGCCGCATCGCCGTCGCCTACTTCGAATGGTCCGACTCGTGGATCCAGAAGCTGCTGGTCGACTGGACCCTGCTCGATTCCGAGGCGTCGATCGCTGCCTTCGCCAAGCGGCTCTCCGATGCACCGATCACGATCTCGCGCCGCACCTCGATCAGCGGCGCCATCCGCTACGCCATTCCGATGTACAGCCGCAGCCCCTACGAAGCCGACCGCAAGGTGCTCGACATCTCGGGCGACGGATCGAACAACGATGGCGGGCTGGTCACCGAGGTCCGGCACGACGCGCTGAAGGACCGCATCATCATCAACGGCCTGCCGATCATGAACGGCCGGCCCAATCCGTTCGGCTTCCCCGCCGAGGACGACCTCGACAAGTATTACCTGCACTGCGTCACCGGCGGTCCGCGTTCCTTCGTCGAGGTGGCGCGCAGCTTCGAGGATTTTCCCCGCGCCGTGCGCAAGAAGCTGCTGCAGGAAGTGGCCGATATCGGCCCGCTGAACGACTTCGACATCGGCGATCTCGGCACCGCGCGCGACGGCGTTCAGCTCGCACAATCCGGCGGCACCCGCCGCCAGGTGAAGGCCGACGACGACTACACCCGCTTCGTGCGCCCGGAGTATGAGCTGGGCTGCGACGTCGGCGAGCGCCGTTCGCGCGACTTCTGGCAACGCCGGTTCGGCGTGACGCCGGACTGATTGTTTGACCCTTCCGGCGCGATCCGGAAAATGCCCCCAACGAAGCAATGAAAGGTCGGGATGCCCGGCCGGGGGATCCCATGACCGACGCGACCGCCCAGGCGATCTACTTCTACGACCGCCATCCGATGTCGGGCGAGATCATCAAGGCGAAGCTGCGCGCGAGCCGCGGCCATCTGGACGGCGTGACGCCGGAAGAACTCTGGCCGCACGATCAGGACCATTATGGCGGCATCGCCGCCACCGATGCACTGGCGCGGGCGGCTTCGATCGGGCGCGGCACGAAGGTGGCCGATTTCTGTGCCGGCCTTGGCGGCACGGTGCGCTACCTCGCCCATCGCTATGGGGCCGACGTCACCGGCATCGAACTCACGCCATCGCGCGTCGCGGCGGCGCAGGAGCTGATTGCCCTGGTCGGCCTGCAGGACAGCGCGCGGGTCCTGCCGGGCAATGTGATGGATGTACCGCTGGCCAACGACACCATGGACGTCGTCGTGAGCCAGGAGGCGCTTTGTCATGTGCCCGATCATGCAAAGACGCTGGCCGAGGCATTCCGCGTCCTGCGCAAGGGCGGCCGCCTCGCCATGACCGACTGGATCGCCAACACGCCGCTCTCGTCGAAAGACGCAAAACTGATGTGGGACGGCATGGCGATCCAGCCGCTGGAGACGCTCGCCAGCTATGGCGACATCGCCCGTTCAGCGGGGTTCCGTGTCGAAGCCGCGACCGATCTCACGCAGGAATGGGGCCCGATCCTCGAACAGCGGCTCGCCATGTACCAGCGGCTGCGCGAGGAAGCCCGCGCCGCCGGCACGCCGATGGGCCACGATGCCTTTCACGAATCCTACATCCGCTTCGTCGAGTTGATCCTGAAGCGGGACCTCGGCGGCATTCGACTGGTCGCGGTGAAGCAGGACTAAGGCGCGGGACGCGGCGCGCTTCCTCCGGCGAGCGGATTGGGCTGCATCGGGCCGAGGCCGGAATCGAAGCCGCCACCACCGATACCGGGCCCACCCATCCTCGGTTGGCCGCCCGGACCGTTGGCTCCACCCGGACCGCGCGGCGCCGGTCCGCCCTGGACCGGGCCGAGGGCGTTCGGCCCCCTGCCGGAATTGGCATCTGCGAAGCCGGTGGTCTTCGCCGCCTTGTCGGCGCCGGCGTCGGGCCTGCCGCCGACCGCTTCGAGCCTGCTGATATTGTCGGCAAGGCTTCCCCGGACAGGACGCATCGCCGGTCCCGGCGGTTGGCCAAGAAGTGTGCTGACCTGGAAACCGGGCGCCGTCACGCTCTGCGTCCGGCCCTGTCCGGTCATCGTCATTTCATAGCCGAACATGAAGGTGGCCGTGGTCTTCGTCGGCTCGACGCTGAACATCGCGATGCCACCACGAATGGTGAGCGTGGCCGATGGCGTCACGACGGTGACCGGCGTCTTCTTGCTGATCCTGCCGCCGACCAGGCGGAATACGCCTTTCGTCGCCGTGATCGCGAGATCGCCCAGCTTCTGGTCGGAGTCGTAGACGAACCTGTCGAGGGTGACCTGCGCCTGGTTGCTGATCGTGAGCGCCGTTCCGTCGAGAAACAGGAGATGGGCACGATCCACCTCGCCGGTGGTGACAACCTCGCCCGCTTTCACGTCGATCCCGACATGGAGAACCCGCTCGGTCTCGTCGGGTGGCTTTCCGGTCGGATCGCCGGTGACCGCCGATGTGATCCCGATCCTTTGCGCGATCGCTGCACGGGGCACGCCTGCCACCAAGGGCAACGCCAGGACTGTTGCACCCACAAGGAGCGCGCCGCGCATCTTCTGCATGCAATGGCTACGCGTGCGCAGTCGCCATCATCCCCGGCAGCGGATCAACGAGGTTTCATCGCGCCACGGGCAACTTTCGCCGAAGCACGCTTCAGTTCCTCGACGACAGCACGACCAGCAGGCCGCCGATCCGATCGACGCGAACCGGAAGCGTGCCGGCGATTGTATCGAGGACTGCATCGGCCTCGCTCGTGTCGAACGTGGCTGTCAACGAAAGCGCGTGCAGGGACGAATCGACCAGGATGATGCGCCCGCCGCGATAGCGTTCGAGGTCGGCGATCACGTCGCCGAGCGGCGTGTCGCGGAAAACGAACCGGTCGCTGCGCCAGGCCTCGGCCTGCTCGAGGTCCGCATCCACGACGTCGTCCATGCGACGCCTGGCATACCGGACCTGTTGCCCCTCGTTCACGGAGACCTGTCCGGCTCCCTCGGCCGATACATCGACGGCATGTTCCATCACCGTGACGAGCGCTGCACGGTCGCTGCCGATCTTGATGTTGAAGGCGGTGCCCAGCGCCCAGCTGCGTCCCGCCGCGGCATCGACCACGAAAGGACGCGCGGCATCGGAGGCGACATTGAAGAACGCCTCCCCCTCGTGCAGCACGATGCGGCGGAGGTCGCTGCCGAAGTCGATCGACACCGAAGAGGCGCCAGCCAGTTCGATCGAGGAGTCGTCGTCGAGAGAGATCGTCCGGCGCTCGCCCACGAGCGTGGCGTGATCGGCGAACAGGCCGGGCCGCGACAGCATGATGCTGGCGGGAATGGCGGCCGCCGCGACGCCGGCCACGAAAAGGAACCGCCGCCGCCCCTCGGGAGCGGGCGTGGGCTGTGCAGAAAGCGTGGGCCGCATCCAGGGCGACGCGACGAGGCGCGGCGGAGGGTTCGGTGCGGTGGGCGTAGGCGACCGGTTCCTGAAGGCGGGTCCGATCCTGTCGAGACGCGCCCAGATATTTTGCGCTCGCTGCCAGGCCGCTTCGTGGCTGGGATCGCTCTTCAGCCAGCGATCGAAGGCGTCGAGATCGGCCTGGCTCGCATTCTTGTCCTGCAGGACAACGAGCCAGCGCAGCGCTTCCTTGATCAGCGGATCCTGAGGTTGCTCGGACATGATGCTCCCGGCGACGGCACTCGCACGCCGCCCCTATCGCCTAGGACGGATGACGAGCCCTGCACCATGAGGCGCGCGCGGTTTATTTTTCCGCTCGGTCCATCTCGCGCTCGATCGCAGCCAGGGCATTCACCATGTGGCTGACGACGGTATTGCGGCTGATGCCGAGCCGGTCAGCGATCTCGGCATGCGCGAGACCCTCGAACTTGCACATCCGGAAGACTTCCTGGCAGCGAGGCGACAGGCGGTCGATCACACGCACCAGCCGCGCAAACTCGCTGCGGTAAAGGACGACGTTCTCCGGCGAAGGCTGCCTGTCGGGGACGAACGCGGCCTCTTCCTCGGCCTGCAGTTCGACCCTGTGGCCGACATGACGCTGATGGTCGATCGCCAGATTCGAGGCGATCTGGAACAGGTAGCTGCGGGGATTGGCGATGGTGGCGCCGCCCGGACTGTTGGCGGCGCGCAGCCATGTCTCGTGGGCTAGATCTTCCGCCAGCGCAGGATTACCCAGCCGAGTCGTCAGGAAACGCATCAGCGCCTGACGATGTTCGGCGAAGCTCTGCAGCAGCGAATAGCGGCCTGTTTCGACCATTCCGTTGGTGTATCTGCATTGCGAACGATTCGCAAATTTTACAGAAGCTACGCAGCTACAATGGTCCTGAAGCCACCATAGGCCATGCGCTTGGGATCGAAGGGCATGTCGCCGGGGATCTTCTGCAGGCGGGCGTCGGCCATGACCTTGGCGTTGACCTTGTCGCGATGGGCCCGCGATTTGTAGAGGATGTAGGAGAACACGATCGTCTCGCTGGGCTTGATCTTCACCAGCTTGGTGAATGGCAGGCCGAACTTCACCTTGAGGTCGTCGCCGACGCATTCGCGATAGTCGAGCGCTCCGTGCTCGCGCCATACCTTGCCGGCAAGGCGGGCGATCTTGGTGTAGGCCGGCAGCTTCTTCTTCGGCACGACGAGAACGAAGCCATCAACATAGGACATCGGGCGCTCCTCCTTGCTTACTTAACTTGCGAGTTAAGGGCTAATGCAATTGCACACGGTATGTCAATCCACTCGGAGGACCGGCAGAGCCGATAATCGCTTCGCCGCGAAGTCGAGGAACACATCGATCTTCGGCGCGCGATGAGCGCGGCCCTTCGTCAGGAGTTGCACCGGAAGCGGCGCCGTTTCGAACCCGCGCAGCAGGCGCACGAGGCGGCCGGCCGCGAGATCCTCTGCCACCTGATAGGACAGGAACTCCGCGATCCCGCGCCCCTCGCGGGCGAGGCGCAGGCGAGTCTCGATATCGTCGACCCGGAACCGGCCGGCGAGATGCAGCGGTGAGCCTCGACGCCGGCCGGCGAACCGCCATTCCAGCGTGCTGCGTGACGTGCCCAGCAACGCTTCGTGAGTCGCGAGGTCGGCAGGCGCCTTCGGCGTGCCGCGCCGCGCCAGATAGGCCGGGCTCGCCACCCATTGCCGCCGCACATGCCCGACCGGCCGGGCCGTCAGGCCCGAGTCCGCCAGCGCGCCGATGCGCACCGCAACGTCGATCCCCTCGTCGATCAGGTCGACGTTACGATCGTTGAGTAAAAGTTCGATCTCGACGCCGTCATGCTCGTCGAGGAATCGGGCCGCCAGCAGCGCAATGTGGCGCCGGCCGAACTGCACCGGCGCGGTGATGCGCAGGAGCCCGCGGACGGGCGCCTCGCGAGCGCCGGCGGCCGCGGCTTCGTAGTCGGCCACGACGCCGCGTGCCCGCTCATATAGTGCCCGCCCCGCCTCGGTCGGCGCGAGCCGCCGCGTCGTGCGGTCGATCAGGCGCACGCCGATCCTGTCCTCGAGGGCCGCCAGCGCTCGGGTGACGGCAGGCGGCGAACGGCGCAGGCGCTGGGCCGCGCGCACCAGGCTTCCTTCCTCGACGATGCGGACGAAGATGGCGAACTCGTCGAGACGGTCCATGTCATTCTTCCACTAAATGGAATTATGACTTTATCATTCGTGCCATTCACGCCGCAATCCACCGTCCCTACATTGGCCGGGACCAGGAGGATACCGGCATGTTGAATGGAAGCTGCCTCTGCGGCGCCGTCGCCTACGAAGTCGACGCCCCTCTCGAACGCATCGTGCATTGTCATTGCCGCACCTGCCGCAAGACCCACGGCACGGCGTTCTCGTCGGTCACTGCCGTGCCCCGGGAGAAGTTTCGTTGGCTGCGCGGCGAGGAAGTTTTGGGTGCGATCGAGTCCTCGCCCGGCAAGTTCCGCCGCTTCTGCGGCAGGTGCGGTTCGCATGTGATGGCCGAGCGGGTCGCTCAGCCCGTGGTGCTCTTGCGACTGGGTTGCCTCGACACCGAGGTGGGCAATCGACCGCAGGTCCATATCTGGCGGTCGGACGCAGCCCCTTGGTACGACCCGAAGCTCCAGGTCCCCGAAAAGCAGGAGGGCGTGTGATGACTGCCGATCCTATGGTGTTTCTGCCGTTCAACGCCGACGAAAAGGCGGCGCAGGCAATGGCGGGCTTGCGGACCGGACGCGCGCCGATCCGGCCGTTCATGCCGGAGCAGCATCGCGACTTCTTCGCACTACTGCCCTACCTGTTCACCGCCACGCCCGATGCGCGAGGCTGGCCAATGGCCTCGGTGCTGACGGGCCCGCGCGGCTTCATCGCTTCGCCCGACCCGATGACCTTGAGGATCGGCGCGATGCCGCGAGCCGACGACCCTGCCGCACCGGGTTTCGCGTCCGGCGCGGAGATCGGCATGCTGGGGCTCGACCTCGCGACGCGGCGGCGCAATCGCGCCAACGGTCGGATCGTCAGCCGCGACGACGGCCTGACGGTGCATGTCACCCAGAGCTTCGGCAATTGCCCGCAATATATCCAGACGCGGAAGATCGTTCCTCGCGCCGCCGATGTGGCGCCGCAAGCCTCTTCCGCCGAAGCGCTGCCTGGCCTGGACGAAGCGGCGCGCGATCTCATCGAGTCAGTCGATACGTTCTTCGTCGCCAGCCGCGCCCGCGGCGAACTGGGTGACGAGGGGGGCTTCGACATGTCCCATCGCGGTGGCCGGCCGGGCTTCGTCGCTGTCCAGGGCGATACCCTCACCATCCCGGACTTTCGCGGCAACGGCTTCTTCAACACGCTGGGCAATCTGCTCGGCGATCCGCGTGCCGGCTTGCTGTTCGTCGACTTCAACAAGGGCGACCTGCTGCAGGTTCAGGGCACCGTCACCATCGACTGGCATGCTGGCCCATCGGATCTGGTCGGCGCCGAACGGCTGTGGCGGGTAAAGGTCGAGCGGGCCTGGCGTACGCGATCCGCTTTCCCGTACTGGTCGATCTTCGGAGAATTTTCTCCGGTGACGCTGCGGACAGGTGTTTGGTAACGGCGGTCTTTCGTCCATAAATCACAGCGGGTGAAGAGATCACTCCTGGGATTGGGACTGCCGTGGGAAGCAGGGTCAGCATCATCATACCGACGCACAATCGCGCGCACCTGTTGCGGTGCGCGCTGCTGTGCGCCCAGGCCCAGCTGCTGCAGGACAAGGAAATCGTGGTCGTCGACGACGGGTCGACGGACGGCACGGCCGCCATGCTGGCTGCGGACTTTCCCAGCATAAAGCTCGTCCGGCACGAGATCGCGCGCGGGCCGAGCGCCGCGCGCAACGCAGGCGTCGCGGCTTCGACCGGCGACTGGATCTTCTTCTACGACGACGACGACCTGATGCATCCGGCGCATCTCGCCGATCTGCTCGAAGCGACGCTTGCCGCGCCACCGAACTCGCTGGTCGCGGGCCGCTCGCGCGATTTCGCGTATGTCGACGGCAAGCTTCGTCTCGGCGCTCCCGTCTGGACGGTGCCGGATCGCTCCGACACCGACACGCTGATCCAGTTCCTCGAACCCACGGCGCTGCGCACCATCACCCACACGACGATCCTCTGGCCACGCCATCTGTTCGAGACGGTCACGTGGGACGAGACGCTCAGTTTCTACGAGGACTTCGACCTGTGCGGCCGGGCGATCCTGGCCGGCCAGCACGTGCTGGGGCGCGAGATCGGGATGTATTACGTCCGGATGCATGCCGCGCCACGCCTCACCGCCGCCGGCGACGATACCGAGCAGCTCCTGTCGTCGACGCGCTACTGGCTGAAATGGGCGGCGCTCCTGCGCGACCATCCACAACACCGGGCCTGTGCGGAAGCGCTGCGCAACGGGTTGATGGACTGCCTCATCAGGATGTCCAACCTGCCCGCGGGCAAGGCCTACATGCCCCAACTCAAGGCCGCCTTCCGGCATTGGGGCGGCACGCGCTATTACCTGACGCCGCAGCCGCGAAACCCGCTGAAGCGCGCCGTCGCCGACACGGTGCTGAACCTGGCGGGATTTCGGGCGCTGCACCTGATGCTGGGCGTCGTCGACGCCCTGCGGCCCCAGGGAACGCCCTATCTGGACACCCTGCACGAACCGGCCACCGACGCCGACCGGCAGGATGCCGACTACATCGCGTTACGCGAGACGGCCGCCGAAGCTTCTCAGGCCGCGGCCGACCGCAGTCGCGCCACCATCGCCTCGAGCGCCAGCACGTAGGAATCGGTCCCGAAGCCCGCGATCATCCCGACCGCCGCTTCCGCCGTGATGGAAGAGAAGCCACGCTTCTCGATATTGGTCATGTGGATCTCGATCGCCGGCATCGAGATCGAGCGCAGGCAATCGCGCAGCGCATGGCCGGCGTGGAGAAATCCGGCGGGATTGAACAGCAGGCCGTCGGCCTTGGCGCGATCGGCCTTGTAGATCACCGACACGGCCTCGCCTTCGGTGTTCGTGTAGTGGATGTCGATCGACACATCGAGCGCCTTGGCGTGGCGACGCACGGCGTTATCGAGCTCCTTGGCCGTGGTGGTGCCATAGAGTTCGGGCTGGCGTCGGCCCAGATACTCCATGTTCGCGCCCTGAATCAGCAGAAGCTTCATCGGGCGAACTCTAGGGCAAATTTTCCCCCAAGCGAACCACGCCCGTTTCGCAGATCAACGCGGCAGTGTGGAAGAACCCATCAAGCTTTCGTCAATCGAGCGAGCGCACTGGCGGCCTTCGCGAATGGCCCAGACCACCAGCGACTGGCCGCGGCGCATGTCGCCAGCCGAGAACAGCTTCGGCACCGAGGTCTTGTAGTCCTTCACATTGGCCGCGACGTTGCCGCGCGGGTCGAGCGCGACCCCCGCCTGCTCGACGAGGCCGGGCTTGCGCGGCCCCAGGAAGCCCATGGCCAGCAGCACCAGGTCGGCCTTGAGCTCGAAGGCGCTACCGGCGACCTCCTGCATGCCCATCCGGCCGTCAGCGCCCTTCACCCATTCGACGCGCACGCATTCCAGCGCCTCGATCTTACCGTTGCGGCCGATCGCCCGCTTGGTCAGCACGGCGAAGTCTCGCTCGGCGCCCTCCTCGTGGCTCGACGAGGTGCGCAACTTGAGGGGCCAATCCGGCCAGGTCAGCGTCTTGTTCTCGCGCTCCGGCGGGCGCGGCATGACTTCGAGCTGCGTCACCGAGACCGCCCCGTGACGGTTCGATGTACCCACGCAGTCCGAGCCGGTGTCGCCGCCGCCGATCACGATGACATGCTTGCCCTTGGCGGTGAGCGTGCCGCGCGGTGCGGCGCGGCCCTCGTCGTCGCCGGCGTTGCGCTTGTTCTGCTGCGTCAGGAAATCCATGGCGAAGTGGATGCCGTTCAGCTCACGGCCCGGCACTTCGAGATCGCGCGGCAGCTCGGCGCCGCCCGTCAGGGCCACGGCGTCGTAACCTTCCAGCAGCGACTTGATCGACAGGGTCGCGCCGACTTCGACACCGGTGCGGAACTCGACGCCCTCGGCCTCCATCTGGCGCATGCGCCGGTCGATGAGATGCTTCTCCATCTTGAAGTCGGGGATGCCGTAACGCAGCAGGCCGCCGATGCGATCGGCCTTCTCGAACAGCGTCACCGAATGGCCGGCGCGCGCGAGCTGCTGGGCGCATGAAAGTCCCGCCGGGCCGGAGCCGACCACGGCGACGCGCTTGCCGGTCTTGTGCGCGGCCACGACCGGATGGATCCAGCCTTCCTGCCAGCCGCGATCGACGATCGAGCATTCGATCGACTTGATGGTCACCGGGTTGTCGTCGATGTTCAGCGTGCACGAGGCCTCGCAGGGCGCGGGACAGATGCGGCCGGTGAACTCCGGGAAGTTGTTGGTCGAATGCAGGACCTCGAGCGCGTCCTTCCAGCGGTCGCGGCGGACCAGCTCGTTCCAGTCGGGGATGAGGTTATTGACCGGGCAGCCGTTATGGCAGAACGGAATGCCGCAATCCATGCAGCGCGCGCCCTGCCGCGACACCTCGGCCGCCGGCATCGGCAGCACGAACTCGTTGTAGTTCTTCAGGCGCAACTCGACCTTTTCGTAGGACCGGTCCTTGCGCTCGATCTCGAGGAAGCCTGTGGCTAGGCCCATCTTAGTAACTCCAGCTCATAACGTTGCAGATCCCTCGCAAGGGTTCGGGATGACGGCCGGGGGCCGTCACTCCGCCGCGACGGCCTTCGCCGCCGCCCGCTCGCGCGCCTGCAACAGCGCCCGCTTGTAATCGCGCGGCATCACTTTCACGAAGCTCTGCAGCGCATTGTCCCAATCCTCCAGGAGCGCGCGTGCCCGCGCGCTGCCGGTATGGAGATGATGGCGTTCGACCAGGATGCGCAGACGCTCCGCATCGAAGCGCAGCACGTCGCCCATGCCGTTGTCTTCGACATCGAGCGCGCGCTGGCGCGGCCGTTCCGCCTCGTCGCCCTCGTCCGACGCCACGCCGACCTTTTCGAGGTCGACCATCGCCGGATTGCACAGGTCCTTGAAGCGCGCCGTCGGGTCGTAGACGTAGGCGATGCCGCCCGACATGCCCGCCGCGAAGTTGCGACCGGTGTCGCCCAGCACCACGACGACACCACCGGTCATGTACTCGCAGCCATGATCGCCGGTGCCCTCGACGACGCAGACCGCGCCCGAGTTGCGCACGGCGAAGCGCTCGCCCGCGACGCCCTCGAAGTAGGCCTCACCGGCGATGGCGCCGTAGAGCACCGTGTTGCCGACGATGATGTTCTTCAGCGGATCGCGCGCGCAGTCCTTGGGCTGGCGCACCACGACGCGGCCGCCCGACAGGCCCTTGCCGACATAGTCGTTGCCGTCGCCCGAGAGTTCGAGCGACACGCCGCGCGCCAGGAAGGCGCCGAAGCTCTGACCAGCGGTGCCGCTGAGGCGCACGGAGATCGTGTCCTCCGCGAGGCCCGCATGGCCGGTACGCCGCGCCACTTCGCCCGACAGCATGGCGCCGACGGTGCGGTTGACGTTGGTGACCGGCAGGTCGATCTGCACCGGCTGGCCATTGTCGAGGGCCGGCCGCGCCGCCTCAATCAGCTTGTGGTCGAGCGCCTTGTCGAGCCCGTGATCCTGGCGCTCGACGTTCCAGATCGCCACGCCCTCGCGGGCCGGCGCCTGGTAGAGCAACTTGGAGAGATCGACGCCGCCCGCCTTCCAGTGGTCGATGGCCTGGCGCATGTCGAGACGGTCGACCCGGCCGATCATCTCGTTCAACGTCCGGAAGCCCAGCTGCGCCATGATCTCGCGCAGTTCCTCGGCCACGAAGAAGAAGTAGTTGATCACGTACTCGGGCTGGCCGGTGAAGCGCTTGCGCAGCACCGGGTCCTGCGTCGCCACGCCCACCGGACAGGTGTTGAGGTGGCACTTGCGCATCATGATGCAGCCGGCCGCGATCAGCGGCGCGGTGGCGAAGCCGAACTCGTCGGCGCCCAGCAGCGCGCCGATGGCGACGTCACGGCCGGTGCGCAGGCCGCCGTCGACCTGCACGGCGATGCGGCCACGCAGACCGTTCAGCACCAGCGTCTGCTGCGTTTCGGCGAGGCCGATTTCCCACGGCGAGCCGGCATGCGTCAGCGACGTGAGCGGCGAAGCGCCCGTGCCGCCTTCGTAGCCCGAGATCGTCACGTGGTCGGCGCGCGCCTTGCTGACGCCCGCGGCAACGGTGCCGACGCCGACCTCGGAGACGAGCTTCACCGAGACGCGGGCGGTCGTGTTCACGTTCTTCAAGTCGTGGATCAGCTGCGCCAGATCCTCGATCGAATAGATGTCGTGGTGCGGCGGCGGCGAGATCAGGCCGACACCGGCCGTCGAGCGGCGGACGCGGGCGATGTTCTCGTCGACCTTGTGGCCGGGGAGCTGGCCGCCCTCGCCGGGCTTGGCGCCCTGGGCCATCTTGATCTGGATGTCGTCGGCGTTGACCAGGTATTCGGCCGAGACGCCGAAGCGGCCCGACGCGACCTGCTTGATGGCCGAGCGCATCGAATCGCCGTTGGCCATCCGCTTGAAGCGATCCGCTTCCTCGCCGCCCTCGCCGGTGTTCGACTTGCCGCCGATGCGGTTCATGGCGATCGCGAGCGTGGTGTGCGCCTCGCGGCTGATCGAGCCGAAGCTCATGGCGCCGGTGGCGAAACGCTTCACGATGTCGGCGGCCGGCTCGACCTCCTCGATCGGAACCGGCGTCTCGGCCCACTTGAACTGCATCAGGCCGCGGATCGTCAGCAGCCGTTCGCTCTGCTCGTTGATCGTGGTCGCGAAGGCCTTGTACTCGGCCGACGAGTTGCCGCGCACCGCATGCTGTAGGCGCGACACGCTTTCGGGCGTCCAGGCATGCTCCTCGCCGCGCAGGCGGAACGCGTAGTCGCCGCCGACATCGAGCATGTCGCGATAGAGCGGATTGTCGCCATAGGCGTTGCGATGGCGCCGCACCGTCTCCTCGGCGATCTCCTGCCAGCCCGCGCCCTCGATCGTGGTGGCGGTGCCGGTGAAGTACTTCTCGACGAAGCCCGAGTGGAGGCCGACGGCGTCGAAGATCTGCGCGCCGCAGTAGGACTGGTAGGTCGAGATGCCCATCTTGGACATGACCTTGAGCAGGCCCTTGCCCACCGCCTTGATGAAGTGCTTCTGCACCTCGTAGGGCTTGAACGGCAGGCCGTTCTGAACCCGGATCGCTTCAAGCGTCTCGAAGGCGAGATAGGGGTTCACCGCCTCGGCGCCGTAGCCCGCCAGGCAGCAGAAATGATGGATTTCGCGCGCCTCACCGGTCTCGACCACGAGGCCGGTCTGGGTGCGCAGGCCGCGACGGATCAGGCTGTGATGCACGGCCGCCGTCGCCAGTAGAGCCGGGATCGGCACCCTCTCGGCAGACACCGCGCGATCCGACAGGATCAGGATGTTGCGGTCGGCCAGGACGCAGTCGGTCGCCTCGGCACAGACGCGGTCCAGCGCCTTCTCGAGTCCGGCCGCGCCTTCGGACGCCGCCCAGGTCGTGTCGATGGTGGCGGTGCGGAACGAGCCGTCGAGCAGGTCCTCAATCGAGCGGATCTTCTCCAGCTCGGCGTTGGTCAGGACCGGCTGCGCCACTTCGAGGCGCTTGTGCATGCCGGCATGGCGGCCGAGCAGGTTGGGACGCGGGCCGATCATCGATACCAGCGACATCACCAGCTCCTCGCGGATCGGATCGATCGGCGGGTTGGTGACCTGCGCGAAGTTCTGCTTGAAGTAGTTGTAGAGCAGCTTCGGCTTCTTCGAGAGCACGGCGATGGGCGTGTCGGTGCCCATGGAGCCGATCGGATCGTCCGGCTCCTTGGCCATCGGCTCGAGGAAGAACTTGATGTCCTCCTGCGTGTAACCAAAGGCCTGCTGGCGATCGAGCAAGGTCGAGGGGTCGTTCGACGGCACCGGCGAGGGCGCGTCGGGGATTTCCGACAGCTCTTCGAGCTTGTGCTGCGTCTCCTTCAGCCACTCTTCGTAGGGCTCGGCGTCGGCGAGAGCGCGCTTCAGCTCCTCGTCCTCGACGATGCGGCCCTCTTCGAGGTCGATCAGCAGCATCTTGCCGGGTTGCAGGCGCCACTTGCGCACGATCTTCTTCTCGGGGATCGGCAGGACGCCAGATTCCGACGACATGACCACGAGGTCGTCCTCGGTGATCAGGAAGCGCGCGGGACGCAGGCCGTTGCGGTCGAGCGTGGCGCCGATCTGGCGGCCATCGGTGAAGGCGATCGAGGCCGGGCCGTCCCACGGCTCCATCAGGGCCGCGTGATACTCGTAGAAGGCCTTGCGGCTGCCATCCATCAGCGGATTGCCGGCCCACGCCTCCGGAATCAGCATCATCATGGCGTGGCTCAGCGAATAGCCGCCGGCGACCAGCAGTTCGAGCGCGTTGTCGAGGCAGGCCGTGTCCGACTGGCCGTGCGGGATGATCGGCCACATCTTGTCGAGGTCGGCGCCGATCAGGTCGGATTCCATCGTGCGCCGGCGGGCGTACATCCAGTTGACGTTGCCGCGCACCGTGTTGATCTCGCCATTATGGGCGATGAACCGGTAGGGATGGGCCAGCTTCCACGACGGGAACGTGTTCGTGGAGAATCTCTGGTGAACGAGACAAAGCGCTGATTCACAAAGAGGATTTCTCAAATCCTCATAGAAACTCTCAACCTGGTGCGCGAGCAGCAGGCCCTTGTAGACCACGGTCCGCGACGAGAAGGACGGCATGTAGAGCTGCGCCAGGCCGGGCAGCTTCTGCTTCTTCTCGAGGTCGGCCAGCGGGTTCTGGGTCTGCTTGCGGATCGCCAGGATCTTGCGCTCGAAGGCGTCCTGGTCGGCGAGCTTGGCGCCCCGGCCGACGATCGCCATGCGGATGACGGGCATCGAATCGATGACCGCCTTGCCAAGGCCATCGAGGTTGGTTGGCACGTCGCGCCAGCCCACCAGCTTTTGCTTTTCGACTTTAACAAAATGCTCCAAGCGCTTGATTGCAAACGCTCTTGCCTTCTCTTCCTGCGGCAGGAAGCACATGGCGACGGCGTAGTGACCGGGCTCCGGCAGGTCGACGCCTTCCTTGCGCGCCCAGTCGCGCAGCAGCGCGTCCGGAATCTGGATCATCGCGCCGGCGCCATCGCCCATCAGCGGGTCGGCGCCGACGGCGCCGCGATGGTCGAGGTTGACCAGGATCTGGAGGCCCTGGCGCACGATGTCGTGGGTTTTGCGCCCCTTGATGTCGGCGACAAAGCCGACGCCACACGCATCGTGTTCGTTGCGCGGATCGTACAGTCCCTGCTTCTCAGGCAATCCCATGACTCTATCCTGCTGGCGCGCTTAGCTGGCCCAGCATCCCCCCGGATGCTTTCGTGTATCGGCGCATTATTAGACCGGTCGCGGGCTCCGGCGAAAGCCCTCGTTGCACTGCGCAAGCCGACCTGAGGAAATTACTCTACCGACTTGAATTGCGCGGAGATTGCCGGTCAGGGCGCGCGATGCATTGAAGACATCGCGTCCATGGCCTAATTTGCCCCCGCGGCGTGGGCAGCGTTCATTGCCCGGGGGAGATACTGAGCTGATGGCGGAACGTTCGAACGGTCGCTGGGCGACCCTGCTTGTGGCGTCCCTGCTGGCTGCAAGCCTCGGCGCCTGCTCGGGGCCGGGCGCCAGCGAGGCCTATACGGGCCCGGGCTGGTATCTCGAGAAATCCTACATCATCGTCAATGGCGGGCCGAAAGTGTTCGGCGGGCCCTTCTCCTACGACAAGTGCGAGGAAGAGCGCATCAAGCTCGGCCCGATCGTCTCGCCGGAGATGCTCTGCGTCTATCACGCGGGTCCTCCGAAGAGGTATGGCCAGTACTAGTCGTCATACGAACCGGTCGACTCTTCGACGCGATCGGCGCATAGCGGCTGTAACAAAATTCGGCTAAGCCGATGTTGCAGTTGTGGGGAGCGACGGTCGCGTGGCGACGATTTCCATCGAGGGGGTCCGAAAAAGTTTCGGCCCCGTCGAGGTCCTGAAGGACATTTCACTCAATATTGCCGACGGCGAATTCCTGACGCTGCTCGGACCGTCGGGCTGCGGCAAGTCCACCCTGTTGCGCATCGTGGCCGGGCTGGAGCGTAACGACGCCGGCGCCATCGTCATCGGTGGCCGGCGCGTAGACGAGCTGCCGGCGCGCGACCGTGACATCGCCATGGTGTTCCAGAGCTACGCGCTCTACCCGCACATGACGGTGGCCGACAATATCGGCCTGCCGCTGTCGATGCGCCGCATGAACGTCTGGCAGCGCCTGCCCTGGCTGGGCTCCCTGCTGCCCGGCACCGCCGCGGCCCGCAAGACCATCGCCAGGGACGTGGCCGAAGCCGCCCAGGCGCTCGACATCGGGTCGCTGCTCGGCCGCAAGCCCGGCCAGCTCTCGGGCGGCCAGAAGCAGAGAGTTGCGCTGGGCCGCGCCATGGTCCGCCATCCCTCGGCCTTCCTGCTCGACGAACCGCTCTCCAACCTCGATGCCAAGCTGCGCGTCCAGATGCGGGCCGAGCTGACCGAGCTGCAGCGGCGGCTGGGCGCCACGATGATCTACGTGACGCACGACCAGGCCGAGGCGATGACCATGTCCGATCGCGTCGCGGTGATGCTGGCGGGCAAGCTGGAACAGGTCGCCCCGCCGCGCCAGCTCTACGACGATCCCGAAACCCTGGCCGTGGCCGAGTTCGTCGGCAGCCCCAAGATCAACGTCATACCGGTCGAGGGCGGCTTCCATGCGGTGCGGCCGGAATCGATGCAGCTCGTGGCGCCCTATGAAGCCGGCGCGATCGCGGGTCATGTCCGCCTCGTCGAGCACATGGGTTCCGAGAGCCTCGTCCATGTCGAGGTGAAGGGCCAGCCGACGCCGCTGATCGCCCGCATCGACGCCCATTCCGACCGCGATCCGCAGCGCGGCGAGTCGGTCGGGCTGAAGCCACTGCCCCATCGCGTGCTGAAGTTCGACGCCCAGGGAAGGCGCGTCCGGTGACGATGCCGGTCGCCAGCGACGCCACCCCCGCCGAGCGCCGCGCCGCCCAGGCACTGGTCTCGCCGGCCTGGCTCGCGTTCATCGTGCTGCTCGCCGGACCGACCTTGGCCGTGTTCGTGCTGTCGCTCACTGACTGGCAGCTCGGCGCGCCGACGATGAACTTCATCGGCATCGGCAACTATCAGCAACTCTTCGCCGACAACGTCTTCTGGAAGTCGTTCGGCAATACCGCCGTCTACTGCCTCGTCGTCGTGCCCGGCTCGGTGTTCCTCGGCCTCGGCCTCGCACTGCTGATCGAGGGCGCCACTTTCGGGCGGGCCTTCTATCGCGCCGCCTACTTTCTTCCCGTCACCTCGACCCTGATCGCCATGGCCGTGGTCTGGGAGTTCCTGCTGCATCCCAGCGTCGGCCTGATCAACGTCATGCTCGAACAGCTCGGCATCCATGGCGGTGACTGGCTGAAGAACCCGAGCCGCGCCCTGTTCACGCTTGCCGGCATCGGCATCTGGCAGTCCGCGGGCCTCAACATGGTGCTGTTCATGGCCGGCTTGAAGTCGATCCCCGCTGACCTCTACGAAGCGGCCGAGATCGATGGCGCCGCCTCCGCATGGGAGCGTTTCCGCTGCGTCACCTGGCCGATGCTGGGACCGGCGACCTTGTTCGTCACCGTGGTCTCGGGCATCCGCTCCTTCCAGGTCTTCGACACGGTCGAGGTGCTGACCAAGGGCGGCCCGAACAAGTCGACCGAGGTGCTGCTCTATACGATGTACACCGAGGCCTTCAATTTCTTCCGCACCGGCTATGGCGCGGCGATTACCGTGGTGTTCCTCGTGGTCGTCCTCGCCCTCACCCTCCTGCAGGTGAAGGCCGGCGAGAAGCGGACGCACTACGGATGAGGCGCCTCCCATGAAACCGGGCGGCTCGATCCTGGGCCACGTGCTGCGCCACCTCGTGCTGATCGCCGGGCTGGTGATCATGCTGACGCCGTTCGTCTGGATGATCTCGACCTCGCTGAAGCCGCCGAACGAGATATTCTCGACCAAGCTCAGCCTGCTGCCGACCAACTGGGCGGCCGCCGAGAACTACGGCAAGGCCTTCACCAAGGTGCCGCTGCTGCGCTACCTGCTGAACGGCGTGATCGTGACCGGCGGCATCTTCCTGCTGCAGCTCGCGGTCTCGCTGCCGGCCGCCTATGCGCTCGCCAAGCTGCGTTTCAAGGGCCGTGACATCCTGTTCACCATGGTGCTGATCGGGCTGATGATCCCGGCCCAGGCGCCGGCCATCCCGCGCTACGTCATGCTCTATGAGGTCGGCCTGCTCGACAGCTACGCCGCCCTCATCGTCCCGTTCGTCTTCTCGGCCTTCGGCATCTTCCTCATGCGGCAGTTCTTCAAGACCGTGCCCGACGACCTGATGCACGCCGCCCGGATCGACGGGCTGGGCGAGTTCGAGATCCTGTGGCGGATCATGCTGCCGCTCGCGATGCCGGCCATGCTGGCCTTCGGCGTGATCTCGATCGTCTCGCACTGGAACGATTTCTTCTGGCCACTGATCGTCATCCAGACCGGCGACCTTGCCACACCCCCTCTGGGTACGCTCTTCTTCCGGAACGAGGAAGCAGGCAGCGACTTCGGCCCGCTGATGGCCGGCACCGTGGTGATCACCGCGCCGCTCGTCCTGCTGTTCCTCGCCGCCCAGCGACGCTTCATCGAGGGAGTTACGCTCAGCGGCATGAAGGGGTGAAAGAAAACGGCAACACAGCCGTGTGACTTAGTGCACATCCAGGGAAGGGAGACAAAATGCGTAGATTTTTGGGGTTGGCGGCACTTGCCGTCGCATTCGCCGGGGGCCCCGTGGCAGCTCAGACCGAGATCACCGTCCAGTACGCGATCCCCGACATCTTCAAGGAGGTGCAGGAGGAGATCGCCAAGCAGTTCATGGCGGCGAACCCGAACATCAAGGTGAAGTTCACCCAGCCGACCAAGGAATACGAGGACGCCACGCAGCAGGTGCTGCGCAACGCCGTCACCGGCCAGCTTCCCGACGTCACGTTCCAGGGCCTCAACCGCCAGCGCATCCTGGCCGACCGCGGCATCGCGCAGCCGCTCGACGGCCTGATCGCCGCCGAGAAGGATTGGGCCAAGGCCGGTTATGACGGCGCGTTGCTGACGCTCGGCCAGGTCAAGGGCAAGCAGTACGGCATGGGCTTCTCGCTCTCGACGCCGATCATCTACTTCAACGCCGACCTGGTGAAGAAGGCCGGCGGCGATCCCGACAACTTCCCCAAGACCTGGGAAGGCATCTTCGCGCTCGCCAAGAAGATCAACGACCCGGCCAACAAGATCACCGGCTTCCATTTCGACTGGGACATCACCGGCAACTGGATGTGGCAGGCCCTCGTCTTCTCGAACGGCGGCACGATGCTGACGGCCGACGAGAAGCAGGTCGCGTTCGACCAGCCGCCGGGCCAGAAGGCGATCGAGACGCTGCGTCTCATGATCACCGACGGCACGATGCGTGACGTGAGCCAGGCGACCTCGCTGCAGGACTTCGTCGCGGGCCGCCTCGGCATCTGGGCGCACTCGACCTCGCGCCTCGGCGGCGTCACCAAGCAGACGCAGGGCGTGTTCCCGCTGCGCACCGCGACCTTCCCGCTGGGCGCCGGCGCCGATTCGCGCCTGCCGGCCGGCGGCAACGTCGCCATGATGCTGTCGAAGGACCCGGCCAAGCAGAAGGCCGCCTGGGAGTACATCAAGTTCGCCACCGGCCCGGTCGGCGCCACCATCATGGTGAAGGGCACCGGCTACTTCCCGGCCAACGCCATCCCGGCCAAGGACCCGAAGATGCTGGGCGACTTCTACGCCCAGAACCCCAACCACCGCGTCGCCATCGGCCAGCTCCCGAGCATGACCGCCTGGTACGCCTTCCCCGGCGAGAACGGCCTCAAGATCACCGACGTGATCAAGGACGACCTCCAGACCGTCGTGAACGGCAGCGCCAAGCCCGCCGACGCGCTGAAGAAGATGACGACGGGAACCCAGGCGCTGCTGCCGAAGTAACGCCGAAAAAAACCTGCGAAACGGAATGGCGGAGCAAGGGATGCCTTGCTCCGCTTTTTCATGTCAGAGTGACGACGTGCAAAAGTTCATCCACATCACCGACACCCATTTCGTGCCGCCGGGCAACCTGCTCTACGGCCTGAACCCGATCGACCGGCTGGCGCTCTGCGTCGCCGACGTGAACCGCAACCACCCGGACGCGGCCTTCGCCATCATCACCGGCGACCTCGCCCACAAGGGCGAGATGGAGGCCTACGCCGCACTGAAGCGCGAGTTCGACAAGCTGGTGATTCCCTATCATCTGCTGGTGGGCAATCACGACGATCGCGAGAATTTCCGCACGACCTTCCCGCAGGCGAAGTTCGACGAGAACGGCTTCGTGCAATACACGGTCGACATGGGCGAGGGCGTGACGGGCATCTGCCTCGACACCAACGAACCCGGCAAGCCTTGGGGCACCTTCTGCGAAAAGCGCGGCGCCTGGCTGAAGGCGACGCTCGATAAGCTCGGCGACAGACCGGTGATGATCTTCATCCATCATCCGCCCTTCAAGGTGCGGCTGAAGCGCATGGACGACATCTCGCTGCTCGACCCGCAGCACTTCATCAAGGCGATCGAGGGCCGGAAAAACATCCGCCACCTGTTCTTCGGTCATCTCCACCGGCCGATCTGCGGCGCCTGGCGCGGCATCCCGCTCTCGACCTTGCGCGCCACCAGCCACCAGGTGGCGCTCGACTTCGTCATCGAGGGCCGCATCGCCGGCAGCCACGAGCCGCCGGCCTATGGCGTCTGCCTGCTCGAGGAAGACCAGATGATCGTGCACATGCACGACTTCCTCGACCGCACGAACACCTTCCTGCTCTAGCCGATCGCCATCAGGCTGGCGTTGCCGCCCGCGGCGGCGGTGTTGAGGCTGAGCGCCACCTCGTCGAACAGCAGGTGGCGCGGATAGGGCGCGACATGGACCGGCACGATGCGGCCGGGCCGCCCAGCCATCCGAACGGCCAGTGCCGTCAGCTCTGCCGAACTTCCGGCAAACAGGACGGCGGCGATGTCTTCGGCCTCACTTGCGGCGACACGGTTGCCGGTCTCGCGCACGAGATCCTGCTGCACCTTCAACGCGACCGGGTCGGACGCGATGCAGAGGATCCCGCCTTTCGGCCGAAGTGCGTAGCTGTTGCGCTCGCCGACCGGCCCGATGAGATCGCCCTCCCGTACTTCGGGCATCGGCCCGGACGACAGCAGGCGATGCACGTAGAGAGGCCCGCCCGCCTTCGGCCCCGTCCCCGACAGGCCGTGGCCGCCGAAAGGCTGCACTCCGACCACGGCGCCGATCATGTTGCGGTTGACGTATTGGTTGCCGGCGTGGCTCGCCGCCGTCGCGCGTTCGATGGTCTCGTCGATGCGGCTGTGCACGCCGAAGGTGAGACCGAAACCGGTCTCGTTCACCGCGCGGATCACGTTCTCCATCTCTTCGCGGGCGTAGCGCAGGACATGCAGCACCGGACCGAAGATCTCTCCGGGCAGATCGGAGATCGCATCGATCTCGATCAGGGTCGGCGCGACGAAGGTTCCGTTCGCGGCCTCTTGCGGCAGCGGTTCCTGATGGACGCGATGACCGGCGGCGCGCATGCGGGCGATGTGATCGAGCAGGCGCTTCTGCGCTTCCGCTGAGATCACCGGCCCGACATCGACCGACAGCCGGTCGGGAACGCCGATGCCCAGTTCGGCCATCGCGCCTTCGAGCAGGGGCACGACCTTGTCGGCGATGTCGTCCTGCAGGCAGAGCACGCGCAGCGCCGAGCAACGCTGGCCCGCTGAATCGAAAGCCGACGTGATCGCATCCATCACGAGCTGCTCGGGCAGCGCTGATGAGTCGACCACCATTGCATTCTGGCCACCGGTCTCGGCGATCAACGGAATAGGCCTTCCCTGGAGGCCAAGACGCCGCGCCAGCGTGCGGTTGATCGATTGCGCCGCTTCGGTCGAGCCGGTGAAGACGACACCCGCCACGGCCGCATGGGCGACCAGGCGCTTGCCGATCTCGCCGTCGCCCGGCGTGAATTGCAAAGCCGACGTCGGCACGCCAGCCTCGTGCAGGATCGCGACGGCGAGGGCTGCGATCAGGGGCGTCTCTTCCGCGGGCTTGGCGACGACGGCATTGCCGGCCGCCAGCGCGCCCGCGACCTGGCCCGTGAAGATCGAGAGTGGGAAATTCCACGGGCTGATGCAGGCCACCAGCCCGAGCGGACGGTGCGTCTCGTTGTCGAATCCTTCGACAGCGTTCGCGTAGTAGCGCAGAAAATCGACGGCCTCCCGCACCTCGCCCACGGCATTGCCGAAGGTCTTGCCGGCCTCGCGCACGATCGGTCCCAGCAGCGACTGCAGCCGCGCCTCCATGAGATCGGCCGCCCGACGCAGGACCGAAGCCCGCTCGGCTGGCGGCGCGGACCAGGACTTGGCGGACGCGCAAGCGTCGTCGACGAGTTCGGGCGCGGCTTCGACGACAGTCCCGACGAGATCGCGGTGGTCCGCGGGATTGCGCACGTCGCGCGCCTGCCCCTGACGCGGACCGTTCGCCAGAAGCGGCGTTGCACGCAGAAGCGTCGACGCGGCTGCCATCAGCTCCGTCGCCAGCGAGGCGAGCACGCCTTCGTTGACCAGATCGAGCCCCCGCGAATTGCGTCGTCCCGGACCGAACAGATCGCGTGGCAAGGCGATCAGCGGGTGCGGTGCGCCGACCGGCGAGAGCGTACGAGCGCGTTCGACGGGGTCGGCCAGCAGCTGCTCGGTCGTCACGTCGGGATCGGCGATCTGGTTCACGAACGACGTGTTCGCGCCGTTTTCGAGCAGGCGGCGCACCAGGTAGGCGAGCAGCGTTTCGTGTGTGCCGACCGGCGCGTAGATGCGGCAGGGCCGGTTGAGCTTGTCACGGCCGACCACCTCTTCGTAGAGCGGCTCGCCCATGCCGTGCAGGCACTGGAACTCGTACTGGCCGGCATAAAAATTCTCGCCGGCCATCGCGTAGATCGTCGCCAGGGTCAGGGCATTGTGCGTGGCGAACTGCGGGAACGCGGCGTCGGGCGCGGACAGCAGCTTGCGCGCGCAGGCGAGGTAGGAAACATCAGTGTGGATCTTGCGCGTGAAGACCGGGAAATCCTCCAGCCCGTCGACCTGGGCGCGCTTGATCTCGGTGTCCCAGTACGCGCCCTTTACAAGACGGATCATCAGCCGGTGATGGCTGCGGCGGCCAAGGTCGATCAGGTGATCGATCACGAAGGCGGCGCGCTTCTTGTAGGCCTGCACCACGAAACCGATGCCGTTCCAGCCTTCGAGCGCGGGATCGAAGCAGAGGCGCTCCAGCAGATCGAGCGAGATTTCGAGCCGGTCGGCCTCCTCGGCGTCGATGTTGACGCCGATATCGTAGTGCCGCGCCAGCACGGCCAGGTCGCGCAAGCGCGGATAGAGCTCGGCATGCACCCTTTCGGCCTGGGCGCGGCCATAACGCGGATGAAGCGCCGAGAGCTTGAGCGAGATGCCGGCGCCTTCGTAAATGCCGCGTCCCGCCGAAGCCTTGCCGATCGCATGGATCGCCTGCTCGTAGGCTAGGCGATAGTGCTCGGCCTGCGCCGCGGTGATCGCCGCCTCGCCCAGCATGTCGTAGGAATAGCGGAAGCCCTCGGCTTCGAAGCGACGGCCATTGGCCAGGGCTTCGTCGATCGTCTGGCCGGCGACGAACTGCTCGCCCATCAGACGCATGGCGATGTTCACACCGCCACGAATCAATGGCTCGCCGCCCTTCGCCAACAGCCGCGTCAGCGCCGCCGAGAGGCTCTTCTCGCTGCTGGTCGCGGTCAGTCGGCCGGTCAGCATCAGGCCCCAGGTCGCGGCGTTCACGAACAGCGACGGGCTTTGGCCGAGATGCGCGCGCCAGTCGCCGCCGCCGATCTTGTCGCGGATCAACGCATCGCGCGTCTCGTCGTCGGGGATGCGCAGCAGCGCCTCGGCGAGGCACATCAGCGCCACGCCTTCCTGGCTCGACAGCGAATATTCGTGGATCAGCCCTTCGACGCCACCCGCCGGCACCTTGGTCCGCAAGGTCTCGACCAGCCGCCGCGCCAGCGCACGCGCTTTGGCCATTGCCGCCGGACCGAGGCTCGCGAGGTCGAGCAGCGGCGGTACGCACTCAGGCTCGGGACGCCGATAGGCGGCCGTGATCGCCGCGCGCAACGGCGTTTGTGGGTGCAGGGAACGGGCGAAGGTGTCGAATGGCGCGGTCATGCCCGGTCTCTATTTGTAGGAAGAAACCTCGATCAGGTTGCCATCGGGGTCGCGACAATAGACCGAGACGATCGTCCCCATCGCCCCGCTCTTCTCGCCCGGCCCCTCTTCGATCGCCACGCCGCAGCTCCGGAAATGGTCGGCCACCGCCTGCGGCGTCGACGAGGTCAGAAAGCAGAGATCGTCGCTGCCGGGCGCAATCGTCTTGCCCGTGAACCATTGCTTCTGTGTGGCGGTCTCGGGTCGGAGGTTGATCTTCTGGCGGCCGAAATGCATCGACGTGACGCGATGACCGGGCCGCGGCTCGGTGACCTTGCGCGTCATGCCCAGCACACGTTCGTACCAGGCGGCGGCGACCTCCACGTCCCGCACGTTCATCACGAGATGATCCAGGGCCTCGACGATAACAGCCATTGCACGACCTCCCTGCAGACACGGCTTGGCACCGGCACCGCGCGGCCATATTAGATCGTCCGCGCCGACATGGTTACCGAGACAAGCCGCAGGGAGCCAGAGTGAACCCGGTCGTCCTTCCCGTCGACGAGGCGTTGCCGCGACTGCGCGCCGCGTTGGAGGCAAGCAACGCCGCCGTACTGGTCGCGCCGCCGGGCGCCGGCAAGACGACGCGCGTGCCGCTGGCGCTGCTCGATGCGCCCTGGCTGGGGGACCGCAAGATCCTGATGCAGGAGCCGAGGCGGCTGGCCGCGCGTGCCGCCGCCCGCCGCATGGCGGAGTCGCTGGGCGAAGCGGTCGGCGAGACGGTCGGCTATCGCGTGCGCTTCGACACGAAGGTCGGGCCGCACACCCGCATCGAGGTTGTCACCGATGGACTGTTCCTGCGCCTGCTTCAGGACGACCCCTCGCTCGACTCCGTGGGTTGCGTGATCTTTGACGAGCTGCACGAGCGCGGCCTGGAGACCGACCTCTCCTTTGCTCTGGTGCGTGAGGCGCAGACGGCGCTGCGCGAGGACCTGCGCGTCGTCGCCATGTCGGCGACACTCGATCCCGGCCCGGTATCGGCACGGCTGGGCGGCGCGACGGTGATCGAGAGTGCCGGCCGCATGTTCCCCGTCGACACGCGCTATCTCGACCGCGAGCCCGCCGGCCGCCTTGAAGACGGCGTCGCTGCCGCCGTGCGTCGCGCGCTCGCCGAGGAAACCGGCAGTGCGCTGGTCTTCCTGCCGGGCGTCGGCGAAATCCGCCGCGTTGAGGAGCGACTGCAGGGAACGGGTCCAGAGGTCGACGTGGCACCGCTCTACGGCGACCTCTCGCCCGCCGACCAGGATCGTGCCATCGCGCCCTCCTCGCCGGGGCGTCGCAAGGTCGTGCTCGCCACCTCGATCGCCGAGACCAGCCTCACCATCGAGGGCGTGCGCATCGTCATCGACAGCGGCCAGATGCGCGTTCCGAAATTCTCTCCGCGCTCGGGCATGACGCGCCTCGAAACCGTGCGCGTCAGCCAGGCCTCGGCAGATCAGAGGCGCGGCCGCGCCGGGCGCCTCGAGCCCGGCATCTGCTACCGGTTGTGGCCGGAGGAATCGCAGCGCGGCCTGCTGCCCTTCACGCCGCCGGAAATCCTCGACGCCGACCTGGCGCCGCTGGCGCTCGAACTGGCGGCCTGGGGCACCAGCGATGCCGCCAGCCTGCCCTGGCTCACGCCGCCGCCCGCCGCATCGCTTGCCACCGCAAGGACGCTGCTGGCCGACCTCGGCGCGATCGACGGCAAGGGCGCCATCACGCAGCACGGCCGCGCGATGGTTCGGCTCGGTCAGCATCCGCGCATCGCCCATCTCGTCCTGAAAGGGCGCGAGCTGGGACAGGGAAGGGTCGCCGCGCTTCTGGCTGCGATCCTGGGCGAACGCGATTTCCTGCGCCTGCCCCCCGGCCAGCGCGACGCCGACCTCCGTCACAGGGTCGACATCGCCTTGAGCGGTCGGCGCGACGGCACGCTGCGCCTGATCCAGGAGGCTGCACGCCGCCTGATGCCGCGCGACTCAAATGGCGAGCGGCCGGACATCTCGATGACCGGCCCCCTGCTGGCCTTGGCCTATCCCGATCGCATCGGCCGACGTCGTCTCGGTACGACCGGACGTTACCTGCTGTCGGGCGGGCGCGGCGCCGCGTTGCCGGAGGGCGATCCGATGGCAAACGAGGAATTCCTCGTCGTCGCCGATCTCGACGGGTCCGCTCAGGAGTCGCGCATCTTCCTCGCCGCTCCGATCACGGCGGCGGAGATCGAGGAGCTGTACGCCGATCGCATCGTCGACGAGCAGGCCGTTCAGTGGAGCGCCCGCGACGGTGCGGTGCTGGCGCGGCAGCGCCGGCGGCTGGGCGCGCTCCTGCTGGAGGACAAGCCGCTCGCCCGGCCCGACGCCGACAAGACGCGCGACGCGATGCTCGATGGCATCCGCCAGCTCGGGCTCGGGGCGCTGCCCTGGGGCGACGATCTCGCGCGCTGGCGCGAACGCGTCGGCTTCCTGCGCCGACATGTCGGCGAGGATTGGCCCGACCTTTCCGATGCGGCGCTTCTCGCGTCGCTGTCCGACTGGCTGGGCCCTTATCTCGAAGGAGCGTCGCGCCGGGATCATCTGACGCGCATCGATCTCAGCGCCGCGCTCAGGGCGCTGGTGCCATGGGAAAAGCAGCGCGAAGTCGACCGGCTGGTGCCGACGCATGTCGAGGTGCCGAGCGGATCACGGGTGGCGATCGATTATGCCAATCCCGACGAGCCGACGTTGTCGGTCCGCCTGCAGGAGATGTTCGGCCTCACCGAGACCCCGCGCATCGCCGGCGGCAAGGTGCCGCTCACCATCCACCTGCTCTCGCCCGCAAGGCGGCCGGTGCAGGTGACGCGCGATCTCGCAAGCTTCTGGGCCAATGGTTACAAAGCCGTGAAATCAGAACTGAAGGGCCGCTATCCGCGTCACTACTGGCCGGACGATCCGCTGGTCGCCGAACCGACCGCCCGCGCGCGGCCTAGGCCTCGCTAAAACGCTACCGGGTCTCGATCAGGCGCGACAGCAGGCGCCGCATCAGCGGCATCAGGAACAGCATGGTCGGGAACGCGACCATCCAGGACGCCATCCACGATTCCATCCAGCGCGCGGTCATGCCCGTCTCGAATCCGATCGCCCGGATCGTGGCGATGCCTGAGACGATGAAGGTCATCACGAAGGTCAGCGCCAGCGGCATGGCGATGTGCATCGTTCGGGCGGGGAGTTTCTTCACGGCGGGCCGGACAATATGGTACGGGCTTAGACCTCGTCCATCCCCCTTGCGGAAGCCCTCCCATGTCCCTCGCCCTCCCGTTCCAGACCGCCAAGCAGCTCGCCGCTGCGGTCCGGAAGAAGAAGATCGGCTGCCTGGAACTGCTCGACCTCTACCTGAAGCGGGTCGAGGCCTATAACCCCGAGCTCAACGCCATCATCGCGACCGACATCGAGGGCGCCCGCAAGCGCGCCAAGGCGGCCGACCGGGCCGTCCGGGCCGGCAAGAAGCTGGGACCGCTGCACGGCGTGCCCATGACGATCAAGGAATCCTTCGACGTCGCGGGCTTCCCCACGACCTGGGGCGATCCCGCCTTCAAGGACAGCGTCGTCGCGCAGAATTCGCTCGTTACACAGCGCATGATGGATGCCGGCGTCACCCTGTTCGGCAAGACCAACGTGCCGCTGAACCTCGCCGACTGGCAGAGCTACAACGAGGTCTACGGCTCGACCAACAATCCCTGGGATCTCGGCCGCACGCCGGGCGGTTCCTCGGGCGGCTCGGGCGCAGCGCTCGCCGCTGGCCTGACCGGCATCGAGGCGGGCAGCGACATCGGCGCCTCGATCCGCAACCCCGCACATTACTGCGGCGTCTGGGGTCACAAGCCGAGCTGGGGCGTGGTCTCGCCCAAGGGCCACGCGCTGGCCGGCGCCGTTGCCTACGGCGACATCGGCGTCGTCGGCCCGCTGGCCCGCGGCGCGGAGGATCTCGAGATTGCGCTCACCGCGATGGCCGGTCCCGATTCGATCGACGGCCGTGGCTGGACGCTGAACCTGCCGCGTTCGAAGAAGACCAAGCTGCGCGACTTCAAGGTGGCGGTGCTGCTGACCGATCCCAACGCCGAGGTCGACGACTCGGTGCAGGAGCAGATCTCCAAGCTCGCCGCATTCCTCGCCAAGAACAAGGTCAAGGTGAGCGACAAGGCGCGGCCTGCCATCGACACGGTCGAGCTGAACGACGTCTACATCCGCCTGCTGCGCGCGGCGACGTCGGCCCGCATGAGCGACGCGGTCTACGAGCAGGCCGTGAAGGACGCGGCCAGCTTCGCCGGCGACGACATGAGCTACTTCGCCCAGATGCAGCGCGGCAATTCGCTGCCGCATCGCACCTGGCTGCAGCTGAACGAGAAGCGCCACAAGATGCGCTGGGCCTGGGATGCGTTCTTCCAGGACTACGACCTGATGCTCTGCCCGGTCGCCGTGACCGCGGCCTTCCCGCACGACCAGGCGGGCCTGCGCCACAAGCGCACGATCGTCGTCAACAACAAGCAGGTGCCGGTGGTCGACCAGATCTTCTGGGCGGGCTACTCGGGCGTCACCTGGCTGCCCTCGACGGCCGCTCCGATCGGCCAGAGCAAGGATGGCCTGCCGATCGGCGTGCAGATCATCGGCCGGCAGTACGGCGACTACGAATGCATCCAGTTCGCCAAGCTGCTCGAGAAAGAATATCGCGGCTTCGAGCCGCCGCCGGCCTATAGCTGAGAGCGGGCAACAGAATGCATAACGACATCGACCTCAAGAAGCACATCCGCTCGATCCCCGACTTCCCCAAGCCGGGCATCCTCTTCTACGACATCTCGACCCTGCTCGCGCATCCCAAGGCGTGGCACACGACGGTCGAGCGGCTGGCCGATCTCATCCGGCCGCACAAACCCGACATGCTGGCGGGTATCGAATCGCGCGGCTTCCTGCTGGCGGCGCCACTCGCCCTCGCTCTGGGCACCGGCTTCGTGATGATGCGCAAGCAAGGCAAGTTGCCCGGCGACAAGGTGCGTCACACCTATGATCTGGAGTACGGCACCGACACGATCGAGATCCAGCAGGACGCCGTGCACAAAGGCGCGCGCGTCGTGCTGGTGGACGACCTGCTGGCAACCGGCGGGACCATGGGCGCGGCCGTGCACCTGCTGGAAAGCGTCGGCGCCGTCGTGCCTGCTTGCGCGGTCATCATGGAGCTCACCTTCCTCAACGGTCGCAAGAAACTGAAGCCGCCGGTCGAAACCCTGCTGCAGTACGACAGCTAGGGGGCATCGCCACCGCTTTCCGCCCCCCCGACAAACCGGCTAGCATGCGGGTGGGAGGAATAGATGTTTTCAGTTTCCGAGTGCTTCTCTGAAACCTATGCCGAGGCGCGGCCCAAGTTCTGCGGCGCCGCGGCGGCTGCCGGCGGGGCGCTGCGGTCCTGGCTCAATCCCAAGGCGCGCGGCCCCAACGGCGAAGCGCTCTTTCTCGACACCGCGCGGTTCGGCCCAGCCGACGCCGAGAACATGCTGGTGCTGATCGCCGGCACGCACGGCGTCGAAGGCCATTGCGGTTCGGGCGCCGAGATCGCCTGGATGCGTTCGGGCGGGCCCGCGAATCTGCCGAAGAACACTGGCGCCCTGCTGATCCACGCCCTCAATCCCTACGGCTTTGCGTGGACGCGCCGCGTCACCGAAGACAATGTCGATCTCAACCGCAACTTCGTCGACCACGACAAGGGCTATCCGAACAACGAGGGCTATCTCGCCATCGCCGATGCGGTGCTGCCCAAGACCTGGGACCAGGCAAGCACGGCCGAGACGGAACGCGTGTTCGCGGCCTATGCCCAGAAGCATGGCGCCTTCGGACTGCAGGGCGCGATCAGCGGCGGCCAGTACAGCCATCCCGACGGCATCTTCTTCGGCGGCACCACGCCGACCTGGAGCAACCGCACCGTGCGCGCGATCGCCCGCGAGGAACTCTCGCGCGCCAAGCGCGTCGGCATCATCGACTTCCACACCGGCCTCGGTCCGTTCGGCCATGGCGAACTGATCTGCGCGGTGTCGCCCGCCGCCAAGTCGTTCGCCCGATCCAAGGCCTGGTACGGCGACGAGCTGACCTCACCCGAAAGCGGCACCTCGACCTCGGCCGTGGTGGTCGGCGTCATGACCGACGCCTTTCCACAGGAACTGCCCGATGCGGAAGTCACGCCGGTCGCGCTGGAGTACGGCACCTACACGGTGTCCGAAGTGCTGACGGCCGTGCGCGCCGACAACTGGGTCCATCATCGCGGCGATCTCGGCTCGGCGCAGGGCCGCGCCCTCAAGGCCGACATGAAGGAGCGGTTCTTCCCCGCCGGCGACAAGTGGCGCGAGATGGTGTGGGCGCGCGCCGACCAGACGATCGGCTGGGCGCTGAAGGGCATGGCCGGGGGATGAGCCTCGTCGAGCCGAGCGAGGATACGGCGCGGCTGCGTCTGCAGAAGGTCCTGCACCAGACGCCGCTATTCTCCGACCTCGATCCCGAAGCCTTGAAGGCTGTCGAGCGCGAGCTCACGCTGATGGTGCTTCCCGGCGGTGCACCACTGTTCCGGGCCGGCGAACCGGCCGACGCCGTCTATGTCGTGACCAGCGGCTGCCTCGGCGTGTTCCGCCACGAAGCCGAAAGCGACGCACGCGAACCGGTGCTGATCGCCGAGGTGCCGCCGGGCAACCTGGTCGGCGAGATGTCGCTGCTGTCGCAGGGCAAGCGCACGCGCAGCGTCGCGGCGCTGCGTGACAGCGAGGTCTGGCGCCTGGCGCAGAACCGCTTCAACGCGCTCACCTCGCACCATCCCGAGGTTCTGCCGGCACTGATGCGCAGCGTGGTCGCGCGCAATGCCCAGGACACCGGCAAGCGCCGCCGCCAGCCCAGGACCTTCGCGATCCTGCCGAGCGGTCCCGACGTGGCATCGGCCCGCTTTGCCGTGATGCTGGCCGACGCGCTGGGCCGCATCGGCAACCAGGTCCAGATGCTGGGGCCGGAATCGGTCGACGAGGAACCGGAATGGTTCGCGCGCTGCGAGATGGAATCGTCGTTCGTCCTCTATCGAGCCGACCCGACCCTGACGCCGTGGACCGAACTCTGCCTGCGCCAAGCCGACTGCCTGGTCGTCATCCGCAACGCCGACAACGACGTCCCGACCAAGCTGCCGTTCGAGATCGAGACGGCGCAGAGCGGCGCGGTGTTCCATCGCCGCCGCGAACTCGTGTTGCTGCATGAAGGCCACGACCCCAGCCCCGGCTCCACGGCGCCGCTGCTGGCGGGTGGCCTCTACGGCAACCATCATCACGTCCGGCTCGACATCCATTCCGACATCGATCGGCTGGCCCGGCTGCTCACCGGCCATGCCGTGGGCGTGGTAATGGCCGGCGGCGGCGCGCGCGCCTTCACCCATATCGGCGTGGTCAAGGCGCTGCGCAAAAGTGGCGTGCCGATCGACCTGGTGGGCGGCACCAGCATGGGCGCCATCGTCGCCGCGGGCGTCGCCTCGCGCTGGAGCGACGAGGAACTCGACGCACGCTTCCGCCGCGCCTTCGTCGACAACAATCCGCTCAGCGACTACACGGTGCCGCTGATCGCCCTGTTCTCCGGCCGGCGGGTCACGCGCCTCCTGCGCGCCGCGTTCGGCGAGAAGGACATCGAGGACCTGATCCTCCCCTTCTATTGCATGACCGCCAACCTCACGACCTCCAATGCCGACATCCACACCGTCGGACGGCTGTGGCGCTGGCTGCGTGCATCGGTGGCGATTCCCGGCGTGATGCCACCCTTCAACGAGGCCGGCGAAGTCCATGTCGATGGCGGCGTGATCGACAACTTTCCGGTGCGCGCCATGCGCCGGTTGGGCCGTGGTGTCACCATCGGCGTCGACATCGACACGGGCGGCGCCCTGGCCGCGGGTGCCGGCGTCATGGAGCCCTGGTCGGCCTGGCAGTTCTTCCGTCGCCTGGTCTGGAAGCGCAACGAGACACTGCCCATCCCCTCGATCGTGCGCATCCTGCTGCGCTCGGCGCTGGTCGCCAGCACGTCCCGCGCCGCCCACGATCGTAACGCGGCAGAACTGCTGATCGTGCCGCCCATGACCCATATCGACCTGCTCGACTGGACGAGCTTCGACGCGGCGATCGAGCTCGGCTACCGCACGACCATGGAGGGGCTGGAGAAAGCCCGCACGCTGCCGATCGGAGCGCGCCTGTTCCTGTCGTGACCGGTCGGCTTGACAGAGAACCGCCAACCGCTTCTATTTTACCCAACGGTTAATAAATAGAATGCGCCCATGTCCCCTGCCGACGATCGCCTGACCGCCACCTTTTCCGCCCTCGCCGATCCGACACGGCGGGCGATCCTGGCCCGCCTGACCCTGGGCGAGACAACGGTCGGCGACCTCGCCGAGCCTTTCGACATGTCGCTGCCGGCAATCTCCAAGCATCTCAAGGTGCTGGAGCGGGCCGGACTGATCGCGCGCGGCCGCGACGCCCAGCGACGGCCCTGTCGTCTCGCCGCCGAGCCGCTGCACGAGATCTCGGACTGGGTCGCGACCTACCAGCGCTTCTGGGAACAACGGCTCGACCGGCTGGAAGCGTATCTGCAGCAGGCCCAGACGGCCGCTCCTTCGCCCCGGAAGAGGAAACGCACAGATGCCCGCAAGAGCAAGTGAATCGACCTTTCCGGCGCTCCGCCAGTTCACCCTGAATCGCGTGCTGGAGGCGCCGCGCACCCTGGTCTTCCGCGCCTTCATCGAGCCCGAGCGCATGAAGCTGTGGTGGGCGCCGCATGGCTTCCACATCCTGTCCTGTGCGCTCGACCTGCGCGAGGGCGGTGCGTGGCGCATGCGGATCCAGTCCGACGAGACCGGCGCCGTCCAGACCGAGGTCGGCACCTATGTCGAGATTTCCGAGCCCGACCGCCTCGTCTTCACCCACGCCTGGGTGCGCGCCAACGGGACGTTGACGCCGACCACTCTCGTCACGGTGACGTTCGCCGAGCATGATGACGGAACGGAAGTTGCCTTCACCCAGTCCGACTTCCATTCGCCGGAATTCTGCCGGTCGCACGAGGAAGGCTGGAGCCAATCCCTGGAACAACTCACCAAATACGCTCCACGCATGTGAAGCGCTAAAGCAAGACGGAGGAAGATCGTGGCGGACGATATGGCGGCGCGGCATCTCGCGACCTTGGAAGAACTCAACCACAACTACGTGCGATCGGTCGATCAGGCCGACGTTCGCTGGTTCGACCAGCATCTGTCGGACGACTTCCTCAATACCAACCCCGACGGCGCGTTGATCGACCGTGCGGCGTTCCTGGCGCAGATCGGCCGTGGCTCCCCCGTCAAGGACATCCGCGAGCACGACGTAAAGATCCAGTTTCTCGGCACCTTCGCTATCATCCACGCCCGCACCAGCTACACCAAGCCCGACGGCAGCAAGGGCGGCGGTTGGTACACCGACGACTGGCAGCTCCGGCCGGAGGGCTGGCGCTGCGTCTCCGCCCACGTCAGCCGCTCCTGAACGCCGCCCGCTTATGTCCGTGATCCCGGCCGCCGATACGTCGCCGGCGGCGTGGCGTGTGGTCTTCGCCTGCTTCGTGGCAGCCGTGTTCGCCTGGGGTTTCGGCTTCTATGCCCACGGCATCTATCTCGTCGAACTGCAGCGGGAGCACGGCTGGTCGACGGGTTTCATCTCGTCGGTCGTCACCGCGCACTATGTGCTGGGCGCCCTGCTGTTGCCGCGCATCGCCGAAGCCATCGCCCGCTTCGGTCCGCGCACCGTGTTCCTGGCGGGCCTTTCGATCACCACCGTTTGCCTGCTGCTGCTGCCGTCGATCAGCGAGCCCTGGCAGCTCGTCGTGCTCTACATCGCCATGGCGCCGGGCTGGAACGCGACCAGCGTGGCACCGATCGCCGCGACGGTCGGGCAATGGTTCGACCGCAAGCGCGGCCTTGCCCTCAACCTGGCGCTGAGCGGCGCCACAGTGGCCGGTCTCGTCGTCACGCCCGTGCTTCTCGCCGCCATTCCCGACCTGGGGTTCGCCAACGCCGAGCGGCTGCTGGTGGCCATCGGCATCGTGCTGGCCGCCGGCACGGTGGCGCTGTTCGTGCGCAGGGGCCCACTGTCGCCCAAGCGCACGACGGCCCGACCGAACCGGTTGGCGCCACTCCGTCAGTGGCACTTCTGGAGCATCTCGGCGCCCTTCGCGTTCGTCCTGCTCTCCCAGGTCGGCTTCCTCACCCACCTGGTGCCGCTGGTGACCGCACGTTCGGCGGGCGGCGGTCCGGTGCTCGATCCGGCGCTGGCGGTCGGCATCAACGCCGTGATGGCATTGGTCGGGCGCATCGTGCTGGGGCTGGTCATCGACCGGCTCGAACCGCGCCGCGCCTCGGCGATCTGCTTCCTGGTACAGGTCGGCGCCATCGCCGTGCTGGCCTATGCCGTCGCTCCGCTCGCAGTCTATGGCGCCTGCGCGGTCTACGGCTTTTCCGTCGGCAACAACATCACCCTGTCGCCGATGATCGTGCAGCGCGAATACACGGCCGATCAGTTCCCAGCGATCGTCGCGCTCTCGACCGCCGTCGTGCAGACCCTCTACGCCTTCGGCCCCGGTTTGCTGGGCGTCCTGCGCGACCTGTCGGGCGGCTATGGCGTGCCGCTGGTGGTCTGCATGGGCCTCAACGTCGCGGCCGCAGTCCTGATCCTGATGCGCTCGCGACGGGTGGCCTAGGACAGGAACTTCAGCCCGTTGACCACCTTGTCGATCGTCTTGCGCGGGCCATGCACGCCGATGCCGACGAAATTCATCGCATCGACCGGTGCCGCCGCCACCGCGGCGCGGTTGTCCGCGTCGTTGGTCGTGGTGAACATCGGCTCGATGTAGATCGCGGGCACCAGTTCGCGCGAGAGCGCGCGCTGGTGGGTTCGCTGCAGCTCTTCCAGTGTGGCGCCGTAGACGAACATCGGCTCACGGATCAGCGCGGTATAGGCCCGTCCGCTGGCGTCGCGATAAGGTTCGCCCATCAGATGGGCATGGGTGCCGGCAAGGCCACCCGCCAGGAAGGCCGACACATTGGCCATCTGCCAGGCGGCCAGGTCCTTGCGCAGGATCAGGGCTGTCTTGGTTTCATAGATCATGCCGCCCATATGGGGCATGCTAGGCCCCATCGTCTTGAACATTCGTGCATGAACGCCGACCAGATCCGCCTCGACCGACCGGCCGCCGGCCTGCAACGCCTCGAAGCGCGCTTCGGCGGTCATGCCTACGACCTGCACCGGCACGAGACCTACGGCATCGGCCTCACCCTCTATGGCGTACAGCAGTTCCATTATCGCGGCAGCCTGCGAGCGAGCCGCGCCCGGCAGGTGCTGATCCTGCATCCCGACGAGGCCCATGACGGCCATGCCGGCGAAGGCGGTGCCTTCGCCTATCGCATGCTCTATCTCGACCCTGCGGCGATCTCGCTGGCGCTGGACGGCGCGTCCCCGCCCTATGTCGCGGAGGCCGTCGCTCGCGACGAAGCCACGGCGCGCGTCATCGAGGAAGCGTTCGTGGATTTTCCGCAACCGCTCGAACCGTTGGCCGTCGACGGCATGATCAGCCGCCTGGCCGATGTGCTGGCGCGACGCGGTGACGGCGGCCCCCGCCCGCCGCGCGGCCGGATCGCGCTGAAGGCGGCCTCGCGCGCCCGCGAATTCCTGATGGCCGAATCGCATCGCGTCGTGGGCTCCGACGAACTCGAGAAGATCAGCGGCCTCGATCGCTTCACCCTGGCTCGCCACTTCCGGGCCGCGTTCGGCACGTCGCCGCATCGCTTCCAGGTCGGCCAGCGATTGCGGCGCGCGCAGGAGATGATCGTCGAGGGCAACGCGCTGTCGGAAGTCGCCGCCGCAGCGGGCTTTGCCGACCAGAGCCATCTCACGCGGCACTTCTCCGCCCGCTTCGGCGTCACCCCCGGAAGGTGGGCCTCCCTGTCGCGCCGAGCCTAGAGCGGATACCGACCGTCAGCGTCGAGCGAATCGGTCGACAGCCAGCCGCGCCTCAGGCCGGCCAGGATGGTCGTCATCATCGGCCGCACGAAAGGTGCCTGGCAGGCATGGCGCATCGTGAGGTCCCGCAGCACGCCCAACACCTGGCCCTCCGACTGGAAGAACGGCGTCAGCAAATGGCTGGCGCTCCGGTAGAAGCGGCTGGGCGGTCCGCGCCGGCGCGCGAACAGGTCCAGCGCCTGGGCGAGGTCGCCGGCTTCGGCGAGGCTGCGGCCGAGCGCGTGGGCGTCGCGCAGGCCGAGGTTCGCGCCCTGCCCGAGTTGCGGACTCGTGCCGTGCGCGGCGTCGCCCATGAGCAGCACCGGGCCTTCGTTCCAGCGCGGCAGGGACACGTGCCGGTAGGTCGCGCGCGAGAAATCCGCGCCGCTAACCGCGTCCTCGATGACCGATGCCGCTTCCGGCCATAGCCACAGCGCCTGGTCGAGCATCGCCGCCAGATCGATCGGCCGGTCGGCCGCCAGGTCGGCGGCGGGCAGGCTCCAGAACATCGTGAGCTTGTCGGATGCCACGGGCAGGATACCCATCATCATCGTGGAGCCGGCGAAACGCTGTCGCAGGAGGCGCGGCGCGCCGAAGGACTGGGTGTCGGCAACGGTCGTCCACACACAGCCCCACGGGTAGAGCGGCGCCCGGGCGCCCGGCATCACGCGGTCGCGCAGCATCGAATGCGCGCCATCGGCGACGATCAGCAGATCGAACGGGCCATGCCGGCCGCCCTTCTGATCGATGGCGACCGCCCGCGCGCCCTCGCGCGCGATGTCGAGGACCTCCACACTGGTGGCCAGGCGAGCGCCCGATGCCAGCAGCCGGCGGTGCAACAGGTCGAACAGGACCGAGCGGCGGATTCCCAATCCGAAGGCGGCTGGATGCAGGTCGGCATAGGCGAGGTGGAGTACCGGCCTTCTCTTGTGGCTCTCGCCGTACAACCCATCGATCCGCGCACCGGCTGCCAGCGCGTCCTGCTCGAGGCCGAGCGTGCGCAGTACGGCAAGACCGGTGGGTTGCAGAAGAAGGCCCGCGCCCACGGGACGCGGCCGGTCGAAGCGTTCGAGCACCGTGACGCGATGGCCGGACTCGGCAAGGAAGCTCGCCGCGGCCTGTCCTGCAACACCGCAGCCCACGATACCGATTTCCAAGGATCCCACCCCCATGTGCCATCCTAGCCGGGAAGCGCACACAAAGAAAAAGGGTGGCCCACGGGCCACCCTTCATCCGTCAGTCGTCAAACAGTGATCAGAGGCCGCCGTTCACGACCAGGCACTGGCCACTGACATAGTCGCTGTCGGGGCTGCAGAAGAGATAGACGGAGCCCGCCGCTTCCTCGGGCAGGCCGCCGCGTCCCAGCGGGATCATCTGGTTCATGGCAGCGATTCGACCGCCCTGGACGCCGATCTTGACCTTGCGGCCCTGGACCTCGATCTCGCCGGCCTCGCCCTGGGAGAGCGGCTTGGTGAGGCGCGTCTGGATGTAGCCGAAGGCCACGGCGTTGACGGTGACGTCGTAGCGGCCGAATTCCTTGGCCAGCGTCTTGGTGAGACCGACGATGCCCGCCTTGCCTGCCGAGTAGTTCGACTGTCCGGCATTGCCGTTGACGCCCGAGGTCGAGGAGATGTTCACGACCTTGCGCACGACCCGCTTGCCCTCGGCACGCTCCTTCTCGACGGCCTGCCGGAAATGCTGCTGGAAGGCGCGCAGGACGCGGAACGGCGCCGTCAGATGGACGTCGAGAATGGCGTACCACTGCTCGTCGCTCATCTTCTGGATGACCGAGTCCCAGGTGTAGCCGGCATTGTTCACCACGACGTGGCAGTCGCCGAACGCGTCGATGGCCGTCTTGACGATGCGATCGCCGAAGTCGGGCTTGGCGACGTCGCCGTTGCAGGCCACCGCCTTGCCGCCCATCTTGATGATCTCGGCGACAGTCTCCTGTGCCGGTGCATCGTCGATGTCGTTGATCACGACGCTCGCGCCGTCGCGCACCAGGCGCAACGCGATCTCCTTGCCGATGCCGCGTCCCGAACCGGTGACGATCGCCACCTTGCCATCCATCTGACCCATGTCGTTCTCCTGGTTCCCTGCGCTAGTTCAACGCCACGGTGGCGCTGCCCTGCAGCGTGTCCTGACCGTTCTGGTTGGTGCACTTGATCTCGAGATCGACGAGGTGCTCGCCGTCCTTCTCGCGCTTGCTCGTGACCTTGCCGCTGACGGTGATGACGTCGCCGACCCAGGTGATCGAGGTGAAGCGCGTGCCGAGGCCACGGACCTGCTTCTGCGGCACCCAGGTGGTGACCAGGCGGCCGAGGAAGGCCATCGACAGCATGCCGTGGGCGAACACGTCCTTGAAACCGAACTTCTTGGCGAAGTCGAGATCGACGTGAATCGGGTTGTGGTCGCCCGAGCCGCCGCAGTAGAGGGCGAGCTGGTGGCGGCTGATCGGCGGCAGCACCAGCGGCTTCAGGTCGTCGCCGACCTTCACGTCGGCAAATTTCGGAGCGGTTGCGGTAGCCATGATTGCCTCCCTTACTTCTTCGCCGCGTCGGGGTTGCGCACGACGGTGACGCCGCGGCCCTTGGCCAGCAGCTTGCCCGCCTTGTCCTTCATCTCCATCTCCTGGACGACGAACCAGAGCGCGCCGCCCTTCTTGTCGTAGATGTCGACGACCTTCTCCTGGCAGGTGACGACGTCGCCGACCACGACCGGGGCGAAGTATTCGAAGTGCTGCTCGCCGTGCAGAATCAGGCCGATATCGACGTTGAGCAGGCGCAGCAGGCCGCCCTTGTTGGGATCATCGGCCTGCAGCGCGCGCAGGAAGGTGAGCGGCGCGGTGATGCCGCGATAGCCCGCCGCCTTGGCCGCGACCTCGTCGCTGTAGATCGGGTCTTCCTCGCCGATGGCCTTGCAGAACAGCTTGATCTTGCCGGCCTCGACGGTGGCGGTGAACGGCTTGAACTCGTGGCCGATGAGCTTCTTGTCGAGCTCCATGAACATCTCCTCCGGAACGTGTGCAAAGAAAAGCCCTCTCCCCGACTGCCTTGAGCCAGAGAGAGGGCTTCGCGTTTCGTGACTACTCGTAGCGGCCGACGATGGCGACGCTCGAGATGTTCTCGCGCGGCGCGCCGCCGAGATTGTGCGTCATGCCGATGCGCGGGTCCTTGAGCTGGCGGGCGCCGGCGCGGCCCTGCAGCTGCAGGTACATCTCGTAGAGCATGCGCAGGCCCGACGCGCCGATCGGGTGGCCGAAGCACTTGAGGCCGCCGTCGATCTGGCAGGGGATCTTGCCGTCGGCGTCGTAGAAGCCGTCGAGCACGTCCTTCCAGCCCTTGCCGGTCTCGGAGATGTGCAGGTCTTCCATGGTCACCAGTTCGGTGACCGAGAAGCAGTCATGAACCTCGAACATCGACACTTCGTCGCGCGGGCTCTTGATGCCGGCTTCTTCGTAGGCCTTCTTGGAAGCGATGCGCGTCGTGTGGAAGTAGCTGCCGTCCCACGAATTGTGGCCCGACTCCGAGCCGTTCGAGACCGAGAGCTGCAGCGCCTTGACGCTGACGATGTCCTTCTTGCCGAGCGCCTTGGCGATCTCGGGCGTCGTCACGATGGCCGCGGCCGCACCGTCCGACACGCCGCAGCAGTCGAACAGGCCGAGCGGCGAGGCGATCATCGGCGCGTTGAGGATGGTCTCCATCTCGACGGCCTTCTGCAGATGGGCCTTCGGGTTCTTGGCGCCGTTCTGATGGCTCTTCCAGGAAACATGGCCGATCGCCTTCTTGAGGTCCTCGCCCGAGACGCCATGCGCGGTCATGTAGGCGGTGGCAAGCTGGGCGAAGTTGCCCGGCGCGGTGCCGCTCGCGTTCCACAGGACCTGCAGCGGGCCGCCACGGCCACCCGGCAGACCGCCGTAGCCGGTGTCCTTGAGCTTCTCGACGCCGACGGCCAGCGCGAAATCAGCCGCGCCCGAGGCGACGGCATAGCAGGCGCCGCGGAAAGCCTCGGTGCCCGAAGCGCACATGTTCTCGACATGCGTCACCGGGATGTTGGGCAGGCGCAGCGTCGTCGACAGCGGGATGCCGGACTTGCCGACATGGACCTCGTCGATGGCAGTCGAGAACCACGCCGCCTGGAGCTGGTTCTGGTCGATGCCGGCGTCCTTCAGGCATTCCCGGTAGGCTTCGAGCATCAGCTCTTCGGCGCCGCTGTCCCAGCGTTCGCCAAACTTGGAGCAACCCATGCCGAGAATAGCGACCTTGTCTTTGATACCACGAGCCATTGCAGGTCTCCTTGGTGGTGGAAGTGAAAACGTTGAACGCTTGAGAGACTAAACGCGATCTAGGCCGGCGCGGCCTTCCAGAAGTAGCGCTTGAAGCCGCCACGCATGGTGTCGTTGTCACGCATCCGGAAGGTCATGCGCATCTTGGCACCGACCTTGACCTGATCCTTGTCGCTGTCGGTGAAGTCGGCCATGAAGCGGCCGCCCTCGGCAAAGGTGATCATGCCGTAGTAGCCCGGCGGATCCGGCGAGTAGACCAGCGAGTCGGCGGTGAACGACATCACCGAGCATTCGAGGCCGGCCATCGCGTAGGGGTCCTGGCTGTCCATCGCGTGGCAGTTCGGATTGACGCAGACCTGGCTGCGCGGGAACTGCACGGTGCCGCAGACCTTGCACTTGCCGCCGACCAGCCCGTAGAGCATGTCGCGCTTGCGCCACAGGACCGACAGCGCGGTCTTCTTGTCGAACTCGGCGCGCATGCCCTTGTCGATCGGCAGCATCTCGTTGAAGGCGAGGAACTTCATGTAGTTCTTCTCTTCCTTCCGGCGCGCCATCCAGCCCGACAGGCCCTTGCGCGCGGGAAGCTTGTCCTTCTCGGCCGTGACCTCGAACACCAGGATGTCGACACCCTGGCCGAACGCCACGACCATGATCTTGTCGCCGGCTTTGGCCGTCTCGAGTGCATCGACCAGCATGACCAGCGCATGGGCCGCACCCGTGTCGCCGAGGTTGGCGCCCAGCAGGTCGCGCACCGCGCCCTCGCCGATGCCCACCATCTTCGCCATCTGCTTGGGCACTGCCGGCATCGGGCTCGGCATGATGAAGTGCGTGATATCCGTGGCCTTCAGCTTCGCCGCGGCAAACGCCGCCTTGATCGCCGGAGGAACGATCTTCGAGTAGCCCTCGTCGCGGATCCAGCGCTCTTCCCAGCCATAGTCGAAGTCCGACTCGTCGCCGCGGAAGTGATCGACGAAGTCCATCGACACGGAATGATGGCCGACCAGCTTGGCGATCACGTTCTCGGTGCCGCACAGCAGCGCCGCGGCACCATCGCCGTAGTTCAACTCGTTCGACGAGGCGACGCGGGCCATGCGCTTGTCGGCGGCGGCTACCAGCGTCGGCGCGCCTTCCTTCGAAGCGTTGAGGCCGGCGATCAGCGCCGAAGTGCCCGCCTTCAGCGAGCCGCCGACGTCGATGGCCGACAGGTTCTGCTCGACGTTCAGTGCCGTACCAATGACGCCAGCATTCTGGCGGTCCTTGAACGGATGCGTCGTCGAGGCGAAGTAGATATTGCGGACGTCTTCGGCCTTGTGGCTTGTCAGGCAGTCACGCGACGCCTCGACCGCCATGGTGATCGAGTCCTCGTCCCAGTTGGCCATCGAGCGCTCGCCCTTGGCGAGGCCGCGCAGGCCCGCAGCGAACCACTTGTTCGCGTCATAAACGGCCTGACGGTTGAGACGAAGGCGCGGCACATAGGCGCCATAGGCCACGATTCCGACCATCGTTCTTCTTCCTCCAACTGGTCCGACCGAAGTCGGTTCATGAACGAGCGTTTATGTCTTCGCTCTTAGCGCGGTCGCCCGGGCCGGGCGAGCCGCTTTTGATCATGGCAGCCGCGCCTGCAAAATTACCTTCCGGTCTGCGGAACACCACCTGCGGGCGGCATTTCGCGGACGAGATTGCGATATCCCGCTCCCTCAGGAATGTGCAGGAACTTCTTGCCGTCCTTCACCTCGACCCAAGGCTGCACGGTCACGATCTTGCGCAGCGTGGCGGCCGAAATGGCACCGGCGACCGTCTTGCCCTCGGCCAGCAGTTCGAGGTTCTTCGTCGTGGCGTGGACCAGCGTGCGCTTGCCGGCCTTGGCCTCGTCGATCGCCTCCTGTGCGCCGATCCAGACCGAGTCGGTCGACTCCGATCCGTCGTGCAGGGCGATCTGATCCTCCGGCGCCTCTGCCAGAAAGAACCAGGTGTCGAAGCGCTTCGGCACGAAGGTCGGCGTGATCCAGTGCGCGTAGGGCGTCATCAGGTCGGTCGCGATCTCGAGATCCTCGGCCTCGACCATGTCGACGATGCTCGCCTCGTCCTTGGCGAGCTTGGCGCGCCACTTCGTTTCGATTGCCTTGAGGTCGGCCGCACCGATCAGCGCGCGCTCGCCGCGCTTGCGGGCGAGCAGCACGCCGCATTCCTCGAATGCCTCGCGCACGCCGGCTACGCGGAACTTGAGCTCGGCATCGTCGATCTTGTCGGCGCCGCCGCAGCGGGCGCGCAGCGCCTTGTCGCCGTCGGCGTCTTCCAGCTTGCCGCCGGGGAACACCAGCGCGCCAGAGAAGGAATCGATCTGGTGGTGGCGGACGACCATGAACACTTCGAGGGCTGAGCCGGCATCGCCCGGCTTGGACGGGCGCAGCAGCAGCACGGTGGTGGCGGGACGCGGCGGCGCCGGCTCTTTCTTCGGTTCGTTCATGTCTTCCTGCATTCGTGTGACGGTGAAGTGTCCCATACAAGCGGCGACAGTGCCAATGGGCGGGTGTATCCTGACAGCGTCCATTCCGCTCTGAAGGAGCACGTCATGAGCATGTCCACCAACGCCCCGCTGCCCCCGAACCTGGCCGAAGGCCTGAAGGTGCTGCGCGCCAAGTGGGGATGGATCGTGGCGCTGGGCGTCGTGTTCCTGATCGCCGGCTTCATCGCGCTGGGCAGCGCGGTCGCCGCCACCGCTTCGGCCGTGATGATCATCGGCATCATGATGATCATGGGCGGTGCCGCCGAAATCGTGGCGGCCTTCAGCGTCAAGGGCTGGGGCAAGTTCGCGGTCTGGATGCTGCTCGGCCTGCTCTATGTCGGCGCCGGCATCATCGCCCTCATGAACCCGTTTGCCGCCGCCACCATCCTCACCCTGATGCTGGGCGCCGCCCTCATGTTCGGCGGCGTGCTGCGCATCTTCCTCGCCTTCAGCATGCGGGCCGCCGGCAAGCCCTGGGGCTGGGTCGCGGTCTCAGGCCTGGTCACCCTCCTGCTGGGCGCCATGATCGTCGCCAAGTGGCCGGCCTCCAGCTTCTTCGTGCTGGGCACCTTCCTCGGCATCGACCTGATCTTCATCGGGTCGGGCTGGGTGACGATGGGCCTGGCGCTGAAGAACCGGCCCGCCGCCTAAACGCTACTTCCGCGTCGGCTACTTCCTGGTTGGATCTTCGGCGACCTGCACCAGCAGCTTGCCGAAGTTGCGGCCCTTGAGGAGACCGATGAAGGCTTCGGGCGCGTTCTCGATGCCCTTCACGATATCCTCACGGTACTTGATCTTGCCGGCCTTCACCGCGGCCGGCACTTCCTTCCAGAAGTCGGCCATCTGGCCGAAGTGATCCGACACGATGAAGCCGGTCACGGTGGCGCGCTTGATCAGCAACAGGCGCCAGTCGGGTCCCGGACTCATCTGCATCTCGTTGTATTGCGAGATCAGGCCGCAGAGCGGCACGCGCGCGAAGTCGTTGAGCTGCGGCACGACGGCGGCCTGCACCGCGCCGCCGACATTCTCGAAATAGATGTCGATGCCCTTGGGCGCCGCGGCGCGCATTTCCTTGAACAGGTTGCCGCCGGCCGCGCGATAGTCGACGCAGGCGTCGAAGCCCAGCTCGTTCACGACGTAATCGCACTTGTCTTTGCCACCAGCGATGCCGACCGCGCGGCAGCCTTTCAGCTTGGCAAGCTGACCGACCACCGAACCGACGGCACCTGAGGCGGCCGACACGACCACGGTCTCGCCCGCCTTGGGCTTGCCGATCTCCATCAGGCCCCACCACGCCGTCATGCCCGGCATGCCGAGCACCGACAGTGCGGTCGACAGCGGCGCGGCGTCGGGATCGAGTTTCATCGACATCTCGCCGGTCGAGACGGCGTAGCTCTGCCAGCCGGCATACTCGACGACATAGTCGCCTTCCTTGAAGCGCGGGTTCTTCGACTTCACGACCTGCCCGACGGTGCCACCGACCATTGCGTCGCCGAGATTGACGTTGGAGGCATAACCCTTGGCCTCCGCCATGCGGCCACGCATGTAGGGATCGAGCGACATCCAGATCGTGCGCGAGAGATATTCGCCCTCCTTGGGCTCGGGGATCGCCTGGTCGACGATATCGAAGTTGGCGGGCGTCGGTTCGCCCTGCGGGCGCGACTTCAGCAGCACGCGACGATTGGTGGCCATGGCGTCCTCCGTTTGTTTGCGGCACGCTACCACGCCGATGAAAGCCCGCGAAACGCTGCGCCTCGTCCTGGCCCTGCTCCTTCTGCTATGGAGTGGCGCCGTGACAGCCCAGACCCTCACCGCCAACGAGCGCGCCCTGATCGAAGCGACGCAGCGCAACGACGTCGAGACCGCGCGCCGCCTGATCGCGGCCGGCACCAGCGTCAACGCCCAGGACGAGAAGCGCGACAGCGCCTTCCTGCTGGCGGGCGCCGAGGGGCGCCTGGAGATCCTGAAGCTCACCCTGCAGGCCGGCGCCGACCTCAGGAGCACGAACCGTTACGGCGGCACCGCGCTGATCCCGGCCTGCCATCACGGCCATGTCGAGACGGTGCGGGAACTGCTGAAGACAGCGATCGACGTAAACCACGTGAACCGGCTCGGTTGGACGGCCCTGCTCGAGGTCACGATCCTGGGCGATGGCAGCCCGGCCTATGTCGAGATCACGCGCCTGCTGCTCGCGCACGGCGCCAACGTCAATCTTCCCGACAACCAGGGCGTCACGCCGCTCGGTCACGCACGACAGCGTGGCCTGCGCGAGATCGCCTCGATCCTGGAGGCCGCCGGCGCGCGTTGAATGACCAAGTCCCGTACCTACGTTTGTCTTCCCGGTGCCTGGATGGGCGCCTGGACCTGGGAATTCGTGATCGAGCGTCTGACGGCGGCGGGTCACAACGCCCGTGCCCTGCCCTTTCCAGGCGTCGGTGAGCGCGCGGCGGAACTCTCGCCCGACCTCGACAACGATGTCTTCCTCGCCGACACGATCGCTACCCTGGAAAAAGAAGACCTGCGCGACATCGTGCTGGTCGGCCATAGCTTCGGCAGCCTGATCGCCACGCTGGTGACGGATCGCATTCCCGACCGGATCGGCCATCTCGTCATCATCGACGGCGGCATCGCGACCGACGGCCAATCGATCTTCGGCCGCATCCCGCCCGAGATCGTGGCCAAGCGCAAAAAGCTCATCAAGGTCGTGAACGATACCGAGGTGCTGCCCTTCGCCCCGGTCGGCAGCCTGATCATCGACGATCCCGAGCTGGCCGCGTGGACGCACCGCCATCTCACGCCGCATCCGGTCGCCTGCTACACCAAGCCGATCACGCTCCACAATCCTGCCGGCAACGGCCGCCCCATGACCTACATTGCCTGCACCAAACCGCGCTATCCGGTGTCGGCCGGCATGCACGAGAAGGTCCAGACCATGCCGCATGTCCGCTATCGGCCGATCGAGGCCGGCCACAATTGCATCCTCTCGGCGCCCGATCTGGTGGCCGCCGAACTCCTGGACATCCCCCGATGAGCGAGCAGCTCATGATCCTGGTTGCCGGTCCCTACCGGTCCGGAACCAACGACGATCCGGTTTTGATCCAGCGAAACGTCGACGCGATGGAAGACATGGCGCTCGCCGTGTTCCGGCGCGGCCACCTGCCGGTGCTGGGCGAATGGTTCGCCCTGCCCCTGCTGAAACACGCCGGCTCGAAGAAGATCGGCGATGCGGTGTTCGACGAGATCTTCCATCCCGTCGCGCGGGAACTGATCGGCAAGTGCGATGCCGTCCTGCGCATCGGCGGCCCGTCGACCGGCGCCGACGACATGGTCGCCACCGGCCAGCGGCTGGGCAAACGCATCTTCCGCGATCTCGCCGAAGTGCCGCCGCGGAGCCGCGGCTAGAACAAGAGGACAAACCCGTCGTCCCGAGCTCCACTCGAGACGACGGGAGTGGCTAAAACGGCTCCTTATAGGGCCGCAGGTCGATCTCGTGCGTCCAGGCGCTGCGGTGCTGGCGGTGCAGGTGCCAGTAGCTGTCGGCGATCGCGTCGATGTTCAGCAGGCCGTCAGGACCCGCCTTCTCCACGCGATCGGGCATGCGCGACAGCAGGCGCTCGCCCTCGATACCGCCGTCGATGATGGCGTGCGCGACATGGATGCCCTGCGGGCCGAACTCGCGCGCCATCGACTGGACCAGCAGGCGCAATCCGCCCTTGGTCGCGTTGAAAGCGGCGAAGCGCGGCCGGCCACGCAGCGAGCCCGAGGCGCCGGTGAAGATCACGGTGCCGCGGCCGAGCGGCGCCAGACGGCGCATCGCCTCGCGGCCAAACAGGAAGCCGGCGAAGCAGCCGACCCGCCAGGAATCCTCGAAATGCTGGGCCGTCATCTCGCGGAAATCGACGGCGGCATTGTTGCCCATGTTGAAGACCAGCAGGTCGGCGGGCGCACCGTCTACGTCATCGGCCATCGCCTTGTCGAACAGCGCGACGACGTCGTCCTCCTTCGTGCCGTCGACCACGATCGCCGTCGCCGAGCCACCGGCATTGCGGATGCCCTGCACGACCTTGTCGATCTTCGGCCCGGTCCGGCCAGCCACCAGCACGTGATATCCTTCTTTCGCAAAGCGCCGGCTCGCGGCCGCGCCCAGGCCGCGCTCGGCGCCCACGCCCAGCACGATCGCCTTCGTCTTCTTCGCCATGTTCGCTCCTCGCAACGATGTTGCGCAGAACTTGCGGTGCGCCCGGCCCCTTCGCTACGGTCGCTCGCATGAAATTAGCTCCATACCCCATGATCGATCTCGACCTCACGGCGCCGCTCGACCGGCATCCCGCCACGGTGCTGCCCGACTGGATCGACTGGAACGGTCACATGAACGTCGGCTACTACGTCGTGGCCTTCGACAAGGCGACCGACACGCTCTGCCAGCAATTCGCCTGCGGCTGGGAATACACGCGCGACAAGATCGGCATGACCTTCGTGCTCGAGGCGCACGTGACCTACGATCGCGAGGTCAAGGAAGGCGATGGCTTGCGCATCACCACGCAGATCCTCGACCACGACGCCAAGCGCATCCACTACATCCACATGATGTATCATGCGAAGGAAGGTTATCTCGCCGCCACCAACGAACTCATGCTGATGAACATCGACTACCAGACCCGCCGCTCGGCGCCGTGGCCCGACTTCGCCATGGAGCGCATCGAGAAGCTCGCCGCGGCGCATGCCGTTCTCCCCCGCCCGGCCCAGGCCGGCCGCCTCATCGGAATCAAGAAGAAGTAACAGAGTCCATGCTTCAGTCCCTGCCGTACGAACTTCCCGAACTCATCACGCGCGCGCCGCTCGACACCCACCGCTCCACCGTCCTTCCGGAATGGGTCGACTGGAACGGCCACATGAACGTGGCCTTCTACGTCACGGCTTTCGACCAGGCCTCCGGCGCCTTCATGCGCAACATCGGGCTGGGCCGCCGCTACGTCGACGGCAAGCTCGGCATGACCTTCGTGCTGGAGACCCACGTCACCTATGATCGCGAGCTGCGCGAGGGCGCGCCGCTGCGCTTCGTCACGCAGCTCCTGGCGCGCGACGCCAAGAAGGTCCATCTATTCCACGAGATGTATCACGCCGAGCAGGATTACCTGGCGGCGACCAACGAAACGATCCTGATGAACATCGACTATGCCTCGCGCCGCTCCGCGCCCTGGCCCGTGCCGGTCGCGGAGCGCCTAGAAGCCGTCTGGAAGACGCACCAGGCCCTGCCGAAGCCCGCCAAGGCGGGCCGCGTCATGAGCCTTTCGAAGAAGAGCTAGCGAGAGCGGTCAGCGCCTCGCCGCTCAGGCGGTAAGGCAGCCAGTTGCGAATCCAGCGATAGCCCAGGCGCTCGTAGAAGCCGCGCGCCGGGTTCCAGTCGAGCACGTTGAGGTCGATGCGCTTGTAGCCCTTGGCCATGCATTCCTGCGCGAGACCCTGCATCAGCGCCCGCGCGACACCGCCGCGCCGCTCTTCCGGCACCACCCAGATGTCCTCGATGAAGACGCCGCGCGCCGCGGTCCAGACGGAATAGTTGAACGTGTAGAGAATGAAGCCCGCCGGCTTTCCGCCGCGTTCGGCGATCAGGGCCGCGAATTGCGGGTTATCGCCGAACCCGTCGCGCGCCAAGGTCTGCGGCGTCGAACCGACGGCATCGGGCTCGTCCTCGTAGGTCGCGAGATCGACCGAGAAGCGATGCAAGGTATCGACATCGTCGACCGTCGCCGGACGCACCACGAGCTTTTCGTTCTCAGACCGCAAGATACCCTCCATCGACCGGCAGGATGGCGCCGGTGATGTAACTCGCCGCCTCCGAACACAAAAACACCACGGGTCCGGCCAGCTCCTCAGACTGCCCGACCCGCTTCATCGGTACGTGGGCCAGGAAGCCCTCCAGCTTCTTCGGATCGGCCCGCGTCACCTCGGTCATCGCCGTGGCGATGATGCCCGGCGCCAGCGCGTTCACCCGCACGCCGTCGGGCGCCAGTTCGCTGGCCAGCGCGCGCGTGAACTGAGCCAGCGCGCCCTTCGACACCGGGTAGACGCCGCTGCCGGCCGGCGCCACGAACGAGTTGATCGAGGCGATGTTCACGATGCTACCCTTGGTGTGCTTGAGCTGCTCAATGAAGGCCATGGTGACGTTGAACGGGCCCTGGACGTTCACCTCCATGGTGCGTTCCCAGCGCGCCCGGCCGTCCGGCTCGGTCAGGCCGCCGCGCATGAAGATGCCGGCATTGTTGACCAGGATGCTGATCGGACCGACCAGCAGGGAGATATCCTGGGCGAGCTTCGTGCAGCTCTCCTCGTCGGTGACGTCGAGCGCATGTCCGCGCGCGTCGCCGCCCGCCTTGACGATGCTGTCGGCGATGGCGCGCGCCGCCTCGAGATCGACATCGGTGACGATCACGCGCGCGCCGGCGGCCGCTAGGCCGCGTGCGATGGCGGCGCCGTTTCCGCGGCCTGCTCCCGTGACCAATGCCAGCCGGCCTGTCAGCGTGTCCTTCATGCCTCCTCCATCGTCTCGCGGGCGGCGGCCAGCGCTTCGCGCAACACGTCCTCGTCGCCGACATGGTTCGCCAGCAGGAGGATCAACCGCGCGTCGAAGGCGCGGCATTGCTCGTCGCTGAGATCGCGATGGGCCTCGACGATCGCGTTGTAAACGTCGTCGGGGCGGACAAGGTTCAATGTACGACGCAACGCGCCGGTCGCAGTGTCGGCCATCGCAGTCTCCTCAGCCGTTCGCCGTGGCCCGCCTGATCGCCGCCGAGATTGCCGTGGCGTCGACCCGGCGCCAGCGGGCGGCGACATAGCGGTCCGGACGAATGAGATAGGTCGTCCCGGGTCCCGCATCGTAGCGCTGGCGCGCGAGCCCGTCGCCCACGATGCACACGCCGGTCGCCCCGGACGGCAGGTCGGTGACGGACGTGTTCTCGTCGGCAAAGGTAAGCACCGTGAAGTCCGGCCCCAGCCGGTCGATCAGCCAGCCCTCACCCTCCCGTCCGATCGGCGCATCCAGCATCGCCCGCCCCGGCGCCGGACCACGCGCCCAATCGGCATCGCTGTCGGCTGTATCGAGCGGCGAGCCCGGCTGGACGGTCGGCACCGACAGCCGGCCACTGTTGATCAGCGCTCGGGCGAAGGGGAAATCCCGCGCCAGCGAGAGCGTCGCGTCGCGGAAAGCGCGCGAAGCCGGGAACTTCGGCGTGATGAAGTCCGTGCTCCGCGTCGAGTTCAGGATGTTCTCGCGCGCCGCTGCGCGGCGTTCGCTGCAATAGCTGTCGAGCAGCGAGGCGGGGGCAGCCTTGTGTAGGATCATCGCCAGTTTCCAGGCGAGATTGTCGACGTCGGCGACCGCCCCGTTGCCGCCGCGCGCGCCGAACGGCGAGACCACATGCGCCGCGTCGCCCGCGAAGATCACCCGGTCGTGCACGAAGCGCTCCATCATGCGGCAGGTGAAGGTGTAGACGCTGGTCCATTCGTGCTCCCAGCGCGCGTCGGGCCCGAACATCTGGCGCAGGCGCCGGTCGATGTTCTCCGGCTTCTTCTCTTCCTCGGAATCGGCGTCGGGCCCGAGTTGGAAATCGACCCGCAGCACATTGTCGGCCTGGCGATGCAGCAGCACCGAGTTGGTCGGATGGAACGGCGGGTAGAACCAGAAGCGCCGTTCCTTCGGCAATTCGCTCAACAACCGGATGTCGGCGATCAGGAACCGGTCGTGGAACACCTCGCCGGGATAGGGCAAACCCATCAGATGGCGCACGGTGCTGCGGACTCCGTCACAGGCCACCAGCCAGTCAGCGTCGAGCGTGTAGCGTCCGTCCGGTGTCTCGACCTCGACGGCGACACCGTCTTTGCCCGGCGAGACGGCGACCAGCTTGTTGCGGAAGCGCATCTCGATGAGCTTCTCGTCGAGACAGCGCTCGTAGAGATACTCCTCCACATAATACTGCTGCAGATTCACGAAGGCTGGGAACTTGTGTCCCGGCTCGGGCTGCAAGTTGAAGCGGAAGACCGGCTTGTCGTGGAGATAGAGCTCGCCCTGTTCCCAGGTGATGCCCTTCTCGACCATGCGGCCGGCGACGCCGAAGCGATCCCAGGTCTCCAGACTGTGCTTGGCTTGGCAAATCGAACGGCTGCCGAGGCTTACCGTATCGTCCTCGTCCAGCACCACCGACGGCACGCCGCGCCGGGCCAACGCCAGCGCCAGCGTCGGACCGGCCATGCCCGCGCCCACGATCACGACCGGCCGGCGCTCGCTCCTGCCGTCGAGTTCGGCGGGCCGGCTGTAAGGATAGTGACGGTACTCGTAAGAGCCCATGCGAGGCGGATCAGGCGCCCTTTTCGAGCGCCGCCCACATCTCGATGTCGCGCTCGGCCGTCCAGATGCGCGGATGGTCCATGCCCTTGGCTTCGTCGTAGGCGCGGCTCACGTCGAACGGCATGCAGTGCTCGAAGATGACCCAGTTGCCGTAGCGCGGCTGCAGGGCCGCCATCGCCTTGTCGTAGGCCAGCTTCAGCGAATCGCCAGCCTCGGCGCTCTTCTCGACCACCTTGTAGAGATCGCTGAGGAATGCCTGCGTCCCGGCAATGCCTTCCTCGACCGGCCCCTCGCCGATCAGCGCATCGCCACGGCCCGGCACCAGCGCCTCGGCCTTGAGATCGCGCAGCTTCTGGAGCGTTCCTGGCCAGTCCTTGTAGTGGGCATCGCCGCAGTAAGGCGTGGCGCCGTATTCCACGAGGTCGCCGCTGAAAAGGGTCCGTTCCTCGGGCAGCCAGACGATCGTGTCACCCTTGGTGTGGCCACGGCCGGCATGGATGATGTCGACCTGCAGCTTGCCCAGCCACAGGGTCATGCGGTCGTTGAAGGTGATGGTGGGCCAGGTCAGGCCGGGAATCGTCTCGGCCGCCTGGAACAGACGCGGGAAGCGCTGCAGTTCCGATTTGTAATCCTGCGCGCCGCGCTCGACGATCATCTCGCGCGTCGCCTCGCTGCAGATGATGTGCTCGGGCGCATAGCCGCTGGCGCCCAGGACGCGGACGGCATGGTAGTGCGACAGCACCACGTACTTGATCGGCTTGTCGGTGACGGTGCGGATCCGCTCGATCACCTGCTCCGCCATCTTCGGTGTCGCCTGCGCATCGATCACCATGACAGCATCGTCGCCGACCACGATCCCGGTATTGGGATCCCCCTCGGCGGTGAAGGCGTAAGCGTGCTCGGAGAGACGGCTGAAGGTGATCTTCTTGTCCGCCATATCCGCCTGCGAGGCGAACGCCTTGGCCATCGGTATCTCCCGTTTTTGGTTAACGAGAACCTATGCAGCGGGCAGGTACGAAGTCAAAGCACGGCTATTCACAGGCCCGGCCGAAGGAGCCCCGTCAGCTGGAACCGTACTTGTGATAGCCACCGCGATCGCCGGTCCGGACGGTGACGTCGAACGTATCGCTGTCGCGCTCCATCTTCAGCTTCACCACCGAGCCCGCGGGACCGATCGCCCAGAGCTTGCGGTAGAAGTCGCCGACGTCGTCGAGCACTTCGTCGTTCAGCGCGTGGAGGATGTCGCCGCGCTGCAGCCCGGCGCGATCGGCCGGTCCGCCGTCGGAAATGCCGCCGACCACCAGCTGGCCCATATGCTCGACCGTGTAGAGGCCGAGCCACGGGCGCGGCGGCGTCGAGAGCCGCCCATTGGTGACCAGCTCCTCGAAGATCGGCTTCAACCGGTTGATCGGCACATACATGTTGCCCGGGAAGGCGGGCGCGCCCGGTCCCAGGGCTTCCTGGACCAGCAGCGAGCCGATCCCCAGAAGCTCGCCCTGCTGGCTGATCAGCGCCGAGCCGCCCCACAGCGGATAGGCCGGCACCGTGAAGATCGCGTTGTCGAGCAGATACTCCCAGTAGCCCGCGAACTCGCGCCGCCCGGCGACCTTGACCTTGAGCGCCGCCTTCTCGCCGCCGAGGCCGGCGACATAGGCCTCGCCGCGCAGGGTCAGCGAATCGGAATCGCCGAAGCGCATGGGCTTCTGGGGAAACGGCATGTCGGTGCGCACCAGCCCGAAGCCGCTTTCGTAGTCGTAGCCGACGATGTGGGCGGGAAATTCGATGCCATCGATATCGGTGATGGTGACGGTGTCGGCTTCCATGATGAGGTAGCCGATCGTCAGGATCAGCCCTTCGTCGTCGACCAGGACGCCGTGACCTTCACGCTCCGTGCCCAAAGTCTGGGCCGAGCGCCGGCTCTCCGGAATGGTGGTCTTCACGCCGACCACGGCCGGCAGGACTTCCGAAATCGACGGCGGCAGGTTGGAGCCACTGCCCGGCGTGCGGGCGACGACGCCCTCTTCGCCGGGTGGCGGCCAATGGCCTGCCCCGTTTGCGGAACCGTTCAACCCTCGGGCCATCCGCGCTCCTCCACGCGCACCAAGCGCGTCCACAGTCTGAAAGATAGGCGTCCGCCGCCCCGATTGCTATATGACGGTTCATGGCGCCCCCCGCCGATCCGTTCGAAATCACCGATGACCCCGTTCCGGAAGATCCTATCCCGGCACGGCGAGCCGTCGCGCCCACGGCCCATCTCGAAGGTCTGAACACCGAGCAGCGGCAGGCTGTAACGCACACGGGCGGGCCTTTGCTGGTCCTCGCGGGCGCCGGCACCGGGAAAACCCGCGTGCTCACCACCCGTATCGCGCATTTGTTGCTCACCGGGCAGACCCGGACCTCGCAGGTCCTGGCCGTGACCTTCACCAACAAGGCCGCGCGCGAAATGCTGGACCGCGTAGCGAGCCTGATCGGCGGCGCCGCCGACGGGATGTGGCTCGGGACCTTCCATGCCATCGGCGTGCGGATCCTGCGCCGCCATGCCGAGCTGATCGGTCTCAAGAGCAATTTCACGATCCTCGACACCGACGACCAGACGCGGCTGATCAAGCAGCTCCTGCAGGCCGAGGGGATCGACGACAAGAAGTGGCCGGCGCGGATCCTGTCGGGGATCATCCAGCGCTGGAAGGACCGCGCACTGACGCCGGAGAAGGTTTCGGGCGACGAGGCCGGCGAGTTCGCCAACGGCAAGGCCGCCGACATCTACCGCCAGTACCAGGAGCGCCTCGCCGAGGTGAATGCCGTCGATTTCGGCGACCTGGTGATGCACTGCGTCACCCTCTGGCAGAAGCATCCCGATATCCTGGCGATCTATCACCGCCGCTTCCGCCACATCCTGGTCGACGAATATCAAGATACCAACGTCGCGCAATATCTCTGGCTGCGGCTGCTGGCGCAGGGCACGCAGGACGTCTGCTGCGTCGGCGACGACGACCAGTCGATCTACGGCTGGCGCGGCGCCGAAGTGGGCAACATCCTCCGATTCGAGAAGGATTTTCCGGGCGCCACCATCGTCCGGCTGGAGCGCAACTACCGCTCGACGCCGCACATCCTGGCCGCCGCCTCGCATCTCATCTCGCACAACGAGGGCCGCCTCGGAAAAACGCTGTGGACCGACGCCAAGGAAGGCGAGCGCATCTCGCTGCGCGGCGTCTGGGACGGCGACGAGGAAGCGCGCACCATCGGCGAGGAAATCGAGGCGCTGCAGCGCGACAAACACAAGCTCGCACAGATCGCCATTCTCGTCCGTGCCGGCTTCCAGACCCGCGAGTTTGAGGAACGCTTCATCACGATGGGCCTGCCCTATCGCGTGATCGGCGGCCCGCGCTTCTACGAGCGCCAGGAAATTCGCGACGCGCTGGCCTATTGCCGGGTCACCATCCAGCACGACGACGATCTCGCCTTCGAGCGCATCTACAACACGCCGCGCCGGGGACTCGGCGAGTCGGCGCTGCGCACCCTGCGGCTGATCCAGCGCACGCAGAAGATCTCGCTGTTCGAGGCGACGCGTCGTGCGCTGGAGACCGACGAGCTGAAGGCCCGCCCGCGCAAGTCGCTGGGCGACCTCATCCGCAACTTCGAGCGCTGGCGCGCCATGCTCGACGGCATGAGCCATGTCGAGGTGGTCGAAACCATCCTCGACGAGTCGGGCTACACCGACATGCTGCGCATGGACCGCTCGCCCGAGGCCGAGGGCCGACTTGAGAACCTGAAGGAACTGACCAACGCGCTGCAGGAGTTCGACACCCTGCCCGCCTTCATGGAACATGTGGCGCTGCTCACCGACATGGCGTCGCGCGACGACACCGACATGGTGAGCGTGATGACCCTGCACGCCGCCAAGGGGCTGGAGTTCGACACCGTCTTCCTGCCGGGCTGGGAGGAAGGTCTGTTCCCTAACCAGCGCGCGCTCGACGACAAGGGTGCGGCCGGCCTCGAGGAAGAACGGCGGCTGGCCTATGTCGGCCTGACACGGGCGCGCAAGCGCGCCTACGTGTCCTTCGCCGCCAACCGCCGCGTCTTCAACCAGTGGCAGGCCGCCATTCCGTCGCGCTTCCTGCGCGAACTGCCTCCCGGTCAGCTTGCCGAGAGCAGCGATGCCGGCCTCTATGCGACCTATTCCGCCGGCCATCACGGCGGGCTGCGCGACCAGGCCAGCGGCTTCGAATATGAGAGCCTCGGCGTCACCGGCCGGCGCAGCCGCTATCGCGACGAGACGGCCGACGATCGCCGCGCCACCGAAGGCGACCGGGTCGACCTCAGCATCGGCCAGCGCGTCTTCCATCAGAAATTCGGCTACGGTCGCATCGTCGCCGTCGACGGCAACAAGCTCGACATCGAATTCGAGAAAGCCGGCCCCAAGAAGGTGCTCGACAGTTTCATCGAGGCAGCCTGATCAGGATTCACAGGAGAGAAACGTCATGTTCCGCCGCTCTGCCCTTGCCCTCGGCACCGCTTTGGCTCTCGTGCTCGCTTCCGATGCCAGCTTCGCGCAGACCGGCAAGGTGACGGTGGTCACGTCGTTCTCCAAGGACGTCACCGATCCGATCAAGAAGGCCTTCGAGAAGGCCGTTCCGGGCGCCACGCTGGAAGTGCAGAACCGCAACACCAATGCCGGCGTAAAGTTCATCGAGGAGACCAAGAGCAACAACCAGGTCGACCTGTTCTGGGCCTCCGCGCCCGACGCCTTCGAAGTGCTGAAGGGCAAGAAGCTGCTGTCGGCCTACAAGCCCAAGGCCACCGGCATCGCCGAGAAGGTCGGCTCCTATCCGGTGAACGACAAGGACGGCTTCTATTCCGGCTTCGCCGCCTCGGGCTACGGCATCATGTGGAACGAGCGTTATGTGAAGGCGAACAAGCTGCCGACACCGAAGGAATGGCAAGACCTCGCCCAGGCGCCCTACTTCGATCATGTGTCGATCTCCGCGCCCTCGCGCTCGGGCACAACCCATCTCACGATCGAGACGATCCTGCAGGGTGAAGGCTGGGACAAGGGCTGGCGCACGACCAAGGATATCGCCGGCAACCTGCGCACCGTGACCGACCGCTCGTTCGGCGTGCCCGAGGCGGTGAACTCCGGCCAGGTCGGCTACGGCATCGTGATCGACTTCTTCGCCTTCTCCTCGCAGGGCGCGGGCTTCCCGGTGAAGTTCGTCTATCCCTCGGTGACGACGCTGGTTCCGGCCAATGTCGGCGTGATCGCCAACGCACCCAACAAGGCGGGCGCCGAAGCCTTCATCGAGTTCCTGCTCTCGCCCACCGGCCAGGAAGTGCTGCTGGAGCCGACAATCCGTCGCCTGCCGGTGCGTCCCGATACCTATGCCAAGGCGCCGGCCGACTATCCCAACCCCTTCAAGGACAAGAACCTGCAGGGACTGCTGACCTTCAATGCCGAACTGTCGGAAGGCCGCACCGCTGCGGTCGACACGCTGTTCGACCAGCTCATCACCTTCCAGCTCGAGCCGCTGAAGGCGGTGACCAAGGTGCTGCACGAGGTCGATGCGGCGCTGAAGAAGAAAGACAACGCCCAGGCCCGCGCGCTGGCCAAGGAAGCACGCGACCTGATCGCCGCCATGCCGATCACCGAGGCGCAGGCTGCGTCGCCCGAGATCAAGGCCGCCTTCACCGGCGGTAAGGAGAAGTCTTCGCGTCAGGCCGAACTCGAACAGCAGTGGGCTTCCTTCGCCAAGGAGAAGTACGCCGCCGCCAAGGCGAAAGCCGATGAGGCGCTGAAGCTCGCACGTTGAGCGTCCGCTCCCCCGGCCAGATCGCGCTGGCCCTCGGCATTGCGCTCTTCCTCGGGCTGTTCCTGCTCGCGCCGGTGGCGACGGTCGTCTACGTCGCCTTCACCGAAAAGGGCGGTGGCGGGCTCACACTCGTCAACTTCCTCGACTTCGCGCGCACCGAGCTGTTCGTGCGCTCGTTCTGGAACTCGGTCTACGTCTCGGGAATGACGGTCGTGTGGGCGTCGGCGCTGGCGCTGCCGCTCGCCTACCTCACGACGCGCTTCGAGTTCCGCGGCGCCATGCTGGTGCAGACGCTGGGCTTCCTGCCATTGATCATGCCGCCCTTCGTCGGTGCGGTGGCGATGCAGCTCCTGTTCGGCCGCAACGGTTCGGTGAACCTGCTGCTCGACGAGTGGTTCGACTTCAAGATCGGCTTCATGGAAGGGCTGAACGGCGTCATCTTCCTGCAGGCCATCCACTATTTCCCGTTCATCCTGGTCAACCTGTCGGCGGCGCTGCGCAACATCGACCGCAGCATGGAAGAAGCCGCCCAGAACCTCGGCTCGCACGGGCTGCGCCTGTTCCGCCGCATCGCGCTACCGCTGGCCCTCCCCGGCTACATCGCCGGCGCCAGCCTGGTGTTCGTAAAAGTGTTCGACGACGTGGCGACGCCGCTGCTGCTCAACGTGAAGGAGATGCTGGCGCCGCAGGCCTACCTGCGCATCACCTCGATCGGCATCGACGATCCGATGGGCTACGTGATCTCCGTCGTGTTGATCCTCGTCGCCGTGGCGACCATGTGGGCGACGGCGCTGGTCATGAAGGGCAAAGACTACGCCACGACCCAGCGCGGCGGCGGCGGTCTTGCGCGGCGCAAGCTGCGGCCGCGTGAACAGGCGCTGGCCTATGGCGTCGTGATCTTCATCCTGGCACTGGTGCTGGCGCCGCATGTAGGGCTTGTGCTGCTCTCCTTCGCCACGGTCTGGTCGTACAGCCCGTTGCCCGACGGCTACACGCTGGCGCACTACACGCGCGTGCTGGGTGACAGTTCGGTCTACATCAAGAACACGCTGCTCTATTCCGGCCTCGCCGCCGCTATCGACGTCGTGATCGGCGGCGCCATCGCCTATCTCGTTCTGCGCACGCGCTTGCCCGGACGCCAGTGGCTCGACTGGGCCGCCAGCACCGCGCTCGCGGTACCCGGCGTCGTGCTGGGCATCGGCTATCTGCGCGCTTTCTATGGCGTCAGCCTGCCCGACGGCACGCCGCTCGCGACGCTGTGGATCGTGATCGTGCTGGCCATCGCCATCCGCCGCCTGCCCTACGCACTTCGCGCCGCCTATGCCGCCCTGCAGCAGATCTCGGTGTCGCTGGAAGAAGCGGCGGAAAACCTCGGCGCCACCAAGGCGCGCACGGTGCGGCGGGTCGTGATCCCCTTGATGACCGGCGGACTGCTTGCAGGCTTTGTCACCAGCTTCGCCACGGCCGCGGTCGAACTGTCGGCCGTGCTGATCCTCGTGCAGTCGAACTCGGACGCGCCGCTGGCCTACGGTCTCTACGTGCTGATGCAGACGCCGGCGGGACGCGGCGCCGGCGCGGCGCTGGGCGTGATCGCGGTGCTGATCGTGGCGCTCTGCATGTGGCTGTCGCAGCTCGCGGTCGACCGCTCGCAACGGGCGCGGGGGCTCGATATATGACGGAGATGACCATGTCGCAGGCTCCGAAAGCCCCGAAGGCCGTCGGCATCGAGATCACGGGCGTGAACCTCTCCTACGGCGCAACCCATGTGCTGAAGAATGTGGCCCTCTCGATCCGGCCCGGCGAATTCTTCGCCTTCCTGGGCCCGTCCGGCTGCGGCAAGACCACGCTTCTTCGTTTGATCGCGGGTTTCGCCCAGGCTCAGACCGGCAAGGTGATGCTCGACGGCCAGGACGTGGCGCCGCTGCCGCCCTGGAAGCGCGATGTCGGCATGGTGTTCCAGAGCTACGCGCTGTGGCCGCACATGACCGTGGCGAAGAACGTCGCCTTTGGCCTGGAAGAACGCCGCCTGCCGCGCGCCGAGATCGACCGTCGGGTCGCGCAGGCGCTCGAACTGGTCGGCCTCGCCGCCTATGCCGAACGCCGGCCCGCGCAGCTCTCGGGCGGCCAGCAGCAGCGCGTGGCCGTGGCGCGCACCATCGCCATCGAACCCAAGGTACTGCTGCTCGACGAACCGCTCTCCAATCTCGACGCCAAGATGCGCGTCAGCGTGCGCCGCGAGCTGCGCGCGCTGCAGCAGCGGCTCGGCCTCACCACGATCTTCGTGACCCACGACCAGGAAGAGGCCAACACGATCTGCGACCGCATCGCCGTGATGGAAGGCGGCGTGATCCAGCAGGTCGGCACGCCGATGGAGCTCTACGAAAACCCGGCGAACCTGTTCGTCGCCAACTTCCTGGGCTCCGCCAACATCCTCGACGAACGGGCCGGCGTGCCCATTCCCGCCGGCAAGCGGCTGGTGTTCCGCCCCCAGCATGCGGCGCTGTCGGCCCCCGAGAGCGCCCCCTTGCGCGGGCCGGTGACACATCGCGAATTCCTGGGCGCGACCGTCCGCTATGGCGTGCGCCTGGGCGAGAGCGAAGTCCTGATCGAAACGCCCTTCCAGTCGGGCAGCGAGCTGCGGTCGGTGGGCGACCAGGTGGGCGTGGACTTGCCACCCCAGCGCATGCTTTTCCTTCCGGCGTGAGGACATCGGCATGAGCAAGGTACGCAAAGCGGGTTTCGTCGCCCCGGCCGCGCAACGCGCGGGCTGGGAAACCCTGCTGGAAGAACGGCTGGGCGAGGAAGGCTTCATCGTCGCGAGCTGCGAGATGTCGCGCAACGGGCCGTGGCGCATCGACATCTTCGGCGAAGGCGAGGAGGCCCTGGTCGAAGCGGCCATCGACGCCGCCGCCCAGGCGCTCGGCCTCGACCGGCCGCACTGGCAATGGGAAGAGCTGCCCGACATCGACTGGGTGGCCGAGAACCAGCGCTCCTTCCGGCCCTTCGCGGTTGGTCCTTTCTGGGTTCATCCCTCGCACGTCGCCGACGGGCGACCGCACGGCCTGCTGCCGTTGCGCATCGATGCCGGCCTCGCCTTCGGCACCGGCACGCACGCTACCACGCGCGGCTGCCTCGAAATGCTGGCGACGCTCGATCCCGCCGAGACGGTCAACGCCGTCGACGTGGGATGCGGCAGCGGCATCCTGGCCATCGCCATGGCCAAGCTCTGGAAGCGGCCCATCATCGGCGGCGACAACGATGCCGAAGCGGTGGTCGTCGCGCGCGAGAATGCAGAACTCAACGGCGTGCCGGAATTCTGCTCCTTCTTCGTGTCCTCGGGCCTGCAGGCCGACGAACTGGCCGGCCGCGCGCCCTACGATCTGATCGTCGCCAACATCCTGGCCGGGCCACTGCTGGATCTCGCGGAAGTGTTCGGTGCCTCGGTCCGTCCCGGCGGGCGCATCCTGCTGAGCGGACTGCTGGTCGAGCAGGCTGCGCTCATCATCTCGACCTATGGACGGCGTGGCTTCGTCTTCGAACGCCGCATCGACCTGGAGACGGGCGGTGCGTGGTGGCGCAGCCTGATCCTGCGCAAGGCCTGACCGCCAAAACGAAAGGGCCGGCTTTCGCCGGCCCTCGTACGCTTACGCTTACGCTACGCTACAATCGGCTACGCCGCGCGGCGCAGATTCTGGTTCGCCGCGGTGACCTGTCCGGGGACATGGTCGAACTCGGGGGTCGCACCCTCGGCGGCTTCACGGACCGCGAAGTTGATGTCCGCCCGGCACAGGCCGAGGTCGGACAGTTCGCGGTCGGACATGCGGTGCAGCTGGGCCTCGGCGGCACGCAGCTTCAGGTCGGCTTTGAGGCCCGCGGTGAGACGGCCGTACTGGCGGCCGAGCCACAGGATCGCGTCACCGATGCCGTTCGCCAGCAACTCCGCACGCGCGTAACGGGCGCGCAGCTCGAGCAGGTGACGATCATCGATGGTGAAGCCGAACTTGGAATTCGCGTTTCCCCCCGCCGGCGCAGTTTCGCTGGTCAGATCCTTAAAGGTCCGAATCGGCTGGGTCATCATGAGTCTCTCCTTCTATTGTGCGGCGCGATAGTCGATGCTGCACCGCACCAAGCAAATATAGAGCCTTGAGTTACAACAATAAGTGCAGACCTTGAAGGTTCGATATGCACTGGACGCATGACGCACCATATTTTAGCATTTCGCACGTGCGAGCGAACAAAAATTGCTCAATTTGCGCGACCCATTTACCGCGCGTAGGGTCGACCGCATCATGAGTGCCGCTCCCGACGACGTTCTCGCCCTCCTCCGCAAGCGCGGCCGCGCCACCGACCCCGTCGCGCTCGATGCGCTGATGCGCGGCGTGGCCGCCGCCCCCGAAAGCCTGTCCGGGCCGGAATGGGTCGAGCTGGTCGACCCGGCGCCTGATGCCGAATTGACCAAAGCTCTGTCTGCCTGGCGGGCAGAGCTGGCCGCCGGCGACGACGGGCTGGAGGCGAGCCCCGCGCCCGCCGCTCGGTTGGCCGACCTTCGTGCCGAACTGAAGCGTCGCGGCCTCGACGGTTTCGTCGTGCCCCGTGCGGACGAGCATCAGGGCGAGTACGTGCCGCGCCGCTCCCAGCGGCTGGGCTGGCTGACCGGTTTCAGCGGCTCGGCGGGCCTTGCCATCGTGCTGGCCGACCGCGCCGCGATCTTCATCGACGGTCGCTACACCCTCGCCGTCCGCGATCAGGTCGATGTCGCGGCCTTCGAGCCGCACCAGATTCCCGAGCAGTCGGCCGAACAATGGATCGCCGACAACCTGCCCAAGGGCGGCAAGCTCGGCTTCGATCCCTGGCTGCAGACCGCCGACGGCTACGACCGCTTCGCGCGCGCCTGCCAGCGCGCCGGCGGCAGCTTCGTGCCCGTTGAATCCAATCCCGTCGACACGGTGTGGCGCGGCCGCCCGCCGGCCCCGCTCGCGCCCGTCCTGCCGCATCCCGTCGAATTCGCCGGCGAGACCAGCGAGAGCAAGCGCGCGCGCATCGCCTCGATCCTGTCGAGCAAGAACGCCGACGTCGCGCTGATCACCGCCCCCGATTCGATCGCCTGGCTGCTGAACGTGCGCGGCGGCGACGTCCCACGCACGCCGTTCGCGCTGGGCTTCGCACTGATCCATGCCGACGGCCATGTCGATCTCTACATGGATCGTCGCAAGATCCCCGATCGCACCGTGTCCTGGCTGGGCAATGCCGTGACCCTGGCGCCGCCCGAGGAACTGGGCAGCGCGCTCGACATGCTGGGCAAGATGGGCAAGCGCGTCCTGGTCGAGACCTCGACCGCGCCTTACTGGGCCGCGACACGCCTGCAGGCCGCCGGTGCGACGCTGGTCCGCGACGCCGACCCCATCTCGCTCCCCAAGGCCTGCAAGAACGCCGTCGAACTCGAAGGCATCCGCAGCGCCCATCGCCGCGACGGCGCCGCCGTCAGCCGCTTCCTGGGCTGGCTCGACCAGAAGTCGAGTGCCGGACGCTTGCGCGAGATCGAAGTGTCGGATCGCCTGCAGGCGCTGCGGGAAGAGACCGGCAAGCTGCGCGACCTCAGCTTCGACACCATCTCAGGTGCCGGTGCCAACGGCGCCATCGTCCATTACCGCGCCTCCGAGGCGACCGAACGCACGCTTGAGCCCGGCAGCCTCTATCTGGTGGATTCGGGCGGCCAGTATCGCGACGGCACCACCGACATCACGCGCACGGTCGGCGTCGGCACGCCCTCGCCCGAGATGAAGGATCGCTTCACGCGCGTCCTCAAGGGCCATATCGCGCTGGCCTGCGCGCGTTTCCCGGTCGGGACGACGGGCTCGCAGCTCGACGTGCTGGCGCGTTATGCGCTGTGGCAGGTCGGCCTCGACTACGACCACGGCACCGGCCACGGCGTCGGCGCGTACCTGTCGGTGCATGAAGGCCCGCACCGCATTTCCAAGATGCCGAATTCGGTCGCGCTGCAGCCCGGCATGATCGTCAGCAACGAGCCCGGCTACTACAAAACCGGTGCCTACGGCATCCGCATCGAGAACCTCGTCGCGGTGAAGGAGGTCGAGATCGAAGGCGCCGACCGGCGCTATCTCGAATTCGAGACGCTGACCCTGGCGCCGATCGACCTCGCGTGCATCGATCGAACACTACTGACCGACGCCGAGCGTCAGTGGCTGAACGACTATCACCAGCGCGTGCGCGAGACGGTGGGACCAACCGTCGACGAAGCGACGCAGACCTGGCTGGCCGAGGCGACGCGCGCGATTTAGCGCGGCGGACCCTCTACTCGCTGAGCTTCACCCACTCTTCCTCGGTCATCGTCTGGATGCCGAGTTCAGCGGCCTTGCGCGCCTTGGAGCCGGCATTCTCGCCGACGACGACGAGGCTGGTCTTCTTCGATACCGAATCGGTGACCTTTGCGCCCAGGTCCTCGGCGCGCGCCTTGGCGGCGTCGCGGGTCATGGTCGACAGTTCGCCGGTGAAGACCACGATCTTGTCCTTGAGCTTGGCGTCCGCCGCGATCACGCGACGCTGCACCGACTGGACCTCGAGCTGCTTCAGCAGATCCCGGATGATCTCGACATTGTGTCCTTCGCCGAAGAACGCGCACATCGCGTCCGCCGTCGTGACGCCGATCTGCTCGATGTTGCAGAGCCGGCCGTAGCTCGGCCCGACGGTCTCGACCGCCTTCTCCTTCTTCGCGGGATCTGGATGCGCCTCACGCTCCTTCACCGCGGCCAGCATCTCGGCCAGCCAGGTGTCAGCATCGCCGTATTCCTGCGCCAGGATCTTGGCCGTGGCTTCGCCGATCAGCGGGATGCCGATGGCGTTGATCAGCCGATCGAGTGAAATCGTGCGGCGGGCCTCGATGGCGGCGAGCAGGTTGCGTACCGATGTGTCGCCCCAGCCCTCGCGCTTCCTGATGTCGCGTTCGTGCTCGGCCAGCCGGAAGATATCGCCCGGCACCTTGAGCAGCCCGTCGTTGAAGAAATTCTCGATGTGCGTGCCACCCAGCCCCTCGATGTCGAAGCAGTTACGTGACACGAAGTAGCGCAGCCGCTCGACCTGCTGGAACGGGCACTCCAGGCCTCCGGAGCAGCGCCGCACGACGCCGCCCTCCTCGGCCTTCACCTCGGTCTTGAGCGGACAGGGGCAGTGCGTTGGGAAGTGATACTTCTTCGCGTTCTTCGGCCGCTCGTCGGCCACGAAGCCCAGTACTTGCGGGATCACGTCGCCGGCGCGCTGGATCGTGACCATGTCTCCTACACGCACATCCAGCCGCTCGATCTCGTCGGCATTGTGCAAGGTCGCACGCCCCACCATCACGCCGCCCACGTTCACCGGCTCGAGATCGGCGACCGGCGTCAGCGCGCCGGTGCGGCCGACCTGGATGTTGATGCCGTTCAGCCGTGTCCGTGCCTGCTCGGCCGGGAACTTGTGCGCCGTCGCCCAACGCGGCGCGCGACTGACGAAGCCCAGCCGCTCCTGCCAGTCGATGCGGTCGACCTTGTAGACGACGCCATCGATGTCATAGGGCAGCGACGGCCGCTCCTCGCCGATCTTCTTGTAGAAAGCCCGCACCTCGTCCGGTGTTCGGCACAGCTCGGTGAGCGGGTTGGTCTTGAATCCCCAGGCCTTCAGCAGCTTCAGATATTCGCTGTGCGTCTTCCACGAGCGCGGCTCGGCCTCGCCCCAGGCATAGGCGAAGAAGCGCAGCGGACGCTTCGCGGTGATGCTGGCATCGAGCTGACGCAGCGATCCGGCGGCGGCATTGCGCGGATTGGCGAAGGTCTTCTCCTCCGCTTCCTCCTGCCGCTTGTTCATCTCCTGGAACGCCGAGCGCTCCATGTAGACTTCGCCGCGCACGTCGATCGACTTGGGGAGCTTGTCTTTCCCGTGCGCCTTCAAGGTGTGGGGGATGTCCTTCACGGTCTTGAGGTTGGCCGTGACGTCCTCGCCCGTCGTGCCGTCGCCGCGCGTCGCGCCCTGCACGAACTCGCCGTCCTCGTAGCGCAGGCTGATTGAGAGACCATCGATCTTCGCCTCGCAGCTGAACGCGATCTCGTCGTCGGCGCCGATATTGGTCTCGCGCTCCAAGCCGCGGCGCACGCGGTCGAGGAATTCCTGCAGCTCCTCGTCGGTGAAGCAGTTGTCGAGCGACAGCATCGGCCGGCGATGCGTCACCTTGGCGAACGCCGTTGTCGGCGTCGGTGCGACCCGCTGCGTCGGGCTGAACATGTCCACGATTTGCGGGAATTTCGCCTCGATCGCCTTCAGCCGCTGACGGAGCTTGTCGTACTCGGCATCGGAGATCTCCGGCTCGTCCTTCTCGTGATAGAGCTTATCGTGGTGGACGATCTCTTCGGCCAGCCGCTTGTGCTCGGAGCGACCCTGACGCTCCGTCAGCTTGTCGACCTCGAGCGCCGCCACGACCTTCGCCGCACGGGACATTGCCGTCTCCCTAACCTGCTGTCGCCAGCAGGCGGTCGGCCGCGGCGCGCGCCTCGACCGTCACTTCCGCGCCTGACAACATGCGCGCGATCTCCTCGCGGCGGCCCTTGGCGTCGAGCGCCAGCACGTCGGTGCTGGCCGCCGTGCGCGTCGTGGTCTTGCGGATCAGCCAATGACGGTCCGCCACCGCAGCAACCTGCGGCGAGTGCGTGACCACGAGCACCTGCACATCCTTCGCGAGCCGCTTCAGCCGCTCACCGACGGCCGCGGCCGTGGCGCCGCCGATGCCGGAATCGACCTCGTCGAACACGATGGTCGGGGCGTCGCCCACCTTGGCCAGGCAGACTTTCAGCGCCAGCAGAAAGCGCGAGAGTTCGCCGCCCGACGCGATCTTGGCGATCGGCGCCGGCGGCGCGCCGGGATTGGTCGAGACAGTGAACTGCACGCGATCCGTGCCGGCGGCGGACCAGTCCGCCTCAGGCAGCGCCGCAACTTCGGTGACGAACTTCGCGCGTTCGAGCTTGAGCGGTGCCAGCTCGGCGGCCACCGCCTTATCGAGCTTGGCGGCCCCCTTGCGCCGGGCAGCGGCCTGCGCCTCAGCGGCCGTCACATAGGCCGCGCGTGCCGCCTTTGAGGCCGCCGCCAGCTTCTTCAGCCCCGCCTCGCCATCGTCGAGAGCCGCAAGCTGGGCCGAGAATTTCTCCGAGAGCGCCGCCAATCCAGCCACGGCGACGTTGTGCTTGCGCGCGAGGGCCCGCAGCGCAAACAGCCGCTCCTCGATCTTCTCCAGGCGGGACGGATCGAATTCCAGCGTATCGCGGGCCATCTCGAGCTGCGCCTGCGCCTCCGTGGCTTCGCTCAGCGCCCGGTCGAGCGCCGCCAGCGGTGCGTCGAACCGGCCCGCGGCCTTGTCCGCGTTGCGCTCGATCAGGCGATGCGCCGTGCGGAGGCTCGTCACGGCGCCGCGGCCCTGCTCCAGCTCGCTGAGCGCCTGCGCCACCGCCTCGCCCAGCGCGCTGCCGGCGCGCATCAATTGCCGCTCGCCCGCCAGCGTTTCCTCGTCGTCGGCCTTGGGCGCCAGTGCGTCGAGCTCCTTCACCGCATGTCGCAGGAATTCCTCGTCGCGCCGCGCCGCTTCGGCCGTCGCCAGCGCATCGGCATGCGCCTGCTCGGCCGTGCGCCATGCGGACCACGACGAGGTGACAGCGGCGGCCTGCTTTTCGAGACCGGCAAAAGCGTCGAGCGAGGCGCGATGGGTCACGGTGTCGAGCAGGCCGTGCTGGTCCATCTGGCCCTGGATCTCGACCAGCGTGTCGCCGAGCCGGCGCAGCAGCGCGACCGAGGCCGGCTGGTCGTTGACGAAGACGCGGCCACGGCCGTCGGCGCCGATCATGCGCCGCAAGGTCAGCACGTCCTCGCCGTCGAGCCCCTGCTCGGCGAGCACCGCGCGGGCCGCGTGGTTGCGCGGCAGGTCGAAGGACGCCGCGATGGAAGCCTGGGCAGCACCCCGACGCACCACGCCAGATTCAGCGCGCGCGCCCAGCGCGAGGCCAAGCGCGTCGATCAGGATGGATTTGCCCGCGCCGGTCTCACCAGTCAGCGCACCGAGGCCGCCGGCATGGGCAAAATCGAGGTCGAGTTTCTCGATCAGCACGAAGTCGCGGATCGAGAGGGTAGCGAGCATGCCGGGCGGTCAGAAGAGGCTGGAGAACCAGCCGCCCTTCTCGTCGGCCGGCCGAGTGCCCTCGCCGGTCATCAGGAAGTAGCTGTCCTGGTACCAGTCGCTGCCAGGGAAGTTGTAGCCGAGGACGGCCGCGGCCTCCTGGGCTTCACTCTTCACGCCGAGCGACAGATAGGTTTCGACCAGACGATGCAGCGCCTCCGGCACGTGCGTCGTCGTCTGGTAGCGTTCGATCACCACGCGGTAGCGGTTGATGGCGCCGACATACTGCTGGTTCTTCTGATAGTAGCGGCCGACCGCCATCTCCTTGCCGGCGAGATGGTCGATGCAGAGTTCGACCTTGAGGCGCGCATCGCGCGCGTACGGCGATTCGGGGAAGCGCTTCACGACCTCGGCCAGCGCGTCGAGCGCCTGCTGCGTGATACGCTGGTCGCGGCCGACGTCTGAGATCTGCTCATAGAAGCAGAGCGCCTTCAGGTAGTAGGCGTAGGGCAGATCGCGGTGGCCGGGATGGAGCTGGATGAAGCGGTCGAGCGCGATGATGGCTTCGTCGTACTTGTTGGACTGGTAATAGGCGAAGGCGGCCATGATCTGCGCCTTGGTCGCCCAGACCGAATACGGATGCTGGCGATCGACTTCCTCGAAGCTCTTGGCGGCCGTCTTGTATTCCTGCTGGCCGAGTGCATCGAGGCCTCGATTGTAGAGCTGCTCGACAGGCCGCTCGACGTACTTGTCGTCGTCCGAGCCGCATGCGGAGAGGCCGAATGCCGCCAACGACAGCGCCAGCCCCGCGATGATGCGCCTGCCCTTACTCACAACAACCTTCGACATGTCCCATCCAGTAAAACTTCGGCCCGGCGCGTTATATCACGCGCCTGCGAAAAAAAGAGGGGCCGACGGCCCCTCAAGAAGATGCGTGGGATAACTGAATTTCCTGCGTCAGTTGGCTTGCCGCCGCAGGAAAGCCGGAATTTGCAGGTCGTCGTCATCGCGCGCAGGCTTGGCGCGCTCCGTGACGTCCAGGCTGATCGAGGTCTGGACCGGCGCGGGACGCGAAACCGGTGCCTTCGGCGCTACCGCGACGACATTTTCAGGCGCCGGGCGGGCGACCGGCGGCTCGGTCGGGGCCGGAGCCGCTGCCGTGGCACCAGCCTTCGGCGCCGAGAAAGCGCCGGTGATGCGCTGGAACAGGTTCGGCGCACGGCTGTCGGTCGCCGGGCGCGCGGCCATCGGTCGCGCAACGGGTTCGGCCCGGACCGGGGCCTTCGCCGTCGACGGGCGGCTGATGCGCCAGTCGTTCTCGTCGACCAGCGGACGCTGCGGTGCTGCGGCCGGCGCGGGCGCCTGGACGGGAGCCGGAGCGACTGCAACGGGAGCCGGGATCGGCGCGGGCGCCGGAGCGACAGGCGCCGCTTCGATCGCAGGAGCTTCCATGACGGGAGCCTCGACCGGCGCCTCGTAGACGGGAGCCGGCGTCGGCATCGACGCCATGATCGGGGCGGCCGGAGCCGCAACGGCGACCGGAGCCGGCGCAACGACCGGCGGGGCCGGCGGTGCAACCGCAACCGGCGGCGCGACAGGAGCCGCGGGCATCACCGGCGCGGGCGCTGCCACGGCAGCAGCCGGCATGGCGACACGTCCGACCGGCGGCGCGGCCGGACGGCTGAGCGCCGGCTGGCCCGTCTGGATCGGGCGGTTCATGTCGAGCGACAGGTAGTTCGGCGCGGGTTGCTGCGCGGCCATCGCGGCGATACCGGTGGCAACCACCGAAACGCGCATGCGGCCGTCCATCGTCGCGTCGAAGGTCGAGCCGAAGATGATGTTGGCGTCGCCGTCGACTTCCTCGCGAATACGGTTCGCCGCTTCGTCGACTTCGTGCAGCGTCATGTCGAGGCCGCCGGTGATGTTGATGAGCACGCCCTTGGCGCCCTTCATCGAGTGATCTTCCAGCAGCGGGTTGGAGATCGCCGACTCCGCCGCGACGCGGCTGCGATCCGGACCTTCCGCCTCGCCCGTGCCCATCATCGCCTTGCCCATCTCGCCCATGACGGTGCGGATGTCGGCGAAGTCGAGATTGATGAGACCCGGCATGACCATCAGATCGGTGACGCCGCGCACGCCCATGTGCAGCACGTCGTCGGCCATCTTGAAGGCGTCGGCGAACGTCGTCTTCTCGTTGGCGATCTTGAACAGGTTCTGGTTGGGGATGACGATCAGCGTGTCGACAACCTTCTCCAGCTCCGTGATGCCCTGCTCGGCCGACTGCATGCGGCGGCGGCCTTCGAAGTGGAACGGCTTGGTGACGACGCCGATGGTGAGGATGCCCTGCTCGCGCGCAGCGGCGGCGATGACGGGCGCCGCACCGGTGCCGGTGCCGCCGCCCATGCCGGCGGTGACGAACACCATGTTGGCGCCGTCGAGAAGCTGGAGGATTTCGGGGAGCGCCTCTTCGGCGGCCTGACGGCCGACTTCAGGACGGGCGCCAGCGCCGAGGCCCTGGGTGATGGTGATGCCGAGCTGGACGCGCCGGTCGGCGAGCGACTGACTGAGCGCCTGCGAATCGGTGTTCGCGACGATGAATTCCACGCCTTCCAGCGCGGCACTGATCATGTTGTTGACGGCGTTTCCGCCCGCGCCACCGACTCCGACGACGGTAATGCGCGGCTTAATCTCGGACTCCGTCTGAGGGAGACTGAGGTTGATTGTCATTCGGCTTTCTCCACGCAAACGAGGGGTTATCTGCTCGGAGCAACGGCGTGGGCCTCCTGTTTTGTCAGAAACCCTTCACCGCCACCGGCTTTTTCTTGTCGTTATGTCTATAGCCTGTGGGATTTGCCTTATCCCGCACAACATATTGCCTAAAAGTTATCTCTAATCCAACTGCCAATCCGGCCGATACGACTCGCGGGCACTTCGTTCGACGCCGGTTGCGCTTGCGCGACGGCGTGATTCTGGAGAGCGAAGGAGAGAAGTCCGGCGGCCGCAGAAAATGCAGGCCCGCCAGTCGAATCGGCGAGTCCCGCGAGACGGAGCGGCGCGCCGGTGCGAACCTTCTTGTTCAGAATCGCGGCGGCCACCTCGGGCACGCCGTCGAGCTGACAGCCGCCGCCGACCAAAACGGCGCGTCCACCGGCCAACTTATCCACACCGGACGCTTCGAGTCGGCTGCGCACGAGCTCGAATGTCTCCTCAACTCGCGGACGAATGATGCCGACGAGAATCGAACGCGGGATGTGGTTGGGCCGCGTGCGATCCTCTTCGCCGATCAGCGGCACGTCGATGATGTCGTATTCGTCGTTGGGCTTGATCACGGCACGACCGATCTGAGTCTTCATCCGCTCTGCATGCGCGACCGGTGTCGACAGGCCACGGGCGATGTCGCGGGTCACGTGTTCGCCGCCGACCGGGATCGAATCGACGTGAACGAGGTGGCCTTCATAGAATACGGCGATCGATGTCGTACCGGCACCCATGTCGATCAGGGTCACACCAAGGTCACGCTCGTCGGAGACCAGCGAGCTGAGGCCCGCGGCGTGGGCGGCGACCACGCGGTCGGCGATCTCCAGATGGGCGCGGCGCACGCAGACCTGCAGGTTGCGCATCGCGCCGCTGGCGGCGGTCACCAGATGGACATCGACGCCCAGGCGCTCGCCGAACATGCCACGCGCGTCGCGGACCGGCGTACCGTCGACCGTGTAGCCGATCGCGGCGGAATGGATGATGTCGCGGTCGGCGGTTTCGGCGGGCAGCTGGATGTGCTGCTGGACGCGGCGGACGTCGCGCTCGCCGATCTCGTGATGGCCGATCGCCACTTCGAGGCTCTGATTGTGCGAGGCGGCCGACCCGCCGCTCACGCCCACGATGACGTCGCGGACCTGCTCGCCGCACATCTCTTCCGCGGTCGACACCGCCGAGGAGATGGCGCGGGTTGCCGCTTCCATGTCGACGATGTTGCCGGAGCGCATGCCAAGCGCGGGCTGGTGGCCGATGCCGACGACCCGTAGTCCCTGCCCGTCGACTCTCGCGACGAAGCACACGACCTTGTTCGTACCTATGTCGAGCGCTGCAATGACGCCATTTCTCGTCTTCGCCACGATGTCCCCCGTCTACGCGTACTCTCGCGAGTTTTTAGATTCTACGCTGGCCCCGGCGTCGCGTCGCCTGGATTGCGCTTTCTGAGATAAAGTTTATCGGGCAGTCGCAGATCGACGACGCCGAATTCACGCGACAGCAGCTTCTGCTGTCCGTCGAGCTTGGCGAGATGCTGGAGGGCCGCGACGGCGTCCTCCTCCGGCAACCAGATCTCGACACCATTGTTCAGGATCAGATTCCAGCGGCGCTGTCCGACCCAGACGGCGGAGCGAAGCTGTTGCGCCACGGTCGGCTCGTAGGTGAGCAGCAGCAACAGGTCGCCGACATGGTCGGGCGCACCCGGACCGCCCAGCAGCAGCAGCTTTTCGGCGCCCGGCGGCATCCGGCTCGCCCGCACGGTGCGACCGTTGGCATCGATCAGAGTGTACTCGCTGCCGTTCTGCCAGATCGCGACGGCGCGGCGTTCCTTCATCGTGACATAGAGCGTGTCCGGCAGGCGGCGCTCGACCGTCGCCCATTCGACCCAGTCGATCGCCTCGAGCCGCTTGCGCGAGGCTTGCAGGTCGATGCCCAGCAGCGAATCACCCCGGCTGACGTTCAGCGCCGCCAGCAGGTCGGCGCGCTCGACGTAATCGCGGCCCTCGACCGTGACGTCCGCCAGCTTGAACGGCGTGATGGCGCCGACGACGCTGCGGGAGATCGAGTCGAACTGGTTCTGCGCCTCAACCAGCCAGCCCTCGCGCCAGGCCCACCAGCCGCCCCCGCCGCCGCAGCCCAGCAACAGGACGATGGCGCCCAGCAGCACCGGCTGCTTCCAGAACGGGCGGCCGGTCTTGCGGACGGGCCCGCGCTTCTTGCGGCGGTCGTAGTCGCGGCGCGGCGCGGCGCCGGCCTTGGGGGTGGTCGTCTTCTTGGTGGCGCTCACGACGGGTGCCTCGCATGGTCGACCATCCAGGTCATGAGCTGCGACCAGGAAATACCGGCCCACTTGGCCTGCTCCGGCGCCAGCGACAGCGGCGTCATGCCGGGCTGGGTGTTGATTTCCAGGATGACCAGGCCCGAGGTCCCCGGCAGCGAGTCGTCCCAGCGGAAGTCCGCGCGGCTCAAGCCATTGCAGCCGAGTTCCTGATACGCCGCGAGCGCCCATTGCTTGGCGGTCTCGTAGACTTCCTCGGGAACCGGCGCCGGCACGAGATGCTCGGTGATGCCGTCGGTGTACTTGGCCTCGTAGTCGTAGAAGCGGGTGCGCGGCCTGAGCTCGGTGACGGCGATCGGCTTGTCGCCCATCACCGCGACCGTGAGTTCACGGCCCGGCACGAACTTCTCGACCAGGACGCGCTCGCCGAACGCGGCCTCGGCGGCCTCGACCGCCGCCAGGTTATCGCCGTCACGCACGATATGGACGCCGATGCTCGACCCCTGGTCGATCGGCTTCACGACATAGGGACGCGCCATGGGATCGCCGGCGGCGAGCGAGCGGCGCTCGATCACCTTGCCGTCGGCGACGCGCAGGCCGAGCGACGCAAAGATGTGCCGCGCCAGCGGCTTGTCCATCGCAATGGCCGAGGCGAGCACACCGGAATGCGTATAGGGCACCCGCATGATCTCGAGGACGCCCTGGATGCAGCCATCCTCGCCGTAACGGCCGTGCAGGGCGTTGAAAACGACATCGGGGCCGCCGCCGTTCGCGGGCCGCAGGAAATCCACCAGGGCGCGCAGATCGCGCTGCACGTCGTATTCGATCACCTCGTGACCGCCCTCGCGCAGCCCCTCGGCGCAGGCCTTGCCGCTCACCAGCGAGACTTCGCGCTCGGGCGACCAGCCGCCCATCAGGACTGCAACGCGCTTCATTACTCTCTCCCCGCCGGCTCGCCGATGCGCCGGATCTCCCATTCGAGCTGCACGCCGGTCTTCGCCAGCACGCGCCGCCGCACTTCCTCGCCCAGCGCCTCGATGTCGGTCGCCGTTGCGTCGCCGAGATTGATCAGGAAATTGCAATGCTTCTCGGAAACCTGCGCCTCGCCGATGCGCAGGCCGCGGCAACCGGCCTGATCGATCAGCTCCCAGGCCCGCTGGCCCGGCGGATTGACGAAGGTCGAGCCGCCGGTTCGGCTGCGCGGCTGCGAGTCCGTGCGGGCGGTGTCGATGTCGGCGATGCGGCGGGCGATGGCGAGCTGGTCGCCCGGCGTCCCGCGCAGGCGCGCCGAGGTGAAGATCCAGTCGGCCGGCGCATCGCTGTGGCGGTAGCGGTAGCCCATCGCGCCTGCCGGCACGACATGGACCTTGCCCGCGCGATCGACTGCCTCGGCCGAGAGCAGAACCTGCGCAAGATCGCCTTCATAGGCGCCGGCATTCATGCGCAGCGCGCCGCCGATCGTGCCGGGGATGCCGCTCAGGAATTCGAGGCCGGCCAGCGCATGGTCGCGCGCCATCAACGCGACGTTGAGATCGAGCGCGCCGGCGCCAGCCACGACCTCATGCCCTTCGACGGTAATGTCGGTGAAGCCGCGCAGGAGGCGGATGACCACGCCCTTCACGCCGCCGTCGCGCACCAGGATGTTGGAGCTGACGCCCAGGACCGTGACCGGCACGTCCGACGGCAGGCCCGCCATGAAGCTCGCGAGATCCTCGACATCGGCCGGCCGGAACAGGACCTCGGCCGGACCACCCGCGCGCAGCCAGGTCTGCGGACCGAGCGGCGCGTCGGCGGTCAGCCGTCCGCGCGGCCTGGGCAGCCGGTCGATCAGGTGGGGCGTCGAGGTCGGCAGGGCCATCATGCAGCCGATCCGCTGTGGGGGCCCGAATCGTTGGCGATGGCGCGCGGGCCGGCATGCTCGGCCGCGAGCTGCTGGATCTGGCCGGGCAGCGCGTGCGCCCAGGCGGTGATGTTGCCCGCGCCGAGGCAGACCACGACGTCGCCCGGACGCGCAACCTGCCAGATCATTTCCGGAAGCTCGCCCGGCCCGCCGAGCGGCGCCACGTCACGATGGCCGGCGCGCTGCACTAGGCCCACCAGCATATCGCGATTGACGCCTTCGATGGGCGCTTCGCCCGCCGCATAGACATCGGCGATGATCACGGCATCGGCGTCGGAGAAGCAGGTCGCGAACTCGGCCCGCAGCGCGCCGAGACGCGAATAGCGATGCGGCTGCATGACGGCGATGACCCGGCCCGACCCACCGTAGGCCTGGCGCGCGGCACGCAGGGTGACCGCGATCTCGACAGGATGATGACCGTAATCGTCGATCACCGTGATGCCGTGAGCCTCGCCGGTCTTGGTGAACCGCCGCTTCACGCCACCGAACGACGTCAGCGCGCGACGGATCGTGTCATCCGGCAAGCCCATCTCCTGCCCCACGGCGATGGCGGCCAGTGCATTCTGGACGTTGTGCTGGCCGAACATCGGCAGGCGCATGCCGGTGATGATGCGCGATTCGTTGGTGGCGCGGTTCTCGACCATGACGTCGAAGTCGGCGCCGCCGCGGTCGAGCTTGAGGTTGATGGCGCGCACGTCGGCATTGGCGCCGATGCCGTAGGTGATGATGCGGCGATCGGCGATGCGCGGGATCAGCGCCTGGACCTCGGGATGATCCGAGCACAGCACGGCGAAGCCGTAGAAAGGAATGTTCTCGACGAAGCGCACGAAGGCGTCGCGCAGCGCGTCGAAGGTGCCGTAATGGTCGAGATGCTCAGGATCGACGTTGGTCACCACGGCAATGGTGGCCGGCAAGCGCAGGAACGAGCCGTCGGATTCGTCGGATTCGACCACCATCCAGTCGCCCTCGCCCAGGCGGGCGTTGGTGCCGTAGGCGTTGATGATGCCACCGTTGATGACCGTCGGATCTAGGCCGCCGGCATCGAGCATGGAGGCGACCAGCGAGGTGGTCGTCGTCTTGCCGTGCGTGCCGCCGACCGCGATCGACCACTTCAGGCGCATCAGCTCGCCCAGCATCTCGGCGCGGCGCACGACTGGCACGTGGCGCGTGCGCGCGGCGAGGACCTCGGGATTGTCCTTCTTGACCGCGCTCGACACGACCATGACCTGGGCGTTGCCGACATTCTCGGCGCGATGACCGATCATCACCTTCATGCCGAGTTCGGCGATGCGGCGCGTGTTGGCGCTTTCGGCGACGTCGCTGCCCTGCACCTTGTAGCCGAGATTGTGCAGCACCTCGGCGATGCCGGACATGCCGATACCGCCGATGCCGACGAAGTGAATGAGACCGAGATCGAGCGGCAGCGCCCTCATGTGGCGACTCCTGACGACGAAAGAGGAAGGGAGATCATTTCACCCACGACATCCGCCAGCTTGGCCGCCGCATCGGGACGGCCGGCGGCATGAGCGGCCGAGGCCATCGCGGTCAGGCGCTCGGGCGCTTCGATCAGCGCCGTGAGATGGTCCAGCAGGGCGGCGGCGGTGAACGATGCGTGGGGCAGGACGATGCAGGCGCCCGTCGCTTCGAAGGCGCGGGCGTTGGCGGTCTGGTGATCGTCGGCGGCATAGGGATACGGCACGAGGATCGAGGGCCGGCCGATCGCGGCCAACTCGGCCACGGTCGAGGCGCCGGAACGGCCGATCACGAGATGCGCCGAAGCGATGCGGCGCGGCAGGTCCTCGAAGAACGGCGCCAGCTCGGCGACGACACCGGCCTTCACGTAGCTGGTGCGCACGCGGTCGATGCTCTCGGGCCGGCACTGCTGCACGATGCGCAGCCGCGCCCGCATCGCCTGCGGCAGGGCGAGAACGGCTTCCGGGATGACCTCGCCGAACGAGGCCGCGCCCTGGCTGCCGCCGAACACGAGGAGATCGACCACCCTGCCCTCGGCCGGCGCCCGATAGGGCTGGTCACGCAGCGCGCGCACGGTCTCGCGCACCGGATTGCCGACGAGATGCGCCCGCGCGTCGCCGTCGAGATAGCGCGTGCGGGCGAACGAGGTGGCGACGCGCTCCGCACCACCCAGGACGAGACGGTTGGCGCGGCCCAGCACGGCATTCTGTTCGTGCAGTGCCGCCGGCAGGCGGCGCAGCCGGGCGGCGATCATGGTCGGCACCGAGGCATAGCCGCCGAAGCCGACCACCGCCGACGGTCCGATGCGGCCCAGTGCCCGCCAGGCGTCGAACAGGCCGAATGCGAGCGAGAACAGCGCCAGCGCCTTCTTGGCCATCGAGCCGGTGGGGCTCGCCGAGTGGATATAGTGGATCGGCCGGCGCGACAGGGCACCCTGCCACTGACGGCCACGCGAATCGGTCACCAGCGTGAACGGCACGCCGCGCGCCTCGAGCTCGCCGGCCAGCGCCTCGGCGGGGAACACATGCCCGCCAGTGCCGCCGGTCGCGAGGACAACGGGGCGCACTGCCGCCATCAGACGGCCTCCCTCAGACCGGCATGTTCGCGCGTCAGCGACAGCAGCATGCCGACGCAGATCGCCATCGCGAGCGCCGACGAGCCGCCGTAGGAGATGAACGGCAGCGTCATGCCCTTGGCCGGGATGAGCTGGATGGTCGAGGCCATGTTGATGGCGGCCTGCAGGCCGAACTGAACGGCGAGGCCGGTCGCCGCCAGGGTGATGAACAGGCTGGTCTCCTTCGAGGCGCGTGACATCGAGCGCAGGGTCACGAAGGCGAACAGGCAGAGGATCATCAGGCAGACGATGAGGCCGAATTCCTCGCCGGCGACCGCCATCACGAAGTCGGTATGGGCGTCGGGAAGCTGCGCCTTCACCGTGCCCTCGCCCGGGCCGCGGCCGAACAGAGAGCCGTTCATGAAGGCTTCGAGCGAGGTGTTGACCTGGTAGTTGTCGCCCGACGACGGATCGAGGAAGCGGTCGAAACGGCTACGCACGTGGCTGAACAGGAAGTAGGCGCCGACCATGCCGCCCGCGCCCGCCGCCGCGCCGAAGCCCGCGACCCACATCGGCAGGCCGACGACGAAGAGCTGGATGGCCCACACGCTGGCCACGACGACGCTCATGCCGAGGTCGGGCTGCATCACCAGCAGGGCCAGCACGCCGCCGACCAGCACCGTCGACAGGAGATAGCCGGGCGCCCGCCGCTCGGTGCGGCTCTGCGCCAGCAGCCAGGCCGAGATCACCGCGAGACTGGGCTTCACGAATTCCGACGGCTGCACGCTCGACAGGCCGGGCACCGAAATCCAGCGCCGCGCGCCCTTGATTTCGATGCCGATCACGAAGGTGGCGGCCAGCAGCAGGATACTGCCGCAGAAGACCAGCAGCGCCAGTCGCCGCACGTGGCGCGGCGATGCCAGCGAGATCGACAGCATGACGAGCAGCGCCAGCGGCAGGAACATGAACTGGCGCTTGGCGAACAGGAAGGAGTCGGCGCCGATGCGCTCGGCGGCCGGCGGCGACGCCGCGAGCGTCAACATCACACCGAAGGCCATGATCGCCATGATCGCGCCCAGCGACCAGCGGTCGACGGTCCACCACCATTGTCCGATGACACTGCGATCGTCGCGCGGAACCTGGATCACGCGGCCCTCCCCAAAACCTCGGCCCCCGGCAGCGCCCGCGCCATGGCACGGAACGCATCACCCCGGTGTTCGTAACTCTTCCACTGATCCCACGACGCGCAGGCGGGCGAGAGCAGGACCACGGCAGGCCCCTTCGCCTCGCGCTGCGCCAGCGCATGGGCGGCATCGAGCGCCGACTGGAGATCGCCGCAGCGGCTGTAAGGCAGCTTTCCGTCGAGCTGGCCGGCGAACAGCTCCGTCGCCTCGCCGATCAGGAAGGCATGACGGATGCGGTCGAAGTACGAAGCGAGCAGCGCCACGCCGCCCTCCTTCGCCTGGCCGCCAAGGATCCAGTAGATGTCGTCGTAGCTCGACAGGGCGCGCGCGGTCGCATCGGCGTTCGTGGCCTTGCTGTCGTTGACGTAGACGACGTTGCCGACGGCGGCGACGCGCTCCTGGCGGTGGGGCAGGCCGGGATAGCTGCGCAGGCCGGCGACGATCGCCTCTCGCGGCACGTCGAGCCAGCGGCAGACCGCCCAGGCGCAGGCAGCATTCTGGGCATTGTGGTCGCCCGGCAGGGTCGGCACGTCGGCGAAGTCGACCGTGTAGCCGTCGGCATCGACCAGCATGCCCGCGCGATAGGAAACGCCGCCGGCAACCGGCCGATCGAGCGCCACGGGAACGCAGGCGATGCCGACGCGCGCCGCGACTTCGTACGCGACCTCGCGCGACGGCTCGTCCTCGGTGCCGATCACGGCACAGTCGCCGGCGCGCTGGCGGGCGAAGATGTTCTTCTTGGCCGCGACGTAGCCCGCGAGATCGCCGTGCCGGTCGATATGGTCGGGCGTGATGTTGAGCCAGACGGCGACGTCGGCGCGAAAGGTCTGCAGCAGCTCGAGCTGGTAGGACGACAGTTCGAGCACGTAGAGACCGCCCTTGCCGAGCGGATCGAGATCGAGCGCGCCGCGGCCGATATTGCCGCCGACTTCGCAGCGCAGGCCGGCCTGCTTCAGGATGTGCCCGATCAGCGCCGTCGTCGTCGATTTGCCGTTGGTGCCGGTGATGGCGATGAATGTCGCCTCGGGCTGTGCGCGGGCCAGCAGCTCGACATCGCAGATGATCGGCTTGCCGGCGGCGCGCGCCGCGACGGCGACGGGATGCGGTACGGGAAACGTGCTGGGAATGCCCGGGCTGATGACGAGGGCGGCGATGCCCGACCAGTCGATGGTCGCCGGATCGGCGACGCGGGCGCCTGCTTGCGCCGCCGCGTCACGCGACGCGGCATTGTCGTCCCAGGCGACGCAGTCGATCCCGGCCGCCCGAAAAGCGCGCACGGTCGCCAGGCCGGAGCGCGCGAGCCCCAGCACGACGAACGACGAGCCTTTCAGGATGGCGAGATCGATCATGCGCTCACCGCAGCTTCAGGGTGGCAAGGCCGGCCATCGCCAGGATGGCGGCGATGATCCAGAAGCGGAAGACGATGGTGGGCTCGGCCCAGCCCTTCTGTTCGAAATGATGATGCAGCGGCGCCATGCGGAAGACCCGCTTGCCGGTCCACCTGTAGGACAGGACCTGCACGATCACCGACACCGTTTCGAGCACGAACAGGCCGCCCACGATCGACAGCACGATCTCGTGCTTGGTGACGACCGCGACCGCACCCAGGGCGCCGCCGATGGCCAGCGATCCGGTGTCGCCCATGAACACCATGGCGGGCGGCGCGTTGAACCACAGGAAGCCGAGGCCGGCGCCGACGAGTGCCGCCAGCAGCACCGCCAGCTCGCCCGAACGCGGCACGTGATGGAGGTAGAGGTAGTTGGTGAGGATCGTGTTGCCCACGACGTAGGCGATCAGGCCGAACACCGCCGAGGCCATGATGACCGGGCCGATGGCCAGGCCATCCAGACCGTCGGTCAGGTTGACGGCGTTCGAGGTGCCGGCGATCACCAGCACGCCGAATGCGATGAAGCCGACGATGCCCAGCGGGATCAGCACGTCCTTGAGGAACGGCACGGCGAGCTGGTAGCGCAGCGGCGCCGGCGAGGCCTGGGCGATCAGGTAGACCGCGATGCCGGAGGCCGCGACCGTGAGCGCGAGCTTGATCTTGCCCGGCACGCCCTTGGTGTTGCGCTTGGTGACCTTCAGGAAGTCGTCCCAGAAACCCACCGCGCCGAAGGCCAGCGTGACGCCGAGCACGATCCAGACGTAGCGGTTGGTGAGATCGGCCCACAGCAGGGTGGCGACCGAGAGCGTGATCAGGATCAGCAGCCCGCCCATCGTCGGCGTGCCCTTCTTGGTCATCAGATGGCTGGCCGGACCGTCGTCGCGGATCGGCTGTCCCTGCTTCTGCTTGCTGCGCAGCCAGCGGATCAGCACACCGCCGATCAGGAAGCTCAGCACCAGCGCCGTGAGGAACGCCGCGATCGAGCGGAACGTCAGGTAACGGAACAGGTTGAACGGCGTGAAGAGGTCCGCCAGCGGATAGAGAAGATTGTAGAACATCCTAGCGTCCCGCCTCGCCGCCGCTGGCCGCCACGATCGCGTCCACGACGATTTTCATTTTTGAACCCAACGAACCCTTCACCGCGACCACGTCTCCTGCCTTGAGCGCCGCCGCGAGTTCGCCCGCGAGCGACGCCGAATCCGGTCGATGCGCCCCGCGCTGCGACGGCGCCAGCTTCTGCCACAGGGCCTGCATGTGCGGGCCACACAGGAAGACCTGCGTGGCGCCGCTCGCGGCCACGGCGTCAGCGAGGCCGGCGTGATAGCCGTCCGCGCCCTCACCCAGCTCGCGCATGTCGCCCAGCACCAGCATGCGCCGGCCGCCAGCCTGCGGCTCGATCCGCGCGAGGACCGCGAGCATCGCCCGCACCGAAACCGGGTTGGCGTTATAGCTCTCGTCCAGCAATTCGATCGTGCCGCTGCCGAACTTCAGCATGCGGCGCGCGCCACGACCGGGCGATGCCTTCACGCCGGCCAGGACCGCCGCCGCCGTCACGACGTCCGCACCGAGCGCCTCAACGACGGCCAGCGCGCCGATGCTGTTCAACACCCAATGCTCGCCTGCCGCGCCCAGCCGATACTCGATCCTGCGACCGTGGATCAAGGCTGCAACATCACTGCCGGAATCATGCAGGTCGCACGAGACAAGACGGGCCTCTGCAGCCTCGCTGCGACCGAAGCCGACGATGCGGGAAACGCCGAAATCGAGGGCTTTTCCGACGAGGCGCTCGTAGTGGTGGCTGTCGCGATTGAGCACGGCCACTGCGCCTTCCGCCATGCCGGCGAACAGGCAGCCCTTCTCGTCGGCGACCGCTTCCTCGCTGCCCATGTGACCGATATGGACCGGCCCAACATTGGTGACGATGCCGACATGCGCCTCGACCTGGCGAGCGAGCGGCTCGATCTCGCCGGGATGGTTCATGCCGATCTCGAACACGCCGTACTGCGCATCGCGCGGCAGACGCGCGAGACTGACCGGCACGCCGACATGGTTGTTGTAGCTCGCGACGCTGGCCGAGGTCGGCGCCTGCGCCGACAGCATCGCCCGCAACGCATCCTTGGTGCTGGTCTTGCCGACCGAACCGGTGACGCTGGCGATGCGCGCCTTGCTGCGGCGGCGTGCGGCGCGGCCGAGTTCGGACAACGCCTTCATCGTGTCGGGCACACGCACCAGCGTGCCCTTCGCGCCCTCGACGTCGCGCGACACGACCGCGGCGGCCGCGCCACGCGACAAGGCATCGGCAACGAAGCCGTGGCCATCCGTCGTCTCGCCGCTCAGCGCGAAGAAGAGATCGCCCTTGCCGACCGCGCGGCTGTCGAAGGTCACGCCCTCGGCTTCGAACGGCCCGGTGATCGAAGCCGCCGTCAGCGCCGCCTTCACTTCGTCGGAAGTCCAGAGCGCGCTCATGCAGCGCCTCCGGCGAGCGCGCGCGCCTCTTCGGCATCGTCGAAATGATGCGTGACGCCCTTGATCGTCTGGCCGGTCTCGTGGCCCTTGCCGGCGATCAGCAGCAGGTCGTCGGCGCTCGACAGCGCCTCCATGCCGGCAGCGATCGCGGAGTGCCGGCCGTTGGCGATCTCGATCCAGTTGCGACGGTCCTCGGCGATGCCGCCCAGGATTTCTGCGCGGATGGCGGCCGGTTCCTCGCTGCGCGGATTGTCGTCGGTCACGATCGTGAGGTCGGCCAAGCGCGTGGCGATCTCGCCCATCACCGGACGCTTGGCGCGATCGCGGTCGCCGCCGCAGCCGAACACCACGACGAGCTTGCCGCGCGCGAAGGGCCGCAAGGTGCGCAGCACCGTCTCAAGCGCCTCGGGCTTGTGGGCGTAATCGACGTAAACGGCAGCGCCGGAGCGATGGCGGGCCACGAGCTGCAGACGGCCGGGTGCGCCGGTCAAATGGGCAAGAGCCTCGACCGCGCGCGCTGGATCGCCGCCTGTCGCAACGACGAGGCCGAGCGCCGCCAACGCGTTCGAGGCCTGGAAACCGCCGACCAGCGGCAGCTCGACCTCGTGACGCGTGCCCATGACTTCCAGCACGAGGCGCTGACCGGCCGGCGTCGGATCGTCGGCGAGCAGGCGGAACTCGGCACCCTTCGCACCGTAGGTCCAGAAGCGGATGCCGCGCTGCCGGCAGATCGCGCCGAGCGCGTTGGCACGATCGCTGTCGGCATTGACGACCGCCGTGCTGTTCGGCGGCAGCAGCACTTCGAACAGGCGCGCCTTGGCCGCGAAGTAGGCGTCCATCGAGCGGTGATAGTCGAGATGCTCGTGCGTCAGGTTGGTGAAGGCCGCCGCCGACAGGCGCAGGCCGTCGAGACGGGACTGGTCGATGCCGTGGCTCGAAGCTTCGATCGCGAGATGCGACACGCCTTCGCGCGCCAGGGTCGCCAGGTCCTCGTGAAGCTGCACCGGGTCGGGCGTCGTGAGGCCGCCGTCGCGCACGAGGCCGGGCGACACGATGCCCAGGGTGCCGACGCTCGCCGCCTGCAGGCCCATCCGCTCCCAGATCTGGCGGACGAAATGCACGGTCGAAGACTTGCCGTTGGTGCCGGTGACGGCGGCGATGGTCGCGGGCTGGAGGCCGGCGAAGGCCGAGGCCATCAGCGCCACGCGGCGGCGCGGATTGGCGTCGCGCAGGACGGTAATGCCGGGATCGAGCGGCGGCAGCACCGCATCGGGCGCCGCCAGGATCGCGATGGCGCCGCGCTTCACCGCATCGGTCACGAAAGCCGCGCCGTCGGCACGCGCGCCCGACAGGGCGGCGAAGAGATAGCCCGGCTGGACCTTGCGCGAGTCGAGCGTCAGTCCGGCAAGAATGGGATCGCGCGGCAGCGCGGAAGAGGTCGCGGTTGCGTCGGCGCTCCGTGCCATGAGCTCACTCAGACGCAACGCGGCGCACTCCCGGACCGGGGGCAGCCGCCGTCTGACCGGGAGCCGGACGAACCGGCAGGGCCTTGCGATGATCGCCGGGCGAGCGACGCACGCTCGCGGGAACGACCTGCGACGGCACGACGGGAGCCGGCACCGGCGTCGAGGCGATCTCGATCGGCGGCAGCCCTTCCTTCAGGTCGCCCGGCAGGATGCCGTAGAGCGACACGATCTGTTCGATGATGACCTTGACCGACGGTGCGGCGACCCAGCCGGCCGTCGCGTAGCCGCCGGTCTCCGGCAGGCCCTTCGGCTCGTCGAGCGAGACGATGACGACGAACTTCGGATCGTTCATCGGAAACATGCCGACGAACGAGCTGATCAGCGACTTCTGGCGATAGCCGCCACGGCCCGGCTTCTCGGCCGTTCCGGTCTTGCCGCCGACCTCGTAGCCCGCGACGTTGGCGTTCTTGCCCGTGCCCTCGACGACGTTCAGGCGCAGCAACTGGCGCACATTGACCGAGGTTTTGGCCTGAATGACGCGGCGGCCCTTGTCGCTGGCGGCGGTGCGCTTCACCAGCGAGGGCTGATAGAGGATGCCGCCGTTGACCATCGCCGCCGAGCCCATCGCGAGATGCAGCGGTGTCACCGAAATACCGTGACCGAACGCGATGGTCATGGTGTTGATCTTCATCCAGTGCCGCGGCCACAGCGGCGAGGCGACTTCCGGCAGTTGCGTCGAGACGGGCTTCAGGAAGCCGATCTTGTCGAAGAAGGCGCGCTGGCCCTCCGGGCCCATCACGTCGACCGCCATCTTGGCCGAACCGATGTTCGACGAGAACTTGAAGATTTCCGGAATCGACAGCGGCCGACGCTGGGCGTGGTCGTCGTTGATCGTGAAACGGTCGATCTTGATCGGCGACGTGGCGTCGAACACGCTGGTCATCGAGGCCTTGCCCGAGTCCAGCACCATCGCCGTGTTGAAGATCTTGAAGGTCGAGCCTTGCTCGTAGACTCCGAGGGTCGCGCGATTGAACAGCGCCTCGTTGGTCAGCGTGCGGGTGCTGTTGGGGTTGTAAGTGGGCAGCGACGCCATGGCGAGGACCTCGCCATTGGTCACGTCCATGACGATCGCGGTGGCGCCGATCGCCGAGAACTTCTGGACCGCGCGCGCAAGCTCGCGCTCGACCATGCGCTGCAGGCGCAGGTCGATGGAGAGCTGCAGGGTCTCGCCACTCTGGAGCTGCTGGTCGAAGAAGCGCTCCGTGCCGGCCAGGCCCGCATTGTCGACGCTGGCATAGCCCAGGATGTGCGCCGCCGCGGTGCCCTGCGGATAGATGCGCCGCTCCTCGGCCTGGAACTCGAGGCCCGGGATGCCAAGGCGATTGACGAGATCGTGCTCGCGCGGGCTGAGGCCGCGCTTGATCCAGACGAAGGTGCGGTCGCCTTCCAGCTTCTCGCGGACGTCGTCGTACTTGAGGTCCGGCAGCGCCGTCACGATCTTGCGCGCCGCTTCCTGCGGATCGATCAGCAGGTGCGGATTGACGAAGGCCGACATCACCGGAACCGACGTCGCCAGCACGGCGCCGTTGCGGTCCACGATGTCGGCGCGCTCGGACTGGATCGAGCCGCCGCGGGCCGCGACGCGCTGCGTCGGCTCGGCGCCGTCGCGCAGCAGCGACACGTAGCCCATGCGAAGGCCGACGGCGGTGAACGCCAGGCCGAAGATCACCGAGGCGATCACCAGCCGCTGGCGGGCCGTCTCCTGGGCGTCACCCTTCAGGCGATCCTGGGGCGAGCCGTAACGCGCGCCGGCCGCCGCGTTTGCCGCGGCGGCCGGTTCGGGCGAGGCAGACTTGCGCCACAGTCTCACCGTGAACCCTCTTCTTTTCGCGAGAGGATGTCATCGATGGAGACAGCCGCGCTCTGGCCGTCGCCAACCGGACCCGATGTTGCCGGCTCTTGTATCTGGGCCGGTCGAGGGGGCGTCGTGGGTCCGGAGGTACGCTTGGAAAGGGGTGCGGAGGCCGGCGAGGGGCTGCCGGCCTCCGCTGCGACGCGTCCACCACCGGGCAAAGTCGACGAGGGGACGTCGTTGCCCGTTCGTGGGGGGGAAGGGAGTGGTGGATCGCGTCGCGGGGGGACAGATTCGGGTTTGAGTTGCTCCAGTCGGACGACCTGCTTGATGGAGGCCGACTCGAGTTTGAGATGCTTCTGCGCGAGCACTTCGATGCGCTCGGATTCGTTCAGGTGAGCCCATTCGACCCGCAGGATGTGCGTGGCCTGCTGGCTCTCGATGATCTTCTGGTTGGTGCGGTCGATACGCTCCTCGAGGTCCTGCACCTTGTACTTCACGGTGAACAGGCCCACCGCCGTGGCGACGGCGACGACCGACCAGAACAGGAGTCCGCGGTGGATCATGCGCCACCTCCGACTCCGAGCTTCTCTGCGACACGCAGGCGGGCCGAACGGGCGCGCGGATTGCCCGCGACTTCCTCGTCGGAGGGAAGCACAGGCTTGCGCGAGAGATCGCGCAGGGTCGCGGTCCGTTCGCCCGCGCTCGGCGGCGCATGGCGCGACGGGCCGGGCGTGCGACCGGCGCGGGCCCGCACGAATTCCTTCACGGCGCGGTCTTCCAGCGAATGGAACGACACGATCGCGAATCGGCCGCCCGGCGCCAGCACCTGCTCGGCAGCGGCAAGACCGCGCTCGAGCTCGCCCAACTCGTCGTTCACGGCGATGCGCAGCGCCTGGAAGGTGCGCGTGGCGGGATCGCTTTCGTCCCTGCCCTGCGGGCCGACCGCGCGACGCACGATCTCGGCCAGCTCGCCGGTGGTCTCTATACGCTTGGCGCGGCGCGTCTCGACGATGCTGCGCGCGACGCGACGGCTGCGACGCTCCTCGCCGTAGCGCCAGATGATGTCGGCGAGTTCGGTTTCGTCGGCGCCGTTCACGAGATCGGCGGCCGACTGGCCGTTCTTCTCCATGCGCATGTCGAGCGGACCGGAGGCGCGGAAGGAGAAGCCGCGATCGGCCTGGTCGAACTGCATCGACGAGACGCCAAGATCGAGCGTCACGCCGTCGACGTCTTCAACGCCCTCGGCGGACAGAAGCTCGGCCATGTCGCCAAAGCGGCCTTCGATCAGACGAAGGCGCGGTGCATAGCGCTCGGCCAACGCCTGGCCTGCGGCAATGGCGTCAGGATCGCGATCGATGGCGATCACCTGGCAGTCGGCGCGATCGAGCATCGCGGTCGTGTAGCCGCCGGCACCGAACGTGCCATCGAGATAGCGGCCGCCGTCGCGCGGCTGCAATGCGTCGACGACTTCACGCGCCATCACCGGAATGTGGCGAGCGCCGCTCATGCGTCGCCTCCACTCAGGTTACGCACGAACGCCGCCATCTTCTCGCGCTCGGCATCGCGACGCGCCTGCCAGCGGGCGGGATTCCAGAGCTGGAACTTCTCGACCTTGCCGACCAGCATGACGCCGTCGGTCGCATCGAGCGTTTGGGTGAATTCGGCCGGCATCGTGAAGCGGCCATCGGGTTCCAGCGAAACGGTGCGGGCGCCGGCCGACAGATAACCCGCCGGATCGAACGCCTCGTCATCGAGGGCGACCTTCAGCGAACCCTTCGGGCCGAGCGCTTCGGCGCGCAGGCGATCCAGCATCGCGTCGAAGCCCGCGCGCGAGTTGCCGTTCACCAAACCGGGAATCGTGGGGGAGTGATAGAGCACGAACGCGCCGCGATCGTCCGCAGGCAGCTCGTCGCGAAAAGCGGCGGGCAACAGAACCCGGCCTTTCTTGTCCAGCTTGATCAGGATCTCGGACCGGAATGCCACGGCCCATCTCCCCTCTAGACCCGCTGCAGGTGCCCCACGCCCCTGCGTCGTCTGTTACACGGGATACAATGGGATACCATGGGAAACCCCGGGATGCAATTATCAAAGCCAAGAATCCACAAGGAATCTGAAAGGCTTAGACACAACATCTATTGTGCGCTTGCACCATGCAAACGCAAGGGGTTGTAGAAGCGACTCGTGTTGCGGAATGAAAAGGGTCAGACGGCCTGTAAGCCGGGTTCTGTCCTCACTGCCCGAGGGCAGCGATGGATGGCCATTCCTCTGGGACGCCCGTTACCGAGCGCCTCGCGCGACCGACCCGGGCGACGTCGCGGAAACACCGCTGCCGGTTGCCCGGCGTGTCGCCCCTATTTGGTCTTGCTCCCGGTGGGGTTTGCCATGCCGCTTCCGTTGCCGGTCGCGCGGTGGGCTCTTACTCCACCGTTTCACCCTTACCGGCCTGGCGAACCAGGCAGGCGGTCTGTTTTCTGTGGCACTTTCCCTGGGGTCGCCCCCGCCGGACGTTATCCGGCACCGTGTCTCCGTGGAGCCCGGACTTTCCTCACCCACACGGTTGCCCGTCCGAGTGCAGCCATCCAGCCGTCTGACCCGGCGCCTGACTAGGCCGCTCGCCCCAGCGGGTCAAGCAGACCGGCCAGCAGGGAGCGCGTCTCGGGGTCGATCATGCCGTCGACCTGCGCCGGCCGGTAATGGCGCTGGAACGCCTTCACGATCTCCTTGGGCGGCACCGCGAGCGGCGGTGCGTAGCCAAACCGCTGCAGCGCCTTGTGGAAGTCGCCATCGAGCGGACGCGTACCGGCCTTCGGCCAGAGACCGATCCCCTGCCCCGCCAGCGTCTTCCACGGGAAGCGGCGACCCGGATCGATCTTGCGCTGCGGGGCGATGTCGGAATGGCCGACAACGTTGCGCGGCTCGATCGCGGGATGGCGCGCGAGGATCTCGCGGCACAGTTCGATGAGCGCCTCGACCTGCTGCGCCGGATAATCATGGCGATCGCCGTGCAGGTTCACGATCTCGATGCCGATCGACGTGCCGTTCAAGGTCTCGCGGCCGCGCCACCACGATTTGCCGGCATGCCAGGCGGTGCGATCCTCCGGCACGAGACGATAGGCCGTGCCGTCGAGGTCCAACACATAGTGGGAACTGACGCGATGCTCGCGTGTGCCGTCACGCAGGATGTCGAGCGACTCCTGCAGCGGAAGTTCGGTGTAGTGCAGGACGAGGATGTCGACGCTCGTGCCCTCGGGCCTCGGTGCATGATTGGGCGACGGCAGGTCGACGAACTTCACGCGCTCAGGCCACTGGCACGAGACCGCGCTGCCTGCGCAGCCGGTCATAGGCATCGTTGATCAAAGCGAGCTTGCGATTGGCCACCGCGATCGCCTCTTCCGGCAGGCCCTGCGCCATCAGCCTGTCGGGATGGTTGGCGCGAACCTGCCGCAGCCAGGCTTCGCGGATCTGCTCGTCGGTCGCCAGCGGATCGATGCCCAGCACGACGCAGGGCTCGCATTCCATCACGCCAAGTGCTGCGGCCTTCGCACGCTCGAAGCGCGAACTCGGCAGGCCGAAGATACTCGCGACTTTCACGAGATAGTCGGCTTCGGCAGCGTCGATCTTGCCGTCGGCCTGCGCGATGCTGAACAGGCCTTCGATGACGTTCTCGAGGATCTCAGGCGCATCGGGAAACAATGCGGCCACCTGGCGGGCGTAGGTCTCGAACCCACCGGCGTCGCGCTTGGCCAGGTCGAAGAAACGCTCGACGTTCGCCTCCTCGCCCGGCGGCACCTGGAAGAAGTCGCGGAACGCCGCCCTCTCGGACTCCGACACCTCGCCATCGACCCGCGCCATCTTGGCGCCGAGCGCGATAACGCCGATCGTGAAGCCGATCTGACGCAGGCCGGGATGACCGCCATCGTCGGCCGGCGGCGAGGACAGGCCGAGCAGCTCGGCAATGCCGAGGCCGTTCATGCCTTCCACGATCCTGTCCCAGATCCTCATGCCGAGCCTTATACCACCAAGGAGCCGATCGCGACGCAGACCAGAAGGACCAACGCAAGGCGACGATAGAAGCTCTCGCTGGCCAGCGGAAACAGGCGCTCGCCAAGGACGCCGCCCAGCATGACGGCCGGCGCCAGGAACAGGCCCTGCACGCCCGTGCTCCAGCCGATCAGGTCGCGTGACGCGAACGATGTCAGGGCCAGCAGATCGACGAACACGAAATAGGTGGTGAGATTGGCTCGCACCTTCGCCGCCGGGTCGCTGCCCGCGAGATAATAGAAAGCGATCGGCGGTCCGGCCATGCCCGACAGCCCGTTCAGGAAGCCACTGATTCCGCCGGCCGTCAGGGTCGCCAGGGTGTTGGGCTTGCCGGAAAAGCGCCAACCGCTCGCCAGCAGCAGAACGGCACTCAGCACGATGAGCGAGATCCCCCACCGCATCGGCTCGGGCTCGACGAGGGTCAGCGTATGGGTACCGAACGGCACCCCGACGGCCGCCGCCAGCAGCAGCAGGCCGATGCGCCGCCAGTCGACCAGCGGCAGGACCCGTGGAACCAGAGGTAGCGCCACGGCAATTTCCAGCAGGAGGCAGAGCGCGACACCGACCGCCGGCCCGTAAAGCGCTGAAAATATTGGCGTCATCAGCATCGCGGCGCCAAAACCGGCGAAACCGCGCACCATGCCTGCAATGCAGGCAACGACAGCAGAAATCAGGAACGGAACGGTCAACAGGTCGGGCATCGGGGGCCGGACGCTAGCATTGCCGGACCGGCATGCGAGCATCATATAATGGAGGCCATGCCCTCAAAGAATCTCGCGGTTTCGGCCGTCCCGCTCCACATGCCGTACATCCAGCGGCGGCCGGAACTCGAAGGCATCTCGTCCAAGCCCTTCAAGCTGGTGTCGGACTACACGCCGGCCGGCGACCAGCCGGAAGCGATCAAGCAGCTCATCGCCGGGGTCGAAGGCGGCGAGCGCGACCAGGTGCTGCTGGGCGTCACGGGCTCAGGCAAGACCTTCACCATGGCCAACGTCATCGCGAGCCAGGGTCGGCCGGCGCTGGTGATGGCGCCCAACAAGACGTTGGCCGCGCAGCTCTACAGCGAGATGAAGGGCTTCTTTCCCGACAACGCCGTCGAATACTTCGTGTCGTATTACGACTACTACCAGCCCGAAGCCTACGTGCCGCGCACCGACACCTTCATCGAGAAGGATTCGTCGATCAACGAGCAGATCGACCGCATGCGCCACTCCGCGACGCGTGCGCTGATGGAGCGCGACGACGTGATCATCGTGGCGTCGGTCTCCTGCATCTACGGTATCGGTCCGCTCGAGAACTACCAGGCGATGACCTTCCGCCTGCACAAGGGCCAGAAGATCGACCGCACCTCCCTGCTCCGCCGCTTCGTCGAGCAGCAGTACAAGCGCAACGACAATGCGTTCCAGCGCGGCACCTTCCGCGTGCGCGGCGACACGATCGACCTGTTCCCGGCCCACTACGAAGACAAGGCGTGGCGCTTCGAGATGTTTGGCGATGAGATCGAATCGATCACCGAGTTCGATCCGCTGACCGGCGACAAGACGATCTCGCTATCCGACATCATCGTCTATGCCAACAGCCACTACGTCACGCCGAAGCCGACGATGCAGAAGGCGATCGACCAGATAAAAGCCGACCTCAAGCAGCGCCTGGAAGAATTCAATCGCGCCGGCCGCCTGCTCGAAGCACAGCGCCTCGAACAGCGCACGCTGTTCGACATCGAGATGCTGGAAACCACCGGCTCGTGCGCCGGCATCGAAAACTATTCGCGCTATCTCACCGGCCGCAAGCCGGGTGAGCCGCCGCCCACCCTGTTCGAATACTTCCCCGAGAATTCGCTGCTGATCTGCGACGAGAGCCACGTCACGGTGCCGCAGATCGGCGGCATGTTCCGCGGCGACTTCAACCGCAAGAGCGTGCTGGCCGAGTTCGGCTTCCGCCTGCCCTCCGCGATCGACAACCGGCCGCTGAAGTTCGAGGAATGGGAGGCGCTGCGCCCGCAGACGACCTATGTCAGCGCGACGCCCGGCGACTGGGAGATGGAGCGCACCCACGGCACCTTCATCGAGCAGGTCATCCGTCCGACCGGGCTGATCGATCCGACCGTCTTGATCAGGCCGGTGGAGAAGCAGGTCGACGACCTGATTGCCGAGTGCAAGGACTGCGCGAAGAAGGGTCAGCGCGTGCTGGTCACCGTTCTGACCAAGCGCATGGCCGAGGATCTCGTTGAGTACATGCACGAGTCCGGCATCCGCTGCCGCTACCTGCATTCCGACATCGACACCCTGGAGCGCATCGAGATCATCCGCGACCTGCGGCTCGGCGCCTTCGACGTGCTGGTCGGCATCAACCTGCTGCGCGAGGGCCTCGACATTCCCGAATGCGCGCTGGTCGCCATCCTCGATGCCGACAAGGAAGGCTTCCTGCGCTCGCCGACCTCGCTGGTGCAGACGATCGGCCGCGCCGCACGCAACGTCGAGGGCCGCGTCATCCTCTATGCCGACAAGATGACGGACTCGATCAAGTACGCGATGGCCGAGACCGACCGCCGTCGCGCCAAGCAGACCGCCTACAACGAGAAGCACGGCATCACGCCCGCCTCGGTGAAGCGCAACATCGCCGAAATCCTGCAGTCGACCGCCGAGCGCGACCACTACACGGTCGATACCGGCGTGTCGGGCGACGTCCATCTGGTCGGGCACAATCTGCGCACCCACATCGCGGAGCTCGAGAAGCGCATGCGCGCCGCTGCCGCCGATCTCGAATTCGAGGAGGCCGGCCGCCTGCGTGACGAGATCCGCCGCCTCGAGGCGCACGAGCTGGAACTGCCAGGCCAAGCCGCCAGCGCCAATGTCGGCGTCCATCTCGGCAAGATGCAGCATTCCCGCGTCTTCCGCGGCGTTCGCACCGGTTCGGGCGGACGTGGCAAGCCCGCACGCCGCAGCGGTCGTTAGGAGACCTTCCATGCGCCTCGGCTCCCTCGCACTGCTCTTCTTCCTGCTGTGTGCGGGGCCCCTGGCTGCCCAGGAACGCGAGCAGGTCGTTCGCGTGCCCGGACCCAGTGGATCGACGCTGGTGGCCACCGTGATGCGCCCGCCCGGCGAGGCGCGTCATCCGCTGGTGGTCATCAACCACGGATCGCCGGCCGACGGCTCGCAGCGCCCCAAAATGGACCGGCCTCGTTATTCGGCCCTGTCGTCGTGGTTCCTGTCGCGCGGCTATGTCGTCGTCCTGCCGCTGCGCCGTGGCTATGGCGAGACCGGCGGCAACTGGGCCGAAGGCTACGGCTCGTGCGACCTCGCCGACTATTTCAATGCCGGTCTGCAGGGCGCCGCTGACATACAGTCCACCATCGACTTCATGCGCACCCAGCCCTATGTCGCTCCCGACCGCACGATCGTGGTCGGGCAGTCTGCCGGCGGCTGGGCGACGGTCGCACTGTCGAGCCGCAATCCGGCCGGCGTGGTGGGCATGATCAGTTTCGCCGGCGGCCGTGGCGGCCATCAGCAGCTGAAAGGCGGCGGCATGGGCAATTGCGCGCCGAGATCGCTGGTCGATGCGGCCGCGAAATACGGCGCGACTGCCCGGGTGCCGATGCTCTGGATCTACGCCGAGAACGACAGCTTCTTCGAGCCCTCTCTCGCCAAGCGAATGGCCGAGGCGTACGACGGAGCCGGCGGCAAGGCGACGTACACACCCGTCGGACCCAATGGCCGCGATGGCCACGGCCTCGCCAGTGCGGCCAACGGCAGTTCCGTCTGGTCTCCCTTGCTCGAGAGTTTCCTCGCGGGTTTGAAGTAGGTCGCTATAGTCCCGGCGCAATGTCCGCCGCCCCGACCGATCTCCGCCGCTATCTCATCGCCCTCGTTTCACTGACCCTCGTCCAGGTCGTCTCGACGATGGTGTTCAACCAGGCCTCGGTGCTGGCGCCTGCCGCCGCAGCGGAGTTCGGCATCGCCGCGGCGGACATCGCCTATTATGTGTCGATCGTCTATCTCGCGGCGATGATCTCGACCGTGGGCGGCGGCACGATCACCCGCCGGCTGGGACCGATCCGCTTCATTCAGACCGGGCTCACCATTGCCGCGCTCGGCTCCTTCGTCTTCGCCACCGGCGGCGTGGCGATGGCCGCGCTCTCGGCCTTCATCGTCGGACTGGGCTCGGGCCCACTCACCATCGCCAGCTCGCATATCCTGGCGCGTGTCTCGCCGCCGCGCCTCGCTAACGTAACCTTCTCGCTGAAGCAGAGCGGCGTGCCGCTGGGCTTCGCGATCTGCGGCGCGGTGCTGCCGACCCTGGCCCTCGATTTCGGCTGGCGCTGGGCCGCGGCCGCCGTCGCCATCCTCTCGATCGCGGCGGCGATCGCCATCCAACCGCTGCGCGGTCTCTATGACGACGAGCGCATCGGCGGCAAGGCACGCCTGCCGACGCTGGCCGAAATATTTGAACCGCTGCAGCTCGCCTGGCGCGATCCGATCCTGAGGCCGATGTGCTTCATCGGCATGCTGTTCTCGGCCACGCAGGCGATCGTCGTGAATTTCACCGTCGTCTACGCGGTCGACGGCCTGCAGATGTCCTACGTGCTGGCGGGCGCGCTTCTGTCAGCCGCGACGGTTGCAGGCGCCTTCGGCCGCATCTTCTGGGGGGCGCTGGCCGACCTGCTGCGCCGGCCCTCGGCGGTGCTGGCCGGCATCGGCGCCATCATCGCGATCGCCGCGACGACGATGTCCTTCTCGACGCCGGCCTGGCCGACAACCGCCGTCTACATCGTCTGCACGATCCTGGGCGGCACGGCGGTCGGCTGGAACGGCGTGTTCATCGCCGAAAGCGCCTCGCGGGCGCCGCCGGGACGGGCCGCCGAGTTCACCGGCGCCACGCAGCTCTTCGTATTCTGCGGCGCGCTGCTCTCGCCGCTCCTGTTCCGCACCGTTCTGGCGATCACGAATGCCTACGAAGCAGGCTACCTCCTGCTGGCCGCGGGCGTTGCGACGGCATCGTTCTTCCTGGGCCGGGCGGCGATGCGCTGAAGGCGAGCCGGTCCCGATGCAAATTGCGGTGCGCAACACTGCGGAAATCGGCTATTCCCAAGGTTGTATGCCGTGGAATTCGTGGGTCTTCCACGGTGCGTGGCGTCGGGAGCGTAGCGTGGCGCGAGACATAGACCGGAAGCTGCGGCTAACCGCTTCCCTGTTGGGCACGGTCACGCGCAAGGATCTCGCGGCGGCGTTCCGCACCGTCAACGTCAACACATCGTTCGATGTCGGACGGGCCGACAAGTGGCTGCAGGGCCGGGCGCGGCCGCGCGAACTCTCGATCTACGACGATTGGGCGAAGGTACTCGACCTCTCCCGCCCAGGCCGCTGGGTCGCCGACTGCGAGGCCGACGAATTCCTCCAGGAGATTTGCGCCCGTCATCATCGCGACCCGGCCGAGCTTCGACGCCTGGCCGAGGAGTCCGCCGCCCCGGCGGCCCGGCAAGCGCCCGGGCTGGCACTCGATGGCACCTATGCCTGCTATTCCCATTCCTGGTCGCCCTATTTCCGCGGCCGGTTGGTGCGCGGCGAACTCTCGATCGCCTCGACGAACGCGACGCAGCGAATGACCGCGCGCTATGTCGAGGCGCTGCCGACCGGACCGATGGCGCTCGACGGCACCGCAGCGCTCAGCACGAACGACCTGCGCCTCGAAGTGCGCGATCCCACGGGATCAGCCCAGCTCCTGAGCTTCTGCCTCTTCGCGCCCTCACCGCCCGCGAGCGTGCTGGGCGGCTTCATGGTGGGCACGCCGCTGATCGGCCCGGACGCCCAGCCCTCCGTCACGCGCGTCGTCATGGTGAGACTGCCCTCGCCCAGCCCGCGGCTGCGGTCGATGGAGGCCTATCTGCCGGCGCAAGGCTCCATTGCGGCCGACCTGACCGCGATCGGCCTGCCCATCGAGGACACCGCCGCCGTGGACCGGCTCATGGCCAGGTTCCTCTTCGGAAAGAGTGACGGCGTCGACCAGGCGCCGGCCGCCATCTACCGCGCGCTGATCGACCTTTTCGACCGGAGCTGGCTGTCCATCAGCACTGCGCCGCGCACCCGGCGGGCCTAGAGGTCAGTCCTCGGAGAGCGCGCTTTCGTGCCAGCGGCGCAGCAGCAGGTACGACAGCAGCGACAGGAGAAGGTAGATCGCGATGCCAGCCAGCGAGATGAGCACCAAGGCCGCGAACATGCGCGGGATCTTGAGCTGATAGCCCGATTCGAGAATGCGGTAGGCCAGCCCCGACTCCCGCCCGCCCGAACCCGCGACGAACTCAGCCACGACGGCGCCGATCAGTGCCAACCCGCCTGAAATGCGGAGCCCTCCCAGGAAATACGGCAAGGCCGCCGGCAGGCGCAGCGTGACCAGCGTGCGCCAGCGGCCCGCCTCGTACAGCTCGAACAGATCGAGCAGGTTGCGGTCGACCGACCGCAATCCCAGCACCGTGTTCGAGAGAATCGGGAAGAAAGCCACCAGCCACGCGCAGATCAGCAGCGAGACGTTGACGTTGTCGACCCAGGCGATGATCAGCGGCGCAATGGCCACGATCGGCGTCACCTGGAGAATGATGGCATAGGGAAAAAGCGACAGCTCGACCCAACGCGACAGCGAGAACAGCACCGCCAGCAGCACCCCAACCACGACCGCGGCCGCCAGCGCCAGCACGGTGACGCGCAAGGTGACGACCAGCGCGGGCCACAGCGTCGACCAGTCGCTCACCAGCGTCGTCGCCACCACGATCGGGCCGGGCAGGATGTAGGGCTCGATCGCCATCGCGCGGACGAGGATTTCCCACGCCGCGAGCATGACGATGCCCATCAGGATCGGCGCCACGATGCGAGCGCTCATGATGCCGCCATCGCTTCCGAGAGTTGCGCAGAAACCAGGCGGCAGAGTGCTGCATAGTCGGCGGAGGTGCCGAAGGCTTCGGTGCGCGGATAAGGCGCCGGAATGGCGAGTTCGGAGCGGACGCGACCGGGATGCGCACTCATCACGGCGATGCGCTGCGACAGGAACACCGATTCGAACACCGAGTGCGTCACGAACACCGCGGTGAAGCGCGTGCGCTGCCACAGTTCCAGCAGGTCAGTGTTGAGCTTGCGCCGCGTGATCTCGTCGAGGGCGGCGAACGGCTCGTCCATCAGCAGAAGCTTGGGCGCCGTGACCAACGCCCGCGCGATCGACACGCGCATCTTCATGCCGCCCGACAGTTCTCGCGGATAGCTCCTCTCGAAACCCTGGAGGCCGACGCCGGCAAGCGCCTCGGCGGCGCGCGCCTCGCGCTCGGACCGCGCCTCGCCGCGCAGCTTGAGCGGCAGCGCGACGTTGGCCAGTGCCGTCGTCCACGGCATCAGTGTGGGCTCCTGGAAGACGAAGCCGATATCGGGCCGGCCCTGCGGCCATTCGATCGTGCCCGCGCTCGGCTCCGCGAGGCCCGCGATCAGACGGAGAAGCGTCGACTTTCCGCAGCCCGAGGGGCCCAGCACGCTCAGGAATTCGCCGGCCTCAACATCGAGCGATGCGGCGCCCAGTGCCTGGACACCGCTCGTGAAGACCTTGGAGACGTCGCGGGCGCGGACGAGCATCAACCCGGCGGCAAGGTCAGGTCGAGCCGGGTCGCCCAGACCGGCAGGGGCAGCGTGTCACGCGCCGCAAGGTTGGCGGGCAGCGCGGCGCGGTCCGTCACCTTACCGAAGGGCAGGACGAGGCCGGCACGGACGCCGAACACGGCATCGCCGTCGAGATGCTCGTCGTCTTCCGGGAAGAACTCGGTGATCAGCGGCGCATGGCCTGGCGCCTGAATAATCATGTGCAGATGGGCCGGCCGCCACGCGTCACGTCCCAGCACGCGCAGCATGTCGCCGGCCGGGCCGTCATCCGGCACCTTGTAGGAAACCGGCCGCACGGTGGTGAAGGCGAAGGTGCCGTCGTCGGCCACGGCGAGGCGGGCGTGATAGTTGGTCGGCGATTGCGCCGGGTCCTGCTGGGCATAGAGCGCGTTGCCGGCATTCTGCCAGAGCGCCAGCACCGTGCCCTTCGCCGGCACGCCCTTCCCGTCGACCACGCGACCGCTCACGACCAGCGGCTCGCCGACCTGGCCACGCCACAGGTCGCCGCCATTGGGCAATTCAGGCGCGCCTTCGATGTGGAAGGGCCCGAGGACCGACGAGGGCGTGCCGGCCTTCGAGGCATTCACCATGTCGACCAGGGACGACACGCCGAGCAGGTCGGAGAACAGGATGTATTCGTTGCGCTTGTCGTCGGTGAACTTGGTGGCGCGGGTCAGCGCGTCGATGGCGGCGCCCCACTCCGCCTGCGTCACCTTGTTGTCGCGCACGAAACTGTGGAGATGCCCGGCCAGCGACGTCAGCAGCGTCCTGGCGCGGTCCGAGGGCGCATTGCGCGCATAGTCGGCGAACGCCTGGGTGATCGAGGTCGGTGTGAGATTGCGCATGCAACGCTCCTGGGGTCGGGGCTTCCGCCCGTTACCGTGGCGCCCGCAACAGCGCGTCGTAGTCCGCGCGCAGCAGCGCGAACAGCAGATGGTCGGCCCACTGGCCGTTGATCCGCAGATACTGCCGCGCCAGCCCTTCCTCGTGGAAGCCGACCTTGGTCAGGACGCCCTTGGAGGGCTCGTTGTGCGGCAGGCAGGCTGCCTCGAGCCGGTGCAGGCGGAGATCGTCGAACACGAACGGCAGGGCGGCGCGAAGACCGTCGGTCATCAGGCCCTGGCCGGCATAGGGCTGTCCCATCCAGTAGCCGACCGAGGCCGCCTGGGCGACGCCACGCCGGACGTTGCTGAGGTTGATGCCGCCCACCAGCCGGCGACCTTCATTGGTGAAGACGAACAGGCCGTAGGCTTCCCCGGCCCGCCATTCCTTGGCCTGCTGGCGCAGGCGGCGGCGGAAATGGTCCCGTGCCAGTGAATCCTCGGGCCAGGTCGGCTCCCACGGGGTGAGGAATGCCCGGCTGCGGGCTCGCAATTCAGCCCATTCCGGCCAATCGTCCATGCTGGGCGCGCGCAAAAACACGCGTTTCCCGGCAATCCGGGTCATCCCTGACAGCGACAACGGGACGTCGGCAAAACGGAACATCTTGGGCTATACTAGTGGTTCTCCGGAATTGTTGCATGTTTTCCGGGGTTTGACGTAGGAAATTGAGACTGTCCGCCGCGCCTGGCGACCCAAAGAGCCGCCGCCGTTTGGCCAAAAGGGCGTACTACATCCACTTCCTGGAAAGTCCTCGAGGCATCGGTCATGGAATCGGCTAGCAAACCCAGCGTCGGCGAAAAGGGCAGATTCTATCTGACCAAGCACATCTGGCTGCCGCAGCAGCCGCTGGAAGACTTCAACCTCAAGCTCTCGGACATGATCCTGCGGAACATGCCGAAGCTGCCGCTGGGCGGCGAGGACGCGATGAAGGTCTTCCCGGTCCTGGCCGAGCTGAAGAAGAGCCACGCCAAGATCAAGGCCGACCTCGAATACCTGCTGAGCCACCACGAAGAGATCCCCGCCCTGCACGAGGTCCATCCGCGCGACCTTTTCGTGCCGGGCCGCGCCTGGCGCACCTTCCTGCTGAAGCTGTGGGGCCATGACGTGGCGGAGAACGCCGCGGCGGTGCCGGACACGATGGCAGCCATCGGCCGCATTCCGGGCGTCCACTCCGCGCTGTTCAGCATCCTGGCCGGCCGCGCCGAGATCGAGCCGCACCGGGGCTCCGCCGCTGGCATTATCCGCTTCCACTATCCGCTGATCGTGCCGAAGGAGCCCGAGAAGTGCTGGATCGAGATCGGCGGTCACCACTTCTTCTGGAAGGAAGGCGAGCCGCTGGTGTTCGACGACACGCGCGAGCACTGGGTGAAGAACCAGACCGACGAGACGCGCGTCGTGCTGATCATCGACTTCAACGCGCCGATGCCATTCCCGATGAACCTCTACACCGGCCTGCGCTACAACCTCGTCCGCCGCAGCGCCGAGATCAAAGCCGTCATCGACCGCGCCTCCATCGGCGTCCCCCCGCGCACGGCGCAGCCCGCGCTGGCGAAGGCCGCCTAGCGCTTTTCGACGATCAGGCGGCGAGACGCGCCGCGATCTTGTCGAGCGATTCGAGGCCGTCGATCGGGCCCAGGGCGGCGAGTGTGAGTTCGCCCTTCAGCAGGCGCCGCGCGACGCGACGCACGGCATCCTGGTCGACCGCTTCGATGCGCGACACGATCTCGGCATAGGGGATCGTGCGGCCGTGGACGATCAGGTGGCGCGCCGCCTGCTCGCAGCGCGCACCGCTCGATTCCAGCGCCATCAGCGTGCCGGCCTTGATCTGGTTGCGCGCACGCACGAGTTCCTGTTCGTTCAGCGTATCGGCCACGTTCACGAATTCCTCGCACACCGCGGGCACCAGTTCGGCAAGATCGTCCTCGCCGGTGCCGGCATAGATGCCAAACAGGCCGCCATCGGCATAGGCGGTGTTGAAGCAGTGGATGCCGTAAACCAGGCCCCGCTCCTCGCGGATGCGCTGGAACAGGCGCGAGGACATGCCGCCGCCGAACAGGGTCGAGTAAATAGCCAGCGCGAAGTAGTCGGGGTCGCGATAGCCGATGCCCTCGCAGCCCAGCACCAGATGGGCCTGCTCCAGCACGCGCTGCTCGCGGCCGTCGCCGCCGACATAGGCGAGCGGCACCGGCCGCTCCGCGTTGGCCGGAGTGCGCGGCACCGAGCCGAAATGCTTCTCGGCGAGATCGACGATCTGGTCGTATTCGACGCGACCCGCGGCCGACAGGACCATGTTCGAGGCGGTGTAATGGCGCGCGAGATAGGCGAAGAGATCGTCGCGACCGATCGCCTCGACCGACGTCGCGGTGCCCAGCACCGGCCGGCCAAGCGGCTGGCCCGGCAATGCGGTCTCCTGGAACTGATCGAAGATGATGTCGTCGGGCGTGTCGAGTGCCTGGCCGATCTCCTGCAGGATGACGCCGCGCTCGCGCTGCAGCTCGTCGGGATCGAATACCGAATTGCGCAGGATGTCGGAGACCATCTCGACACCGAGCGCCACGTCTTCCTTCAGGACGGAGGCATGGTAGGCGGTGATCTCGCGCCCCGTATAGGCGTTCAGGCTGCCGCCGACATTCTCGATCTCTTCGGCAATGGCGCGTGCACTGCGCGTCCGCGTGCCCTTGAAAGCCATGTGCTCCAGCATGTGGGCCATGCCGTTCAGTTCGGCGGTCTCGTGCCGCGTGCCACAGGCGACCCAGATGCCGAGCGAGGCCGATTCGACCTCGGGCATCGCGTCGACGGCGACGCGCAGGCCGTTGCCGAGCGTCGTAACCTTCACATTGCTCACGTGCGGACCTTGCCTCTGGTTGCGGGCGCGGCGGCCATTTCCCGGCGTTCATCGATCATGGACTTGAGTGCGCCAGCGTCGTTCAGCAGACCGTCGGCGCGCTCGGTGCGCTCCAGCAGGTCGGCAAGGCGCGCCGGCAGCGGCGGCCGCTTGCCGGTGGCCTTCTCGACGGCGTCGGGGAACTTGGCGGGATGCGCGGTCGACAGCACGACCATCGGGATGGCGGCATCGCGGCGATGCTGCTGGGCCAGAGCATAGCCTACGGCGGTGTGCGGATCGATCGTCTCGCCGAAGCGCTCGAGGCAATCCTTCATGGCCGCGAGCGTGCCCGCATCGTCGACCCGTCCCGCATCGAAGAGCTCACGCACATCCGCCAGGACGTTGTCGCCGACCTTGAGCGTGCCGGTGCGGCGGAAGTCGGTCATGGCCTCGGCCAGCGCGCGGCCGTCGCGGTCGTAGAGGTCGAACAGCAGGCGCTCGAAGTTGCTCGAGATCTGGATGTCCATGCTCGGACTCAAGGTCGGGACGACCTCGGAGGTCGTCATGGTACCGCTCTCGAAGAAGCGTGCGAGGATGTCGTTGCTGTTGGCGCCGACCACGAAGTGCGAGATCGGCAGGCCCATCTGCTTGGCGGCGTAGCCGGCATAGACGTTGCCGAAATTGCCGCTGGGCACGCTGAACGCCACGGGACGTTCCGGCGCGCCGAGCTTAAGTGCGGCCCAGAAGTAATAGACGATCTGCGCCATCACGCGCGCGAAGTTGATCGAGTTCACTGCCGTCAGCGCGTGGCGATCGCGGAACTCGAGATCGTTGAAGCAGGCCTTGGCGAGATCCTGGCAATCGTCGAACGTGCCCTGGACAGCGATGTTGTGGACGTTGGCCGCCAGCACCGTCGTCATCTGCCGCCGCTGGACCTCGCTCACGCGGCCCTTGGGGAACAGCATGAAGATGTCGATGGTCTTGCGATCGCGCACCGCCTCGATCGCGGCCGAGCCGGTGTCGCCCGAGGTGGCGCCGACGATGGTCGCGTGCTGGCCGCGCGCCGTCAGCGTCTGGTCGAGCATGCGGCCGAGGAGCTGCAGTGCCACGTCCTTGAAGGCGAGCGTCGGGCCGTGGAACAGTTCGAGCAGGTGCAGGCCTGAATCACCGAGCGGCTTCAGCGGCGCGACCTCGGGCGTCTCGAACGAGGCATAGGCCTCGCCGATCAGGCGGCGGAAGGTCGCCTCGTCGAACGTATCGTCGACGAAGGGCCGCATGATGCGGAAAGCGAGCTCGGTGTAGCTCAGGCCCTTCAGGGCCGCGATCTCGGCCGTGCTGAATTGCGGCCATTCGGCCGGCAGGTACAGGCCGCCGTCGCGGGCCAGGCCGGCAAGCATGATGTCTTCGAAGCCAAGCGGCGCAGGCGTGCCCTGCGAGCCGTGGCGGGTGCTGATGTAACGCAAAGGAAACTCCGGCTAGGCGACCTGCCGACAAGCCTCATGATCCTTGCGGACCCGCTTGGTGGAGGCCGGGAACTTGGCCAACGCTTTCTCGGGGCGGGTCGGACGCTTGACCAGATCGCCACCGCAGTTCGGGCAATGACCGCCCAGCCGAGTTCGCGCGCAGTCCGCGCAGAACGTGCACTCGAAAGTGCAGATCAGGGCGTCGGACGCGCCGTTGGGCAGGTCCTTGTCGCAGCATTCGCAGTTGGGGCGGAGGTCGAGCATGAGTCCCTCTTACCCCTAGAGGTAACGGCTTTCCAGATGAGCTTTGAAGGCGGCAGCGCCCAGCGGCGCGCCGGTGGCCCCGGTCAGGATCTCGTCGGTCGTGGCGACAGAACCCTTTCCGTGAACATTCTCACGCAACCAGCCCAGCAGCGGGGCGAAATCGCCCCGGCCGATGGCGTCCATCAGGCCCGGATTGGCACGGCGCGCGGCGGCGAAGAGCTGGGCGGCCGCCAGCGCACCCAGCGTATAGGTCGGGAAATAGCCCCAGCCACCGTCGGGCCAATGGATGTCCTGCAGGCAGCCCAGCGATTCGTCCGGCGGCACGATGCCCAAAAGCTCGCGCATGCCGTCGTTCCAGGCGCCCGGCAGGTCGGCCAGCGCCAGGTCGCCCGCCAGCATCGCGCGCTCCAGCCGGTAGCGCAGCATGATGTGCAGCGGATAGGTGACCTCGTCGGCATCGACGCGGATGAAGCCCGGCGCCACGCGCGTGTAGATGCGGTGGATATTCGCTTCACTCCAGGCCGGCCCGTCCTTGCCGAAGGCCGCGCGCATGCGCGGAGCGGCGAAGGCCACGAAGGCGTCGCTGCGGCAGGCCTGCATCTCCATCAAGAGCGACTGGCTCTCGTGCAGGGTCATGCCGCGCGCATTGCCGACCGGCTGGCGGCGCCACGCCTTGGGCAGGCCGGCTTCGTAGAGGCCATGGCCGGTCTCGTGCAGCACGCCCATCAGGGCGCGCGCGAAGTCCGCCTCGTCGTAGCGCGTGGTGATGCGCACATCGTCCGACGTGCCGCCGGTGAAGGGATGCGCGGAGACGTCAAGGCGTCCGTGATGGAAGTCGAAGCCGATCTTGCGGATCAGCTCCTCGCCCAGCCGGCGCTGCGCCTCGACCGGGAACGGGCCTTCGAGCGGCAGCGGCTCGGGTTGGCTCTTCTGGCGTTCGAGCACGCGGCCGAGCAGGTCGGGCAGGAACCCGCGCAGCTCGGCAAACAGCATATCGATGCGCGCCGAACGGCCGCCCGGCTCGAATTCGTCGAGCAGCGCGTCGTAGAGCGAGGTGCCGAGAGCGGCGGCCTTGGCCTCGCCGACGCGGCGCATGATGTTCAGGACTTCGGTGAGAGTCGGCAGCAGCGACTTGAAGTCGGCATTCTTCTTGGCCGAGCGCCAGGCGAGTTCACAGGCCGAGCAGGAGCGCGTGCGCGCCTCGACCAGGTCGGACGGCAGAGCGCTTTCATGCACCCACGAGCGGCGCATCTCGCGCAGGTTGGCGGCCTGCCAGGGATCGAGCGAGGCCCTGCCCTCCTCGGCGCGTGACAGGAGATCGGGCATCTCGGGCGCGGCGATGATCTCGTGGGCGATGACGCCCAGTGCCGCGAGCTGGTCGGCGCGATCCTCGCTGGCGCCGTCCGGCATCATGGTCGAGCGGTCCCAGTTCAGGATCGCCGAGGCGCGGCCGACGGCACTCAGCCGTGCGAAGCGGCGCTCCAGCTCGGCATAGGGATCGTTGGCGATCATTTGGCCTTCCCGCGTCCGTTGATCTCGAGCCGCCCGTTCTCCCAGTGATAGGCGAGATAGACGCCGGCCAGCGCCATCGCGATCAGGAACCAGGTGATGGCGTACTGGAGATGGTCGTTGGGGATGTCGAGCCGCGTCTGGCCGCCGACCGGCACACCGCCGGGATTGGGCGTGGCGTCGGCTTCGAGGAAGAACGTATCGAGCTTCGGATCCGGCGCCGCGCCCGCCATCTTGCGCATCAGCGGCACATCGGCCTGAAACCAGACGTTCTTCTCCGGCACGTTCTCCGGCGCGAAGCGCGCCCGGATCTGCGAGCGGCGCACGATGCCGGTCAGTTCGATCTTGCCCGACGGCTGCGCCGCGGCCTGGGTCGCGGCGGCACGGTCCGGCACCCAGCCGCGATCGAACAGGACGATGCGGCCATCTTCCGTCTTGAACGGCACGATGACCTGCAGGCCGACCTTGTTCTTCAGGCTGCGTGCGGCGAGGAAGAATTCATGGCCGTGCTCAAAGGTGCCGGTGACCTTCACGCGCCCATATTCCTGACGCAGCGGATTGCCGGACAGCAACTGGTCGAGCGTCATTGCCGGCGCCGCCTGGTTGGTGGCGATGCGATCGAGGATGTCGCGTTTCCATTCGCGGCGCTCCATCTGCCACAGGCCGAGACCCAGCGAGAGCACCAGGATCGGCAGCGAGACGAGCGTGGGCCAGAAAGCGGGCCGCAGCCGGATCATCGTATCTCCTCCAACCGTCGAGTTCGCCTAATCATCAAGTTCGGTCGTGCGATGGACGAACTGCTGGGCGACCAGCAGAGCCTTCAGGAAGCGCAGCATCCAAACCGCCAGCGCGAAGGTGAGCGGCAGCCAGATCAGCACATGCAGCCACCACGGCGGCTCGAACCGGAACTCCACCCAGAAGACGAGCATCATGATGATGGCGCCCAGTCCCAGGATGACGAAGACCGCGGGTCCGTCGCCGGCATCGTTGCCGCGCAGGTCGAGGTCGCACGAGGCGCAGCGGTCTACCACCGTCAGCAGGCCCGAGAACAGCCGCCCCTTGCCGCAGCGCGGGCAGGCGCCGCGCAGGGCGACGTCGAACGGCGATTGGCGCGGCCAGTCGGACAAGCCCCTCTCCTCAAAAACGAACCGCCGGGGAGCACCCGGCGGTTCCAAGATGGTCGGTCTTTCTGCCTCAGTGCAGGGCGATCGGCGCCTTGCCCGCGCCCCACCAGTAAATGCAGAAGAACAGGAACAGCCACACCACGTCGACGAAGTGCCAGTACCAGGCAGCGGCCTCGAAGCCGAAATGCTGCTTGGGCTTGAACTGGCCCTTGGAGGCGCGGATCAGGCAGACGATGAGGAAGATCGTGCCGACCAGCACGTGGAAGCCGTGGAAGCCCGTCGCCATGAAGAAGGTCGACGTGTAGATGTCCTGGCTGAACGTGAACGGCGCGTGCATGTACTCGTAAGCCTGGATGCAGGTGAAGACCATGCCCAGGGCGACGGTGCACAGCAGGCCGCGGACGGCGTCCTTCTGGTTACCCTCGATGATCGAGTGATGCGCCCAGGTCGCCGTCGTGCCCGAGAGCAGCAGGATCAGCGTGTTCATCAGCGGCAGGTCGAACGGCGCGATGATGCTGATGCCCTTCGGCGGCCAGATGCCGCCGGTGGCTTCCGCACGCACCGGCATGTTCGCCGCGCCGGGGTAGAGCGCCGCATCGAAGAACGCCCAGAAGAAGGCCGCGAAGAACAGCACTTCTGAGGCGATGAACAGGATCATGCCGTAGCGCAGGCCGAGCTGAACGACGGATGTGTGGAAAATACGCGACTCGGCGATGACGTCGGACCACCACCAGTACATGACGCCCAGGACCAGCAGCAGGCCGGGCGCGAGCGCCCACCAGTGCACCGTCTTCATGACGCTCTCGACACCGGACCCGAACAGCGCCGGATGCAGCGCGAGCGCGAAGCCGAACGCCAGGATCAGGGCGGCGAGCGAGCCCAGCGCCGGCCACGGGCTGGGATCGACGAGATGATAGGGATGCTTGGGAGTACCGCCGGCCATGTTCATCCACCCTTTCCGATATCGTTGCCGGCCACGCTGCCGAGCAAGGTCTTGGCCCGTTCCGTCTTCGCCTCGAAGAATGTGTACGAGAGCGTGATGGTCCGGATGTTGTCGTAGCGCCGATCCTTGTCCAACTCGGGATCGACGAAGAATACCACGGGCATGTCCACGGACTGCCCGGGCAGCAGCAACTGCTCGGTGAAGCAGAAGCACTGGAGCTTGTTGAACCACCCGCCGGCATGTTCGGGGGTGACGTTGTAGGTCGAGGTGCCGACGGCCGGGCGCTGCGAGAGGTTGGTCACGCGGTAATAGGCGAGATGCTCCTCGCCGAGGCGGACCTTCACTTCGCGTTGCAGCGGCTGGAACTTCCAGGGCAGCGCCGTGTCGACGTTGGAATCGAAGCGCACGTTGACCGTGCGGTCGAGGATCGGGCGATCGCCTGGCTGCGCCACGATCGGCGTGCCGCCGAAGCCGGTGGTCCGGCAGAACAGGTCGTAGAGCGGCGCCGAGGCGTAGGCGAAGGCGCCCATGCCCGCCGTCGTTAGGAACAGTCGGCGCGCCAGCTTCTTGTTCCTGGCGGCGATGTCGGCTTTCGCGTCGCTCATCCGTATCCGCCCATGCGCACGATCGTGAGCGCAAAGAACATCGCCGCGAGGACGATCAGGAAACCCGCGATGAACAGGTTCTTGCCGCGCTGGCGGCGGTGCATGTCGGTATCGCCCGGGCGACGGTCCTGTGCCATGGCCGCACTCATCCCGCGATCCGGCTCACGACCAGATCGACCGGCAGCGCCGCGAACAAGGTCGCCAGATAGATCAGCGAATAGCGGAACATTTTGCGCGCCGCGCCGAAGGCGGTTTCGTCGTCGGCGGTGCGCCACACTGCGATGGCGTGACCGATGAAGCCCAGGCTCAGCGCCAGCGCCACCGTGCCATAGACCAAGCCGACCGCACCGAGCAGCGTCGGCGCCAGGGCCACGGGGAGCAGCAGCAGCGTGTAGATCACCATCTGGCGCTTGGTCTCGCGAGGCCCCGCCACCACCGGCAGCATCGGCACGCCGGCGCGACGATAATCCTCGCTGCGATAGAGGGCGAGCGCCCAGAAATGCGGCGGCGTCCACAGGAACACCAGCAAGAACAATGAGATGCCGACGGCCGAGATGTCGCCGGTCGCGGCAGCCCAGCCGATCATCGGCGGGAAAGCACCGGCGGCGCCGCCGATCACGATGTTCTGCGGTGTGCGGCGCTTCAGCCAGATCGTGTAGATGAAGACATAGAACAGGATGGCAGCGGCCAGCAGCGCAGCCGCCACGAGGTTCGTCGACACCGCCATCAGCAGGACGGAGAAGATCGACAGCAGCACGCCGAGGCCCAGCGCATCGTCCGGGGCCACGCGGCCCGCCGGCAGCGGGCGGTTGCGCGTGCGCGCCATCAGGGCATCGAGGTCACGCTCGTACCACATGTTGATGGCGCCGGCCGCGCCGGAACCCAACGCGATGGCAAGCACCGCCAGCACCGTCTTGAACGGATGGACGTGCACCGGCGCAATCAACACGCCGATCCAGCCGGTGAAAACCACCAGCGACATCACGCGCGGCTTCAGCAGGTCGATATAGTCACGCACGCGCGCAGGCGTGGTGCCGCTATCGATGCTGCCCGTGAAAGTGTGCGCGGTGTCGCTCATGTGCCTTTCAAGGCGAAGGCGCCTTTTTGGGGCGCCTCCGCTCCGTTCCTAGTGGTGCGCCGTCGGCGAGATGTGCGGCAGTTCCTCGAACGTGTGGAACGGCGGCGGCGAATCGACCGTCCATTCCAGCGTCGTGGCGCCCTCGCCCCAGTAGTTGGCGCCGACCTTGCGGCCGAACATCAGCGTGCCGAACACCACGAAGATCAGCCAGAAGATCGTCGCGCCGAACGACAGGAACGCACCGATCGACGACAGGTAGTTCCAGTGCGACATCGCATCCGGATAGTCGACGTAGTGGCGCGGCATGCCGGCCAGACCCGAGAAGTGCATCGGGAAGAACGTCAGGTTCACGGCCACGAACGTCACCCAGAAGTGGATCTGGGCCGCCCACTCCGGATACTGCCGGCCCGACATCTTGCCGATCCAGTAGTAGAAGCCAGCGAACATGCCGAACACCGCACCCAGCGACAGCACGTAATGGAAGTGCGCGATCACGTAGTAGGTGTTGTGCAGCGAGTAGTCGACGCCGGCATTGGCCAGAACCACGCCGGTGACGCCACCGACGGTGAACAGGAAGATGAAGCCGATCGCCCACAGCATCGGGATCGTGAGGCGGATCGAGCCGCCCCACATCGTGGCGATCCACGAGAAGATCTTCACGCCCGTCGGGACGGCGATCACCATCGTCGCGGCCACGAAGTAGGCGCGCGTGTCGACGTCCATGCCGACCGTGTACATGTGGTGAGCCCACACGACGAAGCCGACGACGCCGATCGCCACCATCGCGTAGGCCATGCCGAGGTAGCCGAAGATTGGCTTCTTGGCGAAGGTCGAGATGATGTGGCTGATGATGCCGAAGGCCGGCAGGATCATGATGTAGACTTCGGGGTGACCGAAGAACCAGAACAGGTTCAGGAACAGCGTCGGATCACCGCCGCCCTCGGCCTTGAAGAACGAGGTGCCGAAGTTGCGGTCGGTCAGCAGCATCGTGATGGCGCCGGCGAGAACCGGCAGCGCCAGCAGCAGCAGGAACGCGGTGACCAGGATCGACCAGGCGAACAGCGGCATACGGTGCAGGGTCATGCCCGGCGCGCGCATGTTCAGGATGGTCGTGATGAAGTTGATCGCACCCAGGATCGACGAGGCGCCCGCGATGTGCAGCGAGAAGATCGCGAGATCCATGCCCGCGCCCTGGTTGATCGTGAGCGGCGGATAGATCGTCCAGCCGGTGCCCACGCCGCCGCCAATCAGGGCGGACATCAGGAGCAGGATGAAGGCCGGCGGCAGCAGCCAGAAGCTGATGTTGTTCATGCGCGGGAACGCCATGTCGGGCGCTCCGATCATCAGCGGCACGAACCAGTTGCCAAAGCCGCCGATCAGGCCCGGCATGACGACGAAGAACACCATGATCAGGCCGTGCGCCGTCACGATCGTGTTCCAGAAATGGCCGTCCGGCGTGCCGTCCGGGCCGTTGAAATACTGCACACCCGGCTGCATCAGCTCGAGGCGCATGTAGACCGAGAAGCCCGCCCCGATCAGCGCCGCCATGATCGAGAAGATAAGGTACATCGTGCCGATGTCCTTATGGTTCGTGCTGTACAGCCACCGCTTGATACCGGTCGGCGTGTGATGGTCGTCGTGCCCGTGGGCGTTGTGGTCGTGGGCTGCGCCGTGCGCGGTGGCCATTATCAGTCTCCTGCGGAGAAGCGCTTAGCGGGTGGCGGGAGTAGCGACGGCGGCGACGTCGGTCGCGGGCGCGAGCCCGGCGGCCTTCTTCTTGTCTGCCACCCATTTGTCGAAGTCGGCCTTGGAGACCACCTTGATGCCGATCGGCATGAAGCTGTGGTTCTGGCCGCAGATCTGCGAGCACTGGCCGAAATAGAGGCCCTCTTCCTTGACGCTGATCCAGCCTTCGTTGAGGCGGCCGGGGATCACCGTCTTCTTGATGCCGAAGCCCGGAACGGTCCAGCCGTGCATGGAGCCACCCTCGGCGGTGCCGATGATGCGGACCACGGTGTTGGCCGGGATCACCATTTCCTCGTCGACGGCCAGCAGGCGCGGCACCTGCGGCTTGGTCTTGGCGCGGTCGGCCTCGCTCAGGATGCGGCTTTCGACCGTGAAATCGCCCTGATCGGGGTAATTATAGGACCAGTACCACTGGTGGCCGGTGACCTTGATGGTCATCGCCGCATCGGTCGCCTTGTCGCTGTAATAGAGCAGACGGAAGGACGGGATGGCGATCACGACCAGGATCAGGATCGGGATGATCGTCCAGGCGATCTCGAGCAGCGTATTGTGGGTGACGGTCGTCGGCGTCGGGTTGCGCGACGCGTGGAAGCGCCACATGGCGTAGAGCAGCAGCGCCAGCACGAAGACCGAGATCAGGACGATGATCACGACCAGCAGGTCGTGGAGGGATTCTACCCTCTCCATGACCGGCGTGTAGGGCGGCGGAAAGTTGAGCTGCCAATCATGTGGCACGCCAATAACCTTCTGCGCCTGAGCGGGGGCCGCGAAGCCGAACCCGGCCATTGCCGCCACCAGTCCAAGAACGCCCAATACGCGCTTACCGACCATGCATCCGTCCCCTCGGCGGTATCGATCCGGCAGGTTTTCCGACCCGCAAAATCCCCCGCATTTCAAACGGGTTAGTACCAGATATAGCCGTGGGTGGTAACGGGTTTTCGACCCCAGCCGGTATGTGGCGGCCAGTCGCAGCCGCCTGCGCGGTGGGGAAATTCCACGGCCGAAGGAGGTGGGGAGTATACTGCAGCGGGGACCGGCGTGCGAGGGCCGCCCCGAAGTTGCCGCTTGTCTTTCGAGGATCGGTCTTTAAGGTCCCGCCCGCCGCGGCCAGACCGTGGACTTCGCCGAAGGAAACCGTCATGCGGCTCGCCATTCTGACGCCCGTCCTCGCCGTCATTCTCATGCTTGCAGGAGCAGCCTCCGCCATGGACAAGGAAAATACTCTCTATATCGACCTGAAGGACGGCCGCGTCGTCATCGAGATGCGCCCCGACCTCGCCCCCAAGCACGTCGCCCAGATCAAGAAGCTGGCGCGTGAAGGCAAGTACGACGGCGTGGTGTTCCACCGCGTGATCGACGGCTTCATGGCGCAGACCGGCGACCCGACCGGCACCGGCTCGGGCGGCATGGGCGAGCTGCTCAAGGCCGAGTTCTCGAAGGAGCCGCATGCCCGCGGCGTGGTCTCGATGGCCCGCACCAACGATCCGAACAGCGCCCGCAGCCAGTTCTTCATCGTCTTCAAGGACTCGAACTTCCTCGACGGTCAGTACACCGTCTGGGGCAAGGTCACGTCCGGCATGGAATTCGTCGACAAGATCAAGAAGGGCGCGCCGGGTTCGGGCGCCGTGTCCGCGCCGCCGGACAAGATGATCAAGGTCCAGGTCGCGGCGGACGCGAAGAGCTAGTCTCTCCGCGTCCCGGCCGTCTTTTCGGCCTACTTTTCTTTCGTCACCGTGTGGAAGGCCTTGGCAATGACCTGCCAACGGCCTTCTACTTTTAGAAGGGTCAGATAGTCCGTGAAGTAGCGCGGCGGGATCTGGCACTCGACCTTCGCGAAGGCCGTCGCCGGGCCGGAAAAGTCGATCGACACGATGCGGTCGCGGCGTTCGCTTCCGCTCTCCTTGGCCGACTTGCGGCTCTCGACCATCTTGAACCAATCGGCGCGTGGCATGTCCGCGGCCTTGCCGTCGGCTGCGGCGCTGTAGAGGTGCGACGCGGGATGGAACGCCTCGCCCAGCTTCTTGGTGTCGCCCTCGTACAGGCCGTCGAAATAGACCTGAAGCACCTTCTCGATTGCCGCGACGTCGGAATTCATTTCGTTTTTCCCTCTTTCAAATCGCGCCGTTGGGCGCCACCAGGATCTTGCCGTTGCGCCCGCCCTTGTTGGCATGCGCCAGGGCATCCTTGATGTTCTCGATCGGATAGACCGTGTCCACCGGCGCGTAGAGTGTGCCCGCCACGACCTGCGCGGCAAGGGCTGCGTAGATTTCGCGGATCTTCGCGGCATCGCGCCTGGCGAGATGGCGCCCCAGCATGAAGCCCGTCAGTTTGACGCCACGATAGGTGAAGTTGCTGCGCGCCACCTTCGGGTCCTCGCCACTCATGGACCCGTAATGCACGACGGTGCCGTCGGTCGCGATGCAATCGACGAGGCGCCCCGTGGCGGCGCCGCCGATCGCCTCGATGCCGAGGCGAATGGCGGCCTTGCCGGTCGCACTGGCCACGCGTTCGGCGAGATCGTCGCCGTCGACCAGGACGACGTCCGCGCCCAGCCCTTTCAGTTCATCCGCGAGTTCGGCGCGGCGCACCACGTTGACGGTGCGCAGCCCGCGCTGGTGGGCCAGCACGGTGAGCAGCCGGCCGACCGCCGAGTTGGCGACGTTCTGGATGACCCATTCGCCGGCAGCTAGATCGACGAAATCCGACAGCATGAGCTGGGCGGTCGGCGGGTTGATGCGCACCATCGCGGCCTGCCGCAGGTCGATGCCGGCCGGCAGCGGGATGGCGTCGTCGCCCTTCACGCGGCGCTTCTGCGTCCAGTTCTCGCGCTGCAGGTTGATGACGAGGTCGCCCTTGGCGACATGCTTCACGGCCGACCCGACCGCGGTGACGCGGCCGACGCATTCCGCGCCGGGCGTCGCCGGCAATGGCGGCTTCAGCCGGTAGGTTCCCCGGCAGAACCCCATGTCCGCCGGATTGATCGGGAAGGCCAGCACGTCGAACACGACCTCGTCGGCCGCCGGTTCGCCCACGTCGGGAACCTCGGCGCAGCGCGCCACGTCCCACGGCGTACCGTACTGATCGATCAGCACCTGCTTCACGAGTCGCCTCCGTTCGATGGTGGCACTTTGTTGGCCCGTCGATTGCTTATATGGTGATTTGACAGGGGGTGAAATGCCGGATGGCGGTCAAGGCATTCGATGAGATGAATTCGGGCACGGACGGTTCAGTCCGGGTGCCCTATCGCGGGGTCGCCGACTGGCTCGCCCGCACCTCGCCTGAGAAGGTGGAGGCGACGCGCAACGAGGTCGACCTCTTCTACCGTCGGCACGGCATCACCTTCGGCGCCTATGGCGCGGCCGAGGGTTCTGAGACCACGATCCCCTTCGACATCATCCCGCGTGTCATCGCCCACGATGAGTGGCAGTTCCTGCACAAGGGCCTGTCGCAGCGCGTGCGCGCCCTCAACGCCTTCCTGAGCGACGCCTACGGCCAGCGCGAGATCTGCCGCGCCGGCATCATTCCCGAAGAACAGATCCTGATGAACGGCGAGTTCGTCGCCATGGCGCAGGGTCTGCAATTGCCCGGCGGCGTGCATGCCCATATCGCCGGCATCGACTTGGTACGCGTCGGCGAGAAGGATTTCTACGTCCTCGAGGACAATGTGCGCACGCCTTCCGGCGTGTCCTACGTCCTGGAAAACCGCGAAGTCATGATGCGGCTGGCGCCCGAGCTGTTCGCGGCGATGAGCGTCATGCCGGTCGCCGACTATTCCGAGGAGCTGCTGGCGACGCTTCGCTCCGTATCTTTCAGCGACGGACATGAGCCGAATGTCGTCCTGCTGACGCCCGGTCACTACAACAGCGCCTATTTCGAGCACGCGTTCCTCGCCGACGAAATGGGCATCGAGCTGGTGAAGGGCTCCGACCTGTTCGTCGACGAAAGCCGCGTCTTCATGCGCACGCCGCGCGGACCGCAGCGGGTCGACGTGATCTACCGCCGGGTCGACGATGCCTTCCTCGATCCGCTGGCGATGCGGCCCGATTCGTATCTTGGCGTCGCCGGCCTGCTGGGCGCCCTGCGCGCCGGCCGCGTCAACATCGTCAATGCGCTGGGCAACGGCGTGGCCGACGACAAGTCGACCTATACCTATGTGCCCGAGATGGTGCGCTTCTATCTCGGCGAGGAACCGATCCTGCAGAACGTGCCGACCTGGCGCTGTGATCGGGCCGACGACTACAAATACGTGCTCGAACATCTGCCTGAGATCGTGGTGAAGGAAGTCCACGGCTCGGGCGGCAAGGGCATGCTGGTCGGACCGACCTCGAGCAAGGCCGAGATCGAGGAATTCACCGCACTGCTGAAAGCGCGCCCGGACAACTACATCGCCCAGCCGACCCTGGCGCTGTCGACCTGCCCGACCTTCGTGAATCAGGGCGTGGCGCCACGGCACGTCGACCTGCGCCCCTTCGTACTCTCGGGCAAGAAGATCACCATCGTGCCGGGCGGCCTTACCCGCGTTGCCCTCAAGGAGGACTCGCTGGTCGTCAATTCGAGCCAGGGCGGCGGCACCAAGGATACCTGGGTGCTGGCGCCCGACGAAGCGGACGGCAGGTAGGCCCTCCCATGCTGAGCAGCACCGCCAAGAATCTCTACTGGATGGGTCGCTACCTGCAGCGCGCCAAGTCGACGGCGCGGCTGATCGAGGCGACCCAGCGCATGGCCCTGCAGTCGCGCGGCGAGGAAGCCGCCGGCGTTGCGGCGATCTTCGGCATGGAGGACGAATTCCGCCAGAGCCAGGCCCAGGGCCAGCGGCTGGCGAGCCTGATCGACTTCCTGGTGCTCGACGAGAGCAACCCCTCCTCCATCGTAAATTCGATCGCGGCGGCGCGGCGCAATGCCCGCGAGGAGCGCAACAACATCACGGTCGACGTCTGGGAGAGCCTGAACGCTCTGTGGCTGGAGCTGAGCGCCCGCCTGCGCGGCAAACGGGCGAACCTCGACCGCGGTGCGCTGATCGAGTCGGTGAAGAAGCAGGCGGTGATGATCTTTGGCGCCGCGCAGGTCACGCTGCTGCGCGACGAGGCCTACAACTTCCTCCAGCTCGGCGCCTTCCTCGAACGGGCCGACAATACCGGCCGCATCCTCGACGTGAAGTTCCACCTGCTGCGGCCCGACGGCAATCCCAGCGCCGAGGGGCTCGACTACTTCGCCTGGTCCGAGCTGCTGGCCTGCATCGGCGCCGTGCGCACTTACCGGCGCATCTATCGCAGCTCGCTCAATCCCATGAAGGTCGCGGAGCTGATGATGCTGCGGCGCGACGTGCCGCGCTCCGTCCATCACTGCCTCTGGATGGTCGACCTCAACATGCGCGAGCTGGCCGACGCCTACGGCACGCACGGCGAAGCCGACCGGCTGGCGGGCGAACTGCATGCCCGCCTGCGCTACGCCCGCATCGACCAGGTGTTCGAGATCGGCCTGGCGAAGTTCCTCGGCGAGCTGCGCGGCGACATCGGCACGCTGTCGGAAGAAATCGGCCGCCAGTTCCTCCTGGATTGAGCAGAACCATGCGCTTCTCCGTCCACCATGCCACGCGCTTCCAGTTCGACCAGCCCTCGGGCCATTCGATCCACGATGTGCGCCTCACGCCCAAGCCTGCGGCGGCACAGCGGCTCGTGTCGTGGCGCATCGACGGTCCCGGCAAGCGGTCCGAATGGATGGATGGCCACGGCAACCAGGTCACGACCTTCTCGGTCGCCCAGCAGCACGACAGCGTCGAGATCGTGGTGCACGGCATCTACGAATACAGCGGCGCCGACCAATGGCTACGCTATGTCGAGGAGCCGACACTGCCGGCGCCGTTCTGGCTGCGCAATTCAGGGCTGGCGCGGCACGATGAGAGCTTCGATCCGGTGATCGCGGGCTTTGCCGGACGTGCCGCGGACCCAGCGCAACGGGTCGCCGTGCTGCACGAGCTGATGGAGCGCATTTCGGCCCGCGTCGCCTACAAGACCGGTGTCTCGACCGTGGACACCACGGCGATCGAGGCGCTGACCCGGGGCGCCGGCGTGGCCCAGGACGAGGCCCATATCTTCATCGCCTGCTGCCGCCGCCTCGGCGTGCCGGCGCGTTACGTCAGCGGCTATCTCCGCAACGACGATCCGGAGTTGCACGTCGGGCGGACCAGCCATTCCTGGGCGGAGGCCTGGGTACCGGGCCTCGAATGGGTGGGCTTCGATCCTGCCAACGGGATCAGCCCGCGCGGCGACAGCCTGCGCGTCGCCGTGGGCCTCGACTATCGCGATGCGGCTCCGGTCAGCGGCCGTCGCGTCGGCTTCGGCGACGCCAAGATGACCGTCGAAGCGGCGGTCCGCCTCGTCGACTAGGCGGGCTTTTCGCCGCCGTGCTTGTGGCGCCACAGCGTGGCGATCAGCACGAAGACATGCCGAATCTGAATGATCGTGCCGATCGCGATCAGCACGATGGCGACCGTCAGCAGCGCGTATTCATAGCCCACCGTGTTCACGATGCGGTCGGGCAGGCTGATCATTGCCACCGCGATTTCGGCGAACAGGCCCAGCACGAGCTGGGCGACCCCGTATTCGTGGCACATCTCATCGATATGGACCTGCCAGGGCTCGTCCGCGCGGCCGGTGACGCCGAGCCGCTTGCGGATCACCGCGCGCTCCTCCAGCGCCACGCCCCAGCCGATCATGATCAGGGCGATCGTGGAGGCGATCGTCACCGGCTCGTGGGTATCGACATGCCGATTCACGCTCTTCAGTACGTCGATGATCGTCAGCACCATCGGAAACAGGATGAGCACGTTCACCAGGGCGATGAAGACCGGGGAGATCAGCGGCCGGAACGGAACCAGCAGGAACTTCATTTCACCCCTCTTGCCCTAGAAGCGGTACGGCCCGCCTGACGATAAATACAATGCAGTCGCCTTGCGGAAAGCCTGCGTCGCGACTAGCTTCGCGCCGCTCATAAAATGCCTGAAGGAGGCATATTCGTCATGGCTCTCATCGCCGATCGTCTCAGCCGCATCAAGCCGTCTCCGACCAATGCCGCGCAAGGCAAGTTCCTGGAGATGAAAGCGGCGGGCAAAGACGTGATCGGCCTGGCGGCCGGCGAGCCCGACTTCCCGACGCCCGACCACATCAAGGAAGCCGCCTACAAGGCGATCCGCGAGAACGACACCAAGTACACCGTCGTCGCCGGCACGCCGGCGCTGCGTCAGGCGATCGTCGCCAAGATGAAGCGTGACCACGGCCTCGACTACAAGCCGTCGCAGACCGTCGTCACCTCGGGCGGCAAGCAGATCATCTTCAACGCCATGCTGGCGACGCTGAACCCGGGCGATGAGGTCATCATCCCGGCGCCGTACTGGGTCTCGTATCCCGAAATGGTGATGTTCGGCGACGGCACGCCCGTGATCGTGCAGTGCAAGGAAGAGAACGGCTTCAAGCTGACGCCGGAAGACCTCGACCGCGCGATCACGCCGAAGACCAAGTGGATCATCCTGAACTCGCCCAGCAACCCGACCGGCGCCGCCTACTCCAAGGCCGACCTGCGCGGACTGTGCGACGTGCTGCTGAAGCATCCCCACGTCTACATCCTGACCGACGACATGTACGAGAAGCTCGTCTACGACGACTTCGTGTTCGCGACGCCGGCCGAGGTCGAGCCGCGCCTCTACGACCGCACCTTGACGATGAACGGCGTGTCGAAGGCCTACAACATGACGGGGTGGCGCATCGGCTACGCCGCCGGTCCGCAGGAACTGATCAACGCGATGATCACGGTCCAGTCGCAGAGCACGTCGAACGCCAGCTCGATCAGCCAGGCCGCCGCCGTTGCCGCGCTGAACGGCCCGACCGACTTCATTCCGAAGAACGTCGCGGTCTTCAAGCAGCGCCGCGACCTCGTCGTGTCGATGCTGAACCAGTCCAAGGGCATCAAGTGCCCGCGGCCCGAGGGTGCGTTCTACGTCTATCCGTCGGTCGCCGGCCTGATCGGCAAGAAGACGCCGGACGGCAAGGTGATCAAGGACGACACCGACTTCGTGAACTACCTGCTCGAGGCCGAGGGTCTCTCGGTCGTGCAGGGTTCGGCCTTCGGCCAGGGCCCGGCCTTCCGCATCTCCTACGCCACGGCGACGGAACTGCTGGAAGAAGCGGGCCGCCGCATCCAGCGGGCTTGCGCGGCGCTTTCGTAAGCACTGCTGACCTATTCATCCCCGCCCGTCGTTTGACTCGGCCGGGCGGGGGTGAAACCATTTTCATGACAAGTGGGCTTCGCTCCGGCTGAACGTTCGGAAGCGCTACGTCTATTCCGTGACTTCCGTCCGGAGCTTCTACGCATCAGCGAAGAAGGAGGACGTTGTCATGGCCGAGTTCAAGACGGAGACCATCACCGGCGGCAGACCAGGCAGCGGCGCGCATCGCGTCGTGGCGCTGTGCGGGCCGTACCTGTCGGGCAAGACGAGCCTGCTCGAGAGCATTCTCTACGCCACGGGAGCGATCGGACGACGCGGTTCCACGCGCGCGGGCACCTCGATCGGTGACGGCGCGGCCGAGGCGCGCAAGCGCAGCATGGGCACCGAGATCAACGTCGCTTCAGTCGACTATCTCGGCGACCAGTGGACCTTCCTCGACGCGCCGGGCTCGATCGAATTCCAGAACGACGCCTTCGCGGCCCTTGCGGTGTGCGATGCCGCGGTCCTGGTCTGCGAGCCCTCGCCCGAGCGCGTGATGGCGCTCACGCCGCTCCTCAAGTTCATCGAGGACCGGCACATCCCGCACATCATCTTCGTCAACAAGATCGACTCCGCCGAGGTCCGCGTGCGCGACATGCTGTCGGCGCTGCAGTCGGTGTCGCGCCGCAAGCTGCTGCTGCGCCAGGTCCCGATCCGCCGCGCCGCCGCCGATGGCAGCGACGAGACCGTGGGCTACGTCGATCTCGTGAGCGAGCGAGCCTATCGCTACAAGAGCAGCGGCGCGTCGGACCTGATCGAGATGCCCGCCGAGGTGCTGCCGCGCGAGGCGGAGGCGCGGCGCGAGATGCTCGAGACCCTCTCGGAGTTCGACGACACGCTGCTCGAACAGCTCATCGAGGACATCGCGCCGGAAAAATCGCTGATCTACCGCGACCTGCACGACGAATTCGGCGCCGCCCTGATCGCGCCGGTCCTGTTGGGCGCCGGCGACCGCGAGAACGGCGTGCGGCGACTGCTGAAGATGCTGCGCCATGACACACCGACCGTCGACGTGACGGTGAAGCGACGCGCGCTCTCCTCGAACGGCGGGTCCACGACCGAGTGTTTCAAGGTCCTTCACCAGAGCCACGCCGGAAAGCTTTCGCTCTGTCGCGTCTGGTCCGGCAGCCTGGGTGAAGGCCAGTCGGTCGGCGGTCACCGGGTCGGCTCGATCCTGCGACCCTTCGGGCAGCGACTCGACAAGGCCACGGAAGCACGCGCGGGTGAGATCGTGGCCCTGGCCAAGGTCGAGGCGCTCTCGGCGGGTCAGACGCTCGGCGCCTCGGGCATCGCCGCATCGTCGGACTTCCCGACAGCCGACGCCCCAGTCTTTGGCCTCGCCCTCTCCGCCCGCAACCGCAACGACGAGGTGAAACTCTCGGGCGCGCTGCACAAGATCGTCGAGGAAGATCCGTCGCTCTCCTTCGAGGCGCGCGGCGAGACCCACGAGCTGCTGCTCAAGGGCCAGGGCGAGATGCATCTCAAGGTCGCCGTCGACAAGCTCGCCGGCCGCTACAACGTCGCCGTCGAGACGGCGACGCCGCGCGTCGCCTATCGCGAGACCATCCAGGCCGGCACGCAGCAGCACGCGCGCTACAAGCGACAGACCGGCGGCCACGGCCAGTTCGCCGACATCAAGGTCGAGATCAAGCCGCTGCCGCGCGGCGAGGGCTTCCGCTTCGTCGACCGGATCGTGGGCGGCGTGGTGCCACGCAACTTCATCCCCGCCGTCGAGCAGGGTCTGATCGAGTACCTGAAGGAAGGCCCGCTCGGCCAACCCGTGGTCGATCTCGAAGTGACGCTGTTCGACGGCCAGTACCACGCCGTCGACAGCTCCGAGATGTCGTTCAAGATGGCCGCGCGCATTGCGCTCAGCGAAGCCATGCCCAAGTGCAAGCCGGTCCTGCTGGAGCCGATCCTGCGGGTCACGGTCGCCGGGCCGAGCGAATCGACACCGCGACTGCAGCGACTGATCTCGGGCCGGCGCGGCCAGCTCCTGGGCTACGACGCCCGGCCCGACTGGCCGGGATGGGATGAGGTCTCCGCCCTGATGCCGGAAGCCGAGATCGCCGACATGATCGTGGAAATCCGGTCGGTCACGCAGGGCATCGGCAGCTTCCGCACCGAGTTCGACCATCTGCAGGAGCTGGCCGGACGGACGGCCGAGCGGATCGTCGAGGAGACGAAGAAGCATCAGGCCGCCTGACGACCTGAACCCGGCGTCAAAACGGGTCACAAGGCGGTGAGGCCGGGCCGGAGGCCCTTCTTCAGCCGGGATCGGCCTTTCATATTCGTCCTGTGGAATGGTTCCACAGGAGAACGGTTCATGTTGAAAAGACGGTCTCTGATGGTGGGTGGCGTGGTGATGGCCTCCGCATCGTCACTGACCCGCGTCGCGAATGCCCAGTCTGGGCGCCCGACGCTGGTGTTCGTCGGCCACGAACTTTGAGGCGGCTGCAAGATCTGGCGTGCCCAGTCAGAGCCTGATTTCCTCAAGTCCGAAGCTTTCAAGAAGATGGACTACCAGGTCGTCCATCCGGCCAATGCAGACCTCATCATGGTCGAAGGAAGCTGGCCCGCTGCGGCCAGGCCCATCCGGGCTGCTTTCCTCGAAGGCGAAGACGGCAAGAAGAACCCCAATGCCACGCCACGTTTCATCCTGTTCCAGGATGGCAAGATCGTCCTGACCGTCACCGGCAACGGCGGCTGGAAGGACAAGATGTGGCCCACGATCCAGGAAGTGACGGCCACCAAGGCCTAGTTTCCGGCGGACCGGCATTGCTCCATATTGTCCTCGTGGGATCTGCTCACGAGGGGAGACATATTAGATGCTGAAGAGACGTAGTGTGATCGCGGGCGGCCTGTCGCTGGCTACCGCGCCGATGCTGGCGCGCGCCGCCGCCGCCCAGGGCGCGAAGAAGCCCATTCTCATTTTTGCCGGCGACGAGACCTCGGAAGCCTGCAAGGTCTGGCGCACCCAGTGGGAGCCGCTGTTCAAGCAGGCCCCGGTCTTCCAGAAGGTCGACTACCGCGTGGTGTTCCCCAAGACCCCACAACTTCTGCTGAAGCCCGCGAGCTGGCCTTCGGACCTGCGCTGGGTGCTCGACGCTTTCCTGATGAGCCAGGTGGGCGTGGAACAGGGTGCCGAGACGCCGCGCTTCTTCCTGATCCAGAACGGCCAGATCACCTTCACCGCCGTCGGCAACAGCGCCTGGCGGGACGTCATGTGGCCGACCCTGCTGGACGTGACCAATTCGCAGCCCTAGGGCAGCGGTTACGGAAGCGTCACGGCGGAGTGAGCAGGGTTGATTTGCGACCGACCGGCGCCGCGCCCATCTAGGGGCACGGCGTAACAGGAGTTAGGTACGATGTTGATCAAGCGCACGAAGGGCTGGGAGCTTCCGGAGTCGAAGGTGACGTCGGAGAGCCACTATCTCAACCGGCGCGCGATGGTGCGCGCGATGGGCTTCGGTGCGGTCTCGCTCGCTTTGCCCGGCCAGCTGATGGCGCAGGACAAGTCGGCCGATCCATCAGCCGGCCTGTACCCCGCCAAGCGCAACGACAAATACGGCGTGCCGACGCCGATGACGACCGAGAAGCTGGCGACGACCTACAACAACTTCTACGAATTCGGGACCGACAAGAGCATCTGGCGCGACGCCCAGAAGCTCGAAGTGCGGCCGTGGACCATCAAGGTCAGCGGCATGGTCGAGAAGCCCTTCGAGATCGGCATCGACGACCTTTTGGCCAAGATGCAGCTCGAGGAGCGCGTCTACCGCCATCGCTGCGTAGAAACCTGGTCGATGATCGTGCCGTGGAGCGGCTTCCCGGTGCGCTCGCTGGTCGAGTTCTGCAAGCCGCTCGGCAGCGCCAAGTTCATCGTGATGAAGACGCTGTCCAAGCCCTCGGTGATGCGCGAGCAGCGCGATCTCCTCTACCCGTGGCCCTATACCGAAGGGCTGGCGATGGACGAGGCGATGAACGACCTCGCCTTCATCGCGACCGGCCTCTACGGCAAGCCGATCCACAAGCAGAACGGCGCGCCGCTGCGCCTCGTGGCGCCGTGGAAGTACGGCTTCAAGAACGTGAAATCGATCGTCAGCGTCGAATTCACCGACAAGAAGCCCAAGACGTTCTGGGAAGGCCTGCAGTCCAGCGAATACGGCTTCTGGGCCAACGTGAATCCGGAGGTGGCTCATCCGCGCTGGAGCCAGGCGACCGAGAAGCCGCTGGGCAGCGACCAGCGCATCCCGACCCTGCTCTACAACGGCTATGCCGAGTTCGTGGCCAGGCTGTACGCTGACCGCAAGGCGGAAAAGCTCTTCATGTAGCCCGCCCTCCTTTGCCTTGCCGCGCCGGGCCGCTAAAACGGAACCCGGCCGGACACGGCCTCAGGAGGAAACGTGAAACTCAACCGTCGTACGACCCTGGCCGGCGCCGCCGCCATGGCCGCGGGCTCGCTGTCTCGGGCCGCCTTCGCGCAGGCCTATCCCAACAAGCCCATCAAGATGGTCGTGCCCTTCGCCGCCGGCAGCGCCACCGACCTGACGGCGCGCGGCCTTGGCGCCAAGCTGCAGGACATCCTGAAGCAGCCGATCGTCATCGAGAACAAGCCCGGTGCCAGCGGCCAGCTCGGCGCCTCCGCCGTCGCAACCGCGCCGGCCGACGGCTACACGCTGATGATGGGCACCAACACGACGAACTCCGCCAACGGTGCCCTGTTCAAGAAGCTGAGCTACGACATCGACAAGGATTTCGCGCCGATCATGCGCTGCGTGATGGGCGTCAATGCGCTGGTCGTGAACAACGACCTGCCGATCAAGACGACCGCCGAGCTCGTCGACTACGCCAAGAAGAATCCCGGCAAGCTGAACTACGCCGAAGCCAGCGCCTCGCAACGTCTCTCGGGCGAGATGTTCAACCAGCTGGCCGGCGTCAAGATGGAGCGCGTGCCCTACAAGGCGAGCCCCCAGGCGCTGGGCGACGTCGCCTCCGGCCAGGTCCAGGTCATGTTCCCCGACCTGCCGCAGGCACTGACCCAGATCGAGGCTGGCCGCGTCCGCGGTCTCGCCACCACCGGTCCCAAACGCACAACGGTGACACCCGACCTGCCGGCCATCGCCGAAGCCGTGCCGGGCTATTCGCTGGTCTATTGGCTGGCCGTGTTCGCACCGGCAGCGACGCCGAAAGACGTGCAGAAGGTCCTGGCCGACGCCATCGCCGAGGCCTTGAAGGATCCCGCGGCCGCCAAGGCGATGACGCAGGGCCGCATGGAAATCGCCCCGCTCGCGCTCGACGAGTTCGCGGCCTACGTGAAGTCGGAAACAGCCTGGTGGACCAAGGAGATCAAGGCCGCCGGCATCGAGCCGGAGTGAGCGACGCCATGAGCAAGGTCATCATCGAGAAGAGCGGCCCGGTCAAAACCATCTGGATGAACCGGCCGGAGAAGCGCAACGCGCTCGACAGCGAGCTGATGCGCGAGATGATCGAGGCGCTGCAGGCGCCGGTCGCGGCCGAGGATCGCGTCGTCGTGATCCGCGGCAAGGGCGATGTGTTCTGCGCCGGCCTCGACATGGCCGAGCGGCGCGGCACGGTCGGTGGTGGCGGCGCGAGCGGCATCGAGGTGATGCTGCGGGCGGTCGAGCTCTGCCCCCTGCCCGTCGTCGCGGTCGTCCATGGCGACGCCATCGCCGGCGGCAACGAGCTGGCGCTTCATTGCGATATCGTGGTGGCGAGCCAGAAGGCGCGTTTCGGCATGTCGCTGGCCCAGGTCGGGCTCGCGCCCAACTGGTTCCTGGGCAAGAAGCTCATGGAAGTGCTGGGCCCGGTGACGACGCGTGAGATGCTGCTGCTGGGAGACCCGTTGCCGTCGACGAAGCTGCATGCGCTGGGCCTGATCGCCCGTTGCGTGCCGGCCGACCAGCTCGAAGCCGAGGCGTCGAAGGTCGTCGAGCGGCTGGCGGCCAATGCGCCGCTGTCGCTCAAGGCCATGAAGGCGCTGACGGTGAAGCAGCTCGAGTTCCGCGACGGCATCAAGCACGACGATGTCGATGCGCTGGTGCAGGCGGCGATGAAGAGCCAGGACGCGCAGGAAGGCATGAAAGCGCGCCTGGAAAAGCGCACCGCGAAGTTTCAAGGAAAGTAACCATGTCCCTGCGGCTGCGCCTCGACAAACCCTGGCAGCCGCTGACGGCGGAGACCGCGCAGCGCCTGCCGGGCCAGCTCGGCGTCTATCAGGTGGCCGATGCCAAGGGCGCCGTGCTCTTCATCGGCCAGGCCGGCGCTCGCTCGCCGTTCGGCCTTCGCTCCGAGCTGCAGCGCGAGCACAGCGAACGCGGTGACGGCTGCCAGTTCCGCGTCGAAGTGAACCAGCAGTACCGCACGCGCTGGTTCGAGCTGCTGATGGTGCACAAGGCCGACCATGGCAGCCTGCCGCCCGACAACGCAAAGAACCCGCCCCCGCTGGGACGGTTGAGCCCGAATTGAGAGGATCGAGATGGATTTCGAGCCCAGCGAAGAACAGCAGCTGCTGATAGATCAGGTCCGCCGGTTTGTGCGGGAAGAGATCATCCCGCTCGAAGCAAAGCTCGATCCCGATGCGTCCGAACTCGATCCCGCCGATCACGCGCGGCTGGTCGAGAAGACCAAGGCAATGGGCCTGTTCGGCATCGACATCCCGAAGGAATATGGCGGTCCCGACATCGACATCGTGACGCGTGTGCTGCTGGCCATCGAGATGGCGCAGCATCGCGCCGGTCTCTACGTGCCCTGCTACGGCACCTTCGGCGGCGCCGGCCTCGCACAGATCTTCGAGGCCAACGACGACCAGAAGGAACGCTACCTCTATCCGACCTTGCGCGGCGAGAAGAAGGCCTTCTTCGGCCTGACCGAGCCGTCGGGCGGCAGCGATCCCGCGCGCGCGATCCAGACGAAAGCCGAGCGCAAGGACAATGGCTGGGTGCTGAACGGCGCCAAGATCTTCATCTCCAATGCCGATCGCGCGCAGTACGGCATCGTCTTCGCCCGCACCGATTCGTCGAAGGGCCGCGCCGGTATCACCTGCTTCATCATCGACAGCGACACGCCGGGCTTCCACGTGCGCCGCGTCGTGCACACCTTGCGCTCCTCGCACTATGCGACCGAGCTCGAGTTCAAGGATTGCTGGGTCAGCGATCACCAGGTGCTGGGCGAAGTGAACAAGGGTTTCGCCGTCGCCAACGATCGCCTGACCCGCCAGCGCATCCCCTACGCCGCCGGCTGCATCGGCGTCGCCATCGCCGCGCACGAGATGGCGATCGAATGGGCCAAGATGCGCTCGACCTTCGGCGAGAAGCTGTCGCATCGCCAGGCCGTGCAATGGATGCTGGTCGACAACGAGATCGACATCCGCACCGCACGGCACTTCACGCTAGAAGCCGCCGAGAAGGCGCGTCGCGGTCTGCCCTTCAAGATCGAAGCCTCGATCGCCAAGCTCACGGCCTCGGAAGGCGGCGGCCGGGTGGTCGATCGCGCGATGCAGATCCATGGCGGCATGGGCATGACCAAGGATCTGCCGCTGGAGCGCTGGTATCGCGAGATGCGCATCCGCCGCGTCGGCGAGGGCCCCAGCGAGGTCCAGCGCATGGTGATCGCGCGCGAGATTTTGGGAAGCAATCTGCGATGAGCGCCGCGCCCGGCCCTCTCTCAGGCATCAAGGTCGTCGAGTTCGGCCAGAACCTGGCCGGCCCCTATTGCGGACAGATCCTGGCCTTCCTCGGCGCCGAGGTGATCAAGGTCGAGCGCCCCGAGGGCGACGATGCGCGCAAATGGGGACCTCCCTTCGTCGAGGGCGATGCGACCGGCTTCATCGCGCTGAACCGCGGCAAGAAGTCGATCACCTGCGATCTTGGCGATCCGGCGCAGCGCGAGGCCCTGATCGAGCGCATCGGCGACGCCGACATCTTCGTCCACAATCTGCGCGCCGACGTGCCGGCCAAATTCGGCTTCGACGGCGCGACACTCACCAAACGCTTCCCGCGCCTGATCTATGCCGATCTCGGCGCCTTCGGCCATGCCGGCCCGTGGAAGGACCGGCCGGGCTACGAGCCGATCATCCAGGCCGTCGCCGGCCTCATCTCGCTGAACGGCGATCCGACCGGCCCCGAGGCCCGCATCGGCGTGTCGATCATCGACCTGTCGACCGGCATGTGGACGGCGATCGGCGTGCTGGCGGCGCTGGCCAAACGAACAGCCACCGGCGAGGGCAGCCTGGTGAACACCTCGCTGTTCGAGAGCGGGCTGATGTGGGCGTCCAACCATGTCGCGGGCTGGTCGGTGACCGGCAAGATGCCGCCGCGCCAGGGCACGGGCCATCCGTCGCTCACGCCCTATCAGGCTTTCGAGTGCAGCGACGGGCCGCTGATGATCTGCCCGGGCAACGACCGGCTGTGGCGCAAGTTCGCTGAGGCGCTGGGCCATCCCGAATGGCCCGACGAGGACCGGTTCAAGACCAACGTCCAGCGGGCAGAGCGGCGCGAGCTGCTTCTGGGCATGATCGCCGACATCATGAAGCCCCATCCCCGCGCCTACTGGGCCGCCAAGCTCGATGCGCTGGGCGTGCCCAACGGGCCGCTGAACTCGGTGCCGCAGGTGATGGAGCTGGCCCAGGTCGCCGCGCTGGCGATGTTCATGCAGCCCTATACGGGATCGAATGCCCTCTTCCACGGCCTGCCGCTCAGCATCGACGGGCAGCGAGCGGGCGGCATGGAGACTGCGCCGAAGATCGGCGAACACAACGGTGAAGTCTGACGGTTAGACCTGACTAACCGACGAAGCTCAGGCAGTAGTCGCGCACCTGCTGGAGCGGGATGCGCGCGTGGCTCTGCACGATGATGAATTTGCCGCCGGGGTCGGTGCCGTTCGGCAACTTGACCAGGCGCTCGAAGTCATCGGCGCCCCAGACGCAGGATTGTTCCGAGAAGAGCTGGACGTCGGCCGTGTAACAGGTGTCCCACTCGGTGTGATAGTCGTAGAGCGTGCCGTTGATTTCCGCCGTGCTGGTGTAGAGCGAATACTCCGTCCACGGCACAAGTCCGGGCCGGCGCACCTTCCACAGGAGCAACGAGGCCATCGGCCCGAAGCGCGGTCCCTGCAGCCGGTCCATGGTCTGGCGGGCCAGATCGCCGTGCAGGATGTTGGGCGTCACCGAGAGGCCATGGGACTTCGGATCGTAGGGAATGCCAATGACTTCGGCCGCGCTCTTCCACCAGTCGTGATGCTGTTTGGGCTCCCAGCGCGACAGCGCGCGGTCGTGCTGCAGGAAGGTCTGCGAATCGAAGTCGCCGACGCAACAGACATCCGAATCCAGCGTGAAGTATCCGTGGAAGCCAAGGACGGCCGGCACGTGCAGTTTCACGACCTGCTGCCGGTACCATCCCGTCATCAGATAGAAGGGACTGAACGCCGGGAAGAAATCGCTCTCGCGGCGGACCGTGACGTCGATGTTCGGGAAGCGCGGCAGGTTGGTGCGCAACAAATCCGCGTCGCGATTGGGCGCGATGATCAGGAGTTCGAAAGGCTTGGAGTCGCACCAATGCTTGGCCAGCGACTCGATCAGGAGGCCGGCGCGTTCAAGGTCGCCCAGGCGCTTTATGTTGCGCAGTGCGAGGGGAAGAATTCCTTGTCTGATTTCAGAGAACATGGCCGGCTACTCTGAAACTACATATGGTCAATGGGCGGGCCTACATCAATTGATAGGCAGTCGCGACTATTGCTCCAATCAGCGGCACATCGACCCACATTTTTAACGCGGATAGCAGAGACGCAGGACTTCCTGCGGCCAGCACGCGCAAAAAAAACGCCGGGCCCAAAGGCCCGGCGAGTCAAACAGGGAGGCTTCACGTCTGGGAGACGTGGGATCATGAGGATCCCGAGTTTCGAACGCGATCAGCCGAAACCGTTCGTGTCGAAAACCTGCACTCAACCTATGCCTCATGGGCAAGATTGGTAGTGGTGAAGTTTTGGACACTGGCATGCGGCGTGCGCATGCCTTTCATCGACTATGCAATCCTGCAGGTCTCGCCTATCAGAAACGTGTCTCCGCTACCTTCCGCAGCAAGAAATCGCGGAATACAGCGATGCGCTTCGAATGCCTCAGCTCTTCAGGGTAGGTGAAATACACATCGGTGGTGCGGACATTCAGATCGGGCAGGAGCATCTCGAGCTTGGTGGATTCCCGCGCCAGATAGTCAGGCAGCGAGGCGATGCCGAGCCCGGATTCGACGGCCCGGAAGATGCCGTAGACGTTGTTCACCCGCAGCACGACGGTCCGGCCTTGCTCCAGGTTTCCCTCCCGCAGCAGCCAGTTCACGTCCTGGACCGGGGCGCGCGCATCCTCGCCGAAGATGATGAGGCGGTGCTGGTCGAGCTCCTCGATCGTGGTGGGCTTGCCGTACTTCTGGACGTAGCCGTGCGAGGCGTAGACGTGGCTGCGGACCGTCAGCAGATGGCGCTGAACGAGGCCGGGCTGGCGCGGCATGACCATGCGGATGGCCACGTCGGCCTCGCGCATGCCGAGGTCCAGTTCGTTGTCGGACAGGACGAGGCTGACGTCGATCTCGGGATAGAGCGCGATGAACTCGTGCATCTGCGCGGTGAGCCAGGTCGAGCCGAAGCCGATCGTCGTCGTGACCTTGAGACGGCCGGCGGGCTTGTCCTGGTTGGCGCGCAACAGCGCCTCGGCGGTGTTGACCTTGGCGGCCATGTCGCGCGCGGTGCGATAGAGCAGCTCGCCCTGCTCGGTGAGGATGAGGCCGCGCGCATGGCGATGGAACAGCATGACGCCGAGCTGTTCCTCGAGCGCGCCGATCTGGCGCGAAATGGCCGACTGGCTGAGCTTCAGTGATTCGCCGGCATGCGTGAAGCTGCCGGCGTCGGCCACGGCCTGGAATATCCGCAGCTTGTCCCAGTCCATTTCATTGCCTCCCCTGTCCACGCCGGCCACCCTATTCGGCGGCCTGTGCGTGCCGTGCCTCCTGCGCTGCCAGCCACTTCTCGGCCTCGAGTGCGGCCATGCAACCCGTGCCCGCGGCCGTGACGGCCTGCCGGAAGACCTTGTCCTGAACGTCGCCCGCCGCGTAGACGCCCTCGATGTTCGTCGCGGTCGAGTCAGGCCGGGTGATCAGATAGCCCTCGCCGTCCATGTCGAGCTTGCCCTTGAACAGCTCGGTATTGGGCGAATGGCCGATCGCCACGAAGAAACCATCGGTCTTGATGTCGTGCACGGCGCCCGTCTTCACGTTGCGCAGGCGCGCGCCGGTGACGATTGGCGCCGGCGTCTTTTCGCCGAGCACCTCGTCGACCACGTGGTCCCAAACGACGGTGACCTTCGGGTTCTTGAACAGGCGATCCTGCAGGATCTTCTCGGCGCGGAAGCTGTCGCGGCGATGGACCAGCGTCACCTTCGAGGCATGATGAGTGAGGTACAGTGCTTCTTCGACGGCCGTGTTGCCGCCGCCCACAACCACGACATCCTTGCCGCGGAAGAAGAAACCGTCACAGGTCGCGCAGGCCGACACACCGCCGCCGCGGAACGTCTCCTCGGTCGGAATGCCGAGCCAGCGCGCCGTGGCACCCGTCGCGATGATCAGCGCATCGGCCTCGTAGCGATCGCCGGAATCGCCCATGCAGACGAACGGCCGCCGGGTCACGTCGATGTCCACGATCGTGTCGAAGAACAGCTGCGTGCCGACATGCTCGGCCTGCTTCTGCATCTGCTCCATCAGCCACGGCCCCTGGATCACGTCCGCGAAGCCCGGATAATTCTCCACGTCGGTCGTGATCGTGAGCTGCCCGCCGGGCTGGATGCCCTGCACCAGCATGGGCTTAAGGCTGGCGCGGGCAGCGTAGATCGCCGCCGTGTATCCCGCCGGTCCGGAACCAAGGATCATCACCTTGCTTCGATGAGTTGCTGCCATGTCCGCTCCGCATCCCGCCAACTGCATATCTTTCACATATATGCAAACCTCGCCCGCGTTGCACGGGTAGATGTCGATTTCACACGCAATTGTTCACAGCCAACCGGCGAATTCTCGCAACTTTATTGCGTGCGTGGCATGGTTCTGGCATAGACCGCGGCCAACGGAGGAAAACGAATGGCTCGGGCCAAGCTCGATCGAATTGACCGGCGAATTCTAAGCGACCTGCAGTCCAATGGACGCATGACCAATGTGGAGCTGGCCGAAAGGGCCGGCATATCGGCACCGCCCTGCCTGCGCCGCGTCAGGGCCCTGGAGCGGGCCGGAATCATCAAGGGCTACCACGCCGAACTCAGCCCCGAAGCGCTGGGCTACAGCGTGTCGGTGTTCGCCCTGGTGGGCCTGAACAGCCAGGCCGAGGCCGATCTCAAGTCCTTCGAGGAGCTGATCGAGAAGTGGGACGAGGTCCGCGAGTGCCACATGCTGGCCGGCGAGGCCGACTTCCTGCTCAAGATCGTGGCCGAGACCTGGGACGAATATCAGAAGTTCCTGACGACCCGCCTCACCTCGGCGCCCAACGTCAGCCACGTGAAGTCGATGATGGTGTTCCGCACCGCCAAGCAGGTTCCCGGTGTTCCGATCTCGACTGAGGCCTAGCCTCCGTCGAGAGGTGGCGACACCAGAGCAAGGATCCCAATGACCGACGTCACCTTCGAGATTCTGCATCGCGTCGCCGACGCCTTCGCGCGGCGCGACGTCGACGGGATCGTCAATTCCTTCGCCGAGGACGGTGAGTTCCGAAACGCCAAGGGGCCCGACTACTGGGGCCAGAGCTTCAAGGGCAAGGCTGCGATCCGCAGCTACTTCGAGCCCCTGTTCGCCGCCGCCAGCGACGTGAAGTGGAACCACACCAACGAATTCATCCACGGCGACCGGGCTGTCACCGAATGGCACCGGATCGCGACCCTGAAGACTGGCGAGCGGCAGGAGTGGCTGGGCTGCGACCTCTACACCTTCCGGCGCGGCCTGATCGTGATGAAGGATACCTACATAAAAGTCGTCGTCTGACGCCTGGAATTCTCTTGCGGGGAACGGCGTGTATTGATAGCGTGACTTAAATACACAGCGTTGTCATAAAGACATCGGTGGAGTCGCGAGCCATGAAGAACCTCTTCCAGGCGTCCAAGGTCCTGCTCCTCGACCTCGCCTCGACCCTGCTCTTCCTCGGCGTCTATGTCGTCACCGACAATCTCTTCCTGGCGGTCGGGCTGGGCATGGCGCTGGGCCTTGGCCAGATCGCCTGGCAGCTCGTCCACAGGCAGCCCGTCGAGACGCTGCAGTGGCTGAGCCTCGTCATCATCCTGGCGTCGGGAACGGCCACGTTCCTCACCGACGATCCGGTCTTCATCATGCTGAAGCCCAGCATCGTCTATGTCGTCGTCGGGCTGGTGATGCTGAAACGCGGCTGGATGAACCGCTACCTGCCGCCGATCGCGCAGGCGACCGTGCCGGACCTCGGAATCACCTTCGGCTATGTCTGGGCCGGAATGATGTTCTTCTCGGCAGCGCTCAACATCGTGCTGGCGCTGACACTCGACGTCACGACCTGGGCGGCCGTGAAATCGGTCTGGGCCATCGCCAGCAAGGTGGGCCTGTTCGGGATCCAGTACGCGGTCATGAAGTCGACCGGCATGCGCCGGGCGCGCTCCATGATGGCGACTAGTTGAACTGCACGCCCACCACTTCGTAGGACTTGCCGCCGCGCGGCGTCTGGACCTCGACAGTGTCGCCGACGGTCTTGCCGATCAGGGCCCGGCCGATCGGCGAGGTGATTGAGATCCGGCCCTTGGCGAGGTCGGCCTCGTAGGGGCCGACGATCTGGTACTTCACCGTCTCGTCGGTGTCCTCGTCGGCCAGGCGCACGGTGGCGCCGAACTTGATGATCTTGCCGGTCAGCTTGGAGAAATCGATCACCTCGGTCCGCGAGATGATGTCCTCGAGCTCGGCGATACGACCTTCGATGAAGCTCTGCTTTTCGCGCGCAGACGTATACTCGGCGTTCTCCGAGAGATCGCCATGCTCGCGCGCCGTAGCGATCGCCTTGATGATCGCCGGGCGCTCCACGCTCTTCAGCACTTTCAGTTCGCCTTCGAGGCGCTGAAGCCCCTCGGCAGTCATGGGAATACGTTCCATCGCCAAATCGTCCTTGATCAATCGTACCGCGTCAACGCCGAACGCACCCGGAAACGGGTTGCATTCGGCCACGTTGCAGGAAAGAGCGGCGGCTAAAAGGCTGTCTTGAAGTAGGATTGCAGTGGCGCCACCTCGAGCGCGCCCTCCTTGACCGCAGCGATGCCCTCGACCGCCGCCTTTGCCCCCGCGACGGTCGTATAATAGGCGATCTTGTGCATCAGGGCGGTGCGTCGCAGCGTGAAGCTGTCGGTCAAGGCGCTGGCGCCATCGACCGTGTTGAAGACGAGTTGCACCTTGCCGTCCTTCATCAGGTCGACGATGTGCGGCCGGCCTTCGAGCACCTTGTTGACCTGCTGCGCCTCGATCGAGTGCTTGGCGAGGAACTCCGCCGTGCCGCGGGTCGCCACGATCTTGAAGCCCAGTTCGACCAGGCGCTTCAGCGGCTTCACCATCGCCTGCTTGTCCGGATCCTTCACCGACACGAAGACAGTGCCCTCGACCGGCACCTTGCTGCCGGCGCCGAGCTGCGACTTGGCGAAGGCACGGCCGAAATCCATGTCGAGGCCCATGACCTCGCCGGTCGAGCGCATCTCGGGCCCGAGGATGATGTCGACGCCGGGGAAGCGCGCAAAGGGGAACACCGCTTCCTTGACCGCGATGTGCTTGGCCTTCGACTTCTTGACGCCCAGCGCCTTCAACGGCTCACCGGCCATCAGGCGGGCGGCGAACTTGGCGATCGGCTGGCCGGTCGCCTTGGCGACGAACGGCACGGTGCGGCTGGCGCGCGGATTGACCTCGAGGACATAGACCTCGCCGTCCTTCACCGCGAACTGCACGTTCATGAGACCGACAACGTGGAGCGCCTTGGCCATTGCCTCGGTCTGACGCTCGATCTCGGCGATGATCTTTGCCGGCAGCGAGTAAGGCGGCAGCGAGCAGGCCGAGTCGCCGGAATGAATTCCCGCTTCCTCGATATGCTCCATGATGCCGGCGACGAACACGTTCTGGTCCTTGTCGGCCAGCGCATCGACGTCGACCTCGATGGCGTCGCGCAGATAGGAGTCGACCAGCACCGGGTTGCTGCCCGACACCTTCACGGCGTCGCGCATGTAACGCTCGATCGCTTGCCGGTCGTAGACGATCTGCATCGCGCGGCCGCCCAGCACGTAGGACGGGCGGATGACGACCGGGTAGCCGATCTTCTCGGCGATCTCGATCGCCTGCTTCTCCGACGTCGCCGTGCCGTTGGCCGGCTGGCGGAGCTTCAGCTCGTGGATCAACTTCTGGAAGCGCTCGCGGTCCTCGGCGAGATCGATCGCGTCGGGCGACGTGCCCAGGATCGGGATGCCCGCGGCTTCCAGCGGCTTGGCGAGCTTGAGCGGCGTCTGGCCGCCGAACTGCACGATCAGGCCCATCAGTTCGCCGTTGCGGCGCTCGACCTCGACCAGCTCGATCACGTCCTCGGCGGTCAGCGGCTCGAAGTAGAGACGGTCGGCCGTGTCGTAGTCGGTCGACACCGTCTCGGGATTGCAGTTGACCATGATGGTCTCGTAGCCGGCATCGCGCAGCGCGTAGACGGCATGGACGCAGCAATAGTCGAACTCGATGCCCTGGCCGATGCGGTTCGGACCGCCGCCCAGGATGATGACCTTGCGCTTGTCGGTCGGCTGCGCCTCGCACTCCGCGGGCCGCACGCCGTCGCCCTCGTAGCAGGAGTAGAGATAGGGCGTACGCGATTCGAACTCGGCGGCGCAGGTGTCGATGCGCTTGAAGACCGGCCGTACGCCCATTGCACGGCGCTTCTTCGCAACGTCGGCCGTGGACTGCCTGGTGAGCTCACCCAGACGCTCGTCCGAGAAGCCCTTCTTCTTCACGTCGAAAAACGCCTTGGCGTCCTTCGGCAGGCCGTTCTTGCGCAGGTCCGCCTCGAGGCTGACGAGCTGCTCGATCTGGCGCAGGAACCAAGGCTCGTACTTGGAGGCCTGCGCGATCTCCTCGACATTCAGGCCGTAGCGGAAGGCCTGGGCGATCACGAGGATGCGGTCGGGCGTCGGCCGCGCCAGCGCGCCCACGATGGCGGACTTGTCGGGCGCACCCTTGATCTCGATCTCGTTCAGGCCGGTCAAGCCCGTCTCCATCGAGCGCAGCGCCTTCTGCAGCGATTCCTGGAAGGTACGGCCGATCGACATCGCCTCGCCGACGCTCTTCATCGAGGTGTTGAGCAGCGGCTCCGCGCCGGGGAACTTCTCGAACGCGAAGCGCGGCATCTTGGTGACGACGTAGTCGATCGTCGGTTCGAACGAGGCCGGCGTTTCGCCGGTGATGTCGTTCAGCAGCTCATCGAGCGTGTAGCCGACGGCCAGCCGCGCCGCGACCTTGGCGATCGGGAAGCCCGTGGCCTTCGAGGCCAGCGCCGAGGAGCGCGACACGCGCGGATTCATCTCGATCACGACCATGCGGCCGGTCGCCGGATCGACGGCGAACTGCACGTTCGAACCGCCGGTATCGACGCCGATCTCGCGCAGGCACGCGATCGAGGCGTCGCGCATGATCTGGTATTCCTTGTCGGTGAGCGTCAGCGCCGGCGCGACGGTGACCGAATCGCCGGTATGCACGCCCATCGGATCGACGTTCTCGATCGAGCAGATGATGATGCAGTTGTCGTTGCGGTCGCGCACGACCTCCATCTCGTACTCTTTCCAGCCGAGCACCGATTCCTCGACCAGCACCTCGCCGACCGGCGAGGCGTCGACGCCGCCGGCCACGATCTCGAAATATTCGTCGCGGTTGTAGGCGATGCCGCCGCCGGTGCCGCCCAGGGTGAAGGACGGGCGGATGATCGCCGGCAGGCCGACGCGGTCGAGTGCCGTCGCGGCCTCTTCGCGATTGTGCACGACCTCGCTCTTCGGGCAGGTCAGCCCGATCTTGGTCATGGCGTCGCGGAACAGCAGACGGTCCTCGGCCTTGTCGATTGCCTCGGCATTGGCGCCGATCAACTCGACGCCGTACTTCACCAGGCGCCCGTCGCGATGCAGCGACATCGCCGTGTTGAGCGCGGTCTGTCCTCCCATCGTCGGCAGGATGGCGTCGGGCTTTTCCTTCTCGATGATGCGCGCCACGAAGTCGGGCGTGATCGGCTCGACATAGGTCGCATCGACCAGACCCGGATCGGTCATGATCGTGGCCGGGTTCGAGTTGATCAGGATGACGCGATAGCCTTCGTCCTTCAGCGCCTTGCAGGCCTGGACGCCGGAGTAATCGAACTCGCAGGCCTGACCGATGACGATCGGGCCGGCGCCGATGACGAGGATGGATTTGATGTCTGTGCGCTTGGGCATGATTTCTCTACTTGCCCTTGCTCGCGTCGATCATCTCGACGAAGCGGTCGAAGAGATAATGGCTGTCGGTTGGGCCAGGCGAGGCTTCGGGATGATATTGGACCGAGAAGGCCGGCTTGTCGGTGCAGCGCAGGCCTTCGTTGATGCCGTCGAACAGCGAGACGTGCGTCACCTCGGTGTTCTTGGGCAGTGATTCGGGAATGACGCAGAAGCCATGGTTCTGCGACGTGATCTCGACCTTGCCGGTCGTCAGGTCCTTGACCGGCTGGTTGGCGCCGCGATGGCCGCGTTCCATCTTGCGCGTCTTGCCGCCGAGCGTCAGCGCCAGGATCTGGTGGCCGAGGCAGATGCCGAACAGCGGCACCTTCTTGTCGAGCACGGCCTGGATGGCGGGCGACGCATAGACCGCCGTCGCCGCCGGATCGCCGGGGCCGTTGGAGAGGAACACGCCGTCGGGCTTGTGGCGCAGGATGTCGTCGGCCGTCGCTGTCGCCGGCACGACCGTGACCTTGCAGCCGGTGTTGGCGAGGCAGCGCAAGATGTTGCGCTTGGCGCCGTAGTCGACCGCGACGACATGATACTTCGGCTTGGTGAGCTTGCCGTAGCCCTGGCCCAGCGCCCACTTGGTCTCATCCCAATTGTAGGTCTGCTTGGTCGTGACCTCGAGAGCGAGATCCATGCCGTCGAGGCCCGGCCAGTCGAGCGCGATCTGGCGCATCTTGGGAATGTCGAACTTGCCGTCGGGCGCATGCACGACGACGCCGTTGGGCGGGCCGCCGTCGCGGATGCGGCGCGTGATGGCGCGCGTGTCGACGTCGCAGATACCCGGCAGATTGTGGCTCTTCAGCCAGTCGTTCAGCGGCTTCACCGAACGCCAATTCGCAGGCTCCGTGATGTCGCCGCGCAGGACGACGCCGCGGGCGGCCGGGGTGATCGTCTCGATGTCCTCGAGATTGGTGCCCACGTTGCCGATGTGCGGGAAGGTGAAGGTGATGATCTGGCCGGCATAGGAGGGATCGGTGATGATCTCCTGGTATCCGGTCATCGAGGTATTGAAGCAGACTTCGCCCACGGCATGGCCGGCGGCGCCCACTCCCTTGCCCCAGAAGACCGTGCCGTCGGCCAGCACGAGCGCGGCCGTGGCCCAACGCGGCGCGGCGTCATTGGCGCCGGCGGTCTTAGGTGAAGTCATGATGAATTAGTCCGTTCCGTGCCCGCACGGCCTCGCCCCGGGCCCGGTATGGGCGAGGCGATCGGCGAGCCGGGCGGTTTGTAACCAAGCCGCAGCAGAGGGTCAAGGCGCGCAAGGCAGCCAATTTCTAAGCTATTTCAATAACTTATTTACTTTGCCAACAGCGGGAGAGACGATTAGTTTCCGCCGCTTGGGCATACGGCCAACCAGTAGGACTGAAGCGATGCTGCGCGAAAAACTGACCGAAGCGATGAAAGACGCCATGCGCGCCAAGGATCAGGCCGCGCTGGGCACGATTCGGCTCATCTTGGCGAAGCTCAAGGATGCCGATATCGCCGCCCGCACCGAGGCCAGCCGCGACGGCGTGGCCGACGACCAGATCCTCTCGCTGATGCAGGGCATGATCAAACAGCGCAACGAATCGATCGCCCTGTATGACAAGGGCGGCCGAACCGACCTGGCCGACAAGGAAAAGGCCGAGATCGCCGTGATCGAGCGTTTCCTGCCCCAGCAGATGGACGAGGCCGCCGTCGACGCCGCCGTGCGCGAGGCGATCGCCGCCGCCGGCGCCACCTCGGTCAAGGACATGGGCGGCGTCATGGCGGCCTTGAAGGGCAAGTATGCCGGGCAGATGGACTTCGCCAAGGCATCGGCTGCGGTGAAGAAGGCGCTCGCCGGCTAGTCTTCCCCGCTATCCCCTATGGCGTGGCCCGGGTGCGAGGGCCATCTTAGGGGATGGCCTTCCCCCCCGGCTTTCTAGACGAACTGCGCGCGCGCCTCAGCCTGTCCGACATCGTCGGCCGGAAGGTGTCGCTGAAGCGCCGTTCGGGCGCCGAGTACGCGGGCCTTTGCCCTTTCCACAACGAAAAGTCGCCGTCCTTCACGGTTAACGACAAGAAGGGCTTCTATCACTGTTTCGGCTGCGGCGAGCATGGCGACGCGGTGGGCTTCGTCATGAAGACCGAGGGGCTTTCGTTCCCCGAATCGGTCGAGAAGCTCGCACGCGAGGTCAACCTGCCGGTGCCGCGCGCCACGCCGGCCGAGCGCGAGCGGGTCGAACGAGCCTCGACCCTGCAGCAGGTGGTCGAACTGGCGGCCCTCTGGTTCCAGAAGCAGCTCCGCCTGCCGGTCGGCCGGCAAGGCCTCGATTACCTGCGCGGACGCGGCCTTTCGGATGCGGTCATCGATCATTTCCGCCTGGGATTTGCGCCGGATTCACGCGATGGCGTGATCGCCGCGCTGAAGCGCGAGAACGTGCCGATCGACAAGATCGTCGAGGCTGGCCTCGCCATCCAGCCCGAGGACAGGCGCGAGCCCTACGACCGCTTCCGAGGGCGCGTGATGTTCGTCATCAACGACCGCCGCGGCCGGGCCATTGCCTTCGGCGGCCGCGTCATGGGCACCGGCGAGCCCAAGTACCTCAACTCACCGGAGACGCCGCTCTTTCACAAGGGCGCCAATCTCTACTGCCTCGACCTTGCCCGTCAGGCGGTGACCAAGGATCAGCCGGTCATCGTGGCGGAAGGCTACATGGACGTGATCGCCCTGCATGGCGCGGGCTTCACGGGCGCCGTCGCGCCCCTCGGAACGGCGCTCACCGAAGGCCAGCTGGGCGAGCTGTGGAAGCTGGCTGATGAGCCCTATCTCTGCTTCGACGGCGACAATGCCGGGCGCCGCGCCATGTCCCGCGCCGCCGAACGCGCCCTGCCCTTGCTGCGCCCCGGCAAGAGCCTGCGCTTCCTGGCGCTGCCCGCCGGCGAGGATCCCGACAGCCTGATTCGCAAGAACGGACCGGAGGCGGTGCGCCGCGCGCTCGACCTCGCCCGCCCCCTGTCCGATGTCGTCTGGGACCTCGAAACCGAGGGCAAGCCGACCGATACGCCGGAGCGGCGGGCGAGCCTGCAGCACAGCATCGAGCAGCGGGTCGGCGAGATCGCCGATCCCGTCGTCCGCGACTACTACAAGACCGAGATGCGCAACCGGCTGTACCGCATGCGCCGGCCCCAGACGCCGGCCTGGCAGCCGGGCGGCGGCGCGGCCCGGCGGCCGTTCCGCCGGCCGGGCGACCCGGAGCTCGCGCCCTTTGCCGCCGGCTCGGCGGCGCAGCGAGCCGGGAACGATCTCGACGGCTCCCGCCAGGAGCGGATCCTGCTGGGCGCCCTGATCGAACGGCCGGCCCTGCTCCACATTCTTGCCGAGGACCTGGCGGCTTTGCCGATCGCCAATGCCGAGCTGATCCGGCTGCGCAGCGGCCTGCTGGACGCCCTGTCGATGGTCCCGTCGGGGGTCGATCCGGCGGCCGACGAGGCGGCGGGCGACCCGTCGCTGGAGGCGCAGTTGATCGAGCAGCATCTCGAGAGAAGCGGTCTCGGCCGGCTGGCGGCGGCGGCCCGGACCAAGGCCCGCGAGGCGTTCCGCGACGACCCGGCGGACGCCGACGGCTGGGTCGGCCAGTGGCGCCGGGCTGCGCGCCACATGAGCCAGTTGCAGGCCGATCCCGAGGAGCTGAAACGGGCCGAGGAGGCCCTTGCCGAGGACATGTCGGAGGACAATTTGCGTCGACTCCAGGCGATTCTCGACCGGATGCGGCGCGAAAGCATCGAATCCAATGCCGGGTAAGGTTCCCGCGAGGAATCCGAGGCCCTCCCCTATCGCTGCTTGCAGTGAAGCCCCATATAGTAGAAGGGTAGTTTTCGCGGGGGCCGCCCTTCCCCGCCTCCTCTTCTTGCAGCCAAATTAACGGCCCCACTGGCCGTTGCATCTGTTTGTCGCACCCAAGGATTTGAGTAAATGGCGACCAAAACCGCGACCGTAAGCCAACCTGAAGCCACCGACTCCCGTGAGGAGGGCCCCGATGCCCCCCTGCTCGACACCCTTGGCGCCGAGCTCAAGAAGCTCGTCCAGAAGGGCAAGGAGCGTGGCTACGTCACCTATGACGAGCTGAACGCCGCCCTGCCGCCCGATGAGGTGTCCTCCGAGCAGATCGAGGACACGATGGCGATGCTGTCCGAGGCCGGCGTGAACGTCGTCGAGGCCGAGGAGCAGGACGACTCCGCTTCGGCCACCCCGGCCGAGCCCGCCAAGACCGCCGTGGTGGCCGCCGAGGCGACCGGCGAGGACGAAGAGCTCGGCCGCACCGACGATCCCGTGCGCATGTACCTGCGCGAGATGGGCAGCGTCGAACTGCTGAGCCGCGAGGGCGAGATCGAGATCGCCAAGCGCATCGAGGCCGGCCAGGACAAGATGATCGGCGGCATCTGCGAGAGCCCGATGACGATCACGGCGCTGCTGCACTGGCGCGACGCGATCAACGAGGGCCGCATCCTGCTGCGCGACGTGATCGACCTCGAGGCGACCCAGGGTGGCGGCGCCCCCGGCGAGGGCAAGGGCGCCCCGGCCGCGGTGCCAGCCGCACCGCCGATGCCGCGTCCCGCCATGATGCCGAAGCTGGTGCGTCCGGCTGCCCCGGCGGTGAATGGTGAAGGCGGCGAGGCTCCCGCGGCTGAAGGCGGCGAGGAAGACGACGAGAACGCGCTGTCGCTGTCGGCGCTCGAGGAGAAGCTCAAGCCCGAGGTCCTGCGCGTCCTCACCAAGATCTACAAAGTCTATATCGAGATGTCGAAGGTGCAGAACCGTCGCCTCTCGACGCTCGCGCGCGGCCAGAAGCCCAGCACGGAGTTCGAGAAGAGCTACGAGAAGCACCGCAAGAAGATCGTCGAGCTGGTGCGGACGGTGCATATCAATGCCAACCGTATCGAGCAGCTGAAGCTTGCGCTCTACGACCTCAATCGCAGGCTGATGGTCCAGGAAGGCAAGCTGATGCGGACGGCGGAAAGCTTCCGCATCTCGCGCCAGGACTTCCTCGACAACTACTTCACGCACGAGATCGATCCCAATTGGCTCGAGAAGGTCGGCAAGCTGTCGGGCCGGGGCTGGAAGGACTTCGCCAAGAAGCGCGGCCCCGAGATCGAGAAGATCCGCGCGGAGATCCGCGAGATCTCCGAGCATGCCGGCGCGCCGATCTTCGAATTCCGCCGCATGTGCAAGACCGTCCAGGACGGCGAGCGCGAGATGATGCGGGCGAAGAAGGAGATGATCGAGGCCAACCTGCGCCTCGTGATCTCGATCGCCAAGAAGTACACGAACCGCGGCCTGCAGTTCCTGGACCTCATCCAGGAAGGCAACATCGGCCTGATGAAGGCGGTCGACAAGTTCGAGTACCGCCGCGGCTACAAGTTCTCGACCTACGCCACGTGGTGGATCCGTCAGGCCATCACGCGCTCGATCGCCGACCAGGCGCGCACCATCCGTATCCCGGTGCACATGATCGAGACCATCAACAAGCTGGTCCGCACCAGCCGCCAGATGCTGCACGAGATCGGCCGCGAACCGCAGCCCGAGGAGTTGGCCGAGAAGCTCGGCATGCCGCTGGAGAAGGTCCGCAAGGTCCTGAAGATCGCCAAGGAGCCGATCTCGCTCGAAACGCCGATCGGCGACGAGGAGGATTCGCATCTCGGCGACTTCATCGAGGACAAGAACGCTGTCATCCCGCTCGAGGCGGCCATCCAGGGCAACCTGCGCGAAAGCACGACGCGGGTTCTGGCGACGCTGACGCCGCGCGAGGAGCGCGTGCTGCGCATGCGCTTCGGCATCGGCATGAACACCGACCACACGCTGGAAGAAGTCGGCCAGCAGTTCTCGGTTACACGCGAGCGTATCCGCCAGATCGAGGCGAAGGCGTTGCGCAAGCTGAAGCACCCGAGCCGCTCGCGCATGCTGCGCAGCTTCCTCGATGAGGGCTGAGATCTAGAGACATCGGAGACCGAAAGCCGGGGCCAGTCTCCGGCTTTTTCGTCTCACGCCGCCCTGTTCACTCGCGATCGGCGATCCGCACGAGCGAAGGCAGCAGCCCGCTTACCGTCAGGTGGAGCTGGCGAACCTCTTCCAGCACCGCCGACAGATTCTCCTGCACAGCGGCGCAGTGACGTGACGCCTCGTTGCGAGCATCGTCCAGTCCAGGATCGATCGAATAGGGATGGCCGAGTGCGCGCCCGTACTCCGCCAGGACACCAAGCAACGCGGCTGGCGCATCCACCTTGTCGGGCGGATGCATGAAATCGCGAGCGGCGTGTTCGATCCTCTCCAACGCCGTCACAAGACCATCGACTTCCATGGGAGTCTCCTCGGTCGGCTGCTTCGGTACGCTGTGAACAACGCAGATGCTGTCACCGGGCTCCCTGCCGCACAAGCCCGCCTTGCGGCGCCTCAAGCCAGCCGCGTGGCCAGCCAGGACGGCTGGCGGCGCAGGAAGGCCTCCAGCTTCGCCTCGTAATCGGCAGCGACGGCGCCCTTTACCGACGGCCGCGCGGCCAGCGCCTGCCGCCATGCCTGCATTTTCGGCAAGCCGGCGAAGACGCCGAGGTCGACGAAGCGATCGAACACGTCGAAGTAGCGGAAGACCGGCGCGAACACCGCATCGACGAGACTGAACGCCTCGCCGGCGAACCAGGGCCCCGTCCCGAGCTCACCCTCGAGGCGGACGAACTTTTCCCGCAGGGATTGGACCTTGGCGTCGAAGGCCGCCTGGTCGGGCGTCGTCTCGACGGTCCAGATATCGGCCAGGATCGAGGAGCCGAATTCCATCCACGCACGGTGACGGGCACGGACGAGCGCATCTTCGGGGTGAAGCCGCGGTCCCTGCGTCTCGTCGAGATATTCGGCGATCACGGAGCTTTCGAAGAGCACGTCATTGCCGACCTGCAGCAACGGCACCTTGCCGAGCGGCGAGATCGCCTTGAACCACGCGGGCTTGTCGGCGAGGTCGACGTTGCGCCGTTCGAACGGCACGCCCTTCTCGGCCAGCGCGATCGCCGCGCGTTGCACATAGGGACACAGATCGAAGGAAACGAGGGTCAGCATGGCCATCTCCATATTGATGCATTTGCATATATGTGCTGCCAAACTTGATGCAAGTGCATTTATCTATAAAATGCCGACATGGAGCCCCCTCTCCCGTCCGACGCCGTCGTCCGCGCCTGGGCCCGCCTCGAGCGCGCCCATCGCGCGGCACAGTCCACCGTTGAGGCACGCCTCAAGAAAGCGGGCCTGCCGCCGCTCGCCTGGTACGACGCGCTGCTCGAGCTCGAACGGGCCGACCCGGCGGGGCTGCGCCCGTTCGAACTCCAGAAGGAAATGTTGTTCGCCCAGTACAATCTCTCGCGGCTGGTCGATCGCCTGGAGGCGGCCGGTCACGTCGCGCGCACGGCGAGCGAGGAAGACGGGCGCGGCCAGGTCCTGCGCATCACGCGATCGGGCCGCGCGCTTCGCCGCCGCATGTGGCCAGTTTATGCCGACGCGATCGCGGCGGCGGTCGGGAGCCACCTTTCTGAAACCGAGGCGACCACCCTCGGCGATCTGCTGGGCCGCCTCTACGGCAAGGCGTGATCAGCCGAATCGCAGCAGGGGAATGGCGGCGGCCGCCAGCAGGACCGCGACGATGCGCATGCGCGTAAACGGTTCCTTCAGCCAGAAGACGGCGATCACGACCGCGAAGACAGCACTGGTGTCCCGAAGGGCTGCGGCCGGCGCGATCGGCGCGTGGCTCCAGACCCAGAGGATGAGCAGGTACGACGCCATTGCGGCGACGGCGATCGGCAGGGCGGCCTTCCAGTGGGTCGCCACATGGGCCCAGGGCGGGCCCGAATGGCGCTGCCGCCATCCCATCGCCGCCGCGTTGGTGATCGACACGATGAACCCATAGGCCCAGGGCGATCCCGAGAGCCGCACGCCCTGCGCGTCGCACATGATGTACGCCGCGGTGCCGATGCCGGCCGCAAACGTCCACCCCAGGGCCGCCCGCGTAATCCCCTGCCCGCGCGCGGCATCCCAGGCGAGCACGACGAGCGCCAGGGAGATGACGAGGATGCCTAGAAGCCCCGGCGTGCCCAGCCGCTCGCCGGTCAGGATCGCCGCCAGCGGCACCACCATCAGCACCGCCAGCGAGCGCACGACCGGATAGACCAGCCCGAAGCCACCGAGTTCATAGGCGCGCAGCAGGGCCTGCACGGTGAGCACGTTCATCAAGGTTGAGGCCGCGATCCAGCCGCAGGATGCGAGGCTCGGGAGACCCGACCAGAAGAGCGCCGGGACGACGAGCACGGCGCCCAGCACCATCTGGGCCGTCATCACCTGCGCGGGATTGCGGCTGGCCTTCACGCCGGCATTCCAGCCGGCATGCAGCACGGCGCTCAACAGGGCCGCGGCGACATCCGTGAGATCCATCGCTCAGGCCTGCCGCGGCGCCACGATGATCACGCAGTAGCGCGCGGGCTTGTCCGTCGGATTGTGATAGGTGATCGGCCGGTCGAGGACCATCGCCAGGCAATCGCCGGCGCGCAGCTCGAAGCGTTCATCCCCCAGCGTGACGTCGATCGTGCCCTGCAGGACCCAGACCTGCTGGTGGGTGACGCCCGGTCGCGCGGCCGTCTCGTAGGCGACCGTCGCCCCGGCGGGAAACTGGACCTCAACGATCTGGATGGGCGACGGAAAACCGCCCGGCGACACGTTGCGCCGGAGATATCCCGATGCGGGATCGCGCCATTCGACCTGAGCAGCGCGGCGGGACACCGGCCGCGCCGGTTCGGCAGGCGCCTCGAAGAGTGTCGCCAGGGAAACGCCGAGACCCGTGGCCAGTTTCTCGAGGATCACCGCCGTCGGGCTGCTCTCGCCGCGCTCGATCAGGGAAATCATGGACCGGCTGACGCCGCAGGCTTCCGCCAGCGCCTCGAGGGAAAGACCTTGTCCGGTCCGGAGATCGCGGACCTGGGCGGCGATCCGGTCGTTGATGTCGAGCAAGGCGCTCCTCCCTCATGATGGATATAAAATCCAATATAATGGATGACACATCAAGTCCATGAGAGGTGGGCTAAAAGTGCGACGAGGAACTGTGTGTCCGGAGCTGCGATGAAAGACATAGTCGACGAACTGCGCGCCCAATGCCGGGCCCACCATGGCCCCACCGGCGAGCAGACAGGGGCCCTGGCGGGCGACGTGAGGTGGCGAGCGGCTGAAGAGATCGAGCAGCTCAGGCAGGGCCCGCAGGCCCTCTGGCAGCCGATCGAGACCGCCCCGAAGGATCAGGGCCCGCTCCTGCTGTTCTGCCCCGGTCTCGCCGGCCACGTCGCCGACGAAGTGGTGGTCGGCGCCTGGAGGTTCGACCCCAACCGCCGCTCGCTCGGCTATTGGGTGAGCGACGTCGGCGCCCTCGACATGGGCTTCGCCGAAACCGGCCCCTGGATCGAATATTCCGAGCTTCAGCCCCGGCAATGGGCGCCGCTGCCCACCCGACCGGGCAACGGCAAATAGCCCACAAAAAAAGGCGGCCACGAGGGCCGCCTTTTCCTTGTCTGTCTGAGCTTACGAGCGCGGCGGCAGCGGGATCTTGGCGTCCGTGAGCATCTTCACGAGAACGGGGATACCCGACGCATAGTCGCCGGCATCGCACTTCGCGATGGCCTGCGGAGCCGGACCCGACGCGTCCGTACGGTCGTAGTCACGCCACTTCTGGGCGAGCGCCCGGCAGTAGGCGGCGTCGTCCATCGGAGCGGCGGCCGTCTGCAGGATCGCGATCTCGACGCGGCGGTTCTGCGGCTCGCGGACGTTCGGGCCGGTCTGCACGAGCAGACCCTGCTCGCCACGACCGACGACCGAGATCGCCGTCGCAGGCACGCCCTGCTGGACCAGCGCGTCCTTGACCGCGTTGGCGCGGCGCAGCGACAGCGCCATGTTGTAGGCCGGAGTACCGGACGTGTCGGTATGGCCGGTCGCGTTGATGCGAGCGCCACCCTTGGTCTTGTAGGCAGCAGCCGCCTGGCCGACGACGCTCGTGGCCTGCGGATTCAGCTTGGCGCTATCCCAATCGAAGAACAGCATGAAGCTCTGCGGAGCCGGTGGCGGCGGCGGCGGCGTTGTGGCCGGCGCAGGCTCGTCGCATGCGCTGATCAGAAACGTAGCGGCAATTAGAACAAACAACTTCTTGAGCATAAGCCCCTCTCCCCTATGGCTAAATAGCCGAGGGAAATATGCAAAAGCGCTGTCGCGCGGGCAATGCAAAAAAGTTGCACATCGACTGACCTTCGAACCGCCTACGTGCAGGTTCATGCGCCGGACGAGCCTCTGCAGGGTCCCCGCAACCACGGGACCAATGCGCCGTTGTCGTGCCGCAACGTCAACAAGGAGCCTTCCCGTGAAGCAAGTAGCAATCATCACCCTCGCCGCCTGCTCGTTCGTCGCGGGCTGCGCCTCGTACACCGAACGCGTCGTCGAGAAGCCCGTGCCTGCCCGCACGGCCGAGCGGACCGTCGTGTACGACACGACGCCGGGCGCGGTCCCGGCGCAGACCACGACCGTCTACACCACTCGCTAAAAAGAGCTTCCCATGACGAAGCTCATCCTGATCGCGGCCGCCTGCATCCTGGCGGCCGGATGCTCGATCCGCAGCGAGCGGGTCGTCGAGAAGCCGGTGCCGGCTCAGACGACCGTCTACACGACCCGATGATCCGCGCGTAAAACGCGCCCGACTGCGCGGCTACGCGGCCAGGCTGTAAAGCTCGGCCACGTTGTCGCGCAGGATGCGCTTCCTGAGTTCGGGCGTCAGGTGAGCGGTCTGTTCGGCGATGACGTCCTGGCTCCACGGCCACGTCGAATCGCTGTGGGGAAAATCGTTCGCCCACATGAGCTGCTGCGGCCCCAGCTGATCGGCGAACTGGAACGCCGTCCAGTCGTCCTGGAAGGTCAGCGCGATGTGGTCGCGGAAGTATTCCGACGGAAGCCGCGCCAGTTCCTTGCCCTTCATCCAGTAGCGATGACGCTTGTAGGCGTGGTCCATGCGATACATGAAGTGCGGTGCCCAGCCGGCATCGGCTTCGACGCACACGACCCGCAGCTTTTCGTGGCGTTCGAAGACGCCGCTGAAGACCAGCATGCCCATGATGTCCTGGCACCCGCGGATGATCGACAGGAAGCCATTGATCTTGGGGCCGCGCGGCTTGGAGAGTGAGTTGTCTCCGGAGGTCGTGAGGATGTGCCACGACAAGGGCAGCTCCAGCGAAATGGCGGCTTCCCAGAACGGGTCGTAGATCGGGTCGTCGTAGTCCTTTTCGCCGGGATTACCGGGCATCATCACGCCCCGGAATCCCATCGCCTTGATGCGCTCCAGGTCGGCGATACCTTCCTTCACCGTGCGCATGGCGGTCTGGCCCATGCCGACCAGACGGTCGGGAGCGTGCGAGCAGTAGGCCTGGAGCCAGCGATTGTAGGCGTCGAAGCAGGCCTTCTTGTAGTCGAAGTCGGGATGATTGCAGATCAGCATGCCGACCGTGGGATAGATGATCTCCGCAGCGATGCCGTCCTTGTCCTGGTCCTGCAGCCGGGTCGAGGGATCCCAGCCGCTGCGGTGCAGATCCTCGAATTTCGCGCCACCGATCCGGATGTCCTTCGGCGCCACGCCGGCTGCGGCGATCAGGCCCATCGGGACGGGTGTTTTCATGCCCTCGACGACATAGATGTCCCCCATGCCCTCATGGCGGACGACGTGCGGGGCACGTTCCCGAAAGGCAGGGTCGATGTGGTCGAGGTAGCAGCCAGGTGGTTCGGTAATGTGCGAATCGGCAGAAATCGGGCGCCAGTCCATCCGTCCCTCCAACTTACTTATCGTTGCGAAATGGTAGGCAGAGGCTTGGAGGCACGGCAAGTCGCCGCACCGACTGAGTTTCGGCCGGCGGCAGCGGTTGAACAGCCCACGGCGCTATGGCATACCCCCGCCGCGCGCTGCCGTAGCTCAGTGGTAGAGCACCCCCTTGGTAAGGGGGAGGTCGACAGTTCAATCCTGTCCGGCAGCACCAGCGCATCCTTGACGTTTCAAGGAATTCGGGCCCTTCTCGTTGGGTGATGAAAACGGTCCGAGATGGCGCAAAGCAATAAAGTTGCATGGGTCGGGGCCGGCGCACTGGCGGTTGCTGTAATCGCCTTGGCCGTCGTTTTTGGCCTGCCCGACCTGCAGGTCGGAAGCGCACAGAATAAATCCGAAGTGAACGGCCCGCTGATTTCGCGCGGCTACACCGACGCGCCGGCTGGTACCGCCGTCATCGCGGGCGACCCGGTGGGTGGTGCCCTGCTGTCCGAACTGCGCATCAAGAACGGCCAGGCCGTCAAACGCGACGAAGTGATCGCGGTCATGAACAATTACACGGCGGCCGACGTCGAAGTCCGCCGAATCGAATCGGAGATCGCCAAGGCGCGCCGGCAGCGCGAGTCGATGATCTCGGGTTACCGGACCGCGGAAATTGCACTGCAGGAAGTTTCGGTGAAATCGGCGTCCGAAGAAAGCCGGCTGAAGGACCTCGAACTGTCGCGCTCGAGCGTGCCGCCGGACCAGAAGCAGCTCCAGTCGACCATCTCGCAGCAGACGCTGGAGAAGGAACAGGCCAAGCTCAAGTTCCTGAAGGAAGTGCTGGCGGCCGATCTGGCGCAGACCGAGTCCACCATCGCCATCCTCGAAGCCAAGCTCGACGAAGCCAAGGTCGAGCGCGAAACGGCGACGGTCCGCTCACCGCTCGACGGCGTCGTCGTCGACATCTACACGCGCCAGGGCGAGCGCATCTCGGGCCGCGGCATCGCCAAGGTCGTCGACCTCAACCAGATCCGCATCTTCGCGGACGTGGACGAAATCCACCTGCGTAACCTGAAGGTGGGCGGCAAGGTCGAGTTCACGTTCCAGGGCAGCCGCACCGTCCATGTCGGCACGATCGCGCGCACGCCGCTCACGGTGAAGCGCACCAAGCGCTCCGAGGCGGACCTGGGTGAATCCAACGCGCGGCTGGTCGAGGTCGAGATCAAGCCCGACGACGCCCAGAGCATCCCGCAGATGCTGGGCCGCGAAGCCCGCGTGATCTTTCAGTAGTGGGCTGAGCGAAGCTCAGCCCAATGAGCGACAGGACATTGCCGTGCAATGTCCGAGAGCGCCGAAGGCCGGGCGAACAGTACTTCGCCCGGAAGGAACGCCAGCGCGCCGCCGTCAGGCGGCGGCTGCCTTCTGCCGGGGCTGCCTGTACTCATAGACGATCACGGCGGCCAGCACGGCAAGACCGATTATGCGCGCGGCGACGAGGCCGCCCACCCAATCGTCGATGATGTCCGGGAAGGTGAGCGCGATACCGGCCAGGCCGCAGAGGACGCGCGTGCCGATCCCCAGGGGCCGCCACAGATGCCCCTGCGCGGCCACCGCGAGCGCCACGATGCCGCCCGCGGCGCCCAGCGTCACCCACGGAATCCACATCCAGCTCATGTCCTTCGGCGTCTCGAGCAGCAGGCCGATGCCGATCGGATCGAGCACGAAGATGAACGGCACCAGGAAGGCAGGTAGCGCATATTTCCAGCTCTGCAGCGTGGTCACGTACGGATCGGCGCGCGTGATCGTGGCGGCAGCGAACGGCGCCAGCGCGGTCGGCGGCGAAACCTCCGAGAGCACGGCGTAGTAGAAGATGAACATGTGCGCGGCATAATCGGGGATGCCGAGCTTGATCAGCGCCGGTGCCGCGATGACGGCGCACATGATGTAGGATGCCGTGACGGGCACGGCGAGGCCGACCACCCAGACGATCAGCGCCGTGTACATCGCCGTCCAGAAGACCGAGCCGCCGGCCAGGTCGATGACGATCGACGAGAACTTGAGGGCGAGACCGGTCTTGGTGATGACGCCGACGATCAGGCCGGCGCAGGCGCAGGTCGCCGCAACGCCCAGCGCCTGGATCGAGCCATCGGCCAGGGCGCGGAAGAGACGGCTGGGCCAAAGGGCGGTATCAGCGCGGATGTAGCTCACCAGGATGGCGAGCAGGATCGACCAGAACACGGCATAGGTCGCCGAGAAGCCCCAGACCATCAGCACCACGACCGAGATCAGCGACGTGAAGTGGAAGCCATAGCGGGTGATCAGTTCCCGCATCGTGAGGTCGACCGTGGGATCGACGGCGCGCAGACCGTACTTGCGCGAATCGATCTCGGTCATGATCAGCAGGCCGAAGTAGTAGAGGCAGGTGGGGATGAGCGCCATCCGCACGATGTCGAGGTACGACATCTTCAGGTATTCGGCGATCAGGAACGCCGCGGCGCCCAGTACCGGCGGCGACAGGATGGCGCCGAGGCCGCCCGCCGCGAGCAGGCCGCCCGCCGCCGACTTGCCGTAGCCCGCCTCCTTCATGATCGGCCAGGCGACGGTGCCGATGGTCACCGTGGTGGCCACGCCGGAACCCGACGGGCCGCCCAGCAGGAACGACGACAGCACGACCGCGCGGCCGGCCGCGTTGGGCTGGCCCTTCATGGCGCGCAGCGAGAAATCGATGAAGAATTGGCCGGCGCCGGAGGCCTGCAGGATGGCGCCGAAGATCGTGAACAGGATGATCAGCGTGGCCGAGACGTCGATGGCCGAGCCGAAGATGCCGTTCAAGGTCATGTATTCTTCGGCGATCATGTCGGACAGCGGATAGCCCTTGTGCTTCCACGGCGACGGCAGGTAGTTGCCCCATAGCGCATAGGCGAAGAACACCATCGACAGGATCGGCATAATCCAGCCGGTCGCGCGGCGCGTCGCTTCGAGAACCAGCAGGATCAGGAGGCCGCCGATCACCAGATCGGTCTGGGTCGGCGAAACGTAGCGGTCGAGGAAATTGTCGGACTCGGCAAAGTCCGTCCAGCTGCCGCCCGTCATCATGTACCAGATGACGGCGACCGACACGACGGCGGCCGCAATGTCCCAGGGGGCGACCCTGTTGCGCCAGCTCTTCACCGCCGGGAACAGCAGGAACACCAGCGCCAGTGCGTAGGCGACATGGATTTCGCGCAACGACTGCGTGTCGACGGTCGAAGCCGCGGCATAGAGATGGAAGATCGTCATCGTGAAGGCGATGAAGGTGAGGAACTTGCCCCACCAGCCCAGGAATTTATGGACGCCGCCCTCTTCCTGCTCGACGAGCTCCTCGATCTTGCGCTTTTCCTCGTCGCTCAGCAGTTCGGCCTGGACCGTCATCGTTCTTCCCATCCCCAAAATGGAAACGGGGCCCTCCTGTTGGAGAGCCCCGCCAGTCTTGCTTGTCGTTACGACAGCTTGATGCCCTTCTCAGCGAAGAACTTCACAGCGCCCGGATGGAACGGGACCGACGAGTTGGCGGCCTTCTGGTTCTCCGGGGTCATGTCGATCGCCGCCTTGTGCGTCGCGACCAGGTCGGCCTGGTTGTCCCACAGCGTCTTGGTGATCGTGTAGGCCTGGTCGTCGGTCATCGAGGCCGGCACGACCAGGATGTTCCAGATGGCGATGACCGGCACCGCCGCGTCCTGGTTCGGATAGGCCTTGGCCGGCACCTGGCTGGCGGCGAAGACCGGGCCGTACTTCTTGTTCAGCGCCGGCACCAATTCGGCCGTCGAGATCAGCTTCATCTTGATGCCCTGCGTGGCGGCAAGATCGGTGATCGCCGCAACCGGCGGGCCACCGTTGAAGAAGTAGCCGTCGAGCTTGCCGTCCTTCATGGCGTTCGTGCTCTCGGCCGGCGACAGGCGCTCGCGCTTGATGTCGCTGAGCTTGAGGCCCAGTTCCTCGATGATGCGCAGCGCGGTGACTTCCGAGCCGCTGACCGGAGCGCTGGTCGAGATGCGCTTGCCCTTGATGTCGGACAGCTTGTTGATGCCCGTGCCTTCCATGGTCACGAAGTGGACCAGGTTCGGATAGACGACCGCCAGGGTGCGCGAGTCGACCGGCTTGCCGACGAACTTGTCGAGGCCCTTGATGCCGTCATAGGCGGTGTCGCACTGGGTCAGCGCCATCTGGGCCTTGCCGTCGCGAATCATGTGCATGTTGGCGACCGAGCCGGCCGTGGCCTCGGCGGTGACCGCCCAGCCCGGAACCTTCTTGCTCAGGATGTTCGCCATCGCGCCACCCAGCGGGTAGTAGACGGCGCCCGTGGTGCCCGTGGCGATCGAGAACTGGGCCTGGGCCGCGGCCGGCAGCGACCCGCCGACCAGACCGAAAGCGCCCGCCGCCGAGCCGGCAGCGATAAACTGACGTCGATTCATATTGAAGCTCCCTATTGGTTCGTTTCACTCCCCGAACTGGCGCGGAAGAAACCACGACTGCAGCAAGAGGGCAACACGCACAAAAGCGCGCTATTTCGGAACTTCGGCTTCGCTTGCCGGAATCGCCCGGGAACTAGGCAGATGGCCCCGCCGCCACGCGCGGCACGGTGAACTGCAGCCGGCAGCGCAGGCCCGCCGGGGCGAAATCCATCTCCAGCCGGGCATCGAGCTGCCGCGCACTCGCCTTCAGCAGCCGCGACCCGAAACCGGTGCTGGCCGGCGCCACGACCGGCGGCCCCCCGCTCTCCTGCCAGACGAGATCGACGTCCGCCGCAACAAGGTCGCTGCCGATGGTCCAGCCGATCGAAAGCCGGCCGTCGGCAGCCGCCAGGGCGCCGTACTTGGCGGAGTTGGCGGCCAGTTCGTGGAGCATCAGGCTGAGCGTGATGGTGGCACCCGCCGGAATGACGACCGGATCGCCGGCAATGTCGATGACGCGGCCGCCATCGGCGAACGGCGCCATCGCGGCATCGACGATGTCGCGGAGCGACGCCCCCGTCCACGATTCGCGCGTGAGCAGATTGTGGGCACGCGCGAGGGATCCCAGCCGGTCCTCGAAGGCGCGGGCGAATTCCTTCGGATCGCTGCGCGTGCGCAACGTCTGCTGGGCCAGCGACTGGACGATCGCCAGCGTGTTCTTCACGCGATGGTTCAGCTCGTCGAACAGCAGGCGCTGGCGCTGCTCGGCCTCCTTGAGGTCGGTGATGTCGAGCAGCACACCCACGACACGCGCGATCGCGCCGGTGGCGGGATCGGCCACGGCCTGTCCCCGGTCCATCACCCAGCGCACGGCGCCGTCGGGGCGGCGAATCCGGTATTCGAGCTGATAGGGACCTTGCGCATCGGCGAGGATCTGCCGCTTCCGCCGGCCAATCTCGTCGCGGTCCTCGGGATGGACGAAGGCAAGGCCCGACTCGAAGGGCGGCGATACATCGGATTCACCGGCGCCGAGGATACGCCGAAGCTGCGGCGAGCGAATCACGCGATCGGCCGCCACATCGTATTCATGGGCGCCGAACTGCGCCGCCTCCGCGGCCGAGCGGAGTTGCTGTTCGCTCCGGCGCAACGCGCCTGAGCGGGCGGCCAGCTCATCCCTTGCCGCACTCAGCGCCTCATTCACCGCATTGATCTCGACGACCCGCGACGGACGGACCTCGAATGGTTCCTCCCGACCGAGCGCCCGCGCCGCCGCGGTCGCCGCCGCCAGGGGCTGGGTGAGCCGCCGACCGAACAGCGTCGCCAGCCCGAGTACCAGAATGGCCACGGCCACGATGGTGCCGCCCCATAGCCAGAGCGATCGCAACACCTGGCCCTGGATGGTCCCGGCCGGTGCGTTGACGCCGACGCCCCAACCCGAGAACCGGCTGCGGGCAAAAGCATGCAGCACGTCGACGCCGTCGAGGCTGGTCGTTTCATAGGCCTGGAGCACACGGGCTTCGTCGCGTAATCGCGACGGCACCCTCGTCCCGATCATGCGTCCGTCATCGCGCGATCGCGCGACCACCAGCCCGTTGCCGTCCCAGATCGTGGTGTTCCATTGCGCCGGCAGTCCCTGCCCGGCCAGCAGAGGCTGGAAGGCGGACGGGCGCAGGCTGAGGCTCAGCACATAGCGTAGCTGGTCGTCCTCGAGGATCGGGATGGCGATGCTGAACACGACTTCGCGCGAGGCGAGGCCGGTGAAGAGATTGGAGACGACGGGCCGATGCGTACGCCGGATCGTCTCCAGCATCTCCGGATTGCCAGTCAGACGAGGCGCATGTCCGAACGGCAGGTAGGTGTTCACCAGTTGCCGCCCCTGCGGATCGATCAGGACGACACCTCCCTTGTCCCGCAGGCTGAGCGTCGCGCGGGCATGGAAGCCGGCATAATCCTCGCCGGCCAGGGACCGCGAACTGATCAGGGTCTGGAGGATCGTGAAATGCCGGTCGATGTCGCGATCGAGATCGGCGACGAGATCTTCCGCCACCTGCACCAGCCGCTGTTCGATCTGCTGCCGTTCGGCGGTGACCGTGCGGTAGAGCAGCACGCCCAGCAGGGCCAGTAGCGGCAGAGCAATGATCGAGGCCAGGAGCGCGAGGTGAATCGCGGCCGGCCAGATGCCTGTGGAGAAATGAACCGGACGGGAGGCCATATACCGATGATGTCGCCGCAGAATGCTGTCCCACGACAGTTGTAGCCGGGACACAGCCGCCCCGATACCGCCCCATTCCGGAACAGAATATCCCGGAGAGCGTTACCCAACGCATGTTGGCTGTGTGGGCCAACTGCAATAATTGCAGTGTAAGTCTAGAGCGTGATTCACAATCTGACCTTGGTCCATTTGCTGCTGGTCGCCGCCGCCGGCGGCTGCATCTACCTTTCTCTACGCGAGGTGCGTCGCCGCTATATTTCGACGTGGCGTCTTTTTGCCCCTGCCTTCCTCGCCGTCTTCGTCGGGATCGTCCTCTCCCTTCTCCAGTTCTCCGAGCATCAACCGCCCTGGCTCTTCGGGTCGGCCATCGCTGCCGGGTTCGCGATCGGCAGTGTTCGCGGCATGACGATCGGCATCCAGCACGACATGTACCGGCCGCAGGTGAACCTCACCCATGCCTCCAAGCTCCTTCTCCTGTGGGTCGCCATCGTCGTCGGTGCGGCGGTTGGCGTGGAGTGTGTGGGCGCCTTCTTCGACCGGCCGGAACTGGAGGTCTTCCGCCTGCTGGCGGCCCTCACGGCCATGTTCTGCGGCGGCGCCATGCTGGGCCGGGCCTTGCTCCTCACCATCCGGCTGCATCGCGCCAACCGCGGGGCCGCCTGAGGCTGTCCGGCGAAAGGTTGCACGCCCCCTCTCACAAAGAGGGGGATGGATCGGTGGAGAGCGGGGAAAAACCCCGACCTGCCAGCCCTACTTCGGCGCCAGGCTGAAGGAATCGAAGAACCGACGGGTTGCCGGCGCGGTCTGGACGCCGGCCTTCCCCACCACGATGAGCTGGTAGAGCGTGTCGCCCGCATAGATGGCGCGGGTCGCCAGGATCCAACCGTCCTCCTCGTGCACATAGTCGCGCGCCGGGGCGCCGGAGACGGTGAGCGAGCGATCCGACAGGAGATGGCCCGGCCGGCCATCCCGGCTGTTCAGCAGCATTTAGGAAGGTGACAAGTGTACATCATTTTCCCAAACGTGCCCGAGGATTGCTCGCGCGGCGATAAATACGGGCCAAGTATTCCGTGTAATTCACTTCTCCGCAGTCACGATCAGCAAGGGAAGCGGAGCTTTAGCTCAACTGTTAGTCTATGTGCCGCGCAGAAGAAAATTCAGGCTGCACTACAGGAACAGATAACCAAGAAAGTAGCGAGCCTCTAGCCAGTTTCATCGATGATGGGAACGCTTGAGCGTCGCCGACGGCGTAATTCCAAAGCGACCAGCACAAATATAAATGATGCAAGCGCCACCCCGGCCAAGTTTGCCAGAAATATTGCTAGCTCATTTATGTTCCCCCAAGGCCGGAGAATTCCGTACCAGACCTGAAGAAGCACGAGTGCTATGGGAGCCAAAGCAAACAATGTCGAGAAAGCACAAGCAGCAATTTCTATCGAAATACTAGTCGCATCGGCACCAGTGCGACTGACCAGGGTCCATGTAGACGTGGAAGGCATCTCCCTGAAGGCGACGAGTTTGCGAAGAGGCCCAACCATTGCAAAGCTCAAGAACACAACCACCGCGCCAAATACAGAAGCAAAAAGCTGCAAATCAGCGCTTAAACCAAAAACTGTCACTTTTGGCGCATTGGCGAGGCGTTCAGAAAGCCACTTGTCAATTTCCTCGAACTGCTTCGCTCTTCCTTCAGGCGTGAACCTAGGAGCCAGTAACTCCCGCTTTTGGGCTCTCCAAAGAACACGATCATCGTGTCCAAAATTACTCGTGCCTGGCATGGGAAGGACGTTCGGGGATTGAACATTGCGCAATAGATCTATTGTGCCTGCGATGGGCAATGTAATTGGCGTGGGCCGCGAATCAGGTTGGCGCATCATTGCCAGAGTGTACTGAGCTATCGGCACAGGAAGCAGGTGCGAACCAGAAATACAGCCTTTGGAATTTGTATCCAAGGCTACGAAGTAAGGAACTAAAAGCTGCTCCGCAGTAGGCAGTTGGGCGACATCGATCGAGTAGAGCAAAAGCAGATGTCCAATTTCTTCCCCCGGTAACCGAGCATCCAAGATTACATCGGGGCACTCGTTTCGATATTTTACGTTCGGCATTCCTTCTACATGGGTCCTTTTCCATTCCGGCAAACAAGCCGAGTGGCGATCGGTAAGAAGCACTGAGGACTGTGCAGAATTTGCAGCGCCAACACATGGCATGGAAAATCTGCCGACTTTCCCCTGTTCTGTAGCGACACGGGACATCATGCTTTCGAGGCCCGCCCAAATCTTGAGATGCGGGATTGTCTGCTCTTCGTCAGAAACCTGTATCAGCTTTGGGAATGCCAATATCAAAACTAACAGAGCAATGAGGCAGCTGCTTGTCGTTGTGCGCAGCGATGAAATAGCATCCTCAAGTGACTTTGCATCGTCAGCTGGATTGGTCATCGCCATCTATTCCACGGCGTTCCGCCTGCTCTCATCCAGCCCGCATAGATCGCGTCCATGCGTTTTGGCGAATCAGGATGCGACTCACTTCCGACTAAATCGAACATAAGTCTTGTGGCCCGCAAGGCATCATCAGGACTGGCGCGGAGCCTTGCCAAAGCAAAGCCAGATACAAAGTCGGCACCTAGTTCCCTTTCCCAAGGATGGCTATTAGCGCTCCGCCACGATGTATCACCATTAGCGTGATGTCCGACTTCGTGGGCAATCACACTGAGAGAGGCATAAGGCCCGCCTTGATAGTCGAGTGCATTGAGAAAGTCAGGATTATACCCAATAACAAAGTGTGTTCTAGTACCCTGCTGGTCTCTGAAAGCCATTGCATTTCCCACAGGGATTCGCACAACATCCAGAGGAAGCTCTAAATTAATAGCTTGCCGAACTCTTTGAACTTCACTCATTGCTCTTGGCGAGGGTGGACTAAACATCGAGTGCTGGAAAGGCGGCACGCCTCCTCCAAAAACACAGATTGCACTAATCTGTGCAGAAGATGGTCGCGAAGTAGTGATTGCTCCGGCACCCGCAGCAACTGCGGCAATGACTTGCATGAAACCACGCCGCGAGAGACGCCGATCGGGATGGAAACAAAGGTTGCACATCTACAATTCTTCCGGGAAATATTTATACTATCACCATCAACGCATATTTATCAATAAGCGACTTTGTTTGAGTTAGCTCGGACCGAGTGTGCGTCACATTGCGGGGGAGGAATGGTTCTGTGGAGAGTCGCGACAAGTTGGAACCGTCGTCGTCTATTTCGGCGCCAGGCTGAAGGAATCGAAGAACCGACGGGTTGCCGGCGCGGTCTGGACGCCGGCCTTCCCCACCACGATGAGCTGGTAGAGCGTGTCGCCCGCATAGATGGCGCGGGTCGCCAGGATCCAACCGTCCTCCTCGTGCACATAGTCGCGCGCCGGGGCGCCGGAGACGGTGAGCGAGCGATCCGACAGGAGATGGCCCGGCCGGCCATCGCGGCTGTTCAGCAGCATCTGCGACGGCGACAGATCGGCCGGCATCTTCCGGTAAGGCGTGTGCGAGAAGAAGTACTCGGTGGCGCCCAGGGTGACGCTGCGTTCGATCTGGTCGACGACTTCGCCGGTGCCGTTGACCGTGACTTCCTGGACCGATTCCTCGGGCGCTCCCGGCATCTCGACCTTGAAGCCGTTCTCCTTCACCTGGACCCATTGCTGCGCCATCGCGGACGTCGCAACGCCCACGACAAACGCCAGACCCGTCAGCGCGGCGCAAACCGCCCGCGCGAAGCCCAACGACGCCATTCCATCCCCCGCTCTCCCCAGAGCTGAAGACCAGTTTCACACGATCATGCCCGTCCGCGCAAAAAAGCCCTGCTTTTCAGTGGAAAATCCGCTGTCCGTCTTCAGGGGTGCGGACTTCAGGGCGCGGCGTTGAGGAGTTTCACGGCTTCGCCCATCTTGCCGACGTAGAGCGTGCAGGTGCGCAGTTCGTAGAGCGCCATGAGCGTGCCCTTCCCTGTTGTGTTGGCGAACTCTATTCGACAGGCTCACGGAATGGATGTCGAACTGAACCGTGATGCGAAACATATCGTCGGCGACTGGCTCGCCGGCCTGAACGCGGCCCTCCAGGCACACGACGCCGAACGGGTCGGCGCCCTGTTCCGCCCCGATGGCGACTGGCGCGACATCATCGCGCTCACCGGCACGATCGAGACCGTGAGCGATCGCGCCGAGATCGCGCAACGTCTGATCGAGGCCGTCGCAACGAGCGGCGCGCACGGCTTCGCCATCGACCCGGAACGCTATCCGCCGCGTGACGTCGAGCGCGCGGGCGAAGCCTGCGTCGAGGCGATCGTGACCTTCGAGACCAAGATCGGCACCGGCGCCGGCATCCTGCGGTTGAAGCGCAGCGACTGCCGCGTCGGCGACGCGCAGGCCTGGACTCTGCTGACGTCGCTCGAGACGCTGCGCGGCTACGAGGAAGAGACGACCATCGAGAGCACCGAGGAGTCGGCCTTCGAACGCGATTTCCACGGCCCCAACTGGCTCGACCGCCGGCGCGAATCCTCACGCTACGCCGATCGCGATCCGGCGGTGCTGATCGTCGGCGGCGGCCATGCCGGCATCACCGCGGCGGCGCGACTCAAGGCGCTAGGCGTCGAGGCTCTCGTCGTCGATCGCATGACGCGCATCGGCGACAACTGGCGCAAGCGCTATCACGGGCTGAAGCTGCACAACCAGAAGCACTCGAACCACTTCCCGTACCTGCCCTTTCCGAAGACCTGGCCGAAGTACATTCCCAAGGACAAGATCGCGAACTGGCTCGAATCGTACGTCGAGACCATGGAGATCGATTTCTGGACCGGCACCAGCTTCGGGGGCGCGACCTGGAATGCGGCCGAGAAGCGCTGGACGGCCGAGCTCGACATCGATGTGGCCGACGGCGTCCATCGCACGCTCCATCCGCGCCACATCATCATGGCGACCAGCGTCAGCGGCACGCCGAACATTCCCGAGATCCCGACCCTGGAGAACTTCAAGGGCACGGTCGTCCATTCGAGCAAGTTCGCCAGCGGTGCGGAGTGGAAGGGACGCGACGTCTATGTCTTCGGTACGGGCACCAGCGCGCACGACATCGCGCAGGACCTTCACGGCAACGGCGCCCACGTCACCATCGTGCAGCGCAGCCCGACCCTCATCGTCAACGTCGAGCCGGGTGCCCAGCTCTACGACGGCATCTACTACGGCAAGGGCCCGACGCTCGAGGACCGCGACCTGATCAATGTCTCGGTGCCGCTCAGGGTCATGAAGCAGGCGCACAAGATCCTCACCGACCAGGCACGCGCGCACGACGCGCCACTGCTCGAGGCGCTGGAACGTGTCGGCTTCCGTCTCGAATTCGGCGAGGACGGCACGGGCTGGCCGCTCAAGTATCGCGGCCGCGGCGGCGGCTACTACTTCAACGTGGGCGCGTCGGATCTGATCGCGAAGGGCGAGATCGGCCTGATCCAGTACGCCGACATCGCCTCCTTCACCCCGACCGGCTTCACGATGAAGGACGGCAATGAACGGCCCGCCGACCTGATCGTGCTGGCGACCGGCTACAAGGGCCAGGACCACCTGGTGGCCCAGCTCTTTGGGGCCGACATCGCCCGCAAGGTCGGGCCGGTCTGGGGCTTCGACGACCGTACTCAGGAGCTGCGCAACATGTGGCTCCCCACCGCCCAACAGGGGCTGTGGTTCCAGGGCGGTTCCTTCGCCCAGTGTCGCATGTACTCGAAATACCTGGCTTTGCAGATCAAGGCAGCAGAGGTCGGCCTGCACTGACGGCGGCAGGCGGGTACCGGCGAACTTAGAGCCGGAACCCGGTCTAGGGGGTCCCGTTGCATGCTCAGCCGGTGCCTGAAGGGGCCGGCCATGCCCCTCCACCACCGGATTCAAGGAGCCGCGAGTCATGCCGACCGCACAAGTGCGGATCAGCGCAGAGGAGCAACGTCTTCTCAGGGCGCTTTCCGTCGGCCAAACCGTGAAGCTGCCCTCGGCGCACCGGCTGCGCCTCGAATTGCTGGGTCTCCTGCATGACGGCCCCAATGGCCCGCGCTTGACTCCATTGGGCCGACGCCACGCGGAATCCGCCGTCACCGACGAGGAAACCAAAGCCCGAAACTCCGACACGGACGCGGCGGTCAAACGCGACCGCTTGGGCCGGCGGATGCCGCACGGCCGTGCGCTCCCTTTCTGAGTTTATGTCATGCCAATGAGACCTGCCCCCTCATCTGCGTTCGTTAGGGAACAGACCGACAAACGCGCACCTGCGTACAGTCATGCTCTTCCCAAGGCCGATCAACAGGCTGCTCGTAAGAGTCACCGCGGTGTCCCGGCGAACGAGGAAACAAACGCAGTGACGTCTGTCTTCGAGCCGAAGAACCTTTTCCTGTCCGCTCTGCCCGCCGCCGAACAAACCCGGTTGCGGCCCTTTCTCGCCTTCCATCGCTTGCCCCAGGGTCTGGTCCTGCAGGAGCCGGAGCAGCGGATCGAGCACGTCTACTTCGTCGAAAGCGGCATGATCTCGCTGGTCGCGATGATGCAGGACGGCGCTGCCATCGAAACGGCGACGCTCGGTCGGGAAGCCATCCTGGGATCGCTCTCGGCCCTCGGCAATCATCGCGCCGGGACGCGTGCGATCATCCAGATCGACGCCACCGCATGGCGGATGACGGTCGCGGATTTCCGCACCGCCGTCGGGCAAAGCCCGGTGCTGCGCAAGATGGCGCTGCTCAGCAGCGAACTCACGCTGGCCCAGATGCAGCAGACCGCGGCCTGCAACGCCCTGCATACGGCGGACAGGCGGCTGTGTCGGTGGATCGTCCAGGTGCGCGACCGCATCGACGACGATGTCATCCGCCTCACTCACGATTTCCTGGCGCAGATGCTCGCCGTCAGGCGGCCGACGGTCAGCCTGATCGCCTATGGTCTCCAGCAGGCGGGCCTGATCCGCTACCAGCGCGGCAAGATCACGATCGTGGATCGCGCCGGCCTCGAGCGCGGCGCCTGCGAATGCGTGGGCGCATTGCGAGAGAAGACGAACCGGATCATCGCCGAGCTACCCTGACTGAACCTGACCGGTACGACGCGCCGCGCTATCAGCGATCGCGGTTGGTGAACCGCGCATTGCCCAGTCCCGTCCCGATGGTCAGGACACCCCAGCGACCGACATCCTGCATGTGAGGGACTTCGCTCAGTCCCTGCACGACGGCATCGTTGTGGAGCACGATCGCGGGCTCGTGGCCCTCGATCCTCGGCAGACGGCCGGCCAGCGCCGACAGGAGGTTGAAGCCGTCTTCCTGCCAGTTGCCGGGCAGGTTCTGTCCGCCATTGAGGATCGTCCCATGCTCGTCGATCAGGCCGGGGCAACCGATTCCCATGAAGGGCGCGAGCTTGAGCTTCTCGGCGACGGCACGCTCCATCAGGCTGCCGGTCATCTCCGCCAGCCGCGTGATGGCCTCGTCACGTGACGGCTCGTCGTCGCGATGGCGCCAATGCTGGAGTTTCCAGACGGCCGCCTTCGACACATCGCCCTTCTTCATCCTGAGCTCGACGATTCCCACCCGCAGGTTGGTGCCGCCGATATCGGCGGCGATGATCGCGTCATGACCGGCCAGCACCCAGCTCGGAGCGAGCTGCACGGCGCCGATCAGACCCGCTTCATCGGGATGGTTGCCGATCGGGCGCAGCTCGATGGCAATGCTTTCGCCGGCAAGCAGGACCTGCGCGCGGCCCATTGCGAGCTGGCCGAGATGGCTCGAACTCAAGCCACCGCCGATCACGATGCGCTCGGTGCCGCGCCAATCCTCGAGACGCAGGAAGCGACGCACCACGGTGGCGAGCTCGTGAGCGAACTCTTCAATGGCGGTGTGGACCAGTCCCGCCGCCACCGTGTCGGTGCCGGCAAGCACCTTGTCGAGCTTCGATTTCGAGATCTGATTGGTCGGCGTGTCGCCGAACGGATCCTCATCCAGCGACGAGGAGACGCGCTCGCGCCAGTCGTCGAGGATCGCACGAAAGGCTCGGCCGCTGGCGCGATCGCCAACGAACCCTTCTTCGTCCCTCAGTTCCTCGTTGTAGGTATCGACCGTTACGGCCGGCAAGGTTCGGGCGCCATGGCCGAGCACGGCGGGCGGCGGCTCCGTCGCCACGGGCGAGATATTCACCGTCTGCCCGACGACGTCGTCTTGAGGGCCGATGCCATCCACTATTTCCTCCCTCGCGGCGACCGGTCAGGACGCACAGGACACAAGAGCCGCACCAGGAGTGAAACGGATGGCAAGCTCGGGGGTTGCCCGCAACGTCATGCCTGCGACGGCGTTGCAGCCTCATGTCCCGTCCTTCCTCGACAGCACGACTGATGCGCGATCATGGGCTAAAGCACGGGACGCCGGCGATGCTTGTGCTTCGCCGGCAGCGATCCGGAAAGTCCTTCCGCTTCATTAATGCCGACGGGAAGACCATCAAGGATCCCGATACGATCGCCCGCCTCAAATCGCTGGCGATGCCACCGGCCTATGAAAACGTCCGTTACGCCGCGCATCGCGCGCTGCATCTCCAGGCAATCGGCGAGGATGCCGCCGGCAGACTTCAGTATCGCTACCATCCCGACTGGCTTCAGGTGAGGGAGGGACTGAAGGCGCAGAGGCTCCAGAACATCGCAAAGACGCTGCCCCTGATCACGAAAGCCGTCCGGCGATTCCTGCGGACGGAAACCGCCGATGCAAGCCAGGCTGCCGCGGCCGCCGTGGTCTATCTCGTGTCGAAGACGGCCCTGCGGGCCGGCAGCGATTCCTATGCGCGCGAGCGGGGAACGCGCGGCGCGACGACGTTGCTGAAGTCGAACATCCAGATCGACGGTGTCGTCGTACGGCTACATTTCCGGGGCAAGGGCGCGAAGATGGTCGCGCGCGAAGTGCGCGACCGTGTCCTCGCGAACACCTGCCAGGACCTGATGGGCCTGCCGGGTCGCCGCCTCTTCCAATATCGCGGCGCCGACGGCGCCATCCATGCGGTGCGTGCGGCCGACGTGAATGCGTTCCTGCGCGAGGTCTCCGGCGTCCGCGTCTCCCTCAAGGATTTTCGCACCCTCGTCGCTTCGGCGGGCGTGATGAAAGCGCTATCGGCAGCGCCGCCCGCGGAGACGAAGCGCGCGCGCAAGGCGTTGCTGCGCGACGCCATCGCCGCCGCGGCCGAGACCCTGACCAACACGCCGACTGTTTGCCGCAAGAGCTACGTGCACGATGCGGTTATCGCCGCATTCGAGGACGGAGGATTGCCGCCCGAAATCGGCCGCACCCTCGAAGGCACCGCGCAGGCGCTCGCCCGGGTGGTCGCCCGCCATCGCTGAGGCGGCCGGAACAACGACCCTTCCGTCACGTTGCCTTTTCAACCACAGGAGGCCGTCATGGATGACACGACCGCCACACCCGGCACGCTCGAGAAGTTTCACCTCGGCATCAGTGCCGACGGGGACAATTGCCTGCTGATGTTCATCGACGATCGCGAGCGCGCGATCAGCTGTGTCGCCAACTTCGAAGACTTCAACGCCTTCATCGCCTCTCTCATGCGGACAGCGGCCGAGATGTCGCGCCGCCGCAACGGGCTGAACGACGCCGTCCGCTCGAGCCCGGGCCCCGAGATCACCGTGACGTCGGCCGCCTTTCACATGCAGGACGAATGCATGATGGGATCGCTGATGGGCGATGGTGGCGAAGTGGTGGGCCTGCGCCTGCACCCCAGCATCGTCAACGAGATGACGCGCGCCATGCTGCTCGCAACGCCGCCCGCCAGCGCTTGCTAGAAGGCGGCCCTAGATCGGGCCGCCGCCGCGGAACAGGCTCTTGATCCGGCGCATGGTGGCTTCGCGATCAGCCGCCTTGCGCGCGCGATTCTCGAGCCATCTCTGGCCAACCGGGAAGGCGAACTTCATTGCCAGGCCATAGGCCACGGCAAAGGTGAACGAGCTGCCCAGAATCTTGGGCATCGACACTTCGAGACCGCTGGCACAGATCGAGTAGACGAACGCCAGGGCCGTTCCCTGCCGCACCATCCATGGGACGTCGAACGAGAAGAAGAAGCGGATCACGAGGGCCACGATCAGGCCGACCAGAAAGACGCCGGCGAGCATGCCCGGGAAGCCCAGATCGACGTAGTTCTCAGCCATGTAACCGACGCTGATCGAGGTGCCGCCGCGCATGTTCTCCATCACGTCGGCCTTGGTCAGGCGGATGAACACCTCGGTGTCCGATAGGGCCTGCTTGTCGGGGAACAGGAAGCGCGGCTGGAAGACGTGGGCGAGCGCATCGCCCCATTGACGCATCTTCGGCTGCTCGGCGCTGGCGAGGTCGACGTTGATGACCAGGCCGGTGATGTCGACATAGGCCAGCCGCTCCAGGAGGGCCTTCGAGGCCAGGCTCCAGTCGATGTCGGCGGCGCCGACGATGCGGCCCATCATGTATCCCGCTCGGTCTCCCAGGGACGTCTGGAAGGCCTGCGATTCGGAGCCGCCCGTGGCGATGTCGCGATACTCGACCTTCACCGACGTCCAGAAGAGCGCGAGCGCCACGAGGGCGAAGGTCGCCAGGGTGGCATACCCGGTCGTGCGGGCCGTCCACTTGATCTGCGCCGCCAGCGCCGCGGTCCCAAGGAACACGAAGACGCCGCGGAAGTCGCCCAGCAGGCCGGTCATGCCCGACAGGATCTCGATCCCGAGCACGGCGAACAGGAAGGTCCAGCCTCGGGACACCGACATGACCGACGTGAACAGCAGGAACGCCGCCATGATCTTGAAACGAGCGATGGCGTCGAAGAACTGGAACAGCGCACCGCCGAAGGTGAGGCCGGCGAACTGGGTGACCAAGTTCGAGCCGAGGTAGATCAGGAAGACGTCGACGGGACGCCAGTAGAGATGCGCCGACCAGTCCTCTTCGGTCGGCGGCTGGATACCGCCCAGCACCACCTTGCAGGCTGCCGCCAGGGTGACGGTGCTGGCGAGCATGTACCAGTAGGCATCCGCCACCCAGGGTCCGTAGATGCTGTGCGCCATCGGCTCGCCGTCGACCAGGGCGAGGAAGGCGCGCGCGAAGACCTGCAACCACTGCGACAGGAGATAGTAGGCGATCGCGGCCGGCATGGTCGGCGTGCCCACCAGGCGCAGGATGAGCCAGGGCGTGAAGGCGCCGACGCCGAGCGCCAGCGGATCGGGCGAGGTCGGCGAGATGAAGACGAAGAACAGCCCGAAGCCGAACGCGCCCTTGCGCAGCATCGAGTAGTCGAGGCGCGGAGCGATCCGGATCGGAGAAACGAGGGTCGAAGCCATGTCTAAGCGGTTCTGCGCCTTCGAGTGCCGGAGGGGAAATTAGACCATTGATCGCATCGAGACAGCAGAAATACGAATTCTGCCTGCGCCATGCCCTTACAGGGGCCGGCCGGGCACCGCCAGTCCCGCGATACTGTACGCAATGCCGCAGTCGCTGGATCGGTCAGCCGGTCCACAGCTTCGGGCAAAGAAAAAGGCGGCCCGTGAGGGCCGCCTCTTCCTTGTCTCGGGTCGTCCAGCTTACTGGATGACGATCTCGACGCGGCGGTTCTGCGGCTCGCGGACGTTCGGGCCGGTCTGCACCAGCAGACCCTGCTCGCCACGGCCAACCACCGCGATCGCCGTCGCCGGCACGCCTTCACGCACCAGCGCATCCTTGACCGCGTTCGCGCGACGCAGCGACAGCGCCATGTTGTAGGCCTCGGTGCCCGAGGTGTCCGTGTGGCCGGTCGCCGTCACGCGGGCATTGCCCTTCGCCTTGAAGGCGGCGGCAGCCTGCTTGATCGTGTTCAGAGCCTGGGCCGACAGGTTCGAGCGATCCCAGTCGAAGAACACCATGAACGACGGCGGGGCAACCATCGGAGCCGGCGGCGGCGGAGCAGCCGGCGACGAGCCGAACTTGAACTGCAGGCCCAGCATCACGCTGAAGTTGTTGTTCGTCCAACCCACGCCGTTCACGGTCGGGTTCGACGTGCCGTAGTAACGGCCGTCCAGGTTCACGCGGAAGTTCGTGTCGGCGTTCCAGCCGAGACCGATGATGCCCTGATAGGCGAACACCGTGCTCGACAGCGACGAGTTGCCATCGACCAGGCCCAGACCGGCGCCGGCGCCGATGTACGGGGTGATGACCGAACCCGGCATGAAGTCATACAGCAGGTTCGCCATGATGCCGAGCTGACCGACCTGGTTGTTCACCGCGGTGCCCGGGACGCCGACGTTCGTCGGGTTCCAGCGATAGATGCCTTCCAACTCAACGCGCGGACCGACAAAGTCGTAGCCGATCACGCCGCCGGCCATCCAGCCGAGCTGCGGGGTCACGCTCACCGTCGGGAACGCCGGGATGTTCGTGTTCGCCGTGAAGTTCGTCAGCCAGTTGATGCCGCCTTCGGCACCAATGTACAGACCCGGCTGCGGCGACTGCGCCTGCGCGGCCAGCGGCAGCGCTACGATGGCGGCGGCCGCCAGAAGAGCCTTCTTCATCAGATATCTCCCTTACCTTACACAGCCCCGTCGCCATGGCGGGTGGGGCAAAAATTCGTCGCGATAACGGGGTGAATGTACCCGAGCGCTTCCGGCCTTGCCACAAAGTAAGGCACTCCCGACTCTTTGTTGCCGCCACTGTGGCACCCCAGCCACAGTGAGGCGTTTCGAACGCAAACCCACTATAGTTTCTTGATAAAACTATATTGAAAACTGCACACATGCCGCGCTCTAGAGGGTGTCTTTGGCACCGCGGCGTAGCTCGTTCATGAGGCTGGAAGAGTGTGAGGACGACCGTTGCATCCCTCATCGCGACGTCGCAGGATCGGTCCGTGAGGGCGGGAAGACGGATGAAGTTCGTTTCAGTGGTTTTCGTGTTGGTTGCATTTGCGGGAGTCGCCGCGGCCCAACAGCGGAGCCCGGAGGGCTTTCGGGCCTGCAATCTGACGGGCCGGGAGATCGAGGTCGCGAAGGCACTGGAGGCCGGCGCGAGCGACGGCACCGGCCGCGTCGTCATCTCGGAGGGCTGGTACAAGCTTCCGCCCAATGCCTGCACCTTCCTGTGGAGCGGCCCCCTGCAATACGACCGGTATCTGGTCTATGCGCAGGACAAGGTGTCGGGACGTGAATGGACAGGGACCGTTCCGGTCTGCGTCAGTCCGCAAGCGTTCACGATCCGCGCCAGCACCTGTGGTAGCCAGTACCAGCGTCGCCTGTTCAACGCGGTCAATGTCGGGCGCCAGAACGGCTGGACCCATAACTTCACGCCATGAAGGCGTTCCTTCTCGACCATATCGGTCTGTCGCGCCCGCGCCATTTCGAACGGACCATCGCCTTCCTGGTCGCCTGCCTGCTTGCGATCGTCGTCGGCGCGGTGGCGTTGCGACTGACGATGAAGGACGAGTTCCATTTCGACTCGCCGCGCTTCTGGTACTTCACCTACCTCGCCGTCCTGCTCCTCCTCGCGATCGCTTGCACCCGCCTGCCGAAGGTGACGATGGTGCTGCTGTCGCTGGCGACCCTGGAGATCGGCCTCGGCTTCGGCACGGCCCTTCTCTACAAAATGCGCCTCGCCTCTTCCGATACGCTGTTCGCGCGCGATTACGTCAGGCCGCACTACGACTGGCATCCCCTCCTGCAGGTCCGCCAGGTCCCGTCGGCCGTCGCCCGCAGCACCCGCGAAGTGGCCTACGTCAATTCGGAGCGACGCCGGGGTCGCGAGCGCGATCCGAACGAGCTGAGAGCCAAGACTGTGATCGCACTGATCGGCGGTTCGACGACGCTGGATATCCTCTCGCGCGAGGGCGAGACGTGGGCCGAGCAGTTGGAACGCTTGCTGGGCCCCGACCGGTTTGCCGTCATCAACCATGGCGTCAGCGGCTACACGACGTCGGAGCACGTCATCCAGACGGCTTTCTATCAGGACAGTTTCGGCGTGCCCGCGAACTGCGCCGTCTACTACATCGGCTGGAACGACCTCCGGAACGCCCACGTCCGCGATCTCGATCCCGCCTATGCCAGGAACCATTTGCCGGGACAGATCGATGCGCTCGACGCGCGTCGGATCAACGGACCGGCGATATCGGTGTCCCCGATCCTCTCCTTCCTGGCGAAGCTTGCGATCCTGGCCTTTGACACCGTGCGGCCGCCCGAAACGATCCGCGGCGACTCAGGGCACGGCCCCGATCCAGCCCTCGAGAAGATCTACGCCCGCAATGTTGCGACCATTTCCGCCATCAACCGTGGACGAGGCATCCGGACGGTCTGGATCGGGCAGCTCATGAACAAGGCCAGCCTGAAGGACGATCAGATGGAAGGGTGGCTGCCCTTCGTGAAGGATTCCGAAATCCCCGCCATGATCGCCTGGCTGAACGGAATCGTTAAGCGCGAGGCGGAACGGCTGGGCGACACCTACATCGACGTGCCGACGGACGCGTTGCAGCCCGAGGATTTCGGCGACGTCGGACATTTCCGGGCCAGCGGTTCGCGCAAATTCGCCGAACTCATCGCACCGGAAGTAGGCCGAGCCTGCGGGGCCGCCGCTCCCTCCCGCTAAGGCTGCGGCCGCAATATCGACCGGGTGATCTGCCGCTACACACACGGCGTAGACAATCGCCTTGGCCGCGGGAATCTCGGCGACAGAATGCTTGTTAACAGAATTTGCAGATTGGTCGCAAAATTGCCTTACCTTAGTCAGCGACCCGTAAGCACAAGTAGCTTAAGTTCGATACCGTGCTGAAACTCAATGTCCTTCACCTGATTGTCGCCGTAACCGCTGGCGCATCCATTTTCGTGTTGCTGCGCGAGGCGCGAGGCCGCTCTCTGCCGCCCGGTCAGCTGTTTGCCGCCCTCCCCTTCGCGCTCGGCACGGCCATGCTCCTGCTGGCGATGCAGGCCCCTGAAATCCGCCAGCCACGCCTCTGGGTGGCAGGACTGGCCATCGGTATTGCGATCGGTGTGGCACGTGGCGTCTTCCTGCCGCTTCAGCTCGATCGCATGTACACACGCCTGCGCCTTCCCAAGGGCCGTGACGGGCTTTGGGCGGCCTGCCTGCTCGCCTTCTTCGTGATCGTGGCCTTCGGCGCGTCATTGGCCGGCTTGCATGATCCCATGCTCGAGGTTGGCGCCACCAGCGCAGTCGCCGCCTGTGCCGGCTATCTCGGCGGACGCGCCGCCGCGGTTTGGCGGCGCTCGCTGACGGCGCCGCACCACACGTTGCATCACACTTCGCCTTAAGGGAACGACCGCGGGGACGGACCGTTGAGAGGTCCCTTCCAAACGGAGTCTTTCCCAATGCGCACCCTTCTCGTCACGGCCGCCCTTGCCGCGGCCGCCGCTCTCGCCACGCCGGCCATCGTCCTGGCCCAGGGCGCGCCGCAGACCGTCCAGCTCATGAAGGTCGACGTTCTCAAGATCTCGACCGGTTATCGCGCCAGCAAGGTGATCGGCTCCTCGGTCGTCAACGAGGCCGGCGACACGGTCGGCAAGGTCGACGAAATCATCGTCGGCCCCGACGGCAAGGCTCCCTTCGTCGTCCTGTCGGTCGGCGGCTTCCTCGGTGTCGGCAACAAGCTGATCGCGCTGCCCTATGAGCAGATGAAGACCGACGGCAAGAAGATCGTCCTGCCGGGCGCCACGAAGGATTCGCTGAAGGCCCTGCCCGAGTTCAAGTACCAGTCGTAACGATGGGCGCGCTCGCGGAAGAAATCGCGCACCCGACGTTCCTCTCCTTCCCGGTCATCGCAGCGCGGCTCCTGTTCGCCGCGCTGCTCGGTGCATTGATCGGGTTCGAGCGCGAATGGCGGGCCCGGCCGGCAGGCCTGCGCACCCACATCCTGATCTGCGTCGCTGCCGCGACGTTCGGCATCCTCACGGTGGAGATCTCCCATTCCACCGCCTTCACCGGACGGGAGATGACGGTCGACCCGGTCCGTGCCGTCGAGGCGGTGACAGCGGGCGTGGCCTTCCTGGCCGCGGGCTCGATCCTGTTCACACGAGGCGAAGTTCAGGGTCTGACCACCGGTGCCGGCATGTGGCTTGCCGGGGCGGTCGGACTCTCCTGCGGCTTCGGTCTCTGGCAGATCGCCGGGCTGGGCACGTTCCTGATCCTGGTCGTCATGGGATTGTTGCACACATTCGAGGTGCAGCTCGGTCTGGCGGCCGACAAGAAGGAGCATGGCGGCAAGGAAGCCCGCGCAAAGAAGCATGCAGGAAAGGACGACTCCGGCGACCGGTGCTAAGCTCGGCCGCCCATGAGTCGGTACACTTTCCTCTCCCTCCTGTTTGTCGTGACGGCGGCTTTGCCCGCCACGGCGCAGACCTCGCGACCGGTGCCTGAACTCGGGACGGCTCCGGTCCCGCGCCAGCTTCCGACCTTGCCGACACCGGGTCAGCCACCGGCCGCCAGCGACGAGGTCAAGGATCCAAAGACCGGCTGCGGCGTGGTCATGATGAATGCCGAACCCAATCTCAGCATCAGTTGGTCGGGCGCCTGCGACTTCGATCTCGCGCAAGGCAAGGGCGTGCTTCAGTGGTTCAAGGGTGGTGTTCCGACCGATCGCTACGAAGGCGAGATGAAGGACGGCCTCTACGAGGGCCAAGGCAAGCTGAGCTACGCCAACAAGGCCCGCTACGAAGGCGAGTTCAAGGCCGGCGAACGCGACGGCAAGGGGACCTACATCTTCCCCAGCGGCGCCAAGCTGATGGTCGAGTTCCGGGAAGGCCGCCCGCAGGGGCATGGCATGTACATCTGGCCGAACGGCAATCGCTACATCGGCGACTTCCGCGACAACCAGCGCACCGGCCGTGGCACGATCCTGTTCGCCGACGGCGGCCGCTACGAGGGCGAGTTCGTGAACGGCAAGATGCAGGGCCGCGGCGTGCGCGTCTGGGCCAACGGCTCGCGTTACGAGGGCGAATGGTCGAACGACCAGGCCAGCGGTTGGGGCACCAAATCAGGCGGCCCCGACGGTCAGGTCTTCACCGGCACCTGGGTCAACGGCTGCTTCCGCGAAAACCAGCGCTGGGCAACTGTGGGCGCCACGGCGTCGTCCTGCGGCTTCCAGTGAGCGCGTCATGTCGGCCAGCCCTGACCTCATCATGATCCAGTTCCTCGAATGGGTGGCGGCGCGACCGCGTCGCCGCGAGGACGTGCTCGACGCCTGGCAGAGTTCGTGCCCGCGTTTTCCCGTCTGGGAGGACGCACGCGCCGATGGGCTCGTTTGCCAGAGCGGCGGGGCGGCGGGCGAACATCGCGTCGAGCTGACCGAGCGCGGCCGGGCGAAGCTCGGGCGCGCCTAGCTTCCACACATCGGACGACAACGCCTATAGTGCCGACATGACGCTGCAACGCGCCGCACTATGGGCCGTCGTTATCGCCGCGACGATCTTCCTGCTCGTCGCCGGGCGCGGCCTCCTGCTGCCGTTCGTCCTGGGCATCGCGCTTTGGTACATGGTCGACTCTCTGGCCGACACCTTCACGATGCCGCGCCTCGGCAAGCTGCGCCTGCCGCAGCCGCTGGCGTTGGCGCTCGCAGTGTTGGTGATCGGCGGCCTGTTCTGGATCGTCGGCCGCACGATCGGACGCAACGTGCAGGCCGTCGTCGCGGCCGTGCCCAACTATGAAGCCCGTCTCACCCATCTGATCGAACAGGCCACGCAGATGGCCGGCATCGAGCAGGCGCCGACCCTGTCGGAGCTGGTGGCCCGCATCAGCCTCGCCGACACGCTGGGCAGCGTCGCGACCGCCGCCGCCTCGGTGGTGAGCGTCGCCGGCCTCATCCTGATCTACACGCTGTTCCTCTTCGTCGAGCAGGTGCACTTCAAGCGAAAGCTGGGTGCCATCTTCCACGGCGACGGACAGGAGGCGCGGGTGCTCTCCGTGCTCGACCGTATCGATCGCGAGATCCGGGTCTACATCCGCATCAAGACCACGCTCGCGACGGTCACCTCGGCGCTCGCCTATGTCCTGATGTCCTCGGTCGGAGTCGACTTCGCGGGCTTCTGGGCGGTGATGGTGTTCTTCTTCTATTACATCCCCACCGTGGGCTCGATCCTGGCGATCATCGCGCCAGCCCTTCTCACCCTGATCCAGTTCGACAACCTCACGCCCTTCCTGATCGTGCTGCTGGTGTTCGGCTCGATCCAGGTCGTGACGGCCAATGTCATCGAGCCGGCGATCATGGGCCGCTCGCTCAACCTCTCGCCGCTGGTGGTGATCGTCTCCCTGATCGTGTGGGGCACGATCTGGGGCGTCGTCGGCATGTTCCTCTGCGTGCCCATCATGGTGGTGGCGCTGATCGTGCTGGCCCAGTTCGAGACGACGCGGCCGGTCGCCGTGCTATTATCCGCCGACGGTCGCATCCCGGAGTCGACGCCATGAGGCGATTGATCCCACTCCTTCTCCTGCTGGCCGCGGCGCCGGCCGCCGCGCAGGCCCCGTCGTCGGACCAGCCTCCCCCCGGCGGTCCCGCGCCGATGCCGGCGCCACAGGGCGACGTCCTCTACTCCTGTCCCGGTGGCATGGACTTCGCGTCGACCTTTTCACGCGACGGCGAACTCGTGACCCTGCGTATGCCGGGCCAACCCGACATCGAACTGTCGCGCCAGAACTCGGGGACCGGCTTCGCCTATTCGGATTCCTACTACGAACTGCGAGGGCGCGGCCGCGAAGCGACGCTGACCGCGGCAGGGCGCTCGATGCGCTGTCACGCCGCCGGCCGCCCCGGCGAGCCGCCGCGCACCTTCGCGGGTGGCGGCATCACGATCACACTGTTCCCGGACGGCACCTTCCGGCTGCGCGAGAAGCGTGACGGCTCGACCGAGCCCACGCTCGATCTGGGCCAGTGGGCGCAGGAAGTCGAGGGCGGCGTGCGGCTGGTCCTGCGCGGCGGCGACAACAGCCGCCGGGCCTTCCGCGAGATCGGCGCCGGCAAACTGGTCGCCGACGACGGCACCGAACTCCTGCGCACGGAAAAGGCCGATCCGATCGACGGCAAGTTCAAGATCACCGGCATGTATCGCGACGCACAGGATGGCGGTCTGTTCGCCGCCTGCCTGGTCGGCCGCACCTATGGCGTGGCGCCTGGTGGTGGCGAGCCGGATCTGGAAAAAGCCTGGGTGGAAGCGACGCCGTCGCGCGACGCGAGCCTCTATGTCGAGATCATCGGCGGCTTCGACAACAACAACTCCGTCACCGTCGATCGCTTCCTCACCCTGAAGCGCAACGGCGCCTGTCCGTCCCTGGCATCGCGAGGTTCGGCGCTGCGCGACACGGAATGGCGTCTGGTCGAACTCGACGGCGAGCCCGTCTCGTTCGACGACTGGCGACGGCGGCCGTTCATTCGCCTCGACGACGCCGGTAAGTTCACCGCGGCGACCGGCTGCAACACGACGGGCGGCGACTATGTGCTCGATCCCGATGGCCTGCGTTTCACGTCCGGGCCGACGACGCTGATGGCCTGCCCGCCGGCCGAAACGGCGGTCGAGAAACGTTTCATCGCGGCGCTGGGTGCAGTCCGTACGGCGCAGATCGCCGGCACGACCCTCGATCTCAACGACGAGACCGGCAAGCGACGCCTGCGTCTCGAAGCGCGCGGCCGCTAGGGAACCGCGTCCGGATCGGCACGCAGCGTCAGGTTCTTATCGTCGAAGGTGATGCGCAGGAACGGAATTTCCGGAAGCGCGGCACTGCCCTGGGCCTGGCCGTCGAATTCGCGATCGACCTCCCCGAACAGGCGGATGTAGAGCTTCCATTCGATCATGGTCGAATCGATCGGCACGCGCACCGTGTCGTTCCAGTCGAGTGCTCGGATGCCGCTGCGCACGACACCGTCGATCGGGCGGTCGCGTACCAGCGTGGCCTCGAACCGGCCGATCGTCGCGGTACGCGCGGCCTTCGTCACCGGCTTGGCGACGACGGAGATGCAGATCTGGCCCGGTGCATCCTCGCGCACGAAGTCGACGCCGCCGCCGTTCATCGTCTCGTCGGGGATGTCGTCGAGCCAGCCCAGGCGCTCCACGATGACGACCCGCCTCTTGTCGTTATCGAAGCGCCAGCCGGGCGGTGGATCGAAACAACGCCGGACCGTACGCGATTCGCCGACAGGTGCGCGCGCGAGGATCTCCGGCGACACCAGCGTGTTGGATTCCGGCGTCGTCGTCCGCACCTTCTGGTCGAACGCGAACGAGCCCGGCTTCTCCGGCAGCGAAGCGAACAGAAGCTGGAACACCTGGGTTCGCGATGCGTGACGCAGGAAAAGCGATCCGGACGCCAGCCTGGTGCGCGTCATGTCCGTCGCGAATGCGCTGCGCGGCACGCTGAAACGCAGACGCTCGGGCGTCACGCTGGCCTCGCCGCGCCACGTGCCCATCGTCAGCACCGGCGGCGTCGGGCCAGTCGTCAGGCGCAGGCCCACGATGTCGATCTCGACCATCGGATCTTCCAAAGCGGGCGCAACGAAGCTGGGAGCGAACCGTGGCACCGTGGCGTTCGGCGTCTCGCCTTCGGCTGGCGTGGCGCTCGCGCCGACACGCAACGCACCTTCGGAGGGCGGAGCGACCGGCGCTTCCGGCGCCAGCGTGAGTTCGCCCGTCGAGCGGCGCGGCGGCGCCAGGATGCTCGGCGTGTAGGACAGGATGACCGGAGAGAGATCGAGGGACGCCAGCCGCTCAATATCGGCCGGGATGCCGCTCACCGCCTGAGCGACGGCGACGCCGCGACCGGTCGCACCGGGACGATCGAGGGCCGCGTGCATTGCCATGTTCACGGCTTCCAGCCTGGCGAACATCTCGCGCCGCGCGGCCGGCAGGCGGTCGAAAGGCTGTTCCCGTTCGGATTCGTAGCGTGCGGCCAGAGCATCCAGGAGCAGGCTGGCGACACGGAATGACGACAATAGTTCGAGCCGTGCCATGCCGTCGGCGCGCGCCTGCAGATCCGCGCGTTCAGCGCGCAGATTTACGAGCTTCTCCGCGATCGTCGGCGCGTGCAGCGCATCGCGATCCTGATGCAGAAGGCCGAACGCCAGTGCCGCACCCGCAATCAACACGACCGCGACGATCGCCAGCGTGCGGCCCCAGAGGGATTCCTTGGGTTCGGTCGGACCAGCCGTCATGCGGCGCGTTCTAGCACGACCGCCGGGCGAAGCACGGCGGCGGATTGTCTAAATCAGTACGAGAAGAGTACCGGAATAGGCGATGTCAGGATGAGATCGCGCGTGACACCGCCGAAGATCATCTGGCGAAGCCGGCTCTGCGTGTAGGCGCCCTTCACGATCAGGTCGGCGCCCAGTGCCTGGGCACGATCGACGATCGTCTGGCCGGCCGTCTTCGCGCCCGGCTTGACGTGCTGGCCCGTCACGTTGAGCCCGTGGCTCTTCAGCGACTCGGCGATCTCCATGGCCGTGGGACCGGGCACCATCGCGCCTTCGACGCTCAGCACCTCGATCGTCTCGGCGCCGCTCAGCACCGGCATGGCAAGCGAGATCGCGCGCGCGCTCTCGGTCGAACCGTTCCACGCAAACAGGATGCGCTTGCCGACCATGCCGGTGAAAGCCGGCGGAACGACGAGGACCGGTCGGCCCGAATCGAACAGCGCGGTCTCGAACACGCTCTCCGGCATCTTCGGCAAGGCGCCGGGCTGCGGCAGGACGATGAGATCGTACGCGCGCCCGATGGTGCCGATCGCGGTCGGGCCGCTGTCGTCGGCGGAGCGCCATTCCGAAGCAAGGCCGGTGGCCCGCTCGTCGAAAGCCTGCTTGACTGCCGCGACCCTCTGGCGCTCTTCAGCATCCTCGGCGAGGCCGCCGCCGATCGGCGCGCCCATGCCGGCATCGGCCCAAGCCATGCTCATGACGCCATAGGAAGGTGGCTCGAGGCCGATGAGGCGGGCGCCGAAGGTCCGCGCGATCTTGGCAGCCAGTTCGAATGCGGACGGATCTTCCGACGTCCAGGCCATTGTCAGAATGGACTTCATGGCGTGCCCTCCCTGTTTGACCGACGATAACACGGCGCCCGCGACGGTGCGCGCCATGATGGACTTGATACAATTCTCACATTGAATCGGTGCATCAGTCCAATAGCTTGGGCGGGATTTTTCAAGAAGTCATTCAAGATGGGCCGGCGATCGGCCCCCAGGTATTTTTCCTTTTGGAGCCATGCATGCTGTCGATTCTTCGCCGCCTGCTGACGGACGACAAGGCTGCCACCGCGATCGAATACGCGTTGATCGCTTCCCTGATCGCAGTCGCCGCGATCACCGCCATCAGCACGGTCAACGGAAAGAGCCTCTAGGGCATCAGCCCGAGGCCGCCGCCGGCGCACTCTCGTGCACCGGCAGGCGCGAGTTTGCGATCAGGCGATCTGCTTGGCCGTCGGCACGATCCAGGCAAAGCGGTCCGACAGGGCCGCGAGCGTGATCTTGTTGATGACATCGGCGCCGATGACACCGCCGCCCGTGGCGTCCGGCAGGTCGCGCGTCGCCACGGTGTCGGCTGCGATCGTGCTCATGAAGCCCTGATCGGTCGCCGCACGCACCGTCGCCGACACGCACATATGGGTCATGAAGCCGCCGACGATCAGATTCTTGCGGCCGATACCGGCAAGCTGCGTGGCAAGGTCGGTGCCCGCGAAGGCATTCGGCAGTCCCTTGTCGATGATCGTCTCGCCGCTGCGCGGCGTGAGTTCCTTGACGATCTCGTAGCCCGTCGACGTCGGATTGAACGCCTTGCCCTTGGACTGGTGGCGCACATGCACGACCGGCGCCCCGGCCTTGCGCGCGTTCTCCAGCAGGACAGCCAGCGCATCCACTGCGGGCTGCACGCCGGTCAGCGGCAGCAATCCATCGGTATATTCCCTCTGTGCATCGATGATCAGCAGGATCCCGTCGGCCATGGTGGCGGGCGTCGGTGTCGCGCCTGCCATCTGCAGCATGGTCATCGCCATGTTAATTCCTTCGACAATTTCATGGTTGTGTAAGCCTCGGCGCCATCAACGCCTATGACGGTTGAATTTGCAACACCTTCAAGAGGGGGTCTCGATGTCCCTTCGGGTACTACAGCGCAAACGCAAGTGCGAACGGCCTATTATCGAAAGGCCGCAGCTGCGCTAGTGAAGCAATCATGAAAGTCATCGTCATCGGCGGCGGAATCATGGGCCTCGCGACAGCCTGGGGACTGTCGCGCCAGGGCCATCAGGTCGATTTGTTCGAGCAGGGCCCGCTGCCCAATCCGCTCGCCTCGTCGATGGACGAGCATCGCCTGATCCGCCACCCCTATGGCTCCCACGCCGGCTACGCCCGGATGATCGACGACGCTTACGCCGCGTGGGACCTGCTGTGGACCGATCTCGGCCAGACGCTCCACGAACCGACCGGCACGCTGGCACTGAGCGGCAACGGTGCGGACTGGGCCGAGAAATCGGCCGCCGCCCTCGCCTCGATCGGCAAGCCGATGACCGAACTCTCGATGGCGGAGCTGCCGCAGCGCTTTCCCCTGCTCGACACCAAGGGGCTCGAGCGCGCTTTCTGGATTGACACGGGCGGCGTGCTCTTGGCGCAGGACATCGTGGCGGCGCTCGCGCGTCACCTCGGCGCGCAAGCCAACGTGGCGCTGCACGCCGGAACGCCCGTCCGCTCGGTGGACCTCGAGCACGGCCGCATCGTGACGGCGGCCGGCACGACGCACGCCGGCGACGTCGTCGTGGTGGCGGCCGGCGCCTGGGCGCCACGACTGCTGCCTGCCCTCGCCGCTCGCGTCGTGCCGTCGCGCCAGGTCGTGATCTATTTCGACCTGCCGGAGGACCAGCGCGCGGCCTGGGCGAAGGGACCGATGATCATCGAGAAAACCGGCGATGTCGGCCTCTATCTCGTGCCGCCCGTGCGCGGGCGCGGCATGAAGGTCGGCGACCACGAGTTCAGCCGCAGCGGCGATCCCACCGCGCCGCGCGACGCGCAGGAAAGCGAGATGCGCGCCCTGCTCGACCGCTGCGGCAGCCTGCTGAAGGGCTTCGATCGCTGGCAAGTGCGCAACCTCAAGGTCTGCTTCTACAGCGTCACCGACGACGAGCGTTTCGTGGTCGAGAAACAGGGCGCCCGCGGATGGGCGATGTCGCCCTGTTCGGGCCACGGCTTCAAGTTCGGCGCGCTGATGGGGCTCGAACTGGCGAAAACCATCGCCGAGGGTCGCGACTCCACGGCGCACGCGCACTGGGCCGCCGGTCTGGTCGGCGATGGGCCGACCTGACAAAATACAGTGAATCTGGGAGAGAAACCGACATGGCATCCGCCAAACGCCGCCGCACGTCGAAGACCGCACCGAAGAAGGAAACCGGCCTGCGCCAGGGCCTCGCCACCTATGGCGACGCCGGCTTCTCGCTGTTCCTGCGCAAGGCCTTCATCAAGGCCGGCGGCTATTCCGACGACGCGCTCGACCGGCCGATCGTCGGCATCACCAACACCTTCTCCGACTTCAATCCCTGCCACGGCAACGTGCCGGACCTGATCGAGGCGGTGAAGCGCGGCGTCATGATGGCCGGCGCGCTGCCGATGGTCTTCCCGACCATCTCGATCCACGAGAGCTTCTCCCATCCGACCAGCATGTTCCTGCGCAACCTCATGTCGATGGACACCGAGGAGATGATCCGCGCGCAGCCGATGGACTCGGTCGTGCTGATCGGCGGCTGCGACAAGACCCTGCCGGCCCAGCTCATGGCCGCCGCCAGCGCCGACCGCCCTGCCATCGTGTTGCCGGTGGGACCAATGCTGGTCGGTCATTTCAAAGGCGAAGTGCTGGGCGCCTGTACCGACTGCCGTCGCCTGTGGGGCCAGTATCGCGCCGGCACCTTCTCCGAATCCGACATCGAGCAGGTGAGCGAGCGTCTCGCGCCGACCAAGGGCACCTGCATGGTCATGGGCACCGCCAGCACCATGGGCTGCATCGTCGAGACGCTGGGCATGGGCCTGCCGACCAGCGGCTCGATCCCGGCGACGCATTCTGATCGCCTGCGCATCGCCGAGCAGACCGGCCGACTCGCGGCCGAGATGGCCGTGAAGCAGGGCCCGAAGCCCAGCGAGATCATGACCAAGAGCGCCTTCCGCAACGCGCTCACCGTGCTGCAGGCGATCGGCGGCTCGACCAACGCGCTGGTGCATCTCACCGCGGTGGCGCGCCGGCTGGGCATCGACATCGAGCTCGAGGAGTTCGACGAGATCGGCCAGAACGTGCCGGTGCTGGTCGACCTCAAGCCCTCGGGCGATCACTACATGGAGCACTTCCATTGGGCCGGCGGAAATTCGCGCCTGATGAAGGAGATCCGCAAGAACCTCGACGAGAAGTGCAAGACGGTCGCCGGCAAGACGCTGAAGCAGGTGATCGACGCGGCCGAAATGGTGCCGGGCCAGACCGTGATCCGCACGCCAGCGAACCCCATCAAGCCGACCGGCGGCATGGCCGTGCTGCGCGGCAACCTCGCGCCGCGCGGCGCCGTCATCAAGCATGCGGCAGCCTCGCCCGCGCTGATGACCCATACCGGTCGCGCCGTGGTGTTCGAATCGCTCGAGGATCTCGCCGCGCGCGGTGACGATCCCAACCTCGACGTCAAAGCCGACGACATCCTGGTGCTGCGCAATGCCGGCCCCAAGGGCGCGCCCGGCATGCCCGAGGCAGGCTCCTTCCCCATCCCGATGAAGCTCGCGCGGGCCGGCGTGAAGGACATGATCCGCATCTCCGACGCGCGCATGAGCGGCACGGCCTTCGGCACCATCGTACTGCATGTCGCGCCCGAGGCCGCGGTCGGTGGCCCGCTGGCGCTGGTGAAGACCGGCGACCAGATCACGCTCGACGTGCCGAAGCGCAAGCTGGAACTTCACGTCGACGCCAAGACACTGGCGGCCCGCAAGAAGACATGGAAGGCGCCGCCGCCGCATCCCGGCAGCGGCCGCGGCTACACGGGTCTGTTCTTCAAGACCGTGCTGCAGGCCGACGAAGGTGTCGACTTCGACTTCCTCGGACCGGAAAAGTGACCGAGGCCAAGCTTCCGTCCATCTCGGTCGTCGTCACGTGCTTCAATTGCCGTGACTACATCGCCGACGCCATCCGCTCGGTCGCGCGCCAGACGTTGCGCGACTTCGATTGTGTCATCGTCGACGATGCCTCGACCGACGATTCGGCTTCGGTCATCGAGGGTACGCTCGACGAACTTGCCGATTCCCGCTTCAAGCTGATCCGTCTGGAGAAGAACGTCGGACAGACCGGCGCCACGCGCCGCGGGCTCGCCGAAACTCGCGCGATGTTCGTCTGCTTCCTCGACTCCGACGATCTGTGGAACTCTGATTTCCTCGAACGCCACCTCGCCGCGCACCTGAACGAGACCTATGCGGTGGGCTTCACGGCGTGCAACGCGCGCCTGATCAACGGACAGGACGAGCTGATCGCCGGCGGCATGTACTGGTTCGGCAAAGACCGCGCCCGTGTCGACCGCGACCAGGCATTCCTGTCGATCGATCCGTCGCGCGTGCCCACGCTCGATGCGGCGCGCGGCACGGCCGGATGGGAGAGCCACACGCCCTACCGCCTCTACACCAAGCGCGTGGTGCACTGGGTCTGGGTCAGCACCTCGTCGATGATGTTCCGGCGCTCGCTGATCAATCTCGTCTTCCCCGAGGACGACGAGGTGTTCCGCCTGCACATGGACTTCTACGTCGTGGTCATGGCGCAGATGGTGGCGGGCTCGCTGCTGATCGACGACGCGCTTTATTCCTACCGACTGCATGGCCGCAACGGTGCTGCCGACAACCCCGTGCTGGGTGGGCGCCTCCACCTGTCCAGTCGCAACTGGGGCGACACCTACTCACGCATGCTTGATCGCATGCTCGATGCAATGATCAAGGGCAAAGAACGCTTCGTGACGGCCCTCGGAGATCGCCAATATCGCCGCATGGTTCTGCGGATGCGGGCGGCTCGGGCCACTCCTCTGGTGAGCTGGGCGCTCATCGTCCGGAGTTGGTTGATTTAGCACCCTTTCTGCTTCATTTTCTGCAGTGAGAGAGGCCCGGAAATACCGGGAATCGGGGGAGAATTCATCTTGAGTAGGCTCGGACGTGGCGTGAGCGTTGTCGCTCTGCTGGCCGTCGTCGCTGCCGCCGCGATGGTGAATGCGCGTCCGGCCGTTGCGCAGCAGACGCAGGCTGTCTCGCCCCAGGAAGAAGCCGAATACGACGCAGCCTTCCAGGACATGCTGAAGCAGCCGTCCGATCTCGATGTCCTGTTCAAGTTCGCCACGATCGCCTCCAAGACCGGCGATCTCGAAGGCGCCATCTCCGCGCTGGAGCGCATGCTGGTCGTCGACCCGAACCTGCCGCGCGTCCGTCTCGAGCTGGGCGTGCTGTACTACAGGCTGGGATCCTTCGAGGTGGCGCGCACCTACTTCGAAACCACGCTCAAATCCGAATCGCTGCCGCCGGACGTGAAATCCCGCGCCGAGCAATTCCTCGTGGAGTCGGACAAGCGGCTGACCAAGTCGCGGTTCGCCGGCGAGATCTTCGCCGGCATGCGTTACCAGTCGAACGCCAACCTCGGCCCGCCGACATCGAGCGTCCGCCTGTTCGGACAGACCGCCAACCTCAACCAGGCCGCACTCGGCACCGCTGACTGGGGCGCCGTGACCTCGGGCTTCCTGCGCCACACCTACGATCTCGGCCAGAACAACCGGGCGCAACTCGAGACCCAACTCTCGGGCTACCTCAACCGGCAGTTCCAGATCCAGGCGGCCAACGTGTCGATCCTCGACCTGACATCCGGCCCGCGTTTCCAGGCGTTCCAGGGCATCTTCGAGGACGTGACCCTGAAGCCGTTCGGTTCGGTGGGCTACATCTGGGTCAACGACGTGCCGTATTACGGCAGCTTCGGCTCGGGCCTCGAACTGGGCGCCCTCCTCTCGGACAAGCTGCGCAACACCACGAACGTCGTCTGGCGCCGGCAGATGTACCAGAACACCTGGTACATCCCGACCAACAACCAGTTCACCGGCGTCGAATACTCGGCCAATTCGACTTTCCAGTACCAGCTGAACGACGCCGTGATGCTTTATGCCAACGGCAATCTCCAGCGCTATCAGACCGACAGCACGCCGTGGCAGAATTACATGCTGTACGGCGCCGGCGGCGGCATGTCGTTCTCCTTCGCCGACCCGCTGTTCAAGAGCGAGATGCCCTGGAGCATCAGCCTGTTTGCCAACGTCCAGTGGTGGTACTATGACCAGCCCGACGCTGTCGTGGATCCGACCGTTACCAGACAACAAATCGACACGATCCTGAACCTTACTCTGTCCGTTCCCTTCGATCAGCGGACGATGTTTACGATTTCGGGCGGGCGGTTTGTGCGATCGTCGGACCTGCCCAACTACGCGTTCACGAACAACAGTGCGCTCATCGGAGTAACTTGGCGCTTCTAGCGCTGCTTCAGGAGACCATCGTGGCAACTGCACTTCCCAAGGCAAGCCTGTCCCTGCTGACCGCCGCCCTGCTGGCCGCGGGCGCATCTTCCCTGCTTCCCGCCGTTGCCAATGCGAAGGTCGGCGTCACCTCGGCCGCCGACGGAGATCCCACCGGCAAGCCGCCGAGCGAGGCCGAGCGCGTGTTGCGCGTGGGCGTCGACGTGCAGGCCAACGAGCTGATCACGACCAAGGCCAACGACCGGGCCCACCTGATGTTCCTCGACGGCACATCGCTGTCGGTCGGCCCGAACGCCCAGCTCACGATCGACAAGTTCGTCTACGACCCGACGACCAAGACCGGCGACCTCGCCATCAACGCCAGCAAGGGCGTGTTTCGCCTGGTCGGCGGCAAGATCAGCAAGACCAACGCGATCACCGTGACGACGCCGTCGAGCACCATCGGCATCCGCGGCGGCATCAGCGTCTTCAACGTCGACCAGAAGGAGACGCTGTCGATCTTCGTCTTCGGCATCAGCATGACGGTCGGCGCCGGCGGCAAGATCGAGATCGTGACGCGCCCTGGCTTCCAGGTGGCGACAATGTTCGGCGGCCTGCCGGGCCGGCCGGGTGCCGTGCCGCCGGGCAGCCTGAGCGCCGCGCTCAGCCAGCTCGAAGGCAGCAAGGGCGGCAGCCAGTCGGGCGGCGCCGATCAGTCCGCCAAGAACTCGGGCTTCTCGGATTCCAATTCGGGCCAGGGCTCCGGCAAGACGCTGGGTGACCGCTTTGGCAGTGGCCCGGGCCCGCGCAACACCAACCCGAACGACACCACCACCAACGCGATCACCCAGGCCGGCCAAACCGCGCCGTCGAATCTGCCCAAGATCGTCAGCGACGCCAACCAATCGCAACGAACCATCACCTACAACGGCACGATGGCCGGCTTGGTGAGGAACAATGGCCAGGTTTCCTTCGGCACCGGCAGCTATCAACAGGTCTGGTCGACGAACACCAATAGCGGAACGACCACCGCGAACTTCAACAACAGCAGCTACAGCGGCACCATCAGCCGCACCGGCAATTACGGCTTCAACTCGTCGATGCCTTCGACCACCAATCCGGGCCGCACGATGACCATGAACGGTGCGTTCGTGGGTCAGGGGACATATCCGAACAGCCAGGCGGGCACCTTCACGGTCAACGGCCCGGCCTATCAGGCCGCCGGAGCCTTCGCCGGCCAGAAGGCGCCGTAACCCTAGCCGATCTTCGTTTGGATGAAGTCCGCGATGGCCGAAATGTCGTCGCGGCGGAACCACGGCAACGTATTGTCGATTGGCTTCGCATCAGCCGCGATCGCCACGATCGCGGGATCGTTCGGCGCCATGGGCTCGGACTTGTCGGAAGACCGGACCTCGATCTTGAGATGCGCCTCGCGCTTGTAGCCTTCGATCAGCACGAGATCGGCAGGCGACAGTCGCGACAGCACTTCCGCAAACGAAGGCTCTACCGTCTCGCGCATGATGGCGTAGCGCAGCCCGCCAACGACCGCGACCTCGCCCGCACCGGCCGCGCGATGGCGATAGGAATCCGTGCCCGGCTGATCGATGTCGATGTCATGATGGGCATGCTTGATCGTCGCCACGCGCCAACCGCGGCGCACGAACTCGGCCACCAGCCGCTCCGTTAAAGTCGTCTTGCCGGCATTCTTCCATCCGGTGACGCCGAAGACGCGCTGTGCGCTCATGCGACGATCCGATCGGCGTGGGCATAGGCGGTCAACCGGCCTTCACGCACGAACGCGACCAGCGCCACGCCCGCCTGCCCGGCCGTTTCGATGGCGAGCGACGTCGGCGCCGAGACGGCGGCAATGGCCGAGGCGCCGATCGCCGCGGCCTTCTGGACCATCTCGTAGGAGCACCGGCTGGTCACGACCACGAAGCCACCGGCTTCACGCACGCCACCCCGCGCCAATGCGCCGGCCAGCTTGTCGAGGGCATTGTGGCGACCGACGTCCTCGCGCACGGCGACGAGCATGCCATCGGCCGATGCCCAGCCCGCCGCGTGCGTGGCGCCGCTCGACCGGTTCATCTTCTGATGCTCCGGCAGGCTGGCCATCGCTCGCTCGATCGACCGGCGCGACACCGGCTGCGGGTTCACGACGCCGGGAACGGCACGTAGCGCCGCATCGAGGCTGTCGACGCCGCACAGGCCGCAGCCCGTGCGACCAGCCAGGTTGCGCCGCCGCTGCTGGAGTGCCGCCATCCGCTGCGCGGCGATCTCGAGTTTCACCTCGATGCCGCGCCCCGCCGACTCGACCTCGATGTCGTAGATTTCCGAGGGCGCCTCGACGATGCGCTCGGTGAGGGAAAAGCCGCGCGCGAAATCCTCGAGATCGTACGGCGTGGCCATCATCACCGCGTGGCTGATGCCGTTGTAGACAAGCGCCACGGCCACTTCCTGGGCGATGCTTTCCTCCAGCATCTCCCGGCCATGGAGAGTGAGGCGATGGGCGGGAAGTCTCACCGAGCCGTCGCTATTCATGTCGGGATCGTCCATCGCCGCGCCTAGAACTCGACCACGGGAACAGGCGGCACTTGGCGATCGAAGACCTTCAGGAAGGGCTCGCCCCGCTCCGCCTCGTACCAGGCCTCGAAGGCACGGAACGCCGCGATCGGATCCGTGATCGCTGGCGGCTCCACCGGTACGCCGTCCTCGGATTCAGGGGGATGCGCCTCGGCGTGCAGCACCTCGGCAATCGGCCTCAGCCAGTCGAGCAGAGGCCGTGCACCCTCGCCCAATTCGGCAAGGCCGTTGTCGATCCAGCCGATATCACGGAAGAGCGCTTCCAGCTGGCGCTCGACCGCGATCTCGCGATCGGGCTCGAGGGCGGCGACCCTTGCCATGTCAGAAAGCGCGCTGAGGCGGCGCCACGCAAAGGTGCGTGCCCGCTCGGCCTCCCTGATCTGGGCCTCGACCGAGGCCCGCACCTTGCGCTCGGCCGTTTCGGCCGCGGTGCAGTCCGCCCGAAGGCGGGCGATCAGGGAGTCTACGGCAGCCGGCATTCCAGGAGTTGACCCGACCGGCGGGGCCGCGGCAAGCCTGTCGGGCTTGCCGCTCCCTTGCCTCTTACTTGGCGTACTTGAGTTCGACCTCGGCCACGCCGGCAGCGACGTTCAGTCCGACGCTGCCTTCGACACTGACCGGCTGCAGGGTGATCTGGCCCGAACCGCCGCCCAGCAGGACGTTGGCGCCGACACCGCCGCCCACCGTGGCCTGCGCCGTCGCACCGACATAGCCGCCCTGCAGGGCGCCCGGCGAGATGCTGCCGGGGGCGAACACCAGCCACACGATCTGCGATTCCTTGGTGAAGCCGATGTCCACGCCGTAGCGCTTGATCGCACCGGTGTACTTCTCGCCGACGCCGTCAGTGCGCGCGAAGATGCAGTCGAGGTCCTTGGACGATCCGAAGATGAAGCCCATGCCGCCGGCCACCTTGCAGGTGAGCGAGCCGACATTCGCACCGGACTTGCCGGTCGCCTGGGGCGTGCCGGGAGCGGCCGGGGTCTGCGCCTGGGCCGCGGCGCCGAAGCCCGCCAGGAGAGCAGCGGCCGCGGCGGTCGTCAGTATGGATCGAAGCATGTCCAAATCCTTTCCGGTTGAGAGTCAGTCTTCTTTCTTCGCTCGCTCGATCGCCTCGATTATCTCGCTGAGGCCAACGTTGTAGACGACACCATGCTTGTACATTTCGTGCCGGATCGTGCGGATGAGGCCCGCCTTCCGGATCATGAGATTGGCCAGCGCCATCTTCGCACTCTCGGCCGGTGAATCCTCGGTCGTCACGTCGTCCTCTTCAGCCCGCGGGCCCGTTCCTAGTTGCTGTACTGACCGCGGGCCTTCAGGACATAACCCGTCGCCCTGAATTCCGAGTCCTGCCGGATTGCCGCCGTAACGGCCGGATCGTTGTGCGGGTTGCTGCTGGCAATCAGCGCATTGGTCTCGGCCTGGCAGTTCGAGCTGATGGTGCGCCCGATGCTCGTCGCATCCGAATTGCCCTCGATATAGGGAACGGCGTGTTTGAGCAGGCAGGCATCCCGCGCTTCATAGGTCTGCTTCACGGATCGCACGGTCCACGGCTCCGAATACTGGGAATTGGCCGAACAAGCCGCCAGCGACAGCATGGCGACGACAATCAAGGTACGCATCGGTTGCCCGGACTCCGGAAAACGAGAAGATGGCGGAAGAGAGCGGGAGTCGAACCCACTAAGAACCGGCTAACGGCCCTCTCTGGCTTTGAAGGCCAGCCGCCCCACCGGGAGCGCTTCCCCTCCAAGGCGGATGATTCACCATAACCAATCCCGTGTCACCTGCTCGTGCTAGGATGAAATTCCTCAACGGGATCAAAGTCATGTCAATCGAGCTGAAGTACGTCATCGCGAACGTCTCCGATCTTGCGGCAGCGGTTGCCTTCTGGCGCGATACTGTTGGCTTGAAACTCAAGTTCCAGACCCCTGAATGGGCAGAATTCGATACGGGCGCGACGAGGCTGGCGCTCCAACCAGCATCGACCGCAAATCCGGCGGGGACATGGCAGCCCGGCCTGCGGGTGTCCGACCTTGCGGAAAAACGCGCCGAACTCGGCGCACGGGGCGTGAACGTCGGCGCCGCGCCGCATGAGGAGCACGGCTTCCTGCTGTCCCTCTTCACCGGTCCCGACGGCGCACCGGTCAGCCTGAGCGGCCCCGTCCCTAAGGCGTAGCCGGCGGCGGCCCGTACTGGCCGCTCTTCTGCGGCACCGCGCGACGCAGGTCGCCGCGACGGATGGTGATGCCGTGGCGATCGAAGAACTCGAGGATCTGGATCGCGAGCTTGCGGCCGTTGTCGAGCTTGTCGCGAAATTCGGCGGCACTGAATTCGTGGCCGAAGCCGTTGGCGATGCCGACCATCTCAGCCACCACGGGCCGCAGGAAATAATGGTCGGGCGCCACTTCGACGACGCGCCCCAGCTTAGAAAGCCGCTGCAGCAGCTTGCGCGTATCGGTCTCCGACGCATCGTAGGCTTGGGCGAAATCGCGGACGCGCGGTGGCTTGAAGCGATCGCGCGTCATGTCCGCCGAGATCTTCTTCCATAGCGCTTCGTCGCGAGAGCCCAGGGTCAGCGAATGTCCGGGCAGGCGCAGGAAGGCGCCATCGACGACGACGGTCTTCGCCCGGATCGCCTGGTCGAGCAGCGCCTTGAACACCGACGCCGGCCAGCGACGCTTCAACGTCACCCGCAGGCGCTCGGCCTGCAGGCCCGCCGCATCGGCCTTGGTGGCATGGAACGTCTTGAGCGTGTCGACGATGTCCTGGCGGGCCGCGGCAAGCGTCTCGGCAAGAAAGCCGAAGCCTTCCAGCTTCTCGCCGCCCGACGCCTGAAGGAGCCGCTCCACTTCGGCGGGCCTCAGATTCCGCGACAGGCCAAACCGGGCAAGGTCGACGAACCCGCTTTCGAGACGCAACAGGTGCGGCATGGCTTCCGCGTCGGGGTGCGCCAGCGCCGCCAATTCCCCAAGCCGCCGCTCGGCGCGCCGGTTGCGCGGCGGTCCGAACGGATCGATCGTCGTCGCGCCGGCCATCGTGCGGGTGGCGGAAGGATCGCGGAGAATGATCCTGTCCCCCGCCAGGGCGCCGACCTTCTCTTCGAGGACGAGCTGCGCGAGCGCGGTATCGCCGGGCGCAAGCTTCTCGCCCTCGAGCAATGCCACGCGCCCCATGACATGGGCCGAGCCCAGGTGAACATGGACCGGCGACCAGTGCTTCAGCGGCTGCCCTTCGGAGGAAAGCAGGCTGAGACTCACATCGATGCGGTCGGTCGGTGCATGCAGTTCGGGACTGACCACCCAATCGCCGCGCCGGATCGCCTCCCTGGAAAGCCGGGGTCCCGCGAGGTTGAGCGCGCAACGCTCGCCCGCGCGTCCGATCTCCGCAGCACGATTCTGAGCGTGCAGCGACCGCACCCGCGCCTCGATGCCCGACGGTGTGAGCAGCAGCCGGTCGTCGACCTTGATCTCGCCGGCATGGACCGTACCCGTCACGACCACGCCCGCACCGGAGAGCACGAAACAGCGATCGACGGCGAGACGCGCGAAACCCGCGGCGCCCTTGCCGCTCTCGCCGAGAACCAGCAGCTTTTCCTTCAGCTCCTCGATGCCCTGCCCCGTCACCGCCGAGACCGGCACGATCTCCGCACCGCGCAGCGAGGTGGTGGCGAGCAACGTCTCGATCTCGGCCATGTGCTCGAGGAGCTGGTCGTCGTTGGCGAGGTCGGCCTTGGTGAGCGCCACGATGCCGCGATCGAGGCCCAGCAGGTCGAGGATCTGCAGATGCTCGACGGTCTGCGGCTTGATGCCTTCGGCGGCCGACACGACGAGCAGCGCCGCATCGATGCCGGTGGCGCCGGCCAGCATGTTGTGCACGAAGCGCTCGTGGCCCGGCACGTCGACGAAGCCGAGTTGCCGGCCGTCGCCGAGATCGCTGTAGGCATAGCCGAGGTCGATCGTGATGCCGCGCGCCTTCTCTTCCTTGAGGCGATCGGCGTCGACGCCGGTCAGCGCCTTTACCAGCGCCGTCTTGCCATGATCGATGTGGCCTGCTGTTCCGACGATCATGACGCGGACAGATGGCCGAGTTGCGCCGCGAAGGCCGCTTCGTCGTCGAGTGTGCGGAGATCGAAATAGAGCGTGCCATCGCCGATCCGGCCGATCACCGGAATCGGCAGGCCGCGAAACAGGTCGGCGATCCTGTCGATTCCCTTCGCCTCGATCGCCAGTGCGAAAGACGGCAGCAGGTCGACGGGCAGCGCGCCCGACCCGATCTGCCCGCGCACCTCGGCCACGCTCACCTTCGCCCGCCCGCCCAGCGTCGACTGGACAGCCGGCAGCAGCCGCTCCGCCACCGCGCGCACGTCCGCGGCGGGGCGCGCGAGGGCGCGTATGGTCGGCAGGCGGCTGGCAAGCCGCGCCGGATCGCCATAGAGCCGCAGCGTCGCCTCGAGGGCGGCGAGGCGCACCTTGTCGAGGCGCAGGGCCCGTTTCATCGGATTGCGTGCAATCCTCTGGATGAGCGCCTTGCGGCCGACCAGCAAGCCGGCCTGAGGTCCCCCCAGCAGCTTGTCGCCCGAGAAGGTGACGACGTCGACGCCGGCGGCGATCGCCTCGCGCGCCGTCGGTTCGTGCGGCAGGCCCCAGGTCTCGAGATCGGCCAGGGTGCCGCTGCCGAGATCCTCGATCAACGCCACGCCTTTTTCCCGTGCCAGCGGGACCAGCTCGGCGGCGGAAACCGTCTTGGTGAATCCCTGGATCGCGTAGTTCGAGGGATGGACCTTCATGATCGCGGCGGTGTCGGGGCCGATCGCCGCCGCGTAGTCCTTGAGGTGTGTGCGATTCGTGGTGCCGACCTCGACCAGGCGGCAGCCCGCGCGCGCCATGATGTCGGGAATGCGAAAGGCGCCGCCGATCTCGATCAGCTCACCGCGCGAGACGATGACCTCGCGGCCGGCGGCAAGCTCGCTCAGCACGAGCAGCACGGCGGCGGCATTGTTGTTGACCGCGGTCGCGGCCTCGGCGCCAGTCAGGCGGCAGAGCCACGGCGCGATGTGATCGTCGCGCTCGCCGCGCGCACCGCCGTCGAGATCATATTCGAGCGTCGTCGGCGATCGCATCGCCTCGACGGCCGCCGCGATCGCTTCCTCGGCCAGCACGGCACGCCCGAGATTGGTGTGCAGGACGGTGCCGGTCAGGTTGAACACCCGGCGTTGCGAGGGCTGCAGTAGCGAATTCAGTCGCGCAGCACACCAGCGCGCGCAGGCGGTTTCATCCGCGACTTCGGCCAATCCGCGTTTCTCTGCGACCCAGGCTCGCAACGCCTCAATGACGAGTGCACGGCCGGCGCGTTCGATCAGCGGCCCCAGCGAGGGCCAGCCGGCCATGCGATCAATCGAAGGCGGACGGATTTCGGATGCGCCATCGGCGCGGTCGGCACGCGACACGGGTTGTTTCCCCACAAGAAGATGGCCGGACGTCTATCGGCCATCGCGAGGATGGCTCAGGGCCAGCAGCCGATCAATGGAGGCGGCCGGGCTGCGAAATTCCGGCGGACAGCCTCAGGGCTTCTTCTGAAATCCCCACTGCTCCGCAAGAATCTCACCCATCCGGGCCGCGATGATGCGATTGCCGGGGCTCTCGTTCGCCGCGTCGCGGGCATAGTGGATGTGATCCGCGTAGATCGTTCCCTTCTCCTGGGCGAAGATCTGCGTCAGGTCATAGATCGGCGTGCCACCGTCACGCAGGGTCATCAGGCCTTTGACGATGTTCCCGTACATGTCCTTGTAGGAGAGATCGCCGACGAGGCGCTTCTCCTCTTCGGTCAGTTCCTTGCCGATCGCCGGCGCCGGCTGGATGAAGTAGGCCGACTTCACGTTATTGTCCTTCGCGACCGCGATCGTGGCCTTGATGTACTTCTGGTACAGGCCTAGCTGGGTGTCGAAGGCGAGCTTGTGGTTCGACCGGATGCTCTCAGGCATATGGAACATGCTGTTCAGCGTCGTCTTCTTGGACGACTTGAAGATGTCCTTGCCCTTCGCGGCCTGTTCGATACCGCGAACCACCATGTAAGCGGCGTGCGAATGGCCGAGGATCGGGTTCAGCGCCAGGGTGCCGGCGATTCGTCCCATGACCCAGCCGATCGCGGCGTCACCGAAATTCTCGTCAGCGACGAAGGGGTTCACGTCGAGGAAGTTGCTGAGCGGCCGTTCGAGCCGTTCCTCGGCACCAGGCCAGAAGAAGTAATGCTCGTTGAAACCGCCCAGAACGGCGACTGCGTCAACCGACGAAGCGTAGAGCGCGAACAGGATGAACGGCTGCGGCTCTTTCCACGCGCCGTCACCGCCGTTCAACACCATGAATGGCTTGCCGTTGGGGCTGATGTATTTCTTGTTGAGTTCTTCCTCGAAATAGCGCGGCGCGGGCGGCGCCGCATTCTGGCCGAGTTGCGAGGCCACGGAGCCGCCGGTCAGCATCACCACATAACGGTCGGTGGGCTTCAGCACCGGATAGTCGGGCCCGAACAGGCCGACATTGTTGACCCAAGGCATGCCGCAAGGCGGGTTGGCGTGATGGACGAAGCCAACATAGGGGTGCGGGAAGAGCGTATCGACATAGCGGCACGCCGTTCCCTTGGTGGCGTCGCGCACGTAGGTGTTCTGCGTGCGCTCGAACAGCTCCTCGGCCGAGGTGTAGCGGCCGTCCTCCAGGTAAAGCCAGACGATCGCCGTGACTTCGAGCGCGGCGAGCGAAAGGACGATGCCGAAAAGGACGGAAATCCAGCCGAAGATGCGTTGCTTCATCGCCTCCCCGCTACTTCCGGGTGCCCTGGATCGCCTGCCAGACACGCTGCGGCGTGGCCGGCATCTGGATGTTGCGCACGCCGAGCGGCCACAGCGCGTCCATGATCGCGTTCATGACCGTCGGGGTCGAACCGACGGTGCCCGACTCGCCGACGCCCTTGGCGCCGATCGGATTGCTCTTGGCCGGCACCGTGTCGTCGAGCTGGTTGTTGAAGGTCGGGAAGGTCCCGGCGCGCGGCATGGCGTAGTCCATGAACGAGCCGGTCATGAGCTGGCCGCTCTCGCGGTCGTAGACGTTCTCTTCCAGCAGCGCCTGGCCGATACCCTGGGCGCAGCCGCCATGGATCTGGCCGAACACAATCGGCCGATGCAGAGGCTTGCCGACATCGTCGACCGTCGTATAGCGCTTCAGCTCGACCATTCCGGTATCGGGATCGATCTCGACCTCACCGACATGGGCGCCGTTCGGCCAGGCGATGCCGTCGACCGTGTTCACGTTCTCGATGAAGATGCGCTTGTCAGGCTGCTTCGCCGCCAGCTCGCCGAGGCCGATGCCGCGGTCGGTGCCGGTGATGGTGAAACGGCCGGCCGAATAGACGATGTCGGCGGTCGCCGCCTCCAGCGCATCGGCCGCCAGTTCCTTGCCCTTGTCGACCAGCTTCTCGCTGCCGCTCAGCACGGCCGAGCCACCGATATAGGCCGAGCGCGAACCCATCGAGCCGACGCCGCCGACGCGATCGGAATCGCCCATCGCGATCTCGATGTCGGCCGGGTCGATGCCGAGCAGTTCCGAGGCGAGCTGGGTGAAGCTGGTCTGCAGCCCCTGCCCCATGCCCTGGGTGCCCATCCAGATCACGACCTTGCCGTTTTCCTTCACCTCGTAATGCGCCATCTCGTTCATGACGTTGGCCGAGGTCCATTCGACGTAGGAAGCGAGGCCGCGGCCGTAGAGCTTGCCGCGCTTCTCGGCCTCCGCCTTGCGCGCCGCGAAGCCGTCCCAGTCGGCCGCTTCGAGCGTCTTGGTGAGGAAGAGATTGAAGTCGCCCGAATCGTACTTCTCGCCCATCGCCGTCGTGTAGGGCATCTGCGCGGGCGTCACGAAATTGCGCCGGCGCAGTTCGGCCGGGTCCATGCCGATCTGCCGCGCCGCCGTGTCCATCATGCGCTCGAGATTGAAGATGCACTCGGGACGGCCGGCGCCGCGATAGGCGCCGATGGTGGCGGTGTTGGTGATGACGCAGGTGATCTTGAGATCGATCAGCGGGATGTCGTAGGTGCCGGTCGTCACCTTCGGGCCGACGAACAGCGGAATGACCACGCCGCCGCGCGACGGATAGGCGCCGATGTTGGCGAAGGCTTCCATGCGCAGCGCCAGGATCCGGCCATCCTTGTCGAAGGCCATCGAGGCCTTGTGGAACTGGTCGCGGCCGGCGGTCGTGGCGGCAAACTCCTCGCCGCGCTCGGCGCGCCAGCGCACCGGACGCTTCAGCACCTTGGCGGCCCACACGGCCACCGCTTCATCGGGCTGGATGCCGACCTTCATGCCGAAGCCACCGCCGATGTCGCGCACGACGACGCGCACTTTGTCCTTCGGCATCTTCAGGATGACGTCGCACAGCGTATCGCGCGTCACGGAGGGGTTCTGGCTGCCGATATGGACGATCAGCCGGTCGTTTTCCCACTCCGCCATGACCGCGCGCGGCTCCATGGCATTCACGATCAGGCGCTGGTGAACGATGTCGAGCGATACGACGTGCGCGGCGTTCTTGAACGCCTCCTCGGCCTTGTCGTTGTCGCCGAACTTGTTGTAGCCGGCGATGTTGCCGGGCGCGCCCTGCCAGACCTGCGGCGCGTCGGGCTTCAGCGCATCCTCGATCTCGGTGACCGACGGGAGCTGCTCGTACTCGATGTCGACCAGTTCGACGGCGTCCTGCGCCTGCTCGCGCGTGTCGGCCACGATGGCCGCGACCGCTTCGCCGACATAGCGGACGACCTCGTGCGCCAGCGAGCGGCGGGGGGTCATCTCGGGCTTGCTGCCGTCGGCCGCCGGAAACATCGTCGGGAAAGCGAAATTGCCGACGCCTTCCTTCTCCATGTCAGCCCAGGTGAAGACCGCCACCACACCCGGCGCCTTCTTGGCAGCCGAGGCATCGATCTTCAGGATTTTTGCATGGGCGTGCGGGGAACGAACGAGGACCACATGGGCCTGATTCGGCCTCGAGAGGTTGTCGGTGAAGCCACCCGTGCCCGTCAGGAGCCGGTCGTCTTCGACACGCTTGATGTACTGAGCCTTGCCAAACACCGCCATACGCCACTCCCGCCGCGAAATCCCATCCGGATCGGCCGGACTATAGCGGCGGAGGCGCGTCCTACAAGCCAGCGCGACGCATGGCCCCGGCGCTCAGTGGCGAAGGCTGGGCATTTCCGGCAGCGGGACGATGCGAATACCCGCCGCCTCCAGCCCTTCACGGACGGCCGTCGAGACAGTCACGGCCGTCGGACCGTCACCGTGCACGCAGATGGAATCGACCTGGCAGGGGATGCGCTTGCCCGAGGTGGAGTAGATCGCCTGCTCGTCAACCATGCGGCGGACATGCTCGACCGCCTTGGCCGGGTCCTTGATCATCGAATTGGCTTCCTTGCGGGGCGTCAGGAAGCCGGCATCGGTGTAGGTGCGGTCGGCGAAAACCTCTTCGGCGACGCGCAGGCCAAGCTTGCGGGCGGCCTTGCCCTGCTCGGTATTGGCCTGGGCCAGGAAAATCAGGTCGCGATCGACCGCGCGCGTGGCCCGCGCGATCGCCTCGGACATCTCGACGCTTTCCGCCGACATGTTGGCCATCATGCCGTGCGGCTTCATATGGGTGACCTTGGTGCCGTGGAGGGCCGCGATCGCCTGCAGGGCGCCGATCTGGTAGGCGATATTGGCCTCCAGTTCCTTGACCGACAGGTTGATGACGCGGCGGCCGAAACCCTGAAGGTCGGCGAAGCCCGGATGGGCGCCGATCGACACGCCGTTCTGCACGCAGAGCTTCACCGTATCGACCATCACGCCCGGGTCGCTGGCGTGAAAGCCGCAGGCCACGTTGGCCGAGGTCACGATCTTCAGCACCTCGTTGTCGTTGCCCATGACCCATGGCCCGAAGCTTTCGCCCAGGTCCGAGTTGATGTTGACGTGTCCGGCGTTGGTGGCTGCAGCCATGGGAGACTCCCTCAATCTGACGCGCTATCCTAGCAGATGTGAGCGTTCGGTACCTCTCCTGCGGCGACACCGCCTTCACCGTCGAATTCGGCAACGAAATCTCCCCCGAGATCAACGGCAGGGTCATGGCGCTGCATGCCGCCATCGGCCTGGCCCGCGAGGCCGGCGAGATTTCCGGGGTCGTCGAGACCGTTCCCACAATGCGGTCCCTGATGGTCACCTACGACCCGCTCGTGACCTCCCGGTCCGATCTCCAGCCCCAGGTGGATGCGCTGGTCGCCCGCGGGCTTCCCGTAGGCGCGAAGAGCCGCCGGCTCACCGTCCCCTGCTGCTATGACGATCCGGAATTCGCGCCCGACCTCGCCGAGGTCGCCGAGCGCACCAAGAAGACACCCGAGCAGGTGATCGCCGCCCATCTCGCCTCGCCGTTCAAGGTCTATGTGCTGGGCTTCATGCCGGGCCTCGCTTATGTCGCGGGTCTGGAACAGTCCCTCTTCCTGCCCCGCCGCACCCAGCCGCGGGTCCGCGTTCCGCGCTCGTCGGTCGCCATCGCCATGGACATGACGACGATCTATCCGTTCGAGAGCCCGGGTGGATGGCACCTGATCGGTCGCACGCCCCTGTGGATGTTCGACCAGCGCCGTGAGCAGCCGGTCTTCCTGTCGCCGGGCGATTCGCTGGCCTTCCAGCGGGTCGATCGCAAGACCTACGACCGTATCGCCCGCGAAGTCGAAGCCGGCACCTTCGACTGGGCGAGCCTGGTGAAGACATGAGCGAGACCCCGACCGCGAGCCTGAAAGTCGTCCGGGCCGGCCTGTTCGATACGCTGCAGGATCTTGGCCGCATGGGCTTCATGGCGCTCGGCATGCCGACGGCCGGCGCGATGGACCGTATCGGCCTCACCCTGGCCAATGCCCTCGCCGGCAATCCGGCGAACACCGCCGGGATCGAGATCGGCGTCATGGGCCCCGATCTTCTGGTCGAGGCCGACAGCGTGCGCGTGGCACTCGTGGGACCGCTCTCGCCGATGCTGCTCGATGGACCCAACGCCACGCCGAAGCCGCTGGAGTCGGACCGCAGCCATCTCCTGAAGCGCGGGCAGATCCTGCGTGTCGGCACGATCGAGGGATCGAGCTCGGCCTATATCGCGATCGCCGGCGGTTTCGCCTTGCCGCTCTTCATGGGCAGCCTGTCGACCTATTCGCGGGCCGGCGTCGGCGGCTTCGACGGCCGCAAGCTCGCCGCCGACGACGTGCTGCCGCTCGCGCTCGCGAATGCGCCGGCGGGCAACCAGCGCAAGCTCGCCGAGCCGTTCGACTATGGCAGCGGGCCGCTGCGCGTGATCTGGGGCCCGCAGGAGGAATATTTCAGCAAGGAAGGTCGCCGCACCTTCGTGGAGTCCGAGTACCGCGTCTCCAAGGAAGCCGACCGCATGGGCATCCGCTTCGAAGGCCCGACGATTGCCCACGCCAAGAGCATCGACAAGGGCGGTGCGGACATCATCTCGGACGGCATCGCGCCCGGCGCCATCCAGGTGCCAGGCGCCGGCCTCCCCATCGTGCTGATGGCCGACCGGCAGACGGTCGGCGGCTATCCCAAGATCGCGACCGTGGCTTCCGTCGACCTGCCGCGGCTGGGTCGGGTGCTGCCGGGCCAGACGGTGCACTTCACGGCCATCACGGTCGAGGAAGCCGAGGCGCTGCGTCGCGACCAGGAGAAACGGTTGCAGGCCGCGATTGCGGGCTTCGTCGTGGCGCGCCCGCCAGGCGGTATCGACCTCGCCCGGCTCTACGAAGAGAACCTGATCGGCGGTATCGTCTACGAAAACGCATACGAGGAAGCGCCGTCATGAGCTGGCAACCCGAAATGGACGAACTGCGCCGCCGTCAGGAGATGACGAAGCGCATGGGCGGCGCCGACAAGGTCAAGCGCCAGCATGATGGCGGCCGCCTCACGGTGCGCGAGCGCATCGAGCGGCTGCTCGACAAGGATTCCTTCCGCGAGATCGGCAGCGTCGCCGGCAAGGCCGAGTATGACGGCAAGAACGACCTGGTCGAGCTGACGCCCGCCAACGTCGTGATGGGCCGCGGCAAGATCGACGGCCGGCATGTCGCCGTCACCGGTGACGACTTCACCGTGCGCGGCGGCTCGGCCGACGCCACGATCAAGGAGAAGTCGAACTACGTCGAACGCTACGCCAACCAGTACCGCATTCCCGTCATCCGCCTGATCGAAGGCTCGGGCGGCGGCGGCTCGGTGAAGACCATCGAGACGACGGGCCGCGCCAACGTGCCCGGTGTCGCCGGCTGGGAATGGGCCGTGCGCAACATGGGCGCCGTCCCGGCCGTGGGTCTCGGCCTCGGCTCCGTCGCGGGCCTCGGCGCCGCGCGCCTTGCCGCCACGCATTACTCGGTGATGGTGAAGGAAGTCTCGGCGATGTTCGTCGCCGGGCCACCGGTGGTGAACCGCCTCAGCCCCAAGCAGTACGACAAGCAGGAACTCGGTGGCTGGGAGATCCAGCTCCGCGCCGGCGCGATCGACGAAGCGGTCGACAGCGAGGACGAGGCCTTTGCCGCCGCGCGCCGCTTCCTCTCCTACCTGCCCTCTTCCGTCTACGACGCGCCGCCGCGCGGTCCCGTGACCGACGATCCGGCGCGCCGCGAGGAAGCGCTGTTCGACGTGATCCCGCGCGACATCCGCAAGGTCTATCGCATCCGACCGATCGTCGAGAAGGTCGTGGACCAGGGCAGCTTCTTCGAGATGGGCAAGCTCTACGGCCGCTCGGTCGTGACCGGCTTCGCGAGAGTCGACGGCTGGCCCGTCGCGGTGATGGCCAGCGACCCGATGTTCTATGGCGGCGGTTGGACGGCCGATGCCTGCCAGAAGGTGACGCGCTTCCTCGACTTGGCGGAGACTTTCCATCTCCCCGTCGTCTATTTCTGCGACTGCCCCGGTTTCCTGATCGGCCTCGAGGCCGAGAAGAGCGGCGTCATCCGCCAGGGCGTGCGCGCCATGTCGTCGATGTTCCAGACGACCGTGCCGTGGTGCACCTTCATCATCCGCAACGCCTTCGGCGTGGCGGGTGCCGCGCACCAGAACGGCTCGCGCATGAACTGGCGCTACGCCTGGCCGTCGGGCCGTTGGGGTTCGCTGCCACTGGAGGGCGGCATCGAGGCCGCCTATCGCGCCGACATCGACGCCGCCGACGATCCCAAGGCGAAGATGGAAGAGATCGGCGATCGCCTGAACAAGCTGCGCTCGCCCTTCCGCAGCGCCGAGAGCTTCTGGATCGAGGAGATCATCGATCCGCGCGACACGCGCAAGATTCTCTGCGAGTTCGTCGAGCTGGCCGCGCCGGTACGCGGCAGCGGCCCCGCAAACATGTGGATGCGGCCTTAGGTTCCCTCGCCGGACAGGCGAATACGAAAAATTCCGCGGTTGTCGGACGCGTGGTCTGACTCCATCTTCGGTGCGTGCCGCTTCATGTGTCGTCGTTCCTCGAACCGGTCCTGCGGCTTCCCGCGCTGACGCTGCGGCTGCTCTGGCGCTACTGGCCGCAATTGATGGCGCTGTGGGCCGCCGGGATCATCGGCAATCTGCTGCTCAACGAATTCGCCGCGATGATCGGCCGCCTCAACACCCTGGCGGGCCTGTCGACTCTGTCGCTGGTCGTACTGCTGAAACTCGTCATCATCGTCGGTTTGTTCGAGATCGTGCGGCCCGCCCTGCCCGCGCTCGATTCAGCGGCGCAGGGTACGACCAACCAGGCACCGCCCGCCGAGACCGCTGCCTCAGAGCCTGTCGGCTTCGCCTCCGTTCTCACCCTGACCTTGGTGCCCTTCTTCGCCTTCTACGCCGGTTGGGGGTTTCTCAGCGACACGATCCGGGATTACTCGAAGCTGTCGCTCGACCTCATGATGGCCGGCGAAAGCGGCAACCTACTTAAGGTGTCGGGCGGCACCTGGCTGTTCGTCTCGGTGGCCGTGGCCTGGGCCGTGAGACGCTTCGCGAAGTTCATGCACAAGCGCTCGAAGGCGGCGGTTTGGCCTCTCGTCATCGTCATCTGCGAAGCCAACTGGGCCTTCATCGCCCTCTTCGTCGTCTCCAACTGGGAGGGCGAGATCCGTGCATGGATCGGCCAGATGGCTGCGCGGATCGGGGTGTTCCTGGGCTTTCTCGATCCGATTCGCGAGGCCGCGGCCAACACGCTCTTCCCGCCGCCGCCCGAAGCGACGACGGCGCCGCTCTCGAAGCGCCTGACCTCGCTCTTCTTCTACGGCCTCTATCCCGTCGTGTGGATGACGCTGGCGGCGGTCGTCTACGGCTACGACATCAGCAATGCCAGGCCGCTCGGCGAAGGCCGCCTTTCCCGCGCGATTTCGCGCTGGCAGGCTCTGCCGAAAGCGGTGCGGGACTTCGCTGCGCATTTCATTGCCGGTACCATCAAACGCTACCGGGCGCTTGCCGAGGGCGTGGGCCTCACCTTGCGCTCGGGCCTCGGCCTGTTGCTCACGACCATCGTGCTCTTCCGACTGCTCGACTGGGGTTCCGCCTGGGCTTGGTACGGCATCACCCAACTCGTCGGGCCGCACGAGTTCCGGCTCTGGCAAATCATCGCCCAGGGAATCTCACTGTTCCTCGGCGGCCCCAGCGCGCCGGGTGACGGGTTGCTCGTCATGCCGATCAAGATATGCCTGCTGGCCGCCGCCCTCGAGATCGGCTTTGCGCAGGGCCGCGAGTGGCACAGCCGACGCTGAAGATCAGTCGAACTTCAGCGGAAAGGCGATCGCCTCGGGGCGCGTCCCGACGAAGCTCAGCCGGGCCTTCAGGGACGGCAGGATATCGGCCGGCACGACGAACTTCTCTTCGATCGTCACGCTGGCGCCCTTGGCTGGCGGATGCAGCGAGGTGATGCCGCAGCCATCGACGGGCTTGGCCTTGCGGTCGAGGTCCCGGCTGATGTCGCGGGAAAGGATCGGATCGAGCGGCAGCCAGCGACGCCCCTGATCGTCCATCAGCGTGAACCGGCACTGCGACCATCCCTCGCCGATCTGGTCGCGCGCGATTGCCGTCAATTGCACGATCACCAGACGCATCTGACCGGGAAACGTCACCTTCGTATCGCGCCCGTCCCCGATCAACCGGACCTTCTCGACCTGCCATTCGGCGCCGGCATAGGCCTGTCCGGCGATGGCCGGCCGCGCGCTCGTTTCGATCTGCTGAACGTAGTCGCCGACGTTGCGCCGGGCATTCACCGCGAAGGCCGCCACCAGCAACAGCGGCAAGGCGATCAGCGACAAAAGCCGCAGCTTTTTCTCCCGCCTAGAGTCCGTCATTGCCGATCACTGCCTTGTCGCGCACCGCGATCTTCTTCGTGTCGAGAGCGATCGTGATCTCGTCCTGGAGCTGCGGCCCATACTGGCTCGACAGCAGCAGCGCCATGTCGGAGGTTTCCTGTTCCGGCAATTCGAAGACGAGAAGACCGGTCGTCGGCAGGCCCGGCTGTACCGCTTTCATCGACAGGAGCTGCGGCGCCCCGTCCGCGCGACGCGTCTGCCGGTAGAGGCGGCCGGAAGCGCCGCGGATCGTCGCCGCTCGGATCGGCATCGTCTGCTGGCCGACCCGCGTCTCGACGGCGAGGAGCAGCCAGACGCCGCCCGTCTCCCGTTCCACGTCCTTGCCGAAGCGCTTGTAGGCGATCGTCTTTGCCTGCACCGCTTTGTCGACCCGGGCGCTGAAGGTCCGACTGGCAACGGTGTCGCCCTGCCCGCCCGACGTGCTGATCGGGCCGGTCAACATCGCGTAGGGCGGCGTCGTCGATTGCAGGAACAGCAGGATCGCACCCGCCAAAGCGACCATCAGCACCGACGACAGCAGGCGCCTCATCGACCGGCCTCGGTGCCTGGCGCGAGGGGCAGATCGACGACGGCGACCGGCTTGGCAGGAAACCAGCCGGGTGCCGCGTAAAGATTATCCTTGGGCTTGAAGGTCGCGCCGACGACAGCGAGCTTCACCTGCGCCGGCAGCGCCTGGTCCTGCGGGACCTGCCAGACCACCTTCACCTGCTCCGGCATCATGGGCTGCATGTCCCAGAGCAAGGCCCGATCGCGCATCAGGTAGAACAACGGCTTGGGAGCGTCCGCGACGTTCTCGATCTTCAGCGCATCGCCATAGATGTTCGAACTCTCGGCGGACCGATTCTCGAGAACCAGATCGACAACCAGCGCCTTCTTGCCTGCCGGCACGTGCGACCCGTCGGGCATTTGCGGTGCGACGCTCGCCGACGTCACGGTGACGTTCCAGCGGCCCGCATCGATGGCCTTGCCGGGATCTACCGTCGGCACCTCGCCCGCCGTGCGGCTCTGGTAGATGGAAAACGTGAATGACAGGAAGGCGGCAAGCAGTCCGCCAATGCCTGCCAGAATCTTCGTCGTAAACGCTCTGTTCGCCTTGCCGAACAAAGATTCCTTCATCGTGCGATGCCTGTGATCCTCGACGGGGTCCGAAGCGCGAGCGGTCACTTCATAGATAGGCACTCGCGCCGGCGCGGCAAGCTCAGCTTCGCCAGCTATATCCCTTCAGCTTCGGCAGGAGTCCGCAGGCCGGCTCGAACGGCGGATTGCTGAGATAATCCTGGTCGGAGACGACGTAGGACTGGCCGGGTGAACGGCTGACGACGGCGCTCAGCGCCGGATAGGTCCAGTCCTGGAAGAACAGCTTGTTCGGCCAGTCATGCAGCGGCAGCGTCTCGGCCCGCACCAGGCCGTGGCTTTCGTTCACGACGATGCGCAGCCGCTCGATATAGCCGTTCCACAGCCGCGTCAGCGCGACGTCGGGCACCGCCGCCGCCGCGACGAGAACGGCCAGCAGCAGCACCATGCGCCGCGCCACTTCGGGCTGACGAACGACCGCAAAGACCCGCGGCGGATCGCGGCGCGCCACCTGCACCCACATGCCGACCAGCAGCGCCGCCAGCAGCATACCCGCGGCCTGGCGCGCGACGTAGTGCGACGGTGGATAGAGGATCGACGGGCTGTGCACGACCCGCCACCAGGGCGACAAAGCGAGCAGGATTGCGATGACGCCCATGACGATGGTCGGGCCCCGCCCCTGCAGCCAGCGCGGTCGCCACAGGCCCGCAAGCGCGCAGATCAGGAAGCCGATCAGCGGAATCTCGAATTGCATGTTCTGCCAGAAGTCGACGCTGGTGGACCGCACCTTCATGAAGTGCGGATGGTCCCAGTAGTCGACGATGGTGATCGCCGAGATGAGCGCCGCGCCGCTGAAGGCGAGCGCCGCCAGCGCGCTCAGGGCCCTCGTCGGTCCGTCGCTGCCGCGTCGCATCGACCACAGGATCGCGGCCGCCACGAGGGGCCCGAGATAGATCATGGCCTCGTAGGACCTGAGGCACAGCAGGCCGAAGGCCAGCAGCATCACGGCATCCCGGCGGCTGTTGCCATCGGTCGTGACCAAGATCGCCATGACCGCCGTGATGCAGGCAAAGGCCACGTTGTACTCGCCGACGATGAAGAACGAGGTCGGCAGGTAGACCGCGGCGATGATCGCCAGGATCGCCGCCAGCAGCACGGGATCGCGACGCACGCGCATCACGGCCAGGTGATAGAAAGCCGTCGGCAGGGCAAACAGGGCCGCTGAGTAGGCCATGGCCAGCAGCCTGGTGTCGCGCACGCCCAATTTGTCCAGCAGGAGGACCGGGGCCTGCGTCACCCAATCGACATGGGCACGGGCGGCGTAGAAGTCGTGGAAGCGGCCCTGGTCGATCAGGTTCACCAGGAACGACGCGCCGTCCCAGAACAGGGCACGGCACGTCAGCGTGTTGTGCAGCGCGAGTACCCAGAGAAGCAGGATGACAACCCGGGCGGCGGCGACGGGCGACATGGCGGCCACGCTCAGTCGCGCCAGATGTAAGAGCCGAGGGGATAGGGCTCGGCCGGCGGGAAAGGCTGCCAGGAATTGAAATCGCGCGGCGGCGCGATGATGCCGTCGCCCTTCTTGGCGCGCAGGATCAGACTTTGGCTCGGCAGGATCCAGGACTCTACCAGCGTCTCCAGGGGCCGGCGGGCGAGCGGTGTGTCGTCGAATTCGATGACCCCACTCTGGTTGCGAACGATGGTCCGCACTGTCTCCAGATAGGTGCGCCACTCGAGCGTCAGGTACGCATTGGAGGGCAGGATCGCGATCACCATCAGGCAGCCGAAGGCGAGCATGCGGCGAGACACTTCGGGTCGGCGCAGGGCGACGAACGAGGCGATGCGGGTGCCGAGCGGCGAGGTGTAGATCCAGATCAGCACGACGATGGTCGCCGAGACGAGGCCCGCGATGCTGCGTGCGGTGTATTGCGACTTGGCGTGCGGCCGCACCAGCGTGTCGGTCAGCACCAGCAGCGGCGACAGCGCCAGCAGCAGCAGGAAGAAACCGGCAAAAAGATAGGGTTTGCGGCCGGCTAGATCCTGCGGGCGGAGCGCCGCCCAGCCGAAGATGACCAGGGCCGCGCACATCGCCAGATCGAACTGGACGTTCTGCCAGGCATCGAGCGCCGTCGCGGCCGTGCGGCTGAGATGATCCTCCGAGAAGGGATGGATCAGCGAGTTGGCGGCCACCAGCATGCCCCCGAGGAACGGCAGGATCGCGAGCAGGTAGAGGGTGGTGGGGACGGCCGGCCGCGACCGCATCCGGTAGACCGTCCAGCCAATCATCACGGCCAGCAGCGGCCCGAGATACAGCATCACCTCGTAGGCGCGGATCGCCAGCAGGCCGACCGCGACCAGGAAGGCGCCGTCGGCTACGTTCAGTTCCTTGGCCGTCGCCAGGCGGACAGCCACGACGATGCCGATGGCATAGGCCGTGTTGTATTCGCCGACGATGAAGAAGGAGGTCGTCATGAACACGACGCCGATGGCCGCCAAAACCGCCGCCAGCAGGATCGGGTCGTCCTTCACCCGCATCAGGGCGAGGTGATAGAGGGCGGTCGGCAGCGCAAAAAGGCCCAGCGACAACAGTTGCGCCATGAGATGCAGGTCGGTGACCCCCAGGAACACCGCCGTCAGGATCGGAACCTGCCCCAGGACCATGGCGAACAGGCGGGGATCGTAGAAGTCGAAAAAGAACTCCCGACGCGCGATCTGCACGAGGAATGCAGATCCGTCGACGAAAAGTCCCCGGCATTCCCAGCTGTGCCAGAGCACCAGGGTCCAGAGAAGGCCGACCGTGGCCCTGTATGCGACTGTAGTTGTTGGCATTTCCCCGCGAGCGGGCCTACAGGACCCTCGCGGGGGGCGCAAGCGTTGACGGCTTGCAGCGTCGATGGGGCGCTGTTAGCAAGGCGCGGCAAACGAGGATGGCGGATGCTCAGTTGGGAGAAAATCGACGCGATTCCGGGCTGGTTCATGTTCCAGTCCTATTGCGTCTGGCGCGCCTTGCTCGATCAGCAGGCCAATATTTCAGGCGATCTGTTCGAGATCGGCGTCTGGCGGGGCCGTTCGGCCTCCGTCCTCGCGTCCTATCGCAAGGGCAACGAGAAGCTTTATTTGTGCGACCTCAGGCTGGATGAACCGGCCGTCCGCCGCTCGATCGAGTCGGTCGGCGCCCAAGCCACGAACATCGTGCCCCTCTCCGGCCCGTCGGCCGACCTGCCGGCCAAGCTCGACCTGCAGGCGATGCACCAGTCGGTGCGCTGGTTCCATATCGACGGTGAGCACACCGGCACGGCGGTCTACCGGGAACTGGAGTTCGCCAACCGGATCGTGAACACCGACGGCATCGTCGTGATCGACGATTTCTTCTCGCCGCGCTACCCGGCCAACACGACCGAGGTCATCCGCTTCCTCGAGAAGAACCCGTTCAGCTTCCGCCTGCTCGCGGTCGGGTTCAACAAGGGCTACCTCTGCCGCCCCGAGAGCCTGCCGCGCTACATGGACTTCATGGCGTCGGGCATGTCGCGGACCCTGCAAGGCTACGGCGCGAAGACGACGATCTTCAAGACGACCGGCCCCTGGGACACCGACGCCGTCGGCATCACCGACTATGTCGACGATGCCGGCGCCATCGCGGGCCCCGACAACGAGCCGCAGCGCTGGCACATGATGCGGACGCGCCATGTGTGGGGGCCGATGCGCCACCTCCAGAACGGCTGGCGGATGCTGCGCGGCCGCTAGGGCCGCGCCTTCCCCGCGACCGTCAGGCCGCGGGTTTCACGATCTTCATCTGCTCGTCGATATCGTCGGCGATGAAATTGCGGACGACCTCGTCGAGATCCTTGTCGGTCTCGAAGCCGAGCTTCCGCGACCGCGCCGAATCGATGCCCTGGGGCCAGCCGTCGCAGATCTTCTGGATCGCCGGATCGTGCTGCCACGTCACCTTGCCGACCTTGCGGTTGCCGGCGTGGCGCCCGACCGCCTGCTCGAGTTCCTTCGCCGTCACGTTGATGCCGTTCAGCAGCAGCGTTCGGCCTGGGCCGAAGGCGTCCGGCGGCAGGTCGTGCAGGCGCATGAAAGCGTCGACCGTCTTGCGCGGGCTCAGCACCACCATAATCGTTTCCGGCGTCACCGGGCAGACGACGTCCACGCCGGTCAGCGGCTCGCGAACGACCGAACTGGCCCAGGTCGACGCGGCCTTGTTGGGCAGGCCGGTGCGCACGCAGATCGTCGGCAGACGGACCGCCGTGCCGCGCAAAAAGCCTTTGCGGGTGTAGTCGCGGACCAGGAATTCGCCGATCGACTTCTGCGCGCCGTAGGACGTCTGGGGCGTGAGCGGCGTGTCGTCGGTCACGGCCGGCGGCAGATCGCCACCGAAGGCGGCCAGCGAGCTGGTGAAGACCACGCGCGGATTTGTGCCGAGCGCGCGGCAGGCTTCCAGCACGTTGCGCGTGCCCTCGAGATTGACCCGATAACCCAGGTCGAAGTCGGCTTCGGCGCCGGCGCTGACCACGGCGGCGAAATGGAACACCGTCGCGGCGCCCTGGACGATCGACTGCACCGTCGCGAAATTGGAGATGTCGCCGGCCACCGTCTTGATCCGCGGATCGTCGAGACCGGGTCCGCTCGCATGTCCCACGTCGAACAGCAGCAGCTCGCTCACCTTCTCCGGCTGCCCGGAAGCGCCTGCGATCGCGCCCTGCTGCAGGATGCGCCGGGCGAGTTTCTTTCCGAGGAAGCCGGCGCCGCCGGTGATGACCACCTTCATGTTCGTTTCCGTCCCGATTTCGTTGTGTCGATGAAAGTGTGCACAGATCGTCGCTCGCAGTCTATGTTTGCAGGCACATGGCAGGACCCAGCGACATCTATGTGTTCAAGGACGCCCTCATCGTCCTGGGAACAGCGGCCGTCGTCGCGCCCGTCGTGCACCGTCTCAAGATCAGCCCGGTCCTCGGCTTCCTGGTGGTCGGCGCGGCGCTCGGCCCGCACGGTCTCGGCCGGCTGGCCGACTATTCCCGCGCCATCGACTGGATGACGGTCACGGGCGAGAGGCAGATCGCCTTCATTGCCGACCTGGGCATCGTCTTCCTGCTCTTCTTCATAGGCCTCGAACTCTCGATGCGCCGCATGATCACCATGCGCCGCCTGGTCTTCGGACTGGGCGGGCTGCAGGTGGTCCTCTCGGCCGTCGTCATCAGCCTGGCGGCGCTCTGGCTCGGCCAGCCAGCCGCCGCCGCCCTCATCATCGGCACCTGCCTGGCGCTCTCCTCCACCGCCATCGTGATGGAATTACTGTCGGGCCAGCGCCGCATGATGTCGACCACCGGCCGCGCCAGCTTCGCCATCCTGCTGGCACAGGATCTGGCCGTCGTACCCCTCCTCTTCCTGATCAGCGCGCTGGGGGGACATTCGGAAGGCTCGGTCGTCCAGGGCGTCATCATCGCGGTGGTCGAGGCAGGCGTGGCCGTCGCGGTGATCGCGCTGGTCGGCCGGCTGGTGCTGAAACCGCTGTTTCGCCTCGCCGCCAGCACCGACAACCCCGAATTCTTCATGGCCGCGACGCTGCTGATCGCCGTCGGCTCGGGCGTGATCGCAGCCTTCGCCGGCCTCTCGATGGCGCTGGGCGCCTTCATCGCCGGATTGTTGCTGGCCGAGACGGAATACCGCCGCGCCGTCGAAGCGATGATCGACCCGTTCCGCGGCCTGCTGCTCGGCGTGTTCTTCTTTTCGGTCGGCATGCATATCGACCTGAGCTTCATCTGGCGGGAACCGTTGCTCGTGATCGGCGGTTTCATTGCCATGATGGTCGCCAAGACGGTCCTGCTGATCCCGCTCTGCCGCCTGTTCGGCGTGCCCTGGGCCGCCAGCGTCGAGACCAGCCTGCTGCTGGCGCCGGGCGGCGAATTCGCCTTCATCGGCATCGGCCTTGCCTCGCAGTTCGGCCTCGTCGCGCCCGGTGTCGCGGCGGGCGTGCTGGCCGTGGTGTCGCTCACCATGGGCACCCTGCCGTTCGTGTCGCTGTTCGCGCGCCGCGCCGCCCAGCGCGTGGCCAAGCAGGTGACGGGCGACGCACCGGCGACACCGCTGCCGCCTGCCGATCATGTGAAACGCGTGATCGTGGTCGGCCACGGCCGCGTCGGTCAGCTCGTGTGCGACCTGCTCGACAAGCACGAAATCTCCTACATTGCCGCCGACCACGACGCGGTCAGGGTCGAACGCTGGCGCAAGCTGGGCCGCCCCGTCTATTTCGGCGATGCTTCAAACTCGCTGTTCCTGCAGCGTTGCGGCGTCGACGAGGCAACCGGCGTGATCGTCACCATCGATACCGCGGCCGTCGACGACGTGGTGCGTGCCGTGCGCGCCCGCCGGCCCGACGTGATGATCGTGGCGCGCGCACACGATGCCCAGCATGCCCGCCATCTCTACACGCTCGCGGTCACCGACACGGTGCCCGAGACGATCGAAGCCAGCCTTCAGCTCGCGGAGTCCGCGCTGGTCGGGCTGGGCGTACCGATGGGTCTCGTCATCGCCTCGATCCACGAGCGCCGCGAGCAGGTGCGCAACGAATTGCAGACTGCCGCCGGCGGCACCGGATCGATGACCGCGCAGATCCGCCGCGCCCGCCGCGAGAAGGCAGGCCGGACGTGAAGGTCATCAGCTGGAACCTGCTGCGTCTCACCGGTGCGGCCGTCGAGGACGTGGCGACCCTTATCAACATCCAGAAGCCCGATGTCCTGCTGATGCAGGAAGCGACACAGCATATCGAGAAGCTACCGGAGCTAGTCGGCGGGCATTTCTACCGGCTCTCCTGGCTGGGACGGATCCACGGGCTCGCTGTCTGGAGCCCGACGCATTTCCCGCGTCCCGTGGCGCTGTCGCTGCCGGCATCGCGCCTGCCCGGGCGGCTGCCGCGCCGGCGCGCGCAGATCTTCCAGATCGGCGACATCACTTTCGCCAACGTCCATCTCTCGCACGGTCAGCTTCTCAACCGGCGCCAGCTCGCCCGCATCGCCGCCGCGTTGCAGGGCAAGCCGTCGGCCATCATCGGCGACTACAACGCCGTCGGTCCGGTGATCCTGCCGGGCTTCGCCGATGTCGGCCCGCGCGAGCCGACTCACCTTTCAGGAAACGTCATGCCGGTCCGACTCGACCGCTGCCTGGCTCACGGGCTCGTCTGCCGCGCCTCCGCCGCGCTCGACTTCGGCCCCTCCGACCATCGGCCGATCAGGCTCGAGCTGAGCCTTGCTGGCCCTCATGCCGAACCCGCGCCGGCGCGGGCCCGCAAGGACCGGCTGCGCCGTTTCTACAGGTAGGGCTGCAACAGCCGCGCCGCGCTGTTGCGCAGGCGGATCGGCAACGGATCGCCGTCCATCTCGGCCAAGGTCAGGCGCCGTTGCGGCGTGGTCGCCGCCACGATCTTGCGTGCAAACTCGACATCGTGCAGTTCGACATTCAACTCGAAGTTCAGCCGGAAGCTGCGCGTGTCCCAGTTGGCGCTGCCGATGAACGACCAGGAATCGTCGATCGTCATCAGCTTTGAATGATCGAACGGCGCGGGCAGCAGCCAGATCCGGCAGCCCACCTCGATCAGCGGCCTGAGCGGCACCTGCCGCGCCCAATCGAGGATCACGTGGTTGGAATTCTCCGGCAGCAGGATGTCGACCTTGATGCCGCGCATGGCCGCGAGCCCCAGCGCCATGGTGAGCGGTTCGCCCGGCAGGAAGTACGGCGTCACCACGCGGATCGATTCGCGCGCGCAGGAGATGGCGTGCAGCGTCGCGAACTCGATCTGCTCCATGTCCTCGTCGGGGCCTGACGGTACGACCCGCGCCGACACCTGGCCGATCGGCTCGAGCGGCGGGAACCAGTCCTCGTCGGGAAGCTGCTCGCCTGTGGTGAACAGCCAGTCGTCGGCGAACGCGTCGGTGAGTTGCTCGACCACGGGGCCTTCCATGCGGAAATGCGTGTCGCGCACCGGATGGGCCGGATTGGAGGCCTGGACGTTCTCCTCACCGATATTGAGCCCGCCGGTGAAGGCCACGCGGCCGTCGATCACCAGCAGCTTGCGATGGTTGCGCAGGTTCAGGAACGGCGTGCGCCACGGGAAGTACGAATGCAGGAATCGCGCGACCGGCACGCCGGCCTTGTGCAGGACGTCGTAGGTGCCCGACCGGAAATAGCCGCTGCCGATCCCGTCGATCAGCACCCTTACCTTCACGCCGCGCTTCTGCGCGTCGATCAGCGCCTGATGGAACTTCCCGCCCGCCGCGTCGGCCCGGAAGATGTAGCTGCAGAGCCCGACGCTCTTCTGCGCGCGGCCGATCTCCTCGAGCATGCGGGGATAGGCTTCGTCGCCACTGTGCAGCATCTCGACGATGTTGCCGGGCATCGACGGCAGGCCCGTCAGGCGTCCGATCGCATATTCGAGCGGTGTCAGCGAATCCGTCGCGACCGTGACGTCCGGGTCGGCGATGGCCAGCGGCAGGCGCTGGCGCCTCAGCCTCTGGGCGCGCCGCTTCACGCGGTTGATGCCCATGACGGCGTAGAGCAGCCCGCCCAGGAAAGGCGAAAGCCAGGCAATGCCGATCCAGGAGACCGCGGCGCCGACGCTGCGCTTGTAGAGCAGCACATGGATCGTGACAGCTCCGGCGATGGCAACGTGGGCCACCGCGGCGGTCGCGCCCACCAGCGCCGTCAGATTGTCGTCGAGAATCACTGCGCCATGTTCCCCGGCCCTTGCCTCTCGGCTGGTCGAGGAACCGTTTTAGCGACGACCCGTGTCGAATGCCATGCGTACCGCGAGCGTGGCCAGCACGGTGCCCATCAACCACCGCTGCGCGGCCATCCAGAACGGCCGGCCGGCGAGGAAGGCTGCAACGGAGCCGGCCGCCAGCACGATCAGCGCGTTGACCGAAAGGCTGATCACGATCTGGGTCGAGCCGAGCAGCAGTGTCTGGCCCAGCACGTCACCCCGGTCGGCGTCGACGAATTGCGGCAGCAGCGAGAGATAGAGCGCGGCGATCTTCGGATTGAGGAGATTGGTGAGCAGGCCCATGGCGAAAAGCCGCCGCGGGGAATCGGGCGGCAAGGTCCGCACTTCGAAGGGCGAGCGGCCGCCCGGGCGCAACGCACTCCAGGCCAACCAGCCGAGATAGGCTGCACCGGCCAGTCGCAGCGCATCGTAGGCGTAGGGTATGGCGAACAGCAGTGCCGTGATGCCGAACGCCGCCAGCAGCATGTAGGTGACGAAGCCAAGCGCCACGCCACCAAGGGAGATCAGTCCGGCGACCCGGCCCTGGCAGATCGAGCGGGAGATGAGATAGGCCATGTTCGGCCCGGGGGTGAGCACCATTCCGAGCGCCACCGCGCTGAATGCAACCAAGGCCGTCAGCGACACCATCTCATCCTCCCCCAAACGACTTTAGGCGATCGCCTTGATGGTCTTCGCCGTGATGTCGATGATCTCGTCGATCTGCGCCTTCTCGATCACCAGCGGCGGCGACATGGCGATGGCGTCGCCCGACTGGCGCACCATCAGGCCGAGTTCGAAGGCCTTGGTGAAGGCGGCGAAGCCACGCGTGCCGACCGGACCGCTCGGCGCCAGGTCGATGCCGGCGGCAAGGCCCAGGTTGCGGATGTCGACGACGTTCGGCAGGCCCTTCAGCGAGTGCACGCCGGCTTCCCAGTAGGGCGAGAGCTCGGCCGAGCGCTCGAACAGGTTCTCGTCGCGATAGATGTCGAGGACTGCCGAGGCCGCGGCGCAGGCCAGCGGATGGGCCGAGTAGGTGTAGCCGTGGAACAGATCGATCGCGTTCTCCGGTCCGTTCATCAGACCGTCGAACACGGTCTTGCGCACGAACACGCCGCCCATCGGCACGGTAGCGTTGGAGATGCCCTTGGCCACCGTCATCAGGTCTGGGATCACGCCGAACTTGTCGGCGGCGAAGCCGGTGCCGAGACGGCCGAAGCCCGTGATGACCTCGTCGAAGATCAGCAGGATGCCGTGCTTGTCGCAGATCTGGCGCAAGCGCTCGAGATAGCCCTTGGGCGGCGGCAGGTAGCCGGTCGAGCCGGCGCAGGGCTCGACGATGACGGCCGCGATGTTCGAGGCGTCGTGCAGGTTGACGATGCCTTCGAGCGCATCGGCGAGCTCGGCGCCGTGCTCGGGCTGGCCCTTGGAGAAGGCGTTCTGCGGCAGGTGCGTGTGCGGCAGGTGATCGACACCCGGCAGCATCGCGCCGAACCACTTACGATTGTTCACCATGCCGCCGACGGAAATGCCGCCGAAGCCGACGCCGTGATAGCCGCGCTCGCGGCCGACGAAGCGGGTGCGCGTGCCCTGGCCGTTGGCGCGATGGTAGGCCAGCGCGATCTTGAGCGCGCTGTCGACCGCCTCGGAACCCGAGTTGCAATAGAAGGCGTGGTTGAGATCGCCCGGCAGCAGGGCGGCGTGGCGCGCCGCCAGCTCGAAGGCCTTGGGGTGACCCATCTGGAAGGACGGCGCGTAGTCCATCTCGTCGAGCTGCTTGGCGATCGCCGCCTTGATCTCCTCGCGGCCGTGACCGGCGTTGACGCACCACAGACCGGCCGTGCCGTCGATGATCTTGCGGCCTTCCGGCGTCCAGTAGTGAACACCCTTCGCCTTGGCCAGCATGCGCGGGTTCTTCTTGAACTGCCGGTTCGCGGTGAACGGCATGAAGAACGCTTCGAGATTGTTGGCGGCAGGCGCGGTGTTCGGCGGCGTCATCGGCGGACCTTCGAGTTTGATGAAGTTGAGGTTACGCTATCACTTGTTCACGTCGACAACTACGCGGCCCCGTATCTCTCCTTTGAGGATTTTTGGGGCCAGCGCCATCAGATCGCCCAGCCCCGCCTCGCTCACGGTGCTGTCGAGCTTGTCGAGTGGCAGGTCGCTCCCGAGACGCTTCCACGCTTCCTCGCGCGGCGCCTTCGGCAGCATCACCGAGTCGATGCCGTAGACGGACACGCCGCGCAGGATGAAGGGCAGGATCGAGCCCGGGAACGCAGGTCCGGCCGCGAGGCCGCAAACCGCTGCCGCACCGCCGTACTTCACCTGCGCCAGCGCCCTAGCAAACATTACGCCAGAGACGGTGTCGACGACGCCCGCGAACCGCTCGCCGAGCAACGGGCGGTCCGCCGCTTCGGTCAGTTCCTTGCGATCCATGATGGTCGTGGCGCCCAGCGACTTCAGGTACTCGCCTTCCTGGACGCGGCCCGTGGCCGCGACGACCGTGTAGCCGAGCTTGGCCAGGATCGCGACGGCCACCGAGCCCACGCCGCCGGCCGCGCCGGTCACCAGAATCTCGCCCGACGCCGGCTTGATCCCGTGCTTCTCGAGCGCCATCACGCAGAGCATCGACGTGTAGCCCGCCGTGCCGATCGCCATGGCCCGCTTGGGCGAGATGGCGTCCGGCAGCTTGACCAGCCAGTCGCCCTTCACGCGCGCCTTGGTGGCGTAGCCGCCCCAGTGCAGTTCACCGACGCGGTAGCCGTTCAACACCACCTTGTCGCCGGCCCTGAAGGCGGCGTTGTCCGAGGTCTCGACCGTTCCCGCGAAATCGATGCCGCCGACATGCGGCCAGGTCTTCACCAGGCCGCCGCCCGTCGTGAGGACGAGACCGTCCTTGTAGTTCAGGGTCGAGTAGTCGACCTTCACGACGACATCGCCCGCCGGCAGTCTGTCATCGGACAGGGTTTCGATGGCGCCGCTGACCTTGCGGTCGGCACCCTGGTTCAGGACAAGCGCGCGGAACGTCATGATGTCTCCTCAGCGAAAAGCCGTCGTTCTGTAGCAAGGCGCCCGGTGTTCAAACAGTCCAGACGAGGCTCGCGTTTCGCGGACCGCGCCAGCGCATCCATCCGGCAGCCACGATCAACAGCGCGAATGCGATCGGCCCATGCGGGCTGGCGTGGGCGATCTGCAGTTGCCAGCCGAAAGCGACCAGCACCGCCATGTTGGCAAGACCGGAAACGTCCGACGGCACCCGCCCCGACAGGAGCAGGGCGGCGGCGATGAAGACCGCGGCGGCGAACGCGGCCCACGACGCCGTCTCGCTGACGAACGAGCCGACGCCGCCGACCACCGGATCGACCCAGAGCGTGTTGAGCAGCAATTCGACTCCGGCCAACTGCTGGGGATCGAGTTTTCCACCGGCCACCAGTCCCTGGACCACGAGGATCGTGCGACCAAGGCCAATGCCGCCGATCGCATCGAGTACCGTGAAGTAGATCACAAAGACGAAGAGCGCCGCCCGGGCGAGGCACACCGCAAAGCGTGCAGCCGCTCCATCCGCGGCGCCGATTCCATCGACCGTGAGCCAGAGGCCGACCGCGACGAGACCGACGGTCGGCGTCTGGATCATGTGCATCACGAACCACCAGTGAGGGCCGAAATAGCCCAACGCACTGAACTTTGCCTCATGATGCTCGGAATGCGACAGATACTGGTACATGCCGGGATCCGCCGTGAATCCCGAAGGATGAAACAGTTCGATCGAGATCAGGACCGCCGGGGCGACGAGCAGGCAGATCCACCACAGAACATTTTTCATTGCCGCCCCCGCTCACAGTTGCGTCAGACGATCATCGTTCGGCGACCTGTTGCCAAGCGCTATGTGCACGCAATATCCGTGAAATCGGCAAGCTAGAGACCGGAAACTCTTACAACCGGAATCCGAATCATCCCCGCAAAAAAAGCACCCCGGAGAGCCAGAGCCTGTTAAAGTAATTTTGTCATATAGTTACGGGGAGACAACGGGCGCTTCTTGCGTACCAAGTCACATGTTCGCAGATTTCAGCCTCCCCGTCCTATCGACGGTTCCGCGGTCGGGTACCTGGTTCCTGCGGTATGTATTCTCCTTCCTCTGTCATCTTGAACGCGGTGGTCGTCTCGACGACCTGCTGACCGGTGACGTCATCGGCAATCCGCAAGGGGCGGCCTTCGATTTCGCGCGCTTCAGAGGCGGCCCGCTGTTTCGGGTCGCGGGCGCGCTGCCGGCGGATCATCTGTTCATCGGCCATACTGTCTGTCCCGGGTTCAGCGACCTCGCGGGAACGACGAACTGGTGGAAGCAGACCAGCTTCCATGTGCCGGGCTACGACTGTCTCCACGAAGAGACGAACTATCGCAACACGCCGGTCGATCTGGCGGCGTACGACTATGCACCCGTCAAGGTGCCGGCGATGGAACGCGCCGCCCGCAAGGGGCGCGGGGCGCCGATTGCGCTCGTCTATCGCAACCCGATCGATCAGGCCTCTTCGTACTTCCGCTACTGCCAGGCGCACGTAAATCCCGCGTACCATACCTTTCGCGGGCGCCCGGTCGCCGACATGTCGTTCCGGGAATACCTGTTCGATGCGGCCCTGACTTCCTACGCACGCCAGTTCATTTCCTACCAGTACCAGGCGGCGCGACATCCGAGGCTGGTGAAGCTCATCCCCTACGAGAACCTGATCGACCGTCCGGTCGAGACGATGATGCACCTGCTCGCGCATTTCTCGGGCGTGCGGCGTGAATGGCCGATGCTGCCGGCGGTCGTGCGACTCGCGCGCAAGGAACACATGCGCGCCATCGAGGAGAAGCTGGGTCGCTCGCTCGACGGCACGCGCAATGGCGGCAACAGCCACATGCGTCCGTCGGATGATGCCGAGCGCGAACCGCCGGTGGACCCGGCCGTGCGCAACGAAGCGCTCGCGGTACTGGACGACATGGGCGTGGATTGCAGCCTGTTTGCCTGGCCGACCCATCGCTCCGCGTCGGTCCGACTGGCCTACCAGGACGACCTCAGGCGCCGGAAGAACGCCGCCAGGTAACGCCGACCGGCGGCGCTTCGGATAACCACATCGCAGTTGTGGCCATGAGGCGCTTGCCAAGTCGCAAGGCCGCCCCCAACTCTGCTGCTGCATGTCCTCTCATTTCGCTCTTCTGCCTCATCGCAGCGTCATCTCGATCGCAGGCGCCGACCGCGTCGAGTTCCTGCAGGGACTGATCTCGAACGACACCCGGAAGGTCGCGTCGGACCATGCGATCTGGGCGGCGCTGCTGACTCCGCAGGGCCGTTTCCTGAACGATATGTTCGTGGCCGACGCCGGTGGCGAAGTCTTCTATCTGGAGACGGAGCGCGAGCGCGCGCCGGCGCTCGCGAAGAAACTCAAGATGTACACGCTGCGCTCCAAGGTGACCGTCGAGGACAAGGCCGACACGCTCGAGGTCGTCGCGGCCTTCGGCGAAGACGCCTCAAAGGCGCTCGACCTCGAAGGCGCGGTGTCGTTCGTCGACCCTCGCCTGGAAACGCTTGGTGTCCGCGTCGTCGCGCCCGTGGGGCAAGCAGCGACGCTTCTATCTGCTCGCGGCTTCACGGAGGCACCGCTCTCCGCCTACGACGCGCTGCGCCTGCCGCTTGGCGTGCCCGACGGCAGCCGCGACCTTCAGGTCGAAAAGGCGCTGCTGCTGGAGAACGGTTTCGACGAGTTGAACGGCGTCGACTGGAAGAAGGGCTGCTACATGGGCCAGGAGCTGACGGCCCGCACCAAGTATCGCGCCCTGATCAAGAAGCGCCTGTTTCCCGTCAGGGTCGAGGGCGCATTGCCCGCACCCGGTACGATTGTCCATCGCGACGGCGAGGAAGTGGGCGAGTTGCGATCCGGCACCGGCGATCGCGCGCTGGCGATGCTGCGCCTCGATGCAGCGCGTGGCGGTGGTGGCGCGCTGATGGCGGGAGACGCGCGCATCGTGCCGGAAGTTCCGGACTGGATGCGCCTGCCCGAACCTTCGGCCCCCTAGCCGCAAGAGCTTACGGCCTTTAAGGTCTCTCCGCGCCGTTTGCGCGAGGAGATGACCGTGAACCGTATCAATCCCAATCCCTTCACCACGCGGCCTGAGATCGTCGGCACGTTCGGTGTCGTCACCTCCACGCACTGGATCGCGACCGCCGTCGGCATGGGCATCCTCGAGCGTGGTGGCAACGCTTTCGACGCCGCGGTGGCCACGGCTTTCACCCTCCAGGTCGTCGAACCGCATCTCTGCGGGCCCGGCGGTGACGCACCGCTCATTCTTCACGACGTGCGCCGCGGCAAGACCGAGGTGGTCTGTGGCCAGGGCCCGATGCCGGCCGGCGCGACCATCGCCCACTACAAGGGGCTGGGCCTCGACCTCATTCCCGGCACGGGCCTCCTGCCCGCCTGCATTCCGGGCACTTTCGACGCCTACATGCTGGTCCTGCGCGATTACGGCACGATGCGGCTGGCCGACGTACTGTCGCCCGCCATCGGCTACTGGCTGAACGGCCACGCCCTCGTCGAGCGCGCGAGCGCGACCATCGCCACCGTCGCCGAGCAGTTCCGCACCCACTGGAAGACCTCGGCCGCCGTGTTCCTGCCGAACGGCGACGTCCCGAAACCCGAATCGCTCTTCCGCAACATCACCCTGGGCAACACCTACGCCCGTATCCTGAAAGAGGCGGAGGCCGGCGGCGGCGGTCGCGAGGCCGAGATCGAGCGCGCCCGGAAGACCTGGAACCAAGGCTTCGTGGCCGAAGCGATCGACAATTTCTGCCGTACCCAGGACGTCATGGACGTCTCGGGCAAGCCCAACAAGGGCGTGCTGACCGGCCAGGACATGGCGAAATGGCAGGCAACGGTCGAGGCGCCGCTCACCTACGACTACGGTCGGTACACTGTTTGCAAGCCGAACACCTGGACGCAGGGCCCGGTGGTTCTGCAGCAGCTCGCCCTGCTCAAGGGCTTCGACCTCGACGGCATGGATCCGACCAGCCCCGACTTCATCCACCTGCAGGTCGAATGCCTGAAGCTGGCCTATGCCGACCGCGAGGCCTTCTACGGCGATCCGGCGTTCGTCGACGTGCCGATGCAGACGCTGCTGTCGGATGCCTACAACGCGGATCGCCGCGAACTGGTCGATCCGGCCTACGCCTCGATGGAGCAGCGTCCGGGCAAGGTCGACGGTTACGGCGGCGTCGTGAAGCTGCGCCGCGCCGACGGCGTGCGGCTGGGCGTGGCGTCGAGCGGCGCCGGCGAGCCGACCGTCGGCCGCGTCGGCCAGACCAACGGCGACACGGTCCACTTCGACATCATCGACAAGGACGGCAACATGATCTCGGCCACGCCCTCGGGCGGTTGGCTGCAGAGCTCGCCGGTCATTCCCGAGCTCGGCTTTCCGCTCGGCACCCGCGGCCAGATGTTCTGGCTGGAAGAAGGCCTGCCGGGTTCGCTGGCGCCGGGCAAGCGGCCGCGCAGCACGCTCACGCCCACCCTGGCCCATCGCGACGGCAAGCCGTACATGGTCTGGGGCTCGCCGGGTGGCGACCAGCAGGACCAGTGGATCACGCAGCACTTCCTGCGCCACGCCCATTGCGACATGAACCTGCAGGAGGCGATCGACGCGCCGGCCTGGCACAGCGAACACTTCCCTTCTTCGTTCTGGCCGCGCACCGCGCGCCCGGGCGTGCTGGTGCTGGAAGGCCGCATCCCCAAGGACACCGTCGCCGAGCTGAAGAAGCGCGGCCACGAGGTCGAGGTGAACGACGAATGGTCCGAAGGCCGCCTGACGGCCGCGACACGCGACGATCCGTGGCGCAAGGCGGCCGCCAATCCGCGCGGCATGCAGGGCTACGCAGCCGGCCGATGACTGGGGGTCGCTGACCGCTGATGACCGTATCGATCATTCCCCCCAACGGCGGCGAGAGGAGCCTGGCGGCGGCGCATCAATGAGTGAAGCGTTGCTGGAACTGCGCGGCCTGACGGTCGATTTCGCAACCGATGACGGCGTGGTCCACGCCGTCGACGGCCTCGACCTCGCGCTGGGACGCGGCCGCACGCTCGGCCTCGTGGGCGAGTCGGGCTGCGGCAAGAGCGTGACGTCGCTGGCCATCATGGGCCTGCTTCCGCCGGAGAATTCCAAGGTCGGCGGCCAGGTGGTGTTCGAGGGACGCGACCTGCTCACCCTCGATGCGCACCTGATCCGAGACCTGCGCGGTGCGCGCCTGGCGATGATCTTCCAGGAGCCGATGACGTCGCTCAATCCGTCCTACACGATCGGCGACCAGATCATCGAGGCGATCCAGCGCCATCAGGGCCTCGACAAGGCGGCGGCGCGGGCCCGCGCCATCGAGGTGCTGAAGCTGGTGCGCATCTCCGCGCCCGAGAAGCGCATCGACGACTATCCACACAAGCTCTCGGGCGGCATGCGCCAGCGCGCCATGATCGCCATGGCGCTGGCCTGCGGGCCGCAGCTCCTGATCGCCGACGAGCCGACCACGGCGCTCGACGTCACCATCCAGGCGCAGATCCTCGACCTGATGCGCGGACTGCGGCGCGACACCGGCACCGCCATCATCCTGATCACGCACGATCTCGGTGTGGTCGCGGAAATGGCCGACGACGTGGCCGTCATGTACGCGGGCCAGATCGTCGAGCGCGCTTCCGTTGGCGATCTCTTCGCCCGGCCCGAGCATCCCTATACGGTCGGACTGCTGGGCTCGATCCCGCGTCTCGACGAAAAGCGCGAGCGTTTGCCGTCGATCGAGGGCCGCGTGCCCGACATGACGCGCCCGCCGCCCGGCTGCCGCTTCGCCGCGCGCTGCCCCTTCGTCGAGCCCGAGTGCCTGGCCGCGCCGCCGCCGCTGGTCGAGGTCGCGCCGGGTCACCTCTCGCGCTGCCGGCGCGCGCCGCTCTCGCAGGTCGCGGCATGAGCGGCCCCTTGCTCGAGGTCCGCGGCCTGCAAAAGCATTTCCCGGTGAAGCGCGGCGTCTTCGGCCTCGTCTCCGGCCATGTCCGCGCCGTCGACGGCGTCGACTTCCATCTCGATGCCGGCGAGACGCTGGCCGTCGTGGGCGAATCGGGTTGCGGCAAGTCGACGGTCGGCCGCCTCGTGTTGCGCCTACTCGAGCCGACCGGCGGCAGCGTGCGCTTCGAGGGCCAGGACCTGCTCGGCCTCTCCGAATCGCAGATGCGGGCGCAGCGCCGGCAGATGCAGGTGATCTTCCAGGATCCCTACGCCTCGCTCAATCCGCGCATGACCGTCGGCGCTATGCTCGGCGAACCGCTGATGCTGCATGGCCTCGCCACGTCGGAAGCAGCGCGGCGCGCGCGTGTCGGCGAGCTGCTCGAACTGGTCGGCCTGCGCCCCGAGCACGCCCGCCGCTATCCGCACGAATTCTCCGGCGGCCAGCGCCAGCGACTGGCCATCGCCCGCGCCCTTGCCGTCGAACCCAAGCTGATCGTGGCCGACGAGCCGGTCTCCGCGCTCGACGTCTCGATCCAGGCGCAGGTCATCAACTTGATGCGCTCGCTACAGGCGCGCTTCGGCCTCGCCTATGTCTTCATCAGCCACGATCTCGCGGTCGTGAAGCACATCGCCGACCGCATCGCCGTAATGTACCTCGGCAAGATCGTGGAGACCGCGACGACCGAGGAACTGTTCCGCAGCCCGCGCCATCCCTACACACGCGCGCTCCTGTCTGCCGTGCCGCAGCCGGACCCGACGGTGGTGCGCGAGCGCGCGTTGCTGGAAGGCGATATCCCGAGCGCGATGAACCCGCCGCCGGGCTGCCGCTTCCATACGCGCTGCGTCTACGCCCGCCCGTCCTGCAAGGTCGACGTCCCGGAACTCGTCGACGACGGTGCGGGCCACGCCACGGCCTGCCCCTGGTGGCCCGAACTTCCTCCCGCACCCCCGCTCGCCGAGGGAACGGGCAACAAGCAAGACCGGATAAGACTGGCCCGCCTTCAGGCGGCGTTCGTCACTTCACATATGGAGGCAACATGAAGAAGACATTCCATCGGCTGGCACTGGCCGCCACGTTCATGGGTCTCGCCCTTTCCGGCGCGGCCGCCCAGAGCAACCTGCGCGTGGGCCTGGCCGAGGATCCCGACGTGCTCGATCCGACGCTGGCCCGCACCTATGTCGGCCGCATCGTCTTCGCTTCCATTTGCGACAAGCTGTTCGACATCGACGAGAAGCTGGCGATCGTGCCGCAGCTCGGGCTCAGCCACGAGACGTCGGCCGACGGCAAGGAAGTCACCATCAAGCTGCGCCCCGGCGTGAAGTTCCATGACGGCGAAGTACTCGACGCGCAGGCCGCGAAGTACAGCCTCGACCGCCATCTCAACATGAAGGGCTCGTTCCGCAAGCCCGAGCTGGGTTCGGTCGACAAGGTGGAAGTCGTCGATCCGATGACGATCAAGCTGGTGCTCAAGGAGCCGTTCTCGCCACTGCTAGCGCAGCTCACCGACCGCGCCGGCATGATGGTCTCGCCCAAGGCGGCCGAAGCTGCGGGCGACAAGTTTGGCCTGAAGCCGGTCTGCGCCGGCCCCTACAAGTTCGTCGAGCGTGTCCAGCAGGACCGGATCGTCGTCGAGAAGTTCGCCGATTATTGGAACAAGGACAATATCTTCATCGACAAGATCACCTACCTGCCGATCGTCGATGGCACGGTACGCCTCGCGAACCTGCGCTCGGGCGGCCTCGACATGATCGAGCGCGTGCTGGCGACCGACATCAAGACGGTGCGCGACAATCCCAAGCTCAAGCTGATCAAGGCGGTGCAGCTGGGCTATGTCGGCCTGACGATGAACCTCGCGAACGGCGCCAAGGCCAATGCACCGCTCGGCAAGGACGCCCGCGTGCGTCGCGCGCTCGAGCTGGCGATCGACCGCGAGGCGATCAACCAGGTCGTGTTCAACGGTGAGTTCGTGCCGGGCAACCAGTGGATCAACCCGACCAATTTTTATTACCAGCAGGCCTTCCCGATCCCCAAACGCGACGTCGCCAAGGCCAAGGCGTTGCTGAAGGAAGCCGGCGTCACGACGCCGCTCACGGTCGACTTTATGGTGCCGAATGGCCCCGAGACGCGCGCCGTCGCCGAAGTCGTGCAGTCGATGGCCGCCGAAGCGGGCTTCGACCTCAAGATCCGCGTCACCGAGTTCGCGACCTCGCTGAAGCAGGCCGAGGACGGTGACTTCCAGCTCTATCTGATCGGCTGGAGTGGCCGCAGCGATCCCGACGGCAATTCCTACTCGTTCCAGACCTGCAACTCGCCACAGAACAACGGCAAGTTCTGCAACAAGGACGTCGACGAGGGCCATGCGGAAGCGCGCGCCAAGAGCGATCCCGCGGTGCGCAAGAAGGCCTACGAGAAGGTCGCGGCCAAGTTCCTGACCGAAGGCTCGATCATGTACCTCTATCACACGCAGGTGCTGGTCGCGTTGTCCGACAAGGTCGAGGGCTACAAGCAGATGCCCGACGGCCTGGTTCGCGTCGTCGGCGTCAAGCTGAAGTAAGACCTTGCTCGCCTTCCTTGCCCAGCGACTGCTGCAGATCATCCCGACACTGATCCTGGTGTCGATGCTGATCTTCGGCCTGCAGCAGCTCCTGCCGGGAGACCCGGCGCTGATCATGGCCGGCGAGGAACGCGACCCGAAGGTGCTCGAGGAAATTCGCGAGCAGTACCGGCTGAACGAGCCGATCCCGGTCCAGTACTTCTACTGGATCAAGGGCGTGCTCTCCGGGAACCTGGGCGAGTCGATGCGGCTCAAGGCCTCGGTTTCCTCGCTGGTGGCCGAGAAGCTGCCGGTCACCCTGCAGCTCGCCGCCATGGCGCTGCTGATCGCCATCGGCATCGGCATTCCCGCCGGCATCATCTCGGCGGTGAAGAAGGATACCGCCTGGGACTACGGGGCCAACATCTTCGCCCTGTGGGGCCTTAGCACGCCCAATTTCTGGCTGGGCATCCTGATGATCTTCCTGTTCTCGGTGACCCTGGGCTGGCTGCCGGCCTCGGGTTACGTCCGGCTGGGCGAGAACTGGCAGGCGAGCTTCGCCACCACGATCATGCCGGCCTTCGTGCTGGGCAACGCGCTCGCGGCCGTCCTGATGCGCCACACGCGCAGCGCCATGCTGCAGGCGATGGGCGCCGACTATGTCCGCACCGCTCGCGCCAAGGGCCTGCGCGAGGGTCGCGTCGTGCTGAAGCATGCGCTGCGCAACGCCATGACCCCGGTGATCACCCTGCTGGCCCTCGATTTCGGCACCCTGCTGTCGGGCGCAGTGCTCACCGAACAGATCTTCACCATCCCGGGCTTCGGCAAGCTGATCGTCGATTCGGTCTTCAACCGCGACTATGCCGTCGTACAGGGCGTCGTCCTGGTGACCGCCACGACCTACATCGTGCTGAACCTGCTGGCCGACGTGGCTTACGTGCTGGTCAACCCGCGGCTGAGGGGCTGATCGCGATGACCACGACCACGCTCGCCCCCGTGACCGCCGCCAAGGATGCGCGCGAGGAGAATCCCTGGGCGCGCGCCTGGCGGCGCCTGAAGCGGCGCAAGGGCGCCATGTTCGGCCTGGCCGTCGTCGCGCTGTTCGTGCTGATCGCGATCCTGGCGCCGCTGATCGCGCCTTACGATCCCATTGCCACCAGCTTCACGCAGGTGCGCAAGCCGCCGTCATGGGCCCACTGGCTCGGCACCGACGAGGTCGGGCGCGATGTACTGTCCCGCATCATCTGGGGCGCCCGCGCCTCGCTCAGCGCCGGCCTCGTGTCGGTGGGCATTGCATTGGGCATCGGTGTGCCGCTCGGCCTGCTGGCGGGCTATGCCGGCGGCTGGATCGATTCGGTGCTGTCGCGCATCGTCGATGCCATGCTCGCGATCCCGTTCCTGATCCTGGCGATCGCGCTGGCCGCCTTCCTCGGCCCGAGCCTCAGCAACGCCATGATCGCCATCGGCGTCACCGCGACGCCGGTATTCATTCGCCTGACGCGGGGACAGACGCTGGGCGCCAAGGTCGAGGACTATGTCGAGGCCGCGCGCGCCGTCGGCAACCCTCACTGGCGCATCGCGATGCGCCACGTCCTGCCCAATATCGTGCCGCCGCTCCTGGTGCAGGCGTCGCTGGCCATTGCCGGCGCCATCATCGCTGAGGCCGCCCTCTCGTTCCTCGGTCTCGGCCAGCAGCCGCCGGCGCCGTCCTGGGGAAGCATGCTGAACTCCGCTCAGCGCTTCATCGCCCAGGCGCCCTGGATGGCCTTCTGGCCCGGCTTCGCGATCTTCTTCGCGGTCCTGTCGTTCAACCTGCTGGGCGACGGCCTGCGCGACGCGCTCGACCCCCGGCACAAGTAACGACGAAGGGCGTCAGTTCGGCAGCGACGTATCGGCGAGAGCGAAAGCCGGCACGCCGCTGGTCAGCGTCGTGACCCGTTCCTCGACCAGGAGCTGCGACACGGCCAGGAAGTGCACGAGCTCGCCGTCGCCGAGGCGCTCGGCCTCCTCGATCATTTCCCGCACCGCATGCCACACCCTGAACAGCGCCGCCGCCCGCTTCTTTTCCGAAAGCGGCGCACGTCCGCGCCGCCGCCGAATGTTTGGTTCGACGATGATCTCGAAGCAATCCGTCATTTTGTACCCGCCTGACGCTTTACGCGTGGAACGTCTCTCCCTGCCCCGGCCGATCGCCGGTTACCCAAGCCTATCGCAAAAGCAGTGCCAGGCGAGGGTAATCCGGCGAGACGTTCTTCAGGCAGTCCGCGGGACCGGGCCTGCGTCAGGAGCGATTGCCGCCCAGCGGCAGGCCCGACGCGTCGACCTGCGGCTCGTTCCGCAAGGTCACCTGCTCGGGCGCATCGGCCTCGGGCAGCTTCTTGCTCGGATCGACCGGGCGCGCCATCGCCACCACGCGCTTCGGGCCCTTGCCGGTATCGTCGGCATCGACGCGATTCCAGCCGTGCTTTTCCAGGTACTTCACGTCCTGGGGCAGCGCCTGGGTGTAGAGCGTGGCAGCGCCGCGGCTCTCTGCGAGCTGGCGGCAGCGCTCGATCAGGAGCTGGCCGATGCCGTTGCCGCGGAAGCGCTGCATCACCGCCAGCCTTTCCGGCATGGCGAAGGACTGGAACCAGCGCAGCCGCACCGCGCCCACCGGCTCCTCGCCGAGATAGGCGATGATGTGGGTGGCGCCGAAATCGTGGCCGTCGAACTCCTCCGAGTAGGGGATGTCCTGTTCGCCGATGAAGCAGGCGGCACGGACCGCGAAGGCCTGCAGCGAGTCTTCCATCTTCATGGCGAGCTTGATGACGACGGACTGGCCGCCGATCGAGTTTGCGGTGTTGTTCATGTGACTCACTCCCCTCAGCTCGCGCGCCGTTCGGTCCATTCCGCGTGCGGGCAGGACGCCCCGCGATCCATCGACTCTTCCAGGATGCCCGGCATGTCGAGCTTGTCTTCCGGACGGTTCAGAACCATCGGATCGGTCGTCACGGTCGGGGCATTGTCACCTACGTCGAGATCGCAGGCGAAGGCTCCGTATTCGTGGTCGGAGAAGTGGAAGACCTTGTCGTCGACCTTGCGGAAGCCGTCCTTCTCGAAGATCGGCCACAGGCGCTTCTGGCCGTGCAGGTAGGCCTTGGGATAGCCCTTCTTGCGGCAGAATTCCTTGGCCCAGTGCACGAACGGGATGAACAGGCCGTACGAGCGATAGCGCTTCAGGATGATGGCGCGCTCGAGCTTGGCGAAGCCCGCGAACCAGCGCACGCGGATCGAAGCGGCCGGCTCGCCGTCGACGTACAGGATGAGATGGCTGGCGGTGTAATCGTTGCCGTCATACTCCTCCCAATACGGGCACTGCTGCTCGCCCATGAACACGGCGGCGCGCAGCATGAAGCACTGCATCATCTCGTCGGAGGTCGACGCGAGCTTGATCGTGATTTCAGGCCGGTTGCTCAGGTCCGCCGTCGGTTGGTCAGTCATCTCAGTTCCCCTTAGTCAAAACGCCGTTGTCATTCCGGAAATGCCGGCCGCCGGCCGACACGATCGGAAGATTCTGTGAAATCTGGGCGAGCACGTCGGTGACGATCGTCGGCGTCATGCCCTTCGCGCCCCGTCGTATGGCGGTGGCCGAGACCTGGTCCCGGCGCAGGATGCACCATGGGTAGATCCAGCCGCATTCGTCGGAGATCTGGCGCACCAGCATGCCGCCGAAATCCGTGCCGTGAAGCATGTGCAAACGGACGCCGGGATGGCGCCGCTTGATCTCGGCAATCACGCCCTGAAAGCCCTTGCCGTAGTAGATGTCGGAATAGACCGCGACCTCGACCTTGTCGGCCATGCCTGCTTCGGCCAGCGCCAGCTCGATCAGCGCGACGCGGGTCTCCGGTGGCAGGAAGGTGTTTCCGGTCGGGAAGTAGTCGACATTGGAATCGGCCTTGTCGGTCTTCTCGTAGATCTGGAAGCCGTCCTTCAGGCGCCCCACCCGAAGCTCGCCCTTGCGGAAAGCGTCGACATGAAGCTTGGGCACCAGAACCGGATGGATGATGACCCGGTCGAGCCCGCGCTCCTCGATCGCCTTCTGGATGATCGAAAGGTGGGTGTTGTGGAAGGGATTGAACGTACCGAAGTAGAGGCCGATGCCGCCCTTGGGCGCCATGACGGACCGCAGGTCCGACAGCATGCCGACCAGGAACAGCGTTCCGCCGAGGCCAAAGCCCAGCAGGAAGAAGCCTTCCCGCGCCCCCGGCACACCCGCCGTGCCCAGCGCCGCCAGGGTGACGTTGACCAGGATTCCGACCAGCGTGTTGCGATTGGCGTCGCCCACGCCCCGCGCAACGAGAAAGCCACCGAGGTACTGGGTTCCCTGCGACGCCAATGTCGTGACGAGCGCGGCGCCGGCTATCCCGCCGACGGACGCCATTCCGAGTTGGTTGAGCGCACCCCCCCATAACATCAGCCAGAACATCACCAGGTTGAACGCCAACTGGGGGATGAACCGCCCAAGCCGCCCGGCCGTGACGAAGCCGAACTGGTTGTTCGCCCAAAGTTCGGCCTTGTTACTGAGCTTGGCGTAACTCGGCAGAAATACCCCGACGAAGATTGACACGCAGATCAGCGTGGGGTTAGCCCAACTGCTGTGCGCATACGCATAGCTCAGATATGTTAAAAGTCCGCCAAAGGCGGCCATGCGCGTCGACGGACTGCGCAAATAACGGCCGATTTTGCCGGTACTAACCGCACCCGGCGTTGATTTTCCGTTGGAGCCGATGGCGGCCACGGGCAGCACTCCTGTCTCGTTGCGAGCGTCAATCCCGATACATACAACCGAAAGATTGACTAACGAATACGTGAACTGGAGGTGCCGAAGGGTCCGGCGAGGACCGGAAAGCCGCCTAACCCCCTAAAATACGACAGAAAACGACATTTCATCGATAATGGTGTAAGGTAACCCCGTTAGATATGCGTTAACGCAACCCTTATTGTAACGATTGTCACCATGGTCACGACTCCTCCGCGCAAGAACAAGGTGCCCAACATCCTTGGCGATTGGGACGACGTTCGTTTTTTCCTCGCGGTTGCAAAAACCGGAAGTTTCAGCGCGGCCGCAACGCAGCTGAACACCAAGCAGACGACCGTGGGCCGCCGCATCCAGGCGCTGGAGCGCCGCCTGGGCGCCAAGCTGTTCGACCGCCACCGCCACGGCATGGAAGTGACCCCGGCCGCCCGCGGTGTGCTGGTGCAGGCCGAATCGATGATGTCCAACGCCACGGCGATCGAGCGGCACCTGGCCGGCCTCGACCGCGAGATGGCGGGTATCGTCCGCATCGCCGCGACCGAGGGCATCGCCGCCCACTGGCTGGTGCCGCGGCTGGGCGTCCTGCGCCGGACCCATCCCGACATCATCGTCCAGGTGATCGCCGGCGATCAGGTCCTCGACCTCGCCACCCGGCAGGCCGACCTCGCCATCCGCTTCTTCCGTCCGACGTCGAACCAACTGGTCGCCGCCCGCGTCGGCCAGGTGAACATGTCGATCTTCGCGGCCCCTTCGTACATCGAGCACTACGGGCTGCCGCAGAAGCTCGACGACATGCGCGAGCATCACGTCGTCGACCACACCACCCTGCACAGCCTGCCCGCCATGAAGCCGTGGAGCGAAGTGGTCGAGCGCAGCACTTCGGTGGTCCTGCGCACCAATTCCTCCTACGCCGCCATGGAAGCGGTGCAGACCGGCTACGGTATCTCGGTGTTCCCCGACTACATCGCCAAGTCGTCGAACCTGGTGGCGGCGCCGATCGACCTCAAGATCGTCCGCGACATCTGGCTGGTCAGCCACGAGGAAACCAACAAGGGCGCGCGCATCCGCACCGTGATCGACTATGTCCGCGACCAGTTCCGCCAGGACGAGCGCGAGTGGTTTTCCACGACGCCGCGCAGCAGCGGCTCCATCGCGGCCGCCTAGAGGGCGGCCTTCAGGCGCTTGTAGATGGCTTCGATCTCGGCCTTGTCGCCGGGCCGGTAATCCCAGTTCAGCGTGGCGCCGTCTTCGGCGTGGCGCGGCAGGACGTGGATATGGAGATGGGGCACGCTCTGCCCCGCCGCCGCACCATTGGCCTGCATCAGGCTCACGCCACCGGGCTTCAATTCGCTCACCACGGCCCTGGCCACCCGCTGCGCTGTCTTCGCCACGGCGCCCAGCACGTCGGCCGGGATCACGTCGACCGTCGGCCAATGCCCCTTGGCGACGGCCAGCGCATGACCCGGATTGACCGGGTTGATGTCCATGAAGGCGATGGTCGCCTCGTCCTCGAACAGCTTGAAGCACGGGATCTGGCCCGCGACGATCTTGCAGAAGATGCAGCTTCCGTCGGTCGGATGGGTCATGCCTCGGGCCTCGCTCGGCGCTATTCGGTCTTGAGCGGGCCGCCCAGCGCCGCCTGCGCCGCTGCCAGGCGGGCGATCGGCACGCGGTAGGGCGAGCAGGAGACGTAGTCGAGGCCGGCCTTGTGGCAGAAGAACACCGAGGCCGGATCGCCGCCGTGCTCGCCGCAGATGCCGAGCTTCAGGCTGTTGCGCACCTTGCGGCCGCGCGCCGTGGCGATCTCGATCAGCTCGCCCACACCTTCAGTGTCGAGCGAGGCGAACGGGTCGTGCTCGAAGATGCCACGCTGCTGGTACTTCTCCAGGAACGAGGCCGAGTCGTCACGGCTCAGGCCGAACGTGGTCTGCGTCAGGTCGTTGGTGCCGAACGAGAAGAACTCGGCCGATTCGGCGATGTCGCCGGCACGCAGCGCTGCGCGCGGCAGCTCGATCATCGTACCGACCAGATATTCGAGCTTCTGGCCCGACGAGCTGCTCACTTCCTCGGCGACCTGATCGATCACGGCCTTCATCAGGTCGAGCTCTTTCTTCGTCGCCACCAGCGGGATCATGATCTCCGGCACGACGGTCTTGCCGGCCTTCTTCTGGACGTCGGCCACGGCCTCGAAGATGGCGCGGGCCTGCATCTCGTAGATCTCCGGATAGGAGATACCGAGGCGCACGCCGCGATGGCCGAGCATGGGATTGAACTCATGCAGCTTGTTGGCGCGCTCCTCGATCTCCTTCACGTCGACGCCGAGGTCCTTGGCAACGACTGCCATCTCGTCCGCCGTCTTCGGCAGGAACTCGTGCAGCGGCGGATCGAGCAGGCGGATCGTGACGGGCAGGCCCGCCATGATCTCGAACAGCTCGACGAAGTCCTGGCGCTGCATTGGCTGGATCTTGGCCAGCGCCGTACGACGGCTGGTCTCGTCGTCGGCCAGGATCATCTGGCGGACGGCGACGATGCGGTCGCCCTCGAAAAACATGTGCTCGGTGCGGCAGAGACCGATGCCCTCGGCGCCGAACTTGCGCGCCTGCGCGGCGTCGGCCGGCGTCTCGGCATTGGTGCGGATGCCAAGTTTGCGGAACTCGTCGGCCCATTCCATGAGCTGGGAGAAGTCGCCGCTGAGCTCGGGCTGCACGGTCGGCACGATGCCGAGAATGATCTCGCCGGTGCTGCCATCGAGAGTGATGGTGTCGCCCGTCTTAACGACCGTACCGCGCACGGAGAGGGTGCCGGCCTTGCCGTCGATGCGCACGTCGCCGGCGCCCGCGACGCAGGGCTTGCCCATGCCACGCGCCACGACGGCGGCGTGGCTGGTCATGCCGCCGGTCGAGGTCAGGATGCCCTCGGCGGCATGCATGCCATGGATGTCCTCCGGCGAAGTCTCGCGGCGCACCAGGATGACCTTCTCGCCACCGCGCGCCTGCTTCTCGGCATCGTCGGCGCTGAACACAACCTTGCCGGAGGCGGCGCCCGGCGAGGCCGGCAGGCCCTTGGAGATCACCTTGCGCGGCGCCTTGGGATCGAGCGTCGGATGCAGGAGCTGGTCGAGCGAGGCCGGCACGATGCGCGCCACGGCTTCCTTCTTGTCGATCAGCCCCTCGTTCACCATGTCGACCGCGATCTTGAGCGCGGCTTTGGCGGTGCGCTTACCGTTGCGGGTCTGCAGCATGTAGAGCTTGCCGCGCTGCACGGTGAACTCGATGTCCTGCATGTCGCTGTAGTGCTTCTCGAGCCGCTGGCGCACGTCGGCCAGCTGCTGGAACACTTCCGGCATGACCTCTTCCATGGCCGGCGCGTCGGACTTCTGGGCGAGCTTGCCCTGCACGGTGAGGTGCTGCGGCGTGCGGATGCCCGCGACCACGTCCTCGCCCTGCGCGTTCACGAGATACTCGCCGTAGAACAGGTTGGTGCCGGTCGAGGGATCGCGCGTGAAGGCGACGCCGGTGGCGCAATCCTCGCCCATGTTGCCGAACACCATGGCCTGCACGTTGACCGCGGTGCCCCAGCTCTCGGGGATCGAATGCAGGCGGCGGTAGGTGATGGCGCGCTGGTTCATCCACGATTCGAAGACGGCGCCGACAGCGCCCCAGAGCTGCTCACGCGGATCCTGCGGGAACGGCTTGCCGGTGCGCTTCTCGACCAGCTTCTTGTATTCCGCCACGACCGAGCGCCAGTCGGCGGCCTTGAGGTCGGTGTCCATCTGGACGCCGAGATCCTCTTTCTTGATCTCGAGCGCTTCCTCGAAATAGTGATGCCCGACGTCGAGCACGACGTTCGAATACATCTGGATGAAGCGGCGATAGCTGTCCCAGGCGAAACGCTCGTCGCCCGACGACTTGGCAAGACCGAGCACGGTCTTGTCGTTGAGGCCGAGGTTCAGCACCGTGTCCATCATGCCGGGCATAGAGGCCCGCGCGCCCGACCGCACCGAGACCAGCAGCGGATTGGCGGCATCGCCGAAAGTCGTGCCCACGATCTTCTCGACCGCGGCGAGCGCCTTCTCGACCTCGTCCTTCAGTTCCGGCGGGTAGGTCTTCTTGCTGTCGTAGAAGTGGGTGCAGAGTTCGGTGGTGATGGTGAAGCCCGGCGGCACCGGCAGGCCGAGGCTCGACATCTCCGCCAGGTTGGCGCCCTTGCCGCCCAGCAGGTTGCGCATATCGGCGCGGCCTTCAGCCTTGCCATCCCCGAAACTGTAGACCCACTTGGCCATGCTAATCAGCCCTCGATCTTTGAAAAGTCGGCCACCGAATCCATGGTGGCGCGAATCTGGTTGAGCAGTTTCAGCCTGTTCAGGCGAATGTCGGGCCTGTCCGTCACGTTGACCGTCACCTTGTCGAACAAGGCGTCGATCGGCCCACGCAGTCCCGCGAACGCCCCCATCGCTCCCGCGAAATCCTCGGCGGCCAGCGCCGGTTTCACCGAACGCGCGACCTCTGCCAAGGCGGAAGCAACGGCTTTCTCCTCGACTTGTTCCAGAAGGGCAGCATCGGGCTCACCCGCGATCCTGGCGGCAAGCCCCTTGTCCTTCTTCTCCTCCGCGCGAACGATATTGGCCGCGCGGCCGTAAGCCGTCAGCAGGTTCTTGCCTGCTTCCGTCCCCAGGAAGGCCTGCAGCGCCTCGGCCCGCGCCAGCAGCCGGACGAGGTCGTCCTCGCCGCCCAGCGAGACGACGGCGTCGACGACATCGTGGCGGACGCCCTTCTCGCGCATCTGCACCTTCAGACGCTCGGCGAAGAAGGCGAGCAGGTCGTCGGCCTTGAGGAACGGCCGCAGCGGCAGGCGAAGCTTGTTCTCGACCACGATCCGGATGACGCCCAGCGCGGCGCGGCGAAGGGCGAACGGATCGCGCGAGCCGGTGGGCTTCTCGCCGACCGACCAGAAGGAAACGAGCGCATCGAGCTTGTCAGCCAGCGCGACCGCGATCGACACCGGCGCCGTGGGGCAGCGGTCGTTGGGGCCGGCCGGCGCATAGTGGTCGCCGATCGCGTCGGCGACGGTGGCCGGCAGCTTTTCGCCAAGCGCGTAGTAACGGCCCATCACGCCCTGCAGCTCGGGGAACTCGCCCACCATGCCGCTCACGAGATCGGTCTTGCAGAGGCGCGCGGCCTGCTCGACCTGGGCGGCATCGGCGCCGGGCAGGATCTTCGCGATCTCGGCGGCCAGCTTCACGATGCGTTCGACCCTCTCGGCCTGGGTGCCGAGCTTGGCGTGGAAGACGATGTGCTTCAGCGACGGCAGCCGGCTTTCCAGCGTCGTCTTGCGGTCCTGGTCCCAGAAGAACTTGGCATCGGCCAGGCGTCCGCGCAGCACGCGCTCGTTGCCGGCGACGATCGTCTTGCCGCCGTCGCGCGCCACGTTGTTGGCCACGACGACGAAGCGGTTGGCGAGCTTCCCGTCGGCGCCCGACGTCGTGAAGAAGCGCAGATGCACCTTCATCGAGACGATCAGCACTTCCGGCGGCACGTCCATGAACTGCGCGTCGATGGCGCCCAGCATCGGCACCGGCCATTCGGTCAGGCCGGCCACTTCCTCGAGCAGGCCCTCGTCCTCGTTCAAGGTGACCTGCGCCTCGGTGCAGAGCTTGCGTGCGCCCTCGAGGATGATCGCCTTGCGCTCGGCGGCATCCAGCACGACATGCGCCGCCCGCAGCTTCGCGGCGTAGTCGGCGAAGTTCGCGACCTCGAAAGTGCCGGTGGAGAGGAAACGATGGCCGCGCGTCGTGGCGCCGAAGACGACCGGCGCCATCTGGCCGCCCGGCGAGACTTCGCCCTTCAGCACCTTGCCGTCGAACAGCGCGACGATGGACTGCAGCGGACGCACCCAGTGCATGGTGCTGCTGCCCCACTTCATCGACTTGGGCCACGGCAGCGCCTTCAGCGCGGCGTCGATCACGGCCGGCAGGGCATCGCCCGTCGGGCCGCCCTTCTTCGTGATCACGGCGAACCAGAACTCGCCCTTGCCGGTATCGCGCTTCTCGGCCTGGTCGAGCGAGGCGAGACCCGCACCCTTCAGGAAGCCCTGTACCGCCTGGTCCGGCGCGCCGACCCGAGGTCCGCGCTTTTCTTCGCTGACATCGTCGCGCACGGCCGGAATGCCATCGATCACCAGCGCGAGACGGCGCGGCGTCACGAAGGCCTGCGCCTTGTCGAAGCCGATGCCCGCGCCCTTCAGCCCGTCGCAGATCAGCCGCTTGAGATCGTCGGCCGCACGCGTCTGCATGCGCGCGGGAATCTCTTCGGAGAGCAGTTCGAGAAGCAACTCGGCCATCTCAGGCGGCCTCTTTCTGCGTCGCCAGCCACGTCTCGCAGCAGGCCTTGGCGAGTTCGCGCACCCGCAGGATGTAGCTCTGCCGCTCGGCGACGCTGATCACGCCGCGCGCGTCGAGCAGGTTGAAGGCGTGGCTCGCCTTGATGCACTGCTCATAGGCCGGCAGCGGCAGCTTCTTCTCGACCAGACGGCCGCATTCCTTCTCGGCATCGGCGAAGTGGCGGAACAGCATCTCGGTATCGGCATGCTCGAAATTGTAGGCCGACTGCTCCCGCTCGTTCTGCAGGAACACGTCGCCATAGGTCAGCGGCACCTCGGAGTCGGCGCGATTGAACGGCAGGTCGTAGACCGACTTCTTGTCGAACAGGTACATGGCCAGGCGTTCGAGACCGTACGTGATCTCGCCGGCGACCAGATCGACCTCGATGCCGCCCACCTGCTGGAAATAGGTGAACTGCGTGATCTCCATGCCGTCGCACCAGACTTCCCAGCCCAGGCCCCAGGCGCCCAGGGTCGGGCTCTCCCAGTCGTCCTCGACGAAACGGATGTCGTGCACGGTCGTGTCGATGCCGATCGCCTGCAGCGAGCCCAGATAGCGCTCGAGGATGTCGGGCGGGGACGGCTTCAGGATCGCCTGGAACTGATAGTAGTGCTGCAGGCGCATCGGGTTCTCGCCGTAGCGACCGTCGGACGGACGGCGAGACGGCTGCACATAGGCCGCACGCCACGGCTTCGGACCGAGTGCACGTAAGGTCGTCGCCGTATGAAAGGTACCCGCACCCATTTCCATGTCGAAGGGCTGGAGGATCAGGCAGCCCTGGGCCGCCCAATAGTCCTGCAGGGTGAGGATGAGTTCCTGGAAGCACGTCGGCTTGGCGCGCGCTGCTGAGGGGTTCGACACCGGTATTCCCCGAAGCTCTAAAGGCCTTTTATTTCCGCAACTTATGGCCGTTTTTGCGGTGCGGCAAAATAGGTTCCACCCCCTACCCGGTCAAGACTGCCGGTTGGGGCTGGATGCGCGCTGCGGCCTTATGGCCGGGAATGACCGCACTGGCCGCATTTTTCAGCAGCGGTCGAAATGTAGGCACCGCAGCCCATGCACTGGACCGTATCTTCGATCACGACCGGCTTGCGGAGCGGCGGCATGGTCGGCTGAGGCGCCTGCTGGGCAGTCTGCTGCTGCGGAGGCGGTGGCGGCGCGGGAGGACGCTGGGGCGGGTTCGCACTGCCCGTGAAGCGGTCGAAAAGGCCCTTCCAGTGCCGGAAAGTCCTGTACGCCCCGTACACGGCAACGCCGAACAGCAAGATCTTGAGCAAAAAACCCATGCGGCCATTTGAGGTTCCTGCGAAATCCGGTCAAGCGGGCTATAGGTGAGCCCATGAATGGAACGGAGAGCAAGCCGCTCGACCTGTTCGTGGTCGGCGGCGGCATCAACGGCGCAGGCATCGCCTGCGACGCAGCTGGACGGGCACTCAAGGTCGGCCTTTGCGAAATGAACGATTTCGCCAGCGCCACCTCGTCCAAGGCGACGAAGCTGATCCATGGCGGTCTGCGCTACCTGGAAACCTACGAATTCCGCCTGGTGCGCGAGGCGCTGCAGGAGCGCGAAGTGCTGCTGGCCAAGGCACCGCACCTGTCGTGGCCGCTGCGCTTCGTGCTGCCGCACGAGCCGCATCTGCGTCCGCGCTGGATGCTGCGGATCGGCCTCTGGCTCTATGATCATCTCGACTGGCACATGACCCTGCCCAAGTCGATCGAGGTCGACCTGCCGACCTCGAAGTTCGGCGGCGGCCTGAAGTCCAGCTTCCAGAAAGGCTTCGTCTATTCCGACGCCTGGGTCGACGACGCCCGCCTGGTGATTTCCAACCTGAAGTCGGCGCGGGAGATGGGCGCGACGATCTACGCCCGCCACCGCTGCGTCTCGGCCCGCCGCAGCGAAGACGGCAGGCTATGGAACATCGAACTGGCGGGACCCGGCGGCGCTCCGGTCCATGTTCAGGCGCGGGCGCTGGTCAATGCCGCCGGCCCCTGGGTGAAGCGCTTCATCGACGAGCAGACCGAGATCAAGACGCCCAAGCGGGTGCGCCTGGTGAAGGGCAGCCACATCATCGTGCCGCGACTGCACGACGGCGACCACGCCTTCATCCTGCAGAACAGCGACAATCGCATCGTCTTCGTCATCCCCTACGAGCGCGCCTTCTCGCTGATCGGCACGACCGACATCACTGTCGAGGACGGCGAGCATCCGGTCTGCTCGCCCGAGGAGATCAGCTACCTTTGCGACCTCGCCAATCGCTACATGGCCAAGACCGTGCGGCCCGAGGACGTGGTGTGGACCTATTCCGGCGTCCGCCCGCTGTTCGACGATGGCGACGACAATCCGTCGAAGGTGACGCGCGACTATCACCTCGAAGTCGACGGCACCCCGCAGGCCAAGGCGCCGATCCTGTCGGTGTTCGGCGGCAAGATCACGACTTACCGACGACTGGCGGAGCATGCGCTGCGGGACCTGGGCCCCTACTTCCCCCGCATGGGCGGCCCCTGGACCGACAGCCGTGCCGTCTATGACGGCGAAATGGCCGACGCGCCGACCTTCGAACAGGCCTTCGACAATTTCGTCGACGGCGCCGCCGCCAGCAAACCCGCCCTGCCGAAGGACCTCGTGCGGATCCTGGCGCGCCGCCACGGATCGGGCCTCGAGGACCTGCTGGAAGACGTGAAGACCGTGGCCGATCTCGGCCGCCATTTCGGCGGCTCCCTCTACGAGGTCGAGGTCCGCTATCTGGTGCGCGACGAATGGGCGGTCGAGGCCGAGGACGTGCTGTGGCGACGGACCAAGGAAGGCCTGTACATGACGCCGGGCGAGCGCGAAGCTTTCGCCGTCTGGATGGAAGAGCAGCGGCCGAACTTTACATAACTTAACCTTGTCCCCGGGCACGCCCGGCGGCCTCGCTCCGTATGTCAGGAACAGCCCGTTTCCCGGTGAGGTTCCTGATGTCGATCCGTTCCATTCTCCTGCCCACCGCCTTCGTTCTGGCGGCCGGCTTCGCCTTCGCGAGCCCCGCGTCGGCCTTCGATCTTTTCGGCGACGACGAGATGATCGAGATGGCCCAGGCCACCCCGCCTGCCCCGCCGCCGCCTCCCGGTCCGCGCGGAGAGCGTGCCCGCGGTGAACGGGGCGATCGCGCCGTCGAGCGTGCGTTCTCGCCCAAGGCGGCGTGCGTCAACATGGTCGCCCGGCGCATCGGCGACCGCGCTTACATCAAGGCGCGGCTCGAGCTGAAGCCCGAGCAGATGACCGCCTGGAACGCCTTCGAGAAGGCGGCCGACGAAGCCAGTGCCAAGTCGATGGCACGCTGCCAGACGCTGCCGACGGAGATGAAGGAGCGCCCGGGCCTCGTCGAACGCCTGACGATCGAGGAGGACCTCGCGAAGGCCCGCATCGCCACGATCGAGGCGGTGAAGCCCTCGCTGACCGCGCTGGTGGGCGTCCTGACGGCCGACCAGAAGGCCATTCTCGACCGTCCCCGCGAAGGCTTCGGCCATCGCGGCGGCTGGGGCCGCCCGGGCCCGCGCTAGACGCTGATCCCTACCAATCGCTGTGGCGGACGATCTTCAACAGGTCGTCCGCCATGGTGAGCGCGGTGAGCACGCCGGTCTTGGGATTGTCCGGCATGGCGCGGCCCAGCCTCTCCAGTTTCAGCTCGCCCGAATCGGCCACGACCTCGAGCTTGCTGGCATTCGTGCCCGGCGGCAGGGTCGGATCGGCCACAAGCTCGATTTCCGTCTTGTCGAGACCCGCGCCGCACAGCGCCACCGTCACCGCCAGATTGGCATTCTTCGGATAGAGCCGACCGGCATCGGCGGGCTTGCCGCGGAAGATCACCGTCGGCTCCTTGATCGACGGCAGGTCGAACTCGGTCTCGGCCGGCGTGCCGGTCCAGGCATGCGGCGGCTTGATCGAGATGTATTTCACCTTCTCCAGCTTGCCCAGCCGCATGGCGAGCAGCCCGTCGAGGCCGGCGATGGCACCGGACGGCAGGCGCAGGCGCGCGCCGCCTTTCTCTGCCGCCTTCACGTGTTTCTTCCACAGGACCGGGTCGCCATAGGCGCCGGTCGCGATCACCATGAAGTCGAAGCCCTTCTTCAGGATGGTCTCGCCCCAGTCGCGCACCGCCTGCTGGCTGGCCGCCTCGACCACCACGTCGGGCTTCAGTTTCAGCAGCCCTTTCAGGTCGTCGACGACCACGACCTTCTTGCCGAGCTTCTTCTGCGTCTCCGCGACGCGGCCTTTTCGGACCAGGACGCCCACGATATCGATGGGCGGCTTCTTCTCGCGGAACACGTCGAACAGCATCTGGCTGATGGCGCCATAGCCGATCAGCGCGATTTTCAGCCGCTTTTGCTTCGCCATTTGTCCCCCGCGAGCCCGAATTCCGGGGCGACTATAGCGAGTGGCCGCGGCCCTTGCGACCGCAGGGGGTCGCGGCTATAACCCCGGCCTCGTCGCGGGCCGGAGTCCGTACACCTGACGGAGCGTAGCTCAGCCTGGTAGAGCACTAGCTTCGGGAGCTAGGGGCCGGAGGTTCGAATCCTCTCGCTCCGACCAATCGACGAGACGAACGGCGCGCAGCAATGCGCGCCGTTTCGTTTTTGGCCCTGAAGCTCAGCCCAGCAGCGGAAAGTGGCAGGCGACCTCGCGGCCGGCTGCGATGGTCCGCATCGGCGGGACCTCGTCCGTGCAGCGCGGCTGGGAATGGGGACAGCGCGTGCGAAAACGGCAGCCCGAGGGTGGATCGAGTGGCGACGGCGGGTCGCCTGGCTTCAACTTGGTGTCCCCCAGCGGGAGGTCGGGATCGGGCACCGGGATCGCGGCCATCAACGCGGCCGTATAGGGATGTGCCGGCGTGGCGAACAGCGAGGCCGAGTCCGCCACCTCGCAGAGCCTCCCGAGATACATGACCGCCACCCGGTCCGACACCGACTTCACCACCGCAAGATCGTGGGCGATGAACAGGAGGGTGAGGCCGAAGCGCGCCTTCATGTCCTCCAGTAGGTTGACGATCTGCGCGCGGATCGAGACGTCGAGCGCCGAGACCGGCTCGTCGCAGACGATCAGGCTGGGCTCCAGCACGAGCGCCCGAGCGATCGCGATGCGCTGGCACTGGCCGCCGGAGAATTCGTGCGGTCGGCGGTTCCAGACGAGATCGGGATCGAGACCGACCGCCTCCATCACCTCACGGACACGGCGGGTTCGCTCAGTCGCATCCGATACGCCCGAAACGACCAGCGGCTCGGCGATGATCTCGGCAACCTTGCGGCGCGGGTTCAGCGAGGCGATCGGATCCTGGAAAATCATCTGCAGGCGCGGCCGCACGGCGCGCAGCGCCTGGCCCCGCATCTTCGTGAGATCCTGGCCGTCGAACACCACGGCGCCCGCCTTGGGCGGCGGCAATTGCAGCAACGCGCGCGCCAGCGATGACTTGCCCGAGCCGGACTCACCCACGAGGCCAAGGGTCTCGCCCTGCTTCACCGACAAGGTGACGTCGCTGACCGCGTGGACGTGACGGCCTCCACCCACCGGGTATTCGACCACGAGGTTCTGGATGGCGAGAAAGTCGCTCACGAGTTCATTCCCCGTGGATGGAAGCAGGCATAGCCGTGTGCGCCCTCCATCGTCAGCACCGGCTGCGCCTCGTCGCAATGATCCGTGCGGTAACTGCAGCGCGGCGCGAAGGCACAGCCGCCGCTGCGCCGCGCGAGATCGGGTGGCCGGCCGGGAATGGCGCTGAGGCGGGTATGCGTCGGATCGGACAGCCGCGGCAGCGAGCGCAGCAGCGCCTCGGTGTAAGGCATGCGCGGCGAGCGGAAGATCTCGCGCGTCGCCGCTGTCTCGACCGCGCGGCCGGCATACATGACCATGATGTCGTCGGCCCGTCCGGCTGCCACGCCAAGATCGTGGGTGATCAGGATCATCGACATGCCGCGCTGGCGCTGCTCGCGCTGCAGAAGGTCGAGGATCTGGCGCTGCACGGTGACGTCGAGCGCGGTGGTCGGCTCGTCGGCAATCAGCAGCTTGGGGGCGCAGGCGATCGCGATGGCGATGGCAACGCGCTGGCGCATGCCGCCCGACAGTTCATGTGGATACTGGCCGGCACGGCGCTCCGCTTCGGGAATGCCGACCTCGCCCAAAAGCTCGATCGCGCGGCGGGCAGCGGCCTTGGCATCGAGCCCGCGGTTCAGCCGCAACCCCTCACCGATCTGCCGGCCGATCTTCATCACCGGATTGAGCGAGGTCATCGGGTCCTGGAACACGACACCGATATCGCTGCCCAGCACGCCACGGAATTCCCGGGCCGACAGCGCCCGCAGGTCGCGGCCCTCGAACAGGACCTGCCCAGCCACGTCGGCGCCGGAACTCGCACTCACGAGGCCGATCAGCGAGCGCACGAGGACGGACTTGCCCGACCCCGACTCGCCCACGATGCCGAGCGTCCGGCCCTTGTGCAGGTCGAACGACACGCCATCGACGGCGCGCAGCGGTCCGCGCGCGGTGGAAAAGCCCACCCGCGCGTCGCGCACCGACAGGAGCGGCGCATCGCTCACAGGGCCGACCTGCGCGGATCGACCATGTTGCGCACCATGTCGCCCAGGAAGTTGAGCGACAGGACTGTAACGAACATCACCGCCGCCGGGATCAGCGCGATGTGCGGCGCGACATCGAGCGTCTCGCGGCCGTCGGCGATCATGCCGCCCCAGCTCGGTTGCGGCGCGGGGATGCCGAGGCCCAGGAAGGAGAGCGCGCCCTCGGCCACGATGATCACGCTGATCGCCACCAGCCAGAAGGCGAACATCGGCGGCAGCAGGTTGGGCAGGATCTCGCGCGTCAGGATGCGCCAGTTGCTGGCGCCGATGGTGCGCGCGGCCAAGACGAAATCACGATTGGCCCAGGCCAGCGTATTGGCCCGCGACACCCGCGCCGCCGCCGGGATCGAGAGGATGCCCAGCGCCAGGGTGACGTTGAACAGGCTCTGCCCGAGATAGGCGGTGAAGGTGAGCGCCAGCACCAGAGAGGGAAAGGCCAGCAGGATGTCGATAAAGCCGACCGCCAGCAGGTCGACCTTGCCGCGGAAGTAACCCGCGCTCATGCCGATCGCGCCACCGACCAGGAAGCCCAGGAACGGCGCGCAGATGCCGACGATCAGCGAGGTACGCGCGCCGTAGATCACGCGCGAGAGCATGTCGCGGCCGAGATTGTCGGTGCCCAGCAGGTAGGTCATCGACGGCGGCTTGCGGCGCAGGATCAATTCCTGCGCCGACGGATCGGGCAGGCCGATCCAGTCGGCGGTGATCGCCAGGAAGACCACGAGCAGCATCCAGCCCAGCGGCAGCGCGAGCGCCCAGTGCCAGCGGCGGCGTGGCCGGGTGGCCGCGATGACCGCGCCCTTAGCTGCGGAAGCGGACATGGCGAACCCGGGGATCGAGCACGGCGTAGAGCATGTCGACCAGGAAATTGATGACCACGAAACCCACCGCGATGAACGACACCGTACCCTGCACGAGGATCAGGTCGCGGTTGAAGATGCCGCCCAGCAGCAGGCGGCCCACGCCGGGCAGGGCAAAGATCTGCTCGACGATCACCGCGCCGCCGATCAGCCCGCCGATGTTGAGGCCGAGGATGGTGATCAGGGTGAACGACGAGGGCCGCAGCGCGTGCTGCAGCAGCACCCGCCATGGCGGCAGGCCCTTGGCGCGCGCCAGCAGGATGAAATCCTCCTTGAGCGTCGTCAGCAGGTCCGAGCGCAGCACGCGCATCAGCACCGTCCACTCGATCAGGCCGAGAGTCAGCGACGGCAGGATCATCGATTCGATATTGTCCCACAGCCCTTCCGACATCGGCGTGAAGCCGGTCGCCGGCAGCAGGTCGAAGGACACAGAGAACAGATAGATCAGCACGATGCCCAGCATGAAGTTGGGCATGGCGAGAAAGCCGAAGGCAGCCGAAGCCGAGATGCGATCGAAGATGCCGCCGGGCTTTCGCACCGACAGCAGCGCCACCGGAACCGCGATGCCGAGCGCAATGAGCTGGGCCATCACCATGAGCTGCAGCGACACCGGCAGGCGATCGAGGATCGCCTGCACCACCGGTTCGCCGTTGCGGTAGGAGCGTCCAAGATCGCCCGACAGGGCCGATCCCAGCCAGTCGAAATACCGGACCATCATGGGCCGATCGAGGCCCATATCGGCGCGCAGGCCGGCAATGTCCTGCGGCGTGGCGAGGCTGCCCAGGATCACGATCGCGATGTCACCCGGCAGGATGTTCACGATCACGAAGGTGAGCAGGGTGACGCAGAACAGCACCACCACCAGCCGGACCAATTGGCGCAAGAGCCACGGCACCGGAAACGCCCTACGCTACCCTACCCTTCGCCCGTCGCTACTTCGTGAGCCAGGCGCCCTCGACCTGAACGGCACCGCCGCGCAGACCCGGAATGCCATGCACGTTGGCGCGAGTGATGGCGAAGTCGATGTTGCTGCCGGTCCACAGCCATACGGCATCGTTGTTCAGGATCTTGATCAGGTCGCAATAGGCTGCCTTGCGCTTGTTCTCGTCGAGGCTGGTGCGGCCGATCAGCAGCAGCTTGTCGACTTCCTCGTTGTTGTAGCCCGAGAAGTTGATCGGGCTCTTCGAGTGGAAGTTCGCGAACATCTGCGGATCGACGTCGGCCAGGTCGATGATGCGCCAACCGGTGATCTGGAAGTCACGCGACAGCGTCTCCTTCACGAGCTGCGTCTGGTCGACCGGCTTGATCTCGATGTCGATGCCGGCCTTCTTCATGTCGGCCTGGAACACCTGCGCATTCTCACGGCCGCGCGGCGTGGCGGTGACCGTCATGGTCATCTTCACCGGCTTGCCATAGTCGGCGATCAGCTTGCGGGCGGCTTCCGGATCGTATTTGAGAGCACCGGTGTCCTTGCAGTCGATGCCCGAGCTCGGCCCGTAGGGATCGTCGAGGACGGGACGCAGGCCCTGGCTCAGCACCTCGCCATTGGCCTTGCGATTCAGGGCCATCGACACGGCCTGGCGCACGCGCTTGTCGTTCAGCGGCTCGCGCTGGGTGTTGAGCGGAGTGACCAGCGCGCCGCTGCCGACCCAGGTCAGCACGCGCAGGTTCTTATCCTTCTTGGCCTTGACGATGTTCTCGGCGCGGTCTTCCCAGATGACCTGCACGTCACCCTTCACGAGGCTGGCGTAGCGGGCATCGGAATCCGGCAGCGGCCGCACGGTCACGCGATCGAGATAGGGCTTGTCCTTGTCCCAGTAGTTGGGGTTGCGCTCGGCAACCAGCCGATCGGCGGCACGCCATTCCTTGAAGACGAAGGGGCCGGTGCCGATGGGATTGCGATTGTAGTCGGCACCCTTTTCCTGGGCGATCTTCACCGGGATGATCAGCGTCGTGACGGTGGGCTGTGCCAGGGTCCGAGGCAAGGCCGCGTTGGGTCCGCGCATCTTGAAGACCGCGGTCAGGTCGTCCGGCACCTCGACCTTGTCGATCGCGAGGTAGGCGCGGCCGGCAAAGCGGTTGGCCGGATCGATCAGCCGGTTGAAGTGGTCGGCCACGTTCTGGGCGGTAAACGGCGAGCCGTCGTGCCATTTCACATTCGGGCGGATCTTGGCGGTCCAGACGCTGCCATCCTCGTTGGGCGTCATCGACAGCGCGAGCGCCGGGATGAGGTTGCCCTTGTCGTCGAGCCGCATCAGCGTCTCGTAGAACAGCGAGGCCGCCGTCACCGTCGAGTTGGAATAGACGCCGGCCCGGATCGGATCGAAGCCTTCGAAATCGCTCTCGACGCCGATCGTCAGCGCACCGCCGCGCACCGGCGTCGCGGCCGGCGCCTGGGCGAAGGCCGGAGCGGCAAACGCGGCGACCATCGCCGCCACCAGACCGAATCTGCGAGAAAACAGTGCCATAAGGCCCCTCCCATGGATCGCGCCGTTGACCGGCATCAACTCTATGGGCGGGAAGATAACGCGGCGGTCGCCGCGAGCCTAGAGGATTGCGGCGGCGCTGAAGCCCCGCACGCTACATGCAATAGGCTTGTGCGGCGACGACCGAGTTCAGGCCCTGCATTTCCTGCGGCGAGAGGTTCGACGGATTGAGTAGGTTGCCGGTCGCGCTCACCGACTGGTTCGACTTGCGCAGGCCCAGGACGGCATTGGCGCGCTGGTCGGCCGGGATGCGCGCGATGATGCACTCGCACATCTTCTGGGAGGCCGTGACCATGCACTCGGACAAAAGCTCGTCGGCACGGGAGGCGGACGAAAAGCCCAGGGTCATGACGAGAGCGGCAAATCCGGCGGCGATGATACGCATGTGAATCTCCATGGATGGCACATCATACACCGTCTCTCAGGCAACCAGCCAGTTCCTCAGAAGGCCGAAAAGACCCGTCATGAACAGGATCGTGAGGGCCACGTTACGGTACAGACGCTCGCTGGCGAGGCCATGGAACAGCCGCCCGCCCGCCCAGGCGCCCGCCACCACGACCGGGAACAGCACGACGGCGCGGACCAGCGCGTCGACGCCCGCCACGCCGGTCGCCAGCACGATCACGATCAGCAGGAACTGCGTCAGGAAGTAATAGGTGACGATGTTGGCGCGGTTGACCTGCGGCGGGTCGTTGCCCGACAGGAGGTAGAGCAGCACCGGCGGCCCGCCGACGCTGGTCGTAGCCATCATCGCCCCCGAGACGGCGCCGACGATCACCGTCGCGACCGTCGAGCGGCGGCCGGTGTATTTCCAGCCCGTCCACATCAGCAGCACGAAGGCCACGATCACGGCCGACACCGCCGTCACGATCGTGTTCTTGTTGACGCTCGCCAGCAGCCAGACACCCGCCGGCATGGCGAGGCACGCCGCGAGGCTCATCGGCGTCAGCAGCTTCCAGTCGGCATGGCGGCGTACCTGCGGGAAGAGCTGCAACGACACGACCAGTTCGATGGCCACCACCGTCACCACCATCTCGGCCGAGCCGAACAGGATGGCGAAGATCGGCGCCATCAGCATGGCCGAACCGAAACCCGCGAAGCCGCGCATCAACCCGGCGACCAGGGTGACGCCCAGCGCGGTCCACAGGCCGGTCTCGACGAACAGGGATTGGATGTAGGGGATCATGAGGCGACGGGCTCGAGCGGTTTAGAAGACGTTCGACGACGATGATCCGCGGCCCGAAGGCGGCGGATCAGCCAATAACTCGAAGCGTCGTAAGTCGCGTCATGATGGCCGGAGTGTCGGTGATGGCGAAAGAGTCGTCAACATCGCCACTCGTACTTTGAAGAAAGCGAAAGGTCCCTCGCTACGCTCGGGATGACACTATCGTTGGCGCTGGCGCAGATACGCCGATCCAGAAACCGATGTCATCCCGAACGCAGTGAGGGACCCTTACGTCATCCCTGGTAACGCCCTAGCGCTTGCCCTGTCCCTCGCCCGTCTTGTCGCGCAGGCGGCGCATGCCGCGCAGCCAGCGATCACGGTCGAGCTTGCGCGTCATATATTCCTTCACCTCGGGGTGCGGCAGGATCAGGAAGCGCTCCTCGTCCATCGCCTCGATGACGGTCTGCGCCACCGCGTCGGTGTTGATCACGCCGTCGACCGACGCCGCGGTCGCGCCGGCCATGCGCAGCATGTTGGTGTCGACGGCCTGCGGGCAGAGCACCGAGACTCGGATGCCGCGGTCGCCATACTGGATCGACAGATGCTCGGCGAGCGCCACGCCCGCCTGCTTGGTGACGCCGTAGGGCGCCGAGCCCATCGACGCCAGCAGGCCGGCTGCGCTCGCGGTGTTGAGCAGATAGCCCTCGCCGCGCTTCAGCATCTGCGGCACCAGCGCCCGCGCGGCATAGACATGCGCCATGACGTGGATCGCCCACGAATCGGCCCAGTCCTTGTCGCTCGCATCCTCGTGGCCACCGCGACCGATGCCGGCATTGGAGAAGAAGATATCGATCTCGCCGTATTTCTTCTCGGTCTCGGCGATCAGGCGCTTCACCTCGGACTCCTGGCCGATGTCGCCCGCGACGCCAAGCGCGCCGATGTCCTTGGCGACCTTGTCGAGCCGGCCGGCATCCATGTCGGCCACGACGAGCCCCTTGGCGCCTTCCTTCGCAAAACGCCGCGCGATCGCCTCGCCGATGCCGCCCGCCGCGCCGGTGACGACGCAGACCTTGCCCTTGACCTTCATGTCAGCCCCACGATTGTTCGATCAGTTCGATGTACTGCGCCTTGGTCGGCTGGCGCGGCGTCGAGAGATGGCAGTGGTCGCCCATCGCGCCCTCGGCAATCTTCTCGATGGTGTCCTGTGCAAGCCCGGCCGAACCCAGGCCCTTCGGGATGCCCAGCCGGTCGTTGAGCGCGGCCACCGCGTTGGCGACGCCCGCGGCGCTGGCCTCGCTCTCGCGCAGGCCCATTACCTGCGCCACACGCTTGAACTTGTCGCCCACCGCCGGCTCGTTGAAGCGCAGCACTGCCGGCAGGTAGATCGCGTTCAGGGTGCCATGATGCAGGCGATAACCCTTCAGGCCGCCCGTCGGATGCGAGAGCGCGTGCACGGCGCCCAGGCCCTTCTGGAACACCATGGCGCCTTCCATGGCGGCCACCGCCATGTTGTAGCGCGCCTCGCGGTCCTGCCCGTCCTTCGTGGCGCGCTCGACGTACTTCCATGCCTTCTCCAGCCCGTCGAGCGCGATCGAATCGGCCGGCGGATTGAAGACGTTGGCAAGGTAGCACTCGATATTGTGCGTGAGCGCATCCATGCCGGTGCCGGCCGTGAGATGCGGCGGCAGGCTCATCGTGAGTTCGGGATCGATCAGCGCCAGCCGCGGGATCAGGTAGGGGCTGCCGATGGCGAGCTTGCGGCCGGAGTCCATGATGATGACGCCACCGCGGCTCACCTCGCTGCCGGTGCCCGAGGTCGTCGGGATCGCGACCATCGGCGCCACGGCGGCGGTGATCTTGCCGGCGCCGCCCTCGACGAACGAATAGGCCTGCAGCGACGGACCGGGATGCGTCGCCATCAGCGCGACCGCCTTGGCGAGGTCCATCGGCGAGCCGCCGCCGATCGCGATGATGCCGTCGCAGCCCTCGTCCTTGTAGATCTTGAGTGCGTCGCGCATGGCGGCTTCGGTCGGGTTCTCCGGCGTGCCGTCATAGATCGTGATCGGCATGTTGCCGGGAAGCTGCTCCTTCACCTTGGCCCACAGGCCCGCCGAAATGACGCCCTTGTCGGTGACGATCAGGGGCCGGCGCATGCCCATGAGTTGCAATTCGGCCTCGAGCAGCTTCAGCGCGCCGAAGTCGAACTGGATACGGGTCAGGTAGGTGATCAGGGCCATCCGCTTTTTTCCTCTCGATTTTGCGCGGAGCCTACGCGAGAAAAAGCACATGAGCGACAGTCCAGTCCTGCGCACGGCCACCGTCGGCGATGCAGCGGCGATCGCGGCCGTCATCGCCGCGTCGTTCGCACAGTATCGCGGCAAGCTCGTGCCGGAATCCGGCGCCTTCCGTGAAACCGCCGACGGCATCGCCGCCGAGTTGACCAAGGGCGCCGCGGCCATCGTCGCGGAGCGGAACGGTGAGATGCTGGGCTGCGTGCTGGTCGAAGAGATGGAAGGCGACCTCTATTTCGGCCGGCTCTCCGTGCTGCCCTCGGCGCGCGGCCTCGGCCTGGCGCGGAAGCTGATCGACGCTGTCGAGGCCGAGGCCCGCCGCCGCGGTCTGGCAGGCGTCCGGCTGGGCGTGCGCATCGTTCTCACCGACAATCAGCGCCTGTTCAATTCGCTCGGCTACCGGGAGACGTCGCGCGAAGCCCATCCGGGCTTCGATCACCCGACCTCCATCAACATGCGCAAGCCACTGCGCTGACCGGTCAGGCCTCCGCAGGGCGCGGGCGAGCCGCGTACAGGACGATCAATCCAAGCCCGAAGAGATGCGGCGTGTAGAAGCGAATCTCCGAGGACGGAAACAGCAGGAACCTTACGGCCGCGCCGACAAGCAGCGCCCCCAGGAGCAGGCTGGCCCATCGACCGCTGGCCGGCCGCTTCAGCAGCAGGATCGCCGCCAGCACCGCGGCCACGGCCGCATGCACCCAGGCCAGATGGGAGACGACCCCGAGCTGGGCCATCACGACCCGGGCGTAGACTCCAAGGTCGAAGGGCGGGCGGAAGTCGGTCAGCACGTTCTGCAGTCCCACGAAGGTGAAGTGGAACTGCGCCCACCAGCCGACATGGTGGCTGGCCAGTATGTTCATTGCATAGGCCGCGGAAGATCCGAGAAGCAGGATCGCCGTCGCGCCGTACTGGCGCCGAAAGGCCAGCACGCCGCAGAGCACGGCGTTCAGGACGATGCCGTCGGGCCGCAGCAATGCCGCCGCCAGGAAGAACGCCACGGCCAGGCGCAGTCGCTCCGACAGAAGGGCGGCAATCCCCGCTGCATAGGCGAAGGTGAAGATCGCGTCGGGCGACACCATGCTGGCGAAGCTGCCCAGTTCGAAGAGCAACACGACCGGCAACCAGGCGAGCGTGGCAATGCCCTCCAGCCGCCATGCGGCGTGCAGCAGGAGGATCAGGATCCCCAGCGTACCGATCAGGCTCACCATGACGATCGCGCGCACGGGTTCGGCCACCAGCGCGACGGTTCTCAGCAGCAGGATATAGCCGTACTTGCTCTCGTAGAGCGGGAGCTGGCTGATCAGTGCCGTTGGATTGAGGTACTGCGCCTCGACGTAGCTGGTGCCCGTCGTCAGATAAGCCAGTCCCTGCGGCGACAGATGCGGTTTCACCGCCGCCCAGCTGCGCGCGTGCAACTCCACGACGTCGATCGTGCCGTCGGGCGCCGTCGCACCAGCCTTCAGGATCGCCATCGTGTACGGAACGACATCCCAGTCGATCGCCGGGCGCGTGATGGCGAAATAAGCGAAATAGACGGCAATGAGGACGGCCAGGACAGCGGAGATCGAGCGCCATCCCCTCCAATCCGCAAACGCGGTCATCATGAATTTTTCTCTCCCCTGCACACACTATCGCGACCGATTGACCGTTGAGCAACCTGGGGTGTGATCTGCTAATATATTGGGCATGAGCAGCCGCACCCCCCTCACCGGTCCCTCCGTCTGGCATGGCCAGGACATCAAGAACTCGTCGCGCTGGATTCGCGACATAACGCCCGAGGGCGTCGACGAACTCGACGCGGCCCTCAAGGGCCTGCGCGGCATGGAATGGTCGGAGATCACGCGCGAGGATTTCTACCTGCCCTCGCTCGATGAACTGTTCGACGACGTCGCCGACGAGTTGGAGAACGGCTCCGGTATCGTCAAGCTGCGTGGCATCCCGGTCGATCGTTACAGCGAAGACGATCTGCGCCGCCTCTACTTCGCCATCGGCACCCATATCGGCACCCCGGTCTTCCAGAACCGCACCGGCGAGCTGATGCGCGCCATTCGCGACGAAGGCGCCCATGTCGGCCGCACCTACGGCGAGACCAAGGACGAGAAGGGCTCGACCTTCCTCTCCTCCTACGCCCGCACCCTGACCAACGGCGCGCTGCGCTTCCACACCGACCGCACCGACGTGGTCGGCCTGCTGTGCGTGCGCCAGGCGCGGGCCGGCGGCGTCAGCAAGCTGGCGTCGACCCCCGCCATCCACAACGCGATGCTCGCGACCCGGCCCGACCTGCTCGAGCTGCTGTTCCAGGACTACTGGCGCAGCCGCTTCGGCGAGGAAGGCACCAAGAAGGACGGCGAGGCCACGACGCGTGAGACCGCCTACCCGCTGCCGATCTTCGGCCTGCGCGACGGCAAGTTCACCTCGCACTATTCGCTGACCTTCATCGAGGCCGCGCAAATGGCGCCCGGCGTGCCCAAGCTCACCGCCGCCCAGCGCGAGGCGATCGACGTGCTGATGCAGACCGCCGAGGACCTGTGCTTCGAGATGACCCTCGAGCCCGGCGACCTGCAGCTCATCAACAGCCATGTCACCTACCACGGCCGCACGCCGTTCGAGGACGATGCGTCCTCGGGCAACGACCGCATGCTGCTGCGTCTCTGGCTGACGATGCGCAACAACCGCCCCCTGCCCAAGGGTCACGAGATCCTTTGGCAGGACATCGAGGCCGGCCGCCCGCGCGGCGGCATCCGCCAGGTCGAACTCTAAGGCATTACCGGGACGCGCCACGCTCGTGGCGCGTCATGCATCGGCGACAATTGGTTGACAAGGAAACAATATCCATATAGTTTCCTTGTCAACAAATGACATCCGATCTCGACTCCCACCTGGGCTACTGGCTGCGCTTCGTGTCCAACCACGTCTCGCATGCCTTCAGCCTGAAACTGCAGGCGCGCGACGTGACCGTGGCCGAATGGGTCGTGATGCGTGAGCTGTTCGATACCGATGGTATGCCGCCGAGCGTGCTGGCGGACCGGTTGGGCATGACCCGCGGCGCCATCTCGAAGCTCGCCGACCGGTTGGCCGCCAAGAAGCTCGTGGACCGCGTGCCCTCCACCGAGGACCGGCGCCAACAGACATTGTCGCTAACGAAGCCGGGCCGGAAGCTCGTTCCGGAACTGTCGGCCCTGGCCGATCGCAACGATGCCGAATTCTTCGGTCACCTGAAGCCGGCCGAGCGCATGGCGCTGGAAAAAGCGCTGAAGGAGATCGTGCGCCGGCACGATCTCAAGACCATCCCCACCGAGTAGGACAGAAATCGTGGATGTCACCGTTCTCAAGGAATGCACCGAGGCGTCCGATCAGGAACGCATCACCTTCGGCGAGGTCGTGGGCCGCCTGATCGAGGCCGGCGTCGAGCGCTACCACACCGATCTGTCGCGCGCAGAGAAGATCTACTACATGCCCGACGGGCGCTCCCATCTGGTGGCCAGCAAGGCGATCGATGTGAAGCCGGCCGAGGTCTTCTCGCCGGACGGCGTGCAAGCGGCCGTGCGATCGATCCAGGCCGGCCGGACGAAGTACCTCACCTTCTGTCGCCAGATCATGGAAGCAGGCTGCGTCGGCTATCTCGTCTCGATGCAGGGCAAGCGCGCCGTCTACTACGGTCGCAGCGGCGAGACCTATGTCGAGCCGTTTCCCGGCAGCCGCTAGCGCTTCTGGCGCAGGCGTCCGACGATGCCGGCCGGGAAGAAGTAGACGCAGAGGATGAACGCCACGCCGAGCCACAGCAGCCAGCGATCAGGATGGAACAGGTTGGCGAGCAGCGGCACGCCGACCAGCGCCTTGTTGGCGATCGCCAGAAGGTCCTGCAGGTAGTTCTGGGCGAAGACCAGCAGCACCGCGCCGATCACGGCGCCGTACATCGTGCCCATGCCGCCGATCACGACCATCAGCAGGATGTCGACCATGATGTCGAAGCTGAGCGTCGTGTCGGGATTGGTCTGGCTGGACCACAAAGCCAGCAGGGCACCGGCCAGGGCCGCCGTGGCGGCGGCGATGCAGCTCGCGATGGTTCTATAGACCACGGTGCGGTAGCCGATCGCCTCGGCGCGGAACGGATTCTCGCGGATCGCCATCAGCACGCTGCCGAACGGCGAGTTCACGATGCGCAGCAGTACCAGGATCAGCGTCAGCGACGCGGCATAGACGAGATAGTAGTCGAGCAGACGCCCGTTGAGCCTCACGCCGAACAGCGTGTCGCCGAACGAGAAGGACGCCCGCAAGGCGGCCGGCAGCCGGTAGTTCAGCCCGTCCTCGCCGCCCGTCAGGTCGGAGAGCTGCGAGGCCAGGATCGCGAAGGCGCTGGCGACCGCCAGGGTGATCATGGCGAAGAAGATCGTGCGCACCCTGAGGCTGAACAGGCCGATCACCGTGGCCAGCACGATGGCAACGATGAGCCCCGCGACGACGCCGACGGCCACGGCATCCCATCCCGCCCCCATGCGCGTCAGCGAGATCGCGACGCCATAGGCGCCGATGCCGAAGAACATCGTGTGGGCGAAGGAGACGATGCCAGTGTAGCCCAGCAGCAGGTCGAACGACGCGGCCAGCACGATGAAGACGCAGATCTTCGCCGCGACGTTCAACGACTTGGCGCCGGGGAACAGGAACGGCGCGACCGCAAGGCCGACCAGGATGGCGACCAGCGCGAGCGCCAGCCAGCGGCTCTTAGGCAGGTCGTCGGACAGGATCGAGCGCAGCATGTCCTCTACCTCTTCGCCACGGGATAGAGGCCCTGCGGTCGCCACAGCAGGATCATCGCCATCAGCAGGATGTTGGAGCCCAGCGCGACCTTGGGTGCGAGGAAGCCGATATAGTTGGCCGTCAGCCCGACCAGCAGCGCGCCGACGAAGCAGCCGCCCACCGAACCCAGCCCGCCGATGATGATGACGATGAACACCAGCACGGCGACCTGCGCGCCGATCGCCGCCGTCACGGTCTCCTGGTAGAGGCCCCACATCGCGCCACCCAGACCGGCCAGCGCCGAGCCGACCACGAACACGCCGACGAACAGGCGGCGGATGCGATATCCAAGCGCCTCGACCATCTCGCCATTCTCGACCCCCGCACGGATCAGCAGGCCGAGCCGCGTGCGGTTGAGCGTCAGCGCCAGGGCGGCGAACACGACCAGCCCGACCACGACCGCCAGCACGCGATATTTCTCGATCGCGATATCGCCGAACAGGAAAGCGCCGCGCAGCGCCGTCGGCCGGCTGAGCGTGATCTGATCGGGGCCCCAGATCACCTTGAGGAGCTGCTCGGCCACGATCAGGCCGCCGGTCGTCACCAGGATCTGCTTCAGGTGCTGGCCATAGACCGGCCGCACGATGACCCGCTCGAAGCCGAGCCCCAGCACGCCGCTCACCACCATCGCCGCCAGCACCGCCGGTCCGATCGCCGCGAGGTTCAGCCAGATCGAATCGGCAGTCATCCACGGCGACAGCGCCAGCATGACGCTCGCCGCCACGAAGGCGCCCACGGCGATGAACGCGCCGTGTCCGAAGTTCAGAACGTCCATCAGGCCGAAGGTCAGCGTGAGGCCCGAGGCCATGATGAATATCATCAGCCCCATCGCGAGGCCCGCGACGGTGAGCGTCACCCAACTCGCCGGCGAACCGATCAGCGGCAAGGCGCCGATCATCAGCGCCGGGATCAACACCAGCGGGAGCCAGTCTCGTTTCATTGATGCGTATCCATGCCGAGGCCGAGCAGGTGCTGCTGCAGGCTGGCGTCGGCGGCGAAAGCCGCCATGCCGCCTTGGTGCGCGACCTTGCCGTCGTCCATCACCGCGACCGCATCGCCGAGCTGGCGGGCAAAGGCGAAGTTCTGCTCGACCACCAGCAGGGTCGATTCGCCGTCCTTCAATTCACGAAAGGCGTCGATCATGTTGGCGATGATGGCCGGCGCCAGTCCCTTGGTCGGCTCGTCGATCAGCAGCAGGCGGCGCGGCTCGATGATGGCGCGCGCCACCGCCAGCATCTGCTTCTGGCCGCCCGACAGATGTCCCGCCGGCAGGGTCCAGAACCGCTTCAGCGCCTCGAAGCGGGAGAAGATCCAGTCGAGCCGCTTCTGATCCGGAGGGCCGGAGCGCGCCGCCAGCAAGAGATTCTCCTGCACCGTGAGATCAGCGAAGATCGCCATGCTCTCCGGCACATAGGCGATACCGAGACGCGCGATGTCCGGCGTGGCCAGGTGCGTGATGTCACGCCCGTCGAAACGGATCTCGCCGGCCGCCGCGCGCCACATGCCCATGATTGTGCGCAAGGTGGTAGTCTTGCCCGCCCCGTTGCGCCCCAGCAGCATGGTGAGCCCGCCCTCGGCCACGTCGAACTCGACGCCGTGCAGGATGTGATAGCGCCCGATATGCGTCTGCACGCCACGCAGGGAGAGAAGCGCGCTCATGGCCCCAACTCACGCATCGACCGCTCCGCCCAGATACGCTTCGCGCACGATGTCGGAGTTGATGACCTCGGCGGGCTTGCCGTCGGCGACCAGCTTGCCCTGGTGCAGCACCACGATCCGGTCGGACAGCGAGCGCACCACGTCCATCTTGTGCTCGACCAGCAGGATGGTCTTGTCGCCGCGCTGCTTGATGGAGGCGATGATGTCGAGAATGGTCGGCACCTCGTCGATGCTCATGCCGGCCGTCGGCTCATCGAACATGAAGACGTCGGGCTCCAGCGCCAGCAGGATCGCGACCTCGAGCTTGCGCTGGTCGCCGTGCGGCAGAGTTGCAGCGATCGCCTGGGCGCGGTCGACCAGTGAAACGGCCGCGAGATGCGCCATCGCCCGGTCGATCAGCTCACGATGCGTCAAGGTGCGGCTGAACAGGTCGTAGCCCTTGCCACTCTTCACCTGCACCGCCAGCCGCACGTTCTCGAGCGTGCTGAGGTTGGGAAAGAGATTGGTGAGCTGGAACGCGCGACCGAGACCGAGCCGCGTCCGCCGCGGCGCCGCGAGGTTGGTGATGTCCGCGCCGTTCAGGGTCACGCGGCCGGAGGTGGCCGGGAGCTGGCCGGAGATCAGGTTGAAGTAGGTGGTCTTGCCCGCACCGTTCGGCCCGACGATCGAAGTGAGCGTGCCCTTGGTGAAGGCGCACGACACCCCGTCGACGGCCGCGTGTCCGCCGAAACGGATGGTGAGGTTTTCGGTAGCTAGCATCTGTCGACGATAAGCAAGTCTGTCGTCCCGAGGCCGCAGGCCGAGGGACCTTTACCGTTCGGCAAGGGTCCCTCGCTGCGCTCGGGATGACAATCTTCGCGTCAGCGCTTGTTCTTGATCGGCAGCGTCATCTCGCTGGCCGGGATCACGCGCACCAGTTCGAGCAGGTCGACGTTGTCCGGCGCATCCTTCTTCATGCGCCAGTGATACATCTCCTGCAGGGCCTGATGGTCTTCCTTGCGGAAGGTCATCGTTCCCTTGGGCGTGTCGAAGCTCATGCCTTCCATAGCCGCGATCAGCTTCTCGCTGTCCGTCGACTTGGCTTTCTTCACCGCCTCGACCAGCGCGATGGCCGCGCTCATGCCGCCCGCCACGAAGAAGTCCGGCGGCACGCCGTTGTTCTTCTTCTTGTATTCGGTGACCAGCCAGTCGTTCACCGGGTTCTTGGGGAAGCCCCAATAGTAGTAGATCGCGCCTTCGAGGCCGGGGAACTGCTTCCAGCCGGCCATCACCGGCAGCAAATTGCCGCCCGGCGCCATCTCGATGCCGAAGCGCTCGGGCTTCAGGTCCATCAGCTTCGGCAACGGATGGGCGCCGGCCCACACCACGACCACGACCTTGCGGCCCGGCTTGTCCTTCAGCGCGTCGAAGATGCGCTGCGCCGACGCCGTGAAATCGGTCGTCGCCTGCGGAGCATACTCTTCATGCACCACCTTGGCCTTGGAACCGACGGCGGCCAGGGCGGCCTTCACCGCGGCGACGCCGTCCTTGCCGAAGGCATAGTCCTGGGCGAGCGTGGCGATGCTGATATTGTCTTCCTTGAGGGTCGCGGCGGCGGCCAGCGCGTCCTGCGTGGAGTTGCGCGCGGTGCGGAAGATGTAGCGGTTCCACTTCTCGCCGGTGATCTGGTCGGCCACGGCCGGCTCGACGATCAGCAGCTTCTTGTATTCCTCGGCCACCGGCAGCATGGCGAGCGCGCCCGCCGAACCGGTCGTGCCGACGGCAATGTCGACCTTGTCGTCGCCATAGGCCTGTTCGAGCGCGGCCTTGGCGAGGTCCGGCTTGAACTGGTCGTCCTTCAGGATGACCTGGATCTTGCGGCCGTCGACTTCCATCGTGCCCTTGGTCGCGTATTCCAGGCCCAACATGAAACCGGCCTCGGTCTGGCGCGCATAGGCTTCGAGCGGACCGGTCTTGCTGTAGATCAGCGCGACCTTGAGCGGCGGCTGCTGGGCGGCCGCCGGACCGGCCATGAGCAGGCCGGTCAGCACCAGAAATGAACGACGGATCATTGAGAACCTCCCTAGAGGAGGCCCTTCTAGTCGATGATCGCGGCTTGCACCATCGTGCGGAATTGATTGCGCAACGCCACCCGGTCGGGATCGCTCACCTGCACCATGTAAATTGCAGTCAGCTCGTTCTTGGGGTCGATCCAGAAGAGCGTGCCGGCGTTACCGGCCCAGCCATATTCGCCGATCGAGCCCGGCAGAGCGGCCTCGCCCGTCATCGTTCTGACTTCAAAGCCCAGCCCGAAGCCCAGGCCCGGCGGGCGACCCGGACGGGTGCCGGTGTGGTCGGCCGCCATGAAGGCCAGCGTCTGCTTGCCGACCAGGCGCTTGCCGTTCAGCTCGCCGCCGTTGGCCAGCATGGACGCAAAGCGCAGGTAGTCTTCCATCGTCGAGGTGAGACCGCCGCCGCCCGACTCGAACTTCGCACCGTCATCGACCTTGAAGCGCGGCGTCGCCGGCTGGCCACCGGGACGCGGCCCGGGCTGGGCCGCGCGCGCCACCTTGGCGGCCGGCACCTGGAACTGCGTGTCGACCATGCCGAGCGACTTGAAGACGCGCTCCGACAACGATTCGCCCAGCGTCCGCTTGTCGATCACCTCGACGAGGCGGCCCAGCACGTCGGTCGAGACGCCGTACTCCCAGCGCGCGCCGGGCGAGAAGCGCAGCGGCAGGGTCGAGAGCTTGGTGACGAACTCCTCGTTGCTCATCGAGCGGTCGCCGATCTTAGAGGCGACATAGGCCTGGTTCACCAGCGACGTACCGCGGCCACCGTAGATCAGGCCGGACGTGTGGCGCAGCAGGTCCTGCACCGTCATCGGTCGCTCGGGATCGGAGAGCAGCATCGTGGATGTGCCGTCGGCGCCCATCTTCTCCTGCGCCACCTTCATCTTGCCGAGCTCGGGCAGGAACTTGGACACCGGGTCGCTGACCTGCAGCCGCCCCTCCTCCACCATCTGCATGACCGCGACGCTGACGATCGGCTTGGTCATCGAATAGATGCGGAAGATCGCATCGGCCTTCATCGGATCGGGGGATGCCGCAGGATCGCGCTTGCCCAGCGTCGACACCCACGCGACCTTGCCACGCCGCGCCACCAGCATCACCGCGCCCGGCACCAGCCCGTCGTCGATATGCTTCTGCGTCGCCGCCTCGAGCCGCTTCAACTGCGCCGACGAAAGCCCGACATCCTCGGGCTTCGCCGCCATCGGCAGCACCCAGCCTTCGGCACGAGCCGGCGGTGCGAGCATCGCGCCCGCAAATGCAAACGAAGCAAGCCCCACGGCCGCGACGGCAACTTTCTTCATGGCGTTTCTCCCGGGATATTTTGCCCGAGCATACGCCACGCAAAAGCGCCCGTCAGGTCTTGTCGCGCAGGCGGTGATAGCGCTTGAGGAGGGCGTGGCCCTTTGCAGCGATGCGGCGGGCGGCAGTGACAGTACGCGGCACGGGCTCGCCCCAGGCAGCGGCGGTGAGAGCGAAGCGTGTCGGCTTGCCCTTGTCGTCCTTAAGCGGCGGCAGCTTGCCGGTGCGGCCATAGAAGCGGACAGCCCAACTTCCCTTGCGGCGCATCTCTTGCGGCGACATATCGGCCACGCGCTTCTTCACGCCGGGTTTCAGGTGTGCGCCTTGCGAGTGGGCGAAGGCGGCGCGGCCGGCTGCGGTCAGTCCGCCCTTAGGATCCTTCGTGGGAGCCTTGCTCTTGGAGGTCGCGCGTCGAGGAGTGGCGCTCATAACCGGTCCTTTCGGCGCTGTTGCGTGACCCACATATTGTCGACGAGATTGGGATAGCGGCGTCCCGCCCGCTGGGCGCGCCGGCGGGCGCGCTCCTTCTCTTCGGCCGTCAGACGGACGGAGCCGCGCTTGCGCGAGGCCGCGGAGCGCTTCTTGCGCCAGGGCGGAGGTGGCTTGCGAGCCGGCTTCTGAGTCTTGCTGTCCATTCCAGCGAAACGCCCCGCCAGGCTAGGACGTTGCCTCACCTTTCGAGAGCGGGCGAGAGCGACCTTCGAGCAGCGGCCGCTCGCGCTGGAAGAGCGCGATGACTTCGTCCATCACGGCGCGCACGCGCGGCAGGGCGCGCAGGTCGCGATGGACCAGAAGCCACTGGTCGGCGAAGACATCGGGGAGGATGCCGCCGATCCGTCGCAGCAACGGGTCGACGTCGGCCAGATGGCACGGCAGTACGGCGAGGCCGGCACCCGTCCGCGCCGCCTCGTGAAGCACCAGCCAATTGTTGCCGCGGACTTCCGGCCGGCGGCCGCCGCGAAATTCCAGCAGCCAGCTCTGTCCCTGCATGCGCAGATGATCGTCGTCGAAGCCGACCCAGGGCAGCGCGGCCAGCGCCTCCGGGGTGGTCCGCTTCACCGGAAAATCGCGCGCGGCATAGATCGCATAGGCGAGACGGCCGAGCTTGCGGGCGACGATGCCGTGCAGTTCCGGCACTTGCTCACGAATCAGGAGATCGGCCTCGCGGCGCGACAGGTTTGCGAGCGTATGGCTCGAGATCACCTCGAACTCGATCTGCTGCAGCTTGTTTCGGAGCTGGGCGGAATAGCGGGCGATCAGGGCGGCGGTCGCCTCTTCCGCCGACAGGCGCACCGTGCCGCTCACCGTGTCGCTGAGGCCGGCGCTGCGGCGATGGATCGACTGCGCCGCCTTCTCCATCGCCTCGGTGTCGGCCAACAATTCCTCGCCGGCGCTGGTCGGCACGAAACGGTCGGGCAGCCGTTCGAACAGGCGGGCGCCGATCTGTTGTTCCAGCGCCTGGACGCGGCGCGACACGGTCGGATGGCTGACGCCCAAGGCTTTTGCCGCCGTCGTCAGCGTGCCGCCACGCGCCAGGGCCAGGAAAATGCGCAGGTCGTCCCAGTTGGGGTCCATGTTCAGAAGTGTACAGCGGCCTTTCCGAAATGTGGACTGACGAATACGGGTGTTCGCCCTAGCATCCCTTCATGCACATCGAACCTCGCCTGCTCGTCTTCACCAAGGGCGTCCGCGCCCGCATCGCCGCTACCGTCGCCATCGGCCTGCTGGGCGTCGCCTGCGGCATCGCCCGGCTCGGCCTGCTGGGATGGCTGATCGGCCAGATCTTCGTCGGACGGCCACTGCAGGAACTCATCCTGCCAATCGTGCTGATCGCCGGGGTGATGGTGCTGCGCGGCTTCGCCGAACACTGGCGGGCAGTGATGGCGCACGAGACGGCCGCACGAGTGCAGAAGGTGCTGCGCCGCACGCTCTACGACAAAGTGGCATCGCTGGGCCCGGCAACGGTCGGCCGCCAGCGCTCCGGCGGCCTGACGCTGTCGATGATCGACGGCGTCGAGCAGCTCGAGACCTATTTCGGCCAGTTCCTGCCGCAGTTCCTGATTGCGCTGCTGACGCCGATCCTGATCTTCGTCGTCATCTCCTTCATCGACCTGCCGGTGGCGCTGGTCATGCTGGGCTTCGCACTGGTCGCGCTGTTCGCGCCGGCGCTCTGGCACAAATGGGACGTGCGCGCCTCGATCGCGCGCATGACGGCCTATAAATCGTTCGCCGCGGAGTTCCTCGATTCGATCCAGGGCCTCGCGACCCTGAAGGCGTTCGGCCAGGGCAAGACGCGCGCCGACAAGCTCGAGGTCGAGGCGCGCGACCTGTTCCGGCGCACCATGTGGGTGCTGGGCACCAACTCGCTGGCGCGCGGCATCACCGACACGTCGATCGCGGGCGGCGCAGCGGCGGCGCTGATCTACGGCGCGGCGCGCGTCGAGGCGGGCGCGATGACGCTCACTGCCCTGCTGGTGATCCTGATGCTCGGCATCGAGATCTTCCGGCCGATGCGCGAGCTACGCTCGGTGCTTCATCAGGGCATGGTCGGCCTGTCGGCGGCGCAAGGTATCTACCGCATCCTCGACGACACGCCGTCGGTGATCGATCCCACGCCGGCTCGACTTGACGGACTGCTGGCACCCACAATCGCCTTCGAGGATGTGCGCTTCGCTTATCCCGGCACGCGCCGCACCGTACACGAGAAGCTGAACTTCAAGGCCGCTGCCGGCGAACGGTTGGGTCTCGTGGGCTCCTCGGGCGGCGGCAAGTCGTCGATCGTGCGCCTGCTGCTGCGCTTTTACGATCCCGACCAGGGACGCATCCTGCTGGGCGGCCACGACCTGCGCACGCTGTCCTTCGCGCAGATCCGCTCGCTGATCTCGGTGGTGAATCAGGACACGTTCCTGTTCCACGGCACGGTCGAGGAGAATATCCGTCTCGGCAGGCCCGGCGCCTCGCGCGAGGAGCTGGAAGACGCGGCGCGCGCTGCCAACATCCACGACTTCATTGTCAGCCTGCCGCAGGGCTACGAAACGATCATCGGCGAGAAGGGCATCAAGCTCTCGGGCGGCCAGCGCCAGCGAGTCGCGATCGCCCGCGCGCTGCTGCGCGACACGCCGATCCTCGTGCTAGACGAGGCGCTCTCCGCCGTCGACGCCGAGAACGAAGCGGTCATCCAGGAAGCGCTCGACCGCTTGATGCAGGGCCGCACGACGCTGATCCTGGCGCATCGCCTGTCGAGCGTCATCGACTGTGACCGCATCCTCGTGCTCGACCGCGGTCATGTCGCCGAGGAAGGCAAGCATGCCGCGCTGATGAGCCGGGGCGGCGTCTATTCGCAGCTCATGGCCGAACAGGCGCGCGAGCAGCAGGCCGGCGCCACGCTCGACGCTCTCGCAGCGCCTCAACGCGCCGAGACCATCGCCAGCACATCCGGCGGCGCGATCAAGCCCGTGACCGAAGGCATCATCAAGGCCGAGGGTCTCACCTGGTATCAGGTCGTGGTGGCGCTGATGAAGGTCATCATGCCGTGGAAAGGCAAGCTCACCGCGACCTTCATCCTGGGTGTGGCGCGTGTCGTCGCCTTCATCGGCATTGGCGTGCTCTCGGCGCTGATCGTGCTGGCACTCAAGAACCATCAACCCTATGGCGGCCTCGCCATCGCGCTCGCCATCCTCGCACCGGTCTCGGGCATCCTGCACTGGTTCGAATCCTGGCTGGCGCACGACATGGCCTTCCGCCTGCTGGCCGAGATGCGCATCGACGCCTTCCGCAAGCTCGACGCGCTGGCGCCCGCCTACCTCACGCGCCGCCGCACGGGCGACCTGATGGCCCTGGCCACGCACGACATCGAGCTGGTCGAATATTTCTTCGCCCACACGGTGGCGCCGGCATTCGTCGCCATCCTGATCCCCGCCGCCGTGGTGATCGCGCTGGCCACGACGAGCGGCTGGCTCGCGATCACGCTGGTGCCGTTCCTGCTCGCCGTCGGCCTCAGCCCCTTCCTGATGCGCAAGCGGGTCGATCGCCTCGGCAGCCAGGCGCGCGAGGCGGCCGGCGAACTCGGCGCCTTCGCCGTCGACTCCGTGCAGGGGCTGGGCGAGATCGTCGCCAACCAGCAGGAACGTGCCCGCGGCGACCGGCTCGACGAGCTGTCGCAGCGCCACATCTCGCTGCGCCTGCCGTTCTTCAGCGAACTGACGATGCAGCACGCCATCCTCGAAGTGCTGACGGGCCTCGGTGGTCTCGCCATCGTCGTGGTCGGTGCGATCCTGGCCGGCAACGGCAAGCTCGATCCGGGCCTGCTGCCATTGATGACCATACTCGCCATGTCGGCCTTCCTGCCGGTCTCGGAGATCGCGCAGATCGGCCGCCAGCTCGCCGACACGCTGGGTGCGACGCGGCGCGTCTATGCCCTCGCCAACGAGCCGATCCCGGTGCGCGACGGAAAGGGCGTCCCGGCGGCGCGCGGCGCGGCGGCGCTCGCCCTCGAACAGGTTAACTTCACCTATCCTGGCCAGACGCGCCGTGCCCTGTCTGACGTCAGCTTCGCCATCCCTGCCGGCAAGACGGTGGCGTTGGTGGGCACGTCGGGCGCCGGTAAGACCACGACGGCGCAGCTCCTGATGCGCTTCTGGGATCCCGACACCGGCCGCATCACGCTGAACGGCGCGGACCTGCGCGACTACAAGCTCGACGAACTGCGCAGTCTCGTGGCGCTCGTGGCGCAGGACACCTACCTGTTCAACGACACGCTGCGGGCCAACATCCTGATCGCGCGCCCCGAGGCGAGCGAGGCCGAGCTGCTGGCCGCCATCGAGCATGCCTCGCTGGGAGAGCTGGTCGCGGCGCTGCCACAGGGCCTCGACTCGCCCGTCGGCGAGCGCGGCACCAGCCTGAGCGGCGGCCAGCGCCAGAGGGTCGCCATCGCGCGCGCCTTCCTGAAGGACGCGCCCATCCTGATCCTCGACGAGGCGACCTCGCATCTCGATGCGGTGAACGAGCAGGCGGTGCGCCGTGCACTCGATGTGCTGAAGGCCGATCGCACGACCATCGTAATCGCGCACCGCCTGTCGACCGTGCGCGACGCCGACCTGATCGTGGTGCTCGACGAGGGCCGCGTTGCGGAAAGTGGAACGCATGCTTCGCTGGTTTCGCGCGGCGGCCTCTATGCGCGACTCGTGTCGCGCCAGCTTGCGTCGGTCTACGCGCCGGCTGCACAGTGAGGGGATGAAGCGACAGCTCCACCTCAATCTTTTCATCCAGAGTCGGGGCCATCACGAAGCCTCGTGGCGGCACCCCGACTCCTCGCCCCTCGCGCTGACCGACATCGAGTATTTCCGTGATCTCGCGCGTCGTGCCGAGGCCGGTCTTTTCGATTCCATCTTCCTCGCCGACACGCTGGCGCTGGGCGACACCGCGGCGCATGCCGCCAGCACTTGGCTCGAACCGATCACGGCGCTCGCCGCCATCTCCGGATCGACCAGCCGCATCGGCCTGATCGCGACGGCCTCGACCACCTACACCGAGCCCTTCAATCTCGCCCGCCAGTTCGGTTCGCTCGACCACATCACCGGCGGACGCGTCGGCTGGAACATCGTCACGTCCTGGCTTGCGGCGGCAGCGCGCAACTTCAACGGAACGAGCCTGGTCAGTCACGACGAGCGCTACGAACGCGGCGAGGAGTTCGTGCAGGTCGCGAAGGCGCTGTGGGACAGCTGGGCCGACGATGCCGTGCTCGACGATCGCGCGAGCGGCCACTATGCGCGCGCCGATCGCATCAGGCCGATCAACCATGAGGGCAAGTACTATCGGGTCGCCGGCCCGCTCAACATGCCGCGCGGACCGCAGGGACGACCGGTGTTCGTCCAGGCGGGCTCGTCCGAAACCGGCCGCCGCTTCGCCGCGCGTCATGCCGAAGCGGTGTTCACCGCGCAGATGGAAAAGAGCACAGCGCAGGAATTCTATGCCGACCTTAAGAAGCTGGCGGCAGCCGAAGGCCGCCCCTCCGAGCATGTCCTGATCCTGCCCGGCCTCAGTCCGGTCATCGCCTCGACCGAAGCCGAAGCCAAGCGTCTCGCGAAGGACCTCAACGAGCTCACCGATCCCGAAGTCGGGCGCAAGCGCCTGAGCGGACGATTCGGCGGCTATGACTTCTCGCACCTGCCGCTCGACAGGCCACTGACGGCGGAGGACTTCCCCGATCCCGGCACGGTCCAGGCAGCGCGCAGCCGCACCGAAGTGATCGTCGGACTGGTCCGTCGCGAAAAGTTTACCCTGCGCCAACTGCTCGCCTATCTCGCCGGCGCCCGCGGCCACTACACCACCGCCGGCACGCCCGAGCAGATCGCCGATCTGATCGAGGACTGGTTCAACGACGGCGCCGCCGATGGTTTCAACCTGATGCCGCCTTTGCTGCCGTCGATGCTCGACGTGTTCGCGGGCGAGGTCGTGCCGATCCTTCAGAAGCGTGGACTTTTCCGCACCGCCTATGAAGGCTCTACGCTGCGTGATCATTTCGGCTTGCCGCGGCCGGAGACTGCGTCATCCTGATGAGGTGAGCGCCACCCGGTCTCTCCTCCGACGATCTCTCCTCGCTGCGACGATCGCGGCGCCGGTCGTTGCGCGCGCTCAGAACTCACTTCCCGATCGGTCGCTGCGCATCGTCGTGGGCTTCGCAGCCGGCGGCGGTTCGGATGTCATGGCGCGCGCCATCGCCGCCACGCTTGAACAGCGCACGGGCCGCCGCGTCGCGATCGAGAACCGGCCCGGCGGCACCGGCGCCGCCGCGGGCGAGGCACTCAAGAATTCACCGGCTGACGGCACGATGGTCGCGTTCATGCCGACCTCGTCGATGGTCGCCAAGCTCCTCCTCTCGTCCTATCCGTTCGACCCGCTGACCGATCTCGCGCCGGTCACGACCGCCGGCAATTTCATCCAGGCGCTGGCCGTCTCGCCGCGCATCGACGTATCCACGATCGCGGAGTACGTGGCCTGGCTCAAATCCGAGGAGCCGGGCCGCCGGCGCATCGGGGCAACGGCGACAGACGTATCGATGACTTTCTATTCGAAACTGCTGAGCCGCGAACTCGGCGTGCCGCTCGAAGGCGTGCCTTACCGCGGGACGACCGCGCTGGTGAACGACCTTGCCGACGGCAAGGTGCCGGCGGGTGTCGGCGCGTTGACCTCGCTGCTGGTGGCAAGCCGCGGCGGACGTGTCCGACTGCTGGGCGTGTCCGGCGCGAAGCGCGCGACGGTCGCGCCGGACGTGCCGACGGCCGCCGAGGCCGGTTACCCCGCGCTGCACATGGAAGAGTGGTACGGATTTTTTGCCCGTGCCGGCACACCGGCGCCGCTGGTCGAGGCCTGGAACCGCGAGCTCGTCGCCGCGCTCAATTCAGGCGAGCTGGCTACCCAGCTCGCGCAGTACGGCCTCGAGGTACAGACCTCCACGCCCGCCGAGTGCGGCACGCGGCTGGAAACCCACCTCAAGAAGTGGCAAGGCACGATCGAGCAGCTCGGCCTCAAGCCCAGCAACTGACGTTTTCGGGGGAAGACGATGTTCAGCCACGTGACGATCGGCAGCAACGATGTGGGCAAGGCCAAGCCCTTCTACGACGCGCTGCTGCAGCCGCTCGGCCTGGTGCGCCACATGGACTACCCCAACGCCGTCGGCTACGGCCCGGCCGGCGGGCGGCCACAGCTCTGGATCCTCAATCCACTCGACAAGCAGTCGGCCTCGGTCGGCAACGGCATCACCATCGGCCTCGAGGCCCCCGATCGCAGTGCCGTCGATGCCGCCCACAAGGCAGCCCTGGCGGCCGGCGGCAAGGACGAAGGCGCACCGGGCATTCGTGCGCACTACCATCCCAACTATTACGGCGCATATCTGCGCGATCTCGACGGCAACAAGATCTGCGTGGTCTGCCACCGCAAGTCCTAACCGATCCAAACGCCGTCAAACCGCGTAGAGAAAGCGTATGCCCCTTCTTTCCCGCCGCGCCCTGCTGGCGTCCGCCGGCTCAGCGCTCCTGTCGCTGCCGGCCGCCGCACAAACCAGGCTTCCCGACAAGGCGATCCGCATCTGGGTGGGCTTCGCCGCGGGTGGCGGTTCCGACGTCGTGGCGCGTGCCATTGCACCGACCATTCAGCAGCGCCTCGGGCGACCGGTCTCGGTCGAGAACCGGCCCGGTGCGGCTGGCGCCGCGATGGGAGATGCACTGAAAAAGGCCGCGCCCGACGGCACGACCATCGGGCTGCTGCCGTCCACGACGTTGATTGGCCGGCTCACCTCGCCCTCGACCTTCCCGTTCGATCCCCTGCACGATCTCGCGTCGCTGGGCATCGTCGGGACTTTCGAGACGGCCTTCGTCGTGTCGCCGTCGATCGGCGTGCGGACGATGGCCGAGTACGTGCAATGGGTGAAGGACGGGCCACCTGAAAGACGCCGGTTCGGCACCGCCGCCCCCGACACTTTCTCGCAATACTTCGCGCAGTTGCTGGGACGACAGTACGACCTTGCGCTCGATCCCGTCCCCTTCCGCGGCACCGGACCTCTTTCATCGGATCTCGGCCAGGGGCGAATCCCGGCCGGCTGCGGTGGCCTCGCATCCTTTGTGCACCAGCATCGCGGTAATAAGCTCCGGATTCTCGCGACGTCCGGACCTGTCCGCAATCCGGTACTGCCGGACGTGCCGACCGTCGTGGAGCTGGGCTTTCCGAAGCTGCAGCTGATCGACTGGTATGCCTTCTTCGCGCCGGCTGGCCTGCCGCCACCGCTGATCGCCGCCTGGAATCGGGATTTGCGGATTGCCGTTGAAATGCCCGAAGCACGGGATCAGCTCACCCAGTACGGCGTGATTGTCGGCGTCACCAAGCCCGACGAATGCGCGGTGCGTCTTGCCGCAGACTTCGATCGTTGGCGAACGCTGCTTGACATGCTGGGCATCCGGGCTGCCAATTGAGCGACTTCAGGAGAACATCATGACAGAGCCACTGAAAGTCTTCTGGCAGCCTGGTTGAACCAGCTGCCTGAGACTCAAAGAGTTTCTATCGGTCCGTGGGATCGACTTCGTCTCCGTAAATGTTCTTGAAGATCCGGCCGGCCTGGCCGAGCTGCAGGCGCTGGGCGCTCGCTCGGTGCCGGTCCTGTCGCGCGGCAAGAAATTCATCTTCGGCCAGAGCACGCGCGAGATCGTGGCCTTCCTCGGCCTGCAGGAAAAATCCGGACCTGAGCTCTCGCCCGCCGAACTCTACGCGCGCCTCGACAAGTTCATGACCGCGGCCATCGGCCTTCTGCCGCTGATGCCGAACGACAAGCTCCATGTCCACGTGCCGGGACGGCCGCGCAGTTATCGCGCCCTCTCCTTCCATCTCTTCCGGGTGGTCACCGCCTTCCTCGACGCCGAGCAGGGCACGACGTTGATCCAGGCGTTCTTCCGCGAGGAGCCGGCGCCGGACGCCGACATGGCGTCGGTCGCGGCCTATGGCGCGGCCGTGCAGAAGCGCTTCCGCGACTGGTGGGCGCACGGCGATACCGGCGCGACCCGCATGCTCTCGACCTACTATGGCGCCCAGAGCCTGCATGAACTCCTGGAACGGACGACCTGGCATTCCGGCCAGCATGTCCGGCAGTGGATGATGCTGCTGGAACGCGAGGGCGTGGCGCACGACCGGCCGCTCCGCGAGGCCGATTTTGCACGGCTTCCCATGCCCCAGAACGTCTGGGACGGCTGACTCGCAACTTCCGGGCGGTCAGGGCGTTTGGTCTGCAGACACACTGTTTTGCATCTGTCCGGAGGACCAAACATGCGCGCTGCCAGCCACGCCAACGGCAAGGATCTCGCCAAGGAGATCAGCCTTCTCAAGGCCCAGCTCGAGGAACTCACGGAATCGATGAGTGGCACCGGCCATTCGATGGTCGCCCGCGGCGAGGAAGCCGTCGAAGAGACGCTGAAGTCGGCTCGCGAGCTGATCGCCAAGTACGGCGACACGGCCAAGGCCATCGCCCAGGATACGATCAGCCTCAAGAACAAGGCGGCCGATACGCTTGTCGAGCATACCGAGGCGCGGCCGTTGACCACGCTCGCCGCCGTGGTCGGTATCGGCTTCCTCGCAGGTTGGCTTTGTCGTCGGCAGTAGCCGGCCGAAGACAAAGACCGCTCGGCCTGCAAAGGAAGCGAAACCCTCGATGATCGGCCCCCTGCTCCGGGTCGCGGCAAGTGCAGCCGCGGCCCGTTCTCTGCGTAGTGCTGCCAACGACGCGATGAACCGTGCCCTGCTGACGATGGGCGCGGCGCTTTCGGTTGCCGTTGGTGCCGTTTTCCTGACGGCGGCCGCTTGGTCCCTTATCGAAAAGCAGCTCGATGCCGCGAGCGCCTCGGCGATTGTCGGCATCTTCTGGGCCGTCTTGGGCCTCGGCTATTTCGTATTCGCAGCCACGCGGCGTCGCCGCACCTGAAGCGGCGTCACTGAAGCGAGCGGTGGCTTCACGGCCAACCGTTCGCTGACCGGCCGATCCTCCGACAATAGAACTTCCAGCCAGCGCAGCGACGGCAGATGCGCGGCCACCGTGCTGATCAGGATCAACAGCGGCACGGCCACGATTGCGCCCACCGCGCCCCACATCCAGCCGAGGAAAGCGACGCCCGCGAAGACCGCCACGGTATTGAGCGCGCAGCGACGGCTGACGAATGTCGGCGTGATGAGCTGCGACTCGACGAAATGGATGGCTGCGAGAGTCGCCGGCGCCGCCAGCATGTGCAGCCAATCGTCGTAAGTGAGCAACGCCACGAAGGCGACCAGGCCGATGGCGACCGGTGGGCCGACGAACGGCACGAACGATGCCAGTCCCATCAGGATGCCCCACAGGACCGGATTCGGGAAGCCCAGCAGGACGAGCACGATCGTCGAGGCGAGCGCCACCAGTGAATAGATGACAGCAAGCGCGAACAGATAACTGCCGACCCTCTCGTTGATGTCGCGCATGACCCTCGCCATGCGCACCCGCGTGTTGAAGTTGAGGGGCACTCGCAGGATCTGGCGCTTATGGTCGTTGCGATGCGCCAGCAGCATGAAGGCGAGCACCGCGGCGTAGCCGATCTGCAGCAGCAGGGCGGGTGTCGTACTGACCACCTCGGCGATCAGCGACTTGTCGCGCACCACGATCTTCTCCGGCGGCTTCTGCTCGGTGGTCGTCTGCACCGGTTGCGCCTGCGTCGCCTGCTCGACCCGATCGGTGACCTGCTTCACGACAGCTAACGACTTGCGCAATCCCTCGAGCTTGCGCTCGAGCGTATAGGTCAGATACGGCGCCTGCTCCGCCCAACTCGTGAGAGCCGGTGCCGCCACCACCAGCAGGCCAGCGACCACCAGGGCGAGCAACGAGACAGACGCACCCGCGGCCGCCGTCGGCGGCAGATGCAGGCGTTCGAGCTTCTTGGCGACCGGCGTCAGGATGAGAGCGAGGACGACGGCGGCCGCGGTGGGAATGAGGAAGTCGCGGGCAAGGTAGGCGATGACGCCGACGGCGCAGATCGCAAGGACGACCAGCGGACGCCGTATCGCCGATCCTCCACGCAAATGAACGGTCGGCACCCGCAGAACTGATCTTTCCGCCACTCGTGATCCTCGGCTGATCTGTGGCAACGCAACTCCCTTGCTCCAGTTGCCCGCATACGTTGCAAATATTGCGCTTGACCGGCCTCGAACCTACACGGGCCAGTCGCGTTCCCATCGACAAATGACGATGAGGTGAACGTCGTGCGCCGCACCTTCGGGTTCATGGGATTGATGGCCGCCCTTCTCCTGCCGGGCATCGCTGCCCATGCCCAGGTCCCCGAACGGATCGGCATGTTTGGCCATATCGACGGACGCTGGATGTGGCTGGGCGGCGAGCGGATCGAAACCGCCCAGATCAGCGAGCAGCGCGTCACCAACGGTCCGGGCGGCCAGGCGCTGATCGGCTACAAGCTTTCTGCCGAATGGGATGTGGCGCTGGCCGGCGACGTCCAGGGCATGCTCACCCAGATCACGCAGTTGCGCGGCGGCACGTTGTCCACCGACGCCAACCGCCAGCATTTCGACGCCGAGGTCGGCTACAGCGGAGAGTGGTGGCGCATCAACGGCGGCCTGCGCGGCCTGCGCTTCACGCAATATGCCTCGCTCAACATTCCCGGCGTCAATTCAAACGCGCAGCGGCTGATCATGGGAATCGGCCCGAAGGTCGGCTTCGGCGCGCGCGGCGCGCTCTCGGATTCCTGGGCGATCATCGGCGGCTTCGACGCGGCCCTGCTCTACGGCATGATCGAAGACACCGGCAATGGCCTGCCGATCTCGAGCGGCAACTACGCGCGGCTGGTGCCCCAGGCCGGCGCCGAGATCGGTTTGAGCTGGCGCTCGGCCGACACGCCTTCCTTCGCACTCACGGTGGGTGCGCGCGTCGCCGCCTCGTTCAACACCACCATCGTGGCCAACGGCGCCCTGACGGGAACGCTGGTCGAATACGGTCCCTTCCTGCGGCTGGCCTACAATTTCTCCGGACCGGCGCGCGTGAAGCCCGCGCCAGTGCCCGCTACAGCCGAAGGCGCGACGGCGGCGGCACAGAACCTCACCGTGTTCTTCGACTTCGACCGCGCCGACATCTCGCCGGTCGCCGCCGGTGTCATCCGCCAGGCCGCGATCGATGCGCGGCGCGGCCATCCGGCCAACATCCAGGTGACCAGCCACGCCGACCGGACGGGCAACGACCTCTACAACGGTGCGCTGTCGCTGCGCCGCGCCAATGCGGTGAAAGACGAGCTGCTGCGACAGGGTCTCGACGCCACGCAGATCTCGATGATCGGCCGGGACGAGGGCAAGCCGCTGGTGCCGACGGCGGACGGCGTGCAGGAGGCACAAAACCGGCGGGTGCAGATCACTTTCTGATTTCCATTCCTCCCTGCGGCCCGGACCGTTTGCGAAGCAGGAGGCGCGCACCCTAGGCTCGCGGTTGCATGCCGACCTACGCTGACACCGTCCCCGTGATGGAGCGCCACCGTTTCGACGTGGCCTCCCTCGACCGTTATTTCCGCAAGCGCCTCACAGGCTATCGTGGCGGACTTGAAGTCCGGCAGTTCGATTCGGGCCATTCCAACCCGACATTCTTTGTTGCCGCCGACATGGACGATGGCCGCCGCGACTTCGTGCTGCGCAAGAAGCCGCCGGGCCAGCTCGTGGCCTCGGCCCACCAGGTCGATCGCGAATTCCGCGTGATCTCGGCGCTCAGCCAGACCGACGTGCCCGTCGCGCCGGCGCGACTGCTGTGCGACGACGACGCCGTCATCGGCCAGATGTTCTACGTGATGGAAGCGGTGCCGGGCCGCATCCTGGTGAACCCGGCGATGCCCAACCAGACGCCGGCCGAGCGCACGGCAATCTTCGACTCGATGAACGAGGTGCTGGCCCGACTGCACAAGGTCGATCCCGTGAAGGTCGGGCTCGGCGACTATGGCCGCAGCGGCCAGTACATCGCCCGCCAGATCTCGCGCTGGAGCCGGCAATATGCCGAGCTCAAGACCGAGGACATTCCGGCGATGGACAGGCTCTCGTCCTGGCTGCCGGAAAACATTCCCGACGATGGCGATCCGACCACCATCGTCCATGGCGACTATCGCCTCGGCAACCTGATCGTCCATCCGACCGAGCCGCGGGTCGTGGCGGTGCTCGACTGGGAGCTGTCGACCCTCGGCCATCCGCTCTGTGACGTCGCCTACAATTGCCTGGGCTATCACCTGAAGGAGCCGCCGCACGGCTTCGCCACGGTCGACTTCGCAGCCCTCGGCCTGCCGACGGAAAATGACTACGTCGCCGCCTACTGTCGGCGCACCGGTCGCACGTCCATTCCCAACTGGAACTACTACCTCGCCTTCTCGCTGTTCCGTCTCGCCGCCATTGCCCAGGGCGTCTACCGCCGTGGCCTGCAGGGCAATTCGTCCAACCCCGAGTCAATCAAGATGAGCAAGTCCGCGCGTGAACGGGCCGAGCTCGCATGGAGTCTGGTGTCCTAACAAAAACGACAAGGAGGAAACAAAAATGACAATGAAGAAGATCGGCCGGCGCACATCGATCCTGATGACCGGCGCAGTGCTCAGCACGCCGCTCATCCCGAGCGTCCGGGCCCAGCAGACCGGCCTGCCCGACAAGCCACTCAAGATCCTGGTCGGCTTCCCGGCCGGCGGCGGCACCGATGTGATGGCCCGCCTGATTGCCGAGCCGCTGAAGCAGCGCACCGGCCGCAACGTCATCATCGACAACAAGGCCGGCGCTTCGGGCACCATCGCCGTCGGCGACCTGAAGAACGCCCCCACCGATGGCACGACCGTCGCCTATGTGCCCTCCGCCACCATCGTGCAGCGACTCACGATGCCGTCCGTGCCATTCGACCCGATGGTCGACATCGCACCGATCACCATGGCCGGCACGGTTCAGACCGCCTTCTGCGTGTCGCCGACCATCGGCGTCAACGACCTCAAGGAATATGTCGAGTGGCTGAAGAAGAACCCGACGCGCGCCTCGTTCGGCACGACAGCGCTGGGCTCCTTCACGCATTTCTTCGGCGTCATGGCCGGCAAGGCCGTCGGCATCCCACTGGAGCCGGTGCCCTATCGCGGCGCGGCGCCCCTGGTTGCCGATCTACAAGGCGGCCATATCGCGGCCGGCTGCGGCGGCATCACCGACTTCCTGGAGCATCATCGCGCCGGCAAGGTGAAGGTCATCTTCACCTCGGGCGTGAAGCCCACCACCTCGGCGCCCGAAATCCCGACCATCAGCCAGCTCGGCTACCCGCAGCTTTCGATTCTGGGCTGGTACGTCTTCTTCGCCCCGCCGAAGACGCCGTCGCCACTGATCGACGCCTGGGGCAAGGAGCTGAAGGCGGTGCTGGAGATCCCCGAGATCCAGAAGAAGCTGGTCGAACTCGGCCTCGACGTCGAGACCTCGACGCCGCAGCAGTTCAGCGACCGCATGGCCAAGGACCTCGCGCACTGGAAGACGATCATCGATACGATCGGCTATAAACCGCAGGGTTGATCCAACGGAGACGAGTGCATGCCAATCCTGAAACGCCCCGACGCCGAGATCCATTACGAGGTCCACGGCACGGGCTTCCCGCTCCTGCTCTACGCAGCCGGCGGCCTGCGCTCGTCGATCGAATTCTGGGGACCCGGCGCCGACGGCGCGCCGCGTCCCTGGATGGACCCGCGCACGGCGCTGGCCGACAAGTTCACCGTCATCTCCATGGACCAGCGCAATGCCGGCAAGTCGGTCGCCGACGTGAAGCCCGACCATGGCTGGCACACCTTTGCCGCCGACCATCTGGCCCTGATCGATCATCTCGGCTTCAAGCGCTTCGCGGTAATGGGCGGCTGCATCGGCGGCAGCTACTGCTTCGAGGCGATCGAGCAGGCGCCCGACCGGGTCGCCGCCGCCGTGCTGCAGAACCCGATCGGCCTGTGGGAGAATCGCGACACCTGGGACGAGGCCGTGAAGGGTTATGGCGAGACCGTACGGGCGCGCGATCCGTCGATCTCGGAAGCCACCATCAAGAGCTTCGGGCAGAACATGTTCGGCCCCGACTTCGTCTTCTCGGTCACCCGCGACTTCGTGAAGAACTGCAAGACGCCGCTCTTGCTGCAGCCCGGCACCGACAAGCCGCATCCCGCCCACACCAGCGACGAGATCGCGGCGCTGGCGCCGAACATCGAGGTCCAGAAGGACTGGCGAGCGCCGCAGTTCCTGCAGGAATCGATCAAGCGCGTCCGCGCCTTTCTCGAGAAGAACGCCAAATGATGAAAAAGATTACGATCCTTCTCGCAACGCTGCTGGCAACGACGGCCGCTGCCCAGGCCCAGGAAGTCTGGGGCGCCATCGCGACCGACAACGAGCGCCTGTTCGGCGTCTCGGCCGGCATGGCGACGAGGGAAGCCGCGGAGACCTCGGCATTGGCCGAATGCGGCCCGCTGGAATGCATGATCCGGATGTCCGCGCCGCAACGCTGCGTCGCCTACGCCCACAGCGACAACGGCCAGGCCTCCGGCTACGGCGCCGGGCCGACGAAGCGCGACGCCGAACAATCGGCCTGGAACGAATGCAATGCGCGGGTACCCAGCAACTCCTGCACCATTCGCGCCGCGCGCTGCTTCGAGTAGGGCTAGAGCACGACCGTGGAGTTCGCGAGCAGCCACTTGCGCGCTTCGTGGATCGAGCGGAATACCTGAACGGGCCGCTCGTCCGAGGTGAGCGACATGAACAGTCGCCCCAGCTCGCCGCGATTGCTGTCGGCCACGATGGCGAGCGGCCCGCGCGGCTTCAGCACCGGCACCGAGCGCAACCGCTCGGCAATGCTTTCGAGTTCTTCCTTGCCGATCGCCGATGTTGCCGAGGTGATGTCGATGATCTTGCGATAGGGCAGCGTGTTGCTGTCGACCAGCTCCTTCACGAGCGTCATGAGGTCGGTGAGCGAAATCTCACCGCGCGCCACCGCCACGACCATGCGGTCCGGCGGGAAGATGTCGACCTTGAAGGGCATGGAACCTGTCGCGGAAAGCCTTGAGCGGCTGAATTTACTCTGCGTCCCCTCCTCGTGCGATCAGGGACGCTTGCACTTCGACGGCAGAAAGATCAGCCCGGACTCGCCGACTCCGAGATCTCGTCGAGCCACTTCCGCGCTTCGGGCAGGTTGTTGAACACCTTGATCGGCCGTCCTTCCGCGGTGAGCTTGGCATACCTTTCTGCGTTGTCAGCCGCCACGCCCGCGCCCACGACGAAGGCCAGCGGCCCGCGCGGGCCGACATTGGCCTTCGCCAGTATGACCTTGGCGACATCCTCGATGGTGGTGGTGCCCGCGAGCGGCGTGTCCGGCGAATCGATATCGATGATCTTGCGATAGGACCGGGCTTCTGCCGCCATGAACTGAAGCAAGGCGTTGCGCGCATCGTCAGCGCTGACCGAGCCGCGAATGACGGCGACCGCCAAGCGGTCGGCATGGTCGAAATCGATATGGATCGGCATGAACCTGTGATCGCCTCTACCTATTCTCTACAGCATCCATGCATTCAATACTCCTGCGATAATGCGATCGACGTTCGATTGCATCGGCGCGGCAGAAACATCTGCATGTCAATGCTGCGCCTGCTGATCCAGCCACTTCCTGGCCTCATGCAAGCTATGGAAGACCTTCACGGGGCGCTCGGCCTCCGTCAGCTTGACGAAAAGTTCGGCGTTCTCCGCGGCCTGTCCGGGGCTGACGACGAAAGCCAGCGCGCCGCGCGGCTTGGCCGGTCGCTGAGCAAGGACAACACGCGCCAACGCCTCCACATCGGCCTTGCTCAAGGGCGACGTAGGAGAAGCAATGTCGATGATCTTGCGGTAGTGGAGTATGTCGATTGCCAGCACCTGCTGCAGCGCACCGTGAACGTCGTCGGCAGTGAACGTGCCCCGGACGACGACGATGAGCAGCCGGCTTGGGTGGAAGAAATCGACATGGATCGGCATGTATTGCGGTCCAGGCTACCCCTATTCTGCCTCACCTATGCGGCAGTGTTGCGGGCGATTACCACGTCCGGGCTCCCCTGCAAACAGGAGTAGTATAGTGGAGAAGTTCGCCGTCATAGTCGTTGTGGCCCTGGCCGCTGGCGCCGGCCTTTATCTGTTCGGGCGCAGCGCCACCTCGCGGCAACGATTGATACGTTCCGCGGCGGCCACGGTCGCCGGCGCACTCGCCGCCGCCGGCGCGGTCTTCGGGCTCGAAGCGTGGACCGGCGACGCCACCCAGACGGTCGACAATGCGATGACCGAAGCCCGGACCCTGCCGCTGGTCGGCCTGGTTCTGGCAGACGTGCCCGATGCCGAGACTCGGTTACGCGCATCCCTGAAGGAAGAGTTGCGCAATCCGACGACCCAGGGCGCACCGCGGCCGCTCGTTCTGATGACCGAGCTGCGCGCCACCCACATCGTGCCGGCACTGCGCGCGACCGATGCCGCCGACGCCGAAGGCGTGCTGGCGGCGCGCATCGCACTGATGCGCCACCTGCGCGACACCAATGTCGCGGCCTGTCGCGAACTGGCGTTGATCGGCATCCAGCACGCCGACCGTCTCGATGCGCGGGGCCAGGAGCTGATGCGCAACATGCTGACGGCCATGGAGAAGGCCTATCGCTCGGGCCGCGCCGCGATAAAGTCTGGTGCCGCCGCGCCGCCCGCCGTGCCGAACGACACCGAGGCGCGGGACCTGCTCGTCGAGGCGGGTTTGACGCCGGCCGATTTCGACAAGCTGCAGAACCTCGCGAAGCTCTCGGGCGAAGAGGCTTGTGACCTGGGGCTTCGCCTCAATGGTACGCCATCCAAGCTGCCGGCCGACAAAGCCGCCGGCCTGGCCCGCTATCTGGCGGCGGCCCAGTAGCCGGGCGGCACGCCTAGGCCACCAGGGGCGCCACCACCGCCTTCAATACCGTGGAAACATCCTGCGGGGAGATCCGGACCTGCAGGCCGCGCTGGCCGCCGTTCAGGAAGACAAGTTCATGCGTCATCGCGTCGGCCTCGATGGCGGTGCGCACGGGACGCATCTGGCCGAACGGGCTGATGCCACCCACTTTGTAGCCGGTCATGCGCTCGGCATCGGCCGGCTTCATCATCTCCGCCGACTTGCCCTTGAAGGACGCCGCGAGCTTCTTCATCGACACTTCACGATCCGACGGCACGATCACACAGGCGGGTTTGCCGTCGACCAGGGTCATCAGCGTCTTGAGCACGCGCTGCGGCTCCTCGCCGAGCGCTTCCGCGGCCTGGAGGCCGACCTTGTCGGCGTCGGGATCGTAGTCGTACGTGTGAACGGTGAAGGCGACCTTCGCCTGCTCCAGCGCCTTGGTGGCGCGCGTGACCTTCGACATCCCTGCTCCTCGCTCAGAGGAGCAGGATAGCGTCGCTGTCCGTCAATTTCCCTTCAGAATTTTCGCCGTCGCGTCGGCGAAGACCTGGCAACCCAGCACGATATCGGCGTCGTGGGTATTCTCGGTGAAATGATGCGAGATACCGCCGATCGACGGCACGAACATCATCGCCGCCGGCATCTTGAGCCCGATCACCTGCGCGTCGTGACCGGCGCCCGAGGGCATGCGCACATGCTTCTCGGCGGCGTGGACGGCGGCCGACTCCTCAATGGCTTCAAGAAAGCGCTCGTCCATCACCAGTGGCTGGGTGCGCGAAAGGTTCACGCATTCGACCTTGCAGGGGCTGTTCTTCTGGTGATCGGCGACGATCTCCATCAGCTTGGCCTCGAAGGCCTGCAGAACCTTGTAGTCGGCATCGCGGAACTGGAGGATCATCTCGGCGCGACCGGGCACGATCGCCGGTGCGCCGGGCTCCAGCACGATCTTGCCCACCGTCCAGACGCTGCGCGGACCGGAGACGGCTGGAAACTTGTCCATCACGTCGTTGTAAAGTCGCATCATGGCGACGCCGGCATCCTTGCGGATGGGCATCGGCGTCGTGCCGGCATGGTTCTGGATTCCGCTGAAAGTCAGGCGGAACTGCATGATGCCGACGATCGCCGTCACGATGCCGATCCGCTTCTCGTCCGCTTCCAGCAGGCCACCCTGCTCGATATGCGCCTCGAGGTAGCCGCGATACCGCCCCTCTTCCAGATGCTCGCGCGGCACGCCTTCGAGGCCAGCCGCTTTCAGCGCCTCGCGCATCGGCGTGCCCTCGTCGCGGTGCTTGGCCTTGTCGATGTCGGCCTCGGAGAAGATGCCGATGAAGGACCGGCTGCCGGTCATCTGGCCCCAATGGCCTTCCTCGTCGGCCCACGAGGCGACGTCGACGGCGAGGTGCGCCGTCTCAGGATCCTCGGCCAGCGCCCGCGCCACTTCGAGCCCGTAGATCACACCCATCACGCCGTCGAGCCAGCCGCCGCGCGGCTGGGTGTCGGAGTGCGAGCCGATCAGGATGCGCGGCCCGGTCTTCGGGCTCTTGCCGATCACCGTGCCAATGCCGTCGATCACCGGTTCGAGACCGGCTTCCTTCATGCGGGCGGCGAGCCAATGCCGGCTCTCGACATCCTGCGGCGAGAGGTGCGGGCGATGCACGCCGGTCTGGTAACGACCGAAATCGGCAATGCGCCGCAGGTCGCCAAGCAGTCGTTCACCGTTGATCGTGGGCATGTCGTCGCCTCAGTTCAGATGCGCCGCCACCCAGGCGGCAAGGGAAAGCACGTGGTCGTCGGTATGGCGCAGGCCGACGAGCTGAACGCCGAGCGGCAGGCCGTTCGGGCCAGTGCCAGCCGGCAGGGTTACACAGGGCGTGCCGGCGAGCGTCCAGATTGAATTGAAGACCGGATCGCCGGTGGCGGCGATGCCCTTGGGCGCTTCGCCCGGCGCGCTCGGCGTCAGCAGCAGGTCGACCTTGTCGAACAGCGAATCGACATGGGCCTTGAAGGCGGTGGCCTTGCGCTGCGCCGCAACGTAGCGCTCGAAGGAGACGGCAAGGCCGCGCTTCATCGGCCCGTTCATCAGCTCGTCGCTCACCTTGTCGGGATTGCGCAGCCGCTCGTCGGCATAGTTGCGCACGCTCTCGAAGCCGGTGATCGCGGCATGGTCGTCGATGATATCGGTGTAGGGCGCCGCAAAGGCCACGTCGACCACCGACGCGCCCTTGTCGGAGAGCCGGGTCGCGGTCTCCTCCATCAGCGCCCGGGTCTCGGGCTCGGCCTTGTCCCACACGGGCGAACGGCAGAGGCCGATGCGCGGCCGGCCGATGTCACGATCGATCGCAACCGGTGGCAGCTTCAGCACGGCGGCGCGGAACAGCGCGATGTCGTCGAGCGTGCGCGCCATCAGGCCGAGCGTATCGACCGAATGACACTGCATCTTGATGCCGACGCGATTGAAGTCGCCGTAAGTCGGCTTGTAGCCGATGACGCCGCAATAAGCGGCAGGCCGGATCACCGAGCCGCCGGTCTGCGTGCCGAAGGCCAGCGGCACGTGGCCGTCGGCCACAGCCGCGGCCGAACCCGAGGACGAACCGCCCGGCGTATGCGCGGGATTGTGCGGGTTCGTCGTCGCGCCGGCATGGCGATTGGCGAACTCCGTCGTCACCGTCTTGCCCATGATGACCGCATTGGCGGTCCGGCAGAGCGCCACGCAGGCGGCGTCACCGAACGGAACCTTGCCCTCGAAGATCGGCGAGTTGTGGCCGGTCGGCATGTCGTAGGTGTCGATGATGTCCTTCACCCCGACCGGGATGCCGCGCAGCAGGCCGCCGCTTGCCTTGTCAGCCGCCTTGGCCTGCGCGATGGCCTGGTCGGGATCGAGATGGGCCCAGGCCTTCACGACATCGTCGCGCTCGGCAATGCGGTCGAGATAGCCTCGCACCAGCTTTTCGGAGGTGAGCGTGCCGGCCTCGATGGCGGCGACGGCTTCAAGGGCTGTAATCGCCTTCATGACAGCACGCTCCGCGCCCAGGCCGCGATGTCGAGCAGACCCGCATCCTCGTGTTGTCGCCCGACCAGTTGGATGCCGATCGGCAGGCCCGTCGGTCCTTTGGTCAGCGGCAGCGCCACGCAGGGCATCCAGAGGTAGGTCCAGAGCAGGTTGAAGGTGGCGGCGCCCGTGTATTCGAGGCCGAGCGGCGCCTCGCCCTTGGCCGGCGCCGTCAGGATCACGTCTATCTCGCTGAACATCGCATCGACGGCGGCGCGACCGGTCTCGCCGAGTTTTCGTGCCGCAACCCACGTCGCATAGTCGACCTTCGCGCCGCCCACGAGCTTCTCTTCCTTGAGACTCTCGCTCAACAGGCCATAGAAGCGTCGAGCCTCGTCAGCATGGGCGCGGGGTCCGTCGAAGGCGGACAGGTTCTTCTGCCCCTGGGTCATGTCGCGCACCGGCGCGGGCATCTCGATCTCGCTCACTTGCGCGCCGGCCTTGGCGAACGCCGCCGCTGCATCATTCACGGCCTTGGTGCCCTCCGGTGAGAGCTCGTCGCGATGATGGGTGAAGGCGACCGCGATGCGTGGTGGCCGGTCGAGCTTGGCAATCGGCCTATAAGGCATCGCCATCAGCGCCGCGCGGAACAGAGCGATGTCCTCGACGCTGCGCGCATAGGCGCCGATCGTGTCGAGCCATTCGGTGTTGGCCTTCATGCCGGCCGGCGGGAAGTGGCCGTAGCTCGGCTTGTAGCCGACGATCCCGCAGAAGGCAGCGGGACGAATCACCGATCCGCCGGTCTGCGTGCCGGTGCCGAGAACGGCCTGGAAATCCGCGACCGATGCCGCTGAGCCCGAGGACGAGCCGCCCGGCGTATGCGCGGGATTGTGCGGGTTCTTCGTCGGGCCGGGATGACGGCTGGCGAATTCCGTCGTCACCGTCTTGCCCAGCAGGATGGCGCCGGCATCGCGCGCCAAGGCCACGGTGGCGGCATCCGCGAGCGGCTGGTGCGTGCGATAGATCGGCGAGCCGTAGGTCGTCGGCTGGTCGTAGGAATCGATGATGTCCTTCACGCCCATCGGGATGCCGTGCAACAGACCCTTGCGTGGTCCACGATCGAGCAGCTTGGCGGTTTGAAGGGCAGCCTCGCGTGCGAGATGCGACCAGGCGAGCACGTCGGCGTCGCGTTCGTCGATCCGGTCGAGATGGGCGCGCACGATCTCCTCGGCGGTGGCCGCTCCGGAGTCCAGTCGTTGCGCGAGTTCGGTGGCAGTAAGCGTGTTCAGCGCGACCATGTTCGCCAGCAAAACAGCAAGAAGCATGCCGCGTCCAGTGCGGTCCGGGGTGGCTCGCTTCGTGCTTGATGCAATGGAACCCCGGAGGTCATTTATGCTTACCCGTCGCGCCGCCCTTCTCGCCGGCACCGCGCTTTCCCTGATCGGCACGAGCGCCGCAAAAGCTCAACAATCCGCGCCGCTGCGCATCGCCATGACGCTGGCTGACATTCCTGCGACCGACGGCGCACCCGACCAGGGCACCGAAGGCATCCGCTTCATGGGCTACACCATGTACGACACGCTGGTCGCCTGGGACCTGTCGTCCGCGACGGCGCCGGCGAAGCTGGTGCCCGGCCTCGCGACCAAGTGGTACCAGGACCCGGCCGATCCCTCGAAGTGGATCTTCGAGCTGCGCCAGGGCGTGAAGTTCCATGACGGCTCGGACTTCAACGCCGACGCGGTGATCTTCACCCTCGACCGTACCCTGAACGACAAGTCGCCGGCGTTCGATCGCGCCGGCCGCAGCATCCTGATCGCCGCCGTCTGGCCATTGATCGGCTATCGCAAGATCGACGACTACAAGGTCGAGATGCAGACCAAGGGCACCGACACGATCTTCCCCTCGCTGCTCAACCGCTTCCCGATCGCCAGCCCCGCCAACTTCGAGAAGGTCGGGCGCGACTGGCAGGCCTATCGCAAGTCGCCGTCGGGCACCGGTCCGTGGAAGATGAAGGCCTGGACGCCGCGCGAGCGCGCCGAACTCGAACGCAACAACGACTATTGGGACAAGGCACGCCTGCCCAAGAGCGAGCGCATGGTGCTGCTGCCGATCCCCGACGTCTCGACCCGCACCGCCGCACTCCTCTCGGGCCGGGTCGACTGGATCGAGGCGCCGGCGCCGGATTCGCTCGACAAGCTGCGCGCCGGAGGCTGCAAGATCGAGACGAATGCCATTCCGCATATGTGGCCCTATACGCTCAGCATGCTGCCGGGCGCGCCGACCGCCGACATCCGCGTGCGCAAGGCGCTGAACCTCGCGATCGACCGCGACGCCATGGTGAAGCTGCTGAACGGGCTCGCCGCCCCGGCCGTCGGCTGCGTGCCGACCGACCATCCGTGGTTCGGCAATCCGACCTTCAAGATCCGCTACGATCCGGCGGAGGCGAAGAAGCTGCTGGCCGAGGCGGGTTACGGCCCGCAGAAGAAGCTCAAGCTAAAAGTCGCGATCTCGACCTCCGGCTCTGGCCAGATGTATCCGCTGATCATGAACGAGTTCATCCAGCAGCAGTTCGCCGAAGTGGGCGTCGAGCTCGAGTTCCAGGTGATGGACTGGAACGCGCTGCTCAACTTCATGCGCCAAGGCGCCAAGGCCCCGGAAGCCGCTGCGTTCAGCGCGATCAACGTGAGCTGGAACACGATGGATCCGCACAATGCCTTCATGCGCTTCATCGACAGCCAGCAGATCCCGCCCAAGGGCTCGAACTGGGGCTACATCAACGATCCCGAGTTCGACAAGCTCGCCGCCGAGGCGCGCAGCACCTCCGATCCGGCGGAACTCGACAAGGTGCTGGCGAAAATCAACACGCGCATGGTCGACGAGGCGGTGTTCGTCTGGTTCGTCCACGACGTCTGGCCGAACGCGATCTCGTCCAAGGTGAAGGGCTACGTCCATCCCAAGAGCTGGTACGTCGACTTCTCACCGATCACGGCGGGTTAAGTCCGCTTGCGCTGCGACCAGCCGATGTAGAGACCGGCGCCGACGATGATGGCGGCGCCGATCCAGCCCAGGAAATCCGGGAAATCGCCGAAGAACAGGTAGCCCACGACCACAGAGCCGATGAGCTGCATGTACTGGAACGGCGCCACGATGTTGGCCGGTGCGTAGGTGAGCGCACGGGCCACGAAATAGTGGCCGGTGCCGCCCAGCACGCCGAGGCTGCAGAAATAGAAGATGTCGCGGGCGCTGTGAGGCGTCTTCCACACGAAGGGCAACACCAGGAACATGCCGAAGCCGCCGACGATCGAGCTGTAGATCGCCGAGGTCTCCGGCGTGTCGATGGCGGAGATGAGCCGCGTCAGCACCTGATAGACTGCGTAGCAACACGCGCTCAGTAAAGAGAGCAGCGCTGCCCACTGGAAGACCGCGCTGCCCGGCTGGATCAGGATCAGCACACCCACGAAGCCCACGCCGAGCGCCACGATGTGGGTGCGCGCTGCCCGCTCGCCCAGCACCGCCCAGGCGAGCGGCAGGACCAGCAGCGGCGCCATCATGGTGATCGCCGCCGCCTTGCCGAGCGGGATGTAGACGATGGCGAGGAAGCTCGCGGCGTTCGACGTGAAGAGCATCAGCGAGCGCATGAGCTGCGTGCCGAACCGCCGGGTGCGCAGCATGCCGAGCCCGAACTTCGGCACGAAGAAGATCAGCATGTAGACGATGTGCCCGAAGGCGCGCGCCCACGAGATCTGCAGCGTGCTGTAGTCGGCGCCTAAAAACTTCGCGAAGCCGCTCATGATCGGGAACAGCAGGCCCGCGCCGCACATGAAGAGGATGCCGGCCAGGATGCGCTGGCCGGTCGGTGCGGGCAGCGGCGCGCGCTCTGCCGTCAAGGCCCCGGCTTCGCGCGCTGCAGCGCCTCCCAGACGCGCGACGGCGTGGCCGGCATTTCGAGACGCTCGACGCCCGCAGGCCGCAGCGCGTCAAGAACCGCCGCCATGATCGTTTGCGGCGCGCCAATGCACCCCGCCTGCCCCGACCCTTTGACGCCCAGCGGATTGGCGGCCGTCGGCCGCTCGACCAGCTCGATATCGAAGAACGGCAGGTCGGTCGCGCGCGGCAGCGTGTAATCCATCAGCGAACCGCTGAGGAGCTGACCCGATTGCGGATCGTAGACCGTGTGCTCCAGCAAGGCCTGGCCGATGCCCTGCGCCAGACCGCCCTGAACCTGGCCCTCGGTCAGCATGGGGTTGATCAGGCGGCCGTAATCGTCGACCGCGACGTAGCTCAACAGGTCGGTGGCCCCGGTTTCGGGATCGATCTCGACCTCGGCGACATGGCAGCCGCTCGGGAAGGTGAAGATGTCGGTGACGTTCAAGACATGCTCGCTGAGTCCAGGCGACATGCCCTCGGGCAGGTTCGCCGTATCCTGTGCGCTGGCCGCGAGTGCGGCGAGATCGATGGCGCGATCGCTGCCGTGCACCGCGAAGCGCCCTCGGTCGTAGTCGAGTTCATGCTCGGCGGCCTGCAAGAGATGTGCCGCCAGTTTGCGCGCTTTTGCCAAAGCAGCATCCATCGCCTTGACCAGTGCCGCCCCGCCCATGTGCATCGAACGCGCGCCACCATGGCCGGCGCCGCTCCTCACCGCACGCGTATCGGCCTGGACGTAGCGGAACACCTCGATCGGGAGGCCGAGATGCCGGGCTGCGATCTGCGCGAAAGAAGTCTCGTGGCCCTGGCCGTTCGATTCGGTACCGACGGCGATGGTCACGCTGCCGTCCGGCTCGAAGCGCGTCTCCGCCCACTCGTTCGGCGCACCACGCGAGGTTTCGAGGAAGCAGGCAACGCCGAGGCCGCGCAGACGGCCCCGCGCGCGGGCAGTGGTGCGCCGCGACTCGAAGTCCGGTACGCGCGCCACGGCGGCATCGAGGTTGGCGACGAAGTCGCCCGAGTCGATCGCCATGCCCATCGCGGTTTTGTGCGGGAAGGACGCGATCAGGTTCTGCCGCCGCAAATCCGCCGGATCGCGTCCGAGCGCCCGCGCGGCCGCCTCGATGGCGCGCTCTATAATGTAATTGGCTTCGGGCTTGCCGGCGCCGCGATAGGCGTCGACCGGCGTCGTGTTGGTGAATGCACCACGCACGTCGACGGCAATCGCGGGAATGTCGTAGACGCCGCCCTGCGCCGTCGAAGCCGCGACCACCGAGGCGCCCGGCCCGTTACCCGACAGATAGGCGCCGAGATTGGCGACCATCGCCACGTCGAGCGCCAGGATGTGCCCGGTCTCGTCGAGTGCAATCCGCGCCGTGGCCTCGATGTCGCGTCCCTGTGCGCCCATCACGAAATCCTCGGCGCGATCGGCAAGCCAACGCACAGGCTGCTTCAAGCGCCGCGCCGCCCACAGCAAAAGTATCCATTCGGGATAGAGGAAGTTCTTCATCCCGAAGCCGCCGCCCACATCCGGCGCATGAAGCTGGATGCGCTCTGGCGCCACCTTGAAGATGAACTCGGCGAGTTGGCGACGGATGCCGTGCAGCCCCTGCCCCGTCAGTTCGAGGTCCATCGTATCGGTCGCCGCATCGTAGCGCGCGATGCCGGCACGCGGCTCCAGCGGCACGACGATGACCCGGTTGTTCATCACGTCGACATCGACGACGTGTGCAGCGCCCTTCATCGCTTCGGCAACGGCAGCATGGTCGCCGCGCTGCACGTGATAGACGAGGTTGCCCGGCGCCTCGTCCCACAGGGTGGGTGCGCCCTCGACCAGCGCCGCGCGACCGTCGACGACGGACGGCAGCGGCTCGTAATCGATCTCGATTCGCTCCGCCGCCTCGCGCGCGATCTCCGCGCTGTCGGCAACGACGAAGCAGACCGGATCGCCGACATGGCGCACGCGGCCCGCCGCCAAAGCCGGGCGCGGCGGCACGATCATCGGTTTCACGGCCGCGAGGCAAGGCATGAAGCCCAGGCCGTCCGCGGCGAGATCGTCCGCCGTCGCGACAAGATGCACGCCCGCCATCGAGGCCGCGGCCGACACGTCGAGGGAACGGATCAGCGCATGGGCGTGCGGCGACCGCAGGACATGGCCGTAAAGGGCGGCGGGTTCGACAATGTCTTCGACATAGCGGCCATGGCCGGTGAGGAAGCGTCCATCCTCGAGCCGGCGAACCGATCGCACATCCTGACTTCCATCCGCCACCTGGTCTTCTCCCCGCCAGTCTTTGTGCAACGAGCATACACCATTGACGGGCCGCAACGACGGGCGGAGGCTCCCGTCCCCTGACTCACATCCAGTCTTTCGGAGGAAGCGAATGATCGATCTGCATTACTGGCCGACACCCAACGGCAAGAAGGTCACGATCCTGCTCGAGGAATGCGGCCTGCCCTACAAGGTCGTGCCGGTGAACATCGGACAGGGCGACCAGTTCACGGACGCGTTCCTGGAGATGAATCCCAATCACCGCATGCCGGTGATGGTCGACAATGCCCCCGCCGACGGCGGCAAGCCGCTGGTCGTCTTCGAGTCCGGCGCGATCATGCTCTACATCGCCGAGAAGGCCGGGAAGTTCTATCCGCAGGACCTTCGCACCAAGCACGAAGTGAACGAGTGGCTGATCTGGCAGATGGCCAACCAGGGGCCGAAGAGCGGCGAGTGCGGACACTTCCGCCGCGTCGACCAGGCCAAGGAAGGCGACCAGAAATACGCCATCACGCGCTTCACCGACGAGGTGAACCGTCTCTACGGCGTACTGAACAACCGGCTCTACAAGCACAAGTACCTGGCGGGCGACCAGTACACGATCGCCGACATGATCTGCTATCCGTGGACGGTGAACTGGAAGTTCCAGGGCCAGGACATCGAGGAGTTCCCCTACTTCAAGCGCTGGTTCGAGGAGCTGGGCGCCCGTCCCGCCGTCCAAAAGGGCATGGCGGTCGGCGCCGACTTCTCGGTCGATCGAGAGAAGCTGCCGCCCGAGGAACAGGAACGCATCCGCAAGATGCTCTACAATCAGCGCGCCCGGCCGGTGCGCGCGGCATAACTACAGACGCCGTTCGCTGGAGAGAGGTGGCGCCACCTCCTCCAGCGACTTGCCTTCCGCCGCGACACCGAGTTTCAGGGTGACCAGCGCGGCCGCCAGCATCAGCACGGCGCCCAGCATGTAGCCCCACAGGATCTCACCCGAGCTGCCGCCGGCGATCAGTACACCGAACAGCCACGGACCGCCCACGCCGCCGAACAGGGTGCCGAAGGCATAGAACAGCGCGATGGTGAGGGCGCGGATCTCCAGCGGGAAGCATTCGCCAACGGTCAGATAGGCAGCACTCGCCGCCGCCGAAGCGAAGAAAAAGACGACGCTCCACATCGCCGTCTGCGTCGTGGCATCGAGATGGCCGGCATGGAACATCCAGCCCGTCACCGCCAGCAGCACACCCGAAATCGCATAGGTGGCGGTGATCATCTTCCGGCGGCCAAGACTGTCAAACAACGGTCCGAGCAAAAGCGGCCCCAGGAAATTGCCGACCGCGAAGGGCAGGATGTAGAGGCCGACCTTGTCGGCTGCCACGTTGTAGAACTTGGTCAGGATCAGCGCGTAGGTGAAGAAGATCGCGTTGTAGACGAAAGCCTGCGAGGCCATCAGCACGACGCCAAGCACCGTGCGGCTGCGGTAATGCTTCAGCAGCGTCTGCGCGACGGAGAGCATCGTGGTCTTGTGCGGGTCGCCGAGTTCCAGCGTCTTGGTCACCGGCTCGAGCTTCTGGCCCGTATCAGCCGCGACCCTCGCCTCGATCTCTTCGACGACACCCTCCGCCTCACGCGGCTTGCCATGGATCATCAGCCAGCGCGGGCTCTCGGGCAGGAAGCGCCGCAGGAAGAGGATCACGAGGCCCAGCACCGCGCCGCTGCCGAAGGCCAGGCGCCAGCCCATGTCGGGATCGAGGACGTTGGGATCGAGCAGCCACACCGACAGGATCGCACCGCCGGCCGCACCGATCCAGAAACTGCCATTGATGGCGAGGTCGATGCGGCCACGCAGGCGTGCGGGGATCAGTTCCTGGATCGCGGAGTTGATGGCGGAATATTCGCCGCCGATGCCCGCGCCGGTCAGGAAGCGGAACAGCAGGAAACTGTAGAAATCCCAGGAGAAGGCCGTCGCCGCCGTCGCGACGAGATAGAGGCCGAGGGTCACGTTGAAGAGCTTCTTGCGGCCCAGCCGATCTGTAAGATGGCCGAAGAACAGCGAACCCAGCACGGCGCCGGCGAGATAGGCGCTGCCGGTCAGGCCGACCTGTTCCGCCGTGAGCTGCAGGCGCGGACTGGTCTGAAGTGCGGCAGCTACCGAGCCTGCCAGCGTGACTTCCAGCCCGTCGAGGATCCAGGTGATGCCGAGCGCAACGACCACCAGCCGGTGGAAACGGCTCCACGGCAGACGGTCGAGACGGGCGGGAACATCGGTGCGCACGGGCGATGCAACGCACCGGCCGCCGGAAGGTTCACGGCCCGGAAACCGCGGTCAGGTCTGCGACAGGCTCAATCCCACCGCCAACGCCTGCGCCAGAGACATCGGCGCCACCAGGGTTCGCAGGGCGGGTTCGGCCATGTCGTGCAGTTCGAACACCACATCGGCGCCGCGCGCGATCGGGCTTAAAAGATTGTCGGTGATCGACACCGCGCGCACGCCGCGCGCTATAAGTTCGGCGAACAGGCGCACCGTGTCGGCATTGTATTGCTTGAAGCTGATGGCGAGGACGGCATCGGCGCGCGTCGCAGCGACCGCCTGCTCGCGCAGGCCGCCACCGATTGCGTCGAGCAACACGGTGCGGCGACCGAGCTTGCGCAGCACATAGGCGAGATGCGCGGCCACCGGATAGGAGCCGCCCAGCCCCAGCAGGTAGATCGTATCAGCCGAGCCCAAAAGCTCGATGGCGCGCTGCAGCTCGGACTCGCGGGCCGCCGTGTTCAGCGTCTCGAGCGAGGCAATGCCTTCGGTGACGAAGCGGGTCAGGACCGATCGCGCATCGTTGCGTCCGCTCCACGGCCCATCCTCCTTCAGCCGCTCGATGCGATCCTTGTAGGAGGGCGCGAGGCTCGCGACGAGGCGCAGGCGGAAGACCTGCTGCATCTCGGTGAAGCCGCTGTAGCCCAGTGCGCTGGCGAAGCGGACGATGGCCGAGGGCTGCGCGCCGGCGCGCTTGGCCACTTCGGCCACGGTGCCCAGCGCCATCTCCGTCGGGTTCTCCAGCGCGAACTCGGCGATATGCTGCAGGCGATCGGACAGGGTCGCGTGGCGCGCGGCGATATCGGACCGCAGCTTCTCGTAAGCGTCGGCTTCGTTCCGATTGCCCTTGCCGCCGCGCGACTTGCCTTTTGCCATCTAATGAATCGTCCATTCCACTTTACAGAGGTTCGTAGAATGTCCATTCTACGACTCAAGAGCAATGAAAATTGCCAACAAAGCCACTGGAGGAGATCCCATGACGAAGTCCCGCATCACGCGCCGTGGCGCGCTCAAGGCCAGCCTGATGACCGCCACGCTTGCCGGCACGGCGAGCTTCTTCGGTCCGTGGAAGCACAATCGCGTCTGGGCGCAGGGCTCCAAGAAGCCGATCAAGCTCGGCCTCACCTGCGATGCCAGCGGCCAGTACGGCAACAGCGGCCAGGACGATCTGCGCGGCATGCGGCTCGCCATCGACGAGTTCAACGCCAAGGGCGGCGTGCTCGGCCGCAAGATCGAGTGGATCACTGCCGACACCGAGACCAATCCCGCGACCGGCACCCGCGTCGCCGAGCGTTTCATCGCCCAGGAACAGTGCGGCTTCCTGATCGGCGCGCTGCATTCGGGTGTCGCCAACGCCATCACGCAGGTCGCCAACAAGTACGGCACGATCTACATGAACACCAATTCCTCGGCGCCCAGCGAGGCCGGCGAGAATTGCAGCCGCATCAAGTTCGTGTGGGACGGCAACGGCACCAACTTCTCCAAGGCCGCGGTCGCCAGCGCCGTCCAGAAGATCGGCAAGAAATGGCTGCTGCTCACCAACGACTATGTGTGGGGCCACACCACGGCGGCCGCGACCAAGGCCGAGGTCGAGAAGGCCGGTGGCCGCATCGTCGACAACCTGCTGGTGCCGCAGAACACGCGCGACTTCACCGCCTATCTGCTGAAGGTCCAGCAGATCAAGCCAGACGTGATCGCCATGGCGATCGGTGGCGACGACATCAAGGCGCTGCGCCAGCAGATCGCCGAACTGAAGCTCGAGGACAAGGCTGCCTGGATCAACAACCAGCAGGACTGGCCCGACATCTGGGGCGTGCCCGAGACGCTGTTCGGCGTGTTCGGCACCAACTGGTATCACAAGCTGCCGCTGCCGGGCGTGCCGGAGTTCGTGAAGCGCTGGCAGACGACCTATCCGCAGTCGCCGATCCCCGTGCCGGGCAACGTTTCCTACAACGGCTACATGGCGACGCGCGAGCTGCTGCGCGTCATCGAGCAGACCGGCTCGACCAACAACATCGCGCTCATCAAGGCACTCGAAGGCCGCAAGATGACCGCGGTCGACCGCATGCAGAACTACGATGCCTACATCGATCCGGTGACGCATCAGATCCAGCAGACGATCTATCTGGCGCGGCGCAATCCCAAGCCGGTCGACAATACCGACCTGTTCGAGATCCTGAGCGACGCTACGCCCGAGCAGGCGCTCGACACGGCTTCGCTCACGACCTGCAAGCTGAAGCCCTACGCCGACGTCCCGACCTACGAGCAATAAGCCAAGCAAGCGTAGAGCGCGTCGCGTGTCCATCGTCGGGCTCCTGCCCCATCTCGTGAACGGCCTGGCACTCGGCCTGCTGTTCGCCCTTCTGGCCCTGGGATTCATGCTGATCCTGGGGTTGATGGAGCAGATCAACCTGGCGCACGGCTCGCTGTTCGCGCTGGGCGCCTACTTCGCCTATGCGATCGCCACGCCGCGCCTGCCCTTGCCGCCGGACATGCTGGCGGCCTGGGCTGCCGTGCCATTGGGCTGGCGGTTCACGGCGGCGATGTTCCTCGCGCCCGTGCTGGTCGCGCCGTTCGGGGTCGTGCTCGAACGCATGATGCGGCGCACCTACGGCCGTGATCCGCTCTACGGGCTGCTGCTCACCTTCGGCATGGCCATGGTGCTGGAAGAGTTGATCCGCACGGTCTGGGGCACGCGCGACTACATGCTGCCGGTGCCGCGCGGCATCTCGGGCGGCTTCCTGATGATGGACCTGATCTGGTCGACCTACCGCTTCTGGGCGGCGGGCTTCGCGATCGTCGCCATGGCGGTGGTGTGGGTCGTGATCGAGCGCACCCGCTTCGGTGCGCTGGTGAAGGCCGGCGCCCATGACAGCGAGATGGTCCGCGCGCTGGGCCATGATCTCGAGAAACTGCGCGTCTGGGTGTTCGTGCTGGGCACCATGATGGCGGCCGTGGCCGGCGTGATCCTGGCGCCGGTCTGGGGCATCCGCCCGCACATGGGCGTCGATGCGGTCGTGCCCTCCTTCCTGATCATCGTGCTGGGCGGCGTCGGCAGCTTCTGGGGCGCCGTGCTGGGCGGGATTCTCGTCGGCATGGTCGTGGGGCTCAGCGGCGCCTACGCCTCGGAATGGTCGATGATGTCGATGTACCTGCTGCTGATTGCCGTGGTGACGTTCCGCGCCCGCGGCCTGTTCGGCAAGAAGAGCGTGCTGGAAGCGTGATGCAGAAAGGTCGTTCCGTTCCGACGCTGACACCGTCGATGATCGCCATCTGGCTGGCCTTCGCCACGGTCCCGCTCTGGATCGAGAAGGTCGGCCTCTACCAGTATCTCGGCGTCGAGATCCTGATCTTCGCGACCTACGCCATGGCTTACAATCTGGTGCTGGGCCATAGCGGCCTGCCGTCGTTCGGCCATGGCGCCTTCTTCGGCCTAGGCGCCTACGCGTTCGGCCTGGCGCAGCAGAACATCGCGCCTGATCTCTGGCTCTGCCTCGGCGTTGCTGTCGGAGCGGCAGCCCTGGGCGGTGCGCTGGTCGCGGCCTTCATCTCGCATCGGCGTGGCATCTACTACTCGCTCCTCACCATCGCCTTCGGCCAGGTCTTCTGGTTCATCGCCATCAAGTCGCACGCCATCACCGGCGGCGAGGATGGGCTTCTCAAGATCGAGCGCCTGCCGGTGCGGCTGGGCATCGCCACGCTGGAGCTGCGCGACAACATCGCCCTCTTCTATTTCGTGCTCGCCGTCTTCGTCGTCGTCACCCTGCTGCTATGGCGGCTGATCCATTCGCCCTTCGGCCGCATCCTGAAGGCGATCAAGCAGAACGAGACCCGCGCGCGCTTCGTGGGCTATGACGTGTGGCGCTACAAGGCGGCGGTGCTGGTTCTCTCGGCCGGTCTCTCCGGGCTCGCGGGCGGGCTGTTCGCCATGGCGCAGAGCTCGGCCTTCCCCGACGTGATGAGCCTTCATTACTCTGGTTACGTCGTGATGATGGCGCTGATCGGCGGCGGCCTCGTCACCTTCTGGGGCCCCGTGCTGGGCGCCATCGTCTTCCTGCTGGCGCGCGACGTGATCGGTGCCTTCACGACCGGCTGGATGCTGTGGTTCGGCCTGCTGTTCGTGGTGCTGGTCATGTACAAGCCGGAAGGTCTCGGCGGCCTCTTCCTGCGGCCCGCGCCCGCGAAGGCGAAGTAGCCATGGCGCTGTTCGAAGCCCGCGACCTTCACCTGCGCTTCGGCGACCGGGTTGTGCTGGAAGACATCTCGCTGTCGTTCGAGGCGGGCAAGCTGTCGGGCATCATGGGCCCGAACGGCGCGGGCAAGACGACCTGCTTCAACGTGCTGACCGGACGCTACAAGCCCGATCGCGGCCGTGTGCTGTTCGACGGCGCCGACATCACCGGCCGGTCGCCGCAGGCCATCGCGCGGCTGGGCATCGCGCGCTCGTTCCAGCTCATGAACCTGTTCGACGAATTCACGGTGTTCGAGAACGTGGCGATCGCGCTGCCGCAGACCCGCCACCGCGGCCGCGATCTCTTAGGGCAAGCCTATGCCGATCCCGCACTGGTCGCCGAAGCGCACGAGATCCTCGACACAGTCGGTCTCGCGGCGCGGGCCGACGACAGCGCCAAGGCCCTGCCCTATGGCGAACGCCGGGCGCTGGAAATTGCCGTGGCACTCGCCTCGCGGCCGAAGCTGCTGTTCCTCGACGAGCCGACCGCGGGTCTCGGCAGCGATGGCCGCGACCGGCTGGCCGAGCTGGTGCGCCGGTTGAAGGGCCAGGTCACCATCGTGGTGATCGAGCACGACATGGAATTCCTGTTCGGCTTGGCCGACGACATTTCGGTGATCCACTGGGGTCAGGTGATCGCGCACGGCAGCCCCGCCGAGCTGCGCGCCAATCCCTGGGTGAAGAACTCCAACCTCGGAAAGCTCGCCTGATGCTCGAGGTCCGCGCCATCGACACCTTCTACGGCGAGACGCAGGCGCTGTTCGACGTCTCCTTCGACGTCGGCACGGCCGAGGTGCTGGCGCTGCTGGGTGCCAACGGTGCGGGCAAGACCACGGCGCTGCGCTCCATTCTCGGCCTCACCCGGCCACGTGAGGGCGACATCCTGCTCGATGGCCAGTCGCTCAGGGCTCGCGAGACGCACGAGATCGCCCGCGCCGGCATCGGCTGGGTGCCCGACGACCGGCGCATCTGCCCGACGCTCAGCGTCGCCAAGAACCTGTCGCTTGGGATCAAGCGCACACGTTATCGCGCCTGGTCGGTGTCCGAGATCACCGAGATTTTCTCGCCGCTGAAATACCTGATGGCGCGCGAGGCCGAGACCCTGTCGGGCGGCGAGATGCAGATGGTGGCGATCGGCCGCGCGCTGCTGGGCTCGCCGGGCCTCGTCCTGTTCGACGAGCCGAGCCAGGGGCTGGCGCCGAAGATCGTCGACGACGTGCTGTCGGTGATCCGCAGGCTGAAGCGCGAGGGCATCGCCTCCATCGTGGTCGAGCAGAATGCCGAGATCGCGCTCTCCGTCGCCGACCGCGTGGTCGTGCTGAGCCACGGGACCGTGGCCTGGAAAGGCGCGGCCGAGGAACTCAAGGCCGACGCCGCGCTGAAACGCAGGCTGCTGGGAGGCGCGCAATGACCGGCGCTCCGCTGCTGGCCATCGAAGGCGTCAGCAAGATCTACCGCCGCGGCCTGTTCGACCGCACGCCGGCCTTTCGCCTCGACGTCGACTGCCGCTTCGAGCGACCGGAGATCGTCGGTGTGATGGGGCCCAACGGGGCAGGCAAAACGACCCTGTTCGAGATGATCGCCGGCTCCAACGTGCCGAGCGAGGGCCGCGTGCTGGTGGCCGGCCGCGACATGCACCGCGTGCGCTATCGCGAGCGCGACCGGCTGGCCATCCACTATCACCAGTCCTACCAAGTGCGTCGCTTCTCGCGCACCCGCCCCAACTTCATGCTGGAGCCGGCCGGCAGCGACTATCCGGTCGTGCATCTGTTCGACGAGCCGCAGTTCAACACGCAGGACGGCTATATCGGCTTCATGCTCGACTTCTTCCGCAAGCTGCGGAGCGAGGGGCGGCTGGTCTTCATCTGCCTGCACCCGACGGCGCCGATGCACCTCGAGTTGCTGAAGGAGATCTGCGAGCGCTTCTTCTTCGTGGGCGGCGGCACGGTCCGGCCCTTCGCCGACTTCGAGAGCATCGTCTCGGCGCCCGACGTCAGGGCCTATCTCGGCGAACTCGCCCCCTAGCTTTCGGCGCAGGGCTGGTCTGCCGGGCTGGCGCTGGCGACCAGCGGAACTGCCGCTTAAAGTGGCAACATGACCGACAACACGATGGCAGCCGGCGCCGCGCCCGTTTCTGCCCCCGCGGCCCCGGCGATTGCCGCCTCCGCCGACAGCACGACCTTCGCCGTCATTCTCTCCTTGAGCTTCTGCCACCTGCTCAACGACATGATGCAGTCGCTGGTGCCCGCGCTGTATCCGATCCTCAAGGATTCATACGCACTGTCATTCGGTCAGATCGGCTTCATCACCCTGGCCTTCCAGTGCACGGCGTCGATGCTGCAGCCGGTGGTCGGCATGTACACCGACAAGAAGCCCCAGCCTTATTCCCTGATGGTCGGCATGGGCTTCACCCTGGTCGGCCTCCTGCTGATGTCGCAGGCAAATTCATACCCACTGATTCTGTTCGCTGCCGCACTGATCGGCATGGGCTCCTCGGTGTTCCATCCGGAAGCCTCGCGGGTCGCGCGCATGGCGGCGGGCGGCCGCTACGGTCTCGCGCAGTCGCTGTTCCAGGTCGGCGGCAACATGGGCTCCGCCGCGGGTCCGCTGCTCGCCGCCTTCATCGTCGTGCCGGCCGGCCAGCAGAGCATCGTCTGGTTCTCGGCCGCCGCCCTGCTCGCGATGATCGTGCTGTTCCAGGTCGGCCACTGGTACAAGGCGCGCCGCGCCACTCAGAAGCCTGCCGCCCGCAAGGCGGCCGCAGCCACCGGTCATGTGATCCTGTCGAAGCGCCGTGTCGGCATCTCCGTGGCGATCCTGGTCGCGCTGCTCTTCTCCAAGAATGTCTACAGCGCCAGCCTCGGCTCCTACTTCACCTTCTACCTGATCCAGAAGTTCGGCATGGAGGTGCAGACCGCGCAGCTCTACCTGTTCGCCTTCCTGGTCGGCATCGTGGTGGGCACGATCCTGGGTGGCCTGGTCGGCGACAAGGTCGGCCGCATTCCAGTGATGTGGTTCTCGATCCTGGGCGCCCTGCCCTTCGCACTGCTGCTGCCCTACGCCAACCTGTTCTGGACGGGCGTTCTGGCGGTCACCGTGGCGATCATCATGGCCTCGGCCTTCTCCGCGATCCTGGTCTACGCGCAGGAGCTCCTGCCCGGACGGGTCGGCCTGGTGGCCGGCATGTTCTTCGGCGTGTCGTTCGGCCTGGGCGGCCTCGGCGCCGCGGCACTCGGCGAGATCGCCGACCATGCCGGCATCGAAGCCGTCTACAAGGTGACGCCGTTCCTGCTGGTGCTCGGCCTGCTCACGGCCTTCCTGCCCAAGCACCCGAGCGCGCCGAAGTTGCCGGCCTGATCGAGCCCGATCAGGCGAAGCCGGCCGTGACGATGCGGCCGGCTTCGGCGATCACCGCACTGCGCGCCTCGTCGGAAATCGTCGACCCCGTGTAACAGGCCGCGATGAAAACCGGTGCGCGGCCGGCCGGCCAGGCGACGGCAATGTCGTTGGCGCTGCCGTTGCCGCCGGTCCCCGTCTTGTCACCGACACGCCATGCGGCCGGCACACCGGCCCTCAGCCGCTTGTCGCCGGTCTTGTTGGCGACCAACCAGCCGATCAGGCGTTCGCGTGAGCCGGCGGACAGGACGTCGCCCGTGGTCAGCTTCTGCATCGTGCCCAGCATGGCGAGCGGCGAAGTCGTGTCGCGCGGATCGCCCGGCGTGCCTTCATTGAGATCGGTCTCGATCCGGTCGAGGCGCGTCACTGGATCGCCCAACTCACGCACGAAGCCGGTCAGTCCCGCAGGAAGCTCGCGAGCATCAGGTTGCCCGCCGTGTTGTCGCTGAGGGTCATCGCCGCCGCACAAATCGCCTCGACGGTCATGCCTGCCGGTCCAACGTGCTCCTTCGTAACCGGTGAGTAAGGCACGAGATCGCCTGCCGCGAAGACGATGCGGCGATCGAGCTTCTCCTCGCCGCGATCGACACGGGCCAGCACGAGGGCTGCGGCCAGGAACTTGAAGGTGCTACACATCGGGAAGCGCTCCTCACCGCGATAGGCGACGCGACGGCCGCTCGCGGTGTCGAGCAAGGCCACGCCGAGACGGCCGCCATTGCGGCGCTCGAGTTCGCGAAGCGACGACACGGCATCGTCTGCGAAGGCCGGCAGGGACAGCAGCGGCGCGAAAAGCAGCGCGCGGCGGGCGATCGAAACGGACACGGTTTTCTCCTCCTGGGATCGGCCGTGTGCCTAAGGGTCGAATATGGCAGCACCCCGACCTGTCGCCGGCCCGACCATGCGTTAAAGTGGTGACTGGATCCGTCAGGGAAACGCTCACTGCGCAACGCCGCCGCAAGCCCAGGAGACTGATATGGTTCTCGGAATGTCCATCGCGACCTTCACGGTCGTGCACGTCGTCATCAGCCTGATCGCCATTGCCGCCGGCGCAGTCGCCTGTGCGCGCATGCTCGAGGGACGCCGGCTCGATACATGGAACTCGGTGTTCCTGCTGTTCACCGTGCTGACGACGCTCACCGGCTTCCTCTTTCCGATCACCGTGTTCACGCCGGCGCTCGGCGTCGGGATCGTATCGTCGGTCGCTCTCGCGATTGCGCTGCTGGCGCTCTATGTCGGCCGTGTCACCGGCGCGTGGCGGTGGATCTATGTCGCGACCGCCCTGTTCGCCTTCTATCTCAACGTCTTCGTCCTGGTCGTGCAGTCCTTCCAGAAGATCGGCTTCCTGAACAGGTTCGTCCCCACCGGGGCCGAGCCGACGTTCGCCGTGACGCAGGGTATCGTGCTGCTGGGCTTCGTCCTGCTGGGCTACCTGGTCCTGAAGCGCTTTCGTCCGGCTTGAAGAAAAGAAAACAGAGGAAACGACATGAAGGATTTCGCGGGCAGGATTGCCGTCATCACCGGCGGCGGCACGGGCATGGGCCGGGAACTGGCGCGGCAGCTTGCGGCCGAGGGCTGCAGCATCGCACTGGGTGACGTGTCGGCTGGCGCGATGGCCGAGACGAAGCGACTTTGCGAGGCGGCGGGCCTCAGCCAGGGCCAGCGCATCACCACGCATATCGCCGACGTCGCGGACGAGCCGCAGGTCGTGCGCTTCCGCGATGCCGTTGCCGAACAGCACGAGACCGACCGCATCCATCTCCTGTTCAACAATGCGGGGATCGGCGGCGGCGGCAGCTTCCTGGTCAACGAGCGCGACGAATGGGAGCGCACGTTCAACATCTGCTGGGGCGGCGTCTATCTCTGCACGCGCGCCTTCATGCCGATGCTGCGCCGCGCCGATGCCGGCCACATCGTCAACACGTCGAGCGTCAACGGCTTCTGGGCCTTCATCGCGCCCAACATCCCGCAGACCGCCTACGCCGCCGCCAAATTCGCGGTGAAGGGCTTCACCGAGGCGCTGATCACCGACCTGCGCATCAACGCCCCGCACATCAAATGCTCGGTAGTCATGCCCGGCCATATCGGTACGTCGATCGTCGCCAACTCGCGCAAGCTGCAGAGCGGCAACCAGACCGATGAGATCACGGCGCACGAGGTCGGGCTGGCGCGAGCCCGCATCGCGTCGATGGGGATCGACGCCGCAAAACTGTCCGACGACGACGTCCGCAAGATCATGGCCGAACGGGCGCGCCGCTTCCTCGAGGAGGCGCCGACGACGGCGGCCGAAGCCGCGACGATCATCCTCGACGGTGTGCGCAACGAGCGCTGGCGCATCCTGGTCGGACACGATGCCGAACGGATCGATAGTCTCGTGCGGGAGACGCCCGAGCGGGCCTATGAGACGGAGTTCTTCGAAGCCTTCGCGAAGGAAACTGGCTGGGTGGTCGGCGGACGCTAAGCCGACCGCCGGTCGCTACTTCCGGGCGTTCTCGCCGCGCGGTGGCACGCGGCCCGAGCTGAGGGGCGCGGCCTGCTCTTCGACCTCGCGCGTATCCGGCGTGACCAGATTGCGGTCGATCGACGACGGGCGCTGGTTGGCGATATCGCGCCGGTCGTACAGGAACAGGCGACGGGCATTGGCAGGCGGCACGCGTGTCGCCTCGGCAAGATTCCGCGGTCCCTGAAGCACGACGTCGTACCTGTCCGGATCGGTCACCGACAGGCTGACATAGCAGGCGGCACGGGTTCGTCCGCCCTGGCTGATGGCGACCTCGAAGGTCGGTCCGACGATCTCGGGAAGGGCAACGCCTGCCGCGCGCAGATCGTCGTAGAGCTTGTCGACCTCTTCCTTCGTACGCATCACCGACCAGGTGGCGAGCTGGTCCGCGAGCTTGCCCTTCGCCTTGGCCGCGTTCAGGCCATCCTGCACGCGCTCCAGCATGTACTGGCGCACCTGCGGCGGGGCGATGGGCCCGACGACAACGGACGACAGCGGCACCGGCGTGGCCAGCGAGTTGTTGCAGATGTTGGCGGCCTGGTGGGCCATCGGCAGCGCCGGCCGCTCGAGCCCGATCGGGCACAGCTTCAACTCGAGAAACTCGCCGATCGTCTCGATGTACTGGAACTCCTCGACCGGACGCGCCATCAACCGGGCGACGAAAGTCGGCGGCAGGCCCATCTCCGCGGCATACCGGATCAGCATAGCCGCGCCACCGCGCGCATCGGCAAAGCCCTGCAGGCGACTGGCCACTGGATCGTCGTGGGTCAGCTCACGCAGGTCGGTGCGATCGAGGAAGAAATTGTGGAACGCGACCTTGCCACCGACCTCGATATTGCAATCGTGCGGATAGGAAGCCTCGGCGCGGACCGCGGTGCCCCCCAGAAGGGCCAAGGCGCAGGCCGACAGGCAGAGGTCCTGCTTGCGAACGACCGCGACGACCTTGAAGCTCTTGAGCAGTTCACCGATCTTGACGCCTTCCGACAGGCTGCCGCCGAGGCTGCTCAGCTCGATCGTGGCCAGCGGCAGGCCCGTCTTCGACGAGGCCGTGGCCTGGAGCCTGGTCAGGATGTCGCGCAACTTTTCCGAGTCACCCGCCTCGATCATACCCGTAAGGCGCAATCTCGGGCTTTCGGCGGTATCGGCTCGCGAGAAAAGGGTTGGGGGTGTCAGGGGAGCGACGGGGACGATGGTCGCGGCGCGAAGCTCGGCAGCACCCACAATCGAGACGATCGAAGTGACCGCCAAAACCACAAGCGCCGATAAGATCCGCATACTCGCCCCGCCTACCGCGATGCCGACTTATAGTCGAGCATCACATGCACTGTTCGCGCCACTGTGAACGCGTGCCACGTCTACAGAGGGAAGATCATAAATTTTATGGCAATCACTCGAATTCAAATAAAGAATCGAAACAAAGCCACTTTTTAATCTCTACTCCTGCAACGTGCGAACAATTCTAAAGTTCCACCAAAAAGCCACATTTACGAAAAAGGCCCCGAACACCGCGATGGACGGCGATCGAGGCCTTCACCGATAGCATCCCGCCCGTTCAACCGGCGAGCGCACAATCGTTTCGTTCGTTTCCCGTCGGCCTGCGTCGAGGCCGACGCGGGACTACGCCTTCAGGTTGACGGCAGCTTCCTTGCCGCGCTCGACCTGAACTTCGTAGCTGATCTTCTGACCTTCATTCAGGCCGTTGAGCCCGGCACGCTCGACCGCGCTGATATGGACGAAAACATCCTTGCCGCCCGTATCGGGCTGGATGAATCCGAATCCTTTGGTGGCGTTGAACCACTTAACGGTACCTGAAGCCATTTGGTTAGTGTCCTTCATTTCCGGCGCGAGAACCGTGCCGTCCCTATGATAGCAATATTTCACCACCTCTGGCCATCGCCTGTCCACGGTCAACAATTGGTGATTGAAGGGAACCTTCGAGGTGGCATCCCTAGCGCTGTGTCGCGATCAGACCCACACGATGCGGGGATACGGCGTTCCTTGCCCCGACCAAGCCAACACATTCCACCCCGGCGCAATGATGCAGGGAAATGTGTGAATCTCGTTCACTGGATCGGCGCGCAGCACATAAGGATAGGACCCGTCCGGATTCTGCGCCTTCACGAGCTTGCCCAGAAGATCGGTCGCGCGTGAAGAGTCCTGATCGCGCCAGGCAATCACGACGCCGAAGCTGCCCTCATACCAGGGCGAGGGAATCGTGTCCGGCGGATAGCCGTCGAGGGTGATGAACGTCGTATAGCCCTGCAGTCCGGTCAGCGCGTCGGTCACGACATAATGTTCGTCGGCGCGCGCCAGCGAAGCGGCGGCCTTCGCTTTGAGTCCCCATTTGTCGAGCAGTGCCGCGCCCCAACTGTGAGTGTCGAGCGCGCGCATGCCGTCGGGCTTGTTGACGCCGTTGCTGACGATGCCGCCCTGCCAGAAAAGGCCCGTCGCGTCGTCCCAGCCCAGGCCGTTCTGCAGGAGTGCCGCCTTGAGCGAATCAGCGCGAGCCGCGTAGTTGACGGACTTGCTGCCGTAGAGGCGATTCGCAAGGTCGAGCGCCCACCAGAGATCGATATTGTGCTCGGTACTCCACCACGGGACGATGTAGTCCGGCTCGAGTACGCCCTCGACGATACGGCCGCGGCCGCCGTCGATCAGTCCCTTGGCGTTGGTGTAGTCGAGAGCATAGTCGAGACCGGCCAGCGCCGCGGCCAGGGTCCGCTCAGGGAACCAGTCGCGGAACTGCGGTTGATCGGCGATCAGCAAGGCATAACAGACCCAGGCCTGCGCGCCGTTGCGGATGACGCCCGCCTCGTGCGCGGAGAGCGTCGCCTGCTGATTGGCGAAAGGGAAGCTGCCGTCGGGATTCTGCACGGTCAGCAGCGCATTGACCAATTGGCGCGCCGCCGCCCGCTCGCCGAGTTGCAGCAGGGCGATCAGCGCGACCGCCTGGTCATAGAGGAAGCAGGTGTCGTTGAAAGCGTCGTAGTAAACGTCCTTGATCGGTCGCTGACCCGAATCTTCGGCCGGCACGATGAACGAGCGTATGAGACCCGAGGGCATCGTGTATTCGCCACAGATGCGCTTGGTGTTGAGATCCACCAGCGAGACGCGGCCCACGCCTCTCGGCACGAGCGTCACCGACCATGTGCCGTCGCGTCGCGCCGGAACGGTACTGTCGGGCGACGCAGCGAAGCCCGTGGTGAGGGAGCGGTATTCGATCCGCAGGTCGGGGAAACAGGCCGCCCCGACGGCAGCATTCTCCTCCGCCCAGACCTGACCCAGGACGCGTACCGCGCAGCCGTTCAGCAATTCGACCAGCCGCAACTTGATCTTGCCGCCGAAGGGAAAGTCGCGACTGATCGTGAAGGCACCCGGAACCGCATCGGCCAGCGCCCAGGCATATTCGCCGTCGGCCTCGTTAGTGACGAGGATCTTGTACGTCCGGCCTTGCGTCGTGGCGAAAGCCTCGAGCGTTCCGCGCACGACGAAGGGGCCTACGGCATCGAGCGACACGTTACTGAATTGTGGCGGCGCATCCGTGTAGGACACCGTCCAGTATCGGCGAACGTCGCCGGGCCGGTCGGCTTGCCGCCACGCCGCGCCCACCGTGATCCGGTCGGCATCGCGGGCGGCCGCCGCGGCATTGGCATAGGTCACGAGCTGGAACGACCAGCTCCCCGGGAGCACGTTCGCGATCTCGGCCTTCCAGCTGCGGTTGCCCGCGACCCTCGTGACGAACTGCGTGACGCCATCGACGCTGCCGACCACGAAATAGGAGCCCCAGTTGGCGCCACCATCGCCGAACAGACTTGCCGGATTCTCGGCCGCCGCGGCGCCGGCCACCGCGTCCTTGTTGCGACGCCCGACCCAGCCATCCATGGAGGCGAACGGCGCATCGACCAGACCGTTGAAGGTCGCCGACCGCCCTGCGATGAGCGGAAAATACAGCGGCGCGGTGATCATCACCGGCGTGTAGACCGGCCCCTCCTTGGGCGGCGGCGCCGGCATCGTGAAAGCGCCGGTCCAGGTCCCGGCCGAGAAGCGATCGATGGCTGGATCGTTCGGCGCCAGCACCGACGATTTCCACGGCGTGCGGGTTTTCTGCTGCGCCAGCAGGAAGGAGAGCGAGCGGCGGACACTCTCACCCACCTGCTCGTCGCCCGGCCCTTTCTGCGGATCGCTCATGTCGGGAGTATCCGCCCTCAGCGTGCCGGGGGCGTGAACCCCTTGCTGCGGATCTTCTTCTCCAGCGCCGCGATGCCCGCCGCCGTGTTGCCCTTGTTGCACTGACCGACGGCCTCGACGATATCGAAGTCGGGCCGCGTCCCGCCATTCCCGCCGCCGTCGCCAAGATACCGCGTCGCGTAATCGCCGAGGGTCTTGCAGTAGGCTGCATCGTCAGCCTGGGCGACAGCTTCGCCGGCAAGAAACGCCAGGAGCAGGATCGGAAGAATTGTTCTCGTCATTGGATCAACTTGCCCTCTGATTTCTGTCGACGCACGCGCCGCAAGGTCGCGTGGAGCATATATCAGCCAGACCGAAAGCATTAGCTAGCCGCAGCGATCCTCGTTGTATGCTGCCCGCCATAACGGGTGGGCCTTTCGGCCCCGCCCCGCGAAAGGCCGTTCGTCCGGCGGAGGAGGATCGTTTGAAAACCTATCAGCATTTCATCGGCGGCGAGTATGTGGACCCGCTCGGCGGCAAGTGGCTCGACAGCATGGATCCCTATCGCGGCGAAGTCTGGGCGAAGATTCCGCAGGGCTGCGCACGAGACGTCGATCGCGCGGTCGCGGCGGCCGCGGTTGCCTTGCACGACGGCCCCTGGGCGAAGATGTCGCCCTCGAATCGCGGCAAGCTGATGCTGAAGCTCGCCGATCTGATCGCGGCCAATGCAGAGCGCCTGGCCGAGGTCGAGGTACGCGACAACGGCAAGCTGATGTCGGAGATGCGCGGCCAGGTTAACTATAATCCCGAGTGGTGGCGCTATTTCGGTGGCCTCGCGGACAAGGTCCAGGGCTCCGTCGTTCCAATCGACAAGCCCGACACCTTCGCCTTCACGCGGCACGAGCCGGTGGGTGTGGTAGCAGCGCTGACCGCCTGGAACTCGCCGCTTCTGTTCATCGCCTGGAAGTGCGCCGCTGCCATCGCCGCCGGCTGCACCGTCATCGTGAAGCCGTCGGAGTTCGCCTCCGCCTCGACCCTTGAGTTTGCCGGCCTGACCAAGGAAGCCGGCTTCCCCGACGGCGTGTTCAACGTGGTGACAGGCTACGGCCAGGAAGCAGGCTCGGCCCTCGTCGATCATCCGGGCATCTCGAAGATCACCTTCACCGGCTCCGACAGCACCGGCGCGAAGATCTACGCGCAGGCCGCCAAGACGATGAAGCGCGTCTCGCTCGAACTGGGCGGCAAGTCGCCCAACATCGTGTTCGACGATTGCGACCTCGGCGCCGCCGCGTCGGGCGCGATCTCCGGTATCTTCGCCGCCACCGGCCAGACCTGCATTGCGGGCTCACGCCTGCTGGTGCAGAACTCGATCCGCGAGGAATTCAGCAAGCGCGTCGCCGAGCTGGGACGCTCGGCCCGCAAGGGCGACCCGATGCTGCCCGATACCAATATCGGACCGGTCACCACCGCGCCGCAGTACCGCAAGATCCTCGACTATATCGACATCGCCAAGGCCGAGGGCGCGCGTTGCATCCTGGGCGGCGGCCCGGCCAAGGACCTGCCGGGTGGACAGTTCGTGGAACCGACGATCTTCGTCGACGTGCGGCCCGACATGCGTATCGCACGGGAGGAGGTCTTCGGTCCGGTTCTCTCGATCATCGGCTTCGACACCGAAGAGGAAGCCGTGCGCCTGGCCAACGATTCGATCTACGGCCTGGCTGCCGGCGTGTGGACGAAAGACATGAACCGCGCGATCCGCATGACCGCCGCCCTCAAGGCCGGTACCGTCTGGGTCAACACCTATCGCGCCGTCAGCTACATGATGCCGTTCGGCGGCATGAAGCATTCCGGTATCGGCCGCGAAAGCGGCATGGAGGCGATCCACGAATATCTCGAGACGAAGAGCGTCTGGATTTCGACGGCCGAAGGCTCTCCGGCCAATCCCTTCGTGCTGAGATAGAAGAAAAAACCCCGGCGGCGCATGGGCGCCGCCGGGATTTCTGCCGTGATTTTCGCCGTCCTACTGGAACAGGACGAGGGTCTTGGTCAGGGTGATCCAGACACCCCACAGGATCGGCACGCCGACCACCAGCCAGGCGAGCGCGGTGCTGCCATCGAGGCCGCCCTTGCCGATGCCGAACGATCCGCCCTGGACGACCGCCGTGGAGTTCGTCTTGGCCTGCAGGGCCGCAACTTCTTCTTCCTTCATGTACCAGCGTTGATCGACCGGCTTGATGAAGAAGTTGCAGACGAAGCCCAGCACCAGCATGCCGGCCAGGATATACATCGTGAAATCGTAAACCTGCGCGCGCGGCACGCCGGCGGCGATCTGCGCTTCGCGGATGTAGTTCACCACGACAGGCCCGATGATGCCGGCCGTCGACCAGGCCGTCAGCAGACGGCCATGGATGGCGCCGACGAACTGCGTGCCGAACAGGTCAGCCAGGTAAGCCGGCACGGTGGCGAAGCCGCCGCCGTACATCGACAGGATCACGCAGAAGAAGGCGACGAACAGCGCCTTGCTGCCGACATGGGCAGCCCACGGCGAGGCCGCATAGAGCGCGATGCCGAGCGCAAAGAACGTGTAGTACGTCATCTTGCGACCGATCTTGTCGGACAGCGACGCCCAGAAGAACCGGCCGCCGATGTTGAACAGCGACAGCAGGCCCGTGAAGCCCGCCGCGATGGCGGCCACGAGCTGGCGCTGCTGGTCGTTCATCTGGCCGAACTTCACGTCGGGCTGGCCGAACAGCGAGCCCGCGAAGATCTCCTGCAGCATTGGCGACGCCATGCCGATCACGCCGATTCCGGCGCTGACGTTGAGGCAGAGCACCGCCCACACCAGCCAGAATTGCGGCGTCTTGTGCGCGTCCTTGAGATGCACCTGATGCTTGGTGATCATCGACTTGGTGTTCTCCGGCGGCGGGGTCCAGCCGTCGGGGCGCCAGCCGGCCGGCGGCAACCGATAGCCGAAGGCGCCGCCCATCATGAACACGAAGTAGATGCAGGCCATGACGACGAACGTCTGCCAGACGCCGACCGAAGTGGGCGTCCGGAAGTAATTCATCAGGAAGTCGGCCAACGGCGCGCCGATCATGGCGCCGCCGCCGAAGCCCATGATCGCCATGCCGGTTGCCATGCCGCGCCGGTCGGGGAACCACTTGATCAGGGTCGAGACGGGCGAGATATAGCCGAGACCGAGGCCGATGCCGCCGATCACGCCCGAGCCCAGCCACATCATCCAAAGCTGGTGGGTGTAGACGCCGATCGCCGAGATCAGCAGGCCGCCGCACCAGCAGACCGCCGACACGACGCCGGCCTTACGCGGGCCCGAGCGTTCCAGCCAGCCGCCCCAGATCGCCGCTGCCGAACCCAGCACGACGAAGAAGAGCGTGTACATCCAGCCGAGATCGCTGATCTTCCAGTCGCAATTGGCGATGAACAGCGACTGCATGAGGCTGATGTCGGCCGGGCAGGCCACCGACTTCGAGATGCCGATGGCGCGTGACAGCGGCAGCCAGAACACGCTGAAGCCATAGGCCATGCCGATGCAGAGATGGATGGCGAGCGCGGCCGGCGGCACCAGCCATCGGTTGAAACCCGGCTTGGCGATGATCCGCTCTCGGTCGAGCAGGCCTCCGGCTGGCAGAGAGCCAGCCGTTCCTTGAATGCTTGTCATTTAGTTTCTTCCCCCAATTCTTGATTCTTTGTAGCAACTCAGCGAGGCGTCTGGCTCTCCTTAAGTCGAAGGACAGCCTGGCGGACCGGGTCTTCGAGCCCCTCTCCACCTTCGTCCAGATGCGCGACGATGGCGGCGCGCATGCGTGGATCCCAGAATTTCCGGATGTGCGTGGCGATGGCGGCCGGCGCATCGATGTCGCGCTGCGGCACGAAGAACTTGCCGATCTGGTTGGCCATCATCACGAGCTTGCCGTCATACGAGGACACAGGCCCTACTCCGCCGCGACCTTGGCCGCGATGCGCCGGCTGTGCTGCGCCTGCTCGGCATATTCCTTCTGCCAGTCGCCCGGGCCGTTCGACGGCGACACCTGCACCGCCGTGACCTTGTATTCCGGGCAGTTGGTCGCCCAGTCCGAATAGTCGGTCGTGATCACATTGGCCTGCGTATCGGGATGGTGGAACGTCGTGTAGACGACGCCCGGCGCCACGCGGTCGGTGATCTGCGCCCGCAGGCTGGTACTGCCGGCGCGGCTGTCGAGCTTGACCCAGTCCCCGTCGCGCACGCCGCGCTGTTCTGCATCGTGCGGATGGATCTCGAGCAGATCCTGGTCATGCCACACGACATTGTCGGTGCGTCGCGTCTGGGCGCCGACATTGTACTGGCTGAGGATGCGACCGGTGGTGAGCAGCAGCGGGAAACGCGGCCCCGTGCGCTCGTCGGTCGGCACATATTCGGTGATCAGGAAATTGCCCTTGCCGCGCGCGAAGCCGCCGATATGCATGACCGGTGTGCCGAGCGGCGCCTTCTCGTTGCACGGCCACTGGACCGAGCCGACCTTGTCGAGCAGGTCGTAGGACACGCCGGCGAAGGTCGGCGTCAGCGCCGCGATTTCGTCCATGATCTCCGACGGATGCTTGTAGGGCATCTCGAAGCCCATCGCCTTGGCGATGGCCAGGGTGATCTCCCAGTCGGCCATGCCACTCTTCGGCGTCATCACCCGGCGCACGCGATTGATGCGGCGCTCGGCGTTGGTGAAGGTCCCGTCCTTCTCGAGGAAGGTCGAGCCCGGCAGGAAGACGTGGGCGTAGTTCGCCGTCTCGTTCAGGAACAGGTCCTGCACGACGACACATTCCATCGCCGACAGCGCCTGCACGACATGGGCAGTGTTGGGATCGGACTGGAGGATGTCCTCGCCCTGCACGTAGAGACCCTTGAAGGTGCCTTCGACCGCCGCATCGAACATGTTGGGGATGCGCAGTCCCGGCTCCGAATCGAGCGAGCGGCCCCACATCTTCTCGAACATGTCGCGCGTCGCGTCATCGGAGATGTGGCGGTAACCGGTCAGCTCGTGCGGGAACGAGCCCATGTCGCAGGCGCCCTGGACATTGTTCTGGCCGCGCAGCGGGTTCACGCCGACGCCCGCCCGGCCGAGATTGCCGGTCACCATGGCGAGGTTGGCGATCGCCATCACCGTCGTGGTGCCCTGGCTGTGCTCGGTGACGCCGAGACCGTAGTAGATCGCGGCATTGCCGCCGGTCGCGTAGAGCCGCGCGGCGCCGCGGATCGCCTCGGGATCGACACCCGCCAGCAGGCCGACCGTCTCCGGACTGTTCTGCGGCTCGGCCACGAAGGCGGCCCAATGCTCGAAGGCGTCGCGGTCACAGAATTCGCGCACGAACTTCTCGTTGACCAGGCCCTCGGTGACGATCGTGTGCGCCAGCGCGTTCATCAGCGCGGCGTTGGTGCCGGGCCGCAGCGGCAGGTGATAGTCGGCCTCGATATGCGGCATGCGCACCAGGTCGGTACGGCGCGGATCGACCACGATCAGCTTCGCGCCCCGGCGCAGGCGCTTCTTCATGCGCGAGGCGAAGACGGGATGCGCGTCGGTTGGATTGGCGCCGATCACCAGCACGACGTCGCAATGCTCGACCGAGTCGAAATCCTGCGTGCCGGCCGAGGTGCCGAAGGCCTGACTCAAGCCAAAGCCGGTCGGCGAATGACAGACGCGGGCGCAGGTATCGACGTTGTTGTTGCCGAAGCCGCCACGGATCAGCTTCTGCACCAGATAGGTCTCTTCGTTGGTGCAGCGCGACGAGGTGATGCCGCCGATAGCGAGACGACCATGCTTCTCTTGCAGGCGGCGAAACTCCGACGCTACCCGGCCGATCGCCTCTTCCCAGCTCGTCTCGCGCCACGGCTGGTCGATGCTCTCGCGCACCATCGGCTTCAGGATGCGCTCCTTGTGATGGGCGTAGCCCCAGGCGAAGCGGCCCTTCACGCAGGAATGACCGCGATTGGCCTTGCCGTCCTTCCACGGCACCATGCGCACCAGTTCCTCGCCGCGCATCTCGGCCTTGAAGCTGCAACCGACGCCGCAATAGGCGCAGGTCGTCACGACGGAATGCTCGGGCTGGCCGATCTCGATCAGGCTCTTTTCCGAGAGCGTCGCGGTCGGGCAGGCCTGTACGCAGGCGCCGCACGACACGCATTCGGAGCTCAGGAAATTGTCGAGCGCAGCGCCTGGCGACACCTTCGAGTCGAAGCCGCGCCCCTGGATGGTGAGCGCGAAAGTGCCCTGTACTTCCTCGCAGGCGCGCACGCAGCGCGAACAGACGATGCACTTGGAAGGATCGTAGGTGAAGTACGGATTGCTCTCGTCCTTCTCCTGCTTCGTGTGGTTCTCGCCATCATAGCCGTAGCGCACGTCGCGCAGGCCGACCGCACCGGCCATGTCCTGCAGCTCGCAATCGCCGTTGGCCGCGCAGGTCAGGCAGTCGAGCGGATGATCGGAGATATAGAGCTCCATCACGCCCTTGCGGATCTGCTTCAGCCGCTCGGTCTGGGTCGACACGACCATGCCCGGCGCCACCGGCGTCGTGCAGGAGGCGGGCGTGCCGGCGCGACCTGAAATCTCCACGAGGCACAGCCGGCAGGAACCGAACGCATCGACGGAATCGGTGGCGCAGAGCTTGGGGACCTGGATGCCCGCATCCATCGCCGCGCGCATGATCGACGTGCCCGCCGGCACCGTAACGGTCTGTCCGTCGATGGTGAGCGCGACCTGTTCCTCGGCGCGGCTGGCCGGCGTGCCGTAGTCGGTTTCATGGACGAGCGACATGATAGGCCCTCTATTCCGCGGCCACGCTGACGGCTGCGCGGACAAAATCCTCGGGAAAATGCTTTATGGCGCTCATCACCGGATAGGGCGTGAAGCCGCCCAGGGCGCAGAGCGAGCCGAACTTCATCGTCTGGCAGAGATCTTCGATCAGCTTCAGGTTCGCAGCGCCACGCTCGCCGCGGATGATCTTGTCCATGGTCTCGACGCCGCGCGTCGAACCGATGCGGCAGGGTGTGCACTTGCCGCAGGATTCGATGGCGCAGAACTCCATCGCGAAGCGGGCCTGCCGCGCCATGTCGACCGTGTCGTCGAACACGACGATGCCGCCATGACCGATCAACCCGTCTCGCGCCGTGAAGGCCTCGTAGTCGAACGCCGTATCGAACAGAGCGCGCGGGAAGTAGGCGCCCAATGGTCCGCCGACCTGCACCGCACGCACCGGCCGCCCGCTCAGCGTGCCGCCGCCGATCTCGTCGATCAGCTCGCCCAAGGTCACGCCGAATGCCGTCTCGAACAGACCGCCGTGCTTGATATTGCCCGCGAGCTGGATCGGCGTGGTGCCGCGCGAGCGACCCATGCCGAAGGTGGCATAGGCTTCCGAGCCCTCGGCCAGGATCCACGGCACGGTGGCCAGCGAGATCAGGTTGTTGATGACGGTCGGCCGGCCGAACAGGCCCTTGTGCGCCGGCAACGGCGGTTTGGCGCGGACCTGCCCGCGCTTGCCCTCGATGCTCTCCAGCAGCGAGGTCTCCTCGCCACAGACATAGGCGCCGGCTCCCATACGCACTTCGATATCGAACCGCGCTTCCGCGCCCAAAAGTCCATCGGCCTCGGCCAGGACCACGGCGCGCTCGAAGGTGCGGATGGCGTCGGGATACTCGGAGCGGATGTAGACGTAGCCCTTGGTCGCGCCGACCGCGAGGCCGGCGATCGCCATGCCTTCGATCAGGGCGAAGGGATCGCCTTCCAGGATCATGCGATCGGCAAAGGTGCCTGAATCGCCTTCATCGGCATTGCAGACGATGTATTTCCGGTCGGCCGACACATCGGCGACGGTCTTCCACTTGATGCCAGTCGGGAAGCCCGCGCCGCCGCGGCCACGAAGGCCCGACTTCGTGACCTCTTCCAGCGTCTTTGCCGCCCCGAGGCTACGGGCACGCTCGATCCCGCGGCCGCCGCCATGGGCGCGCCAGTCGGCAAGGGACAGCGGATCGACGATACCGCAGCGCGCGAAAGTGAGCCGCGTCTGGCGCTTCAGGAAGGGAATGTCATCCGGCCGGCCGAGGCAGAGCGGATGGCTGGCGCTGAGCGGCAGGCCGCCGGCCAGCAGGCCCGCCACGTCGCGCGGCAGGACCGGGCCGAAGGCGATGCGGCCGCCCGGCGTCTCGACCTCGACCATTGTCTCCAGCCAGAACAGGCCGCGCGAGCCGGTGCGCACGATTTCGATCTCGATTCCCTGGCGCCCGGCCTCGTCACGTAGCGCGGCCGCCACCTTGTCGGCGCCCACGGCGCGGGCGGCGGCATCGCGCGGCACGAAGAAGCGCGTGGTCATCGCGACACCTCATGGGCGATCTCGTCGATCGAGTCCGCGTTCAGTCGCGCCATGGGTTCGCCATCGAGCATGGCCGAGGGCGCGGAGGCGCAGAGGCCCAGGCAATAGATGGCCTCGACGGTGACCCGGCCGTCGGGCGTGGTGCCGCCCCAGTCGAGATCGAAGCGGTCGAGCACGCGGCGCGCGAAGGCTTCGCCGTCCATCGACTGGCAGGCCTCGGCGCGGCAGAGCTTCAGCACGTGGCGACCCGCCGGCTTGTGGCGGAAGTCGTGATAGAAGGAGACGACGCCGTGAACTTCGGCGCGGGTGATGTTCAGCGTCTGGGCCAGGAAGGCGACAGCCTCGTCCGGCACATAGCCGAAGGCGGCCTGCAGATCGTGCAGGATGGGCAACAAACGTCCCTCCCGCCCCTCATGGCGGCGGACGATCTTCGTGGCCTCGGCCTCGTTCCAGCGCAGCGACACCCGTGACTCCATCCCCAAAACCGGTCGGCTGGTTGTGTTTGCCGACTCTGTTTCGCTGGATGATCTGCGCCTTGGAGCCTGCCCTCAATAAAGCAGTTCCGTGCTGCAATAGAACAAATCTATCAAACCACACCCTTTGGGAGGTGATTCGACGACAATCAAACCAGAGTTGCAGCCAAGTGGGTGGCCTCGGCGACCAAGGCGGTACCCAGCGGTGTCATCGGCTCACGCCGGGGCACGACCAGGCCGATCGAATGGGTCGCGTCCGGCTCGACGATGGGAATGGAGCGCAAATGCTCGGTGAGGCCGAGCGTATCGGCCAGCTTCTGCGGCATGACGCTGGCCCAGCGTCCGGTCCGGACATGGGAGAACAGCACGATCATCGAATTCGATTCGAGCGTCGGATCGGCCTGGCCGCCGGCCTCGTTCAGGAGTTGGTCGATGATGCGCCGGTTCTGCATGTCCGGCGTCAGCAGGCACAGGGGGATCTTGCCGACCTCGGCCCAGGTGACGCTCTCGCGCTCGCCGAGCGGGCTGTTCTCCGAGGTGAGCAGCCGATACTGCTCGGTATAGAGCGGCACGGCGCGCAGCCGGCCGAGCGGCTCGTTGTCGATGTAGGTCAGGCCGGCATCGACCTCGAGATTCTCCAGCATCGACAGGATCTCGATCGAGGTTCGCGAGAAAATGGTGAACTTCACGTTGGGGTGCTTGGCGCGGAACGGCGTGGTGAGCGCCGAGACCATGGCGAGCGCCGTCGGGATCGCGGCGATCCGCAGCCGGCCGCTCAGTCCCTTGCGCAGCGAGGACACCTCCTGCCGCATTGCGCGGGCGTCGGCCACGATCCCGCGTCCCCATTCGAGCACGCGCTCGCCCTCCGCGGTGAAGCCGATGAAGCGCGACGTGCGCTGCACAAGCATCACGCCCAGCATGTCCTCGAGGCTCTTGATGCCGGCGGAGAAAGTGGGCTGCGTGACGCCGCACAGTTCGGCGGCCTTGCTGAAATTCCGCTCCTGGGCGAGCGCGAGCAGGAATTCCAGTTTGTCGATCATGGCGGGAGATTAGCCGAAAACCGCCGCCCTGGCTCCCCCGGCCAAATCCGACCTACATCGCGATCTTCGCCTTCTCGGAATCCTGCTGCAGGCTCCATGGCGCGCGATAGCCGCCGCGCCAGTCGGGCGGGAGTTCGCAGGGGCGCAAGTCGAAGCTCGCATAGTGGGCGGGCTTGCCGCGCACGATATCGCCCATGTACGGGCTCATGATCGGCGATGGCACGTAGCAGAACGAATCGGCCGACGAATAGACCGACAGGAGCAGCGGCCGCGACGCCGCCGAGGTGTTGAGCGTCGAACCGTGGACGGTGCGGCAGTTGAGCAGGAGCGTCGTGCCCGGCCCGCCCGTCGCCCGCGTCACCTGCTTCTCGTCGATCTGCCTCGCGTCGCTGTCGCGCAGGCAGATCGCGTAGCCGCCCTTCTCGTCGTACATGCTGTAAAGCGGTCCTTCGTGGCTTCCTGGCACGAAGGCGAGAGGCCCCTGGTCGTCGGTGCAGCCGTCGATGTAGACGCCGACGGTGACCGGGCTGTAGTCGGTATGGGGCCACGACTGGATGTCCTGGTGCCACTTGAACTCGCGGCTGCCCTTGCCCGCCTTCACGTTGAGCTTGGCGTGATGGAACTTCACGTCGGGACCGACTACGTCCGCCACCAGGTCGGTCATGACCGGGTCGCGCATGAAATCCCAGAACATGGGATGTTGATCCTGCGGCGAGGTCACTCGATGCAGCCGCGGATCGGCCGCCGAATGCCCCTGCTCCAGCACGAACACGTCGCCCGATTGCGTCACCGAGCGGCTGCGGTCGATGACCTGGGTCATCGCGCCCTTGAGCCGGGCCAGCAAGGCCGCCGGCACGTAATTCTCGAGGACGAGGTAGCCGTCGCGGAAGTAGGCGGCGCGCTGCTCTTCTGTGAGGACGAGAGGCTTATGCTTCAGGATCTCTTCGGGTTTCATCGACCGGTCCTTTCTTGCGACTCCGTACCTGAACGACTACGCGGACGTTGCATTGAGCGGCGGGAGCCTCTCGATCGTCGCTGTCTCGCGGTGCTTCCTCCGGGCGGCCAGCCGGGCGCCGAACTCCTGTGATTGCTGGCCCGTCCACGGGCGTGAGGCGAAGATAGCGCCTTCGATCTCCTCGGCAAACGGACCGAGCGAGGCGGCATCGTCGGTCCGCTGTCGCCAGGTCGTGAACGCCCGGTAGACCTCCCTCGCATCGCCGGCGCGACAGACACGCTGGAGATCGTGGAACGCCTTCGTCTCGGACGCCATCCACACTGCCCTGCGCCGGGAAAGAACGGCCCGCAGGCGTGGCAGGCCCCACAGACCCAGGAACATCAGGCCGATGCCAGTCGTCGCCACATAGACGTAAAGCAGCATGTTTGCGTGCGGCATTGCCGGCGGGGCTGCAATCACCGACAGGGTCACGCCCTGCCCTTCGGCCCGCCTCAGTCGGCTGGACGCGAGATCCCACCAGGGCTGCACGACCGCCTCGAGCGGAAACGAGCCCCCGCGCTCGAAGACATAGGTGACGCGGTCGGTGCGCTGGCCCGTCAGGTCGCCACGCTCGATCCGGTCGTCGGCCTGGGGCGGCTCGCGATAGACCCGCACGCCCTGGGGCGCCGGGAAATCAAGGTCGAGCATCGCCATGCCCGGCACATCCGGCGCCCTGCGCACGATCGTGCGCACGATCGCATCGCCTGCCTTGAACATGCCAGTCGGCGCGGGTTGCCAGCTCTGGTCGAGCGTAAAGGACCGTGCGGCCACGACGGGCTTCGAGGGATCGACACCCGCCGGCACCGAGATGCCGAGCATCGCCGGCGTTCCTGCGATGCGGCCCGTCTCCGCGCCCCCGCGATCGAAGGTCACGACCTGCGGCGCCGGCACTTCCAGCTTGCCACCGCGGCGCGGATACAGCGCGAATTCGAAGCGCTGGCCCACACGATCCGTGCCGTCGACCCTTTCGTTCAACGTCGTGGCCTGGCTTTCGTAGCGCAGGATCTGAGCGCCCGGTGTGTCCGGCAAAGTGACCCTCGGTGGCCGTTCCATCTCGCCGGGAAACAGCACATCGACCAGCACGCGCACCGGCTGGCCCAGCACGACGCCGCTGTCGGGCTTCAGCGTCGTGCGCACCAGCACCTGCGCCGTCGCAGGCGTTGCGCCCATCAGCAGCACGAGAAGAACGAGCCACTTCCTCATGGCGTACCGGACTGCAATTGCCAGGCAAAGCGCGACTTCAGGAAATCCGCCGGCCGCGTCTGCACGCGCTTCAGCCACAGGGCACGCACCGCCTCGTCGCTCATGGGGGCGCCAGCAACATCGGTCGACTGGCCGTCCTGCTTCTTGCCGTCGCGGTCGTAGACGATCTCGTCGGCGCCCTCGCGCTGGTCGCCGAGATCGCCGCCCTTCTGGATCATCCGCTCAGCGCGCAGATGGGCGAGCGTACGGTTGGCCTCGGCGTCGACCCAACCCGGCTTCAATGCGAGCGCCCGGTCGTAGCGCGCGACGGCTTCGTCGTACTTGCCCAGCATGACCAATGCGTTGCCCTGGTCATAGGCCGCGACCGCCGTGTCGATACCGCCGAAGATCTGCGCGGCCTCCTTGAAGTCGCCGGCACGGAAGCGCGCCACCGCCTGCCACATCGGATCGGCGAACGCTTTTGCGGCCGCGCCGTATTGCGCCTCAGCCATCAATCGGCGGCCGCGCTGGTCCGGCGTCGACCAGAGGTCTTGCCACCCCCACGACCACGTCGCGGCGCCAAGAGCGGCGGCGGTTGCGACCGCCACGATCGCAAACCAGGTGCGGGACGCGCTCATGCCGACAGCACCCAGCCACGGCGGAACCACAGCAAGGCGATCAGGGCGATCAGCGGCGTGAGCCAATAACCCGCCTCCACCCAGCGTTCGGCCTCACCGGCAACGGGCGCGGCCGGGGCCCGGGCGAGCCGGCGCGCTACGGTCTGCAGGTCCTCTCCGTCGATCGTCGACGGAACGAGGGTCGCGTGAAGCGACGTGGCCGCCGCATTGAGGGCAGTGTCGCGATCGACCGACTGCGGCGGTGCGGCGGCAAGGACCGTGACCGGAATGCCTTGCGCCGCCCGCGTCAGAGCCTCGTCCTGCCCCGGCACCACGGTGTCCGCCACCACGAGGATCGAGCCGCCCCGCCCGCCCTCGCGCAGCACCTCGGCCGCACGGCCCACCGCCACCGCCAAGGCATCGCCCTCGCGCGGCATGATGCCCGGCGACAGCGCACCGGCCATCGTCGTGACGACCTCATGGTCGGCGGTCGGTGGCAGCACGAGATGGGCCGAACCGGAATAGGCGATCAATCCAGCCGGCATGCCGTCGCGCGCCTTCAGGAGATCGCTGATCTTCTGGCGCGCCCGATCGAGCCGGGTCGGCTGCAGGTCGGGCGCCATCATCGTGGGCGCGACCTTCAGGACGATCATCACGGGCGGTGCCTGGTCGGCGAAGGGTGTCGGCACAAGCCGCCAGGTCGGACCGGCGACAGCGCCGATCGTGATGATCCAACCCAGCAGCAGGAGATCGTGCGGCGCCAGCCGTCTCGTGCCACCGCCGCCCACGGTCAGCAGTTTCAGCAATTCAGGATCGACCACCCGACGCCAGCGGCGTGTCGTGTCGGCGGATTGGCGAGCCAGCCACCAGAGCCCAAGCGCCGGAACGATCAGGAGCATCGCCCAGGGCCGCAGCAGATGGAACGCGCCGAGGAAGTCGGTCATGCCGACACCCTTCGTGCCGCGCGCGGCCAACGGACATATGCCAGTGCCTGGCCCAGCATGGAGACCGCGAGGAGCGCCAGCAGCGGCATCCAGAAGAGCTCGCGACGGGGCTGAAAGCTCACCGTGTCGACCCTGCGCGTCTCGACCGCGTCGAGGCGACGGTAGATGTCGGCAAGCTGCGCCCGGTCGAGCGCGCGATAGAAGCCGCCACCCGTCACATCGGCTACGTCTTTCAAGGCCGCCTCGTCGAGCTTGTCCTCGCCGGCCGCCGTGGGATCGCCGACCGCGACGGTATGGATGGTGATCTTGTGATCGCGTGCTACGCGCGCGGCTTCGGCCGGCGGGACCTGGCTGCCGGTATCATTGCCGTCGGTAAGCGCGATGATGGTCCGCGCCGGTACAGTCGAGCGGGCGAACAGGGAGACGCCGAGCCCGATCGCATCGCCCAGCGCGGTGCGCGGTCCTGCCATGCCGACCTGCATCTCCTGCAGCAGGCGGCGCGAGAGATCGAGATCCGTGGTGAAGGGCACGAGGGTGAAAGCCGCGTTGCCAAAGACGACAACGCCCACCCTGTCGCCCTTGCGTTTGGACAGGAAGTCATCGAGCACCTGCTTCGCCGCCGCAAGTCGTGTCACCTTATTGCCCGCGGCGTCGGTGAAGTCCTGCGTGTCCATCGAGCCCGAGAGATCGACCAGCAGCAGCAGGTCGCGCGCCGGCAGGTCGCGATGCAGGGGCGGCTCGATCCACTGAGGCCGCATCAGCGCGCCCAGCGCCAGCAGCCAGCACGCGATGAGCAACGCGGATCGCGCAGCGCCACGACGACCGACGACCACGCCCGCCCGCGCCTGCTGGCCCGTCAGCGACAGGAGCGTCTGGAAGAAAGGCACGCGCACGCCCGGTCGATGCTCGGCATGAGCCGGCAGCAGCCACCAGACCAGCAGCGGCAACGGCAAGAGCAGCGCAAGCCAGGGATAGGCGAAGTCGATCATGGCCGGTGCCGTCGCAGCCAGTCGCGAGCCGCAGCGCGGACGGCTTCAGCATCGGTTGCCGGAACGGCGGCCCCGAAGGTCATCGCCTCGATGGCACGTCCCGGTCCGCTGACGAAGCTCGACATACGGCCGGTGCGATCGAGGAAGGCGAGCCAGGCCGGACCGCTGAGCGGTGCCACCTCGGCGCGCGGCCAGGCCACCAACGCGGCGCGCTTCAGTACGCTCGAAATCTTCGCCGCTTCTATGGTCTCGAGTTGCTGCAATGCCTCCCGCCGGTAGGCGTTGCGACGATGATGGCGCACGGCCATCACGATCAGGATCGCCGTCGATGCGACCGCCGCCGCGCCCAGGATCCACCAGCCCGGTGCGGGCGGCCACAGCGGGATCTCGGCCGGCAACGCCAGGTCTCGAAGGTTGGAGAGGTCGGCCGGATCAGCCATCGCTGCCCCTCACGCCGCCAGCCTTCGGCGCGCCAGCCGGCGGCCAAGAAGCTCGCGGAATTGTTCAGCGACATCGCGATGCGTCGAGAGCGGCAGCACCGGAATGGCATGATGGAGCGAGAAGCCCGCCGCTGCGTCGCGCTGGCTGGCAAAGCCCTCGGCAAACTTCTGCCTGAGCGCCCGCGCCGACAGGTCGATTTCGACCTGTTGCTCGCCTTCGCTCAGCACGGCGCGGCCGATGTCGGGCAGCTCGGCTTCCAGCGGATCCTGGACGAAGACCGTCAGAGCGTCGTTGTGCGCGGTGATCTCCGTCAGGTGACGCTTGCTCGTGGCGTCGGCGCCGGAGACATCGGAGATCAGGCACACCAGCCAGTCGTGGTTGGCCAGCCGCGCGGTGCGGCGCAGGACTTCGTTCAGCAGCTCGGGCTGCGCCGGCGGCCCGTCCGCGCGGAGCAGTCGATTGTGCCGCGCCGTCGCCGCAAGAATGCGACGCACGCCCGCGTCCCGTGCTTCCGGCTTGATCTCGTCGATACCGTGCTCGGAGAAAACCATCGCCCCCACCCTGTCGCCGAGCGAGCTCACCCGGAACGCCGACAGGGCGGCGGCCTCGGCGGCGACCACCGACTTCATCGCGCGGCGGCTGCCGAAGAACATGGATTGGCGCTGGTCCACCAGCAGCAGCACATTGCGGTCGCGCTCCTCGGAATGGACGCGGACATGCGGTTCGCCACGCCGCGCGGTGGCCCGCCAGTCGATGGTGCGCGTGTCGTCGCCTTCGAAATAGCGCCTCAATTCTTCGAACTCGAGGCCGCGGCCCCGCAGGCGAGAGGCATGCCGGCCACTCAGCAGCGAGTGCACCGGCTGACGAGGCAGGAAACTGAAACCACGGGCGCGATGGCGCAGGCGCAGAAGCTCGTCGACGGTGACGTAGGCGCGGCTCATGGCAATCCCGGACCGCGAACCATGTCGCTCACCCCGCCACGGCGACCTGCGCGATGATCTCGTCGATCACCTGGTCCTTAGCCACCCCGTCGGCGGTCGCTTCGTAGCTGAGCGTGATCCTATGGCGAAGGCAATCGTGCGCGATGGCCTTCACGTCCTCGGGCAGCACATGATCCCGCCCCCTCAGCCAGGCATGGACACGGGAGGACTTGTCGAGGGCCAGGGAGCCGCGCGGACTGGCGCCGATGGTGATCCAGTCCTTGAGTTTGGCGCCAAAATCGGCCGGCCGACGCGTCGCAGCGACGAGAGCCACGATGTAGCTCTCGACGGCATCGACGCTCCTCACCGCGTCGATCTCCGCGCGGGCGTCGAACACGGTTTGCTGGGCGATCGGCGCCGGCCGCTCCGCCTTCGCACCCTGCGCCTGCTCGCCGCGCACAAGCTGCAGCACCTTCACCTCGTCGGCGTCGCTGGGATAGTCGATCCGCACATGCATCAGGAACCGGTCCATCTGCGCCTCGGGCAACGGATAGGTGCCTTCCTGCTCGATCGGATTCTGGGTCGCCAGCACCATGAAGAGCGGCGGCAGCCCATAGCGCTTGCCCGAGACCGTGACCTGCCGCTCCTCCATGGCCTCGAGCAGCGCGGACTGCACCTTGGCCGGCGCGCGATTGATCTCGTCGGCCAGCACGAGGTTGCCGAAGATCGGCCCTTCCCGGAACTGGAAGGTGCCGGCGCCCGCCCCCTGGCTGAGATAGATCTCGCCGCCGGTCACGTCCGACGGCAGCAGGTCGGGCGTGAACTGGATGCGGCTGAACTGCGATTCGAGGGCACGCGAAAGGCTTTTGATTGCCCGTGTCTTGGCGAGGCCAGGCAGGCCCTCGACCAATACGTTGCCGTCAGCCAGCAACGCGATGATCAGGCGCTCGACGACGCGCTCCTGCCCGATCACCGAGGCGTTGACCCTTCGCTGGATCTCTCCGATCTGATTGCGGGCGCTCATGACGCGCGGCCCTACCTCTACTTCGGTAATGCGTCGAGCGACCGTTGCATCCTCTCGACGGCCTGATCGATACTGAAACTGTCGGGCCGCTGGCTGGGTGGATACTCCTTGAAGGTCGCCAGGAACTTGCCCACCACTTCCTGCGCCGCGAAGATGATGTAGGGCTGGGAGATGAACCAGTCGTAGTAGGTGTTCGACGTGACGTCGGCCCGTTCGTAGGGATCGGATCGCAAGTCGAAGAGCTTGGGCAGCCGCAGCTTGGTGAAGGGCTCGGCCCAGACCCGCATCGTGCCGGGTGCGCGTTGCTCCTCGAACACGACCTTCCAGTTCTCGTAGCGGATGCCGACGAGATCGCCATCGTCGTTGAAGTAGATGAACTCCTTGCGCGCGCCCTTCGGCTGCTGGCCCGTGAGGTAGGCGAGCTGGCTGTAGCCGTCGAGATGCACCTTGGCCGTCTTGTTGCCGAGCGGCATGCCTTTCAGCAGCTTTTCCTTGATGTCGGCGTCACCGGCGGCCGCCACCAGCGTCGGGAACCAGTCGAGGCCGCTCACGATCTCGTTGTAGACGGTGCCGGGCTGGACCCGGCCCGGCCAGCGGATGAAGCAGGGAACGCGGTAGGCGCCTTCCCAGTTGGTGTTCTTCTCGCTGCGGAACGGAGTCGTGGCGGCATCGGGCCAGGAGTTGGCATGCGGCCCATTGTCGGTCGTGTAGATCACGATCGTGTCGTTGGTGACGCCGAGATCGTCGAGCTTCTTCAGGATCTGCCCGACATGGCCGTCATGCTCGATCATGCCGTCGGCATACTCGGTGAGCGCCGTCAGGCCGGCCGGGCTGCGGCGATCTTCCTTCACGTGGGTGCGGAAGTGCATGCGCGTCGAGTTGAACCAGCAGAAGAACGGCTTGCTGGCCTTCACTTGCCTGTCCATGAAATCCATGGCGGCGGCCGACGTCTCGTCGTCGATGGTTTCCATCCGCTTCTTGGTGAGCGGTCCGGTGTCCTCGATCTTGCCGTCAGCGGACGAGCGGATGACGCCGCGCGGGCCGTACTTCTTTCGGAAATCTGGATCCTTCGGATAGGTGCGCTGCTCGGGTTCTTCCTCGGCGTTGAGGTGATAGAGGTTGCCGAAGAACTCGTCGAAGCCGTGCGCGGTCGGCAGGAACTCGTCGCGATCGCCGAGATGGTTCTTGCCGAACTGGCCTGTGGCATAGCCCATCGGCTTCAGCGCCTCGGCGATGGTGACGTCGCGCGCCTGCAGGCCCGCCTTCGCGCCGGGAACGCCCACCTTGCTGAGGCCGGTGCGCAGGGTGGCCTGGCCGGTGATGAAGGTCGAGCGGCCGGCGGTGCAGCTCTGCTCGGCATAGTAGTCGGTGAACATGCCGCCTTCGCGGGCCAGGCGGTCGATGTTGGGCGTCTTGTAGCCCATCAGGCCGAACGTATAGGCGCTGATGTTCGACTGGCCGACATCGTCGCCGAAGATGACGAGGATGTTCGGCCGGCGCGTGCCGCCGGTCGGCGGGGTCGCGGGGCGGGGCTGTTGCTGCTGCGCCTGCGCGAGTTGCGTCGTGCCGAGTCCCACCGTTCCCAGCACCGTGAGGGCCGATCCTCCCAGCAGCAGGTTGCGCCGTCGTGTATCGCGGTCCATGGACATCCTCTCCCCGTTTTTCAAATCATGAAGTGGCGCACGTCAGCGCGGCCGCAGGTTCTCAAGATCCTTCAGCCGCTTCAGCGCTTCCTGCTGTCGCAACAGGCCGTAATTGATGTTGGCCGCGTTCAACGTGCTGCCGGTCTGGTAGGGGAACTGTTCGAAGTCGGAGAAGAATTCCTTCAGCTTCGCCTGGACAGGCACAAGCAGCCACATCTGCCGGGCGATGAAGTCCATCGCACCAGCGCCCTCCTTCGCTCCCCTCTCGTAAGGATCCATACGCAGGTTGGTGATCAAGGCCCATGACGGCGTCTCGCGCAGCGCCGTCGCGATATTGCCTTCCGACGATACCGCGAAACTCACCTTCCAGTCGTTCCAGCGGATGGCGTTCAGATTGCCGCCCTGATCGAAGTAATAGAGGGCGTCACGCGGGCCCTTCTTCTCGTCGCCCTTGAAATAGGGCATGAAATTATAACCGTCGAGATGGACCTTGAAGGTCTTGGATCCCGCCTGGAAGCCCGTCTTCATCTTGTCCTTGATGTTCGGTTCTCCGGCCGCCGCGCACAGGGTCGGGAACCAGTCGAGCAGCGAGATGATGTCGTTGTACTGGGTGCCCGGCTTGATGACGCCGGGCCAGCGCACCATCATCGGGATGCGGAAGCCGCCTTCCCAGGTGGTCCCTTTCTCGCCGTGGAACATCGTCATGGCACCGTCCGGCCACAGCGCGATCTCGGCGCCATTGTCGGTCGTATAGAGCACGATGGTGTTGTCGGCGATCTTGAGGTCGTCGAGCTGCTTCAGGAGTTCACCCACCATCGCGTCGTGCTCGACCATACCGTCGGCATGGATACCCACGCCCGTCTTGCCCTGCGATTCCTTCTTGAGGTGAGTGAAGATGTGCATGCGGGTGGAATTGAACCAGCAGAAGAACGGCTTGTCGGCCTTCACCTGCCGATCGATGAAATCCTTGGCGCCGGCCAGGAACTCCTCGTCGATCGTCTCCATGCGCTTGGACGTGAGCGGTCCGGTGTCCTGAATCTTGCCGTCGGTCGAGATCTTGAGCACGCCGCGCGGTCCGTACTTCTTCCGGAACTCGGGATCCTTCGGATAGAAATAGCCTTCCGGCTCCTCCTCGGCATTGAGATGGTAGAGGTTGCCGAAGAACTCGTCGAAGCCGTGGTTGGTCGGCAGGTGCTCGTCGCGGTCGCCGAGGTGGTTCTTGCCGAACTGGCCGGTCGCATAGCCCTGGACTTTCATCACGTCCGCGATGGTCGGCATCCAGGCCTGGATGCCATGCGGATCGCCCGGCATGCCGATGGTGAGCAGGCCGGTGCGAAACGGCTCCTCACCCAGGATGAACGAGGCGCGGCCGGCGGTGCAGCTCTGCTGGCCATATGAATCGGTGAAGATCGCACCTTCGTTGGCGATACGATCGATGTTGGGCGTGCGATAGCCCATCATGCCCATGGTATAGGCACTGATCTGCGGCACGCCGATATCATCGCCGAAGATCACCAGGATGTTGGGTTTACGGCCACCAGCCGGCGGCGTCGCCGGCCGGGCCGGTGTCTGCTGCGCCTGCGCAAGTTGCGGTCCGCCCAATCCTACCGTGCCGAGCACGGAGAGTGCTGTGCCTCCGAGGAGGAGGTTGCGTCGCTTCGAGCCCTTTGAACCGTTCCGGCCATCGTCACTCATCTGCCCCTCCACGTCAGGAGACCAAACGCTAGCACCAAAAAAGCGACAGCGCGCCACGGTTTCGTCTATGCAGCCGCGCATTTCTCGCAGTATCCCGCTCCGGCACCGCAGGTAGTAATCTTGCGCGAACCAAATGGATGAAATGGACATGACGAACAGTAGCGTGGCGATCGGCATCATCGGCGCCGGCATCATGGGCGAGCGGCTGCTCAATGCGATCCTCCAGCAGGATCCCGCCCTGGTGCGCGTTTGCGGTATCTGGGATCCGTCGATGGAAGCGATGCGGCGCATGGAAAAGACCTTTCCCCAGGTGCGGCGATTGCCCGATGCCCCCGCGGTCATCGCCGCGAGCGACTGCGTCTACATCGCCTCGCCGCCGGCCTCGCATCTCGAGCACGCGCGCGCGGCCCTTGCTGCGGGCAAGAGCTTCTTCGGCGAGAAGCCGCTGTCCGTCGACGTCGCCGACGCGCGCGCCTTCGTGGCAGAGGCCGGCGACCGCGGCGCCGTGAATTTCCCCTTCGCCTCATCCTTCGCCGTGGCCTCGATCCGGAACTGGATCGACAAGGGCGGTATCGGCAAACCGCAACGGATCGAGATCGAAGTGGGCTTCGCCAGATGGCCACGCCCGTGGCAGGCCGATGCGGTGGGCTGGCTGGACAAGCCGATGCAGGGCGGCTTCACACGCGAGGTCGTTTCACACTTCCTGTTCCTCTCGCGCCGACTGGTGGGACCGCTGCATGGCTTGACAGGCAAAGCGTCGTTTCCGGAAGCCGGCAAGTCCGAGCGCAGCATCACCGCGACCCTGAAAGCGGGCGATTTGCCCGTCACGCTGACGGGCGCAGTCGGTGAAACAAAGAAGGACGATCACAACATCTGGATGCTGGAAGGCGACAAGGGCGCCGTACGGCTCTGCGACTGGTCGTTCGCGGAACGGCGCCTGCCGGATGGCACGTGGCAGCGCGCTCCGGATGCGATGCCCAATGAGCAGGCCCGACCTCTCGCGCTGAAGCGTCAGCTTGAAGGCGTGGCGCGTCTCTCGCGCGGTGAGCCCCACCACCTCGCGACGCTGGCAGAGGCGCTCAACGTCCAGGAGATCGTCGAAGCTATCCTCGCCGCTCGCTAATCGGGAGCGCCACTGCGAACCGGCAATGGCGACATCGCCTCGAAGACACCGTCACGCCGAACCAGGGCGTGGAACAGCGCCGCCGCGACGTGGAGCAGGATCAGCGCAAAGAAGGCGAAAGCCAGCCAGCGATGCGCAGCCCACAGCAGCGTATGCAGCGAATCGCTCTGCGGCAGGATCGGCGGCAGCCGGATGCCGCCGAACAGGACGATCGGATAAGCAGCCGTCGACATCATCGCCCAGCCGATCAACGGCATGGCAATCATCAGTCCGTAGAGCGCCCAGTGCGAGAGAATCGCGCCGAGCCGCATCAGCGGCGGCAGGTTCGCGGGCAGCGGCGGTGCGCCCAGCACCAGGCGCAGGCAAAGACGCACGAGCACCAACAGGAAGAGCGCGAAACCCAGGGTCTTGTGCGTGGCAACCAGCGGCACGTAGGTCGGCGCGACGGTCGAGAGCATGCCGACGCCGATGAACAGCATCGCCACGATGCCGGCGGCCATCAGCCAGTGCACCAGGCGCTGCGCGCCCGAGAAGCGTGTGTGAGTCATGGCGCGGCTCATGGCTTGGCACTCCCGGTGGCCGGCGTGCGGGGATAGTCCTTCGCTTCCGCCGTACGCGCGTCATAGGACCTCGCATAGGCGGACGAGCGCGCCGCCGGGAACGGATCGTCGGACACACTGACGCCGCGCGGCAGAACGGTGGGATCGAAGTTGATGTCGCGGCACGGACCGTCGGGCTCGGCGATCACCTTCGTCACCACCAGCGTGCCCACCTCGGCCTTGCGCCGTTCCGGCGGCCAGGCCTTGCTGGGATCAGCTGTGACGTCGCCCGGCTCGGCCACGGTCACGACCATCGTCCAGCGCTGCGGTTGGGTAGCGACGCGCTGCGCGATCTCCTGCTCGAGATAATTCGGTCCCTTCTTGGCCAGCTCATCGGGCTTGATCGGTACCGGCGTCGCGGCCGGCTGCAGCGACCAGCGCACCGCGCGCGACGCGCCCGATGCATCGGTGAACAGGAACGAGTTGAGACCGTTGAACGGATCCTCGGCATAGCTCGACGTCCAGGGTGCTGTCCCCGCCCAGCCGGCGAAGGCCGTGAACTCCGGATGGCGGCCGATGAAAGCCTTCATCGCCTCCGCTCCCTTGGGCGCGGACTGCAGCAGGTCGTAGAAAGCCTGCGGCGTCGCCACCGCAAAAACCGGCGCGTCGATCATGGCGCTGCGCCAGACATCGCCGTCCGGTGTCGCGATCTGCAAGCCCATGCCGCGCACCCGGACCGTCGCATCTGCCGCATTGGGATTGGGCGTGGCGAGATTGAACCGACCCAGCACGGGATAGCTGCCGGCCTTGAAGACCTGCGCCGTGGAAAGCGACGCGCCGCTGCCGTTCGACTGAAACTCGCCCGTGAAGCAGACGCCCTTGGCGTGATTACGCCTGTGACCGAGCGCGGGACCGTCGGACGGCGCCAGCGCGGCGACGAGCCTGGTCGGCGTCAAGCGCTCGGGCGACAGCCAGCCCGCGGTGTAGGCGAAGGCGCCCGCTGCACCAGCGACCACGAGCGCGATGACGGCGAGCGAGGCCAAGGGGATGCGGGAGGGTGGAAGGGAAGGTCGTGACATGGGTAAGCACCTGCCTAATCGTTGGCTCGAAGTATGCCTGCAAGACGGAGTACGCGTCGCTCAAGAGCACGTGAATGTTCCATGGAACCACCACCTGCGCCCCGATCCGGGTCTCGACGAGATCAACCTCGCACACCGCCTCGTTGGACAGACGGTTGGCCCAGCTCGTCAATCCCGGCAGCGGCCCTTACGCCGTGTTCAAGGCCACACTGGAAGTGCTGACGAGCTACGAGGCAAGGAACTTGGAACGCGCCGGATCGTGGCCAACGCGGTCGCGTAAGGGGGCAATCAAGACTGACTTCAGCGGCGGGACGATCGCTCGGCAAGCGCCGTATCGGGCCGATCGGTCGTGATCCGGCTGATCGGCTGGGTGAGCCAGAAGGCAATGTCATCCGGCTCGTTCGGCACCCAGGCCCCGAGCCGGTCGCTGCCCAGGCGCTCCCGGCAGAGGTCGAGACTGTCGACCAGCAACCCCTTCTCGACGGCGACGAGGCAGCCGTCGATCCAGCCGAAGCGGGCGAGCGCACCTTCGAGGCCGCCCATCAGCTCGGCCGAACGCCGGTCGAGCGATCCCAGTACGCGCTGGCACGGATCGAGGCGGCGCACCGTCTCGAGCACTTCCGGCACGAAGCACGTCAGAATGGCCTGCTCCTGGAGCTTTCTCCGGGCGATGAGCTCGACGAGCTTCGCCTCCAGCCCCTGATAGGCACGACCGAGGAAGTCGGTCTTGATCTCGATATGCAGCTCCATCGCGGTGCCGGCATAGATGTCGAGCACCGCATCGAGCGTCGGCACCCCCTCGCCGTTACCGTCTCGCAGTTTCGTCACGGCGAGTTCGGCGGCGGTCCTGTTCGCGACTGGCCCCTTCCCTTCCGTCGTGCGCTCGAGCGAAGGATCGTGGATCACCACCATCTCTCCGTCACGCGAGAGATGGACGTCGAACTCGACACCGTCGATACCTAGATCACGCGTCTTCGCGAAGCCCGCCAGGCTGTTCTCGGGCCACAGGTTGCGCGCGCCGCGATGACCGACGATCAGGACCATGACGAGCCTCTCTCCTACTTGCCGCTGTCGACCAGGCCCTTCACGAGCCAGCGCTGCATCGCCACGACCACCAGTGCCGGCGGCAGCATCACCAGCAGCGCGGCGTTCATCGCAACGTTCCAGGCCGGCTCCGAGTCCGATTGCGGGATCAGGTGCTTCAGGCCGATCACCGCGGTCGCCATGTCCTTGTCCGTCGTGAACAGCAACGGCCAGAGATACTGGTTCCAGCCGTAGAGGAACAGGATGATGGACAGCGCCACCATGTTCGAGACCGAGAGCGGCAGCAGCACGTGCCAGAAGAAGCGCAACGGCGAGGCGCCGTCGATCCGCGCCGCCTCGCACAGTTCCTCAGGGACGGTGAGGAAGAACTGGCGGAACAAGAAGGTCGCCGTGGCCGAGGCGATCAACGGCAGGATCAGGCCGCTGTAGCTGTTCATCATGTTCCATTCGAGGCTGATCTCGACCGTGCGGCCGGTCAGTGCGCCGATCCAGCGGCCGACATCGAGCGCGTCGAGCACCCATTGCAATGGCAGGGCCACGTTGGCCACCGCTTCGTAGGTCGGCAGGATGCGTACCTCGACCGGCAACATCAGCGACGCAAAGATCAGCCAGAAGGCCAGCATCCGGAAGCGAAAGCGGAAATAGGAGATCGCGAAGGCCGAGAGCAGCGACACGGCGATCTTGCCCACCGTGATGCCGACCGCGACGACCAGCGAATTGAACAGCAGCCGGCCGAGATTGCCCTTGGTCCAGGCGGTCCGTGCGTTCTCGAAGAACTCGGCGCCCGGTAGCCAGGGTGGTGGCACCGCCAGCACGTCGCCCACCGTGTGCGAGCCCACGACGAAAGCGAAGTAGATCGGCACGCACACCAGCAATCCGCCGAGGATCAGCAGCCCGTGGCAGACAATGTCGAGGCCGCGCGTCCGTTCGACCATGTCAGACGTCGTAGTTCACGTTCCGCTCGACATAGCGGAACTGAAGGAGCGTGAGGGCCACGGCGAAGATCATCAGCAGCACCGACTGCGCCGCCGAGGAGCCGAGGTCGATGTGCACGAACCCGTCCTGATAGACCTTGTAGACCAGGATCATGGTGGCGCCGCCCGGCCCGCCGCGCGTCACCGCGTCGACGATGGCGAAGGTCTCGAAGAAGCCGTAGACGAAGTTCATCACCAGGAGGAAAAACACAGTCGGCCCGATCATCGGCAGCGCGATCTTGAAGAAGCGCCGTGCGGGCCCTGCACCGTCGACGGCGGCGGCCTCCAGCAGCGACGCCGGCACGGCCAGCAGCGCGGCGACGAGGAAGATATAGTCGTAGCAGATGTGCTTCCAGGCAGCCGCGACGGTGACCAGCAGGAAGGCGTCGAAGCCGCTGCGGCTCGGATCCCAGGCGATGCCCAGCGCCTTCAGCACGTAGGCCAGCGGCCCGACATGGGCGTTGAACAGGAAGGCCCAGAGGATGCCGGCAATCACCGGCGCGATCGCATAGGGCAGCAGCACGAGCGAGCGGTAGAGACCGCGGCCGCGGATCACTCGATCGGTCGCGAAGGCCAGCACGCCCGCAATGCCGATGGTGAGCACGTTCTGCGCCAGCGTGAACCAGATCGTGACCCAGATCGAGTCGCGATACTCCGGGCTCGCGAACAGAGCGCGGAAATTGTCGAACCAGACGAACTGGACGCTGTTGCCGAACGGATCGGTGATCACGAACGCCTGGACGAGCGCCCGCACCGCCGGAATGAAGAAGAACAGCAGCAGGACCAGGAGTTGCGGCAGCAGCAGGAGAAGCGGCAGCCGCGAATTGCGGTAGTGCGCGCGCTTCAGCCCCGCCGTGCCGCCCGCCTCCGACGGACGCCGCCGGCGAGCGGTCTTTGCGACCGTCGCCGGCAACGCCTGATCGGCCAGGCTAGTACTTGCCTGCATAGATTTTCTCGAACTGCCGCAGTATCTCGTTGCCACGGCGGACCACGTCGTCGAGCGCTTCCTGCGGCATCTTCTTGCCGGCCCACACGGCCTCCATCTCCTGGCGCAGCGCGAAGGTCGACTGCGTGTAGTTGCCGAAGTGGAAACCCTGCGAGTTGGCCGTCGGCGTGCCGCGGTTGAGCTGCAGGATGGCGATCTCGCGGGTCGGGTTCTCCTTGTAGTACCCCTCCTGCTTGGCGACCTGGTAGGCCTTGTTGGTGATCGGCACGTAGCCCGTCACCTTGCTCCACCAGACCTGCAGCTCGGGGCTGGCGACGAAGGCCAGGAAGTCGGCGACGCCGTCATAGTCCTCCGCCTTCTGGCCCTTCAGCGCCCAGATCGTGGCGCCGCCGATGCTGCTGTTGCGCGGCGTCGTGCCCTCCTCCCACGGGAGGTAGGTGGCGCTCCACTTGATCTTGGCGTTGCGCTCGACGCTGCCGTGCGCCGCCGTCGAGGCGAAGAAGGTCGAGCACTTGCCCGAGGTGTAGAGCTGCTCAGGGTTCAGGCCCTGGCCGGCGATCTGCATGATGCCGTCGTCGATCCACTTCTTGAGGCGCGTCACCTGCCCCACGACCTTCGTCTTGTTGTAGACGAAGACGGTGTCGAGCCCGTCATAGCCGTTGGCCTTGGTGCCGAACGGCTGGTCGTTCACGGTGCTGTAGTTCTCGATCAGGCTCCAGAAGAAGTCGCCCGCGAGCGAGGAGCCACAATCGGCGATGCCCTTGCTCTTGATCGCATAGAGCTGCTTCTCGAGTTCCTGCCAGGTCTCGGCCGGCGCGGCATAGCCCGCCTTCTCGAAATGCTCCTTGTTGTACCAGAGGATCGGCGCCGAGGAGTTGAAGGGCATGGTCATCAGCTTGCCCTTGTACTGATAGTAGCTGGCGACCGGCTTGATGAAGTCGGCCCAGTCGATCTGCTTCTTCTTCTCGGTCAGCAGGTCCTGCACCGGCACGATCGCGTCCGACAGCAGCATCGTCATGAAGCCGCGCTCGTAGATCTGCACCAGGTGCGGCGCCTTCTTGGCGCGATAGGCCGCGATGGTGCCGTTGATCACTTCGTCGTAGTTGCCCTTGTTGGTGGCGACCACGGTGTATTTCGTCTGCGAGGCGTTGTAGCGGCTCACGATCTCGTCGACCCGCTCGCCCAGCACGCCGCTCATTGCATGCCAGAACTGGATCTCGGTGCGCTGCTGCGCGACCGACGGAGCGGCAAACCCCGCCATCAGTCCGAGGGCCAGCACTCCGCCGACCAGGGTCCGTCTCGTCCTCTCCATCTCATCCCTCCCTTTGTTGAACCGGTCCCCTAGGCCACGGCCCGGGACTCTCTCCAGAATCCGTTGGCGCCGAACATCTCCGCCACCGCGACGTCCAGCAATCCGAGCTCTTGCAACACGTCGAGGCCGGTGAAGCGCCGACGGATGAGCCTCGCCCGCGCAAAATCCCGCGCATGCTTGTCTCGCTCGACACCGATGGCCTCCGCTGTCGCAGGCGCACCGACCGCTTCCAGCCACCGCCGCACCGTCTTCGGCTTCGGCAGGCGGCCGCGCAGTCCAGCCGCGATCCGAGGCCATTCGCACATCAGCAGTTCCAGGCGCTTTTCGACGACCCGAGGCTCTGCCGATTTGGCGGCGACCTCGACCGAGGCGTTCGCGGCCATGAAGGAGAGCGGAAACGACGCCTTCACTTCCGCGTCGAGCATCGCAGGCGATGGTAGCGCAGCGGCGCGCCCGGCCGGATCGAGGTCCGACAGGTCACGGTCGAGCAGCCATTCGTAGGCCGCCAGCATCGACAGGCAGCCGATGCCGACACAGGCGCCGTGCGAGACCGGCACGCCGCCAACCGACACTTCTTCCATCTCCCAGAGATGTGCGAACTGATGATCGCTGCCGCTGGCGGGTCGCGAGTTGCCGTGCGCTTGCATGGCCAGGCCTGACATCACGAGGCCGCGCATCAGCCCGTCGAGTGCGCCCGCCTCGCCGCGCCGCACGCCGGCCGGATCGGCCAGCCATCCGCCGAGATTGCCCTGCACCATCGCGAAGGGGCCGGGATTGAGCGCCTCGACGCCCAGCGCATCGGCCAGGATCCAGTCGGCGCCGGCCACGATCTTGCCCACGAGGTCGCCATAGCCCCAGCCCGCCATGGCAGCCGGCGCGGTCGCGATCACGTCGAGATCGGCCACGATGGCAACGGGGGCTGCACAGGCAAAGGTGCGCTTGAAGCCGCCATCTCGCAGAGCCGCGCCCGAAGCGGCATAGCCGTCCATCGACGCGGCCGTCGGCACGCAGACGTAAGCCGTCCCGGCAAGCTCGGCGGCGTATTTCACGAGATCGTTGATGACGCCGGAGCCGACGGCGATCGGCAACGCGGCTTCGGCCTGCAGCGACGCCGCGACGCGCCGCGCCGTCTCGGCACTCGCCTTCACCCGCGGCTGGCCTTCGAGAATCACAGGGCCAGTCGTCGCGAGCCCTTCCGACCTCAGCAGCGACGCCACGCGGGTACCGGCGGCCGCCCAAGTGTGATCGTCCGCGACGACGACGTAGCGGCTGGCGGGCGCGGCGCCTTTCAACACAGCGGGCACGGCGCCGAGGCTTCCCGCGGCGATCCTGACATCGCGGGTCGTCGAAGCGGCCGCAAGCGCGGTCGAAAGCGTCTCGTCCTGCCCGTCCATGTCCTGCCCGTTTTGCCTTGGGCCCTGCTTATCAACTCCGGGAACATTTGTATAGAATAGGATACAAATGTTCCCGGACCATGACAGACGGCCGCCGACGCGGCATGGTCCGGCCGGGAGGCAATGGACGTATGTCGGACGACGACGAGCAGCTTCGCGTGCGCGTGGCGTGGCTTTATTTCATGGAGGGGCTCACCCAGGCCGATATCGCGGGCAAGCTCGGCATCACGCGCCTGCGCGCTAACCGGCTGCTGGGCGAAGCGCGCGAAAGCGGGCTGGTGAACATCCAGGTGAATTCGCCGCTGGCCGCCTGCGTCGAACTGGAACGGCAGCTGGTCGCCGAAACCGGCCTGAAGGATGCAGTGGTCGTTCCCACACCGAGCGACGCCGACCAGATTTCGGTCGCGATCGGCCGAGCCACCGCCGATTACCTCTCGCGCCATCTCGATCAGACCCGCGTGCGCGGCCTTGGACTGGGCTGGGGCGCGACGCTGCGCGAGACGATCCGCCATCTTCCCGGGGCCAACTTCCCCGACCTCAGCATCAACTCGATGATGGGCGGCCTCACCCATGGACTCGAACTCAACACCTTCGAGATCGCCAGCGAGTTCGCGCGGCGCATCAACGGCCAGTGCAACTACCTCGCCGCACCGATCTATGCCGGTAGCCCGAAGTCGCGCGACACCATCCTGGCGCAGGACGTGTTCCGCGAGACCTTCCAGCGGCTGGCGACCTGCGACGTCGCGCTGATGAGCGTGGGCGACCTCAGCCGCCGCTCGCTGCTCATGCGCTATGGCCTGCCGCGCGATGTGACGGTCGATTCGCTGCGCGCCGCCGGCGCCGTCGGCGACATCATGGGAACCTTCCTCGATTCCCGGGGCGCCCCCATCAAGCATCCTCTCAACAATCGCGTCATCGCAACGCCGGTCGGCATGCTGCGCGACATCGCGACCGTGATCGTCGCGTCGGGCGGGCTGAACAAGGTGGCCATCCTTGCCGCCGTGTTGCGCGCCAGGCTCTGTTCGGTCCTGGTGGTCGACGAGGCGGCTGGCCGCGCCGCGCTCGGCCTGCTGCGCGGCGCGGGCTGACTGCCGGCGCGATGTATCTCGGCATCGACATCGGCACGTCGGGCGTGAAGGCCGTCGTCATGGACGAGGACGACCGCGTGGTCGCGGAAGCGACGACGCCACTCACTTCCTCGCACCCGCAGCCGCTGTGGTCGGAGCAGTCGCCGCTCGATTGGTGGAACGCCGTCGTCGCCGCGCTCGATTCGTTGGCCGCCAATGCGCGCCAAGCGATGGCATCGGTCCGCGCCATCGGCCTGTCCGGCCAGATGCTGGGCGTCGCCCTGCTCGACGACGCACACCAGCCGCTCCGGCCGGCTTTGCTGTGGAACGACGGCCGCGCCTTCGCCGAATGCGAGGAGCTGCACCATCGCTTCCCCGATTTCGCCGGCATCGTCGGCTGCCGCGCCATGCCTGGCTTTTCCGCGCCCAAGATCACCTGGCTGGCACGGCACGAACCCGCGCGGCTCGACCAAGCGCGCTCCATCCTGCTGACCAAGGATTACGTGCGGCTCCACCTCACCGGCGAGACGGCCAGCGACCGCGCGGATGCCTCGGCGACCTTGCTGATGGATACCGCACGCGGCGACTGGCACGACGAGATCCTGGCCGCGTGCGGCATCGATCGCGCGCGCCTGCCGAGACTGGTCGAATGCGCCGAAGTGTCCGGCACCTTGCGCGACGAGCACGCACTGCGCTGGCACCTGCCGCGCGGCCTGCCCGTAGCGGGCGGTGGCGGCGACAATATGTGCGCCGGCGTGGGTGTGGGTGCAGTCCAGTCCGGCGCCGCCTATGTCAGCCTCGGCACTTCCGGCGTCTGGTGCGTCGCCAACGACCGCTTCCTGCCGGCGCGCGACGGCGGCATGCATACGCATCGCCATGCCGTTCCTGGCCTGTTTGCGCAGCATGCCGTCGTGCTGAGCGCCGGCGGTGCGCTCGCCTGGACGGCGAACCTTCTCGGCCGGCACGATGTCGGCGCGTTGCTCGCCGAGGTCGAGGCCGCGAAACTATCGCCGGCCGACACGCCGGTCTTCACACCCTACCTCGCAGGCGAGCGCACACCGCACGACGATCCGCAGCTCACCGCCGCCTTCTCCGGCCTCACCCATCGCACGGGACCGCTCCATCTCGTGCAGGCCGTGCTCGAAGGCGTCGCCCTGGCGCTCGGCGACTGTCACACCGCCCTGACCGGCAGCGGCGCCACGATTGGGCGGATCGTCCTGACCGGCGGCGGCGCGCGCAGCGATCTCTGGGCACGTCTTGTCGCCGCCGCGATCGGCCAGCCGCTCACCCTCACGGCAGACCAGCAGGCAGGCCCCGCGATCGGCGCGGCCCGGCTGGCGCGATCCTCCATCGGTGGGCCGCTGCTGGCGGATCGCCGCGAGCCCGACGCTCTCATTGTCCCGGTGGATCCATCACTCGCGGATCAGCTTGCCCAAAAAAGGTCCCGCTACCGTGCGCATGTCTCCCTGTCCGCCGCGGAGATTGGCTAGATGAACGGGAATCCGGGTCTCGCGCGCCGCAGGTTCCTGGCGGGATCACTTGGAGCCACCGTCGTTGCCGCGCCCTTCACGATGGTGCGTGGGGCGCCGCTGGGCTTTTCCGGCGATCCCTTCACACTGGGCGTCGCCTCGGGCGCACCGAGAGAGACCAGCGTCGTGCTGTGGACGCGACTCGCACCGCAGCCGCTCGAAGGCGGCGGCATGCCGGACGGCGCTGTTGCCGTCGACTGGCAGGTTTCCGAAGATGAATCCTTCTCACGCGTCGTCGCGCGCGGCACCGAGCAAGCTGTCGCCGAACTCGGTCATTCGGTGCATGCCGAGGCACGCGGCCTCAGGCCCGGCCGTCCCTACTGGTACCGGTTCCGCGCCGGCAGTGCGCAAAGCCCGATCGGGCGCACCCGTACCGCGCCGGCGGTTGGCACGTCAGGCCAGCATCTGCGCTTCGCCTTCGCCTCGTGCCAGCAATACGAGCAGGGCTACTTCGCTGCCTATCGCGATATGGCCGGGCGCGACCTCGACCTCGTGGTCCATCTCGGCGACTACATCTACGAAAAATCGTGGGGCTCGCGGCACGTACGCCGGCACGAGGTCGGCATTCCGACCACGCTGTCGGAGTTCCGTGACCGCTACGCGCTCTACAAGCTCGATGGCGACCTGCAGGCCGCTCACGCCGCCGCACCGTGGCTCTCGATCTGGGACGATCACGAGGTCGCCGACGACTATGCCGACGATCGCTCTTACACGACGCGCGATCCCGCGCGCTTCCTGAAGATCAGGGCCGCCGCCTACCAGGCCTATTACGAGCACATGCCGTTGCCCGCCTCGGCGCGGCCGCGCGGGCCCTCCGCCACGATCTACGAACGCTACCGCTTCGGCGACCTGCTCGACGTCATGCTGCTCGACGACCGGCAATATCGTTCGGCGCCTGCCTGCGTGAATGGCGGCCGCCCGACCACGGTGCCAGATTGTCCCGAACGAACGCTTGAAGAGCGGACGATGCTGGGCCGGGCACAGGAGGCCTGGCTCGACACACAGATCGGGACCTCGAAAGCCCGCTGGACCGTCGTTGCGCAGCAGACCCTCATGGCCGAACTCGATCGGCCGGCCGAGGGGGTTCATCGATTCTGGATGGACGGCTGGGACGGCTATCCCAATGCGAGGCGTCGGCTGCTCGACTCGATTGCCACGCACAAGCCGCGCAATCCGGTCGTCATCGGCGGCGACCGTCATGCGTTCTTCGTGGCCGATCTCGCCCGCGATTCCGCGAAGCCCACGGCGCCACCGATCGCCACGGAGTTCGTCGGAACGTCCATCACGTCCGAGGGCCCGGGTACCAAGGGTCTGCAGGATGCCCTCGCGGCCAACCCTCATGTGAAGTACGCGCGGGGCGATCGCCGCGGTTATGCGACGGTCGAGCTCACGCCAGCCCGATGCACCGTCGGCTTCGAAGCGATCGACGATGAAAAGAAGAAAGACGGTGCTGTTCACCGCCTGGCGACGTTCGTCGTCGAGGACGGCGCAGTGGGAGCCCGACGGGCCTAGCTTCACCCGCGAAGTCTATCGGCGTGCCATTTCAGATGGTCCTCGATGAAGCTCTGGATGAACCAGTAAGAGTGGTCGTAGTTCTCGTGCCGCCGCAGGACCAACGCCTGCCCTGAGCTTTCGGCGGCGGCTTCCAGTGCCTCGGGCCGGAGCTGCGTCGCGAGAAATTGGTCCTTCAGCCCCTGATCGACGAGGATCGAGCCCGGGAAACGGTTCGCGCGCATCAGGACGCTGGCGTCCCATTCCGCCCAGCGTGCACGATCGGGACCGAGATAATTGCCGAAAGCCTTCTCTCCCCAGGGAACGCTCACGGGATTGCAGATCGGCGCGAAGGCCGACACCGACTGATAGGCTTTCGGATTCCTGAGCGCGATGACCAGCGCGCCGTGACCGCCCATCGAATGGCCGAACAACCCCCGCCGTCCCGCCTCGACGGGGAAGTTGGCTTCGATCAGCGGGGGTAGTTCCTTCGTCACGTAGGAGTACATGCGATAATTCCGCCGCCACGGTTCGGCCTCCGCGTCGAGATAGAAGCCGGCGCCCGTACCGAAATCCCAATCATCGTCTTCGCCCGGCAGGCCAAGGCCACGTGGGCTGGTGTCCGGCGCCACGAGGACGAGGCCGAGTTCGGCGGCATGACGCAAGGCGCCCGCCTTGATCATGAAGGTCTCTTCCGTGCAGGTGAGGCCCGCCAGGAAGTAGAGCGCCGGAAGAGGCCGCGTCGATGACGTCGCCGGCATGAACACCGAGAACTTCATCTCGGTGCCCGTCTCCGCCGAGGAATGGCTGTAGAAGCCGATCGTTCCCCCGAAGCAGGCTTGCTCGCTGCGCGTCGTCACAATCGTCATTTGCCCACCAGTATTTGAATGGTCCCGGCATACAGGAGAAGCCGTTTCGCGCGCAACGCTTGGCCTCCATCAATGCAAGCTAACAAACAGCTTGAAGTCCCACAGGCGCGACGTCCATATCCGCAGCCCGACTCGCAGCCGAACTTGCGATCCTGTCTCACACGTCCGACCGAAGAGGTGTTTCTTGGCGGTTTCCATCCAGGCGCGTATTGCCGGAGAACTCGGAGTCCAGGAACAGCAGGTCCAGGCCGCGGTCGACCTGCTCGACGGCGGAGCGACCGTCCCCTTCATCGCGCGCTATCGCAAGGAAGCCACCGGATCGCTGGACGATGCCCAGCTTCGCACGCTCGAGGAGCGGCTGAGTTATCTCCGCGAGCTGGAGGCACGGCGTAAGGTCATCCTCGACTCCGTCCGCGATCAGGGAAAGCTCGATGCGAAGCTGGAAGCCGCGATCCTCGCGGCCGACAGCAAGAGTCGCCTCGAGGACATCTACCTTCCCTACAAGCCCAAGCGTCGCACCAAAGCCGAGATCGCCCGCGAAGCGGGGTTGGCGCCCCTCGCCGATCTCCTGCTGAGCGAACCACAGAATGTGCCCGCCGTGAGTGCGGAGGCTTACGTCTCGGCGGACAAGAACGTCGCCGATGCCGCCGCAGCGCTCGAAGGCGCGCGCGCCATCCTGGTCGAACGCTTTGCCGAGAATGCCGACCTGATCGGCGCACTGCGCGAGGATTTCTGGGCGAACGGACGCCTCGCTTCGAAGGTGCGCGAAGGCAAGCAGGAAGCCGGCGCCAAGTTCAGCGACTATTTCGATTTCTCCGAAGCCCTCGCCAAGATGCCGTCGCACCGGGTGCTGGCGCTGTGCCGCGGCGAGCGTGAGGAGATCCTCGGCCTCACGGTGGAACCGGACGATCCCGCGACGCGGCCGCCGGCCAGCCAGGCCATCCCCAGCACCTACGAGCTGCGCATCATGCGCACCTACGGCATCTCCGACCAGGGACGCCCGGGCGACAAGTGGCTGGCCGAGACGGTGCGCTGGGCCTGGCGGACGAAGATCATCATCATGCTCTCGATCGACCTCCGGCTGCGGCTGTGGACGGCGGCCGAGGAAGAAGCGGTGCGGGTGTTTGCTTCGAACTTGCGCGACCTGCTGCTCGCCGCCCCCGCCGGCACGCGGCCAACCCTCGGGCTCGATCCCGGCTTTCGCTCCGGCGTGAAGGTCGCGGTGATCGACGCCACCGGCAAGGTAGTGGCCACCAGCACGATCTATCCGCACGAGCCGCAGCGACGCTGGGACGAGGCGCTCGCCATCCTGGCGAGGCTCGTGCGCGAGCATAAGGTCGAACTGGTCGCGATCGGCAACGGCACCGCCTCGCGCGAGACCGACAAGCTCGCGATCGAACTGCTGAAAGGTCTTTCGGAGATCAAGCTGCAGAAGGTCGTCGTGTCGGAAGCCGGCGCCTCGGTCTATTCGGCGTCCGCCTATGCATCGGAGGAACTTCCCGGCCTCGACGTGACCCTGCGCGGCGCTGTGTCGATCGCGCGCCGCCTGCAGGATCCGCTCGCGGAGCTGGTGAAGATCGATCCCAAGTCGATCGGCGTCGGCCAGTACCAGCACGATCTCAGCGAGTTCAAGCTGTCGAAGTCGCTCGACGCCGTGGTCGAGGACTGCGTGAACGGCGTCGGCGTGGACCTGAACACGGCATCGGCGCCGCTGCTGGCCCGCGTCTCCGGCATCGGCCAGGGCCTGGCCCAGAGCATCGTCTCCCATCGCGACACGAACGGCGCCTTCCGGTCGCGCAAGGCGCTGAAGGATGTGCCGCGCCTCGGCCCCAAGGCGTTCGAGCAGTGCGCGGGGTTCCTGCGCATTCCGGGCGGCGACGATCCGCTCGATGCCTCGGCCGTGCATCCCGAATCCTATCCGGTCGTGCACAGGATCATCGCGGCGACCAAGAGCAAGATCGACGGCCTGCTCGGCAATAGCGCCACCCTGCGTGCGCTGTCGGCGAAGGACTTCGTCGACGACAAGTTTGGCCTGCCCACCGTCACCGACATCCTGCGCGAGCTCGAAAAGCCGGGACGCGATCCGCGCCCTGCCTTCAAGACGGCGGAGTTCAAGGCCGGCGTCGAGACGCTGAACGACCTCGAGCCGGGCATGGTGCTGGAGGGTGTCGTCACCAACGTCGCCGCGTTCGGCGCGTTCGTCGATGTCGGCGTTCACCAGGATGGGCTCGTGCACGTCTCGGCGATGTCGAACAGTTTCGTGAAGGATCCGCGCAGCGTGGTGAAGCCGGGCGATATCGTGCGCGTAAAAGTCCTGGACGTGGACAAGCCGCGCAAACGCATCGCCCTCACCTTGCGTCTCGACGATCAGGCCGGCAGCCAGCCGGCACGGGGCCCTCGCCCCGAAAGCGGCGGCGGTGCTGCAAGGCGCAACCAGCCCGTCAGGCCGCCCGAAAAAGCCAGCGCGCCGGGCAGCGCCCTGGCCGACGCCTTACGGCGGGCTGGCATGGGCATGCGCAAGTAACGGCAATCGAAGGATTTAGTCGGCGACCCTGAGCGTCGCCGACTTCACCTGGAACCTGCTGCGTCCTTCGGTGCGCAAGTTGCGGAACACCAAGGTGGCCGGCACGCCCGTCCGCACGGCGCGGAGGGTGACCAGCCTCGTATCCAACGACCCGTCGACGATCGTCTCGGCGGCCGGCAGATAAGCGCCATCGCGATCCACCAGGCCGACGCCGACGGCTCCATCGGTGACCTGCATCTCGAGGTCGACTGCGACATCCGGAGGATCCCCGAGCCGGCGCAGGGCCGCCGCGAGATCGACCTTTGCCGCCACCGCAAAGAGTCCGCGAGGGCAAAGGAGCGACCAATCCCGCGTCCAGAAGGGGCGATGGCCGGCACCCGACTGCAGATGAAACGCCTCGGCCTTGAGATCGACCGAGCGCACCGCCGTGCCAGTGGCGGATTTCAGCGCGCCGGCGGGCTGCTCTCCGACGTGCCGGAGATCGATCCAGCGATAATTGTGGGAGCAGAACTCGAAATCGAGCAGCACGTCGAAAGCGAACGGATGGAGACGCCGCCGCACCTTCTCGACATCGTGCCATTCGGCCCACGGCGTACGCTCGCCGTCCGTCAACTTGCCCCAGCTTTCGAAGGCCGGCGCACCCTCCCGCAACCAGCGCTCGCGCGGATAGACGAGCTCCAGCCATCGGCCTCCTGGCTTCAGATGCTGAAGGACGGTCAGGGCCTCGCGGCGCGCAATCTCGAAGGGCACATGATGAATCGAGCCGAACACCCAGATGGCATCGAAGTCACGCGGCAACCCGGTAAACGACAGATCATCGTCGATCAGATGGAATCGCACCTGATCGTCCAGCCCCTTGAGCGACGCGATGCGGCGGATGACCTCGAGATTGTCGGGAACGATATCGGCGAAGGTCCAGCGCGCGCCGTGGCTGGCAAAGCGCAGGCCGTCGAAGCCGAGGCCCGATCCCAGCTCGATGATGTTCCTGTCGCGGAAGGTGTCGAAGTAGAGCGGGCCGACCCAGCCGATTTCTCCCGCATAGCGACGAGCGGCCATCTCGTCCCAGGCCGCCAGCAGGCGATCGCCGGAGAGCTTGAGCAGATCGGTCGAGAAGATGCGCCCGTCGGTGTCGCTGCCGCGCGGTGCTTCGCGCCACTTCTCCCGAAAGTCCCGCAACGTGGTCTTTTTCAACTCCATCAGACTTCCATACCGATTCACGCCGCTAGCTCAAAGCGGGGACCAGACGGGGTTTTGCGATTTGCCAAAGCCAGTGAACCAGGTTTTCGGCCGCGACACCCAGCATCGCGATCGTGAAAACGCCGATGGGTGCTGCGTAGAACCGTGTGGGCTGGGCGAGGCTCGCCTGGGCGAGGAACAACGCGATGAACGCGAGACCGATGAGATTGACGGCGAGCCGCCTGTCACAGCCCGCGCTGCCGTAAGTCACTGCGCGACCGTTCGTCAGCCAGTGAACCGACGCGGCAAGCGCGAGGAATAACCATAGGGGCGGGAAGAAATCCGGTATTTCATCGCCAAGAACCATCCAGAGTTTCTTGAAATAGATACGCAGGACCTCGACCGGATCTTGCTGCCACCGCGCGAAATACAGCGACCACATCACCCGGAAGTAGTCCCGGGACAGGTACGCGGCATCTGGAGCAACCTTCGCGGCAGCCTCCTTGCCCACGGCATCGTCGTACTGGATGCCGAATTTGTTCTCGACCACGCCGAGCCCGATATAGAGCGTATGCGCCATGCCATGCGTGGCCACGAGTTTCGCGGGCTCGACCTGGTAGATCCGGTCCCGCAGGCTCACCGTCAGGCGCGCCGTCTGCGAGGCGAGGAGCGCCGCCAGCGCGACGACGAGCAGGCCGGCGAGACGGCGCTTGTCCCACCGGCTCCCTGACGCAATCCAGACGATGACGCCGAGTGTCACGACAAGCGTCATCTGCGCAATGACTTCCCGGATCAGGGACGCAAACGCCAGGGTCAGGATACCCATCACGATCAGGGAAAGACTGCAGGCCGGCGATACCCAGCGCCGCCAGCGCGCGATCAGCCCGAGCGGCAGCAAGGGCTGCATGGCGGTGAGGCCGATCAGCGCCCAGTGCGGCGAGGTGCCGAACCATTCGAGGAAAACATAAGGACCAAACATCAGCAGGCTCAGTGCCGGCAGATAGGCCCGGAGGCTGAGCAATACCGCCGCCAGCAGCAACAGCCCGACAATGTCGATCGTCAGGTTGAGACGCGCGACATCGACCAGGGTTACGGCGCGGTCGGCAAGGCGGCTCCAGCAGGCAAGGATGAGGGCATGTCCCGGATCGTCCGCGAGAGCCCGGTCGGAGATGGGGACGAGCTTCCCCTGCTCGCAGATCACGAGCCAGGCGCCCGTCTCCCGCGCACATTCAGCGCTTTTCAGCCAGACGTTGGTGGCAATCCAGTCGGAGGAGGCAACGGTGCGATACCTGTTCGAAGCCTCGAACGACGACTGGATCTGCGGCACCAGGATCAGCCAGACGCATACGACCAGGCCGATCGCCTTTACTCCGACCAGGACGAAGGGCGCCGTGAGGGAGGCGATCGCGTTTTTCATCTTTACCGGGGAGCCGCGGTGATCGCCCTCAAAGCCCGCGCCGTAGCGCTCGGCGTCCAAACAGCAGCAATCCTTCCGCTTGGTCCTTCATCGCCCCATCCCCGCCCCGCCTGCGTCCAGGCTCGCTTTCTTGCGACGCGCTCACCCCGATCGCGTCGGACGCATTTCTTCTCTCATTAAGGCAATGACCGGCAGCTATTTCAATCGGGACGGTACCCATCGGGACGGTGTCCGCAAATCAAGGCAACACGGTTCCCGGCAGCGCTCGAATCAGGGTCTCGACAGGTGGTTTTTTGCACAGACCGATAGACTTGCGCCTGCACGTCGTTGCGAAGCCGGTTTGCGAGTCCACGCACCTAATCTTTTCGATTTATATAATAATTACAATGGCTTATGAGATTAATTCGCAGCGCGCTCGGGCCGATTTTCTCAGCAATCGTGCACCCGTCGACGCTTGCTGCGTCGCAAAAATTTATTGTGGCAAATTTGCAACATTTGTTGGACCGGGCCATCGCCCTTCGCCAGTATGGCCTCGGCCGTCGGGCCACCTGGAATGGTTCCAAGGGGAATGAAATTCATGGCTTTGAGAAACGGGCGCGGCACCTCCTCAAACGTACGACGGATTTTCCAAGCGACGGCCTATTCGATCACGGTACTGGCCGCGCTCACCTTCTTCGGGGCGGCGGGCGTCCTCTCCCCCGCGAATGCCCAGGTCAAGGCACCCGCCAAGGCGAAGCTGAAGCCGGTCGCCAAGGCCGATCCGACCGACAGCGTCGCCGACCAGCTCAATGCCAAATGGCAGCAGGACAACGGCACCTTCTCGGGTTTCAACCAGACCGGCCCAGCCGCAGTCCCGGCCTCGTTCTCCACCGGCGCCCCGGCCCCCGCCGCCGCGGGCGGCAACGAGTGGGGTGACCGCCTGGTCTCGCGCGCCATGAATTACCTCGGCACGCCCTATCGCTACGGCGGCATCTCGCCCAGCACCGGTTTCGACTGCAGCGGCTTCGTCTACTACCTCTACGGCGCCGTCTTCGGGCAGCGCATTGGCCGCATGCCGCACGAGATGCTGCGCCAGGGCACGCCGGTCGCGCGCAGCGACCTCAAGCGCGGCGATCTCGTCCTCTTCGGCTATCGCAACACCTTCACCCACATCGGCATCTATGCCGGCGACAATCAGTTCGTCCATGCCACGCATCGCGGCTCGCCGGTCATGGTGACGAACCTCGACGCCGACTACTACCGCACGCGCTACATCACGGCGGTCAGGCTCCCGCCGCAGTAGAATCGACCGTCCGAGATCATGTCGCGGCCGCCTCCCGAAAGAGGCGGAAAATCGGCCTACAGCCTCGACTATTCGAGTTTGTTTGACGCCCGTGTTGGCCTATGCTTGTCGGGCTTTGGGTAACTCGACGCCTACCGCCGATCGGGAATTTTCGATGGACCTGCCCGCACTCCTCGGTGCGACACCATCCAGGCGCACCAATCGGGGTGTTCGTTCTTGCGGATACGCGGAATGACCTTGGGCCTGCGCGACGCCAGCCTCCGTCAACTTGCCTTTGTGGCGACCGGCTTCGTCGTCCTTATCTGCGTGGCCCTTCTTGCCCTGAGCGTGGCGCGCGAAGTCGAACTGCGGCACGACGCGCTGAAGAGCGCCGAAGTCGACGTCGCCAATATCGCGCAGTCGCTGGTCCAGCATGCCGAGGATTCCTTCGAACTGGCCGACAGCCTGCTGATCGGCCTCGTCCACCGGCTGGAGGCGGAGGGCACGGGGCCCGTCGCCCTCGCCCGGCTCCAGGGCGACATCAATTTCCGGCGGGGCTCGATGGGCCGTGTCCGCGGTCTCTTCGTCTATGACGAGACGGGCCGCTGGCTCGCGACGTCGGAGGCCGTCGACATTTCCGGCCTGAACAACAGCGACCGGGAATATTTCAAGCGGCATCGCGACTCGCCCGACAAGGGGCTACTGATCGGCAAGCCCGTGAAGAGCCGCTCCGGCGGACAATGGATCATCACCGTCTCGCGTCGCTTCAATCACACGGACGGTTCGTTCGCCGGCGTCGTGCTGGCCAGCATCGATGCGAGCTACTTCGCGCAATTCTACAAGCGCTTCGACCTCGGCCCGACCGGCGTCATCACGCTGCTGGAACGCGACGGCATTGTCATGGCGCGCAGCGTCGACAACGAAACCTCCGTCGGCCGCGATGTCTCCAATACGCCGCTCATCAGGGACCTGTATTCCCGACCGTCGCTCGGCCTCTACTACTTCAGGTCGCCGTTCGATGGGACGTGGCGCCTGAGCTTCTACAAGGTCAGCGACCGGTTCCCGATCCTGGTCCTTGCCACCGAGGCGAAGGACGAGGTCCTGGCGCCGTGGCGCCAGGAAGCGACGATCCGCATGGCGCTCGTGCTGGGCCTGATCGCGTTGATCGCGGGCACCGGCTTCTATCTGGTGCGCCAGTTGCTGGACCGGCAGCGCATGGCGGCGGTGCTGTCGGCCAAGGAGGCGGACTTCCGTCTGCTGGCCGAGGAATCGAGCGACATGGTGATGCGCATCAGCTTCGATGGGCACATCCTGTATGTCTCTCCATCGTGCCTCCGCATCCTGGGGTGGAGCGCCGAGCAACTGGGCGGAACCCTCGCGCTCGCGGGCGTCAATGCCGAGGATCTGCCCAACGTGGAAGAGACCGTCCGCGCCCTGCGGCACGGAGAAGTCGAGGAAACCAGAGTCATCTACCGGACACGCCATCGGCAGGGCGGCGAGATCTGGCTGGAGACAGCGTTGCGCGCGACCCGCGATCCGGGCACCGGCCGCATCAGCGGCGTCGTCGCGATTTCGCGCGACATGACCGAGCACAAGGATCTCGAAGAGAAGCTCGCGATCATGGCCCGGCAGGACGGGCTGACCGGCCTCTCCAACCGTCGCCACTTCGACGACAGGCTGCAGGCGGAGTGGCGGCGCGCCGAGCGCGAAGCAACCCCGCTCTCGCTGCTGATGGTCGACGTCGATCACTTCAAGAAGTTCAACGACCAGTACGGCCATCAGGCCGGCGATTCGTGCCTCAAGTCCATCGCCAAGGCGCTCGCCTCCGAGGCGCGGCGTCCCGCCGATCTCGCGGCCCGCTATGGCGGTGAGGAATTCGTCCTGCTTCTGCCGAATACGGACGAAGTGGGCTGCGCACTCGTTGCGGAACGCCTGCGCCAGGCGATCGAGGCCCTCGGCACACCACATGCCCTCAACCCGCCCACGAAGCGGGTGACGCTGAGCCTCGGCGGCGCGACGGGTTGGCCGAACGCCGAAAACCCGAACGGTCACGCATCGCTGGTCGCGGCGGCCGACAAGGCGCTCTATGCCGCCAAGCACGCCGGTCGCGACCGGTTCGTCATGTCGGGCCAGGTCGTTGCCTGGCGGGGCGCCGAGAGCGCCTAGACGAGGCTTTGCGCAGAAATCGATGTCGATCGACGTCCTCACGCTCTATCTGCTGAATTTCGTGATCGGCCTCGTGATGGCCGGGATCTACTTCTTTTCCTGGTTTCATCACCGCGACATCCTCGGCATCCGCGGCTGGGCCACCGCCCTTGCGCTGGGAGCACTTGGCTCCCTCGAACTCAGCCTTCGGACCAACAGCTCGCCGCTGCCACTGGTCATCATGGCCAATTCACTGGTCGTGGCGGGCTACGCCACCGTCTGGATGAGCGTGCGGCGCTTCAATACCGGCGAGCGCGCCCTCAACTACGCCATCGTCCCGACGATCCTGTTCGTCGTCCTGTTCACCATCGCCCTCGTGGCCGGCACCGACGTCAATGTCCGCGTCGCGATCTGCTCGTTTGCGATCGCGATCCTGTCGGCACTCGCGAGCTGGGAGGTCTTCCGGGCGAGAATCACCGAGCCCCTCAGCAGCCGGGTCCCGACAGCGCTTGCACTGTTGCTCATGGCGGCCGCCATGGTCGTGCGCCTCGTCTTCTCCCTTCTCGAAGATCCGCCGAAGGAGCCGACGACGCCCTTCTACGATCCGACCCAGGGCATAACGCTGCTCATCAATACGATCTGCGTCGTGGCGATGACGCTCGGCTTCCTGATGATGGCCAACGAGCGCCTGCGTCAGCACTACACGAAGCTCGCGAGCACCGATCAGCTGACCGGCCTGCCGAACCGCCGGTTCCTGCTCGAGGAAGGTGAAAAGGCGGTCGGCCCGGCCTGCGTGCTGATGATCGACCTCGACCACTTCTCCGAGGTCAACCGGACCTTCGGTCATGCCGGCGGCGACCAGGCGCTCATCGCCTTCGCCCGCCTTGCACGCCAGCAGCTCCGTCCCACGGACCTGATCGCTCGCTATGGCGGCGAAGAGTTCTGCGCACTGTTGCGCGACGTCGACGAGCCGCAGGCCTTGCAGATCGCCGAGCGGCTGCGGGCGGGCGTCGCCGACCTGTCGATCGACGTCGATGGCCGCCCCCTCCGCATCACGACGAGCATCGGATTGGCGCCACTTAACGGAGACTTGCAGACGGCGATGCGCAACGCTGACGTCGCGCTCTACCGGGCCAAGGCCATGGGACGCAACCAGGTCCGGAGTACGGAAGAGCTATCCGCCGCCGCCCCTTCCTAGCGTCTTTCGGTCAGTCGGCCCGCGGCGGGAAATAGCGGCCGGCCTTCGCCATCTTCGCGATCCAGCCCGTCACCTGATCGGCGGGCATGGGTCGGGCGATCAGGAACCCCTGGGCAAAGCCGCAGCCGAGCGCTTCCAGCGCGTCCCACTGTTCCTGTGTCTCGATACCCTCGCCGGTCAGGCCGACTTTCTCACGGGCCGCAAGAGAGGCCAGCATCGAAACGATGTCCCTGCCCTCCCGGTCGTCTGGCAACCTGGACACCAGGCCGCGATCCATCTTGAGATCGCTGAACGGGTAGTATTGCAGCCGGCCGAGATCGGAATAGCCGACGCCATAATCGTCCATCGATATTCCGACGCCCGCTTCGCGCAGCCGCTCCAGCAGACCGCGCGCGACCGTCGGATCGGGCGCCCTTTCCGTCTCTGTGATCTCGAGGATGAGCGTCCGCGGATCTGCTCCCTTCGCCTGGAGCAAAGCGAGGATGTCGTCCGCCGTCTGCAGGGACGTGAGAACGAGCGCCGACATGTTGACGGAAACCGAAAGGGAGAGCCCTTCGCTCTTCCACGCCACCTGCTGGTCGACCGCTCTCGCGAGCACATCCCAGGTGAGCGGGATGATGGCGCCGGACCGCTCGGCCAGGCCGATGAATCCTCCTGGCTGGATCAGCCCGTATTCCGGATGCCGCCAACGCACCAACGCTTCCGTCCGGCGCACGACGCGATCAGGCATGGAGACGATCGGTTGGTAGTGCACCTCGATCTCGTTGCTGGGGATCGCGTAGAGGTCGCGCGCCGCGAGCTCGGCAATGGGATCGTCCTTTTCGCGGGCCTCGAGCGCGGCCAGTTGCGTGGCCAGGGCGGAAAAGGAAAGAGGTTTCGCGAGAGTGCCAACGACATCGAGCCCGGCGAGAATGGCCTTCCGTCGAATGTCGTCGAGGTGCGCGGCTTCGATGGCGCCGACCAGCACGGTCCGCGGGCGCCAACCGGTGTTGAGCGTGGCAATGACCTGCAGGCATTGCGCATGCCCGAGCTCGACGTCGAGGAACAGCCAATCGAAATGACGTCCCTTCAGGAACTCCGGCAGTTCCTCGGCTGAGCGAATGGCACGGACGGAGAAATTGCGAGCGATCGCCCTTTCGGCCAACTCCGCCCTGAATTCATCATCGCCGCTGGCCACGAGGGAGCGGAATTTGCGCGACATCAAACGGGCCTGATCGGTGTTGGCCAAACAATATCCTCAAGGCCACGAGCCTCACCGTATCGAACCGGGTCGGTTATGTCATGGTCCATTACAGTACCGTGACCCCTCGAGACCTTGCCCCGAGCAGCCGGCTATGTGCGTTTTGCACTGGGTGCTTCTTGGCTCGCCAGATTCGAGAGCAGCTTCAGGCTGGCGGAATAGTAGTCGTCGTCGTCGGTGATCGCGGCAACCGGCGGCGCGCCCTTGGCCCCGTCGGCCACGAACTGCACGGAGGCGGCCACGGCCACATAGCCGCCGCTGGATGAAAAGGGCGCCACGGCGCCGTCGTCCAAATTGATCCAGGCCGGCGGACGTCCACCAAATCTCGGCGTCTTCCAGGCCGTCACGAACCGGCCAAGGCGCGAGGCCTGGTTGTGCCAGGCGAGGTAAAGCGGGATGCGTATGGCATCGAACCCGAAATAGGGCTTCCAGTCGTCGGCCACCCTGAAGGCCTGGTGGCCGAACAGCAACCAGTCCGGCGGCAGCCGGTAGTCGCCGAAGGCTGCATTGTCGAGGAGCCACAACCCATCGGCTTCGAGGCGGCGCCATTTGGTCCGATCACCCGCGCCCTCGGCAAAATCGTGGATCGCCGACCAGACGTAGTAGGAGAGATTGACCACGTACCGGCTGCCGCGGGCGAAGCCCTGCGCGCCGGGCAGCAGGATCAGCTTGCCCTGGAATTCGATCGCCAGGCGCTCGAGGATCGCCGACTGGATGCGCCGGGACGGTTGCAGCCAACGCGATTCGTTCCACTTCGCGGCGGCGCGCATGAGCGCCCAGGCGATCAGGATGTCGCCGTCGGCCGCGTTGTTCTTGTCGGGAACCGGATCGACCGTGTTGGGAGACCAGCGCCAGGAAAACAGGCCATCGCCCCGCTGCAGGGACTTCGACGTCCAATCCCAGATCTTCTCGAAGGTCGCCTTGTCGTCGTAGCTCTGGGCAAACAGCAGCCCCCAGCCCTGGCTCTCGGAGTGGCTGACATTGTTGTTGCCGCTGTCGATCACGCGGCGGTCGTCGACGATGAACCGGCGCTTGTAAGCCTGCCAGTTCGGATCCGTTTGAGCGGCGGCAGGACGACCGAGCGCAAGCGCCGTGAGACCGATGCCCGCTTTCAGCAGCCGTCGGCGCGAATCCATCGCTACAGGCCGGACCGTTCGTATCGAAAGACCAACGGTGGGTAGGATCCGCCGCCGCGTTCGACGAGACGCATCGAGAGGCCCGGCCGCGCCGCCTGCTGGGTCAGCCAGCCTTCCAGAAGCGCCTCGAGGATGGCGGCGAACGCGGTCTGCGCCTCGACGCCTTCGAAGCAGGGATAGCCAATGACGACGAACTCGAGCGCCTTCTCGGCCTCGTAGATATCGACCTGCCCCCAGTCGAGGATCTGCAGGCTCGCGTTCATCGCCGCCCTGAGGTCGACGAGCGAGTTGCAGGCCGGCACGGCCTGCTCCTTGGCGATGGCCGAGCCGACACCGGCCAGGACGCGCAATGCCTGCTCGTCGCCAGCGATCTGGGACAGCGACGATGCCAGCGCCTCCATGAAGATCCGCCACTGCGGCGGACAGGAGCGTTTGGCGGCGGCCGCGAGGGTCATCGCATCGAAGGAAGTGTTTGCGGGGCGGACAGCCATCAAAAGTCCGTTCTGAACCAGAGCTAGTTAAACGAGCTTCTCAGGAATAGCAGAATTGTGCCCTGATCGTACTGGTAGGCGTTGTCGAAATTCGCCTTGGCGCCGATCGAAGTCCGCTCGGTCGCTGCGTATTCGAAACCCAGCCGCAGGCCGAAGGCGATGCCCGTGTTGCTCTGCGACGGGAAAATCGGGGAAATCGAGGAAACGCCGCTCGACGCCAGAATGTTTGCCGCGTTCTGGAAATAGTAATTGTTTGGGAAGAACAGCGCCGAACTCTGCTGGATGCTCTGCACGCCCAAGGTCGCGCCGGCGTTGTACTTGAACTTGCCGGAGGTTTCCGTCCAGTCGACCGGGAAGGTCAGGCTGTAGAAGCTCTGCGGGCTGAAATAGCCACCCTGGCCGAAGGTGAAGTAGCTGAGATTCTGGTTGTAGCTCAGGTAGGTCGCCGAGATCCCGATCTTGAGTTCCTGGTCCTCCTCCTTGATCGGCCTGAAGTAGGCGCCCGAGGTGAACTCGTAGGACTGATTGGTCGGGACGTTCGTGCCCATGTAGTAGCCATAGGAGAACTTGGTGTAGATGCCGAGCGCCTGATCGTCGTAGCTGATGATCGCCTCGCCGCCGTAGCGCGTCACCGCACCCCAGGTCGTACCTGTGATGGGATCGGTCACACCGGCATACGACAGCACGGAATCGGTAACAGCCCGGCGCGACGCTTCGAGCTTCATGTTCATCGTATTGCCGAGCGGCTGGTTCCAGGCGATGCCACCGACGATGTTGGCGATCGGGAAGCCGAGCGGCGTGCTGCCGACGTCGAGGCTGAGCCGCCCCCAGTCGATGCCCATGCCGAAGGCGATACCCGTGGCCCGCGCATTGTTCGGCTGGATGGCGCCGGCCAACCCGACGATGCCGTTCGCGCCGTAGCGCGACAGGGTCGCAGGATCTCCGGCGATCGTACCGGCGTCGATCGTGACCGGCATGATCGTCGGCACGAGCGACGCATTGCCGATGGGGATGCGCGCCTTGATCGGCACGTTGAGTTCGTTGATGCGGCCGAGACCCGATTCGCCGGAGCGGCCACGGAAGCCCAGGCCACCATCCACGATGATCGCCGTCTGCTTCTTCAGCGACGTGAGTTCACGGTCGATCTCGCGGCTGAGCGGATCGGTGTCGCCCATCGAGCCCGAGGGCACGCCGGGCGTGCCCGGGATCGGCGGCGGCGTCATCGAATTCATTGTCGAGCTCGGCGCGCTCTCGCCGCCCGGCCGACGCAAGGGAACCAGCGGATTCTGCGCCACCTGGACAGGCGCCGGGATCGGCCCGGCCTGCGCCGTCAGCACGGCCGGCGTCGCCAGCGACGGCCGGTCGAGCGACAGCACCTCGTTCCGGCTCGGTGCGCCATCGGTGCTGGTGCCCGAAGCCTTCTTCGCGGCAACGCGCCGTTCGAATTCGGCCATCAGCGCGGCATCGTCGCTTCGGCCATCGGGTCGCAGCGCCGCCACTTCCGCAGGAGCGGCAGGAGCACTCTTCGTGGCAGGCACCTCTGCAGCAGCGACTGCGGCGCGCTGCACGGGAGCAGTCGAGGCCGGCACCGGCTCGGGCGTCGGCGCCAATTCGGTCTGGCGCAGGCCGCGGTTGAGCTGCTGCGCCGTATCGAGCGCGCGCTTGGCGCCCGTCGTGTCGCCGCGGGCGCGCAGCAGGCGCGCCTGGACCATGTAGAGACGCGGATTGTCCGGCTGCAGGCGCAACGCCTCGGCCATCCAGACGTCCGCCCGCTCGTAACGCTTGAGATCGACCGCGATGTTCACGGCCTGCTGCAGCGTATCCGCATCTGCCGGCGACGAGACCATGATGCCGTCGAGCACCTGGATCGCCTGATCCGAGAAACCGGAGGCCGTGTAGACCCGTGCCAGCGCCAGCCGCGCGCCGACACTGGGCGACGCGCCGGACACATAGGGCAGCAGCACGTCGTAGGCGGCCGTCAGGTTCTTCTGTTGGCGCAACCGGTCGGACTGCTGGATCGCCAGCGACTCCTGAAGGTTCGCCACATCGCGGCCGCCGGTGTTCTTGGAGATGCGCGCCAGCAGCGCGTTGGCCTCGGCGTCCTGACCCGCTTCCGTTGAGGCGTAGAACAACGTGCGCAGCGTATCGGCGCTCAGGTCGTTGCGGACCTGAAGACGACGGACGACGGCCATCGCCTGTGCCTTCTCGCCGACCTTGGCCAGCGCCAGCGCCGCATTGGCCTGCTGTGCGGGCGTCGCGTTCGCGGCGTTGGCACGCGCGGCCAGCGTGGCACGTGCGCCGGCATCGCCTGCCTTCGCCGCGGCGATGAGCTGGTCGGTATCGCCGGCATTGCGCAGATCGTTACGCAAAGTGTTCATCCGCGCCGAGCGCTGGTTGACCGGAATGCGATCGAGCAAGGCGACGGCTTCGCCGGTGCGCTGCTGTTCGGAATAGTAGACGGCGGCGGCGTAAATGCTCTCGGGCCGCCCGCTGGCGACCAGATCGTCGATCAGCGCCTGTGCTTCGGCAGCGCGGCCACGCTTCACCAGGAACTTCGCGAGGTCGTAGCGGATCCACGGGCTGGACGGGTCCATGCGCATGGCATCGCGGAAGAGCTGTTCGGCACGCTCGGGCTGCGAGCGTTCGAGGCCGACGGCCTGGGTGCGCAGGCGCTGCGCGGCTTCCTGGCTGCCGTCGGACTGGATGCGGTTGCGAACGGAGGGATCGAGATTGGCGAGCAGCGGATCGGTACGCGTGTCGCGACCCTGAGCGGTCATGACCTGATAGAGGCCGGCCTGCGCTTCCTTGTTGCCGGGATCGCGATTGAGCGCCTCGCGATAGTAGCCCTCGGCTTCGCGTGCCTTGCCCTGGCGGCGCAGCAGGTCGCCCATCAGGGCCTGCGCCATGCCGCGTTCCTTGGCGGTCCCGGTATTATCGGCGAGCGGCCGGACGATCTTCTCTGCCTGGGCAAAGTCGCCGCGATCGCGCATCGCGACGGCGTCGCGGTAGGACAGCCAGAAATTTGCCGACTCGAGCGCCTGCGCCCATTCGCCCGAACGGCTCGGCGCCATCTTGATGGCTTTCTCGAGCTGGTCCTTGGCATCCGCGAAGCGTTCCTGGCGCAGCCGCACGATGCCGATGCCGGCCACCGCATCGGCGTTGGTCGGATCGGACTGCAGCACGCCCTCGAAGCGTGCGGCCGCTTGGTCGGGCAGGTTCTGATCGAGAAGCCGGTAGCCCTCGTTGATGGCCGCGCCCAGCGGATCCTGTCGCACTGGCCGTTGCGAATCGGTGAGTCGGTCGCGCACCACCGTGTCGCCGGGGAAGCGCTTCAGGTAAGACTCGAAGAACGGCTTGTCCTGTGGCCCGACCGTCAGCCAGAGCATGGCCTGACGCATCGCTTCGAACGACGCCTGCCCGACGGCGGGGTCGCTCGCCAGTTCGGCCAACAAAACAATGCCTTCGCGCCGTGTCTGCTCGTTGTAGGTGAGCACGCGGGCGTAGGCGAACTTGGTGCGTGACGTCGCGTAACTGCGTTCTGCCAACGCCTTGAGGCGGATCCGCGCCTCCTCCCAGCCGGTGCCCGTTCCCGCCAGCGTTTCGTAGTATTCGACGGCGAGATCGAAGGGCGGCGGCCCACCACGGAAGGCGCGCTGGTACATCGCGATGGCGCGATCGTAGGCGCCGGCCGCAGCAAGCCGGCGGGCTTCCGCCAGCGCCACTTCGTCGGTCTGTCCGACCGCCATCGCACGCTCGAGTTCGGCCGCCCGCGCATCGTTGGGATCGATCTGGCGCAGGCGCTGGATGGTCGCGCGCACCTGGTCGAAGCGTTGGCTCTGCAATTCGATCGAGCCGAGCTGGAACAGGGCCTCGGTATTGTCGGGCTGGCTCTCCAAGATCTTTCGCAGCGACTGCGCGGCGAGGTCGGGGCGGTTGCGCTCCCGCCACATCGTCGCCTGTTCGAACAAAAGCCCGTAGACGGATGACGAGGAGGAATCAGCGGACGGCTGAGGTGCCGCCCATGCTTGGCCCGGAACAGACAAGGCAACGACGGCGCTGGCGAGAACGCTCCTGATGGCCCCGCTTCGCTCCGAACGCTTTGTCTTACCCATGACTCCTCAAAATCAAACGGCTTCCGTTCGTCTGTCCGGCAATCCCCGAACAAGAAGCCGGTTCGCCCTGTTCGCCGAGAATCGTTCAATCGTAACCGCGAATATCAATATAACACAAATCACGCAAATGAATGCAGCAAGTTCAAAAGACCCGGCAAGCCATTGAATTCGCCACCAAATTGGCAACCCACCGACGAACTTCCTCACACCGGACGTGTAGAACTCGCCCTTACCACCTGTAACATAATAAAAATCGCCCTGCACGTTGGCGACCTGCTCTGGATCGCCCAGCTGATTGCTCATCTCCACCAGGGACGCCGGCTGGGTGCTGCCGACCATGACGACCAGCCGGTCTTCGTTCAGCGGCGACCAGAAACTGGAAAGGTAGGCAAAGGGCTTCCCGAGATTGGCCTTGGCCAGTTCCGGGGCGGCACCTCGATAATAAGGTGCCCGCGGATCGACCGGCTGGAACTGTCGCTGCAGGAAGCTGAGCCCGGGCGTGGCGGTGACGCTCGTGCTGGTGATTTGTACGGAGTTGTTGCTCGCCCACTGCTTGAGCAAAGGCTGGGTCGAGTCGAGGCCGATGACGATGAGATCCCGGTCCGCGACCTGGTCGACATGGGCGGCGTCAACGACCTTGTAGCGGTTCGGCGTGATACCCGTGGAGTCGGCCATCATGCCGAGCATGTTGAGAAGCGCCTGGACCTCTTCCGGCGACGAGGTTTCCGGCATCACGAATGCGGTGGTCGCGAGATCGGCGTAACGGGTGAACGGGAAGCCCGCGTTGGCGAACAGCGCCAGGTTCGGGAAAGCCGCGAAGTGGGCCACGCGGCTGAGATCGATCGTCGAATTGGGATCGATGCCCGTGCGATCGCTCCAGTCGAGCATCTCGCAATCGGCGTCGGGCTTGGCGCGCAGCTCGAACATGAAGTCGAGATGGTTCTGGCTCACGAGCTGGAAGCCCGGCAGCAGCACCTGGCTCACGCGATCGTCGGCCTTGCCCGGAAACAGCCATTCCTTCAGGCGCGACAGCACCTTCAGCTTGGGCTCCAGCGGGATCTCGCCGACGATGCGCTGGTTGAGGTCGACGAAGACGCGCGAATTGCCGGCATCGACCCAACTGTCGTCGGCGCGACGGATATGCAGGTACATCGTGCCGCCCGACAGGGCGCCGAAGAACAGATCCGGCGCCGTGCGGAAGGACACCTGAGCGGAATCGATCAGCCGGCGGCCGTTCAGCGCCCCGCCGTCAGGGAGTTCGCCGAGTCGCACCGGCCGATTGCTGGGAATCCACTTGGGCGCGTCATAGGGCTGTCGCGGCGGCGGCAAGGCTTCGTTGGCGACCGACCAGCCGCCATTCAGGCGCGGCCCCGCCGTCGCCACGGTCCCCGCGGCCGCCTGCAATTCCTCGGCGCTCTCGCCGATGATCAGCAGCAGTTTGCTGTCGACCTGCGAGGGGTTGGCGACGATCGCCACGCGCGGGCCCTGCCCGGGAATGGCGGCGACACCCGTGGGATAGTGGTCGCCCTTGACCAAGACCACGGCGTTGCCGGCGGGCAGGCCCGTGTACTGCACGGGAAACGACGCACCCTTGGCTCCGGCGATCAGGCCGAAATAGCCGGCGACCATGCCGGCCGCCTGTATCACGCCGGGTTCCGGATTGGTCGGCAGGACGAACGGCAGGCTGAGCGGCAGCGGGTCCTTCGGATCGGCAAAGGGACGCGGCAGGAAGGACAGATCGTCGGCGAGCGGTAGCCGTGTCGTGCTGAGGAAGATGAACGTGGCGGGCTCGATGTTCACCCAGACGTTCTTGTCGCGCTCGAGCTTGCAGGCATTGGCGCCCTGGCCCTTGAGGGCGAAACGGAACTGCAGGCGGTTGTCGGTAGAGAGCAGCGCCGGCGTGAAGGTGAAGTCGGCGCGCGCCTTGGGCCCCCTCGACTTGCCAAGGAGAACCGAGCCGATCGGCTCGTTGTTGAGAAACACCAGGAGCTCGCCTTCATCGCGGGCGACGGCTTGGGAATAACTGAAGACGAGGCTGATGCGTGCCGCGACGAAGGCATCGTCCTGGCGGGTCGTGAAGGCGACGCCGGCCTCGGACGCAGCCCCTTCGAGATGAAGCGCGCGGCCGCGAATGTCACGCAGGCGGATGACCTGGTTGCGGGCATCCGTCGTGCCGGTGAACATCGGATACCCAGTCACCGGCAGCGGTGACGGGACCGGCGACACGTCGGGCCGGCCCGGTCCGGGCGGCGGAACAGGTGTCGCCGTCACGGCGGGAGCCGCGGGCGGAACAGTCGACGGCGGCGACGTCACCACCGGTGCGGCAGGCGCCACGGGCGCCGGCGCAACCGCGACCGGCGACGGGGTCTGAATTGGAGCGGGAGCCGGGGCGGCCGGCGGAAGCGCTTGCGGAGAGGACGGCCGCTGTGCTCCGGCGGGCACCGGACTGCCGGTGGACGGAATCGTCGGCGGCACGATCGGCGTTGCCACGTTTGCCGGCGGCATCGGCGTGGTGGTCGGCAAGGGCCCCTGCAGCCGCTGACCCTGTGAATCGGGCGGCGGAATGACCGCGACACCCGACGGGATGGACGGAAAGGTCGTGGGCAGCTCGAACTTCGGCGTGAGCTGGGTGGGCTGCGTCAGCTGGACCGGCTGGACCTGCGGCTTGCCCGGCTGCGCGAAGATCATCGGCAGCGGCTCAGACCCCGGCAGCGTGTCGAAGGTCTGTTGCGCGGCGGCAGGGGCAATGATCGCGAGAACAAGCACCGTCGCGGTACGACGGACCGTTGCAAACCTCACGTCGGCCTCGGCGGCGCCGGCAACGGCTGCTGCACGGGCTTGGGTCGGCGCAGATTGCGACGGGCCATGCCGGCCAGGCCGCGAATGGCGCCGGACAGATCGACCAGGGACTTGCCGACAGTGTCCGGCGGCCGGTCGTCCCAGTTGAGCCAGGCATCGGCGCGCCCGAACACGGCGCTGACGATCGTGCGCTCGTCGTCGAGCGATTCCGGCATGAACTCGAGACGGACTTCACGACCGTTGACGGCGACGACACGTGCAGGAACCGCTGAAGTGCCTTCTATCTGCTCGAAGTTGATGACGACTTCCTCGTTCACGCCGAGGTCGGCCGCGATGTCGTCCATGCGCAGCAGGCCGCCACCCAGGGAGAGATCCTCGGTACGTCCCATCAACGAGCGCCGACCATCGAAGTAGAGTGCGATGGGCTGCCTGATCCGCACGCGCGGCTGGGCGCGGACCTGGCGTCTCTCGCGGCCGACCGCGAGGGCGGCGAACACGGTGAAGGCGCTGTAGAAGCACCAGAACAGGTTCATCCAGAGAACGGGAGCATCGCCCGGGAACAGCTCGGTGAAGAGAAGCCGGTAGAAGCCGATGCCGATGGCGCCCAGCAGCACCACCGCGAGGATCATCAGCGGGCGCATGATCGGCGTGTCGTAGAGTTCCTTCTCTAGCACGCCGCCCTTGCTGGTGACGTTGAAGCTGCCGGCCTTGGGGTTGATCAGCGCGAGAAGCGTCGGCCCCATGATGTGGAACAGCAGCACGTTGTCGTAGATCTCGCCCCAGAACGAATAGCGGTAGCGCCCGTCGAGGCGCGACTGCGTACAGAGCGTGTGGAACATGTGCGGCCCGGCATAGGCCATGACCATGAGCGCGCTTGCGACGATGATGTTCTGCGACGTCAGCAGATAGGCCACCGGCGCCGTGAGGAAGACGAACCGTGGCACCGGGAACAGGAAGTACATCATCGCATTCAGGTAACAAATGCGCTGTCCGAAGCTCAGGCCCCGCCCCAGCAGCGGATTGTCGGTGCGGAAGATCTGGATCATGCCGCGCGCCCAGCGCATGCGCTGGCCGATATGAATCGAAAGGCGCTCGGTCGCCAGACCGGAGGCCAGCGGCCAGCGGAGATAGGCGGTGTTCCAGCCCTTGCGATGCATGCGCAGCGAGGTGTGCGCGTCCTCGGTCACCGTCTCGACGGCGATACCGTTGACTTCGTCGAGCGCCTCGCGGCTCAGCACCGCGCACGAGCCGCAGAAGAAGGTCGCGTTCCAGAAGTCGTTGCCCGGCTGGATCAGGCCATAGAAGAGCTGGCCCTCGTTGGGCACGCGGCCGAAGGTGCCGAGATTGCGCTCGAACGGATCGGGCGAATAGAAATGATGCGGCGTCTGCAGCATGCCGAGCTTGGGATCGCGCAGGAACCAGCCGACGGTCATCTGCAGGAATGCCCGCGTGGGAATATGGTCGCAATCGAAGATCGCGATCAGCTTGCCCTTGGTGATCGTCAGCGCGTGATTGATGTTGCCGGCCTTGGCGTGCTCGTTGGTCGGCCGGATCAGGTAGCCGCAGCCCGCCGCCTCGGCGAAGCGCTTGAACTCCGGCCGCCGTCCGTCATCGAGAATGTAGACGTTGAACTTGTCAGCCGGATAATCCATGGCCATCGCCGCCAGCACGGTCGGCTTCACCACGTCGATGCTTTCGTTGTACGTCGGGATATAGACGTCAACGGTCGGCCATTCCTTGACCTCGGCCGGCAACGGCGCCGGCTGCCGCTCGAGCGGCCACAGCACCTGGAAATAGCCGATCATCAGCACGACCCAGGCATAGACCTCGGCGGCATAGAGGCCGTAGCCGAACATCATGTCGAACGGATCGACGAAGCCCAGCGTCTGGGTCGTCCGCCACCACAGATAGCGGGTCGACACGATGGCCGACAGCGAGACGATGATCAGGGTCGCCGTGCGACTCTGGAAGCGGTTAACGATCAGGAAGATGACTGCCGTGAAGACGGCGAAGATGGCCTGCGTCTGAAGATCGAAGGGCGTGATGATGACGAAGGCGGCCGGCGCCAGGGCGATGAACGAGACAAAGAGATAGAAAAGCCTCGTGGCGATCGAGACTCGCCGTGTTCCGACTGGCAGCGCGTCGCTGAGCAGGCTCATGGCGGCCCCGTGTCCCCACCGGAAAGGATCAATCCCTGCACCGCCGCAGCGAGGCCACGCACGTCGGCCGCGGCTTTGCTCACCGGCGCCCGGTCGACCAGGAGCTGCTGGTGCGCCACCGAATCACCGAAGCTGTCGTCATAGTTCACGATGCCGATCATCGACTGACCGAGCCGGCGCCGCAGCAAGGTGATCACGTCGCGCGTCAGCTTGCGGCGCATGTCCACGAGATTGAAGACATAGCGCACCTGGCGCTGCCTTCCCTCAGGCGGACGCCCGAGGAAACTCTGCGATTCCACCTGCGACAGCAGCGACACGGAGGTGGCGTCGGCCTGCAGGACGACGATGTCGAGGGTCGAGATCGAACGGGTCTGGTCGAGAAAGACCGACGGTCCCGGCGGCGTATCGATGACGATGACGAAGCCGCGCTCGATGAACGGCGCCAGCGTGTTCGCGAGCCAGTTCTCGTTGCGCGCCAGGTGATCGGTCACGGCATGAAGCTGGCTTCCGTTGACCTGCCCGAACGGCAGGACGAGGAGATTGCTGCCGGCCGTCAGGACACCGTCGCGGATGGAGCGGCCATAGATCAGACACGGTGCCCAGCCACGATCGTCCGCGAGCTGGATGCCGGCATGCAGGCGCATCGAATTCTGGACGTCGAGATCCACGACGAGCACCCGCAGACCAGAACGTGCCAGCACGCCCGCCACGTTGATGCTGAGAGACGTCTTGCCTACACCGCCCTTCGGCGAACAAAAGCAGACAACCGACATCAGCCTGCCAGTCGTTCAAAAAGCCCGTTGAGATTGTCGCTCGACGGCGATTTCGCCGCCTGGTCGACAGGCTGGGTGATGATGCGGCGAATATCGCCAAGCGATCTCTGAGGCCCGGCGGATGCCGGGGCCGGCGCCCGAATGCCCACGCTGGCATGCGGCCGGGCGGGTTCGTCCCGCCAGCCGCCGCGATCGGCGGGCTTAGCGGCGCCGATACCGGGCGCGCGATCGAAAACATCCGCCAGCAGGTCGTTGCTCTGCCCCGAACTGAGACCCAACGGCATCTCCTCCTGAACAGGACTGGGAGGGGCCTTGCCGAAGATTGCATCTATGAGGGGTGCGGACATCTGATCCGACGCGCTTTCGAATTCCCGATAGGGCGTACCGGTGCGGCCCGTTGCATCCAGGAGATGGGCGACGTCATCGTTATTCTTGATGGTCATATTCGTACTCCACCCGCTGATTCTGATACACCATCGGTCGCGGCTCGTCACCTCTGCAAGCACCATATACGCGATCAAAATATGGGTGTTAGCGCTTCTTTCTCATGCGCAGTCACCATAGCCGGCCCATAACCCTTTGGATTCACCAAAGAAAATCCGTGTTGTTCGCATTTCAGACTAAAAGGGCCGTGTAACCTTGCAGTTTTGCAGCAGGCATTGGCACTCTTCGAGTTGAACGCGAACTCGGAGATCCCGGCCTGCCGGCGGGCAAAGCCACGACCAAAGACCTCTCCCTCAACGCTTTAACTGCCATCGACGATGCAGCGAAGGCATCGACATATGTGGCGGCAGGAGCTGAAACGCCTGGATAGGGACGCCGTCCCTGCCGGCAGCGCCGCCCTGGGCGTAGGCTGTGGCGCAGAGCTGGTTGCGGGACCCGGACAGGCTGGCGGAATCAGTCGAACAGCGTCGCCAGTCGCTGCTTCATCTGGTCGGCGATGTAGAGCGCCAGCGCCTGGATGGTGGAGGTCGGATTCACCCCGCCCGAAGTCACCCAGATGCTGCCGTCGACGATGAACAGGTTCTTCACGTCGTGGCTGCGGCCCCATTCGTTCACCACGGAGCGCCCCGGGTCGGTGCCCATGCGCGCCGTGCCGAGCAGATGGCCCGGATAGTTCAGCGCCGTCCGCGAAGCATAAAGCCGGGTGGCGCCGGCCTCGGTCAGGATCTCCTCGGCGCGGGCAATGCCATGCTCCATCATGCGGCGCGTGTTCTCGCTGATCGTGTAGTCGATCTTCGGCGCCGGGATGCCGTTGCTGTCCTTCAGCACGGGGTCGAGCGTGACACGATTGTGCTCCTCGGGAAGATCCTCGCAGGCCACACCGATGTTCAGCCGGTGATCGAGCAATTCTCGATACCGGCGATGGTGATCGCGCCCCCACGGCAGGTGGCCGGAGACCGCACCGGTGATCGCCTGATTGGCCGGGCCGGTGCCACGACTGAACTGCAGGGTGTAGCCGCGCACGAAGTCGCGCGACGGATCGGTCTCGTAGAACTGCTTGCTCCAGATCGTGTTGATCGGCCCGCGGCCGCCGTCCAGCGGCTCGTCGACATAGCCGGAGATCATCGGCCAGGGGTGCAGCATAAGGTTCTTGCCGACCAGGCCCGAGGAATTGGCGAGGCCGTTCGGGAACCTGGCGGAGGCCGAGTTCAGCAGCAGGCGCGGCGTGCCCACGCCGTTGCAGGCCATGATGACGACTTCGGCCGGCTGGAAATGCTCGACGCCATCGGCATCGTAGTAGATCGCGCCGGCGGCCATGCCGTTTTCGTCGGTCGTGATTTCACGCACCCGGCAGCGCGTGCGCAACTCGACGCCGGCGCGGATCGCCAGCGGCCAATAAGTAATGTCGGTGCTGGCCTTGGCGCCCTGCGCGCAACCCGGCGTGCAGTGGCCAAGATTGATGCAGCCGGCACGACCTTCATATTCGGTGGTGGCAATGCTGCTGTCGGACGGCCACCAGTGCCAGCCCAGCCGGTTCATCGCCTGCCCGTAACGCGTGCCGGTCTTGCCGAGCCCGATCGGCGGCATCGGCGGATGGCGCGGCGGCACGCCGGGATCGCCCGCGAGACCCGAGACGCCCATCATCCGGTCGTTTTCGTCATAAAACTTCTCGAGCGCCCAGTAGTCGACGGGCCAGTCGTCGGCCACGCCATCCAACGACTTCACCTTGAAGTCCGAGGGATGCATGCGCGGCCAATGGGCCGTGTAGATGATCGTGCCGCCACCGACGCCGTTGAAGTTCGCGATCTTCATCAGCGAGTTGTCGTCGTTGATCGGATAGTCGGTGTCCCGCCCGCGACGGTTGGGGCTGATCTCGAAGTCGGTGTAGCGACGGGCTTCCCAGTCGCGGCCGTTGCTGGGGAAGTCGGTCGGCTTCATCCAGTCGCCCTGCTCCAGGCACAGGATGCGCATCTTCGTCTCGGCGAGGCTCCACGCCACGGCGGCACCCGAAGCGCCCGAGCCGATGATCAGGACGTCGACCTTCTCGTTGCCGGCCATGTCAGCGCTCCTCGACCGGAGGGACGCGATCGTCGCGCCAGAGCGGCGCCCGGCCGCGCACGACGTCGAGCAGCGACCAGTCGCCCTGCTCCAGCACATAACCCTTCGGGAAGGGCGAGCGCGCTTCGTGCCCAAGCGCCAGCAGGACGCGATCGTCACGATAATAGGCACCCACGATCACCCGCCCGAGCGTAACGGCCGCGGCGTTCCGGTCGGCGTACCATTCGTTGATCAGGGCTTCGCGGCGGTCCCGGTCCATCGCAGCGAAAGCACCACCGGACTTCGCTGCGATCGCGGCCAATGCTTCGCGGACCAACGGAAGGTCGCGGCCCAGCGATCGCACGATGTCGTCGAGGATGGCGGGGTCGTCGGCGCCTGGCATTCGCAGGGCGGTGTCTTCGGGAACCATCGTCCCGGCGATTTTCTTGAGGTCACGTATTTCAGCGTCGGAAAGTCGAGTCTCGGGAGCGGCGGCCATGTGAACCTTGCTGACTTGCTGTGCCGATCCTAGGCGATCGAGCGGCCGCCATCGACGAACAGATTGACGCCGTTGATGTAGGTGCCGGCATCCGAGCACAGCAGCAGGGCCGCTCCCACGAGATCGCCGGGCTGGCCGAGCCGGCCGGTCGGAATGCGTTGCGCGAGCGCCTCGCCCTCGGTGGCCATCTGTTCGCGATTGCGCGCCGTCAGGATGGCGCCAGGCGCGAGGTTGTTCACGGTGACGCCCTGCCCGCCGAACTGCCGGGCGAGATTCCACGCCCAGTTCAATTGCGCCGCCTTGGTGCCGGCATAGACCAGCATCTGCGGATGCGGCCTGATCTGCTGCACGCTGCCGATGGTCACGACCCTTCCCCAGCCGCGTTGGCCCATCGGCGGGACGAGGTCCTGCAGCAGTTCCATCGGGCTGCGCAGGTTGACGGCGATCTGCTTGTCGAACCGCTCGCGCGTGATCGCGTCATAGGGCTCCGGCAATTCGATCGAGGCATTCAGCACCAGGATATCGACCGAAGACCAGGCGGAAACGGCTTCGGCCAGCCGGTGTCCCGCGTCCTCGAGCGCGAAGTCCTGGCCGAAGGCGCGCGCGGTGCCACCTCCCTGCTCGATCTCGCGCACCACCGAAGCGGCATCGGCCCTCTCCTCTTCCGTGTCGGCGTGGTGGATCGCCAACCGCGCGCCGACGCCGGCGAGCGCGAGCGCGATGGCCCGGCCGATCTCGCGACGGGCGCCGGTCACCAGGGCGGTGCGGTTCTCGAGACGGAACAGATCGAGCGGATTGGAAGACATGAAGATTCTCCTATGCCTTGCGCAGGGCAGAGGTTCTGCCGCGCCTTCCGAGATCGGGCAACACGGCCCGCATGTAGTCGCCCAACGCCTGCGCCGCCAGCGACGGTCGCGGGTCGGCGAATTCGACGGTGATGCCGATCGTGGGAAGCGGCGGTAATCCGGCGGTGACGATGTGGAGGTCCGGCGGGACGGCCATGCGGGTCAGGACGCTGATCGCGTGGCCGGAGCGCGCGATCGCGATGAGGCCGGCCAGACTGTCGCTGGCGAAGGCGATCCTGTAGCGCCGGCCGACCGCATCCATCGCCGCGCACGCAGCCCTGTAGTCGAGTGTCGTGGGTCCCGAGAGCGCCAATGGGAGACTGGCCTGGCGCAGGACATCAGGTTTGGCAGCGTTCGCCACCCACACGAACTTCTCCTGCCGGATGACCTCTTTGGCCTTCGGATCCGGAACCGACACGAGCGCCATCTCGATCTGCCGCCGGTGCAGCAGGGGACGAAGATCCGACGTCGGCGCGCAGATCATGCGCAGCTCGATATCCGGATGCCGCGCGCAGAATCCTTCGAGGATCTTGGGCAAGAAAGCGATCGAGTAATCCTCCGGGCATCCCAGGCTGATGGCGCCCCTGATCCCCGTCCCGCACATGTCCGCGACGATCTCGTCGTGCCGGCCGAGAAGGGCTTCGGCATGCGCCAGAAGCCTTTCGCCCGCCGTCGTGAGCCGCACGCCCGAACCGCTGCGGTGCAGGAACGCCTGCCCCAGCATCTTCTCGAGGCGAAGCATCTGCATGCTGAGCGCCGACTGCGTCCGGCCGATCTGCAGGGCGGCCACGCTGATCGAGCCCGTTCGCGCCACGACGGCGAAACTCCGAAGCAGTGCGAGATCGAGGGTCTGCATGGGCATCAGTATCCCTGATATCGGACTAAGCTAATATCAATTTGATTCGAGAAGCAGGCGACGTTAGCGATCGATGTCTGCAACTCCTCCAGGTGCTCCCATGTCGCTGCCCAAGTCGCTGAACGACGATCCCGGCTTCTGGGCCTCGGCCCGCAAGAACCTCACGCGCTATGGACCCGACTTCGAGACGATCATCGTGGAGAGGGCCGAAGGCAGCTACGTCTACGATGCCGACGGCAAGGCCATCCTCGATTTCACCTCGGGCCAGATGAGCGCCGTTCTCGGCCACACCCATCCCGAGATTGTCGCGACCGTCGGACGCCAGATGGGCAAGGTCGCCCACCTGTTCAGCGGCATGCTGTCCCGCCCCGTCGTCGAGTTGGCCTCGCGTCTGGCGGCGGCGGCACCGGGCCTCGATCGCGTGCAGTTGCTGACGACCGGCGGCGAGTCCAACGAAGCGGCCATCCGCATGGCCAAGCTGGTCACCGGCGGGCATGAGATCGTGGCCTTTGCGCAAAGCTGGCACGGCATGACGGGCGCCGCGGCGTCGGCGACCTACAGCGCAGGTCGCCGGGGATATGGGCCCGCGGCCGTGGGCTCGTTCGTCATTCCCGCACCCAACACCTACCGGCCGCGTTTCACGAAGGCGGATGGCTCGCTCGACTGGCAGACCGAACTCGACGACGCCTTCAGGCTGGTCGATCAGCAATCAACCGGCAATCTCGCCGCCTTCATCGCCGAGCCGATCCTGTCGAGCGGGGGCATCCTCGAACTGCCGCCCGGCTATCTCGCGGCCCTCAAGAAGAAGTGCGAGGAGCGCGGCATGCTGCTCATCCTCGACGAGGCGCAGACCGGCATCGCGCGCACCGGCCACATGTTTGCCTTCCAGCGCGATGGCGTGACGCCCGACATCATGACCCTGTCCAAGACGCTGGGCGCCGGCCTGCCGCTGGCGGCAGTGATGACGACCGAAGCCATCGAGCAGAAGGCCCATGAGCGCGGGTTCCTATTCTATACGACGCATGCGTCCGATCCGCTGCCGGCCGCGGTCGGCGTGACGGTCCTGGACGTGGTCGAGCGCGACGGCCTGATCGAGCAGGCAAAAGCGCGAGGACAGAGGCTCAAGGACGGGCTGCAGTCATTGCAACAGCGGTTCGACTGCGTGGGCGATGTGCGCGGCCGCGGCCTTCTCCTCGGACTGGAGGTCGTCGTCGACCGTCAGACCAAGGCAGCGGGTTTCGACCTCGGCGCCAAGGTCATGGAAGAGGCCATGCGGCGCGGCCTCAGCATGAACATCGTGAAGCTTCCCGGCATGGGCGGCGTGTTCCGCATCGCGCCGGCGCTCACCGTGTCCGAGGCCGAGATCGATCGCGGCCTCGAGATCATGTCGGATGCTCTCGGCGCGGCAACCGCCGCGCGTTGAGTTAAGACAGGGCGGCCGTCACTCGGCGCGGATGTCGGCCGCCTTGATCACCTGGCCCCAGCGGGTCACCTCGGCCCGGAGATACTGGTCGAACTGCTGCGGCGTGTTGAGCACCATATCGCTGCCCGAGGCGATCAGGCGTTCGCGCACCGCGCCCTGACCCAGCACGTCTTTGACGTCGGTGTAGATCTTCTGCACCAGCTCCGGCGCCATGCCTGCAGGACCGTAGAGCCCGTTCCAGGTCGCGGTGACAATGTCTCCCGCGCCGGTCTCGACGATCGTGGGAACGTCGGGCGCGAGCGGCGAGCGCTTCTCGCCAGTAGTGACCAGCGCCTTCAGCTTGCCGCTCTGGACGTAGGGCATGGCCGACGGAATGTTGGCGAACAGGACGCCCACCTGGTTGCCCATCACGTCGGCGATCGCGGGCTGTTCGCCGCGATAGGGCACGTGCACGGCCTTCATGTTGAGGCGCATGTTCAGAAGTTCGGAGGTCATGTGCGGCGACGAGCCGATGCCGCCGGAGGCAAAGGTCACCTTGCCCGGATTGGCGCGCACATAGGCCAGGAACTCGGCGAAATTGTTGGCCGGGAAAGACGGATGCGCCACCATCAGCATCGGCGTGGAGTTGAGGATGGTGATCGGCGTCAGGTCCTTCAGCGGGTCGTAAGGCGACTTCGCGAAGATCTGCGGCGCCACGGCGATCGAGGTCTGCGGCGAGACGAGCAGCGTGTAGCCGTCGGGCGGCGCCCGCACCACCTGCTCCGCCGCCAGCATGCCGCTCGCGCCGGTGCGGCTGTCGATCATGACCGACTGGCCCCACTTCTCCTTCAAGGCATCGGCCAGAACGCGCGCCACGAAGTCGGTGGCGCCGCCGGCGGCAAAGCCGACCACGATCTTCACCGGCTTGCTGGGGAACGCCTGCCCGAAGGCCGGCAAGGTACCTGCGGCCGTCGTCGCGACAAGCGAACCCAGCACCGTGCGGCGTGTGACTTTCATTGTGATCCTCCCTGACGCTTATTGATTCGATTGCGTGGGAGTGTCGGCAATATGCATTTTTGCGTCAACGTGCGAACGGGCGCGGACGTCCACGCGCCAGACCTGAAGAAGACGCAGTGCCGTGGGGTCACGCAGGTCGATCGAGCGGCTGCCGGCGCAGTCGCGCGCGAGCTACGCCAGCGTGCGCGACACCGGCTTGATGGTGAGACCGAGATGGCCGGCGATATCGGCGCACTGCATCGGCAGATCGACATGAAAGCTACCACCGCCGCCATATCGAGAAGGAAACACGCAATTTTCTCCCGGGCGGCCTAGCTTTGCAGCTTCCAGAAAACTCACGGATTTTGCCCTTTGGATGGTAAAATATGCCACCCGCGTTCGCCGCGAAGTAGCCCTTCATTCGGCTAATCGGCTGGTTGTTTCTCCTCAGCCAACTTGCCAACAAGCTCGAATCCTATCCGCAGCGCGGGCTCATTGATCTTTGGCAGTGCGGTAAGGATCACGTTCATTTGGGTGTAGTGCTGAAGAACGCGTACGGGTCGCCCCTCCGCGTTATTTCCCATCAGCATGATCATATCTGGGCCCCAAAAACTGACGTCCGCAATGCGAATCGCCAAGCCCGATGTAAGAGACATAGCAATCTCTTCATCCGCATTCAGACTGGCCTCAAACTCCTCGATCTCCTTGACAATACGTTCGTACATCCATTGCGCAGGATTCAGATTTCCGCGATCAAATTGCACATGGCTCAAAGATGGAATCGGAGCGGCAACTGCAACGGCTTCCGCGCGAGCCGACGTTGGCATACCGAATTTGTCTACTCTATTAATTGACATTGGTTTCTCTCATTGATTGTGCTTTGGAAAAGATATGCAGCGTGCATTATGCTTCTGTTGGTCAAGGTTGCAACGACTGCATTGCACGGAGACACGCTCTGTTCCCTAAAGGCAGAGGATCGCAAGAATACGCAGGACGAGCGGGCGAAACTTCGACACGCTCGTTTTGGGTCTGACCCCAAAGCCTAACGCCGCTCGCCTTTCAGATGACCACGGCTATCCTTAGTTGAAACCGGCGGAGACTAGAATGCCAGAACGCGAAAAAGGACTCTGGTCCAAGTTCTTTAGCTGGGCAGAACGATTCGGCAATATGTGGTCGCTGCTTTCCGGAATGGGGATTTTTTCCATCGGGGCTCTGACAGCGTGGGCTGCATGGGCAACTGAGCTTCTTGGCCAATACGCTCCATTTTCCTGGATCGCCTCAGGTATTACTGGGGCTCTCGCAGTATCTCTAAGCCTCGCCGCAGTGGCCTATATGAGGCTGAAGTGGGCTCAGGCCGCCGCAACCAGTAAATGGAAAGAGACGGTTTCTGTCGTCAACCCACTGGAGAGCACCTTTCGCAACCAGCGAATAAAGTTTTCCGATTTAGTTTCTCCGATTAACTCCAAGATTGAGAACAAGAACTTCATTGCTTGCGAGTTAATTGGCCCAGCTACCGTAATCCTTGAGGGAGGCGGACAATTTAGCGGCGTTTCATTTAACAACTGCGATTGGATTGTCATTAATGAAACCCCTATGCCCATCTATAATGTTATCGTCTTACATGAATGCAACTTTCTGGATGGCATAGTTTTTGGGGTCACAATTCTATTGGCACCGCATCACGCACGATCGATCATTTCTCAGGTTCCCCACATTCAATTACTCGCCGGAAGTCTAAGCACTCCGTCGAAATAACCTGCGCTACAAACCTAAGCGCACCGAGCCGCCGCAGCAGCACTGATTGGAATGAACGACATTGCCGGTGCGCTCTGCAAGGCCAGTCTGGCCAGCGCCCATGTCTGTACGCATGAGGCGGCCGGATAACCGCGGGCGCGCTGCGTGTGTTCAAAGCGCTCAGCAAACGGAGTAAAGCCGCATGGTAGCGATGCACCACCCTGACTTCCCGAGCGCCGCCCCCGAAACGAAAATTTGGCGATATTTGGATCTCGCCAAATTTCTCTCACTCATATCGACAGAAAGCCTCTTTTTCAGCAGCTTGGAGGCGATGAGTGCGGCAGACCCATATGAGGGGCATATCACCGACGCTCAACTGCGGAACTACGACGCCATTCGAGCGCTTCCCTTAGAGCATCAACGCAAGCTTCTTAATCTTGAGCAGATACCCGAAGCCTCCGCCCGCGTCATGATTGACTACATGCTGAACAGCACAAGTCCGGCTAGGGACATGATGTTGATCAACTGCTGGCATCAAAATGCTGGCGAGTCAGATGCAATGTGGCGGCTATACAGCCTTCAAGGACAGGGCATCGCCATCCAATCAACTGCCGACAGACTCCATCGATGCTTTCACATGCAGCCGCGTGTCGTCACAATTAGCCCGGTGGGATATCACGACTACGAAACGCACGTGATTCCAACTGGAAATGCTTTGCATCCAGCGTTCACAAAAAGGCGCAGTTTTCAGCATGAGGCCGAACTTCGATGTGCACTGATCGGCGCTCCAAACACGCCGGGTCTGAACTTGTTCGTCGACGTGGATGTGCTTGTCGAAAGCGTGGTCGTCTCGCCCCTTTCGCAACGCTGGGTGCATGACCTCGTCGTAAGTGTCATGAAGAAATATCGGCTTAACAAGCCGGTCATTCAGTCAGGGCTCTACACGCGTTGGACCGCTAGAACGTGAACGGAACGGGAAAGTGTCTAGCCACTGCGACGGAGCGTGTCTAACTCCCGAAGTGGCGCTAAAGAGCACTATTCACCCGACCCGCTCTAAGTCCAAGCGGATCAACATTTTAGCGATGTTGAGGGAATGGTGCCCAGGGGCGGAGTCGAACCACCGACACTGCGATTTTCAGCCGGACGGCCCCAATAGCCGAATCAAGAGCTTGGCGGGCCGACGGAGTGTCTAAAACCCTGTGGAAAACCGCTCAATTGTCTAAACCAATTCGAGCTTCTTGGTCCTCATGATGCTCAGGAATTCCCAAGTGAGGGAGCCAAGCCTCACGCCGCTTTGTCCACAGCTCCACATCGGGCGCGAACCCGTTTGGCGCCTCGTCTAGCGTGCCCAAGAAGACCTCGGCATCCACGTCGGACAGATAGAATAGCCTCGACCCGCACTTCTGGCAGAACGACCGCTTCCCGTACGTCGTCAGTTCGCCCGTGATTTGAATCTTCTCGCTGCGCCAAGTAGCCGTCGCCGAGACGACTGAGCCCGTCAGCTTGCGGCAGGTTGTGCAGTGGCAAAGGCAGGATTTGAAAGGCGGCCCGTGTGCTTCGTAACGCACCGCGCCGCAAAGGCATCCGCCTCGATGCACTACTTCGTTGGCCTCCACGGTTCGCTCCCTAGAGATCCGCTAAACCGCTGCGGCCTTCTCACGTCTTTTGAGCGACCAGTTGCTCTGCATCCGAATTTCCGGATGAGGGACCGTCCAGCACGCCCCTCCTTCATCCAGGAAGACAACCCAGAGCAGGTGCGATTCCGGCCCGTAATCGATAACGAAATGTGCGAGGCCCGAGCCTTTGGGCGTTTCGAGAGGCAGTGGCGGGTTGAGCTGGGTGATCATGGCGGTGGAACGGCTTGTCGTGATTTACGGTTCCGGTCCAATCGACGTCACGCTCGACGCGTGGCCTGTAAGGCACGCCCTCGGCGCTGGCTTCTAAGAAGGACTATGCCGGGCGTCGAAGATCCCGCCCTCGATGCCAGACAAACGGCGGCGCTCATCCGGGTTTGTGACCTCATCGAAAAAGTCCGCTCGGCCGGCCATTTACGGGGCTTCGGGTCGCTTGGATCTCCCCTTTGTCCATTTGGCAAAAAAATTTAACGCCCGGCAAAACCGGAACAAAACATTGTTGCCTATCGTTGCGTGCGCCTCCTTACAGGAGCAAGACGCAGCGCCGACACCAAGTGTCGGCCGGAGGGGGTGGCATGGACACTACATCGGTACTCGTACTTATCGCCGAAGACGAAGCGGAAATTCGGAGGGTTCTCGAAGCCTCGTTTGAAGATGGTGGGTTCGCCGTAGTCTTGGCATCCACAAGTCAAGAGGCGATAGCGATCCTCAATGATCGGGCGAATGAAATACGGGCGCTCGTCACAGACATCATCCTAGGAGCGGGGGGTTCGGGGTGGGATGTCGCGAGACATGCCAGAGAGCTGAAACCTGATATGCCAGTGATTTACACGACAGGCTCTGAAGGGAATGATTGGTCGTCTTTGGGGGTCCCCAATAGCGTTCTGATATCTAAACCCTTCGCCCCTGCCCAAGTGCTAACTGCAGTATCCCAGCTCTTAAATATGGGTAACACCCCATTGGCATGATGCCAAGAGATGGAGATGGCCAAACGGCTGGATTGAGAACGACGGGCTTTTGACTCGTGTCCGCTGTGGCACACCCTCGCCGCTGTCGGGCGTCTGAGGGGCCATCCACGATACCTAACGAAGCGGCGCTTACCCTAGATCGCGACCTCGTCGAACTTTGGCTTTAGTAAAAGTCTGCTCTGTCGGCCACGTGTAGACGCGCCGAGCGTGATCCCACACTTCGAATGCGTCGAAAAGATCGTCCTTGGCGCGACGGGCAAAATGATTGCGAGCCTGTTCAATCAGGCTATCGTCGGGTCCTGGATCCAGCATTTCCACGCCGCCAATATGGCCCCCTCTCATCAAGAAACAGCGCATTGATTTCCTTTACCTGGCGCAGATGGCTTCCGCCGTGGCGATGATTTAGCGAGATTTTCAGTGTGACAAGTACACTGTCCGGAATCGGGCAAAAATTTTCTGCGTGGCGCGGCTCTTCAACCAGCCGGCACATGGACGACGGTCAGAGATCAGCAACCGCAAGAAAAAAACAGCCCGTTGCCGGGTCAGTTTTTACCTGAGAGGGCCTTCAATTCGTTTACCGCCAACGAGCGCTCTTCCATAACGCTCGATCGCTCTTTCTTGAGTTCGCCGACCCGCCGATTCAGATATCTGCGCCTACGACGGATCAGGGCCATCTGCTCCGGCACGACGCTAGCTTCAAGCAGGTCTTTGGCGGACGCGGATTCATCTTGCAGCTTCAGAAGCTCGATCTTGAGTTCAGGCAGGCGGTCGTCGCAGTAATCGATTGCATGTTGAAGGTCGCTCTTCGAAGCCATCGGTTCTCTTACCTCGGACGTGGGCTGCCGCAAGTCGCCGAATTGTTTCGGCCGGCGGGCCACAAATTGCCACCAATTTATTACTGCAGTGTCAAGCAACCTTTCTCGCGGCTTACCGTTAGTCCCCAGTAACTTCTCTCAATCCCAAGCTACTGCACTCATGGGCCGGCTCCCTTGCCACACACCGGGGGAGTCGGCCCCACTCCTTGCTCGGAGCGGCCCATGGATGACGTTATCAATGTTCTCGTGGCGTCGGCGGTGGTGATCTCCGCCACAGGGATTTTTACGCTGTTCTTCATTTAGCGCCCACCTACACGTAGGGCCGTCTTAACGCCATCGGTAGTGATGTGTTCGGCGACACTCAGGTCGCCGGCCGCACTATCGAGGAACTGCGCGTCAGGGCTTCGAACAACGACAACGCCTGTTCCTCAGGCGTCAAGGTTGCGAGGCGTTGCAATGCCTGCGTCACCGAAGTGGTGCCAGTCGGTTCAGGTGAGCTGACAGCAGGCCCTACTTGCGAGCTGCCTCCCTGCACATCCCTGGTCCGAGGACGCTCGCCGAGTTTCAGAAGATGGAGGAGTTCCACCTTATTCGCCGTGAGTTCACGTTTGGATGCCCATCCAGGTTGTGTCTTCACCGTTATGGCGCCGATTTCGGCCGCCAAGCGGTCGGCGACCGCCTCGGAGGCAAACACGCAGTCGATTATCGTCGGGCCGGCGGCGAAGGAGCGGCGCAAGGCGAAGGGCTCGCCCTCAGCACGGACCTTGATCAAATTAAGCAGCCGCTTCTCGGCGCGAACCGCCAAGTGGGATCCGGGCTCTTCCTTCGACAGGCGGACACGAATCCCATGTGGCCGGGCAAACTCCCTGAAGAACGTGATCCAGTCCACGCGGCGACGCGGCAGGCTCATCGCGGGCCCGCCGATGTAGTTGCAGGATGCTTGGACTGCAGGAGTCTCGCGATGGTAATGCGCATTGATGCCTCACGCCGGGCCAATGCTAGTTTGCGAAGCGCCGCCAATTCGGCAGACGCTATCCGAATAGGTTTGTTCATGCGGCACCCCTCACGGTTTCACCGCATTAACGCCGCACTTCACGAAATGTTGCGAGGAACCGCATGTGTGAGACGGAGCCGGTGTCGGGCGTGTCGCGCCCGAACTGGCTGGCTGCAACGACCCATGTCACCGATCCTGCCCGGCCCCTAGCCTTCGGCCTTCATCAGTCAAACGCACCGACTCTGGTGGCTGGCCTTCGCCCTCCATCCAGCCGCGCGCGATCGCCAATGCGAGGGCTGCATCAAGGGTAGGCAGCGCCGTGTTCGGGTGACGCAGGCCCAATTCGCCCACCGTGATCCACTTCATAGGCTGGCCGGCGGTGACAGCATGGACGTCGTCACGCAGCTTGCGGGCAAGGCCGAGGGGAGGTCTGGAGGGTGCCATTTGGGCTCAACGGGTGCCCGGCCACCGGGTTTCACTACCATCAGAAAGGCTATCCCTTCCCGGTCGCGACTTGACGCAGAGCGGCGTCCTTCGAGGCCGAGCCGCTGGAGCTGCCGACCCAATAGGCCACCACGTCGCCCCACTTCGCCGCCAGCGTGCCGAGCAGGATGTAGGCGATCTCGCGCGAGTTGACGGGGATCTCCTGCGTCACGATCAGCCACAGGGCGCCCATGAAGGCCACGGTGACGAGCGTGCTGATGATCGGCGCACTCCAGGCGATCGCCGATCCCGCCTTCGCCAACTCGACAGTCTGGCCACGCGCGTTCTGCGTGTCCGCCAGGTAGGCCTTGATGGTCTCCCGCTCCTGAAGATCCATCTCGCGCTCATGCGCGCGGGCGTCGGCTTCGGCCTGCAGGACCGCGATCTTGAACTGCAGCGCAACGTTTGGATCGGCGGCCAACGCGCGCTCAATACCTGCGGCATCGGTCGTGCCCAGAATATCCTTGGCGAGGCCCGTCACCTTCTCGACGGCGGCGCCGGTCTTGTCGCCCATGATCCAGGACGCAACGGTCGGCGCGAGGCCGAGCAGCAGGGGAAGAAAGGGCATCAGCTGTTCCTTTCGTAAGCGGCGGCCATCAAGCCGGCGTAGTGATCGACCTGCCCCGGGCCGTTGTAGCGGGCGGCAAACGCGCTCCAGTCCTGGCGCTTGAGGGCGTCCATTAGAACCGGGTCAGCGGTCACGAACCGGACGAAGGCGTCTAGCTGCCCCTCGTCCGTGCCCATGGCATCGCGCATGGCCTGCGGACTCTCGTAGCCGAGCGAGTGCCAGTGGAAGCCCATGAGTTGATAGGCGCCCCAGCTCGTCGCCTGGATAGCCGCGCTTTCGTCCAGCGCCGCCGCCTCCTCGAATTGCTGCCAAGCTTCTGCCTGGGAACGTGCAGCCAGTGACGGCGTCCATGCGCGGCACGAGATGTGAGGGTGACTGTCGTTGTGCTGGTAGCCCGTGAGCTTGCCGAACCATTGCGCCTCGAGGCGGATGATCGGCTTGCCGTTGTAGAAGCCCCGGCCGCTGCTCTCGACTGCTGCGATGGCCTTCACGGTAGGAACATCGACGCCGATCTGATCGGCGGCTGACTGGTAGTCGATCACGGCCCACTCCTCACGTTCGGCGGCGCTGCCCACAGGCGGATTTGAATCTGGTCGATCTTGCTGTCCTGACGGTCCATGCGGGCGTCTTGGGCGGCATTGCGCTCGTCGACCCCTTTGAACCGGTCGGAGTGAGCATCGACGCGGTTCGCCAGCACGCCCTGCGCGCCGGTGATGCCCGTGATGGTCAGCCGGAGGTCATTCACCTCCCTGCCGGTTTGCTGGATGGCCGAGCGCGTCTCGGCGTTGCTGGTCTGGATGCTCTCCCAGACCTTGTTGCCCAGCCAGATACCGGTGCCGCCCAGCGCGCCCAGCAAGGGCACGATGGCGACCATGGAATAGCGCGCCACGAGCTTCAGGAGCGCGTTCTCGGCGGCCTTCTCGTATTTGGCGCTGCCGCCCTCTGGGGTCTCACTCATCACGCTCTCCGGGTTTCCCCGTTGGGCAAGACGGGCGGTTGTGGAATTGGGTCATCACGCCCACACCTCGTCACGCCACGCGCTCGCAGCGGGGTCATACCGAAGCTGGACCTGCTTGCCGGGCGGGATCGTCAGGTTGGAGCCGGTCGAGGTCAGGATCTTGTTTGTCGCGATGCAGAGGCCGCTGTTGTTGACCAGAACCTCGTCGTTCGCGCCGCTGTTGCGCCAGAGGATGCGGCGGTCGTCGGCCGCATACGGGCCGGGGTCGATGCCCTGGAAGGTGCGAGTGCTGCCGCCGCCGTTGACGTTGATCTGATCGGACTGCGCGAGGCCGACGGGATCGAAGTCCGTCAGGTTGTCGGTGCTGATCGTCCGGTTGAGGACGCACATGTCCTTACCGAGCCGGAGCGTCGTGCCGACCGGGAAGGCGCTGCCGCTGAAATGCGTCGTGGCGTTCGGACAGCGGATGCGGCGGAACTGGTAGGTCTTCGGGAGGCCACTGACGCAGTAGAATACCGCCATCGACGGATTGCCCTCGATGCGACAGTCCTCGAAATGAACGTCCTTGCTCTCCGCGCTCGGGGCGTCGAAGTAGCCGAAGGTCCGGATGAAAGGCCCCTTGGACAGAGCGCCGCTGATGTAGGCGCCGGTCATCCGATTGATGCGGTAGCAGTCGCGAACGTTGATAAACGTCTCGCCGATCGACCGCCCTCGGAAGCCATAGGCCATGTGGACGCCGGTGTCGTAGTTCACCGTCTGGCCGGCGCTAAGGGTCTGGTCTTCGGCTCGCAGTAGTGCCGACGCGTCGCTGGGGTTCTCGGTCGCCTCGCCGGTACTAACGAACGTGCCACCCAGCCGCTTCCAGTCACGAACGCCGTAGTGCGCCTGGAAGCAGGCCCCGAACACGTTGAAGCACTGAGCGGCGACGCACTCCAGATCGGAGGCGGGAATGCCGTTCACCCCGTTGGGACCACCATCAACAACGTGCCGGCCGCCGTACTGCACGGGGCGGATGAGCTTTACGCCGTGAAAGCCGTTAAAACTGAAGGACAGCGCATCTGGGCGCGTGTGATGCCCGTAGAGCTTCCGGACCTCCGTGTCTTCGAAGTAGCCATCCATGCCGTCGATGCACTGAATGTCGGATTTCCGTGTCTCGAAGAATTTGACGTTCTTGGCCTTGAAACCGATGCCGCCGTTGAACCCGTAGAACCGATCGGTGCCCATGTAGGTGACATCGGACGAGCCATAGACGGAGAAGTTCTCCAGCGCATGGTCGCGGATGGGATCGGTCAGGCGTCGCAGGTAAGCGCCTGCGTTGTAGGCGAACTGCAAGCGTCCGTAGAAGGTGACAATATCGCCATTGATGTCGGCAATCTGCGCCCGCTCGCCGGTGTTGCAGACCTTGCGGAGGAAATGGTTGTCGATGATCTCCTGCTGGGGGTCGGAGATGAACACCCACTGATCGAGCGACAGGTTCTCGACGCCGAGAACCTTCATGGTGAACAGAAAGCGGTCCTGTGTGACCGCGCACGTCACGGGAGACGTGGTTTGCCCGTCGAGCATCCCGCCCCAGCGGAACATGCCGCCGCCGGTGTCGGCCGAGTTGATCTTGTCCACAAAACCGCTCGACTCGGGGTCGATGCCGCGCAGCTTGACGTTGCTGAGCTTCTGGAGCCCACCCGCCCCTGCTCCGGTCAGCTTCTGCGTGATGACCGATATGCCCTCACCAAGGTCGAGCGTCAGGCCCAGAGAGCTTGCAACCGCGACCCATACCTTACCCTGCGCGCTGTCGTCGTCTCCGTCCCAGATGGAGTTGTCGTTGGCGCGCCGCATTGCGTTCAGCCGTGCGCTGAAATACGAAAAATAGAGCCGCTTATCCTTGCCGATGATTCGGCGGCGCCCGCCATTCGCTCCGGTCGGGCTGGATGCGTGGGGGACTGCCACGCCCTTGTAGGTGTCGAGCGCCACCAGCGACGTGAACTCTGACGACGGCGGCGCCCAGTAGAACAGCCCCTGTTTGCCTGGCTCAGCGAGATACACGTCGCCCGTGAAGCTCATGGGCACGCGCGCAAGCTCTTCCAGCGTCGCCACTCGGCCGACGACGTTCCCCTGATAGGGCAAGAGGGCGCGCGCGCGGAGCATCAGATGCCGCCCATCTCACCGATGGTGTAGGCGTAGAGGCTGTCCATCTGCGCCAGCGTCGGGATGACGCCCTGCCAGATCGCGCCCTTGGCGTACTTGCTGCCGGAGGAGAGGCGCTGGACGTTGTTGCCGCGCCCGCCCGCCTGCATCACGAAGGTAGCGTTCGATGCCGTTGGAGACGTGATCGAGATATTGACCGCCACCGACAGGAGGTAGCGGGTCACTGGATCGCCCCGGAAGAACGTCAGTGACGCGGCGCTGTCGTCAAAGATGAAACCGCTGAACTGCATGACGCCATCGGCAAGCGCCTGAGAAATATTGCCAGCAGACTGATTGAGGGCGACCGTCCCACTGCCATTGCGCGCTTGCAGGATTTGCACGTTCGTCGTGCCGACGATGTAGCTCAAGCCGATCATCGACGAGTTGTTGCCGTCCGTGCCGAAGAAGCCTTGTCCGACCCCGGCAACGATGCTGTGCCAGCCCGCATAGGCCAGCTTCACGCCACCTTTATGCAGTTCATTCACCCACGACGGGTTGACCCCGGCGGCAACGTTCATCACGCCCGTCCCGGCGGACGATAGATACGAGGCGCGATTGCCCGTCCCGGCGGCGGCATACGTCAGGCCCGAGGCCGTCAGGTTCGTCGCCGTGGACGACAGGTCCGTGACCGCCGTGCCCGAGCCCGGATAGCTGTTCGTGTCCCCGATATCGACGCACAGTTTCATGCCCGTCAGCATGTCGAGCGCCGTCAGGGCGTTGAGCATGCCGACACGCGGAGGGATCGTTGCCAGCGGCATCCCGTAGGTGCGGCGGTGAAGCATTAGGTGAAGCGGCCCGCCGCGATGACGTGCACGTTCGCGCCGGTCGTGACCTTCCAGCCGCTGTTCGCGCTCCGGATCCCGAACAAGGGGACCGGGAACGGCACCAGATTGGAAACACTGCCCGCGCCGCCGGTAAAGACGGTTCGCGAGGAGCTTCCATCCGTGATGGTCACGGCGCCCGGCGACGTGGTTTCAGGGATGACCACCAGCCCCTCGAACACGTCGCCGACGGCGCCGCCGTTCGTGCCCAGCGCCGAGTTCGTCTGGCTTGCCGCGACGTCCTTGTAGGGGACCTTTGCGATATGGACGGCGTTCGACATTGCTTGCTCCTTAAGTTCCCTGCCCGGCAGTGATCTGGATGGAAGCGCCTCCGGTTTCGCAGATGGCCGATATCCACAGGCCGGATGGCCCGACGAACGGCGGCGTCAGCAGGACGGACGTTCCCGGCCAGATGCGTTGACATGCCAGAGTCGCCGCGACGCCGTTCTGACCCATGCGGACGGACACCCGCGCGGCGTCATCGCCCGACACGAGGATGCGCATCTTCGCCGGGTCCGGCGGGGCTTCCGTGCCCGGGATCAGGACCGACGCAGCCACGCCAGCCGAGACGAGAGTCAGCAGCGCCCCCCTTCCGCCTTCGAATGGCTCGAACGCCTGAATGTTGATGGGAGCCGCCTCGCTCATGCGATGCCCAGCAGGTTCTTGAGGTCTTCGGCGGTGAGACCGACCGCGGCGAGCTTCTGCTCCGGGGTGCGCTCGGGCGGCTCGAGCGAGGCGAAGAACGCCACGAGCTCGGCGTCATCGTCCGCAAGCCGCTCCTGCCCCGGCCATTGCCGGTTCGGCCATGCGCCGTAGATGGACTGGTCTTCCCTGCGGCCGACGAACATCAACGCCTCCCCCAGGTGAAACCGAGCGTGACGATCACGTAGAGCTCGACCGTGCCGCTCGCGCGCGAGGCCACGGCGCCGGCGGCGCTGGTACGGATCGCCATCTCTGCGATCGCCTGGTTGGCGGCTGCGTTGTAGAGATTGGCGAGCGGCGTATCGAGAACACTGGGCGCGGCGTTCACCTCGTCGGGATTGCAGACGACGATCGCGACGCCGCCGCCCGAGTTGGAGCCCTCGCCGCGGATGCGCGCGACCACCGAGAACGCTGTCGGCACGGACAGCACGTCGGTGCGGCGCGAACTGGTGAGCGTGGACGCCAGATTGACGTCGCGGATGCCGGTCACCCACTGGTACTCAATCCCGCCGCCGGCCGTCTCGTAGACCTTGAACGGCAAGATCGCGCTGGAGGCGCGCTTGAACCAGCCGATCAGGCGCTTGTAGTTGTAGTTCGCCGGCAGCACGGGAGCCGTCGCGGAGAGCGAGAACAGCACGTCCGTGACGTCGGTGTCCGACCGATGGATCAGCCAGACGAAATACTCGCCGTCCGCGATCGATCCGGTATCGAGGCCGCCTTGGTTGCTGCCGACCGCCCACGCAGCGTCCAGCTTCTTGGTCAGCGCCGTGCCCAGCACGAGCATGAGGGTGTTCGTGCCGTCCATGGCCGAGCCGACGGCGATGTCGATGTCGTTCGTGGCGTCGGTGACGTTGTTGGCCCACGTCAGGCCCTCGATCAGGCCACGCGGCAACGAGAGCGGCGCCGACCATTTCGGATCTGCACCGTCGGACGTCAGGACGTACCCGGCCGCGCCAATGGGGAGCCGCTTGTAGCCCACGTCGTCACGCGTCAGCAGATCGCCACGGGCGGTCAGCGAGTCCACCGCGCCAAGGCCCGGCTGCGGATCGACCGTCCACACCGTCACGTCGGCCGACGACTTCAAGTCGACCTTGTAGTCACCCGCCGCCAAATAGATCGAGGGGAACAGGCCATCGGCATCGGCCACGACCGGGTTTGCATTTGGCGTCGCCAGATTGGCGTCGGCATAGCTGTTCTTCGGATTGCTGGTGCCGGCCGCGTAGAAGTAGAGCTTGGCGCCCGGCAGGGTGTTGCCGTTGCCGTCTACGGGGGTGAAGCGCGGGGGTGCGAGGAGTAGGCTCATGGCGTCACCAGGGCGTTGCGACCGGATTGGAACGAGCCCAGCCCGGCGGCGCGCAGGGCTTCCGGCGTCATGTGCAGGGCATTCGCCACGTCCTCGATGCCGCCCACGGCCTTGCCGCCGAAATAGACGGTCTCGCCGACGATGCGGGGGGAGAACATGGGGAGGGTGAAGGCGTTGATCGGAGCCGCCGTCATGGCGCCGACGCGCGCGCCGAGCCCACGCGGAACCAGCGTGTTCATCGCCTGCCCGCCGATGGCGTAGGGAAGCGTCGGCTCGTGGACCGCGAGTTCGCTCAGCAGCTCGCCGCGGTTGCGCCAGTTCGTGTTGGCCCCGTCGCGGGTCGCGCTCTGCAGCTTGCCGACGGCTGTGTTGCCGGTGGCCTTCTCGCCCAGCGAGAACGTGCGGGTGACTTCCTTGAGCCGGTCGGAGGACTGCGCGTAGTCCTCCATCATCTTGGCGTAGCCGGGCGCCTGTGCGGCTACCTCGTCGCGGACTGCGCGATAGATGCGATCGGCCGCCACTCGCTCGGGGGTGCCGTGCTGAGTCGCATCGCGAATATTACCAAGACGGCGCTTAAGAGCATCCAGACCTTCGGGCGTATGGAATTCTGCGGGATCGAGCTGCTTCCACGCGTCGATAGAGTCCGTCATCTCCTTGGTGATTGCAACGGCCTTTGGCTCGGTGGTCTGGCCCTTGTACGAACCGACCTCGGAGGCCTTCGCCACCTTGGCGTCGATGTCGTTGAAGTCGAGGACGGTCTTGTCGTTCGCCAGGTCGGCCTTGCCTGCCTTGTAGGCGTCGGCACGCTCCTTGCGGATGCCTTCGAGGGCTGACTTCGCGGTCTCCACGATGTCCTCGACCGGGACCTTGCCGCGCATGTTGTCGGTGAAGGCCTTGGCGGTTTCGCCGCCCTCTGCGCCGGCCCGCGCCGCCGAGCGCACGGCTTCCTTGCCGGCGCCGGTGGTGACGCCCAGCGCGTTGGAGGCGAGCGTTTCGGCACCCTTGCCGGCAAGCTTCAGGGCGTTGCCGGTCTGCGTCAGCGGATCGATCAGCGCACCGGCGCGGCTGGCGACTTGCCCCACCGTTCCGGCCACGCCGGGCACGCGCACCAGGGCACCCCCGCCGGCCGTGAGGACGGTCGAGAGGTCCGCCGCGACGCCGACGGGATCGGTCGCCAGTGCGTTCTTGAAGCCCTCCTCGGAGCCGTAGCGGTCCTTGAAGAAGGTGCCCACCGCATCGGCCGGAGCTTCCGTCTTGGCACGCGCGGCGCGCTGCTCCGGGGTTTCCTCGGGCATGAGCGCCGGCAGCCCATCCGGGCCGATGTAGGGCGCGCTCGCGCCGATCTTGGAGACGACGCCCTTGCCCACGTCATAGAGCGCGTTCGCGGTATCGACCGGGTGGATGATCGGCTGCACGAGGGCGTGCAGGAAGTTGCCGGCGCTGGCCGGTGCGTTCTTCAGGGCCTCCAGCGGCACATCGGACCACGAGCGCGTCGGCGCGGCTGGCGCGGCCTGCGTGGGTGGCGAGGGTGGCGTGGCAGTCGGCAATTCCTCTGCCGGCAAGGACATGGGCCGGCCACTGTAGACAGCGGAAGCGCCCACGATGCGCAGGGGACGCGGCGCCGGCGGCAGCGCATCAGGCGTGCTGGCGTAGTTCGTCCACGGCCCAGCGGCCGGTGCCTCAGGAGCGGCCTGATAGGCTTCCCAAGGCCCGCTCACTGGACCTTCTCCCAGCTATTCTGATCGGCCGGGTTTCCGCCTTTGTAGCGATAGCCCTGCTCGATGGTGCCGACGGTCGGGGATGGCTTGGAGGGTGCGGGAGCCGGGCCGGCGGGTGCAGCGGCCGCTGGCGGCGCACTCTCAGCCGGCTTGTAGGTCGAGCCGGCGGCGCGCGAGATGCCCTCCAGGGCGATGCGGCGATTCTCCGCCTTCTGCTTCAGCACCTCGGGCTTGTCGCCGGGGCGCGGGAAATACTGCTTCTCCGCGTTCGCGAATTCCTGATCGGAGATCACGGCGCCGGACTCACGGCGCAGCACGGCGTTGATGAAGTCGCGACGCGCCTGCTCGTAGAGCTGGTAGCCCTCGCTCTGCAGGTAGTTGCCGCCGGGCACGTATTCGAGGCCCTTGCCGACCGAGCTCTGCCCTTCGGTCTCGTGGTTGAGGATGACCTTCTCGGCCGCGCGCATGCGGTCGGCGTAGAGCGCGGCGTTGGCCTGCCCTTCCGTCATCGGCTGCGCCTTCTTGGCGATGGCGGGGTCTGCCGGGCCGCCGGGGATGAATTCGAGCGAATGCCCGTCGGCCGCGAGGCGGTAGCCCGGCGGCACACGCTCGGCACGCTGGCGAGCGGGATCTGCCGGACCACCCGGAATGAAGGTGAGACCGCCATCGGGCGAGAAGTCGTAGCCCGCCGGCGCCTGGCGCTCCTTGGGAGCGGCGCGCACGGGCAATGGCACGAAGTCGGGCTTTCCGTCCGGGCCGGTGATCAGTACCGTTCCGTCCTTCACGACAGGTATGCCGCCGATGGTGCGCACGACAGCGCCTTGCGGCAGCCGAAGGCCGCGCACCTGCTCGCGTGGGTCGGCGTCAGGCGGCAGCGGCGTGCCGTTCGCATCAGCGCGCGGCTGCGTGTCGCCCTGCGCGATGCCCGGAGGCGCGCCAGTGGGGGAAAGTGCCTGCGCGTACCGCTCGACCGGCAGGACATTGCCGGCACCATGCTCAGCACCGTGAACGCCGCGGGCGAACTTCGCCGCGGTCACGGGATCGTTGAGGTCCAGTGGCTGGTTGGGGTCGAGTCCACCGATGCTGGCGACGTTCCGCGCCCACTGGTTGGGATCGTTCGCACCGTCGCCAACCGGCGCCCACTTCGCGCCAATCTGCGTCAGCGTCATCGGCTGGCCGCCGTTGAACTTGGCCGGGTAGGCCTTCACGTTGCTGACCGCAAGACGGATGCCGTCATCGAGGGACGCCGGCTGCTGGAAGCCGCTCGACGCCCCGACCGAGCGCACGTTGCCGATGTTGTTGCGATTCACGCCGCCGCCAGCCGGCGCACCGCCGCCCTGCCCCGGAATCGGATCGAGACCCTTCCCCTGCTCGGTGAAGTAGCTCGCCACCGGGCGTGCCTTGTTCACCTGGAAGCTGATCCAGCCTTCAGTCTGGGGGGACCACTGCTGCGGCCAGCTCGACGTGTCGTAGCCGCGCTTCTGGGCCTCCTGCATCGCCAACGCGTAGGCCTGCGGGCGCTGCTCGGGGGCCGCATTCAACACCCCCATGCCGCTCTGAACGGTGAAGTCGGCGGCGTCCTTGGTGCGGGCACGCTGGTTGTCGTCCAGCTTATCGAGGATCGGCGCGATCTTGATGGCGGTCTGGGGCGAGATGCGATCCAGTGCGGTCTTGTCGCCCTTGAGGAGCGCTGCCACGTGCGGCGCGTCGGCCTCGTCGCGAGCGTCTGCTTTCTCCTGACGCCGGATCAGCGCGTTGCGGTACTCGGTGTCGGCCTCGCCTTGGCGCAGAGCCGCAGCGGTCGTTAGCACCTTGCCAAAGTCGGGGAACACGACGCCACTCATCGGGTGCTCGGGGTTGCTGGCTTCCCGTATCCACCGAATAGATACGTCCCGAGCATCGCGTTCTGGATGCCCGAGCCGATGCCCGAGGCGAGCGCGTTCGCGCCCTGCGCGTAAGACGATCCACGCGCAATGCCACCCTGTAGCGTGGCATTGGCCGCACCTGACACGAGGCTGCCAGCCGTGGAGTTGGCGCTCGACGTGGCCTGCTGCCCTCCGCCGCTCACGCCCATCAGGCGATTGAAGTAGTTGTCGTATTCTTCGGAAGCGAGATTGTCGCCGAAGCCCTGCACGGCCTTGAGCTGCGCGCCGGACAGGCGCATGCCGCGAGAGGCGGCCGAGCGATCGAGCGCGTTGATGCCTTCGGTCTGCCTGAACTTGTAGCCCGGCGTCGTCGTGAAGGCGTTGAGGGCGTCTTTCTGCAAGCCCTCCGCGTTCGCGGGGTCGACCCAGAACTGCCCGTAGTCGTTGCCGCGCTGGGTGAGTTCGCCAAGGCCGAGAAGCTGGGTGATCTTGCCGAGCGCGGACGTGCCGGCGCTGGTCCAGGGGGAAAGCTGGCGGCGGCTCTTGTCGGCTTCCGCCAGCATCATGCCGGATGCCTGATCGGCCGCGCCGCCTGCCGCCGCGCCACCGGCCATCGCGCCGCCCTGACTGATCAGTCCACCAAGGATTGAGCCGATTGGCATTATGAGTCCAGCCGTTTGCGGAATACCTGTTCCGCCGGACTGAACTCTGCACGCCGGTACAACCGGCCCAATGCAGTGCTGCGCTCTCCAGCTTCCGCGACGACGTCGAAGTATGAGACGCCACGATCGCGGACGATCAATTCTAACTCAGACAGCAGCGTGCGGCCAATGCCTTTTCGATGATCCGGCTCGACATACCAGAACACTTCACGAGCAAAGCGCACCCCGTAGTTGCAGATCGAGGGCGACGTATCGGCAGCGGCCATGCCGACGGCCATGTCTTCGCCATCGGCAGCGACGAGCAGTAAGCCGGCTTGCGCGAGCAGCGAGAGCGTGTGGCAGAAGTCCTCGGGGATGAACGGGACGGAGTCGGAGTAGCCGGCCTCGTGATGGAACGCGGCTCCCATTTCGAGCAGGCGGGCGGCGTCCTGTGGCTGCGCGGGGCGGATCATGGAAGCCTCTGCAGCCACGCCAAGAACGAGCGCGTCGGGCAGCCGGCGACGTCTACGATGTCATCGGTGGCGGAGAACTGGGCCGGGGCCGTCACGCCCTGCAGGAAGGCCGTCAGCGCGCGACTGGGCTTCTGGCCCTCCACGACGGCGGAACTGGCCGAAGGCATTGCCGCGGTCGAGGTGAGGCCGTTGAGGGCGTGCACGAACAGACGGGTCGGCCGGCCGTCGCTCTCCACGATGGGCGCGCGGGCGCTGAGCATCAATAACGCCCCAACTGCTGGGCAAGGAACGCCTGCATGTCGGGCGTCCATTTGTCGGCCGGCACGTCGTTAGGATCGACGCCGAACTTCTGCATGAACGTCTCCATCCATGCCGTCGGGTGATCGGCCGCCTTGCCCGTCGACTTCCAGTGCGGGATCGTGTCGTGCGCGTAGGCTTCCGGGCCGTTGCCGGCCAGATAGGCCTCGCGGTAGTTGAAGTCGCCGCCGTCGATGCGAGGTGCTTCGCCGTAGCGATTGGTGAACGCGTTGCGCCACTGACGGACGCCGGGGTTGAACGCCATGTAGTTCTGGAACTGCGCCTCGTTCTCGGGCGACCAGAAGCGGGCGAAGGCGTTGGCAGGCTCGGCCATCAGTTCGCCAGCCCGTCGGTGAAGTGCCGGATGCCGTAGATCGTGCGCTTCACCGGGTCGCTGATCGCGAACTCAAGCGTGCGCTGACGGAAGGCCCCGAGGCCGGTCCACGCGGCGCGCTTGCGGGCGTTACCGATCGGCCCGATGGGCGCGGTCCGCTCCGGCTTCCAGGTGTTCCCCCCATCGTCGGAGACGCGGAGCATGGCGACAGGCTGGCTGCCCTGCCCGCTTGTCAGGCCGACGCCCATCTCGCACTCCAGTTCGGCACGACGCATGATCGCGCCGTTGCCGTTGTTCTGGATCGGCGGGCTGCTGATGCTCGACCGGATCGGGTATCCGAGGTCGTTGTAGGTCCGGAGATCGAGCTCGGCCACCCGGCCGCCCGTCAGGCCGACCAGCGTCTTGCCGAAGGCGCGGAACATGCAGCGCGGTGCCCACGGCGCCGGCGCGAGGCTCGTGCCGCTCTGGCGCTCGTGCCATGCCATCGACGGATCGGGCGCGGCGGCGTCGAAGCCGAACGTCCGCCCCAAGGTCGGAAGCGTCAGGATGTAGAAGGCGTGACCATCCTGCGTATAGGTCATGCCGTAGGCGTCGGAGACGTCGCCGGTTTCCAGAATGGACTCGATGGCGTGCGTGGATATCCGCGCCGGCTGATAGCCGTTGGCTCGATAAACGACGCGATCGCTGCCCAGCCAGAACACCGAATTGTCGAGCTTGGCCGGGCTCATGGCCGCGGCGCACCCCTTCTCGATCAGCGCGCCGTTGATGCGCTCGAACGGCATGGGGGTGGAGCCGACGTCGGTCCACGGCTCGATGGATTCGGTGCCAAACAGCCAGATTTCCCGGTGGTCGACGAACACCCGGACCAGCCCGTCTGGATTGCTCTCGGCCGTGGCGAAGTCGAGCGGGTCGATGGTCCCGATATCGTCGATCGCGGAGATGAAGAACTGGCCGGAATCGTCGTCCTTGGTCCAGACGGCAAAGCCGTCGATGTAGTCGATGCTCGACGCGCCCTCGGTGGGGTAGCCGGCCGACGTGACCTTGGTGACGGTCGTCCCGGTGATGACGAATGAATACGGGCGGACCAGCAGGCCGATCTGCGTCCCGTTGTTGATCAGCATGGCGCGGCCCGACGCCGGGATCATGTCGCCCGTGCAGGGCGTCGCCGTCCCGTCGCGCGTGACCTGATAGAGCGTGTTGCCCGACAGGATGTAGGCGTAGCCCTGCGCCTCGATGCCGGCGCGGATCGTGTCGCCGCCGACCGTCGCCCATGCCTTCTGGCCGGGCGTGCCGACATGCACGATCTTCACGAGCGAGCCCGGCGGGGCGACTTCGGCGTAGAGGTTCACCAGGCGCGAGGGGTTGAGCGGGCGGCTGCGGCCCTGCTGGGTGCCCAACGCCGCCGGGATGCGGGTCGGCCGAGCCATCAGATATCCCGATCGACGTTGTAGGAGCGGCGTCGGCGCAGGATCGGGTCCGTCAGTGCCGGCGGGGAGACGTGATAAAACGCCTGCAGCGAGTTCTTGGCGTCCTGAATCTGGACAGCCATCTGCGGCGTGATCGTGAAGCCGTAGCCGTCGGCGAGGTCGCGGATCAACATCAGGCGCACGCTGCGCTTCAGCTCGTCGGGGAAGTTGATCGTGCTGTCGAGCGAGGTGAGCGCGGTATGGGCGTAGTTGATGCCCTCCGCATTGAATCCGGCCAGCAAGTCGTCGAGGTCTTCGAGGCCACGCGCGCCCTGATCAGCGGTCATGTCTTCGTATTCAGAGAGGACGCCCATGCGGCGCAGGGCGCGCACCAGGACATCGCGGGCGGTCAGGGAAGCCATCAGCCCTCCATCCCGCCATTGATGCGGAAGCGGCCCTTGCAGACGAGCGTCGTGGCGCCGGACTTGGTCATCCAGGCCTCGTGCGCGTAGTCGCCGGAGAGCGACGCGGTGTCGATCGCGACGACGGGAACAGTGAACGTGCCGTCGGCCGCGCTGACGACCGCCCCGACCTTGTTGAACAGCGGCGATTCGCTCGTCGGATTCGAAGGCGAGCGTCCAACGCGCCACGCAATGGACGCCCCGGAGAGGTCGGCCACGTCGTTCGCGGCGTCGCGCGCCTCCAGATCGAGCGTGCGATCCTCGCCGGCCGTCACTTCGAGGTGCTGGACGTTCATCACGCCTTGGGCGGCTTGGGGGCCTTGGGCGGCTTGGGACTGGGCTCCTTGGCCCCGTCGGGATGATCGGCCCAGCCCGCGGGCACGTCGTCCTCGTCGTTGAAGATCCGGCTCTCGCCATTCGGCCCGTAGAACCAGGCCGGAAAATCGCTCTTGGACATCGCGTCCTCCGATGAAAAGAGAAGGGAGGAGCCCGAAGGCCCCTCCCCGTCAGTTACGGCGTGCCCGAGGCGCGGGTGGCGAGGTCCGGATAGATGGACTTCACGCCATAGAGGACATCGAGACGGATGATGTCCTCGTCGTTGTCGATGTCGTAGTCCTTCACGACACGGATCGAGAGGTTGTCCTTGGTGAAGCGCTCCTTGAACGCGGCACCGTCGGGCAGCTCCAGCGGCACGCTCACCAGGGCAAACGCGTTGCGATGGAAGCCCAGGTTCTGGACGTAGCCGGTGGCGGCGGTGCCCAGGAACGTGAGCGCCGCGTTGTCGGCCGGCACCGCGCTGACGGTCTGGTACGGGCCGCTGGTGATGATCGCCGGGGCGATCGTCAGCGACACGACACCGGAGCCGTTCGAGTTGGCGTCCGCCTTGACCACGAACTGCTGCAGGTGCGGCAGCGTGGCCTTGGAGATCGGATTCACCGCATAGACGCCGGCGATCGTGAACACGTCGCCTTCCTTCGCCCATCCGGTGATCGAGTTTGAGGCGCCGTCGATCGCCAGCGTCTGCGTGTTCGTGGTCTTGGACAGCGCGTACGTGGTGTTCTGCGAGCCGCCATTGATCAGCGGCGTGCCGCCCAGCGCGCCCACGGTGTGGGTGGCGATGTTCTGGTCTTCCGCCGTGTCGACTCCGCCGATCATGCCCAGGTCGCCGCGGCGATAGGCATCTTCGGCCGGCTTCTGGATGTAGAGGGCGGTCTGGGAGCCCAGCATGCCCCAGTTGTCCGTCGGCGAGAGGACGGACTGGCGCATCTCCTGCGGCACGGCGCCGAGCGTCAGGCGCTCGGGCATCTTGCCGAAGTCGGAGAAGCTGTTGATCGTCTGGCCCGGCGTACCGACCCAGTTCCAGACCTGCTTGTAGAGCAGGCACAGGTCGAGATCCATCTGGTTGGCGAGCGAGATGGCCGCCGGCTCGATGTAGCGCTTGGTGTACTCTTCGACCGACAGGGTGAGGTCCTGGCTGTTGAACTTCCAGGAGACGTGCTTGCGCTTGTTGATCTGGAGGGAGAATGCGCCCTCCTCGACGTCCTGGTTCGAGCGCGTCGCGCCGTCGGTGACGGTGAAGCGGACAGGGCGGCGGACGCTGATCGTGTCGCCGACCTTCACGAACTCTTCCTTGTACTCGCGATAGACCTTGCGGCCCATGACGAGGTTGTTGCTCAGGTGGGCGAGGCCGACCTTCGCAATGATGCTCGGGGTGATGAGAGAGTTAGCCACGGCAGTTGCCTTTCAGGAGATGGCTCAGCTTCGGGACTGCTTGGCCGCCCACTTCTTCGTGTCCTCCCAGGACATCGTTTCGATGGAGGCCGGTGCAGCACCTCGACCTGCAACCCGGGGGGCGGGCGGCGGAGCCTTGGTTGTGTTCGGCGGGGGCTTCTGCCCAAGCTGGGCATCGACCTTCGCCAGTTCCTTTGCCGCTGCCGCGGGAGAGAGCTTGTAGATCCGAGCCGCTTCGGTCCGATTCTTCGCCAACCAGTCGACCATCCCGGCCTTGTGGTCAGCGGCATCCATGAGGTAGTCGGCCATCGGCTGACTCATCGGGAACTTCGGATCGGTGAACACGGCGGCTGCCGCGTCCTCGAAGCCCTCGATCTCTCCGCCCTGTTCGTCGAGCGCCGATGTGAAGCCAGCCCAGCGCTCTTGCTGCCCCTGCTCCTCGTTTCGCTTGCTCGCATCGCCCTTGGATTTCTCCACGAGTTCCGCGAACTTGCGTTCGGCCTTCCACTCGGCGCGCGCGTCGAGATAGTCCTCATAGGTGCGAAAATCGGCCTGCTTCGGACCCGTATCGTCCGCGGGCTTTGCGTCGCCGCTCGGCTGAATCACCCGGCCCTCAGCGAGGGCTTTGGTGAGACGGTCGACGAGGCCTTCCGCAATCTCCGCGCGACGCTCCGCGTCTCTACGCTTGGCAGTGAGTTCGCTGATGCGTGGGCCGATGGGCTTCTTGCCGCCGGGCTGGTCGCCGTTTGGCTGTCCGTCATCGGTTGCGGGTGCATCACCCGGGGGAGCGGCCGCTTCTCCCGTCGTTCCGACCTGAGCAGACGCCGTAGCGTCCGATACCTGAGCATCGCTCACATTTTGGTTGACGTCAACGTCGCTCACTGTGGGGCTCCTGCTTGATCGAGTTCCGCCATCGGCGGCATGTCGTGATCGGCGCCGTTCATCTGCGGCGGCATTTCCGTGGGAGGCGCGGCCGGCGGCGGACCCTCGCCAATGGGCGGTGTGCCGGGCTGCTGCGCCTGCTGGCCCTGCATCGCCTCACGAAGCGCCTTCAGTTCCTGCATGATCTGCGGGAGCGCGAGGCCCATCATCTGCATCTGCGCGGACATCTGCGCGTTGGTCAGGTTGATGCCTTCGGTCTCGGCAACGATCTTGTCGGTCTCGGCCCCAGCCTTCATGGCCGATGCGGTGTCCTTGGCAGCCTGAGCCTGTGCGGCCGGGTCGGGAGCCGCCTGCGCGGGGTCGGGCGGCTTGAGCCGTTCGCTGATCTCCTGCGCATAGGGCACGTCGAGCGCCTTCACGATCAGGTCGGGAGCCGCCTGCCCGACGATCGGCATGTCGCGGGCGAGGTTGAGCATCGCGTCCGCCGCTTCCATGCGCTTGGTCGCGTAGCTCGGGCCGGTGCTGACGGTGACGTCGTACTCGCCGGCCGACAGGTCGTTGAGCTTGATGAACGCGCCCGCCATGTTCGGATCGGGCACCTGCTCGTTGACCTTCGTCATGTCGTGGTCGCCGTCCTCCTTGAGGATGCGGACCATGCGCTCGGTGTCATAGACCTTGCCCAACAGATCGCAGATCACGACGCCGCAGTAGCGGACCGCGCGGGCGAGATTGTCGGGGTAGAGGAATGTCCCAGTGTCGCCCTCCCGCTGTCGCGCGAGGATTGCCTTGCCGGACGTCTCGTTGCTCGGGGCGCCCAGGTTGGGCTTGAAGATACCCGTCGCGATCTCGATGTCCGCCGCAGAGATGGCCGCCTGCGAATCAAGGCCGGTCTGTGCCATCGCGGCCTGCGCGCGCTGCGGCATCTGCGTGGCGCCGTCGTTGACCAGTAGATATGGCAGGTTGTCCGTCCCCGCCCTATCCCACATGTTCTCAAAGCCCTTGATCTGGTTCTTCGTCAGGACGAAGGGCTGCTTGGGCTGCAGGGCCGTGGTCTCGGCAGCGGCGGTGCGGGCGTAGTTGTAGAGGCGCTGCGGGTCCTTGGCGTCACGCACCATGCCCTTGCGGCGCGTCGAGCCGTCGATGGTGATCTCTTCGCCGGGCACGAAGCAGACGGGGATGTACTGGCCCGGCCACGGGTGCGGCCCGCTCAGGATCTCCAGGCCATTGATGATGTAGCTTTCGACCTCGTAGCTCTCGACCTCTCGGGTGCGATCGAGCTGGATGCCGGACTCGGCGCCGGCGGCGACCGCTTCCTTGGCTTTGGTTTCGTCGTCGAGGACGGTCCCGTCGCTCAGCAGGTAGAGCGTCTTCTTGACCGGCTTCTTGCACCAGTACTTGGCCACGCGGACCGATTGACCGGTGCCGAAGTTGGGCATCCAGTTGAACCCGCCGACCGCCACACTCGGCATGTCGCTCAGGCTCTTGTCCGGATAGGCCTTCTCGAACGCCGCCTTGGACATGCGGTCGAACTCGAACGCGTACTGCATGTCCGACTTGTCGGGCAGCGTCGCCATTGGGTCGATCAGGACGCCGAACGGGTCACGCACCGGCCGGATGCGGATATCCTGCTCGAAGCCGTCGTTGTTGCTGTATTCGGTGTCAATGACGAACGCGCCCTGCCCAGCAACAGCCGCGTTCTCGGCCGCCATCGCGTAGCAGGCGTCGGCGTCGGAATTGACCTCGATGTTGCGGATCAGGCCGTTGCGGATCTCCGCGCCTTCCTTGGTGCCATCCTTGGAGGGCAGAACCCGGATGGCCGGCGTGTTCTGGCGAATGTCGCCCGTGAGCTGATGCACCGGCGCGGCGAGGCGGTTGACCGTGAGCATGGGGCGGTTGACGCGCGCAGCCTTCGCCTGCTCGTCCCACTGCTCACCCGCGTAGAACAACTGGTCTTCCCGGCCCTTCGTGATGTTGTCGCGCTCGAAGCTCCAGGCTTCCTCGACTCGATCGATTGCCGTCTGGTGGGTCGCCTTGAGGGCCGCGGTCTTGGTGTCAGCGTCGGCCATCAGTGCGCCATCCATGAGCCAGAGCGCGGGGCGCGGGGCTTGTAGGGCTGGTTCTCCGGCTCCTCGTAGACGACGCACATCAGCCCGAAGGCGTCGGCGCCGTTGGAGGACCAGTCGTGATACGGCCCGAGGCCAACACCACGCTCCTCGTCGCGCTTCTCGTGATACCAGCCAAGCGCCTCGCGGCCCGGCTCGGTCGTGTCGGCGTTGAACCAGATCATGGGGAAGCGGCGACGGCCGGCCTCGACGCGCATGGAGGCCGCGCCGGGCCCCTGGTTGGGCACGGGAGGCGGCACGTCGAAGCCGGCATCCTTCAGCGCGCTCTCGTAGGAGACGCTGTAGATGCGGTCGTGGGTCTTGCCGTCGTGCGGCAGGATCATCTGGGCGCCGCCGTAGCCGTGCTGGCGCAGCCAAGCGACGTGGACGGAAAGCTCCTGCCCGCGCGCCTCGTAGTAGTCGAGGATGCGGATTTCGCGGCCCACGAACTGAGCGATCCAGATGGCGCAGGCGTCGGCCTTCGCGCCGGTGCCGCCGATGTCCCAGAAGGCACGGACGGTCATCAGCGGATCGCGGGAAACCTTGCAGATGCGGCCCTCGGCTTTGGCCTGCGTCAGGCTCTTGGCGTAGTACGCGCCCTCGATGACCGAGACATGCGCGCCTTCCCAGATATGCTCGTACTGGTCGGGCCGGTTCGTCATGTCGCGCTGGCGCTCGCGTTCGAGCTTGGCTGGGAACTTCGGGTTGTCCCGCCAGTTCATCTCGACGACGCGGATCAGGTTGTCGTTGGCGGCCCGGAAACGGCTCTCCACCGCGGCTGTCTTGCGCTTGGGGTTCCAGGTGACCCACAGCTCGGCGTTCCAGTCCTCACCCTCTTCGCGAAGGGTCGGGATCAGGATGGACCACGCCTCGGCCGTCACGGGCTCGGCCTCGTCCACCCAGCACAGGAGGATACGCCCCTTGGACTTCACGCTGTCGATGGAGCGATCCAGGCCGGCAAAGGCGAAGGCAATGCGCCCGTCGCGGCTCTTGATGAACTTCTCGCCCACGTCGTAGTAGGCGGCCAGAAACGGCTCCTCCTCGATCGCGCGCTTGACCTCCTCCAGCGAGGAATCGTCCAGCGAGTTCATGTACTGGCGGGCACACAGGAGGATTCCGCTCTGCCCGGCGCTGCCGAACATGTAGCCCCAGACGGCGGCCATCTTGGCGAAGGTGCGGGTCTTGGCTGAGCCGCGACCGCCGTAGGCTCCGCGCACGTCGGCAGGGCCGATGAACAGCGGCTTCAGCTTCGGGGGGATGGCGACACGGGCGGTGGCGGCGCTCATTGCCGGCCCTCCGCGCGGAGCCGTTGGGCGAGACGATTGTTGGCCACGACTTCGCCGCCGAGACGCGACAGAGCGATGTTCACGATCTGCTCGGTCGTGAGCGCGGGTGCCGGCTTCCTCAAGCCGAGGCGCAGCAGCAGGGCGTGCCACAGGCGCCTCACGAGCCAAGATCCACGAGTTCAATGCGCGTGAACTGGATCGGGCCGCCGCCGGCGCCGGTGTGCTCGACCTTCTCGCCGTAGACCTTGGGCAGCGCCTTGCTCAGCAGCCACTTGCGGGTGTCGACGCGCAAGCGATCTCGAGCCGGGTCACCGCCCTTGTCGTCCGCAATCTCGGTCAGCTCGTCAGCGAGCCCCTGGTAGCCGATCTCACGAGCCCGCGCGTACTGCGCCGAAAAGGCGTCTTTCTCCAGCGCCCAACGGCGAACGGTTGGCTCGGGAGGCATCGCCACGTCACGGCAGATCGACCGCAGCGTCTCACCCGCAGAGAGGCGCTCGCAGATGCGGTCGGCTAGAGCCTGGGTGAACTTCGAGGGTCGGCCTCTCCGTCCCGGCTCAGCAGTCTGATGATGTGGGCGTTTCTTCGCCAAGGGTCCCGCCGGCTGTCGCTGACGGTGTCCCATTAGGGGGAAGTGTGACTAACGAACGCAAGCGAGGCGTTCGACCAACTATCATTCGAATACGCAGCAACTACCTCCGGACAGTTCCATTCAACTGGATGAGCGCAGCCAATCCGGGGGCTTCTGCCACCTAGGGCGCCCGATCAGCGACGTTCCAATCGAAAGGAAATGAGCATGCCGATGTCGAAGCCTCCCAGTTCGTCGGATCTGTCGCCCGAGCGAGAGTACGAACGCAAGAACCCGGGCGCCGGTGGGCCGCCGGGCCAGCAACAAGAGAGGGACAAGCCCAATCCGGCCGTCACACGCGACGACGGCGGAGCCGGCATCCCGGGCAGTCAAAACGAGGACGTGAAGGTCCGCTAGATTGCGGGAAACATCCTCGGCCCACGCTCATACGGGATGATCACCGCTCCCGGAGAGCCATTTACCAACTGGTCGACAGTGTCGACCAGCGCTTCGGGAGAAACCGGCTTGGTGAGCAAGGGGCGCAGTGCGAGTTCGTGCGGCAGTTCGCTCGCATTATCGACGATAAGCGCAAACGGTACATTTTCTACGCCCAACCAATCGGTGACCGCCATCGGAGCGCTTCGCCGAGCGTCTAGGTCGATGACCGCAGCGTCGAGACGGCCGCTCCGTACGAGACGCTCTACTTCGCTTTGGCTGCCCGCCGGACCGACGATAAGATAGCCGGCATCCCGTAGGGTCTTTTGCATTTCAAGCGCCAGTGAAAGCTGATCCTCAACGATCAGTATCCGCCCGCAGGGTGGCCGGTCGATCGTCAGGGCATGAGGGGGCAGACTTAGAGCACCATCGGCTTGGGGAGCCAGCTCTGGAGTCGATTGAGGCCGGTAGGGTGCCGACCTTGCGATCATGACGAACCTCCTGATTGAAAAGACAACTATAGGCGGAGCGCCCGCCGCTTTGGGCAGCGGGACGCCCTCAGCAGACGCCTATTGCTTCGAAATCCGCGGCGTCGAGCCGGACTCGATGCGGATAGCTCGGGCCTTCTTCTCCTCGGGGATCTCGCGCTTCAGCTCGATCGTCAGAAGTCCGTTGGCCAGATTGGCTCCCACAACCTTCACATGGTCGGCGAGCTGGAAGCGGCGCTCGAATTCCCGGGCGGCAATGCCACGGTAGAGGTATTCCTTCTCCTCGGCGCCGGGCTGGGCCCGGCCGGTCACGAGAAGTTCGTCCTCCTTCTGGGTGATGCTCAGCTCGGCCTCGGAGAAGCCGGCTACCGCCATGACGATGCGGTACTGGTCATCGGCCACCTTCTCGATGTTGTACGGCGGGTAGCCCTGCGGGCCCTGGCTGACGGCCGAATCGAGCATGTTGAAGACCCGGTCGAAGCCGACCGTGTCGCGATAGAACGGTGAAAAGTCGAAAGCAGTGCGCATGTTCATCCTCCAAATCCTGAGCGATGTGTTTGCGAAGCGGCCCCCCAGGGGCAGCCGCCGAAGCGATACCTGAGGCACCGCCGGCAGATGATCTAGGGGAGGCCAAATAGCCTTCAAGTGCCCGACGGAAGATTTTTTGGCCCCCATGAGCAGCCAGGCAAAGGGGGCGGGGCATCTCCGGCGAGGCTCGCGTTCAAAGCCGGCAAAAGTGCGACAAACGCTTGGAACCTGCTTGCCCCTATCTACATTGGACGGATCCGCAGCCCCTTGGCGGATGCGTAGCCATCAATATTCAACAGCTGGTCGAATCCATGAATCTGGAGTGTTCACTCGGTGAAAAATGCACCAAAGACCGCGACGGCGGCGCTCAGGCCAAAATGATGTCGCAAGAAACCCGGACCTACCCTGTCCCGCTAATTACAGCGGCAGACTTCCCTGAGTTCGCTGAGATTCTGGCCGGTGACGAGGGTTTCCCGACCACCCATGCGAGGTGGGTGCAGCTTTCTAATGCTCGCTGCTCGGTGCTTGAGGACGATGATTACGTGGTCGTTCCCATCAAGGTGAGCCCGCGAGGCTTTAAAGAATATCTACTCGATGTTGGCAGCGATCCGAACACCAGCAGCCTGGCAGAATACGTGGCGAGGCTGGCGGCTGGTTGATCTCGCCGAATGGATGACCGCAAACGCGGGAGGGCGCGCTACCGACTGCTCCCACTACCCAGCTCACTTACGACGTCGTGACCGCGCTTTGTACGGATCGGCATTCGGCAGATGCTATTGCGCTCGATCAGGCCCATTTCGCGCAGTCGGATTTCAATCTCGGGCGCTGGGCGGCGCTGTGCGAACGACCCATCGATCGCGATCAGGCCGGCGAGTTCTTCAGGGGTAAGATTCGGGCAGCTCATCTAATGCAGGTCCGCGCGTTCAAGCGGCGTTAGCATATGATGATGCTGGCCGCGGTTCGGACGCGAACCTAGCGAAGAGTCTGGGGTAGCAAAACTGGAAAATTTCTCGCGTGAGCGTGCGCCCATGACTGGGAAGACCGCTCGATCTCGCTCCAGCGTCTATTGGCGTTGCGAGGCTCGCCAGTCCCAAGCGGGCTGACAATTCCGAGCATGAACCCCAAGGTTCTCCGCCTTCGCCCGCTCCTCGTCGGCCACGTAGTCCTTGCTGTATCGCGTGAAGGCCCAGGCCATGCCAAGCCGAACCATCTCTTGGCCGAGATCTCGGCCGTCGACCCGACATATGGCAACGGTGCGGCCGTAGCGGTCCGTGTCCTTTGGCTCGCAAGTGACTGGTCCACTGCCCTTGATCAACGTCTCCAGTACCGCCGTCGCCATGACGCCGGCCGGATAGTCGCCGCACCACTGCTTCGTCTCCGGAGCGTCGATGCCCCAGAGGCGATAGGTCGTGCCGTTGAGCTTGATCGTGTCGCCGTCGGTGATGGTCTGGGCGCTGGCGCCAGCGGACGCCAGCAGCATCGAGAGCGCGATGAGCCACAACTTCATCTCGCCTTCCTATCGATCCGCCGGCTGGCGGATCATTTCCTTCTTCTTCGCATTCGCCGCGGCCACCCGATCGAGCATGTCAGGCAGGTCCTTCATTCCCCACAAGATCAAAGCCAGGTAGGCGATGAAGACGATCCAGAAGCCCTTAGGGTCGGTCCGGCGGTCGATGAGAGTCCGCGACCCGATCGTGACATGGCCTATCCAGGCAATGAACCCGAAGAAGGCTGTGAACATCACCAAGGCTACAATGATGAACGGGTGTATGGGCATTCGGAACTAGCTTGGAAGGCATTACTACACCTTCTCAGTGCGACTTAGGCCTCGCCGTAGGGGAAATCGGCTACCTCGACATGCTGCAGGCTTACCGTGTTCTTAGAATCGTCGATGGTAAAGATGATGACCAGCGAAGGAATGGCGTTCCCGATACGCTTGGTCACAGCGTACCGGAATCGAAGCTGGCCAATCTCGACTGATTCGAACTCGTGAGGCTTATTGCTGAGCGGCTCTATTAGCACCTCAATTGCCATATCGACGCGAAATGAACCGCCCATCTTGCTAACAGCTTCGATGAAGCTGGGTTCTTCGACGATGCTGTACTGCATGGGGCTAGTTGGACTTCCAGCCCCGCTCAACTGCCAAATTTTTCAGAAGTGCGAGTTGCCGGCCCTCAATCTTTCGATCCGAAAGATGAGCCAGCTCATAGTGCATCCGATCCCCGTCCTCGCGCGTCCTCCAAGCGATGCCGTGCGAGTCATCACTGGTCTCGGCTCCAGTCATATCCCAGTAGTAGGAGATAGCCCTGCGGGCGAAATTCAACTCTGAGACCAGAAACACGTTTGTGTTGGATGGGACTTTGGCAATCACCCGTCGCTCGATGACTCCATTCCCAAACTCTTTGTCCAGGTACGCGATGGCGTTGTCCCGCTCCATCGCCTTTAGAACTGGAACCATCTGCAAGGGGGCCGGACCAAACTTCAAGCGCTGATAACTACAACCGGTCAGCGCCGCGCTCGTTTCGGCATAAGACGTGAAGTCGGCCTTCCAGATGATCTTGTTGAGCTTCGTCAGTCCAAAGTAGGGCGCGTGTTCACACTCCTCCGCCACGAACAAGACAAGCTGCTTCAGGCGTTCTTCTTGCCCGTCTGCAAGCGCCTGGAAGGTGGTTAAAAGAGGTTTTCTAGCCATAGCTAGTACCTGTCCCGTTTCGTTCTTACCTTATATAGAAAACTTCTTGACTTTTCCACGGCGTTTTGGGGATCAACTCTCCCTGCTTAGGAATCGTGTTGTTTATCAGATAGTTACTGATGCCGATTGCCGCCCGTAGCGCTTCCATCACCTCGTCCGCGAAGCTGGAATTTCCCCACCTTGACTTGCATGACGCTATCACGCCGGCTGGGGTGGTGTACCGCAGTTAGCCCTATCGCCTCCCGCTGCCGCAGGATCGTGCGGCGTGAGCAGCCCAGTTTCCGAGCGATTCGATCATCCGTGTAATGGCAAGCGTGCCAGTACCGCAGAGCCTCGTTGTCGCCTTCAGTCCAGACCTTCCGCTTCATCGATCCGCCTTCCTTTCGGCAATGCTCGTTTGAGAGTCCGGAGCGAAGACGCACTTCGCCCTTGCCGGGAAAAGTGCATCTTCACGAGGAATGCTCGCCCGAGCCGCCCGTCGCTTTCGACGCATCGCTATAGAGATTGCCGGTTGATCCCGGCGCGCGGGTGGGTTGGCCGATCCCCGCTTACTCAGTCTTCGAATCCAACGGCGGGCGTGCACGAGGGTAGCGATCCCCTCGACGCGCCGTGCTGGGCATTGTCCCAGCGTCCTGTGCGTAGCTTCTTTTCCCCGGTGGCGCTCACGGTCATGGTCCCATGGTGACGCCGGTACAGAGGGGCTATGTGCGACGGCGAAGCCCACCGTCATCGAACTCAGGCGGCGCATGACCTCCTCTGCATCAAGTCGAGGAGAAGCTTCTGCAGGGCCGGCAATCCGGCGCTGAGGTGCAGGTCGTTGGCGTCGGTGCCGAGCGCGGGCGGCATCGCCCAGGGCAGCCCCGTGCGCCGCGCGAAGTACTCGCCCGTGCCCAGCCCGCCGAACTGCGGGATCGGCTTGTCGTTGTCCGTCACGATCAGCGCGCGGTGCCGCTTGCTGGCGACCTCCGCGACATTCGCGGCAGCGAAGCAGCACGTCACCCTCGCCCGCACGCACATACCGGCGAGCGCTGCCTTGATCGACAGGCCGGTGGCGTATCCTTCGCAGAGGACCTCGACAGGACCGTCGCCGATCGAGAAGGACGCACCGCCGATGCTGCCGTTCTTCAGCGACATCTTCCGGCCGTCCTCGTAGATTTTCTGGAGCGTCGTGATCCGGCCGTTGATCCGCCCCGGCACGAGCAGCATGTCCTCCAGCACGAGCCCGAGGGCCTTGGGAAAGCCTTTGCGCGCCAGATAGGGGTGCGTCGCCCAGGAAGCAGTCTTGACCATGTGTTGGGCCGTCTCGGCAGCAAAGCGGGCTGCCGCAGCTTCCTCTGCGCGACGCTTCGCAAGGTCGGGGAGTGGCTTCGGCGGCTTGGTCCGCCGCTGGGCCCGCTCCTCATGCCAAGTGGCCAGCGCGAACGTCTCCCAGTTACGGATCCAGCCGCGCTGTCCGTCGGTGCGATAGGCGCCGTTCTTCTTTTTCGGATGTGTATCGGTGGCGCACCGGTGGATGCGGTCATCCTCCCGGAGGTCGCCGATGATGCAGCCGATCGACGCCGCGGCTTCGTGAAAGGTCACGGCGCTCATGCGGCGGCCCGGCTCTTGGCGTATCGCGCCATCTCGCGCTTGCAGAAACTCTCGACCTCGAAGGTCACGAGCGATGACTGGAGCGGCAGTGAGTCGTACCGGCCGGGCGGCCAGCATCCGTACACGCCCTTGAAGATGCCGGCGGCCCATTTGCGGCCGGCGGCCTCATCGCCCCTCTTCCGCTCTGTTGCCCAGGCGACAAACGACTGGTGCGCGACGCCCGGATCCTTGAGCAGCGGATGATTGTCGAAGTCGAAACGGCGGGTCGGCTTCTGCCCGAGATCGAGGCGCTCGGTGGAACCATTCACGATCGTCACGTCGGAGGAGCGGCGTGGGCGCTCACGGCCACATGCAAGGCAGGAGCTTACCCCCGGAGGCAAAACCGCCCGGCAGCCAGAGCAGACAAGCTCCTTGCGATCCTTGGGCGTGATGGGACGAGCAACCTTGTCCTTTTCCGCCGCCTCGTTCAGCTCGTCGACACCGTTGGCCCAGAAGTCGATGGTATCGATCAGGAACCGCAGCGCGTTGCCGCTATGGTCGATGACGAGTGCCTGGTCCTTGCCCGGCGCCGAGCGCATCACGCGGCCGATCTGCTGGATATGCGTCGTCAGCGACTTCCGGAGCGGCCGGCACAGCAGGCAGGCCCTCACGTCCGGGACATCGAAGCCCTTGGCGAGCGCGTCACAGCTCACCAGCCCTGTGATGGCGCTGTCCGGCTTCCGGAACTCCTCGATCTTGGCCCGGCGTTCGTCTTCGTCGTCGTGATACGAAATGTTTTGGAAGTTGAGCCCGATCCCCGCGAACGCCCGGCAAATCTCCTCGCCGTGCGCCACGGTCGACGAGAACGCGATCGTCTTCACAGGCCCGCCGAAATGATCGGTCGTCCGCTTCGTGTACTCGGTCACCACGTCGCCGACGATCTTGATGCCTTCGGCCTCGAGGCCGTGCTCGTCCCACTCGCCAGTCGACCGCACCTTGACGCCGCTAACATCAGCCTCGACGGCGGCATAGATGATCGGCCGTACCAGCATGCCAGTCCCGATCAGGCCGTCGGTCGTGGCCACGTTCACGCAGGCCTGGAAGTGGCGCCCGAGGCCGCGGGTGAAGGGGGTTGCCGTCAGGCCTATGATCGCGACGTGCTCCGGCAGGGTCGTCAGCCAGTCGAGCGTAGAGCGATAGAGCGTGTGCGCCTCGTCGATCAGCACGAACCGCAGGTCCCGCAGGTGATAATCCACATACCCGCCCTTCCCCAGCCGGCGGCCGAGGGTTTGAGCAGAGACGAGCTGAACAAGAGCGCTAGGGCGGCAGCGCCAGTGGTCTGCCTGCATGATGCCGTGGTCGATGCCGTAGCGATCCATGGCGAGCGAGGTCTGATCGATCAGGGCACTGCGGTCGGTGATGAAAGCCGATCGCGAGCCCACCCGCTCCGCCGCTTGCATCAAGCCCAACGCGATGATGGTTTTGCCGGCGCCGGTCGGCGCGCACAGGATCTGCCGACGGTTTCCTCGCCTAATGTTCTCCCGGGCGCTTGAGAGCGCGCCGAGCTGGTAGTCGTGAAGGACCAGCTGCTCAGTCGCGGTCGTGAAGAGGTCACGCGGCATCAGCCCGCCCCTTCCAGCCGGCGTCGATCGCCCGGCCCTTCCACATCCTCGCGCGACGCTTCTCGGCCCCGACCTCCTCCACTAGGTCGGCGACCCGGCGAGTCAGTGTGTCGACCTGCTTGGTCAGCTTCTGGTTTTCCTCGACCAGCTCGCCGGCGCCGGCCAGCGCGATCCGCTCATCCCTCTCGATCTCCAGGTCGCGCGCCGCCGCATCGGCCTCGGCCTGGAACTCGGGATCGAGCACCACCTTCCTGTTGTCCCGCTGCCGCTTGTCCTTCAGCAAGTCCTCGAACTTCTCGGCGGGAACGGCGGCGAGAGTGCGGGCACGGTGCGCGAGGTTTTTGTCGATCCCCGCCTCAGCGAGGGTCGCCGGAGCTTCGGGTTTAATTTTAACCCGATGCTGATTCGAGCCGGGCGGCCTCGCCTTCCCAACCGATCCTGCTTGCGCTGCCATCAGCTCGCCCAAGCGGCGCTCGGCCCTGATGCGGATTTCGGCCGCGTCGATCTCAAGCTGCCGATTCTTCGCCTGCTTCGCGTAGGCCCGCACGGCATCGGCCTGTGCGCCGATCTCGCGCACGTCGTCGACCGTCTTCGCCTCGCTCACGGCGCGGCATGCCGCGTCGTAGCGGATCAGCGATGGCTCGGCAGATGCGGGCACAGGCAGCGACATCAGAGGTGGCGCAGCCCGAACCGGCTGATCAGGCCTTGCGCCCTCCGCCGGCTGATCGCGCCGCGAACGCCCGCCGCCACGATGGATTTCTTCAGGGAGCGCCACATGGGCTCGCTAATCGACTGCCAGCGGTCAGGGCGGCGCTCGTCCATGTCGGCACCCTCACAGATGCTCTCGCGCCCGTAATCGGGCACGATCGGATGCCCTGAGTGATCGACAGGAAGCATGACTAGTCCTTCCTCGGCGCAAGGCCGCTGTTAGTCGCTCGTTCCAGGAACCACTGGGCGCGCTTCCTCCACAGCGTTGCCGTCGCGCTGCGACGCTCCGCCATCCACACACACAGCGCCGCCATCAGCTTCCAGAGACGATTGGATTTCATGAACTTCTCTCGCGTGCCGTTCTTCTTCGGCTTTGAGCGCTTCGATGCGCCGGGTCAGGGAGGCGAGTTCGGCACGGGTCGCCAGATCGGGGCGCCCCACTGCCGTAAGAAAAGCGGTGCAGAGCTCGGCATCGTTCAGGATCGCGGCGACGTGCTTCGCCTGCGGGCCAGTACGTCCGAGCTTCCAGTTCTCGACGGTGCGCACGCTGGTGCGGACCCGCTTCGCGATCGCCTTGGGCGACCACGGGCGTAAAGCTTCCGCGATAGCCTCGTTGACCGACAGGGTCCTGATCGCAACGCCGTTCACGTTCGGTACTCCGCTACTTTTTCGAGTGTCTTTGCGTAAAGAACTTTCCATGCCGATCTCCGATGTTGCTGCCCATGCGGAGCAGCAATCACCAAGAGGAGCGCGAAGGTCGGTTCGTTCACGTTGGCGAAATCACGCGGCGCCTGGTTGGTAGCCTGTTGGCGAAGCGTGAAGAGATGGCGGCCGCGCGGCCGCATGCGACCACCCTGCAAGGTGGCGCGAATTTGGAGACTGCGGCGCCCGGCGATCCCCGCCACTGCGCGTCGCATACGGGAGGCGTCGCTGCCATTGGTCCCCGCCTTAATGCGGCGGCGTCTCCCGTCCCATCCAATGGCCGGTGACGGACCCTCCTTGGCCGAGGGCCAGAGGTCCACCACCTGACTGCGCTTCAGCCGCGGTCGACCATCAAGAACCGACGAAGGTCCCACTTCCCTCAAACAGGTCGAGGCAGAACCATGCCTAGGAAGAAGAAAGAGCCGACGACGGGCGAGAATTTCGCCGTGGATCTGGCGGTCGGCCTCTGCTCCTGGTTGCTGATCATCGAGACGATGACGCACTTGGAACGACGCGGCGTCCTTCGCGAGAAGGACAGCTTGAAGATCATCGCCAATGCAGTCGCTTCGCTTGAAGCGCTCGCCGCCGAGAACCCCGGACATTCGACGTTCCGCATCGCCAAGGTCATCATGGATTCGCAGCTCGTCGGCTGGAATCGCGACGATCTGAAATAGCGCACGGGCGAACAGTGCGCACATCAGGTCGCCTCGGCTTGCTGAGGCGCTTTAGACTTCCCCGACGCCAACGCCGAGCCGAAGACGTCGGGCCGGAGATCCGCTTTGGTGACCTTGCCGTTTGTCGCCGCTTCGATGGCGGCGCAATATTCGGCTGGGACAACGCGCGTTTTGTTCCAGTGCCATAGCGTGGATTGACGTTTGCCGATGGCCTTCGCCAGGCGCGTCAGATTTCCAACATGGTCGATCGCGAGGGAGAGCGCATCACTCATGGCCTCCATATTACCGATTTATCGGTTTTTCTCAACCAAGAAATCGGTTTGCTCGTCCTGTAGGGTCACTGGATGTCAGACAACAACCCCAATGGCATCGGCGAACGCATACGCAAGCGTCGTACAGCACTGAGAATGTCACAGAAGCGCTTGGCCGGCGAAGTAACGAAACTCGGGATGAATCTCTCCCAACAGAACGTCAACAGCATCGAATCGGGAGTTGTCGCCCGCCCCCGCGCCCTCCCTGAGATTGCCAAAGTCTTGTCGACAACAATTGAATGGCTTCAAAAAGGGCTAGGTCCAGAGGAGTTCGGGGTACATGAGCGGCCCCAGCGCAAATACGGCTTGCACTTCGAGCTGTTGCCAAGTGCCCACACTCGGGACCCTTTCATTGTCGAACTCATACCCATCTCAAAGTACAAAGCTGAGTCCGTCTTTGAGCTACGCTTGAAGTATAGCTTCTACATGAGCGGAACCGAGATGAGCCCGGTAATTGAACACGGCGACGAGATTGGCGTGTGTCCCGATGTGCAGCCCGCCTGGGGGATGGACTGCGTTTTTGTTCAGAAGGAAAGGAACGGCAAGTGTCTAGCCACTGTAGGCCGGCTCGCCGCGTCGAACAAAGAAGAGTGGTTGGCCATGCATTTTAATCCAGAGAATTACTCGCACCTCCCTCGGTCGGTGTGGATAGCAGCGCATCCTATCGCAATGATTCGCCGAGCGAAGGTGATGAACCGGGAATAACCCAAATATCGGTTGACTGATAACCGATAAATAGGTTACCCCTGCGTGACTTGCACGTAGGGGACCGACATCCATGCCCGACACGATCCTCGCCGCCCCGGCCAGCCTCACCACCGCCCAGACGATCGCGCTGCACCGCCGACCGCTGCCGTCGCATGAGCTGCAGGGCGTAAATTTCCGGGCCTGGGCAGCGGCGACCTGCCAGGCCGAGGTCGACCACCGCGGCCGGGACTTCGCCCGCATCGAGCGCGAACAGGGCTTCAGCTTCGACCGCAACGAGGATCCCCGCTGCGAAGAGCGCGGCCAGTTCCCCCATGAGGCCAAGGCCGGCGTCGCGCTGATCTGGCTGTCCCACCTCCAGACCCACGAGAGCGAGAAGCGCTGCCCCTTCGACGCGAAGCCGTGGCGCCTTTGGGCGCCGGCCGCCCGCAAGGCTTGGCTCGATCGCCGCCGCTACCTCTGGGCCGGCTTCCTCAAGGCTGTCCGCGCCTACCGCGACGTGCGCGCGCCGATCGACCAGCTCGCCGCCGCCTAGCCAGTTTCACAACGGAGGGACCAATGCCTGACTCGCTCATCATCAACGAAAGCCCAGCACGACCACCAAGCTCGAAGCAGCGCAGCGCCAAGAAGGCGACGCCCCGCAGGGCCGTTCATGGCGAGAGCCGCCCGCCCGTCCCGGCGTCGATTGCCGCCATCGCCGCGGCTGAAACCGCCCGCGTCCTGCCGAGCTTCATCTTTGGAGAAGCCGATCAGACCGAGATTGGCACGCGCCGTGCCCTGATTGCCTTCGGCCTCGCGTGGGAGATCATCGACGAGATCTCAGGCATCGGTAGCGAGGCGAAGAAGAATGGCGGTCGGGTGGAGCTGTTGAACAGCAGCCACCTGGAGACACTTGCCGATCGCCTCTATCTGCTGCTGGGCACCGTCCACGATCAAGTCGACGCTGCCCATGGACGAGCCCAGAAGATCGTCGAGGCAGCAAGCGAACTGAAGAAGCCCGCCCCGTGCCAGAGCCTCCCCAAAGGCGACGGCTTGATCGCACTTCGCCTGGAACTGCAGGCCGCCGAAGATGCGGTGAACGAGGTCGGCGCTCCCGAGGAAGGCCCCCTCGTCGAAGCTTATCACACGGCCGACGACCGCTTCATCGAAGCGCAGGCGCGTACACCCGCCGAGATGCTGCTGAAGCTCGAACGTCTCGCTGAACTTGAGGAGATCGAGGATGGTTCGCCGCGGGCTGCCGAACGGATCGTCCTCAACCTGATCCGTGACCTGCGCGGCGCCATTGGCGTCAACGGACAGGTGCAGTGATGCCGGACACACTCGCGCAGTTTTCGCACACTCATCCGACGTCGATCGAAGCGCTCAACCTGTTTCATCAGATCGAGCCTGAGGTCGAAGAGATCCAGCAGGCGCAATGTCTGCTCAGCGACGGCCTTGACGTTCTCCATGCAGTGTTCATGGAGAGCTGCGGCACCCACCCTCGCGGCGCCGAGATCAACTTCCTGATCCAGGCGCTGCAGGCGATCGTCGTCGACATCGTCAAGCCAACTGACGCGATCACCACCGCTATCGACGTTCTCAACCCTGACCCACGCAAGCAGCGGGGTGCGTTGTGAAGTCCTGCCCCTTCTGCAACGGTGCTGGCGTCATCCGCCAGAAGTCCGTGCGCCAGTTCTTCGGCGAGTGCGTCGCCTGCGGCGCCGGCTCCGAGCCGAAGCCCACGCCTACCGAGGCTGAAGCCGAATGGGCGCGCCGGGTCCGCGCACCGGAAGCACGACCGAGTGATTGGGCCCAAACGACCATCAACCAAGCTGCCTGAGCGGCTATCTCACTAGGGGATCAGCTATGCCCGATACACTCGCCGTCATCCCGGCCGACCTCTCCTCCAAGCCCCACGTCGGCGCCCGCCCTGCCCGCCGCGTCCATTCCCGCCTCCGGCCCCTCTGGGACGCCTATCAGGCTGCCTGGAAAGAGGTCAGCGACGCCGGTGACGAAGCGGATCACGCGAGGCTCGCGAGACCTCACGGCGCTGCGCTGGGTAGCACCCAAGCCGAAAAGGATGCCAGGGAGAGGTTTGCCTTGGCCCGCAACAGCTACGACGTCGCCTCCAAAGCGATTCTCGCCGCGCCCACGCGAACGTTCGACGATGCCCTCTGCCGGATTGAGCACGCCATCGACTTGGCGGATGAGGGCACGGATGCCGACCTCATCAACTCCCTGAACAAGGCGTTGCGGATTCTTCGCAAGGCAAACGTCGAGGCCTGACGCTTGCCGAACCCGACGCTCCTACAGCTCGCGAAGAGGCCTGTTCTTGGCCTCTTCGAAGCTCGCCCGCGCTTCGGTGAGTGTGAGCAGGGCGTAGGTATTGGGAATGTCGTCGATGTCCTGGGGAAGTCGCCCGGAGACAGGCACGCGAACCTTGTTAAAGAGGCCGACGCCCAACCGCGCATCCATCGGCGTCTGGATGTAGGCCACTGCCCTCACAAAGTGATGGCACTCCCAGCGGTCAAGTTGCTGCTCGCTGCACTCGCGCGTGCGCAGGAAGCTCTCGATTTCTCTAATCAGAACGTCGCGTTCGTTCATGGGCAACTATCCTGTCGATCCAAGGAACGGGGCGCTGTAGGCCCGGTTGCGGCGCAGCAATGGTACGGATGCGACGCAGGCCTACGCCTGCAGAATCTTCACGATGCTGCCCCGAACCTCGCGAGCGGTCAGCGTGGGCCCGCCGGCCACTGCGGCCAGTGCCTTCTCCGAGCAGTAGAGATCGGGCCGCTCGACCTGGAGCATCACGTCCTCGCCGACCCGGAAGTAACCCGTTTCCAGATGGGCGACCACACGACAGAGCAGGTCGCTTTCCCATGCGTTGAACGTCTTTTCTTTGTCGGCGGCATCGAGAAACCGCTCCATGCGCTGGACGAGGTTGCGGCGAGCAGTTGCGACGGCGGTCGGGGAAATAGACATGATTGGTTGTAGCACGCTCCCGCTTCGTCCGGGCGCGATCTCTTGGGGCGTGCGCGCGCCCAACAAGCCCGCCTTACTCGTGCTCGGTGGGCATTCGCCTAAGCGCTGCCAAGCCGCGTCGAAAGTCCTCTTTGGTAAACCTCGAATGGGTCGCGTCCAGGCCGGTCACCAGCACAAGGGCGTACACAGTGCCGCTCGCGCGGGCGACGACCTCCCTCCGACCTATGTCCAGTTGAGCTTGCCGAAGGTCAGACTGTACTATTGGGTCGGCACCGCGCAGTTCTTCCAGATCACCCCGAGGCACTTCGCGGCGGCCAGATACACGTCTCCAATCTGGCCGGCCGCCGGTCTTTCTTCCCAAGGGTTCGACCGGCGGCTGCCTAAGAGCTCGAAACGTGACCGGCGCTTTTTTCGCCGTGGCCGAACCGGCCATGAGTAGAGCTGCGCGCGACTGGCCCGCCCTGATGAAGCCGCTGACGGCACGGGCGTACCTGGACGACATGCCGGCGGCCAAGTTTGGCGCGCTGGTCGTGCCTCATCTCGACGCGCGTAGCACTGGGGGTGAGCTGAGATACACCCGCAAGTCGCTGGATGCCTGGATTGACGCTGGCGGCGGCTCGCTGGAGGTTCAGACCCCGGAGGCGCTGGGAAGGCTACTGGATGACGACGGTCCACATCTCGGGCATTAAGCGGTACGTCAGCAACGGCACGACGTACTACTACCTGCGCGCTAGCGGCGAGGCGATCACCGACGCCGAGGGCAACCGCCTCGACCCGCACAAACACCCGCAAGAATTCGCCGCTCGCGTCGAGGCGATGAAGGCGACGCTAGCCGCCCTCCCCCGTCCCAAAGCCAAGGCAGGGTCCCTGCTGGACCTCATAGAGGCCTGGCGGGGCATTCCAGGCACCGACGGTCGCCGCAAGCGCGATCCCTCTCCAGAGTGGCTCCAGCTCTCTCCAGCGACCCGGAAAAGCTACGAGCGGATGATCGACCCGCAGAAGGGCTATCTCCGGCGCGCCCTCAAGCTGGATCTCGGCACACTGATGCTGCTGGCGATCGACACGCCCAACGTGGTCAAGATCCGGAACAAGGTCGGAAAGGCCTTCGGCTTCTGGACGGGCAACTACTCCGTCACCGTCCTGTCGACGATGTTCTCCTGGGGCATTCTCTACGGCCACCTGACCGTGAACACGGCCAAGGGCGTTCCTGACCTTGAGAGGCCCGAAAATCTGGAGGCCCAGCACCGATCCTGGGCGGACGTGGAATTCGCCGCCATGGTGGACGGCGCCCGTCAGCGGGGCTGGCGAGGCATCCTGCTGGCGCTTGGGCTGGGAAGGTTCGCAGGGTGGCCTACCGGCGACATCACCCACCAGCCGCCATCTGTGTGGCAGCGGCCTCGCTTGGTCTACACGCGGCGCAAAACCCGGAAGGGCAAGAAGGTGACCAACATTCTGGCCCCCGATCCGCTACTGGCCCTCCTCGACGAGGTCGGCGTCGATCCCGGCGCCAAGAGTCTGGTGGTGAACGAATCAGGCGAGCCCTACACCGAGAGCGGCCTGCGGACGATGATCAACCGGCTATGCCGGGAGCTGGCCGAAGAGGGCAAGGTCAAGCCAGGCCTGAATATCCACGGCCTGCGCCACTCTCTCGGAAATGAGCTGTACGACCTCGGGATCGAGCGCGAGGCCCGAAAGCGCATGATGGCCCACGAAAGCGATGCTGCCAGCCTGATCTACGAACAAGGTGGGAATCGTAGCAGACAGGCCGACAAGGCAACCCGGGCGCTCAACCGGAAGCACAGGCCCAAGTAAATTAGATGAAAAACAGTCTCTCACTAAGTTGCCGCCCGCTCCCGCAACCTTACACTCCGAATTCAATTACTGAACGGCGGCGCGGCATTGCTGGCGGCAGGTGGGCATGAGCGATACATCCGAATTACTTCGCCTCCGCGCTCTCGCGCGCGAAGCCGAGCGAAGATATTTCCGACTGAGGCTACTCTTGGAAGATCCAGTCACCCTTCAGGCGGCGCAGCAAATCTGCGCTGACACGGCGAAGGCCGTGAAGGATTACGAGGAGCAGCTCAAAGGGTCACCGCCAGATGGCCCTGGTCGAAGGTTGGACGGCGAAGGAACGTGAACGGAACGGGATCGATGTCTAAAACCGCGACCGAAGGTGTCTAAACACCAGGACTTCGAGATTTTTCGCGGGTCCGGCGACTTCGATAAAGTTCAAGCCGGCATGCATTAAGGCGAATGGTGCCCAGGGGCGGAGTCGAACCACCGACACTGCGATTTTCAGTCGCATGCTCTACCAACTGAGCTACCTGGGCATGCCGTCCGTTGGAGGCCGGGCTTATAGGACGGGCTAGACCCGCTGTCCAGACGCTCCGCCACCCCTGTTCTCGGGATCGTCCTCGCCCGGGACCTCGTCGGTCTCGATGCGGTAGCCCTCCTTCAGCCAGCGGCCGAGGTCGATATCGGCACAGCGCTTGCGGCAGAACGGCTTGTACTTGGGATCGGCGGGCTTTCCGCAGGTCGGACACTTCGGTTCGATACGCACCGCACGCAGCGGCGGGGTCCGGTCAGTCATCGCTCTTCTCCAGCGCCTCCAGCTGGGCCGCCAGGGTCGGACCGCGCCGCGCGCGGGTCAATTCGAAGTGGCCGAGCCGGGTGAAGCCGTAGATCTGGGTCGGCACCGGGTCGCCCGCCAGCGCCTCCGCCAGCGCCGCCTGGACCTTGTCGCGGTCGTAGGCGCTGCGCATCGTTACGAAATCGATCACCACCGCGCCCGCGATGTTGCGCAGCCTGAGCTGCTGGGCGATCGCCGGCGCCGCCTCGAGATTGACCTCGACGGGACGGCGCGGCGCACGCCCCTGCCGGCCGCCGGCGCCCGCGCTGTCGACGTCGATGGCGCACAAGGTCTCGCCCGGCTCGAACAGCACCTCGACGCCGCTTGCCAGCGCAATGCGGGCCGCGAGTCCGGTGTCGATCTGGCCGGCGACGTCGTCGATGTCGAAGGCCGGCATCGCGCCGTTGTGCCAGCGCACGCGGATGCGCTCGCCCAGGCGATCCATCTCGTCCTGCAGCGCGCGCGCCATGGCGCGGTCGTCGAGGATGACCTCGTCGAGTGTGGCACCATGGTCGCGCAAGGCCCGCGCGATCGGATCGCGTTCGCCGGGCACGCGTGACGACAGGTCGGCCGGCGGCTGGATGTCGAGCGCCAGGCGCCTGATCTTCTCCCACCGCTCCAGCACATGGGTCGCATCGGCGCGCAGCACGTCGGCCGTCACGCCGGAGGCGGCCGTGCGCAGCACGATGCCGCCTTCGAGCAGGCCCTCGACATGCGCCTTGAGCCGGTCGCGCTCGGACTCGCCCTCGATGCGGCGCGAGAAGGTCACGCCCGATCCGTTGGGATGATAGACGAGATAGCGGCCGCTGACGGCGACGTTCATCGAGAGCCGCGGGCCCTTGTCACCCTCGCCGTCGTTGCGGACCTGCACCAGCACCGGCGCGCCGGGCGGCGGCCAATCGTCGGTGCCGGAACGATCCTCAGCGCGCAGGAAGCCCGAGCGGCCGATGCCGATATCGACGAAGGCGGCATCGAGATCGGGCATCACCCGTTCGAGCCGTCCGAGGAAGATACCGTCGACGCGCGAGGGCTTGTCGCGCCGCACGACCTGCAGCTCGGCGAGGCGGCCGTCGGCCACCAGGGCCATCAGGAACGCCTTGGGCAGCACGTGGCAGATCAGCCGGTCGATACGGCTCATCGCGTCGCCGATTTCAGGAGCGCCACGGTTTCGAACAGGGGCAGTCCGACGACATTGCTGTAGGAGCCGGAGATGAATTCGACGAAGGCGGCGGCGCGGCCCTGGATGGCGTAGCCGCCGGCCTTGCCCTGCCATTCGCCGCTGGCGACGTAGCCATCGATCTCGGCGGTCTCGAGTCGCTTGAACCGCACGATGGTCTCGACGAGCCGCGTGCGCACCCTATTGTCGGGACCGGCGACGGCGACGGCGCCCAGCACCCTGTGGCGACGGCCGGACATCCTGGCGAGACAGTCCCGCGCCTCGGCTTCCGCCTCGGCCTTGGGCAGGATGCGGCGTCCGCACACCACGACGCTATCGGCCGCCAGCACGAGGGCGCCGGGATGACGGCCGCGCACGACGTCGAGCTTGGCCTCGGCCATGCGCAACGCATAGGCGCGCGGCAGCTCGCGCGCGTGCGGCGTCTCGTCGATGTCTGCGGGGTCGATCGTCGCGGGCTCGAATCCGACCTGCCGCAACAGGTCGAGCCGTCGCGGTGACGCGGAGGCGAGGACGAGCGCGGGGATCGGCGAGGCGCTCAACGCCTACTTGAAGCGGAAGGTGATTCGGCCCTTGGTCAGGTCGTACGGTGTCATCTCGACGGTGACACGGTCGCCTGCCAATACACGGATGCGGTTCTTGCGCATCTTGCCCGACGTGTGGGCGAGAATCGTGTGGTCGTTGTCGAGTTTCACCCGGAACATCGCGTTGGGCAGCAACTCGGACACCACACCGGTGAATTCGATCAAGTCTTCTTTGGCCATCCGGCCTCCGGCTGGGGTGAATTTCTGGGAAAGCGGCCGGAAAATGGGCCGCAGGCGGGGGTAAGTCAATGGTGCGGCCGGGGGACAGCAGCACGAGTGAATGCGTGCGCGGACCGCGAACGGCCGGCCTTCTCACCGGGGCCAGCCTCCCTTATACAAGGCGCGGCTGCGGCCGCCCGGGAAAGAAGGACCAGCAAAAGATGAACGCAACGTGCATGTCCGGCCTTGTAGCCGCCCTGCTTCTGGCGCCGGCACTCGCCTTCGCCCAGGCGCCGGCCTCTACGACACCGCCCCCCAATGCCATCACCCATCCCGGTCAGAAGACGATCGGCAAGCCCGCCACGCGGCAGTATTCGAGCGCGCTGATCGTCATCAATTCTCGCGGTGCGAAGCTCGACGGCCAGAAGCTGGTGCTCGACGGCGTGCTGCCGACCGCCACCCTGTTCACCAGCCGCCCGAAGCGCTCGGTCGGCCACATCGTGACGCCGGACATGGCCGAGATCTGGCGCACCGGCAGCTTCGCCAAGGACCCGCCCAACGCGACGGTCTCGGTCTTCCACAAGAATGGCTCGAACGTGTCGGACCTCGTGGTCACCCTGAAGACCGCCAAGCTCGAAGGCGAGAAGCTCACCTTCGACGTCGACGTGCTCGAGGGCAGCCTCGGCGCCGCCGACGGCCCGGCCTCGGTGTTCATCGACACGATCTGGTTCGGCATCGGCTCGCACGGCGCCCAGTATTACGGCCAGAGCCAGACCACCGGCGGCGAGACGCCGGCGATCGGCGATCCGGACGGCACCAGCACCTTCAGCGGCTGGCCCAACCCCTCGCCCACGCAGCCCGTCAATCCCTACGGCGGCAGCGGTGGTGGCGGTGGTGGCGGCGGCTACAACAGCGGCGCCGGTGCGCCGCCGCCGCCGGATATCGATCCGCGCTACCAGCAGCGCTACAACGCGCCGAGCTGCGGCCAGCCTCCTCTCCTGCCCTGCTACTGAGCGTACGGTGAAGAACATGACCAGCTTCCGCCTCTCCGTCGCTCTGGCCACCGCAGCCACGACTCTCGGCCTCGCCTTCGGCGCCGCCGCCCAGACCGCTCCGGCCGCACCGGCCGCTTCCTCGGTGCAGGGCCTGCCCAAGGTCGTCGGCGCCGCGCAGCATCCGCGCCTCATCCCCTCGATGTTCGTGCTGAACGCCCGCAGCGCCAAGCTGCAGGACAAGAAGCTCATCCTCGAAGGCGTGGCGCCCAACGTCATCGTGTTCGCCGATCGCCCCGTGCGCTCGGCCGGTCACGCGATGCTGCCGCACGTGCTCGAGGAGTGGACGCTGAACGCGCCCAACTCCTTCGCCAAGGATCCGCCCAACGCCACCGTCTCGGTGCTGAACAAGGCGAAGGCCAGCGTCGTCGATGCCGTCGTCACGTTGAAGACGCCGAAGCTCGAAGGCGACAAGCTCACCTTCGACGTCGAGGTGCTCGAGGGCGATCTCGCGGGCGCCGATGGCGGCGCGTCGGTGTTCATGGACATCGTCAATCTGCCGGTGCCGCGTCACAGCTCGCACCGTGCGGCGTGGTACGCCGGAGCTTCGCCTACTCGGTGACTCCGTCCTTACACTTTCTTGCGCGATGCAGGCGCCTAACCTGCACGCGCAAGCGAGGGTAAGTCACAATCCGCGCACAATTCGGTTCGGAAATGGTGGCGGCACGAAAGTGCTCCGTTTTGGCAGTGCTTCGCGCCAAAGGAGAGCCATCATGAACCGCACATTGCTTGCAATCTCGCTGATCGGTGCCCTGACCCTGGCGGCCACGGCAGTCCAGGCGCAAGGGATGATCAGCGGCCCCGAGCCGACCGGCGCCACCGGCGTCCGGCTGCCGACTGGAATCGGGCCGAACTGGACGCCGACGGCGGAGGGCGCAATCGTCCGCCAGCGCATCCACGACGCAGGCTACAGTGGCACCACCATGCTGCAGCGTCACGGCGACGGAAGCTGGGAAGGTCAGGCCTTCAAGGGTGACACCTCCTACATGATCACGGTCGATCCGGCCGGCCATGTCACGGCCCATTAGGCCAAGCTTGCTTATCGATCGATCACACAGGAACTCCTGCCAAGCCAGGCAATCCTGATTCGAGATGCTGGCCCGATTGGCGACCAGCATCGCTCGGCCCGTGATTGCGGGTTCGCTTCTGCTCGCTGACACCGTCCTTACAATCGCTTGCGCGAGACAGGTGCCTCACCTGCGCGTGCAAACACGAATGGGCCACAATCCACTCACAATTCGGGACGGATATGCCTCCGGTCGAAGGCGCTCCAGTGTGGCAGCGCTTCGCACCTTGAGGAGTAAGATTATGAACCGCACTTTTCTCGCAGTTACCCTGCTCGGCACGCTGACCGTTGCGGCGACTGCAGCCCAGGCGCAAGGCATGCCGAGCGGCGCCGAGCCTGCCGCCGAAGCCGGCTCGCGCATGCCGACGGTGGCGCCCAACTGGTCGCCGACCGCCGAAGGCGCGATCGCCCGTCAGCAGATTCACGATGCAGGCTACAACGGCGTCACCATGCTGATGCGCAACAGCGACGGCAGCTGGCAGGGCCAGGCCCAGAAGGGCGACACCTTCTACATGATCACGCTCGATTCAGCGGGCCACGTCACCCAGCGCTAGGCCCAACGGTCAACGCTGAGTGCGGTCAGACTGTGGGTGCGATCGGGACGCCGAAGCGCGCTTTCAGTCGGGCCAGGACCTGATCGCGGGTGCGACGGTAGGCATCGAGCCTCGTCTCCCGCGATCCTTCCACGGCACTGGGGTCGGGCATCGGCCAATACTCGACCTCGGTCGCCGTACCGCGCGTGAATTCGAGCGCGCTGTGATGGGCTTCCGGTGACAGAGTGACGATGAGTTCGAACGAGGCGGGATCGACATCGTCGAACGTCTTGGCGTGATGTCGGTGAACGTCGATGTCGAGTTCGTCGAGGACAGACACCGCAAAGCCATCGACGTCGCTGGCCCTCACCCCCACCGAATCGACGTACAACGACCTTCCATAGAGCCGCTTGGCCAGGGCTTCGGCCATCGGCGACCGGACTGAATTCTCGCTGCAGGCGAAGAGCAGGCTGGACGGCAGTCCGGTCATCGCCGTTCCACGCTCACGACTTGATGTGAAGGGCGCAGATCAGCGTGAACAGCCGGCGGGCCGTGTCGTGATCGACCTCGATCTTGCCGTCGAGCCGCTCGCGCAACAGTTCCGAGCCCTCGTCGTGCAGGCCACGGCGGCCCATGTCGAGCGCCTCGATCTGCGCCGGACCCAGTTTCTTGATGGCGGCGTAGTAGCTCTCGCAGATCAGGAAGTAATCCTTCACGACCTTGCGGAACGGCGTCAGCGACAGGACGATGTCGCGCAGCTTCTCGTCGGCCTCGTTGCGCACATCGAACACCAGGCGCTGCTCGAAGATGCCGATGCGCAGCCGGTATGGGCCGGGCGCACTGCCGACCAGCAGAAAATCGTTTTCCTCGATCAGGTCGAACAGCGCGACAGCGCGCTCATGCTCGACCTCCGGCGCACGACGCGCGACCGATTCCTCGTCGAGCACGATATCGACGATGCGTCGTGTCCGGTCGGCTTGTTCGGACGACATGGCGGCTAGCGGCTCTGCAGCCGCAGGGAGACCGAGCGGCCATGCGCGCCCAGCCCTTCGGCATCGGCCAGCGCCACCGCCGACGGACCGAGGGCGGCCAGCGATTGCGGCGTGCAGGACACCAGCGACGTGCGCTTCAGGAAGTCTGACACGCCCAAACCACCGGAGAAGCGCGCGGCGCGCGAGGTGGGCAGCACATGGTTGGTGCCGGCGACATAATCGCCGATCGCTTCGGGTGTGTGGCGGCCGAGGAAAATCGCACCGGCATGGCGGATCTTCCGCGACAGTGTCTCGGCCGCGGCGATTTCCATCGCGAGTTCGACATGCTCAGCGGCGATGGCATCGACGATCGGCGGTGCCGCGGCGAAGTCCGGCACCAGAATGACCGCGCCATTGTCACGCCAGCTTGCGCCAGCGATCTCGGCGCGCGCCAGCGTCTTGAGTTCGACCTCGACTGCACGCACGACGGCGTCGGCAAAGACTGCATCGTCGGCGATCAGTACCGACTGCGACGATGGATCGTGCTCGGCCTGCGACAGCAGGTCGGCGGCGATCCATTGCGGATCGTTGTGCCGGTCGGCGACGACGAGAATCTCGGACGGACCAGCAATGAGGTCGATGCCGACCTGGCCGAAGACACGGCGCTTGGCGGCCGCGACATAGGCATTGCCCGGCCCGGTGATCTTGTCGACCGGCTTGATCGATTGCGTGCCATAGGCGAGTGCGGCCACCGCCTGCGCGCCGCCGATGCGCCAGACCTCGTCGGCGCCCGCGATCTCGGCTGCCAGCATGACCAGCGGATTGAGCGTGCCACCCGGCGTCGGCACCACCATGACGACGCGGCCCACGCCTGCCACTTTGGCCGGCACGATGTTCATCAAGACCGACGATGGATAGGCCGCCGTGCCGCCCGGAACATAAACGCCGGCCGCATCCACGGGCCGGTAGCGCGCGCCGAGGCGCGTGCCGGTGGCGTCGGTGAAGTCGACATCCTTCGGCATCAGCGCGCGGTGGAACGCCTCGATGCGCCTGGCCGCAAAGGTCAGCGCCTCGCGCTGCGCCGCCGTGGCCTGTGCGGCCACGGCACTGCGCTCGGCATCGGAGATGCGCATGTTGGCGATGGTGATACCGGCCCAGTCGAACTTCGCGGTGTAGTCGACGACGGCAGCGTCACCGCGTGCACGCACGTCGGCCACGATGCCAGCGACGATGCGGTCGACATTCTCGTCGGTATCCCGATTGCGCCCGAGGAAGGCCGAAAATTCCTTTTCGAAACCCGGCGCCGAGGCGTCGAGCCTAAGCGGCACTGGCGACCCCGAGTGCGACGTCGCGGAAACGGTCGATCCAGTGGCCGACCCGCTCGGGTCGCGTCTTGAGCGCGGCGCGGTTCACGATGAAGCGCGAGGTGACATCGGCGATGTGTTCGATCTCGACCAGGCCATTCTCTTTCAAGGTACGACCGGAATCGACGAGGTCGACAATGCGGTGGCTGAGGCCGAGCGAGGGCGCCAGCTCCATCGCGCCCGAGAGCTTCACGCATTCCGCCTGGACGCCGCGCGCCGCGAAGTGCTTGCGCGTCACCTCGGGATACTTGGTGGCGATGCGGACGTGGCTCCAGCGCCGCGGATCGTCGTTGCCCGCCATCTCGACCGGCTCGGCGACGGCCAGCCGGCACTTGCCGATGCCGAGGTCGATCGGCGCATAGATCTCGGGATAGTCGAACTCCATCAGCACGTCGGCGCCGGCGATGCCGAGATGCGCCGCGCCAAACGCCACGAAGGTCGCGACGTCGAACGAGCGGACGCGGATGATGTCGAGGTCGGGATGGTTGGTCGTGAAGCGGAGCTGGCGGGCGTCCGGATCGGCGAACGCCGCTTCCGGTTCGATGCCGGCGCGCGCAAACACGGGGGCAGCCTCTTTGAGGATGCGGCCCTTGGGCAGCGCCAGGATCAGCTTCTCGTTAGCCTCGCTCGACACGACAGGTTCTCCAGTAACGAACGCCCGCCCCTCGTCGGAGCCGGAAGGGCTATTCGACCGGGTGAGCGGGCTTCCACGGGGTGGGCCAAGGCTCCCCGACATCCCCCAAATGGCATGCGAGACGGCCGATTTCCAGCCGTATGGCCCGGCCGGCCGAGAAGCGCACGAGCACTGAACGGTCGTTTTCCAGCACTACGGCCAGCACTTCCAGCATCCGGTCGGGTTCGCCGGTGGGGATGTCATGGTGCCGCACGGCCGTCACATCATTGAAAACAAGGGCGGAATGGGTGCGGGAATGGCCATCGCCGTTGGAGTCGGCGTCCGGATCGGCTTCCCAGCGGAACCGGTTCAGCAGCAGCACGAAGCGCTTCTCGTCCTTGAGGTAGGCGCAGTCGCGGACCGCCACCAGGGCGTCCTGGACGGCGGCCGAAATGATGGCCAGGTCGTCGGCGTCGAGCGCGCTAAGTTTCAACTTGGCCGTCATCGACTCAGCCCTTCAGCCGCTCGATATCGGCGCCACAGCCGCTGAGCTTTTCCTCGAGACGCTCGAAGCCGCGATCGAGGTGATAGACACGATGCAGCATCGTGTCCCCTTCGGCCGACAGGCCGGCGATGGCGAGCGACACCGAGGCGCGCAGATCGGTCGCCATGACCTCGGCGCCGCGCAGCTTCGGCACGCCGCGCACCAGCGCCGACTGGTGATGGATGGTGACGTTGGCGCCCATGCGCGCCAGTTCCGGCACATGCATGAAGCGGCTCTCGAAGATCGTCTCGGTGATCATCGAGGCGCCCTGGGCGCGCGTCATCAGCGCCATCATCTGCGCCTGCAGGTCCGTCGGGAAACCCGGGAACGGCTCGGTCATCACGTCGACGCCGTGCAGCGCGCCGTTGGTCCGGTGCACGCGCATGCCCTTCTCGGTGTCCTCCAACGTGACGCCGGCCGAGCGCAGGCTGGCGGCCACGGTGTCAATCAGGTCGACGCGGCCGCCGATCAGCTCGACGTCGCCCGCCGTCATCGCGACGGCCATGGCGTAGGTGCCGGTCTCGATGCGATCGGGGATGACCGCATGCTCGATCGCATTGAACGACGTCACGCCCTCGATGGTGAGCGTCTCGGTGCCGATGCCGCCGATCGGCACGCCCATCGCCGACAGGCACTCGGCGAGGTTGGTGATCTCGGGCTCGCGTGCGGCGTTGTCGAGCACGGTCGTGCCCTTGGCCAGCGCGGCCGCGATCATAAGGTCCTCGGTCGCGCCGACCGAAACCTTGGGGAAGGTGTAACGGCCGCCGCGCAGGCCCTTTGGCGCGCGCGCGACCATGTAGCCGCCGTCGATGTCGATCTCCGCGCCCATCGCCTTCAGCCCGGCGATGTGCAGATCCACGGGACGCGCACCGATGGCGCAGCCGCCCGGCAGCGAGACCTTCGCCTGGCCCTCGCGCGCCAGCAGCACGCCCAGCACCAGCATCGAGGCCCGCATCTTGCGCACGATGTCGTAGGGCGCCGTCGTCGAGGTGATGTTCGAGGCCTTCAGCACCAGGGTCGTGCCGTGGCTATGGCCGTTCTCGCCGGCCGCGGCCGAGACCTCGACGCCATGCTGCTGCAGCAACTGGATCATGGTCGAGATGTCGGCGAGCCGCGGCACGTTGTGCAGGGTCAGCGGCTTGTCGGTCAGCAGCGACGCCACCATCAGCGGCAGGGCCGCGTTCTTGGCGCCGGAAATACGGATCTGGCCCTTGAGCTGGTGGCCGCCCCTGATGCGAATCTTGTCCATGGTCGCCTCCGCTCAGATTTTCGGCAGGGTGACGCCGCGCTGGCCCTGATACTTGCCGGCCTTGTCGCGGTAAGAGACCTCACAGGGCTCGTTGCCCTGGAGGAAGAGGAACTGGCACGCGCCCTCGTTGGCGTAGATCTTCGCGGGCAGCGGCGTGGTGTTGGAGAATTCCAGGGTCACGTGACCCTCCCACTCCGGCTCCAGCGGCGTCACGTTCACGATGATGCCGCAGCGCGCATAGGTCGACTTGCCGACGCAGATCACCAGCACGTCACGCGGGATGCGGAAATATTCGACCGTCCGCGCCAGTGCGAAGGAATTGGGTGGGATGATGCAGACATCGGTGTTGCGGTCGACGAAGCTCTGCTCGTCGAAGTTCTTGGGGTCGACGACCGAGGAATTCACATTGGTGAAGATCTTGAAGTCGTTGCCGACGCGGGCGTCGTAGCCATAGGACGACAGGCCGTATGAAATGACCCCTTCGCGCTTCTGGGCATCGACGAAGGGCTCGATCATGCCCTTCTCCTGCGCCATCCGGCGAATCCAGCGATCGGAAAGAATGCTCATCAGGGGGCGCTTCTAAAGGAGGGAGGGGGCCGGCTCAACCGCCGGGCTTCTCGGTAATCCTGCCAGCCTCTGCCGGCTTCGGGACATCCCCCTTGGCGCGCGCCTGCGCCTTGCGCCGTTTCAGGTTTTCGCGCAACGCGGCAGCAAGCCGTTCGGCGCGTTCGTCCTTCTCCGGGACGAGTTTGGAGGGGGCCGTCATGGCCCGGACAATACACTATTGGGGGGCGGCCGGGGCAGTCTTGTGTGCTGCCCCGGCCGCATTCCTCGGGCCTTCAGTCGCCCGCCGGGACGGCCTCGGAGGGCTCGGCGGCGCCGCGCTTCTTGGAATGGTCCGCCGCCAGCATCACGTAGACCGCCGGCACCACGAACAGGGTGAACAGCGTGCCGACCGCCAGGCCGCTGGCGATCACCAGGCCCATCGAGAAGCGCGACAGGGCACCCGCGCCGGTGGCCACGATCAGCGGCACCACGCCCAGCACCATCGCCGCCGTGGTCATCAGGATCGGGCGGAGACGGATGCCGGCGGCCTCGAGGATGGCCTCACGGCGCGACTTGCCGGCTTCCTGCAGCTCGTTGGCCACCTCGACGATCAGGATGCCGTGCTTGCTGATCAGGCCCATCAGCGTGACGAGACCGACCTGGGTGTAGATGTTCAGGGTCGCGCCCGGCATGTTGATCGTACTGAGCGCCATCAGAAAGATGAGCGCGCCGGCGATCGACATCGGCACCGAGAACAGGATGATCAGCGGATCGCGGAAGCTCTCGAACAGCGCCGCGAGCGACAGGTAGATGATGATCAGCGCGAAGCCGAAGGTGACGATGAAGCCACCGGTTTCCTGAATGTACTGGCGCGACGCACCGCCGTAGTCGACCGAATAGCCCTGGGGCAGCGTGCGCTGCGCCAGGTCCTTCAGCGTCTCGAGCGCCTCGGCCTGGGAGACGCCCGGGAAGGCGACGCCCTGGATGGTGGCGCTGTTGAGCTGCTGGAAGTGGTTCAGCGACTGCGGGATCGCCTTGGTGACGATCTTGGCGACCGTCGACAGCGGCACCGAGGCGCCGTCGGCCGTCTTGATGTGATAGTCGAGGATCTGGTCGATGTTCTGACGCGAGGTCTGCTGGACCTGCGGGATCACCTTGTACGACCGGCCGTCGAGCGCGAAGTAGTTGACGTAACCGCCGCCCAGCATCGAGCCCAGCGCGCCGCCGATGTCGCTCATCTTGAGGCCAAGCTGGGCTGCCTTGTCGCGATCGATCACCACGGTGGCCTGCGGCGAATCGATCTTGAGATCGGTGTTGAGGAAGATGAACCGGCCGGTGGCGAGCGCCTCCTGCAGGAACTTCTGCGCGACCTCGTTCAGTGCGTCGAAGCCGCCGGTCGTGTTGATGATGAACTGGATCGGCAGGCCGGTGGAACCCGGCAGCGGCGGCGGCTGGAAGGCCACGACCTGCGCGCCCGCGATGCCCGCCAGCTGCTGCTGCACGATCGGCTGCAGCTGGTTGGAGGTCATGGCGCGCTTGTCCCACGGCTTCAGCACGTAGCCCGCGATCGACTGGCCGGGCACGTCGAGCTGGAAGACATGATCGGTCTCGGGATGGCCGGCGCCGATCTTGTAGATCTCGCGCGAGTAGATCTGGCGCTGGTCGATGGTCGAGTTCGGCGCCGAGGTCGCAAACGCGATGATGACGCCCTGGTCCTCCTGCGGCGCCAGCTCGCTGCTGGTCGCCGAATAGAGGTAGACGATGCTGCCCAGCACGATGACCGCGAAAGTCGCCGTCACCGGCAGATACTTCAAGCTGCCCGTCAGCCAGCGCGAATAGCCGCGACGCAGCGCGTCGAACACGCGGTCGATGCCGCGTATCAGGCGCGCCTCGAGGCCACGATCGTTCTCGCCGTGCGGCTTCAGCATGCGCGAGCACATCATGGGCGACAGCGTCAGCGCCACGATGGCCGAGATGGTGACCGCGCCCACGAGGGTGAACGCGAACTCGGTGAACAGCGCGCCGGTCAAGCCGCGCTGGAAGCCGATCGGCACATAGACTGCGATCAGCACCACGGTCATGGCGATGATCGGTCCGCCCAGCTCGCGCGCCGCCTGGATGGCGGCGGGGAAAGGCTTCTGCCCCTCCTCCAGATGCCGGTTCACGTTCTCGACCACGATGATCGCGTCGTCGACCACGAGGCCGATCGCCAGCACCAGTGCGAGCAGGGTCAGCAGATTGATGGAGAAGCCGAAGGCCGCCATCATCGCGAAGGTGCCGATCAGCGACAGCGGGATCGCAATGACCGGGATGATCACCGAGCGCACCGAGCCCAGGAAGGCGAAGACCACGAGGGTCACGATCACCAGCGCTTCGACGAGGGTACGGATCACCTCGTCGATCGAGGAGTTCACGAACTCCGTCGAGTCGTAGATGATCTGGCCGTTCAGCCCCTGCGGGAGCTGCGCCTGGATCTCGGGGAAGACCTTGCGGACGCCGGCGATGACGTCGAGCAGGTTGGCGGCCGGTGCGACCTGGATGCCGATATAAACCGCCTTCTGGCCGTCGAAGCTCACCTCGGATTCATAATCATCCGAGCCCAGCGTGACGTTGGCGACGTCGCTCAGGCGAACGATCGCACCCTTGTCCTGCTTCAGCACCAGGTTGCGGAATTCCTCCAGCGAGCTCAGCGCCGTCGAGGCCTTGAGCGTCACCTGGACCATCTGGCCCTTGGTCGTGCCGAGACCCGCGATGTAGTCATTCGCGGTGAGCGCATTGCCGACATCGGCCGCGGTCAGGCCATAGGCCGCGAGCTTCTGCGGATCGAGCCAGGCACGCAGCGCGAAGTTCTTGGCGCCCAGCAGCTCGGCCGTCTGCACGCCCTCGACCGCCTGCAGCTTGGGCTGCACGACACGGACGAGATAGTCGGTGATCTGGTTGGGCGCGAGCTCGGTGCTGTTGAAGCCGATATACATCGCGTCGATCGTCTGGCCGATCTTCACCGTCAGCACGGGTTGCTGCGTGCCGGCGGGCAGCCGATTCAGCACCGAACTCACCTTGGTGTTGATTTCGGTCAGCGCCTTGCTCGAATCGTAGTTGAGGCGCAGGTAGACCGTGATGGTGCTGACGCCGCTCTGGCTGGTCGACGTCATGTAGTCGATGCCGTTGGCCTGGGCGATCGCCTGCTCCAGCGGCGTGGTGATGAAGCCCGCGATGACGTCGGGATCGGCGCCGTAATAGGTCGTCGTGATCGTGACGACCGCGTTCTCCGTGCGCGGATACTGCAGCACCGGCAGGCCGCTGATGGCACGCAGACCGACGACCAGGATCAGCAGGCTCACCACGCTCGCCAGCACCGGGCGGCGGATGAAGATATCGGTGAACTTCATGGGACGATGTCCTGAAAGGGCTGACTACTTGTCGACGATCTTCGGCGCGGCGTCGTTGGTCGGCACTGCGCTGTTGTTGACGACGACAGGCACGCCGTTGCGCAGCTTGATCTGGCCCGAGGTCACGATCATGTCGCCTTCGGAGACGCCCTTCAGGATCGCGACCTGGTCGCCACGCGTGGCGCCCGTCGTGACGAAGACCTGACGCGCGTTGAGCTGCGGCTTGCCGTCGGCCGTCTTGCCCTTCTCGTCGACGATGTAGACCAGCGAGCCGTAGGGATTGTAGGCCACCGCCGTCTGCGGCAGCGTCACCAGCCGCTGCGCCTTGCCGGTGTCGAGCTCGACGGTGGCGAACATGCCGGGCAACAGCTTCTGGTCGGCGTTCGCCAGGGTCGCGCGCACCTGGATGTTGCGGCTGCCCGTATCGATCTTCGGATTGATGGCGGTGATCTTGCCCTCGAAGGTGCGGCCGGGGAAGGCGTCGACCTTCGCGCGGACCTTCTCGCCGACCGAGATTTGCGCCACCGCCTGCTGCGGCAGCAGGAAGTCGACGAAGATCGGATCGAGCGACTGCAGGGTCGCGATCTCGGTACCGGCCGAGAGGAACTGGCCGAGATCGACCTGACGCAGGCCGAGCTTGCCGTCGAACGGCGCGCGCAGCGTCTTCTTGTCGAGGATCGCCTTCTGGACGGCGACCTGTGCCTTGGCATTGCGCAGATTGGCCTCGTCATTGTCGACGATCGCCTGGCTGATCGCCTGCGCCTTGAGCTGCTTCACGTCGCGGTCGTAGGTGATCTGCGCGAGCGCCGCCGTGGCCTCGAGCGACTGTAGGCGTGCGGCTTCATCTTCGTTGCGCAAGGTGAGCAGCACCTGCCCCGCCTTCACCTCGTCGCCCGACTGGAAGGTGATGCTCTCGACCACGCCGGGCACTTCGAGCGACAGCTCCGCGCCGCGCACGGCGCGCAGGCTGCCGACCGCGTCGATCTTGGGTTGCCAGTCGCTGCTCTCTGCCTTGGTGGCAGAGACCGTCTGCGGAATGTTGGCCATGCCGGCCATCGCTTCCTTGATCTTGCCGTTGACGAAGGTCTTGAAGCCGAACAACCCGCCGAGCACTGCGCCGACGAGAACCAGCATGATGAGCATTCGCTTGATCATCGTATGCCTCTTGAACCGATCTTAAGTTGAAGTCATGGGACGCGGCCGGTCAGTGACCGGCGCGCGGAAGCTTGATGTCCTGGACGGGCGGCAGCGTGAAACGCGAGGGCGTGCCCATCGATTTCGGATCGACGTCGGTGCGGTTCCACCAGCCGCCGCCCAGCGCCTGGAACAGCGCGGCGGTGTCGGTGTAGCGCGCGGCCTGGGCCCGCAGCCGGTTGATGACGGCGGTCTGGTAGGTCTGCTGGGCGTTGAGCAGGATCAGGTAGTTCACGGCGCCCAGCTGGTACTGCTGCTCGGACAGTCGCAGGCTCGCGGCCGCGGTCTGTTCGGCGGCGACCTGCGCGCGCAAGGTGTCGGCGTCGGACTGGAGGGCGCGCAGCGCGTTGGCGACGTCCTGGAACGCCGACAGCACGACGCCGCGATATTGCGCGGCCGCCCGCTCATAGGCAGCGACTGCGGCCTTGCGCTGGCTGTCGAGCCGGCCGCCGTCGAAAATGGTCTGTGCGAGGCCGAGGCCAACGCTCCACACGCCAGCACCCGGCACGAGCAGCGAGCCGAGACCGCCCGACGAGAAGCCCAGCAGGCCGGTGATGGTGAACGCCGGCATCTGGTTGGAAACGGCGACGCCGATATCGGCGCTGGCGGCGTGGAGCTGCGCCTCCGCCGCCTTCACGTCGGGGCGCTGCTCGACGAGTTGCGAGGGCAGGCTGAGCGGCAAGTCGGTCGGCAGCTTCAGCTTGGAGAGATCGAACTTCTCGCCGCGATCCTGGTCGGGCGTGCGACCGACCAGCCGCATCAGCCCGTTGCGCTGGATGGCGAGCTGCTTCTCCAGCGGCGGCAGGGTGGCCTGCGTCTGCGTGAGGGCGGCTTCCTGCGCGAGCACGTCGGCGCGCGAGGCGCCGCCCAGGTCGAACTGGCGGCGCACCACGCCCAGCGAGTTGTTGAGAATGGCGATGATGCCCTTGGTCGCGTCGATCTGCGCCTGCAGCGAGGCGAGATTGATCGCGGCCACGACGACGTTGGAGGTCAGCGTGAGATACGTCGCCTCGAGCTGGAAGCGCTGGTTCTCCGCCGCCGCTTCCTTGGATTCGACCTGCCGCCGCACACCGCCGAAAATATCGGGCGAATAGGAGATGTTGAGCGATGCGGCTGTGACGCCGTAGGTGATCGACGGGCCGCTTTGGCCCTGCGATGCCAGCGAGACCTGCTGCTGCGTGCCGGAGGCATTGGCGCTCAAGGTCGGGAACAGGCTGCCCTGCTGGGCGAAGAAGTTCTCGCGCGCCTGGCGGAGTGCGGCCTGCGCGGCATCGACGTCGGGATTGGCCTGCAGCGATTCCTTGATCAGCGCGTCGAGCTGCGGCGACTGGAATAGCGTCCACCATTCGCCGGGAATGTCCTTCTCAGGGACAAAAGTCTGGGCAGCACCACCCGGGCCGGCCGCCGAACTGGTCTGCGGCGCCAGCGCTTCGGGCGTGTAGCTCGTCGCGGTGGGCTTGTCGGGCTTCACGAAATCCGGGCCCGCGGTGCAGCCCGCGAGCAGCATGGCCGTGAAGGCGACGAGGAAAGGCGAACGCTTGTGCATGCTCTTACTCGTGAATTTGTTGTGCGGGAGACACGGCACGGCAGATGGCGAGCGTCTGCTCGCGCACGATCTGCTTCATCAGGCGCACACTGTCGGCGTCGAGGCCCGAGCCCGTGAGGATGGGTCGCTTGTTGTTGTTGCAGAAGATGACCACCTGGCCGATCAGCGCCATGGTGCGCAGGAGCATCTCCTGATCCGTCTCGGACTTGCCGTGGATGCGCGCGAACAGCGCGAGGCAGGGATTGAATATCTGCCGCATGCCATTGTCGTGCAGCCGGTCGAGACCTGGCGTCTCCTCGACCTCGGCGCGGGCGAAGATGAGCCGGCGGCTCTCGACCTGGGTGCCGCTCATCACGAGCGTCACGAAGGCCTCGAGCATCTCGCACAGGAGTTCGGTCAGCTCGGCCGGCGTGGCCTGGGCGCTATCGAGCGCCGCGCGGACCCGGGGCGCCACCTCGGCCATGTGCCGCTCGGTGTCGGCCACGATGTCCTCGATGATCGCCCGGTACAGGCCTTCCTTGTTGCCGAAATAGTACTGGATCGCCGGCAGGTTCACGCCCGCGCCCTCGGCGATCTGCCGGGTGCTGGCGCCCTCGTAGCCCTGGGCAGCGAACAGATCGAGCGCGGTTTCCAGGATGCGCCGCCGCGTATCTTCGCCCCGCGCCTGTGTGGCGGGGCGGCCGCGGCCAGTGGATTGGATGTCGGTCATAAGTACCCTGAACGGCGCTAACCTAGGGGACTTATTATCAGACGATATACTATGTCAATCGATAGATATTATCTTGGGCAGCGCAAATATGGTCTTTGCCAGAGCGAGTCTCTCCGGCGGGCGCTCCATATTCGAAGCACCATCAGAGCTACATGATCCAACGATCAAGTCTTTGTAAAAACTTGCCAATTACCCCTCACCTCAACTTCATCCTCAGGATGAAGAGGTCAGAGCAGGTTAAGTGCCGAGCTTCGCTGCCAGCGCCTTCGGCACGCGGACAGGCATGTCCAAAAGCATCTGCGCGAAGGCCTTGGCCAACGGATCGGCCTTCAACGAGGCCATCCCGCCACCGCCCAGCGCCTGGCGCAGCAGGAAATTGAAACCCTTGATGCCGGGCAGCCGCCAGCGCGTGACAGGGCCGTTGATGCGATGGGCGAAATACTTCGCGACCGCCTCCTCCGTCACTTCGGCCTCGAGGATGGGCTCGTACTCCGGCTGGCGGGCGAAGATGCCTATATTGGCATTGTCGCCCTTGTCGCCCGAGCGGCCGTAGGCAAGCGCAACCAGCGGCACGGTCGTCGTATCCCCACCCGGCTGCGGCTTGGCGGCCGGTGCCTCGACAGGCAACTGGGCCGCCGTGAAGCCGCCGCTGCGGGCGCCTTCCTGCAAGGCAATCTGGTGGCCGCCGACATCGACCGTGACCGGCACCATCGACTTCGGCACGAGGCAGGAGAACATGCGGATGACGGGCGACGGCGAGACACGGCCGGCGCCGAAGCTGCCGGTCATGCCGACGACGCCACCGGTCGACATGGGCGAGATCTCGCGCCCGAGCAGGCCGAGCGCTTCCTTCTGGTCGTGCTTGGCGGCGATCTTCACCACGACCTCGCGCGCATCGGGCGTGCGGCCATGCGGCCCGTAGGTCGCCTCGCTGCCGATCACCTCGATGCTGACGTCGCGATAGTCGGCCATGCCCTTCTCGGCAAACATACGGCGCGTCTTCTTGATGATCGACTCGGCGCTGTGGCGCCCCTTGGCCACCGCCTCGCGCCCACCCAGCATGAAGATCGAGCTGAACTTGTAGCCGTCGGGCCAGGTGGTCGAGACCTTGTAGGTGTCCGTGGGCGGCCGGCCCTTCGCGCCGCTCACGCGAACGCGATCCTTGCCCACCTGTTCATAGGTCGCCTGCGTGAAGTCGCAGACGACGTCGGGCACCATGTAGGCGCGCGGATCGCCGATCTCGTAGAGCATCTGTTCGGCGACCGTCGCGGTGCTGATCAGGCCGCCGGTATTGTCGGGCTTTGAGAGCACGAAGCTGCCGTCACTCGACACTTCGGCGATCGGGAAACCCATGTTGTCGTAGTCGGGCACCAGTCGCCAATCGGTGAAGTTGCCGCCGTTGCACTGCGCGCCGCATTCGATGATGTGGCCGCACAGCGTGCCGGCGGCCAGCCGGTCGAACTCTTCCGGCGTCCACGAAAACGCGTGGATCAGCGCGCCCAGGGTCACGGCCGAGTCGACACAGCGTCCGGTGATGACCACGTCGGCGCCCTCGGCCAGGGCGCGCGCGATCGGGAAGCCGCCGAGATAGGCGTTCATGCTGGCGATCTTGCCCGGCAGCTCGGCACCCGTGTCCATCTCGCGAATGCCGGCGGCGCGGAACTCGTCGACTCGCGGCAGGATGTCGTCACCCAGTACGACCGCGACCTTCAGCGTCACGCCCGCGGCCTCGCAGGCCTTCAAAACGGCATCGCGGCACGCCAGCGGATTGACGCCGCCGGCATTGGTCACGACCTTGATCTTCGTCTCGGCGATCTCGCGGGCGAGCGGCGCCATCACGACCGACACGAAGTCGACGGCGTAACCTGCCTGCTGGTTACGCAGCTTCTGCGCCGCCATGATCGACATGGTGACTTCGGCGAGATAGTCGCTCACCAGATAGTCGACGTTGCCATGGCGGACGAGCTGCACGGCGGCCGTCTCGGTGTCGCCCCAGAATCCCGAATGGCAACCGATGCGGACAGTCTTCGCGGTCGTCTCGCTCATGGCTCAACCCTCCGGCTGGATCCCCGCCTCGCGTGCGAGCTTGGTCCACTTCTCGATCTCGGCCTTCTGAAAGGCGAGCAGCTCTTCCGGCGAGCCGGGCTTCAGGATCACGTTGAAGTCGCGCATGCGCTGCTGCATCTCGGGCTTCGCATATTCTTCCCGGATGATCGCATTCAGCTTGTCGATGATCGGACGCGGCGTCTTGGCCGGCGCGAACATCGCGTACCAGCCGTCGAGGTCGAACTCGATGCCCTGCTCGCGTAGCGTCTTGAGGTCGGGCAGGTTGGGCGAGCGCTCGGACGAGATCGACACGATCGGCTTCACTCTGCCCGACTTGATGTGCGGCAGCACGGTGCCGATGTCGGCCACCATGTACTGCAGGGTGCCGCTCAGCACGTCGTTCAGGGCCGGCGGCACGCTCTTGTAGGGCACCTGCACGGCGTCGAAGCCCAGCATCCGCTTCAGCGTTTCGCCGGCGACCACGCCGGTGCTGTTGCCGGTGCCGTAGGAGAGCTTGCCCGGATTGGCCTTGGCGTAGGCCACCAGCTCCTGGATGGTGCTGAAGGGTGCGCCGGGATTGGCGACGACGCAGAATGGGACCAGGCCGACGAAGCCGATGGTCTCGAAATCTTTCACTTGGTCGTAGGGCACGTTCTTCACCAGCGCCGCGGCCGCCGCATGCGAAGTGTTCGAGGTGAACATCAGCGTGTAGCCGTCGGGCGCGGCACGCGCCACGGCGGCGCCGGCGATCGTGCCGTTGGCGCCGGGCTTGTTGTCGATGGTGACCGGTTGGCCGAGCTGTGCGGAGAGCTTCTCGGCGAAGATGCGCGCCATCGTGTCGGTGCCGCTGCCGGCGGCGAACAGGATCACGATGCTGATCGGCTTGGCAGGCCACGCAGCTTGCGCCAGCGCGGCGGTCGATACGGTCGGTCCCAGCACGGCGGCCGCCGCGGAGGACACGAGGAACTGACGACGGTCGATCATTGGGTAGCTCTTTTCTTACTTCTTCTTGCGATTGACGAAGGCGCCCATGCGCTCGATGTGCTCGCCCTCTGCGACCGACTGGGCGAAGGAATCGATGCCGGCCTGCACCGCCTCGTCGAGCGGCAGGCGCTCCCAGCGGCGCATCAGGCGCTTCTGCGCACGCACCGCGAGCGGCGTCGCCTCGATGATCGAGTGCACGCAGCGCTCGATCGCGGCATCGATCTTCGAAGCCTCGACCATCTCTTCGATCATGCCCCAGGCCTCGGCCTTGCGGGCGTCGATGTTCTCGCCGGTGAGCAGCAGCCACGAGGTGCGGCCCCAGCCGATCAGGCGCGGCAACAGCGCGGCCTCGACCACGGAGGGAATACCGACCTTCACCTCGGGCATGCCGAAATGCGCCGTATCGGTGGCGATGCGCATGTCGCAGGCCGCCGCCACTTCGAGACCTGCGCCCAAGGTGTAGCCTTCGAGGCGACAGATCACCGGCACGGGACAGTCGCGGATCGACTGGCAGAGCTTGTGGACCATGGTGATGAACGCGCGTCCGTCCTCGGACGTGCGCATCCCCGCCATGTGGTTGATGTCGGCGCCGCCGATGAAGGCGCGACCGCCGGCGCCGGAGAAGACGACGACTCGCAGATCTTCCTCGGCCGAGAGTGCGTGGAAGGCCGCGGTGAGATCGTGCAGAGCCGATGGGTTGAGGACGTTGAGACGCCGGGCATTGTCGAACACCAGATGGGCCACCACACCGGCATCGCGCTTGTCGCGCCGGACCTCGATCTTGTGGGTGGCATCCGCCATGACGTTTCGCTCCGTGGCTCTTTGTGATTGGGTGATTCTCCCCTATTAGAACCCGCCAACGAAGCTTCACAAGAGCCAATGCCCGACATGCGTCCCGACCTTGCCTCCTGGGGCATCGACCTTTCCCGCTACACGGTTTTCGTGCCGTCCGATCCCTTCGAGGATCATGTCGGGCCGCTCTTCTTCGAGCTGCAGGGCGACGCCCGCAAGGCAGGTACGATGCATTGCGTGATGCCGACCCTGCCGCGCCACGGCAACTACATGGGCGGCGTGCATGGCGGCGGCATCCTGACCTTCGCCGACTATGCGCTCTGCCTGGTGGCGGGCCGCGCGGCCGACGGCGGGACCAACAGCTCCTTCGCCATGACGGTGAGCATCGCCGTCGAGTTCCTGAACGGCGCGGTCATTGGACCGCCGCTGGAAGCGCGCGGCGAGCCGCTGCAGGTGACGGGCCGCCTCGCCTTCGCGCGCGGCTCGATCACCCAGGAAGGCCGCACCATCGCGCTGTGGTCGGGCGTGTGCCGCCACGTCGCGCGCGCCAAGGCGATGGCGCGCAAGGACGAGCAGGCTCCGTCACGCATCGACCTGCCGCCGCAGGTCGTGCCGGAAGGCTTCGAGCCGTTCAAGGCCAGCGCCTACTCCACGCATATCGGCCCGGCCTTCGTGCGCAAGGAAACCGACGGCGCCTCGCTGGTGCAGCCGACGCTCGCGCGCATGTGCAACTCCGGCGGCGCGCTGCACGGCGGCTACATGATGAGCTTCGCCGACACGGCCATCACACGCGCCGCGGCGATGGCGACCGACATGGGGCCCACCACCGTCTCCTTTGCCGCCGAGTTCCTGTCGGCCGGCGACATCTCCGCGCCACTTGTCACGCGCGTCGAAGTCCCCAAGCGCGGCAAGTCGATCGCCTTCCTGCGCGGATTGCTGGAGCAGAACGACCGCGCCCTGCTCTCCTACTCCGCGACCGTGATGCTGCGGCCGCGCCGCTGACAAATGTCGTCCTGAGCGCAGCGAAGGACCTTGCGGAACGACCGGAAGGCTCCCGGGCTGGCGTGAGATCCTTCGCTACGCTCAGGATGACATAAGGGAGGCGACTCGCGTCACTTCCCGGCTGAACGTCTCGTCGAGCCGACGCACGCTCTGCAAGTCGTGTGCTTTGGCAGCATGTTCCACCGCTTCGGCGACCCGACTGAGAGCGCCGGCACCGATCATGCCCGAGGCGCCCTTCACGCGATGCGCCGCCTGCGCGATCAGCTTGAGATCGTCGGTGGCCCGAATTTCACGCTGAGCCCCCTGCGCAGTGTCTAAAAACTCGCGCTCGATCTCGGCCAGGGTGGACGGATCGTTGCCGAACAGCTCGACCAGCCGGCTGCGATCATAAGCTTCGCTCATGCCACACGCTCCGCGGTCGCATCCTTCAGCCAGACGTCGAGGGTTGCCCTCAGCTGCTCGATGCCGACCGGCTTGGTGATGAAGCCGTCCATGCCGGCCGCGCGGCTGCGCTCCTCCTGCTCCTCGAAGGCGCTGGCGGTGACGGCGAGGATCGGCAGCCGCCTCTGGCCCGTCGCGGCTTCGTGTGCGCGGACATTCCGGGCGAGTTCGAAGCCGTCCATGTCCGGCATCTGAAGGTCCGCGAGCATGAGGTCGTAGCCGCCCTTGCGCCACAGCTCTATGGCTTGCTCGCCGCTCGCCGCCACGTCCGTCGAGGCGCCCGCAAGCTCGAGCTGTCGCGCCAAAATCTTGCGGTTGACCGAATTGTCGTCGACCACCAGCACACGGCCGTTCAATCGTCCGGCCGGCTTCGGCGTCTCCGCGGACGCCGTCGGACACTTCGTTCGGCCCGCGGCGCGCGCGATCGCCCGCACGAGCACGTCGCGTCGCCACGGGCGCTTGAGGTCGGCGAGAGCGATCTGGTTCGTCACCCCATCAATGCTCACCGCCGTCAGGTTCGACACCACGACATCGACCTCGGCGCCGGCGTCGCGCAGGTAGCGCGCGAAGGCAGCACTTTCTTCGGGATCCGGCAGGGACAGGACCAGCGACAGGCCCTTGAGCGGCGGATCGGCCACGACCGCACCATCGGCTGCCAGGCCAAGCCTCACCGTGACGATGAAGGTCGACCCGACGCCCGGCTCGCTCTCGATCTCCACGCGCCCTCGCATCGCCTCGGCGAGGCGACGCACGATGGACAGGCCGAGGCCGGTGCCGCCGAAGCGCCGGGTGGTGGAACTGTCGGCCTGGACGAAAGGCTGGAACAACCGCTCGCGCTGCCCCGCCGTGAGACCGATGCCGGTGTCGGCCACCCGGATGCGCAGCGTCAGCCCCTGCCCGTGCGCCGACGCCTCGCGTTCGAGGACGAGGCGGACCGAGCCGGTCCCGGTGAACTTGATGGCGTTGCCCAGCAGGTTGAACAGGATCTGCTGCAAGCGCAGCGGATCTCCGATCGCGCGCGCGGGCACGTCGGGCGCCACGAAGGCCGATAGCATCAACCCTTTTTCGGCGGCCTTCGCGGCCAGTGTCTCGGCCACACCCTCGATCAGCTCGACGGTCGAAAACTCGATCTGCTCCAGCTGGAGATGGCCCGCTTCGATCTTCGAGAAGTCGAGAATGTCGTCGATGATCCGCAGCAGAGAAGATGCGGAGTAGCGTACCGTGCCCAGCGAATCGCGCTGCTCGGCCGAAAGCCTGGTGCGCTCCAGCACGTCGATCATGCCCAGCACGCCGTTCATCGGCGTCCTGATCTCGTGGCTCATGGTCGCGAGGAACGTCGACTTCGACTGGTTGGCCTTCTCGGCCTCGCGCTGCGCTTCCAGCGCCGCGTCGCGCGCATGGCGTGCCTCGTCGTAGGCGACCTGCAGCCGGCGCGCGAGATCGTCTTTCTCGTAGGCCAGCGCGATGTTGTCGTACTGCCAGCGATGCACGTCGCGCACATAGGCCATCAGATGGCCGACATAGGCGGCGCCGGCGATGCCGACGAGCTGGTAGAACGGACCGCCCGAAGCGATCAGCACCAGCAGCAGCGGCGCCGCCGTCGCGACGGCGAAGGCATAGAAGGTCGGCGGATGGGCCGAGCGGATCGGCACGGCCGTGGTGACCGTGGCCAGCAGCACGAGCCCGAGCAGCATGCGCTGCAGCTCGAAGTCCTTGGACGCCAGCAGGAACCCGGCCCAGCCCCAGCAGGCGCCGGCCAGGAACGAGAGGCCCGCGAACCACCAGCCCCAGCGCAGCGCCTCTCCGTCGTCGGGTCGGGCGCGCGCAAAATTGTGCCGGAGGATATCGAAGGCGAATGTCACCGCGAGGTAGGCCACGAACGGGCCCAGCAGTTCCGCAGGGTCGATCTGCCGCCAGTAGATGGCGGCGATCACCGGCCACAGGACGAAGGCGAAGTAGCGCGACTGCGCCGAACCCCCGTACAGCCGCCGCACCAGCTCGGCGCGCACGAAGCCATCCTGCCGGGCCGCTTCCTGCGCCTCGTCGATCCGCGAGGAAGCCGGATCAGCGGCGACGAGAGTCATTGGCTATCCTGCGACTAGGGTTTGGGGCGCCGCCTCCGACGGGCGGCTAGAACTTGAGGTTTTACGTCAGCCTCGATCGTATCAAATATCTCAAGAAAACGATATAATTCCTTGAGAAATCATGTTATTTTGAAGGCATTATATTGTTCGTTCATATTTTGGATTAAGTCATGCAGCTTCCGTCCGTATTGCTGGTCGAGGACGACGCGTTTCAGCGTAAAGCCGCCGAGACCTACCTTTCCAACCACGAACTCAAGGTGACCGCGGTCGAGAACGGCGCCCAGATGCGCCGCCAGATCGCCCGCTCCATGCCCGACCTGGTCCTGCTCGACGTCCAGCTTCCAGGCCAGGAGGATGGCTTCGCGCTGGCCCGCTGGCTACGCGAGAGCAACACCCGCGTCGGCATCATCATGCTGACGGCGTCGGCCGACCCGGTCGACAAGGTGCTGGGTCTGGAGAGCGGCGCCGACGACTATGTCGCCAAGCCCTACGAGCCGCGCGAACTTCTCGCGCGCTGCAAGAGCGTGCTGCGCCGCTCGGTGAACAAGGCCACCCCCTCGCGGCTCGAACGCGTGCGCATGGGTGGCCACATGCTGGACCTGTCGCGCCGCCAGCTCATCGACGCCGCGAACACCGACGTGCCGCTGACCTCGGGCGAGTTCGACATCCTGAAGACCTTCGCCGAGAACCCCAACCGGCCGCTGTCGCGCGACTGGCTGCTGGAGACCACCAGCCACCGCGCGCGCGACCCGTTCGACCGCGCGATCGACCTCCGGATCACCCGCATCCGCCGCAAGATCGAGCCGGCCCCCGACAAGCCGACGGTCATCCGCACCGTGCGCGGCGTCGGCTATATGTTCGTGCCGCCCGCCGAATAGTAGCGCTATAAGGTCGGGCCCCGGCGTCCGGGGCGCGACCACGCGGTTGCGGGGGCCCGTAGTTCAGCGGTTAGAACGAGCCGCTCATAACGGTTATGTCGCAGGTTCGAATCCTGCCGGGCCTACCAACCACTGGCTGCCGCCAACACCTGTGACGGGCAAACAGGAAGTCCTTGCGCACCCGCCCTGTCGTCTAGGACACTCGCGGCATGAACGATGTAATCACCGGCAACGAACTTTCCGAACGCATTTCCGCAGCCGCCCTCAAGATCGAGGACAAAGTCATCGCCTGGCGGCGCGACATTCACGAGAACCCGGAGCTTTCCTATCAGGAGACGCGCACCGCCGCGCTCGCCGCCGAGCATCTGAAGAAGCTCGGCTACGAAGTGAGGACAGGCGTCGGCATCACAGGCGTGGTGGGCGTGCTGAAGGGCGGCAAGCCCGGCGGCGTCGTGGCGCTGCGTGCCGACATGGATGCGCTGCCCGTCGAGGAACGTGTCGACCTGCCCTTCGCCTCCAAGGCCAAGCAGCAGTATCTTGGGCAGACCGTGCCGGTGATGCATGCCTGTGGCCACGATTGCCACGTCGCCATCCTGATGGGCGTGGCCGAGATCCTGGCCGGCATGAAGGACGAGATCCCGGGCACGGTGAAGCTGATCTTCCAGCCCAACGAGGAAGGCTCCAACGACGGCCGCCCGAGCGGCGCCCAGGCGATGATCGCGGACGGCTGCATGCAGAACCCGGCGCCGTCCGCCGTGTTCGGTCTGCACGTCACCTCGGGCATCCGCTCCGGCGTGATTGCTCTCCGTCCCGGCGGGCTGATGGCGAGCGCGGATCGCCTCAAGATCGACGTCGAGGGCCGTCAGACGCACGGCTCGCAGCCGTGGCGCGGCATCGATCCCGTCGTCACCTCGGCGCAGATCATCCTGGCGTTGCAGACCATCGTCAGCCGTCAGCTGGATCCCACCCTCTCGCCAGCGGTCATCTCGGTCTCGACCATCCATGGCGGCGTGCGCAACAACATCCTGCCCGACTCGGTCGCCATGGAAGGCACCATCCGCGCCCACGATGAGGGGGTGCGCGCCGAGATCTGGAAGCGCATCGACAAGACCGCCACCACTATCGCCGATGCCGCCGGCGGCAAGGCCACCGTCACGGTCTTCGAGGGCGTGCCGGTGACCTACAACGATCCGCCGCTCACCGACTGGGGCACCAACAGCCTGAAGGACGGTCTCGATCCCCAGCGCGTCACCGAGGTGCGCCCGGTGATGGGCGCCGAGGATTTCTCGTATCTCGCCCAAGTCGTGCCGGGCATGTTCTTCTTTCTGGGCATCGTGCCGCCGGACGTCGACCCGCTGCAGGCGCCGGCCAACCATTCGCCGCTCTTCCGCGTCCACGAGCCCGCGCTCAAGTACGGCGTGCGCGCGCTCAGCTATCTCGCGATCGACTATCTGAAGCGGAAGTAGTCACAGGAGCGGCGGCGACGCAGGGCGTCGTCGCCTATGCCTTGGCGTAGGCGATGCTCATGGTCTCGGCAACACACGCCGGACGATCCTTGCCCTCGATCTCGACGGTCCATTGGTACGTCATGCGGATGCCGCCGTTGGGCATGTCGTCGGCGGCGAGCAGCTTCTGGCGGCCGCGGATGCGCGCGCCGACCTGCACGGGGTTCGTGTAGCGCACCTTGTTCGAGCCGTAGTTGATGCCGTTCCGCATATTGTCGATCTTGAGGACATCGCGGGCGAAGGTGGAGATCACGGAGAAGGTAAGATTGCCGTGCGCGATGGTCTTGCCATCCGGCATGTCCGTCTTGCAGCGCTCGACATCGACATGGATCCACTGATGGTCGCCGCTCGCCTCGGCGAACGTGTTGATGCGCTCCTGTGTGATGACCAGCCAGTCGCTGACGCCCAGCTCCTGACCGACCAGCGCCTTCATCGCCTGCGGGCTCTCGACGGTTCGCTTTGCCACGATATCCTCCTTCAAACCAATACTGCCGGAACTTTCATCCGCGCGATCGCGGGCATCAGCCCGCGATGGCGGCCCTGATGCGGTCGACCGCGGCATCGGGCGCCGTGAGCACCGGTGTCTTGACCGCGGCGGTGACTGCCGCCAGCGCGCGCGACGTCGAGAAGTGCGCGAGCATGATGGCGTCGCAGTGCGCGAGCTCGGGCGCCCGCGCGGCGATCAGCGCGTTGTGCCGGTCGGCGTCGCCCTTGCGCAACGCATCCATGGCGCCCTCGACGACGATCGTCTCGAGCGTCGCCTTGGCGCCCGCCTCAGCAACGAACTGCTCGAACTCCTCCGTCATGGTCAGCACCGACGGCGCGAAGGTCGCGAGCATGCCAATCTTCTGCCCCCGGCCGATCGCCTCCCGGAACATCGCTTCGTTGGGCTTCAGCACCGGCACCGGCAGTTCCTTTGCCATGCGTTCGATTGCCGGCCCGAACGCCGAGCAGGTGACGAGGATCGCCTCGGCCCCGATGCGATGCGCATAGTCGCCGAGTTCGACGAAGCGCTCGAACATGCGCGGCGTCAGGTCATCGTCCTTGGCGCGATCGATCGACAGCGAGGCGTCGAGCAGGTCGACGATCTCGGCCTCGGGCCAACGCGAGGCAAACGCACGCTGGATGGGTTCCACGGCGACGGGCGTGCCATGCAGGAGGACGACGCGGCGCTTCTTCGACATGAGAGCGGTCTTTCGAAATTGGAGCGTTTTCAGGAATGCGGCGATCAGGAATGCGACAGGCGGGATACCAGACCGCCATCACCATAGGCCTTCGCAGCAGTGGGCGAGGCGAGCAGCGCCATCAGCGCGGCGGCGCCTTCGGCGTTCCTGGCATCGGCAAAGATGGCGGCATCGAAGGTCGAGACGGTCTGGACCTCAGGGGGAAACGGGCCGGCGACGGCGACGCCGGGGACCGACATCAGCTCGCTCACCTGCTGGATCGCGATGTCGGCCTCACCGCTCGCGACCTTCTCGCCGGTGAAGCCCATCGGGATCGTGACAGCGCGCGCACCGACCTCCGCGGCAATGCCCAGTCGCTCGATCAGTCCGGTGAAGTAGATGCCGCTCGCGCCGGCCTTGGAGTAGGCCACGCCCCTCGCGCCGACCAGCGTCCGCTTGAACGCCTCGACCGTCGAGACATCGGGCTTCGGCGCGCCCTCGCGGACGCCGACGCCCAGGATCGAGTCGGCGAGACAGACACGGGTCTCGGGACGCACGATGCGGTCGGCGCAGAGCTTGTCCATGGAGCCATTGATGGCGATGACGACGTCGGCGCGCTGCCCCTCGGCGATCGACTTCATGATGGCCGTGGTCGGACGCCAATCAATCTCCAGGCGATAGGGCGATGCAGCCTCGAAGGCCGGTTTCAGCCAACGATTGACGGCCACCTCGAGGGCAAGACCGCTCATGACGGCGATAGACGATGGCAATGCCACTGGATTTCACTCCCCGCACAACAGACACCGCCAATATAGCGGGATGCAGCCGTGGACGGAGGTAAAAGTTAACCCGGAGCCGATCCCCCGGACACGCACGAGCAGAGCGCCGGCGTGCGAAGCGTCACCCTCCGCCGCGGAAATTGCTGCGGCCCCCGTCATGGTCGGCGTATCGACCATCTCCGGGGCCACCGTTCGCGCCCGACGCGCAGCCCACCACCATGAAAGCAGCAGCCAGCATGAACGCATAGGCGATCAGATTTCTCATTCGAGAGCTCCTGCGCTTAACCGTTCTCAATTTAGCGATCAGGCCGACACGAACAAGACGACGAACATGCCGCGAGAGTCACGGAAGCGTGTGCATCCAGGTGGCCGCGCTTTCGGCAATCTCGACAAGAACCTCCTGATGGGTTCGACCGGATCGAACGAGAACGCCAAAGGAATGATCCGCGTCTTTCACCATCCGGAGTGTGGCTTTCCTCCCCAGACGCCGGACAACGCCTCGCAGGAGGGTCGGCCGGGCCAACGCATCGCGCGTGCCCTGAATGAACAACTGCGGCACGTCGACCTCGCGAAGATGTTCCGCCCGATCGACCGAGGGCTTGTCCGGCGGATGAAGCGGGAAGCCCAGGAACACCAGGCCACGGACGTTGGGAAGCGGCTCCAGCGCCTGTGCCTGCGAGGTCATTCGCCCACCGAACGATTTGCCTCCCGCAAACAGCGGGAGCGCCGGCGCCAGCTTTGCCGCCCTCCCGACAGCCACCCGCACCGCGGTGTGCGCGACAGCCGGGCGATCGGGCCGCCTGGAGCCGGCCTCCATGTACGGAAACTGGAACCGGAGCGTGCTCACACCCCTTTCAGCAAACAGTTCGGCCATGGCCGTCATGAACGGATGCGTCATGCCGGCCCCTGCCCCGTGTGCGAGGACAAGCAGCGCCAAAGCGTCGGGCGCCTTCCGGTAGAGCGCGGAAACGGTCGTTCCCGGCGCCACCGAAAGGCTCAGCCGTCTTGCCCGTGAGGGAGATTTCATGGCCCCGAGTCTGCCGCAGAAAGAGGCGCGGGAAAACAAGCCCCGCGCTTCGCGCTACACCACCAGGAAGTCCGTGTGATCGAGCGTGCCGGTGAGCGTGGTGACCGTCGCGAACTTCACCGCCGCGACACCGCCGACGCCGTCCGCATCGTAATACAGAGCCTTTCCGGCCGCGTTGTAGAGGATGCGGTCGTCGGCCTCGGTCGCCACGGCGCCCAAGTTGAAGGCGCCGGCATCGAGTGTGCCCAGCGAAAGCGCGGTGAAGATGCTTCGATCGAGCTGGATCGTGTCGCCAGCATGATCGAAGGCAACGATGCGGTCGACATTCGTCGGCCCCAGTGCAGTGCTGAAGCGGAAGGTGTCGCCGCCTCCGCCGCCGGACAGTATATCGGCGCCCACACCGCCATCGAGCAGGTTGTGGCCGGCATTGCCGGTCAGCGTATTGGCGAGATCGTTGCCCATCCCGTCGATGTCACCGGCATCGGACAGTATCAGCTTCTCGACATTCTCGGTGAGCGTGTAGCTCACGGAGGCGCGGACGGTATCGATGCCGCTGTCGACACCAGCCCCTTCCGTCACGACATCGCCGGCATCGTCGACGTAATAGGTGTCGTTGCCGTCACCGCCCACCATGACGTCGGCACCGGCATCGCCATCCAGCTTGTCGTTGCCGCCGCCACCGTAGAGGTGGTCGATGCCGGCGCCGCCGAAGATGGAGTTGGCGAGCTCGTTGCCGGTCAGCGTCAGGCCATCGGTGCCCGAGGCACGCAGGTTTTCGATCTCTACGCCGCTGGCCAGCGTGTAGCTCACGGTGGTGCGCACGGTGTCGGTGCCGCCCGAATCGCTCACCACGTCGTTGGCGTCATCGACATAGAATGTGTCGTTGCCCAGCCCGCCGTCCATGAAATCGGCGCCCGCGCCGCCGTCGAGCTTGTCGCTGCCGTCGCCGCCGTTCAGGTGGTCGACGCCATCTCCGCCGAACAGGGAGTTGGCCAGTTCGTTGCCGGTCAGGGTCAGGCCCGCCGTGCCCGAAACATACATCTTCTCGATTTCCAGACCGCCAGCCAGCGTGTAGTCGACGCTGGTGCGGATCGTGTCAGTGCCCGAGGAGTCGATCACGACATCGTCGACCGAATCGACATAGAAAGTGTCGTTGCCTGCACCACCGTTCATCGTGTCGGCGCCGATGCCGCCATCGAGCTTGTCGTTGCCGTCACCGCCCACCAGCGTGTCGTCGCCCAGGCCACCGAACAGGGAATTGGCGAACTCGTTGCCGGTGAGGACGAGGCCGATCGTAGAATTTCCGGAGGCCCGCAGATATTCGACCTCCTGTCCCATCGTCAGCGTGAAGTCGACCGTCGTGCGAATGGTGTCGATACCACCGCCGATCTCGATCACGACGTCTCCCAGATCATCGACATAGTAGGTGTCGCTGCCCGCGCCGCCCGTCATCGTATCGGCGCCGATGCCACCATCGAACTTGTCGTTGCCGTCGCCACCGTTCAGCGTGTCGTCTCCGCCACCGCCAAACAGCCTGTCGTTGCCGTCGAGCCCATTGAACGTGTCATTTCCCGGTCCCCCGATGATCAGATCATCGCCGGCCGTGCCGTTGACTGCATCCAGGCTGATCGTGGCGCCGGCCGCCGAGGCGATATTTCCCACGGCGTCGATGACGGTGAGGATCGAACTTACGCTGCCGCTGACGAACGAGGAGAAGTTGGCAACCCCGGCCGACGCTGCGACCGTGAGCGTATGACCGACGGAATCGGTGAAGGTCACCGTCGCGGTGGTTACATCCGGATCCAGCCCCGAAACCGAGAACGCTACCGCAGTCCTCTCCGGCGCGTTGATGTCGGTGTCGGGGATCGTCAGGGCGAGGTTCCCGTCCAGGTCGGCCGTCGTGTCGATCGAGACGCTGTCGCTGCCCGGGCCACCCTGATTCAGCGCCGCATCCGTATAGCTCTCCGACGTGACGGCCACGGAACCGGTTCCCGTGAAACCCTCCGACGCCGTGAACTGGGCCGTCCACACCAGCGGATTGAGAGTTGCCGCCAACCCGGTGACCGCGCCGCCCACTACTTCCAGGTCAGCGGCGGTGAAGTCGACCGGCGCCTCGCTGAACGTGAACGTCACCTGCGAACTCGGCGAGCCATGGCTCAGCGACGCAGCATCGATGGCCACCGTCACCGTCGGATTCAGTCGGTCGATCGCAACACTGTCGCTGCCCGACGCGCCGAGGTTTCCCGCCTCGTCGACATAGCTGTCGGCCAGGACCGTGACCGAGCCCGCCCCCGAGAAATCATCCGTCGCGGTGAACTGCGCCGTCCAGATCAACGGATTGCCCGTCGCCGCCAGACCCGTGACCGTGCCGCCCGCCACTTCCAGAGCGGCTGACGTGAAGCCGACCGGCGCCTCGCTGAAGGTGAACGTCACCAGCGAGCTGGTGTCTCCGTCGCTCAGCGAATCATCGGCAATCGCCACCGTTACTGTCGGATTCAGCCGGTCGATGATGACGTTGTCGCTGCCCGAGCCGCCGAGGTTGGACGCCGCGTCCGTGTAGCTGTCGGACAGGACTGTGACCGAGCCCGCTCCGGCGAAGCCGTCGTCTGCCGTGAACTGCGCCGTCCACACCAGCGGATTGGCGGTCACCGTCAGGCTGTTGACCATACCACCGACCGCCGAGAGCGACGCCTCCGTGAAGCCGACCGGTGCCTCGCTGAACGTGAACGTCACCAACGAGCCGGTGTCGCCATCGTTCAGCGAATCGTCGGCAATCGCCACCGTCACCGTCGGGTTCACCCGGTCGATGACGATGCTGTCGCTGCCGGAGCCGCCGAGATTTGCCGCCGCGTCCGTGTAGCTGTCGGTCAGGACCGTGACCGAGCCTGTGCCTGCAAAGCCGTCGCCTGCCGTGAACTGTGCCGTCCAGACCAGTGGATTGGAGGTCACCGCCAGGCCTGTGACCGTACCGCCAACCAAGGAGAGCGATGCTTCCGTGAAGCCGACCGGTTCCTCGCTGAACGTGAACGTCACCAGCGAGCTGGCGTCGCCGTCGTTCAGCGAATCGTCGGCAATCGCCACCGTCACCGTCGGATTCAGCCGATCGATCGCGACGGTGTCGCTCCCCGAGTCACCCAGGTTCGACGCCGCATCCGTGTAACCTCCAGCCATCACGGCGACGGAACCTGGTCCCGTGAAACCATCGGTCGCGGTGAACTGCGCCGTCCAAACCAGCGGATCGGACGTCACCGTCAGATCCGTGATCGAACCGCCGACCACCTGCAAGGCGGCAGCCGTGAAGCCCACCGGCTCCTCGCTGAAGGTGAAGGTCATCAACGCGCTGGCGTCGCCGTCGCTCAGCGACACGGCGTCGATCGCTACCGCCACCGTCGGATTCGACCGGTCGATTGCAACACCGTCGGTGCCCGAACCGCCCAGGTTGGCTGCCGCATCCGTGTAGCTGTCCGCCACCACGGTGACCGAACCGGCGCCCGAGAAGCCATCGTCTGCCGTGAATTGCGCGGTGTACGTCTTGCCCGACGGGTCTCCCAGCAGATCCTGCGCAAGGTCCGTGACCGTGCCACCCACGACCGAGAGCGCTGCATCGCCAAAGCCGACCGGCGCCTCGCTGAAGGTGAAGGTCACTAGGGAACCGGTAGCGCCGTCGCTCAGTGCTCCGGCTTCGATCGCAACCGTTACCGTCGGGTTCAAACGGTCGATGGCGACGCCATCGCTGCCCGAACCGCCCAGGTTCGCCGCCTCGTCGGTGTAGCTGTCGGCCAGGACCGTGACCGAGCCTGCGCCTGAGAAACCATCGGTCGCGGCGAACTGCGCCGTCCACACCAGCGGATCGGACGTCGCCACAAGATCCGTGATCGAGCCGCCCACCACCTGCAAGGCGGCCGCCGTGAAGCCGACTGGCTCTTCGCTGAACGTGAACGTTACCAGCGAACTCGACGTACCATCGCTCAACGAGGCAGCGTCGATCGCCACGATCACTGTCGGATTCGACCGATCAATCACGACGCTGTCGCTGCCCGGAGCACCCGAATTCAGAGCCGCGTCCGTGTAACTGTCGGATATGACCGCGACCGAGCCGGTTCCCGAGAAACCGTCATCCGCCGTGAACTGGGCCGTCCAGACCAACGGGTCGCTGGTCGCGGTCAGCCCCGTGACCGTACCGCCCGTCACCGAGAGGGCATCAGAGGTGAAACCAACGGGCTCTTCGCTGAATGTGAACGTCACCAGCGAACCCGGCGCACCATCGCTCAGCGAGGCAGCGTCGATCGCTACCGTCACTGTCGGATTGGATCGATCAATCACGACGCTGTCGCTACCCGAACCACCCAGGTTCAGTGCTGCATCCGTGTAGCTGTCGGCGATCACGGTGACCGATCCGGTCCCCAAGAAGCCGTCATCCGACGTGAACTGCGCCGTCCAGACCAACGGATCGCTGGTCGCGGTCAGCCCCGTGACCGTACCGCCCGTCACCGAGAGGGCGGCGGACGTGAAGTCGACCGGTTCCTCGCTGAACGTGAACGTCACCAGCGAGCTCGGCGCACCGTCGCTCAGCGACGCAGCGTCGATCGCCACCGTGACCGTCGGATTCAGCCGGTCGATCACGACGCTGTCGCTGCCTGAACCACCAAGGTTCAACGCTGCATCGGTGTAACCATCGGCCACGACCGAAACCGAACCGGCTCCGGCAAAGCCGTCGTTCGCCGTGAACTGGGCGGTCCAGATCAACGGATTACCCGTCGCCGCCAGGCCGGAGACCACGCCGCCGGTCACAGAGAGCGAATCTTCGGTGAAGTCGACCGGTTCTTCACTGAACGTAAACGTCACCAGCGAGCTCGGCGCACCGTCGTTCAACGACGCAGCGTCGATCGCGACCGCCACCGTCGGGTTCAAGCGGTCGATCGTGACGCTGTCGCTGCCCGAACCGCCAAGGTTCAACGCCGCATCGGTGTAACTGTCGGACAGGACCGTGACCGAACCCGTTCCGGAGAACCCGTCATCCGCCGTGAACTGCGCCGTCCACACCAGCGGATTGCCCGTCACCGCGAGGCCCGTGACCGTACCGCGAACCACCGAGAGGGAGGCGTTGGTGAAATCGACCGGCTCTTCGCTGAAGGTAAAAGTCACCACCGAGCTGGCATTGCCGTCGCTTAGTGAAGCGTCGGCAATGGCCACCGCCACCGTCGGATTGAGACGGTCGATCATGACGCTATCGCTGCCCGAACCGCCGAGGTTCGCCGCTGCGTCCACGTAACTGTCGGACAGGACTGTGACCGAGCCCGTTCCAGAGAACCCGTCGTCCGCTGTGAATTGCGCCGTCCATACCAGCGGGTCGGTCGTCGCCACCAGGCCCGTGACCGTACCGCCGACGACCGAAAGGGAGGCGTTGGTGAAGTCGACCGGCTCCTCGCTGAACGTGAACGTCACTGCAGAGCTGGCGTCGCTATCGCTGAGCGACCCAGCGTCGATCGCGACCGTGACGGTCGGATTCAAGCGGTCGATTGTGACGTTGTCGCTGCCCAGACCGCCAAGGTTCAGCGCCGCATCGGTGTAACTGTCGGACAGGACTGTGACCGAACCCGTTCCGGAGAATCCGTCATCCGCCGTGAACTGCGCGGTCCACACCAACGGATTGCCCGTCACCGCGAGGCCCGTGACCGTACCGCCGACTACCGAGAGAGAGGCGTTGGTGAAATCGACCGGCTCTTCGCTGAAGGTAAAAGTCACCACGGAGCTGGCATCGCCGTCGCTCAGTGAGGCGTCGGCAATGGCCACTGTCACCGTCGGATTGAGACGGTCGATCGCAACGCTGTCGCTGCCCGAAATGCCCAGGTTCGATGCCGAATCAGTGTAGCTATCCGCCAGGACGGTGATCGAGCCAGATCCGGAGAAGCCGTCGTCCGCCGTGAATTGTGCCGTGTAGGTTTTGCCCGAGGGATCTCCCGACAGGTCCTGCACAAGGTCCGTGACCAAGCCACCAACCACCGAAAGGGATGCGCTGGTGAAGCCAGCCGGCGCCTCGCTGAAGGTGAAGGTCACCAGAGAGCTCGGCGAGCCGTCGCTGAGCGAGCCGGCGTCGATCGCCACCGTCACCGTCGGGTTCGAGCGGTCGATCGCGACACTGTCGCTGCCCGAACCGCCAAGATTCAGCGCCGCGTCCGTATAGCTATCGGCCAGAACCGTGATCGAGCCCGGCCCCGAGAAGCCATCGTCTGCCGTGAACTCCGCCGTCCAGGTCTTGCCGGACGGATCGCCCAGCAAATCCTGCACGAGGTTCGTGACCGTGCCGCCCACCACCTCCAGGCCCGCGGTCGTAAAGCCCACAGGCGTTTCGCTGAACGTGAACGTCACCTGCGAATTCGGTGACCCGTCGTTTAGCGAGGCAGCGTCGATCGCCACCGTCACTGTCGGGTTCAGGCGATCGATGTCGACACTGTCGCTGCCCGAGCCGCCAAGGTTCAGCGCCGCGTCCGTGTAGCTGTCCGATACGACCGTGATCGAGCCCGTACCCGTGAATCCGTCGGTCGCGGTAAACTGCGCGGTCCAGACCAATGGATCGCTGGTGACCGCCAGAGCCGTGACCGTGCCGCCGATCACCGAGAGGGACCCGTCGGTAAAGCCGACCGGCTCTTCGCTGAAGGTAAACGTCACAAGAGAGCTGACGTCGCCATCGTCCAGCGAACCGGCGTCAATCGCCACCACCACCGTCGGGTTCAGACGATCGATGGCGACGGTATCGCTGCCCGAGCCGCCGAGGTTCGACGCCGCATCCGTGTAGCCATCGGCCACGACCGTGACCGACCCGGTTCCGGAGAAACCATCGCTTGCCGTGAACTGAGCCGTCCACACCAGCGGATCGGATGTCACAGCCAGACCCGTGACCACGCCGCCTACCGCCTGCAGGTCGGCGCCCGTGAAGTCGACCGGCGCCTCGCTGAAGGTGAACGTCACCAGCGAATCGGAAGCGCCATCGCTCAGCGAAGCGGCGTCGATCGCCACCGTCACCGTCGGGTTCAGCCGGTCGATCGCTACGCTGTCACCGCCCGAGCTGCCCGCGTTCAGCGCCGCGTCCGTATAGCTGTCCGGCAACACTGTGACCGAACCCGTTCCCGTGAATCCGTCGGTCGCGGTGAACTGCGCCGTCCACACCAGCGGATCGGACGTCGCCGCCAGCCCGGTGATGGAACCACCGACCACCGAGAGGGACGCGGCAGTAAAGCCGACTGGCTCCTCGCTGAACGTGAACGTCACCGCCGAGCCGGCGGCGTCATCGCTCAGCGCCCCGGCGTCGATCGCGACCGTGACCGTCGGGTTCGAGCGGTCGATTGCGACGTTGTCGTTACCCAAACCGCCAAGGTTCAGCGCTGCGTCCGTATAGCTATCGGCCAGGACCGTGATGGAGCCCGGTCCCGAGAAACCGTCATCCGCCGTGAATTGCGCGGTCCAGGTCTTGCCCGACGGGTCTCCCGACAGATCCTGTACGAGGTCCGTCACCAAGCCGCCCACGACGGAGAGCGCCGAGGCCGTGAAGCCGACCGGCACTTCACTGAACGTGAATGTCACCAGCGAGCCCGGCGAACCATCGCTCAGCGACTCTTCGGCGAACGTCACCGTCACCGTCGGGTTCAAGCGATCGATTGCTACGCTGTCGCTGCCCGAACCACCCAGGTTCGATGCGGTATCCGTGAAGCTATCGGAAAGGACCGTGACCGAACCCGTTCCCGAGAAGCCATCATCTGCCGTGAACTGCGCCGTCCACACCAGCGGATCGGACGTCGCCGCGAGGCTTGTGACGACACCGCCCACCACCGAAAGGGAGGCCTCGGTAAAGTCGACTGGCTCCTCGCTGAACGTGAAAGTCACCAGAGAGCTGGCATCGCCGTCGTTGAGCGAGCCGTCGGAGATCGCCACCGTCACCGTCGGGTTGAGACGGTCGATCACGACACTATCGCTGCCGGACTCACCGAGGTTCGTGGCCAAGTCCGTATAACTTCCGGCCACTACGGCAACCGATCCGGCTCCTGAGAAGCCATCAGTCGCCGTGAACTGCGCTGTCCACACCAGCGGATCGGCCGTCACCGCCAGGCCGCTGATGGTGCCGCCAGCCACCGAGAGAGCGGCATCGGTGAAGTCGACCGGCGCTTCGCTGAACGTGAAGGTCACCAGCGAACTGGGCGACCCATCGTTCAGCGACGCAGCGTCGATCGCCACCGTCACTGTCGGGTTCAGACGGTCGATGACGACACTGTCGCTGCCCGAATCGCCCAGGTTCAGCGCAAGATCGGTGTAGCTGTCCGACGCCACGGTCACGGAACCCGGTCCCGTGAAGCCATCGGTCGCGGTGAACTGCGCCGTCCACACCAGCGGGTTGCCGGTCGCGGCCAGATCGGTGACCGTGCCGCCCACGACCTCGAGGTCGCCAGCGCCAAAGTCGACCGGCGCTTCGCTGAACGTGAAGGTCACCAGTGAGCTCGGCGACGCATCATTCAGCGAGGCGGCGTCGATCGCCACCGTCACCGTCGGATTCAGGCGGTCGATGACGACACTGTCGCTGCCCGAACCGCCCAGATTTG